>CP170456.1:0-3745000 GCA_047947105.1 Fluviicola sp. | reverse complement strand
TCTCTATTTTTTTCCTTTTGTCTTATCCACCCATTTGTCGTTTTTCATTTCACCAAGAATGGTTACTTCTTTCATGCGTGAATAATCCTCAGCTGCGAGCATCATTTGATCTTTGGTATCTCTTCTAATAAGGATACCTCCACTTCCTTGATTCTTCACTTCAATGTAGAATCCATCCTTCAATCTCGCCGGCTTTGTTGCTGGTCTTCCCATATATTATTAAGGTATTTTGATTAAAACAATTTTCTCAAGATACGAAAAGAATTGTAAATCAATTTGTTTTTAGGTTTTTTTAAGAATCAAGTAAGTCTTTCTCATTTGTGCTTCTTACTGGAGTTCCTTTATCCTGCTTTTTTGCAAAACGAACACTTTGTACCAATCCAACAATTGAAAATGCTAGCATTATAAAGCAGTAGAATCCAAAGCCACCGCCAACTTCGTCAAAGGAGAGACTTCCTGGCGAAGCTAAGACCATAAAGTCCCAGATGAGATAAAGTCCAGATATAACAAGTCCAATAATCCCCATAACTTTCATAGTTGTCGTTTTTACTTTAATCAAACCGAGGAGATCAATTGTAATGAAAGCTAAAAAGAAAAATAGCGAAACTAGTCCTGCTTCAAAAGTTAGTGTACTGATTCGAGAAGAATCCATTGCGTAGTAGTAATCACTTTCGATCATTGAGAAATAATAATCCATTCGTGCACTTTGCACTTGACTTATAAAGTATCCGCAAACGATTAAGAAAATGAATGATAGTACGATGCCCGCAATGTAAAAGGCTCTGTTCATAGTAGTAGTGTTTCGAAAATGTTAATTGACTACAAGAGTACAAATTTATTCTCAATTGGACCTATACTTAACGCCAGATGCAGTCACTTCTCTTTCTATTACCTCCCAATAAACGAGCGTTGCAATGTGTTCGTTTACTGTATTCTTTGGAAGCTTTGATTCACGATAGAGTTTAGAAATGGATACGGGTTCATGTGCTTCAATCAAGTTTAATAACTTTGAGAGATCAGGTGTAAATGATTCTGCTTTCTTTTTTCCTTCTTTCGCGTATCTCCACAAAAGAAAAGTGATTTTGTTAGCCAGCATTGTTTGGTCCTGCAGACGATGAAATAGCTTCCAATCGCCATTTTCGTCAAGTGCTTTGTGTTTTAGCTGTGACTGCGCGACAATAATTTCCATAACCAAGTGATGACCTTCTTGAATTACTCGTGACTCAAATAGAACAGCTGGCTTACAAAAAACCTGTGCCGCCCCTTCAATCATGTAGAACTCTTCTTCAGGGTTGCATCCAGCAATTTTACCGCTATCCTTTACACCAATTAAGAGCGATCCGCCATCTGTATTGGCAAATGCCGCTAGTGTTCGTGCAATTTTCTTTTGATCGTCAATTCGAAATTTGAAATCGAGCTGTTGTCCCTCCCCTTCTGCTATTCTACGTTGTAATTCAGACATCCTTGTTCCAAATGCGAAAGGATTTCAGCGCTTGTTCCTTCAACATGGTTTCTCCATTGAGAATGGTCGCGCCTTTTGCCTCGCCTTCACACAAAAATCGTGTTTTTCGTGGATTGTAGATCAAATCCACCAACAAATGTTCTTTTGATAGAAACTCATACGGCATGGGAACGAGATTATCTGTATTTGGATACATCCCTACTGGAGTAGTATTAACAATGATCTTACACGAGGAGATCATTCTCTCATTGATGTCTTCATACCAGAATTGATTTTCTCCAACAGGACTTCTAGAGATGTAAAAGACATCCAATCCAATTTTCTTCAGCACATATGCTACGGCTTTCGAGGCCCCGCCTGTTCCCAAGATTAATGCACGTTCGTGTGCGTTGGTAAGAAAAGGCTTGATGGAATTGTGAAATCCAAAGGCGTCAGAATTGTATCCAATGAGTTTCCCATCATCCACCTGTATTACATTTACCGCACCGATAGCTTGTGCTTCTTCACTTAATTCATCCAGATGTGAAATGATTTCTTCTTTATAAGGTATCGTGACATTACATCCATTAAATTGAGTGATAACATCGCGGCAACCCTCTAGGTTTTCTAGTTCTATCAAGTCGTAATGAGCATCAATGCCATGCTCCTCAAAATACGCTTTGAAAAAGGTCGGAGAAAACGAATGTCCGAGCGATTTACCGATCAGCCCGTACTTTTTCATGATTCAGACTTTGGAGCGAATCGCTCAAGAATAACGATTAATAGCAATCCGCCAAGTGCACATAGAATGGCATACAGTAACTGATCATCGCCTTTAAAATCATTGGGAAGAACATTATATGTTGCGTAATCCACTTTTCCATCGGAGTGTACCGCTAAAACTTTAGATGTAATTTCATTTTTCCAAGGCCAAACCTTCCACAATGAACCAATCATGAACCCCGTTAAAAGAGCTATGGTCAGCTCCTTAAATTTCTCAAAAAGTATTTTAAGCACTCGGGCAAAGGTCAACAATCCGATTACACATCCAATCCCAAAAAGTCCGAGAACAAGAAAATCTAGTTCTTCGATCGCATCAACTAATACCTGATAGGCTCCCATCAAAACGAGAATAAACGCACCTGAAACCCCTGGTAAAATCATTGCGCATATGGCTACAGCACCGCAAATTATCATGTACCAATCAGAACCTAATGTTGTTTTCGTTTGAAGAGTTGCAATATAAAATGCCACACCAGTACCAATAATTAGAGCAGTAATAACTCCAGCATCCCACTTTTTGATTGTTTTACCAATAAGCCATACAGATGCAATGATTAAACCGAAGAAGAAACTCCAGAGTAAAACAGGTTCATTCTTTAGAAGGTACTTCAATGCCTTCGCGAAGGACAAAATACTCACACCGATTCCTCCAAATAGAAAAACAAAAAATGTTCCGTTGATGTGCTTCCAGAATGGCTTGATTCCCTCCTTGAAAAGGACTTTCAGTGCTGCGATGTTGATATTGTTTAAACTGCGGATCAACTCTTCATAAATACCTGTAATGAATGCAATAGTTCCTCCAGATACCCCAGGAACGACATCAGCAGCTCCCATAGCAACACCTCTTGCTGAGATGAGCAACCATTGTAGTAGTGATCGTCCTTCCATGCTAATACGCTTCTAAGGATGAGTCCACCTGTTCAATCCACGCAAGAATTCCGCCTTTGAAGATCGATACATTTGGAAAATCTAAATCTGCCACCAATAGATTTGCCACTGATTCTGCTCGTCTTCCTGAACGGCACAATACAATTACTTCCTTTGATTGGTCAATTTCGTTGGCTCGTGAAGCGACCTCGGCCATTGGAATATGCAATCCTCCCATGGAACAAATTTCCAATTCGTAAGGCTCACGAATGTCAAGCAAAATGGCGTCATCGTTGTGCTGTCGCTCTTTGTACTCTAGTGGAGTGATATACTTCATAAGTGCAGAATTTTGCGCCAAAGATAGTATTCTCTGCGCTTATTTGAATTTTACTGATACCACCATTTGAAAAGTTGCAACCACTTCATTGTGGTTGTCTAACCCCTCGACCAGTACTTCTTCATTTTGACGTTCGCCCGAAGTTCTTGCTAACTCCACGGCATTTTTGATTTTATCCCCTTCTCGCGAAACAAATCGAACATCCGTTTCTGCACGTTTTAGAAACTCACAGTTCATTGATTTGAACGAGAAGTGCATGCGGTTTTGATCCTCTTCAGCAAAATAGAATGTATGCAATCCTGCTGATAAGTCTGCTCCGACGGCCATAGCCCCGAAATACATGGAACGTAGGTGATTTTTTGTTCTTCGCCGTAATTTGATTTTAACGACGCACTCATTCTCATCAATCGATAAAACCTTAGGGCGTACAAACCAAAGCATTGGAATTTTGAATACACCCAAAAGAAAGACTTGTTTCCGAATTTGCTTAAGACGTTTGCGCTGCTCCATCGAATTCTTTTTTCAAATCTTCAATAATATCTTTCATTGGTCGGATGGCGTTAACGTGCTCGATGGAAGGCCCAGCACACCAAACCGTTTTATAGGTGGTACTGAACGCCGCTTTTTGAAGTTTTTTCGAGCCTCGTACAAAAGTCAGTGCCTTCATCCACTTCTTAATTTTCTTGTTTTTGTTGAGAAATCGTTCGAGCCAATTTTGTTTTGTCCCAACCTTTTGGACGTACGGTGTGTTAATGACGGTACATGGTGTTCCTGAAAGCTTGGTCGTCATCACGATATCTTTCTCTCCATAGTCAACGCAAGCTTGCTTGTAATCCTGTGATACATCGGACTCTTCTGTGGCAATGAATAGAGATCCAACCGACCAACCATCAGCTCCGTGCTTTAACATGTTGTAAGCTTCTTCCCCATTTCCCACACCTCCAGCAGAAATCACTGGGATTTTACACGCTTTTTTCAGTCTTGGCAACAATTCTTTGTAAGAAGTTGGTCCTGCATGTCCACCCGCTTCTTTATTCACAGCGATTATTGCATCGGCTCCTAACTCTTCTACTTTACGGGCGTATTTTTCATCCACTACATCGCAAAAAACCAGCACGTCATTTTGATGCGCTAGTTCAATAGTTTCCCGTGGTGAACCTAGTGAAGTAATAATAAAATCTACCTTTTCTTCGCAACATACTTTCAGTTGGTCTTTGTACAAGAAGTTCGATTTATTTACAATTAAATTGATTCCAAAAGGTCCTTCGACTGTTGATCGAATTTCTTGAATTGCGTTTCTTAACTCTTCAGTAGTGCGGTAATTTAATGCAGGAATTGCACCCGTGACACCACTTTCGATAGAGGCAATGATCATTTTAGTGTTGGATACCAGAAACATGGGGGCGACAATCAACGGGAATTCGATGTTCAACATTTTGCTTAAGGCCGCTTGAGATGGATCTAATTTCATGGGATGAAGATACAACTTTTTATTATGCGCGCACATCTTTAGGGTTAATTTTAAAATCCGTTGTGTACCTTTGTTATATGTCAAAAGGAGCAGCCTGGATTCAAGCAATGCGCTTGCGAACATTACCGCTTTCCCTAGCCGGAATAATTGCGGGATCAGCGGTTGCTTATTTCAATGATTTTTGGGATGGTTTGATTTTCGGCCTTGCGATTTCTACCACGGTACTTTTTCAGATTTTGTCGAACCTGGCGAATGATCTGGGCGACGGTGTTAAAGGAACAGACAATGAGAATCGTGTAGGGCCGGAACGAGCTGTTCAGTCTGGAGTTATTACTCCAAAAGAAATGAAAACAGCTGTCGTTATTAATGCAGTACTTAGTCTCATTTCGGCGGGATTACTCATCTACTTTGGAACGCAAAACATGCCCTCGAGTATGATTTGGTTTTATGGTGGATTAGCCTTGCTTTGCGTTGCTGCAGCTATCACCTATACTGTTGGAAAGCGAGCATATGGCTATATGGGACTTGGAGATTTGATGGTTCTATTGTTCTTTGGAGGCGTAAGTGTTTTAGGTGTATATTCTTTATACGCCAAGTCATTCTTAAATGAAAACATCCTTCTGGCACTGGGGTTTGGCTTGTTGAGTACCGCGGTATTAAACTTGAACAATATGCGTGATTTTCATAACGACCACGCCTCTGGTAAAATTACAATGGTCGTACGAATGGGACCTAACCTTGGTAAAATCTATCAGGTCCTACTTGTCTTGATGGCTTTAGGGTGTATTGGCCAGTTTATTAACCTGGTAGAAAGACCGATATTGTTCCTTGCTTTGCTTCCAGGATTGTTTCTGGTTTTTCACTTACGGACTGTTATGCGGACTACAGACCCAAAGGATTTTGACCCTGAGTTAAAGAAGGTAGCACTTTCAACTTTCGCACTGTCCTTGTTATTATTCGCCGGTTTGATTTACGTTAAACACTATGCGATATAAAGTAACTTTCGAAAAGAAGACCTTTGTATTCAAACGCCCAAGTGGCACCAGTCGTGGAGTTTTGATTGAGAAGCATGCGTGGTATCTAACAGTGATTGACTCTGAAAACCCTACCACCAAAGGAATTGGAGAGTGTAGTATTATACCTGGTCTTTCTCCCGATTTTACGTCTTTTGAGCATTACGAAGTCAAACTAAAATCCTTTTGTAAACATCCTGAAAGTGAAGACATTTCCGACTGGCCATCCATTCGGTTTGGCTGGGAAAGTGCTTTGTTGGATATAAAAATGGGAGGAAAACGGCTCTATTTTAACAATCCTTTTTCACGAGGCGAGAAATCCTTACCTATCAATGGTTTGATTTGGATGGGTGATGAAAGCTTCATGCAAGAACAGATTGAAGCGAAACTAGAGGCAGGATTCACGACCATCAAAATGAAAATTGGCGCGATTGATTTCGACACGGAAATTCGTTTGTTGCAATCGATTAGAAATCGCTATTCGGCAGCTGAAATTGCACTTCGAGTGGACGCGAACGGTGCATTTTCTCCAGAGAAGGCAATGGAAAGGTTGGAAAAGTTAAACGAGTTGGATATTCATTCGATTGAGCAACCCATTCAACAAGGAAGCTGGGACGTCATGCGTGACCTCTGCCAAAAAACACCACTTCCAATTGCTCTGGATGAGGAGTTGATAGGAATTAATGCTCCAGAAGAAAAAAAGCGCTTGCTCGATACCATTCAGCCCCAGTTCATTATCCTGAAGCCCAGTTTGCACGGCGGAATTTCAGGAACGCAAGAGTGGATTGCTTTGGCGGAAGAACGATACATTCCCTGGTGGATGACTTCAGCGTTAGAGTCAAATATTGGACTGGAGGTGATTTGCCAATTGGCCGGTAATTATAACAACTACCTTCCACAAGGTTTGGGAACGGGATCTTTATATGTAGAGAATGTTGAAAGTGATTTGGTCGTGAAAAAAGGGAGAATCTTTCGCCAAATGGACCAGTAATATTCTCCCAAACAACTTAGCCGAAAAACTAATCTTCAATCTCCATTAAGTATTCCGTGGCATCCTCCCAAAGCTTCATTTGCTGGTCATAGGATTCCTTTAATTTGTGATACTTACCTAGAACAGATTCTGCATTTTCCTTATCATCGTAATTGAGGTCCGCAATGATTTCGTCCATTTCGGCAATTTCTCTTTCCAACCGTTCAATTTCTTTCTCAGCCTTATTGACCTGATTTTTCAGTTTGTTTTTCTTTCGCTTGAGTTCTTTTTCTTCTTGATAGGATAAGGCAGGCTTTGAAGTGTCTTTAACTTCTTCCGTTTTCGATTCAACTTTTTCAGCAGCTTTCCCATGTTGTTGCTGCTCCGATTTTCGCTTCAGAAACTCTTTGACATCAAAGTGGTGGATACGCAAGTTACGATCTTCAATCTCCCAAATTCGATTGGTCAAGCCATCGAGGAACTCACGGTCGTGTGATACTACAATAAAAGTGCCTTCGTAACTCTTCAATGCGTTCTTAAGAACTTCCTTACTTTGAATGTCCAAGTGATTGGTCGGCTCGTCGAGAATAAGAAAGTTGGATGGACTCAATAATAGTTGGCACAACGCCAGACGCGTTCTTTCCCCACCGGATAATACCGATACTTTCTTATCGACATCATCTCCCTGAAACAAAAATGCCCCCAGTACGCTTCGCAAATTTTTTCGGATTTCTCCTTTCGCAACTTGATCTACCGTTTCTAAGACCGACAATGATTTGTCCAATGACTCCGCCTGATCTTGCGCAAAGTAAGCGATATTCACATTGTGCCCGTAAGTAACTGACCCCTCGCCATCCAATTGGTTCATCACGCGCTTCAAAAGGGTAGATTTACCTGTTCCATTGGCTCCTAGTAGGGCAATTTTTTCTCCACGACCGACTGTAATATTCACGCCTTCAAACAAACGATTGTCGCCAAACGCCTTGCCCATATTTTCTAACTCTAACACCCACTTTCCCGGGTGAACACTCAGAGGGAAACCAATTTTCATGGATGGGATAGAATCATCTTCTACTTCGATGCGCTCCGTTTTCTCCAGCTTTTTGATCAAGGATTGCGCAAAAGCCGCTTTGTTCTTTTTCGCACGAAACTTATTGATGAGCTCTTCCGTGTGTTTGATGTCCTTTTCTTGTTGCTTTTTCGCTTGAGATAAACGAATTAATTCTTCTGCACGAACTTCCTTGTATTTGGAATACGGAAAAGCGAAATCTAGAATTTTACCACCTGAAATTTCCAGGGTTCTTTTGGTAACATTATCCAGAAACAAACGGTCGTGTGAAATAACAATGACAGCCCCAGCGTAAACTTTTAAATAGTTTTCCAGCCAGTTAATTGAAATGATATCTAGATGGTTTGTTGGCTCATCCAGTAAAATCACATCTGGTTGATTTACGAGGATACGGGCCAGTTCTGCTCGCATTTTCCATCCTCCTGAGAAAGTAGACAAACTTCGTTGCAACTCTTCCTCTTTGAACCCAAGCCCAACCAGAGTGCTAATCACCTTTTCTTCCCATTGAAACCCCTCGTTTACAGAGAATTCATGATTTAAGTCGTTCAATTCATCCAGCATCGCCAAGTAACCTTCCGACTCGTAATCTTCTCGGGTTACAAGAGCTGCATTGATCTCGTCTATCCGATCTTTGATTGTTTTCAACTGTTTGTTGGAGTGTACTAGATAGTCGAAAACAGATTGAGAAGTGTCCAAAACGATATCCTGTGTCAGAAATCCAATCGTACAGTCCTTCGGTTTGTGAATTGCGCCTTCCGTTGGTTTGTTGTGATCGGCTATTAGCTTCAGCATGGTCGATTTTCCCGCTCCATTTTTACCAACTAAACCAATTTTATCGTTGCTATTGATTTGCACGGAAATATCCTTAAAAAGATACCCTTGAGGAAGGTGTACACTAACGCTATCGAGTTGAATCATGCCGCAAAGATAAACGAAAAAGCCTCCTAATTCCGAATGTGAATAGAACAGGAGGCTTTCGTAGCAGCTAACTTCGATTATGGTTTTATCCAAGTGCCTTGAACATCTTCCTCTACACCATCTGGTCTACGAACCCTGGCTCGAATAAAAATTTCTGTACCCGATGGAACGAGATTTCTCAAATCAGTTAGGGAGGCTACGTTTCCACCTGTCCCTGACCTCTCGGGTGCCTTCATATTAACGGCTTTCGCTGTCCAGGAGATAACATTGAATGTGGCCGTTAAAGGAATTTCTGGACCGTACATAGCTCTCAATAGGTTGGAACTCGGAACGCGTCCCCCTGCTTTTTCTCCTCCCCAATACAAAGCTGGAGAAGGCATTCGTCGCACTTTGAATTGCATTTTCTTAAGTTGTACCGTTCTGCCATCGGCGGTAGTACCAGAAACACTTAAGACTGCCGTACCTCCGCTGCTTGGACGCACGATGTAACCACTTCCATTTCGAGTAATACTCACGTTTGAGCCAGTTAAGTTTGTTGTTGGATACCCTGAAGCTGTTGCATTCACTACGTTGTCATAACCGCGATACAAAACATTCATTCCAGGTAGTTCAATAGCACCAGAAGGCTTCATTACCAGAACAGACTTGGACCAATCTCTTTCCTTCCATACACCCTGTCGGTTTTGAACGGCGATACTTCCTTTCAGTTCCATCATCCCAGTTCCTGCCTTTAACTTCATAATACCTTTGCCGTCACGCACATCTGATACCGATTCGCCATTCATGGTTACGCGTGGTTTTTTATCGGAATCATATGCTGCCATCAATACTTCAATCTGGAAATCTTCCCCTTCATTCACCACTTCTGGCCCGATAGCTAAAGGCATAATTTCATTAAAGGTGAAGTCTCCTCCTCCTACTCTAGATCGAATATGAGCAATTGCGGATGCCCTAGCCGAAAGGATGTCCCGCTGCAATGAGCTTAATGAAGCAACGGCCGCTACAGAAGGGGCATGATCGAATGTTTTTCCCACCCAATGTACGTTTTCAACTTCGTGAACAGTGCTGTATTCTTCTTTCGAAAGACCTCGATAAATTTCCATTAAAACGTCTTTATCATCAATACTAACATTTGAGGTTTCCACTGCTTTTTTAATTTGATTGTTCAAATCTTGCGGATTCTTGAATTTGTTAATATCTGGAGCTTTGAAGTAAAACTGAGAATCAAACTTCAGTTGTCCGCTTTTGTCCGTTATTACGCGACTGCCGGCAATAATTTCAGTGAGTTCATTTCGGTATGCCAACAGAGACTTCCAAATCTCCATGCCACGTCCATTGGGTTTTTTGATATCCGTTTCAGTCCCCAACATGACGCGCATAGGATCGTCATATTTATCCTTTCCTTCCACCTTATCAAGGTTCATACGAGTTGGTGTACATGGGGCGTTTTTCGCATCGTAAGGAGTAATTACTATTCCCATGGCGCCAGTTGTTACAACGTCCTCTCCGCAAGCTTCGAGAATTTCAAGTTTAACATTGTCAATCAACCGGATTCTCTCGGCTGTCATTTTATCGATTTCTGCGACAACTTCCAGATATTTTTTTGCTTTTGCTGCGCGTACCTTATTCGTCTTGTCAACAGAAATTTCGACGAGTTCGGCTCGTTTGTCGTCACCTCGAAATACTTCTGTGAGGTTTGCTTTTTGAATGTTTTCTTCGATTGCTACAAATGCATCTAATATCGATTTTGATACGTTGAGTGCAAGCAATGCGGTTAAGACGAGATACATCATTCCGATCATCTTCTGTCTTGGGGTTTCTTTTCCTCCTGCCATGATACTTTGTTTTTCTGGTTTGTAGCAAGGGAATGAGGAAAAAATAAAAAAGTAACGGGCTAGTGACGGTGAATAACAATCAACGAGGTTCCTTTCTTCGTGTACACCTGATAGACTCCAGAAGCCACGTTTAGTTGGAATCGCATTTGATTTTCTGATATTTCTAAACCGTATATTGGCATCTCTTTACCCGTAAGGTCGTACACTTTGACTCCTAGTTGGTGTATATTTTCTCCTTTGACTAAAACTTGATTTTCCTCCGAAATCACACTTACTTGAATATCTGGATTGGTTTGAATTGATGCAGTCGACAAATCGGGTATGACCACTTCTATAATCTCAGAACAGCCGTTTGCATCTACTAGCTCGACAGAATAAACTCCTGGAGGCATTCCATACAATGCACTTCCGATAGCTACGGTATCCAAATAGTATGTATAAGGTGGCACTCCTCCCCAAACGAAGAATTCAGCACTTCCCCAAGAGGTATCCGTGTAAGGCGCTATGATGTGAGAAACATTTAAACTAGGTTCTTGAAGCACGGTAGCACTTCCGTCGTAAACACACCCGAAGTTAGTTGTCAACTGGTAGCTATACATCCCACTAGCCAAGCTATCTATCTGCATCGTTTGTTCCCCGTTACTCCATACAATCGTGTTAAATAATTGCGATGGAGTACAGAACAACGCAATCATTCCCAAACTATCCAAACCACATGGATTGTCGGTTACAAAATTGGATATGGTAGGTATGGGTTCATATTCAAATATTACAGACGTACTTATATATGCTGTATCTCCAGCACTATTTTCCGCGATAAATGAATAAATCCCCGATTCTGTAACCTCATAAAATGCATTGGAACTCCCGTCTTGCCATTCATAGTTGGTCAATCCTGGATAATCCAGAAGAAAAGTATCACCTGGACATGCTTGAACACTACTATTGCCAAGATTGACTTGTACAGACGCCATTTCCTGAATGGCTATGCTTTGATTTGCCGCTATATTGTACTCCTTTGAAACAAGTCCACTGGGAAAAGTAACCCATATGGAATCAACTATGCTTGCTGCGCCGATGCCAAAAATTAAATGCTGGGAATTCTGTGCACAAAGTCCATCTGACGACACAATCATTTTAGACTGATGTTGACCGTTGGCAAATACTTCTACGCGACCTCCGAGCGCAAACGAATTGGAAATGGTTCCTTTCGGAGTGATTTTAATGTAATTGTTGCTCCCACCTTGATTTAAAAGAACATTGTGTGGTTGATTTCCTCCGTTTAATACCACAATATCATAAAATCCATCATTATTAATGTCCCCCTTAACTGGACTATAAGATGCTTTGGTAATGTTTCCAACGATTGAATCATTTGCGAAAGAAAAATCCAATCCTGCATTATTTTTATAAAACACCGACGGTTTTTCTGAAAGGACTGACATGGTGTTCTCGGCGGTAGCAACGTAGAGGTCCTCAAAACAATCATTGTCATAATCAACCCAAAGTCCGCCCCACGCAAAGAAATTTGTGTCTACCCCGAGAGTTGGGGCAACATTGGTAAAACCTGTTCCTGAATTATTCTGGAAAATTTTATAATCGGTAGGAAGACCATTTTCTATACCGCCATTCGCGACATCGGATTCAAACACATCAAAATAGCCATCATTATTAAAATCACCGAGAGAACAACTCATGGGACTATGATCATCATTGGATATTCCCAAAATTGCAGCTTGATTTGTAAATTGTCCGATACCATTATTGATGTACAAGGCATCACTGGTATACTCACGATCGTTTATTAGGTGTAAATCTACATCACCGTCCAATTCTACATCATACCAAACAGGCATAAAAGTAGGTTGGAACCCATTGTCGATCCCCAGACTGCTAGATACATTCGAAAAATAATTACTTCCGTCATTTTGATAATAGAAGTTCACTACTGCGTTGGGTGAAGCGCTGTTCAGCGTGTAAGCACAAATGTAAATGTCGAGATCAAAATCTCCGTCAGGGTCTGCAAAGGCAACACCATAGGAACGAAATGGCTGTGTCGTGATCCCTACTTGTTGCGTTACATCCGAAAAATTAAAAGAACCGTCATTTTCATAAAGTCTGACGCCAATGTTGTAATAACTCAGAAATAGATCCAAATCAGAATCGTTGTCGTAGTCTACCCAAAGCACTTGTCTGACGTTACCCGAAGCTACAGAAAGGAAATTCACTTCTTGAAACACTCCATTCCAGTTTTTGTACATCACGATAGAGTCCGTGCCAGCGGGCATTGTCAGATCGTCAAAACCGTCTTGATCAAAATCATAGAAACTCATACCATTTGCCAGGTCATCATCAATGGATTGCACACTAAAAACCCCCAAAGGAAAAGCGGAATCTACGAACTGCTGCGAAAAAGCTCTTCCGGCAGTTAAATAGCCTACAAGAAAAGCGATGAGAAAAGGGTAAACTACAGATTTATTCCCTTTTAATATGTTCTCAACTTTCAAATTTACAGCTTCTTAGAATCCACAGCTAAAGTCTGAAATTATTCGTTGCGATGCAAAATTACTTTGGTTGTTCTAAAAAGACCAGACGTCATGTTCAATGGTTCTTACTTCTTCTTTAATCGTTTCAGCTTCGTAAATCGCATCCAACCCAAATCGATACGTGCTAATTTCACGATCGTACGTGTTGCTTTCCTTATAGATAGTTGCGTGAAACTTTCGTTTCCAAAAAAGATCATCGAAACTCATCCATTGCGCATCATTATGGGAGTTGTAAGCGAAGTAATTATTTAACACATAACGGCAATGAGGAAAATACAGCCAGAACATTTCTTCCATTCCGGTAATTTGCTCTTTACCATTCACTATCTCTTTCGTATACCTAACAGGAGCAATGGCGATAATCCTTCTCTCCATGACAGATCGTTCTTTATCGAAAAACCAATCTTCCTTTAGGCGATATTGAATAATATCTTCTGAGGTAAACCATGTAGTGTCGGGCGGTGGGTAACAATATACTTCCATTCCATTTTCATCAACTCTTGTTTTAATTTCTCCAAAACGTGGATCATTGACATCTTCAATTAAACAGGGGTTCGTGCTTTGAGGCCCCACTTCGCCGAGATAATAACTTACCTGTTCACGAAACAAACTATCTGTAAAAAAGTTTCCACCATCTTGCGGCTTGATGGGATATTTCAATTGGTCCCCATCCCAGCCTCCAAATCCCATCAAGGTCGGATTGTAAGGAGAAAACATGGTAAGATCTCCGTTCATAATGTGCATTCGAATAATTGTCCAAAGGCTCCACCGGGTAGCATTTTTCGTCCAAACACCACCATAATTTATGTCATCCAAAGGGTAAAACAATGGGTGATTGATCTTTTGACGAAGATCGATAAAGGACCAAACTCGCTTGCTCCAAACCACATCCGCTTCTCGAACCGGTTCATACGGTACGACACGTTTCGTTGGAATGTTAGCAGGCAAGAAGACTCCATCGACAATTCCGGGAGAAGGAACGTGAATTGGGCCTTGTTGACCAAATACGGAGTTTACGTTTAAAGTTGCGAACAGAAATAAGGAGGTCGCCACTATCATCATTTGTTTCATACGACAAAATTTAAGTTAGACAGGGCATCTATACTTATAATGATTGCGGGTAGTTTCGGTTACACGATAGTAAGTGAAAGAATGCTACATTATACTTCTGTGTCTCACTCAGATTTGTAAGAAACATAGAGTGTCTTTGCCAAGAACCGAACACCATGACTTGCCAATAAGGCAGAAAAAAACCCTGACGATCTTTCAATGTCAGGGTTCTTATCATTCTTTCGATTTTTAGAACGACCACACGTCGTGCTCAATGTTTCTAATTTCGTTTTTAATGCGCTCTGATTCCCAAAGAGCATCTACTCCGATTCGATATGTTTCTATATCTCTATCATACGTATTACTCTCTTTGTAAGCCACCGCATTGAATCGGCGCTTCCAGAACAAGTCATCGAAACTCATCCACTGTGCGTCGTTTTTATCATTGTATACAAAGTAGTTATTGAATACAAAACGACAGTGTGGGAAGTACAACCAGAACATTTCTTCCATTCCGGTAATCTGCACTCGTCCGTTCGGATCTTTCTCCGTAGAGTATTTCACAGGTGCGATCGCTATGATACGAACATCCAATACAGAGCGTTCCTTGTCGAAGAACCAGTCTTCTTTCAAACGGTACTGTACGATATCTTTCGAAACAAACCACGTTGTATCAGGCGGATCGTATTTAAACGATTGCTGACCAGTCACTGGATCCGTGATGATAATGTTCTCTCCAAACGTTGGTGAGTTCGGATCTTCATCGATCAAAGGCACTGTTCCTGGTTGCCCAATCTCTGCCATGTAACGTACAGCTTCTGCTGCGAAGGCTGAATCCGTATAGAAATTCAACCCTGGCTGAGGTTTTACTGGGTACTTTAATTGATCTCCATCCAATCCACCGAATCCTAAAAGGACCGGGTTGTATGGGGAGAAGATTGTCAAATCTCCGTTTAAGACGTGGGTTCTAATAATCGTCCAAAGACTCCAACGTGAAGAGTTTCTCGTCCAAACACCTGTTCGTGAGATCTCATCTAATGGATAGTACAATGGATGGTTGATTTTTTCTCTTAAATCAATTGATTCCCATACACGTCTGCTCCAGATCGCATCCGCTTCACGAACGCTCTCATAAGGAATCATTCGCTTTGTAGGAATATGCTCTTGGATAAACACCCCATCAATAATACCTTCCGAAGGCACATTTACAGGACCACCCTTGATTTCTTCCTGAGCTTGCGCTGAGAAACCGAGCATAATTAGCGATACAACAAATAACTTTTTCATATTTATTTATTTATGTCTTGAGCTTACAATTATGTAACGAATCAATTGTAAAAGGTTACAGTGGCCAAGAACCTCCAATCTGACGGGCAATTCCATCAGGTCCTACAACTTTCGCTGTAACACTTAGAGCTGTTCCTGGAGGCGCTGCAGAGATCAAAGCACCTGCTGGTGCAAGACTTCCCCCCATACCTTGTGGCGGTGCCCCTTTCAAACCTGGTGCACTTGCCGTCCAACTTTGTACCGTAAACTTCGCTTCCAATGGAATTTCAGGTCCATACTGTGCAATCAAAACACGTGATGAACGTGATCCTTTCACACCGCTTTTCGAACCACCCCAGTACAGTACTGGATCTGGAAGGTTACTTACACGATAAGTACCTTTCTTCAAAACAGATGATTTACCGTCTGCATTCTTTCCAGTGATACTCAAAGTCGCGCTTCTTCCGCTACCTGGTTTCACAATGTATCCACTGTTCGGATTACCAGAAATACTAACGTTTGATCCACTTAGAGCGTAAGAGTCATAACCTGAACCGGATGCCATAACTTTGTTAGGGTATCCTCGGTACAGTACATTCAACTCCGTCAATTCAATTGCTCCAGTTGGTGTTAATACAGGGATACTTACCTCCCATGCTTCGGACTTCTCTGCTCCTTGTTTGTTTAGAATCGTAATGGTTCCTTTCACATCCATTGATGCTCCTCCAGCTCTCATTTTTACGACTGCCTTACCATTTTCACCAACAATTACTTCTTCAGACCCTTCCAATTTTACTTTTGGTTGGTTCTGAGAGTCAAAAGCTGCCATTAAAACTTCGATTTCCACATCTTCCCCACTACGTGCGTAAGAAGGTGCTTTCGCGATAGACATAATTTTATCGAAAGAGTATTCTCCAGTTGAGATCTTACCTTTCCATAATTGCAATGCATCTGCTCGAGCTTGCAAGATATCAGACTGAAGAGAGGACAATGAAGCAATCGCAGCAACTAGTGGCGAATGGTCAAATGTCATTCCAATCCAATGTACATTCTTTTGGTCGTGTACTTTGTTTTTTTCTTGCTTCGTCAAGCGGTTATAGATTTGTGAAAGTGCTTCCCGATCATCAGGGTTTACACTCTCAGCCTCTACCATTGACTGAATCTTATCGTTAAGGTCAGCGTTGTCTTTGTATGTATTGATGTCTTTCACATCTACATTAAACTTCTTACCAGCCCATTCGTAAGTACCTGCCAAGTTCATAATCTCACGACGGTAATCAATCAAAGCATTCCAAAGCTTCATTCCATGCTTGTTCTTGCTTGGGTTTTTGATATCCTCACCGATGATTTCATGCATAGGGACATCGTACTGATCTTTTGCGTTAACAGCCATCAAGTTCATTCGAATCGGCTGACACATTGTGTTCTCAGAAGATCCGTCGTACTTTTTCCAAAGAATAGTCATCTCGTCATTATCCTTGTACTTCTTCACGTCTTCACCGGACTTCTCCAAAATGTCCAACTTGATTTTATCGATCATTACGATCATATCAGCTGTCGCCTTGTTGATTTTGTCCATCTGACTGAGAGCATAATCAATGTTCTTGATTTTCTCAGCATTCCCTTTCGGGTCAGTTGCTTCTAACGCACCTTTTTCTGAGCGAACAGCAAAATAGTAACTGTTTCCTCGTTCAACTTGTGCGATATTACCTTTTTGAGTGTTTTCCTCGATAGCAACGAAAGCGTCGAGGATAGATTTTGCTACGTTAAGAGCCAGAAGTGCGGTGAGTACCAAGTACATCATACCGATCATCTTCTGTCTCGGGGTTTCTTTACCTCCTGCCATGATTTAATAAATTTTAATTCGTTCGAAATATCATTTAATCCGTTATGCTGCGATTAATCGCGCGTAACAGTCATAGCTTTCAACATGTTTCCGTACACTGCGTTCAAATCTGTTAGATTCTTTGTCAATGCGGCCATGTTTTCTTTGTATAGACGTGTATCTTCTACTGAATCTGAAAGGTTTTGCATCATATCTGTCACTTGAGACTGGAACTTCTCTGTTGCTTCCAAATGAGCGGAAGATCCTTTCAACTGCAATTCGTAAACATTGTTCAATGCTGCCAAATTCTTAGATACTTTTTGCATTTGCTCTCCGAATGATTGTCCTTCTTCTTGCGATGAAGTCATTCCTGAAATTGCAACAGATGCTTTTTCGTATGCTTCAGACAAGGTAGATACTTTATCAGATGCTGCTTGCAAGCTATCAACGTATGAATCTGTAGCTGCTGCTGCAGAAGTCACTCCTTTCAATTGCGCAGCATTATCTCCAAGTGCGCGCATTCCGTCACCCAGACGCTCCAACAATTCTCCGTCGATTTTTGCTTCTTCCAGCATCTTATCCAGTTGGTCAGTTACTCCTGAACCTCTTCCTCCACCGCGGGCACCTGCAGCAGGTAAGTTGTCATGATCTAACTCATCTGAATGACCTAATGCCAATTCTGGGTATACCAATTCCCAGTTCGGATCTTCGTGAATTGGTTCGAATGCTGAGAAGATGAAAATCAAAGCCTCCGTTCCTAGTCCAACGATAAGCATTAGACCTGCAAATGGCCAGTGCTGAATTTTAAATAGTGCTCCGACGATTACAATTGCCGCACCAAATCCGTACAGCTTCGCCATAAACTTCTTCCATCCTTTACTTCCTGGTTTCATAGTTTTCCTTGTTTTTTAGGGTTTTAAATTGTAACTACTAGTTTAGTTTGTTGCTTGTATTCTTAGCGAAGTTGAATATCGCTACGAATTTCTTCACCACCTTCTTTTGTGAAGTCACGACCACCGCGACCAAGGTGCGTCATTACGTTACGGTATCCAACGTAAGACTTGGCAGTATCCTGATATTCAAACGTTCTGGTTCCGTTTCTCAGGTAATAACCGATATCTTTCCAAGATCCTCCACGAATTACTTTTCGTTTCATTGATGGTGGATCCCAATCCATTGCGTTGTAACGGTAATCCGTATTCAAATCGTGAGAGAACTCATACATTGATTCGTCGTATGCAGTTTCACACCACTCGGCTACGTTACCCGCCATACAGTACAGTCCCCATCCGTTCGGGTTATAAGAATACACCTTCACCGTGTGGAATCCTCCATCTTCGAAATAACGTCCGCGCATTGGCTTGAAGTTTCCGAGGAAACATCCAGACTCATTACGGATGTAAGGTCCACCCCAAGGGTACTGTGATAATTCTAAATCTCCTCGTGAAGCACGCTCCCATTCTGCCTCAGTAGGTAAACGGAAATCATTCACGAATAAGTCTCCCATGGAAACCAACCAGTTATTCAATAACTGTGTTCTCCATACCGAGAATGCTTTCGCCTGCTGCCAAGTGATACCTACAACTGGGTAGTTATCGTACGCTGGGTGCCAGAAGTACATGTTTGTCATTGGATCGTGGAACGAGTAGGTGAAATCACGAACCCAACAAAGCGTATCTGGATACACAGGTATTTTTTCGTCAATAATGAAACGCTGACGGTTTTCGTGCCCGCGAATCGCATTGTTTTGCCCTTTCTTGTTGATTCGGTCTACAAGATCTAAATCCTGACCACCAGGCTCTCCCGTAAATGGATGATCGGGTGAACTTAGCGTACGGTGCTTGTCAACCACTTTAATACCTTGAGGGTTGTAACCGTTACGTACGATCTCAACGCGACCGCGCTTCGCAGCCTCTACGTAGTCAATCCAGTAGTATTCGAAGATCAACTTACGTGTGTCGATTTCTTTACGACCGTAATAGCGCTCTGGCTCCGGAAAGTACATATCCGCCAATAGCGGCACCAACTCAGGGTCGTTGTAATAAAAACGACGATCCCAGTTCAAGCTAAACATTTCTCTGTTCAGATCACGTTCCGCTGGATCGAATTCGATGTACTCCAAATCATCAGGACTGTAATAATAGTCTTGATAATTGATGTAGCGCGCTGCATCCTCATCCTCTTCGATGTTGAAATAGATCAAATCTCGAGCGATTGAGTCACGCACCCAGTAAACGAATTGACGATACTCGTTGTTGGAAATTTCCGTTTGGTCCATATAGAAGGCCTGTACGGATACGGTTTTTGCTCTGGTTTGATGCAAAAACGGCATATCCCCGTCGTTCTCCCCCATGGTGAAACCGCCAGAAGGTATATATACCATACCTAATGGAATTTGGGGCTGATACACCGGTCTTCCTTGAACACCTGTGAGATGCCCAGTTCGCGTACTACAAGACGCGAGCACAATGGCAACTACAGCAAATAACAAAAGCTTCTTCATTCTACCTCTTTTTAAATCTTCCGGATATCTTAATTAACAAATTACAGGATCAATATTTGTCGATATAACGGAACATTCACTGAAATGGTTACAAATATTCCAAAAAAAAATTAATTCTACAACCAACGCGGGTGCTTCGAAATTGTCATTGGAATACCCGGTAACGGATGACAATATCTCACAAAAATCTCGTGTGACCCTTGCGAAATATTCGATAATTGATTGATTGTAAAGTCATAGGAGTAACCTACCAACAATCTATTAAAGTTTGTTGGAATATTATTGTTACTTACTAATGCAAACGGCTTCACACCTGCCATTAAACCAACCATGTCTTCAGCACGGAAGTTCAAACCTCCATACACTACATTATTGTGAATATAGCGAACACTTACTTGTGTTGACCATTCTACTAAGTCTGACTGCGCCATTAGTTGAATATCCAAATCTCCATTAGGTGCAATACCAGGGATTGTATATCCTCCCATAAAGTACAAGTGACGCGCCGATTGGAATCCGATTGGAATTCCTGCGCTATTGTTCACTCCACTCTCCAAGTTTGCTGCTGGCAAATGCGTCATGGAAACTCCAGCATTCCATTTGTGACCGTTAGATGCCATCGTGTGGCGCGCATACAAACCGAAGTTCGCGTCAAAACCTGTCTTTGAGAATTGACCTGGAAGGTTGTCGTCAATCATTGTTTGCGGTGGCAACCAGTCTGGAGTAACACTATGGTTCATGATTCCAAGACCCGCACCAACACGTAAATCAAACGGAAGGAAAGACTTTAAAGAATATCCTACATTTAATGTTGCGAAGTTCTGGCGGTTAAAACCAACCATATCCTGGAAGAAGGAGATACCAGCGAAAAAGTTAGGAATGTACTGATCCAAATCAGCTTCAACGTTGAAAGTACCTGAGTTCGGTGCTCCGTTGATTTTATCCCACTGGTTTCTGTAGATAAATGTACCACAAATCGAGTTTTTTGTAAGAGCCGTTGCTGCAGGGTTCACAGTGGTTCGGTCATACATGAAATGTGTCAATACTTTGTCTTGCTGCGCAAAGGAACTCATTACGGTCCCTGAGAATAGTGCAATTAGAAGTAGTTGTTTTTTCATAAACAAAAGTTATAGCTTTGGTAACCCGTGTAAACACGGTTCATCTCCATTCAAGCGCCTAAAATAAGCAATTTATTTAAAATCCTAGAATTTATTTTTTCATTGTTCCGTTTTCGGCGCCAGGCAGCCTTGAAAGCTCGTTAATTTTAACATTTTGCTTTCGTTAACTTAGTTTTTGCAACGTTTTCCACCACAAATCTGGAATTTCATTTTTTAGGGCTGCAGCGTAATCATCTTGATTGCATGGCACTAAATGGTGACGGTTATACTTGGACTCCTGACCCGCAGGATATTTAACTTCCAACCACCATCTTTCGGACTTGTCACTCTTGTAGAATACTAAATCGTCATCGAAATCCTCGATGGTAACATGAAACTTTTTATACGATATTTTAGAACCGATAGGAAAGTCTCCCACTCTATTCGCTACCCCGTCGGCGAAATACCAAATCAGTTGCGCCAATAAATTAGAAGCAGAACGAGATTGATACGGGTTTACTTCGGATAGAAACACGCACGACATTTTATCGCTTAGCCCAGCATACTTCATTATTTGACAAAGTTGATCTGCTCTGAACCCATTTACATTATCATAAACTGACGGATCGCTATCACTACTTCGAACACTTTTGAAATCAATAGAGAGCAAGTCAGAATTGCGCAAGTGTGGCTCGGCAATGCGCGGATTATCATTGAACGCACCCAATCGTGCTACATCGAAGTACAATTTATCAAAGAGATCCATTTCTTTCTGACGGACCAATAAACGCTGTACACCAATAGTGGAGTAATTGAACAAGAAGCACGGTCGCTGCATCAAGAGGTGACTTACAAATGCATTGGAAGAGAGTTCCTCGTTGGGTTCCCCTACATCCAAAGCGTTGTCAATAGCACAAATATTAATCGTTCGCTCTAATCCTTCAAAACCTTTATAACAAGCCATCAACAAATCCTGGCTTCCGCCGACAATAAATGGAATCACTTCCGCTTTAACCAACTCACTGATCACTTGCGCTAATGCAAAATAGGTGTCTTCGACAGAGTTTCCAGGTTGAATCATTCCGAGATCATAGAGCGAGAAATCCCAATTATCCCCAAGGTGAAATTCAGCCAACTCTTCTCTGAATCGCGTATTCGTACCCTTCATTCCTTTCGCAGATCTGCGGTATTCGGGTACATAAATGATCGCAATTCCTTTATTCTCAATTTCTGGAAAGCCACTTTCATCATGAACCAATAGATTTTCAGTAATCTCGCCGTTCCCTTCAAGTGCCGGCAATGGTTGGAAATAAATAGAAATATCTTTCATGATTCGGTGTATTTGAATCAAAACTAATAGAAAGCGCCACCCAATTTCTCAGATGGCGCTTTAATATATTCAGTATGTTTCGTTGAAAACTACTTACTTCTTCTTTTTGGCCCGACCTTTTCTTGGAGCAGGTTGGTTTTCCGAAATCTCAATGCATTCTTCCAATGTCAGTTTTTCTGGCTCAACGTCTTTTGGCAATTTGAAATTTTTACGACCTATTTTAAGGTACGGTCCCCAACGCCCATTCAGCAACTGAACATCTTCGTTCTCTGGAAAAGTTTTGATGATTTTTTTTGCATCCGCTTCGCGCTTTTCTTTGATCAATTCTACTGCGCGATCGTAATCTATGGTCATCGGATCTTCCTCCTTTGGAATGGAGGCGAAAAGTTTCCCTAGCTGCACATAAGGTCCAAATCGTCCAACGTTTGCCTTTACGGGCTGACCTTCCATCTCACCAAGTGTTCTTGGCAACTTGAATAAATCGAGTGCTTCTTCTAAAGTAATCGTGTTGATAGATTGATTGGCACGCAAAGAAGCAAATTCAGGTTTCTCACCGTCGACTTGCTCGTCTCCAATTTGCACCATCGGTCCAAAACGTCCGATTCTAGCAATGATACGACGACCACTTTCTGGATGTATACCAATCTCACGTTCTCCTGTTGCACGTTCTGAATTTTCCAGTGTATCTTCTACAGTTGTATGAAAAGGCTCGTAAAACTCTTTCAACATTTTGGTCCATTCGGTTAATCCCTTGGCGATTTCGTCAAACTCCTCCTCTACTTTCGCAGTAAAATTGTAATCCATAATTCGACCGAAGTGCTCAGATAAGAAGTCTGTAACTACGATTCCTATATCCGTAGGAGCTAACTTATTTTTCTCTTTACCCGTAATTTCGGTTAATGTTTCGGTACTTACTTCACCTCCAGCAAGGGTCATTCTTTTATAGGAACGCTCTGTTCCTGGACGATCTGGCTTTTCCACATAGCCTCTTTTCTGAATCGTAGAAATAGTAGGCGCGTAGGTAGATGGTCGTCCAATTCCGAGTCCTTCCAATTTCTTCACCAAGGAAGCCTCTACGTAACGCGCTGGTGGTCGAGAAAAACGTTGTGTGGCAGAAACATACTCTTGCTGAACGATTTCACCCTCTGTTACATCTGGCAACAATCCTGAATCTTCATCCTCTTCGGAATCTTCGATGTCACTTTCCAGGTACACCTTCAAGAAACCTTCGAACTTTATGATCTCTCCTTTGGCTTGAAATGTTTCAGAAACACCGTTTGCTTCAATTTTTATGGTTGTTCGCTCCAATTCAGCATTGGACATTTGAGAAGAAATAGCACGTTTCCAAATAAGTTCGTACAATCGCTCTTGATCGCTTTCTGCATCTACCTTATGAACGCTGAAATCCGTAGGTCGAATGGCCTCGTGCGCTTCTTGCGCACCTGAACTTTTTGTTGTGTATTGTTGCGGATTCGAGAATTCTGATCCGTATGCTTTTTCAATTTCTGCTTTTGCCCCGTTCACTGCGGTGTCTGATAGGTTGACGGAATCGGTACGCATGTATGTAATTCGACCTGATTCGTACAATCGCTGCGCTACAGACATCGTTCTGGACACAGAAAACCCGAGCTTCAAACTAGCTTCTTGCTGCAATGTTGAAGTTGTAAATGGAGCAACAGGTCTTTTCGTAACTGGCTTTCGAGTCACATCTGCAATGGCAAATTCTCCCGTTTTGCATTCCTCCAATAAAGATACCGCTTCTTCTTCGCTCTTCAATTGACGTGAAACGTTTGCCTTGATTTTACCATTTTCCGTTTTGAACTCGGCAACTACTTTGTAGAACGACTCCGATTGAAATTTCTCTATTTCACGTTCTTTTTCTACGATCAATCGAACGGCAACGGATTGAACACGTCCTGCGGATAAACTTGGGCGTACCTTTCTCCAAAGAACTGGAGACAATTCAAAACCAACCAGTCGGTCCAAGATTCTACGTGCTTGTTGTGCATCCACCAACTCCTTGTTGATTTGTCGGGGCGATTCAATTGCTTTGGTTATGGCCGGCTTCGTAATCTCATTGAAGGTAATACGATGCGTCGTCTTTTTCGACAGGTTCAAGGTCTCATACAAGTGCCAGGAAATAGCTTCTCCCTCGCGGTCCTCATCCGTTGCAAGCCAGATCACTTCAGCTTCTTTCGCCAATTTTTTCAGTTCGGCTACTATTTGTTTTTTATCTGGAGACACCTCATACTTCGGCGCAAATCCGTTTTCGATATCGATTGCCTCTCCTTTTTTAGCAAGATCTCGAACGTGTCCAAAACTAGACTTGACCACGAAATCTTTCCCTAAGTATCCCTCTATTGTTTTGGCCTTTGCCGGGGACTCGACAATCACTAAATTTTTCGCCATGCGATATTCGTTTGAAAATTAAAAAAACGGTTTGGCCGCGTTTATTCGGTCGCACAAAATTAATGGGAAATATTTCCAAATAGCAAACCCTTATGCAATAGAAAATTAAATCTTGTACCTTATAAATGATTCTTTAACCTATGGTTAAAGGTTTGCACGACATTTTTGCATAATTTAAATACTGCCATTTTGACACCCTTTCAATTTTGGCTAGTTTTGTGGATTCGATTTTGAAGAGATGAAAGAAGGAGTAGATATTACAAAAGATATAGACGAAACGCGACAAGGCGAAGCCACTGTGATTGAAGGACATACTTCAGGGGAAGGCAAGAAGCTATACGTGGAGAGTTACGGATGTGCGATGAATTTTGCTGATAGCGAGGTTGTGGCATCCATTATGACCAAAGAAGGGTATTCGACCACAGGAAATGTAGACGAAGCAGATGTCGTTTTAATTAACACATGCTCGATTCGTGAGAATGCAGAAGAGCGCGTCCGTCATCGATTGACGAATTTTAAAAAAAGAAAAGAACGAGAGCCTGAATTGGTTGTGGGGATTCTTGGATGCATGGCTGAGCGACTGAAGACACAACTTTTGGAGGAAGAAAAATTGGTTGACCTAGTTGCAGGACCTGATGCCTACCGAGATTTACCAGGCTTAGTTGGCGAAGTTGAAAGTGGTCAGAAAGCAGTGAATGTCTTATTGTCCCGCGATGAAACTTACGCAGATATTGCTCCAATACGATTGGATAAAAACGGTGTATCGAGCTTTGTTTCGATTACACGTGGTTGCGATAACATGTGTTCTTTCTGTGTTGTTCCATTTACTCGAGGTCGTGAACGTTCGCGTGATCCGCACACCATCGTTAAAGAATGTCAGGAACTATTCGATCAGGGGTACCGAGAAGTTACTTTGTTGGGGCAAAATGTTGACTCTTACCGATGGAATATGACCTCAAAGGGAGAGATTAAAGACGAAACGAAACCCACAACGAATTTTGCACAGTTGATGGAAATGGTATCACAGGTTTCGCCAGACCTACGTATCCGTTTTTCCACTTCACACCCAAAAGACATGACCGATGAAGTACTGGAGGTAATTGCCAAGTATGACAATATCAGTAATTACATCCACTTGCCAGTTCAATCAGGCCATTCGGACACACTTCAGCGTATGAATCGTGGGTACACGCGTGAGTGGTACCTGAATCGAATTGATGCTATCAAAAGAATCGTTCCGGACTGTGCTATTTCTACAGATATTATTACAGGTTTTTGTGGAGAAACAGAAGAGGAACATGAAGCTACGCTTTCACTCATGAAAGAGGTAAAATTTGATTTTGCTTACATGTACCAATACTCTGAGCGACCAAAAACATTGGCCGAACGCCGATTTGAAGATGATGTTCCTCAAGAGGTAAAAAGCAAACGATTGATAGAAATAATTGATTTGCAACAGGAACATTCTCTAGAACATCACAAAGCACGCATTGGAAAAATTGATCGAGTTTTGGTTGAAGGCGTTTCTAAACGATCGGATGAGGAAATGGCAGGTAGAAACGATCAAAATGTGAAGGTCATTTTCCCGAAAGGTGATTTCAAGAAGTGCGACTATGTATTGGTAAAAATAACTGACTGTACCGCGGCTACACTGCGTGGCGAAGTAGTTGAAGTACTTCCACCGGCAAAGAACTAGTATGGATATTCAACAAGTTAAACAACGATTTGGGATTATTGGTAATGCTCCTTTGCTGAACCGAGCATTGGAAGTGGCATTACAAGTCGCTCCGACCGATATTTCAGTACTTGTTACAGGGGAAAGCGGTACAGGAAAAGAAATAATTCCTCAGGTAATTCACCAATTGAGTGCTAGAAAACACGCAGAATATATTGCTGTAAACTGCGGGGCAATTCCAGAAGGGACCATTGATTCTGAACTCTTTGGCCATGAAAAAGGCGCTTTCACAGGAGCAAGCGGAAGTCGGAAAGGATATTTTGAAGTAGCAGATGGTGGAACCATTTTCCTGGATGAAGTTGCTGAGCTTCCCATGCAAACGCAAGTTCGATTGTTACGTGTTTTAGAGACCGGAGAGTTTATTCGTGTAGGGTCGTCAAAAGTTATAAAAACAAACGTTCGTGTGGTTGCAGCCACGAACGAAAACATGGCACAAGCTATTGCGAAAGGAAAATTTCGAGAAGATTTGTACTATCGTTTAAGTACTGTTCCGATTCCACTACCACCACTAAGAAACCGTGATGGAGATATTCATTTGCTGTTCCGAAAGTTTGCCAACGATTTTGGCGACAAGTACCGGATGCCAGGCATTAAGCTGACGGAGGACGCGGTGTACATGCTAAACAGTTATTCATGGCCTGGAAACATTCGACAGCTAAAAAACGTTGTGGAACAAATTTCCGTAATAGAAACAGAACGCGACATTGACGCGATTACCCTTCAAACGTATTTACCTGCTGAACGTGAGAACACCCCTGCTGTGATAAATGAATCAAGCTCGGAAAGTATCAATGAAAGAGAGCTGATGTACAAATTCCTCTTCGACATGAAGAAGGATTTAACGGAATTAAAAAAACTGGTCGTAGAGATTTTATCTAACGGTGAAGACGTTAGCCTTAATCGAGAGCAGGCACAAATGCTCAACCGCATTTACGACGACGTTCCTGAACCGAGGCAACAACTTCTCCCTCCTGCTCAATCTTCGAATGGACCTTCTGTTTTTACATCTTCCCATGAGGATAACGAGGGATTTGAAGATCATGAAGAGGTAGAAGAATCACTTTCTTTAGAGGACACGGAAAAGGAATTGATAAAAAAAGCGTTACAAAAGCACAAAGGGAAGCGAAAGTACGCTGCTTCAGAATTGGGGATCAGTGAACGTACGCTTTACCGAAAAATCAAAGAATACAATTTAACAGATTGATGTACAAGTTTTTTGGAATAGCATTTTTAGTTTTCATGTTGACCAGTTGTTGGCCAACTCGTATTTCATTTGTAGATCGTGGAGGAATGCCTGAAGACTGGAACAGTTTCACAGTAAAAACGTTAGAGAATAACACAGGTAATGCTCCTTTGAGCTATAACGCTACTCTTACCGAACTTATCAAGGATGGCATTCAAAACAACTCAAAATTGTCGTTAGATGACAACACGGATAGCTCGGAAGTCAACATTGAAGGAGCTGTTACTTCCTACACGATTACGCCAGTAGCACTTCAGGAGGGAGATGTTGCTTCTCAAAACCGACTTACGGTAACGGTTCAGTTTGAAATCATGATCACCAAACCAGAAGAGGACATCATGGAACTCACGAGTAGTCGATTCATAGATTACGATGCGAACACGGATTTGAGTACAGTGGAAAATGAATTTTTGAGCGAAGTGAGCGATCAAATCGTGCAAGATGTTTTGAATAAACTATTTTCGAACTGGTAATGTTGACGGGAAAAGAAATAGGACAGCTAATCACAAATCCAGAGGAAATTGCTGCAAATCATCTTGAAGACATTGCTGCGCTCTCAGAAAAATACCCTTACTCTCAGTTATTTTCGATTTTGTACTTGAAGGGAATGCACGCGAGTGAATCTTTGGATTTTGAATCGGCGTTAAAAGAACATTCTTATCGCATTTCGGATAGAGTTCAGTTGTACAATTTGATTAGCAGTGCGAACAGGACTAGCACAGAATCCGCACCAAGCGCGGATTCAATTGTAGATCCAAAGGCTGATGAAAATGAGGAAGTCTCAACAATTCAGCTCACCCAAGATGAAGAAGATCTGTCAACCAGCTCAGAGAAACTAACGATACTTGACTCTGGGAGTGTTCCATCACCAGAGGTTAACGAGTCGGAGTCTAAGGAAATAATCAAAATTGATTCGGCGGAAAAAGCGGAAAGTGAAACCGATCCATCCGAAGACGCAGCACCAGATCTCCAAATCGTAGATGAGCAGCCCGAATCCACAGAAAATGTAGAGGAGATTGTAGAGGAAAAGACGGCAAAAACAGATCCATTGGAAGAAAACATTCTTCATCATGCTGTGGCGAATAACTACCAGCTCGAAGAGTTGACTCCTGAGGAAGAAAAAGCATTAGAGCAGCGCGACATCACCGCTACCCTCGATGATCAGATGGAGTCTGAGAGCGAGATTCCGGAAGTAAAGTTAGATGGGAAACAATCCTTTACTGCCTGGTTGCACGCCGATTCGAATTATGAAGAAAAGGATGATGAGAGTGCATCCATCAAAGAAATTGTGCAGGAATTTTCAGCGTTTGACCCTTTGGAATCCTTGTACGGAGAAGTAGAAAAACCAAAGAAGGAATTCTTCTCTCCAACCAAAAAAGCGAAAGAAAGTTTGAGTGAATCTCAACTTCCTGTAAGTGAAACGCTAGCCAAAGTTTACGCGATGCAAGGAAATTATCCGAAGGCAATTGCTGCATACGAAGAATTAATCTTGGCAATTCCAGAAAAAAAGAGTTTCTTTGCAATCCAAATTGAAGAATTAAAGAAAAAACTTAATACATAATGGATACGTTATCTTGGATCATTACGGGAGTTATTCTATTAGCTAGTGTACTACTCGTCTTTGTTGTTTACGTTCAAAACCCAAAGGGTGGTGGATTGAGTTCTGATTTCGGTAGTGCCCAGCAAATCGGCGGCGTGCAGAAAACGAACGATTTCATTGACAAAACTACTTGGGGACTTGCAGCGGTGATTGGAATTTTAAGTATTACACTTACTTCCCTCACTATGTCACCTAAGCCGGAAGCTCCAACGAAAGAGACGAAGAAAGAGCAGAATCAAGGAGCAGGAGGAACACAAGGGCAACAAGGACAGCAGAACCAAGGTCAAGGTCAGCAAAACCAAGGACAGCAACGACCTCAGCAAAATCAGTAAGAACTGAGAAAACAATATTGGGAAGCCGATCTTAATGATCGGCTTTTTTTATGTCCTATTTTTCAGTTTTGCACTTCATAATTAACACGTAATTTCTGTCACTCTGTCACAACATACTGACAAGAAATCATTCTTTTCAAGGTAATTTTCAGATGGCACAAAATTGGGGATTTGGCGATTGAAAAATTTAAACAAAATAAAAGCGATATGTCAACACAATTCAAACCACTTGCAGACCGAGTTCTGATAGAACCGGCACCTGCAGAGCAAACAACTGCTAGCGGAATCATCATTCCAGATTCGGCAAAAGAAAAACCATTAAAAGGTAAGGTAGTCGCAGCCGGAAATGGAAAGGTGGATGAACCGATGACAGTGAAAGTCGGAGATGAAGTATTGTATGGTCAGTACTCAGGAACCGAAATCAAACTAGATGGAACTACGTATTTGATCATGCGAGAGTCTGACATCTACGGTATTTTTTAGATTGATCAATTGTAAGATTCAACATTAAAAAAAATTAAAATTTAGAAACAATGGCAAAAGATATTCACTTTGATATTGACGCTCGCGACGGATTGAAGCGCGGGGTTGACTCATTGGCTAACGCAGTAAAAGTTACCCTAGGACCGAAAGGACGTAACGTAGTAATTGGTAAAAAATTCGGAGCTCCGCATGTGACGAAGGATGGAGTTTCTGTGGCGAAAGAAATCGAGTTAACAGATCCTTTAGAGGATATGGGAGCACAAATGGTGAAAGAGGTTGCTTCTAAAACGGCCGATATTGCCGGTGACGGAACAACGACTGCAACGGTTTTGGCTCAAGCCATCATTAACGCAGGATTGAAAAATGTAGCAGCTGGTGCGAACCCTATGGACTTGAAACGCGGTATCGATAAAGCGGTAAAACACGTAGTTGCCAACTTGAAAGCAAATTCGAAAGAGGTTGGGTCAGATAATGACAAAATCAAGCAAATTGCTACCATTTCGGCAAATAATGACGAAACCATTGGAGCATTGATTGCTGAAGCGATGAAAGTTGTTGGAAACGATGGTGTTATTACGGTTGAAGAAGCGAAGGGAACGGAAACAGATGTAAAAACTGTGGAAGGGATGCAATTTGATCGTGGTTACCTCTCCCCTTATTTCGTAACGAACACTGACAAGATGATTACGGAAATGGAGAACCCAATGATCTTGATCTACGATAAGAAGATCTCAAACATGAAGGAACTACTTCCAGTGTTGGAGCCAGTTGCACAATCAGGGAAACCGTTGTTGCTGATCGCTGAAGATGTTGACGGCGAAGCATTGGCTACATTGGTGGTAAACCGTATCCGTGGGTCACTAAAAATTGCTGCTGTAAAAGCACCAGGCTTCGGAGATCGTCGCAAGGCTATGTTAGAAGACATCGCAATTTTGACAGGCGGACAAGTTATCTCTGAAGAAAGAGGACTAAGTCTTGAGAACGCGACAATGGATATGCTCGGAACGGCTGAAAAAGTTGAGATCGACAAAGATAATACGACCATTGTTAATGGTGCTGGAGAAAAAGCGGCTATTGAATCACGCGTTGGACAGATCAAGGCTCAAATTGAAGCTTCTACTTCAGATTATGATAAAGAAAAAATGCAAGAGCGTTTGGCAAAATTAGCTGGGGGTGTTGCTGTTCTTTATGTTGGAGCTCCAACTGAAGTTGAAATGAAAGAGAAAAAGGATCGTGTTGACGATGCCCTGGCTGCGACTCGAGCTGCCGTAGAGGAAGGAATTGTTCCTGGAGGTGGTATTGCCTTGATTCGCTCTATCGAAGGAATTGAGAAAGTGAAAGGTGACAATGAAGATGAGCAAACAGGAATAAGCATTGTAACACGTGCGATCGAAGAGCCGTTGCGTCAGATTATCGCGAATGCAGGAGGTGAAGGTGCTGTTATTGTGCAAAAGGTAAAAGAAGGAAAAGACGACTTCGGTTACAACGCACGCACAGAAACTTTTGAGAACCTGTATACCGCTGGAGTAATCGATCCAACGAAAGTAACGCGCATAGCCATCGAAAATGCTGCTTCCATTGCATCCATGTTGCTCACAACTGAGTGCGTGATTACGGATCAGCCGGAAGAAGAACCAGCAGGTATGCCGGGCGGAATGCCAGGTGGTATGCCAGGAATGATGTAAGAGAATCAGTGTGCGCCTTCGGCAGGCTCAAGGTAAAGTTTGGGGCCGAGGGTGTGAGGGTAAGAGCGACAATTCGACTGCGCTCAACACCCTCTTAAGCACAAAGATCTTCTTAAAGAACATAAAAGGTCGGTTATTATCGGCCTTTTTTCACGATAGATGCTTCCTGATTTTGCTCAGATAGTATCGTCGACCTAATAAATGAACCCTGACTATCTTACGATGTCAGGGTTCTTCATTCACAAATTAAGAATTTGTCATTTCGGCACCACACTGATTACAGAACACGGATCCTGGAGGGTTAATGTGCCCACAGCTTTCGCAACGATTATCACCGTTTTTAAGAGATTTCTGACGAATCATTTCTACTGAGATTAACCCAGTTGGAACGGCTATAATAACATACCCTAAAATCATCATAATAGATGATAGAATTTTACCAAGATCGGTTGCTGGAGTGATATCGCCGTATCCCACGGTAGTGGTTGTGACAATCGCCCAGTAAATACTTGAAGGAATGGAGTCGAAACCGTTTTCACCACCTTCTATGACATACATCAGGGTCCCTGCCAGAATCATCATCATTAACACGAAAATCATGAAAACCATGATACGATAATAACTCGCTCTCAACGATTGCATTAATGTCTGAGCTTCAGAGGTAAAACGACTCAATTTCAGTATCCTATAGATTCTTAGCAGTCGTAAGGCACGAATGGCCACCAACGAGTGATACCCTGATATAAACGGACTGAGAAACGTTGGAATGATAGCAGCGAGGTCCACTAACCCCCAAAAGCTGAATATATAACGCAGCGGTTTTGGGGAGATAATAATACGCATGATGTATTCAATGCTGAAAATGATGGTAAACCCCCATTCGATTATAAAAAACTGCTCACCGTAAAGGGCTCGCCATTTGGGCACACTTTCCAGAAGTACCACGAGGACGGATGATAAAATCAATATCAACAAGATGAGGTCGAAATTCTTGCCAGCTCTGGTAGAAGTCCCAAAAACAATGGTATGTAAGCGTTCTCTCATCACGTCAAAGATAACAAATCAAGGATAAGCGCCTAAAAAACGTATTTCGGTCGTAGCCTAATTGTTATCTTACACAAATTCTGCATTAGTATTAAAACTAAGTGATGTTTAGTATTCCTCTTGCATATTTCGAAACCGCAAACAAATACCCAGTATGGGCAATTGCACTCATTTTTTTCGTTCCGTTTGGAGGAGGTCTGCTTTTTTATTTTTACAAAACGCGTCACGCCCGCTTGTGGAGACAGGGAATTTACCCTCCAAAACTCAAGCTCAATGAAGACAATTTGTTAGAGGCTTACCTGTCATTAGGTTCACTATTGATTTTACTCGACTATCAAAACTCTAAGGACAAGACGAAGTTTATTAACGAATACTTCTACAAGTACTTCCGCAATGCGACCTATAACTTTGGTGACTCACTTCTTTTCAGCATGCGTCATCCAATGCAGATTGAATCTGTAGTTTCCTGGATGAAGAAGAATTTAAAAACGGAAGGTGAACGCTCGCAGGTTGTATATTTTCTGACTGGGCTCGGCATGCTTGATGGCACTCTATCCCGACGGGAATTACAATTTTTGGAAATCATAAACAGGAAGCTGGAATTACCACAATCGAACCTGGAACGTATTATTTCCATTTTTAAGAATCATTATGCGTACCAGAAAGAGAACAGTAAGAACAAAAAGAAAACGGTTGGCAACGACAATAATGAGCAATCAAGACGGTACGCAATGATTCTTCACTTGAAGGAGACACCGACAGCGGATAGCCTGAAACAGTCTTATCGAAAATTGGTGAAACAGCATCACCCTGATCGGTTTAATCAAGCTTCCGAGGCGCAACAATTGTTAGCAACCGAAAAGTTCCAGCAAATACAAGAGGCGTATGATTATTGGAAGGCAAAACTTAGAACCTAATTTTTTGACAGGCATGGACTCTGCTAGTTGATTCAAAATCATCCATAAACTATCGACTGTGCAAATGAAATATTGGAGGGTTATAGTTCAATTTTTAATGACCAATTTGATACAAAAAACCCTGACATCCTCTCGGAGTCAGGGTTTCTTTTAGTTATTCCTTGTTCTATTGAACTCGAATTGTTCCAATCAGTTCTTGTTCTTTCTCAGTTACTACTCTTACAATGTAAGCTCCGTTCACCAATTCAGAAACATTTACTGATTTCTCCGTTAAGTTTACGTCAACTTCAACGATGCGTCCCGTCATATCCAATACCGAAACACGTTTCAAATCATCCTCCAATTGGATAGTGAATGATCCTGTTTCCGTAGGGTTCGGGTACATGATAAATTGCTCAAGTGACAACTGATCCAATCCAACGGTGCTGTTCACACAAGCGGATGTATCAACACACCCATTCTCAGTAACAATTACTGCGAAATCACTTCCGTAAGTTGGTGTAAAGTTCACGTTGGTTGCACCCGAAACTGGTTGATTTGTCTCACAATCGATCCACTGGTAAGTAACCCCGGCATTATTGTTTGATGCGATCATTGTGATTCCATCACTTGCCATAGTTGTATTTACATCCACTCCTGTAACGGTAACGTTTTGCGTTTGTGTAATTGCGTTACCGCAGTTATCCGTATAAGTCCATGTTACTAACGTTGTTCCCACTGTATTAATCGGGAATGTAACATCTGGCACCCCGTTTATGGTTCCAGCACAGTTATCTGTTGCTGTTGGTGCTGTTGGAGTAACGTCACATGTTCCTGTAATGTCTGCTAATGTTGCAACATCTGCCACCGGGTTATCATCATCATTCACAATGATCAACTGTTGCACCTGAATGCTATTTCCACAGGCGTCGGCCACTTCAAAGGTTCGTGTGATTGTATCACTACATCCTGTTCCGTTTGATGGTACATCGCTCAACCAAGTTACTGTAGGAGCTCCACAGTTGTCCGCTTCATCGGTTACCCACGAAGTTGAACTCGCTTGTGATGGCACATCCGCCAAACAAACAACATTGAGTGTAATTGGGTTCGATGCTGTTGGCGCGGTCACATCATTCAAGATAATGATCTGCTGCACGTTGATACTGTTTCCTGCATCGTCCGTAACGCTGTAAGTACGTGTAACTGTGTCATTACATCCCGTACCGTTCGAAGCAACATCTCCAACATACGCCACCACAGGTGCAGCCGTACAGTTATCAGCTTCATCATCGACCAACGTCACATCAATTGCAACGTCTCCGATACATTCAGCAAATGCCGTATCGATATTAGAAGCAGTTGGAGGAACCGCATCGGTAATGATTACGTTCTGCGTTGCTGTGGTAATGTTTCCTAGACCATCATCGAATGTCCACGTCACTACTGTAGTTCCTTGCGATGTAACTGTTGTCGGATCAGTTGTGGTACCTGTAATTGTACCTGCACAGTTATCGGTTGTAGTTGGTGCTGTTAGTGTAACAGAACAATCTGCTACTGAATCTGCAAGTACTGGTTGTACCGGAGCTACAGTATCGTTCACTGTAACAAAGAAAGAACAGCTAGCTGTGTTTCCAGAGGCATCCGTTGCAGTCACATCAACTGTTGAAACACCAACAGTGAAGGTTTGTGTACCAAGTTGTCCAGTTCCCGTTACTGTTGTAGCTCCACTTATTGTCCATGAGAGAGTTTCTCCTGAGCAGTTATCAGCCGTTGTGATGTTTGGAACTGTGATGTCAGCAGAACAAACTCCAGCATCTTGATCCTGAACAATATCAGCTGGACATGCAATTGTTGGTGCAATAGAATCGATTACTGTCACTTGCGACGAACATGTTGTACTGTTTCCTGAATCGTCCGTTACAGTCATTGTTACCGTCACTACCGATCCTGCATTCGTACAGTCGAATGTACTAATATCAATGGATGCAGTTGGAGTAGAACAATTATCTGTATTCCCTGCATTTTCAAGTGTCAATCCGCGAAGGTTCCCAAAGTTTCCAGAATGCACTACTGCTGGCGTTCCAGTTCCATCCTTTGGTGCAGACATAATATCGTCTGTACCTCCTTGAGACTCTACCCAGAATAATGTTCCTGTTCCTGGATCCAATTCTAATTCGTACAGTCCATTTAGACCAGAATAAACAACCACTGGTGTGCCGGTTCCATCTGCGTTCCCCATCATGATGTTATTTGCATCGCGATTGGTCCAGTAAATCATGTCCTGAGACGGATCGTATACGATGTCACGTGGACCAGCAACTCCGTCTGCTGCAGTGAACAATGTTGTAAGTCCGGTACCATTATCATTCATGGAGTAAATCTCACTATTCTGAACGTCGTTTGTGAAAATACGAGCATTTGATGCATCGTACTCTACTGTATTAAGCCCAGTAACAGTACCGTTGATTAAAGTAGCTGTTCCTGTTCCGTCCAGTGATGCTTCATACACACCATTTGCATTCCCAGAGAAGAAATAACGATTATTGGCAAAGTCTACGTCTTGACTATGCACAGCATTCGCTCCTGTTCCTTGAGAGTTTGGCAAGATTGTAATCGGTCCGGAACCATCTGCTGGTGCCGTTGTAATCTCAGCAGCCAACCCGTTTGCCCACATTAATTCGTCCGTTTCAGGTATGTAATCAATTCCAACGAGCAAATCGTTTGAAGTTCCTGTTCCATAAAGAATGGTTGGAGTTCCTGAACCATCCTTGGACGCCTGGTAGATATCGTTATTGAAACCTGTAAAGTACAACGAACCTTGATTCGTAACATCCGCTGCTGTAATCGTAGCGTTTCCTGTAGCATCCAGATAAACTGTCAAATCTTGACAATTCGCTACAGGTGAGATTGTATCCAATACAGTAACATTTGCTGTACACGTGGCAGATCCACCCAATCCATCAGTTACGGTTAGCGTTACAGATACTGGAGTCACTGTATTGCTACAATCAAAAGTTGTAATATCTGCAGCCAGATTCAAAGTTCCACAACCTACGGATGACCCTCCATCTATATCAGCTGGTACAATTGAAGCCATACCGTTATTATCTAAATAAATAGTTACATCCTGACAAACGGCAGTTACTGTTCCTGCAGATGACACTGTTACATTATCAGTTGCAACAGCTGTACATCCATTTCCGTTCGTGAAGGTATAAGAAATTGTATGCGTTCCAACTCCCGCAGCTGCCGGGTCGAAAGAATATGTCATTCCGTTACCATCATCGGTTACACCAGTTCCAGAATATACACCTCCTGTTGGTGTACCGCCGCTAAGACCTGTTTGAACTCCGTCAGAAGAACAGAAGGTCCCTGGTCCTGTAAATGTTACTGTAGGTGACGCAAATACCTCAACCTGATCGTTGTCCGAAGCTGTACATCCATTGCCATTGGTAAACGTGTACGTTATTGTGTGGACTCCAACTCCTGCTGCGGCTGGGTCAAATGTATACGTAGTTCCGTTTCCATCGTCTGTCACGCCTGGTCCGGAGTATACACCTCCTGTAGGAGATCCTCCTGAAAGTCCTGCTTGAACCCCAGCATCTAGACACAAATCAGAAAGCGCTGTAAAGGTTACTGAAGGCAACGCAAATACCTCCACCTGATCATTTGCACTTGCAGTACATCCGTTTCCATTGGTGAACGTATATGTAATCGTGTGTGTACCGACACCAGCGGCTGCCGGGTCAAAAGAATACGTCATCCCATTTCCATCATCAGTAACACCAGGTCCGGAATATACTCCTCCCGTTGGAGAACCTCCTCCCAGACCAGTCTGAACACCCGCGTCAACGCAAATATCTGCTAATGCTGTGAATGTTACAGATGGTAATGCAAATACTTCGACATTATCGTTTGCTGCCGAAGAACATCCACCTGAAGGTGTGTACGTAATAGTATGCGTTCCGACTCCAGCGGCTGCCGGGTCGAAAGAGTACGTCATTCCGTTTCCATCATCAGTTACACCAGGTCCAGAATATACTCCTCCAGTTGGTGAACCTCCACCTAGTCCTGTTTGCACTCCGGCGTCTACACAAATATCTGCCAACGCAGTGAATGTGGCCGCACTTGGTGCTTGAATTGTTACAGAAACATTCGACGCATTAGGGCATGCTCCTGTTGTAGTATATGTTACTGTATACGTATTCGGCGTGGATGCTGAAACATCAATTTGCCCTGTGCCGGTGTTAATTGATAGCCCTGCTGTAGATGAGAATGTTCCTCCAGGAAGTCCCGTGATAGTAGGTGTTGGATCTGCATCTGTTTGGCAGTATGTCCCTGCACTGTAAGAGAATGAAGGGTCATCCAATCCATTGATCGTAACGGAAACATTAGAACTGCTTGGACACGTTCCTCCAGTTGTATAAGTCACTGTGTAGGTATTTGGAGTAGAAGCTGAAACATCAATTTGTCCTGTTGATGTATTAAGGCTCAATCCTGCTGTAGAAGAAAAAGTCCCTCCCGGAAGTCCTGTGACAGTTGGAGTTGGATCTGCATCATTTACACAGTACGATGCGGCACTGTACGAGAACGATGGATCATCCAATCCGTTAATCGTTACGGAAACGTTGCTTGAACTTGGGCACGCACCTGCTGTTGTGTACGTGACCGTATATGATCCTGGAGTAGATAGTGAAACATCAATTGCTCCAGTAGATGTATTTAAATTCAGTCCTCCAGGTGTTGCGCTAAACGAACCTCCCGGAAGTCCTGTGACAGTTGGAGTTGGATCTGCGTCATTTACACAATATGCAGCTGCACTGTATGAAAACGATGGATCGTCTAATCCGTTGATCGTTACAGAAACATTACTTGAATTAGGGCAAGCACCGGATGTCGTGTATGTAACTGTATAGGTACCTGGAGTGGATAAAGAAACATCAATTGCTCCAGTAGAAGTGTTTAAATTGAGTCCTCCTGGGGTTGCACTAAATGTACCACCTGGAAGCCCAGTCACGGTTGGAGTTGGATCGGCATCATTAACACAGTACGACGCAGCACTGTATGAGAACGAAGGGTCGTCTAGTGCTTGCGGTGTAATGGTAATTGATCCACAAGTACCAGGGGTCACACAGCCTCCTTCTCCACGAACGAAGTACGTTGTCGGTGCAGTGATTGTACCAGGAATTGCAAAAGTTCCTGTGGTAGTTGAGCCAATATTGGTTCCTCCACATGATCCCGTATAGACTTGCCATGCTGTCGCATCGTTCAAGGTGCCTGAAATATTTAAAGAAGCCGTACCACCAGTACAAACCGTAGAAGGAGTACTTGTCAATGTTGGAACAGTAGGGTCAGTACAAGCTGCACCACAGGTTACCGTGACAGACGCCCCAAGATAACATGTAAAATCAGGAAAGCCTTGAGATCTTCCATCAGCAACACGAAGAATCCATGTTCCTGCTGGGTCTTCACCATCGAATGCACTTAATGGGTTGTGTGGCTTCCAAGTACCTGCACCAAAATCAGTTTGATCATCAGCGAGCAATGTAGCGTCGTCATCGTAAACTGCTGTTTGATTCACAATGTTCGGAAAGCCTGAATCCTGATACGTAATTTCAATTGGAGGAGATCCAATGAGGATACCTGAGAAATCCTGAACCAGGTGCACAACCGTTCCTGAAGGTGATTCAAGAGAGACTGCAATATCAGAGTGAACACCGAAAGCTCCAGGATTACACCCAGAGTTATCAGTTACTGTTAATGTCAGTGCCACCTCAACCTCTGTTAGAGATGCACATCCACCAAATTCACCTGATGTAAAAGAGAAGTTTCGCGTGGCAATGGAATTATCCAATGTTGCCGCTGTCGCGTCTGATTTTGTAACCTGCGCTGAACTCAATTGAGCGCATAGGGTCAAAACCAAAAATAGAAGTAACTTTTTCATTTGATCGTAGTTTAATTATTGTTGAGAAGAGATTCCTCTCCTTAGCAATTTCAGGAGCTAAAAGTAGGGAAACTAAAGTAAAATTGCTAAACACTGAATGTTAATGAATTGAGAATTGTTGTAACTAGTTCATAATTGTTGTAAATGGCTTCATGAAATTATGGTTTATTCAACACGAATTTATCGCTGGAGACAAACGCATCTCCTACTATTTTTATCGTATACACACCACTTTCTATTGATTCTACTCTAAATTCTTGAGTGTTCCCTGAAGCACGGAAGCTTTCCTTGTGACAGATTCTCCCCTCACTGTTTACTATATACATTTGTACATTTTCGCCTTGCTCCCAAACACTGGATCGAATAATGAAACTACCATTGCTCGGATTGGGAACGATTTTTACAAGCACACCATTTGGTAAGAAATCTACAGCTTTCACCTCAAATTCGGTTTCTGCACCGTCAAAATCTACCTGAATCAGGCGGTAATAATTCATTCCTGCCATTGGCGCCTGGTCAACATGACTGTAATTGTTACTTACGGAAGAACTTCCTGTACCATCTAAGAAAGTCAAATTTTCCCAATGGCTCAAATCAGCACTTCGCTGTACAAGAAACCCTTTATTATCCTTCTCAGTTTGCGTTACCCAGTTCAAAAGCACACTGCGCTCCTGAGGCATGGCATCAAAAGAAGTAAGCTCTACAGGTAAACCACCACATTGAATTGAAACGGAGGCTCCGACATAACAAGTAATATCTGGAAACCCTTGAGAACGACCGTCAGCAACACGTAAAATCCATGTTCCCGCTGGGTCTTCTCCGTCAAACGCACTCAATGGATTTTGAGGTTGCCAGGTACCTGCTCCAAAATCTGTTTGATCATCTGCCAACAAGGTAGCATCATCGTCGTAGACTGCAGTCTCTTGAAAAACCGTTGGAAAGCCCGAATCTTGATACGTGATCGCAATCGGTGGTGAGCCAATTAAAATTCCAGAAAAATCATGTACCAGGTGAACCACGGTTCCTGAAGGAGATTCCAATGAAACAGCAATATCCGAGTGTACACCGAAAGCACCTGCTGTACACGCCACGGTGTTTGTAACGGTTAGTGTAAGGCTCACCTCCACTTCGGTTAATGATGTACACCCTCCGAAGTCGCCAGGTGTAAAAACAAAGTTTCGCGTTGCGATGCTACCATCTAAGGTCGCGGGAGTCGCATCCGAAACCGTCACTTGCGATAATGTGGTGAACGAAAAAAAAGTTAGGAGTATTGCTACAATCTTCATAATAAGTCCTTTAGTGAATAGTATTGCAAATTAGTAAAAATGTAGTAGAAGAGATTTGAACTGTGTATTTTTTGTGCACAATTTACAAAAAAGGCTGCCTAAACGGCAGCCTTTTCCGAAATATAATTTCAACTCTGAATATTAGCTTCTTGATGGGAATATTCCAACCAAGGCAATACACCAGCTAACTGCTAAGTAAGGCTGTATGTTATTTACACCTTGGCTTCCCCCTGTGTTTCCAACGGTAACCGTAACGTTGTTTGCATTCAAGTTCACGTTTTCAGCCTGGTTGGAGTAAATATTTGTACCTGCAGAACCTGACAACGACGCTCCGTTAGGGTTGTTCGTAGATCCTCCTCCCGTTGGCGGTTGAAAATATGCCTTTAATGTTCCTGCTGCAGCGTGGTTGTGTGACGGAAGCTGAGGAATTGTCAAATAATTTACCTCACTTCCACCTCTTTGACCAATTCGGTAACTAGAAAGTCCTGGTCCGTGCCCGTGATGAATCGCCACACGTCCGCGCAAATCTGGTAATGCGAATGTTGTACGACCGTCACCACCGTAAATTGTACCTAGTAGTGAGAACAATGCTGTATTTGCCGAAATTGGCAAAAGCTGTCCTTCACAAAATGCCCAGCCTCTTGGTGCGAAGTTGAACCCGAACGGTTGAATTTGACCCAAAAATGGTTCCATAATGAATAGTTTTTGTGTGTTTATTTACACTGGTTAAAAATATGCTCCTTCGAGCGTTTATCAATAGCACAAATACGCATTGTGCCAGCCTTTTTCTTGTCCTTCGAAAGGATCGTTATATTCTTTAGCCTCATCACTAGAAGCCAATTCAATCATTTTAATTTTATCTTGAGATTTGCTCATTTTCCAAATCTTAAAGGTCGTTTTAAACCTCAAGTCCGCTCCCCATTTTCCAACCATCACGTTGGACTCTGACTGTTCCAGTGTCTCGCCTGCCAACAATTGCTTTCTTTTAGAGATCAAAGTGAATGCTTCCTGCATAGCATTGAATCCAAGCATTGCGGCCACCGACGGATATACATCAAACTTTTCATAGTAGGCGTTTTCAAAATCGGTTGGCTCACCAGTCATTGAAACGGGCAACCATGAAGCAAACATGTAAACATCATCACTCAACGCTCCGATCTTTGGGAATAAATCTTCATTAAGTCCGAATGGTGAGAAGAATAGCGGTGTTTTCACTCCCCCTTCGATACTTTCAAGATATTGGATGTTTTCCTCGGCAAAAACACCATTGTACAGCTGACACACGGCATCGCTCTTCACATTCTGATAGAATTCTGCCAGAAATTGCGCTTCATCTGGTCTAGGGTTGAGAGGTGGAGTATAATGTCCTGAAAACTCACCTCCTGCCTTGTACAGTGAATTTTCCAAAGCTGCAAGGAAGCCATAGCCAACATCGTTAAAGCTACCAGACACACCTATGTGGTTGTATCCGTTTTTCGGGAACCAGTCTCCTAAGAAACCGAGGGAGTCACAAAGTCCATAAGAAAGTGTGAAAGCATATTTGTTACCCTCCATATTCAGATCAGGAAAGGCTCCCATTCTAGCGAATAATGTTGGAATTTGTAGCTCATTAACTTTCTCGTAGGCCGTTATTAGTCCTTTGTCGCCAATCAGGGCGATTATTACATCTACATCTTCCTGGAGGACCAGCTTGTCAATTTTATCACAAGTAACCCGAACATCATCTCCGATACCAATGCCCTCGACGAAGTAACCTACTTCTTCTGAAGCTTGAAGCTTTAAACCATTGATAAAATCTCGACCTATGCCTGGATAGGATTTTGATTGTGGGACAAGTACACCAACCTTTTTCATACGTGAATAGCGTAAAACGATTAGAAGTTTGTGCCAATATAACAGTTTAATTTGAATTGTAACACCGTAGTTGTACGCGAAAAAATGCGCACAAATACTTAAATCGAACTAAAACTGGAATCTTAAATTTAATTACTCTACATCTTCGTTAAGCTGCATCAAAGCCTTTTTTGATTGCATTGACATATATCCATTAACCCTTTTACTGCTTGGATTCCAGCTACTTAAAAATCTATCAAAATCACTCCACACTAACGAATAAAGTCCTTGCCATTCTGATTTTAAAGTATCAAAATTGACGTTAGAAATAGAATAAAGTCGTAGGTATTTTTCGAAGAACCTAAAATACTTCTTAATAATATTTTGATCTTCTCGAAACAACTCCCCTTCAGACAAAGTGCTGCTCATCAGGTAGATTACATCTTTTAAGCCACACCCCCTACCTACATACTGAAAATCAACAGCAGCAACCTGGCTGAAATCCGCGGTAAAACAAAAATTGGCGGGCTTCGCATCTCCATGAACCAGCGTTTGATATTTACATTGATTGAGTACAGAATCGATTTGACTTGCCGCACCTTTCAAGTCTTCATCTTTCATTGCCTCCCATTCCTCCTGGCGCGTATCTAAATGCCAATATGTTCCAACCTTCCATAGTCCTTCTGGCTCCACATTTAAGTGAAAAGCGTGAAACTTTGCCAACCATTCAAGGCAGCGATCGAAACAATTTTGGCTTGTATTATAAGACTGAATGAAGCCTGAACATAGAAGGTCTTCCATTCCCAGAATAATGGTTCCACCTGCTTCAAAACTGAATAGAAACCTGGGGACTCTTAAGCCATCGTTGAGCTTTTTTGCGTAGTGTTCATACCAATAGCATTCTACCTGATACGATTTCAGTTTGCGTTGTGCCGATGCATCCGTATTCCAACCATTCGGATGATGCATTTTTGTCGGAGGGGCAATACGTTTGATGATGATAGACTCCATATTACAGCCATTCAACCAAACACGCTCCAAGGAGCCGAAATCACTCCATAAGGATTGTACTCGTTCTATTTTGGATATAGAATCGGCTTGGGTATGCAGAAGAACTTGTTGCTCTAAAACTGAATGCATTGAATAAAGTTAAAAGGAGAAGTGCATTTCGACAAGCTCAATGTACTTCTTGACCAAAAAAAAAGGAAGCCTTAGCCTCCTTTTCCGTTTCCGTTGAAATATGTTTTAGTAACGGTAGTGCTCCGGTTTGTACGGACCTTCTACTGTTACACCGATGTATTCTGCTTGCTCTGGACGCAACTCAGTCAACTCAACACCAATTTTTGCTAAGTGAAGTGCTGCTACTTTTTCGTCCAAATGCTTCGGAAGCATGTATACTTTGTTTTCGTACTTATCTGTGTTGTTCCACAACTCAATCTGAGCCAAAGTTTGGTTTGTGAAAGAGTTAGACATCACGAAAGATGGGTGTCCTGTAGCACATCCCAGGTTCACCAAACGCCCTTCAGCCAAAACGATGATATCGTTTCCGTTGATTGTGTACATATCCACCTGCGGCTTGATTTCCGTTTTTGAGGCTCCGTGTGTGGAGTTCAACCACGCCATATCAATCTCGTTATCGAAGTGTCCGATGTTACAAACGATCGTTTTATCTTTCATTGCTTCGAAGTGACGCCCTTGAATGATGTCTTTGTTACCTGTAGTAGTAACAACGATATCTACGTTATTCACCACTGACTCGAGACGTTTTACCTCAAAACCATCCATTGCTGCCTGAAGTGCACAAATTGGATCGATTTCCGTTACGATTACACGGGCTCCTGCTCCACGCAATGAAGCTGCTGAACCTTTACCTACATCACCGTATCCACAAACAACTGCTACCTTACCAGCCATCATTGTATCTGTAGCACGACGAATTGCATCCACCAAGGACTCTTTACAACCGTATTTATTGTCAAATTTTGACTTGGTTACCGAATCGTTTACGTTGATCGCTGGCATTACCAAAGTTCCATTTTTCATTCGCTCGTACAAACGGTGAACTCCTGTGGTTGTTTCTTCCGAAAGTCCTTTGATGTCTTTTGTTAATTCAGGGTAACGATCAAAAACCATGTTTGTTAAGTCACCGCCATCATCTAAGATCATGTTCAATGGCTTTCCATCTTCAAACGCGAACAATGTCTGCTCAATACACCAATCGAACTCTTCCTCGTTCATTCCTTTCCATGCAAATACAGGAATACCTGCCGCCGCGATTGCAGCTGCTGCATGATCTTGCGTTGAGAAAATGTTACATGACGACCAAGTTACATCTGCACCTAATTCCACCAAAGTTTCAATCAAAACTGCTGTTTGAATGGTCATGTGCAAACATCCAGCGATGCGCGCTCCTTTCAATGGCTTGCTTTTTCCATACTCTTCACGAAGAGACATCAAACCTGGCATTTCTGCTTCGGCCAATCGAATCTCTTTTCTTCCCCATTCTGCAAGACTAATGTCTTTTACCTTGTAAGCTAAACGTTCTGTTGTGCTCATATTGTTATTTGTGTGTTTCTAAAATTGAAATGCAAAGGTACGAAGTTCCTGAGTAATAACGAAAAATGCGAATTGTTTTACCGAATGAAGCCGGTATTTGAGGTTTACCTGACCTTTGTACTGTTTGACGCTTCGAATAGTCAAAAAGTTTGCTTGTTCAAGTTGTCGTATTATTCAAGAGGTCAGTCGCTCTCGAATCAATTCTTCTAAACCGTCGATGAAACGCTCGTGATCATTCGAACTCGGCACCAATTGGACTTTCTCCCCGCCTTGTTCTTCAAAAATTTCTTGATACTCATCGCCGATTTCGATAACGGTTTCCAAACAGTCAGCAACGAATGCAGGACTGAAAGCTAAAATTTTCTTTGCCCCTTTTTCGCCCAATTCTTCAACAACCTTGTCAGCAAAAGGCGTTAACCATTTTTTATCCAAACGTGACTGGAAGCAAACCGTATATTTTTCTTCTGGGATGTTCAGTTTTCCTGCAATCAAACGAGTGGTCGCATAACAGGTTGCTTTGTAGCAAAACTTGTTTTTATCGTTGATCTCTGTTTCGCAGGGCTGATCCGAACAGAGGTCTGAGCCTTCGTAAACCTTATCGACATGGCGATCGGGTAAACCGTGGTATGAAAACATAACATGATCATACTCGTCAAGGTTGAACGCTTTGGCACGCTCCACTACGGAATCAATGTACCCTTCGTTTTCCCAAAATTGATTGATCATGGATATTTCTGGCACCACCCACCATTTGCGCATAATTTTCATCGCTAAATCCATCGCAGAGCCTGTGGTAGCGCTGGCATATTGAGGAAATAAAGGAAGAAGCACGATGTGGTCATAGTTTTGCTCTCGCATTTGTTCCATTACATCGTACATCGAGGGATTTTGATAGCGCATGGCATAATGAATGGTTACTTCATCATTAGCGAATCGCTTTTGTAATTTGGCAACCGCATTTTCCGTATGCAAAGTCAATGGTGAAACACCGTTATACAAATCAAACAACTCTTTATACACCTTTGCTGACTTTGGCGCTCTGAAAGGCACAATGATACCATTGACCAAGAGCTTGCGTCCTAACCAGGGTAAATCAATTACTCGAGGGTCATTTAAAAATTCGGACAAATAACGACGAACATCATTTGTTTTTGGACTGTCTGGCGTCCCCAACTGCACTAATAAAACTCCAACTCTTCTCATCATACAAACAACTTTTCTCGCCAATCAATGGCTTCCTCTTCTTTTAACAAATTTAACTTCAATAAATAAGAAATGGTTTTTTCGAAGGCCAATGGATATCCAATGCCATCATAATTCCAATCTGTTTCCTGCAACCAATTCTCCACTTGTCCGTGGCGAAGATTGTATCTCCAGCAAATCAAATCAACAACGTCTTCATTGCTTTTCAGGGTGCGCGCACGCTCGTTTACAATTTCGCAGATCGTATTCAATTCATCGGCATACGTATCAGCAACCTCCTGACGTACCGCTATCACAAAGCATGGCCATGGGGTTACCACCTCATCAATGTAACGGCATTTCTTCTGTTCGGTATAAGGATGTGTTGTGTATTTCTCCCATAAGAACGCCTCTGCTTCCTCATTTTGAAGCGCCCAAAGTCCTCCGTAAACATCTCCAATGACATTAAATTTCAGCTTGGAAGTATCCCAACCTTCTTGATTCGCTTTCACATAAGACATCAGGTGTGAGCCAGATCCTTCTCGGGAGATTGCAAAGGTTTGGTTTTCCAGTTGGTCTACCGAAGTAATGTTACTATGATACGGAACATGAATTCCCCAGTGCAAAGGTGTGGTAACATACACCTGTATGATACGCGCATCCAATCCCTGAAGAATCGCCTTGGTAATCCCCTCTGTGAGAAGAACGGCTATATCCAACGAACCTGTTTCCAATCCGCGGATCATTTGACCCGTACCTCCGCCCATATCACTCCAGTGCAGTTGAATTCCTTTTTCTCGAAATCTTCCCTCTTCAATCGCCATGCGCCAGGGCAAATTGAAATGTTCTGGCACTCCTCCTATCTTGAATCCTTTCATTTGTTTCCTTTCTCTTGCATTTCTGAAAACTGTAAATCGTACAATTTTCTGTAGTACCCTTTGTGGGCCAATAACTCCTGATGATCGCCTACCTCAACAATTTCCCCCTTGTCTAAAACAACGATTTTATCTGCATTTTGAATGGTAGACAAACGGTGAGCAATCACAATAGATGTTCGCCCTTTTGTGATTTTAGTCGTTGCCTCTTGTATCAAATGTTCTGATTCCATATCCACGCTCGACGTCGCCTCATCCAGAATAAGAATATTGGGATTGTATACATACGCTCGAATAAAGGAAAGCAACTGACGTTGTCCTACAGAGAGAACACCACCCCGCTCGCCAACCTCGTAATCATACTTTCCGGGTAATTGCGAAATAAAATCGTGAGCACCAACTGCTTTTGCAGCCTGAATAACTTGCTCTCTGGTAATAGCGGGATCGTTGAGGGTGATATTGTTATGAATTGTATCCGAGAAGAGAAAAACATCTTGCAATACGAAGGCAACGTTTCTTCTCAGGTGTGATAGCTCAATGTCTGTAATGGAAATATCTCCAAACGAAATCGTTCCTTTTTGGAATTCGTAAAACCGACCAATTAAGTTCACAATTGAGGTTTTTCCAGCTCCTGTGGCACCGACGAAGGCAACTGTTGCTCCACTTTCAATGGACAGATTTAAATCTTTTAGCACCCAATCTTCGTCATTGTATGCGAAATACACATCCTTGAAATGAATGTCGGCTCCAAAGTTGACATCAATTACTTTTCCGTCATTTTGGATGTGTTGCTCCCGATCCAATTCAGTAAAAACACGTTCTGCCCGCACCGTACCTCGCTGTAAAACATTGAACTTATCAGCCAATTGTCGGATAGGACGGTATAGCATGTAAATCCAAAGGACAAAAGCGGTTACCGTTCCCAGATCAGCCGAAGTAGACCCAACAGAATTGTTTACTGAAACACCTGCCCAAACCAACAGTAACGCAACTGATAGCGTACTAAGAATTTCCACAACTGGGAAAAATATCGAGTACGCCCAAATGGAATTAAAGTGCGCTTGTCGGTGCTTTTTATTGATCTCTCTAAACCTTTCAAATTCCTTTTCCTGACGATTGAATAATTGAACGATAGAAACCCCTGTGAGGCGCTCGTTTACGAAGTTCCCGAGGCGCGTTACGGCTTCCCGCTCTTGTTCGTAAGACTTCCTCACAGCCCTGGCGAAAATCCGGGTAGCAAATATTAAAATTGGAATTGGGAGTAAAGTTAGAAGAGCCAAAGACCAATCTAGAAAAAACATCCATCCAACGATAATAAAGAGCATCAACAAATCCCCAATGATTGCCATCATTCCGGCTGAAAACACATCTGTGATCGCCTCCATATCAGCTACCAGACGTGTGACATGTGTGCCCACAGGAGTTCGATCAAAATAACGAATATTGAACGTCATAATATGCTTCATGAGCTTTTTCCGAATATCACGAATGATAGATTGTGCAAATAAGTTGGCAAAGTAACTGGAAATGAATTGGAAGAGACCTTCCGCTAACAACATGATTATAACGATCACCGTCCAGAACCACAACATGTCGACATCTCCCCCTTTCTTGACGTACGTATCAATCATGTACTTAATGACGTAGGGACGTGTGGGCCCGATAAAGGCAAGAATAATAGTGGTAGACACCGCTAAAAAGAACAAAACCTTGTACGTCTTCCAATAAGAAAGCAGCCGGATAAATACCCGGGTATTCAACTTGTTCTTCTGCGCCATTACTGCAAAGTTAATCCAAAGATTGAAATTGAAATACACCCGTACGTATTGTTGTGGCAAAAATGCTCCTTGTAAAAAGAAATTATTGCAGTACTTTTATCGAAAAGCAGTAACAATGATCCATAATTTGTCTGAAACGAACTCTATTTTTCAAACATTCATAGCTGAGTTGCGCGATGTTGAAATTCAGCATGATCCAATGCGGTTTCGCAGAAATTTAGAACGCGTTAGTGAAATTTTGGGCTATGAATTGTCAAAAAAACTGCAATACTCGAACAAAGAAGTAGAAACTCCACTGGGTTCCACTGAAGTTCCAATACTGAAAGATCAACCTGTATTGGCTACAATTTTACGAGCGGGATTAGGAATGCATCTCGGGTTGCTAAACTACTTCGATAGAGCCGAAAGCGCATTTGTAAGTGCGTACAGAAAACATACGACTCCAGAAGACTTCGATGTTTTTGTTGAGTATATGGCCGCACCCTCTATTGATGGAAAAGATTTGATTATTTCGGACCCGATGCTCGCTACTGGTACTTCAATGGCCTTGGTATATAAAGCCCTTCTACAACAAGGAAACCCAAAGAGCATTTTTGTTGTATCAGCTATTGCTACGCCAGATGCATTGGATTTTCTGAAGCAAAAACTTCCGCCAAGAACAGAGTACTACATTGGAGCGATAGACAACGAATTAACGGCAGAATCATACATTGTCCCTGGACTTGGAGATGCCGGAGACTTAGCCTACGGAGTGAAGTTGTAAGTAATGAATTGGGTCGCGTATCTCACACTGGCTGGATTATCCAGTATTAAGTTCATGTTTGCTCCAGTTGCCGGATTGGGTTTTAAGCTCAGTTTTATAGAAACATACCTTAGCTGTGTTACGGGCGCTTTTCTTACTGCACTCGTATTTTACTTTGGTGCCAATTATTTTATGAAACGTGCCCACCAAAAAAGAGTTGATAAATACCAGGAGAGTCTCAAAACCGGCATTCCTCTGAAACGTAAGAAAAACTTTACTCGAATTAATAAAGCAGTTGTTCGTGTGAAGCGTTCAATCGGAATTTTTGGTATTGCGATGTGGGCCCCCTTTTTTCTTTCGGTCCCCATTGGCTCCATTGTCACTGCAAAATTCTTTGGCAAACGTAAAATCACTTTCCCAATTATAGTTCTAGGCATTTGTTTTAATGGCTTCGTGAGCACCTCCATAACCTATTTGTTCGCATGAAACACATCTTTTTCGATTTGGACCGAACGCTTTGGGACTTTGAAAAAAATTCCGAACAAGCTCTAAGGATTCTCTACGATGATTTGAGATTGAATGATCATATGCGCGATTTTGAAACCTTCTTTAAATCGTACAAGAAGATCAATGCGAAACTTTGGAACTCATATGGCGCGGGAAAGTTGACAAAGGATGTATTACGGATCAAACGCTTCGAGGACACTTTGAAAAGCTTTCAGATAAATTCTCCAGAAGTTGCTCAACAATTAGCGGAAGGATATGTGGCCATTTCCCCAAGACAGACAAACATCTTCCCACACACACACGAAACACTGGAAGCGCTAAAAAACGAAGGAAAGCAGTTACATATTATCACAAATGGCTTCAAAGAAGTGCAGTTTATTAAACTGGAAAATTGTGGTTTGCTGGATTATTTTGACGTGATTATTTGCTCTGAGGATGTTGGCAAAAACAAACCTGCACCCGAGATTTTTCAACACACGATGAAATTGGCAAGCGCCAAACCTGAAGAAAGCGTGATGATTGGGGATGATTTGAGAGTAGACGTTCAGGGAGCCGAGCGTCAGGGAATGACAGGTGTTTTATTCGATCCGCATAGATTTTACAAGGACCGAGCTCACGAGTGGATTATTTACGATTTAAGCCGATTACCAGAGATTATTCCGTTCATGAAATGAAACGTGCGACAAAAAGCAATATCGAAATATTTCGATTAAGCAATAAAGAAATATTTAGGAATTGCAGATAATTTTCCTGAACTTCAAGAGTCAGCCTGATCTAATCTAAAACAACTCAAGATCACACTAAAGTCCAACCTTAAGACCTACCCCCCAACCTTACGTCTAACCATTCTCAATTTCTGAGGCTTAAGAACTCCCTTATGACGAATAAACAGTTTCAGTCGATTACGCGATAAGAAGCCAAACTTAAACTCCAGTTCCTCTAAGCGATTATCCCTCAGACCAGAGAACTTCATTCTCCTTCTCTTCCCAACCAAAATCTTTTCCTTGACCCGAATAGAGTCATTGATCATGTGGAAGGCCTTCAAGTTCAAAATCAACCGTTTATTCACATAGCTAATTTCAAATTGCTCTGCCACTAATGTATCCCCCAACTTGTTGATTCGAAACGATTCGCCATACATGATATCTCCTCTCCTTTCCCAGCGTTCGAAACCACTTCCTTGTCTGTACTCCCAAAGCCCTTCTAATTTTTTAACACGATTCGGTAATTGTGCGTATGTCAATGGAATGGCCGATAGTACGAAAAGAAAAATCAGTAAACGCTTCATGGTTATCGGTTTTAATTAATGTAATTCCTGTCGTAATTTCTCATACAAAACCATGCCAGCTGCAACACTTACGTTCAACGAAGCTATCTCGCCACGCATCGGAATGCGACAACTTATGTCCGATAAATTGATTAAATCTTGAGAAACACCATCCTTTTCAGACCCCATTATTACGGCCACCGAACCACGGAGGTTTGTTTCATAAAGCGGGACACTTGCTTTTTCAGTACAGGCAACCAATCGAACGCCGCATTGCTGAATATAAAAAAGGGTATCCTTCAAATCATCCGTTTTACATACTTTGATTCGATTCAATGCACCTGCAGATGTTTTTATCGCATCTGGTGTCACCGTTGCAGAACCTTTTGACGGTATGATAATCGCGTCGACTCCTTCACACTCAGCCGTTCTGGCAATTGCTCCGAAATTTCGAACATCCGTTAATCGATCCAATGCTAAAATGAATGGTTTCTTCCCTTGTTCCAACAATTCCTCAATGAGTTCTTCCGCTTTGTGATATTCAATGGGTGAAACATAAGCAATTACGCCCTGGTGATTGTTCTCTGTAATAGCATTCAGTTTCTCTGTTGGAACAAACTGTAACGGATAGTTTTCTCCTTTGAGCGCCTCTTTTAACTCCAGAAAAAGCTCCTTGTTCATTCCTTTCTGGATGAGGATCTTGTTCAATTCTCTGCCAGCCTTTACCGCCTCTATAACAGCACGCACTCCGAAAATATAATCGTCGGTGTCTTTTCTTCGTCTTGGTCGATTATCGTATTTAGGTCTTCTCTCCATCTTAGAAAATGTAAATAATTGAAACTTCAATATCTGGGTGAACTGACTGTGCCACGGGACATGCCTCAGCCACCTTCTTGATACGATCACAAAGTGCTGCATCCCATCCATTCCCACTCAGATCTAAAGAAATTTGCAATCCAGCAATTCTTCGTGGTGCATCGCCCATAACTTTTGTCACCTTCGCATTTCCATGTTGAAATGCATGGCCATTCTTGTCACAATGGATCCCGATCACTGTCAAAATGCATGAAGCATAAGCCGTCGCTACCAAATCTGTTGGAGAAAATGCCTCTCCCTTTCCGTTGTTATCAGTGGGGGCATCCGTTATTATTTCCTGTCCTGATTTCAAGTGCGTACAGGTAGTTCGGAGGTTCCCATTATATTCCACTCGTGAGGTTGCCATATCCTTTCGAAATTCTGTAATTTTGTACTATTCTATTCGTTTAAACGATAGACAAAAGTAGCGTTATTTGAGCTACGGAACGAATTAATACGAATGCGATGAGTGAGATCAAAGAAGGAGAAGGTGCAGTTCGAATCAAAAAACCGAAATGGTTGCGTGTAAAGCTCCCTACGGGAGAGAATTACAAAAAGGTTCGATCGCTTGTTGAGGAACACAATCTGCATACAATTTGCGAAAGTGGGAACTGCCCAAACATGGGAGAATGTTGGGGAGAAGGTACTGCAACATTCATGATCCTCGGAAATATCTGCACCCGATCGTGTGGTTTTTGTGCTGTAAAAACGGGACGACCTGATGAAGTAGACATCTACGAACCGGGAAAAGTAGCCCACAGTGTGAAAACAATGGGCGTAAAACATGCAGTAATTACTTCTGTGGACCGCGATGACCTGAAAGATGGAGGGTCACAAATTTGGGCACAAACCGTTCGTGCAATTCGAAAACAGTCGCCTGGAACGACACTCGAGACCTTAATCCCAGATTTTGGTGGACATTGGGATAATCTACAGGTGATTATTGATGTTGCACCAGAAATAGTGAGTCACAACCTGGAAACGGTTCGCCGATTGACGAAAGAAGTTCGAATTCAAGCAAAGTACGATCGCAGTTTAGAAGTATTGTTCCGATTGAAGAAAGGAGGAATGAAAACCAAATCGGGGGTAATGCTCGGACTGGGAGAAACGCACGAAGAAATCATCGAAACAATGGAAGATCTTCGCAGTGTAAATGTTGATATCTTAACCCTAGGACAATACCTCCAACCGACACCAAAGCATCTGCCTATTGATGAGTTCGTCACACCAGAGCGCTTCGCAGAATACAAAGAGTTGGGCTTGAAAATGGGATTCAAATACGTGGAAAGTGGTCCATTAGTAAGATCATCCTATCGCGCTGAAAAGCACCTCTTTTAATCAAACGTTGCTACGGTTCAGTAGCTGTGGAGCCAAATTCGTTTTAACAGATTACTTTATTTAGTACATTGCAACCCTACAACATGTACGAAAACTATGAAACGAAAACTTCTCTCCCTATCATTAGGGCTGTTTGGGCTATCTTCTCTTTTTGCCCAAGAATTAGACGGAGTCTGTGGAGCTTACACAGCGCAAGAACAATTGTTTAACGATTATCCGGAATTAAGGGAACAATACGAAGCCTACCGTTTGCTTGAGAATAGCATGGTACAATCAAATGTGAATGGAAAATCTTCTGTGAGCTATGAAGTTCCAGTCGTTTTCCACATTATTCACGAGTATGGAAATGAGTTGATTTCTGACGCTCAGGTATACGATGCCATGGAGGTGATAAATCGCGAGTTTAACGCTGCCGATCCAGATTCAGTTGACCTGGTTCCCGAATACCAAAACTTGAATGGAAATGCACGCATCACTTTTAAGTTGGCAGCGAAAGACCCTTTTGGAAATTGTACTAATGGAATTGAACATATTTACTCACACGAAACTCGGGTGGGAGATGCTTACTCTAAATTGAACCAATGGAATCGATCACGCTATCTGAATATTTGGGTGGTTGATATCGTTGGAGTACCAGGAGCTGCGGCGTATGCTACCTTCCCAGCAAGTACAGATGGTTCTGGTTTCTGGGTAGACGGTGTTCTTTCTGCGCACAACTATATTGGAACAATCGGAACAGGAAGTCCAGGTGTACAATCTGTGATCACACACGAAATTGGTCATTGGCTTGGCCTTGCTCATACCTTTGGAAATTCTGACTTGATCAATAATGGTCCTACCATTTGCAACGATGACGGAATTGCAGATACGCCTCCGACGAGAGGACATCAAAACTGTAATTACATCTACCCAACAGAGTGGATTGACTGTGATACAACTAACGGTGGTGTAGTGGAGGATTTACAAAACTACATGGACTACTCTTATTGTTATCGTCATTTCACACCTGGACAGTGCACTGCCATGAATAACACGCTGGAGGGAATTGCTGGTCAACGAAATAATCTTTGGACCGATTCTACACTCATATTAACAGGCGTGCAAGATTTACAAGTACCGCAGGACCCAAACAATGAATTGACCGTGCCATTATGTTCTCCAGTAGCAGACTTCTTTGCGAGCAGAACTACGGCGTGTGCTGGTACTCCAATTACGTTTACCGACGTTTCCTGGAATGCCGTTGTAGACAGCCGGACATGGACTTTTGAAGACGGAACTCCTGCAACCTCTACCTCTGGTGTGGCGAATGTTTCCTTTAGTGGATCCGGTTGGAAAGAAGTAACATTAACAGTCACAAACGCAGCTGGTACAGACACGCGCACAGAAACAGATTACATTTACATTTCAGGCGATTGGGCAGAAGCTAACGGTCCAACAACATTTGACATGGAGTCCGAGACAGCTGCAGGAACCGGAACCAATTTTTTCCTTGTTCAAAATCCAGAGGATAACTACGGGAAATTTGGCGTTGTTAGCGATTACGGATACAATGGAAGCAAAGCGTGGAAATTACAAACGTATTTTGACAATTCGCAGTCAGACCCATTTACTGATGCAGGCTTTTATAACCAACGCCTGGGACTGAGTATGGATCATTTGATCACACCAGCAATTGATTTGCGCTATACGTCGAATGTTTCTGTTACTTTCAAATATGCGTATGCGACAAATGCCACAAACTCTAATGATATTACTGAAAATTTAAGAGTTTTTACCTCTAGTAATTGCGGCGAGAACTGGACTCCTAGAATTATTACTGTCGATGGCACAACGGTTGGTTCTACGTTAACAGGAAATGACCTTATTACTGCGGGATATGCCGGTTATACGGATTTTGCACCAACTAATAACGGCATGTGGAAAGAAGCAACCGTAACCTTCAATACAACTTCAAACGATAACAAAACTCGCCTTCGTTTCGCATTTGAAGCTTCGGACTATGCTAGTAATTTATTCATTGATGACATTCAAATAAACGGAACATTAAATATTGAGGACATGTACGTTAAAGACATGGAAATCAACGTGTATCCGAACCCAAATCAAGGAGAATCAATTTCTGTGAGTTACTATGCACAAAATCACCCAGTGACTTTCACTTTGCGCGACGCTCAAGGAAAAACGATTTCAGTCGAAAAAAATAACGCGACCAACAGTGCTGTTACTCATCAAATATCAGCTAGTTCAAACTTGAGTGCAGGATACTACTTACTTGAAATACAGAGCGGTGATCACAACGTTGTAAAAAAGGTAGTCGTGATGTAACATGAAACGTAAAGACATATAATAACTACTTGAAAATGTGCCTTCAGTAGCGATCGAAATGATAGGAAACGAATAGACTTGTATATTTCGACGTAACTTTTAAAAGGCACATTTTCAATTTTGTGCGAATAACACTATCTTTGACTTGCTACTTTGCGAATTTTGGCCTTTTACTATCGGACCATTTGCAGTAGTACAAAAGAGTTAATACACAAAAAGTACTTATGAAAAAAAGAATCTTCGCTATTGTTGCAGGATCTCTCTTCAGTTTATCTGGCTTCGCGCAGCAGGAAATTCCTTGTGCAACAGATGAGGCTCTTGAGAATCTGCACAATCAGTTTCCGCAGTTGAAACAAGAATATCTTGTGAATCAAGAGTTGTTGAGAAACAGTTTGCAAATCCAAACTGTAGTTGATGAGAATGGGGTAGAAAAGAAAAAGGCTACCTATGTGATTCCTGTTGTATTCCATATTTTGCACGAATATGGATCGGAAAACATTCCAGATTCGCGTGTTTACACGATCATGGAAGAGTTGAACGAAGATTACAGTGCAACCAACGCTGATTTAAGTCAAGTGGTTCCTGAATTCGATACGATTATTGGTGATGCTGACGTTGAATTTCGACTAGCTGCACTAGATCCACTAGGGAATTGTACGAACGGAATTGAGCATATTTACAATCACGAGACAAATAATGGTGAGTCGGTATCCAAAATCAATCAATGGAACCGTGCACGCTACATGAACGTATGGGTGGTTCACGAACCAAATTCAGGAGGAACAGTGCAAGGAACACTTCTTGGATATGCAACGTTCCCAGCAAGTACAGATGGTTCTGGATTCTGGACAGATGGAATTGTTTGTCGTGATTACACCATCAATAGTGGCGACAGAACATTGTCTCACGAGGTAGGACACTATTTAGGACTAGCCCATCCATTCAACGGTGTTGCTGATATCGGTAACCCAACGCAATGTGGTGACGACGGTGTTGAAGATACACCTCCTACAGAAGGTTCTTTCTCAACATGTAACCTGGCACTTCCGACTTGTGATACTACACAAACGAACATGGCAATCGCCAACGTTCAAAACATTATGGACTACTCGAACTGTGCCGTGATGTTTACAGAAGATCAAGCGTCTATCATGTCAAACACACTTCAAGGGATCGCAGGACAGCGTAATCAATTGTGGCAGGACAGTACATTGGAATTGACAGGTGTGGATAACTTATCTGTACCACAAGATCCAAGCGATCAATTAACTGTTCCTTTGTGTGCACCAGTTGCTGATTTCTTTACTCCTGACGGTGTATGTAAGACAGACGGTTCGGCTGTTTGTACGAAAACAGTATGTATGGGATCAAATGTTCGATTCGAAGACGCTTCTTGGAACGCTGTTATCGATTCTTATTCTTGGGAATTCCAAGATGCTACTCCAGCAACCTCAACGTCTCCGAACCCGATTGTAGTATTTGATACTCCAGGTTGGAAGACAGTTACTCTAACAGTTACAAATGCAGCTGGTTCTGATACTCGAGTATCACAGAATTATATTTACGTTTCTCCAAACTGGTCAGAGAACCAAGGGCCAACAACTTTCGATATGGAAGTAGATGTTGAGCCAGGAACAGGAAACTACCTTTTCCTTGTTGAGAACGTAGAAGAGAACTTTAGCAAATTTAGTGTTGTTGACGGTGTTGGTTACGATCAGTCACGTGCATGGAAATTGCAGACATACTTTGACAACTCGCAAGCGGATCCGTTTACAGATGCATGGTTCTACAACTTCCGTTTGGGAGGAACTATCGACCGTTTGATCACGCCTTCAATCGAATTGGCTTACACTACAAACGTAAACGTTACTTTCAAGTATGCTTACGCAACGAATGCGACTGTAACGGGAGACATCACGGAAGAGTTGAAAGTATATTCTTCTCGCGATTGTGGTGAGTCTTGGACGCCGCGTATTCTTTCGGTAGAAGGTTCTACTGTAGGTAGCGCAATCTCAGGTGATGATATTGTTACTGCTGGATACGCTTCAAACGCGGACTTTAATCCGACTTCAAATACGCAGTGGAGAGAAGCATCTTTCACTTACACGCCAACGAGTGCAGACATGCAAACACGATTCATGTTTGAATTCCGTGCATCAGATTTGGCTAGTAACTTTTTCATCGATAACATCAACATTACTGGAGTATTGAACCTTCAGGAAACTGGTTTCGAAGGAATGGATCTTCAAGTATTCCCGAACCCTTCAGCGGGTGAGCCTATCAATGTAGCTTACATGGCAAAAGATGAGCCAGTAGAATTCACATTGTTGGATGCTCAAGGAAAAGTTATTGCAACTCAAGTAGTAAACACTACAAATGCACAGGTTACAACTCAGTTGGAAAATACTGCGAACCTGCCAACTGCAATGTACTTCCTTGAAGTAAGAAGCGGAGATAACACTACAACTCGCAAAGTAGTTGTAATGTAATACAGACATTAACTCGATTGAACCCTGACATCTCAAGATCGTCAGGGTTTTTTTATGCCTATTTACAGGATTCCATCCTGCCGAAACAAACTGTCCGATTCGAACCAAACAGGACGGAAATAATACATACATTTGTAAGTAAACAAATCAACATGAGTTCATACGATATCACAATAATTGGATCAGGTCCTGGAGGGTATGTTGCAGCCATTCGTTGCGCGCAACTTGGAATGAAAACAGCCATCATTGAAAAATACGACACCTTAGGTGGTACGTGTTTGAATGTAGGGTGTATTCCATCAAAAGCACTTCTAGACTCTTCTGAACACTTCCACAATGCCACGCACAATTTTGATACGCACGGAATTGAAGTGAAGGATGTGAAAGCGAACATCAAACAGATGATTCAGCGTAAGAATGACGTTGTAGAACAAACGACCAAAGGAATTCAATTCCTTATGGATAAGAACGATATTGATGTTCATCATGGACTCGGTTCTTTCGTGGATAACACAACTATTAAGATCACAGATAACGACGGTAAAGAATCCACTATCACAACAAAGAATGTGATCATCGCGACAGGATCAAAACCCAATTACTTTCCAGGAATGGAACCAGATAAAAAGCGCATCATTACCTCAACGGAGGCTTTGGAGATGAAAGAAATTCCAAAGAAGATATTGGTGATAGGAGGAGGTGTTATTGGACTGGAACTAGGTTCGGTTTTTGGACGTTTGGGAACGCAAATTGATGTCGTAGAATTCGCATCGCGCATCATTCCAACAATGGATGGAACGATGTCTAAAGAGTTGACTAGAGTTTTGAAGAAAGAAGGATTTAAATTCCATTTGGAACACCGCGTTCAAAACGTTGAGAACACTGGAAAAGGTGTAAAGCTAACGGCTTTGAATAAGAAAGGTGAGGAAGTGACCATGGAAGCAGATTATTGTTTGGTAGCTGTGGGTCGCAAACCATATACTGCCGGACTTGGACTGGAAAACGCAGGTGTAAAGATAAACGATCGTGGTCAGGTAGAAGTAAACGATCATTTACAAACGAATGTTCCGAACATCTATGCCATTGGAGATGTTGTTCGCGGCGCTATGCTTGCGCACAAAGCAGAAGAAGAGGGCGTATTCGTTGCCGAGCTGCTCGCAGGACAGATTCCACATTTGAATTACAACCTTATTCCGGGCGTAGTGTACACTTGGCCGGAAGTTGCCGCCGTTGGAAAAACAGAGGAGGAACTAAAAGAAGAAGGTCGCGCCATAAAGGTGGGCTCCTTCCCTATCAAAGCATTGGGGCGCGCTCGAGCTAGTATGGATATTATGGGTACTGTGAAAATTATCGCTGACCAAGAAACCGATGAAGTTTTGGGTGTTCACATGATTGCAGCCCGTGCAGCCGACTTAATTATGGAAGCGGTAACTGCGATGGAATACCGAGCTTCTGCGGAAGACATGGCTCGTATTTGTCATCCACACCCAACATACTCGGAAGCGGTTAAGGAAGCAGCCTTGGCAGCATTCGAGAACAGACCATTACATGTATAACGCAATGAAAAATTGAGCGTTTCGAATGGAAAAGAATAAATTACCATTTCGAGACTGTAGTTTTTAATAAGAAAAGACGATCCGTTTGGATCGTCTTTTCTTTTACACTGTGCTTTTAAAATAGAAAAGGACCATCTCTACGAGACAGTCCCTTTCCTCCAGAAAGTATTTTCTTAAGACTTCACTACTCTTTTTGTAGCTACGCCGTTTTCTGCATTAATTTGAATGATGTACACTCCAGTAGGCAACTTAGTGAAGTCAATTTTCTCCACCGTTGTGCCCGGAGCAGGTTGATAATTTTTCAAGATATTTCCTACACCATCTACTAGTTGAATGTTTACAGTTCCCTCGACAGCAGACAAGTCAATATTCAACTCATCAGTTGCTGGATTTGGGTACGTATTGAAAACTACTGATTGCTCTTCAACTGATAGAGCCGATTGTCCATCTTTTACAGCGAACGGACTCAATGATGTAATTCCAGTTCTCTCCAACTCATACATCCCTGAAGCATTCAATGTCGCCATAGCTGACACGTCAGAGTCCCAGTTTGAATTTACGTAGTGAGAAATCTGTGCGTCTGTGTTATCAAAGCCATTTACCTCCATGGCAGTTGACCATGACACCATAAGATTAATATCAGTTGATGACGCTGTCCCGTACGAAACATTCCAAGTTCTATCTACCAGGCTTTCTGAGGCTGTTAGGTCTGTTCCTGAATAACCCCATTGTAAAACACCGTTTGCTGCGTTCACACCAAATGTTCCACTTGTTCCATTGTTGATCTGAATTCTTGCAGGTGAATATCCTTCATCAGTACCAACTGGATACATAATGTAAGGTGATGAAACGTTTACATTCATCCAAAGACTTCCTGATCCTTGTGTTGAAATGTAGTTATTCTCGTCTGCACCTGAAATAGTTCCCGTAGAGTTCAACTCCAAGTCATTGTCGAATAGTATCAAGACTCCACTTGTTAAATCGATGTTTTCTGCGGTAAGATTAGAACCAAGCATCGCTGATCCCGACCCGTCAATATCCAAAGTCAACGTATTGATTTCATTGGTGGAAGCGTCAAAAAACAAAGTATCACTTAAGTCTGAAGTAGTCATGATGGTAATATCAGAATTTACGTCCCCTTGGATTTCCGCAGATCCGTTCGATTCAAAATCTCCCATCAGCATCAAGTCATTCGCGTTTAAGTCAAAATCTCCTGACTGTAATGATAGCATTCCGTTGATGGTTGCATCAGACTCTAACATCACCTCTTGGTTTTCATCATCCATCATGATGGTAACATCGTTCAATCCCGACCCTGTGAAAACTACACCAGAACCGTTTGACTGTCCCATAAAGACTACATTATATTCGGCTGAACCGTCAAATGTTCCTCCAGAATTAATAGTTAAATCTCCGTTGTTCATTGTAAGCTGAGAGTTGTCTGTTAACTCTAAAGTATTACCGCTGGTTACAAACACTTCTCCGTCTTGCACGGTCATGTTGCCATTGATCACCAAATCAGAGTTCAAGGTAAGTGTTGAAGCAGAAGAGCCATTGAAGGTAAAATCATTCAATTCTTCTTCGTTTTCCATAAAATGAATGGAACTAGTAATCGTGGATGTCGAGTTTACGATTAGACTGGAATTTGGATCCCCCATAAAATCTGCACCTGCAACGGTGGTGTAATCTCCATTCAACGTCAAATCAAAGCCATTCATGTCTACATCGCCTGATTGTTGATCGAAATCTCCATCGACATCTACATTGGCAGTGAAGGTCAAAACCTGATCATTATCGTCTAAGTTAATTTCCAGATTGGTCAATCCGTCTCCGCTCAATTCGATACCTCCGTTTTTGGAAACACCAACGTACAAAGCACTGTATGGATTCGCAGCTGTAAACAGACCACCGCTAATAAGAATGGTCCCGTTATTCACTTTTACCACTGAGTTGCTATTCATTGTAAGGTTTGATCCAGTAGAAAGTAGAATCTGACCGTCCTCTAACGTAATGGTATCTGCAATAGAAACTGCTGACGTTAATACCAAACTCGCATTTGAGTTGATCATCTTTTCAATGTCTGCATTTCCTGTAAAGGACATCGTACCAAAGGCTCCAAATTCGAGATTTTCCAATATCAAGGTCCCTGATCCAGACAAATCTCCCAGACTCATTGTTAATTTATTTTCGGACATACTCTCCAGTTGCCCGTCAACATCCATTGAAGAAAGTGGACCACCAGTGAATTCTACATCCGTATCGAGCATAACGGTAATGCCCGCGGGAATAATAATATCGTCAGATGAAATATTTGATCCTGGAGCGACTCCCCCACTCCAAGTTGCACCACTTGTCCAGTTACCTGAAGAAACAGCTGTGAACGTTGCAGCATTCGCTGTATAAGCTCCAAGCATCAGGCTAACAAGCAGCAAGGCTTTCGAAACTTTTGTAAAAATAGTATTCATATGTAATTGATTTTTGATTTAACCAAATCATTCCAAGCCCATGCCATTCTTCCTAGAAACTTGATTATGAATTAATTACAATTACTTTAATTAGAAACAGGGATAACCAACGTGAAAAAAAATCACATCATTGTGGAATTACCTCACACTAAAGCATAAAAAAAGCGACCCGTTTGGATCGCTCTTATTTCGTTGGACGGCTGCTTACTTCGCCAATACCATTTCTTTCACAAGATGCCCAGCTCCTGCATATACATCCATCACCCACATTACATAACGGATGTCAACCATAATATTTCGGCAACGATTCGTATCAAACATGTAATCACTCATGGTGCTTTCCCACGTACGATCAAAGTTGATTCCAATTAAATTACCTTCAGCATCCAAAGCAGGTGATCCTGAATTTCCTCCTGTAGTATGGTTCGAACCTGTGAAACATACCCAAAGCTCTCCATCTTGAGCATATATACCGTATTCTTTTGCTTCGGCAAGTTCACGCATTCGTGGTAGAATGTCAAAATCTGGATTTCCCGTATTGTTTTTAGCAATAATTCCGTCCAATGTTGTGTATGGAGTATACATCATACCATCATGAGGTGCCGAACCTTCTAATTTTCCATAAGTAATGCGCATGGTAGAATTGGCATCTGGCCACATATTCTCGTCTGGGAACATTTCCTTACGTCCCGCAACATAAACTTGTAGCAGAGCATTCATACCTCCAAAATACTCACGCACACCTGGTAATGTTTCTGTTAAAAAGTGACCTTGCAGTTCACTCCACAGTGCCATAGCATCATCTTCAATGAATGGTGCCATTACTTTGCGTTTTTCTTCAGGTTTCGCCTGATTTTTGGCTTGTTTCTTTTTGTATTTCTGCAACTTCTTGTAGCTGAGTTCATCCAGGAACTCCATATAGCGCTCTTTGTTCGTTAAGAAAGAGTTATCGTATAAAGCCTCGGTCAACTCATCTACTGACATGTTTTTCATCATATCTGGAATATCACTCCCCATACTTTTGATGTACTCCTCAGTCAACTTCATAAAGACCATGCGATCTGTAATAGGGTCGTAGTTTTTGAAGAAACCTTCTACAGAATTGCGTCTTTCCGCAACCATCTCATTAAAGGCTGCTTCGTTTTCAGCTTTCATCAAATCGGCAATAAATTCATCCATTGACCGAGTTTGTTTGAACACTTCAGGTCCAACATAACCATATTCAATATACATGTTGTAGGCTATATCGAATTTTCCTTTTGCTTTCGCGAGGGCATTCATGTCATCAATAACAGAGCCGTATTTCTCTTTCCAATTTCGGTTGAGGTTTGCCATTTTCACGTATTCGGCCTCGCGGTCTAATTTGATTTGCATGGCATCAACGGTTTTCAACCCGCCTAATTGACCGATCCACTTTTTCCAGGCATTGGCAATTCTCGCTTGTTTGGAGGCATACATAATGCGCAATTCATCTGAAGAAGCCATACTGGCATTGATCACGCTCAATGAAAGATCACGCATGCGAATTTGTTGTGGTCGCATTTCATCCATGATATAACGCAATTGCTCTGAACATAAGTGTTGCTCTGTTTTACCCGGAAAGCCGTATACCATCGTGAAGTCGCCATCTTTACGTGGCTTCATTGAAACTGGTAAAAAATGTAATGGCTTGTATGGTACGTTTTTATCGCTGATCTCTGCCGGTTGATTTCGTGCATTTGCATACACTCTGAAAACCGAAAAATCTCCAGTGTGACGTGGCCATACCCAGTTGTCTGTATCACCACCAAACTTACCAATTGAGCTTGGAGGTGCTCCAACGAGGCGCACGTCATTAAAACGCTCTTTCACGATCATGTAATAATCGTTTCCGTAGTTGAATGCTTTTACTTCGGCCGAATAATGATTGTCAGCGGTTGCATCAGCCACAAGTGTTGCAATAATTTCTTCAATCTTCATTCCTCTTTGTTGCTCATTCAACCCTTCAATGCCTGAAAAGATGGTTGAAGAAACATCCTCAATTCGCACTACACGATCCACAAAAAGACCCGGGTTTTTCAACTCTTCTTCTTTCGTTTTCGCCCAAAATCCATTTTTGAGATAATCGTTCTCAACAGATGAATGGCTCTGAATTTGTGAGAATCCGCAGTGATGGTTTGTCAACAATAATCCTTCACCAGAAACTAACTCAGCAGTACAGCCGCCGCCGAAATGTAAAATGGCATCTTTCAAACTAGAGTTATTTACACTGTAAATTTCGTCAGCTGAAAGTTTCATCCCCATTGCTTTCATATCATCCTCAAACGCAGCTATCAAGGATGGGATGATCATTCCCTCTTCCGCAAGAGAGATAGATATTGTTAAGAATAACATGGCAACTGCTAGCGTTGCTTTTTGAAAGAATTGTTTCATCATCTTAAAGAATTTCTTTTTGAGAGGCGTTAAAGATAGCGATTGCGTTGTGATTAATTATCTTTACAACCGTGGAATTATTGAACTTTGTATTCCGTTTGGGCGTTGTTTTTGCTATCTACGGATTTTTATGGGGATTGTTTGAAATTGGTTTTCGATTGTTAACCTCTGGTCGTCAACGAACCGTTGGGGAGGTGTATTTCTTGCGTGGAATCAAATATGTATTCTTAGCAGATGTGACTTTTTTATTCTGTATCGATGGTGACATCGGTAAGATGAATTATTTGAATCAATTGCTATTGGCCGGGATCATTTTACTCACTTATTTCGTAGGAAAGTTTCAAAACAATCAGAATAGAAATCGGCTTTTCCAGGTGTTCACGAATGGCAGAATGCAGATTCCTAAGCAATTGGCCTTGTTTAATTTTCGCGCAGAAATTGCGGTAATCATTCTAGCCCTTGGGGTGTTTGTGACATTTAATTTTTTTCCGCAATATGCGGCCAATCCTATCTCTGTTTGGTTTTACGAAAGTATTGTTGATATAGAGAATACCGTCTTCTTCGGGTTCATCTTTAAGGTGATTGGATTCTTCTTTTTGCTGAATCTGATCTTCAAAATGATGAATGGAGTCACTTTTCTCTTGAGTGGTGCGAAAGCACCTAAGGATCCTTATGATCAAATTGGAAAAGATGATGAAGAGGATAAGGATGATTACGATCCCTGGGAGGAGGTGAAGTGAATGGATAGACGCTAGACTCTCCGACTTTAGACTCTAGACTCTAGACTTAAAATTACTTTTTCGACCTGCACTAACAGGGGACTTTCACCATCATTTACAATTTCGAAATCGGCGTATGAACGTTTTCTTTCATCCGTCCATTGCTTGTTCATTCGTTGTTTGATGGCGTTCACATCCGTCTTGTCTCTTGCCTGGACACGCTTTATTCGAATGTCTTCGGGGGCTGTAACTAAAATTAGCGCATCAAAGTTTTGGTAGGCTCCTGTTTCTATTAAAATTGCAGCTTCGTTAAAAACCAATTTCGATGTTGCATTTTTACTGAATTGTTCGAAGGCCTCCCGAACTCTCGGATGAATGATACTATTAACTTGCTGTCGCAAAGATTCATCTTGAAAAATCTTTTCCGCAAGAAAGGGACGATTTAATCCTTCATATGTATACACTTCTTCACCGAAAAGCGCGATTAATTCCTGGCGAATATTTGGATGATGATCAGATAATTTTTTGGCTTCATCATCTGAATAGAAAACTGGATATCCCATGGTCTGCAAGATTTTTGCTACCAGAGATTTACCGGAACCAATGCCTCCAGTAATGCCGATTTTCAGCGTCATTTATATCTCTTCTACCTCGATGATCGTGAATGGCAAACCAACAATAGCTTCGTAGTCTTCTCCAGCTTCTTGCATATCCTCGTCATCAGTTTCGAAGTACCAATTCACGGTAACCTCCGTTTTTCCTTCGTTTTTGATTGCCTCCAGGCTTTTGAAAAAATCTAAGATGCACTTGGATGAGGAGGTATTGAAATACTCCAAACGAATGTCAACAACAGTTTTTCCGGCAGGCGCTGCTCCATAATCTTTCAACCAATCCTGCATCGGTTTGTAAAACTCGATGGAATTTTCTGGGATAGATCTACCTTTCAAAACGATCTTGCCCGCAGATGCATCAAACTCAACTGTAGGTGTTTTTGCTGTTCCTTCAATGACTAAATTCTCCATATTTCTTTTTTAATCAATTAAGACACTCAAACAGAAGAAACCAATTGATTCGGTCACACTGATAATTTCATAATCCAGTTTGTTTTTGGATTTTCTAGCAATATCAATCAGACCCAATCCCGCAGTTCCTTTCTCCGTTCTGCCTCCATTTTCTAGTTTTGATCTATATAATTCTCTTAACGCTTCGTCGTTTAGCGCATTTACCTCATCTAGCTTTTGCCGCAATTCAGGAATGCGAGCGCTATTTACAAAATTTCCAGTAACGATGGTAAATCGGTTGTCAAAGTATTTCACAATAATCATTGCCGACTTGTCTCGATCAGAATCTCCTAGATCAGGCGCCATCTCCTCAATGTGATGATACAAATTTTGAAACGACTCTACTAAAACGTTGAAAACGCGTTTCTTTTTCTTTGTATCGACGTTTAAATCTTCCATCTTTCCTTCAACAATATGCAAGATAGAAGTCAACAACTCTTCGGTAAACGAACCTTTGAATGAGAGGATGATATGATCATCTTCCATTCTCTTGTAAAAGTTATAAACGTCAGAGATAGCCATAATTAATTGTCGCTCAAATATAAACAATAGCCCCTATAAATCAAATGCGAATGAAAAGTTAATGTACTTTTGTACTATGGATGAAAAAGCCTGGTTTGCCTCGTGGTTTGATACGGACTATTACCATCTTTTATACAAGGATCGCGATCTCGACGAAGCGAAATCGTTCGTTGGGAACTTATGCCGCGAACTTAAAATCCCCAAAGGTTCCACCGTTTTAGACCTTGCTTGCGGAAAAGGAAGACACTCTAGAACACTTCATTCTCTGGGCTACAAAGTAACTGGAGCGGATTTATCCGAAAACAGTATTCGTGCGGCACAAGCATGTTCGGATGATGGACTTGAGTTTCTAGTTCACGACATGCGGGAGGTTATTCCAGACAGAACTTTCGATGCGGTCTTCAACATATTTACCAGTTTTGGATATTTTGACCATGAAAAAGAGAACATCAAGGTTATTCAATCTGTTCATAACATGTTACTTGAGAACGGTTTGTTCGTTATTGATTTTCTTAATGCTGAAAAGGTGATTCGAACACTACCTGAACAAACGGTTAAGTCCAAAGGTGGTATCGATTTTAGTATCTCCAAGGAGTTTAATAAGGGGCATATCTATAAAGAAATACGGTTTGAAGATCAGGGGAAGTCATACCATTTTACCGAACGTGTACAAGCCTTAACAAAAGCTGATTTTAACACTTTGCTTTCAGAGAATGGTTTTGAAATTCTTCGTACTTTTGGCAACTTCGATTTGGATCCATTTGATGAAATGGAATCGGACCGACTTATTCTGATTGCGAAGAAACGCTAATGGATTTAATCGTTATTTTATTGGGACTTATTGGTTCCGTGTATGTTGGAGGGGGCTTGGTAATTAAGTTGCGTCAAGAGCAGAATACGCGGATCATCAAAATTTTACTGGCTTTTAGTGGTGGATTTTTGTTGTCAATAGCCTTCATACACTTCATACCAGAACTTTACCAGCACAGTAACTTACAAATCGGAATCTTCATTTTGATGGGTTTCCTAGTGCAATTGTTCCTGGAGTTCTTCTCTGGCGGTATTGAGCACGGACATACACATTCTCATAAGGGAGCAAAACTTCCCATCGGGTTATTGATTGCTCTTTCAGTGCATGCGATAATTGAGGGCATTCCCATTGGAACTCAATTTGCCGGCCTGGAAACTGCTACTTCACATCACCATCATGAAGATCATTCCCTTTTTCTGGGTATCTTGTTTCATCGTTTGCCAGTCGCCATTGCCCTAATGACACTTCTCACACGAGCAGAAGTAAGTCGTATTAAAGTGTGGCTCTATCTCACTTTGTTTGCCTTGACAACGCCAATTGGTTTGTTTATTGGGATGTTCTCGGGACATAATGTTGAAGGATTTGATTTCGACATTTTATTAGCCATCGTGGTGGGAATGCTTTTGCACATTTCAACTACCATCATTTTCGAAACAAGCGAGAATCATAAATTCAATTTCGTTAAATTGATCGCTATATTTATCGGGTGTGGAATTGCATTCTTGATTCATTAAAGTGACGCTTAAATCATCTCTAATATGGCAATTGAGGTACTATTTTTTAATAGTACTCTTCATGCTTTTTGGTGCTGGTATGGTTTTGCTTTCATCTGATAAAACATCCATTCACCTTTGGATAAACGACTTAAATACTCCTATCACTGATGTATTTTTCAAGTTTTGGACATACGTCGGAGATGGTGTTTTTGTGGCTATCGCTGGATTGATCATCGCAGTCGTGCTTTTCCCGCGATACAAGTGGTTGCCACTTTGGTTCGGTGCAGGCACATTGATTCTTTCTGGCGCATTGGCTCAAGCTTTAAAGCGCCTTGTATTTGAAGATGCGATGCGACCTAGCGCTTATCTTTCCGTGTATCCTTTACATTTTGTTGAGGGGGTTCAACTTCATGCTAGTCATTCTTTCCCTTCTGGACACACTACAGCAGCCTTCGCATTCTTTGGTTTTGCATCTCTTTTTCTGGCTCGAAAAAATACTATTCTTCAAGTTTTATTTGCACTCAGTGCTGGACTGGTAGGATATTCGAGAATGTACCTTTCTCAGCACTTCCTCGAAGATGTATTCGCTGGTATGGTGCTAGGTACAGCTGTTTTCGTTTTATTGATACTCGTCTCTAAACGACCCTTGGCAAAACTTAATCTTGAATAATTTTCAAGAAGGTCATCCACATAATGCGCAAATCCTGACCGATCCCTGGGTTTTCGATATACTTCATGTTCAGCGCTATTTTTGCCGGCATTATTTCTTCCACGTAAGCTTTTTCGGGATCTTCAGCATTGCCTAGAATTTCATTTTCCCGAAAGTACTTTATGGAGGCATAATCGGTAATTCCAGGCTTCACTTTGAGTACCCTTTTTTGCTCCTCAGTGTATAAATCGACATACTTTTTTACTTCCGGTCGTGGTCCAACTATACTCATCTGGCCTATCAAGACATTCAAAAACTGCGGAAATTCATCAAGTTTTGTCTTACGAAGAAAATAGCCAATGAACGTAATTCTTGGGTCTCGCATACCAATAGTAAGCTGCCCTGTTGCGTCAGCATTCACCTTCATTGTGCGAAACTTGATCAACATGAACGGTTTGGCATGTTGTCCAATTCTTTCTTGATAATAGAAAACTCCTCCTTTGGATGTTAAGAAAATGAGGCAAGATAGTATGATCCCGAATGGCAAGAATACGACGAGGGTAATGGCTGACATGAATATATCGAAAATTCTTTTCATGGGGTAATTGGGCTAAAGGTAAGATATATAGCGGAAATGTGAGAAATATCTAAAACCCTTCAACGCAAAAATGCGTTTTTGTTTAATTGCATTTATTAGTTTTTGCCAAGATTATTCACTATCATATTTAGTAATAATTAACCTAACACTATTTTCTATGGCTTCTATTAAAAGAACCGGTTTCTCAAAAGAAACCAATCAACAATCTAATATTTTCAAAGCTCTAGGCCACCCTGCCCGACTTACAATTATTGAATCCCTGATCAATGAAGGCAGAATTAAATGTAAGGAAATTGAACTTTCTTTACCTCTTGCTCCCACAACCGCTAATCGACATATGAGAGTACTATTTGAACAAGGAATTATTGGTTATGAAAAAATCTTAAATGAAACGCATTACGTTTTAAATCCAATCGCTTTAGATGCCGCAACAACATACTTAAAAGATCAATTAGAACAACACAATCGCGAGTTGACAGATTACAGCGAAGTATACTTTCACATGCAACCTACGGACTAAATCAAAACGTTAGCCACAGCATTCTTAACCGCTAAAATCACCCGTTCAACTTGCTCATCAGTCAAATCATAATAAACAGGCAGACTAATCATTTGCGAGTACTTGTGATACGCTTCAGGGAAGTTCTTGATATCATACCCTCGTTTCGCATAGGCCGTTAACATAGGAATGGGCAGGAAATGAACATTTACGGAAACATCTTGCTCAAAGATTTCTTGGATGATTGCATCACGCTGCGACTCTGAAATGTCATTAATGCGCAATTGATACAAATGATAGCTAGACACTTTAGTTTTGGTCGTATGAAGCGGTGTATTCGCCCAGTCCTCCATGGAAAAGGCAGAATCATAGGCATCGAAAATCGATTTTCTACGGTCTAGATTTTCTTGATACCGCCCGAGTTCAACTAAGCCAATTGCAGCCTGAATGTCGGTCATATTACATTTGAAACCGGGCTCCTCAACATCGTAACGCCAATTGCCTTTTTGTGTCTTCGCCAGAGCATCTTTATTCTGACCATGTAAAATTTTCACGCACATTTCATGGTAAATCTTGTCATGATCAAAGGATTCAGGCAAGTTGAAACATAGAGCTCCCCCCTCCGCTGTCGTGAGATTCTTGACCGCATGAAAAGAAAAAGTTGATACATCCGCCAGGGCTGCTGCTTTCTGACCATTCATAAGTGCTCCAAAACTATGCGCGGCATCACTTAGTAACAAAATGCGTCCAAGTTTCTCTTGCAACTCGTTGGAAGGCGAAAATTGACTCTTCACTGCAGTTTCATTAATTAACGAGTGAAGCGCTTCATAATCACATGGGAAACCACCGATATCAACCGCAAGGATTGCCTTAGTTTTAGGTGTAATGGCCTTTTTTACAGCTTCTACATTAAGGTTGAAATCACTCTCATTTATTTCAACCAAAACAGGCTTGGCACCTGCGTGAACAATCACGTTGGCACTGGCGCAGTAAGTATATGCCGGCAAAATAACTTCATCTCCTTCTCCAATTCCCCACCAGTGCAACAACACCTGCATTCCCATCGTCCATGAGTTAACGGCGACAGTTGTTTTCACGCCGCAATAGGCAGAAATTTCTTTCTCAAACTGTTTTGTTTTCGGACCAGTGGTTATCCAGCCTGAAGTCAAAACTTCATTGACAGCATCTATGGTTTTATCATCTATTCGTGGAGGAGAGAAAGGTATCATCATCTGTTTTCAAAATTTACAAGTGCATCCAGTATTTTTTCTCCTGCTTTGCCGTCTCCGTAAAGTGGATTGGAGAAGTCCGACGATTTTATCATCATATCCTTTGCTGCATTCAAAATCAGTTGGGTATCGGCTCCAGCAAGAATGTTATAGCCGTGCTTGACCAATTCGACCCACTCCGTTTCATCGCGCATGGTAACGCAATGTTTTTGAAAAAAGTATGCCTCCTTCTGGAGTCCTCCGCTATCAGTAAGTACTATTTTACAATGCTTGAGCAATTCAATCATGTCAAAATAACCGACAGGGTCTACTAAATCAACATCCAATTTAAGATTGTTCTCTTCGAGTAATTTTCTGGTTCGCGGATGGATAGGGACCAAAACACGAATGGTTTTATGCAGTTCATTCAAAGCTGAAACAATTGCTTCTAATCGCTGTGGATTATCTGTGTTTTCAGCGCGATGCAGGGTACACAAAACAAAATCCCCTGTTCTTTTTTCTATAGAAAGCTTTGCTTTTGAGGCAGAATTTTCAGCGTAAAAATGACTGGCATCCTGCATAACATCCCCAGATTGTACAATTTGAGCGTCAATATTTTCATACCCTTCCTCCATTAAGTTTTTCACCGCAGTATCCGTAGGCACAAATAAAATATCTGAGATACGATCTGTAAGAATTCGGTTCACCTCCTCCGGCATCTTCATATTAAAACTGCGTAGACCCGCCTCAACATGTGCTACCTTAATGTGCATTTTCTTCGCTGCCAAAGCTCCGGCTATAGTCGAATTGGTATCTCCATAAACCAAAACCCAATCTGGTTTTTCTTGCTCCAGAACGTTTTCTATTTTTTCTAGCATTTGCCCCGTCATAGCACCATGCCCCATTCCATTCACATCTAAATTGTAGGCTGGTTTCGGAATCTCCATCTCCTCAAAAAACACATCTGACATATTGTGATCGTAATGCTGTCCGGTGTGCACAAGTATCTCTTCTACATCTTTTCTGGTTCCAACAACACGGCTCAAAACAGCTGCTTTAACAAATTGCGGCCGCGCGCCAATTATCGTGACTATCTTCATACGACTAGTTCTTTTCTAATACTTCTTGAAACCGCGTAGCGATTTTGTTCCGATTGAAATGCTCTGAAACATAGTTTCTTCCATTTTGGCCCATTTGCAATCTCATTTCTTTATCTGCTACAAAATTGAGCATTTTTTCTGCCATATCAACGGCATTCTCTGGTTCGTATGCGAAGCCCGCGTTCGCGTTCTCGATAAAATGTTCGTGGGCCTCTCCTTCAACACCTAGTAATAAAGGAAGTTGCATGGATTGCGCCTCGAATATCTTCGATGGAATGGCACCTTTGAACAAGTCTAGTTTGCGTAAAGGCACGAGGGCAACGTCCACACTTTTTAAGATGGAAGGCATTTCAGACTTTGGAACTGGGTCTCGGAAAATGACATTATCCAGCCCTTTTTCTTTCTGAATTTCCAAAAGTTCATCCTTAACAGGCCCTGCTCCTTGCAGCACGATTTTTATTCTTTGTTCGTGCTTCACTCTCTCTGCGGCCTCGAGTACTATTTCCAACCCTTGAGCATAACCTATAATTCCCCCATAGAAGAAGACAACGTCCTGAATGTCTGCACCAATAGCTTTGCGAAAATCTCCTGCTGCAATTTTAGAAGGATCGTAAAAATTTACATCAACACCATTCGGTAACCAATGCACTTTTGATTTAGGAAATCGCTGCTTGATACTTTCAACAATCCCGTTCGTTTGACCGGTAATTAGTGTAGATTTCCTATAGCATTTTGCTTCCAGTCGATAGGCCATTTTTAACATCATACGATTGGAAACAATCCCCATCTTCTCAGCACTTTCGGGCCATAAATCAGATACGTTGAAAATCAACTTTGCTTTTAACTTTCGAGACAGCGCCATTGCCGAATATCCTAAAAAGAGCGGCGGAGACTCCACCATGAGGAAATCGGCCTTCTTTAAGGATCTACCCTTCCAATAGGACGTCCAAACAAAACTGAAATAATTCAAAAGCCTTGAGGCGATTCCTTTCGATTTTGACACGTAAATACCCGCTCTGGTTACAGGAATACCATCAATGGTCTCTTTGCGATTCTTACGCCCAAGATATTCCTCCATAATTTCCATTCGGGGATAATTAGGAAGCGCCGTGAGCACCTCAACCTCCACTCCATTCTTTTGGAGCCGAACAGCCAATTCATGCAGTCGATTCTGTGGAGCACCAATTTCAGGTGGATAATATTGTGTAAGAATTACAAGTCTCATGCTAATGTCGCAAATTTACGCTTTTCGGTAGGTCTGGAAATATGAAGCTTGGTGTACTTTTAAATACTTGCCTTTTTATTTATCGTCTGTTGAATTTTGTGGAGTGCGTTCGAGAGGGTAAACGAAACAAATTCCGAGCACGAGACAGTAAAAAACAATGCCGCTCTGACGCTCTAACATCGCCTCGAAAAGACAATGAAACGCCAGAGAGCTGCTCGAAACAACCAAAAGCCAGTGTTTTTTCCTAAGTCCGTGAATGAAACCGTAAACCAGCATAAACACAAAAACAAAGATTCCAATTACTCCGATTTCAATTCCTGTTGTTAGGTATTGATTATGTGGATTGAAATGTTTTTCCGCTAAACGATCCTGACCATAATATTTTAATCGGTTGTAGATGGCGTCGTCATAATTTTTAGCTCCCAACCCCATTGGATTTTCAACAAGAATTTCAGTCGAAACGATCCAAAGCAACAAACGTTCTTCACTTCCCGTCCAGGGATTCGTATTACGCACAAACCCGTCAGGATCTTGAGCATAAACTTCCGCATACGATTTTGCATTCTGCCATTGTCCTCGAACGATTGGGACATAATTGATTATCAAATACCCGGCAAGTACCGCAGGCACAAGTAGTCCGAGAGATGCTTTCCATCCCCACCTTTTACCAATTTCATACAGTACAAGAAAAGCAAGAACTACCAGTAGATAGAGAATGCCTGCAAGACTTAAACTTAAAACGTGTAGCCCAAGTCCGAAAAGTGCAAAGGGAACAATCCATTTCATGGAAAAGTATTGCCACTCTCGTTTCCAACCGACATATGCTCCAACTAATGCCAAAATCCAAAAGCACATGAAATACGTTGGGTGGTGCAATGGAGACATATTTACAGTGGTAAATCCTCTCCATCCCATGCCATCAAAATACGCAAACACCCCATGAATGATCCCGTAAAAGCTTAGAATGAGCACGGATAATATCAACGAACTCACGATCCATTGATAACGAATCTTGCGCGTTTTTAAAGGGAAAGAAAAGAGAATGGGTATGACTACCAAGGATAACTTTTGGACCAGACCTTCTGTAGCTAAGTCAGGATGATGCGTAAAGAATGAAGCTACTACATATGCTGAATACAAGAGCACCATGGTGAACAAACCAAAGCTCCACCGGAATTTCAAGTATCCTTTGAGACCACCAAGCAACACCCAAACTCCAAGGAGTAACAACGCTGGTCCAGCCAAGCGCGGAATTGTTAAACAGAGAAACAGTACCAGGCTAATTGCCAAAGAATAATTCCGATCGTATGTCTGTTGATCTTTCATTCGAACTATTTCCGAACGAGCGTATGATAGAGGTTCAGTAATTTTGCTTCTTCTACCGACCAATTGTATTCATTCAGGACTTTATTTCGTCCGCGCTCTCCCATTTCCATGGCTTCTTTAGGATGTTCCTGAATATAACGAATTGCATCGGCAATGGCTTCAGGTTTTTCAGGATCAACACAAATTCCGCACTTATTCTTCTCGATAATTTCTTTCCATAATGGAAAATGCGATCCAATTACTGGAAGTCCAGATGCCATGTATTCAAAAATCTTGTTTGGTTGGGAATTCATATGGTTGGGATACGGTAAAAATGTGACCAAACCAGCAATGGAACTTGCTTTCACTTTCAAGGATTCCTCGCGACTGATAAACCCCAATTCCTTTACCTTTACCCAGCCACTTTTTGACATCAATGTTCGTTTGAATTCTTCTGGAAATGCTCCAGCAATCACACATTCAATGTCCACATAATCCAAAGCGTCCACGATTTCGGAAATCCCTCTAATCTGTGAAATACCGCCAATAAAACAAACCTTATTTTCCTTTTCTGCTGATACCTTTTCAGTCGATACTTCAGACATTAATGGGAAATTATTAATATCGATTGTATTCGGATGAACCTGTAAAAATCGATCGCGAATGAACGGGGTAGCGGTCACCACTGCATCCAATTTTCTGACTATGCGATCCTCGTAACGTTCCATTGCTTTGCTAATCACCCCTTTGAAACGGAGATAGTCTTTCCCCATAATCTGTCGTGGCAAATCCTCATGCGCATCATACACCACCTTCTTTCCGCGGCGTTTTAGCTTCATCGCAATTCGAAGCAACTCTGGATCGTGTAAATGGTAGATATCGGCATCAATTTCAATCGCTTTTTTATAGACGTTGTTCACGGTTTTCAACATCCGTTTCAAGCGATTTCCTCCTCCCTCGACCGAATGAATCTGAACTCCGTTTTCGCTTCTTGCCTCAACATTTGCCAGCACCAAATGAACCTCAAAAGAAACTCCCTCTTGAGCCGGATAATTCGCAATGGAAGTACATTCCTTTCTAAAAATCCGAATATCTCGATCCTTGTGGACACTGCTCAAATGAGCTACTTTATATACCTGGTTACTATCCATTTTTACTGCACTCGCAAAATTAAAATTAATACTTACTTTTACAATATCGAAAGTCACGATTCATCAGTGATACAAGGACATCCAATTAATTAAGACTCACCGTACAAAGTGCCGAATTCCAATACAACTGACAAATTCTTGTACCTACTCGGTGGAATTTTGATAGTTTCCGTTTTGTGCGTCCCTACGATACGCCTGAAACCTGATTGGCCGGCAGTCCAAGTCGTCGATTTTTTGCTTCCCGTCGTTGGCGTCTTTCTTTTAACGAAGTTCAGTAAAATTAATTGGCATTTCTATTGGATTATCATTCTTTTGTTCTGCTTGTACATACCTGTGACTATGCATTTGAATGGACGTACAGGTGTGATCGCAGATTACTTCGAAATATACAAATTAGCCAAGTTTAGTTTGCTGATTCTATTTTTTACGCTGCTGGATTATAACCGTTTCAGTGCCGTGTGGTTCAAGCCCATTTTTATCGGTTTGGCTATTGTAAACTTAGTTCATTTTTTCAATTTATTTGATATCAATGAAATACTCACTGACTGGTACGGTGGAGCACATCGAGAATTTTTTGGGCTTAACTCTTTAAAAGAACCTGCCACCAAGCGCATGATTGGACTTTCCTCCAGCCCGAACATAAATGCTATTGTATTCTTCTTTTTTGCGCTATACTTTTTACCGTTAAACTTTGACCGAAATAAATTATACTGGTTTCTAGCGGCTATACTACTCATGTTGATGTGTCAATCACGGACTTCCATAGTAGCTCTTGTTAGCATACTTTTCATTATCGCGATTTTAAAATTAAGCAATTGGAAATGGAAGCAATGGGGCATTGTATTCGGAGCGTTAGTAGGGCTGTATTTAATCTCATGGGCACTTGTTACGGGCTTCTTTACTTATACTTCCTACAGCAATAATGTAGTAAGTAATTCGGCTATGGGGCGCCTGGAAACCTGGGCGTATCTCGGCGAGATGATTAAAGAAAGTCCCATTATTGGATACGGAGTGAACAAGCAATATTTTTACGATCGAGAATTGTATTCAGAGAATGAATATATTCTTATGATGTGGCGCTATGGGGTCATTGGGTTGCTTTTATATCTAGGAATGTTTCTTACGCCGCTTTGGTATTATTTTAAACAGCGCTATAAGTCAATCCCCTTGAAAAAGGGATTTCTGTTCTTGATAATTATTTTGATAGTTGCGTTAACCAACAATCCTTATCAAGACAAAACAATAATGGTACTGATCGCCACAATGTTAGGTCTAACATGGCCTATTTTAAATGTAAAGAAGGAAAATGGCTAAAAAACCGAAACGGTTATTGTTAATTGGAAGCACGAAAAGTGACGTTCACTTAAGAAACTTCTATCAACTTATTGAAGGATATTTTGATGAGGTTTTATTGATATCTGGGAATTCGGCAGAATTCTGTACCACAAAGGTTTTGGATTTTGGTTTGAAAAACCCAATTACTATTTGGAAAACAATTAAGCGCCTTCGAAACATTATCAATGAATTTCAACCCGATGTAATTCACGTGCACCAGGCGAATTCCTACGGTTATATAGTTGCAAAAGCCAACAAAAGAAAAGTTCCGCAAGTTCTCACTATCTGGGGAAGCGATGTCTTGTTACTTCCTAAAAAAAGTTCAGTGCATCGAAGAATGGTACAAAAAGCACTGAAGGGTGCCCACAAAATCACAGCCGACGCGAGTTTTATTCAAAAAAACGTTTCCGAACTAATAGGTCCACATGATTTCACTACGGCTAATTTTGGGATTGATCTCCCCGCCTTGGATATCGATTTAGAGAAAAAGGAAAACATCGTATACTCCAATCGATTGCACAACGATCTTTACAATATTGATAAAATCATCAAAGGATTTTCAAAGTTCTACAGGGAGCACAAGGACTGGAAGTTAGTCATCGCCGGTCGGGGAAATAACACCGAAGCTTTAAAAGAATTGGCGGCATCCAAGCTGCCAGAAAGTGCCTATGAGTTCATTGGTTTTGTGGAATATGAGACCAACATGAGTAACTATCAATTAGCGCGCGTCTACATTTCAGTACCTTCGAGCGACGGAACATCTGTAAGTTTGTTGGAAGCTATGGCTTGTGGAACGATTCCGATTGTCTCGGACCTTCCTGCGAATCACGAATGGATCAAATCAGGTAAAAACGGTATTATTCTGGAATCAAATATTGCTGAAGCATTGACGGCTTCCTTAAAACTGGATCAGGTCTATTTAGCGGCTGAAAACAAAGCAATTATTGAGCGAAAAGCAACTAAAACAGCAAATCGAGCGATATTCTTAGGAATTTACCGGGATTTACTAAAGAAGTGATCACTCAGCCCACTCGTTGTAATAAGGAAGTAATTCTGGGTGCTTCGCAAGTAATTCCTTGTCTCTTTTACGCGTATCTCCCACTATCTTAGCAGGATTCCCAGCAATGATGGCAAAATCGGGAAACTCTCCTTGTACAAAGCTGTACGCAGCGATTAAACTTCCCTTACCAATTGTTGTTTTCGGCATCACAACAGTGTGCGGACCGATAAATGTAAACTTTCCAATAGACACTTCGCCTTCGTTGTAGGCTTTCATCGCGCCAACTTTGCCGTATTGAGAACCGTACAGTCGAATGGCATCATGACTAGAATGCGTCAACAAGCTCACATAATTTGTAATCTGACACCCTTCCTCAACTTTCAATCCATAAGTTGCATCGATGAAGTTGAAGTGTCCAATGAAAACATTATTCTCGACATCAAAGCGTTCTTTTCCCTGGATCACCGTAGAGGTACTAATGCGAGTTAAAGGCAACTTTTTCCCATCAAAACGTTTGTAGTTTCCAACCATTACTGGTTGTTGCCACTTTCGAATTCGAAATAAGATCCGTTCTTTAAGTTTGCCCATAGCTGCAATTAGTTACGTGATTCGGATTATTTGGTTACAGCACCCTTTACTCCTTTCTTTGCGTAATAGAGGGAAATTATAGCCACGCCCACAAAATAGATTGTTTGAGCAATGGTTACTGTCCAAAGTACTCGCTCCCAGGCCGCTTCATTCGTTCCATAAAGAATTGGTAAAACTCCAAAGCAAAATAATTGGATCGTTGAACCAACAATTCCAAGCAAAAAGAATTCTTTCTGACGATTGAGGACTAACGATAAATTTGAAACGGGAGAAACCACGAATACCATCATCAGCCACATCGTCATAATCTCAGAATAATAACCGGCCTTAATGTATCGATCATCCATCAACAATTCAAACAAATCCTCTCCGAAGAAAAATATAACGGAGAACGGAATCAAGGACAATCCAAACAAGGTGAGAATCGTCTTACGAAGCAATGGGAAAACTGACTTCCCCTGATTCACCATTTCTGAAGTTTCCCCATAAAATACCTGCCCAATGGATGTCCCAAGAACCGTTAACGGTAGTTTTAATATCAGATGAGCAACGCTATACAGTCCAAATATTTGGATGTCGAAGTAGTGCAATACCAGCGCCGCGATTAATAGTTCCCTTCCCAAATCAATGGCAACGTGAGGAAGATTTACCAACGGAAATTCTCGATACTCCCTAACCAGCACTTTGCTTTTCTTCCTTGAGTAGTTTTTGTATTTTTTTCTGTCGAGTCTGAAGAAATCACGCACAAACCAAAAACTCGAAATCATGTATCCCAGCATTGTAGCCAGTACCAATCCGATAGCACCAAAAGAAAGATACCCCAGTACCAAGCGCATTCCATTGTTCGTAAAAGACCCGACAATTTTCTGTCTTGAAATCTGTTTGAATGCCTTGTTGCGAATGGCCCAATTCGTGCCAAGATTGATAAAAATGACGAACAATGTACTGATCAAAGTGATGATCAGGAACCAAATATCTGTTAGTACCGGTGGTTCGAATAAGAAATAAACGCCCCATGCTACGGCCATTCCAACAATTACATAACGAGCAATTCGAAGGGATAGCTTATAGATAAGAAATGAATGACCTTCGTTTTTAGGTAATGGAAGCGACACTTCGAAACGTGCTGTTCCAACGGCTGAAACAAACCCAACAATTTTTACATAGATATCCAGCACTCCCATTTCGCTGGGAGCATACAAGGTTGTTAGCAGAGGAAATACGAGATAACTCAACCCCTGAGCAAAGACTGTTCCCGTCATCAATACAAGAACAGACCGCAACAACTGTGATTTTAGTAGGCGCTCTCTAAGTTTCATATCAGCCGCCTGTTAGCGTTCTTGCTATTTCGCGTAATTCACGGCGCGTTTCTCACGAATCAAGGTAACTTTTACCTGTCCCGGATACGTCATTTCTGTTTGAATGCGCTGTGAAATCTCGAAAGATAATTCGTCAGCCTTTTGATCGGATACCTTTTCAGACTCCACCAAAACGCGCAACTCACGACCCGCTTGAATTGCATACGCAGAATTTACTCCTTCATACGCCAAAGCCAAAGCTTCCAGTTCTTTGATTCGCTTGATGTATGACTCTACAATCTCGCGACGCGCTCCTGGACGCGCTCCTGAAACGGCATCACACACCTGAACAATCGGCGCAATCAAGGTAGTCATCTCCACTTCATCGTGGTGTGCCCCAATGGCGTTGCATACCTCTTTCTTCTCCCCGAACTTTTCTGCGAGCTTCATACCAAGTACTGCGTGTGGCAATTCTGGTTCCTCATCTGGCACTTTTCCGATATCGTGAAGCAATCCAGCGCGTTTGGCCATTTTCACATTCAGACCAAGCTCTGCTGCCATGATCGCACACAGATTGGCTACCTCGCGGGAGTGTTGCAATAAGTTTTGACCATAAGAAGAACGGTATTTCATTCGTCCAACCATTCGTGTCAACTCAGCATGAAGTCCGTGAATACCAAGATCAATACAAGTTCTACGTCCGGTCTCTGCTATCTCTTCGTTTAGCTGCTTGCGTGTTTTGGCTACAACCTCTTCAATTCGAGCTGGGTGAATTCGACCATCCGATACCAGTTGGTGCAATGCCAATCGTGCAATCTCTCGACGTACTGGGTCAAAGCAAGAAAGAATAATAGCTTCTGGTGTATCGTCTACAATGATTTCTACTCCAGTCGCTGCTTCCAATGCACGAATGTTTCGACCTTCACGACCGATAATTCGTCCTTTTACTTCATCCGATTCAATGTTGAATACAGATACAGAATTTTCAATGGCTTGCTCCGTGGCAACTCGCTGAATCGTTTGAATTACGATTTTCTTCGCCTCACGATTCGCGTTTAGTTTTGCCTCTTCGGTGATCTCGTTGATGTGTGCCATAGCACTTGTTCGAGCTTCATCTTTTAAAGCTTCCATCAAACCAGACTTGGCATCATCCACTGACATTCCACTAACTTTAGACAATTCTGTGACGTGTTTCTGGTGCATTTTGTCCAACTCAGAATGCTTCTTATCCAACGCAGAAATTTTCGACTCCAAAATCGAATCTTTCTTATCAATACCCTTCTGCTTACGATTTACCTCTTCAATTTTCTGAGAAAGTGTTTTCTCTTTGCTTTTCGCACGGTCTTCCGACGATTGCAATTTACGCTCTCTTTCCTTGATTTTGCGTTCGTGGTCTTCTTTAAGCTTTAAGAATTTTTCTTTCGCTTGAAGAATTTTTGTTTGCTTCAAATTCTCGCCTTCTTTCTCGGCATCCTTAAGAATTTGTTCCTTGCGCTTCTTGAGCAATACGCTCTGCACTATGACAGCTACGGCAGCACCTCCTGCAATACCAGCTGACAATCCAATGATCATTTCCATATTTTTCCTTTTAGTATGGGAACGCCGTGAAATGCAAGAAAAGGAGTCGAGTTAAGCGTCTAAGTCTGAAGAAAGTTGTTCCAACTTTGCCTCAATTTCAGAATAATCGGCTGGAGTTGAAGCACCGGATTTCGCCTCTTTTGTAGCGAGCTGAAGTGCAGTCATTGCCAACAAGTCTTGTTTGTCTTTAACGGCATAGTTCTCCTGAAGCAATTTGATCGCCTTATTGATATCTTCCGCCGCCTTCAACACCTTTTCCTGTTCACTTTCGTTTACAGACAAAGGGTAAGTACGACCAGCAACAACTACTTTCAATGACAACTTCGCCATGCTTATCTTTTTAACTGTTTGATACAGTATTCGATTTCCTTTACCAATGCATCAATTTCTTCATTCGTCAATACGGCTCCTTTTTGAGCTGCAGCTTCAGAATTGACACTTTGTTCCTTGAAAGATTCAATATTTGCAGAGAGCTCAGATACTTTGGTTTGTAGGCTTTCCACTTCCTCTGCTTTGCTTCTCATTTCGTTTTTCAATTCAGAAATTTCAGCAGAAAGTGTCTCGTTTTTTGCACGCTCAGCGGCAACCTGACTTTTCAGATTAACAGATTTTTCGCGGATTTCGTCTAGTAGCTGATGTACTCGTGCGGACATTGAATCTTCCTTTTATACAAAAATAGTATTGTGCAAGATACCAACAATATTTTTAGTGAGATGTTCAGTAATTTTTTTCAAAGGCCTATTTTTGATAACATGTATAAAATCCTCTTTTCAATACTGACACTTACACTCCTCACGCATACCGCCCTGTCACAAGATAAGGGCAACTACGACTTCCACCCCCCGCTAAAAATTCCATTAGTTCTATCATCGAATTTTGGTGAGTTACGTCCCAATCATTTCCACATGGGATTGGATTTTAAAACGCAGGGAAAAATTGGTTACAACTTGTATTCCATTGAAGAAGGCTTTGTTTCTCGCGTAAAGGTATCAGCCTATGGATATGGGAAAGTAGTGTATATAGATCACCCCAATGGTCTGACAAGCGTGTACGCACACATAAGTGAGTTTAAGGGTAAGATTGATTCACTGGTGCGTGCCACCCAGGAGAGGGAACAAAATTACGAGGTAGAAATTTTTCCGGGAAAGGATGTAATCAAAGTTGAGAAAGGACAACGAATTGCGCTTTCCGGGAATACAGGAGGCTCTGGAGGCCCTCATTTACACTTTGAAATACGCGATACAAAAACGGAGCATGCATTAAATCCTTTGTTGTATGGCTTCCCAATTGAAGATCATAAAAAACCTGAAATGCGCCGTTTGAAAATTTATGGAATCACCAAGCATGGCTATCGTATTCCGGGGAAATCAGTGGAGAAAGCATTGGTCAGATCGGGATCGAACTATGTTGTTTCAGGCAATACGATTACAATTTCATCAGTTATGCTAACGGAAGATGGAGGATTGGGATTTGCTTTCGATGTGATCGATCGTTTTGATGGCGCCAGCAACCAATGCGGTCTTTTCGGTAGTCGATTGATTGTAGATGGAGATACCATTTTCGGTCAGGAAACAGCACGTGTTCCTTTTGAATCCAGCCGATATGTGAATTCACATAAGGACTACGAAGAATATCAGACCAATCGCCGCAAATTCCACAAATGCTTCCGTACGGATGAAAACGATCTTCCGATCTACATCAATAATACTATCGGTTTGTTGAAGTCGGCACCAGGCAAATCACATCAGGTAAAGTACATCGCGTTTGATGCAGCAGGAAATGAGTCTACATTGGAGTTTACCCTTAAAGTGAATTCTGGGTCAATCGACAATTCCAATTGGGGTGCACAGGATGCAATGAGCGTAGTACACCCGAAAGTTTCTTTTACCTATGATGATGCAGATTATAAAATTGAGGGTGGATATGCAACCGTTTACGAACCCATGTACATCGATTTGGATGAATTAGATCATACCTTTGGAGAAAGGGAAGTTCCTGTGAACAGAGCCTACAAAATCAAGGTAAAAGTAGATGGTCCGAAAGATGGAAAGCATTATCTCGAAATGATAACTGCCAAAGGGAAAAAACGAGTTATCCCTGTTTCTTATCAAGATGGCTGGGCCATAGCTTCGTGTAAGTATTTTGGTTCCTACTCGTTGAAGCGCGATGAAACACCACCCTCGGCTAAAATGATCACTTATGGGTATGTTATTCCGTCATCTGCGAATAAAATCAACTGGGCTATTTCAGATAATACTAGCGGCATTGAAGACTACGATTTGTTCATCGACGGCCAGTGGTACTTATTGGAGTATGAGTACAAAACTGGGTACGTGACATTTCACAAACCTGAAGGATTCAAAGGGAAAAAAGAAGTTCGTTTGATTGTAAAAGACGCCTGTGGAAACGAGAAGATACTCGAATCCACAATCGACTTTAAATAAAATTATGCCTGAGTTGTAGGTGTTCCAAAATTCATCGGTGGCATAGGAGGCATCCCGCCTACTTCAATTGTTCCGTGAATTTGTTCGTACTTGCCGATGTTTTCTTTCAATGCTTCTACCAGGCGCTTGGCGTTCTCTGGTGTCATGATAATGCGAGAGCGAACCTTTCCTTTGGGAACTCCTGGCATTAATTGAATAAAATCCGCCACGAACTCTGAAGGAGAATGCGTTATGATTGCAAGATTGGAATATACACCAGTTGCTACTTCATCAGACAACTCAATATTGACGTTTTTCTCTTGTTTTTCTTCCATAACACTAAGGTACGTTTTTTTGAGTTCTCGAATGAGGTTTGATTAGAGACGTAACATCGATTAAAATCCATTATTTTAGCAAAACTGAACTACGAATTCACCACTTATGGAAATCTTTCTGGAATTTTTAACCTACGGCGCTATTGGTATTGCAATGGTATTGGCAGTACTCTCGTATCGATTACTGTCCAAAGAACAGGAAAAAGAACACGTTCGAGAGCCAATGCTCAAGTCCATCAGGAACTATTTTTTGCTTTCAATTGTATTGTCCTTGTTTTTTGGAGCCACTGAGATTACCTCCTCGCTGATTGCACCAGCAAAAACAAAAACGACGGATGTCACGAAAAACCAACTAGATGCTATGTTCAATCGATTGTTACCCAATGAAAATGTGACATCAACAGAAGGAAAGCTCGACAGGTTGGCGTATTACGTGAAGCGTGGCAAAAACTCTAACTACGATAGCAATGGCGAAGAACTCCGCGCACAATTGGAGGAAGAAAAAAGAAAATCTGCTTCTTTAGAGTCAGAATTATACATTGATGCTGTGTACGACTTAAGAGACCTGGTAGATGCAGACCCTCTCAAATTCATTAATTTTCGGCACGAACCATGGAACAAAGAACGCCACTTCCAACATTTATATCATGTGCTTTTGCATTTGAATAAAGTAGATGTAACGGTAAGAAATAAAACGGAAATCTTACAAGCGAAATGGGAGGAGTACAAAAAGACGTATGCGATTATTTCTGAGCGTAACCAGCCTTTTTATGTCGTTCGATCCGATATTGATGAATTGGTGAAACTTGGTCTCAATTAAGTATGATAATTTCTTTCGTCGTTTGTTCCTGTTCTACCTTTATGATTCCCTGAGTCTCAACTCCATTTTTTCTGACTTCTACGTCTAAAACGGCTACGCCTGCCTGTCCGGGTTTATAGATATAATCCAAATTGAAGACCGCTTCACCGTCAGCTTTTGTGAATAGCGTATCATTTACAACAATATCTCCTTGTGTTCCCGTTCCGTAAATGATGACACGAGCATTGTCTATCGGTTGATTGTTTGTATCTACAACCTTAACCACCGCGACGGTTGCCTTTTGCTTGTAACACGATGTAAAAGTTGTTCCAATAAATAGTGAAGCGAAAACTAAAAGAAGTGCTGATTTCATAAAGGTCTTTTTATTAAAACAATTGAAAGGGCAAATTTGTTACTCGCTACACGACAAAGTGCACTTCGACATCTCAATAGGCTCGATGATCTCAGCGGTCAGCGAACTTTCTTTGATAATTTTTATGGCTAAGACTCTAGGTTAGCAAAGGCTCTCGGTTGGCTGAGGCTCTCGAAGTCAACCTTTTCCAGAGCAAGTATTAAAAAAGGATGACGGTAAGAATATCCGCATAAGAAACACTCTTGCAAAAAGGTATTAATTAAGATTTAGTGCCATTCACGAGGAAGTGGCCTACCAAAAGGGAAACAAAAAACCCTGACGTCCTTTCGGAGTCAGGGTTTCATTATTTCGAGTAGATATTACTCTGCGTTTTCAACCATCTCTTCCATTTCGGCTTTTGAGCCTACTAGCATTTTTTGGAATTGGCGGAATCCTGTACCTGCTGGAATCAAGTGACCAACAATTACGTTTTCTTTCAATCCAAGTAGATGATCTTCTTTTCCTGAGATTGCTGCCTCGTTCAATACTTTCGTTGTCTCCTGGAACGATGCCGCAGAGATAAACGATTGTGTTTGAAGGGAAGCACGTGTAATCCCTTGAAGCAATGGTGTGGACGTTGCTGGAACCGCATCACGCGACTCAATCAACTTCTTATCCGCTCGCTTCAACTGTGAGTTCTCGTCACGAAGTTTACGCGCTGATACGATTTGTCCTGCTTTCAATGAATCAGACTCACCTGCATCAGTAACGACTTTCATTCCATAGATCGCGTCGTTCTCTTCCATGATGTCTGCTTTGTGTACAGATTGCCCTTCCAAGAATTTCGTATCTCCTGGATCTACAACTTGTGACTTCAACATCATTTGGCGAACAATCACCTCAAAGTGTTTGTCGTTAATTTTCACCCCTTGCAGACGGTATACCTCTTGAATTTCATTCACAAGGTATTCCTGAACTGAAGTTGGTCCTTCAATATTCAAGATGTCGTTTGGAGTAATGGCTCCTACGGACAATGGCTGACCTGCGCGAACGAAATCGTTCTCCTGAACCAAGATGTGCTTCGATAGTGGAACTAGATACTTGCGTACCTCCCCTGTCTTCGAAGTAATCTGGATCTCACGGTTACCACGTTTGATCTTACCGTATTCGGCAACACCATCGATTTCAGAAACAACTGCTGGATTCGAAGGGTTACGTGCCTCGAACAACTCCGTTACACGTGGAAGACCTCCGGTAATATCCCCAGACTTACCTGCTTTACGCGGAATCTTAACCAAAATTTGTCCCGCAACTACTGAATCTCCTTCTTTTACGCTGATGTGTGCATCAACTGGAAGCGAGTACTCACGCAAAACTTCTTTAGATTTCGGGTCAATCACGTGGATTGCCGGCATCTTCTTCTTATCTCGCGTTTCCGTAATTACTTTCTCTGTAAATCCTGTTTGCTCATCGACCTCCTCACGGAATGTAATTCCTTCTAAGATGTTTTCAAAGACAACTTTACCAGTTGCCTCAGTAATGATTACGGCGTTGTATGGATCCCATTTACAGATCACATCTCCTTTCTTCAAGGAAGCTCCGTTTTTCACCATCAACTCAGAACCGTAAGGAATATTCGCGTTCATTGTTGTGTTTCCTTTTGAATCGGTAATTTTCAATTCAGCAGAACGTCCAACAACAACCACTTTTTTGTTCCCTTCTTTGTCTTTGAAGTCGATTGTACGCAACTCATCAATTTCGATTGTACCAGCCGTTTTCGCTTTCAAATCGTTTTCATCCGCAATGTTGGAAGCGGTACCCCCAACGTGGAATGTACGAAGCGTCAACTGCGTTCCTGGTTCCCCAATTGATTGAGCTGCAATTACACCAACAGAATCTCCAATTTGTGCATCACGACGTGTCGACAAGTTTCGTCCGTAACACGTAGCACATACTCCACGACGCATTTCACATGTCAATACCGAACGAATTTCTACTTCTTCGATATCTGCTGCTTCGATTCGCTTCGCTATGGCATCCGTGATGATTTCACCTGCTCCCACCAATACTTCATCCGTATCAGGATGGAATACGTCATTCAGAGCTGCACGTCCGATAATTCGATCACTAAGTGGCTCAACGATCTCGTCATTTTTCTTCAAAGCTGTTGCTACCAATCCGCGAAGTGTACCACAATCCTCAGAGTTAATTACAACATCCTGCGCTACGTCAACCAATCGACGTGTCAAGTAACCTGCATCGGCCGTTTTCAATGCCGTATCGGCCAAACCTTTACGGGCACCGTGTGTCGAGATAAAGTACTCAAGAATCGAAAGTCCTTCCTTAAAGTTGGAAAGAATCGGGTTCTCAATAATATCCTGAGACGAAGCTCCTGATTTCTGTGGTTTCGCCATCAATCCACGCATTCCTGAAAGCTGACGAATCTGCTCTTTGGAACCACGTGCACCTGAATCGTACATCATGTAGATAGAGTTGAATCCTTGTTTGTCAGATTTCAATTGCTCCATCAATGTATGTGTCAAACGTGAGTTCGTATGCGTCCAAATATCAATGATTTGGTTGTAACGCTCGTTGTTTGTGATAAGACCCATGTTGTAGTTCATCATCACTTCGTTCACGTCTGTCTCTGCTTTCTCTACCAACGTCACCTTTTCTTTTGGAATAATAATATCATCCAGGTTGAATGACAATCCTCCAACGAAGGCCATGTGGTATCCCAATTCTTTAATCTCATCCAAGAATTGAGCTGTACGTGCTGTACCACAGATATTCAATACGTGACCAATCATATCACGCAATGCTTTCTTTGTCATTACATCGTTAATGAATCCAGCTTCATCCGGCACTTTCTCGTTGAACAATACGCGTCCACAAGTAGTTTCCGTCATTTTCACTACCAATTCACCATTTTCATCAAGGTCTTTCACTTTCACTTTAATCGAAGCGTGAAGATCCAAAGCACCTTCGTTGTGTGCAATGATCACCTCTTCTGGAGAATAGAAAGTACCACCTTCACCTTTTACTACAACATCTTTTGTCGACATTTTAGCTTTGGTGATGTAGTAAAGACCCAATACCATATCCTGAGATGGTACGGCAATTGGAGCTCCGTTTGCTGGGTTCAAGATGTTATGCGAGGCTAACATCAAAAGTTGCGCCTCTAAAATTGCAGCATTACCTAGTGGTAAGTGAACCGCCATCTGGTCACCATCGAAATCGGCGTTGAAGGCTGTTGTTACCAACGGGTGCAAGCGAATTGCTTTACCCTCAATCAACTTCGGCTGGAACGACTGGATCCCCAAACGGTGAAGCGTTGGTGCTCGGTTGAGGAGCACTGGGTGCCCTTTCAACACATTTTCCAAAATGTCCCAAACAACTGGCTCTTTACGGTCTACAATTTTCTTTGCTGATTTTACCGTCTTCACAATTCCACGCTCAATCATCTTACGAATAATGAACGGCTTGTAAAGTTCGGCAGCCATGTCTTTCGGCAAACCACATTCATGCAGTTTCAAATCAGGACCAACAACAATTACGGAACGTGCTGAATAATCCACACGTTTACCAAGTAAGTTTTGACGGAAACGACCTTGCTTTCCTTTTAAGGAATCAGAAAGTGATTTCAATGGACGGTTCGATTCCGTTTTTACTGCTGATGACTTACGAGAGTTATCGAACAATGAATCTACCGACTCCTGAAGCATACGCTTCTCGTTACGCAAGATTACTTCCGGCGCTTTAATTTCGATCAATCGCTTCAAACGGTTGTTACGGATAATCACACGACGGTAAAGGTCGTTCAAATCCGATGTTGCGAAACGACCACCATCAAGTGGCACCAATGGACGCAATTCTGGTGGAATTACTGGTACTACTTTCACGATCATCCACTCAGGGCGGTTTTCGATACGTGTTTGAGACTCACGCATCGACTCCACTACCTGAAGACGCTTCAACGCTTCGTTTTTACGTTGCACTGAAGTTTCCGTGTTCGCCTGGTGACGTAAGTTGTAAGAAGTTTCTTCCAAGTCCATTGTACGCAATAAGTCGTACAATGCCTCAGCTCCCATCTTCGCGATAAACTTGTTAGGGTCTGAATCTTCCAAGTATTGGTTTTCTTTTGGAAGTTCATCCAAAATATCCAAGTACTCCTCCTCCGTCATGAAATCCAAACGCTCTAATGGTTCTCCATCAGAAGCATTGGCGATACCTGGCTGAATGACTACGTAACGTTCGTAGTAAATGATTTGATCCAACTTTTTGGTTGGCAAACCAAGCAAATATCCAATTTTGTTCGGCAATGAACGGAAATACCAGATGTGTGCTACAGGAACCACCAATGAGATGTGTCCCATACGCTCACGACGTACTTTTTTCTCCGTAACTTCAACACCACAACGGTCACAAACAATTCCTTTGTATCGGATACGCTTGTATTTACCACAGTGACATTCATAATCCTTTACAGGACCGAAGATACGCTCGCAGAACAAACCGTCTCTTTCCGGCTTGTACGTACGATAGTTTATTGTTTCAGGCTTAAGTACTTCACCACTCGATTTCTCTAAGATGGATTCCGGAGAAGCCAAAGAGATAGTGATTTTGTTGAAGCTACTTTGCTTTTTGGGTTGTTCTTTTCTGTAAGCCATAATTCTTTCTTCTAAAATTGAATACGATGATTAGTCCATTGTTACGTCGAGACACAATCCTCTCAACTCGTGCAGCAATACATTGAATGATTCAGGAATTCCAGGATCTGGAATGTTATCTCCTTTTACAATCGATTCGTATGCTTTTGCACGTCCCATGACATCATCGGACTTAATTGTCAAAATTTCCTGCAAGATGTTCGATGCACCGAAGGCCTCAAGAGCCCAAACCTCCATCTCACCAAATCGCTGACCTCCAAACTGAGCTTTACCTCCGAGTGGCTGTTGCGTGATAAGTGAGTAAGGTCCGATAGAACGCGCGTGCATTTTATCATCTACCATGTGCGACAGTTTCAACATGTAGATAATACCTACGGTTGCCGTTTGGTGGAAACGTTCTCCTGTTCCTCCGTCGTACAAGTATGTTTTTCCTGAAGTCGGTACTCCTGCTTTCTCTGTGTACTCATCAATTTCTGATGGATGTGCTCCATCGAAAATTGGTGTTGCGAATTTCACTCCGAGTTTCTCTCCAGCCCAACCCAATACAGTTTCGTAAATCTGTCCTAGGTTCATTCGAGAAGGTACCCCAAGTGGGTTCAACACGATATCTACTGGTGTTCCGTCGTCCAAGAACGGCATGTCTTCCTGACGCACGATGTTCGCAACGATACCTTTGTTACCGTGACGACCCGCCATCTTATCTCCAACTTTCAGTTTACGCTTCTTCGCAACGTATACTTTCGCCATCTTGATGATTCCTGATGGAAGTTCATCTCCAACTGAAATGTGGAATTTCTTACGCTTGTAAGTTCCCAACAAATCGTTTGACTTGATATTAAAGTTGTGGATTACACGTCCGATCAAAGTATTCACCTTCGCATCTTTCGTCCAGTTGGTAGGATTAACAATAGAGAAGTCAATCGCATTCAAGTTGCGAGTAGCGAATTTCGTACCCTTCTTGATGATTTCTTCCTTAAAGTTGTTGAATACTCCTGCAGACTTCTCGTCCCCAACGATCTCCAACAATTTCTCTACCAATACTGCTTTCAATGCAGCGTGCTCTTTATCGAATTCAGCGTCAAGATTCTCCAAGATTGGTTTATCCTGTGCTTTCGCTTTACGATCTTTTACAGCACGTGAGAACAACTTCTTGTCGATTACCACTCCACGAAGCGATGGTCCTGCTTTCAAAGAGGCATCTTTTACGTCACCTGCTTTGTCACCGAAGATCGCACGAAGTAGTTTCTCTTCCGGAGAAGGATCTGTTTCACCTTTTGGTGTAATCTTACCGATCAAGATGTCTCCTTCTTTGATCTCCGCTCCGATACGGATCAATCCGTGCTCATCTAAATCTTTGGTTGCGTCTTCAGATACGTTTGGAATATCAGAAGTCAACTCCTCCATTCCTCGTTTTGTATCACGTACATCCAAAGAGTACTCATCGATGTGGATTGATGTAAAGATATCGTCACGTACTACACGCTCAGAAATCACGATCGCATCCTCGAAGTTGTATCCTTTCCAAGGCATGAAGGCCACTTTCAAGTTTTGACCTAATGCCAATTCTCCTTGCTGTGTTGCGTATCCTTCACACAATACTTGTCCTTTCTCTACTTTATCACCTTTCTGAACGATTGGCTTCAAGTTGATACAAGTACCCTGGTTTGTCTTAGCAAATTTCGTTAGTGGGTAACGTGTTACTTCGTCATCGAAACTTACCAAACGGTCTTCTTTCGTCCAGTTGTAACGGATTACGATTTCATTAGCATCCACATACTCAACAACACCTGTACCTTCGGCGTTAATCAAAACACGTGAATCTTTTGCTACCAACTCTTCAATTCCAGTTCCAACAATTGGCGACTGAGGACGCAACAATGGTACGGCCTGACGCTGCATGTTTGATCCCATCAACGCACGGTTCGCATCATCGTGCTCTAGGAATGGAATGGATGATGCCGCGATAGACGCAATTTGGTTTGCACCAACGTCCATCAAGCTCAACTTGTCTGGTTCTACAACTGGGAAGTCGTGCCCCAAACGAGCTTTCACAACATCAGTTAGGAAGTTTCCTTTTTCATCTACCTGAGCATTTGCCTGAGCGATGATTTTTTCGTCTTCTTCCTCTGCTGATAGATATATTGGCTCGGATTTCGTATCTACTTTTCCTTTGTTTACCGCACGGTAAGGGGTTTCGATAAATCCAAGCTTATTTACTTTCGCGAATACACACAGAGAAGAGATCAAACCAATGTTCGGTCCTTCCGGCGTTTCAATCGTACAAAGACGACCGTAGTGCGTGTAGTGAACATCTCGAACCTCGAAACCTGCTCTTTCACGGGAAAGACCTCCAGGCCCTAGTGCTGAAAGACGACGCTTGTGCGTAACCTCAGACAGCGGGTTCGTTTGATCCATGAACTGCGATAGCTGGTTTGTTCCAAAGAACGAGTTTATCACGGATGATAGAGTCTTTGCATTAATCAAATCGATTGGTGTAAAGACCTCGTTGTCACGAACGTTCATACGCTCACGGATGGTACGCGCCATACGCGCTAAACCAACTCCGAACTGAGAGTACAATTGCTCACCTACTGTACGTACACGACGATTTGACAAGTGATCGATATCATCTACATCAGCTTTTGAGTTAATCAACTCGATCAAGTACTTGATGATGGAAATAATATCTGCTTTTGTAAGTACACGTGAAGTTTCCTCCATGTTTACTTTCAACTTCTTGTTCAATCGGAAACGACCTACTTCACCCAAATCGTAACGAGTATCTGAGAAGAACAACTTCTCGAATACTCCCTTGGCAGTTTCGTAATCAGGTGGCTCAGCGTTACGCAATTGACGGTAGATATGCTCTACTGCTTCTTTTTCAGAGTTTGATGTATCTTTCTGAAGCGTATTATAAATAATAGTGAAGTCTGCTGTATTGATGTCTTCCTTGTGTAAGATTACGTTCTTAGCACCAGAATCAACGATCAATTCGATGTGCTCTTCTTCAAGAACTGTCTCACGATCTAGCAATACTTCATTACGCTCGATAGATACAACCTCTCCTGTATCTTCATCTACGAAATCCTCAACCCATGATTTCAATACACGTGCAGCTAGTTTACGACCGATTGCCTTTTTCAAGTTCGTTTTGGTCGCTTTCACTTCGTCTGCAAGGTCGAAGATTTCCAAAATATCTTTATCACTCTCGTAACCAACCGCACGGAATAGTGTAGTAACCGGAAGCTTTTTCTTACGGTCGATGTAAGCGTACATTACACTATTAATATCCGTTGCGAATTCGATCCATGATCCTTTGAAAGGAATGACACGAGCCGAATACAACTTTGTTCCATTGGCATGGTGACTTTGACCGAAGAACACACCTGGTGAACGGTGCAACTGAGAAACGATTACACGCTCAGCTCCGTTAACCACGAATGATCCCTTCGGAGTCATATATGGAATTGTACCTAGGTACACGTCCTGCACGATAGTTTCAAAATCTTCGTGTTCCGGATCGGTACAGTACAATTTTAATTTTGCTTTCAGTGGGACACTGTAAGTCAACCCACGATCGATACACTCGTCGATGGTGTAACGCGGTGGATCGATAAAGTAGTCCAAAAATTCCAATACGAACTGGTTTCGCGTATCGGTGATTGGGAAGTTTTCTGAGAAAACTTTAAATAATCCTTCACTTTCTCTGTTCTCTGGTGTTGTTTCCAACTGGAAGAACTCCTGGAAGGATTTTAATTGAATATCCAAAAAGTCTGGGTACCCAAATGGATTTTTGCTTGACGCAAAATTCACTCTTTTCGATGTATTGTTTGATGTTGCCAAGGCCAAACGATTTTAGTGAAAAAATTGGTGCTTTTCAGCACTAAGTTCAGGTGATTTAAAACCCCTCGGTTTAAACAGGAATAGGCATCCCGAAATTTCGGGACACCTTTCCTTAAAAGATTATGTGGATCTTACTTGATCTCAACTTCAGCTCCTGCCTCTTCAAGAGACTTTTTCAAGCCTTCAGCTTCGTCTTTAGCTACACCTTCTTTCAAAGTTGCTGGTGCGCTATCAACCATTTCTTTTGCTTCTTTCAATCCTGCTCCAGTCAATTCTTTAACTAGTTTTACTACTGCAAGCTTAGATCCTCCAGCAGCTTTCAAGATTACGTCGAATTCAGACTTCTCCTCAGCAGCTTCACCACCTCCGGCAGCAGCACCACCAGCAACAGCAACAGCTGCAGCAGCAGGTTCAATTCCGTATTCTTCTTTCAAAATGTTAGCAAGTTCGTTAACGTCTTTTACTGTCAAGTTAACCAACGCTTCTGCCATTTCTTTCAAATCAGCCATTTTATTAAAATTTAAATAGGTTCTTAAAAAATTAAATTTGTTTTTGTTCAACCGCCTACGCTAAAGCTTCGGCGAGAGAACTATGCTCTTTCTTCGAGCGTTTTAAGGATGCCAGCCAATTTACCTCCAGCACCTTTAAGTCCAGAAACAACGTTCTTCGCAGGACTTTGAAGCAATGTGATAATTTCACCAAGCAATTCTTCTTTAGACTTGATTTCAGAAAGCATTGTTAATTGGTCATCGCCAATGTAAACACCTTCGTCAATCCAAGCTCCTTTTAGAATCGGCTTCTCTGATTTCTTACGGAAATCTTTGATAAGCTTTGCTGGTCCATTACCTGCTTCTGCGAACATGATTGAAGTTGCGCCTTTCAACGTTCCTTTCAATTCTCCGAAGTCTTTGTCTTCCACTTTGTCCATTGCTTTTTCAAGCAAGGTGTTTTTTACAACACGCATTGAAACATTTGCGTTGAAGGCTTTACGACGAAGACTGTTCACAGTCTCTACAGTTAATTCCGCTGTATCTGTCAGATAGATAACATTGTTCTCAGCTAATTGAGCCGCCAAGTCATCTATGTACTTTGCTTTTTCTTCTCTTGTCATATCAATACGATTTAAGCAATTAGTGACTTAGTATCAATCTGAATACTAGGACTCATTGTAGAACTGATGTAAGCACTTTTGATGTACGTACCTTTCGCTGCAGATGGCTTCAACTTGATCAATTGTTGGATCAACTCGTTTGCATTGTCAGTAATCTTATCACCTTCAAAACTTGCCTTTGCAACCATGGCATGTACAATCCCGTATTTATCAACTTTAAAGTCGATTTTACCAGCTTTTACATCTTGTACCGCTTTCGCAACGTCCATTGTTACTGTTCCAGTTTTCGGGTTCGGCATTAGTCCACGTGGTCCTAAAATACGACCCAATGCACCAACTTTCCCCATACACGCCGGCATAGTAATAATAACGTCGATATCAGTCCAACCTCCTTTGATTTTGGTGATGTATTCATCCAAACCTACGTGATCGGCACCAGCTGCTTTTGCTTCCTCCTCCTTGTCAGGAGTACATAGAACCAAGACTTTAACATCTTTTCCTGTTCCATGTGGCAACGCAACAGTCCCACGTACCATTTGATTCGCTTTACGCGGGTCTACACCCAAACGAATACACACGTCAACTGAGGCATCGAATTTAGTGGTTGACACTTCCTTAACCAAGTCACATGCTTCAGCTAAGGTATAAGCCTTGCTAGAATCGATCTTTGCAAGAGCTTCTTTTCTCTTTTTAGATACTCTTCCCATAACTGTAATGATTATTTGGTTTCGGGTGGTGTTCCACCTTTTACATTCACTCCCATTGAACGAGCCGTTCCGGCAACCATGCGCATTGCAGAGTCAACGGTAAAGCAGTTCATATCTGGCAACTTGTCTTCTGCTACTTCACGAACCTGGTCCCATGAAACAGTTCCTACTTTCGAACGATTCGGTTCAGAGGATCCTTTTTTCAATTTTCCTTTTTCGAGAATTTGCACCGCTGCCGGTGGAGTTTTAATTACGAAATCAAAGGATTTGTCACCGTAAACAGTGATCACTACTGGTAGTACCTTTCCTGCTTTTTCCTGCGTACGAGCATTAAACTGCTTGCAGAACTCCATGATGTTCACCCCTTTCGCACCAAGCGCGGGACCAACTGGAGGAGCTGGATTGGCTGCACCACCTCTGATCTGTAATTTGATCAAACCTGCTACTTCTTTAGCCATTTGTTTTGATTTGTGTAGTGCAAACGTGGATCTTCACGGGAAGCTTTAATCGTGTTCCCCACTCCTACGGGTTAATAAACTTTTTATTCTTTTTCTACTTGCATGTAGCTTAGCTCCAGCAAGTTCTTTCGTCCAAATATTTTCACCATTACTTTCAACTTCTTCTTCTCCTCGTTGATTTCATCAATCACTCCGCTGAAGTTGTTGAACGGTCCATCGATTACTTTTACCGACTCACCGATCACGAATGGAATCTTCATTTCTTCTTCTGTCTCTGTAAGTTCATCAACCTTACCAAGGATTCGATTCACTTCAGACATACGCATTGGATGTGGTTCACCACCTTTTTCAGCACCAAGGAATCCAATCACGTTCGGAATTCCTTTAATAACGTGCGGCACTTCTCCAACGAGAGCCACTTCCACAAGTACATACCCAGGAAGATAAGCACGTTCTTTGCTTACTTTCTTACCGTTACGAATTTGGAATACTTTTTCAGTTGGGATTAGAATTTGACCTACGTAATCGTCTAATTTGAGGCGAGAGATTTCCATTTCCAGATACTCTTTCACCTTTTTCTCTTTCCCACTGATGGCTCTCACCACATACCAGCGTTTTTTTACATCTGTTGCCATACTGCTGTTCTGCTATTGGGATTTAAGAGAAAAAGTTATAAACGAAACCTAAGATTCCTCTCCAGAACATATCCTCTTCTTCTGCACGTACTCCAAATACGAAGTCCATTGCGAAGATGATCAAGGAGATAAGTACTGAGGCTACCACCACGATAATCGTGTTACTTTGGAGTTCTTTCCAAGTGGGCCAAGTAACGCGATGTACCATTTCGGTAACTGTTTCGCTGATATACTCTTTTACTTTTGACATGTCATGTTATTTGCACGGGCGGTAGGATTCGAACCCACGACCAATGGATTTGGAATCCACTACTCTACCAACTGAGCTACACCCGTGTATCAATTAAAAATTGCGAATTGAAAAATCTGTGTTTCATCATTTTTCAAAACGCAACCTAATTTTTTGCTTTTCAAAGGACTTTTTTGATAGACGAGAAAGACAACTCGTATAAAAAGGGGAGCGAACTCCCCTTTCTATTGTATCTTTTGGTGAAAGATTACTCTACGATTTCAGTAACCTGACCAGCTCCTACTGTTCTACCACCCTCACGGATTGCAAAACGAAGACCTTTGTCCATTGCTACTGGTACGATCAAGTTAACTTCAATAGTAACGTTATCACCTGGCATTACCATGTCACGTCCGTCAGTAGTGAAGATTTCACCTGTTACGTCAGTTGTACGGAAGTAGAACTGAGGACGGTACTTATCGTGGAAAGGAGTGTGACGACCACCTTCTTCTTTCTTCAATACGTAAATCTCAGCTTTGAACTTCGTGTGTGGAGTTGTTGAACCTGGCTTACAGATTACCATTCCACGCTTGATATCAGACTTTTCGATACCACGCAACAACAATCCTACGTTATCTCCAGCTTCTCCGCGATCCAAGATCTTACGGAACATCTCAACCCCTGTTACAGTAGATGACAATTTCTCATCTCCCATTCCTAGGATATCAACTGGATCACCAGAGTTGATAACTCCTGTTTCAATACGTCCTGTTGCCACAGTACCACGACCTGTAATTGTAAACACGTCCTCTACCGGCATCAAGAAATCTTTATCTACATCACGTGGAGGTAGCTCGATGTAAGTATCTACTGCTTCCATCAATTGGTTTACAGTTTCAACCCACTTATCTTCTCCGTTCAATGCACCCAAAGCAGAACCTTGAATGATTGGCGTGTTGTCTCCATCGTAATCGTAGAATGACAACAACTCACGGATTTCCATTTCTACCAACTCAAGTAGCTCCTCATCGTCAACCATATCCACTTTGTTCATGAATACAACGATACGAGGTACACCAACCTGACGTCCTAGAAGGATGTGCTCACGTGTTTGTGGCATTGGACCATCCGTAGCAGCTACTACCAAGATCGCTCCATCCATCTGAGCAGCTCCAGTTACCATGTTCTTTACGTAATCGGCGTGACCTGGACAGTCAACGTGCGCGTAGTGACGGTTAGCCGTCTGGTACTCGATGTGAGATGTGTTAATTGTAATACCACGCTCTTTTTCTTCTGGTGCGTTATCGATAGAAGAGAAATCACGAGTTTCAGCTAGACCTTGAGAAGACAATACAGAAGAGATTGCCGCTGTCAAAGTAGTTTTTCCGTGGTCAACGTGACCAATTGTTCCGATGTTAACGTGTGGTTTGGAACGATCGAATGTTTCCTTAGCCATTGTTTTCTTTGTTTCTTAGTTAAAAAATAAACTTTTATATATGCAAAAATTCCACCCTTTCGGGTGAAAAAATTTTCAATCTCTCTTAGAGCCAATGACGAGAATTGAACTCGTGACCTCTTCCTTACCAAGGAAGCGCTCTACCACTGAGCTACACCGGCGCAAAGTCCTTTCAAAAAAAATTCTTTAAAAACCTTTAAAGAATTGCTACCGAATTTCACTTCGGCCTGCTCCCTTATTTACATAAGAAAACAAAATACTCCTTTGCTGAATCTTTCACCAGATGCTACTGCCACCAGAGAAAGCTTCGAAGTATAAAAGAGCGGGAGACGAGATTCGAACTCGCGACCCTCAGCTTGGAAGGCTGACGCTCTACCAACTGAGCTACTCCCGCTTAAAGAGTTTTAATTGTGGGGAGAGCAGGATTCGAACCTACGAAGGCGTAGCCAGCAGATTTACAGTCTGCCCTCGTTGACCGCTTGAGTATCTCCCCAATCAAATTTGAGAGCCGATGGAGGGACTCGAACCCCCGACCTGCTGATTACAAATCAGCTGCTCTAGCCAGCTGAGCTACATCGGCACTTGTTGGTAAAATTGTTTCAGTATTTGAAAGAACTTTAATTGTGTTCCCCGCGTTTGGGGAGTGCAAATGTATGAAACAAATCTATTATAACAATCAGTTTTCGAAAAAAAAATCAAAAAAAATAAGGATGCTGAGAAAGCACCCTTACCACAATTATTGCAAGGCTTTGATTTACGCCGTTTTAGCTTTATAACGTTCGACTTGTTTTTTTAAAGCCGAAACTGCTAAATCAGCTGCTTCTTCAAAACTTTTGCATTGTTTCTTGGCGAATAATTCGTTTCCTGGAAGCAATAATTTCACCTCGGCAATTTTATTTTCCTTCTCCTCACTCTTGTCCAACCTTAAATAAATCTCGCTAGCGATGATTCTGTCATACATTAACTCTAGTTTTTTCACTTTTCCTTGAATGAAATCAACGAGCTTTTGATCTGCAGTAAAATGTACTGTGTTTACTTTGAAATCCATTAGCGTCTAGTTTTTACGTCCGCGTGGATGGGACTGTGAATAAATATGTGTTAACTCCGCAAACGAATTATGGGTGTAGACTTGTGTAGCCGAGAGATTCGCATGTCCTAAGAGTTCTTTCAGTACTTCCAAACCTGCACCATTATTTAGCATATGGGTTGCAAAGGTGTGACGTAGCACGTGAGGACTCTTCTTTTCCAAATCCGTTACCTTTCCAAGGTAGTGATTAATTTTACTATAGACAAACTTTGGATACAGTTTTTCACCATTGCTTCGGACAAAAAAATGGGGTGTTTTCACCGCGATATCCGAGCGCAAATTTCGGTACAAATGGATCAGTTCTGATAACTCTTTTGTTATAGGGATAATTCGCTCCTTATTCCGCTTACCAAGTACTTTGATTTGATTGTTTTGAACTCCCTGATCCAACAGCCCTATTAATTCACTTGATCGGATACCCGTTTGATACAACATTTCGAAGAGTAGACGATCTCTAACACCGTCGAAATCATCTTCGAAATAGTCTTTGATTTTCTCAGGCTTTAGTTCATTTTGCTGCGCGAAAGAAGGGGGACGTTTTCGAACCTTTGGTCCCTCTACCATTGAAATCGGACTCACATCGATCACCCCTTCCTTCAAAAGCCATTTGAAATAGGTCCTTAAGGAGGATAACTTGCGATTAACGGAGGTATTTTCGTAATCATTATCGAGCAAATCCACCATCCAACCGCGGATCACTTTTGAATTTACCTCTATGATATCATTTCGGGTTTCTACACCTGTGAATTCAAGAAATTGCTCAATATCTTTTCGATATGCAAGGCAGGTATGTTCCGAAAATCGCCGTTGCGTTGTCAGGTAGTCCAAGAAACTATCAAGCATAAAAAAAGGAGCCATATAGACTCCTTTAACGTATTTCATTCAGAAATGTTTCTTATAGCTCAGCAGATTTCATGCGTTGCTTGTAAGCAGCACGAATCTTTTCTTGTCGTTTCAAAACAGAAGGCTTCGTGAACTCTTTACGAGAACGCAACTCACGCATCACTTTTGTACGATCAAATTTTTTCTTGTACTTCTTGATCGCTCGCTCAATGTTCTCTCCTTCTTTAACTGGAATAATCAACATATCTTATCTGTATTTTCTTAATTTCTTGTCTACTATTCGCCCGAAAGCGGACCGCAAATATAGAACATTTAATTTAAAAACAACTTCTTACTTTAAAATTTCTCTAGAAATTACCAACTTCTGAATTTCGGAGGTTCCTTCACCAATGGTCATCAGTTTGGAATCGCGCAAGAATTTCTCTGCAGGATACTCTTTGGTATATCCATATCCTCCCATAATCTGTACTGCTTCATTACCGCATGTTACAGACACTTCGCTCGCATAGTATTTGGCAAATGCACCCTCTTTTGTTACGGAAAGACCTTTGTTCTTTCTATCTGCTGCCTGGAAAGTAAGCATTTCAGCCGCTTCAACTTGCGTTGCCATATCGGCTAATTTGAAGGAAATAGCTTGAAAGTTTGCAATTGGTTTTCCAAACTGCTCACGTTCTTTGGCGTATTTCACAGATGCCTCATACGCTCCACGCGCAACACCACAACTCAGTGCCGCAATAGAAATACGTCCACCATCTAATACTTTCATAGCCTGAACGAATCCCATACCTACTTCACCGATGACGTTTTCATCTGGAACACGACAATTGTCAAAAATGAGTTCAGCTGTTTCACTTGCACGAACTCCTAATTTATCCTTGATCTTAACGGCTGAAAAACCTGGAGTACCCTTTTCTATAATAAAAGCTGTAATTCCTTTACTGTCCAATAGCTCGCCTGTTCGAACGAGTACTACTGCAACGTCCCCGGATAATCCATGCGTGATCCAGTTTTTGGCTCCGTTAATTACCCATTCATTTCCGTCCTTTACAGCAGTAGTTTTCATACGCATTGCATCAGAACCCGTGTTTGGTTCTGTCAATCCCCAAGCACCAATCCACTCTCCAGAGGCCAACTTTGGAAGGTATTTCTTTTTTTGCGCCTCACTACCGTGATAGTAAATATGCCCCGTACAGAGTGAGTTGTGTGCTGCAACACTTAGCCCAACTCCACCACACACTTTACCAAGCTCCATGAGCGCAGTTGCATACTCGAAGTATCCCATACCACTTCCTCCATATTCTTCTGGAATATACATTCCCAATAGCCCCAACTCACCCATTTGTTTCATGGTATCAATTGGAAAAAACTCTTCTGCGTCCCATTTGTTCAAGTTAGGACGGATCTCTTTTTCAGCAAAGTCGCGCACCATCTGGGCAATCATCTGCTGGTTTTCATTTTTTTCGAAATTCATTTTAGGCTCAAATAAGGATCGGACAGTTAATAATCTATCCAGTTAATAGGCTACTAAATTACGAATATTGTCAGATAAAACCCTCAATTTATCGGCTCCTTTTAAAAATTCCAATTCTACCAAAAAATCGAAACCGACTACCTCTGCTCCTCCCTTTTTAATAAGTTTTGCCGCTGCTTCTGCTGAGCCTCCTGTCGCCAATAAATCATCATGAATTAAGACACGCTGTCCTGGAGATACCGCATCGATATGCATTTCAATTGTTGCCGAGCCATACTCCAAGTCGTAATCGTAGCTAATCGTTTTATGAGGCAACTTCCCCTTTTTACGTATCAGGATAAAAGGAACACCTAATTCCATAGCTAATGGGTAGCCCATCAGGAAGCCACGACTTTCAATTCCCGCGACAGCCTCGATTCCCTGACTTTCATACACTGTTTTCAGGTGCTGAACAATCGATTTTGACAATTCTGCATCTTGCATTATCGGTGTGATATCCTTAAAAACAATTCCTGGTTTCGGAAAATCAGGAATATCCCGAATGGCTTTCTTTACTTCTTGATGCAACATACTTTAGAGGGTTAAGTAGGGTTGAATTTTATTGAACAACTCACGATCGATTAGCACTGATTTCATAATATCCTCAAGGTTTTGATACTCTCCGTGCGCGTTTCTCATTTTTACAATAGAGTTTGCCACTTTGTAGGAGATGTAAGGATGATTTTTCAGTGCATCTATATCGGCTTTATTGATATTGATTTTCTTAATGTTTTCGGAAAGTGTAATTCGACTCTTAATTTTATCATATCGTTCTGTTCCGAACTTCCAAAGCTCCAGCAATTGGTGTTTTCCAATAAAACCGCCGAGATTTTCTCTATGCTCAATAATCTTATTGGAGTAAAAGTCTCCGATCCCAGGAAGCGACTTCAACTCTTCAAGACTTGCACTGTTTAGGTCAATCATTACCAAGTCTTCCTCAAAAGTTTGCTTTTCGAATTTAGCCCTTTGCTCTGGGTAAAACGTCGAGTCTTTGATACGTTCAAATACTTCGTCCGGTATCACAAAGATTTTCTTGAGTTCCTCGTTCGATTTTACTCCTCTCGAGGTAAACTTCATCACAACATCTGTTTGCTTTTCTGATAACCCAAGATACATCCATTGTTCTTTGCTATATTCATTTGGGTTGAATTTCGCCGGTGGTGATTTGTATACTTTTTTGCGCTTCTTATTTCGTTGCTTCTTTTTCGTCTTTGCAATTTCCTGTTGCTTTTCAACCTTATTCTCAGCTTGGATTAAAGTCTTGTGAGATACCTCGATTGTACTATCATTCCAATCCGCTAATACTCTTGGGATATATGCAAGAGTCACACACAAAAGTATCAGTAGCCAAATACCTCGTCTATTTCTCTTTGAGATAGCCATCTAAACTTTTTTCGCTTCAGGGTTTTCCTTTTTCTTTCGAATGGCTTCCTTATATCTTTTCAATTCTTGCTTCACTTTAGGTGCCAAGAACATTAAACCGATAATATTCGGGAAGACCATTGCAAATATCATGGCATCTGAGAAATCAATAACAGCTCCGAGGCTCACAGATGCACCGACGATAATGAAAAGTAGGAACAGTACTTTGTATACCGTATCGGCTACCTTTCCTTTTCCAAATAGGAACTTCCACGCTTGCAACCCGTAGTACGACCAAGAAAGCATAGTTGAAAATGCAAACAAAATTACCGCTATCGTTAAGATGATGGAGAAGTGTGGAATGGCAGAGTCGAAAGCCATAGAGGTTAGATCTACCCCACCGACATGTTCTCCTGTTTTGTTCACAATTACGTTAGACCCTTCAAGGTTTCCGTAATCAAACAATCCTGATTTTAAATTGGTGATAATAATAACCAAAGCGGTCATTGTACAGATTACCACTGTATCAATAAATGGCTCAAGTAAGGCTACGATCCCCTCACTCGCTGGATACTTTGTTTTTACTGCAGAATGAGCAATAGCCGCTGAACCGACTCCTGCCTCATTCGAGAAAGCTGCACGCTGGAAACCAACAATCAAAACACCAACGAAACCACCAAGTGCCGCACTTGCGTTGAACGCTCCGTCGAAGATCATTCCAAAGGCATCACCAATCAAACTGAAGTTCATGCCCAGAATGATGAGCGAAGCAAGAACGAATGTCCCAGCCATAAATGGTACAACTTTTTCGGTCACCTTTCCGATTTTCTTAATACCTCCAATGATGACTATACCAACTAGAACTGATACTACGACTCCAAAAATAAACACTGCCCACCCGCTTTCGAGACCGGCCATTTTTGTGAATTGTGAAGCTGCCTGATTTGCCTGGAACATATTTCCACCGCCCAGCGAACCTCCAACACACATAATTGCGAAGAAAATTGCAAGAACTTTTCCGAGTTTCCCCATGTTACGTTCCTTGAGTCCCTTGGACAAGTAATGCATAGGACCTCCATACACAGTCCCGTCCTTATCCACCTCGCGATATTTAACCCCCAGTGTACATTCAGTAAACTTGGAAGCCATCCCGATAAAACCGGCAATGATCATCCAAAATGTCGCACCTGGACCACCTAATGCAATGGCTATGGCCACACCAGCAATATTTCCTAAACCAACTGTAGCTGAAAGTGCCGCAGTCAGCGCTTGAAAATGCGTTACCTCCCCTTGAGCTCCTTCGATACCAATTGTTTCGATTGCATCTCCTCCGGATGTGGAGTCACCAGCCATTTCTCCCGCTCCATGATGATCAATATCGTCGTACTTCCCTCGAACAATTCGAATTGCTGTACCAATCAAACGAACGTTTGGAAAGGCAAAATAAATGGTAAAAAACGTAGCTCCGAGAAGTAGGATTATTAAAACCAATGGAACAGTATAATACGGAGCGGTAAGGCGTACCCGAACATCTCCTGTTCCTGCCCCCGTCATGATGACTTTACCGTCACTCATTTTGAGGAGTCCATTTTTATCAATCAATTCAACGCCTTTCGCCTTCTGAGAATCGCCAATTTTTATTTTGGTAAAATCTACCTCTTTACCTTTCTTATTTTCTCCGTCTATGACAACTTTGTACTCTTTCTCAATACTCCCGAAGTTAATCCCGTAGAAAATAATTCCTGTTATAAAATCTGCTACTGGTCGGAAGGCCCGGTCGAATTTTGCATCAATTGCCTGGCTCACCACGTTGGTATCTGTAGTTGGCTTGAGAGTAATTATCTGTGCTTCGTGGTCAACTTCAGCAACCATATAGTGCTTATAAGTTGTATCGCTTTTCGCTGCGAACGTAGCCATTGAGATAAAAAGGAAAATCAGTCCGAATAGATACTTCTTCATTACGTAGATTTTGTGCTAGTTTTCAAGTTGACCAAATATAACAAAATATAGCACGCAGCAATGGCGAACTAGATGGACGGCATTTTCACTACACTAGTGTTATTTGAAGTACTTGACGAAGTTTTTAATTTGCTCCGCATTGCCCAGTACAAATAGTTTTGAACCCGGCCCAACAATTGTAGATTCCTCAGGGTTGATTTGGTACTCACCATCTTGTTCACGAAAACCGATAATTGTGACCCCCGTCACTTTGTGAGATTCAAGTTCTCGAATAGTTTTGCCTTGAAGATCTACTGGCAGCTGATCATATGTAACGGTATCCATGTTTGCGCCCAGTGTTCCTTGAGCACGTATGATATCCAGAAACTCCATAACATCTGGGTTAGAGATTAAGGATGCCATATGGGACCCTCCGATAGAATCAGGCATAATCACATTATTTGCACCGGCCATTCGGAGTTTGGAAACCGAGGTATTCATGGATGCTCTGGAAACAATCAAGATTTGTGGATTTTTTTCACGTGCTGCCAACACAACATAAATGTTGTCGGCATCTTTTGGCATACAAGTAATAATGGCTTTGGCACTTTTGATACCAGCTCTATCCAGCACTTCATCATCAGTACTATCACCCTTTATGAACAGATACTCTGGGTGACTGGACCAATGGTCGATTACTTCGTCATCCATTTCGAGGATTACGAATTCACTCCCTGCTTCGTGTAAATCCATCGCCACTTGAAGTCCTACACGACCAAATCCGCAAATAATAACGTGATTGTGCATCTTTTTTGTCTCTTTCATTACTCGGTATTCTTTGATATAACGTTTGTATTCTCCCCCAATAAAATATCGTGTAAGTGATGTCACAGCATAGGCAAACGTACCAAAGCTTGTAACAATCAAAAATGCTGTGAACAGTTTACCGTACTCTGTTAATGGGGCAACTTCAGCAAACCCAACGGTTGAAATAGTAATGATGGTCATGTACAGCGCATCCACAACACCCCAGCCTTCGATAATGATGTATCCCATTGTTCCGCCTAGCATAATGAATGCTATCAAACCAAGGAAGTAGGACATCCTTTTGAAAAGTGTAGACTTGACGAACATGTTTGCTTACAATTCCCAGATAGTGTTTCTTTTCCTTCGCTGCAATTTGAAATAATGCTTATGCTCTAGAATCCAAGCCATGATAAGGTATATCAACAAGGGCGACCCCAGAGCAATGAAGGAAGCATAGATAAATCCCAAACGAACCTTCGCAGAGCTAATACCCAATTTTCGAGCCCACCAGGCGCAGACCCCGAAGGATTTCATTTCAAAAAAGAAGATTATTTTCTGTATCATTTTGACGGTTCCATAATGGCGTTTCCCACTTCGCAAGATAGGCATTTTTTCGCTTTACAATGGTAGCGATATAAGGCCAGTAATCCTTGAGACTCCCATGCATTTTTAGGTCGCTTGTCGATGTTTGCCCATTTTCTTGTAATGGTATTGTTTTCTGGAGGAAGCAATCTTAATAGTTCCAATGCAAACTCTTGATGACGCTCTTGTTGCTCATGGTGCGCACAATAATAAAAGAAGGGCGCGATTGCATTAATCAATAATTGGTTTTTAAAGTTTTGACTCAATCGTAGCTGTTCCGTTTTAGGTTTCATTATTTCATCAAACCTTTCAATCACTTCTTGCGGACTGGATAACTCTGCCAATAGCTTGAGTTGATCATCGTGCATAAAAAAGGCAAATTGATACAATCGTTTCGATGGAAAGTTGCTGGGTCTATTCCCTTTGAAATGCCAACGATCTATGACTTTAGCGTTATTGAATACCATTCCGCTTTGCGTTAAAAGCAAGTTGTACCGTTTCATTGGCGCCATACTTCTAAGTCTTGATGCAGAAACCGTAGCAAGTGTTTGAAGAAAAGGATGCATGTTCAAATGTCCACCGAAGGCACTTCCTAAAAAAGTGATCATGGCATCGTTAGGATCGATAATGTACTCCTGTAGAATTCGAACTTTTTCACTCCATTTTTGAAGTATTGCCTTTTCCATCATATTCTCAATAAATAAAGGATCGGTTTCCTTCAAAGACGCTGCGCAAGGAATATCATTTTTTCGACCTTTAAAACGTGCGTATTGCTCATAATGCTGCCAATCTAAGAAAGGTTTTAATTCCAGAGTGGGCAAAATCCGACCGTTTTGCTCAACTTCTTTATCATGTTCGAATACTACGTGCAAAATAACATTGTCATATGCAGGGTCAACATGATGCTGGTGGGCATACCAATCGGAGCTTTTAACATGAATTTCTACGGGGCCATGCCATTCAATTCCGTCAATTATTAATTTGGCATGACTAAAGTCCGGACCTGCCTGAATAGTATTGTGGAGTCCAGCGCTCATTATCTGAATAGACTCATTGTTTTGTGTGCGCAGGTCTGTGGCAACAATTCGTTTCAAGCTCCAAATAAAGTGGAGATACTCTTCTGACATTGTGGTAGGTTTTAGGTTATTTACTTTAAGATACAAAAAAACCCTGACGTTCTTTCGAAGTCAGGGTCCATATTTTAAGTAGAATACCTTCTAGTATGGAACGTACTCCAAGTATTTTGGATCAGCTGGTTCTGCTGTCTCAGGATCAAAGTCCAATGACAGAATATCTGCATCCGTTCGACGATTGTACTGATGCAATCTTTCGAATAGTTCGTTATCAGAACGGCGGTACTGATTGATATATCTTTCAGTCAGGACTATCTTTTCCCATTCATCAAAATCTGCATCTTTTTCTTGTGGAGGAATCACAGAATAAGTATCTCCTTTCTTGTAGACCGTTCTTGGTGTTGACTCACCTTTTCCTACAGGAACGATACGACGTGGATCTACTCCTTTTTCTTCTACCAAGAACTTGTAACAACGACGTGCACGATTGGTTGCCAACTTCTCGTTTCGAGCAGCACTACCACGTGAATCCGTGTGTGAGTTCAGCTGGATTACAAGTTTAGGATTGTCTTCCAACATTTTGTATACGTACAGAAGTGAATCCTTGGAATTAAATGGTTTTGCTCCAGTTGAGTCGATCAACAATTCCCACTTGTTCAAAGGATATCGTACCTCTGGCAAACGAATTGGTCGTTTCGGGATCAAGTTCATAGATACCACGAAGTCCTGCGGGTAATCCAATCCTTCTGTAGTGATTATCTGCGGTTCTGGTTGTTCGTAATACTTTTTAGGATCTCCAGAAATGGTAATTGTGTACGTGGAGTTTTCATTGATGTACCGCGTACCAAACGTTTCGTCTTCGATTGGACGAATATCCCAGAAAATGGCTCCCTGAGCATTGGAATATCCTTCCCACGTTTCACCTGGATTTTCACCCTTCACAGTGATTCGAACGTCCTCGATTTTACGCGATGGCTCACCGAATTCATGAATATCCATTTTCAATGAATACAAGAACGGAGGAATGTTGTAAGAGAAAATATCCACGTTGTATTCTCCATTCACGCTCTTACGCTCTGATGTGAAGTATCCGTTACGATCATCAATCTCTGTTAAAGCGTAGTCGTTACTTTTTGAGTTCAACGGCGTACCCAGGTTCGTTGGGTTTTCCCATTTATTTTCTTCTCCAACACGTTTTGCACGGAACAAGTCCAAACCTCCCATTCCTGGGCGACCATCTGTTGAAAACAATAAATCTCCATTTAATGCGAAAGTTGGGAACAATTCATCACCAGCCGTGTTGATTTCCGGCCCCATGTTTGTTGGTGCGGACCACGTTTCCTCTCTACGGTCGTAAGTTGAATACCAAAGATCTTTACCTCCAAATCCACCTTCTTGATCCGAAACGAATACTAGAAACTTTCCGTCGATTGTAGCTGGGTGACCAATTGATACTGAATCGTGAGGACGCAGCCAAGTCAATTCGATAGGCTCTTTCCACTCGGTTCTGTTTGCCGCTTCGGACATCCAGATTTCACAACCTAGGTTTTGTTTTTTCATTACAGGACATCGCGTAAAGAACATCTTTTTGAAACGATCATCGAAACATACGGTTCCTTCTGCGTCAGGTGTATTGATTGTTCCTTCATCACTTTCTAATACCAAATATGGTTTTGTCCAATTTCCTTTTTTATCTAACTCAGAAACCCAAAGATCCATTTGCGGACCACCTGTTCGAGCAGACTCTTCGCTTCCAACACCACCGTCTCGACTTGAACCGAAGTAAATTTTCACACCTTTACGATCTCCTACGGCAGAGGCCATATCAAAGAATTCGGTATTTAACTCTACCTCGTTTTCGATAACGTGACGAGTTTTGTTTTCCACGAACGTTTCATTCATTTTGATGGATTCCAAACCAGCTTTCGCCAAGTCGCTTTCAGGCACCAATTTCATGTACTCCTGGTACATTTCCTTTGCCTTTGCGTTTTCCCCCATCATACGTAACATATCTCCATTGTGGAGATACACGTCTGGATCTTCGTTGTAATATTCTAGCAAGATAGCTCTGTCGTACCACTCATTTGCTGGTCGGTACATTTCTTGCAAGCGGAAACAATCACCTGTTAAGGTTGCCATTTCTCCTTTCAAACGTAGGTTTCTTCGATTGTTTTTAGAGGGAATACTTTCGTAAGCTTTTTTTCCCAATTCTTGCGCATCTGCGAATGCTGCACTCATGTACGCCGTGCGGGCTTTTAGTACTTGTGAGTTTTGTGCAGTTGCCATTGTTGCAACTACAATGAATACAAGTGATAAGGCATGTTTAAACTTCATAGCTGTCCTTTTCGTATTGGTTCGCTTTCGTAGCATTTGGGTTATAATGACCGTAAAAGTAACAAAAAAACTTGTTGATGCACAATAGCCTTTCGTTATTTCACAATGCTTTCAAATTTGAACTTTTTTGGTTAATCTTCTTTTATATATGTCGTCCATTTTTCCAGGATTCTTTGAAAGCCATCTGGCAATTCAGAGTCCAATCGGATAAATTCATTTTTGTCTGGGTGCTGGAAACCAAGTGTTTTCGCATGGAGTGCTTGTCCAGGAATGAGGTCGAAGCAATTCGATATGAACTTTTTGTACTTACTGGTAGGCATTCCCTTCAAAATACTATCGCCTCCATATTCCAGATCATGAAATAATGGATGTCCGATGAACTTCATGTGTGCACGGATTTGATGCGTTCTTCCTGTTTCCAGTTTGCACTCTACTAACGTTACATATCCGAATCGTTTCAAAACTCTGTAATGTGTTACGGCGTGCTTTCCGTAATCCCCTTCTGGGAAAACCGTCATAACCTTACGATTTTTCAAAGAACGTCCGATGTTTCCTGTTACGGTTCCGTCTTCCTGGACATTCCCCCAAACCAAAGCATGGTATCGTCTTTCTGTTGTGCGATCGTAAAACTGCTTGGCCAAATTAGTCAAAGCTGATTCTGTTTTGGCAATTACGAGTAAGCCTGTGGTATGTTTGTCTAATCGATGCACCAACCCAGGTCGACCGTAATAGTTGTCAATTTTCTGGGGCAGATTGTCAAAATGATAGACAAGGGCGTTTACGAGTGTTCCTTTGTAGTTGCCATATCCGGGATGTACCACCATGTCCGCTGGTTTGTTCACCACCACAAGTGATTCGTCTTCGTAAACAATATTTAAAGGGATATCTTGTGGAACAAGCTCAATTTCACGAACAGGATATGGCAGCACGATGGAAACCTCATCTCCAGGTTTTACTTTGTAGTTTTGCTTGACCGGCTTTTTATTGACATGAATATTGCCGCCTTTCGCCGCGATTTGAATTTTGCTTCGAGAGGTATTCGGCATACGATCCATTAAGAATTTATCAATCCTGAGAACCTCCTGACCTTCATCTGCGGTAAAACGATGGTGTTCATACAGCTCCTCCTGTTGTTCGTCGTCTACTTTATGCTCTTCAAAATCCTGCATTGTTACATTTTACTAATCCTGTGCATCTTACTTTCACCGATAACTTCAAGAAGATACATTCCTGAAGGTAGATCTTGCATGTAAAACTCTGTTTCTTCGACTTGCTTTACAATTTGACCTTGCATGTTTCGCAAGATGGCACCCTTATATGTAACAGATGGTTCAATGGTAACCTTATTTTTTGTTGGATTCGGATAAATTTTTGAGATTCTTTCTATTTCAGCCTTTTCTTCGACATTCAATGTCACATTCATATCGGTTGAAAAAATAGGACGAATCATCACAGAACCAGGCTCTGTAGCTTGTTCCCAGGTTGCCCCTCCATCAATACTGAAGAAAGTGTGATCACTGTTGTCAATATTTCTGTCCAAACCAATATTTAAGCGATCTGCTTCAAACTGTCGCCACCCTACATAAAAAGTTCCGTTCACAGGAAGTCGCATCGTGTCACGTAAGAAGTAATATGAGAACATGTTATACCCGAAGTTATAAGATGGTGTCCTCGGACTGAAAAGATTGTCTTCGTATAATGTATCGCCTGGAACGCCATTATTATCCTCCCAAACGGTAATTAAAAACAGGTTGTTTGAAACGTCATCTACAGATGGGACAAAGTGCATAGCGAGTCCAATGATTGAATCGGCCTCGTAGGTGGTGTACTGAATAGCAAGTCGGGATTGAATTCCAGTTGTACCGTAAGCTGCTTCTGCACTACCATCGTCATAACTATAATAGTTTTGAAAAGTTTGAATGAAACTGGTAGTATCGTTTTGCGCTAAATTTGGAGCCCCGCCTGTTGCTGTAGCGATTACTTCGAAATCTTGAGAAATCCCTGGTTTTGCCTGGTCAAAGGTGTAAAACGTTTGAACGTTGTGCTCGGAATACGGAATATCCAAAGCGAAGTAGTTATCATTTACGTTGTCGCAGAGAATGTCACTAACCAATGTTCCAGAACCTTCCAAACCACTATTATGATACACCTCTAATGTTCCGTCGTTTGCACTAATATCTGTCGGAAAGCTATTCGCCATTTTTATACCCACGTTTGGTGACATCACATCGTTAGGGTTCGCTAAATTTTTGTAATGATCCCAAGGAACGGATGTGTAGTCCTGGAGTAATGTATTCAAAGGATAAGAAAAGGCAACATCGCGTAACAATGAATCTGCTGAACCTCCAAAACCTGGAACAGAACGCAAGTTGACATAATCGACATGGAAGTGATCCAAGCTACCAGACAAGCCACCATAATTGACAAATCTGAATTGGAATGCATCGGTAAAATAATCTGGATCCACTATGGAAATGTGTCCTGCTCTGAATGTATCGAGAGCAACTCCATTGGTAGCCCAGACGTTGCGCCATTGATTGAGATTGGATGCATAAAACTGAAGCACTAATGAATCACCTGGTTCTGGCTGATCTGCCAATCCTTTGGCCTGGTAAACAAAAGTCAAATACATGGAATCCGCAACTGTTACCCCACTCATATCGATGGGTTTTGACGTCAAATAGTCTGCGTAATTGGTAAGGGTTGAATTTATGGCGTACGGAAAACCGAATTCATTCAATCCGTCAAAAGTAACCACGCCTAAAGACCACGGATCAACTGCCATTGTGTTGTTAAGGTACACATAACTATCTTCCCAAATCATTTCGGGATCACTGATTGGCATGAAGAACTGGCGCGCTGAGTCTTGCGTAAGTTCTGGACCAACAATATAAACCGTATCTGGATTCGGATCCACCCCTCCTGCTTGCGGAATAGAATCGTAGATGTAATAGGGAGGATAGGAGGATATCGTATTATATGATGTAGGATAGCTCGATTGGTCACCTAATTGGATATCAGTCGGTGCAAAATTGGTATTTGTTGCCACTCCCGTTTGCTCATTGTATACAATGCGAAAGGTTTGCTGCTGTGTTCCAACGAATCCATTTGGTAAGGGTTGCGAGGACAGATCCAGCAGGCGATACTCTAAAACAGAAGTCACACCGGGTGCATTGAAATCTTCGGTGTATTTCTGAAACTTGTCCGAGCTGAAATCATCAAAGACCGGAAGACTGATGGTATCTGAAATGTATATGAAGGTGCTATCAAACGTTTGAGCTGACTTCGGTTGAGACAATTGTTTTTTAGCTTTTGATTGAAGCACTGGATTACCCGTCAGTGGTCCAACACTCTCTCCTGGTTTTTGTGCGTATGATAACGTTGCCAGTAGCAAGCAACAAAAGATTCCGATATACTTCATAAGTCTTGTAAGGTTATTCTGGGATCTCTTCACCTGGAACACGCGCCATGATCACGATTGAACCACCTGATTCAACCGTTGCACCTTCCGTCCACTCTGGCGATTGTGTAAACACGATTGCAGCAGACGAGTCTTCTGGCGTTTCACACCCTTGACACACACCCAGCAGAAACTCCATATTAATCATGCGTTCTACTTCGTTTTGTGCCTGAACGATACTCATACCAGAAAGGTTTGGCAAATCCTGAAGGATTCCAACTTCATTACGTCCAACAACCAATTTTATTTTGGAGCCGATAGGAATTTTTTGCCCTTCCTGAACTTTTTTACCCTTATACCATTGCTCTAACACTGCACCATCTGCTTCTTTCGTGGGTTTATACTCCAGTGTGTAGCGGAATTCGCGGTTTCTCAGAACTCCTTCTGCGAAGCGTTGTGACTTATCAACTAAATTGGGCATTTCTACGAGCATGGTTCGCTTGGAAACACGCAAACGAATTCGACGTCCTTCTTTTACCTTCACTCCCGTCATTGAAGTGGCTTTCGGATCTTGCGCCAGAATAGTTCCTTCTACTACATCGGGTTTGTAAATGGAGTCTAGCACTTCATACGTTAGGTTTGTATTTTTTAGAAGTGATTTTACGTTGTTCGAATTCTTACCCACCATGTTCGGAACACTCACCTCTACGCCATGATTGGTTGTGCTTTTCAGCCATGACTGCAGTCCAAAATACAATCCAAGGTAGAGTACAATCAGTATCGCGAAATTGATTCCGAATGCTTTGCTCCAAATGAAATTTCCGAGTTTTTTGAAAAATTCTTTCATGGGAATCCGCGCTTATGAATTTAGAAGTTAGGTGACATTTCGTGCGACTTGTAGAAGTCGTCGATATAACGATATGCCTCTTCTGCAGTGTCAACTATTCCGAAGAGATCGAGGTCTTTCGGTGAGATGTTGGACTCTGCTTCCAGCATGTGGGCTTTAATCCAATCGAACAATCCGGACCAATACTCTTTGCCGATTAAAACGACAGGACGGTGATTTATTTTCTTGGTTTGAATAAGGGTTAGTGCCTCAAACAATTCATCCAAGGTTCCAAATCCTCCTGGAAGTACAACAAAACCTTGGGCATATTTTACAAACATTACCTTGCGCACGAAGAAGTAATCAAATTCCAACACGTGCTCAGGATCGATGTATGGATTATGGCTTTGCTCGAATGGTAAATCGATATTCAATCCAACCGATTTTCCTCCGCCTTGCTGTGCACCTTTATTTCCGGCCTCCATAATTCCAGGTCCGCCTCCAGTAATGACACCATATCCACCTTTCGCCAAAAGCTCAGATACCTTAACCGCCATTTGGTAGTACTTGTTGTCTGGATTTGTGCGCGCTGATCCAAAAACTGAAATACATGGGCCAATTTTCGCCATGCGTTCATAGCCATCTACAAACTCAGCAAGAATTTTAAAAATTGCCCAACTATCGTTGGTTTTAATGTCGTTCCAGTCTTTGATATTAGTCATTCAAATGTTTTTTGTGTTGAAGTGCAGCTTGTTTCAGCGATTCTTCGTAAACGAACAAAAATAGCATATTTCCATAGATAGAAACAGCGCTGTTAAAAATACGCTTATGTCTTAAGTAAGTTATTGATTTAACGTAATTTTGGATATGCTTAAATCGTTTGCCATATTGCTTCTGGGTACAATCTGTGCAAATGCATTGGCTCAAGATAGCGCTTCTTTACCCACTTCGAAGGAGCAACGCTTTTTTGAAAGAGCCTCCAATCCAAAGAAAGGTCGTGTTATTGGCGTAAGCTCTTCTATAGGAGGAACCTGGGCAGGATCAATGATTGCACTTCAGACGGTTTGGTATACAGAAGAATCGAATGGGACGTTTCAGTTTTTTGATGACTCCAGAAATTGGCTGCAAATGGACAAGGCAGGACATGTCTACACGGCTTATCAGCTAAATAAGTTGACCGGGGACTTGTACGAGTGGACAGGTGTCAATCAAAAAACATCTACCTGGCTTGGCTTTGGAATTTCGATGGGTTATCAGACGACACTGGAAGTTTTGGATGGATTTTCTGGAACTTATGGGTGGTCCTGGGCAGATTTTGCCTCCAACGTCATCGGATCCTCTATATATACCTCACAAGAATTAATCTGGAAAGAGCAACGAATAATTCCGAAGTTTTCTTACAGTCCCACACCTTTTGCTACGGTGCGCCCTCAGGTTCTTGGAAGTACTTTTTCAGAATCGTTGTTGAAAGACTATAACGGGCAGACGTATTGGTTGAGCTTTAGCCCGGGCAGTTTTTTCAAAAGCAGTAAAATCCCGAAGTGGGCCTGTCTATCTTTTGGATACAGCGTGCACGAAAAATTGGTTGGTTCGGAATCTACTTATTACGACCCGTTTTCGAACACTACGTACCAAGAGCAACGGGAATTTTTATTTTCTCTAGACATTGATTTCAGTCAACTCCCAATAAAGCGCCCCTGGTTAAAGACGATTGTGAAACAATTCAATTATCTTAAAGTTCCCTTCCCTGCATTAATCCTACGAGATGGACAATTGCTAGGTAGCCCTCTTTATTTTTGAAGCTCTGCCTGGTAGTTAAAGCTGACAACGTTTCCTTCATTAGCGTTTGGCGTCATTCCAAATTCTGTACGATCTAAAGATCCCGAACCAATCAGAACAATCCGATCTTCCAATTCGATTCGCTGTAGTTTAATTGTTACCGGTTTTGATTGACCGAGCATGGAGAAGGTTCCCGAAACCTCGTAAATGTTCTCACCCTTTTCCTCAAATCCTGTTCCCTTGAAAGTCATTTTCGGATATTGATCTGTTTTGAAGTAATCCTCTCCTGCTAGACTCTTATCACGCATTTTATTAAATGTGGTAAAGTCTTTCATATCCATAACAACATTTACTTTGGCCTTTGATAGATCCTCTGGAATGGAGAATGAGCCTGATATTTTCTTGAACTGTCCTTTGGTTTCTTTTCCTTTCTTTCCAAGTTTAAAATCGACCAGCGAAGCATCTGGGACAATTGTGTAGTTTCCTGATAGCTCAGTCAACGGCAGCACGTTCGGACCTTTTTCCTTTTCTCCATTGGCATCGGATTCTGAATCATCCATGGTGATAATTACTTTCTTTTCACTTTCTTCCTCCTCGTTTACTAACAAGGTTGGAGCCGCCAAACCCAGTGCAAAAAGTGGTGCAAACAAAGAAACTCCTTGTAACGCTTTCCCCTTCACAGCATTTACGATTGCTGCACCAATAAGAATGGCAACAAAAGCATCCAACCCTCCTAGGAGTGGGTACGTTCCGCCCGCCATAACTATTCCAAACGTTACACCGAAAATGATTGCATAGGCCACAACTACAAGAATGGCACTTCTTTTACCCGACCATAATTTGTTTAATAAGACGACTGAGAACGCACCAATCAATAATCCACCTATGACATCCGCATCCGTCAGTACAGCACTCACTTCCTCTCCGATAAGTAGCGACGGCAATACCGCTAATGCAAATACAGAAACACCTGTGTTCGCGCTTCGTTTGTTATCAAAAAAGGAATTGATCAAGAATCCTGCTCCGACTAATAACGGTCCATAAATTGGACTTCCCAGAGATGCAATCAAAAAGCCCAGACCAGCCAACAATGGATAGGTAGAAATTGACCAGGCACCAGGCGTTAATGCAGGAATCCATTTTGAAAGAAAATTGAGTTTAAGTCGGATAAGAAACGGCACAATTGTACTCAAAAGAATCCCAGCGACAATGAATTTGGTTTCTGCAACCGTTGACTCTTCGTTAAATATCATTTCCCCACGACCTGCAGTAAAAAAAGCTACGAACACAAGTACTGTGCTTAGGAATCCGCCAATTGCTGGTTTCTTTGGAACAAACTGAGCGATTAAATATCCTAGCACAATTGCGCCAGACAATACATAAAGCGCTTGACTTCCTTCACCATTGTAAAAGGTAGCCGTCCATTGTAATAAGGTCACAGCAAACAATGCATTGAAAATTCCTACCAGTCTTTTATCCTTCTTCCAAAGCAATAAGATACTTGCTAATCCCAACACTACTAACGTGGTCAACAATAATGCATTCATATCGATGATTTTCTTTCAAATATAATTAATTTATTTACCATGGTAACAAAATTAGAAAGATTTTACCTGAAGTTGCTACATGTTGGAAGAAATGATGAGTCGCCCCTCCTTGCCTATTCGAAATAGTCAATTAAATAGTGCTGTTCTTCAAAGGAAGTTCTAGGGCTTTATGAAGGTACGGAAGCGATGCAGCTTGTTCTAGTTTCATAAGGTGCTCAATGCGGTGGCAATCACTACCGAGAAAATCGACCAATTTTTCATCGATGAGCAATTCTGCTTGCTTTTGAATGGCGGGTCCGTAATGTCCAGTGAGTGAATTGACGTTTACCTGGATATTCACTCCTCGTTCGCGTAACTCTCGTGCTTTCTCTACTGAACCAAGGTAGTACGTGTATCGCTCGAAATGGGCGAGAATAGGCTGGTATTTTTGCGTTACCATTTCGAACACCATTGCTTCGGTTTGACCTGGCGGTTCATGAAATGAAAACTCAAACAACAAAAAGCGATCGCCGAAAGTCAGCAGTTCTTCTTTGTTTTGTAATTGTTTGATAAAAGCGTCGTCGAAGTAATACTCTGCTGCCGCTTCAATTTCAATTTTAAGTCCGAGTTTCTTTGCCGTTTCCTGAACGTCCTTCAATCCACCCAGAATGATCTCAGGTGTGTTTTTAAAGTAGTCGCTCATGATGTGTGGTGTGGTAACCACTTTCTTATATCCAAGCGATTCAAATTTTGCCAACATGGCGATGGTTTGATCCATATTTTTGGATCCATCATCAATTCCGGGAATCAAATGGGAGTGCATGTCTGCTTTGAGAACACTCAAATCGGCAGGAAATAAGCGTTTGTTTTGTCTACGGAAAAGTCGTTTCCACCTTTTCACCGTTCGGAATACATTTGTTCGTAGTAATCCTGATAATCACCACTGGTTACTTGCTCTACCCAGGCTTCATTTGCCAAGTACCAATCGACGGTTTTTTCGAGCCCTTCTTCGAATGTAATGGAAGGTTTCCAATTCAGTTCTTCTTCTAATTTGGTGGCGTTAATTGCGTATCTTAAATCGTGACCTGCACGATCTGTTACAAAGGTGATGAGTTGTTCATTTGTTCCTGGGTTACGCCCCAGTTTTTCATCCATCATTTTACATAGGAAACGCACCAAATCAATATTGGTCCATTCGTTTAATCCTCCTACATTGTAGGACTCTCCAGGTCTTCCCTGGTGAAAAATAGTGTCGATAGCACTGGCGTGATCTACCACCCATAGCCAATCTCGAATATTTTCTCCCTTACCATAAACAGGCAGTTGTTTGTTGTTGACGATGTTATGGATCATCAATGGAATTAGCTTCTCAGGAAATTGATGACTCCCGTAGTTGTTGGAACAATTGGAAATTTTGATGGGCAAACCATAAGTATGATAGAAAGCATTCACAAAATGATCTGACGAAGCTTTTGAGGCTGAATAAGGACTTCTGGGGTCATACGCTGTTGTTTCCTCAAACAATCCTTCCTCTCCCAATGAACCGTAAACCTCATCGGTTGACACATGGTGAAAAACATGTCCCTCTTCCTTCCCCCAATAATCTCTTGCAGCCTGCAATAAATTTACCGTACCCACAACATTTGTCACTACAAATTCAATTGGACCTTCGATGGAACGGTCTACGTGTGACTCAGCCGCAAGATGAATTACATCAGAAATATCATATTTCTCAAACGTATCTTTAACGTCGGAAACAGAACAAACGTCCCCTTTTACGAAAACATAGTTCTCTCGATCTTCTACATCCTTGAGATTGTTCAAATTACCAGCATAGGTCAACTTGTCAAAGTTCACAATCAAATAGTCGGGATACTTTTGGGTAAACAAACGAATGACATGTGAACCGATAAATCCGGCTCCACCAGTAACTAATATTTTCTTCTTCCAATTCATTAAAGACTCCAGTAATCTAGATTTTTAATTTGCCCTTTGAAAATGCCTTTCACATCCACAAAAACACCCAAGTCGTCTTTCATCAATGCTCTGAAATCTGCTTCAGTTTTGTTTTTATACGCTTCATGGTTTACGGCAACGATTACTGCATCGTAATCATTATCGGCATTTTCTTTCAAGGCCACACCGTATTCATGCTCCATTTCTTCAGACGACGCATGTGGGTCTACCAAATGCACCTCCACCTGAAACGATTTCAATTCGTTTACAATATCTACCACCTTGGAATTTCGGATATCGGTCACGTCTTCCTTGAAGGTAGCTCCCATTACCAAAACTTTTGCGTTCTGAATGGATTTTCCTTTCGCAAGGATCTTTTTAACTGTTTGTTTTCCAATGTAGAACCCCATGGAATCATTCACATAGCGACCACTATTGATTACTTGAGCATGATATCCTGCTTGCTTTGCTTTGTGTGTAAGGTAGTACGGGTCTACACCAATACAGTGTCCACCGACTAGACCAGGACTGAAGTTCAAGAAGTTCCATTTTGTCCCTGCTGCTTCGAGCACATCGTAGGTATTGATCTTTAGCTTATCGAAGATGATAGACAGTTCGTTGATTAAAGCAATATTTACATCGCGCTGCGTGTTTTCAATGATTTTCGCGGCTTCGGCAACTTTAATGGTCGATGCTCGATGCACTCCAGCTTCCACAACTAACTCGTATGTTTTCGCAATTTCTTCTAACGAGGTTTCGCAACATCCGGAAACCACTTTTACTACATTTTGCAGCGTGTGTACCTTATCTCCTGGGTTGATTCTTTCTGGAGAATATCCAACCATGAAGTCCTCTTTCCACTTCAATCCGGACACTTTTTCCAAAACTGGAATACAATCTTCTTCTGTACACCCAGGATAAACTGTCGATTCAAACACAACGTAATCTCCTTTCTTAAGTGCCTTTCCGACTGTTTTCGAAGCACCTAAAAGAGGTTTTAAATTCGGTAATTTCGCATCATCAATGGGTGTTGGCACTGCTACTACAAAAAATCGCGCCTCCTTTAAGTCGTCAATATCCGCAGTAAAAGTTATGTCACACCCCTCAAACTCCGAACTGTCCAATTCGTTGCTAGGATCGATGTTGTTTTTCATCATCTCCACACGTTCTTCATTGATATCAAATCCGATAACTTTTGTTTTTCGTGCGAACTCAAGGGCGATTGGTAGTCCAACGTATCCCAGACCTATAACGGCGAGTGCCGCGTCTCCGTTAATTAGATCGTTATAAATTGATTTGTCCATCTCTTACTTTGTAAATACGTTCAATTATTTCAACGACTTTCAACCCTTCGAGGGCATTTGTAGTAGCCGATGTGTTTCCTTTTAATGTATCAATCACATTGCCAATGACAAAGTTATGATTTGCAGCAGAACCTTTGTAAGGTCCGTAATCGTTTGCTGGATTAGCTTCCTTCAGCGTCGGCATTTCGTAGTCAGCGATATTGCAAACTTCTACTTCATTCATATATTGTCCACCAATTTTGACACTTCCTTTTTCTCCAATAATGGTAATGGAACTCTCCAAATTCTGGTTGGCCACGGCTGTAGAATAGTTCAGACAGCCCATTCCACCGTTGGTGAAATCAAAACTTACAAACCCTGAATCTTCGAAATCGGTTGAGTCTTTATGCGTGAAATCGGCAAATTTCCCCTGAATGTTATCGATGTCTCCAAAGAGCCAGTACATGATATCGATGAAGTGAGAAAACTGAGTAAACAAAGTTCCTCCGTCCAGGTCTTGAGTACCTTTCCACCCACCTTTTTTATAATAACGATCGTCACGGTTCCAGTAGCAGTTCAATTGCACCATATGAATGCTTCCTAGAAGTCCCTCTTCTACTACCGATTTAATCCATTCTGATGGTGGCGAATAACGATTCTGCATCACACAGAACACGTGTTTGTTTTGTTGCAAGGCTTTGAAGATTACTTTCTCACAATTATCCTTACTCAGCCCCATTGGTTTCTCACAAACAACATGCTTTCCGGCTCCAAGAGCTGCCAGGCTTTGCTGCGCGTGCAATCCATTCGGTGTACAAATGTTCACTACATCGATCTCCAGATCTGCCGCCAGCATTTCTTCAACTGACGAAAAGAAAGGCACTTTGTAGGCCTCTGCACCACAATCTTCTTGTGATCGAATATCTACAAGAGCCACCAATTCGGCTTGTGATTCTCTTGAAATCATTTCGGCGTGGCGCTTTCCAATGTGTCCGGCTCCAACCACCGCAAACTTTATTTTGTTCTCAGTACTCATGCACTCAGCTTAATTACTTTTTTGTCTTCCAATTTATATGTCTCTCCGCTCTCTGGACATTTTGCTAATCCATTCGCGTCGAACTCCAGTCGGTGTCCGTATTCGCTCATCCAACCCATTTGTCGAGCAGGGTTTCCAACCATCAAGGCAAAATCGGGCACTGTTTTCGTTACTACAGCTCCTGCACCAATGAATGCATATCGTCCGATATCGCGACCGCAAACTATTGTCGCATTTGCACCAATACTCGCACCTTTTTTCACCAAAGTTTTGGCGTATTGATCTCTGCGGATGACTGCGCTTCTAGGATTGGTAATATTTGTAAACACCATGGAAGGACCAAGAAAAACATCGTCTTCGCAAACAACTCCAGTGTAGATCGAAACGTTATTCTGAACTTTGACATTTGCTCCGAGCTCCACCCCAGGAGAAACCACCACATTCTGTCCAATGTTACAACGCTCACCTATTATACAATTTGGCATGATATGAGAGAAGTGCCAAATTTTGGTCCCCTCCCCTATGGTACAACCTTCGTCAATAACTGCTGTTTCGTGTGCGAAATAATCCATTAGCGTGTAATGTATTTATCGAAGTTATTGTGAGACGAACGATTCAATTCCTCCTCTGACAAGCTTTTGAAATACTCATATGTGCGTTTCAATCCTTCAGCTCTGTCAATTTTAGGCTCCCAACCCAGAATTTCCCTGGCTTTGGTAATGTCAGGTCGGCGTTGTTTAGGATCATTGACAGGAAGTTCTTTGTAGATGACCTTCTGCTTTGTTCCTGTTAATTGAATGATTTCATCGGCAAATTCACGAATCGTAATTTCCGATGGGTTTCCAATATTTACTGGATCGGCGTAGTCTGAGTGCAGCAAACGGTAAATGCCATCAAGCAAATCATCAACATAACAGAACGATCGCGTTTGTGAACCGTCTCCGAAAACAGTAAGATCTTCGCCGCGAAGTGCCTGTCCGATAAATGCTGGTAACACTCGACCATCATTCAAGCGCATGCGCGGTCCGTAAGTATTGAAAATTCGAACGATGCGTGTTTCCACCCCGTGGAACGTATGATAGGCCATTGTCATGGCTTCTTGAAAGCGTTTTGCTTCATCGTAAACACCGCGTGGTCCAACAGGGTTCACATGTCCCCAATATTCCTCTGTCTGCGGGTGCACTTCAGGATCTCCATACACCTCAGAAGTAGATGCGATTAAAACCCTTGCATTTTTTGCCTTTGCCAATCCCAAACAGTTGTGAATTCCCAAAGACCCAACTTTCAATGTCTGAATTGGAATTTTCAGGTAATCAATTGGACTTGCTGGTGATGCAAAATGCAGAATGTAATCTAACTTACCCGGAACATGGATAAACTTTGAAACATCGTGATGATAAAATTCAAAATTCTCCAGCGGGAATAGATGTTCAATATTCTCAATTCGTCCTGTGATCAGGTTGTCCATTCCAATGACATGATAATCTTTCTCAATGAACATGTCACATAAGTTGGAACCGAGAAAACCTGCGGCACCTGTAATTAAAATGCGTTTTCTTTCACTCATTTTGCGTAAGAAATTACTGCGGCTGCACGCCCCATAGAGTTGTAGTAGAAACCTTCATTTTTCATTTTCTCCACTTCGTAAAGATTTCTTCCGTCAAATACGATTGGTTCTTTGAGCAATTCTTTCATTTTAGCAAAGTCCGGATTGCGGAACATAGACCACTCCGTAGCAATCAACAATGCGTCTGCGTCTTGCAAAGCATCGTACTGATTACTAGCGTATTCAATTTTATCACCGATAACGCTTTTAACATTTTCTGCTGCCTCTGGGTCAAATGCTACAATTTTTGCTCCTGCATTCACCAATTGGTCAATCATATACAAAGCTGATGCTTCGCGAATATCATCTGTATCGGGCTTGAAAGCTAATCCCCAAAGCGCAAACGTTTTTCCGGCCACATCACCAAAGTAGTTTTCAACCTTGTCCACAAGTTTGATTTTTTGACGATCGTTTACCTCCAGAACACTATTAATGATTTCGAAGGTATAATCCACCTCACGTCCGCTTTTTACCAATGCTTGTACATCCTTCGGGAAACAACTTCCACCAAAGCCAATTCCAGGGTATAAAAATTTAGGTCCAATCCTGGAATCGGAACCAATTCCCTGTCGTACTTTGTCTACATCTGCACCCACCAATTCACAGAAATTAGCGATTTCATTCATGAAGGTTATCTTGGTAGCAAGGAATGAATTTGCCGCATATTTCGTCAACTCAGCAGATTTTTCATCCATAACGATAATAGGATGATTCTCTCGAATAAACGGTTTGTAAAGCTCTGTCATTGTTTGAATGGCACGTTCATCTGAGGCACCAATCACTACTCGATCTGGATTTAAAAAATCATCTACAGCAAATCCTTCCCGCAAGAACTCTGGATTGGATACCACAGCAAAAGGAACCGTTGCTTTTTCAGAAACTTGTGCATGTACTTTCTCAGCAGTTCCAACTGGCACGGTTGACTTGTCTACGATTACCTTGTAATCTGTCATTATTTCACCAAGTTCATCCGCCACCCCTAAAACGTAGCTTAAATCTGCCGAACCATCCTCCCCAGGAGGTGTAGGTAAAGCGAGGAAAATAATTTCCGCGAAATCCACAGCTTCCTTTAAGTTGGTGGTAAAAGAAATACGGTTGGCTTTAATGTTTCTCTCAAAAATCACATCGAGGTGTGGCTCATAAATTGGCACTTCCCCTTTGCGCATTTTCTCTACTTTCTCTTCGTCGATGTCAACACAGATCACTTGATTTCCAGTTTCTGCGAAACAAGTTCCGGTAACCAATCCAACATATCCGGTGCCGATTACAGCAATTTTTTTCATAGTAATTTCAGTTCTCTGTAATTATGCGTTCACACTCATGAATTCTGCAACAGCATCACAGATATAATCCAATTGTTCTTGTTCCATTTCGGTATGAATCGGTAATGACAACACGCGATGCGTTAACCAGTCAGTTACTGGTAAGTCAGTTTCTTCGCTGTTAAAGGACTTAAACATTTCCTGACGGTGCGCTGGAACGGGATAGTAAATCATAGAAGGAATGTCCTTTGACGCGAGGAATTGATGTAGTTCATCGCGATCGATTCCCTCAAGAATCATAGTGTATTGGTGAAACACATGCTTGGATCTTGGATCTCGAACAGGTGTTTGAATATTCTCAAATTGTGCAAAAAACGCATCGTAATGATCTGCCACTTTTTGACGAGCGTCGATGTAGTTATCTAACTCACGTAACTTAATTCGAAGCACTGCCGCTTGAATGCTATCCAAACGTGAATTTACTCCAACACGATCGTGGTAATACCTCTTGCTTTGTCCATGATTGGCAATTTGACGCATTGTCGCAGCCAAATCATCATCGTTTGTACAAATTGCACCACCATCACCATAACAACCTAGGTTCTTGGATGGAAAGAAAGATGTACAACCTATAGCACCAATCGTTCCAGTTTTTTGTGATCGCCCATCACTGAAATGGTAATCACTACCAATGGCTTGAGCGTTATCTTCGACAACTGGAATTCCGTGCTTATTGGCAATAGCCATAATAGATTCCATATCCACAGCTTGCCCATACAAGTGCACAGGAACAATCGCCTTTGTTTTTGGTGTTATGGCAGCTTCCAATTTATCTGGGTCCATGCAGAATGTCTTATCGTCTACTTCAACAAATACTGGTTTTAGCCCAAGCAAGGCAACCACCTCCACTGTTGCAATGTATGTAAATGAAGGCGTAATAACTTCATCACCAGGCTTTAGACCAAGTGCCATCATAGAAATTTGAAGAGCATCTGTGCCGTTAGCGCAAGGAATTACGTGTTTTACCCCCAGGTAGTCTTCCAATTCGGATTGAAATCCCTTGACTTCTGGGCCATTAATAAATTGAGCCGTTTCAAGAATTTCACCGATTGCCTTATCGACTGCCGGTTTGATCTTCTGATATTGAGAGATCAAATCGACCATTTGTATTTTTTTCATCCAGAGTTGTCTTTAGCCGTTTGTAACGAGCGCCTTGCTTTGCAAAAAGGTGCAGGAAGGCGGGCGTAAAATTAATCAATTGCTAGCAATTAACGGAGAAGATTGCGTTTAATTGTCTCGTTCATCTCCGCCCTTCGAAATCTTTAATCGCCACTTATTTTCCCTACTTTTACCCCTGAAAAATTACACTTCAATGAAAGGAATCGTTTTAGCTGGCGGATCGGGAACACGTTTGTATCCAATTACAAAAGGAGTTTCGAAGCAATTATTGCCGATTTATGACAAGCCGATGATTTATTACCCGATTTCCGTTTTAATGTTGGCTGGCATTCGGGAGATCTTGATCATAAGCACTCCAATTGACTTACCTAATTTTAAGAAACTGTTGGGTGATGGAAGTAATTTCGGTGTGAAATTGAGCTACAAAGAACAGCCTTCTCCAGATGGTTTGGCTCAAGCGTTTATTATTGGAGAAGAATTTATTGGAAATGATGATGTATGCCTCGTTTTGGGAGATAACATATTTCACGGCCATGGATTAACCAAAATGCTAAAATCTGCTCGTGAAAATGTAGAAATCGATCGCAAATCAACGGTTTTTGGTTACTATGTCAATGACCCTGAACGTTATGGCGTTGCGGAGTTTGACAAAGAGGGTAATGTGATCTCAGTAGAGGAAAAACCCAAAAACCCGAAGTCGAACTACGCTGTCGTAGGATTGTACTTCTATACCAATGATGTGATCGAAATTGCGAAAGGAATCAAACCTTCTGCTCGCGGTGAATTGGAAATTACCTCTGTAAATGATGCCTATCTTAAACGAGGCGACTTACGTGTTGAATTGATGGGAAGAGGTTATGCATGGTTGGACACCGGAACGCACGATTCGTTACTTGAAGCAAGTAGCTTTATCCAAACGATTGAAAAACGACAAGGCTTGAAAGTGGCTTGTTTGGAGGAGATTGCCTATGAGGAAGGTTTTATATCTGCTGAACGGGTATTAGAACTTGCTCAACCATTGGCAAAAAATGGCTACGGTCAGTACTTAATCAAACGTGTTTCGAAATGAAAAAAACCGAAACGGGCATTGAAGATTTGTTTGTAATTGAACCAACTGTTCACGGAGATGAACGTGGCTATTTTATGGAATCCTTTAGCGAGCAATGGTTTAAAAAAGAGATTGCCGACACGCATTTCGTGCAAGACAATGAATCAAAATCATCTCGCGGCGTCCTGAGAGGTCTTCATTTTCAAAACCCACCCATGGCACAGGCTAAACTGGTTCGCGTTGTACAAGGTGAGGTGTTGGATGTTGCTGTGGATTTACGTAAAAGTTCTACGACATACGGCAAACACTTCAGTGTTTTATTGAGTGCCGAGAATAAAAAACAACTGTTTGTACCTCGCGGATTTGCTCATGGATTCTCGGTATTGAGCGAAACGGCTATTTTTTCCTACAAAGTGGATAATTTTTATTCAATGGAACTGGAAGAAGGCATTCGCTGGGACGATCCAGACCTTAATATTGACTGGCACTTACCAAAAGATGAAGTTCGACTTTCGGAAAAGGATAAACAACAGCAAGATTTCGCTAACTACGTAAGTCAGTTTTCATGAGAATTTTAGTGACAGGCTGTAATGGTCAGGTGGGCTCAGAACTTCAGGAACTCGCAAAAACATCAGAACATTTTTTTTTGTTTGTCGATTCAAAAAAGGGTGACATAACGAATAAAAAGTGTCTTCAAGACCTTGTTTCTTCCAACAATATCAATGCAATTATCAATTGTGCTGCATATACAGCGGTAGATAAAGCAGAGTCTGAGCAGGAGTCAGCTTTTCTGGTGAATGCAAAAGGTGTTCAGAATTTGGCGGAAGTGAGCAGCGAATTAAAATGTAAGCTTATTCATTATTCTACGGACTACGTTTTTCCTGGAAATGGAACATCCCCCTACACGTTGACCGATCCTGTTGCACCCCTCGGTGTGTACGGCGCTTCAAAGCTGGCTGGTGAAAAAGCAATAATGGACAGCACTGTGGAAGCCTTAATTATCCGAACTTCCTGGGTGTATTCGACTTTTGGTAACAACTTTGTAAAAACCATGATTCGATTAGGAAAGGAGCGCGAGTCCTTGAATGTGGTAAACGACCAGCGCGGTTGTCCCACGTATGCTAAAGATCTTGCTGAAATCTCACTTCAGTTACTCGATGAAGAATGGAGTCTCAAAAAGAGAATCTATCACTTCTCCAATGCAGGAGATATCACCTGGTTTGATTTTGCCAAAGAAATAATGACCCTTGCTGGAATCACCTGTGAAATCCATGCAGTTCCGAGCTCAGAATTTCCTACACCCGCTAAGCGTCCCTCCTATTCCGTAATGGACAGTTCAGCGTTAAAGATTGACTTCGGTATTGTGCCAAGAAACTGGAAAGCGGCCCTGAAAGAATGTATTGGGCAATTATAAGGGCAACAACGACAGTTTTTCACTGAATTCTCGTAATATTGTAGCGCAATTGAGATCGTCAAAATTAACAAGTTAAAGCACGGAATTTGGAATACCAACGCATTACAAACAGCACTGTTTTAATTACTGGGGGAGCTGGCTTTATTGGCTCAAACCTTTGTGAAGACTTGTTGCAGCACGGAAACAAAATCGTGTGTTTGGATAACCTCTCCACAGGAAGTAAGCATAACATTACGCCTTTTTTAGAATTAGACAACTTTACCTTTATTGAGGGCGATATTTGTGATTTGGCAACGTGCCAAAAAGCAGCTGAAGGAGTTGATTATGTACTCCACCAGGCTGCACTCGGATCAGTACCTCGTTCTTTGAACAATCCCATTGCAACAAATGAGGCCAATATTTCTGGCTTCCTGAACATGTTGGTAGCAGCCAGAGACGCAAAGGTCAAACGATTTGTTTACGCTGCGAGTTCTTCAACTTATGGAGACTCCAAAGAACTGCCGAAAGTAGAGGATCAAATTGGCATGCCGCTATCTCCGTATGCCGTTACGAAGTATGTAAACGAATTGTACGCTCATGTTTTCGGCTTGAATTACGGCATGGAAATAATCGGATTGCGCTATTTTAACGTGTATGGTCGACGCCAATCTCCGAACGGAGCTTACGCAGCGGTGATTCCTAAGTTTGTTCAATTATTTATAGATCATGACTCCCCAACAATCAATGGTGACGGATCAAATTCCAGAGATTTTACATACATCGACAACGTGATTCAAATGAATCATTTGGCTGCGACAACAGAGAACAAAGAAGCCATCGGACAGGTGTTTAATACGGCTGTTGGTGAGCGCTCTACTTTGAACGAATTGGTGACCTACTTAAAGAACTTACTATCCGAATTTGATTCTGAAATTGCTAAAATAGAGGTAAAACATGGACCAGAAAGAGCTGGGGACATCCCTCATTCATTGGCTTCTGTAGAAAAGGCTAAAAACCTCCTCGGATATAAACCTTCCCACAATTTGGAAGCAGGATTGCGTGAGGCTATCGCCTGGTACTGGGACGCTCTAAAGTAGCGTTGAAGTCTTAATGATTTTAACTGTGAAATTATGGCAAGCAGTATTAGATGTGATGAAGTCGAATCAAGACTGCTATCTTGGGATTTTAGCTTATGCTAACAAAGAAAACTAATCTGAACTACTTCCAAACTTTTTGGCAAACGCGACAAAAAGTATGCAAAAATCGCTTTTGCGGACTTCCAAGCCGTCAGGGAAAAAGCAATAATTCGGTGTTTTAATTAAAAAGAACCTGACGCGTCAGAAACAGTGCGCCTGCCTTGTGGGCAGGCTTTCTGCTTTTAAAAAACACTCGAAAGATTCCTTTTTATTATCCTGACTTCGGGGAAGTCCGCAGACCAAAATGAAACTAACCTATGGTTCAAACCAAATATAGATCCAAAGAATACTATGAAAGAACAGATTATTCGAACAAAGATTAAATGTTTTTTGGTACATAATTCTTCCCACCCATAGTACCTTGATCCCAGACAAGGTAAGATTAGGACTCAGCTAAGCTAAACAACAAATAATTTTTGTCAGTACAGAATAACCTGTGTATCGGTTATGTATATCGTGGAAAGTGTATTTTTGTGTATCGAACGCTTATGGACCCATCAAAAAAACGACATCTTGCCAAAACCATCACTTGGCGGATAATTGCATCAGTCACTACTTTTGGCTTGGCTTTTTTGTTTTTTAAGGACGATCAGCATGCGGTAAGCAAAGCCTCGGGTGTTGCTGTTGCAGAGGCAGCCATCAAAATGGTACTATATTATTTTCATGAGCGGGCTTGGTATAAGTCAAATTTTGGTTTGGATAAATCGAAACGGAAGAGCAAATGAATTCCTACATTATTCGTCAGAAATTTGAGCTGTCTAAAAAAGATCGACAGTCGCTAAAAAAGCACGGATCTTTTCTCATCTGGTTTACTGGACTCTCAGGTTCTGGAAAGTCGACATTGGCAAATGCTGTGGAGGTCAGATTACATGAAATGGGCGTTCACACATATCCTCTAGACGGAGATAATATTCGCGATGGCATCAATAAAAACTTGAAATTTTCACCTGAAGATCGTGATGAAAACATTCGACGCGTTGCGGAAATCAGCAAGTTGTTTGTAGATGCAGGAATCGTGGTTTTGGGATCATTTATCTCACCCTTCTCGAAAAGCCGAGAAGAAATCAAGGAAATCGTTGGGCCTGAAAATTTCGTGGAAGTCTTTTTGAATACTTCTCTTGAAGAGTGCGAGCGTCGTGATGTCAAAGGGTTGTACAAAAAAGCACGTAAGGGCGAAATCCCATCATTTACCGGAATTTCATCTCCCTACGAAGCTCCAGAACATCCAGATGTCGAAATACGAACAGAAGAAATGAGCGTAGACGAAGCGGCAGAGAAAGTAATGTCATATATTGCAACGAAATTGCCACTCCATGAATAAATATTATTTGGATCATCTGGAAGAATTGGAATCTGAAGCGATTTTCGTTTTACGCGAAGTAGCCGCCAATTTTCAAAATCCTGTGATTCTATTTTCCGGAGGAAAGGATTCTATTGTGGTAACGCACCTCGCGAAAAAGGCATTTTACCCTGCGAAAATCCCATTCTCCTTGTTGCATGTTGACACAGGTCATAACTTCCCGGAAACTATTGCATTTCGTGACAAACTAGTGACGTCATTAGGCGTAAATCTCATCGTTGGCTCCGTTCAAAAATCCATTGATGAAGGGCGTGTAGCCGAAGAGCGCGGAAAAAATGCCACTAGGAACTCGCTACAAATTACCACGTTACTGGACACCATCGAAGAAGAGCGCATTGATTGTGCTATTGGTGGAGCAAGGCGCGATGAAGAAAAGGCACGTGCCAAAGAACGGTTTTTCTCGCACAGAGACGATTTCGGTCAATGGGATCCTAAAAATCAACGCCCAGAGCTATGGAACTTGTTCAATGCGAAACACTTTGAAGGAGAACACTTCCGCGTATTTCCGATTTCAAATTGGACGGAAATGGATGTCTGGGGCTATATCCTTCGAGAAAACATTTCCATCCCATCCTTGTATTATGCGCATGAACGGAGAGTATTGTGGCGTAATAACTCGTGGATTCCAGAATCGGAGTATTTGCAAATTGATGAAAACGAGGAAATCGTATCAAAGAAAATTCGCTTCCGAACGTTGGGCGATATTACGATAACGGGAGGCATTGAATCGGACGCCGATACCTTGGAGAAAATCGTTGCTGAAGTAGCAGCGATGCGTGAAACCGAACGAGGAAACCGTGCGGATGACAAACGCTCTGAAAGCGCGATGGAAGATAGAAAACGACAAGGATATTTCTAAGAATAGCCATGACAGAACAAACAAGTCAATTATTACGGTTTACCACGGCAGGTAGTGTGGATGATGGGAAAAGCACACTCATCGGGCGTTTGTTGTATGATTCCAAATCGATTTTTGAAGATCAATTGGACGCTATTGAGAAAATGAGTCAGCGCAAAGGACATGAAGGCGTGGACCTGGCATTGTTTACGGACGGATTGCGTGACGAGCGAGAACAAGGAATCACCATCGATGTCGCTTATCGCTATTTCAGTACGCCGAAACGAAAGTTCATAATTGCGGATACGCCAGGGCATATTCAGTATACCAGAAATATGGTCACAGGAGCATCTACCGCCAATGCAGCCATCATTTTGATTGACGCAAGAAATGGTGTTGTGGAACAAACCAAACGCCATTCATACATAGCATCGCTTCTGCAAATTTCACATGTATTTGTCTGTGTTAACAAAATGGACCTTGTTGAGTGGAGTGAACAGCGTTTCAATGAAATCGTCTCAGAATACGAAGCAGTAGCCTCTAAAATGTTGGTTAAGGACGTACATTATATTCCCATTAGCGCTTTGAAAGGTGATAATGTGGTAAACCGTTCCGAAAACATGCCTTGGTACATGGGCGCACCGTTGTTACATTCTCTCGAAACATTGCACATTAGCAGTGATATCAACAAAGTAGATGCACGATTCGCGGTTCAAACGGTGATTCGGCCCCAAAATGAAGAACACCGTGATTTTCGTGGCTACGCTGGGCGTGTGGCCAGTGGGATCTTCCGCCCAGGTGATGAGATAGTTGTGCTTCCCTCTGGTTTTCAATCGAAAATTTCTCGTATTGACTTTGACTCGAAACAACTGGACGTGGCTTTCGCTCCGATGTCAGTGATTTTGTCGTTGGAATCAGATATAGATGTCAGTCGTGGTGATATGATTGTCAAGGCAAACAATCAACCCGAACCGAAGCAAGATGTCGAAGCAATGATTTGCTGGCTCAACAATAAACCAGCGCGCCCAAGAACAAAATTCAGCATTCTGCACACGACGAATGAACAAAAAGCAATGATTCGCGAGATAGTCTACAAAATGAATGTAAATACCTTAGAGCGTGATCTTGAAGACAAAGACATCGGTATGAACGACATTTGTCGCGTAAAAATTCGTACCACCCAACCTTTAATGATAGATTCGTACCGCGAAAACAGAACTACGGGTAGTTTTATTTTAATTGACGATGCTACTAACGAAACCGTAGCCGCTGGAATGATTTTATAAGCATGGAGAAATTACTGGAGACTGCTATCGATGCAGCCATTGACGCGGGGAAACGAATCATGGAAATTTATGAGACGGATGATTTCGGAGTGGACTTTAAATCCGACAATACACCTCTAACACGAGCGGATATTGCCGCCCACAAAATCATATCGGAACACCTCAAAAACACTGGAATTCCTGTATTATCCGAGGAAGGTAAATCTATTCCTTATCAGGTACGCAATGGTTGGGAACGCCTCTGGATTGTGGATCCGATAGATGGAACGAAGGAATTTATAAAACGTAATGGGGAATTTACTGTCAACATCGCTTTAATTGAAAATCAACGCCCGATTGCTGGTGTTATTTTGGTGCCTGCTTTGGGAGAACTTTATTTCTCCTCTGAGGATATTGGCGCTTATAAAACGACCTGTTTAAGCGAGAATACTTCACTCAAAGATCGTATGTCACAATCGCGTCAATTGCCTTTGAAAACGGAGGATCGCCCGTATACAGTGGTGGCCAGTAGATCGCATTTGTCTGGAGATACTCAGGATTTTATAAATGCGCAGGAAGTAAAGCACGGAACCGTTGCCACGATATCGAAGGGAAGTTCACTGAAGCTATGTATGGTCGCTGAGGGAACCGCTGACTGCTATCCGAGATTTGCCCCAACTATGGAATGGGATACTGCAGCAGGACAGGCAATTTGCAATCATTCGGGATGCAGTGTAATCAACTGGGAAACGAAGCAACCGCTACTTTACAATCGAGAAAACTTATTGAATCCCTGGTTTTTGGTGGAGCGGGTAAAATAGACACTAGACCGCTTTGCTACAAGAACATTATGTATTCAGGCGCATTAAAAGTGCCCTTCGACTCCGCTCAGGTCGCTTTTTAATCGAAATATTAAATATTTGGGAACATTTAGCGGAATTGAAATGTGCCCTTTGACACGTAAAAACATCTCCTATTCTCTGTTAAAACCATTGCAAACCAATTTGGATAGGCTTATTTTTGTACCCACATGAAGAACGTACTCATTGCCACACTGTTTGTTTTGACCCTTGGGTTCTCTGCCAACGCGCAATTGAACTTCCGAGATTCGGCTATTGCGATGCCTTGGGTTTCCATTCAATATGGTTTTAATTTAACTGGGGCCGATTTAGCCGAACGCCATGGTCATTTCAATCACATTGGTTTTTTTGCTGGATACAAAGACAAAAAGAATTGGGTGTATGGTTTGGATGCGAGCTATATGTTTGGAAATGACGTGTCTCCAAATACAGCAGAAATGTTTGCCCATTTAGCAGATGATAAAGGAACTTTGACTGATCAAAATGGTGATCAAGCGGTTGTTGTGACTGCCTCACGCGGGATGAACATTAACGGAAATATAGGAAGAGTTATCCCCATTTTCAATTCAAACCCGAACTCCGGATTGTATGCAAGCGTTGGATTGGGTTGGATTGCTCACAAAATTCGCGTTGAAACGCAAGAGCATGTCGTTCCTGTAATTGAATTGGACTACAGAAAAGGGTACGACCGCCTGGTACAGGGGTTCACTACGAATCAGTTTTTAGGCTATGCGTTCATGTCAAGCCAAAGCTTTTTGAAATTCTACGGTGGATTCTATGTGCAGGAGGGAATTACATACGAGCGTCGCACCATCTTTTTTGACCAACCGGATTATGAAGTGCCAACATCACCACGATTTGACCTTCAATTTGGCGTTCGTGTTGGCTGGATGATTCCAATCTACCCTAGAGAACCTCAGGATTTTTATTTCGATTGATGCACTTCTTGTACAATATTGGTATTCTCTTTTAGGGATCGGTGTTCGCATACACGCCTTGTTTAATGCGAAGTCAAAGGAATGGGTTACTGGCCGGAAAGGCTGGAAATCAAAACTTCCGAACACTGAGAACCGTGAGGTTATTTGGTTTCATTGTGCTTCTTTGGGTGAGTTCGATCAAGGATTGCCTTTGATGCATAAATTCAGAAACGAACATCCTGAAGCGTTTATTCTCGTGACTTTCTTTTCACCTTCAGGCATGCAACACTATCATAAGCGAAAGCATCCTGCAGATCATGTTTGTTATTTGCCGTTGGACACACCAAGCAACGCCAGAACCATGATGGCACATTTTCAACCGAAATATTTCTGCTTGATCAAATATGAATTTTGGTCGAACCACATCATTGAAGCAAAGAAGGTAGGAGCAAAAGTGTACAACGTCAGTGGATTGTTCCGAAAAGATCATCGTTTTTTCAAAGGGTATGGTTCGTTTTTCAGAAAGACACTGAAACAATTTGATTGGTTTTTTGTGCAGAATGAAGAGTCGGTTGAGCTACTGAACTCCATAGATATTACCAATGTTTCTATAGTTGGCGACAGCCGTTACGACAAAGTCTACGAAACAAAAATATCACATAGTCCGGATGCGAAGATTGCCGAATTCTGTGGAAACGACCGCGTGTTTATCGTTGGTAGTTGTTGGCCTAAGGATGAAGATATTTTACTTCCGGTAATCAATAAGATGCAATGCAAGGTGATTATCGCTCCGCACAATGTTGATGAAAAATCGGTTCAAGGAATAACCAAATCCCTCAAACGTCCTCATGCGCTTTACACGAAGGGCACATTGCAATCGAATACGGAAGTGTTGGTATTAGACACGATTGGACATCTTTCTAGCGCTTATTCGTTTGGAGCAGTAGCCTATATTGGCGGCGGTTTTTCGGGAAATCTGCACAACATTTTAGAGCCCGCAGTATTTGGGATGGGGGTGATTATCGGTCCGAATTACAACCGTTTTCCTGAAGCGGCATCGTTTATCAAATATGGATTTGGTTTTGATGTCTCCACCTCGGAAGAGTTGAAGCACCGCATCGATTATGTTCTTGAAAACAAAGAATGTATTGACGAAAAAGCGGAATCATTCGTGGATGAAAACCGCGGTGCCAGCCAGAAGATGTACGATATGATTAACGGGAGTTAGATTAATTCGGAAAACATCCTGGAATTAATCTCAACGAAAATTTTCTTTTGTACTTCTTTTTGTTCGTCCTTATTTAATCCTGACTGCTTTAAAAAACGGTCAACCACCTGATTCCTGAATGCATTTTTCTTGTAATCACGTCGCTCAGGTATATCTTGCTCTTTGGAAAAAATTATTAACAAACAATTTCCTTTCAAAATTCGTTGACCAATATGCTCCCACCATATTCTGTCAGTAGAACCGATAGAACATCCGAAAAGACAAATCAAGTTTGCATTAGAAATCTGATACTCACACTGATCATCGATTGTGTGTTGCATTGATTTGTTACTCTCAACTTTTATGAAAGCATCAATAAATGATTGGGAAGAAACCAAAGAGTTATTGGCTACTTGATTGAAGTCATTCACACCCATTACCATACGGCTATCCATGTAGCCATGAACATGCTTGATACCTCTGTAGATAATTGGCTTTTGATTTCCATGATATGAAATATGTTCGTAATCGGATTCTGTATTGATCAATTTCTCAAAAGTTTTAGTGTAGTTAAATGTAATCACCTCAACGAACCATTTTTCTTCAGACCAAGTATTTCGAAATTTCGATATAATATTTTGCTGTGCTTTAGGCAGAAATTGTTCAGGTCTACACAATTGCTTTTTCAATCTTTCACAGGAATGTTCATTGATCTTCAGTTCTTTTTCGACTTTCAATAGATAATCTGCTAGATTATCTCCAATATCTTCAAATACATTCAAGAACTCTTCAGCAGAGTCAAAATTTACTGTATACTCTCCAAGACTTAGCTCTAAATCCGACCAGTTCTCGATATTCTCGTAGATATCGCTTTTTAATTGTTGAATTGATTTATTGAAAGTTCTAACAGCTTTATAGTAATCATAGAAATCTCGATATGAGGTACTAAGGCCTACATTTAAGTCGAAGCCATTTCCGAGGACGTATAAAATATTCATGGAACTAAAAAACAAAAAATTCTCAAAAAAGTCACAAAACAACTCAATCCCAATTCAACAATTTCAAGTTCTTGGATTTATTCTGTGCATACTGTAACTGTACCGTGCGAATCAAACGTTCAATGGCATGCCATTTTGGAGTACGGTTAGAGCAAATGGCAATTATCTCTCGCGCAGGGTTTTCATGCAAATCGTCCGATTCTATTCGGTTCAACTCTTGTACTTTCAGTGATTTCGCATAATGTTCAGGAATTAATGTGTAACCGCCGTGTAAATCGACCATCTTTACCAAAAGCTCAATGTTTCCACCTTCGTAATTCCATCCTTTATCACTTTCAGGTTCCAATTCACAAAAATGAATCATTTGCGTACGCAAGCAATTGCCTTTACTCAATAACCATGGGTGTTCTTTTTCCAACTCCGAAGAGGTAATCACGCGGTCGCCAAATTTTGGCGTGTACGCATAAATCTCTTCCTGGTACAAGATGTTTGTACGCCATTTAGGATGATGAACAGGTCCTGCCAAAATCCCCATGTCGATGTTTTTTTCTTCAAGGGCCACCAAAATCTCCTCGGTTTTCATCTCTTCAATGGTAAGCTCAATATCGACCAATTCTTTCATCCAATTATCAAATAAATCGGGCAGTAAATAGCCCGCTATTGTTGGAATAACAGCCACGCGTAGCTGCTCTCGGAACGTTCCGTCCTCTTGCTTGGTTAACGCCTCCACTCTATTGTATTCAGAAATGACATCGCGTAAAATAGGTAACAATTTCGAGCCGTATTTTGTCAACTCCAAAGGGGATCTGGAGCGATCAAAAATTTTATTCCCAAGTGTTTCTTCTGCTTTTTTTATTTGCATGGAAAGTGTAGGCTGTGTCACAAAGCAGCGCTCACTTGCACGCTGAAATTGACGCTCCTCAGCTACCGTCACGATATACTGAATTTGTTGGATCGAAATCATATAACAACAATTTATACTAAAATAAATAAATTCAATTATTCTTATGAAAGAAGGCGTGTAATTTTGTGCCAGTTCTTTCGGGTTTCGCCCCGGTTGTGAGGGAACAATTTTTAACTTTACAGAAACACAAAAAAACAAACTAAATGTCAGTATTAGTAGGAAAAAAAGCACCGTCTTTCAAAGCCGAAGCGGTAATTAATGGTGGAGAAATTGTAGAAGGTTTTTCATTGGACCAATATGTAGGAAAGAACCCTGTTGTTTTCTTTTTCTATCCAAAAGATTTCACTTTCGTTTGTCCATCTGAGTTGCACGCATTCCAAGCGAAGTTGGGAGAGTTCGAAGAGCGTGGTGTTAAAGTGGTTGCCGCTTCAACTGATACTCCTGAATCTCACTGGGGATGGTTGCAGGTACCTAAAGATCAGGGAGGAATTCAGGGAGTTACGTATCCAATAATTGCAGATACTTCAAAAACAATCTCTGAAGCGTATGGAGTATTGGCTGGTGAATACGATTACGATACCGAAGGAAACATGATTGCCACTGGACCAATGATTGCTTACCGTGGATTGTTCTTGATTGACAAAGACGGAACGGTTATGCACCAATTGGTAAACAACTTCCCACTTGGACGTAACGTAGATGAAGCATTACGTATGGTAGATGCTTTGCAATTCTTCGAAGAAAACGGAGAAGTATGTCCAGCGAACTGGAAAAAAGGTGAAGAAGGGATGAAAGATACCTTTGAAGGTGTTGCTGAATACCTTTCAAAGCACTAAGAAATAATACGATTTTGAATCGGAAGGTCATCTCAGCAGAGATGACCTTTTTTTGTGCCAAACACTTCAAAAAAATGAAATAAAAAAGACCGTCAATAGTTTGACGATCTCTATTGGTAGTTAGGTACAACTACTCTTTTGTGTTACTTAAGTCTTTTACTGAACTCCTGCCCCTTCAGTTTTCCCAAAACGATACCTCAAGCCTCCGGAGAAAGAACCACTCAACTGGTAATAGTTGAACATGTCCTGACTGGAATGCTCGAACAACGCGAGAAATCCAAGTTGAAAATTGAGGGTCAAGCGATCAACAACAGGAATATCTGCTCCTATAAAAACACGAGATTTTAGTTGCATACTATTACGAATGGTTGCGGTCTGTTCTTCCTCCACCACATTGCCAACCGCAGGATGCGGCGCATAAGTGAAGGTTGGATCATTTTCCAATGGTTCGTACAACAATCGATTGCTTCGATTACTGAAACTCGAGACGCCATAACCAATTCCTCCTCCAACATAATAGAAGTTGTGCTTCATGAAATCTAGTTTCCGTATGGCTGCCAAATTCATTCCATACGTTCTAAATAAATATTGAGAAGTGTTCAGTTGATATAATGAATCTTGAATTACATAATACCCTGAGCTGTAATAGTTGCCGCGTTCTCCGTAATATGCATTTGCACTAAAAGCCCATTTTTCATTCAAATGAAATCGATATTCCAATTGAAATGATTCTGGTTGGTAACTACTGAATTTAAACCCGATATCGTGCTTAAAATTAGGTGTTTGAGCATTGGCTGACAAAGAAAAAATCAGCGTAAAAATTGCGATGTAAGTCTTCATAAAAGTTGATTTACTCGCTGAACGGCAGAAAATTTTAAAATATTGCTCCTCGGGTATTTTTTAACGTTTCTGGTTATGGTAAGATCAACAACAATCCGTAGTTCAATTCCGATTTTGAAATTTCTACTTTACTTGCAATTTCTACTTGTTTGACGCGCACCTCAAGAAACTTCAGTTCGCGTGAATTGATCATGAAAAGAGAGCTTTCACCATTTTCAAACAATAACTGCTCTGCCTCCAACACATCGGCAGCGGCTTCAATCGTTTCACCAATGATATCAAACTGTAAGGTTAAATTTTCGATCGTGTTTCTGGCAGCGCTCAACTCATACTGTAATTTGGCTCCAATTTCTGCCCCCTTTAGTTCCTGTGACTCCACTTTTAGTTCGCCGATACGTACATCTGCTCTTTCGCGTCGTGTAAATAACGGATATTTCACCTTCGCACCCCAGGTATAATCTGCCACGGTGTATTCAGAAAAGAAACCGGTTGTAACGGGCTCATTGAGCGCACGATACTCCAAGGTTACTTTTGGCTTAAGGTATTCGCGTTTCAATCGTAAATCAACCTGTTGACGTGCTACCTCCAATCGGTTCAATTCCGCCATAGGATGGTTTTGAATTACCGAATCTAAGTCAAACAGAACGTCCATACCTTGAGTCACTTCACTTAAGATACTTGGTACCGCTCCATTAAGTTGCAATGGAACAAAGCCTTGATCCCATAGGTAAACTTCCAACTTTAAACTTGCGTTTTGCCAATCCAGTAGTGCTTGTTGATAGCTGATCAATCGGCTTTGATACTGCATCGAAGCTTCCGTCACATAAATCTGTGGTACATCTCCAAACTCCGCAAAAGACTTTACAGCTTCCAGTCGGGAATTAGCTGCATCCAATGCCTCTGTGAAAACTTGAAGAATTTCATAAGCTTTTGCCCATTTCCAGTAGGCAATCGTTGCCTCATTCATTAATTGGTTGGTCATCACTCGTTGTTCCAAAAGCGTCATATCTTCAAACAAGCGTGCCTTTTTCAATTCAGCGCGGCGCTGATCGATAAAGAGACCATTACCTAATTCTAAGTTTAAGCCTGCGTACCAGAGTCCGTCCTCCGGTAAACGTGCCTCTGGATTTAGGAATACACCATCCGTTTGCATGTATCCTGCTTCTGCAGTAATTCCAAACCAAGTTGGAATTTTCAGGTTTCCGTCAAGATGACTGTAGTACTGTTTATCGTCGAAATACTTTTGCTTGGCACTTCCATTCACTACAGGATCAAACGCTCCTTTCGCTCCTTGAACTCCCCGTGCTCCAGCCTCAACCTTGTAGCGCGCGCGGAACACCATTGGGTGATGTTTCATCACGCGTTCAATAAATGCGTCATACGTCATGAGCGAATCGTTTGTGGAAATGGTGTCTGATAAGACTCCTGTAGAATCCACCTGGGCATGTCCAGAAAAAAGCACGCCCAGCACGAAAACGAGCATCAGTACGCTATTTTTTCTCTTCCTTAATTGCATCTCCAGTTACTTTGTCCGTTTTAGGTTGGTAATACTCCGGTGGGAATCCATTTACCTGTCGCCATAGTTCGTACCAAATAGGCACGTCCTTCAAAAGAATCATAGCTTTCAATCCAGCACCATAACGAAGTGCTTGTGGCCATGGAACATCTCTTTCGTCTGGCTTTACTAGCATGCGATACTTTCCATTCTCACCGATGTATTGGTCAATCGCATAAATTTCTCCTCCATAAGTCCCGTAACTTGCATCTGGCCAACCAGAGAATACAATTGCTGGCCAACCGTCAAACTGAATTCGAACGTGCTCTCCAACGTGCATCAGAGGCAAGTCAATTGGATCAATGTAAATCTCTGCTGCCAATTCATAATCATCTGGCATAATGCTGATCACAGCCTCTCCTTCTTTGATGGTTTCTCCAATACCCGTTACAAAGGTTTTAGTTACATAACCACTTTGAGGAGCGAGAATATAATAATATCCTGTTCGTTTTACGTAATTGCTGTACTGATTCTCCATCTTGTTGATACTACCTTCAGAATCCAATCGATTGGATGCCGTTGTGAACTTTTCCGACAAGATTTTTGCTTGATACGTATCATACTCGGCACGAATGGTTGCAATATCTACCCGCAAGCGAATCAACTCGTTTTGACTATTATACCAGTTGTTGCGTGCCTCTGTTTCTTTGGCAAGTGTCTCCTGATATTTCAATCTACGCTTTTCGAGATCTGTCAGCGACTTTACCTCAGCTTCGAACATTTTCTGCATACGTTCGTACTGATACTCGGCCGTTTCCAAATCTACAATAGCTGCCTGCAACTTTATACTATCGTTTTGAACTTTCAATGTTGCTTGCTGCAATTTAATCTTCGCCTGATCTAGTTTCAACTTCTGTTGATCGCGAAGTGCCTCTAACTGTGCTTGCTGCGCTTCCTCCTTTTGAGCGTAAGCAACAACTACATCTTTTTTCAGGTTGATTTGATTCTTGGTACGCTCCAAGAGACGATCATCCATGTAGGCATCTTTTATCTCTGAAATTACCATCAAAGTATCTCCTTTATCGACACGTTGCCCTTCGAAAACGAGCCATTGATCTACTCTACCCGCAATGATTGAGTGAATGGTTTGCGGTCTGTGCTCAGGCAATACTGTTGTTACTACTCCAGTTGTAGAAACATTCTGAGTCCATGGCAGCAGCATGATTACAAAAATGGTAAAGAATGACCATTTCAACATGCGTAACATCAAACGCTTCGTCTTTTTCGACTCAACGTAATTGAGCGTCGAAAACACGTTCCAGTTCATTCGATCCTGGATCTTAGTTTCTGAAATGTTTAACATGATATATTTTTTATGTCTATAATCTCTCCTCGATCAAGTATCACTCTTCGATACTCTAAATCCTTCAAGTTCTCCAGAGGTTGTGAACTGGTCAAAAGCACCGTCCAATCATTTTCATGATCCAATAAGAACTGTAAAATATCTCGACGGTCTTCTTCGCTAAATACGGAAAAGCTATTTTCCAAAAGCAATAACCTCGGACGATCTACAATACTTCGCGCTATCAAGATTTTCGCGATAGTACTTTTCGAGAACTGTCGTCCTTGTGGTAACACTTTGGTATCGTAGCCGTACGGCAAATCATTAATGAGCTGGGATAGCCCTAAAGATTCCGTAGCCCAACGCACATTCTCAAAGGTAGCTGCATCACGACCTAATGTGATATTTTCTAGCAAAGAACCTTCAAACAAAGCCTCATCTCGTAGGTATCCTCCAATTCCAGACCTTAAGGATTCAGGGCAATAATTGTTCACTGGAATACTGTCCATTACGATAGACCCACGGCTAGGACTGTACAATCCACCGATGAGATATAGCAAAGTTGATTTTCCGCTGTCATTCTGTCCAGAAATCACTACACGTTCACCCGAAGCAACATCCAGACTGATCTTGTTTAGAACGGTCTTGTTTTCTTCAGGGTACTCAAAGGATACTTCATTCAAATTAACTTCTAACCCTTTAGTTCCATTGTTCAAACGTATTCCGCCTTCCGTATCCAAATCCAGGTCGGTAACTTGTGCAATTTTCTCCAACGAGGTGAGAATGTCGTAAATCGTGTCGAAGTTCAACATGACCTTCTCGATAGAGTTCATTACCAGGAGAATTATAATTTCGGCCGCTACGAACTGACCGATATTCAACTGTTGTTCAATTACCAACAATCCTCCGATAAGAAGCAAGCCAAAAGCTACCAGCGCTTTGAACCCTACCATCAATCCGTACTGGTTTACAAGCACACCAAAGTGTGATTCACGAGCACGAATGTAGCCCTCTGTTTTTTTATTCACTCTATTCAATGGAAGCTGTGTCTGTCCCGCCAACTTGAAGGTATAATTTGCCTTCGCAACCTCCTGTAGCCAATGGGCAATTTGATACTTTCGTTTGGATTCGTCGAGACTTGTTTCCAATCCTTTTCTTACTGTTAACCTCAAAATGAGTATCACGATCATGATCAGGAACAAACTGAAAAGGATGAAAAATGGATGGTACAATGAGAGAAGGATAAGGCCAAAGAATACCTGAATACCTGCCGATGAAAAATCGACCATAATTTTCGGCAATGACTTCTGAACGGCTACAACATCAAAGAATCTGTTCATCAGTTCAGGTGCGTGATACTTGAACAGTCTTTCCAGTTTAATTCTTGGAATTCGATATGCGAACTCAAACGCTGCACGTGCAAATATTTTCTGCTGTAAGTTCTCCGTTATGTGTAGTTGCTTAATCTGTAGGATCCCTGAAAGTACAATCCCGCCAACCACAAAAAAGATCAATACAATCCAGGTTGTACTTACGGCGCCCCCCTGAATAAGGTTAATGATTGCCTGAATTCCAATGGGTAATGATAGGTTAATTAACCCGATGAAGATGGCGTAAACATATATATTCCGTATCTCAATTTTGTCTGGTTTTAGCAAAAGCCAAAATCGTTTTAACGGTGTCAGTTTTATATTTTCCATAGTTTTTTGCTAAGATATTAGTGCTACATTTCACGTACGTCGCACATCATTTCTCCAATATTTTTTGAGTCAACTGCTCGTAAAAGGAGCATACGGCATCCTCTCCATCAATTACGTTGGTTAACCGCGGTAAGTGACTCGTGAAGAAACGTTGGTGATGGGTACCCTCAATAATCGTAGAAACAAGCATGTGTGGATATTTGAAGTCTGGACGAATCTCCTCGATAATATCAGCTACACGGTGCACTACATCCTTATATGGGACAAAGAAACCGTGACGGTTGTCGTCAGCTACTTTTTTATTGAGGTAAACCTTAGAGGACTCTTCGATAACAATGGATTGCAACTTCACCTCATTTACCTGCGAAACAGTCACATCCTCTGAAACTTGATCCGTAAGTACTTTGAGACAATTGTCCAGGCGCTTTTTAGGATCTTCAATATTCATTGTCGCCATGATCAGGCGGTATTCAACCCATCTCCAATACCACATCACGAGGTAAGCCAGCAGATTATGTTTGTTCTCAAAGTAACGGTAAACCGATGCTTCCGTTGATGATATTTCTGTGGCCAACTTCCTGAAGGTAAAGTCATCGAAGCCCAATTCAGCAATCAAATCTATGGATGCCCGAATCATCTTCTTTCCCAGATCGCTTGACAGTGGATCTTTCAAGAAAACATTTTCGTTAATCCGAAACGATATTTTATTTTGATAGTCTTCCATTTCGTTCAAATATTAACAGTCGCAAAAATAATAGCAAAGCTATCAATACGACAAGTTTTAATATTATTTGTGAAATTAAGACTATTAATGAGAATAGTAAATAATTTTTATGGAAAAAATTACTCTTATGTGCTAATTAGCAGCCATAAGTAATACACTGCAAATCCAGATAAGAAAATTATCCCCAACCAACTCAGAATTTTGAGCCAAGGTTTCGGATGAAATGATGCAGGAATGAGTGCCCCAGTGACCAATTTATAATTTACAATGGCAATTAATGGTGCAATGATAAAACTGAGAATCGTGGCAATGTCTACAAGATCTTTTAAATTTTTGCTCAAGAAATATACAATGGTGAAAGAGCCAGTTACCACCACTGCAATCCCCCAAGTATAAATGGAACTGCTGGATTTCACTTTCTTACCTACATCTTCACTTTTGATCAGCGCCCATGCTCGCGAAAGACTGCGTCCGTATCCATCAAATACAGCAATAGCTGTCCCAAACATTATAGAGAAAGACGCCGCGGCTATAATAATGTAACTCCAATCACCAATAAACTCTGTAAACATTCCAATTACCGAACTAGCGAACGGTGCGGTACCCTCCGGCAAAGGATTCCCAGTACCGAAAAGCATGTAGGCCCCCAGAGTTAAGAAACACAGGGAGAGCAACGCTGAAACAATATATCCAAAATTAAAATCCAGGAGCGTTTCTTTTAATGTAGGTTTGTATCCCGTTTGCTCCATTCGTTCTACCGTCCACAGACTGTTCCATGCGCTAAGATCGACGGCTGTGGGCATCCACCCCATCAAGGCAATTATGAACGGAATGGAAGCATCTGACCATACGTCTGGTTGTTCTACAACATCTTTTGCTACCGGACCTTTCAGCAAGGCTAGTACAAATGCCAATAACGTGGAAAGCAACAATACGGCCCCGATTATTTTCACCAAGGAATCTAAAATTCCGTACTTACCCAACATTAAGATCGCAGCGCACCCAACGAAAAGGACTACCGTTACACCCATGCCGTACTCTGAGAGTCCAAACAAGTTTTGCATGAATCCTGATGTAACCGCTCCAACTGCCGCACTTACGAAAAACATACTACCAATCGTAATCAATAAATAGGTCCAGAGCATCCATTTCCCCAGACGCTTGTATCCATCAATAATGCTTTCTCCTGTGGCATTCGCATAGCGACTCCCGAACTCAAAAAAAGGATACTTGAATATATTCGCAGCAATCACAAATGGTACTAACGCAAATCCGAAGCTCGCTCCGGCACGGGTACTCTGTACCAAATGTGAAACACCAATACACGTGCTCGCAAATAAAATTCCTGGTCCTAGTGTTTTGAGTAAATTCGAAAGACGTTGTTTGGTCATCTAGAAGATCATTAACACAGTGAGAAAAATAATAGAACCAACAATCATGAGCGCAAAGGTGTAAGGAAGGATTTCACGGGCTTTTAACCCCGTTATTCCAAGCAATGGAAGCGCCCAGAATGGTTGAAGCATGTTGGTGATTTGATCGCCGTATGCGAGAGCCATTATTGCTTTTGGCGCACTTACTCCAATGTTTGCTGCCGCCTCAATTATAATAGGGCCCTGAATGGTCCATTGGCCTCCTCCACTTGGCACAAAAATATTTACCAAACCGGAAGAGAGAAAGGTGAATAAAGGGAAGGATGTCGGGCTTGAGTGCTCAGAGAAAAAATCGGAAATCACTTCAATTAAACCTGAGTAAACCATGATTCCTAAAATTCCGAAGTACAGTGGAAATTGAATTAAAATTCCCGTTGCCCCACCAATGGCCTCTTGCACTGCCTTTAAAAATGATTTTATGGAACGATGCAGTGTTAATCCAAATCCTAATAAAAATAGGTTGATATAATCGGGGGTAATGAAACCGAAGCCATCTTTCGGAAAATCCTCTATCATTCGAAATAACATGTACCATAAAATGAGTAATCCTATGGACATTGCAAACCAATTCGATGCATCCATTCGTTCAGCTCCTGTTTCCTTTTCGTGCGTCTGAATTGGTTCCTGAGATTGCAACTTGGGTAATGCCACGGATTTTTCTGATCTTCTTCCCATCCAAAACATGAACAATGGTAGCACCATAATCAGCAGTGCTATTGCGGTAAGGTTCATTCCGCCAAAAATCGTTTCGGAAAAGGTGTAACTGTTGGGCAAGGCACTCAGTTGCTCGGGTTGATATATGCCTGACATCATGTTTTGAACATGTCCGGGTTCCGCAGCTTTGATCGGTGCTGAACCAGAAATTCCGCCATGCCATACCATCAACCCGCTGTAGCCAGCAGCTCCAATTATTGGGTAGTTTAATGGAATATTGTTTCGAACGGCGTGCTCCCCAACTTTTCGCGCCAAAATAGCACCAAAAATGAGCCCAAGTCCCCAATTGAACAAAGCAACTATAACTGTCAAAAACGTTACAACAGCTGCCGCCGTAGCCGTTGAGTTACAATATTGAGTGACACGCCGAACAAGCCAATCCACAGGCTTTGTTAATGCCAGAACGTGTCCCAGAACCAGCATGAGCATCATCTGAAAAGCAAATTTCAGAGCCGACTCTCCCCACAATCCTTTCTCCCAGGCACCAACCAAATTCCACACGCGATCGATACCTTCAGCACTACTTTTCATGGTGCAGAATGCGATAACAAACGTAATTACCGTCAATAAAATAGCAATGGAAAAAGGACTAGGCAGTAGCGCACGAAACGCCTTCTCAATAAATCGGAAAAATTTCATTCGTAGTTCGCTTCTCCGATAAAAGTAGGGATTGCTTTTGAATTTATTAGTATCCATACTCCTTTGGCCGGTATTTGGCGTATTCTCCATTTGACCGCTAACTCGGATGGTATAAAACTTAAGACAAAGAAAAGCTGGCAGTTCCTTGTTCGAATAAAATAGCCGAATAGAAGCTCATTATTTCTACTTTTAGACTCGTGAATTCGGATGAAAAATACATGCGCCGTGCATTAGAACTTGCTGTTCTTGGAGCTGGTTATGTAGCACCGAACCCTATGGTAGGTGCCGTAGTTGTGCACAATGACAAAATTGTAGGGGAAGGGTACCATCAAAAGTATGGCGAAGCACATGCAGAAGTTAACGCAATAAATGCGGTCAAACAACCAGAAATCCTGCCGGAGTGTACCATTTATGTCTCTTTGGAGCCTTGCGCTCATTTTGGAAAAACACCACCATGCGCCGACTTAATTATTGCCGAAAATTTGAAGCGTGTCGTTATCGGTTGTGGTGATAGCTTTGATCAGGTGGACGGCAAAGGAATTCGAAGATTACGTGAAGCAGGCATCGAAGTCACTACATTTGTTTTGGAAGATGAAGCAATACAGTTAAATCGTCACTTTTTCACGGTTCAGGAAAAAAAACGTCCTTTTGTCTTATTGAAGTGGGCCGAATCCAGAAACGGATTAATTGATTCCTCATCTGGAAAAAACGACGCCATAACATGGATTTCTTGTCCTGAGGTACAACCATTTGTTCATAAACTGAGAAGTGAGCATAGTGCCATCCTCGTTGGGAAAAATACCGTAATTAAAGACAATCCTTCTTTGAGTGTTCGAGCCGTAAGCGGAGCGAATCCTTTACGAATAATTCTAGATAGTCAATGTGAATTGCCTGATGACAGAGCGGTAATCAAAGATGGAGAGCCAACCGTGGTTTTGAACTTGATAAAAACGGAAACGATAAAAAATGTGCGCTACCTGAAAATAGATGATATGACTCCAGCGGCTATTCTTGGAGCATTACATGAAATGAAAATCCAGTCTGTAATGATTGAAGGAGGAAGAGCTACCTTGCAGTCTTTCATTGAAGCAAACCTTTGGGACGAGGCAATTCAAATCATTGGTCAACATACAATTGAAAACGGAACAAATGCACCCAAATTTCAAGGTCAACTAGTAGGGCATCAAAATATTTTCGGGGATCTTATTAATCAATTCCGTCCATGATTCCATTACTCCTTTCCGTTGCTAGTTCCAGTTTGATCTTCGTTATTTTCAAACTTTTCAAGCGATTCAATATCGATACCTTCCAGGCTATTGTTTTCAATTACGCAACGGCATTCTCCATCGGAATAATACTGTATGGCGACCAGTGGCGAAACGATTATTTGGACGAAACCAACTGGATGTTCGCCGCTCTTGGCGCCGGAATTCTGTTTATTTGTTTGTTCTTCCTTATGGGAAAAAGCTCGCAGTTGAATGGAGTCGCCTCTACTTCGGTTGCGGTTAAAATGAGCATGGGTGCGTCGGTTCTCGCCATGATCATAGCATTTGGAACACCACTCAATATCCTAAACGGATCTGGAATTTTTCTTGCCATTTTAGGAGTATTCCTAGTATCCTATTCAAAATCCGTGAAAGTCAATTCATCCTGGATGTTAATTGTGCTTTTCCTTGGCAGTGGAATGCTGGATTTTTTACTTTTCGTGGTTCAGAAATACATACTCCAAGGTGTACCAGACTCGATCTTTACTGCGATCGGACTTGGCACCGCAGGAGTTTTTGGGTTTATAATTTTAATTACACAATGGATTTCCGGTAAGCGAAAGTATCAATGGAGAAACGTTCTTGGAGGCATTGTATTAGGAATCCCAAATTACTTTTCAATCTACTTGTTATTAGTATCCTACAAATCAACAGGATGGAGTGATTTTACGGTGTTATCCATTACCAATGTTTCCGTGGTTGTAACATCCGCATTCATTGGATACCTCGCTTTTCGAGAGAAGGCAAGTCCTCGGAAGGTATTCGGCTTGGTTTCCGCAATTTTTGCTATAATGCTCTTATATCTTTCAAACAAATCGTAATATGAAGTTATACCCTTTAAATACTGGAAATTTCAAATTAGACGGAGGTGCCATGTTTGGTGTTGTTCCGAAATCGCTTTGGACCCGAACAAACCCTGCCGATGATAACAATATGTGTGATTGGAGCATGCGATCGTTACTGATTGAAGATGGAGATCGGTTGATTTTGATAGATACAGGAATTGGCGACAAGCAATCGGAGAAATTTTTCTCACATTATTATTTGTCGGACCACAATAGCCTGGAGCCAAACCTCAACAAATTGGGCTTTGGTCTGGATGATATTACCGATGTTTTCTTAACTCACTTACATTTTGATCACTGCGGTGGTGCCATTAAATGGAACAAAGATCGAACAGGGTTTGAACCCGTTTTTAAAAATGCTACCTATTGGAGTACAGAGAATCATTGGAAATGGGCTACCGAACCCAACCCACGTGAAAAAGCGTCATTTCTAAAGGAGAACATCATGCCAATTCAAGAATCAGGGCAATTAAAATTCATTGAAAGAGAAGGAGACTACACCAAAGATGTATTTAATAATTTTGATGTCTTTTTTGTCGATGGTCACACGGAAAGCATGATGATTCCGCATATCCGTTATAAGGACAAAACGCTGGTTTTCATGGCTGACTTATTGCCGAGTGTCGGTCATATCCCCTTGCCCTATGTCATGGGGTACGACACTCGTCCTTTACACACATTAAAGGAGAAAGAATACTTTTTAAATAAGGCCGAGAAGGAGAATTACGTACTTTTCTTGGAGCACGACCCAGTAAACCAATTGGCAACATTAAAACAGACTGAAAAAGGCGTACGCTTGGATCAAACTTTTAACTTCAACGAAGTATTCTGATTTTTTGTAATTTACTTCCTCCAAAAACGCTACCATGATTCAATACGTTGAGAAACTATTTCAGGAAACCAAAACGATTATTCTACCAGGCTTGGGTGCTCTGACGGTAACCAATCCCGATACGAAAGAAATGATGTTTATGCCATTTCTCAAGCACGATGACGGAGCTTTGGCTGGTTTCATTGAAAAGGAAGCTGGAATATCAGCGGACGAGGCAAAAAAAATCGTCTCGGACGAAGTAAACCTAATGCTCAACGAAATTGAAAGTGGGAAAACTGTTGCTTTTGGTAATTTCGGTATATTCAAAAAGGATTCCGATGGAGACTTGACTTTTGAAAATTCGGGTGATGAAACACCAGCAAACTCCCCAACAACTCCTACTGCAGCTGAAGTAAAGGAGGAATCTACTGAGGAAACCAAAGCTCAGGAAGAGAAAGAACAACGGGAAAAAGAAGATGCAGCCGCAGCAGCAAAAGCAAAGGAGGAAGCAGCCATCAAGGAGAAAGCCGAAGCAAGAGCCAGGGAGGAAGCCAAGAAGAAAGAGCAAGAAGAAGCTAAGGCAAAAGCCGATTTGAAAGCTAAAGAAGACGCTAAAAAGAAAGCACAAGAAGAGGCGGAAGCGAAGGCTAAGGCAGAAGCAGAGAAAAGCGCCAAAGAAGCCAGGGCTAAAGAGGAAGAAGAAAAATTAAAAGCCAAGGAGGCCGAGGCAGCCAAAGCACAAGTGAAGGCAAAAAAGGAGGCTGAACAGAAAGCAAAGGCCGCCACAGTGAATCAAGTGATCCCTGACTTCGACTCGAAGAATGAGCCAAAAACGGAACCAAAGAAAACTGAAACGGATTCTAAAGTTGGTACAACAGCTGCCGCATCTACCGGAAGCAAGTCTACCGAGAAAAACATTCTCGAGAAAGAAGAAATTGCAGCCAATCAAAAAAAGCTGGACAACCTTAAGAAAGAGAGGAATCAGACCAAAAAGAAACGCAAACGTGGCGCTGGATTCTACATTTTACTTTCTCTTCTAATCATCATAATTGCAGGTGGAACTCTGATAGCCTTTAATTACGAAAAGGCGAAAGAGTACTTGCCATTTTTGGCTGATACTACGGCAGCGGAAACAACTGATGACGAAACCGATGATCTATTAGGTCAAACGGAAGACGAAACAAATGACGAACAGGAGGCAGATACTTCGGATTCAAAAGTGGAAATGAGTGACGATGAAAGCGGCTCAGATACAGATGACATTGCAGAAGATACTCCAACGGAAACAGAAATTGAAACAGAACCTGAGCCTCAACCAGAACCGACACCACCGGTAGTTTCAGGAGGTAACAACCAACCTTATCATATTGTAGCGGGCGTATTTAGCGAAGCTGCTAATGCGGAACGATTGGCAGCAAAAATCAAAGGGATGGGCTACCCAGCCAAAACAATTCAACGGGGTGCTCAAACTGTGGTTAGTGTGCAATCGTATGCCACTGCAGCAGAAGCGCAAGCAGCAATATCATCTGTTAGTGATGCCGCACCGAAAGGATGGGTATTACATTGGCCTTGAGATTAGTGATTAGTGATTAGTGATTAGTGATTAGTGATTAGTGATTAGTGATTAGTGATTAGTGATTAGTGATTAGTGATTAGTGATTAGTGATTAGTGATTAGTGAAAGATATTTTTCTCACCTCTCACTTCTCACTTCTCCCTCTACATCAATCATACGCCTCGCAATTCTTCCATTTTTTGCCCGGTCCGCGATTGAGTCCATGACTGGGCTGGAATCTTCCACGACATTTTGGGTTGTATCGAATGGGAATTTTCAAATGCGCATATACATCAGCACCGTATAGGTTAGTATTTGCTATCCAACTCCAAATTTTATCTGTGCCTAAGGTTATAGGACCAAGTCGCAATGCCACTCCCATTTGCGGATATCGATATTCATACAAACTCAAAGGAATAGAAAAACCAATCCAAGGTGATTCATAACGGGGCGTCACCGACAGACTGTTAGCATGTCGAACACCAAAGCTTCGTCGTCCTGCCGGAATTCCTTGCACCCAAGTCGCATTGATATAAATCCGCGAAGCCCAGGCATTGTAATCGAACTGAGCAGAAAAGAAGGTCGGCAAACTCATCTTACTTGGGTCGCGCACTTCCCCTTGCTCAATATTATTTTCTTGCTGTGCATATATATCCGTGATATTGTCTTCATTTGCCTCAGCATCCTGATATTGCTCCCAATCAAAGTTGCTAAAATTATATCCGGCATACAGCACTTGATCTTCAGGAAATCGAATGGAGCCTATATCCATAATCGATACCCCAATTTTATACTTATACGCGTTGTCACGACAACCGTATCGTGCTGAATTAGGATAATAGGTCGAAGCTTCGCCTAACATGCGCTGATACGTAAATCCAAGATCTAATCCCCAACCTTTTCCTGTGTTGAATTGAGGATCTGGTGTATACATTGCATCAACCACGAAGTCGTTGTAGCTGATCAGAGAATCGTTATCAACTAAAAAATCGACATCGTAAATATTTGCTCCACCTCCAGCAATCGGAAAAAACTTGGAAATCGAAATTCCCGCCATGAACATATCTCTTCGACGTTTTTGAAAGGTGTAAGCGAATGTCCCTTTGATCTCGCCAAATTGAGACGATGCAACACGCAATCGTTCCATTTGATAATTAATGTCGTGCTGTACTTCATAATCTGCTACTCCATTTTCAATAAATTGCGCCACATAATCGGGCACCCCACGAACATCCGTAAAACTCCTAACTCCTGTCGACAGCCCCGCTGCAAAATCACCTTGGCTCCAAACGGCTGCCAATGCATGTACAAAATTTCGATTGTAGGCGTGGTACTTATTTCTGGATTGATTGTATTGAATGTCGTCCTCTGAAATGTCTACTGTCCCCCTACGAGCATCTCTCGAAATCCCCAACCAGTTTTGATCTTGCAAATACACAAGGTCGTTATTCACGTAGGATCCGGCCCCTACAATATTGATGTCCAACCAAACTTTCGCATCTAAAATAGAGGAAGGATTGATGAACACGCTGTTGGTAGGCATGTAATTGCTGTGTAAAGAACCAAAGTTATTTTGAGAATAACTTGTCAGCCCACATAGCATCAGACTATATGTAAGTATGCGTTTAATCAAATTTATTTACAAGCGTTGAAAGAGGTCAACCAACCTATTGGAATAGCCCGCTTCGTTGTCATACCAGCCTACAATTTTTACCATATTTCCGATAACACTTGTCAGTTGCGCATCAAAAACACAACTGTTCGGATTCCCAAGAATATCTACAGATACCAAAGGATCTTCTGTGTAGGCTAATATATTTTTCAAGTCACCTTCTGAAGCTTTTTTCATAGCGACTTTTATTTCTTCTTCAGTTGGTGGATTTTCAACAACCAGAGTTAAATCCGTCAGTGAACCATCTGGTACAGGAACACGCATACCACATCCACCTATGTGCCCTTCCAACTCGGGAAATATTTTTGCCAATGCTTTGGCAGCTCCCGTGGTAGTTGGGACAATCGATTCCGCCGCTGCACGTGCTCTTCGGAGGTCTTTATGCGGAGCGTCGTGCAATCTTTGGTCGGAAGTATAAGAATGTACTGTGGTAATGAAAGCGCTCTGAATGGTACACAATTCTTTCATCACCTTCACCATTGGAGCAGCTGAATTCGTTGTGCATGAAGCATTCGAAACAAGCGTATCTTCCGCTGAAAGTATATGATCATTCACCCCAAGAACCACCGTTTTTACGTTGGTAGATTGCGGCGGTGCAGAAAGCACGATTTTCTTTGCCCCACCCTGAAAGTGTTTCGATGCCAATTCTTTGGTTCGGAACAGTCCGGTTGATTCTAAAACGAAGTCCACGCCTAAATCTGACCAGGGAATTTCTTCCGGATTGCGAATTTGCGAAAAGACTACTTTTCGTCCGTTTTCAAAAATCAATGCATTCCCTTCTTGCGAGAATTCCAGAGGAAAGCGTCGATGGACGCTATCATATTTCAGAAGGTGAGCAAGCGTTTCAATCGGAGCAAGGTCATTTACGGCCACCACCTCAACATTCTCATTGGAGATTGCAGCACGTAAAAAATACCGACCAATGCGGCCAAATCCATTAATTCCGATTTTCATCATTTCCTTGCTTTCTTATAAAAATAACGATCTCAATTCGCATAATCGTGTGTTCAAGCAAAAAAAAAGCGACTCATGGAGCCGCCTTAATTCTTAACAAAAGAGGATCAATGAAGTACCTCAATAAAGCCGTGTTTTTGTAACACCTCACCACCTTCAATTGTGGCATCAATGATGTAGAAATAAGTTCCTTCACTAACCTGTTGTCCTTGTTGGTTGGTTCCATCCCAGCCTCCATTCGGATCGTCATATTCGTAAATCAAATTACCCCATCGATTGGTGATACGACAACTAAAAGTTTCCAAACCGTCTGCCTCAACGCTCCAAATATTATTTCCTACCGCCGAAGACAACGCTACGACATTGGGAGCGATGATATCACAGACTTTATACCCAATAGTCGCTTGTGCAGTTGCGGTATGACATTCGTTGGCGACTTCCACTTCATAGACACCGGGTTCGGTAACCAATATTGTTTCTGTAGAAGCACCAGTGTTCCAGTTCCATTGAGTAACCGAAGGGTCGTATATCGGCGTGAGCGCTAATTCAACTCCTTGACACAAGACTGTATCATAAAGTCCTGCAAATACATACGTTGGGAATTCAACGACCATGTCAACGGAGCTATTACAGGCCGAGTCAGTATACGTTAAAGTGTACGTACCAGGCGTCGAAGTAGTCACAAATGGATTGTCAACACCATTATTTGGTCCAAAGGTAATAGCTGTATCAGATGCAGCCCAGGAACCTCCACTATACGAAACCGTTCCTTCCAATTGAACTCCATAGAAACAACCCAAGGTATCGTTTTGGATAGTAGGTTGTGGCAGAACGTATAAGAACACCGTTGTATCGTATGCACACCCAAAGTCGTCCACGACATTAAAGGTATAACCATAATTACCCGGAGTATTCGGTTGAACAGTTAACAACGTATCATTTTGACCACTAACGATCGTAGGATCATCCGTCCACTCTTCACTTACAATGTAATTTTGATAAGATGCAGACCCCGGGAATAAGGACTGATCAAAGAATAGACCCCACTCAAAAATATACCCATCATCAATTCCCAAATTATCTTGAACGATAATGGTCCACTGTCCGTTTACTGGACATCCCGCGAAATTCGCAAAATCATCCTCCGGAAGATACACCCCATTCGGATTTAACGAAGGAAGTCCATTCCCGAAGTTCGGAGCAGGAACAGTGTTGTTGTTTCCGATTTCCGTTGGGTAATCGCCCCATGTATTAAAAACAGAACTAAAGCAGTATTCCCAGCCCTCTCCTGGACCTCCACCACCTGTATCATCAATAGGGTCTCCCATAAATGTTCCACCGCCAGAAACTCCTCCCGGTATGAATCCAGGGCTATATGAGTTCAATAAAGTTACTTGCGTTCCGTTGGGACATTGTAAAGCAATTTCGAGATCCCCCAGATACGAATGCTCCATTGTAATACATACTTGATTCAAATCTTGAGAATTCTGAATCGTAGCACTTTGCGGGAACCCCGAAATATCAATTGGCGCCTGATACTGTGCACCAGAACCATCAGGTAAATAGGTCAATCCCGCAAACGAACCACCCAATTGGAATGTCCCCGGTGGAATATTTACTCCAACCGTGTCCGTTTGAGTTACCCCTCCTATCAAAGTCGTGTTTTCACCCAAACAAACGGTATCTTCCAACGGCCCAGTTCCTGTGAAATCTGGTAATTGCGAGACCCGTACTTTACATAAAATACGATCAATTTGTGGGAATTGATCTGTAATACCTAAATCCACTATAAAACCGTTACGTGTTGGAGGCGTGAACCAGATCGAATCATTATTTGGATATGTTCCACCGTCCGAAATATTCCAATCGAAATCGATGTTCGTGTTCACATCTTGTGAATACCCATATCCAGTTGACTCAAATGAATAGGGGAAGTCAGGTGTGGCAACAAAAAGTATACTATCACCAAAACAAACGTCAACAAAACCAGTATCCAAAGGATTTAAAGCGTTTCCTCCTTGACCGTTAATGTACGCTTCAATATGAGGAGTAAAAGGCTGTGCCTGATTTCCACATTGTGCATTGGCTACCCATCCGGTACCTTCGTTAGCTCCATCAGAAATAAACACCACCGTCAAACATCCACTTGGGTTGTTCCAGCTAGCCGTGTAGGCAAAACCATTCGGATCTGTATCTGAATTATGAACTCCTAATAATGGCGAATTCGTATCAGGTCCATCATACACGTAAATAGAATCGCTTCCATGCACATCGAATTCGAATCCTGCGTTAATCGCCCAGGTTAAGGTCATTTTCGTACCCTGTGTCAAATCTGGACAGAAAACTGTTGTATCGTTAAAGTTGGCTGAGTAGTTCCCCGGATTTTGATCGTCAAAGAAGTTGTTTCCTGATGTTCCGAACGTACTACAATCTGCAGGTGCGTTTTGTGGATATCCGGGGTCTCCCATCAATACATTTTGTGCTAACAATGAACTTGAGGAAACAAGTCCAACGAAAAGTGCAGCTATTTTTGTTTTTACTTTCATCTTACTTGTTTTCTAATTCGTTATTCAATACCCAAAAAGATTTCACTACCAGCATTCGATCTTCTCCTTTAATTCTGAAATACTGATTTTGATCTTTAATGGTCAAGCCAAGGTCTACATAAGAATTTACCGACTCGGTTAACTCAATTTCAGCCATTTGGAGACCCTTTCCGCTGTTATCAGCGAAATACATACCGTTATCCAAGGCATACGTGATTAATTCTAGCTTATGAGGATCATTGATTTCAAGGTCGTTGAGAGTCGTTGCATCATAACTTGACAGCAATCTTTGATCATAATTTTGAGCTAACAACCCTGCTGGCAAGGACAGAATTCCTAGCAGTAACAATACTTTCATAGCGTTCGTAGTTAAATATAACATCCTGATATTATGACGAGTAGCAACAAGAATTCGTTGCAGATTTGTTAAATTAACTTGTTTATACCCGTTTATAGCTCTCCTAAATTAACAAAAGCTATCGATTTATTAAAAATTTAACATCTAGAACTTTGAAAGCTAAACCGATTATTTCCTGTATTTAAATTGTTTATAAATAGTTCAAATTGGGTATAAGTTTCGCTGGAAGGGAGCTTCGCAAAAAGGCTAAAAATGTAGTTTTGTACTTCATTCGTAAACGATACAGAGGAAAATGGAAAATCACGAATTAGCACGCATTGCTTCACAAGTAAGAAGAGATATTGTTCGCATGGTAGCGGCCGTAAGTTCAGGTCACCCAGGAGGGTCTTTGGGCTGCGCCGACTTTCTAACAATGCTCTACTTTGATCAAATGAAGCACAATCCCAAGTCATTCAACATGGACGGGACTGGTGAAGATCTCTTTTTTCTCTCGAATGGACATATTTCTCCAGTTTGGTATAGTGTACTAGCGAGAGCAGGTTACTTCCCAACAGAAGAATTAGCAACCTTTCGAAAAATTTCTTCTCGTTTGCAGGGACACCCTTCTACTGACAAAAAGGTTCCAGGGGTTCGAATGGCTTCTGGGTCGCTTGGACAAGGACTTTCATGTGCCATTGGAGCAGCATTAACTAAAAAATTGAACCAAGACGAAACTTTGGTGTACACACTTCACGGTGATGGTGAGTTACAGGAAGGACAAATTTGGGAAGCAGCCATGTATGCGGCAGCAAACAAAGTGGACAACCTTATCGCTACTATCGATTACAACGGACGCCAAATTGACGGAGATGTTGATGACGTGCTTACTTTGGGCGACCTTTCCAAAAAGTGGCAAGCTTTTGGTTGGGAAGTATTGGAAATGAACGGTCATGATTTCGAAGATATGAGAGCTACTTTCGCCAAAGCGAAGACGCTAATCGGTAACGAAAAGCCTATCGTCATCGTTATGACTACAGAAATGGGACAAGGTGTTGACTATATGATGGGAACACACAAGTGGCATGGAGTTGCTCCAAACGATGAGCAATTAACCAACGCATTGAACCAATTGGAAGAAACTTTAGGAGATTATTAAACAACTACTCGCCATATTATTTTTTTGCTGTGCATTTGTTTCGGATGCTCAGGAGGAGAAAACACGTATCCTCTTCATCCTCGATGCATCCAATAGCATGAATGCCAAGTGGGACGGAGAAACACGGATTCATACGGCAAAGAAATTACTTAGCAAGACAGTTGACGAATTGGACGGCATTCCAAATTTAGAAGTAGGATTACGCGTGTATGGACATCAATCTGCCATAACACCAACTTTTGAAGATTGTAACGATACCAAACTGGAAGTTCCTATTGCTGCTGGAAACAGTTCTGCCATTAAAAATCGAATTCAGGGAATTCAAGCCAAAGGAACAACTCCCATTGCACGGTCATTAGAAGCTGCTGCAGAAGATTTTCCGGACAACACAGGTCGTAATATCATCATTTTAATTACCGACGGAATCGAAGCTTGTGATAACGATCCGTGTGTGATTGCAAAAAAACTCAAGGACAAAGAGGTAAACGTAACTCCATTTGTAATTGGTCTTGGGTTGGACCTTTCGTACCTTGAGAAATTCCAATGTATTGGAAACTATGCAGAAGCTGAAACGAAGGATGCTTTCGAAAAAGTACTGGAAAGCGTAATTGCGAAGGCAGTTTTAAATACAACTGTGCAAATCAATCTTAATACTGTTGATGGCAGACCTTTGGAGACGAATGTTGACATGTTTCTTTACGAATCAGGCACGACAAACCTTAAGTATGTTTACACACATACGTTGAACAGAAAAGGAAACCCAGACACCTTGGTGTTGGACCCAGAAATCAAGTACGACTTAATTGTCAATACCACGCCTCGTGTGGAACTCAAAGACATCTCTATTGAGAAGTACCAGCACAATACCATCAATGTAGATGCGGGTCAGGGAGAAATTCAATTTCGTTTCACCAACGCTAACAAACCTTATCAGATTGACGCCCGGATATCTCAACAAGGTGAATCTGCTACTTTGAACACGCAAAAAATCGGCGAAACAGACAAGTATCTGGTAGGTTGGTATGATATCGAAATATTAACGCTACCTCGCATTTACGTAACGACCAAAGTAACGCAAAGTGGGCTCAATACCATCGACATTAAAGCTCCTGGTTTTGTGAGTTACACGGCCGGTAAAGGCATCGTTGGGCAGATTTTTATAAAAAATGATAACGGTACCTGGGACTGGGTTTGCAACCTTGATGACGGCGGATCCAAAGGACGCTTTACATTGCAACCTGGAGGATACAAAGTTATTTATCGAATGAAGGACACATTTAAGTCCGAATACACCTTGGAAAAAGAATTTAGAATTAATTCAAACAGCACGACTACTCTGAAATTATGATGGAAACAATGGAATTTGAAGTACTTGGAAAAAAAGATACTCGCTCAGGATTCGGCGAGGGATTGCTCGAAATCGGGAAACAAAATAAAGATGTAGTGGCGCTGTGTGCCGATCTCACGGGTTCATTGAAAATGAACGCTTTTCAGAATGAATTTCCCGAGCGTTTTTTCCAGGCGGGGATTGCCGAGGCAAACATGATGGGAATGGCGGCTGGAATGACCATTGGTGGTAAAATTCCATTCACGGGTACCTTCGCCAATTTCTCCACGGGACGTGTATACGATCAAATTCGTCAGTCCATTGCGTATTCCAACAAAAACGTAAAAATATGTGCTTCTCACGCGGGTTTGACTTTGGGAGAAGATGGAGCAACACACCAAATTTTGGAGGATATCGGAATGATGAAAATGCTCCCGAATATGACGGTAATCGTGCCTGCAGATTTCAATCAAACAAAACAGGCAACTATGGCTATCGCCGCTTATGAAGGACCTGTGTATTTGAGATTCGGACGTCCATCTGTTCCAATTTTTGTAAAGCCAGATGCTAACTTCCAAATCGGAAAGGCAGATCTTTTAATAGAAGGTAGCGATGTCACTATTATCGCTTGTGGTCATTTGGTGTGGAAGTCTATTGAAGCTGCTCAAGAATTGGCCAAGAAAGGCATCGCTGCAGAGGTAATAAATATGCACACGATTAAACCTTTGGATGAGGAAGCTGTCTTAAAGTCAGTAGCAAAAACAAAATGCGTTGTTACTGCAGAAGAACACATGATTAATGGAGGATTGGGCGATTCCATTGCACAGGTATTGACACGGAACAATCCGACACCACAAGAATATGTAGGAGTGAATGATTCCTTCGGTGAAAGTGGTACCCCGGCAGAATTGATGACCAAATATGGAATCGACACTGCAGATGTGATAGCAGCAGTAGAGCGCGTTATTCAACGAAAGTAATTTATGGGAAAACCCCTTGACGATTCTGAAATCCTGCAGCAATTTTCACAGGGGGGACAACAGGCTGAACTGGCGTTTCGTGCGTTGGTGGATCAATATGGTCCTGCGTTATACCGACAGATTCGCGGAATGGCGAAGTCGCACGAACTTACCAACGATATACTTCAAGATGTTTTCGTAAAAGTCTATCAAAATCTGTCCGAATTCAAAGGAGATTCCGCCTTGTACACATGGATGTTCCGTATCGCAAGGAATGAAACGCTGAACTTCTTACAGAAAGAACAACGTCGTTCTGGTGTGGATGTAGACGAACCCATATTGGAAATCAAAGCAGGACACGCAGCTTTGGATCAAATTAGCGGAGACGAGATATCACAATTACTTCAAAACGCGATAGATACACTTCCTGACAAACAGGCAGCCGTTTTCCAAATGAAATACTTCGAAGATCTCCCCTATCACGAAATATCCAAACGATTGGGAACCAGTGAAGGAGCATTGAAAGCCAGCTTTTTCCATGCCAAGAAAAAAATTCAAGAATTTATCCTCACACAATTAAACCATTGATGGAGTAAACCATCTAATAAGAAATGAAGGAAGAAAAAGACATATTTGATTTCATTGAAAAGCGCCGAATTGAGACGCCGGACTCCAGCTATTTCAAAGATTTAGCGGATAAGGTGATCGCGGATACTTCGGCATCTCGACTCCGCTCGATGCCCTCAGAGTCGGATCAGATAAGCTCAGCGGCCAATCAACAAAAAGCAAAGATCATTCCTTTATACCGACGTCCAGTTGCATGGGTCTCAGGGGTTGCTGCGGCAATTTTGGTGGCATTTTTATTGCTACCTGGATCACCGGAGCCTTCTTCCAAAACAGATCAACTTGCCAATGCTACTGAACCGTCACGTGAAGAAGTACTGGCCTATGTGAATGATAATATTGATGATTTCGATGAGGAGTTATTGATAGAATTTATTGCCATGAAAAATTTAAAATCTGATCCAGTGACAACCGAAGATATGGAGCCAGAAAATGAACCTCTAGAAACGATTATTGAAACAGAAACGAAAGGTTTACAGCAATCTCTGGAGCAAATCTCTGAAGAAGAAATTCTGGAGTATCTGGAACTGGAAGGAGAATTGGATGAAGACGATGAATTCCTCTTACTTTAAAAAATGCACGTTATGAATACACGATACTTTACCCCATTATTGGTCATCTTGTTGATGGCGTTTAGCTTTGATGCCTACAGTCAACCACCGCGAGGACGCAAGCCTGGGCAGCGTCAGCAAAAGAAAGAGCGCGTCAAACAATTGAAAATTGCCTTTTTCACAGAAGAACTCGATTTATCCGAAGATGAAGCAGAAAAGTTCTGGCCTATCTACAACGAGATGGAGGAAAAAGTGAAAGTGGAAAAGAAAAAAAAGATTTCGGCCACCAACACTATTAAAAATGGTTTCGACACAATGAGTGATGCTGAAATTGAAGCTAAAATGAAAGAGGTGCTTGATGCACGGATCAACGAAGCCGAACTGGAAAAAGAGTATCTCGTAAAAATTGGCGATGCTATCGGATTTAAAAAAGCGGCAAAAGTGGTAAGTTTGGAAGCGCAATTCAAACGCGAATTAGTAAAGCGTTTGGCGAACGATACCAATGGCAATTCCACCGAATAAAAATCAGCAAGACTTTCTCCACCTTCAAGGACAAACGAACCCTTTCCCGTACCTTATAGAGGTAGATCGTGCCGAAGGAAGTTGGATAATTGATAGCGCTGGAAAACGCTACCTGGACATGATCGCTGGGGTAGCTGTCAACAACATTGGTCACAACCATCCTAGAGTTGTGGAAGCGGTAAAAAAACAAGTTGATCGCCACATGCACGTAATGGTGTATGGAGAATTTGTACAGGAGGCGCAATTAAACTTCGCGAGAAAATTAACATCACTCCTTCCCGACTCTTTGAATTCTGTGTATACCGTAAACTCTGGAACGGAAGCAAACGAAGCTGCGCTCAAATTGGCCAAACGCGTAACTGGAAGAACAGAGATCATTTCATTTCGAGGCAGCTATCACGGTTCTACGCATGGCTCATTGAGTGTTTCAGGAAATGAGACTAAGAAAGAAGCCTTTCGCCCCCTCTTGCCTGATGTACGTTTTTTGTCATTCAATCAAACCGATCAATTAAGTCAAATAACAGAGAAAACCGCTGGCGTAATCATTGAAACTGTTCAGGGAGATGCTGGAGTTCGCGTTCCTTCCAAAGATTTTTTAACCGCTCTTAGAAAGCGCTGTTCGGAAGTAGGAGCACAACTTATTTTCGATGAAATTCAATGCGGAATGGGGCGCACGGGAAAGCTATTTGCCTTTGAGCATTTTGACGTAGTTCCTGATATCCTCACACTCGGAAAAGCGCTCGGTGGCGGCATGCCAATTGGAGCCTTGGTTTCCTCGCATGAAAACCTACATCAATTCACTTTCAATCCAATGTTGGGTCACATTACCACATTTGGGGGACATCCGGTAGTTTGCGCAGCAGGCCATGCTTGTCTCGAAGTTCTGGATTCCGAAATTGATTTTGCTGAAGTAGAGCGCTTGGGGTCATTACTCGAAACGTTGCTTCAAGACGAGCCAGAGATCAAGGAAATTCGACGCATTGGAATGATGTTCGCCTTCGATATGGAATCCTTTGAGCGGGTAGAAAAAGTAGTCAAAGAATGCCTCGAAAAAGGATTGATCAGCTTTTGGTTTTTATCGCATCCGTATAGTTTTCGCTTGTCGCCTCCTTTGAATATTTCGGAGGAAGAGATTCGGGAAGCAGCGAGGGTTATTCGGGATGCGATTGCGGAGACGAAGTAGTGAGACGCTAGACTTTCAAACACTAGATGCTAGACCAATATTTTGCAGGATTCTATCCAAAACTTGAATAAGCAGACCACAGTTTTCAAAAGAAATATTTTGGACAAGTTAATTATCGCGCCAGCCCGAAACTAAACTGCAACCCCAAACTCTGCATTCCAGCGGTGATATTAGGATTCTGAACCTCCGAGTCGAAATCGGAGCCGTAAACTCTGCTTTGAAGAGAGCTGTTACGAAGACCGCAATATATCAATTGAACACCAATTGTTTGAATAAAGTCGTTGTTCTTGACGACGTAATTGTAGCCTAGTCCGAGTTGGTAAGTCCAACTTACGCCAAGATGATTTAGATTGTAAAATTCATTGTGCCAGAAAGGATTGTAGATTCTATCTCGCAAGAAAACATGTGAACGCAACAATCCTGCACTCAGAAACAATTCGGATTTCTCCATCTCTGGGAAGAAGAGTCTTGAATAAACGAAATCTGAGGTAATTCCGTATGAATAACTGCTTAATTGTGCGGTCGCATTTCCTGTTCCATATAAAGTATCTTGCGGCGAACTGGTAACTATGGAGTACTCCACCGGACCAGAAATAGAGGAACGATCAAGAGAACCTACGATTCCCACTTTCAGATAAGCAAGCGGGTGGAATTTCAAAGAAGCATCTAATCCAAAACTACGGTTAAGACGCAAATCACCATAGGCTGAATTTGACTGGGTCATGTACTCATTCACACTATCGCTACGAACCATCGAAGTTGTAAGTCCGATTCCGAATTCAACCGGGCGCGATTGCTGAGCAAAAACGTGCAACACCATGATTACGAATAAGAGAGAAAGAACTGTTTTCATCGGCTGAATTTTAGAAAAACAGAAGCGTAGGCTCCATTCAAAGCAACTTCTGCTTGTTGATCTGTGATATCAACAAACGATTCTCCGCCAGAATTTGAAAGCTTTTGACTGAATCCGAATTGATATCCACCGTTCAAACCAATCGCCAACCTTGATTGTCTAAAGATGAATCCATAACTCGCATGAATTCCCAATCTACCTGCACAGCTGTTAGCAAAGCCACGATACTGCGTAACTTGTCCGATGAAATGCGTACCGCTATTGAGCTCGTAATTATTTTGATAATACTCGTACTCCGTCCTCGTGAAGTTTAATTCTGCTTCAGCGCCATACTCAAAAGCACTATTATCATTAAAAAGCTGATTCACAAAGAAATGACCATTCGCGCCCAATTGTGTGAATTCCATCCGATGTGTAGCCACCCGAAAAAACAAAAGGTCGAAATCCTCATCTTGATAAGGAGTGTATGCCTGATGTTGCAAAGACTCTTGTTGCCAACGTCCAACAATTCCCATATCCCACAACCGAGACGGACGTACATTGAAGCGGACACTAAACGCATCTACCTGCTCAAAACCTTCTGTTCTTGGATCGTTTTGAGTTCCGAGGCTAAAGAGGGAGGTATCTAGGATCGTTCCATTGATATGGGTTTGTTGGTTCACTTGTTGTCCATACTCCAATTGAAGCGACAACTTCTCAGTGAACTGAGACATGCCCAATGTAGGCAACCCTATTATACCGACAAGCAGCAACTTTTTCATCAGAACAGATTATAACACCCTTCGGCAACCCTTAAACTATGAGTTACAGCTCTGATTCTAAAATGATACGAATCAATTTGATAGAATTGTTTACAGGTCTAAACCATTTGATTTCTATCTCACATGTTATTCAGAAAAGACACAATTGCGGATTTAATTTTCCCAAACTCCTCTTCGGTAATACAAAACGGCGGATTTACAAAAATGACATTTCCGAGTGGACGCAAAAGAACGCCCTGCTCCAAAAAGAATTCGTACGCTCGGGTTTTAAGGTCGGAAAAGTAACTCGCCTCACCAGACTCTTGAATTTCAAATGCTAGAATCGTTCCTTGCTGTCGGATATTTACCACAAAATCGAATTGCGATAGTTCTTGGGCAAAGACTTTATTCCACTCTACCATCGCATCAATATTTTGCCAGGTTTCGTCTTTTTCGAAAAGATCAAGATTGGCACAAGCCACTGCGCACGCAATGGGATTCGCCGTGAATGAATGTCCGTGCAAGAGTGCTTTCGTTGTTTCTTCCCCGAGGAAAGCTTCGTAGATTTTGTCCGAAGTTACGGTCAGTCCGAGTGCCATAACTCCTGCTGTTAATCCTTTAGAGAGTGCCACAAAATCGGGCTTGTTTTGACAATGATCCATCGAGAAAAGCTTACCCGTTTTTCCGAAACCTGTCATTACTTCATCGAAAATGACCAGTACGCCATGCTTCTGAGCGATTGCTGTCAGCTGATCCAAAAAATCGACCGAATACATCCGCATTCCGGCAGCGCCCTGAACTAATGGCTCGACAATCAAACCTGCAAAACTTCCCGACGACAATAGGTTTTCAGCACGTTTTAAAATAGCTGCTTCGTTCGATCCATTGGGGAAATCAAGGTAATCGGTATCGAAAAATAATGGTTCAAACGGTGCATTGAAATAACCGCGTTGTCCTACCGACATCGCACCAAAAGTATCTCCATGATACGAGCCCTGCATTGCCAGGAATCGTTGTTTGTGTTCTCCCTTATTGTGCCAGTATTGAATCGCCATTTTGAGAGCAATTTCTACAGCCGTAGATCCATTGTCAGAGAAAAAGACCTTCTGAAAATGATCAGGTAAATGTCCGCATATGCGCTCTGCCAATTCCACTGCTTTTGGATGTGTTGCTCCTGCAAACACAATGTGATCCACCGTTTGAAATTGTTCAGATATTGCCTTACCAATGTGCGGATGTCCGTGGCCATGCGTGTTCACCCACCAGGAAGCATTCGCATCGATGTAGGATTTGCCCTCTTCATCGTACAAATAAACACCTTCCGCTTTTACAGTGGGTAAAGGATCGCCAGCAGTGTGATGTTGTGTAAATGGGTGCCAAACGTGCTGTTGGTCTTTTTTGATTAATTCGGACATAGGACAAATGTAATTATGAATTATGAATGAGGAATTAGAAATTGACCGCAAGTCCTTCCCCATTTCGACAAGCTCAATGCTTCGCTTTAGACGGGGATTAAGGGTGAGGACATTCGAGAATCTAATTCTTGGTATGATTTATGTCCCTATTTTAGAAACAAAAACATGAAACAACTTCATCTCATCGCTAGTTTCATTCTAATGCTATTTGTAGGTAACGCAGCTGCACAATCGCGTGATACATTGGAATTGACTCCATTTTCGAGTTCAGATACTGTTCATGTGGGCCAAATTATCACCTACACAGGAAACATTCATGGATCTGTTGGAGAAGAATTGGAGGTGTATTCTTCCGACGAAGATATTGTTCAGTTCATTGATAGCGATATACAATACAAAAAGAAACAGGTGCCAGGCATGACAGGTGGTGATGCGGCTTGGAAAACTTTTCTATTTAAAGCGGAGAAAGCGGGAAATACGGAAATGACGATTCAGGAAATATTTCGCGGAGAAGTAATTCAGGAAACTAGGGTGGTGATTATGGTTGTTGAATAACGATATTTCAGATCAGCCTTTTCAATTCTCTCTTATAATTGGACCGAGAAATTTCTTTTCCCTTGAAGGTTGACTTCCTAGAAAACTCGCCTATCTGCAGTCTGGAAGGCAATGCTTTGTTTCTTTTTCACCGCAAAGGCACTAGGAACACGAAGAAAAGTGAAAAAAGTTACTTAAATAAAGGACACTAGATTATGACAAAGTCATAATCCCCCCGTGTTCTTTACACACCTTAGGTTTTAATCATGCTCTGTGCACTCCGTGCCTTAGCGGTAGACTTCAACTATGGGCTTCTGACAATATCAAGGCAATTAGCCCTAAGGGAGGTCTCGGGAGGGAGACCGTATTTTTACATTTCAATTTACAATGAATACAAAAACTCGGGGCGTTTCGCTTGTTCCAGAATGAACTCCTTGTTCACTTCCGTTGCCATTGGAATGCGAATAATCATCGGCAATCCCGTCGATTTTAGAATTATGGATTCGGTAGTTGTATGTTCATCTCCAACAAAAACAATTCCTTTAATTTCGATACCACGTTGTTTTAGAGCATCTACTGATAATAAAGTATGGTTGATACTTCCCAAATAATGTCGTGACACCAAAATCACGGGCAAATTCCATTTTTGAAAAACATCCAAATACGTCAACCCTGTTTGATTGAGTGGTACCATTAGTCCACCAGCCCCCTCAATAACTAAAGGGCTGACATCCGGTACGAGAAAATCATGCGAGGCGATAGAGACGCCGTCAATATCAGCAGCGGCATGTGGGGACATAGGCGTTTCCAATCGGTATTTTTCATCGAGAACCGAAACGTTATCGGTCCAGGAATCTACCTTCATGGAATCCGTGAAATCTAAGTCTCCCGCCTGAACTGGTTTCCAATAATGGGCGCGTAGTGCTTCCGAAACAATGGCGCTTACGACTGTTTTTCCAACTTCTGTTCCAATTCCTGTGATGATGTATTTTTTCATGCTAGAATAATCTATGGCAGTGCGCTGATCCTGTCGAAGTGTACTGCTCTTTCTAATTAACTTCTACTATTGCAAACTTTGGCAAACCTGGCATCCTGACGGACGTACGATGGAAGTACACCAAATTTCGTTTGATCTTCCCCCTAGCCCCCTTCAAAGCGATGCATTGAGCTTGTCGAAATGGCGAAGGTGAGAATAACTTCAGAGATTACCTCAACTGTGCTCCTAACTTCGACTCAAGTGACTGACGGATTTTCTCCATAATGGCATCAACCTGCTTGTCTTTCAGCGTTTTTTCAGCATCCTGGAAGATGAAACTCACCGCGTAAGATTTCTTCCCAGCATCAAGATTCTTCCCTTCGTAGACGTCGAACAAACCAACCCCTTGAAGTAACTTTCTATCACTCGCGAAGGCAATTTCTTCAATTTCTGCGAACCGTACCTTCTCATCAAGAAGTAAAGAAAAGTCACGTCGAACGGCAAACGTTTTCGGCAATTCCGTAAACTTAATCTTTGTGAACTTTAAAGAGTCTAGAAGCATGTCCCAATCCAAATCAGCTACGAAAACATCTTTCTTCAATCCGAACTGCTTTTTAAATTGCGGCGAAACCCAGCCGATCTCCCCTACTTTGTTTTTCAAAACGTAGAGCTGTAAACCGTCTTGAAGTAATGAATTCTTCAAGGCTTTTGATTTCATTAAGCCTTTCATTCCGAGGCGCTCCAGTATTGCTTCTGCCAAACCTTTCACGGTATAGAAAGTGCGCTGCTCGTTAGATGCGTTCCAGTTCTCCGCTTGCTTATCCCCTGTAATTCCGATGATCAATCGTTTGTTTTCGTTGTACCCTGTGTCGTATTTTTGATAAATCTTACCAAATTCAAACAGTTGCAAGTTGGGATTTTGACGGTTTTGATTGTATACTACTGTTTCCAGTAAATTGAAAATCAATGATTGACGCATGACATCTAAATCCTGACTGAGTGGATTTAACATTGCAACGCTTCGTTCGTCTTTCAAAACCTCTCCTCCTAAATCGCGTACATACGATGACTTCGTAAGCGAATTGTTCAGCATTTCCATGCATCCCATTCCCACTAACATTTCTGAAATGGTATTCTGAACTTTCTCAGGATCTGGCTTCACATGCTGGGATATTGAAGCATTCCATTTCGTAGGAACAGGTACTGCGTTGTACCCATGAATTCTGAGCACTTCTTCTACCACATCTGCCTCTCTGGTAACATCCACACGGTATGCAGGAATTTCCAATTCCGCGATTCCATTACTTTCAGAAAGTATTTTGATATCCAGATTGGACAATATTTTTGTTATGGTTTCTTTGGGCAATTTCTCGCCGATTAAGCGATTGCAGCGGTCAAAACTAAACGCAACCTTTTTGTTCTCTACGGGTTTAGAATTTGTATCTACCACCTCCATAGCAACTGTTCCTCCAGCGACTTCTTGAATCAACAACGCTGCTCTTTTCAAAGCAAAATCCGTCAGATTTGGATCTACACCTCTTTCGTAACGGAAGGAAGCATCTGTATTCAAACCATGCATTTTTGCAGTTTTCCTTACAGAAACTGGCTCAAAATACGCGGACTCTAAAAACACATCCACTGTATCATCTGAAATTCCCGAAGAAATGCCGCCAAAAACACCCGCAATACACAGATGATCTACTCCGTTCGTAATCATTAAGTTGCTGGCATCTAGCTCACGCTCTACCTCATCAAGCGTTGTAAACTTATCTCCTGAATTGGCAGTTTTTACTACAACTTCCCCATCCAGCTTAGCTGCATCAAAGGCGTGCAATGGCGTTCCCAATTCGTGCATTACAAAATTGGTTACGTCAACTACATTGTTGATTGGAGCAAGGTCAATGGCTCTCAATCGATTTTGTAACCAGGCGGGAGAAGCCTCAACTTTCACTCCCTTGATCGAAGTTCCCATATATCGTGGGCATGCCTGAACGTCTTCTACTGAAATTGCAATCGGTAAATCGTTCGACGCTACTTTAAAATCTTTTACAGAGGGCCAGTTGATGGAAACATTGGCATCACTATGCACGTTCAAGTAAGCAACCAAATCTCTTGCAACTCCAATGTGTCCTAAGGCATCTGAACGGTTTGGAGTCAATCCGATCTCAATTTGATAATCGTCTTCCAATTCAAAATAGCTTGCTGCCGGAGTTCCAACAGCGACTGATTCTGGTAAAACCAAAATTCCATCATGACTTTCGCCCAACCCTAATTCATCCTCAGCACAAAGCATCCCTTGAGATACTTGTCCTCGAATTTTTGATTCTTTAATCTTAAAACCTTTGTCTGGTTCTGGGTACAAGGTTGTACCTACGGTTGCTACAACTACTTTTTGTCCTACACCAACATTAGGTGCACCACAAACAATTGTAAGCGGATCACCACCGACCGAAACTGTTGTTACTTTCAAGCGATCTGCATCAGGATGCTTTTCGCAAGTTAACACCTCTCCAATTACAACTCCTTTCAATCCGCCTTGCACCGATTCGATTTTCTCCAATCCTTCTACTTCCAAACCTGTATCCGTAAGGATTTTAGACATTTCCTCTGGAGATAAATCCGTTTGAACGTATTCGCGCAGCCAGTTGTATGAAACTTTCATAAATTTTGAATCAAAAAATTGAATTGCGAAAATAAGGTTTATTGCGCTTTCCTTTGGTTTAAGGAGGCAATTCGTTGTAAATTTGCTTGCATTATTACAAAGAGTTAAAACATGCGTTTCTTCGCAGTATTCCTGCTTCTTTTATCAAGTTTCGCTTCCTGGTCTCAGGAGACACGGACACTAAGCGGTGTGGTAACGGATGCTACGAACGGTGAAACGGTTATTGGAGCCAAGGTTTACATTCCTGAAATTCAGAAAGGAGCAATCACAAACACGTATGGTTTTTACTCATTAACTGTACCCGCTGGAAACTACACTGTTGAATTCAGAATGGCAGGGATTGAAACAGAAAAGCGCGAGGTCGATCTTACTTCAGAAGACGTAAGGCTGGATGTAGAGATGGGGGCAAATGTTCAGAATATCGGGGCTGTTGTAGTCAACGGAAAGGCTAAAGAGAACATCGAAAGCACTCAAATGGGGCAGCACGAGCTGGACATGGATGAAATCAAGACCTTGCCAGCTTTTATGGGAGAGGTTGACTTGGTAAAAACAATTCAATTGTTACCTGGAGTTTCCTCGGCTGCTGAGGGCGGGCAAGGATTTTACGTGCGAGGCGGTGGTCCTGATCAAAATTTGGTACTGCTTGACGAAGCGGTGGTCTACAATGCTTCCCACTTGTTCGGTTTTTTCTCTGTTTTCAATTCGGATGCAGTGAAAAGTGTGAGCTTGACTAAGGGCGGAATGCCTGCAAATTTTGGCGGAAGAATGTCATCGGTGCTGGAAGTCAATATGAATGAAGGGAATAACAAACGCTTTGGATTGACAGGCGGAATTGGAGTTATTTCGTCACGTTTGACAGCCGAAGGCCCTATTAAGAAGGACAAAGGTTCATTTATTATTTCTGGAAGGCGGACGTACATCGATGTTATCATGAAAAATGCTATTCCGGACGATTCTCCATTTGCTGGGTCGAGCTACTTTTTCTTTGATTTGAACTTTAAAGCCAACTACAAACTCGGCGACAAAGATCGTTTGTACCTTTCTGGATACTACGGAAAAGATGCTTTTCAATTTGCCAGCGAAGACTTCAACGTAACTATGCCTTGGGGGAATGGCATCGGTTCCTTGCGATGGAATCATTTGTTCAGCAGCAAGCTTTTCATGAATGTTAGTGCGACCTTTACTGATTACGAGTTCCGTTTTGGATCAGTACAGGATCAGTTCCGTTTTCAACTGCAGTCAGGAATTCGCGATTGGGGCGGAAAAGCAGATTTCACCTACTACGCCAATACAAGAAATAAGTTGAAATGGGGAGCAAATTATGTATTTCACACCTTTACTCCTATCGGTGTTTCAGCGGAATCAGACGACGTTGTTTTTGATACAGGATTGGCTCAGAAGCTTAGAAGTCATGAGTCAGCGTTATACTTTCTGGATGAATTTGACGTGAATGAGAACATTAAAATCAATGCGGGATTGCGATACAGCATGTTTCATCATGTAGGTCCTTTTACGCGCTACATCAAAGGGGATGGCATTAGTACGCAAGACTCAACGGTGGAATATAAACGCGGAGATATAATTCAGTTTTATCATGGACTTGAGCCAAGAATTTCTGCCAGATGGCTACTTCCAGATAAAAGTTCTATCAAAGCTGGTTATTCGTACAATTATCAATATGTTCATCTAACATCTTTGAGTGCCGTTTCATTGCCTACCGATATTTGGTACCCATCCACTTCCAAAGCAAAACCTGTTCAGGGTTATCAAGCCTCTCTTGGGTATTTCAGAAACTTCAGGGAAAACATGTTTGAAAGCTCGGTTGAGTTGTATTATAAAGGCTTGAACAACTTGATTGAATATCGTGATGGAGCATTACCAGGTGATAATGTCAATGATAATACGGATAACTTGCTAGTTTTTGGAGATGGTTGGAGTTACGGAGCTGAATTTTTCCTGAAAAAGCGAACCGGAAAATTCACAGGGTGGATTGGTTATACATGGAGTAAAACCGAGCGCGTTTTTGAGGAATTGAATAATGGAGAGCCCTTCCCTGCCAAATACGATCGTAGACACGACCTTTCGGTTGTTTTGAGCTACAAGTTGAACGAGCGCTGGGTATTTAGTTCAGCATTTATTTATGCTACAGGAAATACCCTAACCTTGCCATCCTCCTGGTTCATTCAAAATCAAGATTTGTTATTTGCCTACGGACCAAGAAATTCAACCAGAATGGCTCCGTACCACCGCTTAGACCTTTCTGCCATTTGGTACTCGAAAGCGTACAAAGAAACGGTAGATCCAGTTACCAACGAAACCATAAAAACAAAAAAGAAACTCAAATACAATTGGGCCTTTTCCATCTATAACGTCTACAACCGTGCAAATCCCTACTTCCTGTTTATTGACAACGACGGTGATTTCTTCGAAGGAACGTTTAACATTAGTGTGCAACAAGTAACGCTCTTCCCAATTATCCCAAGTGTTACATGGAATTTTGAATTATGATACAGCGACTATTATACATATTGATTCCTGGTTTGGTGCTTTTCTCCTGCACGAAGGAGGTTGAAGTGGACATCCCAGGCTACGAAGAGAGAATTGTCATTGACGGTCGCATTGAAACTGGACAGCCTCCATTTGTCCTTCTTTCCTCAACAAAAGAAGTGTATGCGCCTACAGATGTCGATGCATTTTTAAACGGTTTTATTTCTGGGGCTGTCGTAACTGTTTCGGATGGAACCAATACCATCGTTCTAACAGAAGTTTGCTCTGGGAACTTGCCTCCCGGGACGGAAGAGATTGCCTCTCAAATTTTGGGAATCCCAGCGGAAGATTTGTCCAATTATAATATCTGTGCCTATGTTGGGCTGGACCCTGTAATTTGGGGACAAGTCGGAAAAACTTACACGTTAACGGTTGAGTATGACGGACAAACATACAACGCCGAAACGACCCTTGTTCCACCTACATCTTTGGTGAATACTTTTTGGAAGCCCGAAGGCAATTTGACCAATCACGGATTCTCGTGGGCTACACTGGCCGATCCACCAGGGCAATACGATGCATACTTCTGGGAGGCAAATATTATAGGAAATGCTGCTGGAGACACTACCGAAACTGGATTTACTCCAACGTTCAATCCAGTTTTTGATGATGAGTTTTTCGATGGGCTGGAGTTCGAATTCGCCTATGAGAATCCCCATGCCGTGGGTGATGGTGTCCCAGATTCAACACGCTTCATGTATGCACTGGGAGATACCGTTGTAATCAAACTATCCAAGTTAGATCGCGTGGTATTTGAATATTATGAAAAGAAACATATTCAGCTGCAAACTGCTGGGAACCCATTCGCAACACCAACAAATATTCCAACCAATTTATCCAACGGAGCTTTGGGGGTTTGGGCTGGGTTCTCGCCTTATCTTGATACGTTGGTCTGCGAACCGTAAGGAAATTCTCTTAAATTCGTCTAATCTGTAAAATAAGCACATGCGCGTACTCCTTTTATTTATCCTACTCATAGCATTCACCTCCTACGGTCAATCAAAGGAATATCGTTCGATGTTGAAAAGATGGTATTCTTCCGACTTTCCAACGATATCGATAGAAGACGCCAAGCCAAAAATTGGCAAAAGCAACGTTTATTTTCTTGACACTCGAGAGCAAGATGAATTTGATGTGAGCCATATCAAGAATGCTGTTCATACGGGGTATGACGATTTTGAAATGTCAAGTGTTTCTGAGATTCCGAAAAATGCTGAGATCATCGTATACTGTAGCATCGGTGTCAGAAGTGAGAAAATTGGTAAGAAGCTGAAAAAGGCTGGCTACTCGAACGTGAAAAATCTTTACGGTGGAATGTTTCATTGGGCAAATAGCGGTTACCCAATGGTTAATAATTCTGGCGCATCTACAACTAAAATACACGGATACTCCAAACATTGGGGGAAGTGGATAAACAAAGGAACCGTAGTCTACTAATATGAAGAAACAACTGCTCATAGTTTTCGCAAAGAACATTGTACTTGGAAAAGTAAAAACGCGATTGGCACGAACACAAGGCGATGCATTTGCCTTTAATGTGTACCGCAAATTGGTGGACATCACCGAAAAAGAATCACTTCGAGTAGAAGGCTCAGATGTGCATGTCTATTTTTCGGATAAAATTGTTGAGGATAAATGGCCCGATCAGGAAAAATATGTTCAACAAGGAGAAAGTCTGGGCGATCGTATGAAACATGCGTTTGAACAAGGATTCGCACAAGGTTATGAAAAAATCATAGGCGTCGGTGCAGATTTACCCGATTTAAGTGCTGAAGTTATGGAAGAGGGGTTGGCAGCTCTTGACTACTCCGATACTGTATTCGGTCCCTCAGAAGATGGAGGGTATTACCTTATCGGTATGCGCAAAATGATTCCAGAAATATTTGAGAACAAGCCCTGGAGCACAGATGCTCTATTGGATATCACACAATCTGAACTGAAATCGCTCGGATATAGTTCTGCCACTTTAAAGGAGTTAAATGATGTAGACACCATTGAAGATTTAAAAGCTTCCTGGTTAGGAGCGGAATTTGGAGTTTCTTAATTCCCTTTACAACTCTTTTTTTAAGGTTAATTTTCTACAGAGTCAAAATTTTGATGATACCCATCGAATTGGAATATTAGTAATCTCTGTCCCTTATCACCTCTTCTTTTTTTCAAATTTCAAGGTCTTTTTTCATTTTGAAAATTATTTTCAAGATTGGAAATATAGCTATTTCGCATATAATTCACTGTATTTCTGATGTTTACACAGGTCAAGAAAGTTCATGGCACAACGATTGAACTATACTGGACGAACATTAAAAAAACAGTTATGAAAAAGAAACATTTGAATTCACTACTGTTGATCGCTGCAATCAGCACTAGTTCAATTTTTAATCAAGCGGCAGCATTCGAAGGAAATGAACCATCTCCATCTGCTTTGGAAGGAAACCATTTGCAATACCGCGTCGAATATAAGAACATGAAAAAATTGATGTCGGCAATCGATGAAAATCAATTTGAGATTGAGTTCTTCAAAGAAGAAAAAAAACGAAACAGAGAAAAAGGAGATAAAATTGCACGGAACATCAGTCGTAAACACTTGCGAAAAGCACGGGCCGACTTACGCAGAAACAAGAAACATTTGCGTATTGAGAAGCAGGACTTAGCATCCGATCAATTGGCAGTCTATATCGAAGACCGCAAAGAAATTCTCGATACAAAAAAAGAGTTGCGCAAGGCGAAGCGACAACTTCGCAAGGACACCAGAAGAGAAAATCAACACTTGTTGGCAGAGGACGCACAGCAAATTGAAAATCTGGAAGATCAGCTTGAGGTACAAGAGCAACACTCAGACGAAATGGTAGAAGAAACCTTTGAGTTTTTCGATCATTTGAATGAGGAGATTGACGAAACCATGAAAAGCTAATCTGAAAATCCATCAATATATATAGTTGAAACGCCCCTATCACAGGGGCGTTTTTTGTTATAAATCCTCGATTACATACTTTCGCGTTCCACAGTAAATGTTAAATATTAGTGTATTTTCTGAATCAATTGTAACTTTTCAGGTTCATAACATTCTTACTACTAAAAGATAGAATTGAAATCGTTGACTTCTACCCTGCGGACCGCACTAGTTCTTACTCTCTTTTTCTTGAGTGTTTTTCCGGCACTCAGTCAGAGCATCACTGGTTTCGTGTATGACGAAGAAAACAATCCGATTCCCTATGCAAAAGTATACTTAAAAGACCGCGGAAACTCAGAAGGTTCATCTGCCAACTCCGGCGCCATCACAGATTTTGAAGGAAAATACTTTCTCGGTTGTGGCTTGGGTGTGCATACTCTGGTATTCACCGCCATTGGATATGATGACCTGGAAATGCAAGTAACCGTCGACAATATTGATGAACCGACAGTACAAAATGTGTTCCTGCAACAAACCGTGAAAGAACTCAACAACATTGAAGTCTCGACCAAGAAGAAAAACATGGGGTGGATGATCGTTCAGAATGTGATTGATCACAAGAAGGAGATGATTCAGCAAGTTGAAGGCTATACCGTTGACATTTACATTAAAGGCGTTGAAACTTCAGATAAAAAGCCGAAAAAATCATCCGACGACGATTTGGACAACGCACCCAAAGACATAATTCAAGAAGAAGAGAACGCAAAAGAAGCAAAGTTGAAAGAGGCCACACGTCTGAACATGATTGAGGTGAATGCCATTAAACACTTTCTATACCCGAAAGGTGAAAAGGAAATTAGGACTGGATATGAAGAAATCGGTAATCCTGAACAGATTTATTACCAATCCACACTTCAAGGAGATTTTAACTTTTATGAGAGTTTAATCGACATGCCAGACTTACACCTGGGGCCCATTTTATCACCGCTCCATCCTTCTGGAATACTTTCGTACAAGTACAAGTTAAACGACATTGAAACCGACGAAAATGGCGATACGACGTACGTGGTAAAAATATCCTCGAGATCCATTGGAAACTCCACGATGGAAGGTACGCTTTACATCAAAAAGAACGACTGGGTTCTGACCAAAGTGGATGTTGAAATGCACAAAGGAAATTTGAAAATTTATGACGACTTCCGTGTAATTCAAGAGTTCATTCAGCAAGATTCACTTTGGTTGTTGAAGTCCCAAACATTCGAGTACCAAACAAAATATGGGAAAGAGACGATAAAGGGTGAAACGAAAGTTATATTTTCTAATTACAAAATCAACCCCACTTTTGCTCCCAAGTTCTTCTCAAACGAAATTGGCGTTACCACCAAAGAAGCGTATGAACGAGACAGCACGTATTGGGATGAAATTCGCCCAACACCACTTACGATAGAAGAACAACGAACCAAATTTGTTCAAGACAGTCTGCATGCCATATATACCTCTGAGCACTATCTGGATTCCGTTGATTCTGTTTTCAATCGTGTGACTTTCATGAAAGCAGCCTTTCTTGGTATCGGTCATATGAACCGTGACAAGAAAACACGCTGGTATTTCCCGTCTGCTGCCGATTTAATTGAACCCGTGACTATAGGTGGCTTACGTGTTGGGCCTAGTGTCTATTATTATAAAAAATTCGAAGACGACCAATGGATTAGTGCAGGCACGAAATTTACTTTGGGATGGAACAATTTAGATCCTCGAGGCAGATTACGATGGTATCATTACTATGCTCCACGAAGGATTGGCCAATACTCAGTCTCCTTTGAGAAAAGTGCAAGGATGATCAACGCGAACAATGCCATTTCGTCCTTGCTAGACAGGCAAAACATCTATCAAAACAATGGATTCCGAGCCTCCCATTACTTTGAAATTGTGAATGGCTTGTATCTGTACAATTCATTACAGATTGATCACCGCTACCAGTTCGGTTTGGACTATCGCTTTGTTACATGGTTTGATGATTCATTCCAAAATACCGAGCCTGTTCAATTTGACGCATTCAATGCCGTTCGAACCTTATTCTACCTCTCGTACGTTCCTGCCCAGAAATATAGGACTGAGCCTACACGAAAAGTAGTTTTGGGAAGTGCTTGGCCAACCTTTAAAGTTGGCTGGGAAAAAGGATGGGAAGGTCCGTTACAATCAGCTGTTGATTTCGATTATGTTTATTTCCAGGTAGAACAAGCCATTCAGGTTCGAACGATGGGAGAATCACGGTATAACATCAAAATGGGATCCTTTGTGAACCAAGACAGCGTCACGTTCATCGACCGGAAGTTCTTTCGTCAGGGAGAAGGAAATCGTTGGTTAGCGTTGGCGTTCATCGATCCGTTGAATAACTTCCAAAACTTAGATTCTGCTTACGAAACCGAGGATTGGTATGTTCAGGCGCATTATATCCATCATTTTAATGGAGCCATCATCAATAAAATACCGTTTATGAAGAAAACGGGAATTAAGTCGGTAGCCGGCGCTGGATTCTTGTATCTTCCTGAGTACAACAACTATTTCTATACGGAGGCGTACATTGGCGTGGAGCGTATTTTCAAAATATTCCGAGAACGTTTGCGGTTGGGCGCGTTTGTTATTGCGAGTACCTCCAGCAATCAATTTGGAAGCACCGCAGGGGACCAACCCAGAAATATCAAGTTTGCCATCTCTATGGACATCATGAGTACGGATGCGAATGATTTTAACTTTTGACGAGTAGAGTTGGCAGAAAGTCGAATGCTAAAGGCAAAAAGCCATCAACCTTTTCTTTTAACTTTCAGCGTACTATCCACGACAACTTAGCCTCAAAGCGCATCCACGAAAATCGTATCCAAATCAACCCTTGAATCGTAAAGATTGCAAATTGTCTCTTTGTAAATTATTGAGGCGTTCGCAATGGTACACTTGGAAAAACCATTTGCATCCAACGGGCAATGCGCATAATCAAACAATTCAATGGCATGTAGCTTCTCACCTTCTGAATCATAAACTTCCAACATCGGGAGCCAGATATCTGCGGCGTATCCAGAAATAAGAAAATGCTTACTATCTCGCGACTCTAATCGTCCGATAATCGCAGCTCCTTCAGGCTTGAATTGACTGTCAGTTTCAAAAATGGATGGCATTTCTGAGTTCGTCCCAAATTCAAACGGAAACTCAAGTAGCGGAACTGTTTTGACAAAGGACTCGAAGGTTTCCTCCTCCTGAATAACTTCCGCTTGATCCTCTTCCTTGACCCCTACATTCGAGCATGCGGTCAACATCAAGACCATTGCACAGGCACTATAGATATTTCGAAAGTTGGTGCTAATGATTGCTATTTTTAGTTAGTTAGAGATGGCGGAAAGTGCAACGCGAAAGGCAAAAAGCCTTCAACCTTTTGCTTTGAGCTTTCAGCCTAATAACTAATACTCTTCCTAATAATACTTCTCCTCAGCAAGATAGTTCGTAACATAATCCGCAACGCCCTCTTCTAGCGTGTGAAATGGCTTGGAATATCCCGAATCAATCAGTTTGGACATGTCTGCCTCGGTGAAATACTGGTACTTATCACGGATATCCTCTGGAGTATCAATGAACGAAATGTTCTCTTCTTTCCCCATTGCCTTGAAGGTATTTTTGGTCAAATCCAGGAAGGAACGAGCCTTACCTGAACCAAGGTTGTAAATCCCAGAAGCCGGTGGCGTTTCCATTAAATAATGACACACTTCTACCACATCTTTCACATACACGAAATCACGTAATTGTTCTCCGTCTTTGTAGTCGTCTCGGTGCGAACGGAACAACTTCATTCCGCCTGTTTCGCCGATTTGATTGAACGCATGGAAAATAACCGAAGCCATTCTCCCTTTGTGGTATTCGTTGGGTCCGTAAACATTGAAGAATTTTAATCCAGCCCAGAACGGCGGCGTTTGCTCTTGAGTTAACACCCACTTATCAAAATCGTTTTTGGAGTCACCATAAGGATTCAATGGTTTTAGATCGTTTACGATCCCATGATCGTCCTTGTAACCATGTTCGCCCAATCCATACGTTGCGGCAGAACTCGCATACACCAAAGGAATATTAAACTTAACACACAGATTCCAAACGTCTTTGGAGTAATTGACATTCAGCTTGTCGAAAATTGACCGATCAAACTCTGTTGTATCCGTTCTTGCGCCGATGTGAAAAATGAAATCTACTTCTTGACCAAATTGCTCCAGCCATTGCACAAAATCATTTCTTCCGACCTTAGCAGCGAGCGTTTTTCCTTCCAGGTTTTTGTCCTTTTCTGTTTTGGAAAAGTCATCCACCACCACAATATTCTCATTTCCTGCCTGGTTCAATCGACTAACCAAACAGCTCCCGATGAAGCCCGCAGCTCCTGTAACTACAATCATGCTTAAAACAATCCGTTGATTTCCGCGTCAATCGCGTTAATGATAGTACCCAAATCCTCTTTATTCTCGGGGAAGTTATTGTTATCTACATCGATAATCAACAATTTTCCTTTGTCGTATGTCGAAATCCAAGCCTCATAGCGCTCGTTGAGTCGCTTCAAGTAATCCAATCGGATACTTTCTTCATAATCGCGTCCTCGGCGCTGAATTTGATTAACCAATGTTGGAACACTTGCACGAAGATAGATCAGTAAATCTGGAGCCGAAACGAAGGAGTCCATCAAATTGAAAAGTGAAAAATAGTTTTCAAAATCACGTGTCGTCATCAAACCCATTGAATGAAGGTTGGGCGCAAAAATAAATGCATCCTCATAAATCGTTCGATCTTGAATTACTGTCTTTTCAGCTTTCTGAATTTCTTGGATTTGCGTAAAGCGGCTATTCAAATAATAAATCTGCAAGTTGAAAGACCAACGTTGCATATCTTCATAGAAATCATTGAGATAGGGATTTTGCTCGACATCTTCAAAGTGGGTATCCCATCCAAAATGTTTTGCCAATTCCTTGGTTAATGTGGTCTTTCCTGAGCCTATATTTCCCGCTATCGCAATGTGCATAATCCTTCTTTTTTTGGACTGACTAAATTACAACAATTGGGCAAAGAATCAACATCTATTTGTTGAATTGCAAGGTATATTTATGAACAGTTTGCTTGGTTCGGAAATAGAGATGATTTCCCATAACTTCAAATTGTAAAATATCGTCCAAAGGCAATTTAAAAACGCCCGTTGCATCCCCTCCTCCAATCAGAACTCCTTGTGTAACCAAATCATCGCTGCGCATCCTGAACAAATGACTTTCTTCATCGGCTGCCACATCAATTTCGCCAATGGAATCCCACTTTCGTAGCAATCCGCCGTAAAAGTCCATTTGATACACGCCTGTATTTTCATCCATAACGTACAGGTGTTGCCCTGCTTCAAAGATGTCTGAAACCATATCCAAGCCTAAGATCCCATTGACATTTACAATTTCCAAATTGATGTTTCCAGGTGAATTCAATGAAATTAATTTCAAGGTCGAGTTATCGTTATCGTACACCCATAGCAACTCAGGTCTTGTTGAAGTTGCAATCCATTCAGCATTATAGATATCGTAATCTGCCAGGTCGAGACAATCCTCCGTTACAGAAAGTGTATTATCTAAAAAACACAAAGTTTGCTGCTGTTGAGAGAAATAGACCAACTTCATTGAATTGATTGGAGCCAACTGTGTCACATGCCCAAAAGACTTCACACTTTGTCGAAACTTCAAAACACCTGTAGAATCGTATTTTTTGATAGATGCGCCGTCTGATATGTATACATTCTGAAGCTTGTCAACACTCCATGCATCGGCAGAACGCATCGGGAACTTTTGTTCTTCGACCCAAGTGTACAAAACAGTGTCACCCGAATGAATCAGTGTGTCTTGTGCGAAGACTGAACTTCCACACATCAACATAAACACTAAAAACGCTCTATTCCACATAGTTTTCTGGCTGTCTTAATTGCAAGATTTGTTCCACAATATCGCGATTGTTCGTCAATCTCGGAATTTTATGCTGTCCTCCTAATTTCCCTTTGCTTTTTAACCACGAATCGAAAACTTCTGGTTCCACCAACTGAATTTTCGGATGATCCAAAATCAAATCGTTGTAACGCTTTGCGTCATAATCACTGTTCAATTCACGTAATGTTTCATCCAGCACACGACTAAAACGCTCCATGTCGTCTGGATATTGTTCGAAACCTAACAGCCATTCGTGTGCACCCTTTTCTTTGTTCTCCATGTACACAGGAGCAACAGTGTACTCGCGGATTTGAGCATTGGTTTTGGAACAGGCAACAGTGATGGCTCTTTCCGCATTTTCTACGATCAATTCTTCTCCGAAAGTATTGATAAAGCTTTTGGTTCTTCCCGTAATTTTAAATCGGTAGGGTGCAGTTGAAGTAAATCGAATGGTATCACCAAGAATATAACGCCACAATCCTCCGTTGGTAGAAATGACAACGGCATAATTAACATTCATCTCCACCTCGCTCAATGGAAGAACTTTTTCCGAATCTAAGCCTTTGTACTCTGACAAAGGGATGAACTCGAAGAAGATGCCATAATCAAGCATAAGCAACATTTCATCGCTATTGACCTGATCTTGAATTCCAAAAAATCCTTCTGATGCGTTATAGGTCTCGACGTAATTCATGCCCTCGTCAGGAATTAATTTTTTGAATTGCTCGCGGTACGGTTCGAAACTTACCCCGCCGTGCATAAACAACTCCAAATTGGGCCAGACCTCTTTCAAGTTCGACGCTCCGGATATTTCCAAGATACGATTGGAAAGCACCATTGTCCAACTGGGAACACCTGCTAAAATGTAGACATCCTCCTTCATTGTGGACCGTGCCATCTTTTCAATTTTCGTTTCCCATTCGCTGAGCAATGCAATTTCTTTCGCTGGTGTACGACGGATTTCTGCCCACCACGGCAAATTTTTCAGAATAATCGCTGACAAGTCTCCTGAGTAAGAATCGGGCATTAATGGATTGGGATTCACTTGCGCACTTCCTCCTACAATCAAATGTTTTCCGTTGTATAATTTTCGGTTTGGATGGTTATGATAATATAACCCCAATAGATCTTTTCCTCCCTTGTAATGACAATCTTCCAACGATTCCTTTGTAACCGGAAGAAGTTTACTTCTAGAAGTTGTGGTTCCGGATGATTTGGCAAACCACTTCGTTTCACCAGGCCACAACAAATCTTGCTCTCCTTTCATAGCCCTATCGATAAAGGGTTTCAAGGATTCGTAATCCGAGAGAGGTACATTGCGTCTGAATTCTTCGTAGAGTTTCACGTCAGCCAGTCCGTGCGACTTGCCATAAACCGTTAATTTCCCAGCTTGCAACAACTCCTCAAAAACTTCCCATTGCACCTCTATAGGATGCATTCGAAACAAATCAATTTGATGCATTCGTTTCTTAATGAGCCAGGAAAAAATGGAATTAAACGGCATATCGTGAACAGTTGAAATAAAAAAATCCTGCCATAACAATGTATGACAGGACAATATTTTTAAACCTTAAATCTGGAGATTATCCCCAAATAAGGATCGCAGTGATCACACCCAAAAGGGCAATTGTGATGATCGTTCCTACGGCCGCTGTAGAGTGTTCAAAAAAATTATCCGACATATCTCTTGTTTTTTTCCAAAGATACTAAAAATTGCCTTTCGCGATGGACTTCAATGTTAATGAAACACTAAGCACACTTTCTCGATTTCTTAATGATTGACTAACAGCGAGGTAGTGTTGTTGAATTATCATTGTATGGATTTTTACATTTTCTAATGAAAGCCGAAAAATTATTGACTGCTGTATCACTAACTGAACAAAGAGAAACGAGAAGAATTGCTCCTCTAGTGGCTATTCGATCTACGAAGAAATCTGCACAACGCGACACCTTGGCAAAGTTGATGCAACAAGCACGTTACACCGAGTTTGGAATGTATCACGATTTCAAGGGAGCCTTGCGATCGCCTGACCTGGTGCGCTACTTTCGAGAGTCTGTGCCAATTACCAATTATGAAAAATTTCATGAGGATTGGTTGCATCGTGCCATAAAAGGAGAATCTGACCTGACCTGGCCCGGACTGACAAAATTCTATGCGCTTTCTTCGGGAACTACTAAGGGTGGTAGCAAGTTCATCCCGGTGAGTGAATCGATGCTACGCCAATTCAAAAAAACTTCGTTTCAACAGGTTTCTGAAATCAGCACAAATCAGTTGGGAGCTTCACTGATAAAATCGAAAGCATTAATTATTGGTGGATCCACTACGCTGCGCGTTCAAGGCGATATTCGTTTTGGCGATTTGAGTGGCATTCTGGCAAAGAACAAATCGTGGGTTTTCTCATCCATGTCAAAACCTGGGAAAAAGATTTCTCAAATTAACGACTGGGAAGAGAAAATGAATAAGATTGTTGAAAAGGCTCCAAAATGGAACATTGGTGTAATTGCGGGTGTTCCTTCATGGATCTCCTTGCTTTTGGAGCGGATCATTAAGCGGTACCAACTTAACTCAATCCATGAGATCTGGCCCAACCTTCAACTGTATGTTCATGGCGGTGTTTTCATAGAGCCATATAAGGACAAAATTGATAAAATGTGCAGTAAGCCATTGTTTTATCAGAATACTTTTCTTGCCAGTGAAGGATATTTTGGATATCAAAAGGATTTGAACAATCCTAACATGACTTTACTCACGAAACACGGTATTTTCTATGAGTTCGTAGAAGCTTCGTACTTTGAATCCTTGCGTTACGGCCGCTTCGATGAAGTGAAAACACTCACACTTCAAGAAGTCCAACCCAATACTCCTTATTGTATGATCATCAGTACTTGCTCGGGACTTTGGCGTTATAACTTAGGGGATCTTGTTGTTTTCGAAAATGTTGACACCAGAAGTTTTAAAATAATTGGACGCGTATCTTACAATCTAAATATTTGCGGGGAACATCTATCTGAAGAGAATTTATCCACCGCAGTCGTTGACACGGGACGAAGATATGGCGCCGAAATACAAGAATTTTGCTCGTACCCAAATCGTAAAACCAACCGTCATGAATGGTATATTGGAGTGGATCGTTCTATCCCAGAATCAGAATTTGAAGTGTATTTGGACGAACGTTTGAAGCAGTTGAATGACGATTACTATACATCCAGAAAGTTCATCCTGAAACGACCTAAGGTAAAAACCTTACCGATTGATAAATTTTACGAGTTCATGGCAATTCATCATCGGATAGGTTCTCAAAGCAAATTTCCGCGTGTGCTGAACGAATCATTGGTTCGTAAATGGGAAGCATTTCTTTCCAACGGAAACTCACTTTCGGATGATTTGTAGGTAGACGCTAGACAGTCAGATTGTAGACGCTAAAGAATTATACCTTACAAAAAAGCCGCTCCTTTCGAATACATCAGGGAGCGGCTTTTTAATTGAATCTTTTATAATTGTTAATCGTCTGCGCCTAAGAAAGACATGGCGAAGTACAACAAAGTAACTAAGGCTCCCAAGGCAGCTACAACATACGTCGTTGCAGCCCATTTTAAAGCATCCTTAGATCTTTCATATTCTTCGTTGGTATACATACCGCTTCGTTCGATCCATGCTAATGCACGTTTCGACGCATCAAACTCAACCGGGAGCGTTACTATGGCAAATAGCGCCATAATTCCGAATGCACTAAGAACCACTGTGGCTACAAGTGTTGAAGGAAACGATTCAAATAAAAATGCACCTCCAAAAAACGAAGCCATAATAATAAAGTTCAAAATGGTACCAGAAATGTTTTGCAATGGAACCATTTTTGAACGGAAATTTAGCGGTCCATATGCCTCAGCATGTTGCACCGCGTGACCGCACTCATGCGCCGAAACCGCCGCGGCTGCAGCGTTCCTACCATTGTACACAGCTTCAGATAAATTCACTGTTTTGTTCGCAGGATTGTAATGGTCCGTTAGTTGTCCAGGAGTACAAATCACTTTAACATCATAAATCCCGTTGTCGCTTAGCATTTTCTCCGCAATTTCCTTTCCCGACATTCCATTGTTGGATGGAATTTCAGCGTACTTGGCAAACTTCCGCTTCAGGATAAATCCGACTAAAGCACCCAATAGCATAAAGCCTATGGTGATTAGCATATAAGGGCCTAATGAAAAACTCATTTTCTATAAAATCTAATTTAACTTACTACTTACAGTAAAGTTAGTGACAGAAAGTTTTCTTCTCTGTTAAAAAAAGTAAATGTTAGAACGGTTCTTTGCCTCCGTAGTACTCTACAAAGTTGTTTTCCGTCTCTACAAGCTTGATTTTTGCCAACTCTCCGCCCTTTTCCTTTATTGGGCCGTCAATGATATTCCAAATTTCTATGGCAATATTTTCGGTTGACGGCAACACTCCTTTTAGGAAAGGCACATCTAGGTTCAAATTCCTATGGTCAAGCTCGTCCACAACAAACTCTTTTACGATTTTGCTTAAATCTTTCAAATTGATGACAAAACCTGTGTCTGGGTGGGGAATGCCTTTGACCGTAACCCAAATAGAGAAATTGTGTCCGTGCCAATTTGCATTGGCGCATTTTCCAAAAACTTCTTCGTTTTTTTCCTCGGACCACTTCTCATTATAGAGTTTGTGCGCGGCATTGAAGGTTTCCCTACGTGTAATGTAAACTGTTTTCAACTTCAATGTATTTTTTGCAAAGATAGAGTAATAGTGAAAAGAGAAAAAGAGAAAAGCAAAAAGACCGTTATTCCTTGGACTTATTTTGAGCTTCCATCATTAAAGGCCGCAGTCAATTGTCTTTTCTCTTTTATGCCTAGATTTGAATCTTGAGAAACGGATGAGACATGAACGTACGAACATACAGCAAAGAGGAGTTGATTGATTTATTGGAGTTACAACCACATCCAGAAGGTGGGTTCTTTAAAGAGACGTATCGATCCGAACATTCTATTCCAAATGCTAGCTTGGCTGGCAACCATGAGGGAGATCGAAGTTATGGTACAGGAATTTATTTCCTTTTGACACATGACACCTTTTCAGCTTTTCACCGAATTGAGCAAGACGAACTTTGGTTTTTCCATTCAGGTGGCACCATAGAATTGCACATGATCTCGCCCGAGGGCAAACATTCAACCCACCTCATCGGGAATGATATACTTCAGGGTGAAAGGCCTCAATTACTGGTCCCTGCTACTTATTGGTTTGCCGCAAAAGTGATTGGCAATGTAGATCATGCGTTAGTCAGCTGCACCGTGTCTCCTGGTTTTGATTTTCGAGACTTCGTATTGCCGACCCGAGAGGAGTTAACAGCTAAATATCCACAGCACGCAGAAATTATTTCAGCTTTTACTCGTTAATTATGGAAGAACGTCTCGACAAACTATTGATTCAACGGAAACTGGTTTCTACGCGAACACGAGCAGAGCAAATAATCCGAGAAACTGGGGTAAAAGTAAACGGAAAACTTGTCACCAAAACAGGTAAAAAATTTCCAATTGATTCTGAAATTGAAATGATTGCTGAAGAAATACCATGGGTCTCTCGTGGTGCTTTCAAGTTGATAGATGGTATTAAAGAATGGACTCCTGAGATTAAGGGAAAGGTAATTATGGACATCGGGGCGTCTACCGGAGGATTTACGCAAGTTCTACTTGAAAATGGCGCTTCGAAGGTTTATTGTGTGGATGTTGGATCGAAACAGTTACACCCCAAAATTGACGAAGATGCACGTACCGTCAACCTTGAAAAAACGCATGTACGTGAGTTAACTCCCAAACTAATCCCTGAATTTGCCGACGGCTGCGTGATTGACGTTTCCTTTATTTCCCTGGAGAAAATTTTTCCATTTATTCATCCATTTATGAAACCGAATGCGTGGTTGATTGCCCTGGTAAAACCACAGTTCGAAGTTGGGAAAAAGAACATTGGAAAAGGCGGAGTGGTGCGCGACAAGAATTTATACCCAGAAGTGATTGAGAATATTAAGCAAAGTGCGACGAGAAATCAACTGGAATGGAAGGGAACCATCGATTCACCGATTTTGGGAGGTGACGGAAACCGGGAATTTTTGATGTTTATGCTCAAGAGGAATTGATGAAGGTTTAGCAAACCCAATATTTTGATGTCAATTCAGAGAGAAATGTCAACTCAGTGAGAAAATGCATGTACGGTGTGAAAATGGCTAACGAAATATCCGTTCTAGGGAATTACGAAATATTGCAATATTTATATATCGGTAAATCGAAATATTTCGATCAAGATAATGTTAAAACGCTAGGAATTGATTCTAGAAACCAGTAAATTATGGTTTGACATACCCACCCACTACCCCTAAAAAAATCAAATCTATCGAGCCCAAGACTCCCTTCAAGATCAATTCAAATGAAGGTAAAACAGTTCCTCCTGCACACTTATCCACCATTCACCGAATAATACCCACAGTTCACCGATTTCTTCTTGATTCACCCTCTAACACACCATACATTTGAGGTATCAAACAATTCGTTATGAAAGCAAAAAACAAATATCATCGACCTTCGAACAGGGTTTCAAAGATTATAGCTGGACTTTTCGTCATTTTCTTTGGATCTGTCTTTCTGGCTAAACAAACAGGAGTGCACATTCCTCATGGTATCCTTTCATGGAAGAGCTTCTTGATTGCTTTTGGTATCGTAACACTCTTCCGTCATAATTTCACAGGATTTGTGGGGTACGTTCTTGTAGGTGTCGGGTCGGCATTTTTAATAGACGATTATTATCCAGAGATAATTGACACCAAATTGATTTTACCCATCATCGTAATTCTATTTGGAATTGTAATGATCGCCAGAGCCACCAATCTTTTCGGTTCAAAAAAAAAATCTCGAAACAATGTCATGTTCGATGAAGCCGTAGAATTTAATGACGACGAATTCATTACCACCAGTACGGTTTTTGGTGGCATCAAAAAAAATGTCACCAGTAAGAATTTCCAAGGTGCAGACCTTTCTACCGTATTTGGAGGAACGGAAATCAACCTAACGAAAGCAGATATTCAAGGTCCGATTACCATCGATTCAAGGACTACTTTTGGCGGATTAACACTCATCGTGCCATCAACCTGGCAAGTGCATTCCAATATCAATGCAATGTTAGGAGCAGTGGAGGATCACCGCGTTGCCGTGGATGATAGTTTGATGGAAAATAATAAGATAGTGACACTTGAAGGATCGTGCCTTTTCGGTGGAGTAGAAATTAAGAGTTACGTTTAGTGAGAGATTTTGTAAAACAACTCTCGAGTTCTGTAAAGGTCGAAGCGGTATTGCTCTTGACCTTTCTCTGCTTAAGTGTACTCGTTCAACTCAAATGGCAGGGTTTTGGTCCAAGATACGTTCTTCCTGACGTTCTGTCCCTGTTTTTACTCTCGCTAATATTTATCAGTTTAATTGATGTCATTCAACGCTATTATAACGCATCTCTAGCGTTTAACACAACCAATTCCGCATTACTTTTGGTAACTATCGGTAGCATCTCTGGATGCAACTATTTGTTCAGCGGAATTTTCTCCAGCTGGAACGCGGATTTCATGGAAACAGTTAGAATTCACTTTCCGTTTCGAATCATTGCCATTTCACTTTTCTTTTTGTTCGTCCATTTGCGATTTTGGAGCAAACGACGACGCGAAAGCGAGGAAAAATCCAAGGAACTCGCTATTGCCCAACAACGTGACATGGTTCAAATAGAAATCAATAGCATTCAACAGCAACTCAAGCCCCACTTCTTATTCAATAGTCTTAACTCCATCAATGCCCTCACCTTATCAAATCCTGAGGAAGCTCAAAAAATGGTCCAGTTGCTATCAGAATTCATGCGCGGATCTGTTCAACAGAATCAAAGTGAGCTTGTGACACTTCAAGAAGAAATTCGGCATCTAAAACTATATACAGATATCGAAAAAGTACGTTTCGGAGATCGACTCCATGTCACTTACGAAGTGCACGAGGAACTTATGCAAAAAAAACTTCCTTTTTTAATTTTACAACCCATCATCGAAAATGCCATTAAATATGGACTGTACGGAAATACAGATCAAGTAACCATCACTATCGGCGCGCGGATGCATGAAAATCATCTGGAACTCACAGTTTCCAACCCATTCGATACCATCACACAAAAAACAAACAAAGGGACTGGATTCGGAATTCGGTCCGTCGAGCGAAAACTCCTGCTCATCTATCGACGTGCTAATCTCTTGAAAACTCAGTCGAAAAACTCGATATTCACGGCTACGCTTCAAATTCCACAATTATGAAAAAAGTAATCATTATTGACGATGAACCCTTAGCACGTTCGGTCGTGGAATCGTATTTGAAGTCGTTTCCAGATCTAGAAATTGTAGCGCAATGCAACAATGGTTTTGAAGGTTTGAAAGCTATCGAAAAACATCAACCTGATTTACTTTTTCTTGACATTCAAATGCCTAAAATTAATGGATTTGAAATGTTAGAACTAATAGATGAGCCACCCGCGGTAATTTTCACTACCGCATTTGACGAATACGCGATAAAAGCCTTTGAAGCTTCCGCTATCGATTACCTACTGAAGCCTTTTGCAAAAGATCGTTTTGAGAAGGCTGTACATAAATTTATAAGTTCTAACAATACTTCATCCGTTCAACTATTTCAGAACCTTTCACAGTCGCGCTCGGACGAGCATTTGAGAATAGTGGTAAAAGATGGAGGTGAAATCAAAATTATTCCAACAGCTGAGGTACTTTTTATTGAAGCTTACGACGATTATGTAAAGATTCATACAAAAGAGGGGTATCATCTCAAAAAGAAAACCATTGGACACTATGAAAAGGCTTTGCCATCGGAGCTTTTCATGCGAATTCATCGATCCTTCATAATTAATATCGACGCGCTGAGTAAAATTGAATCATTCGAAAAAAATAGTTATCGCGCCACTCTTTCAGATGGAAATGTAGTCCCAATCAGCAGAACAGCTTATCCCTTATTAAAAACTGCTTTGGGACTTTAGTCATCCGTTGAAAACCCAAGAACAACTGATAACTGTCATGTTTAGCCCACAAAGATTTATGTACTTTTGGGCACAGAAATTCTGCACTTATGACACGAGAAGAATTGTTGAAAGCTATTGATGAGAAGTATGGCGCTATGGGACAAAACCCAGACACATACCTTTCTGGATTGTTACATTCCGAGCCCATCACATATTGGGATTACATTCAAGTCGATGCTTTGCTAGGTCTTCAAATCCAAAGAACGAACCTCAAAGACGAAATGGTGTTCATTATGTACCACCAAATCAATGAATTACTTTTCAAGATGATTCTTTGGGAAATGGACCAGGTATCGCACGACGAGTCAATTTCAACGGAAAAGTTTACAAAGCATCTGGATCGTATCAGTCGTTATTTCGATATGCTTTCTAACTCATTTACCATTATGGGCGACGGCATGGATGTAGATCAATACATGAAATTTCGCGATACTTTGACACCAGCCAGTGGTTTCCAGAGTGCTCAGTACAGAAAGATTGAATTTGCTTCCACAGAGCTTATTAACCTCATTGATTATCGCTTCAGAAAATCAATTGACAGAAATACACCATACTCGCATGCATTCAACCATTTGTATTGGCAAGCCGCAGGAGTGGATCATAAAACAGGAGAAAAAAGTAAATTGCTGTCCAATTTCGAAGAGAAGTACAAAGAAGATTTCATGGGATTCATGAAGGAGTACAACTCTATTAACCTTTGGACAAAATTCAAAAATCTGCCGCAAGAAGACCGTAAGGATTTGAAGCTGATTAACTCGATGCGTCATTACGATCATACAGTGAACGTTAAGTGGGTAATGCATCACTTCGAGGCTGCCAACAAGTACCTCAACAGTGGTAAAGGGTCTGCAGAAGCAACAGGAGGAAGTGAATGGCAGAAATATATGCACCCTCGCTATCAACGACGCATTTTCTTCCCGGAGTTGTGGACAGAAGATGAAATGGAAAACTGGGGTATTGATAATTTAAAGGATCACAAGGATTTATCCGACGCAAGTCAAATTCGATTGTAATTGCGTTAATTTGTAGTAAACAAAAGAAGACTATAGTATGCCAAAAGTTGGAATTATAATGGGAAGCACGAGCGATCTACCAATAATGGAAGACGCTGCGGAAGTATTAAAAGATTTTGGAATTCAATATGAAATCAACGTGGTTTCTGCGCACCGCACACCAGAATTGATGGTGGAATATGCAAAAAACGCTCACAAACGTGGCGTAAACGTAATTATAGCAGGAGCCGGTGGTGCCGCGCATTTACCAGGTATGACAGCATCCTTAACATCACTTCCAGTAATTGGGGTTCCAATTAAATCCAGCAACTCTATCGATGGTTGGGATAGTATTCTTTCGATTTTGCAAATGCCAAACGGAATTCCAGTTGCTACTGTTGCGTTAAATGCCGCGAAGAATGCAGGACTATTAGCAGTGAGAATCTTAGCTGCATCAAACGACCATATCTTAGCTCAAGTAGATGAGTACGCAGAAACAATGAAGCAGCGTGTCCTGAAAAGCAATGAAGATGTTCAGAATCCTTATCGCGACGACGAAGACTAAATGAATTAATTCCAGATAAAAAATAGACGAAAAGCAGAAGGCACGAAGATCAATTCTTAACTTCTGCTTTTCACATTCTACCTCTCACTGTTCACCTCTCACCTCTCCCTCACTCCTCACTTTTCACTTTTCACTTTTCACTTTTCACTTACTCATAATACAACAAATACTTCTCTCGCATTTTTTTGTAGGACTCAAGGTCTTCTGTCCAGGTCGCACGTATTTCGGCCTCGGTTTTTCCTGATTTAAGTAATTCTAGGATATCACCGCGACCATACAACAGAAAGAACATTCGGGTTTTATTACCACGGAAAAGATCACCATTCATTTTTTCATAGGCATCCAGCAAGAAACTTAAGTCCAATTGATGCATGCGAGCGTATTGCTTCTCATCGGGTTTTATTGCGTAACAAAGTTCGCCATTGTGCTTGGGATCTTTCGAACCAAAGTCAGGCTTCGGGGTAAAAGAATATTCAAGTGAATCGGGAAATTTGGGATGTCCATATTGTTCAAACGGATAAGGCGTTCCGCGACCCACGGTAACATCTGTCGCTTCCAACAAACACAAACTTGGGTATAGCGCAATGGATAAATCGGAGCGAAGATTTGGTGAAGGACGGACTTCAATTGGCCACACTGAACCATGATAATAATAATCGCACTTGATGACAGTCAAATCGCAGGAAATCCCGCCTTCTAGCCATTTCTCTCCGTTAACCATCGTTCCGTACTCGCCTATGGTCATTCCGTGAACAATGGGCACAGGATGCATTCCAACAAATGAAGTGTAAGAAGGATCTAAAACCGGTCCATCAACATAATGCCCGTTCGGGTTGGGTCGATCCAAAATGATTACTGGAATTCCTTGCTCTGCACACGCCTCCATAACATAATGCAAGGTTGAAATGTAGGTATAAAACCGAACCCCAACATCTTGAATGTCGAATACGACCACGTCCACTCCACTCAATTGTGCTGTACTTGGCTTTTTGTTTTTTCCGTACAATGAAACTACAGGGACACCTGTTTGCTGATCGATTCCGTTGGCAACATATTCTCCTGCATTTGCTTCGCCACGAAATCCATGCTCTGGTGCAAAAACCTTAATTACTGAAATCCCTCTAGAAATCAATGTATCTACCAGATGAACCCCATCCACCAACGATGTCTGATTTCCCACAATGGCGATGTTTTTGCCTCTCAACGAATCAATATATGCATCCATCTTTGATGCACCTACCTTTGGTCGCATAGGAATTTCATCTTTAGCTTCCGTCGGTGAAATGGCAATTGCTTCCTTCACTTCGGTATTGGCCGTACACGAAAAAATCAAAAAAATAAAAATGCTTTTCAGGCAAAAAAGCTTTGTGTACTTTAGCCGAAAACCAGTCCCGTTATTGGCATTTGAATATTTCATATCAAGAAGAACGCTCAAGAGTGTTGTGCAAGGTAAGAAAGTTTCCAGACCTATCGTCCGAATCTCTATCTACAGCATTGCATTGGCAGTAATTGTGAACCTCATCACTCTTGCTGTTGTTACTGGTTTCCAGCAAGAAGTTCGCCAAAAAGTAAAAGGCTTTGGTTCGCACATCTTTATAATGACGGCCAGCGACTATAGCATTTTTGAGAGCGACCCGATTCGAAAAGATCAGGATTTCGTAGAAGAAATAACTGATATTAAAGGTGTTAAATCCGTTCATCCCGTAGGCTATAAACCCGTCTTATTCCAATCAAAGAAAGAAGAAATCTCCTATAAATTGCCTAACGGAAAAGACACTTCAGAGACGCAACAAAATGTTTTTGCCACGGTGATCAAGGGAGTGGAAGACTCCTACGATTGGTCCTTTTTTAAAGAACATTTAATTGAAGGAGAAATTCCAAAATTTGGAGATAGTCTTTCCAACAAAGCTTTGATCTCAAAGAAACTCGCCAACGACCTTCACTTTAAAACGGGTGATACTGTAGGTGCATTCTTCGTGAGAAACATACCGATCAAGCAAAAGTTTGTTATTTCTGGAATCTATGAAACAGGATTGGAGGAGTTTGATAAGAAATTTGTACTCGGTGACCTTCGTTATGTTCAAGTGCTAAATGATTGGGGAATTCATGCACTAATCGAAGTCCGGGACTCGTTATACTCCGATTATCCGTACGAAGATTATCCAGAAATCAGACGGGACCAAATTCTTTTGAAAGCAAACGTATCCGGAGGAAATGGCTACCATCGTTACGATTGGGGACGAGGGTTTGATAAATATGAAATGATTCCTATCTGTCCCACTCATGATACAACGATTCGTTTAATTGCAAGCGATCACATTGGCGATTACTACGCTCCTATTGAAACCACCACCCTCCCTGACACGGCGTATATCAAAATTGAAGTAGAAGGTGAGCCCTACGCTCCCTGCGATTGCGCCACCGATGAAACAGGGGAATTGATTCGAAAATACGATCCAGAAACGGGCAAATTCAGTGTCACAGCACCCAACAAGCGCATCACTTTTGAAGTCATACCGGGCAAAGGTAGCTCAGAGCATTACGTTGGCGGGTTTGAAGTGAACGTAAACAATTGGGATCGTTTGGATGAATTGCACGAAAAAATCGATCAGCAAGTAGCGTTTGTTCCGAGTCCTTACAACGAGCAATTAAAAGTGACGTCTATCAAAGAGAATGAAAACGACATTTTTGTTTGGTTGGGATTTCTCGATATCAATGTGATCATAATTTTAGTCTTAATGATCATCATTGGTATTATCAATATGGGGTCTGCGTTGTTAGTTTTGATCCTAATCCGTTCCAATTTTATTGGAATATTAAAATCCATTGGTGCAACTAACTGGAAGATACAGAAGGTCTTTTTGATTCAGGCTTCATTCCTTATCGGTCGTGGAATGATCATTGGAAACGTCATTGGATTGAGTATTTGTTTCGCACAAAAATGGTATGGCATAATCCCCTTAGACCCAAAAGTGTATTACTTGACCCAAGTTCCTATCGAATTGAATTTCTGGCATTGGCTTTTGTTAAATCTGGGAACACTGCTTGTTTGTGTCCTTGCCCTCTTGATTCCGAGCCGTGTGATTAGCCGCATCTCTCCTGCGAAGGCGATAAAGTTCAATTAGGTGTCGTTAGAAGGGAGAGGAGAAAAGGGAAAGGAGAAAAGACCGCTTCGCTTCTATAAACCCGGCTATCCAACTTTTTAACACTTCTCAAAGCTTAATTGTTTGTACTGTTTAAAATACGTAGTATCTGTCCCTTGAATACTGGGAATCCTATCAATACTTAATCTCTCGCACGTTTACTTTACATGAAAGTAAAATGAAGAATCCAATTAACCGCAGGATTGCTTTGGCTTCAAAGCGCAATTCAGAATTCAACATTCATAATTCATAATTCATAAATTACTCTGTTTTCAACTCCACATACTGATACGGCTCGTACTTGCTTTTGTTAGCAGCGTCCTCTGAATACTCGGGCCCAGCAACTTTCGTATTTACAATCACTACATTCACCTTGTCAGCATATTTCTTTTTGAAGTGATTGATAAGGTCGTATTTAATATTTTCCGCACGAACATTTGCCAATTTTTCATTGGTCCCGAAAGTTCGAGTAGGTACTTTGGATGCTGAAGAATAAATATTGATCGTAATGGATTGACGTCCATCTTTCAAATCTTTTTTGATTTGACGTACAAATCGGCGCAGATCTCCTTTATTGACCGAAAGCTTATTCTTGTTGTACTTGAACGTATGTTTGAATTCGTAATTTTCATAGTTCTGTACAACAATAGGATCAATCCGTTTTTCAGGTTCATCTAATGAACACATGGTAGTTGCAGTTTGACCTATCACATCGGTAACAGTGACGCTATAATCTCCTGCTTTCAAACCAAAAATATCTTCGGTTATTTCTCCATTCGACCATTCAAAAGTATAAGGTGCCCCACCTCCATTAATCAAAAGGTCCACAGAACCATCATCACCACCATAAACGGAAACATTGGTTCCTACACAAGAAATTTCCAAAGGTGGTGGCGTTAAAATTTCGATTTCGTAAATATCACTGAACTCGCCATCGCGGTTGCTCGACCAATAGGCATTGGTTCCTGTGTAACTAAAATATGCGTCAAACTTGGGTGAGTTAATGGTATTACCCAGATTTACTGGCTTTGACCATTCGCTCCATGAACCTTGCCGTACTGAATAGAAAATATCTGCGCCGCCTTGTCCTCCCATTCCGTCTGAAGAAAAGAACAAGGTATCCTGGGTAGATGAAAGGTAAGGTGAGATCTCAAATCCAGCAGAATTTATTTCCGATCCCATGTGTTGTGGAACCGACCAGGTATCTCCTGTTTTTTCAGAGTAGTATAAATCCTCTTTCCCCAAAGAGTTGGGCCCTTCGAACGAAATAATAATAACGTTCCCTTTTTCCCCTACGTGAAATCCGTAAAAGTCTCCATCAATATCTAACCCAGGGATAACGATTTCCTCTGGTGTACTCCAATTACCGTTGTTTTTTAATGATCCGGCGATACCTTTTTCAGTATCCTTTTTTCCGTCGTAGGAGTTCAAAAGGTACATGGTCATGCCATCATTACTAATACCAACAATTGCGTTGTTTAATTTATTATTTAGGCTTTTAACACGTTTCAAATTTCCGTAGCTCCCATCTTCCTGGCGTTGGCTTTGCCATATATCCTGATCATTTATGCCCCCTTCATTTTTAGGGTCACCCGTTCTAACAAAATAGAGTGTAGAGCTGTCGTTTGAAAAAACAGGAATGCTTTCTTCTACATTCACAGAGTTCACATCACCACTTAATGGTTTTGGGTCTGTATATTTCCACCATTGTGCATTAACAGAAAGGGATACCGCTATGAATACGGCACTTAAAAATGTTTGTTTTCTCATGTTTTGGCTCGTGGAGTTTTGGTTTTATCGACCGAGCATCAATCCGAGGATGACCTCATGTCCGCCAGATGAATAGTTATTGAATTCGGTAATAGAAAAGTCAAATGAATACCCCAATTTGAAACGATCGCTGAGGTTGGCTCCTAACATCCCTACAACAGCATCATTATGTCGATAAGAGGCACCGAACCAAAGCCAGCGCTTGTACTCGAATTGCAAAGACCCTTCTATGGATGTTGGAGCAGGTGGCATAAATTTCACCATTGCAGACGGCATGATCGTCCATTCATTCGTTAAATCAAATCGGTACCCTCCGAGGATGTTAAAATGCATTTGTGGATCGAAATTAGCCGTACCCTGACCGAATGATATTGCATTTCTGGAAAGCTGGTCTGCAGAAACTCCAAAATACATGTGATCGGCGTAGAAAAATAACCCAGCACCAATTTCCATAAAGTTCAAACTACTTTGGTTGGCCAGGTAATTGTCGTAAGTGGCATCTGAAACCACGGGTCCTGAATACCCTTGCATTTGCGAAAGAACTTGCGCGCGTTCTTGCAAAAACATGCTATTTGACAACCCTAACTTTGCGCCAAAAGACATGTTATAATCCCTTGAAACAGGCAAGTGAATCGCATATGTTCCAGCTACCGAAATGTCCCGAAATGCCCCATATTGATCGGCAATAACCTGTCCCCCAAGAGCATGTTTCAGTTTTCCAGTATTTACTTTTGGACTCGCAACCGGGCCGTAACTGGTTCTCAACGATGGATTGTAACGTGTTTTCTTTCGTGATAAAACCGTACTTGCATACGCATAAGCAGTTAGCGGTGAATTGGAAATTCCAAGCCATTGTGATCGACCACCTATGGTAATATCCAAAAAATCATACATACCAGCGGCTGCCGGATTGGCCATGAATTGGTTTCGATTGTACTGACTATATTGAGGCAACTGCTGGGCAAAACCAGTCGCTGTAACACTCAACAGCAGTAGAAGTAGCATTTTTTTCATTCTCGTCTGTTTCGCTATTTCAGCCAGTAGCTTCATAGCAATCTGTTAGTTCACATCAACAGAACGTTATGCTCGACCGAAAAGTTTGGTTTGTGAGGCAGTAACGTAGTTTAGCAGCCCTAATTTAACGGAATTATTGGCAATTTACAAGGAAGACCTTAGATCGCTCCTTTGTCACTTTTAGATGCTAGACCGCTTCGCTGCTAGACAAAACCTAAATAAATCTAGCTTCTAGTGTTTGTTAGTCTAGTGTCTATTGTCTCGTTATCAATTCATACAATCACAAGGCTCTTCGAAAACCCATTTGACGCGAGGTAATTTAGCGTACCACTCTTCCTGAAACTTAGGAGCAAACTTGATTCCACTTAAATCTACCTTTTTAAGGTTGGGCAAGTCAACAAGTGATTCAGGTAATGTGCGAATCGGATTATCCCACAAATCAATATAAGTGATAGACGAAGCTCCAGAGATGCATTCGGGTAATGTCTTAAAAGAATTTCTGTTCAATATAAGCTTCTCTAAAGCAGTTAGCTTGCAAATTTCCTCTGGAAGTTCTTTAAATCGGTTTTGAGAGAGGTCGATGTAGACCAAATGATTCATCGTAGCAATGAAGTCTGGCAATTCTGACAATTTGTTCTTACTCAAAATAAGGTATTTCAGTTGGGAGAATCCTTCCAACGATTGTGGTAATGAGTCCAATTTCATTCGATGAAAACTGAGTGCTTCCACAGCATCTCTATCCAATGTGTCGGACACATCGCTCCAATGGTATACTTTTACTGAGTCTGGAACTTCTGAAAACGCCGGACTAGTTAGAAGTAGCAAAGAAATGACGAATAGCATTTTCATCTTTGGATAATTGCTCTTTTAAATCGTAAACTGAATCAAATTTTTGTTCATCTCGAAAGCGTGACAATAATTGTACCGTTACATATTGATCGTAAATATTTCCGTTAAAATCAAAAAGGTGAACCTCAATACTTAACTTCTCGTCATCGGTCAACGTTGGCTTCGTGCCTATGTTCATCATACCTTCCAGTACAATGCCGTCTCCAAGAACAATGTTCACCGCGTACACTCCTGATTTCGGTAACAATTTAATGTCACTTTCCACATCAATATTTGCCGTGGGATATCCAATCTGACGGCCCATTGCCTGTCCTCCTACTACTCGACCATGCAACTCAAAAGGTTCTCCTAAAAAATGCTGTGCTTGTTGTAATTCTCCAGCCATGATGGCATTTCTCACCTTTGTAGAACTCACATTTACATCATTAATTTCCTTCGCAGGTATTTCAATGACTTCAAACCCATAGGTATCACAAACATCCATCAGGAATTCAATGGACCCCTCACGGTTTTTACCAAATTGATGGTCGTAGCCAATAACTAACTTTTTAACGTGCAGTTGATTGACCAAATAATCACGCACAAACTCCAGAGCTGTTAACCGCGAAAACTCCTTGGTAAACGGGTGAACGATAATATTTTGAAGTCCAAATCGACGTAGTTTGTCGATTTTTTCTACCTGTGTTTGAATCAATTTTAATCCGTGAGAGTCTGGATACAAAACCATCCGTGGGTGCGGATAAAAAGTAAACAAAACAGATTCACCTCCCACCTTTTCAGCTTCTTCATTCAACCGATTGATAATCTTCTGATGTCCTAGATGTACACCATCAAAAGTTCCAATGGTCAACACTGGATTGGGAATTTCCTCGAGCGTTTCGAATCCTTGAAATATCTTCATTCACACGGTTTGTGAACAAAAGTATAGAATCTGTTATTCTGGAGCACACTCAGAGAGCCGTTTTTTTATATCATCTGCCGCCTCAGGATCGAAAGCATACTTGTCAGTTATTCGTTCCATCATCTGCTCACAGTCGTCCATATCCGACTCATTTTCCGCAGATTTAATACACTCACAAATATCGTCAACTTCCTCCTCTACAGTTGGTTGATTACACGCCGTGGAAACACTGATTATCAAGGCGCAAAAAGAAATTAATCTAATCATTCTCATTTAAAACAATTCTAGCTTGCAACAATACCACAAAATAGGTATTTTTGTGCTAATATTTGTCTTTATTTATATTCAGTCTAAATAAATAGACAAGCTAATTTAAAGTAGGATAAAATGATAAAGGTGACAGATGCCGCTAAGAAGCAAGCCGCTCGACTGATGGAGGACGACGGCAAGGAGGGGTATTTCATTCGCGTTGGAGTGCAAGGTGGAGGTTGTTCAGGCCTCATGTACCAGTTGGATTTCGACAACGAAGAAAAAGAAGAGGATAAGGCATTTGAAGACAACGGAGTTAAGGTTGTCGTCGACAAAAAAAGTTTCCTCTACCTCGTAGGGACCACTTTGGATTTTTCAGGAGGATTAAACGGAAAAGGTTTCGTTTTCGTGAATCCAAACGCAGACAGAACATGCGGTTGTGGTGAATCATTTTCAATTTGATATCGAGAAATTATGGCAACATACACAGAGGACGATTTAGCAAAAGATCTTGAAGGCAAAGAATACGAGTTCGGATTCACATCTGCCATCGAGTCTGACAAAGCACCGAAAGGATTAAACGAAGACATTATTCGTTTTATTTCTGCCAAGAAAAACGAGCCAGAATGGTTGTTGGAATTCCGATTGGATGCTTATCGCACATGGCTCGAAATGACAGAACCTGAGTGGGCACATGTAAAATACGAGAAGCCAGACTTTCAAGATATTACATACTATGCGGCTCCAAAACAATCGAAGAAATACGAAAGTTGGGATGACGTAGATCCAGAGATGAAAGAAACCATGACCAAATTGGGTATTTCTTTGGAGGAGCAAAAACGCTTGACAGGTGTGGCAGTCGATTTCGTTATGGACTCGGTTTCAGTAGCTACCTCGTTTAAAGCAAAACTGAAAGAATTAGGCATCATATTTTGCTCATTTTCTGAAGCCGTGCAGGAATACCCTGAATTGGTTCAGAAGTATATGGGTACGGTAGTTCCGAAACAGGATAATTTTTACGCTGCGTTGAATTCAGCGGTATTTACTGACGGATCGTTCTGTTACATTCCGAAAGGAGTAAGATGTCCGATGGAATTGAGCACCTATTTCAGAATTAATGAGTCTGGAACAGGACAGTTTGAGCGAACACTCGTTGTGGCTGATGAAGGTTCTTATGTTTCCTACCTGGAAGGATGTACCGCGCCTCAACGAGATGAAAATCAATTGCACGCAGCGGTAGTAGAACTTATTGCTTTGGATGATGCTGAGATCAAATACTCAACAGTTCAGAACTGGTTCCCTGGAGATAAAGATGGAAAAGGTGGCGTATTCAACTTCGTAACGAAGCGCGGAATGTGTCATACCAACTCGAAAATCTCTTGGACCCAAGTGGAAACAGGCTCAGCGGTGACATGGAAATATCCATCGTGTGTATTGAAAGGCGATAACTCGATTGGTGAGTTCTACTCGGTAGCAGTGACCAACAATTATCAACAAGCCGATACAGGAACGAAAATGATCCATCTTGGTAAGAACACGAAAAGTACGATCATATCCAAAGGTATTTCGGCTGGAGAATCGCAGAATTCTTACCGCGGATTGGTTCAAATTCACAAAAATGCTGAGAACGCGCGTAACTTTTCGCAATGTGATTCTCTGCTAATGACTGATCGTTGTGGAGCGCACACATTCCCTTACATCGAATGTAAAAACAGTACAGCCAAAATTGAACATGAGGCAACTACCTCTAAAATTGGGGAGGATCAAATCTTCTACTGTTTGCAACGTGGAATTGATGAGGAAAAAGCAATCAGCTTGATTGTCAATGGATACGCTAAAGAAGTTTTAAATCAGCTTCCAATGGAATTCGCAGTGGAAGCACAGAAATTGTTAACGATAAGCCTGGAGGGCTCAGTAGGATAATGGGACGCTAGATTAAGAGACACTGAACGCTAAACTGATTAACGGAATACAAAACAGTCTAGTGTCTAGAATCTAAAAGCGCAGCGATCTAGCATCTAAATAAAAAGGTATGATTACAATAAAAAATTTACACGCAAATATTGAGGATAAAGCCATCTTGAAAGGCTTAAACCTTGAGGTAAAAGCAGGAGAAGTTCATGCGATTATGGGACCAAATGGTGCTGGAAAAAGTACGTTGGCTTCCATTCTTGCTGGTAAAGAAGATTACGAGATTACTGAAGGAAGCGTGGTTTTCGATGGTGAAGATTTGTTGGAAATGGAAACGGAAGAGCGTGCTCGTGAGGGTTTGTTTCTGGCATTTCAATACCCGGTAGAGATCCCGGGAGTTTCGAATATCAACTTCTTGCGCACAGCAATCAACGAAAAACGAGAACACAAAGGAGAAGAGCCTATTTCCGCAAAAGATTTCATGGCATTGGTTCGTGAGAAATCAAAGTTGGTAGAATTGGATTCGAAACTAGCGTCCAGAAGTGTGAACGAAGGATTCTCTGGTGGAGAAAAGAAGCGGAACGAGATTTTCCAAATGGCTATGCTTGAGCCGAAATTGGCTATTCTGGATGAAACAGACTCTGGTTTGGACATTGACGCTTTGCGTATCGTTGCGAATGGGGTAAACACCTTAAAAAGCAAAGACAACGCAACTATCGTTATTACGCACTATCAGCGTTTGCTGGACTACATCGTTCCAGATTACGTTCACGTACTCTATGACGGTCGCATTGTAAAATCAGGGCCAAAAGAATTAGCATTGGAGCTCGAAGAGAAAGGATACGACTGGATCAAAGAGGAATTGGTTGAAGCGTAACAATTGAAAACGAAAAATTCAAAATGAGAAATGAAAAACGCTCACGAGTCATTTTCTTTTTTCATTCTTGATTTTCAATTAATAATTCGTTGAATTATGCAGAATAAATTGAATTTTATCAAAGGACTTACACCGACAAACCTTTCGGTAAACACGGCTGCTCAAAAGAACGCATCCAACGTCCTTGATACAACAGACTTACCGACAACACGAACGGAAGCCTGGAAATATACACGTGTTGCCAAAATCGGTAAGATTGATTTTACGAACGAGGCATCAACCGTTTCATCCATAGAAAACAAAAAGGTATTAGACACTCCCTACACTCTGGTTTTTGTGAATGGTCGTTTCTCGAAAGAACTCTCAACAGACTCTTTCCCGAATGGAGTCACTGTACAACCACTTTCTGTGCTAGATGGGATAGAAACTCAAGAAGAATTCGAAGGAGACATCTTTGGCGCATTAAACCTGGCATACCTCAATGACGGTTTGCATATCAAGGTTGCGAAACAAGCAGTTATTGATGAGCCCATTCAGGTGCTTCACATATTGAAAGGTGATGCTCAACTCTCGAACTTCAAAGTGCAAATCGATGCAGAAGATTTTTCTAAAGCGACAGTTGTTCAAGGCTTTTTCTCGGAAGATTCCAGTAATAGTTTCGTGAACTACACTTCTGATATCAAGGTGGGGGTGAACACGCATTTCACCATGGAAAAAATTCAGGATGAAGAACCTGGAAACTTTCACATTGGAACGGACAGCGTGGTGCAGGAAAAAGATTCTACCTTCACTATCAATACCATTACATTGAATGGAACCTTGGTCCGAAACAACTTGAACATTGAGGTCAATGGTGAAAATTGTACCACCAATCTAAACGGTGGATACTTGTTGAAGGAAAAACAACACGTCGATAACCATACAGTAGTCGATCATAAAGTGCCGAATTGTAATTCGAACGAATTGTACAAAGGCGTTATGGATGAAAATTCAACGGCTGTTTTCAATGGAAAAGTATTTGTGCGTCAAGATGCTCAGAAAATCAATGCTTTTCAATCGAACAGAAATGTATTGCTCTCCGATAGTGCTACTGTGAATTCAAAGCCAGAACTGGAAATTTACGCAGACGACGTAAAATGTTCCCACGGATCGACCACAGGACAATTGGATGACGAAGCAATTTATTATTTACGCGCTCGAGGACTATCGAAAAAGGCAGCCACACAATTGTTGGTTTCAGCATTCATCGCGGAAGTCATTTCGGAAGTAGGAAATGAAAATGTGAAAGCGTATATCTACAAAAGACTCAACGAACGCTTCGGATGGGATATCAATCCTGAAGATTTCGGTTAATATCTTTTAATTGAAGCGCAATTTCACTCAGAAGTTGCGCTTTTTGTTCATTCGCATCACCCGGACGCTCCAAATAATTCTTTAGGTGCAATTGAGCTTCCAGAATGTTCTCTTCCATGAACGGACCTTCCATGTTCTCGATGATGGTTAAGCATTCTAAGGTTTCCATAAAATCGCCTTCCACAGCAATTTGCACAAACTCATCAATGTAATCACTAAAATCGACCTTGGTGTTCCAAATCGTAGTCAGCATAACATGACGTATCGGACGAAAGTGTTCGTCTTCAATAACATCCATAATTTCAGCCGTAACGCTTGAATCTTTTAAACTGCAGAACAGTTCCAAAATCTCTTTTTCGTTCTTTTCAGAGACACCAGAAAGTAATTTTTCAGATAAGGGTTTCACCACAGAAGAGTCACCATTTGCCTCCAATGCTTTAATTGCTTTGGAAATCTTCTTGGAGTCATCCGTAGCTAAATCCAAAAGAATTTGCTTCAATTTCGTGTTCTTCTTCTTATCCGTCATCTTCAAAAATTTGCACAAAAATAGGGAAAAGAAGAAAGACAGTAGTTATTTATAAGTTCTCTTGTCACTCTCCCGAGAACTCCCTCAAGGGAAGAGTGAGATTCCCTTCTCCCCTCAAGCGGGAACTTCCTATTTAATGGCACGAAACACCAATTTATTTCTTTTGTAAAAGCGTTTCTTATGCAAATATACCTGCTTCCCCCATTTCGGCAGGCTCAATGCATCGCTTTGGAGGGGGATTCGAGGGGGAGGACTTGAACAATTCTAATCTCAACATTCAGCAATTATCTATTGACACCATTCGCTATGCAATCGCCCCTCAGGAATAGATACAGAGGAGTGACAACGTCAAAAGCGATGCAACAAGTCATAATCAAATTTCGACTAGCATTATTCATTCTTGCCTATTTATTATTGCTTATGAAGAATTCCTAACTTCGCAACATGCGCTGGTATATCTTTCCTTTTTTATTTCTACTATTATTTGGCTGTGATGTGCCTAAAGCTGCTCCCGTAAAAAATCCCAAGCTAGTCATAGCAACCGATTATGTTGCCGAAGGAGATAGTTTGTTGTTCGCAGAGTTCAACAAAAAACACAACGTCACAGTGGTTCTCAAAGAGCTTAGCGCTGATTCAATTATTGAATTGTTTGAAAAGGATCCATTTGGTTTGGGAATTGATGTCGTGCTGTTGCACCACGCCTTTGACATGAGACTCGTTCGTGATCATAAGTTACTAGAGCCCTTAAAACACGGTGACTTTCCTGTTGAAGCGGGACTAACCAATTCAAAACTCTTCATTACCTGTGGAATCGACCCATTTGTTTGCGCGTCAAAGGAAAGCGTAAGGATTAATATTTACGATGACCTAAATAGACATGTCTTCTTTATGAACTTGAAGCACAAGTCAAAAGCACAGTTTTTCGCTCCCTACGAGGAAAGACTTCATCGAGCTAAAACATTCGAGAAAATCAAGCTCCTTCACGAAAAAACACTTCAGATGGATCCCTGGTATAAGGACTCCGCAAAAGCAATTTTGACCTCATACTCTGATTTTAGATCCGTTCAATCATCGGACTCCCTTTGGAACAACTTTACTGAATTACACTTTCCCAACAGTGCTACATCTGGTGTTTTTTATGATGTTCTTTCAGCCGGAATAATTCAACAAAGTTCACACTATCACAAAGCAACAGCGCTATTAGAATGGATTACTACACCAGAAATTAATTCCCGTTTTGCTGGAAACCGCCATTACGACCCCATTCGCCCAAGTGGAAAATATCGGCCATTTACAACCTCAGTAAATGACTTGATGCAATACCACACAATGATAGAGCGCATGCTCAAAGAGATTGAATAACTGCCAACATGACAGCAATTTGGATTGGGCATGGTAGTTGACTAAACTAATTTGTGAAATCAAACAAACATCCTTTCGGATCAACGTCAGAAGCAATCGTTTATCCAGCATTGCTACTGATATTTATGTGGTTAGCGCATTGGGCAGACCACTTATTCCCTTTGATGAAGTTTTATCAATATGGCGTACAACCAGGTCAGGTAACATCCCTTACCGGAGTTATTTTTATGCCTTTCATTCATTCGAAAGATGGTTTTGAACACATCATCAATAATTCGGTGCCGATTGCAATTCTTCTTGGAACACTGATCTATTACTACCGACAAGTTGCATTGCGTGTTTTCCTGATTTCCTGGGCCGCCACGGGCTTAGGTTTATGGCTTTTCGCCACAAATACGAACAGTTATCACATCGGAATGAGTGGTGTTATTTACGCCCTTGCCGGATTTCTGTTTGTTTCAGGTGTATTGCGAAAATACATGCCTCTTCAAGCAATATCACTTTTTGTCGCTTTTGTCTACGGGTCCATGATTTGGGGGATTTTCCCAACGGAATCCCATGTCTCCTGGGAAGGACATTTATCAGGATTGGTTACAGGGGTCATCCTGGCGCTCATATTTCGTAAACTCGGACCTCAAGCACCAAAATTTCAATACGAAATTGAAAAAGAAATGGGAATTGAACCTCCAGACTTAGAAGGTCAGTGGCGCGAACAACAACGCCTGGAAAAAGAACGCATAGAGGCCATGGAAGAGCTGAAACGACAGCGTGCCGCACAATGGAAAGCACAACAAGAAAGCCGAAACTCCAGAAACCCAGATGAATCTCCTGACCCTATTCGAGTTATTTACACTTATAAACCAAAAGTACCACCTACACCTCCGGACGATACATCTGAGAAATAGTACCCGTTCCCCGAAAAGTCTGAGACCAATCATCACAGTCGAAGGCGATACACACGTACTGCCCCGTTCGCAACTCAATATCCGAATCACAGAAGTAATTTACCAGATCGGAAATACCGAAGTTGTGACCAACAATTAGCACTTCTCCTTCAGGATTGCGTTCCCACAACATTTGTAGCATCGTCTTGTGCGAACAGAGATAGAGTTCGTCAAAAAAATGAGCTTCAGGCAATCCCTCTATAGCTGCCAAAGTTTCCCGCGTGCGCTTCGCACTGCTACACCATACATGATCAATGTTAGAAATCGTTTTAAAAAAGAGGTTTAAATCCGCTCTTTGTTTGCGCCCTTTAACCATCAGGTAACGATCAAAATCCTTTCCAGTAGGTGAAAATTGCTCTGTCTTCGCGTGTCTCAATAAGTGCAATCGAAGCATGGTGATGTGTTTTTTCGTTTTTTATCCAACCAATTGACGAATTGGCTCGTTTTTGATTAATGAAACCGGGCGTAAAATAAGCAAACTGTCTACAATTTTGTTTAAATTACGTTGAAAAAGAGATAAATAACAGCAGCTAAATGGATGTCACGCAAGAAATAATTGATGCATGCAATCGTGATGACAGAAAGGCAATCAATCGTTTGTACGAGTATTGTTTCGAGTTGCTCATGCCTGTATGTTTCCGTTACAACAAAAACGAAGAAGACGCCAGGGCCTCTTACAACAATGGTTTTATGAAAATCCTGAAAGGGATGAAAAAGGTGGATGAAGGCATAAACTTTAACGCCTGGGCCAAGCGTATTATGGTAAATACGCTAATTGATGAGTACCGAAAAGATAAAAAGTACAACACGCAAATCACCAAGAGTGACAATGAACGCGAGTTGGACTACTACTCCACGGGACATCAAAACGATGCCGAAAGCAATTTGGGATATGAGAACATTATGATGCTCGTAAAAGAATTGCCACATACTACTGCGCGTGTATTCAACCTGTACGTTATTGACGGATACTCGCACAGAGAAATTGGAGAGATGTTAGAAATGTCGGAAGGAACGTCGAAATGGCACCTATCAACGGCAAGAAAACAATTGAGAGAACGAATTGAAGATTTGGAGGGTCGCAACCAGCGATTGGTAATATGAAACTAACAGACGAACAAATAGATAAACTATTTCAGGATGGTGCGTCGAAGCAATCTTTCGCGTACAAACCTGAATATTGGGAGGAGTTTGCTGCTTCCTTGTCTGATAGTGCCTCATTATCTGATGCAACGGATGAAGCATTGGATGCTGCTTTCCAGCAAAGTGCAGCGAATCAATCGTTTGATTACAAACCTGAATTTTGGGAAGAGTTTTCCGCTTCGTTGCCAGAAAACACGCCTTTATCTCAAGCTCCAGACAGTGCTTTCGATGCTGCTTTCCAGGAAGATGCTTCGAAGATTTCTGTAGATTACAAACCTGAGTTCTGGAATGAGTTCAGTAACGAATTATCATCCATTGAAGCTACTGAAAATGTAGCCGACGCAGAAGTTGATGCTCTATACCGTGAAGAAGCGGCAAAGCTTTCTTTTGTTTACCATCCGTCTTACTGGGAGGAAATGGCTGCCATGTTACGTCGTCGTCGCAGACGTCCAGAATTTCTTTGGTTTGGGCTTTCGGGTGTTTTTGCCACGGCTATAATTGCTATGTTCTTTGTACAGCAATCACCAGTGAGTGTGCCAAACCTTCAGCTTGCATGGAACGGATTAAATCCAACGGAACAAAATAACCAGAATACCGACCTTGCCTCTAACGGAACGAACAATTCTATAGACGGCAACCACCTTAATACAAACAATGCTGATTCGGACGGTGGTACCAACGAGAACAATCCAATTTCAGCTGTCAACGTTGGAAACAATCCATCGAACAGAATGGATAATGGAAATGGAGCTACACCTGTGAATGGAACAGCAACCAATCAGTCAAATATCTTAGCGAACAATCCGCGATCGAACGCAAACAATACGGTGGTATTAAAGCGTATGGAACGTTTGAAGCCTACATTAGCATTAACGGCACTGCATAACGAAATGACGACTCGTGAAGTGACATCAACTAGCACCACAGAAGAAGAGGCATTAAATGCGTTGACTCCAAAGTCAGTTGGAACCTTAACCGAATTCAATAATGAGTTGGCTCAAACGGAAGCGTTTCCTATACCACCCAAATATAAAGGAGGCGTGTCACCTCGCTTTTACGTTCAAGGTGTAGGCGGTATTTCAGAATCTTTAATCACCCCTTCTGATGCATTTGGAGTTTCCTATGGAGTTGGAGCAGGAATTCAAATGCAAAAACGCAATTGGACTTTCAACCTTGGTTCAAATGTCATTATTGAAAATTTCAGCGATCTAGAATTAACCCGTGTTGCCAAACAATACGAGCACTTCAGCTCCACCGTGAGTCGTCATGACCTACAATACAGAAATTTATATACTGTTGAAATGAATTTGGGAGTTGGTTACAACATTGGACGTCACCAACTACGCCTCGGTGTAAGACCTTCTTATACTTACAATGCACGTGTTGACTATTCTGAAACCAGCATCTACAATAATCAGGGAGAAATGGTTGAGTCGAATGAGAGTTACCGAGGACAATTTGGCTATCTGAAAGCACTACAACTGTGGGGCATCAAACCAACGATTGGTTATGCATACAACTTCCCATCGAATTGGTCGCTAGGTCTTAACCTTGGAACTGAATTAATGCCATCCATCAATGAAGGGTTTATTTCTGGAGTCAATAACCGACTTCCTTTGGATGGACAATTGTATATTCGCAAAACATTGAACTTTACTACTAAATGAACCGACTTACCTACATATCATCATCTTTACTCTTCATGAGTTTGCTTGTCTTGGTCGGATGTCAAAAAGAAGAATTTCCGTACGAGGATCAATCAAACACACCTATTTTTGAAGTTCACGGAAACCTGGGGAACGAATCCCTGGACCTGGTCGCGGGTGACAATGATATTTTCATGTATACCACTATTAAAATGCAGAATGGTGTGCGTGTTTTCACAGGAGAACTGAGCAATGGTGAAACATCCGTGGAATTAGGATTGTTCGATGGAAACATTGATATCCCAAATAGTATTCCTCAGGTGGATCTCCAGAATACCGTTTTGAAATTTGCACGTAGATACAACGATCCATTAGCCGTGTTAAGAATGGAGGATATTGTCCCGAATCAAAATGGTTCGCACGTAGATTGGTATGTGAACGGATCCTTCGCCGGATCTGGTCAAATTTCGATTTACGAACCGGGGAAATATGACATTTGTGCGCATGTAACGTTCTTATCTGGACAAACAGAACAATTGTGTGATGAGATTATTTTAGGGTATGAGCGCAACGCAAATTGTAATATTGATCTTGACCTGGGACAAAACTTAATCGACGCGGAACTTAATACCAATGGAGACCCGATACAAAGTGTTGAGTGGTTTTTAAATAATGATTTGGTAAGTACCGGTATTGATTTGGTATACCCATATGTAAACGGAATTGGAAACAAATTGACTGCCCGGGTTACTTTTACCAATGGCGTTGTTCGTGAAAAATCATGTTTCATTGATGGATCGGACCCAGCACAGTGGATTTCTGACTTCTCAGTATTCGAGTACGGTTCCACTCCATCGGTTGATCCACAGGATTATCAAGCCCGTTTGATTATTCAGAAGGATGGAAAAACGTTTCGCTCCATGGAGGCCGAGAATCAAGGCTCGACAATAACATTGCTATCGTTAGAACCGTTTGAGACGAACGCTAACGGAAATCAAACTTACAAAGCAGTATTTGAGGTTGAGGCAATTGTTATGGAAATGGTAACGGAGAAAAAACTTCCTGTGAATTTCACTGCAACCCTCGGTTTTGAAGTTCCTTAACAACTCAGAATCACTATCTTCGTGCAAAACTACAAGCATGAGAACTCTTCTAGCCCTTTTCCTTTTTCCGACCATCGGATTGTCACAAATCACAATAACAGACGCTGATTTTGGTACTGCTGGAGATACCGCTCGAATGAGTTCTACCATGGATCTTGGAGTTGATTTTGCTTCGACTGGAACGAACTGGACATGGGACTACTCTTCCTTTGTAGCAGAAAGCCAAAATTTGATTGAGTTCAACAGCCTTGCGAATGCCTCAACATTGGTTGAAATTCTCTTTGGTAATTTTGCCCCAACGGATTATCAAGCGGACTACTACACTGCCTTTGATGACCTTCCTATAGACCAATTGTCGCAATTCCTTCCAGTGAACATTTCAGATTTGAATCAGTTTTCAAAAATTACAGCTGATTCGGTTTCATCTGTAGGGATTTCCATTGATGTAGATGGAAATCAAGTACCGTTTCGCTCCGATAGTATTGAAAAACGATATGCTCTTCCTTTAAATTTTGGTGATGCCTACACGGGATATGGATACACGGAAATGGATTTAAATCCTTTCGCTGAAATTATCTGGAGACAGCGGCGTGCGCGAACATCGGTAGTAGATGGATGGGGAACTATTACACTACCCATGGGAACATTTGATGTTTTGCGAGTAAAGCACACGATAGAAGAAACTGATTCTTTGTATCAAGATTTTTTTGGAACCGGAAACCCCACATGGTTTGGTATTGACTTACCTACAGCGCATATCTATGAATGGATTGCGAATGGAGAGAAAGAAGTAGTCTTACGCATTGAAACTTCAGAAGTGGGCGGTATGGAAACTGTTACGAATATCGAGTACCGTGATACTTACGACCCGTTATTAGCAGCAACAGAAGAATTGATATTCATAGATGCAGAAGTCTATCCGAACCCAGCAACGAATCAATTAAGCGTTACCTCGGAATCTTCAATACTGAATTATTCTATCTTCAATACCCATGGAAGCCTTGTGCAAGAAGGCACACTATCTGGCTCTTCCATAGACATCTCAGGCCTTTCCAAAGGACATTATATTCTTTTCGGACAAGCAGATCAAGGAATATTGAGTATTCCATTCGTGAAGGAATAGCATCAACCTTCAAGACTTATCCGTACCTTTGACCGGAGGCAAATCAGTCTATCGCGACAAACTTAGGTTTGGCGAGGAAAGTCCGGACAGCATAGAGCAGCGTACTTCCTAACGGGAAGGTGTTCTGATTTCGATTGGAATAACAGCCAGTGCCACAGAAAAGATACCGCCGCGAACTTTGCTTCGGGGTAAGGGTGAAAAGGTGGGGTAAGAGCCTACCGGGCGTTTGGTGACAAACGTTGCAAGGTAAACCTTACGCGCTGAAAGATCATGTAAACCACGAATTTGAGGTTGCTCGCCTCAGTTCTTCGGATGTCGTGGAGGGTAGATCGTTAGAGGTTATCGGTGACGGTAATCCCAGATAAATGATAGACGCTACGCAGTTTGCGTTAGCACAGAATCCGGCTTATGATTTGCCTCTTTTTTTTCTTGCTTGGATACTATCTTCTTTTTTCTCAATTCCGCAATTTCTCCTTTAATAATTTGCTCAGGAGTTAATTCTTGCCGTTTGGTTACCACAAAAAAACGGGATAATCCACCATCAATTTTGTAACGAATGCGTGTCAATTGCAATCCAAAAAAATCACTGCTTTTCGCCACACGAACACTTCCAATTGGAGCTACGACGTTGCGATCTCCCATCGTTTTTAAAATAATATTGCCAGACTTTAGACTTACCGCTCTGGCATTCTTCCAGAAAAACTGAATTGCTATTAGGCTCAACAATCCAATTCCAGCCATAACTCCTAAAGAGGTAAAAGTTATTCCCTGATCGTAGAAAACCCAGCCACAGGAAAGCGCTCCGATGGCTGCAATGAACATGCAAAACCTTTTAACCTTTTTCAAGTAGGTTTTAGATGTAATATAAATGCGGTTCTTTTTCGTATAGTGCTCCATTCGCCTTATTAAATACGTTTGTACTTGAAGCGATAGTTAGTTTGCGTATGCAATTTGTCGAAAAAAGAGCAAATTCGCAAAATATTTCACACATTGATAATCAAGAGGTAACACCCATTTTCCTCAAAGTCCTTAGTCTACAAGGTTTCCAATAGCTTGGTGAAGAAAAATAATTACTAAAAGGGTTTTGTGAAGGTCAGGAGAGAGACCCTGAACCTTCGCAATATTGCAATAACTACATTTTTTGCAGGCTTTGGGTATAAATACCATTTTCACTGGTTGTTCGAATGAAATACATGCCTGAAGCAAACTGGGAGACATCAAAAGTGCACGAATTTCCTTGAGGAGTTAAAGTGAGAAGTGTACTTCCCATGGCATTCACCAGTTCTACTGATTTTATTTTCTCATTTTGCCAGCTCACTGTAAAGGAAGTCTCGGCAGGATTTGGAGCGATTTCCAACGTTTCATTGTTTGCCACCTCTTCTGAATTAGCAAATTGCGGGCAAATAATATCGTATAAAAATGAAGCCGATTCCCATAAAACTGAGTCTGCTAATGCTTGAGAACCTTGAAAATAACTTACATGTCCATTTCCAGGAAAAGTAATCAATTCTGTGGTTACACTTACATTCTGTGATTCCTGATGCATGATGGAAGAACCTTCCATATTGATTATTGGAAATCCAGCTATGCTCGCTGCACCAACACCATAAGGCACAACGTCATCACCCGCGTCATGCACGGAAAACAAAGCAGGATCATTAGCATCGATGTAAGATGCTTTTCGAAGTGCACCAGAGAAATTAATAACACCGCGCACATTATCAGTATGATGTGTATTCGCAGAGCTATTTCCGGTCCAACCACCATTCGCGTTTAATAACGGTTGAATATAGGCCTCAATGACATCATTTGAATCCAATAACGCCGTATGCGATGCCGTGATGGCTCCTGCAGAAATTCCACCCAGGAAAATATTATTGGTGTCAATACGATAATTATTTGCTGTAGCCGCATCCTCCTTAAAGAATCGCACTGCTGCTTTCATATCTGAGACAGCCATCAACACTTCCTCTGTCATGGCAACAGAATCTGGCAACGGAAACAACGGCCCATCATACAAACGGTAATCTATGGTAGCAGCTGTATACCCAAGTGAGGTATAGTATTCGCACATCCAGTCCATATCTTGGCGTGTTCCTGAAATAAAACTTCCACCAAAGGCTACAATTACAAGCGGACGTTCAGCTGCCATATCTCCGGTTGGCTCATAAAAGTCCAAATACAAATCTTGATTATTTCCCCCATACGTTGTGGCATTTCCGTATAAAATACCTGTTGAAGATGACGGAGTGTAGCTAAACGTAGCATATCTTGTTCCATCGCAAGTAGCCAATTGTCCGAATGAGAAAGATCCTGTAAATAAAGTGAGTGTGAGTAATTGTAGTAGTTTCATGTTCGAAATTTTACGCAAAGTATAAAAATAAACAGAAACTTCCGAAAACATTGTGATGAGCGGGATTCAACAAACTAAAAGCACAAAAAACGGACTTCGATCTGCATCAAAGTCCGTCATTTTCAAATAATTATAATGGTATAATTACGAATTACTCGCCTTGCCCCAATGAGAAACCTCTAGCGTCATCGAAGTGGTACAAGTTTTCAGTTTTTATCACATCGAATCCAGCAGCATTCGCGTTGTTCAACAACTCAAGTACAGAAGCGTAAGGCTCTGCAACATAGTTTGGCTGCCCATCCTTGTGTGGTACAAAGCGACATCTCCAGTGATCCGTACAATACGTTTCTGGCATTCCGTTCGGGTATACTTTTACACCGCGGTTGGTGATCATTTTCAACTCAAGGTTTCCGCCTGTTACTTTCGAAAGGTTATCTCCAATTTCGTTCGCATCGGATCCTTCCCAATCGATGAATAAATCTACACCTACCAAAGTCTTCTCCTCTTTCTGACGGTTAAAATCTGGAATATTGATTTCTCCACTTCCTGAAGAGAGTGTACTTACAGGCAATTTTTCAGGTTTTTGACCTAAGCGCTCAATAACTGCGTCGGCAAATTCTCCTGTATTTACTTTTTTCACGCTCTGACCTTCCTGGTAGATATCCGCTGTATGGTATCCATCTTCAATAGCGCGCAACCATGCATTTTTGATTTTATCAGCTGTTTCGTTTTGACCCAAATGCGCCAACATCATAATCGCTCCATTTAACAAACCTGAAGGGTTCGCAATCGCTTTTCCAGCAATATCTGGTGCCGAACCGTGAATAGCCTCAAACATAGAGACTTCTTTTCCAATGTTGGCAGAACCACACAAACCAACCGATCCAGCAATTTCAGCTGCGATGTCAGAAATGATATCTCCGTATAGATTCGTTGTAACGATTACATCGTAATCCTGAGGTCTTGCTGCCAGCCGAGCTGAAGCAATATCAATAATTTGAGTATCATTTTCGATATCTGGGTATTCTGCGGCAATCTCATCAAATACCTTGTGGAACAACCCATCGGTAATTTTCATGATATTGTCCTTCACCATACATGTTACCTTCTTACGACCATAAGCGCGTGCGTATTCGAATGCGTAACGAACGATTTTCTCCGTACCAGGACGTGTAATCAATTTCAGACACTGATATACGTCTTGTGTTTGGCGATGCTCAATTCCCGCGTACAAATCTTCTTCGTTCTCACGCACAATTACCACATCCATGTTTGTATGGTATGTTTCAACGTACGGATGCATAGAAGTCACTGGGCGCACATTAGCGAACAATCCCAATGATTTACGCATCGTTACGTTCAAGCTTTTATAACCTTTTCCTTGCGGAGTGGTTATTGGCGCTTTCAAAATGATTTTGCACTTGCGAATGGTATCCCAAGCTTCTTTTCCAATTCCTGCAGTTTCACCAGATAAGTATACTTTCTCCCCAACTTCAATAGTGTGCGGGTCGATATTTGCTCCTGCTGCTTCTAAAATGCGCAAGGTAGCTTTCATAATTTCCGGTCCAATTCCATCTCCCATTGCTACGGCAATTGGAACCGCAACTCCTGTGTTTGTTTTACTTTGTTCTGACATCACTGAATTATCTATCATGATTTATGCAAGTTTGAGCAAAAATAGCTCAAGCTTTTGGATTAAAAAATAATGGCGTTAATTTAAGGATTTAAAGGAATTATTCCAGTTATAACTATCACTTATTTTAACCAAACTCAACAATAGTTTATATTCGGGAGATCATGTTCGGATTAATCTTACTACTGGTGCTGATCCTACTACTTATCGTGGCTTTCTTTTTTCGAGTGAGCAAAGAGGATGCACAAGGCTGGCGCTTTAGAAGTATTGGTGAAGATCAAATCGTTTATTCTGAGATCATTGACGGAGCGTGGGAATCTATTTCTTTTCAACTAATTCGTTATGCGAAAGATGCACCGCGCCATGTGATCGAAGTTCCGCAGGATTGGAGTCAATACCCCTTGTGGGCACAGCATCATCAGGAAATAATTATGAACCGAATGCGGAAACAGTATCAACACCCTCAATACTCACTACGCTACACCGGATAAAGGGTATCTCAATTACACAAAGGTTCGATTTTCTTACCCAGCAGTTACATGAATAATATTCGCATAAATAGGAATACCAAGCATTACGTTAATGGGGAAGGTAATTCCGAGCGCCATGGGTAAATACAAACTTGGATTGGCCTCTGGAACTGCTTGTTTCATCGCGGCTGGTACGGCAATATAAGAGGCACTTGCTCCGAGAATGGCAAAAAGCAACTGATTTCCTCCCGAATCTGTTATCTGCATGCTGATGAATAACGCTACAAATCCACCGAAAAACGGCATCAACGTAGAAAAGAGGAATGGGTATATTCCTTTTTTGACAATTATTCCCAGGTGTTTCCCACTTGTAAGCCCCATGTCAAGTAAAAATACAGCGAGGAAACCTTTAAAAATATCGGTGGTAAACGGACGCACATCTTCGGCTTGTTTTTCCGAAGCCAAAAAACCAATAATCAAACTTCCGATAATTAACAAAACACTGCCATTCGTGATTGAGTGCCAGACAACCTGTCTCATTCCGGGAGATTCGGTTTTTTCACCCTTTGATTTTTTAAAGAATTTGATCAACAACAAGGCTACAATAATTGCGGGAGCCTCCATCATAGCCATTACAGCTACCATGTGACCATCGTAGTTCATCATGTCGTATTCCAACTTTTCGAAATCAAGAAATGACATAGCCGTGACGAATGTTACCGCACTTACTGACCCGTAAGAAGCAGCGATAGCTCCTGCATTAGAGATGCTAAATTTTCGTTTTAGAATGAAAAAACTAACAACTGGAATGAACAGTGCCATAAATACACCAAGAAGCAAACTCAAAATCACTTCAGCACCTAGATTACTATGAGACAGTTCTTGCCCACCTTTAAACCCGATCGATAAGAGAAGGTAAATCGAGATGAATTTGCCACTGCTATCTGGTATCTTTAGATCGCTCTTAAACTGCACTGCCAATATCCCCAGGAGAAAGAATAATAAAGCAGGATTCGTAAAGTTATCAATAAGCGCCTGAAACTCCATTCGTTCTGTTTTTGATTACTCGGGCGCAAAGATTGTGTATTTATTCGGTTACGCCGCATTAATATTGTAAATATTTGACATTTCCAAAGGTTTATGTTTTCAAGAAAGCGCCCATATCCCTTACTCTAAGTGAGTTTACATTTTTTTGCTCCTCAAACAATAAGGACTGTTGAAAATAAAAAGTGCTAATAGTCAAACAAAATAAGCGTCCCGTTAACTCCCTTGGGAATAATTGTAGATAAGCACAATGATTATCGTGAGCAGCATTGCCCCCGCTACTATTATTCCTACAATAAACATAGTTTCACCCAGAACCCCTGCAATTGCTACCAGAGAAAAAATCAACAAAGCGTAGAAAAGAACTTCAATTACTTTTCGCCAAAATTCCTTGTACTCCCCATCTTTCTTTACACCCTTTTTAAGTTGATCACTAGGAGTTACCCCAGCATGCTTCTGGTTTTCTTCAACATTGAATATATTATCAGTACTTCCCTCTCCCAGTTCTGGAATTTGAATGGTACGCGTCAAGTCCGAGTGTACAATATCTTTGGAATAGTCTAAGTCCTTTCCGTGCCGATCCGTTTCTGACGACTCACGAACAATGTGAATTTGTTCTTCGGAATCTTCAAGCTCTCTAACTTCAATAGTTTCAGGCCTGGACTCTGCCGTTTCTTGACTGTGCGAAACACGAGGAACTTTTTTGTATCGAATCTTTCCACCTTGAACTGAGTGACAGCCGAAAAGAGCTACAAAGAACCCCATCATGAACAATGATGATATCCTTCTCATTTTCATATTGTTATTAAAAAGAAGAATAGAAAGTTACGAAAGTTTGTTGAAGAAAAGATTGTAATTCAATCTATCACGACTTAATTTTTGAAGTACTTCCGCTTGACACCAAAGAAACGACCTAAAAAAGTAAAAGCAACTCGGGCGAGCTGCTTTTACCATAACCTAACCTAACCACTATTCACTGAAAAAGACTTCTAGTTTGATATAATATCAAATACTAAATCAATCTTTACACTACAAAGATACATATGTAATCCAGATAGAAAAAAGAAAATTGGACTTCAATTTTGCAATTCTCAAAATTTCTTCGAGTTTAATGTTAGGGAAATGTTAAGTCTGTTGAACTTTTTTGTTGATTGGTGGGGAAAAAACGAGGATTCATAGAAGCATACTTTTTAAATTGCTTGGATTCCTAAATATATTTTTCAGTCCATTATTTCGTCAAATAAGCTATTTTTTTCGATGAAACACATAATAATGCGGTTCTAATATAAACGGATTCTTTTAATGTTAAACGGTGCCTATTATGCGTGCATACGTAATTCTCGAAATGTTCAACGGGAAGCTTATTTTGATAATTAATATATGCATGCATAATAAAATAGGACAACGACAAGCCTATCTAAATCGTTTTATCAGTACAAACTACTAATTAAGAGAATTATGCTACGTACTACAACTCTGGCCCTTGCTTGCCTATTGCCGCTACTGTCTTTAGCACAAATAATCAGCCTTTTTGAGTTTGATACACCTTCCGTAACAACGGCAACGATTGGACCCAATGCCTCCTCTATAAGCGGAAGTTGTATTTCTGATGTTCCTGGAACAGGAGGAACTAACGGATTGAATGCTGGTCTCCCCAAGTTAAATATTGACATGAGAGTTCCAGGAAGTCCGACGTTCGATATACCGGGAATTGATGTCTCACTTGACTACCACCGAGAAGAAAACGTAGGTCATTTCTGGAGAAGAGGAAACAGTCTTCTTTTTGGAGGAGCCTCCAATCTCTATGTTTCCTATCGCGTTGAAGATGGAATGGGAGGTTACATTACCGTTAACTCAGGAAATGTATATGCCATCCCGAATGATGATACTTATCGCAATTACCGATTTGTGTACATGCCTTCCTCTGGCATGGGATTGCTTCTTGTCAATGGCGCTGTTGTTTGGTCAAACGACGGACCAGATTTTCGAAATCTTTATTGGACAGGAGCGGGTGACGTTCACATCGGAGATCTCATGGATGGTAACGGAAACAACAAAACATTCATCGACAATGTGCAGGTAGGCGAAGTTTGGGATTCACCGTTGCCAATAGAATTAAAAGAATTCAAAGCACTAGCAACCATGGACAATAATGTTTCTTTAGAATGGGAAACAATCTCAGAAAAAGACAACGATTATTTTACCATTGAACGTTCAAAGGACGGCCGTAACTGGGAAGTAATTGGAACAATGAACGGTGCAGGAACCTCAACGGAGCATCAGTACTATAAACTTATTGACGACAGTCCGTATCTCGGAATTTCTTATTATCGATTGAAGCAAACTGACTTCAGCGGTGAATCTATCTATTTTAAAGAGCAGCCCGTTGAAATAAACCAATCGGTTAAGGTGCTCATCTATCCTAATCCAGCGCAAACGAATGCCGTTTTTACAGTTGGATTGGAGGATGGTGCCAACGCAGAGTTATACATCTACGATATGTCTGGAAAGTTAATACCAGCAGATTTTAGGCACGTTTTACATGGAATTGAAGTTCAAACGCATGATTGGCAACCTGGAGTCTATTTGATAACCGTTATCACCAACGAACAAAGTATACAGCAACGGGTAATTATCCGTTGACAGAACGATTAGAGCGAAGTCAAGTTAAGCTAAACTTTATGTTTTGAAGATGAGCTGAACCTTTTGAATCGCCTTTTACAGAACAGAAAATTTCAAACCTAAAGCTGTAAAAAAGCCCCTGATCTCTCGATGAGGGGCTCTTCTGTAACTTACATCCAAATCCTGTTAGATATTACTGCGCATTTGCCAGTTTCCTATTTTGTAAATCCAAACCTTTAGACGATGCATTAATAAATACAACGAAGGAATAATTACAAGTGTTAAGAAAGTAGCGAATGTCAATCCGTAAATGATCGCCCATGATAATGGAGCAAAGAAAATATTGTTATCTCCTCCAAAGTATATATTCGCATCGTACTCTGACAACAAAGTAAAGAAGTCAATATTGAATCCTATTGCTAGCGGAATCAACCCTAAGATGGTCGTAATAGCCGTTAATAATACTGGACGCAATCGCGTTTTACCACCTTCAATGGCAGCCTTTACAATTTCATCATAAGGCAATTGATCAAATTCACCAAGCTTCAATTCTTCACGTCGCCGCTTTCGAATTTGATTCGTGTAGTCAATCAATACGATGGCATTATTCACGACCACTCCGGCGAGTGAAATCACACCAATCATGGTCATCATAATTACAAAGTTCTGACGACTAATTAATAGTCCCAGGAGTACTCCAATCAGTGACAGAACCACTGTAAGTAAAATCACTGTTGGCATAGAGTAAGAATTAAACTGTGCTACAATGATCAGCAAAATCAAGAACACAGCGATCATTAATGCATTACCAAGAAAAGCCATCTCTTTTGCTTGTTCTTCCTGCTGCCCTGTAAAGGAGTAGGTCACACCATCAGGCATTGATCCCTTTTTTTCATACTCCTCCATGTGCTCTTTTAACTTGGCAACAACCTCGTTTGGGTTGGAGCCTTCCGTTACATTTGAAGATATGGTAACCAACGGTACTTGATCCTTTCGGACAACACCCGTGTAAGAAGTAACTTCTTTTGGATCATGCACAACAGATCGAATCGGGATGTTCAACAATTGCCCCTTGTTGTTGCGGAAAATCAAGCGCTGATCTAACAATGCATCAAAACTTTCCCGATTGTTCTTATCAAAACGTAGCATCAAATCGTAAGAATCCTCTCCTTTCGTGTACGTCGTAACATCCTCACCCAAAAGCGCTTTTCGAATCGCCATACCAACTTGATACGTAGATGCATTCAATTTTCGTACTTGATCGCGGTCCACTTCGATTGGAATCTCAGGTCGGTTCGCTTGTACATTAAGCTTCAAAGTCTCCACTCCTTTTACGTTCTTCTTCGTTAAGAAGTTTTTGATTTTTTCTGCCTCTGCAATCAGCAAGCCATAATCTACCTTACCTGTTACTTCAATATTTACAGGTGGTCCTGTTGGCGGTCCGTTCGCCTCCTTATCAACGGTAATTTCAACTTCTGCAGTAAACTCATCCTTCAATCCTTGTTGAATCTCCCGAAGGATATCTGAAGTCATTACTCCATTTCTGTGTCGGAATTCTGTAAAGTTTACCGTAATTCTTGATTTATGCGGGGTGTTCCCCATTTGAACTCCAGCGTTCGGGTCAGAAGTTCCTTCTCCTACTTGAGAAATTACAGATCGAATCAAGCGCTTGTCTTGTTCCACTGAGGCAGAATCCTTCATATGCTTCCGCAGGATTCCATTTTCTCCCATAAGCTTTTCCTCAATTTCCAATGTAGTTTCATTGGTTACATTGATATCCGTCCCAATCGGGTGCGAAACAAAAATATTCACGTAATTGGGTTCGTTTACCGGGAAGAAATCAATCTTCGGTGGAAAAGCAATCATCAGAATAAAGGAAACAATCAACAATCCTAATGTCCCAAAGAAAAAGGCTTGTGGACGTCTTCCATTCAATGCATACGTCAAGAATCGTTCGTAAGCATTTTCCAATCTTGGTAAGAACCCATTCTGGAAGCGAGTCGCTCCTGGGGAAAGGACGAACAAATTCAGAAGCGAAAGAATAGCAATTGCAATCAACAAATTACCAAAGGCCAAAACGCCTGCGACTACCGCAATCATTCCTACGCCTACTAGTATTCCAGAGGTAATCAAAACACGTTTGCGTCGTGGCTTATTCTCTGTCACCTTCATATAAGTTGCCGCCAACACTGGGTTAATTACCAATGCCACAAACAACGAGGAGCCAAGTACAATAATTAAGGTAATTGGAAGGTATTTCATGAACTCTCCCATAATACCCGGCCAGATGGCCAACGGAATGAAGGCTGCCAATGTTGTTGCAGTGGAAGCAATAATCGGCATAGCGATTTCACCCACACCTTCTATAACTGCGCGTGTTGCTGATTTCCCTTCCGACATATTTCGGTAGATATTCTCGACGGTCACAATTCCATTGTCTACCAACATTCCGAGTGCTAATACCAATGAGAACAATACCATTACATTCATGGTTACCCCCATTGCGTTCAGAATGAGGAAGGACATCAACATTGACAGTGGAATTGCAACTCCAACAAACAAGGCGTTGCGCAAACCGAGGAAGAAAAGAAGAACCCCTACTACCAAAAGGATACCGAAAATGATCGAGTTCAATAGGTTGGAGACCATTTCCCGTGTGTTATTTGATTGATCACTGGTGATCGAAACCTTTACACTGGATGGGATTGTACCGTCTGCTTTCGCATCCTCGATAATTTTGTTGATTTTATCCGCAGCGACCAACAAGTTTTGACCTCCTTGCTTCTTCACATCCAACATCACCACTGGATTTCCGAACTCACGCGCGTAAGATGTTGTATCACCGTTCGCGAATCGCACTTCGGCAACATCCTCTAGATAAACAGGAAGGAAATCATCTTGCTTGACAATGATACGCTTCAGTTCTTCTGCATTTTTGAACTCACCATCAACACGAACCGTTTTTCGGATGCCATCCATAAGGATTTCACCGCCAGGAATGTTTTGGTGCTCAGAATTAATGGCATTCTGGATGTCATCAATAGTAACGTTTACCGCATTGGCTTTTATCGGATCGATATCTACACGCATTTCCTGCTCTTGAATACCGCGGATATCAACTTCAGAAATTTCAGGGAGCTCCTCAATTAAATCTTCAAGTTCTTCTGCAATTTCCTTCAATTTCGTTGCGTCATCGCCTCGAAGGTTGATATTCATAATTGGCATTTCAGACGGGTCCAACTCGAAAATGTTTGGCTCCACTGGAAGGTCAGGGAAACTTCCATCCGTTCTGGCGTCATCTACCGCATCCTTCACCTTTTGAAGCGCTTTATCAGCGGGCATTTTGAAGTCAAATTCTACACGAATTGTAGTATAACCATGAACGGAATTGGTATTAATTTCTTCCACCAATTTGATACCGCCAATTTCTTTTTCAATGGCTTTTCCGATCTTCTCAGACATGTACTCAGGCGATGATCCTGGTTTCGCAATACCGACGTAAATTTCAGGGATTTGAAGTTCCGGGAAATTCTCCTTAGGCATTGATTGATAGGCACCCAATCCTCCAAAAATGATTACAATGGCAATCAGGAAGACGGTTTTTCTATTGTTAACGGCAAGGGTGGATAACCCAAAGCCTTTTGATTTCTTTTCCATTTCTAACCGTTCTTACTTGGATTCGGAGGTTTTTAACGTAGCACCGTTTCCGATTCCACGCGCACCTTTCACAACAACTTTATCTTCCGGAGTGAGCGCTCCATCTTCAATTAAGGCTCTACCTTCGTAACGCTCAATAACTGTAATATTCACTTTTTCCGCAATGGTTTTTCCATCTTTTTCTTTAGCCACATAGACATAGTCATTACTCTCTTGATCGATCAAAATGGCCTCGGCGGGAATTACAATTCCTTCTTCAACCGAAAGATCAGTAATGCTAATTTCTGCCAACATGTTCGGAAGCAGTTCCTTGTTGTCTTTAATGGTTGTTTTGATACGGAATGTACGATTTGTTGGTTCGATGTAATTTCCTACCGTCTCGACTTTTAGGTTCATTTTCATATCACCGTAATTGGGGAAGGAAACGATCATTTCAGTACCCTCTTTCACACTTCTGAAGTGTTTCTCAGAAATTGCCGCAGTAATGTCTACTTCGTTGCTATTCACCAATCTAACAACAGGCGAAGTTGGTCCTGCCATTTGGCCCTTCACTGCATAAACCTGATCAATGGTACCTTTAAAAGGCGCGCGAATGACTGTTTTTCCTTGTTGGGTTCCAATTGATGCCATGCTTGCTTTAAGAGAGTTTACTTGATTTTTAGCTTGCTCCAACTCAAACTCAGATCCAACACCACGTCGGTTCAATTCTTCTTGTTTTTCCAGCATATATTCAGCAAACTCCAATTGTGTTTTCAGCTCTTGCATGCTCGCGCTCAACGTCGCACCATCTACCGTTGCAATAATGGTTCCTTTATTCACGGTTTGTCCTTCTTTTACACGTACAGAAGTAATGAGTCCGCCCATCTCAGCAGTAAGCATTACATCTTCATCTGTTTCCACGTTTCCTTGTACGCGAATCCTGTGTTCAAAAGACGTTAATTGAACATCAGCCAACTCCACTTTTGCTGCAGCGGTTTCTTTTTCTTCTTCCTTTTCTTCAGCAGGAGCACAGGCTGGCACTATAAATATTGCTCCTAAAAGAAATGCATATATGATTGCTTGTTTTTTCATGTCGCTATTGTTGTCCGTTAGGTAATAAATTGTTATAAATCTTGTTCAATTCTAATTGCGCTTGTAAAAGCTCCAAAGTCGACCCAACTAATTGGGCCTGAGCAACAACCAATTGATTGTACTTCTGAGTAACCAGGATGGAATTCCCTTTACCAATTTGTTCTTTCGCCAATTCGTTTTCGTAAATGGATCGCGCAAGTTTGACATTTTCTTGCTGCAGTTCGTAATTGGAACGAGCGCTTTCCAGGTTGTTGTTCGCTTGCAAGGATTGCATTGTCAACGTCTGTTCCATCTGGTCCAGCTCATTCTGTGCTTTCAGCAATGCCACTTTCGATTGTGCTGTTTTGTAATATCGTTGTCCACTGGAAAGAATGGGAATATTTAACTGTAACCCCCAGGAGGTTTGCGTGAACCAATTCTGACTTGAATCAAAGAAATCGAACTCGTTACGAAACGCATTGAAGCCGTGCTGCATGTACGCGTTTAACGTTGGCAAATATGCAGATTGATCATTTTGAACCACATACTCTTGCAACGTCACATTATCACTCATGACTTGATATGTCAGGTTCGTCGTAACATCTCCGCCCGTTTTTCCAGGGGTACTCATCAAATCCGAGGGTGTTGCAGTAATTTCAATTTCCTGATTCATAGGATAGCCCATGCAAAACTTCAAAAGCTCCAAAGCATTTTGATACTGTACCTCGGCCTGTGTCTTAGATTGTTTGGCAGTCAGGAGACTATAGTTCAGTTGATCCATATCTTCCTGAAGCATTAGTCCCAACTCCAAATAGTTTTCCTGTTTGTCAATGAGTTCCTGTGTGATCATCACCATGGAATCCATAAATACAAGATTCTCTTTCGAAACCGCCGCCAATTCGTAGGCTTGCACTAAGTTGTACATTACTTCCTCTTTGGTTAGGGTAGCCGCATTGGCTTTCATGCCTGCGTAATGTTTTGAAAGCTTAAGTCCAACGATGTAAGAACCGCTGAATACCAACTGGTTTACATTGAAGTTAAAGGACGAACTGTAATCTGTTCCCGCTCGAAATGAAATCAATTCTCCTGGTTGCCCTCCAAAAAAGGAAGCATCCAACACCTGAACAGGAAGGTTTAAAAAATTAGAGAACGATCCTTGGGCGTTGATTTGAGGAAGCCCCATAGCTACTGTTTCTCTTCTTTGATATTCTGCAGCTATGACGTCCTGGTCGGCATTTAAAACAGAAATGTGGTTTTCCAGAGCATAATTTTTAGCTTCTTCAAGACTAAAGCTAGACGTTTGAGCAAAAGAAGTTCCAGCCCAAAACAACAAAGCCCCTAAAAGAAATTTAGAATTCTCCATTATAAATTTTTTGTCGTAAATATTCTAGCCCGTTGTCATTCACGAGCCCTTTTATGTGGTAGCGGATCAGTTCCGAGTACACTTCTTGAAAAGTGAATTTTGGCCACGGAAATACGTCCGGATTAAAGAGGGTATCCATGGATGAAACATAGACACGTCCAATTACTTCAGCGTTCAAATCATTTCGGAAAATGCCTTCATCCTTCCCCTTCTCAATGTTTTGCACAATAGTATTAAGTACAAAGCCCCAACGGTGCTCTTCCATGATTTGCCAGGCATCCGCATGGTGCTTTCTCATGTCATGAAAAACGGTAGGGTTTACATTGCCAATATGTTCGGCAATTAACTTGCTCACTTGTATCAAGTCATCAATGGCGTTGCCGCTTTGATTGATGCAGTTCACACAGATCGCCTGATCCATTTCCGTTTTCATTTGTACGATTGAACGCACGAGGTCAGATTTATCATCGAAGTATTTGTATATCGTCTTCTTTGAAACACCCAACTCTCTTGCAAGATCGTCCATGGTAACGCTTTTAATTCCCAACCGCATGTATACGGTGGAGGCGCGCTCTAAGATTTCCAATCTTTTCTCATCCATGCCGCAAATGTAGAAACTTTTTATACTAAGGAAACTATTTGCATGAAAAAAGTTTCCATTGTTTTATGTCAACGATAGAAATAGATATATTAGACGTCAAATTTCGGGACAAACGGCATGGCAAAGAAATACTACGTTATATGGAAAGGAAAGAAGACAGGAGTCTTCGAATCCTGGGAGGAGGTAAAGACGCTCATTCAAGGATTTTCTGGTGCGAAGTATAAATCGTTTCCTTCTCGATCAGCGGCAGAAGCTGCTTATAAAAATCCAGATTCGGTAAAATCTGCCCCCAAGAAAAAGAAGATACGCTATTATGTGATTTGGGATGGTGACAATTCTGGAATTTACACGAACTGGGACGAAGCACAGAAGAAACTCAAAGGAGTTCCACGGGAGAACTTTAAAACCTTTGGAAGCAAAGTGCTTGCCGAAAAAGCACTGAAAGAAGGACCTGAAGCCTACAGAGGAAAAGATTTTCGTAAAACGCAGGACTTAACTGAGGAGCAGATTGCGAAAATTGGTGAGCCCATTGAATTAAGTTTGGCGGTGGATGCAGCTTGTAATGAAATGACAGGCATAATGGAATACCAGGGCATTTGGACTTTCGATCGTGATCAGGTTTTATTTCGACAAGGACCGTATAAAGGTGGAACAAACAACATTGGAGAGTTTTTAGCCCTTGTGCATGCCTTGGCTTATTTCAGTAAAGCCACAGACCCTAAGTTTAAAACCATGCCCATATATTCTGATTCCAAAATTGCAATGGGCTGGATCAAGGCAAAGAAGTGTAAAACGAAGGCACAACCAAGCGCTGAAGTAGTTGCTTTAATTCGTCGCGCTGAAACTTGGTTAGCATCGAATACGTTTCAGAACCCAATTCTAAAATGGGAAACGAAAGTCTGGGGAGAAATTCCTGCAGATTTTGGGAGGAAGTAGAATTATAGTGAAAAGCAGAAAGTGAAAAGTAGAAGGTAAAAAGCTTTCCGCCTTCAACTTTCAACCTTTCCCACTCAAACTATCGAACTCACACTATCCAACATATACTGTCTTTCTATCCGTGCTGCCTCCGTTCTCAACCAACGTTCGAAGATATTCACTTCCCGTTTTGAGAATTTGATAGTAATTCAACCCGAAGTGAATTCCAGCGGGAACTACAAATGCTGCCAAGGAGCCAATAGGACTTCGGTACAGGAGGAAAAATAATGTGGCTAGTAGCGCTCCGAGAATACACGAGAAAATAATTAGCTTTTGGAGGTTGGCGGCAAGAGAGACCTCGCTGAATACAGGCTGCTTTTTGAACTCTAATCTACATGGAATGAGTTGTAATGAAGATTGACTTCTTCCATTGAAGGAAATTACTCTTAGTGTGAATTCATCGGGCTCATACGAATCTAAAATCTCTACGTTCGAATAGTTCATCGATAAATCTCTCCAATTCTCCTTGATAGAATTTGCTTTGTCATGTGTGGTTCGTATGGATGCAATTGTGAATGGCATTCAGTTTTGTATTCGTCTTCTCTTGAGTCAAGCTAATAATGTCTCCAAATCCGGTATCAAGCTTTCTGCCTTCAACCTTTTACCTACAAAGCACTTCTAACATTAAGCTCCCTTTTTCGAATCCTTCGTTTGAGCCACCGCCATTTTCATAAACGTATAAATCAGTGGATGTGGCACCTCTCGGGTCGAGCTAATTTGTGGACAAAATCCGCACCCAACAAAGAAATTGTGGTTCTTTAGGCTGATGATTTCTGGATCTTCAAATTGATTATACGCTTCGACATCGGCAATATCGTCTGACAGAGCGGAAATCAGTTGAGGGTACAAACTGTAACGGGATGAAGTCAATTCAATTTTTGAGTAATTCTCGTAGAGCTTTATGAAAATGTTCGAATGCGGTGAAATATGAATTTTCTCGAACTGTTCCCCTTCCACTAGATTTTCTGAGATTAGCTTCTCCCCTTTCGTATTCAATTGATACATCTGAACAAGCACCTCAACCATCGTTCGGTATCCTTCACCTGTTATTAAAACCGGTAATTCTTTCGAAACGATTTCTTTAATCACTCCATGCAAGAAGAATGGATTCTTCACAGGTCCTGGTGCTACCCAAATGGCGTCGTACTCCTCAAATTGTTGCGGTCGAAACTTGATAAATTCGGCCAATTTGATCCAGTAATAACTGACTTCTATGTCCAGAAATTGGGCAGAATGGTCAATCGCTAGGTTGGTCGCGTGATGCGAGTTATAAGTGAAATTATAATCACCAACGATCGCTATTTTGATACTTTGATCCATTTCCGAGACGGTCATGCGATCACGTCAACTTGGCTTATCGCTGGAACCACCCTTCGTAAACGGCGTTTTCCATGTGAATAGAATCCAACTGAATTACAGGAGGGTTCAATGCGAGACTGTCAGGATGCAGACTATACATCCAACAATCGAAGTTACAAATGAACTTCGAGTAATCTCCAGAATTATCAGACTCTTGAACTACTCCAGTAAATTCTACGTTCTGAACGTTAACGCTCGTCTCACTCGACTTCCATTCACGTCCTGTTCCATCTGTGTACGTTGCTTCAAATCCAGCAAGACCATCATCCGAGTATGCGGGAAATAAGTTTGACTGGTGAAAACTATTAAATGTTGCCAATGTTGGTTCTGCTGTTAAACTTGCATCCCATGTTGCCGCGCCCAAACCAATTTTGATGGAAGTTGCAATTTGGTTCGAAGACATCTCGGCAAAATAAACAGCTTCTGAAAAGTCTGGTGGAGGAAGAATATATTTAGCAGAAGTACAATTGTTTGAATAACCGAGAACATTCTCAGTAAACTCAACCGGAGCACTGTTCACTTCACCGTAGAAGTGTGCATTCAACTCTACTTTTGGCTCAGGTGGCGGAATTACCTCGTGCTCTATACATGAGGACAAGACAAACGATGAAATCCCGATTAAAAGAATACCTTTCTTAAGCATGATCTGCAGTTTTAATTGTTTTGTGTCTAATGAGTGTAACAATCAGACAGCAACATATGTTACAGCTAAGCTACGAAAAAAATAACGAAAGGTTACGCAAATTCGTTGGGTGTATCCCAAGCTATGAGCAGCTAGGCACGAATTTGTTTCATCGGCTCATTTGTGGTGATTGCATCCAAAGCAATCGAAGCATTTGGTAATTCCGCAAAAGTTCCTGAGTATAACAAGCCGCCATCATACATCGGTTCGCTCGAAATAAAAGTGTGAATAGTGGTTTCGGCGTTTTGACGTTGCAACAAATTCATCACCATGTTCAATTGTGTATGTGTCAATATAATTTCCGACTCATACTGCATCACACCCTTGACCATTGTTCCGCGCATAATTACCTCCGGATCGTTGGATTCGAATAAAATACTCTGTACATTGAAATTAAAATTTGTTGCCTCCATGACGTTCATTTATAATGTTTACGATACAAAGATGTGAGAGCAGGACGTAATCTATTTACGATCTAAAAAATGAAATGCACTTTTTCCGTTTAATCCTTCCTATTCAAAGCAGAAACTGTATTTTTCGAAGTCAAACTAGAATTATAATTAGATGAAATACGATCGAATAGACAAAGCACTTTACATACACAATCGTGAACGCTTCGTAAATCTTATGAAAGGCGATGCATTGGCAGTATTTAATTCCAACGATATTTACCCGATTAGCTCCGATAGCACCATGCCCTTTCAGCAGCATCGTGATATTTTACACTTATCTGGAGTGGATCAGGAGGAAAGTATTCTGGTCATCGCACCGAACGCTACGAAACCTGAACATCGTGAGATTTTGTTTTTGCGCGAAACCAACGAGCACATCGCTGTTTGGGAAGGAGCAAAATTGAACAAGGAACAAGCATTTGAAGTTTCAGGCATTAAAACAGTGTATTGGCTGAATGATTTTGATCGGGTAATGAAAGAATTGATGAGCGAAACGTCATTCATATACCTAAATACGAATGAACACCTGCGTGCAGACACTACGGTAGAAACGCGCGAAGATCGTTTTATAAAGAAAATTAAGGCAGATTATCCTGGGCATCAAACCTTGCGCAGTGCTCCGATCATGCATGAAATTCGCTCTGTTAAGCACCCAATAGAGATTGAATTGATGCAACACGCCTGTAACTTAACCAAGGCGGGAATCGAACGCTTGCTAAAGTTTATTAAGCCAGGTGTATGGGAGTATGAAATTGAAGCAGAGCTGTTGCACGAGTTTGTTCGCCAACGTTCCAGAGGTTTTGCTTACACGCCAATCGTCGCTTCGGGAGCCAGTGCCTGTGTATTACACTACATTGAAAATAATCAGCAGTGTAAAGATGGTGATGTAATTTTGCTGGATGTTGGTGCTGAATACGCAAATTATTCATCAGATCTGACAAGAAGTTTCCCAGTTAATGGAAGATACACGGAACGTCAAAAAGCTGTGTACAACGCTGTACTTCGTGTCAAGAAGGCAGCGGAGCAAATGTTGGTTCCAGGAACGATGTTGGCTGAATACCACAAAGAAGTCGGAAAGTTGATGGAAGCCGAACTCATTGACCTAAAGCTTTTGGACAAAACAGACGTCAAAAACCAAGACCCAAATTGGCCTGCATATAAAAAATACTTCATGCACGGAACATCGCACTACATTGGACTGGATACACACGATGTAGGGCCATGGAATAAGCCAATGAAAGCAGGCATGGTATTTACCTGCGAACCTGGGATCTATATTCCAAAGGAAAACCTCGGAATTCGTTTGGAAGATGATTTGGTAGTACAAGAATCTGGTGCGCCACTCAATTTAATGGGTTCCATTCCTATTGAAGCGGATGAAATTGAGGACATCATGAATTCCTGATGCTTCATTACAAAGTAATTGAAAGGCGCGGGCAGGCTGAGGCTCTCGAGGTCAAACCCGCTGATACATATTTGGTTTGTTTACACGGATTTTTAGAGTCATTGAGTATGTGGCCGGCGCTACGCCTGGAGGATTATGCGAAACTGATTCTCATTGATCTTCCCGGTCACGGACAAAGTGATTTGCAACACATCGACTCAATGCAGTCTATGGCGGAAGCCGTTCACGAAGTTCTTCAAAAGGAAGCAATTACGTCTTACCAAGTTATTGGTCATTCTATGGGCGGTTATGTCGCTTTAGAATTGTCACAAATGGATGATAATTGCAAAGGAATCATCATGATGAATTCCAATGTTTGGTCCGATTCCGATTTGAAGCAGGAGGATCGAAAACGCGTGGCGAAACTGGTGCAAACTAAAAAAGAACGTTTTGTCACCGAGGCAATTCCCAACTTATTCCAAACGCCTGAAAAGCATCCAAACGAGGTAGAACGATTAGTCCAAGAAGCCATTCAGATGAGTGCTGAGGCAATTGGTAGAGCAAGCATTGCGATGAGTCAGCGCCGAGATTTTTCTGAGGAAGTGTTTAGCGGTTCGTTGCAAATAACGGTGATTCAGGGGGAGAATGATCCTATCGCGCCTAAAGACCGCATGGAGCAGCTTTTGCAGAATCAGCTAGAGAATTTTCATGTGGTATCATCTGGACACATGGCGCATTTGGAGGCGACAGCCCACGTGAAGTATATAATCCAAAAAATACTGGGGTAAAAGTGCACTTCAGCTGCGCTAAGTGTGATTTTTAAAGCATTTGATCCATTTTTAAGTCCACTGATCTCATCGAAACGTATACTATCATGGGGCAAATATGTACCTCCAAAAGCAGACTGAGGTTCTAGAATTCAGGTGGGTAGGTCGAATGGAATCGAAAGTGAGCTCATCCAACAGCGAAAAATGAAAAATTTAGGCACAAAAAAATCCCGACATCCTGTTATTGTCGGGATTTCCTACGGAATTATGAAAAGATTAATTTCCGTTATCATTAAAGATCCAGATAAACTGGCGGGTAGAATGTAAATTTGTATTCATCGTACTTGTTTTGAGGGGTTGATATGTTACTAAGATACAGAGATTAATCCCTCGAGTTTTAGAAAAAACTTAAAGTGCCGCTTGGATTTATTGAACGGTTCACGTCGTGATTTTAAATGGTACAAATGAATATGTTACCCTCGTATTTTTCCGATCCAATTCTTTGGAAAGTACTATATTCGATATAGAACTAACACTTTCGCTAAAGGGTATCAGAATACAATGAATTAAGTTCCTGATTCTGCCTAAGGGAAAGAACAAAACTGTACGGATTATGAAATTACGAGCTCTGGTTGTTGATGACGAGGAATTTGCAAGAAAAAACCTGTCAATGATGTTGGAAGAATACTGCCCTGACGTTGAAGTCATTGGCGAGGCTTCCCGAAAAGAACAGGCGAAAGCAATTATTGAATCATCAAACCCAGATGTTGTATTTCTGGATATTCGCATGCCTTCGGGATCGGAGGGTTTTGAATTGCTGGAAGAAATTGAGAACAAAGATTTTCTCGTGGTCTTTGTTACTGCCTTTAAAGATTATGCCATTCGTGCCTTCAATGCGAGCGCGGTATACTATCTATTGAAACCGGTAGACATCGAAGAACTACAATTAGCTGTGGAACGTGTAAAAGAAACACGCAGTGTCTTTAACGAAACTCCTGAGAATTATTCAACCTATTTCGACTCCCTCAAGGACTTATCACACAACCTATTAAACAATAAAACAAGCAACCGAATTGCTATTTCGCATACGAAAGGTCTAAAACTAGTGGATGACGACACCATCACACATCTAGAAGCGAGCGGTAACTGTACAACGATCTATTTCAAGGACGGATCCCGTTATTTGGATACCCGAACCTTGAAAATTTATGAAAATCTACTAAACCCTTCAAAATTCAGTCGCGTGCACAAGTCGCATATCATTAACTTAAACATGATGCGCGAGTATGTGAACGAAGATGGCCACTTTGCCGTGCTGGAAGGAAATATTCGCGTTCCAATTGCAAGAAATAGAGTAACCGACTTCGTAAAAATGCTCAAAGAACTCTAATGCGATTTTTAGCCCCCCTACTCCTTTTCTTAACCTTTTCTTTTTCGGGCTTCGCTCAGAAGTACGCCTTTGTAACCTACAGTACGGAAGAAGGGCTGCCTCAATCTCAAGTTAAGGCAATTGCTCAGGACGATAAAGGATATTTATGGATAGGTACTATTGGCGGATTGACTCGATTTAATGGGGAAGATTTTGTGCCCTACACTTCACGTGAGGGACTGCTTAACAACCGCATCTCAAGTCTCGATTACATCGATAATACGCTTTGGGTAGGGCATGATGGTGGAGTTTCATCTATCGATGGTGATAAAATCAAGAATTACAGTTTCACAGGTGAGGATAAATCACGCCCGGTAGAACAAATTTTAAAGTTTAAAGATCGTTTGATCATTTGCTCGAACAGTGGCGGGCTTTTCGAGCTGAAGAATGGACAATTAATCAATATTAATCTTGATAGACTGTCTCAAGGAAACGAGGTAAGACTCACATCCAATCGTGTCCGTAGCGGTCATGTAAGCGAAGGCAAACTGTACTTAGCCATGAGAGAAGGCCTTGTGGTGACAAATGACCTGAAACGTTTTGAAGTATTGTCAGAATTTGGAGACCACAGTTTCTCAGGAGTTACTGGGAATTCCTCTGAGATCATTGCTACCACCTTTGACTCGCTATTAATTCGCAAAAACCTCAACTCACATCAAGTAACTGTTCAAAATCCAGACGGACTCAGTACGATCCGTGGATGTTTTATTGATAGCGATAATAGTATTTGGCTGCATGGTACGCTGGGCGTAATTTGTATCAAGGCGAATGGGAGTCAATACGTATTCAACCAGAAAAACGGCCTTCCATTGGACGCTATCGGTTGTGTGTACGAGGACATGAATGGGAATATCTGGATTGGTTCTGAAGGAAAAGGAGTGTTTCGATTTCCTGGAATGCGTTTCGAATATTTTGATCAGAACGCTGGTTTTTTATCCGATCTAGTTACCTGCGGTTTTGAAATGAAAAATGGCGATTCATATTATGGCTCGTTTGATCAAGGGATTTTATTTCAGCGTGAGGGAAAACCAATGGAGCGAATTGATGTTTCCGGAGCGAGCCTGACCATTTGGGCGGCTGAAAAAAGCGTCGATGGTAGACATTGGTTTGGGTCTCAGAATGCGCTCATCTCAATAGACGGTGCAGGAACTGTCGATGTATATTCGAAACCCAATTACCCTGGTTTACCTGGGAATAAAATTGTCTGCTTCCAGCGCATCAATAAAAACTCCATGTACATCGGGGGAAACGACGGTGTTAGCTTGTACCAGAGCGGCAAGTTCACAAAAGTTGGAAAAAGAGACGATGAATATTTGGGTACAGTTCGCGATATGGAAATTGTAAATGGTGTGCTGTACTGCGTCAGTAATTTGGGAGCCTTTGTATATCGAAACGGTGACTTCCACCCAATTCCGGAGAGCATGGGAAGGGTGTATTACAGCATTGTAGCAGATGACGCAGGGGTGATTTGGATGGGATCTGAATCTGGACTGTTCAAATACGAAAACGGAGAGATTTCTCAACTACGATTATTACATGACGACCCGAGAGCGAACATTGTAAACTTCATGAATTATCGAGATAAGAAGTTGTATGTTGGGACGAACAACGGACTGATCGTTATTTCTCAGGATAAAAAAGGCTACAAAGTAAAACGGTACGGTCCTGGTGACGGAATTCCAGACGTTGAGACGAATTTAAATTCAGGATTTTTTGACGCTGATGGTACATTTTGTTTTGGTACTTCCAACGGATTGGTAAAGTTCAAAGAAGGCTATTCAGGTGTCGGCGCAAGGAAGCCTATTGTGAATCTGAAGTCCATACTTCTGAATTACGCCCCTTTTGATTATTCGCTTTACAGTGAAAGCGTATCTCCCAATGGCATTCCCAAAAACCTGGAATTTCCATACAACAAGAACAACCTCGTTTTCGACTTTGACGGAATCGCTCTGGTCAACCACAAAGAACTTAAGTACCAGTTCAAATTAGTTGGTTTGAATAACGAGTGGTCACCTATGTCTTCTGTAGCCTCCATAACGTACACCAACCTGCCTGCTGGAGATTATCAATTGATGGTGCGTGCTGTGGATTTGGAAGGGCGACAATCGGAAGCAATTTCCATTCCCTTCGTAATTGAGGAAGCATTTTACAAAACCTGGTGGTTTATTGCTTTGTGTTTTATTGCAACTGCAGGAATAGTCTTCCTTCTTTTCCGACTACGATTGCGACGTATTCAGCAAATCAACGAAAACGAGATGTTTGCTTACAAAGCGCGTTTGTTAGCATTAGAGCAGAAATCCTTGAACGCGAGTATGAATCGGCACTTCATTTTCAATTCATTGAACTCCATTCAATACTTTATCAACACGCGTGATCGACTTTCAGCAAATAAGTATTTAACCAACTTTGCAAAACTCATTCGTAAAAACCTGGATTCAGCCTCTGTAGAAGACAATCAAATCACCTTAGAAGAAGAGGTTTCGCGTATCGAGTTGTATTTATCACTTGAGTCCATGCGATTTAAAGATCGATTTGATTACAACATTACAACGAACAACATAGATTTGGAGTTGTACAAGATTCCAGCGATGATATTGCAACCATTTATTGAGAACAGTATTATTCATGGAATTCTGCCCCAAGAGGATAAAAAGGGACTGATTGAAATCAACATTGAACGTCAGGGGAATATGTTGGAAATAACAATCAAAGACAACGGTATTGGAGTAAATCAGAGTATGTCCAGAAAAGCAATGGACGTGGGCGACCATCGCTCTCAAGGGATGGAAATCACCAGCAAACGCATCGAGTTAATGCAAAAATTCTCTGACGATGCCATGGAACTAATTGGACCAGAGGAGTTAATTGGCGATGACGGTTCAATCAATGGAACCTACGTTTTACTCAAATTGAGATCAGAAAATTTGGAAGATTAGGGATATTCACTTATATTTGTTAATACTCTCGGTGATAATAAATTAGAAAGAGTGAAAAAAGTATTTTACATATCAGCAGTAATTCTTGGATTAGCGTTCGTTTCCTGTCAGAAGCAAGAGCCAACGCCAGCGCAAGAATTAGAAATGCCAGAATGGCAAGAGGCTCCTGATACAAGTGAAAACGCTCGTTCATCAAATTCGAATAACAATTCGGATGCACGAGTAGGAGCGAATGACAACGGTTTGCCAACAGGCAGTGACGGAGAAATCACAGATCCGAATTCGGATCCGGATGAAGACAATCTGAACGCTGACGCAAACTAGTCGAAACGATTTTTAATGGAAAGGCATCATTTTTATGATGCCTTTTTTTTGTGACCTATTCATACTTCACCAAATACTCCGGAATTTTCCCAATGTCAGTTTCAGTGCTGGTCGAAATTTAAATCCATAACAAACAAACCAAACTTGAAGACATTGCATGCCGACGCTGTTCACTTCATTCAAGCAAGAAAAGTCGTTGAGTTTGTCGGGCTGCCGAACACTCAATAAATTATACACTTCAAATGTTTCTCGAAAAACGTCGCTTTTCTTTACCTATCTTAGTTATACTACTTGTGAATCTTTAAATTTTATACATGTCTGGAAAGGTAAATGAAGCGTTGTTTGATCTGGTTCAGTCCATGTCAAAATCCGAAAAACGGTACTTTAAGTTGATGTCATCTCGCCACACAATAGGTGGAGAAAATAACTATGTGCGCATTTTTGATTACTTGGATAAAACACCTTCATACGATGAAAAGGCCCTCTTCGAGCATTTTAGAGGTGAGGCATTTTTAAAGCGATTTTCCATTACAAAAAAACGACTTTACGATCATATTTTAAGCGCCTTAGATGCATTTCACGCCTCAAGCTCAACAGAAGCACAGATTCATAAGATGTTGCATGCCTCAGATATTTTATACGACAGATCTCTGTATGATCAAAGCAGAAGGTTACTGCGTAGTGCTGAAAAACTAGCGTTGAAACACGAGAAGCCCGCTCTGGTGATTGAAATTGCCAACAAACAAAAGCGTATCCATGAAACAATGGGATATTCGGGCGTGTCAGACGAGGAAATCACAGCATTCACCTCGCAGGAGAGCACGCAAATTGAGTCGCTACAGTATTACGCAACACTTTGGAAAATTAAAAGTCGACTTTTTAGTCATTTATCAAAAAAAGGAGTGGCACGCTCGAAAGAGGATGCATTGCAGTACACGGAAATTTGTGAAGAGTTATTGGACCGTCCAGAACCGTCTGAAGACGTCACCACTGAAGCCCGTTATTTGTACTATCATGTAATGAGTGCGTATTATTACGCAATCGCACACTTGGATAAATCCCTCGATGCTTTGCACAAGAACCTGGAATTGATTGAGTCGGCTACAGGACCTATTGCAATTGAGGTAAACAAACAAGTCTCTGTTTTAACAAACGCCATTTATATTTCGGATAAAATTGGTGATTACAGAAGTTCTATATCCTACCTAAACCAACTGAAAACACTGGCCAGTAAGGTTACAGCCAATGAAGATCTTGAAATTAAACTCTTCTCAAGTATTAACAGTATCGAGCTGAGCATGAATTTGCGCAAAGGCGATTTCGGTAAAGCATCGAAAATTGCAGAAGAAGTGAAAGATAAATTGGATCAATTCGGTGATAAAGTAGTTCCTGCCCGACGTGCATTCTTAGAATTTAAAGTGGCAGTTGCTTACATCGGAGTAGGTGATTTTTCGCAAGCCTTGAAATGGGTCAACCGCATCTTAAACGATAATGAGTTGGACCAAACGGAAGATATCATCAGCTTTACACAATTATTAGAATTACTCATTCATCTAGAACTCAACCATGATAAACTGTTGCCGTATTCGATAAAAAGTACGCAAAGGTTTCTGAAAACCCGCAACAGGCTGTATAGCTTCGAAAAGGTTTTTCTGCAGTTTATCGGAAAACTCTCCAAGTGTGATGATCGTTTCGAAGTAGATCAGTATTGGGGAGATTTGTACAACGAATTAGCTACAATCACTGGTGACGATGCCTTTGAAAGTGTTGCATTGGATTATTTCGACTTCCAATCATGGGCGGAGGCCAAGTTAAAAGGAAAAGATTTTGAAAGTGTTGTGCGGGAAAAATATAACCGCACCGTTCGTCAGGCTTCTTAATCCTGGTTGAAGTGATTCCAACCTTGGGCTTGAAGCTCCACCATAGAACCATTTTTATCCACGTAATATAATCCTTCTGAAGCATCCGTGATATGCCCAATAACAGTCATGTGCGGATTACCTTTGATTTTATCGAAATCGGATTGTTTCACAGTAAACAACAGTTCATAATCTTCACCGCCATTCAAAGCGCAAGTAATTGGATCCAGATTGAAATCAATTGCCGTCATGGAAGTTTTTCCATCTATTGGAATTTTTTCATCGTAAATACGACACCCAACTTTCCCTTGAGAGCAAATATGCATGAGCTCCGAAGCCAATCCGTCACTAATGTCAATCATTGACGTAGGTACAACGTCCAATTCTTTCAGGAACTTTACGACATCCACTCGAGCTTCAGGTTTGAGTTGTCGCTCCATAATATAGTCGTGCCCGTCCAAATCAGGTTGAATATTCGGATTGGCATTGAATACCTCTTTTTCGCGCTCCAGAACCTGCAGCCCCATGTATGCACCGCCCAAATCACCGCTTACGACAACCAAATCATGTTCTTTTGCCCCATTTCGATAGGTCACATCGTCCTTTTTCGCACGCCCCAAAACAGTGACAGATAACATCAGTCCTGAAAGAGAAGATGTCGTGTCGCCACCAATGAGGTCAACCTTATATACCGAACAAGCAGCTTTGATTCCATCGTATAATTCTTCCAAAGCCTCAATAGGAAAGCGATTAGATACAGCCAGGGAAACAGTAATCTGCTCAGCAGTTCCATTCATTGCACAGATATCCGAAACGTTGGTAGCAACCAACTTGTAGCCCAGGTGTTTTAGCGGAGTATACATCAAGTTGAAATGAACTCCTTCTATCATGGTATCGGTTGAAACCAACTGTACTTCATTATCACTAACAGCAAGAACAGCAGCATCGTCTCCAATACCCTTCAAAGTAGTGCTGTGATGGTGAGGCACGTTTTGAGTCAAATGCTCAATAAGGCCGAACTCTCCCATTTGATCTATTTCGGTGCGCTTTTCTGACATAAAAAAGTTTTTTGCAAAACTACGAAACTTCCTAGCCTTTCCCTTACTCCTTGAAAAAAAGGCTGATTCGGGCAATGAGATATGTGCGCACCCAGTTTGCAACAATTACGCAAAATGCATGATACAAATACGGATTTTTGAAATTGTATCAATAGTGTGCATAAAGCGTGAATTATACTTTTAACTTAATATCACACTATTGAGTACTATGTGAGATATTAACGAGCATTTGACTTTAGTTTTCCAGCACCCTACTTTGGCCTCAATTGATTTATTAACCCATATAAAAATAAACTTATGTCATTTGATGGAACAGAGGGAGGCTCAATCTCCTTGTCGGCAGGAGCCGCACTAACAAAGGAATACAGAAAACAAAATCCAGGAGCAACGAAAGGACATTTCTTCGGAAAGGACATTCTGCATGATTTACTTAATCAATCGGGGTGCATGGGCATCCGAATGTACTATGGTCTTGACGAGGATGGTAATAAAGAGTTAGTTTTAGTTGGTGCTGATGCCGATGAAAATGACCTGACTGCTTTGGTGGCGGATTTATCAATGCCTTGTCCCGGTGTTTGTGGCAATGCAAACGTACTTAACAGTTAATGGAAATGAGTATTAACCTGCATTTGATATCGGCATGTTCGATTGCGGCCCCAATTCTTGTTGGGGCTCTTTATTTTAAGTCCTTGTCGTTCACGCTCCGTATTCTTTTCGCGTACGTAGCGGTTACAGGGCCTTTAGAGCTAGTGACAGGTGTGATGAGCGCGTATCAATTGAATAATTTATATCTCTTTCATGCGCACATTTTTTTAGAATTTCTAGCTATTGCTGCCATTTTCTTTTTTAGTTATGATTCCGTTTTATGGCGTAGAATCGTGATCATTTTCTCCATAGGATTTTTAGGCTTTGCCATTTTAGATTATTTCTTTTTTGACGCATGGGATCCATTCAGAACGAATGAGCGCTATGCCGAGGGATTAATGATCATTGTAATGTGTGCCGGATATTATATCTCGCTTTTGAGAAGACCAGTACACAGATATCTGGAGCGACAGCCCATGTTTTGGCTTGTATCCGGATGGCTCATTTATTTTTCAGGCACTTTGTATCTATTTTTATTTAGTAAGGAATTACTAGCCATGAATAGCTTTCACTTTTGGCAAATTCATGCAATTCTCAATATTGGACTTAATATAATTTACGTGATCAGCTTTGTGAAAGGCCGAAAGTTATGACGGAAATTTTGATCATTGGGTCTGCGCTCATGGTGTTCATGGCACTTATTATTGTGGTGTTCGTACTCGTTTATCAAAGAAGAATGTATGAAAAACATCACAAGCTAATTGAACTGGAGCTGGCAGATCAGAAACGCTTGATAGAGGCAGAAATTCGCGCTACGGAACGTGAACAGAAGCGTATTGCCCAAGACCTTCATGACGACACGGGCGCTTCTCTCACTTCCTTACGCTTTCACATTGCACAATTACAAGACAGTCCGCAGAAAGAAGCCATGGCTAAAACCTTGTCAGAAACAACCTATAAAGTCCGCAACGTATGCAATGAATTGCTACCTTATACTCTGGAGGAATTAGGTTTAGCCGACGCATTGGCATACATGGTAACACGGTTAAATGACACCATTGAAATAGACGTCAATTTCATTCTAATCGTGGATGACGGTAGTGTGAAGTTAGAACAGAATGAGGAACTTGCCATGTACAGAATTGTTCAAGAATTGCTCAGCAATATCGTAAAATACGCCGAAGCTTCGTATATTGACATATTACTTACAATGAAGGGAAACGCTATGCACTTAGAGATTGTAGATGACGGCAATGGCGTAATCGCAATGCCAAAAGATCACCCAAATTCGTTCGGACTTCAAAACATTGTTAGTAGATTGCGTTATATTAACGGCTCTATGGTTCGCACACTAAGGAAGCAAAGAGGTACCACTGTTGAAATAAGAAAATCACTGTAATGAAGAAGAAGATTACCATTGGCGTAGCTGAAGACCAGAAAATCTACCGCGATGGATTGATTGCAATGCTTAACGGCACTAAAAACTGTAAGGTGACGATTGAAGCAGAGTCTGGTGTTGAGTTATTATTAAAGATGAAAGGAAACGTTCCAGATGTTGTCTTGCTGGATTACAGAATGCCTGAACTGAATGGAATTGATGTTACCAAGAAGATCAGAGAAAAGTACGATAATGTAAAGATACTGTTGCTCTCGTACTTCGATAATCAGGAGTTTGTTGTAAGAGCCGTAGAGTGTGGTGCCAATGGTTACTTATCCAAAGATGACGAACCTGAAGAAATTCTTGAGGCGATTGAAAGCACCGTTGAAACGGGTTATTATATGAATGACCGAACGTCTAAATGTTTGATAGGCGAATTGGTACGACAGGGAAAGGTAGTGCCTAGCTTTGAAGGCGCAGTGGAATTCAGTCGAGTGGAGCTTCAAATCATCAAATATATCTGTCAGGAAAAATCTGCTTCTGAAATTGGGCTTTTATTGTACCGTAGCAAACGAACTATTGACGGCTATCGCGCTGGAATTATGAAGAAAATAGGTGCAAGAAACGTCGTTGGAATCGTAATGTACGCCGCCAAACATAAGTTAATTGACGTTTGAATAATGTGGTCGAAGTTAACTACATGGAAATATTTTTCATTTGTACCTCTAACTTATTCACCATTCGCATAAACTGAATCTAAAATGGGAATCTTTAATTTTCTAAAGAAACGGAAACCGAATCAGGAAATATCCAGTAGTGAAAATTCCCAACCCCAAAATCAATCCAAGGACGAATTACAAAAGGAAAAGGATATTACTATTTGGCGTTTTGAAGAATGTATAAAAGCACTCATAGCCTTGTCAAAAGAGCCAGAAGCTCAACGCAGATTTGTTGGATATGGTGATGTAAATTTTGAATTGGTTGATGAATTTGAATCGAATTATAAAGGGTATCAATCGGCTTTTGCAGAACAAGGATTAATCGCCCCAGACAAAATCCCACAACTGGACAACATCCTTTACTTTTTTGAACATCATTCGAAAGAAAACGGAGTGGAGTTTTGGGATGATAGTAGTATTGAAAACAGTTCAATTTGGGCGGAACTCAGGGGTATTGCAAAAGCAGTGCTGAAAGAACTCGACATGTCCGATTGGGATATTAGTGTTGACAGAACAGTTGAGGGCTCACATGAAAATGGAGAAAATTCTATTTTCGTGGAAAGAACCTTCGTTCATCTTATCAAGAACTGAACGCAAACATCCTCTCATGCTTCATACCTTTATTTCCCTCTATTAAAGAGTCGACAAGACAGCAGAACTGAAAATCACAGTGTTATCCCATTCTCTACAAATCTGCGATAGTTTGCTTTTCTACTACTTCCAGAATTGAATCTCGAACTTGAATCATGGCTCTATTCAGCGCGCAACGCTCCTCATCCTGACAGTCGTCGCATTTCTCGTAGTAATTTAAGCTGACACACGGCAACCACGCAATAGGTCCTTCCAAAGCACGAAAAACGGCCGCAATGGTAATCTCTTCTCCTGAACGAAGAAGATAATATCCACCTCCTTTACCTTTCTTAGACCCTACAAATCCCTTCTTTTTTAATTCTAATAAAATCGATTCAAGAAATTTTTGAGAAATGTTTTGAGTTTGAGCAATTTCAGAAATTAACACTGGTTTCCGTGTTTCTTGCTTTGCCAAATAACTCAAAGCCTTAAGTCCGTATTTCGTCTTCTTCGAAATCATGGGCTAAAAATACAATTCCTCAGTAATTTGCCGCATCAATCTACCTTCAACTATTGGTTTTTCAATTGTAATCCTAAATAACCGCCAATCATCAATTCACTTAGGAAGACCTTTGGATAGTCTTCCGACTTCCGCCTGTAAATAGAGTTAAATTGAAGGGAACATTGTATTTTTGTAGTATGGATGAGATCGTAAATCGGGTAAAGGAAAGTGGATTGATCGCTATGGATTTAGCGGATTTTAAACCGAAGGATGAATTGGTAGAAATCGATTTGGCTGATCAGTTGTGGCAAGGTTTAGTGCTAAAAGAAAAGGATTTCCGCGCCTGGATTAAGTCAAACGATTGGGAAGCCTATACATCCAAAGCGGTTTATGTTCATTGTTCCGCTGAAGCCATTGTTCCGACCTGGGCCTACATGCTTGTTGCATCAAAACTTCAGGATAATCGCGCTGAGTTCGTTATCGGAGATGCGAAAACACTCGTCATGAAATTATTGCTCAACAAAATAGACTCGCTAGACCTTGCTGACTACCAAGATGGCCGAATCATCATCAAGGGATGTGCAGATGTTCCACAACCAGAAGTTGCTATGTCGGAATTGGTCCGCAAACTACAACCCGTTGCCAAAAGTATCATGTACGGTGAGCCGTGTTCCACGGTACCCGTTTTCAAGCGGAAATAGGTGCAAACTTCAACCCTTTCTCTTCAATCAATCGAAGTAGTTCCGGAAGCGTTTCTTTTAGTTTATCAAAGCTTTTTACGTTGTCGTGAAGCACAAGAATATCTCCTGACTGTATGCTTTTAGCACGATCTAATATTTGAGCAGCGCAAACATCTGGATGATAGTCATAGGAGAGCCAGGTCCACATAATGACATCATATTTTTTTCGTAATTCTTTCGTGAATGCCATTGGTATTCTTCCATAGGGTGGTCGGAATAATTTTGATGGAATGAACGCAGCGGCTTCCTCAATACTTCGAAAATAGTCCTCTTTTTTCGTTTGCGTTCCTTTTTCGTGTCGCATGGTATGATTCCCAATGGAATGTCCTTCGTTGATAATCCGCTTCATCAATTCTGGATGACTTTTCGCATTGGCTCCAACGCAGAAAAATGTTGCCTTGATATTTCGAGCCGACAATTGATCGAGTATCCAGTGTGTGCACTCAGGAGTTGGGCCGTCATCGAATGTGAGGTAAACAAAACCGCTTTGACGCGAAAAACCCCATACTCTTCGATGAAAAATCCATCGAAAAAAATATGGGGTTCTAAATTGTTTCACTGTTTGGTTATTGTACCGATCCCGCCTCTGGTTGATTTGCTTCCTGTCCAGTTGCCGGTCCAGTGCCAGTTGCTGGAGCGCTTCCACCAGGAAGAGATTGGTTACCACCAGTAGGACGGTTCGCCGGTCTTGGCGCCGGTTGCGGCTCCTGCGGGATTTCTAAAAATCCTACACGGTACGCAATACCGTTCGTGTAATCTTCAATTTCAAACATTCTTGTCGCATACTTCCCTGCATTCAAAGAACCACGGGAAACCGTTTCATTTCCGTCTTCTGCTGCTTCTCTAAGATCCCTTAACATTTTAGGGAGCGTTGTAGAGTACATTTTATTCAACGTGTTGTACATACGGTTATCCAAATCGCTACCAGAATCTTCATTTGACACCGCTCCGTAAACCACAAAATACGACTCCAAAGCTGCGTAAAGATCTTTCACATTGTGAGGTGCACTTGCAATGCGTGCATCTGATTTTTCAAAGTATTCAAAAATCGACTCGTATTGACCTGCCAACGTTTTTGCTAATTTACGAGCAGCTTCCTTGTCTCCTGCCACATAGAAGATGTCTACATAATCATGAAGAACACCATCTGTGAATCCTTTTCTAGGTCTTCCATTCACGAGATAATCCTCGCCATTACCAGAAGGTTCGCTGTGATCAATTACAACGTCTGCAGGCATTACTTCCAATGACTTCTTCAACAACTTAACCGCTTTTTGTTTGTATTCTTTCTGCTTTTCTGTAGAAAGAACATCTGACGCGCTCATGTTCGCATTGGTCGCTGCTACACGCTCCGCATATTCAATCTCACGCAAGTAACTTGAAGCCAATCGCAAGAAATGACTTCTGTACTGTGAAGTGTGTCGTCGTGTGTAGTAATCCGTAAGTACATCTGGATTTTTCATGTCTCCATAATGGTACTTGTTCATCAAGTTGTCATACATACGATCTCGGTTGATACCTGGCGTACCATCCAGCGGCGTTAATTCGAAAGCCATACCGTTTTGCTTGATGTTTCCATCGCTGAAATCACCAGAGTACCCGTGAAGAATAGCACTAGCCACTTCAGAACCAGAAGGAGAAGAGAAGTACAACGGACGCTCCCAATCGTTGTTAGCGATAATGTCCATCATCATTACTTGTTCTTTTTTCAAGTACGATTTTGTCAATTGACTCGCACGGTATAATGGAATACCCTCTACACTGAATTGCGGGTTATTCGGATTTTTCTCCGTGCTGTATCGGAAACGGAAACGAATACTCTTGCGACAATCTTTCAATTGTGCTTTTGTAACCAAACCAGAATTTACCAGGTTTTCTTCGTTCACATCCATTATGAACCCTGTACTCGGGAAGAATCGGTAAAGATCTGCATCACCAACGCTCATTGGCATCATGTTTTCATCGTCGCGAACGAATGCCATAGCGTCAGGTAAATACGTAAGATCCCATCCATCTTCAAACTTCAGGAAGTGCTTACTAAACAGACTAATTTTCGATTGATCCAATTGAATTTGCCCAGCATTCATATCGTTATAGATAGCCAAGACCACCTGCATTTTCTCGTAGACGTAGCTAGTAGTATCCTTACCTTTTATCGGTTTATTCGCTACTGCTATATATCTGCGCATGCGGTTTTCCGTGTCGGCAGAGCTCGCTTGTGCACCAGCAAGTATTTGCGGCACCGCTTTTACTAGAGCATCTGTTTTTTGCATCGCGATTTCAGGGTTAGCTTTAATTCTAAGTGCCAACATCTTTTTCACGATGTCATCATTTTTCGAACCTTCTCGCATTAGATCAATCAGACGCTTGAAGAACACCTGATCTGTACCGCCGTAATTCATCAAAATCTGATCTTCGGTAAACTTAATCGGAAGCGGCTCAGACTTATATGCTTTCATCTTCATCTGGTTCGTATACCAGTCAGTTTGCATCAATGAGAGGTTACACACACGAACGCTCGTGAATTTCTCCTCCACCTCTTGCATGTACCAGAGCGGGAAAGTATCGTTGTCACCATTTGTAAAGATAATTCCGTTGTCCTTACAGGAAACAAGATAATTGTAGGCCAAATCGTGCGCTGAAGTCTTGTTGCTTCGATCGTGATCGTCCCAACCTTCCATTCCCATAATAACAGGAACAATTAACGCAAGCACTGTTGCCAATGCTGCTCCGTGGGTATTCTTCTGCGTCACTTTTTTGACGCCGAGCATAATTCCCAGATACGCCGCGATTAGAAGAAGTACAATAATCCATCCCATTGTTGCTGGCATTCCGACAGGAGATCCCATGTCAAAAATCAAGAATACGGCAAGTCCACCTCCGGCGCAGTAGGCCAGCTTTTTCATGGTTTCTTTGGACAGGTTCCTGAAGGTGTCATACATACCGTAGACCCCTATACCAATCCACATGGCAAAGAAATAGAACGAACCGGCGTAGGCATAGTCTCGTTCTCGAGGTTCCAGCGGTTTCTGATTCAGGTAAACGACAATGGCCAATCCTGTAAATAAAAAGGCCAGGAATAAGACGAATGCTTGTTTCGGCGATCGATATGCGTGGAAGAACAAGCCAATCAAACCAAGCACAAGCGGTAACATAAAGAATTTGTTATTCGATTTGTTCTCGGTAGTAAAATATGGAGCTGCACTTTGATCTCCCAGTCGTGCGTCGTCAACAACACTGTATCCTGTGAGCCAGTTACCTCGCATTGCTCCTCCTCTACTTCCTTGTATATCGTTTTGTCGACCAGAGAAATTCCAAAAGAAATAACGCCAATACATCCAATTGACTTGATAACGGAAGAAGAACGTCAGGTTCTCCCCCATTGTCGGGATTCGCTTTTTGTCTTTCCCCATTTCCGTGTCAGCGTCAGGGTTATTGGCATATCCAGACCATTCTTTGTACGAGTCGATTCGACCTTGTTCATTCGACCAATACATTCGCGGGAATAGCGTTGTCTGAGAATAGGTAGGAATCGCTCTTTCACGTCTACCTTCATTCGATACGAAGTACGTTTCTTCAATAGTCAGTCCGCCTTTGTATTTCTTCACGTAGGCTTTTGCCCTTGCCTCATCCTGGAAAGCGCGAATAACTTCATCGTCCTGTTTAACCACGAAACGGCGCAAGTGAATTGGAGACTGATCATCCCATAGTTCTGTATTAGCACCTGCATGCCATTGATCCTGACCATTTCCAACATCAACGAATTCACCACCATTCTCTTTTGAGTTCCAGAATTGTCCAACTGCCAATGGAGCTGAACCATACTGTTCACGTTTCAGGTATGAGTGCAGCGTTACTAGGTTTTCAGGGTCGTTTTCATCCAATGGAGTATTGGCATTTGACCGAATAACGATAACCGCAAAGGATCCATAACCAATGAGAAGTAACAACAATCCCATCACGGCACTGTAGATAGAACGATTTCCTTTCTTTCTGGATCGGCGCAACATGTAAACGAACAGTCCAATCAAGATAACGAAGAACAAGAAGGTTCCTGTGTAAAATGGCATTCCAAAGGTCTTCACCATGGTAATTTCCAAGAAAGCTGCGAAAGAAATAGAACCAGTAATTACACCATCCTGAATGAAACTTAGCAATACGATGGACATTAATCCGACCAACAAAAACTCAACAATTTTTTGCGTTCGAGACCATAAGAAGAGTCCGTACAAAATAAGAAGTACGACACCTTGTTTGATGATTTCACCGAAGACATCTCCAATACCATTCCCCATTTTGAAGATTCCTACGACTGCACTAAAAATGGCAACGCCGATATAGATTTGGAAGAATTTATTCGAGATCCCATTGTATCGGAAGTATACGATATATGCGATGGCAGGAACTACAAGAATACCCAATAAGTGAACTCCGACTGCCAACCCTAGCATGAACATTATGAGTAGCATCCATCGATCCGGAGAAACGCTTTTTGGAACCAATTGTCCCTTTTGAACACGAATCATTTCTTCGTCCCACTTGAGAGCTGCCCAGAAAATGATAGCGGTAAACAAGGAAGACATCGCATACACCTCCCCTTCCACTGCAGAAAACCAGAAAGATTCTGAGAATGTATATGCTAAAGATCCGACAACTGCGCTACCGAAGATGGCGATTTTGTCCCCCGTTTCGAGCGCATCCTTTTTGAGAAGGATCATCTTTTTCACAATCAGGGTTATGGACCAGAACATAAAAAGAATGGTCGCAGAACTGGAAAGTGCTGATAAGCGGTTGATCCAAACGGCTACGTTTTCGGGATCAGCGAAGAATGATGATAAGCGTCCCAGGACCATAAATAGGGGGGCTCCTGGAGGGTGACCTACTTCTAATTTGTAAGCGGCTGTTACGTACTCACCACAATCCCATAAACTCACGGAGTCTTCGAGTGTCATGAAAAAAACCGTAGTTGCGATGATAAAAATAAGCCAACCGAGGTAGGTGTTAATTTTCTTGTAGTCCATTCTTCTTGGTTATAAAGTAAAGTTTGGGCAATAGAAAGCCCAGCCTTTAAGGCAATGCGAATTTAAAAAATTCAACCTTGAGAATGGATGCTGAAAAGTGAAAAAATGCCAACAAGCTTTAATGAACGATTGAAAATTACCGCTACACATTGATTAGTAGCGAGTTGTAGCGGCTTTTAATTGTTACAAACTTGGCGAAATAAAAAAGCGAATTGAATTTTTTCTAGTTTTTTTGCTGAATTAATTTTTGTTGCTATTTTTGCCCTCCCAACGCCAAGCACATTAGGTTTCGGAGAACGTTGTGAAACTGTCCCATGGTGTAACTGGCAACACGTCTGATTTTGGTTCAGAAGAGTCTAGGTTCGAGCCCTAGTGGGACAACAGGAAGGAGTTACGAAAGTAGCTCCTTTTTTTGTTTTCAATTATTAAGAACAATGGCCTAGACTCTTCTGAGAAGAGAGCTGGCGCTACCGCTGGGCTTTTCAGAAGCTATCGCTTCTTCTGGTTCGAGCCCTAGCGGGACAACAAAAAGCCTTGTAATTATTTGATTATGTGGCTTTTTGTTGTTTCCGTCTGTCAAATAAGTTGTCATCCGAACCGAAATTCAAATCGTTAATAATCCACGATATCTACAATTTCACCATCAACATACGTATCTACTTCGTATAGTTTCCCATTTTCATCGTATAAGCGTACTTCGCCAACAGGAATGTCATTTTCTGCTATACCCCTTTCTTTAATGCTACCATTTTCGTGATACAATTGGAATGGACCGTGCAGTTTCCCATCCTTGAAAGAACATTCCTCTTCAAGCTTACCGTTTTCGTAGTAAAACTGTGTTAAACCATCTTGTTTATCGTTCTTCCATTGACTCTTTTCTTTAATTTTACTGTTTGCATAGTAAAGCACTGCTAAGCCGTTTTGCTTGCCATTCACCCAATAGACTTTTTCTTTGATGTTTCCATTTTGGTAGTAGATTAGAGTCAAACCATTCTGTTTTCCATTCTTCCAATATGAATTATTTATGAGGGTTCCAGATTTGTTCCAAAATTTATTTTTTCCATTCAATTCACCATTTTCATATCGAGATATTGATCTTTTCGCGCCATTTTTATAGTAGCTTTTGCAAACTCCAGTTAGCAGGTGATTCTTTGCAAATCCTTCCTCGCAGGGGTTTAGGTTGGCATAAAGAATTTTGAAGGGACCGTCTTTTGGGTAGCGCAATCTTATTGAATCTGATTTATGATCACGGAAATAGTACTTGACAAGTTCAAATTTTTTGTGGCTATAGATACGAGTTGTGTCCACAGTTTCACCATTTCTTTTTGTACCCTTTTCCCGAATTGCACCATTGGAATAGAACAAGGTATACTTTCCGTTTTGCACAGTTTCCCCATTACCCTTTACCCCAATCCATTTAGCTTCTCCTGTATTGGAGTCTTCAAACCAACACCAATTCTCATTTCTCTTAGTTTTATCTTTGATTGACGGGGAATCCTGACTGCTCTTATCGTTTACGCATCCAGACAAGGTTAGTAGAACTATATACAAGGCTAGGAGCTTGATCATGTCAATTTTCATTTATTAGCTATTCTTTGGTTTTGTATAGTCCCAAGTTGGAGAATCAGCCTTTTTCTGAAGCATGATGAAGTCGACTAACCAGTTTATAAAAGTTGAGCAATGTACAGGTGAATGATGATTTAAAAACTCCTCATCTGCGAGAGCGCCAATTACCCGTAAACTGTCGTTATTTTCCTCGAATTGAAGTTGGAATACCCCAATGCCAGTCCAGCTACGGTAAAAAGAAAGAGCGTCGTTGTTATAAATAATGTCCCATTTATCGTCCATGATTGGAGCGAGAAATCCATTCTGGATTATTTTTGCCTCGTTAGGTGGGTAGTTCTTTTCGAACGGTATGTTTACGAGTTCATTTCTAAAATGGTATTCCTTCATGCTTGTACCAAAATAGGAATTTTTCATAGTCCCGATCTACCTAGTTTTTCAAAAAAGATACTTGGCTCAATATTCCCTGTGATCGTTGTCAGCTTCTTTTCGACCGAAAAGAACAGAATATCGTATCGATGTGGCTCGTCCGTTTTCTTCGCGCGTTCTCGCATTCCATGTATGGCTTTTAGTTGTCCTTCGAGGTGTAGGATGTTCATGACCTTTTTTCATGAATGAAAACCTTTTTCTCCTCATTCAATCAATGTAATTGCTTCGAATTGAATTCAACAGAGGTACCCAGTGAATTCAAGACAGCAGGCGAATACTAATGCAAGTTAGGAGACAGCCATCTTTCCATATCTTCCATCGCGTATCCCTTTCTTTTTGATAAAGATGCTACCTGCTCCATGGTGATACGTCCAACTCCGAAATACTTCGATTCTGGATGTGCAAAATACCAACCACTGACACTTGCTGTGGGGTACATGGCCAGACTATCCGTCAAGGAAACACCAGTTCTTTTTTCCGCTTCCAGTATTTGGAACAATCCTATTTTTTCGGTATGATCTGGACAAGCGGGATACCCAGGAGCTGGACGAATTCCGCGGTATGCTTCTTTTATCAAAGCTTCGTTGTCCAACGATTCTTCTTTGGCGTAGCCCCAAATCTCTTTTCGCACTTTTTCGTGGAGGTATTCAGCAAATGCCTCGGCCAGACGATCAGCAAGAGCTTTCAATAATATGGAGTTGTAATCATCGTGATCTGCTTCGAAAGCTTCAATCTTTGATTCGATGCCAATTCCAGAGGTAACCACAAATCCTCCCAAGTAATCTGTTTTTCCCGTTTCTTTTGGTGCTATAAAGTCAGACAGAGCGATATTGGGCACGCCAGATGCTTTTTGCAATTGCTGACGCATGGTACTAGTGACGTGGATCGTATTACCATTGTTATCATACAGTTCGATATCGTCTTCTAATGCATTTGCCGGAAAAATCCCAACCACCCCTTTATGCGTTAACCAATTCTCCTTCTGGATAATGTTCAACATCTCCTGCGCATCTGCAAACAACTTCTTTGCTTCTGTACCTACAACCTCATCTTCCAAAATTGCCGGATATTTGCCATGTAGCTCCCATGTTCTGAAAAAAGGCGTCCAATCGATATACGGCAACAAATCTTTTGTTTCGACCGAGACATTTTGCAAACCGATGGTGCTGGGAACTGCAGCTTCGAAATTGGTCCAATCAATGTTGTATTTATTTCGACGCGCATCATCCAAGGATAACATTTTCTTTTGCGCTCGATTCTTTGTATGATTCTCCCGAACCTTGGCATATTCTTCGCGCAAATTGTTAACAAACGCTTCTTTCTTGGGGCCAAGCAAACTCTGAACAACGGTTACGGACCTTGATGCATCCAGCACGTGAACCGTTTGATCTTTGGTGAAATGCTCTTCTATTTTCACAGCAGTGTGGACACGTGATGTTGTTGCTCCGCCTATCATTAATGGTACATTCAATTCCGCACGTTCCATTTCCTTGGCAACCGTTACCATTTCATCAAGCGAAGGTGTAATAAGACCACTGAGTCCGATTACATCCACTTGCTCTTTAATGGCAGTTTCGATGATTTTTTCAGGTGGCACCATCACGCCCATATCTATAACTTCGTAGTTGTTGCATCCCAGCACTACACCAACAATGTTTTTTCCAATATCATGCACGTCTCCTTTCACGGTAGCCATTAATACCTTACCCGCAGCAGATCGTCCTCCCTCCTTCTCTTCTTCAATGAACGGCAACAAATACGCCACGGCTTTTTTCATTACTCGTGCCGACTTTACCACTTGAGGCAAGAACATTTTTCCACTACCAAACAAGTCGCCTACCACGTTCATACCATCCATCAGTGGGCCTTCAATCACCTCAATGGGTCGATCAAAAAGTTGGCGGCATTCTTCAACGTCCTCCTCAATGAAATCGGTTATCCCTTTGACCAACGAATGTGTTAAACGCTTTCGGACATCGCCCTCACGCCACGACATATCCTTTTCGCGCTTCTTACCGCCTTCGCCTTTTACGGTTTCAGCATATTCAAGCAAGCGTTCCGTAGCATCGTCGCGGCGGTTTAACAAAACGTCTTCAACGTATTCGAGTAGCTCTTTGTCGATATCGTCGTACACCTCCAACATAGTAGGGTTCACAATTCCCATATCCATACCCCGTTGAATGGCGTGATATAGAAATGCAGCATGCATAGCCTCTCGAACCACATTATTTCCTCGAAACGAAAACGAAACATTGGAAACTCCTCCGCTGACGTGTGCTCCGGGCAAATTGGTTCGAATCCATTCGGTAGCATTAAAAAAATCAAGGGCATTGTTGTTGTGTTCCTCCATTCCAGTCGCTACAGGAAAAATATTGGGATCGAAAATGATGTCCTCTTTCGGAAAACCTACTTCTTCAACGAGTATGCGGTATGACCGTTCACATATTTCAATTCTTCGTTCGTAATTATCGGCTTGCCCTTTCTCGTCGAATGCCATAACAATAACCGCTGCCCCGTATCGTTTGATCTTCGTTGCTTGCTCGACAAAAACATCCTTTCCTTCCTTGAGAGAAATGGAGTTCACCACTCCTTTACCCTGGACACATTGCAGTCCTGCTTCGATGATTTCCCACTTAGAGCTATCAATCATCACTGGAACTCTTGCAATGTCTGGTTCTGCTGCCATTAAATTTAGGAATCTGACCATAGCATCTTTGCCATCTATCATTCCTTCGTCCATATTGACATCGATAATTTGAGCGCCTCCCTCTACTTGATCACGAGCAACACTGAGTGCTTCGTCAAAAAGTTCTTCTTTGATTAATCTTAAGAATTTTCGAGATCCCGTCACATTGGTCCGCTCACCAACATTCACAAAATTACTTTCAGGTGTTACGATGAGTGGCTCCAGTCCACTTAATTTCAATGTCACTTTTGAATTAGACATATTGCGCAATTTTTCGAGGTTCGTATTGTGCTGCTAACTCCGCAATTTTCTTGATGTGCTCGGGAGTGGTTCCGCAGCAACCGCCAATGATATTCACCAGATTTTCTTCAAGAAACTCTTTTATTTGATTTCCCATCATTTCTGGGGTTTCGTCGTATTCACCAAATTCGTTTGGTAACCCGGCGTTCGGATGTGCGCTTACTCCGTATGGCGCATTCTTATCGAGGACTTGTAGGTATGGTCGCATCATGCTTGCTCCGAGGGCGCAGTTCAACCCAACAGTTAATAAATCCATATGGGAAACGGAGATCAAAAATGCGTCCGTTGTCTGGCCTGTAAGTGTACGTCCGGACTGATCTGTAATAGTCCCGGAAACCATAATTGGGACTTTGATATTTCGTTTGTTACACACTTCGTCAATAGCAAACAATGCTGCTTTGGCATTTAACGTATCAAAAACGGTTTCCACGAGTAAAATATCAACACCTCCATCTAGCAACGCTTCGGCCTGCTCTGCGTATGCCACTACCAACTCATTAAAAGTAATTGCTCGAAACCCAGGATCGTTAACATCTGGAGAAATAGAAGCTGTTCTATTGGTTGGCCCCATGGCACCGGCGACAAAACGTGGTTTGTGTGGCTCTTTTGCTGTGAATTCATCCGCGACTTCTCGTGCGATTTTCGCACTGTGGTAATTGATATCGTACACTGCACTCTCTAATGCATAGTCAGCCTGAGCAACAGTTGTCCCAGAGAAAGTATTGGTCTCAGCAATATCAGCACCTGCTTCAAAATATGCGGCGTGAATCTCCTTGATCACCTCAGGACGTGTTAAAGAAAGCAAGTCATTATTTCCTTTTAAAGGTTGCGTACGGTCTTCAAACCAGCCCTTACGAAAGTCTTCCTCCTCAAGTTTATAGCGCTGAATCATGGTACCCATGGCACCGTCTAGCACTAAAATTCTTTCTTGCAATATTTCCTTAATATCCCTCTTCATAATGTTTCTATGTTCGACTGTAAAGATTGAGGGATTTCCTTCGTACTTATCTTATCCCGATGCTTTGATCAGGAAAGGAATTGGCACCTTTTTCGTTGAACCGAAGAGGTTGCCAAGGTTTCGCAGGGCCTATCCCTCCACCTTTCTTTATAAGTCTATTAGAATGAACTGGGAGCAAAGGTAAATGGAATTAAATTGCTTTCAAAGTGTGCCGATGGATTTTCGTAATTTAGAGCTATGCGAAAACTACTGCTTGTACCCTTTCTATTGTTTTGTGGTGTTTCAATTGTGAACGCCCAGACTCTTACAAATTCCAACCTTCCTATTTTTGTAATCACCACTCCACAAGGCGTTTCAATTGGTGATGATCCCCGGATTACAGCGCACTTGGGGGTTATTTTCAACGGGACCAATGCCAATCATAATATCAATGATCCGTACAATAATTATGATGGAAATATTGCCATAGAAATTCGTGGATCCACGTCTCAGCAATATCCGAAGAAAGGATACGGGTTTGAAACGCAGGATAACCTCGGGAACAATGTACAAATCGGATTATGTGGCTTGCCGCCAGAAAATGATTGGATTCTTTATGGTCCTTACCCCGATAAGACGCTTATTCGCAATGTGCTTACCTATCATTTGTTTAAGGAAATGGGACATTATTCTCCGCGAACACACTATTGTGAACTGATCATTGACGGCGATTATCGAGGTGTTTACGTGTTGACCGAACGGATAAAGATTGATGATTTTCGCTTGACATTACAAGACGTTAGCTCACCCAACGTTTTTAACGACACGCTCACAGGGGGCTATGTTTTAAAGGTGGATAAGTTAACAGGCGAAGTGGGGTATACCTGGGAATCACTTTACGACGATGAGGTGCTCTTTCAGTTCCACGATCCAGAGTTTGACGAACTCAACACCATGCAAACGAGCTACATGGAAAATCAAATTGGTCTAATGGAGCAAGCCATTCAAGGACCTGGAATGGATCTACCCTCTGGTCAAGGTGGCTGGCGTGATTTCATTGATTATCAATCGTTCCAAGACTTCTTTATACTGCAGGAGTTGGGTAGAACCGTAGACGGTTATCGCTCCAGTTCGTTTTTATATAAAGACAAAGATTACTCATGGAATGCGCTAATAAAGGCGGGACCTATGTGGGATTTTAACTTGTCTTTTGGGAATGCCGACTATTGTTTAGCAGAAACTACCACGGGATGGCAATACCATTTTGATCAAGTTTGTGATTTCTCCACTTCAATTCCTTTTTGGTGGGAACGACTGCTGGATTCTCCAGCCTATCGGAATGCTTTGCGATGCAGATGGGACGAATTAAGACAAGGTATTTTAAGCACATCTTACATCAACAACTTTATTGATTCGGTCGCTCTTGACCTGCAAGATGCACGGATACGTAACTTTCAGCGCTGGCCGATAATTGGTCAGTATGTAAATTGGAATGGCTTTGTAGGACAAACGTACCAGGAAGACGTGGACTACATGAAAACCTGGATCCAGCAGCGTTCGGAATGGATTGATTTGAACCTATCTGGACAATGTAACTTATCCACTGATGATATGGAACACTCGCCGGAATATCATCAAGCTTGGCCCAACCCGTTTAACGAGCAATTAACCATAGGTTTTTCTCTTTTTGATGCGCGCTCCGTGTCGATTCGTGTGGTGGATTTAATGGGTCGAGAGGTTGCTTTTTCTGAATTGGGACTTAAGTTCGATGGAACCCATGCTCATACTTTTAATTCATTCGACTGGCAATCGGGCAGTTACTTCTATTCGATTTTTGCAGACGGTGAAGAATTATACACTGGTAAGTTAGTGAAGCAATGATCAACTCTTTTCGAAATGCATTTCGCGGATTGTTTTTGTTAGTTAAAACAGAACGTAACTTTCAAACACACATTGTTGTCTTGATAGTGGTTGTTTCCGCTGGTTTCTTCTTTGATATTTCGCGAGCTGAATGGGCAATCATTTTAATGATGTCGGCGATTATTTTTGGTTTGGAAGGGTTGAATTCGGCGCTTGAAAAGTTGTGCGACGAAGTAAGTATGGAACGTAAAGAAAGCATTCGAAATATTAAGGACATTGCTGCAGGCGCCGTGTTGATAGCAGCTTTGATTGCTTTGGTTGTCGGTGGATTGGTGTTTTATCCGTATTTGATATCAACGTTTTAATTGGTGCGAAATATTCAAATATTGATATTTAGCAATATCGAAATATGTCTATGAAGAAGTATGAATTTTTCTAGGATTTGCCAAAATTTCAACCTAATTTAAGAAGTGATCCTGCCACTTACTAACTATCCCATTCCAAATACTAAACATGTTTTGTGATCCCGCGATTAGCAGCTATTTTTCCTAACGTCAGATCCTGCTGTCGTTTTGGTTTGAGTAGAGAACGGCAGTCGGTATCTGACCATCACAAATCAATTCGCTCCTACAACTATAATGATCCTTCTGCAATTGGAATGGTAGTTATCAATTCCATTTATATTCTTTGTACATTAACGTCTCTTGAACATTACTTTGAAAAGAAAATCAATATCCGCCGGTATAAAATCAATACTCCGATGCATTTTACTCGGTTTTCTTCCGTTCTTCTGCATGGCCGAAAATGTTTCCATTGAAACAACGCCAAAAACGCTTTCGGACCTCGAAAAAATTACAGCAAAAGCTACCCAACTACAACAGGAAAACAAACCCGATTCCGCTTATGTATTGCTTAGCTCCGAATTAAAAAAGATAAAAGGTCAAGGGAAATCAGTAGATGAAGATAAGGCCCATCTGTACTTTTTGATTGGTAACACTTTACGGCAAAAAGGAAACTATGCGGACGCCGTTTCCAACTATGAAAAAGGACTCTCACTTGCTGTAAAACACTCTATGTTTTTAACCGAAGCCCGCATCCTGAATTCGCTGGGAGGCGTTTACGTTGAAACGGAAAATTACAACAAAGGACTGGGCTATATCGAGGATGCTTTGAACATATATCAGAAGCGATTCAAGGATAGAAAACAGGATATTTGTCTGCTTTTAGCAAACATTGGAAATATTCAGGTGGAAATGGAGCTGTATGACAAAGCGCTCCTCAATTTGAACAAAGCGCTGAAATTGAATAATGAAATTGAAAACGACTACTATTTCTCTTTGATATACTCCGGCATTGGGTTGTGCCATTTAAAACGGAAAGAATTTGATGTTGCCATCCGAAATTTGGACCTTGCTATGAAAAGTAGTCAAGCATCAGGCAATATTCCTTCTGAAATTGCCAATATGGCGAATTTGGGTAGCGTTTTTATAGAGCAAGAGGATTTCGCAACTGCCGAGAGCATTCTGACTGAGGCACACTCGAAGGCATTGGCCACGAACGATAAATACCTCGTCAAAGAAGTTCTGAATGTGCTCATTGACTTAAATCAGTCGACCGGCAATTATGAAGCAGCATTTACTTATCAAGAACAGCTTATTGCCGTTAAGGATAGTCTATTTACTAAAGATTTGAACAATCAACTAGCCATCTCCGAATTGAACTACGAAAACGTCAAAAAAGAGAAGAAAATCCTGGCGTTGAAGGTGGAAAATCAGCGGCAAAGTTATCAGTTAAATCAAAACCGCTTATTGATTATTATCGGACTGATTGTTGTGCTTTTACTTGGCCTGGGACTCATTGTGATCACGCAAAGAAACAAGCTCCGGAATACCCGGAAAATTGCTGAACTTCAGAACAAAATGTTCCGCTCACAGATGCGCCCTCATTTCATTTTCAATGTTTTGAGTAGCATTCAGACCTACATGAGCAACAATGATGGGAAAAAGGCCGCTGTATTCTTATCGAAATTTGCGCGTCTGATGCGAAATGTACTGGAGCAATCTCAAATCGAATTTAATTCTATTACTCACGAGACCAATATCTTGAGTTACTATCTAGAATTGCAACAACTCCGTTTTGAAGACGGTTTTGATTTTGATTTCGATATTGATGAACGCATTGATCCTGATATTTATCTAATCCCTCCTCTCATTTTACAGCCAGTTCTCGAAAATGCCATTGAACACGGTTTTAAAGACGTATCTCAAAAAGGCAAAATCGACATCATTTTTAGACTGAACAACTCCGATCTGTACATCGAAATTATCGATAACGGCATTGGCATCAACTCCATCAAAAAGGATGAGACTTCTACCAACAGTTTGGTGAAAACGGAATCGCTTTCTATGAAAATCATCGGAGAACAACTGGCGTTTTACAGCAAACGATTGAAAAATACGTATTTTATCAAGCACGAAGATTTGTCGAAATTCGGAAAAACGGGTACGAAAGTGACGATAAAAATGCCATATCAAACGCAAAAAGCCGGGTAAATGGAAACTGCAATAATTGTTGAAGATGAGCATCAGGTGCGATTAGGGTTAGTATCAATGATTCAGGATTACTGCCCGAATATCAAGGTGGTCGGCGAAGCAGCCTCTGTTACAGAAGGATACGAATTGATCACAGAAAAAAAGCCGGATATCGTATTTATGGACGTTCGATTGCCAGACGGTTCCGGTTTCGATTTGCTTTCCAAAATTGTATCCTTCAACCCCAAGGTAATATTTGTCACTGCCTATGGAGACTATGCACTACAGGCCATAAAATATTCGGCAATAGACTACCTTCTAAAGCCCGTCATCCCCGACGAGCTGGTTGAATCCGTTGAGAAAGCATGCAATTTCATCAAGCAAGAAAAGGAGTACTACGAACTCTCTTCCCTGAACGAGTTTTCGCAAAATAATACGCCCAGAAAAATCGTCATTAAAACCAAAACAGATTCCTTTTATCCTCTAATTTCGGACATCATCTACTGTCAAGCCGATGGAAATTACACGCACATTTTCCTGAAGAACGACAAACCAATTATGGTGGCAAAAACACTGAAATTCTACAGTGAAATTCTCTCCGAACACGGATTTATTCGTGCCCACCAATCGTATCTGGTCAACCCTAAACATGTGCTGGGAATTCATCAGGATAAACTCTCTCTCAGCAACGGAGAATCTATTGATGTATCCCGGCGGAAAAAGGCACTCATCCTGGATCAACTGAAGTCATCGACCAAATAATAAGTTAGCCCAACCTCTTACTAACTAAACGGTTTAGCAACACAAATAATCGATAAGTTCATTCAGCAGTTACATGATTCATCTTAGGACTTGAAAAGAATAGAATTGGGCAAAAACCAACTTGGAGATAGCCTTGTTTGTAACACAAACTGAACTGGAAAAATTCTATCTGATTATTCCGCTACTTGAACGTCATTTTGTTCAGAAATGGATGATCACCACAGAATAGAACTTGTTAGTGTTAGGTATAGATTAGTTAGTCACGAAAGCGCATTGACCTAAGAATCAATGCGCTTTTTGAATTATCAAACATGATACAAAGATTTTATTCATGGAGCCCCAAGCTTTTAATCACCATCCCAATTTTTAACGTTCAATCACCAAACGGAGCCTGCTGATTTTACCCGCTTCGTCAATTAGTCTCAAAACATAGGTGCTATTCGGTAACGAATCAACGGGTATCTGATCTCCAACAACAGAACTCTCCAGGACTTCTTTCCCTGACAAATCACAAATAGTATAGGAAGCAAATGGCTCTGTATGATCGAGAAACACCTGCGTTCTGGCTGGATTGGGATACAAACGAATTGGGTCCTTTTTAGACTCATTCAAAGTGTTCGCTGTTTGATTGGGAATGTCGACCAACACTTCCTGAACCCACAAAGTATACTGCTCACGCGATGGATGCAACCCGTCAGAAGCTACCAAAGCAGGATCATTCAAACCTTCCCTACTGATTGGCGTAATATTAAAATATTTGATTCCGTATTCTTGACAAATTGAATCTTTAGCGGCATTATATTCATCAATTTCTTGAGAGATTCCATTAGGATTCATCGTTTGTCCAAAAGGCGTATAGGCATAGTCAGGAATTGAAAGTACAAAAACTGCTGAGGTATCGCCACCGGCATAAACGATGGCACTATCCAGGAGTTGCGGAAATTGTGATAAAAATAAAGAAAAGGGCTGTCCTTGATATTGGTTATTTACTCCGATCAAAACAGAAACCAAGTTGAAGTTTTTATCCTCCAAGCTTTGATTGGTGACCGCATTCAAAAGGCTTTGTGTCGTCCACCCCGTGGTTGCGATATATTCCAAAGTATCAAACTGATAACCTCGTTGGATTAAAGAGTCACGAAATTGAGATGGCCATCTAAAGGGCTCATTAACACTTTCACCAATGGTGTAGGAATCGCCCAAAGCCAAATAGCGCACATTTTGAGGAATTTCTAGGTCCTGTCCGTGAACGCCATTGACGTAAAAAAGCAGAAGTAGGATGTAAATCGTTCGCATGCTATATATACGCTTCAGCACCATTTTTGGATTTCTTATTCACTTGGATCACCTTTTCCGTTGAACCGATGCCGCAGACATTGACCAATACAGCATTGAAAAGCCCCGTCACTCCTCTGCTCGCAAGATCAACTGTTTTCACCAATTCCTTATCGGTGTTGAAGGAAGGTAACTTTGGAATAGAACTCGTCGCGTAAGAAGCATCGAAAATAAACAATCCCTGATCGTAAAAGATTGAAAATATACAGGTTACTAGAATTCTATCCCTGAGGCATTATTCCCTGAGCACATATGATGTAATTAATCCCCATCGCCGGGCCTTCCATGTTGGGAACACAGAAGCTGCCTCCCGATCCACCGTAGGTGTCACCTATTTGTGAATACAACAGTTGATTTTCTGGGATTGAAAGCGACTGGCCATTACAGAGATACCATTGACCTTCTTCATAGTTCTTATCGCAGGGAAACCATTGAACGGCAGCAATAGTTCCTTCCATTTTATAACTGTTCACGTCACCTCCATAAGGTAGGTTTCCTTTGCTGCTCATGGCGTACACCGTTTTATCCGCAGGTGGCGGCAGATTCGGCAAAGCGAAAGAGGTGCCGTTGTGCCCAAATTTCCCTCCGATTAGTTCATGCAATACAAGGTTATCCTCAATACTTAATAATTGTCCATCACATTTCAACCAATTCTCAGGAACAGCATCTTCGCAAAACAAAACGATTTCACCAAGTGTTCCTTGTGGGTCTATACCTTGTTGACCATTGATGAAATAATTGACCTTGTTTAAGGGAGCAATGCCTGGCAGTTTAAATGCTTCTCCAAAAGGACTCTCTTGCTTACCAAAGGTGTATCCGATTGCTTGAAATAAAACTTCATGATCTTTTACCATCGGGCATTGTCCCTGACAAAGAATCCAGTTTGTGGGTGTCGGTTTGGGGCGGGCGAATAGATTGATTTGTCCAGCATAGCAATTTTGCATGTCCATAACGGTTCTGCTTCAGTGAATTGTTTTAAAGATAGAAAAGAAATACCAACAGATGGAGTCCGAAAAACCAAGATTTTGATCGATCGAAACGTACGGAGAAGAACATTTTCTATCCGAATGGTCCAATCACAGGGGCAATTGACCAGATATTGGTAAGATTCCCACAGATGAGAGTCTACTACAAAGCCACTAAGCGCATTGAGTATAGTTTAAAAACCGAAGACGAGTAAAGCACATAAAGGATTATGACTTAGTCAAAATCTAGTGCCCCTTTTCAAGCAAATTTTCCTCTCCTATTGTTGCGTTCCCCGTGCCTTCGTGGTGAAAAAAAACACAGCATTGCCATTATCTAGGAAGTCCTCATCACAGGGGCATGATAGAACATATAATGGGCAAACGCAACAAACACATTGATTGCAAGCATGCCAATGTAGTCAGAAAACACCCCTTTCTTCTGCATCGAACTAAGAAATAGAAATACAATGAGTGCAGCCAGATAGGCACCGTATCCACAAAATACAATGATTTCGATATGAACAAAAAGGATTTCTTCAGCTATAAAACCTTTGAACGAGGCGATCACAAAACAAACGATAAACAGATTTAAGGAAAGAAGTATGCGTGCTAAAAGTTTCATTTCATAAGTAAGAACGTCGTCAAGGGAAAGATATTCTTGTTTCGGGAGAAGGTTGCCATAAACGATTGGTGAACGCTGAAAAAAGCTAAATCTAAAAAAATGCGACTTGGAGTAAAGAAGAGAAGCGGCACCTTCATCGCTGTCGTTCTGAATTCTCACGCTACGCTAGCGTTGATACCCGGATCCCCTTCGTGCCGACAGGCAGGAAATCAAGGACAAGTGAGTCAAAGTTATTTCAAAAAAAAAGCCCCGATCATCGAGCGGAGTCGAGATGCGGGGCTTTTTCTGTGGTGATACCCGGAATCGAACCAGGGACACATGGATTTTCAGTCCATTGCTCTACCAACTGAGCTATATCACCAACCTAATGCGCGATTACATAGAATCTTGCCGTAAAGGCGAGTGCAAAGATAATAACTTCTTTTGTAATTCATCAAGCGCGTTGAAGTTTTTTTCTTGGCTATCTTTGACGCATGCAAACATTGGTGGTAGATGCTGGAAATACGAACATCAAACTAGGACGCTTTGAAAACGGCCAATTGTCTGATGTTCTGAGATTTGATAGCCAGAATGGAATTGAACAACTAACAGGTCGTATTCATTCGCTTTCCCCAGAATTTATTGTTATTTCTTCTGTTGTTGCTGCTTCGGTGACCAGAAAAATTCTAGAATCGCATGCAGGAATGATCGTTTCGCATACAACTCCTTTACCCATATCCAACAAATACAAGACACCGGAAACCCTGGGTATGGACCGCCTCTGCAATGCCGTCGGTGTTGCCTCGAAAATGGAAACCGAATTCGGCGTGGCTATAGATATTGGCACCTGTATAAAGTTTGACCTCGTCAGTAAATCTGAAGGTTACCTCGGTGGTTCCATATCTCCTGGCATCGATCTCCGCTATAAATCCTTGAACGATTACACAGAAAATTTACCACTGTTATCTAATAAATCCGTCACTTCCATCGTTGGTAGTGATACCAAAACAAGCATGCAATCTGGAGTCATCAACGGAATGCGTGCAGAGATAGAAGGACTCGTACACTACTACGAATCGCAATTTCAGAGCTTAACCTTTTTTATGACCGGTGGAGATGTCAACTTCTTTGATATACAGGGAAAAAATAACATCTTTGCAGTCGAAAATTTGACCCTATACGGTCTGTTTGAAATTTACAAGCATAATGCGTAAAACCCTTCTTGTTGCTTTATTTGCGTTATTGGGAACACTTTCCAACGCCCAAAATCCTTATAGCTACTTTGGTATCGGAGATCGATCTGGAAGGGATCATGCCATTTTTTCTGGCCTCGGAAATACCGAAATTACCTTGATGGATTCCTTGACTTTGAACTTTCTGAATCCTGCATCTTATAACTCACTTGGTGAAGGCCAGCCCATTTTTTCTCTTGGGTTCTCGTCTCGATTGTCTACATACGAACAAAACGGTGTATCTGAATTCAATCCGTCGTCAAGTATTCACCATTTCGCTTTGGGACTTTCGTTTGCAAAGTATTTCGGACTTGGTTTCGGGTTAAAGCCCTATTCTCAGCGTAATTATGACTTTACCGATGGAACGGTAGTCGACGGTGATTCTATTTCTTATCGATACTCGGGAACCGGTAACCTCAATGAGACCTATATTGCTTTATCGACAGAGCTCTTACCATTCTGGGATAGCACTAAGCTTTCTGTTGGAGCCAATCTCGGTTGGGTCTTCGGAAGTGTGCACAACAACAGATACAGTTGGTTGGCATCCCAATCTTCTTTAACGGGTGGAGCCGCAATTGAAACCATGACTGTTAGAAGTTTACATTACGATTTTGGAATGTACTTCAAACACCAATTCAATAAGAATCATGAAGTGGGCTTATATGCGACTTTGGACCCTTCTCAATCATTCTCAGTGGAACAAGCAAACGGCATTTATTTCTCTGCGAACGTAGAAAATCCGAATTTGTATGATACCACTTCTTACCAGTTACAAACAGGTGGAAGCCTGACTACAGCTCCAGAACTCACATACGGATTTAGCTACACGTATTTTGTACATGACAATAACGAAAAACAGTATAGACTACACCCTGCAATCGGACTTCACGCTTCTTACAGCACTACAGGTTGGAGTCAGTACAGAAATCCATACGATGCATCGGAGTCATTATTGAATACCACAAAACTCTCCTTCGGTGTTCAGTTCATTCCAGAATCCGGAGACCTCTTCTCCAAGAACAATGGGAATCTTTTCGCTAAAGCACGTTATCGCGCTGGATACTATACATATACGCTTCCATTTGCTGTAAATGGTGAGCAAGTGACTGATTTTGGCACAACATTTGGATTTGGTTTACCGATTAGCATTGGTAGATCGTTGTCTTCTGTAAATATTGGTGCGAGCATTGGAAGACGCGGCACATCAGATGCAACTCAATTACAAGAAAGATATTATGGATTCAATGTCGGAATTTCAGTAGCACCATCGAGCGCCGACAAATGGTTCCAGAAACGAAGAGTATATTAATGCGCTCATAGAAGAGCAAAGAAAAAGAAAGAAAAATGAAACTAGGAAAATTACTAATAGTAGCTTCATTGTTAATCGGATCAACAGCTTTCGCACAAGAGGGAGAAGAAGATCGCGAGTGCACACGATTGCGTGTTGTGGCCAACAATGCCATGGGAGTTGAAAACTGGAAAGAAGCAGTTGAATACTTCATCAAAGCAGAAGCATATTGTAAGCCCGAAGAGTTTGGAAAAGACAACTACGACCGATTGTTGGCTTGTGTTCAAAACATGATCAATACACAAGAAGAAAAATCGGATGGTTACTACGCTTACCTGGACACATTAATGTTTGTATGGGATAGAGCGGAAGAAAATGGACATTACGATCCTATCGATGACATTTCTCGTGGTTACCATTACACGATTCTCAAGAATCCAAATTATGAGAAAGCGGATTTCTATATGTCCCGCGGAATCAAAACGCAAGGAACAGAGTTAGCAGACGAAGTGTACATTTTATTGTATTACTACAATGTGTACTCCCTATGGTACATTGAAATGGATGCTGAAAAGAAAGAAGCTTTAAAGCAACGTTTCATCAAAGAATACTTTGAATTGACGAAATTGATCAAAGAGGCAAACTTTGCAGTAAGTACGCAAGAGACTTTGACACAGTATTTGGCACAGGTAATTACTTCTTGTGAGGATTTGTTGCCGGCAGTACCAAAGTACATGGAGTCACTTCCTGAAGAGCCTGAGGATAAGAAAACGGCTTTGATGAACTTTGCACAGCTATTGATCGACCAGGATTGTAAAGACTCTGATGAGTTCGCTATGATGGTAGAAACGTTGTATGAAATCGATCCAGAAGATCTTGAAATTCAGTTGTTGTACCTCGAGACACTGACTTGCAGCGAGAAAATTCCAGTGTACAAGGACATCAAAGAAAAAACATTTGACGCTGAGAAGAAGAATGAAATTCAGTACAACATTGCAGCGTGTTACATGCAAATTGGTTCATACAACAACGCTTATGCGGCAGCGAAAAGTGTAACTGGAAGCTTGAAGAGCAAAGCATTAATCATTCAGGCAGGATGTGTATCTGCAACAGCTAATTCTTGTGGTGATTCAACCTTCGAAAGAAAGTGTAACTACTTGTACGCAGCTCAACTAATGGAGCAAGCAGGTGCAGATGGATCGAAATACAAAGCACTAGGTCCGGACAACGAAGACTGTTTCAATAACAACAGTCCGAAATCAGTAACATTGTCTTGCTGGGGCGTAACGGTGAATCCGTGTCCATGATGCACAAACGCATTCGAATATATTTAGGAGTACCTGCTGTGATAATCATGGCAGGTATTCTTTTTTCATGTGTGAACGACATGGATGCTATTGAGCGTGTGACGTACGATGAGCAAGCTCCAGACGAAGTTACGCAAGACCTTAAACTCGTGTATACCGATTCAGGTTATGCTCAAGTGCGTATCAAAGCAACGCTCGCTGAAACTGTGAAGTCGCCCAAGCACATTACACGACTAAAAGATGGACTTCGCGTAGATTTCTTCAATGATACTGGAGGTGTGAGTTCTACGCTAACGGCGCTTTATGGAGAAGTGAATTACAACACGGGATTGATGTTCGTGCGCGACTCGGTTGTTTTGTACAATTACGAAAAAGAGCAATCCTTGGAAACAGAGGAGTTGTTTTACAATCGCGTAGACAGTACCATTTACACGCAGAAATATTGCGTCGTAAAAAAGAAAGGCAAGGGCATCACAGGAAGAGGAATGGGTATCACTACCAAACAATCATTCGAATCGTATAAAATCAACAAGCCGGAAGGAAAGTTGTACAATTGAAATATAAGTGCTAGCGAAACGTTTGTAGTTCATGCTACGCTTACTTGTTTTCGCAATCAGCTCTTTGCTATTAAAACAAACTGTCTTCTCCCAAGAAAACAGCGATTGCGCTCGTTACAGAGTGATCACTAGTTCCTCTTATGCAGCCGGAGAAAATTGGAAAGAAGCCACCGCATATTTTATCAAAGCAGAAGCTGCCTGTCCTGAGTTCGGTAAGGATAACTACGATCGATTGTTGTCTTGTGTTCAAAAAGTTATTGAAAATGAAGAGGATAAGTCAGTTACGTACTATGCGTACCTGGACACACTTATGTTCGTGTGGGAGAGAGCAGAAGATAAGGGACACTACGATCCTGTAGATGATATTTCTCGTGGTTACCATTACACGATTCTGAAAAATCCAAACTATGAGAAAGCTGATTTCTACATGTCTCGCGGCATAAAAATGCAAGGAACAGAACTAGAAGATGAAGTGTATCTATTACTGTATTATTACAATATCTACTCTCTTTGGTACACCGAACAAGATGCCGTAAAGAAAGATGCACTGAAACAACGATTCATTCAGGAATATTTCGAACTCACCAAGTTGATCAACGCGACGAACTTCTCTCAGTTTACACAAGAGACTTTAACGCAATATTTGGCACAGGTAATTACTTCTTGTGAGGATCTAGAACCGATGATTCCAGGATTTTTAGAGTCCTTACCCGAAGCTCCCGAAGACAAGAAAAAAGCGTTGACAGATATGTATCAACTACTAATTGACCAAGGCTGTAAGGAGAAAGATTTCTTGCAACAACTTACTGATTCCACTAAAAAATACGACCCAATGGCATTTGATCAATGGCCCGATCCTATACCATTTACTGAACGCATACTCATATACAAGGAAATCAAAGAAAAAACGTTGGACCCAATGAAAAAGAATGAAATTCAGTTCAATATTGCTGCATGTTACATGAAGATTGGATCTTACAACGATGCATATGTAGCTGCGAAAAGTGTTACAGGAAACTTGAGAAGCAGAGCGCTCCGAATTCAAGCAAGTTGCGTTGCTGCTACGGCAAACGTTTGTGGAGAATCCACCTATGAAAGAAAGTGTAATTATGTGTACGCCGCACAACTGCTGGAAGAAGCAGGTTTGGACGGATCAAAATACAGGATTTTGGGGCCTGAAGGTGATATTTCTACTTGCTTTAGTACAATCACTGTGACCTTGCCGTGCTGGGGAGTAGAGGTTATTGTGTGCCAATAAACGAGCAGGGACTTTTATATAAAATGGCGAAGTGGAAATGGATTCATATTTTTTTGAATAGGATCACGGTATTATCTCAATTGGCTGGAAGTAGATTTTTTTTTGCGCGTATTTTACACAATACCATCTCAAATTAGACAATTGCCTAATTAGCAAAATGTATAATTATAGTAATTGCCAAGAATTCTACGTATCTTAATAAGTTATCACGTATTAAATAATATGCCTTTGCACGACTTCATTCCGCGCCCCCTCCGTGTTAAAAAATATTTTCAACTTTTAGTCGGCATAATTGTATTATTGGCAGAATTCTCCCCACGAATCCCTATTTTTGTCCCAAAATAACGTCGGATGAATACGTACAACAAAATCATGCTTTACTTCTGGCTCGTGGCAGCCATCCTAATTTTTGTCGTAGTAACAGTGATGGGATTCAAGGATGGTTTTGACCTCTGGGCGTATTACTATGTCCTTGGTGGTATTGCCGTTTTGGCATTTCTTTCACGCCGTTGGATGATGAAACGCATGGAGCGTAATCATGAAGAGTTTTATGGGAATCAGTCGGAAAAAAATGCTGAAGAAAAGGATTCGCGCCCTTAAATTCATCCATCCGAAAAAAAACATATTCCATATAACACGATCTTTTCCATCCTTTTCTACCCTACTTAACATTTGTTATTTCCAGTCCAAATCGCCTGCTCTAATTTCGTGAAAAGTCGAAATTATGAAGTACGTTTTGTTATTACTGGGTCTCTTGGGGTTTCTTGAATTTTCCAATGCACAGAACTTTGAATGGGTAAAGCAAATAGGTGGACTAGGAAACGAAACCCAACGCGGAATGCACGTGGATGCTGCTGGGAATGTCTATCTAACAGGAAATTTTACAGGTATTACTGATCTAGATCCAGGACCTGGAGTGGCAAATCACGCTGGATCCAATAGCAATGCTGTTTTTGTAGCCAAGTACGACAACGACGGTTTGCTTGTATGGAGCGCTCATTTTTATGCAGGAAATTATAACAACATTGGATACGACATCACCACAGATGCCAGTGGCAATGTCTACTGCGTCGGTACATTCTTCGGCACTGGCCATTTCGATCCAGGAGGAACAGATACAACAGTAGTCTCAAATGGTCAACACGATGCATGTGTGGTGAAATACAATGCCTCTGGGAATTTTGAATGGGTTCGAACAGTGGGAGGCTCTGGGCAAGATCGAATGCTCGGTGTCGTAGATCAAGCTAATGGTAACATAGTTGTTGCGGGTGTATTCAATAATACGGTAGATATGGACCCTGGCCCGAATACTTTAAACTTCACTTCGACGAGTGCTTTTGACATCTTCTTTTCAGAGTTTACGGCTCAAGGTGACTTGGTTTATGCCAAACAACTACCTTGCTCAGCTAATATTTTGATAGATGATATTGCCAAAGATGTTAACGACAATGTACTTCTTTGCGGTTACTTTGGAGGATCAGTAGATTTTGATCCCGGAGCTGGAAACATGGATATAACGAGCGTTTCTGGCTCTGATGGATATATTGCCAAGTACGATGGCGACGGTAACTTACAATTTGCCAAATCATTTCCAACAGACGGTTGGGGCGAGGTTTATAGTATTGCTACAGACTCTGTAGGTAACGTTTACGGAACTGGAGCTATGCAAGGCAATACCAATTTTGATGTGGGCGTTTCTGATACTACCCTTTTTAGTAATGCTGACGGTGGTTACGTCATTAAACTTGATGGCAATGGAAGTTTCGATTGGATTACAGGCTTCCCATCCGATGTCTATATCGAGACAAAAGGGATCAACGTGGATAACATGGGAAGGCCCTACATTACAGGTATATTCGAAAATTCCTACGATTTCAGTCAAAGTGTGAATGGAGATACAATCACAAGTGCAGGAAGCTATGATGCGTACTTATTGAAATTGGATCAAGACGGTTCGTATTTATGGACGCGACAATTCTCAGGAGTCGATGCAGTCGATGCAAGAAATATTTCCGTTGATAGCGATTACTCGATTTTTGTCGCAGGTATTTTTGAAGATTTGGTTGACTTTAATTTAGAAACAGGACCCGATACGCTCAGTTCTCAAGGAACAACAAATCCCGCAGATATATTCTTATTAAAAATCTCGCAGTGCGCACCGCAATTTTACACCGATACATTGACCGCTTGTGACAGTTTGGTTTGGTCGGATGGAAACACGTATATGAGTGATACATTGACCGAATACGCACTTTATACAACCCCAGAAGGATGTGATTCTTTGGTACGACTTGATCTCACTGTAAACTACGCGTCTTCTGGAACGGATGTGATTAGTGCCTGTGATTCCTACACATGGATAGACGGAAATACGTACACCAGTTCCAACGCCACGGCTACATTTACATTGAACAACGCAACAGGGTGCGACTCTGTGGTAACGTTAAACCTGACCATTAATACAACTCCAAGCGCCTCCATTGCACAAAACGGTAATCAACTCGAGGCATCTCCACCTGGATTACAATATCAATGGGTAGAATGTCCTTCATTTACAGAACTCATGGGAGAAACCAACGCAACTTTCAACGCTTCAAATGGTGAATACGCCGTAATTATCGATGATGCGGGTTGTGTGGATACCTCAGCTTGTTTTGTGTATTCAGATTTAGGCATTGCCACTATGGAAGATGATGAATTCTCGGTATACCCGAACCCAAGTAATGGATTCGTGACGATTGAACACAGCAACCCTGAGGTTGATTTTAAAATCGAAGTTCTTACCGTTTCGGGTCAAGTAGTGTATCAATCAGATGCCATCGATTCCAAGACAGTAAAGCTGAATGCACCCTCAGGAACGTATTTCTTACAAATTAGTACGGCACATTCAAAAAGTGTGAGAAAACTAATTGTATTGTAGTGCTTCATGAAATGAGAAATAATCTTTTACGATATTTAAGCAACAGTCGAAAAATAAGATCATGATCATAGCGCCAGAATTAGACGCTTTTCTGGGAGAGTTTCCCTTTCTAGAGCAAGAGGATAAAGAAGCTTTTGCAGAGATAGCCAATGTAATTCACGTTAAGAAAGGTGAAATAATTATTCAGGAGGGGCATGTGCACTCCAAAGTGTATCTAATGCTTTCTGGACTGGTTCGGGCGTATCAAACAAAAGAAAATGGAGAAGAACGCACTCTTTGGATTGGAGAGCGAGGTACTCCATTAAGTGATCCCATTTCTTTGTTAAGCGGTTCACTCTCTCTTACCAATTTTCAAGTGATTGAAGACGCCGATATTGTTGTTTTCGAAAAAGCCATCGAAGATGCTTTAGAAATTAAGAGACCCAATTTATTACGCTTCAAAGCTGCATCATTAGAGTTCAATATTTTCCAAATGTATGAGCGAGTGCATTTTTTTAGTTTGCTAACTGCTCAGGAACGCTTCGATTGGCTCATGACAACCCGACCTGACTATTTTGAGCGTCTGCAACAAAAACATTTAGCCTCTTATATTGGTGTCTCGGAGGTGCATATGTCTCGCTTGAAAAAACAATACGAGCAATCAAAATAACTCTCACTTAACATTTGTTATTTCGGCTCTGCCCAACGCGCCTTTATTTTGTATGTAAACATACATTATGAAAACGCTTGCCCTACTCTTCTTCCTTTTCCCAGTGATTGTCCTCGCTCAAATGAACGGAACATACACCGTGGGTGGAACATCGCCCGATTTCCAAACGGTTGGTGAAGCCTGTGATTCCATAATGTCTCAAGGAATAAACGGTGCGGTAATCATCAACATTCGAGACGGTGTGTACACGAATGATTCGCTCCATCTAGCTAATGTGACAGGGACATCTTCTGTAAATACAATCACTTTTCAATCCGAATCGCTGGACTCGGCAGCGGTAGAGATAAATCACTCCAATTCAGAAGTTATATTTCTTAAAGATTCTACGTGCAGTTATATCACCATTCAACATTTGACATTGATTCAGAATGGCTCAGATGATGTTATTCGGATGCAGAATGGTTCCCATCATTGTGAATTCAACACCTTGAAGTTATACCGCTCGGTTAATGGTGGTATGTTCTATTATAGCAACTCCCTTGTTAATCCGGTAGCTTCCGATATCAAAATTATAAACTCTCATTATAGTTCCGCTCCAGGACTTTCCTCTCTAAGCTGTATTGAAATGTTCGGAAATAATGGACTAATCGATACTGTCCTAATTGCTAACAATACCTTCGACTTTCCTTTAAGTACAAATGGAGGAGATTTTGCTGGATTTGAGGAAGTATCAAATATAGAAATCAAAGACAATTATGTAAGTGGTGATTTTTCCACTGGGATTTATCCGCAATTTGCATCGGGTCAAAATACAATTAGCGGAAATGAACTTTATTTCTATGATGGCGGCGTGTTTGCATTAGATTTCTCGGATTGTGATGGTGATTTTCTGGTTACTAATAATTTAATTCGAACAGGGAATGGCGTTTATACTTTCGGAACCTCAGGAATGAGCATTAATGCCATGTCAGGCACAGTAGAGATCTACAACAATACCTTCTATGTCGATGAAAAAGGAATAGATGTAAATGATTCCGATTCAGTGCTCTCTTATAACAACTTGATATACGTCAACTCGCAAGGGCCGACAACCAATACTTATGGGGTTTACGTTGTGCAAAACTCGAACTTCTATTCGGATTACAATGCCTTTTACAGCAACGTTAATTTTGCGGAGGTTTCAGGATCGACCTACACGGATCTTCCATCTTATGCATCTGCAACAGGAAACGACGCGAACAGCTTCCTACTTTTCGATCCAATGTTTTATGATGACAGTTTGGATTTACATGTTTGCAGCGACTCGTTGATTGGCTCAGGCGATCCTTCCATTCTATTGTCAGTAGATGTTGACGGCGATCTACGTTCTCCAGTACTTCCTTCTATCGGAGCGGATTACTTTGAGCCTTTAGTGGCAGATTTTAGTTTCGTGCAAAACGGCTATGATGTTCAATTTACGGATGCTTCCGTTTGGGCAAATGACTACCTGTGGGATTTTGGAGATGGGAACACCAGCACCGATGCGAATCCACTGCACACCTATGCAAGCAACGGCACGTACAACATGACTCTAACTGTAACGAACGAATGCGAAACAGCTGACACAACGATAACCGTAGGAATTGCAGTTGGCATAGATGAGCTCTCCAAATATGATCTGCTTTTGTACCCGAACCCAACAAATGGAATGATTCAATGGGAGTCTACTCACGTATTTGATGCAGTTTTGATTCGAGATGCTTCCGGTAGGGTTATTCTTCAATTAAACGATCCTCCACATGCAAATATTGACCTGTCGGGAATGAAAACTGGACTTTATCTTTTTGAATTTCAATCTGGTAAAAGAAACTTCGTAAAAAAAGTGCATCTTGTAAACTAAAAATGACCAACGATGGAAAAAAATGTAGTCATTATCGATGTTCGTGAACCTAAAGAATTTAAGGATGGTAGTATTTCGGGAGCAATCAATATTCCATCTACGCATCTGAACATCGATTTATTCCAACCGTACAAGTCGAAGACCATTTGTTTATACTGTCAATCTGGAAACAGAGCCAAACAAGTCCAAAAACGACTTTCAGCGCTTGAATTCACAACCGTTTTGTTGGATTATAACATGGAAGATCTGATTGATAAACAAAAAGATTCAGGTTGGACCGTTGACCGCCAATTTCGCATGCTACTCGGAATACTGATCGCAATTTCTATGATTGGTTATTTCTCTGGAGTTACATCGCTATTAATCATCTCCATAATCGTTGCAACAGGATTAATTTTCACTGCGTTGATTGATCGCTGTTATCTACGAATGCTTGTAGCCAGTATGCCGTGGAATAAATCCAAATAACAATGCCCATGAAACCTGCACCCTACCGCTCACTTAAACTCGCTATTTGCTTTTTCACTCTCATTTTTCTTTCAGAGAGTTCACATGCTCAAGCAAATCTGGATAGCTTGTGGCAGGTGTGGAAAAATCCTCAAAAAGCAGATACCCTTCGCTTGAAGGCCATCCATAAGTTTGCTTGGCAAGGTTACATTTTTACGGCTCCCGATAGTGCCTTCTATTATGCTAAAAAAGAATATGATTTTGCTAAAAAAGTGGGGCGTGAAATTAACATGTCCGATGCGCTGAATACCATGGCTGTTTCGCACGCTATTCGCGGAAATCACAAAGAGGCCATTACGTATTATGAGGAATGCATTGCTATTCGAAAGAAATTGAATCGGAAAGACTTGATTGGCGGTACACTAACCAATCTGGGATCATCGTACCGAGAATTAGGCAATTATGCAAAAGCTATCGATTGTCAAATTCGTAGTTTAAAACTCAAGGAGGAGGATAATGATACCCTCGGAATGGCGCATACCAATATCAACATCTCTATTTTGTACAAGGAACAAGATGAACTGGAGCTGGCACTGAAGTATCAGAAAATAGCTTTGAAGTTGTATGAGTCTGTCAACAATGTAGTGGGAATCAATACAGCATACGTAAATATTGGTCAAACGTATCAAGCCTTGGGAGATTCCCGCAATGCTTTGAATTATTTCAATCGAGCGCTTAAGTTTTCAGAGAACAACAATTTCGATCGTGGCAAAATGATTGTCTACCTCAACCTGGCGGATCTCAAAGACGAATCGGAGGTTGAAGATCGCATTGAATACAACCATAAAGCCTTGGACCTTGCCCGAAGTTCACAAGAACTAACGATTGCAAGTAAGGCACTTTCCAATTTAGCGGGAATTCACTTTGATTTGGGAAGAACGGGTTTAGCATTGAAGGAAGCCAGAGAAGCGTATGCAATTGCTGAGAAATCGGGGTCCTTGTCTGATATTAAAAAGTCATCCTCCATACTTTCTGAAATCCTCGAAACACTTGGCATGCATCGTGAAGCCTTAGAAATGTACCAGATACATATTAGTGCTCGTGATAGTTTGAAAAGTGAAAACAATCAAAAAGAAGTTTTGCGACAGAGCTATAAATATGAGTACGAAAAACAAGCCATTGCAGACAGTATTCAATCGGCAGAGGAAGCAAAACTAAAGGATGCTAAACTTGCCAAACAGAGAGCGGTAGTACAGAAGCAGCGTCAACAAAGCTACTTTCTTGTGGCTGGATTAATTTTTGCGATGATTTTCATTGGTTTTGTCTACAACAGATGGCGAGTTACCAGAAAACAAAGAAATATTATTGCGGAACAGAAAGAGGAAGTCGATCAAGCCTATACTGAACTCAATGTAGAGAAAGAGAAGAGCGAAGAACTTTTGCTCAACATCTTACCGCAAGAAGTAGCCGATGAACTAAAGGAGAAGGGTGCTGCAGACGCTCAACTCATTGACGATGTGACCGTTTTGTTTACCGATTTCAAAGGATTCACAGCATTATCTGAGCAGTTGACCGCCAAAGAATTGGTGCATGAAATCAATGTATGTTTTTCTGCCTTCGATAAGATCATGGAGAAATACAACATCGAAAAGATCAAAACCATCGGCGACGCGTATATGGCAGCAGGCGGATTACCCGTTCCAAACAAAACGCACGCCTTGGATGTTGTGAACGCAGCGCTGGAAATTCAGGCTTTTATGCTGAACCTAGCCAAGAAAAAGAAACAGAAGGGTGAACCGTTTTTCGAAATTCGAATTGGTGTGCACACAGGTCCTGTAGTTGCGGGAATTGTGGGGATAAAAAAATTCCAATACGATATTTGGGGAGATACCGTAAACACCGCAAGCCGAATGGAAAGTTCGGGAGGTGTTGGTAAAGTGAATATATCTCAGAACACCTTTGATTTGGTACATGCACTCCCCCAGTTTAGCTTTGAGTCTCGAGGCGAAATCGAGGCAAAAGGAAAAGGGATGTTGCCCATGTACTTTGTCGAACGTTCTTGATAAATTATTCCAGCCCCTTAATACTGATGGTCAATCAAATCTTCGGCAAATTTTAAAAATGCATCCAAATCTCTTTGAACAGTAGCAATTCCAAAAGAAACACGAACAGCACCTCGCATTTTATTCAGAGTTGCAATCATGTCGTAGTAATCTCCGCTCTCTCTGCTTGTAAAGTAGTCCGAAAGTTCTTCCGTTGTCAGGCAGTTATTGATTTCATCCAGACCTGGATTGCAAAAACAACCGGAACGAATGGAAATATTTCTGGCATTTGTCAAGCGTTCTATTCGCTCAAAAGGAATTACTTTTCCGTCGGGATTGTTGAATGTCATAATCAACGTACCTCCCGTTTCTATTCTATCGCCCGGACCAAAAATGTTTACCAAAGGCTGTCCATTAGAATGCTTCAATTTTCTAAGCGAAACGCACATATGTGTGGTGATCGAATTAACACGCTCGTTTATACGTTGCATTCCAATAGACTCAATAAAATCCAATCCGATACTTAATGCAGGAATTCCCAGATAATCAATGGTTCCATTCTCAAAACGCTCGTGATTTTCAATTAAGAAATGACTGGGAGATTTCACGCCTGCCAATGCTACTGTCCCCCCTGCAAACCATTTCTTTTGAAGGCGATTGAACTTTTCTTTGCGGATCAATAGGCACCCTAGTCCTGTAGGATATCCGAATATTTTATAGAACGAAATACTTACAAAGTCAGGCTTCACCTTTGACAAATCCAGACGGTTTGTAGGGGCATAAGCAGCGGCATCCAATAGTACATCCCAACCCTTTTGTTGTGCAGTTTCTATCCAATTCAAATTGTGCTTTACGCCAGAAACGTTTGATTGCGCAGGAAACGCAAAAAGTTTGTTCCCTGCTACCTCCTGATCCAGAACTTGGTTTAGCAATTGACTAGAGATACGCAAATCTTCATATTGCACCGGAACATATTCAAAATCTGCACCATACCCTTTGGCATACTCACGAATACCATTAACCGAGTTATGGTTGTCCGCGAGCAAAGCAAATTTTGAACTGGTATCGAAAGGATAGCATTCTCCTACTATTTTGAGCGCTCCGGAGGCATTTGGGGTAAATACGCAGAAATAACCTTTCGCATTGAAGAAATTCAGCACTTTTTGTCGTGCTTCCTCCACTTTTTTCGTTGCAAATTGAGAAGTGGGGTTTGTGGAATGCGGATTTCCAAAAGTATGCTCTGAAAGCTCTTTGTAGTGAGCATCAATTTGCTGTTGCGCGTATAAATTACCTCCTGTAAAATCAAGGTAAACGTGTTGTTTTTCGTCTAGCCTTGCAAACTCTTTCATACGTAATCCTTCAAAAAAGGAGTCGTGTGATAGGACTTCAGTGAATACCAAAGCTTTCTTCTTTTTGAAAAGGGTGGTTATCATTTACATGAAACTTTAGTGCAACAATGCTACGAAATCAAACATATTTTGACAGGGCAAAATAGTCACGAACATTGAACTCCCAAATAACAAAAGTTAACTGAAGTAAGAGACTAACCAATTATGTTACTCGTATGACTCACCGTTAAAAGTTAAAGAGAAACACTTTAAAACGAATACTTCCCAATCTTCCCCACCGATTGAGAGTCCAGCGTAAGCACGGGAATGCAAGCTTCGTTTTCCATCAGGCGTTGAACGAATTTGTTAGAGAATACTGTGAAGGTATCTGGATAGTAAGTAGCAGCGATCAAATTGACTTTATTCTCTGCACAGAACTCGATGAAATTCTCCATGAAATGACTTCGATCTAACAATTTTACAGAAGAGGCTATTCCCGATTCAGACAAAAGCCTTCTGGCCGTTTTCACATTAACAGCAACCTTCGATTTTAAAGTTGAGTCTGTATGATCACCACCGACCAAAATAATTTCTGCACCGAAAAGTTTTGCCAGGTCGATCGCAGCCTCAACAATTTGAATGCTTTCCTTTTCCAAATCAATTGTCATGGCAATCTTGGAAATCGGCATTACGGATCCGCCCTCTTGAATCGTAATGTACGGAGTTTTGCTTTCACTAATGACCTTGATGGGACGACTTCCAAAAATTTTGTCCAATCTACTTTTCTTGTGAATACCCATCAAAATAAAGCTAATGTCTAATGCCTCAGCCGTTTTCCCAATATCGAATTCTATCTTACCAACAGAAATGTGCGGTGTCACAAGCTTTCGATCTTCAGTGTCGAGGTTACTTAAAACCTCTTCCATTTTTGTCTCTGCCTTGACCTTCGCATCTGCATTATCAATTAGGTGCAAAGTGTGTACTTCAAAACTGAACTCTTTTGCAATTCGAATACTGTACTTCAATGCATTAAAAGTGGTGTTCTGAAAGTCGATAGGTACCAGTAGTTTCTTCATTAGTGTCTATTATTGGCTCGGTGCAAAGATACATCAAGTATGGCAAATAATACATTCCATTTATATTATTGAAGTTTTAATCTTGAATCACTTGTTCCCGCAAAATCCTTGTTATTTTTAAAGGAAAAAGAAGTCCATGTCAAACAATAAAATGCTTGTTGATGAACGCCAGAGCGATATCGGAAATTTCTTAGTCGGTCGTTTGCTTCCCTTCCGAAAAAAACGTCAAGTCGGACCTTTTACATTTATCGATCATATGGGGCCAGCTGAGATAAAGCCAGGACATCCGTTGAACGTAGACCAACACCCGCACATTGGACTTTCTACCTTAACTTACTTATTCGAGGGAGCCGTGCATCATCGGGACAGCATGGGAAGCGATGTCATTGTAAGACCAGGCGACGTGGCATTTATGACGGCTGGAAAGGGTGTAACGCATACCGAAAGAACACCGGAAGAACTCAGAGACACAACGCATACCATGCACGGCTATCAAATTTGGGTGGCCTTGCCTGAGTCGCAGGAGGAAATGACGCCTCAATTCGATTTTTTCGCTGCGGATACAGTTCCTGAATGGGAAGAAAACAAAATGACCATTAAATTGGTTGCAGGTGAAGGTTTTGGTAAAAAAGGACCCTTACAAGGATTTTCACCCTTGTTTATGGTAGATATTTTAGCACATGAAGATTCCGAATTGGATATTAAAAGTCAATTGAAGGGAGAAATTGCGTTCGTGGTTGTAAAGGGTGAAGTTCAGGATGGTGAGGATACTATTGGTGCCGGGCAAATGCTCATAAGTAAAACAGAAGACGAATGTAAAGTTGACCTGAAAAAAGGCACTCAACTACTTTTGTTTGGTGGAAAACCATTGGGGCAAGAGCATTATTTGTTGTGGAATTTTGTATCCTCGAGGAAGGAACGACTGCAACAAGCGAAAGAGGATTGGGAGCAAAAGAAGTTTCCAAAAGTACCAGGAGACGAAACCTACATTCCCTTTCCGAAACCTAAGCTGAATTAACCTAAAATCGCTCAATTCTGTTAATTTTGTCTACACAAAAATTGGAATCATGTACGGAAAAATGAAAGAGCACCTTCAGTCAGAATTGAAGGCAATTGAGGAGGCAGGAATCTACAAACGAGAACGGGTAATCACCACTCCGCAAGGAGCCAATGTACACGTAAATACAGGAGAAGATGTAGTGATCATGTGTGCCAACAATTACCTTGGGCTCTCATCACATCCGGATGTAATTCAGGCGTCGAAAGATGCATTGGATTCTCATGGTTATGGCATGTCATCAGTCCGTTTTATTTGCGGAACGCAAGACATCCACAAAGAATTAGAAGCGAAAATCGCGAAGTTCTACGGTACAGAAGATACCATTCTTTATGCAGCAGCATTCGATGCCAACGGAGGTGTTTTTGAGCCACTTTTCACAGCCGAAGACGCTATTATTTCTGATGCCTTGAACCACGCTTCAATTATCGATGGAATTCGTTTGTGTAAGGCACAACGCTATCGTTACAAGCATTCCGACATGGCCGATTTGGAAGAGAAACTGAAAGAAGCGCAAGCACAGCGTTTCCGTATCATCGTAACGGATGGTGTATTCTCGATGGATGGCGACTTGGCTAAAATGGACGAAATTTGTGCCCTTGCAGATAAGTACGATGCTTTGGTGATGACAGACGAATGTCATTCCGCTGGGTTCATTGGAAAGACAGGTCGCGGGGTTCCAGAGCACTTTGGTGTTCAGGACAAAGTGGATATCGTTACAGGTACGCTTGGAAAAGCGCTTGGAGGAGCAATGGGAGGTTACACCACCGGACCAAAAGAAATCATTGATATGTTGCGTCAGAAATCTCGTCCATATTTGTTCTCTAACTCATTGGCGCCTTCCATTGTGGGTGCATCCAACAAAGTTTTTGATATCCTTAGCTCTACAACAGAACTTCGTGATAAGCTTGAGGATAACACCAATTACTTCAAGGAAAAAATTGTTGCTGCTGGATTTGATATCAAACCAGGAGATTCTCCAATTGTTCCGATTATGTTGTACGATGCAGCCCTTTCGCAGAAGTTTGCAGATCGCTTGTTGGAAGAAGGAATTTATGCTATCGGATTCTTCTATCCAGTGGTACCGAAAGGAGAAGCACGTATCAGAACGCAAATTTCCGCGGCACACAGCAAAGAAGACCTGGATCGAGCGGCAGCCGCCTTCATTAAAGTTGGAAAAGAACTCAACGTTATTTCATAAGATGATTTCTCACGGGAAACCGGAAGAATTAGAGGAAATACTGGAATTGACCCGTGCTTGTGGACAGCACATGCGCGAAAATGGAATTGACCAGTGGGATGAAAACTATCCTGATCTAGTAAGTTTGAAGCATGATATCGTGACGAATACCTTATTCGCCTATCGAGAGAACGGCCACGTTGTTGGAATTGTGGTTTTGAACGAAACTCAGGATCCTGAATACACGGAAATAAATTGGTCAACGAGCGAAGAGCAGCGCAATCTTGTGGTGCACCGTTTAGCAGTTTCACCAGATCAACAAGGCAAAGGAATCGCACGAAAAATTATGGATTTCGCTGAAGATTGGGCTAGAAAAAATAACTTCGATGCCATTCGGTTGGATACGTTTAGTCAGAATCCTCGCAATCAGCGATTTTATAAGAACAGAGGATACACCGAGTTGGGATCAGTGTATTTATCTTACAAGAAAGAGTATCCTTATTTCTGTTATGAGTTGATACTGCAGTAAACCGCTGATTTACTGCTGAATCGCCCAATCACGGATTCGAAGTTTGTTTCCGCCGAGGTATTCCAGTTCGATCCACCCGAGTTTATGACCTTCTTCATTTGTCATTCTAAATCCCAGGTAACGAATTGAATTTTGCGGAAACTCAAAACACGATCTTTTGGTTTCTTCTATGTGATAAACGGTTGAATCGGGATAAAACTCGGTGGTCGTGATGTGTTTATTTGCTGTCGAAATATCAAAGGTTCCGCTCTGAAAGATATCGTCCACGCTTAACATACTTCCTTCCTCTAAGGGAACCAAATAGCTATTTGTTTCGGTCTTTGAGGATGCCCAAAAGTCTTGCGATTCTCGTTCACACGAAGTCACATTAATATGAAAGAATGCTCGTGTTCCATCTGGCGCATACTGCCAATGATAAAAGTAGGCTCGAAAAACAGAATCTTCTCGAACATCCACGTTCATTTCAATATTTGGATGTAAAGTTTCAATGGAAATCTCAGGCATTACCCCACTTCCCACAACAGGCGTACTAAAGTTGTAAAACTTCACATCGTTCACCCCGTCCTGATCGAGGTCCAATACGCTCACTGTCGAATTTGAATTGCTTCCTGATAACAGAAAATTGTACCCAACTTCCTGAACCGCTTCTTTATCTCCAATTGTGACTGCTGACGGAAACTCTTTCTTCTTACACGAGAATAAAACAAGGACGAAAACTGACAGTAAAATGATCTTCATAAGCTTGAGTCTTAACAAGAAATTAACAAATATCAGACCAATTTAGATTCCTTACTTTTAGGTATGGAAATCGATGCACTTCTAAATTCACTTTCATCTCGTTTTCACGAGAAGGCAGACTCAAACTATGGCGAAAAAATGTCCGCGTACATGAAACATAAGTTTGTATTTTTTGGTATCCCCTCTCCCATCCGAAACGCGATTCAGCGTACTTGGTTCGCGGAGGTTCGGGCTTCTAGCATCGATCGCTGGGAATTGGTGGATGCACTGTGGGATTGCGAGCAACGTGAATATCAATATGTCGCCATAGATTTCCTGAAGCGTACGCCAAAACGATTAATTTTTGTTGACGACCTTCCCGCTATCGAACATTTGATTACCACGAAATCTTGGTGGGATACGGTCGACCTCATTGCCTCGAACTATCTAGGTTGGTATTTACAGAAATTTCCAGATCGCAAGGAAGAGGTAATTGAAAAATGGCGCTACGATTCGAATATGTGGTTAAATCGATCGTGTTTGATTTTTCAATTGAAATACAAGGAGGAAACAGATTTCGAATTACTAAAAAGTTTGGTACTGCAATATCAGGATGTAAATGAATTTTTCATTCAGAAGGCCATTGGTTGGGCGTTGCGGCAGTATTCTAAATACAATGCAGATGCGGTTCGTGATTTTGTAGAGGAGATTGAGTTAGAAGGCTTGGCAAGACGGGAGGCTGTGAAGTATTTGTGATGGACCGGAAATAACGTGTTGGCGCTCCTACTGAGGTTCACTTGTTGTCATTTGAAGATTTGTTGGTATCAACAAAGGACAAAAGAAGGCAAAATAATGGTGAGAAAAAAGGTATAGCTTTCATTGTGGTTAACAATGGGTTTAGAGAATATTTTGGCTTTCAAGAAGTTAATCAATTAATTTGTGATTCGCTAGTAAATGCAAAACTTCTTAAACGCATTTTTGCGTTGAAGGATTTTTACTTAATCGACGAATCCCTTACCGGATAAGGATTTCCGAGCATCTTCCATCAAAAAGAAATTTCGCTTTCCTCTCCTAATAAGTCGATGTCATGTCCTCATCCACGCAAATAATGAAATCGGCAGCTCCTTTATATTCCCTCTCAAGCGAGTTGATGTTAGACTGTGTCACCGTAGAAATGGTTCCGTAATTGAGGTTTGGGCGCTCTTGCTTCAGGTACCATAAAATACCTTCGTAATAGTTCGAGTGGAACGCGCCGTTGAAATGGATAAATTGTCCTTTCGAATAATTCGCCAAAATGAAGTGAGCCATAGTAGCGTCTTTTGCCGCCTGTGCCTTCACCAAATCTGGTGTTGCATGATCACCCAACATATCTAAAATCTTCTTGTACTGAGGTAAATCTGCATCAAACTCAATGGGCATTGGAGCAATCCAGTTTTTCTCCTCCTGGGAAAGACTGTCCAAAGCTGCAAATCCTCCTTGTTTGTGGATCATGCTGGCGTATTTTCTAGGAATATTGGTCGCCACGAAAGAAATGTCGTTCTCCCGAGCATAATCCAATAATGGAGCATAATCCGTGTGATGGTTTATCCAAAGTCGGGCTGTAGAATCTAAACCTTTTTCATCAATTTTTCCAGCCAAATAATCATTGATTGCGCCTTGGTTGTCCGCTTCAAACATTTCCGCACCTAGTGTTAAGTCATTTTTCTTATCCAATGACTTTGTCACTTCTAATTCCAACCAATGTGCAATAGGATTATCATGCAACTCTCCGAAAAGAATGATGTCTTTCTTCGAGAGCTCCTGAATCATTTTTTTGTATGTTGTCTTTTTACCCGAAGAAGTGTAAATAGTATAGGCAGTTTCTTGTCCAAAGCTGATTGTTCCGATAAGTAAAAATGCCGAGATGAGAAATTTCATGTTGCTTGAATTGAAGGCAAAAGATACAAAATTGACTTATCTGCCCATTTGGCGCTCTCGAATAATTTCCTCTACCAATCGTCCGCTAATCTTACTTTTTAACCAGGAAATCAAGTCTAGATACAACAAAGGACGCTGTTCGTATGGGTCATTGAACACCTCTTCAAGTTGGTTTTTCAATTCTTCGAACAAAGGAATTACCTCTTTTTTCTCCGTCACCATCGCTTTTCGAATGGATTGCATGATATGTTGTTGCACTTTTTGTAGGTCTCCGAATTTCGTCAAGTATCGATATGTACTTTTCAATTGGTATTCTACCAAATCATCATTTCCCAGTTCGAAATGAGCGACCAAATTGAGGATCCGTGCAAAACATTGAACATCCTGTTTCAACGTTTTTTCCTTAACATCAGCATGGATAATCTTGTTTAAATGGACAATGCAATTTTTGAAATCATCTGCACCGAAAAATAGCGACGCAATTTTGTAATGAAATACTTGAAACCGATTCAGGTCGAGGTAGCGCTCATGCTTCTCCAACCACAGATTTAATTCTGAAATAAAACCTTCGTTTCCACGAAATTTACCCGACAAAAACAAGGTGTTTAATCTCCCCATGTATAGATAGACTTGCGAGAGCATTTTGGTATTTTCATCAAAATTGGCAGAACGATGGGTCACGAAGTTTTGTAGTTGTTCAAATGACTGTTCAAACTGTCGCGGTTTATTCGAATAAAACAAGGCAGACTGTACATTGTGCAGGCCCTTCAAGTACAAGATTGGGTCATTCTTTAAAATGACATCATGGGCCTCCAACAAACCGACCCAATCCTGAGCATGTCGATAACACAACACAAAGTTTTGTGTTATGAAATGATACCAAGTATACGCCATGTGCTTGTAAATCTGACCTTGGACAGAAATTTCGTCCGCATTAATGGCATCTACCTTCTCTTTAAAGAGCTGCGCAATCTTTTTGAATTGTCGCTCATTTTTCACGTGACCAAATTTCAAATAGTAGTCATAAAGAAGCAGGGCGATATTGGACCAATCATCCCGCGTTTCAAGTTGTTTTCTACTTTGCAGGTTAGTATCCACGATTTCCATAGCACGATTTTCACCGCTTTCTGTCACAAAAAACAATTCTATCCTTCGCTCTAGTTCTACAATAGTATGCAATGAAAGATCATCACTCAAAGTTTCGGCAAAAACGCGGGCACGCTTTAACTGTTCTAAACTTTGCAAATACAACCCTTTAGAATACAAAACATTAGCAAAACTGAGCAATTCGTACACTCTGATAGAGGACTCATTATGATGAAGCAGCCTCAGACTTATAAGTAATTGCTCATACAAATGGGCTTTTAAATTGGATAAGGCACTATTACTCGACTTCGGAAAAAGTGTTTTGATTTTCTCAGGGTCATGGATATCTTGCTTATCCAAGGCATCGAACAGCTTCAAAAACTTTACATTCTTGTTACCGAAATTGCGCTTTGCATACAATCGAAAATGCCGTTTCTCCGCTTTACTAAGCGATTTAATAAGCACAAAAAGTTGATTTGAAATGGTTTTGGGCATGTGAAATCAGTATATACTATCCTATTGTATGTTAATCACTTATGAAGCAACTTCCATTTTTACACATCGTTATTCCTTGTAATTTTGATTTTAAATTCCACCTGTGGGTAAAGTACATTTGAATCGCAATACAACGGAACGAAGATGAATACTCCTTGCAAGATAGCGAGAATGTCATCATAAAAACCAGTAAAGTGATCTACACTTCAACTTGAGCTGATACACAACTAACTACAGACAAATAACAACATGCTAAATTCAGTAATTACGGGTTCTGGATCGTATATCCCAGAGGTAGAAGTTGAAAACATAAGTTTTGTAGAAAACCCATTTTGTTTTGACGACGGTCGGCGCATTCAGAACGACAATGTGAGCACAATTCAGAAATTCCAGGAAATAACTGGCATTCAAGCACGTAGATACGTAAAGGAAGATCAAACATGTTCACACATTGCTACGATTTCGGCAGAACGTGCGATAGAAAATGCAGGAATCGATGCTGAAACGATTGATTGTATCATCGTGGCGCACAATTTTGGAGACGTTGTACATGGAACAAACCAATCTGATATCATCCCGAGTTTGGCCTCCAGGGTAAAACACAATTTGGGAATTAAGAACCCTTTTTGCATTCCCCACGATATAATTTTTGGGTGCCCAGGATGGGTTCAAGGATTGATTCATGCACACATGTTTATAAAATCGGGAGAAGCAAAAAAGTGTTTGGTGATAGGAGCTGAGGTTCTGTCAAGGGTGGTGGACCCGTTCGATAGAGATACCATGATATTTGCCGATGGTGCTGGAGCGGTAGTTATGGAGGCAAAAGAAGAGAACGAAGCTCGGGGAATTTTATCCCACGCTGCCATTTCACACACCGAAGAAGAAAAAGACTTTTTAACCTACGGCGAAAGCTTTAATCGTTTTGGAAATGACGATACGAAATATGTGAAAATGAAAGGCCATAAAATTTATCAGTATGCACTAAGCGAGGTTCCGAAAGCGATGAAACACTGCATGGATAAAATTGATCTTCGTTTGGAGCATGTGGATAAGATACTCATCCACCAAGCAAATGAAAAAATGGATGAAGCCATTGTAAAACGACTGTACCGCTCATTTGGCTTGCGAGATATACCTGAGAACATCATGCCGATGATTATCGGTCGACTAGGAAACAGCTCGGTGGCTACGGTTCCAACCTTGTACGACATGATCAAACGTGGTGATTTACCCAACCATGAAATCAATGACGGCGATACCGTGCTATTAGCATCTGTAGGTGCCGGAATGAATATTAACTGCATCGCCTACAAAGCGTAGAAATAACGCAGAACAATGCTCAAATAAGGACAAGGAGATTGGGAAGATGTCACCAATGATTGTCTTCCCGTCTTCTTGGTTCTTTGAGAGCCATCTGATCGTTGTTTCCCATTAACATTGTTGTTTTGTTCGACCGCCAAGGCGCAAATGGCGCTTTTATAATTAAATTGGTTTCAAGTACGCAAAGTTGATCAGTTTCGATTTTACAATCCATTTACAACTCTTCGGACCCCGTTTTTAAACAGCTCAACGTTAAAGTTGATCAGCAATCCCAAACACAGATTAGTCAACTTGAGATACGTAAGGGTTTGAGCAACGTGGATAGGGTCAATATTCCGAACCGACTTCAATTCGAGCAGTAACTTATCATTGATAACCATATCTACAATAAAGCCTCGCTCCAAAGTATTGCCTTTATAAGTAATCGGAATCGACTTTTGCCGTTCAACGAACGCCCCTGATTTAGTCAATTCATATTCCAAACACTCTTCGTATGCACTTTCCAACAATCCCGGCCCCATTTCTCGATGTACTTCCAGTCCTTTCGCAAAAACAATTCTTGCTATTTCATTCTCCGTCATATTCAGTAATTAGTTAGGTTTTACTACTTAAGTTACCAAATAAATCGAATAAATGAACGAACCTTATCAGTTGGGTTTAGTTGATCACAAAGTAATCAAAACAATTGCGTACACCATATTCAACACCACACAATAACGCATTCAATCCTTTGCGGACTTTGCGCCTTAGCGGTCGAAACAAACAGCATGGGCTTCCCTTGTCTTTAAGCATTCATTTATTCATCTTTGTGAAAACAAAATCTATGGCACTTATCAAAGAATGCAGAGGTAAATTTCCAGTTCACGGGAATGATTGCTGGTTCGCTGAAAATTCAACTATCGTTGGCGATGTAACTATGGGCGATCAGTGCTCTGTGTGGTATAGCACAGTAATCCGTGGTGATGTGAATTCCATTACCATGGGGAACAAAGTCAATGTTCAGGACGGCGCCGTGATTCACTGCACCTTTGAAAAAACAAAAACTATTCTGGGGAACAATGTTTCTATTGGTCACAATGCCTTAGTTCACGGGTGTACGGTTGAAGACAACGTGCTTATCGGAATGGGAAGTATCGTTATGGATAATTGTTACATTGAATCGGGGTCTATCATTGCTGCCGGAGCTGTTTTAACTGAAGGAACCAGAGTTGAAGCTGGAAGTATTTACGCAGGAGTTCCTGCCAAAAAGGTAAAGTCAATTTCTCCCGAGTTGTTTGAAGGTGAGGTAATGCGGATTGCCAATAACTATGTGAAGTATTCTGGGTGGTTTAAGGATTAGTGCACTTTTCTCGTAGCAAACCTATTTACATCGGGTTTTCGTCGCTGAATGATCCACTCTTGCCTCTCAAATCAGTTAAAGTAACTAACAAAATCGAAATCTATTTGTTTAAAACTTCACAATCGAATAATAAGTCGAAAATTTCATTCCTGTTATAGTTTTAAAATAACTAGTTTCATCTTGCTTGAGTCGAACAGTGCTGATTTCGAAACAAGGAAAACCTGAAAATGCTACACACAACCCGATGATTCTGACCGAAAAGAAAGAAACCGACGTTGCTCATATTTATTTTGAGAACGACATCCTCTACATTTCCTTCAAGAAGGATGTCATTGTTGAACTGAATCACATCAATGAAATCATTGAAATCCGAAAAGAAATACAACAAGGTGAGAAAACACTTACCATTGTAAACTCGGGAAAACTTTGGAGGGTTGAAAAAGAGGCTCGAAAAAGAGCGGCAAGTGATGAAATGATTCAACACAATATTGCATTGGCCCTTATCGCAAAATCGCTTCCCCTGCGAATTATAAGTAATTTCTACATAAATGTCGACAAGCCAAATGTGCCAACAAAAATGTTCAACTCAGAAAAAGAAGCAATTGCTTGGCTGAAAGGCTATTCGAAAAAGAAAAATATTACCTAACGAATACACGTTACAAGTAATAGACATTCTTTTTTATGAAAACAATCGCCTTCCTCGTAGTACTATTCACCGTGCCGGCTATGAATGCTCAGGAAACTGCCACTGCATTCGCACCAACATTAGAAAGCACAATTGTTGAGGACCAAAATCTCATTTACTGTACAACAACTGAACTGCTCTGGCGCGAATTGATCGAGTACATGGGCGGAATACCCAAGTTCATTCTCCCAAATGAAAATACGATGGCTCTTCGCAAAAGCATGAATGATTATAGTGATAGAATTTCAGAAGACCATTGGTTGGCAATTGTGGGCGAAACAGAGGACGGAATTATCGATTCCATCACAAGAGAGATGAATCGTAAGTTTAAAAATGCAGCATTACTTGACTTACCGAATGAAAATGATATCATCGGATATTCCTATTTGGAAAAGAATGTAAAGTTTAGTGCGTATTTAACCAGGGACGTGGGAGCCATAAACTTCAAAGGAACACTGGTCAAAGCGTTTGGTCTGGAAGGTGGGTTTCCCAACAAATACAATGAACGCGTTAAAATTCACGATTATCAAAATAAGGATGACTTTATCCTTCAGCTCGAATGCAAAGATAGTTTGGATCAAATTTACCTAGCCAAAATATCTCCCGGTGCAACACTGAGTGAAACCTACGAAAAAGCTATTTCTCGGGTAGAAAAAGATAGTATTCGTTATTTGAAGAAATATGATATGCTCAAAATTCCCTTCTTACAATTTGATATCACGGAAAACTTCATTGATTCCTTACCTTTTGTGATTGAAGAAACAACAACGGACTACCATTTTGTTGACCTTACACAACGCATCAAGTTTGACCTCAACGAGGAAGGCATCAAATTGCACTCAAATGCGGCGGCTATAATTGATTTCGGAGAATTTGAACCAGCCACATTTTACACATTCGACCAACCATTCCTCGTCATCATGAAAAGAAAAGGAAGACAGGAGCCTTATTTCGTATATTGGGTAGCGAATGCGGAACACATGAAAACCTGGCGTTGACTTTTTTATCCTCCATATTGATTAAAACAGGCTATAAACGAGTCAATGAGAAATGGTTAAATAAACAATTCGCAAGAGGCAAGGTTGATGCCATCGAATATGCTTTGCGCAAAGGTCATTACGATGTGCGTCAATTGGCAGTGGAATATCTTGGCGATTTAGACTCGAAAAAATCCATTCCACTTTTAATTTCCACTATCGACGACCCCGTTTCAAGCGTATCAGAAGCTGCTATGAATTCTTTAGAGAAAATCGGAACAGATTTAGCCACCAAAAGTCGTATTCAGGAAAAGCGTGCTTATTGGAAAAAACACAAATCCAAAGTCGAAATAAAAGATCGTTCGCCTGAAAATAAGTTCACACCCGAGCGAAAAGATCGCCCCAGTCGGAAATCTTTTGAAAACCTGAAGCAAATGTTGCGCAAACCTATGAATTCGGGAAAATGGTTTTAAAACACGTCTACTTACTGTCAGTTCTAGCCTTGTTTGCATCTTGTACAAACGATCACCAAAAAGTGGTCAATAAGTCATCCTACACCATTAAAGTGGGGGAATCCTTTCAGTTAGAGTTGAGTCAAAATGCCAGCACGGGCTATACCAATTGTTGGATCAATAAATCGGATTGTACTTCTGTTCGGAAAACGAGTTCTAAGTGGATTCCTAGTGAACGCGAAAAAGAAGGGTGTGTTGGCTGCTCTAGCCCGGTTCGTTGGACTTTCACAGGAATAAAACCCGGAAGAGATACCCTTGAAATTTACAATTGCCCCGCACTTTGGGAAGGGAGAGATTGTGATTTTTATAATTCAGACACCATGGACATTACCCAACTGCAGCTCGTAAAAAAAATTCCAGTACACGTTATAAAATGACTCCGTTTGAGTCCTCCTCTGTGCCCCTTGCTGAATCATTAAATACCTATCTTTGCTCATATTCCTCAGTAAAATGAAAACAATACTTCTTTCCGCCCTGATTCTCACTTTCGGACTAACTAGCAGCAAAAATGAACAACCCAAACCATTGAACGCAATGACCTCTCTCACGCAATTTCGCTATGGAAAGGCTGCACTGAAGTACTACAATACAGATAGCGTTTCTCAAGCAGACTTAGCAGGAACCTGGGAGATTAAAAACTCGTATTTCACGGTAAATATGAGCTCCAAAACATCCTTTGAATTGCAAGGCAGAAAGTATGAGTTGAATGAGGACGGCTCTGGAATTATGGACAATACCGCCTTTGGATATGATAAACTTGACATCAAATGGAGCGTTTCAGAAGATGGTAGAGAGTTTATTGAAGGAGACGAGAATTTCAGAGTTCGATTGGTCGGTGACAGTATGGAATGGCTCGGAAAAAGTAGTATGGATTATTTGTACTTCGTTTTGGTCAGAGAGTCCGCCGATTAATTTTTTGTTGACATGAGTTTTACCAAATATTTCGCCTTGCTCTTAATGCTATTCTCTTTTGGATGCATTCGTTCAATGCAAACACAAACCGAAACAAAGTCAAAAGATGACACCCAAACAGCAAGTGCTTCGAAAGATTTTACACTCGTTCGCTTGGACGGCTATCAATTTCGGCGCGCCTATCATGAAATAGATCGAAGAGAAGATGAATCCGAAAATGATTTTATGAACCAGAATCCAGAATCAAGTTGGGATTACGAAGACTCCATTCACAAACCTTTTTATCAGGCACTCATCAACGATGGAATCATTTTGGACGGAAATTTGAATATATCCGCCCTGGACACGCTGCCTGATAATTTTGATTACCAATACAGTCATGACAAGAAACTACAGGTAACCACGGAGTATACCGATGACCTAAATCGTGTTTCTCAGCCAAGCTACATCACTACCTTTTATGATAAGGAAAAATCCATTTTGGCAGATACTTTTTATTATGACATGCCAGCCGACGTAACCTTCTTCACTAAAGACTTGAATCAGGATGGAAAAGAAGAAATCATCTCCATTTATCGGTGGTATATTGTCAATGGCGACAACTACGAATTGGATATTTTTGAACTACAATCAACTGCGAAATAACTTCCCATTTTTTCAATAAGTTTGCCTCAGAACAGACAAAACATGCGATCTTTTTTCCTTCTAATAGTGACTTTTTTAATTCTTGTCGGTTGCAAGCCCACGAAAGAATCTTTGGATCAGCATGCCGAAATCACAGCAAGCCTGAGGGAATATGAAAATGACGTCTTTTTTCAGGAAAATTATAGCGATACTGTTCTTACTGATTACATGCATATGAGTTACGAAGCGTATCGAGAAAAGTATGACTTGAGACATCGCGATATGGATTATGTTGCCCAATTATCTAAAGCGAACATCTCCATTCTTAAGAGTTATCGGTCATTAAAAAAGATGGAAGCACTTCGGGATTCTTTAAAAAATATTCCTCGAATTGATACTGCTGGGTTTGGTTCATATTCATTTAATAAAATTGTACCTATTGCCATTTCCGTAGATTCTAATAGTGTTGTTGACTCCACGGGCGCCATCTATCTGGAAATGCAAAAATTTGATGCAGACAGTTTAGAACAGCACAAATAAATCATTGAACTTCACAACGAAACACAAGGCAATCCAAATATTTCTTTATCTTGGATTCGATTATTTCAAATCCACTATTTATGTCAATTAACCATTCTTTTGGCTTACCATTGAAAATGAATTTCGCGGAATTTGTCTATTACAATGGAATGTTCTTACCGCATGAAGTTGACAAGATCAAGAGTCTTTGGGATGATGAAAAAACCATAAAAGCAACCTTGGGCGGAAGCGATGAGAAGTACAACGATGAGCTACGACAAAGCTCTGTGATGTTTCTCGATGACAACCAAGAAATGCAGTGGATTTATGAGAAGTTGAAGATGATTACCATTGCTGCTAACAACGAACGTTATTGGTTTGATCTTCTGGGTTTTCACCAGGAATTGCAGTTGACTCGCTACTCTCAAGGCGACTTCTTCGATTGGCATTTGGATTTTGGGGCGGCTGAGATTTCAGCACGAAAATTGAGCGTGACAGTGCAACTGTCGGACCCGGATGAATACGCAGGTGGTGACCTGGAGTTTATGATTAACCAGAAAACCGTAAAAGCACCCAGAGAGAAAGGAACCGTTGTTGTTTTTCCATCTTTCATTATGCACCGCGTCACACCAATTACCAAAGGAACACGGCAATCCATAGTTGGCTGGGTTTCTGGACCTCCGTACAGGTAAACTAGGTAGTCTGATGACTAAATTCAGCTGTCTATCACCTCAGAAATTGTCGCAAAAACAAACCTTAGAATCTAGATGCACTTCAAAAGAATCCAACAATTCCCCACCTTAGAATCGGAGCGGTTGATTTTAAGACCTTTTACACTTGAAGACGTGGAAGAATGGTATGTAATTCATCAAGATCCTGAAGTTACACGCTATACAGGAGATGGAGGTGTGATTTCAAAGGAAGAGGTAAAACGCCGCATTAAAGATCATGTACTGGCCGATTACGTCCGTCATGGATTTGGACGCTGGGTGGTGGTGCATAAAGAAGACAATTGCCTGATCGGGTTCACCGGATTGAAATACATTCCGGAAATGAAGGTTGTTGACTTAGGCTACCGTTTTGCGAGAAAATACTGGGGACAGGGGATCGCGACGGAAGCATGCAAAAAAGCCTTGGATTTTGGGTTCAATGATCTGAAACTGGATCGAGTCAAAGCATACATTATACCTGCCAACATAGGATCACAGAAAGTTTTAGAGAAGTTAGAATTTGAATTTGTTCGAGAATTGTATGAGGAAGGTGAGTTGGAGCACGAATATGCTCTATCATCAGAAAAATACTTCAATTCATTCTCGCACTAAAGCAAAGAGTTGCGAGGTTTGAAGATTCAGACAGACTAGATTTCTGAAATTGCTTTTTCCGAATTTCGGGCTGTCCCAATGTGAGATTCAAGCACGATATAAAATCGTCATTTTTTCCGAAATCATCACAATGATTACCTGACTTCTTCATCGAAATATTTCAATATTGCTATATGGCTGTAAACTGAATAATTCCCTTTGTAGATCTACCCTTCAGCCCATCCCACAAAAAAAGTAAATCTCTTGTTTAGAACTGTTCCAAATAAACTGATTTCAGTATCTTTGCAGTATGAGTGAAACATTAGTGAAGTTGGATGTAGCGAAAATAAGATCGGAATTTCCCACCTTACAGCAAGAGGTGTACGGAAAACCCTTGATTTATTTTGATAACGGAGCTACGGCTCAAAAGCCAAAATCGGTCATTGATGCGATTTCTAAGTATTACACGAAGGACAACGCAAACATCCACCGCGGTGTGCATCATCTCAGCCAAGTAGCAACCGAGCAGTACGAAGAAGCTCGAAAAATCATTCAAAAAGCTATCAACGCTCCCACGTCTGATCAAGTGCTATTTACCAAAGGAACTACGGACGGAATTAATCTGGTCGCTTTCTCGTTTGGACAATTACTAAAAGAGGGAGACGAGATCATCATCTCAGAGATGGAGCACCACTCGAACATTGTTCCCTGGCAAATGCTTTGCGAACGTCAGGGCTGCATACTCAAGGTAATTCCAATCAATGAGAAAGGGGAATTGAAGATGGATGTTTTCGAATCCTACCTTTCAAACAAAACGAAATTGGTAGCGGTTACGCACATTTCGAACACTCTTGGAACTATTAATCCAATTGAAGAGATTATAGAAAAGGCACACGCCGTTGGGTCTAAAGTTCTTATCGACGGAGCGCAGAGCATTCAGCATACGAAAGTGGATGTTCAAGCACTCGATTGTGACTTCTTCGTTTTTTCTGGACACAAAATATTCGGACCGACTGGCGTAGGAGTTTTATACGGAAAGAAAGATATCTTGGACTCCATGCCACCCTATCAAGGCGGTGGAGACATGATCGCAAAAGTGACTTTTGAAAAAACAACTTACAACGAACTGCCCCACAAATTTGAGGCTGGAACGCCGAACATCGCTGGAGGAATTTGCCTTGGAACTGCTTTTGAGTATTTGAATGCCTTGGACATGGAGGCAATTCACGCGCATGAGCAAGCGTTACTGGAATACGCAGAAACAGAGCTTTTGAAAATTGATGGTATTCGGTTGATTGGAACAGCCGATCGAAAAACAAGTGTTGTTTCATTTGTAGTAGATGGAACACATCCATTCGACATAGGAACGCTCTTGGATAAACAGGGAATTGCCGTCCGAACAGGACACCATTGTACTCAGCCGTTGATGGATATTTTCGGAATACCAGGAACCGTTCGAGCTTCTTTTGCTTTTTACAATACCAAGGAAGAAATTGATGTTTTCATTACCGCTTTGAAAAGAAGTGTGAATATGTTGCTCTAGGAGTACAGATAACTACCTTTGTATTATGACACTTCAAGAGAAAGAACAAGAAATAATTGACGAATTTGCCATCTACGACGATTGGATGGACAAGTACGAATACATCATCGAGCTCGGAAAAGAACTTCCTCTGATTGACGAAGGTTTAAAAACCGACAACCGATTGATTGAAGGATGTCAATCACGCGTATGGCTACACACCGATTTCGACGGAAATAACATGCAGTTTTCAGCAGATTCGGACGCCATTATCACGAAAGGAATCATCGCTTTGCTGATTCGAGTTTTTAACAACGAGTCGCCAAAAAGCATTGCAAGCAGTTCGTTACGTTTTATCGATGAAATTGGCTTGCATGAGCACTTATCACCAACACGCTCCAATGGATTGGCGAGTATGATTCGCACCATGAAAATGGAAGCACTTAAAAAGGTATAGCTATGAGTTCAATGGAACTTGAAAATAAGGTAATTGATATTCTGAAGACCATCTACGACCCAGAAATCCCAGTGGATATCTTTGAGTTAGGACTGATCTACGAGGTGAAAATCAACAAAGAAGGGCATGTAGATATTGAAATGACCCTAACATCTCCGAATTGTCCCGTGGCCGAATCGCTGCCGAGGGAGGTCGAAGACAAAGTTGCTGGAGCAGATGAATTTACTTCCTGCAAGGTAAATATCGTTTTTGATCCACCTTGGGACAAGGATATGATGAGCGAAGAAGCTCAACTAGAACTCGGATTTCTTTAATTTAAATTACACTTTGGCATTGTGCCGCGTACGAATGTATACGCTTGTAAAAGTTAGTGCACTTCGACAGGCTCAGCGTGCTACCTTTTAGTACTCTTCTTCCCGTTCATCGAGCGGAGTCGAGAAGACGGAAAAAATAGTAGCTTTGCCGCTTCAAAATTTTCATACTATGAGACGCGTGGTCATCACGGGAATTGGTGCGTTAACACCCATTGGAAACGATTTAAATACCTTCTGGAATAATTTGAAAGAGGGAAAGAGTGGTGCTGCGCCCATCACTTATTTCGATACGGAAAAATTCAAAGCGAAATTTGCGTGTGAATTGAAAGACTTCAACCTTGAAGATCACTTTCACGTGAAGGAACGTCGTCAATACGATAGTTTTTCGTTATATGCACTGTATGCTGTGGATCAGGCCGTGAATCATGGCAATATTGATTTTGAAACATTGGACCGCAATCGAATTGGGGTAATTTGGGGATCTGGAAACGGAGGGATTCAGACCTTTCAAGATCAAATGAAGGAATATTGCGACGGTGACGGTACGCCGAGGTTTACTCCTTTCTTCATCCCGAGAATATTGGTAGACATTGCTGCGGGCATTATTTCCATGAAATACGGATTGCGCGGTGTAAATTTTTGCCCCGTTTCTGCCTGTGCTACGTCCAACACAGCCATTATTGAAGCCTTCAACTATATTCGATGGAATAAAGCCGATATGATTATCACGGGAGGATCGGAAGCAGCAATCACTGAGGCAGCCATGGGAGGTTTTGCATCTGCCAGAGCACTTTCTACTAGGAATGATGATCCAGCAACCGCTTCTCGTCCTTTCGATGTTACGCGCGATGGATTTGTAATGGGAGAAGGAGCCGGAGCGCTGGTTTTGGAAGATTACGAACATGCGAAAAAACGTGGTGCTACCATCTTTGGCGAAATTGTGGGTGGAGGAATGGCCGCGGACGCTTATCACTTAACAGGAACGCACCCAGAAGGCGAAGGAGCTGTTTTGGGAATGAATGAAGCTTTACGTGAGGCAGAAATTTCGGCAGACGACATAGATTACGTAAACATGCACGCTACCTCTACTCCATTAGGTGATAAATCCGAGTTGATTGCTGCAGAGCGCGTATTTGGGAAACGATCGTCCCTTTCCATTTCTGCTACAAAATCCATGACAGGCCATTTGTTGGGCGCTGCCGGAGCTATTGAAGGAATCGCTTGTGTGATGGCATTAAAGGAAGGAATGGTTCCGCCTACCATCAACACCACAGAAATCGAACCTGAGTATGCATCGCATTACGATTTTCCCCTTGGCAAAGCGCAACCGAAAGAAATGACCTACGCTATGAGCAACACTTTTGGTTTCGGGGGCCACATCGCTTCGGTGCTCTTCAAAAAATTTGAAGACTAAGAAATTCAGAACTCGTTTCACGACATTTGAATTAAGTCAGTGTAACATATCTGTTGGTTCGTGTGTTATAATAAGGATGCACGGTAAAAAGAACATTTTCTCGACTCCTTGCCAGGAATCCTGGGAAGATATGGATGGCGACGAACGAAAGCGCCTGTGCGCCGTTTGCAATCAAACAGTCCAAGATGTTTCCAATTTGAGTATTGAATCGCTCGAAAAGAACATTACAAACACCGACAAATGTGTCCGAATGAGTTCGGATCAAAGGGATTATTTCAAGTTCTTTCAATCAGCAGCAAAAGTTGCAGGACTCTCCACAGCTTTATCAATAATGCCATTGCACAGCACTTTTGCTCAAACCGAGAATCAACGCGAGTATTGCATAGTAACAGGGAAAGTAAAAAGCAATTTCATCTCAAATCGAACCATTTTCGTAATTGTAAATGGTACCAAACACGAGGCGATGAGCAATAGTGAAGGTACGTTCAGGTTAATGGTACCGAAAGGCGAGAATATTGAATATTCCAACGTGAAAAAGTTGAGAAACAAAACATTCGAAAAAGATTCGGATGATATTAAAAAAGTTCGCCTTCCCAAAATGTCAACTTTCATTGGCACACCGTCATTCTAGTCGACACCAACCACATTCTTTCTGTCGTAGAAACACCTAAATCATCAAACTCAAATACTTTTTTTCAATTTATTGGGTTACCTTTTGGTAAGGACCAACATTAACGGACAAACGTCAACCATGACCGATCAGGAAATAATCCAACATATCCGGAACAAAAAGTTCGATCGAGCCGTGCGGGAAATGTATACACATGAACCCATGATTCGTCGTACGTTGTTCAAATACGGTGCTCCTGAAACGCTTGTTCCCGAGATATTTAATGATGGGCTTGTGTTGCTCCTCGAAAAAGTGCAGCAACCCAATTTTCAACTCACAAGTAAATTATCAACCTATTTAACAGGAATTTGTCTCAACCATTGGAGAAATCATAGTCGTAAACTTTCCAGCAAAGAAAAGGTGGTATTGGATATCGAGATTGCCCAGACCTACGCCTTTGTAGAGTACGACGAGGAAAAAGAGGAAAAACTCCAGTTACTGGATACGATTTTGGAAAAGATTCAAGATCGATGCAAGCAGCTACTTCGGTTGTTTTATTTCGAAAACAAACGAATGGCAGATATCGCCAAAGCCATGGGATTCAGCTCTGAAAAGTCAGCAAAAACCCAGAAGTACAAGTGCATGGAAAAAGCACATCAACTGGCGAAAAAAGAATTACAGAACCTTGAAAATCCAGTAGCATGAGACCAGAATTAGAACACCTTGCTCGAATTGATTCGTACCTAAACAATACGATGACTGCTGCTGAATCTGCGATATTTGAAGCCGAAATGGCGAACGATCCGGCAATGAAAGAAGCTGTGGAAACACAAAGCTTAATGATCACAGCTATCAACCGAAAAGCACTCATGGCACAGGTAATTGCCGCTACACCCCCAACGGTTGTACCTCCTCGAGATGGATCAATTTTATCAAAATTCAAATGGCCGATAATCCTCTCTTCCGTGGTTGTCGGAGCCATTGTCACCTACTTTGCGATAAAAGGAGATGATGAGGAACCGCAAAACGCACATGAGAATCTTCACGCGCACATCGCTAACAATGATGCCAATTTCACCAATAAAGAAGGTCTTCGAGCCAGTCGAGAAGCCGATTCCAATGAGAATAACAACGTAGATTTCACGTACGCTTCATCAAATACACATCCGGTAAGCACAAAACGTCACGAATTCGGTGGATTAGAAACCTGGGTAGCGCCTGATTTACAAAAAATCACCATCAATCCAACTAAAGAAGAGTTGATTGAATGTGCAGACGGAACCGTAATTTTCATCCCGAAAAATGCCTTTGTTGATTCGAACGGAGATCTTGTGAAGGTACCTGTGACCCTGGAAATCATTGAAGCACTAACCATGGATAAAATCGTAGCCTACAATCTGGCTACTATGAATGGTAATAATCCGTTGAAAACTGGTGGAATGGTCTACGTGCAACCGACACTGAACGGAGCTGATCTCAAACTGGCAGCAGGAAAATCAATCCATATTGAAATTCCAACCGATGAATACGACAGTAACATGCAAGCATGGCAAGGAGTTCCTGATGGAAATGGGAATTTGAATTGGGAGAACCCTCAGGAAATTGAGAATTATTTGATTCCTGTTGCTATGAGTTCGCTCGACTTCCTTCCCGATGGTTTCCGGGAGGAGGTTGCAGCGACGCTTCCGTTTAAGAATTATAGAACCAGTTCGAAAGAGTTGGAGGACAGTTTGTATTATGCGTTGGGAAGTTCAAAAGGACTAGAAACTAACACCTTTGCTTCACGTAAATCGTTCTCAACTGAGCAACTAGACGAATTGTCAATTTCAGAACCCCTTGAAACCTCTTCAAATAAACGCTCAAACAATAACAACGATAGTTCTGTTTCAGAAGTACAACCTTTTCAATTACCAATCAATGTTAAGAGTCGAAAAAAGAATATATACCCATTGGGACAAGGTCCAGGAACTGGATTAGGAGCGGTTAAATTCGAAAACTTGAACGCAAGTAAAGTCTATACGGCAACATTCAATTTGAACGGCACAGAATACACAACTCCTATAGCCAGTGACGTGATCAAAACTGACTTAATTGGAATGGTAGAAATTACCGTAAAAACCGCGGGTTGCGATCCCTTTTTATTGAATAACGTGGAAATTAGCGATGGTCTCATCACAGTTCTTAATCTTGAAGAGTGGAATTGTGATTCAAATCCAAAGCCAATGGTCAAAACTATTGAAAACTGCTACATCAATCCATCGGATATTTACGCCATTCAACAACCTGAATTTGAAGAAACATTCATCGCTACGAAAGAATTTCAGGAACGTTTACAGGCATTACATAAAATTAAAAACGCGCAGCCTTTGTTCGATTTATACATCCAACAACTCGACAAGGATTTGCACGTCATTGACGCGCAAGTAGCTCAGAAATTAACGGGGCAGCAAAAGAAAACATTTGAGGAGTTTGCGGCTGAAAAATTGACCAATGTAAAACCTAATGGTCAAGAATACGACAAGTTGCGAGAACTCTATACTTCTAAGTCGAAGGAGCAACAACAAAAGATTCGTCGCGAACAACAAGAATACGAACGTAAATCTTCAGCAGAACTAGAGGCAATTCAAAACGAGTTAACCCAACTGCAGTATGATTTTAATCAGCATCAAAACTACATCCGTACAAAGTATGCACCGCAGTCACAATCCCGTGGAGTGAGTCCTCCCGTTCTATCGACTGCGAAAACCGTTTCTTCATTTCAGCCACCAGCGAATATTCAAAATTCTCGACCGCAAGTGGGACAACAATCGTCTTACAAAGTCAATTGGTACGGAACGGGATGGGTGAATATTGATAACTTTCTACACGAGCTCTCGAAAGGAAAAAAACAAATTCCGATCAACATCGCTGATTCAGAGGGCATCAAGGTTTATCAATCCGTAAACTCACTGAATACCTTGCTTACATTAAACAAGACAGGCGAAGGATTCAACGCTTACTTTCCTACGTCTCAGAGCAAAACCTTCGCAAGTAGTCTAGTATTAGGAGTAAGTAGAACCGATGATCAATTGAAAGTAGCGGCGCAATTTTTCAATCCGTATGAGCAAACAATGGTGACTTTGAACGAGTGGGAATCTGTATCTGAAGAAGAGTTTAAACGCAGGTTAAAAAGCTTGTATCCTGGAGGAAAACAGCTTCTGGGTGCCATTAAAAAGGAAGAGAAGAGAATTCGCGAAGCACAGGAAAGACAACGCCGCGCAGAAGAACAACGTCTAAAGAGAGAGAAGGAACTTGAGGCGCTCAGAGAAAAGACCGAAGAAGCAAGGGCTGAATTACAGGCGAAAACGGAAGCAATCCGAATGCGTCAAGCAGCCGAGCGCTCGTTCATTAAGCACCTTCAAGATTTTATTAACCCGTGCAGTGCTAATTACAGCACGTCTAAAGAAGATGATCCACTTGATGATGGTATTGTTGAGTTTCCGGACGAAGCTGCGGAATTCCCAGGAGGTTCTGTCGAATTTATGCGATGGATTACCAGCAATATTCAATATCCGAACGATGCCGTCGACAGAGGAATACAAGGCAAAATTTGGGTGCAATTTGTAGTGGAACGAGATGGTTCTGCATCCAATGTGAAAATCAGCAATAGCGACCCAGAAACCAAATTACTGGAAGAAGAAGCTGTTCGATTGGTTCAAGGTATGCCGCCTTGGAAAAGCGCAAAAGTTGACGGAAAAAAAGTACGTTCTCACTTAAGAGTACCGATATCTTTTACCCTAGACTAATCTTCCAATGCACTCGTTTTCTTTTCATACCACCGCTGAAAGTGCAATGCCGAGCGATAATCTTTTGGATGGATATCAAACTTGTAATCCTTCCCTAGCGCTGTTATGTATATAAAACCATTGTCAGCTTTTACCTTTGAAATATGACGCCATGGAATTAATAAACTTCGCTCACCGGGAAGCTTTATACCGCTAACATACCAACGAACACCGCTGGTGAAATTCTGAAGACGTACTATGAGTAAACCGTAAATGAACTGTGTAAACACCAGGTGCGCCACATCAAAAATTTCAAAGTTCGGCAAATACGGCTCTAAAAAACTGACTCCTACAAAAACTGCAGTCATAAACCCCGTAAAAAATAAAAAATCTTGCAATAACAATTTGGTCGAACGTCTGACACGGCAATAATCCACTGCATTTTTCAAGTCCGTTTTTATTTGAGAACGACGGATAAAACCTCGAGCAATGAGGTACAATGAAGGAATATGTAAATGATAAGTGAAATCTGTAATGTACCACGAGCCGAACAAAGTAACCCAGCAAAATACGTCGATCGCGTCCCAAAAATTGTATTGTTTCCTGAACTGTTTCGCCATCCAAAAGCTATTTCAATTCCGATTCCAAATACCGCGCCGTATGCGAAACATCCTTTGATTTCTTAACGATTTGCTCTGGTGTTCCCGAACAAACAATCTTTCCACCTCCTTTTCCACCTTCAGGACCTATATCTACGATGTGGTCGGCGACTTTTACTATATCAAGGTTATGTTCGATCACCAAAACCGTATTTCCTTCATCTACCAATCGCTGCAAAACTTCGAGTAACATCTTGATGTCCTCAAAGTGCAGTCCCGTGGACGGTTCGTCGAGAATGTACATGGTGTTTCCCGTACTCTTTTTCGATAATTCGGAAGACAACTTGATGCGCTGGGCCTCTCCCCCTGATAACGTAGTTGAGGGTTGACCGAGTTTCACATAGCCCAATCCTACAGACTTTAAGGTCGATAAAATGCGGTGAATTTTTGGAATGCTTTCGAAAAAGTCGGTAGCGTCAGCGATGGTCATTTCCAATACATCACTAATGGACTTTCCTTTATATCGAACCTCGAGCGTTTCGCGGTTATAGCGTTTCCCGTTACACGTTTCGCATTCCACATACACATCTGGCAGGAAGTTCATTTCAATCAACTTCATTCCTGCTCCACGGCACGTTTCGCAACGACCTCCTTTTACATTGAAAGAAAACCTTCCTGGTTTGTAGCCTCGAATTTGTGCTTCGGGCAATCCCGCAAACAAGGATCGAATTTCATCGAAGAGCTTGGTGTAGGTTGCAGGATTGGAACGCGGTGTTCTTCCAATAGGACTTTGATCAATCTCAATGACTTTGTCTAGATGTTCAATACCTGAAATAGATTTATATGGAAGCGGTTTCTTCACGCCGTTATAAATTTCAGCCAACAGAATAGGATACAAGGTTTGATTGATGAGCGAAGACTTTCCGCTACCAGAAACGCCTGTAACACACGTAAAAGTTCCCAAAGGAATCGTCAAGTTTACCGCATCCAAATTGCGTCCTGAAGCGCCTTTCAATACCAGCTTTTTTCCGTTCCCTTTTCGGCGTTTCTCAGGCACTTCGATCTTCTTTGCACCTGTTAAATATTGATTGGTAAGCGAATCCAGGTTGGTCATCTCACCAATGGGCGCCGCATTGACAATTCTTCCGCCGTGCACTCCTGCTCCTGGACCGATATCTACCACAAAATCTGCCGCTTCGATCATTTCTTTGTCATGTTCAACTACAACCACAGAATTCCCTGTATCTCGCAGTCGTTGCAACGATTTGATCAATCGCGTGTTATCCCGTTGATGCAAGCCTATGGACGGTTCATCGAGCACATACAAGACATTCATTAATTCACTCCCAATTTGGGTAGCCAGTCGAATACGTTGTGCCTCACCACCCGAAAGTGTTTTCGCAGAGCGATGCAACGTGAGGTAGGTTAACCCGACCTCAACGATGAATCCTAATCGCGCGTTGATTTCTTTCAGGATTTCAACAGCGATTACCTTTTGTTTATCATCAAGGTGTTTTTCGACATTTTTGAACCAGTCAGCTAATTCCTCAATGTCCATTTGCGCCAACTCACCAATATTTTTTTCGCCTATTCTGAAGAAATGAGCTTCTTTTTTGATCCGTGTTCCATTACACACCGAACAAATCTTATTGTTCATGAAACTTTGCGCCCAACGCTGCACTCCCGCTGAACTTTCCTCAGAATGTCGTGTAATGAAATTGATTATCCCTTCAAAAACAACCATTTTGTTCTTGTTAGAACGCACAATCCCCTCGTTACCGTAGAGAATTACCTGCAGCACCTCTTCATCAATATCCTCGATTTTCGTAGTCAGCTTGTACCCTTCTTGCTCTAGATATTTCTCTAGCTTTTCAAAAATCCATGTGCGTTTGGAAGGGCCAATTGGAGCAATTCCACCCGCTTTGATGCTTTTGCTCGCATCGGGTATTATTTTATCCAAATCGACTTCAGAAACTTCCCCTAGTCCACTGCAATTTCTACATGCACCGTAAGGTGAGTTAAAAGAAAACAAATTCGGCTCAGGATCAGGGTAACTAATGCCTGTGGTAGGGCACATAAGCGTTCTGGAAAAATGACGGACTTCGTCTGAATCGAATTCCATCATCATCATCGATTTTCCGCCGTGTTTCATTGCCATCACCACTGCATCGTAAATCCGTTGCCGGTATTTCTCCTCCACTTGCAATCGATCGATTACAATATCAATATCGTGAATCTTGTAGCGATCCAGTTTCATCCCCTTTTTGATGTCCTGTAACTCACCATCCACTCGGACTTTGGTAAATCCAAGTTTGGTAATTTGCTCGAATAACTCGCGGTAATGTCCCTTTCGCCCTTTGATTTTTGGAGCTAAAACAATTACTTTCTTACCGGCATATTTTTCAATAATCAAATCCACAATCTGATCATCGGAATATTTCACCATTGCTTCCCCCGTTTCATAGGAATAGGCTGTACTCACACGTGCAAATAGCAAACGCATGAAATCATAAATTTCGGTGATCGTTCCTACGGTAGATCTCGGTGATCTGGAAACGGTTTTCTGCTCTATGGAGATGACTGGACTCAAGCCCTCAATTTTATCTACATCTGGACGCTCCAGTCCACCTAAAAACTGACGTGCATACGCTGAGAAGGTTTCGATATAGCGCCGTTGTCCCTCGGCAAAAATCGTATCAAAAGCCAAAGAAGATTTCCCACTTCCACTTAATCCTGTAAACACGACCAATTCATTTCTCGGAATTTTAAGGTCCACGTTTTTCAGGTTATGCTCCCTTGCACCGTACACTTCTATGTACTCTTTCTTACTCACTTCGCTGGTAATTGAATTTTATAAACTTTATTTAATAGGGTTAGGCTATTGCCACGAATCCAAGGATTAAGAACCTTGACTTCCCGATAATTAGAACCTTGCTCGATTGCCCACTTGGTAAGGTTTGGGACGGGTTCCTTTACCATTAATGACCTTGTTTTTATAGGTTCGTACAGATACATTTCATCCGGATAGAATCCATAATCTTCAGGCGATTCGAAAATCAACTTTAAAGCTAACATTCTGAAAAAGTAGCGCCCCGTTTCACGATTGAGGTGTAAATCCATATAATCGTCTACTTGCTGGCTTTCGAGGTCCGACTGAATGCCTCCCATTCCGCGGTTATAAGCAGCAGCCGTTAAGGGCCAATCTTCAAACTTTGCGTATGCGTCTTTCAGGTATGCACATGCCGCCCGGGTACTTTTTTCAATGTCGTATCGTTCGTCCACCTCCCGATTTACCGTCAATCCGTATTCTTTTGCCGCCGCTGGCATGAATTGCCAAAAACCTTTGGCGCCAGAGGGAGAAACAGCTTGGGTAAGACCGCTTTCAATCAAACTCAAGTACTTAAGGTCATCCGGCATGTTTTCTTCTTTCAGGATGCGCTCCAACACTTGAAAATGACGATTGGCACGTTTGAAGTATTGATACGTATTGCTGTGATAAAAGGTATTCGTGAGCAACTCTTTATCCAAACGCTCTTTTGCATCAAAGCTGGTAAAGTCAATTTTTTGATCGCAAAATGTCATGGAGTTTGGAATCTCCGGCATCGAGAAATGCGACTCCTTTTCGACCTTCACTTCTTTTACAATCTCTTTTTCTTTTTTCTGATTGCAGCCTGTTAGAACAAAGGTAATTGCACCCGCTAACAGCACCATTGTTTTGAATTTCGGCATAGCCCTAAAAGTACGGAATATTTACTTCGGTGCTTTGTATTTTATCGTGTTACGATACAATAAAATGAAGACAAAAAGGAAGTACGAAACAAAGAAAACTACAGGCAGTTCTGTGTCCAAACGAACAAGATTCACCATCGCTACAGAAAGTAAACATGCAATTGCTCCAATGATGATGAAAACATACCACACCTTTCGATCTGAGAGCCCTGCATACACAAGATGATGCGTTGTGTGATCCTTGCCTCCTACCATTGGCGACTGTCCTCTTTTTAGCCGATTGATAACCACCGTTAGTGTATCTACCGCTGCAGGTGTAAACGCTACCAATGCAATACACATACCCAACCACGATGGGCTTTCTGTTTCGTACGATACATTCCAATGGCTTTGCATACTAAAGAATGCCACGAAAAGACCGATGAATTGCGACCCTGCGTCTCCCATGAACAGCTTCGAAGGATGAATATTCATAGTGAGGAATCCCACAATAGCACCGATGACGCTAATGTTGATCAGTGTAAAAATGTTCGTATTGAATTCGAATATCAACCAATTGGAAAGCAAACATGAGAGTAGAATAAAGAACACCGTAGTCCCTGTGATTCCATCCATATTATCCAACATGTTCAAGGAGTTCATTACAACGATTACCCAGATTACAGTTACAATAGCATCTGGCCCTTCCATGTGAAACAAGTGAATAGACGACCCTGTGATCACAAAGAAAAAACCGCAAAGAATTTGTGTAGATAGCTTGATTAACGGTCGTGTATTGTAGGCATCATCTGCCAGGCCCATCAGAAAAGCAACACTACCGGCACCGAACAGCCCAACAAACTCGGGATTTTGAAAGACATTTTTATCGTCTCCGAAAACTATAGAATAAGCAATGGAGGCAAAAACGAACACAACAAAGAAACTCACCCCGCCTAAAGATGGCTTCGACTGATTGCTCCATCGAACCACCACGTCATTTTTGTTGCGAATTCCGAGGGATTTAGAAAATCGAAGAAGGATTACGTTGCAAATAATTGCAAGAAACATCCCACCAATTCCAAACCCAAGAAGTTGTACCAGTTTTAAATACACGTAATAAGTGACTTAGATAAGCGCAAAGGTAGGAAATTTAGGAGGAACATTCCGACAATCCTTGTCAATCTCTGCTTATTTTGATCTGCTAAAAATAGAGCGGATTTTTCGTTTGATACGCACCCAAAGTGAAGGTTTGGTAAACTTATCCATGTCATCGTCCATATACCCTGAGGTATAACCATATCCATAGCCGTAACCGTAGCCGTAACCATAACCATAACTCGAGTTACGATTTGATTGTACACCGTTCAAAATAACATTCAATGATTTCAATTGCTGCATTTCAAACAACTCCTTGATGCGATAGGTAAAGTTTCGTTTTGAGTAATGCGATTTGAAAATATAAATTGGAATATCGGCTTCCGTGAGATTCTTTACGCCGTCCGACACCAAACCAACAGGTGGATTATCTATGATGATGACGTCGTACTGAGATTTTAATTCTTCCACGATCTCCTTGAATCGATCGCTGAGAAGCAATTCGGAAGGGTTCGGAGGAATAGGTCCCGCGGTGATGAAGTCCAATTCTGGAATACTAGAGTTCTTAATACATTCCTCCAAGGAAGACTGTCCAACAATCAGAGAACTCATTCCGTGGGTATTGTCCTCATTGAATCCGAGGTGCACTTTCGGTTTTCTTAAATCCAGATCAAGTAGAATCGTTTTCTTACCTGACATTGCAATGATTCCACCGAGGTTCAGTGCCACAAATGTTTTTCCTTCACCAGAAATGGAAGACGAAATAGCGATGGTTTTATAATTCGGGTGAATGTAACTTAAGTTTGTACGAATCTTCCGCATTGCTTCGGCCATGATAGACTTAGGTGCTTCGGAAACTACCAACTGAGAATACTCCATGGAAAATTTCAGCAACGGAACCCCTCCCAGAATAGATGCTCGCTCGGGCAGTGTATTTTCCAGATCCTCTATGAGGTTGATTTCATTAAATGTCAGGTAACGGAAAAGCATGATACCTAACCCTATTATTGTACCAACTAAAACAAAAGCAAAGTACACGAAACCAGCGTTGGGCGCAACAGGTTCGGTACTTATAACGGGCATTCTTAATATACGGTTCTCAGAAGCATATCCCGCATCGGAAATGGAGTACAGAACCTTCTTCTCAGTCAATAAGGTAAAATACTTCTCGTTAAGTTCCTGAATATTATTCAAACGACTGTATTCCATCCGTTGTTCTGGCAAGCCTGTCAGCTTTTCTTTGCTTTCACCAATTTTCTTGGTCAGTTTGATAGCTTCTGAATTCAATCGTACTTTGATCGTGGCAATGCTCAGCAGAATCGTATTGATTTTATTGTCGATGCGTTTTTGAACCAAAACCACTTTGGGGTTATCTTTGGTCAAAGAGACTAGATAATCCTCACGCTGCTCCAACAACTGTCGTAACTCTGTAATGTGATTGCTTAATGCGGTTTCGTAGCTTTTCCCCAGAATTTCAGGGATCAATCCGAATACCGTAAGGCTGTCTTTTGCCGACTTTTGCTTCTTTGAAGCGGCCTCTAGTCTGCTATTGATTGTATCAAGCGATGCAATTTCGCTTTTTACCTCGCGGAGTTCTTGTTCCAACTCGTTCAATTCCTCGTTCGTTCCCTCCCCTTTAAACTCAGGGTCGATAACGTTTGTTTTTGAATAAAAGTCGGTTAAACTGTCTTGGGAAGCTAATAACTCAAAGTATAAAGAATCCAGTTGGGTATTGATAAAGTCGAGTACATTTTCCGAGCTTTTTCTCTTTATTTCTTCATCATAGTCCTGATAGGCTTGTGCAACGGCTAAACTTATATCACGACACATTCTTGCATTATGTCCTTTGAATGAAACCTGAATCGTTCGAGCATTTGGATCCATTTGAACCACATCAAGTCCAGGATGTAGTCGCTTTACCAACTCATCCACATCATTGATTATAAAGTACAATTCGTTCTCTTCTGACATGCTTGCAAAAGCATTTCGATTCGAAGACATAATTTTCACTTTCAAGTCTTCGTTCTCCAGAACTGAATTGAGCGTTCCTTTTAAACTTACATTTCTCCCATTTTTCTTGTAGGAAAGTACAACCTGGCTGGCTTTGGAAGTTATTCCGATTTCCTTATTGATTAAGGTAGAATCGTTCACCTCTAGAACTTCGACGTCCAAACTTTTGGACATGTACAACTCTTCTGTAAGCAATTTCCCTCTGGAGAATGCACTAACATTCATATCCAGGCGCTTCACCGCTCGTTCAAAAAGTAGTTCGGATCGCAGTAGCTCGACTACCGCGGAAATATCATCATCCTGCGTATTTATGTTTTCAAAATCAATTACGTCAGCCGCTTTGTCTTGATTCGAAATTTGCAGCATTAACGACGACTCATAAACGGGCTTGGTGTACCTCAAATAAAAATATGCTAGTACAACAAATACTCCTACGAAACCTAGCACCCAGAGCCAGTATCGACGAATAATAGTCCTTAGAATTAAAGGATCGTAAGAAGTATTTATGAATAACTTTTGCTTTGCCACGCTTCTACTTTAAGGCTTTATAAATTTGAAATTAAGGTGACCAAAACCGCTAAGGATGCTAACAAGGATCCAAGGGGCACCACTTTTTCCAAAATCTCTCTTCCGAGTTCTGGTGCTGGTTCTACGTAGATATAATCGTTGGCCTGTACTACCATATCCGTGAACTTCAAACCTTCAATCACGGATAAGTCCATCACATACACAATTCGTTCTCCATTTACCAAGCGCATTAATTTGACCGTATTTGCTTTACCACGATCGGCAATTCCACCAGCCGCAGCAATCACTTCCATTAATGTCGTATTGGTATTGTGTAAGGGTACAACTTTAGCATCTGAACCACTACCTGGGAAAACGATAACCCGCTGATTGGTAATTTGCACTTTCACGAAAGGCATTTTGTATTCTGAAGAATAAAGAAACTCTAGGGTATCTTCAAAGTCTTCTACTGTCATGCCAACAGCGTCTACTTTCCCTAGCTTTGGTAGCTCCACTTGTCCATTGTTACGAACTACATATTCAGCCTGGTCAAACTCTCCATTCGATCCAACAGAGATTTCAGTCGTTCCATCAATTAAATCTTCTCCTTGATTCATGTACAACTGAAAAGCAATTTTGTCGTTCACGGCAATTTTGTATTCTTCCGTTGGTTTCAATGGGATTTCTTCAGAATTGACTTCTGTTCCTTTGGCCTGCTTTAGCATCAAATTGCTATTCACCCCACAAGAAGCCGTAAGGATCATACAACCAACAAAAGCAATTATTACGTTTACACTTTTAAACATTCACTCCGTTTTTCTCCAACAACTCTTTGTATAATTTGTCCATGTTCAACGCCAAAGTGTTGTAGTTGAATGTATCCTTTACGAATGTCCAGCCATTTTGTGACATTTTTTGCCGTTTTTTTTCATTTTCCACCAATTCAAGCACTTTTTCAGAGAACACTTCAGAGTCATTTACCGGAACTACATACCCTGTATCACCATCTTTTACAATGTCTCGAACTCCACCAACGTCCGTTGATACAACCGGTATACAAGCGGCCTGCGCTTCTATCAAACTTACGGGTGTACCCTCATTGTGCGACGTTAAGCAAATCAAATCCATGGCGGCGTTAAAAGACGCAATGTCTGTAATCCAAGAGGTCAACCTTACCACATTGGGATACTTTTTGTTTAATTCTGCTGCTCGATTTTCGATGCTTTCGCGTTCCGATCCATCACCAACAACGAACAATTGAAGTTTTTTGTTGGTACTTGCCAATACCTTTTCCATGGAGTCGAAGAAAAGATCGTGATTCTTGATAGGCGCGAAGCGTCCAACAATAGCAATAGCAATAGTATCCTCGGATACACCAAGTTCCTTTCTTTTTGAGTCGCGTTCATGGATTCTTTTGTCGTTAAACGGCTTCAAATCAAATCCAAGTGGAATTACGTGTGTTTTATTTCGCTTACACACCTTGTGTATATCACACAACTCCTCTTTCTGTCGATTGGAGATAGCAATAATTGCATGCGATTTTTTCGCCAGATTCTTTTCTATTTCCTTAAAAACACGCGTCTTCACCTTTCCGAAGTACGAATGAAAAACATGGCCGTGAAAGGTGTGAACAATTACAGGAACCTTACACGCATCCGCTGCTTTTCGGCCCAGTGCACCCGCTTTGGAAGCGTGTGTATGAACAATATGAGGCTTGAACTCACGAATGATTTCTTTGAGTCTTTTGTATGCTAAGCGATCATTGCTCAAACTGGGATTGCGGACCATTTCTTCAATCAAAATAGGCTCAATTCCATAACTTTTTGGAATGTGTAATGAGTCCGATTCATCTTCTTCGGGCAAACCTCCCACCAACATGGTTTCGTATTCATCACTCATAAAACGAGTGAGGAAGGTAGCGTTGAAAGTAGGTCCTCCGATATTAAACCGGTTAATAATGCGCAGTACGCGAATTTTTTCCTTGGGTCGTTCCGACATTTGTTACGCGCGTGTTGTTAGTAATTTTCCTTCGTCTCTGGTACGTTAATTGATGAATCTTACGAGATTTATCAAAAACAACGCGATGAAGATAGTAAGTTCACTCCTTTTAATACCGCTTCTAGTCTCAAATTTAGTATTCTCACAGCAATCTCTTTCGAATGCGGTGTCAGCTTTCGCAAATGGAACGGGAATGGAGCATGCTTCTGTCAGCATCGAAATATATGATTTAGACAGTAAAAATACTGTAGCCTCTCACAACCCGAACCTTACACTTCCCACAGCATCAACAGCCAAAATGTTTTCCACTGCGACAGCTTTGGAAATTCTGGGTCCAGATTACCGAGCAAAAACACGCTTGTATATCGACGGGTATGTGCAAGATGGAAAACTGATTGGAAATGTTTGGATTCGCGGTGGTGGCGACCCATCCCTAGGAAGTAAATATTTCAATAAGAGCGGACATGAGCTGGACTTCATGCTCCCATGGGTTGATAGTTTGAAAAGTTCAGGCATAACCTCTATTAGCGGCGGCATCATAGGAGACGGTTCCGAATTTGGTTATGAGGGAGCACCGGACGGGTGGAATTGGGTAGATATGGGAAACTATTACGGCGCAGGACCATCAGGCTTAACTATTTATGACAATTTGGTTCGTTATACATTTACTTCGGGCAGCACTCCTGGAGCAATTGTCAAATTAAAATCTATTGAGCCAGAAGTTCCTGGTTTGATTTACCACAATTATGTTAAGGCTTCTAAGCGGAGCGGAGACCATGCCTACCTGTATGGTGCGCCTTACGCATTTGACCGTTTTGGCACAGGGACCATACCTATCAATCAGAGTGCTTTTTTAGTAAAAGGAAGTCTCCCAGACCCTGAATTACAGTGTGCATTTGAACTGACTGAACTCTTAAAGGAAAACGGCATTGAAGTAATGGAAGCCCCGAAGGGTTGCCGCTCCATGGAGATATCCAGTTCAAACTCGGATTACACGAAACGCACCTTGATTGCAACCCATGAAGGTGAACGTCTGGAAGCTATTGTTAAAGAAACAAATCACAGAAGTGTAAACTTGTATGCAGAGCACATGTTGAGCTTAATCGGGTATGAACAAACAGGCGATGGAAGTACCGCCTCAGGCATTCGTGTATTTGACAAACATTGGTCTGCAAAGATGAACACGTCTGGACTGCATCTTAACGATGGAAGTGGACTTTCGAGAAGCAACGCTATTTCCGCAGATCACTTTGTTGCTTTTCTGGAAGCAATGGATAAAAGCTCTCAAAAAGAGGCATTTCGTCAATCACTTCCTGTGGCTGGAGAATCTGGAACGATGAAGTACATTTGTAGAAATGCGTCAGGCCACGGAAGAATTGCGGCAAAAAGTGGTTCCATGACGCGCATTAAAAGTTATGCTGGTTATGTTGATTCGAAGACGGGTAAAAGGTATGCTTTCTCGATTATTGTGAACAATTATGAAGGAAGTTATAGTTCGTTGAAGACAAAGTTTGAAACCTTGATGAACGCAATTGCTGTGAATTGAGGGAGTTCTGGATGGACACCTCGGCTTTTAGCATCCATTTAAAAATCTAAATTTTGCAATATCGATTTATCGCATTATTTCTTTATAGCTAGATCGAAATATGTCGATGAACAAAGCAACTTTTTTCTAGGAGATTATCGCGAAAACCAGTATCTTCTACAGTTCAGCCTCCAATATATCACTCCAAAAATCTGCTATACTCATCCCTTCACAAGCTATCATTTGAGGTACCAAACTCTCAGCAGTAAAGCCAGGAATGGTATTTACTTCAATCACAAAAGGCACTCCGTCAACTATCATGAAGTCAACTCTGGCGATAGAACGAAGGTTCAGCAATTGATAAATCTCCTTTGAAACCTTTTGGCATAAATCACGCTGATCATCGGGGATTCTGGCAGGTGTAATCTCTTGCGACTTTCCAAGATACTTTGCCTCATAATCAAAAAAAGCATTTTCGGATACAATCTCCGTCATAGGCAATGCCTTCAATCCGGATTTTGTCCTGTACACAGCACACGTAACTTCCGTTCCATCTAAGAATGCTTCCATTACTACTGTGGCGCCTTCATCAAAAGCATTTTTTATTGCACTTTGAAGCTCCGAAGGATTGTCAACTCGGGCTATTCCATAACTAGATCCAGAATCGCACGGTTTCACAAAAATGGGTAACCCAAGCTGCTCCACAACAGCATCCGTCTCCGGCAGTTCATCCGGGCTGGTTAGAAAAATAGAATCGGCCACCTTGACTCCAAATCCTTTGATAAATTGATTGCAATACCACTTGTCAAATGACAATTGCGAAGCCAATGGGCTGGAATTCACATACGGAATACCTACCATTTCCAGATACCCTTGAACTTTGCCATTCTCACCCGGATCTCCGTGGATATAAACTATGGCTAAATCAATCTTTATAAGCACATTGTTTTCATGAAACGTAAACTTCATCGGGTCCAGAGGCACCTCAGTACCTTCCAATTGAACCGTCCAACCACTTTTTCTTAGATAAATCAACCTTGGTTGAAACCCTGCTGGAAAGTTTTTAAATATGGTCGTAGCACTCTTTACAGAAATATCAAATTCAGAAGAATAACCACCACAAATAATACCTACTTGTTTCATATACAATGCTTGTAAGACGAAAGTAAAAGTTTCAGACACTGACATTCGGAATGCACAGTTAAAGTTATGCGCAATACCATTGTTAAATTCGTATTTCAGAGCCTCAGTTATCAGTTGCGCAAATCGCAAAACAAGTTCGATAACATAGTATTACATTTGTGCCACCAATTCTTGGAAAATGCGGATTTTATACTTGATTTTATGGATTACCTTGCGCTATAGTCTGCGCATCTTTTACCCTCGATTAAAGGTAATTGGAAGCCCATTTTCCATTTTTCGACGTACTATTTACGTGGGCAACCACCCCGCTTCGTTCATGGATCCCATTTCGGTAGCGGCTATGCGCTTTCCAAGTGTATTCTTCATGACTCGTGCCGACATTTTCACTCCAGCTTTAAAACCCATTCTTTGGGCTTGTCAAATGTTACCCATTCACAGGCAGCATGATGGAGGTGATACTCGACAGAAAAACACCAAATCTTTCGATCAGGCAGCGCGCGTTCTAAAATATAATCGTTCCTTATTAATCTTTGGTGAAGGGTTTACGGATGATGTCTTTATTCGCCGATTGAAACCTGTAAAAAAAGGAGCCGCGAAAATCGGATTTGAGGCCTTGGAGAAACTCAATTGGAAGAAGAAAATCTATATGGCTGCTGTTGGATCCAATTACTCGCAACCCAATAAAATGAGGAGCGACTTATTGATTTCGACTTCAGAGGAATTCCTTTTGAACGATTATCGTGAGATGTACGAGGAAAACCCGAACAAAGCCATTACCACTGTAACCCGCCGCATCGAAAAAATGATGCAGGCGCAAATTACACACGTTCAAGATAAAACGCAGGCTGAATTCCACGAGCAGATGATGATGCTAACGCGCCGTGGAATGAACGCAGAGTCATTTGATAAGTCCATTCCATTGGAGAGAAGGTGGCGCTACTCGCAACGATTGGCCAATTGGCTCAATGAGCAAGATGTTGAAGGCGATGAAAAACTCACAAAATTAAAAGAGGATATTGCTGCGTACTTCCAGTTACTCAAGCGTATGCGTATCAAAGACAAGTACGTTTATTGGAAACAGACGCACCCAAAAGGTGAAAGAACAAAGGAGGTTTTAATGATGATTATCCTCTTCCCTTTTGCACTACTTGGATTGATTCACTGTGGCCCTTGGTACCTTCTCATAAAACGATTCGTAGAGAAATCTTTCCGCCGAAAAGTGTTTTGGGGATCAGTTAAATTGGTGGCGAGTAAAATTTTAATGGGGTTGATCAACCTTCCAGTGATTTGGTTGTTCTACTACTTCGTATATCCAAGTTGGTGGCTGGCAATCGCTTATTATTTATCCATTGGACTGTTTGGATTAGCAGCCTACATGTGGTTCCGATACTTAAAATACTTCAAAACCAAAGGAGCGATCAACAAAACTAAAATGGATGCTTTTATCAAGAAGCGTCAAGACTTGGTAGAACGATTGAATCAAGTGCTCCCAACAACACTTTAGTTCATTGTGACCTTCGGTACCTCGTTGCTTCAGTAACAGTACGAATGAATCAAGAATACGAGCGGAGCCAAAATATCAAGCCAGCTCCTACAAGTACAGACACGGCTATATTAAGCAATGCAACTCCCACATGACCTGACTCTAATAATCGTGTAGTTTCGTGACTGAAGGTGCTAAAAGTGCTAAAACCACCACAGAAACCAACCATTAATAGCGGTTGCAACCAGACAGATTCCGAATTTTTAGGAGCCACAAAAATTACCAGTACAGCCAATAGTAGACAAGCCAACATATTGGCAATGAACGTTCCTAAAGGAAAGTTTCCAGTATAGAACGATGAAGCCACTTTGGATACGCCGTAACGCGCCACGCTGCCCAATCCACCGCCAAGAAAAATCCAGAGATACGTCATACTGTGCTCTTCCGTTTTTTTAATATCGGTAAAAATAAGAAACGATGAATCAACAAGGCAAAACTAGCTCCTAACATCGCTCCACCAACTAGATCAGACAGATAATGAACGCCGAGATACAATCGACTGAAAGAAACGAGTACCGCAACACCAAATAGCAACCATCCAATCTTTGGATACCAGCGCCTCAAACTCAACCACGCAAAGGTGCAAACGGCGAAAAAATTAGCTGCGTGTGAGGATACAAACCCGTATTGACCTCCTTTATAGACGTCTGTTTCTGAAAGGGAGTAAAAATGCAGTTTTTCAGTTAGTAATGAGTGATGCGACGGTCGATAACGCATTACAGAATCTTTTATAATTTGAGAGGATGTAAAATCCGACAATCCAACAGCAACAATAGCACACAACAAGAAGATCCCCGCGCTTTTCAGATCGCTTTTACGAAAGAATAAAAAGAGTAGAAACAAATAAAACGGAATCCAGGTCAATTTGGCAGAAACCAACCAGAAAAACTCATCTAGAAAAGGAGTATTCCAACTGTTTACAGATAAAACGATCGCTCGATCAACCGATTCCAGCCATTCAATCATCGTTCAACGTTTTCCATATCAAATCCTTTAAGGCGTCAATACCTGAATTTGTTACGGAAGATATAAAAATGTGCGGAACCTCCTTTGGTAAGGTAGGCTTGATTTCTTCTTTTAGTTCGTCATCCAGCATATCGCTTTTCGTGACGGCCAAAATGATGTCTTTGTGAATCAATTCTGGATTGTACAATCGAAGCTCTCGGTATAACACGGAGTATTCGTGTGCAATATCATCCGCATCGGCAGGAACCATAAAAAGTAACAATGAATTCCGTTCAATATGTCGCAAGAAACGCAATCCCAAACCTTTCCCCTGATGCGCATCTTCAATAATTCCGGGGATGTCTGCCATAACGAATGAGCGATGATCACGGTAGCTTACAATCCCCAAATTCGGTCGTAAAGTAGTGAATGGATAATCGGCAATTTCCGGTTTTGCCGCCGAAACGGCAGAAAGTAAGGTGCTTTTTCCTGCGTTTGGAAACCCTACCAGTCCAACATCGGCCAGAATTTTCAATTCCAATATCTTCCAACCTTCTCTTCCGTCTTCTCCCGGCTGTGCGTAACGTGGTGTTTGATTGGTAGCCGACTTAAAGTTGTTATTTCCCAAACCGCCACGACCTCCTTTTTCGAGGATCATTTCCTGACCATCTTCGGTTACTTCGAACAAAATTTCGTTCGTTTCACCATCACGGGCTACTGTTCCCAAAGGCACTTCCACAAACACATCCTGTCCCTGTGATCCCGTTTTAAGGTTTCCTGAACCATGCGCGCCATGCCCTGCCTTGATGTGCTTTTTGTACTTGAGGTGCAATAAGGTCCAGAGTTGCTTGTTACCCCGCAAAATAACATGACCTCCACGACCACCATCTCCACCATCAGGACCACCCTTCGGAATATATTTTTCTCTTCGGAAGTGCGTAGAACCACCTCCTCCATTACCAGATTTGGTGTGAATCTTTACGTAATCTACAAAGTTATCAGAGGCCATTGCTTCGAATTACTGCGCGTCGATAACATCGAACAAACGCTGTGTAATTTCATCGATTGAACCTACACCATCAATCTCGTATAGCTTGTCCTGTTGCTTGTAGAAATCTGCTACAGGTGCGGTTGAGTTATTGTACGTGTTGATGCGGTTTTGAATGATTTCTGGATCAGCATCATCTTTCCGACCTGAAACTTCTGCACGTGCAATCAATCGCGTTTTCAACTCTTCTTCCGGAACAACCAATGACAGCATCATAGAGACAGAAGTCCCTTTTGCCGCCAGGAATTTATCCAACGCCTCGGCCTGAGCCGTAGTTCTTGGAAAGCCATCGTAAATAACCCCTTTCGCATCAGGGTGCTTTGATACTTCTGCTTCCAAAATTTCAATGGTTACTTCATCCGGAACCAAATTCCCTTTATCAGAATAGCTTTTCGCCAATTTCCCCAACTCAGACTCAGGGTCAAGCGCACGGAAAACATCTCCGGTAGAAATGTGTACAAGTCCATATTTCTCCTTTAGTCTTTCCGATTGCGTTCCTTTCCCCGCTCCTGGAGGGCCAAATAATACGATGTTTAGCATCTTCTTTTTTGTTAGTTAGCTTCTCTAATTTGATATATCGCATCCAGGTTCCGCCCTTTCTCGTCGTAATCCAATCCGTATCCGACTACAAAAGCATTAGGAATACTAAAACCAACAAATTCTGGCTTTGTCTGCCCCTGAAAAGCGTCTGGCTTATACAACAAAGTACATACTTCGACTGAAGCCGCATTCTTTCCATCCAACAAGGAAATAATCTTGTCAATGGTGAACCCTGTATCTACGATATCCTCGATAATAATCACATGCTTATTGTGAATGTCCGTGTAAAGACCTATCAATTCCTCTACTTTGCCAGTTGTTTTTGTTCCTTGATATGAACTCATTTTGACAAAAGAAATTTCGCAATCCAAATCTACCTCTTTCATCAAATCCGAAGCAAACATAAACGCACCATTGAGAACCGCTAAGAAAACCACCTCTTTCCCATTATAGGTTTCATTGAGGGTTTTTCCCAACGATTGAATCTTGCGATCAATCTCGTCTCGCGTTATAAATTCTTCGAAAGATTTGTCTAGAACCTGAATCACAAAAGCATTTTTGAAACGACAAAGCTACGATTTTCTTCGGAATAGACCCTATCTTTGCAGCATGGATAAGCAGCTTATAGGAGACTCGCACCGACTTGGTATTCTGGGCGGTGGACAATTGGGAAGAATGTTGATTCAAGAAGCCATTAGTTTTGATATTCACGTACACATCATGGAGAATCAGGACGATGCGCCCAGTAGTAAAATTGCAACTTCATTTACGAAAGGAGATATTACAAATTATGATGATGTAATGTCCTTCGGCAAAGACATGGATGTGTTGACTGTCGAAATTGAAAACGTGAATATCGAAGCACTGTACGATCTCGAAAAGCAAGGCGTAAAGGTTTATCCGCAACCACGAGTTTTAGAAATCATTAAAGACAAGGGAACACAAAAGGAATTTTATGCAGAACACAATATTCCAACTTCTGCCTTTGAGTTATTTCCTGAAAACCCGAGTAAAGAGATACTGTCCACAAAGGTGCCGTTTGTTCACAAACTGAGAACCGGTGGCTATGACGGAAAAGGTGTGCAAATCATACGTACGCAAGAGGATTTGGACAACTGTTTTACAGCACCAAGTATAACCGAAGATTTGATCCCATTTGACAAGGAACTTTCTGTAATTGTTGCCCGAAACGAAAGAGGTCAGACTGCTACTTACCCAACGGTAGAGTGCGAATTTAACGAGGCAAATTTGGTAGCCTACCTCTTCTCCCCTGCAGATGTCACAAAAGAAGTGGAACAAAAAGCGACAGAAATCGCCATAGAAGTCATAAACAAACTGGAAATGGTAGGAATTCTCGCCGTTGAGCTATTTCTTACGAAGGAAGGTGAAATCCTGGTGAATGAAGTTGCTCCACGTCCACACAACAGTGGCCACCATACGATAGAGTGTAATACCACATCGCAATTCGAACAACACATGCGGTCGGTTTTGAATATGCCTTTAGGAACGACCCGTATGACTCAAGCAGGAGCTATGTTGAACTTGATTGGCAGTGAAGGACACACAGGATCAGTCATTTACCAGGGAATGGATTCCGTTCTGGAATTTCCAGGGGTACATCCTCACATCTATGGTAAGGCGACTACAAAACCCTTCCGTAAAATGGGACATATCACGGTCTCGGCTCCAACAATCGAGGAGGCGAAATCCATTGCTGGCAAAATAAAAGACAAAGTTCAGGTAATCGCTAGGTAATTTAACCATTGTTTCGCAGAATTTGATTAATTTTCAGTTGCTGCGCTATGGGAAAACTGCGATTTCTTTTAACACTTCTGACGCTTGGTTGTTTGATCCAGTCCAATGCGCAGTTGTACACATTCCGGAACTTTAATCATCGCGACGGTTTGCACACTGTGGCCGTTAAGTGCACCGAGCAGTCAGATGACGGTTATATCTGGATTGGCACAGAAGGCACGCCTTTGGTTAGGTTTGATGGAAATGAATTCGTTGAAATTCGCGTTGAAGGTCAAGATGTAGATCATCACATAACAGACATAGACTATCACAGAGATACAGTCTTTTTTGCCTCTCAATACAAGGGCTTTTTTGCCTACGTTCCTAAAGCCAAAAAGTACATCGGATTTGACTTTGATAGAAATGGTTCTGGAGACGCTTTGGCTTTCATCAATGTGGGCAATCAAAAATATGGAGTGTCCGAACGAAAGGTATTGAGCCTCGGACGAAAGTCGACCAAAGAGCTTTTTTCATTTGATGCGTACACCAAACTATACCATCACCAAGTAGTCAAAGATTGGGTGGTTTTGTTCACATCTGCGGGCAATTTCGTGTTAAAAGGAGATAAAGTAGAACCTTTACATAAGGTTCTTGGTATGCCACAGAGTGCTATCAATGAATTCCGATTTGGACATGTACTGAGAAACAAACTGGTTCTTTGTAATGAAACGGGCACTGAATGGCTAGAAATTGGCATCTCATCAAAAGGCAGTCTTGTGGAACAAAAACAATTCTCGCGAGACTCTGTACTTATTGGTGATGAAAAAATCACCTCCTATTATCTTGATGAAAGCGACCAAAAGGTAATTGCTCTTAGTGATAAAGGCGATGTCTACAAGGTTGTTGAGTGCCAACTTCACATTATCCCGCACAACTACACTGGTTCTATAGAATCTCCTGAAGACGTAATGATTGACCTCAATGGTGATTATTGGGTAAGCTCCAGTTTAACGGGGCTCTATAAAATATCGATGGAACCGTTTACTAAAATTCGTCTACATCCACTGTATGAGTCTTCTGAGATCATCTTCCCGCACATGACAAGTCGACGTGATGTAATCATTAGTTTACGCAGCGGAACTACGCATATTGGTGATTTTAGCGACTCTGGATTTACGGCTTATCCATTCGTGACTCTTTGCGCAACCTCGTTGAACAATATCGAGTATCTCGGCACAAATGTGGGGATCAAGACATTAGAACGCACGGAAAATGGTCGCATCATTAAAGACTTCCTATTTACCAATGAGAAGATCAATTTCATCTTCGCGGAACGTGATTATTTGTGGGCAGGTGTTGCTGGCAAGGGACTTTTCAAAATACACAAAGATGAGAGGGTTCCAAAACCTGTAACTCCGGTAAATGAAACAACTCCACAATATTTCTACACCGGTCAACTTTCCGGAAACGGAAAGAATATGATTTTTGGTTCCAATGCCGGTATTTTTTATGCTGATAAAAAAGGCACTACGCTGCGGCGTTTGGACTTTAAGGAGAATTTAGGTAGTTATTCCGGCGTCTCCACCAAAGATGTTTTCGGGACCGTTTGGTTTACGCTGGAAAAGGGTATCGTTGGTATTACTAAAAATGGAGATAAGCGCATCATCAAAGGCGATGAGTACTTCTTAACGAACCTTTTTTACACTTTATCAGCAGATCGCCTTGGTAATTTAATTGTAGGTACCAATCGAGGAGTTCGGATTCTTAAAGTTGATAAAAACGGATTCGTGATTAGCAATTCTGTCTATGATGCTAACTCTGGATTCGATGGGTATGAAACCCACATGCGCTCGCAATATCAAAACGACAACAGCATATTCATAGGTACGGTTGAAGGTCTTTTTGTTGTAAATACAGACATTCTCGACCAACTAAAAACTCCGATCAAACCTATTATTCATCGATTGACACCTGAAAACATAAGCAATTCGGATATCAGCAATTCGTTCCGATTTAAATTCAACGTAAACAATCCCAAAAGCGGAAAAATCACCTATCAATACCGATTGAAAGGGTCAGTGGATGAAACCTGGAAAGATCTTAAATCCTCTGAACTCAACCTATTCAATCTCAGCTCTGGAAAATACACCTTGGAAGTAAGGGCCACACATGACGGCCGCCACTTCAGTCCAGTTGCTCGTGAAAAAATTATGGTCCCTGGTGATTTTTGGAATTCAGCATGGATCGTATTGGTTGTAATCGGTGTTATCGCACTTCTCAATTTCTTCTTGATTCGATTCAACCGAAAAATTGATCATGGAACCCTCATTCGTACACAAGACATGGATGTGCACAGCCGAATGGCACCTATGATAATTCTTTTAGGAATTTTCGCTCTAGCTGGCACGCATATTCTCGCACCCATCATGAGAGAAGAATTGGATCTGCACTTACCTGCTCTTCTGACTGTTGTCGGTATTTTAATCGCACTGTTCTTCGTAGCACGATCGCTAGCCATCAATGACAAACAATACTTGATGAATAGACTCTTGATTGTAGTCATATCCATTGTCGTTCTTTATCAAATGTACGAGTCCTACATCACCGACTTGCACCCATTTCATCTCCTCGGGATTGTTCTTACGTGCATGATTGTTCCGTTTTTTATACACGGAATAAAGGGTATGATGATTTTTACTTCGGCTCTAACAGTTTGTGCGGTTGCACTTTTAATCGCAGTTGAAAATCCGGTTTACCCAAAACCTTACGCGGGAATTGCCTACTCAATTCTAGTAATTTTATTGATTTTTAGCAGCTTTCTTCGATCCAACTCTCTGGAACGACTTCTGTTTATTTCTGGTATTGTAAATAGAGGAAATTTGCCTGCTATCGCTTTCAACTCGAGAGGAAAAATAATCTACGCTAGTGAGAACATTGCTAACTTTTGTAATATCACACATGACAAGTTAATCGATCAGGACGTTTCCATCTTAAATCAGTTTGTTCCATACGAAGGAGAATATAAAAACGTAGATGTCATCAAAGAATTTGTTGACGGAAGTAGTTATATCGTTCCAATGCTAGACCCTCAGGGAAAGGTACAGTGGATTGAGTGGCAATACAAAGAATTTGGGGAAAATACCAAAGTAATGATTGGTCAAGAAATCTCCGAAAAAATGGAATTGGAGAATACGTACGAATTGCTTGTTCAGAACGCGGAAGACCTCATCTATCGATGCGACACAGACGGAAATTTCATTTTCGTAAACAACATCATTTTTGACAAGCTGGGATACTCCAAATCCGATTTGATTGGTAAGGATTCCGTTTCCGTTGTTCCTGAAGACTATCAAGAGGAAGTTCGGCAGTTTTATCGAGATCACTTTACAGAGCGAAAAACTACGTCTTATAAAGAATTCCCAATCCTAACAAAGGATGAAGAAATTATTTGGATTGGCCAATACGTAACCACCATTTTTGCTCCTGGTTCCAAAAACTATATTAATGGTTTCATTGCACTGGCTCGAGACATCACTTCAGTACGTCGACAAAATCAACTGATTCAAGATCAACGTGATGATATTACAGCAAGTATCAATTACGCGCAACGAATTCAGTTCAACCTGCTTCCGCACGAGCGGTATTTTGCATCAGGTTTTAGAGAGCACTTTATCATTTACAAGCCGAAAGACATCGTTTCAGGTGACTTCTATTGGATGGAAACCATTGGTGATACCATTGTTTTTGCTCTTGGCGATTGCACGGGTCACGGCGTTCCAGGCGCCTTTATGACACTTCTTGGGATTAACTTACTGAATAGTATTGTGAAAGAAAATCATATTCTGGATCCTGGTAAAATTTTGGAAGAATTGGACAAACGACTCCTGGATATCCTTCCAAGAAACCCCAATCAAAACAGTCTCAATGACGGTATGGAAATGACAATTTGCGCTATCGAGGAATCCAACAACAATATGGCATACGCTTGCGCTGGTTCGCGATTTTTAATCTATTCAGACGGTTCATTCACCATGTACAAAGGCGACAACAAACATATTGGCGATAGCGCTCCGGACGATTTCAAGACGTATTCAACGCATTATACTCCCTTTACGCACGAAGATCTCGTTTACTTGTTTTCAGATGGTTTGCAGGATCAATTTGGGGGTGATAATGATAAGAAGTTTACGTTCCGCAGAGTACTAGGACTCCTTGAGGATAATGCTCACCTTCCACTACCAGATCAGCGCAAAGAAATAGAGGCAACAATCAATGAATGGATCGGCAACAGCGAACAAACTGATGATATTACACTCATCTCCATCAAAAAGAAAATCTAAGGGAATGAATAATTTTCATTGATAAGGAAAAATTCATACTTCTTTCTTTCAAACTTCATCAACTGTATACATTACAGCGAAACGGTACAGAATTTGTGAAATGACACGCATGAAATATACAAACCTGCTATTACTATTATTCGGTTTCGCATTCACATTCGCATGTGCCCACAACGCTGAAAAACAAAAGGAGGAGAAGAACGTAAATATTGAAACTCAGGCCCCCTCAGCTACCGCAAAATATTATCAATCTCATGTAAATGACTCTCTTCAAAGCAAGTCGATTGGCACGGTAGCCAATGGCAGGCTCGAGCATGCCACACTCATTCCTTTCAAAGGGAAAAACTTCTCATATTTCGACGTTCCAAGTTACCTTGGAGGAAGAGCATTTGCTAACAATCGAGTAATTGAAATAACCCAGAATACTTATCAGTCCTTGCTGAGTCAAGGCGTCGATCGGCATTTTAAAGTCATGGAGTTTTCTCATAAAAACGGAGGGAAAATGTACCCACACCGCACGCATCAAAATGGCTTGAGTGTAGATTATATGATGCCCCTCAAAAAGGATGGAAAACCGTATTACGGCTTGGACGATATAGGAGCGAGTCATTACCTTCTCGACTTTGACACCGAAGGTCGGTACACGAAAGATAAAAGTGTTTCTATTGATTTTAATTTGGCCGCTCGACACATTCTCGAATTGGATAAACAAGCAAGAAAGAAGGGGATGCGCATTCATAAGGTGATATTTAATACCCATTTAAAAGATGAGCTGTATGCTTCTAACTTTGGCAAGGAACTAAAATCAAGTGGAATTTACATCACTAGAAATCTTTCTAAACTGATAAACGATCTTCACGACGACCATTATCACGTAGATTTCATCGAACTATAAACCGTATTTCAACCGCTCAAAGCGACGGTGAGAAGGTTTCATGGATTTTAATGAAAGGGGTGTGTGGTGTTACACCTTATTTCACATAATCCTGTTTGTGAACCAGCATATAGGTATCATTATCCATTTTCAGATATCCTTGCTCATAGCAGAAATAGTACACAGCGCCTTTTTTTGTTTCGTAAATATTGGTGTAATAATGAAAGTTAAAACCTTCTTCCGCGAGAGTAATTCCGCTAACTGTTTTCTTCCCATCAGGGTTCATCTGAGATAAAATGCGACGGTTTTTTCGCAAAATATTGTTAATGCGACGCATGTATTTTGTCGAGTCCTCGTTCAATCGATTGTTGAATGTATTCCGACAATAATCCGAGCAAAAACGCTTGTCCTTACGTCCGTGCAAAGCATCTCCGCACTCTGCACAATTTCTTGCTTCTATCCCTTTATTTACAGCCATTTCCAATAACAATGTTAACATTAATTAACAGCAAAATCAAGTAGGCGGGAACTATCTTTATGAACTTTATCCGTTCGATACTTACATCTATGAATGACAATACGCAAAACGACTTGAATCCAGCCGAAGCACTGAGAATTTTAAGTGAACACATCGCGAAAGAGAAGCCAGTAATTGGGATGCTTCGTGAAGAGGTTGGAAAGGTAATCGTAGGGCAAGCTTACATGGTAGACCGATTACTCATAGCATTACTTGCAGACGGACACGTACTTTTGGAAGGAGTTCCTGGCTTAGCCAAAACGCTAGCAATTAAAACGCTTTCGGAAGCCATTAACGTAGAGTTTAGCCGTGTTCAGTTTACACCTGACCTACTTCCTGCCGACGTTACTGGTACTTTGATATACAACCAGAAAAGCGAGTCTTTCACAGTGAAAAAAGGTCCCATTTTTGCCAATTTTGTGTTAGCAGATGAGATCAACCGTGCTCCGGCGAAAGTACAAAGTGCGTTGCTAGAAGCCATGCAGGAACGTCAGATCACTATTGGTGATGAAACATATAAACTGCCAAAACCATTCCTGGTTTTAGCCACACAAAATCCTATCGAACAGGAAGGAACTTATCCATTGCCTGAAGCACAAGTCGACCGATTTATGCTGAAAGTAAATCTTGGGTATCCTACCAGAGAGGAAGAGCGTCAAATCATTCGAGTCAATGTGCAACAAGAAGGTTTGCCAAAAGTGAAGAACGTAATATCCGTGGACGATGTGGAACGCTGCCGCGATTACGTGAAGCAGATTTACATAGATGAAAAAATCGAACACTATATAGTAGACCTTGTTTACGCCAGTCGAAAACCTGACGATTATGGTCTTGGAAATCTCGCTCCGTTAATAGGATTCGGGTGTTCTCCTCGTGCTAGTATCAATTTGGCACTAGCCGCAAAAGCATACGCTTTCCTTCAGGGGCGTGCATTCGTAATTCCAGAAGATGTTCGTGCGATTGCGCAGGACGTTATGGGGCATCGAATTGGATTAACTTATGAAGCAGAGGCCGAAAATATGACGTCGGGCGATATTGTCAATAAGATCATCAACAAAGTAGAAGTACCTTGATCATCGATCAACCCACATGGAAACCTCAGAACTTCTAAAAAAAATACGCCGCCTGGAAATTAAGGCCAAAGGTCTTTCCAAGCACATCTTCTCGGGAGAATATCATTCTGCCTTTAAGGGAAGAGGTATGGCGTTCAGTGAAGTCCGAGATTACCACTATGGAGACGAGGTACGTACCATCGACTGGAATGTTACCGCTCGTTTTAACGATCCTTATGTAAAGGTTTTTGATGAGGAACGAGAACTTACCGTAATGCTCATTATTGATGTTTCTGGATCAGAATATTTTGGTTCTGGTGAGAAAACCAAGAAAGAATTAGCTCTGGAGTTAGCAGCCGTTCTCTCTTTCTCTGCACTCAGTAACAACGACAAAGTAGGAGCAATTTTTGTGTCGGACAAAGTTGAAAAATACATTGCCGCCGAAAAAGGTAAAAAGCATGCACTCATGATTCTTCGCGAATTAATTGAGTTGCAACCTACCAGCAGCGGAACCAATATCGAAGAAGCCTTAAAATTCTTCCGCAGGACACAAAAGAAACGCAGCATTGCCTTTGTAATCAGTGACTTTATAGATGAAAACAACTTTATCGAAGGTCTGAAAATTGCGAGAAAGAAACATGACATGGTTGCGATTCGTCTGGTGGATGAAGCAGAGCGTGAATTACCAAATATTGGTTTGGTACAATTTTTCAACGCAGAAACGGGTCAAACAACCTGGGTAAATTCAAACAGTGTTGAAGCCCAAAAAATGCATCGAGAACTGTATGAGAAAGAAGAAGCAGAACTTCTGGATAAGATACTGAAATCTGGAGTTGATTTTGTTTCGATTAGCACCTCGGAAGATTTTATCAAACCGCTCATAAAATTGTTTAAGAATCGCTAGTGCAATGGATACTCCTCATATCAGCTCTTTTTTATCTGGGAACTGCATCCGCACAGCAACTGGATGCCTCAGTCTCTAAAAGTCGTGCAAAAATTGGCGAACCCATCACCTTAATTTATAAAGTCAAATCGGGCACGAGCGACACGATTGTTTTTTTTGAAAAATATGGAGAAATACCTTTGCGATCTTACGGGGGAGGCAAACTATCTAACGATGGTGTTTCTGCAGAAATCTTGACAAATTTCACCGATTCATCCTCCAAAATACGAGGAGGTAAAGAATGGTTGGGAAAGTATGAAATAATGATTTGGGATAGTGGGACTTTTCTCATTCCCGGACCAGAAATAAACATAAACGACTCGACCTATTACTTCGATGATTTGCGTGTGTATGTAGATTTTTCAGCAAAACAAAGTGGCGTTGACCTTTACGATATTCGCGAAAAATATGCGGAGATACCAGAGGAAGAAAATGGGTTTGTGCGCTGGGTTAAGGGGAATTGGTGGATAATTGCAATTATAGTCGCTTTAGCAGCGGGACTTTTATGGTTCATAACCAAACGAAAGCCTAAAGAACCCGTCAGAGTTGTCAAAGCGATGTCCTTGAAAGATCGTACATTGGCTGCGATAGACGCGTTGGAAGGCGAACGCCTTTGGGAGCAAAACAAATTAAAGGAGCATTTTATCGAATTATCGTACATCATGCGTTCGTATTTAACCGCCAGATACGATATCGCTGTACTGGAAAAAACCACCTTTCAAACAAAGCAATTATTGCTTCAAAAAGGACTAAATGACGATACCGTTGACACCATTGGACGCATTCTTTCTCACTCCGACATGGTGAAATTTGCTCAGTCGATGCCAGACGAAATAGCCATCTTAAAAATATCCACCCTTGCGCGACAAATAGTTGCAGAAACGAGTCCGCTAGAATTCGACAATTATGAGTAATTATTGGAATTTGCGCTTCTGGGAATACGAATTCTTCGAACCACATTGGTTGTGGCTATTGGTTCTAGTGCCCATTGTTTGGTTTATTTTGTTCCGCCGTGAGCGCAAACGAAAAGGAGATATTAAGTTTTCTGGTGGAATTGAACATCAGAAAAAATTAGGAACCAATTGGATTGCAAGGCTACGCGAAGGATTAATTATCCTCTCAGGTTTGGCTTTGGCGTCAATCATTTTAGCATTGGCAAAACCTTACCACTGGCAACTGCACGATAGCTCCAATGAGGATTTCAAATTCGGAATTGATATAGTCATCGCCATGGATGTGTCTGGTTCCATGCTGGCGGAAGACTTTCAACCCAACCGATTGGAAGCATCAAAACGAGTAGCGAAAGAATTTATCGATGGAAGAAAAGGTGACCGAATTGGATTGGTAGCCTATGCCGGAGAAGCCTATACGGCCTGTCCACCAACATTGGATTACGAAGTATTAAAAAAACAGATTAGCCGCATCAACGGAGACCGCATCATGGGAGGAACCTCTATTGGTTTGGGACTCGGAACGGCAGTCACACGACTGCGAAAAGACAGCACTCAAACGGGAGCAAAAGTGATCATTCTCTTGACAGATGGTGTAGATGGAGGTGTGGAAATGGATCCTGTGATGGCAGCAGAACTTGCCAAAAGTCAAGATATTCGTGTTTATACCATCGGTGTGGGTAGCAAGGGGAAAGCCAAAGCCCGTGTCAATTCTCCGTTCGGCACCTATTACACGTCAATGGATACCGAAATTGACGAGGCGCTTTTGAAGCGCATTGCAAAAATCACCGACGGAAAGTACTTCCGAGCCAAGGACGAAGATGGGCTGAAAAACATTTATCAAGAGATTGATAAACTTGAAAAGAAGCGAATTCCTGACAATCAGTACAAATCACAGCCTCCTCCAACGCCTCAGTCATATGTAAACGTGGCACTCTTCTTTGCAGCCCTCGTTTGGTGTTTACAATTCTTCCTATTCAAATCACATGACTAATCGTAAGTTCACATACCGTCTTAGTCGCATGTTCCTAATTTTTATGGCTTGGGAAGTCATATTCTGGGCGCTCTACGGTGTACTCGTTTCGGCATTGGGAATGTTTGATGACGGAAAAGGCGATGAAATTTTACTGTATCGCTATCCTGAACGCTTTTATTGGATGCTATTGATTGTGCCTATTACTTTCGCATTCATTTTGTTTCTTCACAAACACAACAAACGGGCTTTATCTTTGAAACCGCGTGTCAGAGAAGCATACATCCGACCTGTTTCAGAGGGATACACGATTTTTAAATGGATCATGTTCCGTAACGTTATTGTATTCATGATTATCGCATTCGCACAACCCGTTTTTGGTAAGCGTAAATCAGAAGCCACCGTAGAAAACCTCGAACTTGTCATTTGCCTGGATGTGTCGAACTCGATGAACACACGCGACATTTCGGACGAACTTTCCCGCTTAGAAATTGCCAAGCGCGCCATGAATCAACTCATTAATAAACTTCATGGAGAACGAATTGGTATATGTTTATTTGCAAATGATGCCTTGGTCCAACTTCCTATTACCCGCGATTACGGAGCCGCCAAACTGTTTATTGATGAAATTGAGACAGATCTGGTAGGAAATCAGGGAACGAATGTGAAAGCTGCTCTGGAAGTTTCCAGAAAAATGTTTTCAAAGGACCGAACGGCAAAAGGTATTATTATGGTTACTGACGGGGAAAACCATGAATCCAATCCTAGCAAGGAGCTCAAGAAGATTAGAAATTCGAAAATTCAACTTTGTGTACTAGGAATAGGAACAAAAAAAGGAGGCTTGGTTCCTGTCAACCCAAGAAGACCAGATTTAGGCTATAAAAAGACTGCAACGGGAAAAGCGGTTCGCTCCAAAGTTAACCCAAAGTTTATCGAATCCATTGCAACCAAAGCCGGAGGAAAGGCCTCATTAAGCGATGATGAATTTCCGGATCTTTCAGCTTTATTAACACAAATAACCCGAATGAAACGAACGAAAATCGATAATTTTGATTTTGACATTCGCACGGAACGCTACCAAATTCCATTGGTTTTTGCGCTGATTTCGTGGCTAATATATTTGTTGTGGTCTGAAGATGTTTCGACACGGCTGAATAGAAAGTTGGAGTAAAAATGAAAACGATTGCTGTACTTGTTGTGCTATTTGTAGTCTCGAACGTATACGCTCAAGATTGGCGTGACACGTTGGAATTGGCACGTACGGCCTACAAAGCAAAAGATTTTGACAAAGCGCTTGGATATTACGAAAGAGCACAAAACACTGCTCCGGATGGCGTAGACCTATCTGACGAAATGGGTCAGTCGGCTTACAAAGCCAAAAGATACGACGTAGCAGAAAAAATCTATCAGCAAAATCAGACAAATAAATCAGCATCCAAGGATCAGGCGGATAACTTTCACAACCTTGGAAATGCCCGAATGCGTCAAAAGAATTACAAAGGTGCTGTAGATGCTTACAAGGATGCTCTGAGACGAAATCCTGATGATGAAAAAACGCGTTACAACCTATCTGAAGCCATTCGTCAAATCAAGAAACAAGAACGCGAACAAAAGAAAAATCAGCAGCAAAACAGCGGCAACAACAAACCCAATCAGCAGCAAGGAAACAACTCGCAAAACAACAACTCGAAAGGAAACAACAATCAGCAAAAAAATCAAAACGGCCAGAAAAATCAGGGCAACCAAGGGCAACCCAACCAACGACAGAAAAATGGTCAGGGTGGCGGAAACTCCTCCAAGCCTGGTGACAGAAAAGGAAAGCTATCCAATAAAACAGCAGATAGAATGCTAGACGACCTAACCAAACGCGAAGCAGAAACCCAACGTCGATTGGCCGGAGGTGGCGCAGGTAGTGGACGAGCAAAATCTGGAAAGGACTGGTAATTGATGCGATTTATTCTCTTCATAGCAACCCTTTGTTCTGCGAGTTGGCTTCTAGCCCAGAACGACGTAAACCTTTCCATAAATCCAGGAACGGCAGAGGTTGGTGAAACCTTCGAAATTACCGTAACCTCAGCGAAATCAGGAAATGTTGATTTTGGAGAACTTCCAGACGCGTTTGTTCAAGATTATGCCATCCAACAAGGGACGTCTCAGTATCAGGCTCCGAATGGTAAAATGACCATCCAACATTACTACACCATTTCAGGAATTATTAAAAAACCTGGTAACTACACATTTGGCCCCGTAACCGTAACTTCTGGAAACAAAACATACCTCTCGAATACTGTTGTGATAAACATCAGTCAAAAGGTAAAAATGAAAGGCGGGCACATCACTAGCCGACAGTTACGCGATCCAGCCTTTGGTACCATTGAAGTGAACAAAACAACGATCTATGAAGGGGAACCACTTTTAGTTCGCGCAAAAATTTATGCAAGGTATAAACCAACCCATATCAACAATTACCAACCCTATGACATGGATGGTGCACTACTCAAGCATGCCGTGGGAAATAACAATCAGCTGAAAACCATAGTCGAAAATTTTCATGGAGAAAACCTCTATGCCATTGATTACGACAAAAACATTTTATTTCCTGCAACAGTAGGAAAAATCAAGATCGAACCATACAAACTCAATTTACATCAGGGCTACCAAAACTTTCCCATTGAGTCAGGCTCTATGACTGTCAATATTCTCCCACTGCCAGGCAATCCACCCAAGGATTTTATCGGTGGTGTTGGTTCATTCGATATTAGCCGGGTCTTGAGTGAAACAAAGTTCGATCAGGGAGACGTAATCACCATGACGATAAAAGTTTCTGGAGTCGGAAACCTTCACAATATTACAGAACCTCAACTCAATCTACCCAAAGGTTTCTCTCAGTACGGTGACCCACAAGTGAAAGAAGAATTTAGTATTGGAGTTCGAGGATCCGAGGGAAGCATTACGTATGAGTACAACATAGAAGTAGTTGCCTCAGGACCAACAAAGCTTCCTCCGACTACAATCACATATTTTGATCCTGTATTGAAACAGTACATCACAGCAGAATCATCTGAAGATAGTTTAGACATCAAGGCAGTGGACAATATCATTGTTGACAATGCGGATGATGCAACGAATAAAAGAGGTAACGAGCTTATCGTTCAAGAGTTTAATCCGCGTGACAACGAAGGATGTATTGCACCAGGAAGCATCTTCGGAACACCTCTGTTTTGGGGCGGCGTTTCTGTCCCTCTCGCCTCCGCCTTTCTTTTCTTGTTCTTTATGAAATCAAGTAAACATAAAGAAGAACGAAAAGTAGAAAAACAACGGAAAAATGCACAATCGCTTGCAATGACTCAAAAACTAGACGCAGTTCATGCTGCCGCTAATTCAAGTGATACCAGTGCATTCTACGATGCTCTGGATAAAGCACTTCGCACTGCTTATTCCCTAGCATTAAATAAAGTTGACGAAGTAGCAAGCAAACAAGAGATTCTCAGTCATGCTGAAAAGTTAGGAGGCAATTTGAAAGACCAAACCACCACACTTTTTTCGAATATTGAGATTGCCAAGTTTAGTTTTGGTTCAGATGTAAACAAACATCAAGAGGATTTGAAACTACTCGAAAACATCCTTAGCTCTTTGAAAATCAAAAAATGAGACTCTTACTGGCACTCATAACGATTCTTGGGCTGCAATCAGCTGTTTTTGCAAGTGATAAATTGAGTCGTTTTGAGCGGGCAGAGCAAATGCACATGGAGAAGCGTTTCAAGGAAGCTATTACTTTGTGGGAAAGAGAAGTAAAGGCACGACCTTACAATCCTTCGGTGTATTTCAACCTTGGACTCGCTTACAAAGCTGAGAAAAACTACCCGAAAGCTATTTGGGCATTTGAAAAAACTTTAAAGTTGCAACCAAAGGACTCCGAAGCCATTCAAATGATTGAGGCGTGTTATGCAGAGATGGACAACAATCTATCATGGAAAGACGAGACAGGTACATTTCAACGTGCACTGATTGCAATGGGCTCTGATTTTTGGTCCATATTAGCCATTGTTTTCTCTGTCCTGGGAGGCCTATGTGTGATATTAGCGAAACGCACGAAAATCAATGTCAAACGTAAATGGTATGCAGGTACAGTTGTCTTTTCTGTTATTACACTGTTCGTTTGTGTCGCGAATGCTTCAAGCTCTTATCGCTATGAACATGAAAGTAACTATGCGATAGTGCTAGACGATATTGAACTAAGTGAGAGTAGCGATGCGAAACAAAAAAAGAACCTTGGATTCAAGCCAGGTTCCAAAATTAGCGTTGAAAAATGGCACAGAGATGGAAGTGCGTCGGTAAAAGCATTTGGTCAAACAATCCAGATCACAAAAGGGCTAGCGAAAATTTAGCTCCCCTTCTTCCTGCCCTATTCGCTTGATGAAGCTCTCCAACGTACCAGTGAATTTTAATAACAAACACAATTCATAATTCATAATTCATAATTCATAATTCATAATTAAACATATTAACCCATCATTCTTATTCTGATTCCCTAATTTTGCACCGTGTTGGATACTAAACAAAACATACGACTTTTATCACTCCCTGAGTTAACCGAACAAATGCTTGGTTTCGGTGAAAAAGCATTCCGTGCGAAACAAGTATTTGAGTGGCTCTGGCAAAAAAATGCCGCTTCATTCGATGAAATGTCAAGCCTGTCTTTAGCGCTCCGTGAAAAATTGAAAGAGCATTTTTCGATTGACCGTATTGAGATAAAAGATCAGCAAGTTAGTACAGACAAGACCATAAAATGTGCTTTCAATACTGCAGACCACCGCGTTGTTGAAGGTGTTTTAATCCCCACGTCAAAACGCATGACTGCTTGCATCTCCTCCCAGGTAGGATGCAGCCTCGCATGTAAATTTTGCGCAACTGGGAAATTAAAATTGATGCGCAATCTCACAGCTGGTGAAATGGTCGATCAGGTAGTTTACTTGCGTGATCAGGCGCTATCTCGTTACGATACGCAACTGTCTAACATTGTTTATATGGGAATGGGGGAGCCCCTTCTGAATTATAAACACATGCTCCGATCCACAGAGCTACTGACATCTGAAAAAGGATTAGGAATTTCTCCGAAACGCATTACCGTTTCTACAGCAGGAATTGCTAAAATGATCAAGAAACTGGGCGATGATGAGGTGAAGTTCAACTTAGCGCTTTCTTTGCACGCTGCCAATGACACCAAACGGAGTCAAATTATGGAAATCAACGACACTAATAACTTGCAGGCTTTGCAAGAAGCATTGGAGTATTTCCATGAAAAAACAGGCACCCGTGTCACCTTTGAGTACATCATATTCAAGGATTTTAATGATGCTATAGAAGACGCACAGGAATTAGCTGAATTCGCAAAATGCGTCCCATGTAAAGTCAATATCATTGAGTATAACCCTATTGACGATGGAGAATTCCAGCAAGCTTCCATTAAAAAAGTGGATGCGTTCGCGGCGTATTTGGAAAGCAAGAACATGATTGTCAACGTACGAAGAAGTCGCGGTAAAGATATTGATGCGGCATGTGGACAATTAGCGAACAAAAACAATGCTATCAAAAAGGAAGAACGGGTATTAAAATAAGTCGATCAAAAAAATACCGAGCACTTTAAATCTATTATTTTTCGGGCATTTCAGAATCAAATCGTGTCAAATTCAAGATTTTTTTCGACCTTTATGCATCCTTTTCGCGACCAATCGCGTCTTGCTTATGAAACTAATTAAAATCACCATGAATCAAAGAAAGAATTTCGGTAGAATGATGCTGTTACTTTGTGCATTATTCCTCGGAAACATGACATTTGCGCAAGAATCCATGCGTGCTGATGAAATTGGAAACAAATGGACTCCATACACAACTATTGATGGAGTAAATGTTTCTCTTAAAAAACAAAAAGTTGATGTGGGTGCTCCGAAAGAGTTTACCTATGGTATGTTGCGTTTCGAAAACACGACCGCTAACGACATTACAGTTGAATTCTTTTTTGAATTACAATACGTAAATGGTTGCGTTGGTTGTGGAAATGTTGAAGAATACCGTAAGGTTTTGACAATTCCTGCAGGTACAACTCTAGAAGGTAGTGCCTCGTTCGAGAAACCAGAATTAACCCTATTGATAAACAATCCGTACACAACTGATTTGGGAGCATTCCAATCATTGAAAGCGGGTCAACTAATTATTAAGTAGTCATGAGAAAGTATATCTTACCTATTTTGACCGCCTTGGCCTTGCCTTTTGCAAGTGATGCTCAGGTGTGTAACGTATCAGTTGCTCCGGAGGATACTATTATTTGTCCAGGAGACTCTGTTTTAGTAACAAGTATAGCGTCCATCACATCGTCTGGACAGTCGTTTAACTTCGATTTTGGGGTACTTCCTCCAGGATGGTCAACATCAGGAGGTTCGACGTTTAGCCAGCCATGTGGACCAGGAATTAACAACACTCCATACTACTGGGCGTCTACGTCTGGTGGTGGTACACCTCAAATTAACTCACCAGCGTTCGACGTAAGCTGTGGCGGATTTATCACATTCGACATGGTGTACGCGGTACAAGGTGGTAGTGCTCCGTGTGAGGGGCCAGACCTTGCACATGAGGGAGTTGAATTACAGTACTCAACGGATGGGGGACTAACATGGCTTCCTATCGTTTATTACAGCCCAGGTGGATTTGAATTGCCGCAGAACCCAGGAACTTCAGGCTCGGTTGCAAGTGGACAAACACCATACACCGTTTGGAACTCGTTCAGTGTTCCAATTCCTCCTGGCGCACAAACGACAGGAACAGAATTCCAGTGGATTCAGGAAAACTCGTCAGGTACGTGTTGTGATAACTGGGGTGTGGATAACATCGTAATCGCTGCAGGTCCTTGTAACAGTGCTTGGGTAGATTGGGATAACGATGCGCAACAAGATTCCAATGATTTCTACTGGACACCAACAACGGATACATTCTTCGTTGCAGATGTTTATGATTCACTTGGTAACTATGCATGTACTTCAGATACTGTATTTATTAGCGTGTATCAGAATACTATGACATATGATTTGGTAGACACAGTATTCGCATACTGTCCATTTGACACACTTCCAGCGGCCGTTACAAACGTACAAAATGCGCCTGGTCCATTCGGTTACTCATGGACTACAGGAAGTACAACAGACAGCACTTTGCTTGGAGCAGGTGCGGCCCAGCAATCACAGACTACCTATTATGTCGACGTCACCGACGGTTGTGGATTCGTCGTCACCGACAGTGTTGTCCTTGATGTAAATCAAACGTTGTCCATTGATTCGTTCTTTGTACAGAATGCCAATGCTTGTAACCCTACTGGTGCAGCTTCAGCCTTCTTCTCAGGCGACTCAACAAACCAACAGCAAGGGCTCAACTGGTTCTTCGAAGGACCTGGTCAGCCTGGAGCGAATCAGGTAAATGCAAGTGTAATTACCAACGTTCCTTCTGGATGGTACTACGTTACACTAACAGATGCAGTTTGTACAGTTCAGGACAGTGTATTCATTGATATCGACCAGCCGCCTGTAGCTCAGTTTACTCCAGGAAGCGCGAATGGTTGTGCACCTGTCATCGTAGACTTTGTGAATTCAAGTCAAAACACAGTGAACTATACGTGGGTCTTTGGTGATGGATCTCCAAATGCAAACACTGTGGATGCTTCGCACACATTTACGCAGACTTCGACTGTAATGCTTATTGCTTCGGATGCTTCTGGTTGTGCAGATACGGCATATGCTCAAATCGACGTGGTTCCTTGTGGATGTACTGATCCAAGTGCAATCAACTTCAATCCATTTGCAACAATTGATGATGGAAGTTGTATCTTCCCTGACCCAATCGTTGACCCAGCGAACGTATTTACACCAGACGGAGATCCTAACAACAACATGTTCTACTTGAACACAGAAAATGTACAAGAGTTGACATTAGTGATTACGAACCGTTGGGGGAACCTAATGTACGAAGGTAAAGGACCAAACCCACAATGGGATGGTACCAACCAGGATGGTACAGACGCTGAGGAAGGAGTTTACTTCTATAAATACACTGCAGTTGGAGTAATTCCTGAGCAGATTGTAGAAGGTCATGGATTCGTTCATTTGATTCGAAATAAGTAAGAAAGTTAATTTCTACCTTTTAATACAAAGCGCTTTCGATAACGGAAGCGCTTTTTTTGTGGCATTTATGTCGGTGTTTACATAGAAAGAAATACGTTTTAATAAAGGATCGTTAAACTTCTCTCATTCGATCTCAATTACCTGTTAACAAGGAGAACTAACTGCTATATTTGTAGTAATGATGACCGTGAAAGAAATAATGGCACCGGTGCAGCCGGAAATGAATGAATTTGAGATTCGATTCCGGGAGAATATGAAATCTAATGCTCCACTTCTCGACAAAGTAACGCACTACATTATACGCCGAAAAGGAAAACAAATGCGTCCGTTGTTCATCTTTCTCACGGCAAAAATGTTAGGTGAGGTAAACGATAAAACGTATACTGCGGGAACACTGGTTGAGTTACTGCACACCGCTACGTTGGTCCATGATGATGTGGTTGACGATGCCAACGAACGAAGAGGCTTCTTCAGCGTGAATGCACTTTGGAAAAATAAAATTGCGGTTCTTGTCGGCGATTATATGCTCTCGAAAGTACTATTGCTTTCCATCGAACACAACAATACCGACTTACTGGAAGTGATGGCAAGAGCTATTCGTGAAATGTCGGAAGGCGAACTACTGCAAATTGAGAAAGCACGAAAATTAGACATTACAGAAGAAGTTTATTTCGAAGTAATTCGACAAAAAACAGCATCACTTATTTCCACGTGTTGCGAAGCCGGAGCCCTCAGTGTTGACCGAAAAGATGTTGCCGAAAAGATGCGGGAGTTCGGGGAGTTAATCGGAATCGCTTTTCAATTGAAAGACGATATTTTTGATTATGGAACCCCCGGTGATATTGGCAAACCAACAGGGTTGGATATCCGTGAGCGTAAAATGACATTACCTTTAATTTACGTACTGAACAAGGCATCGGATGACATTCGAAAAGAACTAATCAATATCGTAAAAAACCATAATGAAAACCCGAAAAAAGTCAAACGTGCTGTCGATTTAGTAATTGAACATGGAGGGATTGAATATGCGCACAAACAAATGCTGGAATACAAGGAAAAAGCATTGACGCTCTTGACCGACATCCCTGAATCTGATGCAAAAACTGCTATTTTAGGGTTGGTTGACTACACTACGAATCGAAAAAAGTAACTATGAAATTAGCTTGGATAGTATTTTGTCCCCTATTAATTTGGGGATGCTCCTCCGACTCTGATGAAGGGAAAAAAGGAGAAAAGGATAAAAATAACACTGAACAAATAGAAGAGCAAGTTGATCCGAAAGACCTGGTAGAGGTGGTCGGTTCCAAATACACGGAGTATTATGATGCCGCTAAAACCAAAATAAAGTTTCAAGGAGAACAAGATGAAAACAAGGAGCGCCACGGTCGTTGGGTCTTTTATTCAGAAAGCGGCAAGGAGTTGAGCGTCTCTCATTACAAAAATGGCGTTTTGCACGGGTTTATGCAGGTAAAACGACCAAATGGTTCTTTTCACTACCATGGCGATTTCGAGGACGGAGAAAGAGTCGGAGTTTGGAAATTTTATGATGAAAAAGGAGAAATGGTGAACGAAATCAATTACGACGAAAAATAATGGCAATGATTCCTTCACATATTGTGGATGATATCATGCAAATTTCCCGCATAGAGGAAGTTATTGGTGAATTCGTCAATTTAAAACGCGCAGGTTCCAACCTTAAGGGACTGAGTCCGTTTACCGACGAAAAAACTCCTTCTTTTGTCGTTTCACCTGCCAAACAAATCTTCAAATGTTTTTCCACCGGTAAGGGAGGAACCGTGGTGACCTTTCTCATGGAGAAAGAACATTTCTCTTATCCTGAAGCCTTGCGTTGGCTTGCGGATAAATACGGTGTGCAAATTCCCGAGGAGAAACCGCTGACACCTGAGGAGCAAGAAGCCATATCAGAACGCGAGAGTCTGCACATAATCAATGAATTTGCGCAGAAACACTTTGTCGATACGATGCACAATACGGATGAAGGGAAGACCATTGGCTTGTCTTACTTTATCGAACGCGGTTTCCGACCAGAGATTATCGAAAAATTTCAATTGGGTTACTGTTCCAATAAAAGTGATGCTTTTACCAAAGCCGCTTTAGACAAAGGTTACAAACTTGAATACCTTGAGAAAATTGGTCTCACAAAGACAAAAGAAGATCGATCGTTCGATTTTTTCCGGGGGCGCGTTATGTTTCCTATTCATAGTGTTTCGGGCAGGGTCTTAGGCTTTGGCGGAAGAACACTGAAGAATGATAAAAAGGTTGCAAAATACTTCAACTCACCTGAAAGTCTTATTTACAATAAGAGCCAGATTCTCTACGGGTTGTATTTTGCGAAAGGTGACATTATCAAGTATGATAATTGTTATTTGTGTGAGGGCTATACGGATGTAATCAGCATGTACCAGGCGGGAATTCAAAATGTAGTTTCTTCATCAGGTACTTCATTAACCCGTGAGCAAATTCGTTTGGTTAAGCGATACACGAACAATATCACAATTCTTTACGACGGTGACGCTGCTGGAATTAAAGCTTCTTTCCGTGGAATCGATTTGATTTTGGAAGAAGGTCTGAACGTAAAAGTAGTTTTATTTCCAGACGGAGAAGATCCTGATTCTTTTGCAAAGGCGCACAGCACCACTGAGATTGAGGACTATATCAAGGGGCATCAACAAGATTTCATTTCCTTCAAAGCGGATATTTTGTTGGAAAGTGAAGGCGATGACCCGATCAGACGTGCACAGTTGATTAAAGACATCGCACACAGTGTCTCCTTAATTCCAGACCAAATAACACGAAACGTATTTATTCCGGAAGTAGCGAAACGCTTTGAAATAAGCGAAGATGTTATTTGGTCGGAAGTCGCCAAAGACCGTCAGGATAACCTGGAAAAGACGCAGCAAGAATCGCTTCGTAAGAAACGAAACGAGGCACGTCAGAAAGAACAACAAAAAGAACAATCCCAGGCTCCATCAGAAGATCCGTATGCGCACGAGCCCAACCCTTTCGAAACAGAATCCGCGGCTCAGGAGGTTGCTATTATTACAGAGGAAGATCATTATGAGTATGATTTGATGCGGATTTTGGTGAAGTATGGTCCGCTAGCCTTAACGGTGGATCAGCTCAACGAACATGGTGAAATCGAAAAGGTGGAAACGAGCGTTGCAGAATTTATTTGTCATGAATTGCATGTGGATGAGCTCACTTTTGATACCCCCGTTTTTAACCGCATGCACAAGATTGTTACAGATTCACTTGCTGAAAACATCTTTTTAAAGCCAACCGTTTTCTTACGCATGGAGGATCAGGAAATCGTAAAGTTTGTAACCCAAATTGAATTGGAGGATATTCAATTGAGCCCGAATTGGGAGGTGAAGCACAAAATCCTTACTCCTTCGGAAAAAGATAAAATAGGTGTAGCTGCTCCGAAATCTACGTATACCTTCAAACTTTCTAAGGTCATGAAACGGATCTCAGAAATTCAGAAAGAACTTCCAGCACCAGGTCAAGAAGATGAACAGACCATGGATCTTTTGGCAGAGCAGGCGAATTTAGAGCGCGTCAAAATCTTTATTTCAAACCGACTGGATCGCGTAAACACCCATTGATCGTGCGTCAGTTTTACCGAATCCCTCTAATCTTGTTACTGGCCATGTTCTTTGCCAACGCTTGCACCGTTCAAAAGCGTGTTCACCGAAAAGGCTGGTTCGTACAATGGAATTTTTCCAAGAACCAGGATTCTCAAAAACAGGTTGTAATTGAGAAAACTGAGATCGATCCTACTCAACCAGCGGTTGAAGCGAATGAAGAAGGGCATTTTCCGAAAACTAGTGCTAATCTCAACGATGACGCAATGAAAGCAGAAATAGCACCGAAAGAAATTTCACCTGACGCAACAACTGATCTTCCTGAAGCTACCACGAATTACCGAAAAACGACTCAATCAGTTGAATTTGATAGGCCTTTAGCCACAAGTTCTCAAACAAAAATATGGCATCCAGCAGCAGAATTAAAAAGTGGCGCATCCTCTCCTACTCGTATCCCTATTTTAGCTTGGGTGTTATTATTCGTTGGTTGCGCTCTCATCGCTATGGGGCTATTATTTGGTTTGGTATATCTATTCTCCAGCGGTTCGTTGATTGGCGCACCATTATATTTGGGACTATTTCTATTATCAGGCATCTTATTTATAGTGTTGGCAACCCGAACAGCCTTGGCTCCATTAAATTCTCAACCTTCTCCTCCTGATCCACGTTTAAGGAAGCAAGAAACTGAAAGAGTAAAGAAAGAACGCGAACCACTGAAAAAGAATGATAAGATTTTTCTTGGCGTAATCGGTGGAATAATTGCCGTAATTCTTATTTCCTTGCTTTCATTTTAAAGCGCTAATGCACGATAAAAAATCAAGGGTAACCACCACACGCATATGGATCATTTCAATGATCGTAATCAGTAATGTTTTTATTGATTCCTCATGTACCGTGCAGAAACGCGTGCATCGAAAGGGGTGGTTTGTGCAATGGAATTTTAATCAACGAAATTCAGAAAAGTCTGAAGCAGCTATTCAAAATACTTCCAAAAAGCTGAATGCTACCAACGATGTAATCGCCAGATCAGAATTGAATGCAACAGCAGAAGACGAAGACAAAAAAATAGTACCCACTCCATCTGACCCTAGTAGAAGCACCTCACACAGTAATGAAATAAAGCCGGACGAAGCGATTGCACTCCCCCCTTTACAATCTCCAACTGGAACATCGGATACTCATAATACAAAGCGCGAAAAACCCGAAGAGCAAGAGACAATCTATCGAGAGTGGCATTCTGCCGTACCCCTTACAGTCGCTGGTTTGGGAATAATTGCTTTTTTTATTATTGCTTTAACCTCTGGTTACATTCCTTTGCTGATCCCCATTGGACTCACCATTTTGGCGGCTCTTATCACTTACTTAGTTATTCAGGAAGGCAAAAAGAAAAGAGATGCGGCACACCCAAGACAACAACTGTTGAATTTCGCTCTAGTCGTAGCCGTCATTTGGATTACTGCGAGCATCCTAATATTCACGAGTATTAATCCAATTTATACCATTACAGTATTTCTCTTTTTATTTTTTGGTGTATTCATCGTTATCGCTAACAAACGAGAACATGAGAGAAGAAACGCCCCAAAGACCCCAGAAGCCTCGGAAGAAACCCAAAAAACTGATGTTGACCCCGAAAATGCCACAATTCACGAAGAAGAAGATATGCAAAACCAGCCCAAAGTAACAGTCTACAAACCACCCCTAAGCGCAGCCACAGCGTTTCCTGGGTTGACAGCAGCAGGAGTTTTACTCATTATTCTTGGTCTGGTTATTGGCTTTTTTATGTTCTTGATTGCGGCTTTCGTTGGATTCTTGGGAGGGACCATCGCCGGCCCTATTGTGTACTTCGTTCTTGTACCAATTGCTATGATAATTGGTGGGATTATCATGTTTGTTCAAAGGGGGCAATTGTATAGAGAATATTTACAAGACTATCGACAAGGTCCTACTGAAAAATCGGAGACTATCCATAAGGAATCAGTACGGAAAAATAAAAATGTTGCAGCGCTAATGCTAATGGCGTTCCTGTTAATTCTTGTAATAGCCATAGCTGTGTTGATTCTACTCTAGTTTACATTCGAATTGGCATTGACCTGGTCGGTAGAGAACTAACCCATTCCCTGTTTTACCGATTGCCGTAGAGAATAATTGACTGTTTCTGCCGACTACTTCAGCAACCTTTTGTACATCTGAACTGTGTTTTCCAGTCCGTAATACAAAGCATCTGCCACCAATGCATGTCCAATGGAAACCTCTAATAATTGCGGGATTTGTTCCTTAAAAAAGCGAAGATTATCCAAATTTAGGTCATGTCCAGCATTGATTTCCAAACCTAATTCGACAGCAAGATTTGCCGCTACCACATAATCTTTCACTGCTGCTTCTGGATCTTTTGCAAAATCTTCCGCAAACGGACCTGTATATAGCTCGATGCGATCCACCCCACATTTCGCGGCATGTTCAATATTCTCAAGTTCGGTATCGACAAAAATAGATGAACGAATCCCTTCACTTTTAAAACGTTGTGCTAAATCCGTCAAAAGCCCCTCGTTCTTTTTTGTGTCCCATCCAGCGTTGGAAGTCAGTACATGCGGTGGATCTGGAACCAATGTTGCCTGTGCGGGTTTTGTAGCCGAAATCAACTCTAAATATCGCTCGTCTGGATAACCTTCAATATTAAATTCCATCGTTACTTTTTCAGCCAAATCGTAAACATCTTTTGTGGTGATGTGGCGTTCGTCTGGTCGCGGATGCACAGTAATTCCATCCGCTCCAAACCGTTCACAATCCAAGGCAACTTGCACCACATTCGGCACGTCTCCTCCACGGGCATTTCTTAGGGTTGCAATTTTGTTCACATTCACACTCAACTTGGTTTCCATAGGCCTATTTTGTCCTAGCAAAAGTACGAACTAACTAAGGATTTATAGTACATTAGCAATAACAATGAGAGCAAAGGATTTAATCACGGAAGAAATTCCACCGTTAACACATTTAGATACAGGAGAACGAGCACTTAGCTGGATGGATGAATTCAAGGTTTCCCACCTGGCTGTAATGAAAAATGGCAATTTTGTGGGCGTTGTTTCAGAAACTGACATCCTGGATAAAATGGAGTTGAACCAAACCCTGGATGTTTTGTTTCAGCACCTCCCGAGGCCCTACGCTTTTGCTGGAGACCATATTTATCAAGTGTTATCCAAAATTGCCGAGTTCAAGTTGAGTTTGATTCCAGTTCTAGACGAAAAGGAAGAATACCTTGGCTGCACAAGCGTTCACCATTTGCTCACCTTAATTGCGAATACAGGTAGTATTAAGGAATCTGGAGGTATTTTAGTGCTGGAGGTAGCACACAACGATTACTCAATGTCACAAATTGCTCAAATTGTTGAAAGTAACGATGCCAAGATTTTGAGTTCGTACATAATGTCTTCGCCTGATTCTACGAACGTAGAAGTGACCTTGAAATTGAACCAGTTAGAGTTGGATCGAATCATTCGTACGTTTGAACGTTACGACTATATCATTAAAGCTTCTTACCAGAAAAGTGCCTTTGAAGATGATTTCAAGTTTCGTTACGATGCTTTAATGAATTACCTCAATTTGTAATATATGAAGGTTGCAATCTACGGCAGGCGTATCAACAAGATTAATTTGGAATTCTACATTGAAATTTTGGGAATTCTGAAAGATTTTGGCTGGACTCCGGTTTTCGAAGAGAAGCTCAAAGAACATCTGATGAAGAAAATTGGGTTGGATAAAAACGCCGAGCAGTTCTCCTCACATCAAGATTTTAAATCTGGAATTGACCTAAGTTTTAGCATTGGAGGTGACGGAACATTTATGCAAAATGTGAAATATGTTCGTGACTCTGGCGTACCGGTTTTGGGTATCAACTCTGGAAGACTAGGATTCCTGGCGAATGTGTCTAGATCGTATTTACAAGAGGCTATGGACATGGTCTTTCACCAAAAATATGTGCATCAGAAACGCTCTTTGCTCCGAGTGGAAACGAATGGAATTAATCTGGGAGAAAACAACATCGCGCTGAATGAATTAACATTACAAAAGAAGGATACTTCTTCCATGATCACTGTCCATGTCTCTTTGGACGACAAATATCTGAATTCGTACTGGGCAGATGGCTTAATTTTAAGTACGCCGACAGGTTCTACAGCATACAATCTAAGCTGTGGTGGGCCAATTGTAACACCAGGCTGTCAGGTACACATCTTAACTCCGATTGCACCACACAATTTGACGGTTCGTCCGATGGTGGTACCTGATCACATGCCTATCAAATTGAGTATGGAAAGCCGTAACCGCTCTAATTTGGTGAGTTTGGATGGAACATCGTACTCGATAAAAAATGGCGAAGAAATCAATGTATATAAAAGTGATTACATGATTAATGTGATCAAATTTGAGGATAATAACTTCCTGGACACCATTCGAAACAAAATGTCCTGGGGGGTTGACCAACGCAATTAACGTTAAAGTTCGGCAGGACTTTTGTAAAATCCATAAGAGCCTGTTATTTTTAGGGATTCAAAAAATGAATATTATGAACAAACTCTTAATCATATTTCTCTCCTTCTTTCTTTCTGGATCACTCTTCGCTCAAGAAGAGCCTGTAGAAATGAAGGATCTGGCTATGGCACCAGGAATGTATGCCGTTTTCGAAACAACAAAAGGAAAAATTATTTGTGAATTGGAATTTGAGAAAACCCCAATGACAGTTGCCAATTTTGTTGGTTTGATCGAAGGGAATTTCAAAGGAGCAGGGCAAGAATTTACAGAACCTTACTACAACGGAATTAAATTCCACCGAGTTATCAATGACTTTATGATACAGGGAGGTGATCCGACTGGAACGGGCCGTGGAGGTCCTGGTTACCGTTTCCCAGATGAGATCGTGGCAGATTTGAAGCACTCTGGACCGGGTATTCTCTCTATGGCGAATAGCGGAAAAAATACAAATGGAAGTCAGTTCTTTATCACGCATAAAGCAACTCCTTGGTTAGATGGCAAGCACACTGTATTTGGTCATGTAGTGCAAGGCCAGGATGTTGTCGATGCTATCGAACAAAACGACACAATGGATAAGGTTACGGTTCTACGCGTTGGAGACAAAGCAAAAGCATTCAACGCATCAGAAACGTTTCAAACCTTATATGCTCCTTTTTACGAAGAGTTCGTGGTTTGGCCGGCTTATGTGGACTCGGTATCAAAAATGTCTATCGAAGACTTTAATGAAGGGTTCTATGAGATGTTGAAATCTTCATTACCGAAAAAAGAAGCACGAAAGTTGAAGCAAACGGAATCAGGTTTGGTATACCGATTAAACAAGCGTGGAAAAAGAAGAAAAATGGTGACCCCGGGAGATACCCTGGAAGTACATACAGAAGGAATACACCGTTATTCTGGTGAGACATTCTTCAACACCAAAGACGAAGGAATGGAGTCGATGAAATTTCAGTTTCAAAATCCACGTCGCAGAATGGTAAATGGATTTGAGGAAGCTTTGCAATTAATGGGACCAAAAGGATCTGGGACATTCTACCTTCCTTACCATCTCGCATATGGAGTTGGAGGAAATCCAGGGGCGCAAATTAAACCTTACGAAGATGTAATCTTCGAAATTGAGGTAGTATCTGTGGTTCCGGGAGAACTTGAAGAAGAAACGCACGATCATCATGATCATGATGGACACGACCACAATCATGACGGTCACAACCATCACCATTAAGAAATCCATGAAAATTAAAAAAGCTGTCTTCTAATTTGAGACAGCTTTTTCTTTTTAGAACGCTTTTATAATTCGTTGTGCTATTACTCCTAAAAGTAAAGTGTAAACGTTTAGCGTACTTTGTGGTTTCTTCATGCGAATCTCTAGAATGGAAGGTTTTACCTTGATGTCATTCGTATTTATTTCGATACTTAGAATATTAATTACACATCGTTTTTTCACCGCTAGGGCGCCAGGCACGCAAAGAATTGGCGCTCATGACACACTTTTGAGAACGCTAGATTATGACGGTGTCATAATCCATTGCATTCATACCATTGCATTCATACTCGAAATAGTTGTGCGTACATGTCTGGCGTACTTTGCGACTTTGCGGTTATTGGAATCGTCTGGTCTAATACGACGAAGTCGCACCACCAATATTTTCAATAGGGTGCCACGTTGTTTTAACTTCCATGAGATCGGTAACAAAATGCAGTCCTTGAGCACGTGCATTCATCCAGTCTTGTGAATAGTTTCGTACGCGTTTCAAATTTTCGACCGCATATTCCTGAATGCTATTTAACGTTTTGGCGTCATTTCCAGCGTATACAATGGCATTTACATCCATGTGGGTCGCCAATGGTTTCAACATTTCGTCAGCGGTTCCCGTAAGAATATTGACAACGCCCCCCGGTACATCCGATGAATTCAAAACTTCTGCAAAAGTAATGGCGCACAATGGCAAATTTTCTGAGGCAATACAAACACAAGTATTTCCTCCAGCGATGACAGGAGCTATCTGAGATACAAGTCCAATCAACGATGTAGACTGATCTGCAATAATTCCAACAACTCCCATAGGTTCATTCACGGAAAAGTTGAAGTGAGAAGATGCCACTGCATTCACACCTCCGCTAACTTGACTAATTTTATCACACCAACCAGCGTAATACACCAAACGGTCGATGGCTACGGCTACTTCTTTCTCAGCCTGTGCTTTCGTTGCTCCCTGCAATTGTAACTCTGCCACGAATTGCGCTTTTCTTCCTTCCAACATTTCACCAATACGGTAAAGGATCTGCCCCCTGTTAAACGCCGCTCTCTCCGACCAACCGCCAAAAGCTTTTCGGGCAGCAACAACAGCATTTCTAATATCTTTTCGAGAGGAAAGACAAATGTTCCCTAGTGCTTCTCCATTTTCGTTCTTAGGAGTGTAGTAACGTCCAGATTCAGTACGAGGAAAAGCACCTCCTATATATATCTTAAATGTTTTCAAAACTTCCAATCGTGCCATCTTAGTTAAATTTTACGTATGCTTCCAATCCGTGCAAACCTCCTTCTCTTCCGAATCCGCTTTCCTTATATCCTCCGAATGGAGATGTTGGATCGAACTTATTGTATGTATTAGCCCAAACCACACCAGCTTTGAGTTTCGTCGTCAAATTGAAAATTCTTGATCCTTTATCGGTCCATACACCAGCTGCTAGTCCATAAGGTGTATTATTTGCCTTTTGGATTGCCTCGTCGACTGTTCTGAAAGTTTGAATGGTTAGTACAGGTCCAAATATCTCTTCTTGAACAATTCTGCTTGATTGTGCGACGTCTGTAAACAAAGTAGGTCGACAATAATATCCATTTGAAGGAAGCGCACAATCTGCCTGGTACATTGTTGCTCCTTCCTCTTGTCCGATTTTTAGATAAGAGTTAATCACATCCAGTTGTTCCTTTGAATTGATGGCTCCTACGTCAGTATTTTTGTCCATCGGATCGCCGACTATCAGTGAATTCATACGATGTTTCAATTTCTCTATTACCTGCTCTGCAACTGATTCTTGCACGAACAAGCGAGATCCAGCACAGCAAACATGTCCTTGATTGAAGAAAATACCATTAACTATTCCTTCTACGGCTTGATCCAGAGGTGCGTCATCCAAAATGATATTTGCCGATTTTCCTCCCAGTTCCAGCGTAGCTTTCTTCTGTGTTCCGGCTATTGCTTTCTGAATGATCTTTCCTACGGCCGTCGAACCTGTAAAGGCGATTTTATCTACATCTTCATGGTTCACGATGGCTGCCCCCGTATCACCATAACCCGTTACAATATTTACCACGCCATCTGGCAATCCAGACTCTTCAATAATCTCAGCGAGTTTGAGAGCTGTTAATGATGTTGTTTCTGCGGGTTTCAACACAACAGTATTTCCCGTAGCAAGGGCAGGAGCAATTTTCCAGGCTGCCATTAAAAGTGGAAAGTTCCATGGGATAATTTGTCCTGCCACCCCTAATGAACGCACTTCTCTATTTGGAAAAGCATACTCTAGCTTGTCCGCCCAGCCTGCATAATAAAAGAAGTGATTGCACGCCAAGGGAACATCGACATCGCGGGACTCTCTTATTACTTTACCGGCATCTAAAGATTCAATTACCGCGAATTCACGTGCACGTTCTTGCATCAAACGAGCAATTCGATAAATATATTTAGCACGTTCTGAGGGTTCCATTTTCGACCATACGTCGGTGTACGCCTTGCGTGCTGCTTTTACCGCCTTGTCCACATCCTTCTCATTGGCATGCGCCACTGATGCTAATTTTTCCTTATTGGCTGGATTCGTGCTATCAAAATATTTTCCTGAACTCGGTTTCACCCATTTCCCATTAATGAAAAGGTCGTATTTTTTCTTCAGGTTGATGTGTCCAGTGCTCTCAGGCGCCGGTGCATATTCCCAATTCATCTTCTTGTTTTTCTTTGCCATTTCTAGTCGATTGAGAAATAATCAGACGATTGATATACGCCTGTTGTTGTTTTCATTATTTGCATTAGGACATCATTTGCCAGACTACTGGCTCCAAATCGGAACCATTCGTTAGTTAGCCAATCGCCTCCCAACACTTCATTGACCATCACAAGATTGTGAAGCGCTAATTTAGCATTCGAGATCCCTCCTGCGGGCTTCATTCCCACCTGAATTCCAGTTTTCAGTTTAAAATCGCGAATTGCTTCGAGCATGGTGTAGGTCACTTGCATGGTTGCAGCTGGTTGAATTTTACCCGTCGATGTTTTGATAAAATCTGCGCCAGCGTACATAGCAATATCACTCGCTCGTCGCACGTTGTCCAAAGTGACCAATTCACCAGTTTCCAGTATGACTTTCAATCGAGATTTACCACAGGCTTCTTTAATCGCTGCAATTTCATCAAAAACGAAATTGTATTCTCCGCTAAGAAATTTACCACGAGAGATTACCATATCAATTTCATCTGCTCCAGCGTCCACCGCGAACTTCGTATCTGCGATCTTAACTTCCAAAGGAGCTTGTCCGGCGGGGAATGCAGTAGAAACAGAAGCTACATTGATTCCTGTTCCTTCTATTTCTTTCCTGGCAGTTTCAACCATGGAAGGATAGACACAAACTGCGGCTACTGTTGGTAGTCCTGGATGTACATCGTGTAAATGCGCTGCTTTGAAACACATTTGTTTTACTTTTCCAGGTGTATCCTTCCCTTCCAATGTGGTAAGGTCAATCATACTCAACGCCATATGCAAACCTTGCATTTTCGCTTCGTTTTTGATACTTCTCTTCTGAAATCTGGAAACGCGCTCTTCGACACCTACTTTATCAATTCTTGGTGACTGTGAAAAATCTGGAATTGAATGGGTAGTAGCACTAATTTTCTTTGCCATTGATCGGTTGTTGATTCGAACAAATATAGGGATTGAACATAAAAAAGCCTCAGTGAAACTCACCGAGGCTTTCGAAATATTTTACTTAATCGTTAAAGTTGTCCATCTGAATGGTAGAATCCATTTTTAAAGACGCGTACCTTTAGTAGAATTCCGTCTTCGTCGTAGACATATACCTTTCCATCAAACAATCTTCCATCCTTGAATTCACCGTCCTGACTGATCTCATCATTATCATTGTAAACTTTGTTGTATCCGTTCGGCTGGAATTTAGCTCCTTTAGTTCTAGGAGAAGGTCCAATTGACGGTGGACGTTCGTTGTTTTGGAACGAAGGGTCTGGACTTGGTGTAATTGGGTCTACAGGTTCACGGTACTCTTTATTCATAAGTGTTCCGTCCGCTCCGTACGTTGTGATTTCTTTGATGTTTCCATTTTCGTAGTATCGGATTGCCTTACCTGTTGGTTTACCGTCAACTGCTTCGTAAACATATTCTTCTTGTCCGTTCGGGTAATAATAGACAATCTTACCTTCCTCGAGGCCGTTTTCATCGTGGTTACCTACGTATTTAGGACTTCCATCTGGATGAAAACGCTCTAATTTGTTGACGTATTTGCCTTTGACAAAAGTTCCGCGTTCAATTACGATACCATTGGCACCAATTTTTTCGTAAGCTCCTGAAGGTCTATTGTTGTGATATTCTCCTTTAAGTTTTGGAGTCTTTCCGTCGTTGTGATACTTAATCCAAGTACCTTCTTTTCGGTCGTCTTTGTATGTCCCCTCTTCAATTTTACCTTCTGCAGGAAAACCCAAATTCGGTCGATCTTTTCCCAGGTAAATCCATTTCCCTTGTTTTTTCCCTTCCTCATCGACTTTGTTCACAGGTCCACCCTGATCGCTACCAGCAAAACTAGGAAATACACATATCCCGACAAAGACACCTAGTAGTAGTAAAGCATGTTTGGCCATCTCTCAAGTTAATTTATTCGTTCGGGAGTATTCAGTTCTAGTATCGAATATACAAATAGAAGGTCCGACTGCAAACATTTCAAAGCACTTTTCGCTGAATGGTCAAATTTCATCGATGAATAAAAATGCTGTTTATTAAGGTAAGTGTTTGTTTTTTAACGTATTTAATCCTGAATTAACGACACATCGACATTATTTAACATCGTTTGCACCAGTTTTTTCAGGTCGTACTCCTCTTTCCAACCCCAGTCGTTTCTGGCATCACTGTCGTCAATAGAACCTGGCCAGGAGTCCGCAATTTTTTGACGGAAATCGGGTGCATAGTCTATGCTAAAGTCCGGCATTTCTTCCTGAATGGCAACTGCCAGTTCTTTTGGAGTAAAACTTATCCCGCCAAGGTTGTAGGAGGATCTTACCTTCACTTGTTCTGCAGGAGCCTCCATCAGCTCTATGGTCGCTCGAATGGCATCCTCCATGAACATCATGGGTAGGGCCGAATTCTCACTTAGAAAACTCGTATAGTGACCGGACAACTTGGCCTGATAGAATATATCGACCGCGTAATCTGTTGTTCCTCCCCCTGGTAAACTCGTGTATGAGATTAAGCCAGGATATCGTATGCTACGCACATCAACATCGTAGTTATTGAAATAGTATTCGCACCAGCGCTCACCTGCCTGCTTAGAAATACCATAAACGGTACTTGGCTCCATTACTGTTCGCTGTGGTGTATTTGTTTTCGGAGTTGTGGGACCAAAAACGGCGATAGAACTCGGCCAAAATACTTTGGTGAGGTACTTTTCTTTGGCAAGATCCAGAATATTGAATAGGCCCTCCATGTTTAATCGCCAGGCAAAATCTGGATTCTTCTCTGCCGTTGCACTTAAAAGCGCTGCCAACAAGTAAACTTGCTTGATCTCGTTATCTATGATGAACTCACGCACAAATTCACGGTCCAAAACATCCATTCTGACATATGGTCCATTTTGAATTGCTTTGGGGCAATTATCGCGAACATCAGCCGCAACTATATTCTCTTCACCTTTCATCTCACGCAGTTTCAGTACTAATTCTGTACCTATTTGCCCTCCTGCACCGATAACTAAAATCTTCTCTGCCATACCTCGAAATTATTCCAACAAATAGAATTATTATTTCACAAATTTCCTAGTGGCAATGTAAAAAAGCAGCGCGAATCTACTTTTATGACAATTATCATTTTTTACCTAGATCATACCTCCTATTTTCGCCACGTTCGCTAAATTTAAGCACATGTGGACGGAATTAATACTTTATTTGAATTACTTGAACAAGAGGAACCCAGAATGAACTTTGCTTCCTTCGTTACCTTTTTGTATTCAAATTTTTAAAGAACGATTATGCCATTTTATCATAAACTAGGGAGGTTCCCTAAAAAAAGACACACAGTTTACCGCAAAGAAAACGGCGAGCTATTTCAAGAACAACTTTTCGGAACTATCGGCTTCGATGGGATGTCGAGTTTACTGTACCACAATCATCCGCCAACGATTGTAAAAGACTTTATCGAGGCGGTAGATGTTAACCCCGAAGTAGCCTTAGAAAAACAATTAAAAATGAGGAGTTTTATGGGGTACAAGGTAGCTCCCAAAGACGATTTTCTAGATAGTCGTGTCCCCATGTTAACCAATGCAGATGTTACCTTGGTTCTTTCTGCTCCCAAAAAGTCCTTGCGCGAATATTTTTACAAAAACGCTGACTGTGACGAGGTACTTTTTATTCACGAAGGAAGTGGAAAGCTACGAACGCAACTGGGAAATATCGATTTCTCATACGGTGATTACCTGGTAATTCCTCGCGGGATGATTTACCAAATAGACTTTGATACGGAAGACAATCGATTGTTTGTTATTGAATCAAAACGACCGATTTATACACCAAAACGCTACCGTAACTGGTTTGGTCAATTGTTGGAGCACTCACCTTTCTGCGAGCGTGATATTCGTCCGCCGCATGAATTGGAAACGCATGATGAGTTGGGTGACTTCCTTGTTAAAACTAAAAAAGAAGGAATTTTATACTCTTACAACTATGCGTCACATCCTTTTGATATTGTTGGATGGGATGGATATAATTACCCGTATGCATTTTCCATTCACGACTTTGAACCATTGACAGGTCGCGTGCATCAGCCACCGCCAGTACACCAAACTTTTGAAACAGATGCCTTCGTTATTTGTTCGTTTGTTCCGCGTTTGTACGATTATCATCCTGACGCAATTCCAGCACCGTACAATCATAGTAACATAGATTCGGACGAAGTGTTATATTACGTGGACGGTGATTTTATGAGTCGAAACAATATTGAACGTGGTCAAATTACCTTGCATCCAGCAGGAATTCCGCATGGACCACACCCTGGTGCATATGAGCGCAGTATTGGGAAAAAAGAAACGGAAGAGCTAGCCGTTATGGTAGACACATTTAAACCTTTGAAATTAACCAAACAAGCCCTTGAGTTGGAGGTAGAAGATTACTACCAATCATGGCTACATTAAAAAATTAAATTATGAGCAAAGACATTCAGAACGTAGATTACGGATTGGAAAAAATCTTTGAAGGAGCGCAGGATTTTTTACCCTTACTGGGAACAGATTATGTCGAATTCTATGTAGGGAACGCAAAGCAAGCAGCTCACTTTTACAAAACGGCATTCGGTTTTCAATCGTTCGCCTACCGAGGACTGGAAACTGGAGCAAAAGATTCCGTTTCCTATGTTATCAAACAAGATAAAATCAAGCTGGTTCTTACCACACCATTGAGCTCAAAAAACCCTATCAATGACCATATTGTAAAACATGGTGACGGGGTCAAAGTAGTCGCTCTTTGGGTAGAAGATGCTCGAAAAGCGTACGAAGAAACGACAAGTCGTGGAGCCAAATCATACATGGAACCAACAGTAGAAACCGACGAGCACGGAGAAGTAGTTCGAGCCGGAATTTACACGTATGGAGAAACCGTTCATATGTTTGTAGAGCGAAAAAATTACAAGGGTACGTTTATGCCTGGTTTTATGGAGTGGAAATCAGACTACAACCCTGAACCTGTTGGTTTGAAGTATATCGACCATATGGTTGGAAATGTAGGCTGGAATGAAATGAATGTTTGGGTAAAATGGTATGAGGATGTTATGGGGTTTGAGAACTTTTTATCGTTCGATGACAAGCAGATTCATACAGAATACTCTGCTCTAATGAGTAAGGTAATGAGCAACGGAAACGGTCGTATCAAATTCCCTATCAACGAGCCGGCAGAAGGAAAGAAAAAATCGCAAATTGAAGAATACTTAGACTTTTACGAAGGACCGGGCGTACAACACATTGCTGTGGCTACCAACGACATTATTTCTACCGTATCTAAAATGCGTAGCCGTGGCGTGGAATTTTTAAGCACGCCTCCTGACGAATATTACAAAGCTGTTCCCGAGCGTTTGATGGCTCACGACCATGAATTGCGTGAGGACATTGAAACGCTGAAAGGGCTGGGTATCATGATTGACGCGGATGAAGAAGGCTATTTGTTACAGATTTTCACAAAACCAGTGGAAGATCGACCTACTTTGTTTTTTGAAATAATTCAACGTATGGGAGCTCGTGGATTCGGTGCTGGAAACTTTAAAGCTCTTTTTGAGTCGATTGAAAGAGAGCAGGAAAAGCGAGGTACTCTTTAGATTTAAAATAATAGATAACGTTACAAGGCTGCCCATTTGGGTGGCCTTTTTTGAATAAGGGAATTTGCATTCATTACCATCGCTTCTGAGTGTATTGGTTTAGGCCAAATTCAAAGTTTCGTCCTCTTTAATTACTGCTTGATTACCAACTTCTCACCCTACTTTTTCGTATTTTAGTTAGAAATTGTGAAGGATGAAAGGGGCGTTAATTGGTGTAATTTGTCTGATTTCCATATCAGCTTGGAGTCAGGGGTTGAATGTTGAGTTGGGTTACAATGACGACTATTCGCAAAATGCAAAAGGTATAGTCGCATTTGAAGACTTCTCCATCTTTGTCAAAGAACAAACGCTCTCTGCAAGTTTCTTTACTGCATCATCCTTAATCAAGATAGACACGCTTGGAAACGAAATTTGGGAAGTTCCAATTACCCCGCAAGCTGCAGAAGTAGTAATTGTCGAAGAAATGATTCGTTCCGAAAATGGGGGTGTTTACATTTTGGGCTATGCCCGTCCTACCTGTGACGTTTCTGGTGGCTGTTTTTGGTTTCTAACAAAAGTAGAAAGCAATGGAAATATCAGCTGGAACAAATATTGGTCTGATACCGTTTGTTTTGGGGTTTCTGCAAATGGTCTAACACTCACTCAAAACAATCAAATCCTTGTAAACGTCTCAGACCCACTAGAATCTAACATTCTCGCCATCAGCACCTTTGGAACTGACGAAACTTCGTTACAAATACCGGCTAGTGGATTCAAGGGTGTCGATCAACTATCAGGCTTCGAGGCTATTGCTTACAAACAGTTTTCCCTTTTTGGTTATGACGGAAGCGGAAGTTTAACGGCGTCTAAAACCTTTTCTACCTTCATTTCTGATGCAGTCGTGTGGAATGATACGCTTTACCTTTCGACAAAAGATAGCTTGTTTATTTATGATAACTCATTTCAAGAAATCAACTCTGGAACAATTAATGGATTTACCAACTTAGGCCGTTTAAGGGTGCGTGATTCAGACATTCGTTGCGTCAGCGCCACTAACAACGAAGTGCATTTATTCTATTTGAATCGAGATTTGCAGACAATTGATGATCGTACAATTATCGCGGAAAATGTGGACGATCAACCCATTGATTATACCGACGAACATTTATCTATTGCTGCAGACTTCGCGTTATCTGAGCACTTCACTATTCGTTATTTAGATTACGCATTGAACGACCTCCAAAACGATAGCGTAAATAGATCGGATATTGGTATAGTGGACATTCAAATTACACAATCGTCTATAACCCTGAACCCGAACTTCAATGCTGTTTTTCAGGTAGAAATTGGTGCCGATGTGTTATTGAAAAACTTCGGTTCTAATGTCGTGCAAAGTTGTCGGATGAATCACTACGTTTCTCCCGCTCTCGCTTGTGGTTTGATTTACTACGGCGAAGAATTTTTCAATTTAAATTTGGCCCCTGGCGATTCAGTTTGGATATCCTTGGGAACAATTCACACGAATCAACGCTCGTTCCCGACAGATTCACTGAACCAGGAAATATGCATTTACACAAGTTATCCTAATAAAGTGACGGATTTGAATGTGATGAACGATCGATTGTGTACGACTGTGACACTTGGTACAGCGGGCCTAACCACACCCTTACCTTCTGAACGGAAATTGGTCAAAATAGTGGATCTGTTGGGCAGAGAAGTGAAGAGCACGTCTAATCAATGGGTCATTTTCATCTACGATGACGGAAGTACTGAAAAAGTTTTTCAATTAACAGATTGAGGTTTTCACCACTTCAAAACCTCCAGTCGGTTTCGATGTAGAGCGATTCGGCCCTCGCGCTCTAGACTTTTCAATATTCGAGAAATAACAACCCGAGAAGTGTGCAAATCGCCGGCAATTTCCCGGTGCGTCACATTTAATTCTGAATTGGAATTCACCATCATTTTATCTTTCAGGTACTTGTAAACACGCTCATGCATATTCATAAAGGCCAAACTATCAATGGACTCCAATAACTCCGACAAACGAACAGAGTAGCTATCAAAAATGAAACTGCGCCAATCTGTGAACTGTTGAATCCAGTCTGACATTTTATCTAATGGAATCATCACAATTTTGCTATCACGTTCGGCTACAGTACGTACTTTACTTTTTCGATCCCCCATACAGCAGGACATCGTCATGGCGCAGGTATCGCCGGTTTCCAAAAAGTACAATAACAATTCATCGCCTTCCTCATCTTCACGAAGGACTTTTATAGCCCCTTCCAACAAGATGGGCATGTGTTGCATCGTATCTCCAAGGTCCAGGATAATCTCACCCTCGGCCACTTCAATTAGTTGACCATTCTTACGAATTTCCTGGAGCAATTCACTTGTAAATAGAAACCCAAAGCGATCCTCTAATGTCCCTTCGTAGGTTTCATTCCAATCTACATTTTTCATTACAAATTCGATATTTTCTCCAAATCCATAAAAAATCTGGGATAGCTTTTGTTGATTGCTTGCGGATCTTCAATTCTAATCGGTTCGTCGGTTAAGGTTGCCAGAATTCCTCCCATCATTGCAATTCTGTGATCGTTGTTGGAGTTGATTGCTTCCGCCTTCGGTTTTCCTCCTGAGACCTTCATAATGTCGCCTTCCAAAACAACATTTATTCCCAATTTTCTCAATTCAGATTGGATAGTTAATCCACGATTACTTTCCTTCGATGCCAGTCGTGAGACTCCTTTTATGATGGATGTTCCTGGACAACCTACCGCTAAGGCTGCCAGCGGAGGAAATAGGTCTGGACAGTGTGTTGCATCAAATTCAAATGCAGTTGTCACTCCCCCAGAAACAGAAAGGACGCCTTCTTTCCACGAAACACTTGCTCCTGCTCGTTTTACTGCATCTACAATCGCACGGTCTGCCTGGGCGGACTCTGGGTTCAAACCTGTCAACGCAATTTCTCCAGATAACGCTGCTCCAACCACATGAAACGAAGCACCACTCCAGTCCCCCTCAACGATATAGCTCCTTTTTTTCGCTTCTATCGAAGTCTTTGGAATCCAGAAGGTTTTATAGTTATCATGCTCGATTTGAACATCAAAAGCGGCCAATATGTCTAAGGTCATTTGTACATACGGTATACTTTTCAAGTTGTGAACGTGAACCGTGCTTTCGTCTTCTAAAAAAGCGAGAGCAATTAGCAGTCCTGTAAGTAACTGAGAACTTTCCGAACCATCAATTTCTAATGTTCCCGCTTGTATTTTTCCTTCGATTTTTAATGGTAACTTCCCTTCATTCGATTGCACTTTTGCACCCAATTTCTCTAGCGCGTCAATGACCATATCCATGGGTCTTACCAAAATTGACCCTTCTCCCTCGATAGTTGTTTGACTGAAAAGGCTCGCTACAATGGGACTGAACATCCTTGTACTTAAACCAGACTCCCCGCAATTGATGGAAATAACATCGGTTGAACTTCCCTGAAAAGACATGGATAAAACATCGCCTGACAATTGGGTTTTTGCCCCTAGTTTCTCCGCTATAGAACGAGCGGCAAGAGCATCATTGCCTGGAGTAAAACCTGTGATTATCACATCATTTTTGCACAACACACCAATCGCAATAGCACGTTGCAAATAACTCTTAGAATAAGGAACAGCGAGCGTTCCCTGATACGAAAATGGCGGTACGATTTGTGTCATAATTGTTTACTTCTACGAAAATACTAGGAAATCACAAAATGTTGGGCGATGAGGTAAAATGATTACTTTCAAAAGCAAAAGAAAATTACATGCTTGGACTTTTGATTGTTTATTTTTTGGCGCGCTGGGTTTACAATCTTGCAAAAAAGCATAAAAAACCCAATAGCTGGCTTTACGCCTTATTAGCTGTTGGTACGTATTATGGTGTAGGAATTTTAAGTGTTGTGATTTTTATGATGCTTGATGTTATAAGCTCAAGTGGTGACATTGGTTCACTTCAAAACAGAATGATTGCCACGCTAGTTGCCATGCCATTTGGGGCAGGTGCTGTTGCTGTTTTACACTACATTCTCAAGAGTAATTGGTCGAAGGAGGTAAAAGCCGATGAGGAATTATTGGATGAATCTATGGATCAACTTGATAAAACGGTTTGAGTATGTCTGAAGAGTGGCAAATCTTTTTGTTTGTTTTTATTTCGCTGCGCTGGATATATCTTCTAGCAAAACGATTTAAAAAACCAGTTGTACCGCATTTGGCCATTGCCCTGGGCATATTTCTTTTCGGGGGCGTCATTCTTGCCTTGTTAGTTTCGGCCATATTACTCTTTTCGCGTGGAGATGGTTTTGTTTTCAATCGATTACTAACTACTATTGCTTTTCCTCTCACAGGGCTTATTGCAGTTACCATCTATTACTGGATCATGCTTCGTATTTGGAAGAAAGAATCGAAAACGGTTACGCCCAATGAAGACGTGTTGGATGATGACCTAAAGCTTTAGATTTCCTACCTTCGGCACATGGGAGGCGGTGGACATATGAGCAATATGCAATCTTCGATGAAGAACAACAATCGAAGAAAGGGACGCGAACGCTTCAAACAACCCGAACAAGCTGGTCAGAAGAAAACCGAATACGATGTTCCAGAAGTTTCCGAAGAAGAACGGAAAAAGATTGTTTCAGAAATTATTGGTCGCAGAAAACGCTTGGACCGTATTCTAATTACGGCTGTGATCATCATCACAGTGGTTGTGGTTGCTCTGCTAATTGTACAGCTTTAAGTAGCGTCATTGAGAAGAAAGTTTCCAGATCATGGGCGCAATCTCAATCTCCGACATTCCCATCTGCTGAATTACCAGCCTCCGCCACCGCCGCCGCCGAAGCCTCCACCAGAAAATCCGCCGCCACCAGAAAAACCTCCGCCACTACTGCTCGAAGTTGGAGGCGTGGCTGCCGAAGAAATCGCACTGGACATATCAGCCCCCATATTTGAGAACATATGCGCTCCCAGTAAATGATAGTGGAAACCGTAGAGATATGGCATTGAATCCATCTCTTCCAATATCTTAGCATCGAATTGATCGGACCATTCTTTGGACAAACCAAAGGCTACGGCATAAGGTAAATTTTCTTCAAAGTGCTCAAAAGTCATCTCTGGTCGATTCAAAGTATTGATACGATCTTGATCCGCATAACTGATGTACATTTTAAACCCTTCAATTTCATCCATACGTTTTCTACCCTGTCGTGTTGGTTGCTCATAAAGCCGGGCAAACAGAAAATTGAGAACGAAATGTAATACTGCAGCAATAATAGGAATGAATACATTTCCTCCCATTTTGAAGTACGCGACTAATCCAACAAGTAGCGTTATCAGTGGGAAAATATGTTGTAACCACTTTAAACGAGTGTTGCGCAAATAGTATTTGTTCTTTTGAATTTTATCAATGTCTATGGGCAATTGCTCGTATGCATTTTTTACGCGTGAATTATACTTTCCCTTTTTGATTATTGTGACATCCCGCACCAAAAGTCGCTTGAAAAAGTTATGCTCGACACTAGAATCTAACGGCTTTCCACCCTTTTCGGTCTTTTCAATGCGATAATAACCCTCACCTTTTCTTTCAATGGTAAGCCACCGCTTTACCGCTAGTGACAAAATCGTTGCACTGTACATTTCCTTTGAGTCTCTTCCCTCCCGAATGAGGTATGCACACTCAGCTGGCGACATACCTTCAGGTGCATAAAATCGAGGAATAATAGTGCCGGGTTTTGGATCGCGGCCGTATAAAAACCACATAATTAAGTTAAAAGCAAGGCCGATGAAAAGGGTAAGAAGCGCAAGGTAGAGCAATGCAAACCGCCATAAACGCCATACAAACTTTTCGCTCTTTGTCATGGGAGTCACAAAGCCCTTATCCCAGCCTACAGCCACAGAAAGCCCTTCGCCCGAATACAATCGTTTGGTAGTGATCACATGAAGCATATTCCCATCCACCTCAGCCGAAAAATTTTCACCTTTCTCCCCTTGCAATCCAGTATATGCTTTGTATTGCTTGACGTTCGCACCCTCAGGAAGGTAAAATGTGGCAGATACCGTGTCTGCAGAGAAATCCCAACCGTTTCCGTTGACATTCCAGAAAAGTTCATCGAGAGTGTCCAACATTTGCACCACGTAATCGAGTTCGTATTGAATCTGATAAGTGTAGTAATTCGGTTTAAGGAAAACATCCTCTTCGCCTATATATACGATGATTCCGTTGTCTTTCCACTTTGTATGATAAGGCTCTGTTTTGCCATTTTTTTTGACAGATTTTAAATCAAAAGCCACTCGATATGTGGATGCATGTAACTGATACCAAATAGGAATAGATCGATAAATTCCACGTTCAATCTTGTTCCCATCTACCTTAACCTTAATGGTTTCCGTCACCAGAACTTTTCTATCTTTTTTAATTTTGATATCACTATGGAAATGAAGAATTCGTTCCGACCCTAAATCATCTTCATAGTTTTGTGACCAACTGGAGAAATGCAGGCAGGTAGCGAGAAAAAGAAGTAATATGGCTTTGTTCACGAGTTCAAATCTATTTCTGGACGTTCTGCATCTGAAGCGTCGATTTCGTAAAAATTTTTCTCTTTAATTCCAAAGGTAGATGCAAAAAGTACATTCGGAAACACTTCTCTTATGTTATTCAAATCACGGACCGTTCCATTGTAGTAACGACGCGCCATAGCCAACTCGTCTTCCACCATCGACAACGAGTCCATTAATTTTGTGAATTGTTCATTGGCGAGTAGATTAGGATATGCTTCGACTTGAATCCTGAAGTTTTTTAATGTATCAGTGATAGAACCATCGAAGTTTGCTTTCGCGTTTGCTCCCGTTGGAATTTTTGTTCGCTGCGCCACTACTTTTTCCAAAACAACGGCTTCGTGGGCATTATACGCTTTGACTACTTCTACCAAATTTGGAATCAATTCGAAACGTTTTTTTAGTTGGACATCGATAAGTGCCAATGCCTCATCCACTTGATTGTCGGCTTGAACCAAACGGTTGTAAATCACCCAAATCGTTACCAGAATAAGTAAAACGATACCACCAAGAACCAAAATCCACAGCATAATGAAGTTTTGCTGAAGATACAATTTTAAGAAATGTTATCGAACTCATTCGACTGCATCTCAAATAGCTTTTATGAATCAGTACTTATTTTATTCTGTACTATCCTCAAACAATCCCGAACTCAAATAGCGATCGCCTCTGTCACAAACAATAAACACGATCACTCCTGAATCTATCGAATTTGCCATTTTTTGGGCTACAGCATACGCTCCGCCACTGCTCATTCCCGCCATAATTCCTTCATTTCGCGCCAGGTTGCGAGCTCCGTTAATAGCTTCTTCACGGCTCAAATCGGCAACTTGATCAACGAACTGAGGTTCGAAAATTGCGGGTCTCATTTCCTTGCTCCATCTCCTGATTCCAGGGATTTGAGATCCATCCTTGGGCTGCATTCCGATGACTTCTATTTCGTCATTCTTTGACTTTAAGTACTTCGATGTTCCCGTAATGGTCCCAGTAGTCCCCATTGCAGACACGAAATGTGTTATTGTTCCATTCGTATCACGCCAGATCTCCGGTCCTGTGGTTTGATAATGCGCCTTCCAATTGTCTGGATTGTCGAACTGGTTCAACAATATATATCCTCGCTCTTTTGCCAATTCGATAGCGAGAGTGCGTGAATATTCGATGGTTTTTTCTGAAGGAGTTAAAATCAATTCGGCGCCATAAGCACGCATTGTTTGCTTGCGTTCTTCCGTAGCACTGTCTGGCATTACCAAGATGATGTTTATTTTAAGAATTCGAGCCACCATGGCCAAAGCAATCCCAGTATTACCACTGGTAGCTTCAATGAGGGTGTCGCCTTGTTTCACATCTGCTCGATCAATCGCAGATTGAATCATACTGAAGGCCGCTCGATCTTTCACACTTCCCCCTGGATTGTTACCTTCCAGTTTTGCTAAAAGTTGCACCTTCGGATTGGGTGATGTTACCTCAACAAGCGGTGTATTTCCAATTATTTCAGTCAGCTTCATGCGTATACAATGCTTTCAATTGAAGGTTTATAAAATACTTTTGAATTCGCTGGAACACTTTCCGTGAGCCACACATTTCCACCGATGATAGACCCTCTCCCAATGGTGGTGTTGCCACCCAAGATGGTTGCTTGCGCATAGAGCACAACATCATCTTCTATTGTTGGATGTCGCTTGTCCTCGTGAGACACAGATCGTGGACTTAATCCTCCTAATGTGACCCCCTGATACAACTTTACACGATTGCCAATGACTGCAGTTTCACCTATGACAATGCCTGTTCCATGATCGATAAAAAACTCACGACCAATTGTAGCGCCGGGATGAATATCGATTCCCGTTTGCGTGTGCGCATGTTCGGTAATAATTCGTGGTATTAAAGGAACATTTAACTTGTACAAAAGATGCGCAATGCGATAAGCGGCAATGGCGTAAAACCCTGGATAAGTCAGAACCACCTCAATTGTGCTTTTGGCTGCTGGATCACCCTTTAGAATGGTTTCGATATCTTCATCGAGCTTTTCTTTTATCTCGGGAATTCCGTCTAGAAATGCTCGTACTACGGCTCGGTTATCCTGCTCTGTTGGGACTAAATTATTGTTCAACACACGCAGCCAGTCGGCGTGTTGTGATTCTACGTTGAATGAAGGCTCTTCAATCAGACCCAATCGAATAGGATATAATTCATCCAGCAGACTATCGAATAATGCAGCCGGAATTTTATGAAATAGTGTATTCATTTTAATTTGTTTTACGCGAGTCGCTTATAAGTCCCGCAGTTAATTCATTCAAAACATTGACTTTTTGTTCGAAATCCAGTTCCAGTGTTTTTCGGTAATCGTTCAAATTGTCTAGCAATTCATCGACCTCATCTGGCAAAACCTGTTCGAACAATTGCCGCAAACGTTTGGCGGTAGTTGGAGATTTGCCATTGGTAGAAATTGCCAACTTCAAGTTTCCCTTCGTGACGATTCCACCGAGATAGAAGTCACAATACTCTGGACAATCTGCCACGTTCACGAGTATATTTCGCGAGCGGCACAATTGATACACATGTTGGTTTACAGAAGGATCATCTGTTGTGGCTATCACCAAAGATCTTTTTTTCAAATCCGATTTTCGGAAGCGTCTTTTGGTTAATGTTAGTCCGTGTTTTACAGCAAGAATGAATACTTCCTCATTAAAGGATGGCGCGATCACCTCCACATTTGCCTTAGGACTTGATTTCAACAAAAATCGTAGCTTCTCTGCACTTACATTGCCTCCTCCAACGATTAAAATAGGCAACGTATGGGCTTTGAGAAAGATGGGATATAATTCATTCATAAGGTTTTGTTTTTGAGAAAGTGTTGTTGAACTTCATCATAAATACCATTCAGTTTGAAGCTGTATTTGACCACATCACCTACTACTATTATCGCAGGATTGTCCAGTTGTTCGCTTTCCACCACAGACACAATTGAGTCTATAGTTCCCACGCCAATCTTCCTGTTTTTTCGAAATCCGTTTTGAATTATAGCGACGGGGATTTGACCTTTGCCTTCTTTTTGAAAGGATGTCACAATTTCGGGTAGTTTCGACATTCCCATGAGAATAACAACGGTCGCTGAGCTTTTTGCAGCAAGATGTACATCCTTGGAAAGGCTTCTATTCGCAGTTGTCCCAGTGATTACCCAGAAACTTTCAGAGATTCCTCGATGCGTTAAAGAAACCCCTAATTCCTGAGGAACAGCTGTCGCTGAAGAAACACCAGGAACTACTTCCACATCCATACCGAATGAAGTCACGTGGGCGATCTCTTCTCCCCCTCTTCCAAATACGAATGGATCTCCTCCTTTCAATCGCACCACGTGACCATTTTCAAGTGCTTTTTCCACCATCAAGGCGTTTATACTCTCTTGTTCAAGGCGTTTGTACCCTCTGCGCTTTCCTACGAAAATGTGTTCTGCATTTGGTGCATAGCGTAGGACATCGCGGTCCACCAAGGCATCGTACAATACCACATCTGCGTCCTTCAATGCATTTGCTCCACGAATAGTAAGTAGATCCGCTGCTCCGGGACCTGCTCCTACCAATGTTACCTTGGGATTATTGTGTAATAGATTCATGACGTTTTTCTAATTGTTGTTTTCTATACTGCACCACCTTCAGGTAAAATGCTTCCACTTCCTTCGCGTACTTCACGACTGTAGCATCCGCTTGATCCACCGCCATGCGCAAGGCTAAATTTTCGTAATCGACAATATCTAATTCTCCACTGTTAATAAAGATTTCCTCAAATTGATTGATAATGGCGGCGTGCGAATTAGTCCGCTTTCCTTCAGCAATGAGAAGTGCTTTTGATGCCTGAACTACAGCACTATACCCATGGAATTGTGCATCCGCCCACAAACGTTCCTCTAAGGCCTCTTGCATCAGGGCTAATTTCTCCTCTGCTTCCACGAATAAGGTGGCCACAAGGTCTATTACGACACCAGCACATTCGCCTACGCCGATTTCTTTCTTGTACGCCTCATTTTGTCCCCAATCGAAAAACAATGACTGATCTGGGTCTTCTATTTCCGCTAGTGGTTTTAGCAGTTGGTAGAAGAATTTCTCTCCTTTGTTTCGATAGAATTCGAGAAAGTAATATTCAGAGGACTGTGAAAAGGCATCCAAAATTTTTCTGAGCGCCAATCCGGCTCGTTTGCTTGGAATTTTGATCACCTTATCAGCGAAAGCTCCCTCGCCATCACCTAAAACGCCACCGCCAAGCACAATCTGTGAGGCAGGTATAACTCTGCCGTCTTTCGCCTTCATTGACATTCCCTGAAAGCCGATATTAGCTATCATGTGCTGACCACAAGAATTCATGCAACCACTTAGTTTGACGCTTACATGGTCTTTTTTAAGCCATAAATCAGCGTATTCGCGTTGAAGAATTTCTTCCAGTGCCAGGCTCGCTGCCGTCGTATTCGCGATCCCAAGGTTACAAGTATCTGTTCCAGGACATGCTGTAATGTCCAGTGAAGTTCCATATCCGAAATCCACAAGGTTCAACTCGGAAAGTTGATTGTAAATCGTTACTAGTCGTTCTTCTGGCACGTGGCGCAATAATAGGTTTTGATCCACAGTGAATGTCAATTCGTCTCCTGTAAGTTCTTTTGCAATCCGTGCAAGTCCACGCGCTTGATCTGTCGTGAAATTTCCCAATCGAATGCGCAATGCCAAAGCGAAGAGGCCTTTTTGCTTCTGAGAAATTACATGGTGTTTTTTCCACGCTTCAAATCCTTTTCCTGGTAAGGTATGTTCTAGTTTTACCACTGGGATTTCAATCGAGTTCTCGAAATCGGTAATTGGAACTGAACTGTTTGGAATGACTTTTAACTCGGCTTCTACAAACTTTTTAAATGCATCAAAACCAATGACTTTCACCCAAAACTTAAGACGGGCTTTCATTCGGTTTTTTCGTTCTCCGTGACGCTCAAAAAGTCGTAGCACAGCCTCTATCAAAGGAATTACTTTGTCGACAGGCAAGAACTCGTACAGTACATCCGCTTGCCGCGATTGTGAGCCCAGTCCTCCGGCAACCATGACCTTAAATCCTTTGGCATTGTTTTGTTCCTTGGCGATGAATCCAAGATCATGCATAAACGTCAAGCCAGTGTCGTGGGCATTGTTTGAGAAGGCAATTTTAACTTTTCGCCCCATCTCCTGACACATTGGGTTCCTTAAGAAATATCGAAATACTGCTTCGGCATGCGGGCGCACATCAAAAACTTCATTGGGATCGATTCCCGATAAAGCAGAAGCCGTTACGTTCCGAACCGTATTTCCACAAGCCTCACGTAAGGTAATCTCATCTTTTTCCAATTCTGCCCATAACTCAGGAGTTCTATCGAGTGAAACGTGATGGATTTGAATATCCTGACGTGTTGTGATGTGCAATAATCCTGTGGAGTATTCATCCGAAACAGCGGCAATGCGTTCCAATTGTCGTGCATTCAATTTTCCATAAGGAATTTTGATCCGGATCATTTGCACGCCAGGCTGGCGTTGTCCATACACTCCTCTTGCTAATCGAAGCGTACGGAACCGTTCCTCATCAATTGTTCCCTCGTGAAACTGACGGATTTTTGTTTCCAGTTCGATGATATCCTTTTCGACCACCGCGTTCTCTAATTCTGTTCTAAAACTTTGCATCTTAATTCATAAAAAAAGCCTCCTATCAACGATAGAAGGCCTTTTGGTTTTAACTACTTTTCTCTTTCCTACATAGTATCTCCATTACGCCTTCTTTTCAGAATCGTGCAACACATACAAGGGCACATGAATTGATACTTTTGCATTTTCTTTTTTATTTAATACCTCCTTGAAGTTCTTTAACAAATCCTACTGCAACAGTGTTATTGGATTGCGGGTCAATGAGTATAAAAATTCCATTCTTCTTGTTCGTTTCGAATGTATCGAAATAACAAGGTTGCGACAACCGAATCTCCACTTCGGTGATATCGTTTAGGGCGATGTTGTCTTTCTCTTCCGTGGCGTTCTGACGTGTTGGATCTACCGACTGTAAAATCGCCTGTAATTTTACCGGAAACTCTCTCGAGGCAGCCTTCATCAACCACTTTGAGCCTACATTTGCATATTTTTCATCCATCCAAACAAGTGTCGCTTTTACAGATTGCTGTGGCTCGGGAGCTTGATCAGGATGGACCAAAATTGCTCCACGGCTGATGTCAATTTCATCATTCAAGGAAATGCTTACACTATCTCCAGATACGGCTTTGTCCTTCGTTTCTGTGTATCTGCGAATTTCCGTAACAACACTTTCCTTATTGGATGGGAGCACACGAAGCGTATCGCCCACGGATACTGTCCCACTGATGACGCGCCCTGAATACCCACGATAATCGACAAAACCATTTTCTTGGGAATGCGTAACGTGCTGAACATCGAATCGCAGAGGTTTGGATTCAGAAATGTCTGGTTGTGTCTCATGGAGCAATCCATTCAAGGTTTTTCCTTGATACCAGGACATATTTTCGGAGGGATGTACAACATTGTCACCCTTCAATGAACTTACCGGTACAACTGTGTAAGGAACTTCGGCATTCAACCCTTTCACCATGCGCTGAATCTCTACGGCAATTTCCAGGAAACGATCCTGATCGTAATCAACGAGGTCCATTTTGTTCACGGCAAATATTACGCGCTTCAATCGCAACAAATGACTGATATAGAAGTGGCGATAACTTTGCTCCAAAAGTCCTTTACGCGCGTCAATTAGAATGATAGATGTTTCTGCCATCGATGCTCCAGTGACCATGTTTCGTGTGTACTCCACGTGACCAGGGCTATCTGCTATAATGAACTTATGTGTGTTCGTTGAGAAGTAAATATTTGCGACATCGATGGTGATTCCCTGTTCGCGTTCTGCGACCAATCCGTCGGTGATAACGCTTAAGTCCAAATCATCCCACCCTTTTTCCGCAGTTTTCTTCGCGACCAATTCTTCCTGTTCTTTGGTCAATGCGTTATTATCGTACAACAAACGGCCAATCAACGTGCTTTTCCCGTCGTCGACGCTACCTGCTGTGCTTATTCTTACTAGTTCCATTTTTTCTTAGACTAAAGATTACCAAACAAAAGACACTAGACTTGTGCTCTGAGGCTCTTGAAGAGCAATCTATATATGATTAAGTTGAGATGTCCTCCTCCTCACCCCCTCCAAAGGGAGAAGGGACTCCGACCAATTATTCCTTATTCCTTATTCCTTATTCCTTTTTCTAAAAATATCCATCCTTCTTACGATCCTCCAAAGCCGATTCGCTCCGTTTGTCGTCAATTCTAGCACCACGTTCCGAGTGCTTCGAGGCCATGTTTTCCTTCAAAACGGCTTCTACTGTCGTTGCATCCGATAGAAATGCTGCAGTACACGTCATATCCCCAACCGTTCTGAATCGAACTGTGCGTTCTTCAATCTCATCGCTATCTACAATATTCAGGTGATCGGAGTAAGCCAAATATTGCCCATCACGTTTCACCAATTTGCGATCGTGAGCGAAGTAGACAGACGGTAATTCAAGACCTTCTTGAAGTATGTACGACCAAATATCTTCTTCTGTCCAATTGCTAATCGGGAAGGCACGCACATTTTCACCGAATTGAATGCGTCCATTCAATAATTGAAAGGGTTCCGGTCGTTGACGTTTGTAATCCCATTGACCGAAGTCATCGCGTACCGAAAAAATGCGTTCTTTCGCACGACTTTTCTCTTCATCACGACGCGCTCCCCCCAAACATACGTCGAATCCGTGTTCTTCGATTGCATCCAGCAAAGTGACTGTTTGCAAAGAGTTTCGACTCGCATATTTTCCTGTTTCTTCCTGCACTTTATTCTGATCGATGGAATCTTGCACATAGCGCACGATTAAATCTACTCTCAACTCTTTTAAGAAAGCATCCCGAAATTCAATCGTTTCAGGAAAATTGTGCCCTGTATCTACATGCATAAAGGGAAATGGAATTCGTGATGGATAGAATGCCTTTCGCGCCAAATGAGCCATCACAATTGAGTCCTTACCTCCCGAGAATAAAAGCACGGGCTTTTTGAACTGCGAAGCAACTTCCCGAAGGATGTAAATGCTTTCGTTTTCCAGATCGTATAAGTGTTGATTTTTCATAATTCAATGTTTTTTTTCCGCTCAGCAATAATACGTATACCTGCTGATCGTTCCTGTCCGCCAAGTGGGATGGTTAGAAACTGTCTTTTATCATGTGTGCAAGCCGCATTCACGGTTCGCTAATGCTTTTGTCGGATCATAGTAACGATCCTCAGATTCCAATTGATGCGCCTCCATATAACTATCAAGTTGAGCCTCGGACCAATGGTAAAATGGACACACTTTTATGATTCCGTCTTTCCCCATATTCACCACCTCCATGGAATCGCGTAAAGCAGTTTGTCCTTTTCTCAAATTCGTAAACCACACATCAGGTTGATGCTTGCTCATAGCTCTTTTGAAAGGTTCCAACTTCACTTGCTGTGTAAACAAGTCATGCTCGGGAGTATCTGGTTCTGGAATACCCAAAACAACATCCCTGTGAGCAGCTGTTTGCTGAGGAACGTATAGATCAACATTCAACCCCAATTGTTCTATGGTTCTTTCGGCATGCTGATACGTGAAGGAGGTATTGTATCCGCTATCACACCAAATCACAGGTATATCTGCATTTTGACTTGTTACTGCATGCAAGATTGCCGCTTCGTAAGGACGGAAATTAGTTGTAACAACGGGTTTCTTAGCTACACTAAATGCCCACTTCACAATTTCCTCAGGACTTGCTTCCGATAATTTTTTATTTATTGCTTCTAGATTCATTAGTTTCTTTTTAAAAGCTTTATCCATGCGCGTTCGTGCAGATAATACAAGACCATTTTGCTCACCACTTCGATTCCACCTATGCTCACAGCGACATCTAATTTTCCTGTAAGCATATAGGAGATCAACATCGTATCCAGCGTACCAATAATACGCCAAGAAAGCGTTTTTAGTAATGACACCTTGTTATCGTCCAAACGCTTCAATCCAATCGCATCAATGATCATTTCTTCTCAATTTTTTGAACAAATATAAGTTATTACTCTACTAATCCGATAGGGTATTTGTATTAAATTTATGTAAAGAATCTATAAACTACCTTAAAACCCTCATTTACAGGTTCTTAAAATTGTTATTAATTTATCGGAAATACTTTCGTAATCGGAAGAAAGGACGTTCAATGGTGTAATATGTAACAATTGAGGTGAGATAAGATGATACGAAAACAACGAAGAAGAACATCCAGTAATGCGTCCATTCAGTCGTAAAACCATGATTCTTGAAATAGATAGACCAATAGTAAATGTAAACCGAGTGAACGATGTAAATACTATACGTTATTTCTCCAGAAAAGGAAAAGAGTGGAATTTTATCCAATTTCACGATAGAATTCTTGCTAAACACTTGCTCTAAAATGATAATTCCGATAATTATTGCAGGTAGCATACGACCGAAAATGAACAGTGTGTCCCTGAAAATATGCCCTTCATACACCAAAAGGACAATGGCAATAATATAAAATACGCCGATTTGCCATTTCGGAATATTTTGGAAGAATGCTTTTGCCTTGCCTGTAGCCGTCCAGATAGCCATCAAGCAACCAATGGCTAGATCAGACATTACCGAAAATGTATGATAATGCAGCACCCGATGATCTCCCAAGTACATCGCTCTGAATACAAATGAACCGACAATTATCGTGCAGCAAATCACCACAAACACTTTTCGGCTGAACCGTCCACCGAAAGTCAATAGGGTCATTAAAATCCCCCAAACGATATAAAATTGCTCCTCTACCCCTAAACTCCATAGCGTACTTAAAAAGTTGATAGGATCGTAGGGGCCCATTATAATTTCGTCAATATTGGGAAGGAATAGCAAATAGCGCCAGAGTTCATGCACTGTTTGAATTCCATAGGGTAAATGCGGAAAAATGAAAAATCCGAATCCAAGGATGAGAAAATAGAGAGGCCAAACACGCAGTAATCGACGCAGGAAGAATTTTCCTGTTTTAATTTTTCCACTGGCTTCGAATTCCCAAAGTAATATGGATGTTATAAGGAAACCGCTAATGACGAAAAAAAGTATAATCCCAAGATGTCCACGACCGAGAAGAAAATACACTTTTTCGTACCAATATCCTTCTGAAAACTCCCCCCAAATAGCCCCCGGTAAGGTTGCACAATGAAACATTAAAACACCTAACGCTCCCAAAAAGCGTAATCCGTTGATGTTATCAAAATATTGCCGTTTTGCAGGCTTCCCCATGCCCTAAAAGTAAGTATGATTTCTAACTTGATGATGACTTCGGCTTTTCCTATTTTTGATTATGACTGATATCCAAACTACGGACGATATTGAATTACTGGTAAATTCGTTCTACACGAAAGTTTTAAAAGACCCAACACTTGCTCCGTTTTTCGCAAAGCTCGATTTTGACCGACACCTTCCCAGGATGATTCATTTTTGGGCGTTTGTACTATTGGATGAATCTGGTTACACCACCGATGTTACCAAAACCCACATCAACATGCCGCTAAAGAAAGTGCACTTCGATCGGTGGATTGAATTGTTCAACGAAACAACAGACGAACTCTTCTCAGGAGAAAATGCAGACAAAGCCAAACAACGTGCTTTTTTAATTCGCTGGACGATTGAAAGTAAGATGAGTTGATGTTAATTTCGGTCCTCCCCCTAGCCCCCTCCAAAGAGCGATTTCCTAGATAAAGGCAAGGGCGTCATTTTAACACCGAGGACAAGTTCACGTCGGTAGACTCTTGGAAGTTTATTTCCGATAAAAACGGTTATTTAGCGCATCGAGCGGAGCCGAGATGCAGTTTAACAGAGTTGAAATGTACATCTCGGCTCCGCTCGATGTACAATTTTGCCATTCTCTAGGAAATTACCTCCAAAGGGGGAGGATATAACAACGTATCAAAAATATACTTACAACACAATATGCGTCGCCGCTACCGAACTCCCCATAAATTCTGATGCCTGCTTATTGAAAACATCAGTGCTTTCCGAGGTTAAATAATGTACCGATCCGTTTCGGCTTAATTTGGAATCCATCCATGGGTGTCGCAGTAAGTAATCGGCTAAACTTTCCGCGACAATGCTCCCCTGAGACACCACTTTAACACCTTCTGGCACGATAGACTCTATATATTCTTGCAGTACTGGATAATGCGTGCATCCCAGGACAATAGTGTCAATTCTTGGATTTTTCTGTAATAGCGCCTGCACATCTTTCTCTATGAATTCGCGTCCTGCATGCGTATGAAACTCGTTGTTTTCTATCAACGGCACCCAAAGCGGACACGCATGCTGGACAACCGAGCATTGAGGCCAAAATTTCTTTATTTCGATGACATATGACTCCGACGCCACAGTTCCTTCAGTTGCTAAAATCCCAATTGCTTTGGAGCGAGAGTACTGACCAATAATTTCGGTACTGGGACGAATAACACCCAATACGCGTTTATCGGGTGCAATGGTAGGCAAATCATTTTGCTGTATACTCCTTAGCGCTTTGGCTGAAGCCGTATTACATGCTAAAATTACAAGCGGGCAGCCTCTTGAGAACAATTCTTTTACAGCCTCCAACGTATACTGGTATACAACATCAAATGATCTGGGTCCGTATGGGGCACGAGCGTTGTCACCCAGATACAAATAATCATAAGCTGGTAACTTCTCACGAATGTCTTTCAGTATGGTTAATCCGCCATAACCTGAATCGAATATTCCAATTGGACCCATGCGACTAAATTAGGCATTAGGAATGATGAATTATGCATTAAGTGACATGAAGTTCATTGAACTGCACAGCATTGAGCGGATCCGAGTAATCAAAAAAAAATCCCGATCGCTCTTGCAATCGGGATTTTTTTCAATTCTTTATTATGTTACTGAGCTCCTCCGTCTCCAGTTCCAGCTCCATTGGCACCAGCTTTTGCCAGTGATTCTTTTTCTAGCTTCAACAATTCAACCATTACAACATCTGTAAGGTCTTTGTCTGGATTTACAAACAGTCCGCTATTCACATCCATAATGTAATCGTACTTGTCACGCTTCGCGACTGCAGCTACAGCATCACGAATCAATTTTTCAATTGGTGCTTCTAACTCGGCACGATACGCTTGTATTTCGTACTGAACACTTTGCTGACGTTGTTGGTACTCAGCCTCTTTCTCACGGATTGCTTTCTCTTTCAACTGTAGCAATACCTGAGAGGACGATGGAGAACTTTGAATTTTTTGGTATTCCGCGTACAATTTCTGTAAGTTCGTTTCCAAATCTTGCATCTCTTGCGCTAAAGCTTTCTGAAATTCCATCATTTGAGCTTCAGCCGTCTTTGTTCCCTGCAGTGTATCCCAAAGAACTTGTGATTTTACGTGTCCTATTTTTGTTTGGGCATTTACAGTTCCTGCAAATCCAACCAATACAACTAGTGCGATTAAAATCTTCTTCATCTTGTTTGTTTAAACGTTTTTTCTTTTTTCTATTTTACATCGACATCCATTTCGCGCAATATCAAATCGCTGATGTCATATTTAGGATCCGCAAAAACCAGGTTACTTTGATTGGCTTTGTCGAATACAAAAACATATTTTTTGTTTGATGCTACCGTTTGCATGGCGTCATAGACCTTATCTTGAATCGGTTTGATTAGCTCTTGTCGCTTTTGAAAGTACTCGCCTTTCACTCCGAATCGCATTTTTTGCATATTCATTGCTTCGTCTTCCAAACGCTTGATTTCCTCTTCGCGTTTTGCGCGTTCTTCTTCCGGCAGCAACACTTCTTCGCGAGCGAAATTTTCTTTCTTCATGCGAAGCACATCATAACGCTTTTCAATTTCTTTGGTCCAACGATCTGCCAGCTGATCCAATTTTTCCTTCGCTGCCTGGTACTCAGGTAACTTCGTCAAAATGTAATCTGAATCGATATAAGCATACTTCTGACTAAAGGCAAACCCTGTGCCAAAAACGAAAGCGAGCGCTAGAAACAATGTTTTCATAATAGAACTTTTGCTTGCCGAACGGCGAAATTAATCATTTATTGCCAGACAAGTTTATAATTCTCCAAGGTTCATACCAATTGTGAAGTTCAATTGTCCGAAGTACCCTTTCGTATTAATATCATTATTCACTTCGCCTACAGCAAATCCTTGCGACCATGGATCTAATCGATCAAAGCCCCATCCATAATCCAATCCAAGCATTCCGAACATTGGGAGGAATACACGAACTCCAACTCCTGCAGCTCGTTTAACATTCAACGGATTGAAGTTTCGGAAATTTGGGAAGGTATTTCCCGCCTCAGCAAACCCAAGAACAAAGAAGGTAGCTGATGGGTTCAAGGAAATTGGATATCGTAACTCTAAAGTATATTTCGCAATGATCGGATCTCCTGCATCAGAACTCATTGATCTATCTGGATATCCGCGCATCGCAATAATTTCCTGACCTCCAATTTGGTTGACTCCGGTTAATCCACTACCTCCCATGTAGAAGCGTTCAAACGGTGTTAACCCTTTCCCTTCGTTGTAAAAGCCCATAAATCCGAAACCGAAACGCGGCATCAAAATCAGCTTTTTATCTGCAGTTAATGGCAGGTACCACTCACCGGTCAGTTTCAACTTGTAGTACTCCAGCCACTGGTAACGTTCCTGTTCTGTTGCACCCGCATAGTCATCGATTCCATCCCATTGTGAGTACGGTAAAGTTGCCTTTCCAACAAAGCGCATGGTTGATCCTCCTTGCGGATAAATTTGAGAAGTAACCGAACTACGGATTAAAGTATACTTGAAAGCAAAATCATTCGCATATCCGTTTGTAAATAATCCAAACTGAGGGGAGTCCTTCACGAAATACTGCTGGTAGGACAATTCGTAGTTAACAGTGAAGAAATCATCTGGAAACTTCTTACGACGTCCAAAGCCAATTCCTGTACCACCAATTCGAAGCCCTTCAAACTGATCGCTAGTTGGGGCAAAACCGTTACCGATAAGGTTCCATACCCCCCAAACCGTTAGTGAGTTCGGCTTTTTACCGCCCAACCAAGGTTCTGTGAACGAAACATTGTAACCACGGAAGAACCTTCCATTCGTCTGAGCACGGATAGAAATTCGCTGTCCATCTCCTCCGGGAAGTGGCGCCCAAGCACCTTTTTTGAAGAAGTTCTTCGTGCTAAAGTTGTTGAATGTCAGTCCAAGGGTACCAATAATTCGACCGCGTCCATCGATACCAGTTCCACCATATCCACCAGAAAGTTCGATTTGATCTGAAGACTTTTCTTCTACCACGTACTCAATATCAACGGTTCCATCTGCTGGGTTCGGAATTGGATTGATTTGGAAAGCTTGTTCGTTAAAATATCCGAGTTGCGCTAGTTCACGCTGTGTTCGAATGATATCGTTCTGATTGAATAAATCTCCGGGTTTCGTTCGAATTTCACGTCTGATGACATAATCATTCGTTTTCGTATTTCCTGAGATAATAACACGTTTCACACGAGCTTCCTTCCCTTCAATGATTCGCATCTGATAGTTGATCATGTGGTTCTCCACACTCATTTCTACAGGAATCAAGTTAAAGAACAAGTAACCACGATCTCGATACAAAGATGAAATATTGCGTCCATCTTGACTCATAAACAAACGTTGCTCAAGAAGTTCTTTGTTATACAAGTCACCTTTCTGAATGCCTAAAACTGTGTCCAAGAATGACGATCTGAACTTCGTATTTCCGATCCACTCGATATCTCCGAAGTAGTACTTTTCTCCCTCGTCAATTTTAATTTTAATGGCAAGATTTTTACTGTCAACCTGGTAAACAGTATCAAAAGCTATTTCGGCATCGCGCAATCCCACTTTCGTGAATTTCGCCATCATTGCCTCCTTGTCACGCTTATAGGCCGATTGTGAGAACTTGGAACGCTTAAAGAATCGCCAAAAAGCTTTTTGTTTGGTATCCTTCATGGCCATTCGAAGCTTCCAGGTTGGAACCGAATTATTTCCTTCAATAGAGAGCTCGCCAATCTTTACTTTCTCCCCTTTATCAACGTTGATATAAAATATTTCTGAACCGTTAATCAGGGTATCTTGAACGCGTCTTATGTTTACGTCAACGTTGTAAAATCCTTTTTCTCGGAAGTATCCACGAATTTTTGATTTCGTCGCAAATACCAGGTTTTCCGTAATTGTTTTACCGGAGAATAGAGAAATTTCTTCACGAACCTTGTCTACCTCCCTGCGCGGCAATCCTTCGAAACGGAAACGTGATAATTTGGGTCTTGGTGCTAATTTGATCACCAAATAGATTACTCCAGCTACTTCCTTCTCTGCATAAATTTCTACATCGGAAAAGATACCCTCAGCCCAGAGGTTTTTGACCGCTTTCGTAATTTTCTCACCAGGCAAGGTAATCTGAGCACCTTGACGCAACCCTGCAATCAATCGAATAGCGTTGTGGTCGTAATTGTCTGCGCCTTCAACTCGAATAGGGCCTAGCGTGTATTCCTGCGGTGTTTTGTAGTCAATATTGAGTCCAATTGTTACAGGACCGTCTGGCTGAGCAAATGCCAAAATAGGAAGCAATGCTGCACACACAAGTAGTAATCGTAGGGTTGTCTGTCTCATTAATTATTTTTCTAATGGTTCGGAAACCAATCCGAAACGTCTGTCTCTGCTTTGATAGTCCAGTACTGCTTTGTACAAGTCTTCTTTCTTGAAATCGGGCCAGAGAACATCAGTAAAGTGCAATTCAGCATAAGCAATTTGCCAAAGCAAGAAGTTACTGATGCGGTGTTCTCCACTTGTACGAATGAGTAATTCCGGATCTGGCATTCCTTTCGTAGCTAAATGTGCAGAAATTACTTCTCGATCAATTTCATTTTTATCCAAATCTCCTGAAGCAACCAAATCAGAAATTTGTTTCACAGCCTCAACCATTTCCCATTGAGCGCTATAGTTTAAGGCCAATACTAGGTTCACTCCAGTATTATTACGAGTGCGCTCGTAGGCCAACTTCAACTCTTCCTGACAACTGAGAGGGAGCCCGTTGGTTTCTCCAATTGTTCGGATGACTACATTACTTTCATGTAATTCATCTACTTCTTTACCAATGGTACGAACAAGTAGATCCATCAGCCCATCGACCTCATCTTTAGGTCTACCCCAGTTTTCTGTAGAAAAGGCGTACAGCGTAAGATACTCTACATTCAGTTCCTGTGCTGCTTTCAACGCTTCGCGAACAGCTTCTACACCGAAGTTATGCCCAAACAAGCGCTCTTCGCCTTGTTGTTGCGCCCAACGCCCATTACCGTCCATTATAATGGCGATATGCTGGGGCGTGTTATTTCGGTCTATGCGTTCTAGGATGGTCATTTCACCTATGTCAATTAACGAAGTTACGGAAACTATCGTATGTGTTCTAATAATTCATCAGGAGGCTTAACGTACTTTAACAAAAAAGAGGGAGACAGTGTTACCTATTTCCCTCTTTAACAGTGTTTTATCACGCTTTATTCAGCAAGTACGATCACTTTGTTATTGGTCATTTCAACCACACCTCCGTTAATCGCAACACGAATTGTGTTCTTATTGGAACCATCCACGGTCACTTTGCTGTTTCCTTCTTCGGTAAATGGTTTCTCCAAGTCTACTTTCACATCACCTTTTGCCAATGCTGAGATGATGGGTGCGTGTCCGTTCAAAACCTGAAATGATCCGTCCAGTCCTGGAAACTGCACTGCAGTCGCCTCCCCTTGGAAAACCATTGATTCAGGTGTGATGATTTCTAATTGCATTTCGCGGTAATTTTTCTATTAAGCGTTTTCCGCCAACATTTTCTCTCCAGCTTCAATCACGTCTTCGATTCCACCTTTCAAGTTGAAGGCAGCCTCTGGGTACTGATCGTATTTTCCATCAAGAATTTCATTGAAGGCCTTGATAGTATCTTGGATATCTACCAATACTCCTTTCAATCCTGTAAACTGCTCTGCTACGTGGAACGGCTGAGACAAGAAACGCTGAACTCGACGAGCGCGGTGTACTACCAACTTATCTTCTTCAGACAATTCGTCCATACCTAGAATCGCAATAATATCTTGCAATTCTTTGTAACGCTGCAATGTTACTTTTACACGCTGCGCACAGTTATAATGCTCTTCACCAACGATTTCCGGAGTCAAGATACGAGACGTTGAATCCAATGGATCTACCGCTGGGTAAATTCCTAGCTCGGCAATTTTACGAGACAATACCGTTGTTGCATCCAAGTGAGCAAACGTATTTGCTGGAGCCGGGTCCGTAAGGTCATCCGCAGGTACATATACCGCCTGTACGGAAGTAATTGATCCTGATTTTGTTGATGTAATACGCTCCTGCATCGCTCCCATCTCCGTTGCCAATGTTGGTTGGTAACCTACGGCTGATGGCATACGACCCAAAAGTGCTGATACCTCAGAACCTGCCTGAGTGAATCGGAAGATGTTATCTACGAAGAAAAGGATGTCTTTTCCTTGTCCGTCTCCTTCACCATCACGGTAATATTCTGCCAATGTCAAACCAGACAATGCAACTCGTGCACGTGCTCCTGGAGGCTCATTCATCTGACCGAATACGAAAGACGCTTTTGATTCTTTCATTTCATTAAGGTCAACCTTTGAAAGGTCCCAACCTCCTTCTTCCATAGAGTGCAAGAAGTCATCACCGTATTTGATAATACCTGACTCCAACATCTCACGAAGCAAATCGTTTCCTTCACGTGTACGCTCACCTACTCCTGCGAATACAGACAAACCACCGTGCCCTTTCGCAATGTTGTTAATCAACTCCTGAATCAATACGGTTTTACCTACACCGGCACCACCGAACAAACCAATCTTACCTCCTTTTGCATATGGCTCGATCAAGTCGATTACTTTAATCCCTGTAAAAAGTACTTCTGTCGAAGTTGAAAGGTCTTCGAATTTTGGTGCTTCACGGTGAATCGGAAGTCCGTTTGAGTTATCAATCTCGTTAATTCCGTCGATTGCTTCTCCAACAACATTAAAGAGACGTCCTTTGATTACGTCACCTGTTGGCATCTTGATTGCAGCTCCTGTAGAAGTTGCTTCCATTCCGCGAGTAAACCCATCCGTTGAATCCATAGAGATTGCTCGAACTGAATTTTCACCAACGTGAGACTGAACCTCTAAGACAACTCGTGTACCGTCATCTTTTCTAACCTCCAATGCATCGTAAATATTCGGAAGTTCCACTCCTTTCTCGAAGTTTACATCGACTACAGGTCCGATTACCTGTGAAATTTTACCTTTAATATTCGACATTTTCGTGCCTTTTTATTGAGTTAAATCGAATTCCGATCTTACGGAATTTTGGCGCAAATATACGGCTTTTCTCACAATAACAAGGTTGAAATAAAAAAAGCTATCAACGATGAAATGATTTTATTAACACATTTAGCCGGACGCTAGACTCGAGACAGTCAGACTCTAGACTTATTTACTATCCAAATCCTCATATCGACAGTTTGGCTCCCTGACGGTTTGATTTCATTTCAAGCTGAACTTTAGAAAAGTCGACAAGCGACTATAAAAGCATTCATACGCATTTAGTGCGGACAGAGCCGCTCGAAGTCAAGCGATCTAGTATTTATTCTCCCAGCTTCACAAAATGTTTGTAAATAACTCCAACTTCGGGAATTTCAATTACTACGGACATCCGCCCTTGATTCAAACGAATCACTTCAACACACGGCTGAATAAATTGAAGCGCGAATAAAGCATCATCAGAGCAAAGGTTTTTGTCCATCACTTTAAAGAGAGCTGGAATCTCTTCTAAATTTTCGGTGATTTCTTCTTCCCCCTCTGTTGCAAACGTCATCCTACCATCCTCGCGAAGGGCTAAGAACAGTTCACCTTGAGGAGCCAACCCCATTGCATTCTTATCTTCACTAACACCGATGAGTACCCAATCACCATAAAGTTCTCCCAAGTTGATATCAAATGGAACTTCATCCAGCATATCTTGCCCCTCTTGTTTTTGGTCTTCTTGCAGTTGCTTCTGATATTCTGAATCACTCATTTCTTCTTCTGGATCTGGAACACCATCACAACCAAACAATAAACAAGAGGCAATAAGAAAGAAAAGAATCGATTTCATCTTTACGATTTTACATTTCTACGAATCAAATAGGCCACTGGGAAATAGCTAAACAAAATGGAAAGTGCTGAAACCAGGGAAAAAATCAAAAGCCCATCCATTACACTCAATCCTATCGGGAATGCTTCCCCGTTGGAATTTGGCATTTCGATCACTTCGAACTGAAGCTGTACCCAACAAATCGCATAACCAAGAAGTAAACCAAAAAAGATTCCTTTTCCTGAAATTAACAAGCCTTCCAGGAAGAAAATTCGGAAAATATACTTCTTGGGCATACCAAAACTCACCATTGTTTTTACGTTCTCCAATTTCTCAACAAAAAGCATCGTGAGAGACGCCACCAAGTTAAATGCCGCCAAAACGAAAATGAACAGGAGAATAATTAAAACAATTATTCGTTCCGACTGACTGGTTTTGAAAATCAACTCATTTTTCTCATAACTTGTCTTCACCTTAAAGTCCTTTCCAACTAAGGTTTGAATACGCTCTTTCAATTCGGCATTATCCACTCCGTTCTCAGCTTCAATATATATTGCCGAAATCTCATCATCAAAATCCATCAGTTCTCGAGAGAGATCAAAAGGAATAATCATAAATTGGTTGCTTACTTCACGATTGTAGCTAATTGTTCCAGAGACACCGATTCTCTTTTCAATAAATGGCGATTTACCCGGTCGAATTTTCGCATCCCTTTTCGGAACATAGCAATTCACCTTATCAACACCTACTTGTTTTGGAATGAAGCCCTCCAGTTTGGATAGCACTCCAGCCCCCAAAATGGCACGGTCTTCTTTTCCTTCCTTGAGTTTAGGCTTTCCTTCTGCCATGTTTTTGGACATGTTGGTCATATCTAAGAAAGAAGGCTCTGCACCAATCATGTTCACACTTACCCACTTTTTCTCCCGCTTTAGAATAACCACTTCCTCTACGACACGGCTCGTGTTCGCTACACCTTCAAGTTTTTCCAACTTTTCAAGATCGATGCGATTTTCATTAAAAGACTTCCCTTTCTTTACCCGAATTGTAATGTCCGTATCAAATTCCGAATAAAGATTTTCGATCATGGTTTCTATACCATTGAAAGCGGAAAGCAATACGATGAGTGCGGCAGTGATGGTAGCGATACCCAGGACAGAGATACGCGTAATCAAATTGATTACATTTTTTTTCCGTTTGGTAGCCAGATATCGGCGCGCTATGAAATACGGAACGTTAATGTGTTACTTCTTTAAAAGTTCGTCAATTTCATTCGCATAATCCAATGAATCGTCTATAAAGAAGGCTAATTCTGGAATCCGACTCATATTTTTCAATCGTTTCCCCACTTCCCCTCGAATTTTTGACGCGTTCAATTTGATATTCTCAAGCACCTCCTCTTTCGGGGGACCGGCAAAAACACTAACATAGCAGCGCGCCAGAGAAAGATCTGGTGTTACACGAACGACGGTTGCAGAAACCATCGCTCCAAGACATAATTCTCTTGCATTTCGCTGAAAGATCATGGAAAGCTCCTCCTGAACCACCCGCTCCACTTTGTTTTGTCGAATTGAACTCATAACGCAAAGATAGTAGAAACCTGTAAGATGAATGGTAAAAAGTGAGAAGTCAGAATCCTTCCGTTCGATGGGTACTTTTCACTTCTTACTAAAAGGCATTCTTCTATCTTTGTTGCGAATGAAAAACTTCCTTCAGATATATAGGTATACTTTTCGGTACCGTTTGACCGCCATAACGGTGATCCTTTGCAACCTTGGATTTGTAATCTTCAATTTGGTATCCATGGCATTGTTCATCCCCGTTTTAAAACTATTGTTTGAGGGGACGGAAAAGGAAGTTGTTTCACCGCCGCACTACGACGAAACCTTTTCAGGGATCTTCAAATACATAGGTGAATGGTACAACTATGAAATGTATGCCATGACAGAAGCAGACCCGAAAGGAGCTCTCATCTTCGTGTGCATCACCGTAAGCATTGCCTTTTTCGTAAAGAACTTATTCCGATATGGTGCTATTTGGTTTCAATCACAATTACGAATGGCGGTTGTCCGAGACGTACGCGATGCCTTGTTTGAGAAAGCCATGAAATTGCCTATTTCATATTATACGGAGGAAAAACGGGGCGATTTGATGTCGCGCATGCAAAGTGATGTTGGAATTATTGAAAATGCCGTAATCTCAATGTTGGAACTCATATTTCGTGAGCCATTCGCGTTGTTCATTACTATTTCTGTCCTCCTCTATTGGAGCGTTAGTCTTACCGTATTTGCCTTGCTCCTGCTGCCTGTAGTTGCACTAATTATTGTAATCATTGGGAAAAGTTTAAAACGAACTGCCAAACAAGGGCAAGAACAAATGGGAGTTCTCGTTTCCTCCATCGACGAAGCGCTTGGAGGCATTCGCATTATCAAAGCTTTTAATGCGGTGCATCAGGTAGTGAAAAATTTCCAATGGGAGAATCTCAAGCATCAAAAATTGATCACTAAAGCCTTTCGCAAACGCGAACTCACCTCTCCTTTGAACGAGACCATCGGTTCGCTGGTTATGGTTACGATTGTTTGGTATGGAGGTTTACTAGTATTGGATGGTGGAGATGCAGCGATAAAAGGTGAGGTCTTTTTAGGGTTTATTATTGTCTTCTCTCAGTTAATGCGCCCAATTCAAGGTGTATCTCAAGGGATGTCAAATTTAAATCAGGCATTTGCATCTCTGGACCGAATTAATGAAATCCTGGATGCAGATGAGCGTATTTACGAACAAGAGAACCCCGTCAAAATCACAGAAATTAAAGAAGGGATTCGCTACGAAAATATAGTCTTTCGCTATCGAGATGAAGACGTGATAAAAAATGTTTCGTTCGAAATTCCAGCAGGAAAGATGATTGCTCTCGTTGGAGAATCTGGGAGTGGTAAATCAACACTAGCAGATTTATTACCACGATTTTATGATGTTCAAGAAGGAGCCATAACTGTTGACGGAGTAAATATCAAAGAATTATCGATGTTTGATTTAAGGCAGAACATTGGTATCGTCTCTCAGGAATCCATTTTATTCAATACAACAGTTAGAGAGAATATTGCCTTTGGGATGTCCGATGCAACCGATGAGGAAATCATTCAAGCCGCAAAAATTGCCAATGCTCATCATTTTATAGTGGAGTTAGATAACGGTTACGATACCAACATTGGAGAACGCGGAAACAAACTTTCGGGCGGACAAAAGCAACGCGTAAGTATTGCTCGTGCGATTTTAAAAAATCCATCCATCCTCATTTTGGACGAGGCGACCTCAGCGCTAGATACAGAATCAGAGCGATTGGTGCAAGATGCACTGGAGCATTTGATGGAAAACAGAACGAGCTTGGTGATTGCCCATCGTCTTAGTACTATTCAAAAAGCAGATGAAATTCTTGTTTTATCAAAAGGAGAAATAAAAGAGCGCGGAAACCACGAAGAATTGATGAAGAAAAACGGAATTTATGCCAAACTTTCTTCCATGCAGGGCATCAACGCGTAAACTTGATATAGTCTTCTGGATTTACAGGTGATTGATTGTACCACAGTTCAAAGTGCAAATGTGGCCCCGTGGTATTTTCTCCAGTATTCCCCACAATCGCAATGGGATCTCCAATTTGTACACGATCTCCTGTTTTCTTTAATGCTTTTCGTGCATGTTTATAAACAGATGCATACCCATTTCCATGGTCCAAAATAACTATATAGCCATCTTGCCGTGTAAACCCAGAAAAAAGTACAGTTCCCGACAAACAAGCTTTTATGGATTCATTCTTCTCGGTTACAACGTCAATTCCACCGTGTAATTCTTTTTTAAAACCATCACTAACGACACCTTTAACGGGGGACTTAAAGTAAGGAATTGTGGCTTCCGATCGGTTTCCAGTGCGCATATCATCCTTCACCTTCTTTGAAACTTCCAACTCAGACTTAGAGGGCTTCGTCTGAATACTACCGTAGTCAGGATCGGTCACTTCAGCCAATGAGTCAATATCACTATTGAACGGCACTTCGCCTCGTAATATTTTCAGTAAAGCCCCATTGTATTGATCCCGTTTCCGGGTCTTTTCTTCAAGTTTTGCAATTTTCTCGAACTGCTTCTCTAATTGTTTACGTTCGATTGTGGCATCATTTCCTCCGACTACCGGTCCACCTAACCACGAAATCAGAAAGCTCATCCCAAATCCTACTACCAATAGTAAAACAACAAGCAAACTCACCACACGAATGCGTGTACTAGTAAAGCTCCAAACTTCCTCGAAGTTGGTTGGATCAGAAGCAGAATACTTGACACTTTTTCTGGATTTTTCAACGATTTTTTTCCAAAATCCCATACCGCAAAACTCACGAATTTACCGTCTGCTAGCAAATAAAATAATGGGTAAATCGTTAACATTCTATAAATGAGACCGTCTTTGGCGTAATCTTTGTGTTAAAATTTCCCAAGATGGCAAACGATTGCCGAAGAATTACGTCTATATTTATACAAGATGAAGAAAATTGTACTTATACTCCTTTTGACTTTGCCGCTAGCTTCCTTCGGACAGCTAATTACAAGCACTGCGCAATCGCCAGCGGGATTAGTACAAAACGTTCTTCTAGGTTCAGGAGTAACTGTTTCAAACATCACTTTTAACGGTCAGCCAGCAGCGATTGGTGAATTTAACGGAACCAATACAAACATTGGTTTGGACGAAGGTGTGATCATAACAACCGGAACCGTTTTGAATCAACCAAACGCTGGACCTCATGGGCCTAATACGGTTCCTGACGCTGGTTTAGATAATCCAAGTGGAGGTTATGCACTTCTCAGCAATGAGATTGGTGGCACAGCGACATTCGACGCAGCTGTTTTGGAGTTTGACTTCGTTCCTTATTCGAACTCAGTTGCTTTCAATTACGTTTTTGGATCAGAAGAATACGAAGAATACGTTGGTTCAACCTTCAACGATGTTTTCGCCTTCTACATCATCGGCCCTGGTTATCCTTCCCCAACAAACATTGCTTTATTACCAAACAATCAACCTGTGGCCATTAATAATGTTCACGATGCTGTAACGAATCAGTTTGGTACTTTCGGACCTGCAAACGCTCAGTACTATAACAACAATACAAACGGTGCGACCATACAATACGATGGCTTTACCGATGTATTAACGGCAGAGGCTGATGTGGAATGTGGTCAGACTTACCGATTAATTATTTGTATTGCAGACGCTGGCGATGGAATTTACGATTCAGGTATTTTCCTTGAAGCGAACAGTCTTTCTTCTGACACACCAATAGAGGTGGACTATAGTTTATCACAAGAGCTCTTTGGCGCCCCGAATATTATGGGGGAAGGATGTGTTAGTGCGACGGTAACTTTAGATAGAGACCCAGCGCAATCTGCTTCCCCAATGACCATTCCTATCAATGTTTCGGGGACAGCGTTGGAAGGAGTCGATTATTCGAACATTCCCAACTCGGTTACATTCGCAGCAGGCCAAAGTTCCATCAACTTCTCTATTGATGCCTTCGCAGATGTCCTCACTGAGGGGCAAGAAAGTATTGTTCTCGAATTTCCTATAACAGACCCGTGTGGGAATGTCAACCCGATCGTGATAGAGTTGGGAATTAACGATATTCAGCCTGTAGATGTTGAGATTACTGGTGGTAGTATGAATTGTCCCGGAGAGCAAGTTACATTAACAGCAAATCCTTCCGGAGGTGCAGCCCCATACACCTACCTTTGGAGTACAGGTGAAACAACACAGTCCATTACCGTATCACCAGGAACTACAACAACTTACAGTGTTACTGTTGAAGATGCCTGCTTGGGTGATCAGGCAACAGCAACTTACGAAGTAATTGTTCCTGTTTTACCGCCATTGGTTTTGAATGAGACTCCCGATATTACAGAGATCTGTCCTTATATTACGGCAACGTTAGAAGCTAATCCTTCAGGAGGTTCTGGAACTTATACTTATTCCTGGTCAACAGCTAGTAACCCGAATCTTGGGAATGGACCGACCTTGACTGTAACACCTTCTACAACGACAACTTATTTCATCACAGTTTCAGATGATTGTGGAAATTCAACTTCGGCAGAAGTCATTTACACAATTACCTCACCTCCACTTGTTTTGGACATTTCACCAGGACTTGAAATCTGCCCAGCAGACTCAGCTTTTATTGAGGTCTTCCCTACCGGAGGCTACGGACAATATTACTACTTCTGGCCGCACAGTGGCGAGACTACGCAAGGCGTATGGGTAAACCCTTCCCAAACGACTTCGTACCAGGTTATTGTATCAGATGAATGTCAAACCTTTACAGTAGATACAACTACGACCGTGACTGTAATCGCTCCGACTGCAGATTTCACCGTAACAAGTGAAGTTTTCTTCAACAACCTTCCCATTACATTTGAGAACCAGTCTCAAAATGCGACCAGCTACATTTGGGATTTTGGAAATGGAAGTGGCGATACTTTCCCACACCCGAGTACAACTTACCCAGACCCTGGAATTTACAACATAACATTAATTGCTATTGACGATAAAGGATGTACTGACACAATCGTGAAGCCCATCAATATCGAAGAGGAGTGGTATGTTTATATCCCAAACACCTTCACTCCAGATGGAGATCGATATAACAATGACTGGTCTATTAGTACAGTTGGGGTAAAATCTTTAGAAGTGAACATTTTCAATCGATGGGGAGAAATTATTTTCACCTCAAATGATCTGGAATTCGAGTGGGACGGAACATATCTAGGACTATACGTTCCAGATGGAACCTACACATACGATGTCAATTTCGTAACCAACTCAGGAAGGGATCGCAATCTAAGAGGACATGTCAATGTTCTGAAGTAAGCACTGTTCTAACACACAAGAATTGACTCGTCGACTTCCAAGATATTTCAATACTTTCAGCTTGATGTATTAAGTGAACATTCACTACATCTTTCGAATTGAAAAGATTAGGAGGACTAAATCTTACAGGCTTAACATTGAACCGAATAGGGTTCTTGACATACTCCATAGAATAAGGATATTCCATGCCATCATGTACGATAAGTCCTGATAAAAGCCATCTTTTTTCACCAGAAGCGAATGTAAGTGAGTCCATGGTAACAGCATCAACAAAGGCCTTATCGACATCTAACTCTATCCCAGTGAATTCTACATCTGACTTCGACTCCTCTGAGCAAGATGCGATCAGAAGTGTAAGAAGCAGGATAAGTTTATAAGGACTTAGTACGTCCACCGTCAACAGGTACGTTTATTCCATTAATGTAAGAAGCACGATCCGATGCTAAGAACGCAATGGCTTCGGCAACTTCTTCTGGCTCAGCAATTCGTTTCATTGGACTTTGAGCAGCCATTCCAGCAAAGACGTCTTGTACAGAATCACTTGTTTTTCCTGCCTTAGCCTCAGCAATGCTTTGCAATCGCCCCGTATTCGTTGCACCAGGCAAAACATTGTTTACCGTGATATTGAACTCTCCAAGTTCATTAGCCAGTGTTTTGCTCCAATTAGCAACGGCTCCTCTAACCGTATTAGACACTCCGAGATTATTCAAAGGTTGTTTCACAGAAGTTGAAATAACATTAATAATACGTCCTCCACCCTTTTCAACCATACCCGGATAAAGATTTTGCACGAGAATATGATTGCAAATCAAATGTTGGTTAAAAGCGGCAATAAACTCACTTGTTTCTGCATCTCTGATCGGGCCACCTTTTGGACCTCCCGTATTATTAACAAGAATATCTGGTTTTGCTCCTCGAGCGACAAATTCCTTGATTGTTGTCAGAAGAGATTCGGGCTCCGCGAAATCAGCCACGAGGAAATTATGCTTTTGACCTTCAGAATTATCCAATTGGTGCAAAGCTGTTTCCAGCTTATTTTCATTTCTAGCGACTAAGGTTATCGTTGCTCCACGTTCAGCCATTAATTTTGCCGAGGCCAACCCAATTCCCTGTGTACTTCCACAAACAACCGCATGTTTTCCTGATAATTCTTTCATGATAATAATGTTTACGCAAAAATAACGGAATTGATCAATTATTTAATCGCTACGATAACTGGAGAAAAACGACTAAATATGTGTTGTAAATCCCACAATATACTTCAAGTGTGTTTAGTATATCACAATTAATTAAATGATTAATAAAGCAAATGCTTTCTAACGACTCGTTTAGATCAAAATAATCAGTGAAAACACTTGAATATTCAATATATCAGTGCAAATAGTCATTCAACATGAGCGTTTTGAATATTTCTACAAGACTTTCTTCCTCAAAATTTCCTTTTTGAACGCTTTCCGAAATACACTACCTTTGTCTCTGTTTTACAATTAAAATTCTCTTTTCTATGAAACAATTAGTATTATTTATCTCGGCATTGTTTCTCAGTGCAGGGACTTCTTTCGGTCAGTGTCCTGGCTCGGAAATTGCTCCTTGGATTGAGACCTTCCCGACAAACGCGCTGCCAGGTTGTTGGACTACAGCTGGCCCGACACCATGGGAGTATGGTAGTAGCGCAACTACTCCAACCGGTCCTGCAGGATGGGGGGCAGCTGGTACACCTGACCACTCTACTCCAGCAAACGGAACCTTCATCATGATGGATGGGTCAGATAACACCAATGGTGAAGTAAGTTCTTTAACTACAAACTTTATTGACGTTTCTGGATTAACGGTACCTGAGTTGCGTTATTGGATTTTCAGTAACAATACGAACAACGCCCAAAACAACCTTCTTGAAGTAGAAGTATGGGATGGTGCGGCATGGAACCTTGTTAATACCAATCAAGGTAACCTTGGTGCAACATGGTTTGAGTTCCTTTTCGACCTTTCAACACTAACTATTACGGGTGACATCCAAATTCGATTCACTGTAACTGGGGATGACACAGGAGGTTCTACTTTCTACAACGATATCCTGATTGACGATGTCGAAGTACGTGAGCAACCAACTTGTCCTCAACCTTCTGGTATCATTGTTTCTAACGTTATGGGAACAAGTGCTGACGTTACATGGACTGACAACGCAGGTGCATCTGAATGGGAGCTCGAATATGGACCCACAGGTTACACTCCAGGAACAGGAACCTCGGTGATTGTGAATTCAACATCTGAAACTGTAACTGGATTGATGAACTCTACTGATTACACAATTTGTGTTCGCGCTGTGTGTGGTGTAGGTGACACTTCAACTTGGTTATGCTCATCTAGTTTCCAGACACCTTGTGGAACCTTCCCTGCTCCATTCCTTGAGTCTTTTGAAACTGCAGTGCTTCCAAACTGTTGGACAGAAGGTGGTGTGAATGCTTGGGAATATGGTAGTACCGCAACAGGTGGTTTTGCTCAATATGGTGCTGCTGGTGTGACCGATTACTCGGCTTCTGGTACTGGACAGTTCATTGGTATGGATGGATCTAACAACAACGCGGGAGAAGTAAGTACACTATTAACGCCATTTATTGATGCATCAACACTGACATTACCAATGGTTAGTTACGCTGTTTTCTACAACAACATAGATAACCAAGTGTTCAATGAATTGATGGTAGAGTTCTGGGATGGTTCAACATGGACCACGATTAATACAGTGAACGCCAACTTAGGTACGAACTGGGTAGAGTTTACTACTATCATTGATCCGTTGACAATTACAGGTGACGTTCAAATGCGATTCACTGTAACTGCCGCTACAACGGGATCAACTTTCTACAATGACATCTTACTCGATGACATTGAATTAAAAGAAGCACCACCATGTCCGAACCCAAGTAACTTAGTTTGGACTGGAGGAGATGCTACTACAGCTGGTTTATCTTGGACCAATGGATGGCAAGAGACGCAATGGATTTTGGAGTACGGTCCACAAGGATTCACTCCTGGATCAGGAACGCAAGTGCCTGCATTCCAGAACCCAGACACGTTAACAGGTTTGACACCAGATCAGTTCTATGATGTTTATGTATACGCAGATTGTGGAGGGGGAGATACTTCCAACGCTATCGGTCCGGTTATCATTAACACATTCAACCAAGGACAATACATGGAAAGCGATGTACAATGTCCTCCAGCTGGATTTATTGATATTTCAGCGACCGGAGTTAATATGAACATTAACTACAATGGTGAGGCACCGATTGACCCGCTTCCGTTTAACATGCTGTTCCAGAACACACCAATCACGAACATGACGGTTGGAAATAACGGAGGAGTTGTTCTTGGAAACCCAACTGCAAATATCGGTGCAGGGGGTAACTTCACTACGCTTCCAGATGGATCTTTGTTCGCTTGGGGTGATCTTTTAGACGACGAAACAGGTGATGTTTACTGGCAACAAATTGGTACATCTCCAAACTCTGTTCTAGTTGTACAATGGAATAACATCAACAACGCGTTTGGTAACATCGCATCACCAACGGTAACATTCCAGATGCAATTTGATGAAGCAACGCAAGAGATCTTCTACGTATACGACGATGTTGTGTTCGGTGGAGGTAATGCAGGAGACGATTTTGGAGCTAATGCTGATATCGGTCTTTCTGGTCCGAATCAGGATATTACTTTATCAGTGAATGATCCAACATTCCTTCAGGAAAATACATGTGCACGTTTCTACTACACGAACTGTCCACGCCCTGAGAACTATGCTGTTTCTTACACCACAAGTAGTGAAGGAGCTATTACATGGAACGCTGGTCTTTCAAACGAAACAGAGTGGCAAGTAATCTACGGAGTTCAAGGATTTGATCCGCAAACTGGAGGAACTTCAGTTACCATTAACTCAGGTTCAGCTTTGATTATCCCAGGTTTGGATGACATGACAACTTACGATGTATACATTATGGCACTTTGTGCTAACGGTGATACTTCGTTTGCATTGACTGGAGATTTCACAACACTTCCAAACTGTGCGGATCCAACTGGATTGGCTGGTGCGACAGCTGTAGATTCAATCTTCACAGCATGGAACTACACAGCGAACTCAGGATTCCCAATTCAAGAATTCGCATTTGAATACGGTCCAACAGGATACATGAATGGTATGGGTACGCAAGTGTACGGAATCGATACAATCAACACTACGGATACATTGGTAGACGCAACGTTGATGAGTGGAGGTCTTTATGACGTGTACATTCAGGCAGTTTGTAACACAGGAGACAGCTCTAACTGGGTTGGACCAATCACGGTTACAATGCCTTTGACAAACGACTCAACTTGTTTGGCACAAGCAATCCCGGTTGACGGAATGAATTACTCATTCAACGGAACTGGTGCAACTGTTGCAGCAGGAGAGGCTTCTATCGCACCTCCAGCAGGTCCTTGTGATGGTCAAATGACATGGTGTAACTCTTCTGTTACAGCATCCACTTGGTATACATTCGTAGCTCCAGCTTCTGGAAACGTTCGTATCGATGGAGAATTCCAGAACTTCGACGGACAGGTAGCAGTGTACGAAACATCTGATTGTAACGACTTCAACCAGTACAACTTAATAGGAGCGAATGACGACTTCAACACGACAGGAGACGACTTCATTTACTTGAACCTTTGTGGTTTGACTCCAGGAAATACGTACTACATGATGCACGATCCGAATGGAGCTGCAGGTGTATACTCAGTTCGTATTCAAGAAATCGCAGTGGAAGCTGGTACAGACAACGGGCAGTTGGATGTATGTTTGGGTGATATTGTTGACTTAAACACTCAATTGACTGGTGCTGATGCAGGTGGAACTTGGATGGAGGACATCCCAACTGCTGGATTTAACGATCCAATTTGGAGTTCTGCAGGATTGGCTTCTCAAGTTTACACATTCCAGTACATGGTTGTTGACGGATGTGCTGTTGATTCTGTAGGAACTACGGTACGTGTTTGGGCTCCATCTTTCGCTGGTAACGATGGTACAATTGATGCTTGTAGAAACGAGCCAGTTGATTTGTTACAAGGATTGGTAGGAAGTATTGGAGTTAGCTTCACAGGTACATGGTACGATCCATCTGCGAACGCTCTTCCAAGTTCTGATATCACTGCAAACTCTATCCCAGGACAATACAACTATCAGTACATTGCTGGAAACGGAATTTGCCCAGATGATTCATCAACAGTAACGGTGATCGTTGATCCTAACTGTGATTACTTGAACCTTCAAGATTTAACATTCAACGGAATGGATATTTATCCAAACCCAACTACGAATGTATTCTACATTTCTAACGAAGGTGCAACGGAAGTATTCAACTACGAATTGACAGACTTGAACGGTAAAGTGATTACTGCGAAAGAAGCTGCTATTACTGGAGTTGAAACAACTGAAGTAAACGTTGAGAAATTGGAAACAGGAGTTTACCTAATCCGAATCTTCAACGAAAATGCTGAGAAAACGTTCCGCGTTGTAAAGCAATAAGAAAGGCAACTTTCATGGGAAGATAAGATACTTCCCTTCTCATATTAAGAGCTCTCCGGAAACGGAGGGCTCTTTTTTTGTTTAGAAATTTCACAAAATGTGATGGCTTTTAGGAAAAAAAAGAAAATCGGTTTAGAATACGTTAGCTATACTAATGTTTTTTTGATGGTTAACTCAAAATAACCTACTTTTGGCTCTGTTTTAACTTACATTAATAAATTCTCTTTCTATGAAAAATTTGATTACTATCAAGCAATGGTCCTTGATGGTTTGTATGTTTTTCGTTGGTTTTTCAGCTAGCGCTCAATGTACATTCCAATTAGATGGGTTCGATAGTTTCGGTGATGGTTGGAATGGCGGTAGCCTAGAAATCACCGATAACGGAGTTCCCGTTGCTGGATCACCCTTTGCTGTAGCAGGAAGCGCACAATCTTGGACGTTCACTGTTACTTCAGGAAACACTATTGAACTTATTTGGACAGGAGGTGGCTTCTTAGGTGAAGTATCTTTTGACCTTTTGGACGATGGTGGGAACAACATTTACTCCATGCCTCAAGGTAGCGCGCCAGGTGGAACTTCTACGGTATATACAGGAACTATCTCCTGTGTGACCCTTCCGTGTGGAACTACTCCAACTGGTCTTACTGCAGGAAACTTCACACAAACTGGTGAAGCTGACTTGAGCTGGAACGCGGTCCTTGGCGCAACTACGTACGACCTTGAATGGGGTGCACCAGGATTCACACCAGGTACCGGAACAGAATTAGGTTCTGTTATTGGTACTACCAATACTACTGAAACTGCAACAGGATTAGTAGGAAATCAGTTTTATGATTTCTACGTACAGTCTGATTGTGGTAACGGGTGGTCTCAAGTAGGTACTTTCCAATATATTTCTTGTGCCGCACCAACTGCTCTAACTTGGGCTACTGGTGATCTCAGCTCTGCGTCTTTCAACTGGACAGAGAATGCTGGTGCATCAGAGTGGCAGTTTGAGTATGGATCAGCAGGATTCACTCAAGGAAGCGGAACGTATCAAGGAGTAAACCAAAATCCAGATACAATTTCAGGATTGGCTTCAAACAGTTTCTACGAAGTATACGTTCAGTCGGTTTGTGGACCTGGAGATACTTCATTATGGACAGGACCGGTTATCTTCAATACGTACAACCAAGGCTTGTACATGGAGGCAAACTCAATGTGTCCAGATACTGGATTTGTAGACATCTCATCAACAGGAGTTCTTAACACTTTGGGAGATGACGGTGAAGTTACTGTGGCTATGCCATTTACTTTACTGTATCAGCAGTCCATCGTTACTGACATTACTATTGGATCCAATGGAGGAATCCTAATGGGTGGAGGACTTCAAGTAGGATTCACGAACGGACAAATGGCGACTGCAGCAGACGGGTTGTACCCTTACTGGGATGATCTTTGGACTGAGCAAGTTGCTGGACAGGGTGTATATTACCAAACATTGGGAACTGCACCGAACCAAATCTTTGTAGTTCAATGGAACAAAAACCATATCAGTGGTGATCCAAACTTAACGTACATTTTCCAGGCGCAAATTCACGAGGCAACTGGAGAGGTATACTTTGTATATGATGACGTTGAGCCAGGGAATGCAGGACTAGACTTGGGTGCTTCAGCAACTTTAGGTGTTGCCGGACCAAACCAGGATGTTCAAGTTTCTTTCAACGATCCTCAGTACTTAACTGACGAAACGTGTATTAACTTCTACTACACAAACTGTCCGAAACCTGCAAACTATGCAGTTTCTTACACTACAACTAGTGAAGGAGCAATTACATGGAACGCTGGTCTTTCAAACGAAACAGAGTGGCAAGTAATCTACGGAGTTCAAGGATTTGATCCACAAACTGGAGGTACCGTAGTAACAGTAAACTCAGGTTCAGCTTTGATTATCCCTGGATTGGATGACATGACTACTTACGATGTTTACATTATGGCACTTTGTGCTAACGGTGATACTTCGTTTGCATTGACAGGAGATTTCACGACACTTCCAAACTGTGCGGATCCAACTGGATTGGCTGGTGCGACAGCTGTAGATTCAATCTTCACAGCATGGAACTACACAGCGAACTCAGGATTCCCAATTCAAGAATTCGCATTTGAATACGGTCCAACAGGATACATGAATGGAATGGGTACGCAAGTGTACGGAATCGATACAATCAACACTACGGATACATTGGTAGACGCAACGTTGATGAGTGGAGGTCTTTACGATGTGTACATTCAGGCAGTTTGTAACACAGGAGACAGCTCTAACTGGGTTGGACCAATCACGGTTACAATGCCTTTGACAAACGACTCAACTTGTTTGGCACAAGCAATCCCAGTTGACGGAGTAAACTACTCATTCAACGGAACTGGAGCAACCGTAGCAGCCGGTGAAGCAGCAATTGCACCACCAGCAGGTCCTTGTGATGGACAAATGACATGGTGTAACTCTTCAGTTACAGCGTCTACTTGGTACACATTCGTAGCTCCAGCTTCTGGAAACGTTCGCATCGATGGAGAATTCCAGGATTTCGACGGACAGGTAGCAGTTTACGAAACATCTGATTGTAACGACTTCAACCAGTACAACCTGGTAGGAGCTAACGATGACTTCAACCTTACAGGTGACGATTATCCTTACTTAAACCTTTGTGGTTTGACTCCAGGAAATACGTACTACATGATGCACGATCCAAACGGTGGTGCGGGAGTATACTCTTTGCGTTTACGTGAGATCGTGGTTGAAGCTGGAACAGATAACGGACTATTGGATGTATGTTTGGGTGATGTTGTTGACTTAAACACTCAATTGACTGGTGCTGATGCAGGTGGAACTTGGATGGAGGACATCCCAACTGCTGGATTTAACGATCCAATTTGGAGTTCCGCAGGATTGGCTTCTCAAGTTTACACATTCCAGTACATGGTTATTGATGGATGTGCAATGGATTCGATCTCAACTTCTGTTGAAGTTTACGCACCATCTTTCGCAGGAAATGACGGAACAGTGAACGTATGTCTTAATGAGCCATTGAACTTGCTACAAGGATTGGTAGGAAGTAACTCAGTTGACATTACTGGAACGTGGTACGATCCACAAAACAATGCTCTTCCTTCAGGAGAAATTTCTGCTGCTTCAATCCCTGGTCAGTACAACTACTTGTACATTGCTGGAAACGGTGTATGTCCAGACGATTCTGCAACAGTGACAGTAATTGTTGATGCAGGATGTGATTACTTGAACCTTCAAGATTTGACGTTCAACGGAATGGATATCTATCCAAACCCAACTACGAACGTATTCTTCATCTCTAATGAAGGGTCTACTGAGGTTTACAACTACGAATTGACAGACTTGAACGGTAAAGTGATTACTGCAAAAGAAGCTGCCATTACTGGAGTTGAAACAACTGAAGTGAACGTTGAGAAATTGGAAACAGGAGTTTACCTGATCCGAATCTTCAACGAAAATGCTGAGAAAACATTCCGTGTTGTAAAGCAATAAGAAAGGTAACTTTCATGGGAAGATAAAATACTTCCCTTCTCATATTAAGAGCTCTCCCGAAAGGGAGGGCTCTTTTTTTGTAGGCAACTTTTTCTAACTTTACGGAGAATCAAAATGCAATCCTATGTTAGCACCTTTCAACCTTCAGAAATGGATCGATGACAACCGCGACTTACTGAAACCTCCAGTAAGTAACAAAAATCTATATGTCGATGCAGGTGATTTCATTGTAATGATTGTTGGCGGACCGAACGCACGTAAAGATTATCATTTCAATGAAAGCGAAGAGTTGTTCTATCAAATTGAAGGTGAGATCACAGTACGAATTCAAGAAGATGGAAAAGCACGGGATGTTATCATCAAAGAAGGTGAAATGTTTTTGTTACCTGGAAACATTCCGCACTCGCCAATGCGCGGCCCCAATACCGTTGGTCTTGTCATTGAACGGGTACGAAAAGGAACGGACTTAACAGATGGATTAATGTGGTTCTGCGATAAGTGCAACAACAAACTGCATGAATTCCGGTTCCCATTGGAGGACATTGAACACGATTTCCTTTCTCGATTCCGAGAATTCTATGCTTCCGAAGATTTGCGTACGTGCGACTCTTGCGGACACGTAATGGAGGTGGATGAACGATTTGTGTAGTTAAAAAAAAGACTGACACATGTCAGCCCTTTGGTCAATGTGATTACTTTACTCGACCTGATTCCAGGGCATCAATTAAACGTTGTAGGTTATCAACAATCACCGGGGCTCTTCCTTGAAATCGTTGGTTTAATTCCTCACTTTAGCGAAATAAGGATTGAAAGAGAAGTAAATGTTCAAGCAAATCTTCCGCATCTTTCTCGCAAGTCCTTCAGATCCTTCATTTCGAATTGCTGCAATAAGAGTATTACCTTAACAAATTCACATGCCCTTCCAACGAATACTCTTTATCCGTGAAATCTGTGAAAGTTGCCTTCCATACATACGTTCCATCTTGGCATTCAACTCCATTGTATGTTCCATCCCAGCTATCGTTAAAATCCTCGATGATATGGATGACCTCGCCCCAACGATTAAAAATGAGCATCTCAAAGGTTTTTACGTTGCCCCCATACGCCTGGAATACAGGGTTCACGTTATCTTCTCCCCCAGGTGTGAAGGTGTTTGGTACATAAACAATTGGATCATAAAAAATAGCAACCGTATCTGCAGCCGTACACCCATTTTGATCCGTGTATTGTACTGTATAGGTATAATTTTGGTCCGGATTGGCAATTGGGTTGGGACAATTCACACAAGAAAGAAATTCGGTTGGATACCAGGTATAAGGCCCTGGCGTGGTACTTGTTGCCGACAATTGGATTTGATCTCCCAGGAAGGCATACACGTCTGGGTTCGTTTGAATAAAAGGAGCAGGAAACAAATCAACGAAGACAGAATCCGTATCGACACAGCCATTTATATCAGAACCAGTAACCACATACATCGTTGGCACTGTTGGTGTTGCTTGTACACTTGAAGTATTGACTGTGTTTAACGTACTTGTTGGCGACCATCCATAGCTCACACCGCCTTCTGCCCAAAGTGTTGCCGTTTCGCCAGGACAAATAATTGTATCGTTGAAAGCATTAATATTCGCAGTAGTAACGTTGATATACACACTGTCTAATATGGCATCACATGCATTAGAGAACAAACAGTAATAATACATGGATTGAGATGGTGTAATTGTTACAGTATTCGTATTTCCACCTGTTATGTTGATATTCGGTGACCAAGAGAAGGAAGCCGCTCCACTTACGGTAATTGTAGTACTTGATCCCGCGCAAACGGTAACCTCCTCAGGAATCACTGGCGTAGGCGGAGTAAATTCTACTTCTACCAATACATTTTCAGTTAGTACACAGCCTTCAGCCGTCGTAATTTCTACAGTGTACAGAATATCATTAGTAGGAGTCGAAGTTGGTGTAGGACTGCTAGCATCATTCAGGAAGGTAGGTGGACTCCATTGATAAGAAATACCTCCACTGGCTTGCAGTTGTGCTGAATTGCCGATACATACGACCGTGTCATTAGAAATCGCACCAGATGGTGAAACCACCTCCACATCAATATATGCTGTATCTATTCCACAACTATCCGAAATAATAACTTGGAAGGTTTGATCTTGCGTTATAGAAATGGTAGGGTTGGAAATGTTTGGATTATCCATGAACTGTGCAGGAGACCACAAATAATTCGCTCCTCCATATGCTTCAAGTTGTACCGAGTCACCAGGACAAATAGGCCCTTGAAGCGGCACAATACCACCTCCAAAATCCCCAATATTTAGTACTAAGTCAACAGTATCTGGCGAATAACAATTGTTACTATCCGTAACTACAAGCGTCACGTTATAGGTTCCTGGAGTCGTATATTGATGTGTTGGATTGACGGCACTGGATGTATTTCCGTCACCAAAATCCCAGAAGAAGGTATTTCCATTAGCGCTGTTGTTATTGAATACCGCTGGATTCGGTATACAAATAGTCGTGCTTGGTACGGATATCAATGCATCAATTTGGTTTAACTCAAATTTAAAAGCCGCTAAATTACAATTGGTACTTCCGTTCAAAGGAGACCAAGCTCCTGGTGTTGTGGTAAATCCGCCCGAGTTTCCTCCACATCCTCCGCATACGGCATGATAAATACGGCCAGACTTATCGAATCGGGACGTTCCGCCATCCACATGTTCATCACTAACATTAGCAGTTCCTCCAAAGAAAGTCCCGTATTTCAAATTACTCGAGTTTGGACCAAGCACTCCGATGTAAAAATTGTTTCCGTTCGTTGTCGATTGAAATGCGTTTGGTGTCACCGGAAAGCCATTGGTAGTAGATCCAGGAGCATTCCCGTTATTGATGTTTAAAGCACCTCCCCAGCCTGAGAAATAAATATCATAACAATCAGACACCAAGAAAGCCGTAGGTGATATTTCCACCTGACCAGTGCTCGCCCCTACCATCGTTCGCCACTCTTGCGTAGCCAGGTTGCTACTGTACTTTTGAATGAATTGTCCTGAATTAGGATTTCCGTAAAGTCCTCCTGTGATGCCCAAATCAGAATCCGTTTGGCCTAAAACATATACCCTGTCATCAATATCCAATTGAACGAAATACACCTGATCGTATTCTCCGGCCCCGATATAAGTTCCAGATATCACATTTCCGTTATTTCCATTAAAACGAGCAACGTATCCATCAACATTACCACCAAAAGAATTATCGAACCCGCCAGAGATTGGAAGGTTGCTGGATGTTGTTCCGCCGGCCACATATACCGTACCGTTAGAAGACAGTTGCACGGAGTTTCCCGTCTCCTCACCAGATCCACCAAAATAGGTTGACCACATCAAATTGCTTAAAGTTGGAGGCATTTTGAATATCACTGCATCTTGTTGACCAGAAAGGGCATTTTGCGATCCAAGCTGGGTTGGAAAATTAGTAGAACGTGTAGTAGAGCTTACGATAACATTTTCCTGAGCATCAAGAATAATTTCTCCACGGAACTGATCTCCCAAGTTCTTGCGCAGCGATGCAATAATATTGACACCATCTGTATTGGAGCCTCCGACATAAGTAGATGCCTGCAAGGTAGTACCATCAGCACTTAAGCGCGCAACGTACAGATCCTGCCCATCAGTAAAGTTTAATAGATTGGTTGCGCTCGTTGGAATGTTAGGACCGCCACTGTAATTTGCATCGTACGGAACTCCGGCCATGGGAAAGTTGGTAGAGCTGGTAACGCCAAAAATGAAAAGTTCATCGTTCGCATTTGCAACAATACTGTTGGCTGTTTCGGAACCAATCCCTCCTAAATAGGTGGAATATATCAACGAGCTACCATCTGCCGTAAATTTTGTAATTCCAACATCCGTGTAGCGGTCTTGTACTGTCCCTTGAGAATTATTTCCAGTTTGAAAGGCTCCAGGGGAGATAGGGTATCCTAAACCGAAGATGATTCCACCAGCGAAAAGTGCACCTTGACTGTCTGGCGTAGCTGTCATTCCCCAATTATCTGCAGAAGCTCCGGTATAGGACGAAAACACCAGTGTTGGGTCAATAATTAACGTTTCATTGGAGTCGTATCCGTTTGGCATATTAAAACGAACCACATCTCCGTCAATTTCAAATTCAATTTCAACATTGGCACCGCTTTCCTCCAGCCAGGCCTCTGGCGTTCCTTCAATAATTTCACCAAAACGATTGGCAATGTGCAGACTACCATCTTTTTGAATGGACAGTCCATCATGCCCAACATACCTCATTTCAATCACATTGGCATCTACCCCCGGTTGAACTCGAAAGGAATACTTCAACTGTTCGTTTGAACCATCGAGTATCATATCAATACCCGAGTAATAATTGTTTAGGGTCACTTTCTTATAACTGTGCAACTTGCTTTGCCAACGGGTTGGATTGTTCCCCAGAATGTAATTGCGGTAAAATTCAGACTTTACTTCGCGTGTTTGTTGACCTTGCCAGTTAGAATTTAAAAAGTTCGCCTGGATTACATGAAATCGAATTGGTTCGTCTCCATGATCTTCGTGACTATGTTCTGGATCATCATGGTTATGCGCCAACTTCAAATCCGTCAAATGGTAGGTAAACTTATCCTTCTCGATAAGCATTTCCCCCAAATCTAACTCCACTTTGTACTCAATTCTGTTGTCCCATTGCCCTGCATTTGGATGCATCCAGACATCCTGAGCATTCCCACTAGAAGAGAGAACCAAAATTGCTATTACGACGCACAAGTACTTCATCAAAAAATGTGATCACAGTTGAATCTGGCAAAATCGTGCCAGAAATCTCTAAATCACCCTCTAATATAACGGATTAAAGGCGGAATTGGTTGCGTTGAAATCCTATGAATAACAAACACTCTTTGATTCTCAATTTAATCGGTTTATTCTGCGTAACTTTGTAGCTCATTTACGAGCGATAGATAATGAGTGATCCGATCAAACACGAGTGCGGAATCGCACTTGTCAGACTAAAACAACCTCTCCAATATTATGTTGACAAATACGGAACGGCCTTTTATGGGCTGAACAAGATGCATTTGTTGATGGAAAAACAGCACAACCGTGGGCAAGATGGAGCTGGATTGGCCAATATTAAATTCGATATGTCACCCGGTGAGCGATACATTTCACGTTATCGTTCCATTGACAGTAAGCCGATTCAGGATATTTTCGATAAAATCAACAGCAAATTTGAAGCGATTGGTGAACAGAACCCAGAGAACCTGAAGGATGTTGATTACTTAAAACGACATGCTGGATTCACAGGAGAACTTTTTCTTGGGCATCTACGCTATGGAACTTTCGGTCGAAACTCTATTGAAAGTTGCCACCCTTTCTTACGCCAGAATAACTGGATCACCAGAAACCTGGTTGTCGCAGGGAACTTCAACTTGACAAACGTTGATGAACTGTTTGAGGTTTTGTTGCACGTTGGACAGCACCCTAAAGAGCAATCGGATACGGTGACTGTTCTTGAAAAAATTGGGCATTTCCTGGATGCTGAGAACAACAAAATGTACGATACCTTGAAACCTCAAGGGTATTCCAATCAAGAAGTTTACGCGAAAATTGCCGAGAACCTAGACCTTGAGCGCATTTTGAAGAATGCTTCCGAAGATTGGGATGGCGGTTATGCAATGGCCGGTTTATTTGGGCATGGCGATGCTTTTGTTTTGCGCGATCCATCTGGAATTCGTCCGGCGTTCTGGTACGAGGACAGTGAAGTTTGTGTTGTTGCTTCTGAACGCCCCGTGATTCAAACGGCTTTCAACTTGAAATACGAAGACGTAAACGAGCTGAAGCCAGGACACGCCTTGATCATGAAAAAGAATGGTCGCATTACAGAAACTTTGATCAACGAACCATTGGAACCTGCGAAATGTTCTTTTGAACGGATTTACTTTTCGCGCGGGTCCGACAAGGATATTTACACGGAACGCAAGCAATTGGGGAAAAACATTGTGCCCCAGGTAATGGACGCTATCGATAATGATTTGGATAACTCGGTGTTTTCTTTCATTCCAAACACGGCAGAGGTTTCCTTTTATGGACTCATCAAAGGGCTCGAAGATCATTTGAACGAAGAAAAAATCAAGGCCATTACTGCCTTGGGCAGCGAAGCCTCTGAGGAGAAAATTCGAGAAATACTCTTGAAACGAGCGCGTATCGAGAAAATCGCTGTGAAAGATGCCAAATTGAGAACCTTCATTACCCAGGATGACTCTCGGGATGATCTCGTGGCGCACGTTTATGACATCACTTACGGTAGTGTGAAACGCGGCAAAGACAACCTGGTGGTTATCGATGACAGTATTGTTCGCGGTACAACGCTAAAACAGTCCATTCTCCGAATTCTTGACCGATTAGATCCTAAAAAAATTGTGGTAGTATCTTCTGCCCCGCAAATTCGTTTTCCAGATTGTTACGGAATTGACATGGCTAAAATGGGCGATTTCATTGCCTTTGAAGCGGCCATCTCCTTGCTTCATGAACGCAATATGATTTATGTAATTGATACGGTTTACAAAAAGTGTAAAGAGCAAGAAAACCTGCCGAAAGAGCAAATTAAGAACTATGTTCAGGAGATTTACGCTCCATTCTCAGATGACGAAATTTCCCAGAAAATCAGCGAGCTTTTGACGCCTCCAACCATCAACGCGGAAGTACAGATCATCTATCAAACTGTTGAAAACCTGCACAAAGCCTGCCCAAACAACACAGGAGATTGGTATTTTACTGGTAACTACCCAACAAAAGGAGGAAACAAAGTAGTAAACAAAGCATTTATCAACTGGAAAGAGGGACGAAACGAGCGCGCCTATTAAGGACTAAAATGCACGAATCATGAATCGAAGAACGGCACTTATATTTTACATTCTGAGTATTTATGTCGTGATTCAATTTATATGGTGGGGAATCCAACTCGTTGACCTCAACAATCAGTTATACTCCGAGTCGGAAGATGTTCGGCAACGATTTACCATGATTGTTGGCGAAGGCGCAGTTTTCTTGCTACTCCTAGTTGTGGGGATTTGGCAAATTCACCGCTCCATTCGCAAAGACTTACATCTCTCGAAACGACAAAAGAATTTTCTTCTTTCCGTAACACACGAATTGAAAACCCCCTTAGCAGCGAACAAACTTTACATTCAAACGGTTACGAAACGGGAATTATCCAAAGAACAATCGAATGAACTGCTGCAAAAAGCAATTGACGAGAATTCGCGCTTAGAGCAAATGATCGATAATATTTTAAATGCTTCACGTCTGGAGAACCGAGCACTCAACCCCGTTATGGAGGACTTTGACGCGAATTTGTTATTTCAACAGATTCAAACTCGCTTCACTACAATTTCGGGACAATCGAGTATAGAGTTAGAGATTGAGGAAGGGCTTCAGATGCATGCCGATAGAATCATGGTTGAGTCCATTATTGGGAACCTTGTTGAAAATGCTTTGAAATATGCTGGAAGAGAAAAAACTATTACCATATATGCGCATTCACAAGACAAACAAGTTGTGTTTGGTGTGAAGGATTTAGGCCCGGGAATTCCAAAAGAGGAAAAAGCAGAAATCTTTAAGAAATTTTATCGCTCTCAGAACGAAGAAACGCGTTCTCAAAAAGGAACAGGATTGGGATTGTTTATTGTCTCGAGACTTGTGTTTCTGCAAAACGGAAACATTCAATGTCTTGATAACAAACCTCAAGGTACAGACTTTCAAATTACACTTTAAATATGTCAAAGCACGTAGGATTGATCATTTTGGATGGTTGGGGTATTGGTGATCGCTCAGAATCGGATGCGATTTATCATGCAAATACTCCCTACATGGACAGTTTGCTTAGCCAGTATCCAGCTGCTACACTTACCACTTTCGGAGAACAGGTAGGACTTCCAGAAGGTCAAATGGGAAATTCCGAAGTGGGACATTTGAATATAGGTGCAGGGCGCATTGTTTATCAGGAATTAACGCGCATTAACAAATCCATTCGAGAAGGAGAGTTCTTTAAGAATCCCGTTTTACTGAAAGCATTTACTGAAGCCAAACAAAAAGGATCTCGCATTCACTTTATGGGGTTGGTTTCAAAAGGGGGCGTGCACAGTTCCCAGGAACATTTGTATGCGCTTTGCAGAATGGCAAAAGAGCACGGAATTGAAAATGCTTTCATTCACGCTTTTACTGACGGACGCGATTGTGACCCAACCTCAGGTTTGCGTTTTGTAAAAGAATTGGAAGACGAAATCACCGATACACCTGCTAAAATTGTTTCGGTAATTGGACGCTATTATGCTATGGACCGCGACAATCGCTGGGAACGAATTAAAAAGGCGTACGATTTAATGGTGCACGGAAAAGGCGAGAAATTTGACTCCGTTTCGTCTGCTTTGCAAAATTCTTATGAAAGCGATGTAACCGACGAATTCGTCGAACCGAAAGTGATCGGGAACTATCCAGAAGGATTGATTCGAAAGGGGGATGTTGTAATAAATTTCAACTTCCGCACGGACAGACCCCGTGAGATTTCCATTGCTTTGACGCAGAAAGATTTTCCCGAGTACGAAATGCAGCGATTGCCCCTCTCTTACTACACAATGACAAACTACGACAAGACTTTTGAGAACGTACACGTCATTTTTAAGAAGGAGAATTTGACCAAAACCTTGGGAGAAGTAGTTGCAGACCATGGAATGACGCAAGTCCGCATTGCAGAAACAGAAAAGTATCCGCACGTAACGTTTTTCTTTAGTGGAGGACGGGAACTTCCTTTTGACAAAGAGAGTCGAATTTTGATTAACTCACCCAAAGTAGCGACGTACGATTTACAACCCGAAATGAGTGCTCCTGAAGTACGTGACGCCATTGTTTCAGAAATCAAGGAAAATCAGCCAAACTTTATCTGCTTGAATTTCGCCAATCCAGATATGGTCGGACATACTGGAGACTATGAAGCCATTCAAAAAGCAGTTGAAACGGTTGATGGCTGTTTGAAAGCTGTCGTAGAAATAGGAAAAACGTTCGGGTACGAATTCATTGTGATTGCCGATCATGGAAATGCAGATTATGCAATTAATGATGATGGGACCCCAAACACAGCACATTCTTTAAACCCTGTTCCGGTGGTGATGGTAACTGAAGACGCATCCGTAACGTTGAAAGATGGAATTTTGGCAGATGTTGCCCCTACCATTTTAAGCCGATTGGGAATTGAACAACCGAAAGAAATGACTGGATCGTCACTGCTCTTGGGATAGTCGCATTTCAATGAGTATATAGATTCGCTTTCGGAAGAGAGAAATAAATTTGATTACTCAGAAGTGGCAGCTAATTTCAGCACGGACACACTAATCTCGCAGCCTTCTCTGCCTTCCAGAATGGCAATTAAGTTCTCTTCTATTTCATCTTCAGGCGTAGACTCATAGAGAGAGTCATAGTCCGATTCGATACGTAACATACACTTGTCTACATCAGAAGCTACTGTTCCTTGCAACAAATCAGCGTCTACCATAGCTCCGTCAGGGTCTTCTGACGCGTAGTTTGCTATCAATTCCTGGAAAGCCATCTGATCGCCATTTGCTTCAATAAAAATGTCAATCATACGCTCTGATAGTGGATCTGTTGACCCTCCGATGCAACTACATACCTGCTCTGAAACTTCCATATAAATATCATCTACACGTTCGGGGGCAGGGGGCATAGGACGTGCGTTGTTGGATGCTTGCTCAGCAGAACCCTCCTCTTCACTAGAAATTCCCAATCGGAAAAAGGCAAGAGAAGTTTCACAACCTTCTAAACCCTCCATTGCTTCAAGCAGTTTCGTCTGTGCTTCTTCCTCAGAGTCGTTGCCTTGTAGGTCTTCATAGGCATCTCCTACTCGGTTAAAGCAACTCGTCATATCGTCAATAGCTGGACCTTGAAGCGCCTCTACATCTAACATTGCAGCTTCAAAATCCTCTTCTACGTATTTTGCCATTTCTTCACCCATGAATTCCTCGTCACCATCTGCTGAAACGATGATGTTTATCATCCTGTCTGATAAAGTGCCCAGTGACTGATTGACGCAATTACACATTTCTTTTGCAGCATCCTTATAGGAATCGTCCTTACCTGGGTTTTCTCCAGCAAATACGAAAAGGGTTGCGAATAAAAATGTGGGGATGATTAGTAGATTCTTCATTGATTGATAATTATATGGCTTGCACCGTCTGCTTAAAAATAACAAAAAGTCCCGACCAAAAAATTGATCGGGACCAAGCATATTATTGATTTGCGTATTACTTACGCATCATTTTCAAAGACATATCCAAAAGCTTGTAAGAATCTCCACATCCTTTCAAACCTTTCATTGCTTCCAACATTTTGTCTTGAACCTCTTCTTCGTTATCAGAAGTATAAACATCGTCGTATTTATCTTTCAAGTTTTCGATACATGTTCCAGCCTCAGATCCAAATTTTTCGAAAGCCTGCATGTCTGCTGTTGCTCCCGCCATGTCTTCCATTGCATATGATTGAAAACCATCCATGATTTTTTGCTGGTCTCCTCCTGAATCCAAAATGATGTCCATTCCTTTATCAGAAACGCCTCCTGCAGATTTATTTATACAATCACAAACATCTTGTGCCATGTTCTTGTAATCCTCATCACTTGCCATGTTACAAGCGAATAATGCCATCGCCAAAACTGGCAAAATAAGTAGCTTTTTCATCTTTATAAAAATATAGGTTGTTTAATTGAGCGCTCAAAATAGACAAAAAATCAACGCAATAGAATGAATAAAGAATTGAATTCTTGCTATTTTTTCGACTTTTCTATGATTGCTGTTGTGGAGAATCCTTCCACCAGCTGGATTGCCTTTACGGAACCTCCGTTGGATCTTACTTCTGCAGATCCCACGATATATTTCTTGGAATTTGGATCGGTTTCTTCAGGATCATAATCAGCACCTTTTACCAAAACATCAGGCTCTAATGCAACAATGGTTTCCAGCGGCGTATCCTCATCGAAGAAAACAACTGCATCCACGAAACCAAGTGACGCCAAAACTAAAGCTCTCGCATTCTCAGGGTTTATCGGTCTATTTTCATCTTTACCCAACCGCCGAACCGAGTCATCTGTGTTTAATGCCACCACCAACCGATCTCCTAAACTTGCTGCTTTTGCCAAATACGTTACATGCCCTTTGTGCAATATATCGAAACAACCGTTGGTGAATACCACACGATCTCCTTTCAACCGCCAACCAGCAATGCTACGCTGTAATGAGATAATGTCAGAAATTTTGTTGGTGATAAATGTATAGCGATCTTCCATGAATCGAAGTTAGCTATTTTTTCGCCATTGAAGAATTGCTAGGGATGTTAAGCCTAGGACAAGAATTAAAAGCGTTTGAGCTGCCCAAACAAATATTCCGAAGGCAGCAAAATCAATCGCGTACATGCTGAGAACTGCCGACACCCAGATAGGATACACACCAATACCACCAGGAAGTAAGGCAATTGCCGCGGCACCTACTACGAATGCTCCTAAAATCGCTTCGATGGGCATATCACGTGTCTCTTCAAACGCCATGGCAGAGGCCCACATCATTCCAATGTACGTTGCCCAAATGAACACCGTGTGAAAGGCGAAAGACCATTTACGTTTCATCGTCCAAACAGACTTGATTCCTTCCCAAAAGCCAAGTAGTTTCGTGTTGACCCAATTCTTGATTTTCTGATTTTTTAAGTAGACAATCAATCCTACCACTCCCAAGAATAAACACGCGCTTAGAATATACCAAATGAGCATAGGATTCCCCTTTTCACCACGGTCCATTATCTCCTCAAACTGCTGCGAGTTGGTTTGTAGTAATGTTGTAATCAACACTACACCACCGAGCATAATTACATCAATGATCCTTTCAACAACTATGGTGGCAAATCCTTTTTCAAAGGGAACGTTTTCGCTTTGAGTTAATAATCCGGCACGAGCTACTTCACCAGATCTGGGAACGGTGTAGTTAATTATGTAACCTGACATAACTGCGTGATACGCATTGCTCAATTTAGGTTTGTAGCCAATAGGTTCTAATAAGAACAACCAGCGGTACGCTCGACTCAAATGCCCTAGAAACGCAATGATCAGACTCGAAGCAATCCAGAAGTAATTGGCGTTAAAAAAAGCGTTTTTGGTCTGCTCAATATCTTTGTCAGAAAGTCCGCTTAGAAAATACCACGACAGATATACACCGATACCTAACGGCAAAACGATTTTCAGGATTTTAACGATACGATCTTTCAACGATCAGTCTATTAAATTGGTTTCTTCATTTGGGAAAACGATCATTGGTTTAAAAGATTTTGCTTCTTCAAAATCCATATAACCGTATCCAATGATAATAATTTTATCTCCAACAGCCACGCGACGTGCTGCTGGCCCGTTTAAGCAAATCGTTCCCGATCCTCGCTCTCCCTTTATTACATAGGTTTCGATACGCTCACCGTTATTGATATTTACGATTTGAACGCGTTCTCCTTCAATAATATTGGACGCTATCATTAAATCTTCATCAATGGTAATACTACCGATATAGTTTAAATCTGCCTGAGTTACCGAAACCCGGTGAATTTTCGACTTTACAACTTGAATTAACATGTGCGAAAAAAAATCATTTGACTGCTATTAACCTTCGCTTTGCGAAAACGAGCTTTGGGTCGCTGAAGCTATGCGAAAACGAGGGCAAAGATACGGCAAATATTCAGTTGTTATGACATGGAGATATTATCGAGCAAACGCACCTCACCTGCAAACGCTGCAATGCATCCGTGCGTATTTTCCGTCCATTCCGAAACATCTTCAAACGTAGTGGCATCCACAAACTCAATGTACTCCAGTTCCAATTCTGAATCCTCGAACCAATCCTTGACCTTATCTCTTGCCTCTCTTGGGGTGTACTGGCCCTTTTCGTTTCGAACGCGCTCGAGTGACTGGTATAAAATGAGCGCTTTTTCTTTTTGATCTTCAGTCAATCTTTCGTTGCGACTGCTTGCCGCCAGTCCACCTTTCAAACGATGCGTTTCGCACTTCACCACATTTACGGGCAAGTTGAATTCTTTTGTCATGCGCTGAATAATGGAAACCTGCTGTAAGTCTTTCTCCCCAAAAAAAGCATGGGTGGGTTTCACAATTTCAAAGAGGCGATAAACCACCTCCACGACTCCATCAAAATGCCCCGGTCGAAATTCGCCTTCCATTATTTCTGAAACACGTCCCAACTGCATTTTTGCAGGCTTATGATCTTTGGGGTACATCTCCTCTACGGTAGGAGCAAACACAATTACTTCGGCTGTGGCATCCAAAAGAGCAATGTCTTTATCGAAATTTCGTGGATACTTCTCTAAATCAGATGCATTGTTGAATTGTGTGGGATTTACAAAGATGCTTACCACGGTAAACTCACATTGATTCATAGAGGCTTCCACCAGCGACACATGCCCAGAATGCAGCGCTCCCATGGTAGGAACAAATCCAATGGTGCTGTTTTGGGCCACTTGTGAGAGGTGATTTTGAAGCGACGCAACGGTCGTAAATACCTGAGTCTTTGCCATTCGTTAGACGTTGAGAGAATGGACAAAACTATCCGTTTTTGTTGAAGTTCCGCTTTTTTTTCTATATTTTTGTAGCGTTTTATTCAATTAAATTTTCATGGAGAAAAAGAAAGTACTATTTATCTCACAAGAGATAGCACCTTTTTTGCCCAAATCTGACATTTCTACCACTGTTCGAAACTTAGCTCAAGGAATACAAGAAGGAGGAAAAGAAATTCGCGTGTTCATGCCGCGCTTTGGAGTAATTAACGAAAGACGTCACCAGTTGCACGAAGTAATTCGTTTGTCTGGGATGAACCTTATCGTGGATGATGTAGATCACCCACTAATCATCAAAGTAGCTTCGATTTCCGCAGCACGCATGCAGGTATATTTCATCGACAATGATGAGTATTTCCGTCGTAAGTCTACTTTGACGGATGAAAACGGCGAACATCACGCCGATAATGATGAACGTTCTATGTTCTTCTGTCGTGGCGTTTTAGAAACGGTTAAAAAACTAGGATGGCAGCCAGATGTAATCCACTGTAACGGTTGGATGACTGCGCTTATGCCTTTATATATCAAGAAGTTGTACAAAAACGATCCACACTTCGCTAACACGAAAGTTGTGTATAACATGTACAACGAAGGATTTAACAACAATTGGGATGCACGATTTGCCGAAAAACTTAAATTTGACGGCTTCGCGGACGACGTTACCGATCAATTTGCAGAGCCAAGTTTGGTGAATATCACTCAGGCGATTGCAAAATATTCAGACGGATTAAGCGTTGGAAGTGAAGACCTCAATCCGGAGCTTAAGGCAATCTTCGATGCAGCTGAATGTGAAAAACTTGATTACGTTGCAGAAGAAAACCTGAACAAAGAAGTTTCGGAGTTTTTGGACAAAGTAATTGAAGCAGAAGTTCTCATATAGCCCTATGCATAAATCGACATTGATGTGGCGGAGAGGATTATTCCTTTCCGCTACTTTTTTACTAATGGTAGTTGTTTCCGTTGGTTGTAAAAAGAAAAAATACGAACTGGGACAAGATGTAATTGCCACTGAAGATCAGATTTCATCAGGAAGTATTGATACTTTCAGCATTTACACGTCAAGTTTTAGAACGGACTCTGTAATTTCCTCGAACCGATTCTTTGGAATTTTAGGCTCTTGCAATGACCCAGAATTCGGGACGGTAAATTCCGAAATCTACACGCAGTTCAGAATCGTTTCGCTGGAACCTACATTTGACCTGGCCAACATCACAATAGACTCTGTAGTTTTGTCTTTGGTATACAGCGGAGTCTACGGAAAAGCGGGAGATCAAACGGTGGAAGTCTTTGAAATCAATGACACGGAAGAGTTTAGTGATACCGCTAAGTACTACCCGTTCGATGATTTTCAAACCACTGGAGTCGATTTAGTTGTTCCCGGAACAGAAGTCATGTATCTGGATCCGAACGCCATTACGTACGTCGATACTACCTTGGTTCAGTCACAATTACGTATTCAATTGGATACAAATCTTGCCTGGCAACTATTTACAGAGGCCACCAACAACCCTGCGAGTTTTGTCGACAACGAAGCATTTACGCAATACTTCCAAGGTCTTAAAATCCAAACGAACAATGGATTTCAAGCACCGGGCGAAGGCGGGCTTTTCTATTTTGATCTGAACGATGCTGACTCAAAGATTCGCATTCACTACAAGTCTGGCGGTGAGGCAAGAATCTATGATCTTGTGATCAATTCAAGCTGTGCCGATTTCAACCATATCGATTTTGTGGAAGACATGGACGTAACTTCGGTTATCAATAATCCTTCTTTGGGACAACAAACGTATTACGCTCAATCTTTTCAAAGTCGCGGGCTGGTGAAAATACCAGGATTAAGCAACATACCTTCCAATGCGATTGTGCACTCAGCAAGTTTAGAGCTGCCAGTGCAGTATCAAACAGGACAGCCTTTTGAGCCAGGAACAGAGGTGAGTGTTTCTTTGTTCACAAGCTCTACAGACTCAACGTTGATTTCGGATGGATCGACCATCGGACTCTACAGCTCTGGAAATAAAACATTTAATATCAACCTTCGGAACTACGTACAACGTATTGTTTCGGGAGAGTTGGAAAACACAGGCTTTATAATTTCTCCGCTATTGTTCTCGAATACGATGGATCGCATCATTTTCAATGGACCAGACACGGACAAGAAATTAAAACCTACATTTAAAATTACTTTCTCAGAATTCTAGAACTATGTGTGGAATTGTAGCTTACGTGGGTACGAAGGAAGCGTATCCTATCATCATAAAGGGATTGAAACGATTGGAGTATCGCGGTTACGACAGTGCGGGAGTGGCTTTGATTCGTCATAATGAGTTACAAACGTTTAAGAAGCAGGGCAAGGTTTCCAATTTAGAAGAGTTTGCAGCGGCATCCGATACTTCTGGTTCCATAGGAATTGGGCATACACGGTGGGCTACACACGGGGCTCCGAATGACACGAATGCGCATCCTCATGCCAGTGAAAGTGGTGATATCGCAATTATCCACAATGGAATTATTGAGAATTATGACAGCATCAAGCAAGAGCTACTCCGCAAAGGATATACTTTCAAAAGTGATACCGATACAGAAGTTCTATGTTATCTGATTGAAGATATTCAAAAGAATACAGGTGTTAAGCTCGGTGAATCCGTTCGCTTAGCACTTCAGCAAGTACACGGCGCATACGCCATTGTTGTGATGTCTAAAAATGAACCAGACAAGTTAATTGCTGCTCGAAAAAGTAGCCCACTTGTTGTTGGTATAGGTCACGATGGTGATTTTTATCTCGCTTCTGACGCCACACCAATCGTTGAGTACACAAAAAAAGTCGTGTACATGGAAGACGAGGAAATTGCTGTGTTACGCCCTGGTGAGGACCTTAAACTTTATGGTATTGACGATGTAGAGAAAACACCTTACGTGCAAGAGCTAGAAATGAACCTCGAAGTTCTTGAAAAAGGTGGCTACGACCATTTTATGTTGAAGGAAATTCACGAGCAACCCCGATCTATAGAGGATTGTTTCCGTGGTCGACTCAACGCAACAGATGGCTGGGTTTCACTAGGAGGCATCAAAGATTACGAGCAAAAGATGATGAATGCCAACCGAATCATTATGGTGGCTTGCGGAACATCTTGGCATGCTTGTTTGGTAGGAGAATATTTGTTTGAAGATTTGGCTCGAATCAACGTTGAAGTTGAGTACGCCTCAGAATTCCGATACCGGAACCCAATTATTAACGAAAACGACATTGTAATCGCTGTTTCACAATCGGGTGAGACTGCTGATACCTTGGCGGCACTAGAATTAGCGAAAGCAAAGGGTGCGACCATTTTGGGTGTTTGTAATGTGGTGGGATCTTCTATTTCACGAATTACAGATGCAGGATCGTATACGCACGCCGGACCAGAAATTGGAGTAGCATCTACAAAGGCATTTACAGCTCAAGTGACTGTTTTAACGCTAATGGCATTATCATTAGCGAAAAAGAAAGGAACGGTAAGCGACTTAAAGTTCCGCACTTTAATTAGTGAATTGGAAGCGATCCCCGCAAAAGTACAACGCGTACTAGAAAAGAATGCCAAAATTGAGTTCATTTCGGAACAATATAAAGACGCAAATAATGCCTTGTATCTTGGTCGCGGAAGTTCCTTCCCTGTTGCCCTGGAAGGTGCTTTGAAGTTAAAAGAGATCTCCTACATCCACGCAGAAGGCTACCCTGCAGCTGAAATGAAGCACGGTCCAATTGCTTTGATCGATGAGGAAATGCCTGTGTTTGTTATCGCGACGAAAGGTACTTCATACGAGAAGGTTGTAAGTAACATTCAAGAAGTTAAAGCACGTAAAGGAAAAATCATAGCGATCGTTACGGAGGGAGACGAGCAAGTGACTGCAATTGCCGATCATGTAATTGAGATTCCTGAAACGGATGAACATTTGGTTCCTTTGCTGGCTACAATTCCATTACAATTGCTATCGTATCATATCGCTGTAATGCGCGAATGTAACGTGGATCAACCACGAAATCTGGCGAAATCTGTAACGGTAGAATAACCGTTTAAATTTGACGCATTTATAGGGTTCTAGAAGTGCCGTTGTATAAATTATTCGTCGTGCCTACAGGTGTCCTGCTTGTTCAAAAAAGCCTGCTTCTTGTGGATAAGTGACAGTTCTCTTTTTATGGTTTGGTTTTTGCATCTCTGTATCTTTGAGTGCAAACCATGTAAACAACTGCCGTGAAAACTTTACTTTTCTTCTCCTTGCTCCTTTTCACCATACCTTCCTGGTCTCAAAATAGCTACCTACAAACGACTATTGTAGAAGGAGACACCACCATTTTACATCAATCGGGACAAATGTATTGGAAGTTATTTCAGGGGACGAAAGATGCCATTATTGAGTCTACACTTCCGGAAGGGCGCTCCAAAAGTGATATATCGTATCCCATCATTTCGCGTGAGTACGATGGTTACAAGACTACGTTTCATGTAAAAAAGGGTGCCAATCAAGAATTTGACATCGTTTTCCATTCGGGCAACAATTCAGTGACCTATATTTACGACGGCAAAACTGTAATTTATCGAGGCAGTGCTGTTCGGTTTACCTTGCATGATTAATCTTGAGAGATTAACCGTATGTTTCGCTGTGTATTACTCTTACTAATTGTCTCGACTTTTTCGGCAGAAGCCCAAGAATTAAACGTTCCTTTCAGCCAGTCTCAAGAAGAGTTTGAACGCCTAAATTCTCTCGATTTCACCACATTGAATCTTGATTCTTTTCCAGTTGATCCGTTTGAACTTGCTCTCGACCCCTATTCAAATCCACTTTGTTGGTATGATGTTAAAAATGAATTCAATTATAAGGGCTCACAGGTTCCGCAAGGAGTTCGCTTCTTGACAGGAAACCCAGAAGAAATTCAGTCTGAAAACCCGAAAACCTGGAAAACCAAGGACTTCTTCGTACAAAAACAATATTCATTCACACCAACTGGTCGAACAATGTCAAGTATCGCTACTGACAGTACTGTTTACTCTTATGATAACCAAGGAAAGTTAAGACAAATCACAGGTTTTCCCTCAGGCAGTTCGGGTTCATTCAATTACGCCCTCGTAAAAAATTATAACGCTTCTGGAAATCTCATTTCGAATGCTGAGTATTACTCTGATGGCGACAGCAACTACTATTTGGAGGAATATCAGACGTTTAAATATCTTTCAAACAGCGATGGTTTTTACATTCGACAGGATGTATACGTAGTATATGATGAGGAGATTCCCGAAATTGAGCAAACTACCCGTTTTCATTTATATTCTTCCGATGGACAAAAACAGATCAGCTACCAGGGGTCTGGAAATTCTGTGAAAACAATTACAACGTATAACTATCAGGAAGTAAATGGCAGTGAATACCTTTCTGAAATGAGCACTTATAACCTGGCCAGATCTGTCTCCTTACAAGAACAGGAAATTATTCGGCGTGATGCAAAAGCCCGAATCATTTTCGAGAAAACATTTGTCAATTCTGGAGAGACTCCCTTCGTAGATAGCGACTCCACAATTTATATATCGGATCGAGAGAAACATGTTTACAAAGAAACTTTTCGTGGTCCATATCCACATTCTCTCATTATTTATAAGTTCGATGAGAAAGGCGATTTGAAAAGACGAGAAATCCGCAGTCTTTTTTCAGATACGCCTGAAAAAATCGAAATTTTGACGACTTATCAGAACTTCTACATGGAAAATGGTAACGTACATCAAATTGTGGATGTGACCTATTGGGATGGCAGGACGGACAGGGATTTGTTGATCCAAGAATTTCGATCGACTCCTTTTACGGATCGATCGATACTTTATGCAGAAGATCCAAAATTGATTGCTTTAATTGAAAAATGTATTCCGCCAGACAAACGATGAAACTACTTACATGTGTACTATTTCTTGTTGGAGTAACATTCAGCACTTCTGCTCAAACGGAGGAAGAAATTCGTTCAGCCCTAAACAAGGTGCATTCACTGGATGATTTGGAATCACTCAAAAAGGAGCATCCCGACTGGACAATTTTTAGCCGAACAATTCTGTCTTTAGGTTCTACTTACGACAGCACGTTGTTTCATGCAAAGAAAGATACTGTGATTCGAACGCAGGCCCATGCAAATAGTCCTGCCATTTTTCATAAAATCGTTGAGAAAGGAACAGAGGAAGCCTGCAAAGTGCAGTACATCTTTTTGGACGGAAAACGACGATCTACCGATGAATTGAGGGCGTTGCGGGAAAGAATTATCGCAGCATATAAAGAAGGCACGCCGTTTCTCGATTTGGTCCGAAAATTCAGTGAAGATGGTAACCCCACTGGTACACTTGACTGGTTTTATGAGGGCATGATGGATCCTGATTTTGACAAGGCGGTGCGCGACAATCCTTCGGGTACCATTTTTACGGTGGATATTCCGCTCCGCTATTGGTATTATGTGGTTCTGAAGACGGAAGAGAATCGAGAATTGCCTGCTACTTACACAGTTAGTATCCGCACGAGTTGATTGTTTTTAACAGGAATTGAGAGTTCCAATACACCATGCGTGAAAACTGGAACGTTCTATACTATCGTATGATCAAAACTGCCCTATCAACTCTGTTCCAGCTTTTTTCCATTCCAATTCTATTTAATCTTTCATACAACCTTGCTTTGAATTTCCATGAACCTTATGCATTTCGTCACGATGTGGACATGGACTTTTATGAGGTGGAAATGATATTTCTAGGAATATTCGTAATCATTTCGCTGTCCATTTTAAATGCTATTCAAAATCACGTAGTAAAAAACGAAGTTCTTTCCGTTATACTTCATCTTGTCTGGGTTTTGTACATTATTCTGGATACAAAACATGAATTAACAATAAGGCCCTACACACATCTATTGGTCCTTATTTGTATTGGAAGCACAGTTATCAGTCGGTTCGTTTTCAATACAATCTTCAAAAAATTGGAACAGAGGTATTTCTAAATTCCAACCATTCTAATTAGCTTGTGTCTTTAATTAAAAGGCATCCTATGAAATGTATCCCAATTTATCTAGTATCGATTTTGTTCGTCTTCGGTTGTACTCCAGCAGATTCAAGCTATGATGTAAGCCCAGAGAGAGGGACTGTAGCTAGGGAGAAAAAACTAAAAAGTAATGCTGAACAACGGTCGAAAATAGCAGCAGATGCCAGCCCACACTTGGCGTCAAATGCAAGAGCTGATGTCGCATATAACAGTGTTGGCAATGTAAATAATTCACCCGAAGCACCACAAGACAACCTGGTTTCGGATAGAAAGTTGATCTGGAATGCCGATTTGGAATTTGAAGTTTTAAACTTGGAGCGATCGTTCCGAGCGATTCGTAAAATGTGTAAAGAACATGACGGTTTCATTTCAGATATGGAACATACCAATGAAGCATATGAATCCTCTATGCAACTCAACGTACGTGTTGCTAGCGAGAATTTTCACGATTTGGTTGCATCCATCAAAGGACAATCTAAGAAATTAGACGTTGCCCTTATTTCGTCGGATGATGTTACTGAGGAATTCGTAGATATCGAAACGAGATTGAAAACCAAACGACAAGCCAGAGAGCGTTACATTGAAATCCTGCGTTCTAAAACAGGAACCATTGAAGAGGTAATTCAGGCAGAAGAAGCCATTCGAAGAATTACAGAAGAAATTGAAGCCAAAGAGGGTCGCTTGCGCTATTTAAATGATCAGGTAGATTTCAGTACCATCGACATTCGAATGTATAAGAAAGCAGATCAAAATCAGAAGGATTTAGCGGAAACCCCAACGTATGGCGACAAAGCCGAAAATTCCTTCACCTCAGGATGGGAAGCCATTAAATCTCTTGGACTTTTTCTTATCACCATCTGGCCACTGTTATTCGTTTTGAGCATTGTTGCCGTTTGGAAGCGAAAGTGGATTCGAGAGAAAGTTTCTTTACCTCGAAGAAAGAAATAGGACCGTACGCAGCATTTCCTGCCCGAAACGAATGAACTTGGTGTAGTATCTTCATAGCTCTAAAATACAGTTCAATTCAACGCCAGCAAACTCAAACCCCAAGGAATTCTGTACCTTTCACCTGTGAAACTATCAGAAAAGAACAAAGATTTCTTTCAAAACGTATTTGATGTTGTAAGGCTCATTCCCAAAGGGCGCGTTACAAGCTACGGTGCAATTGCGAAATATCTTGGAGCCCCAAGATCCAGCAGAATGGTTGGATGGGCGATGAATGCGAGTCATAAAGAAGAAGGAATTCCAGCACATCGGGTAGTGAACAGAAATGGATTGCTAACTGGCCGTGCGCATTTTAATCCTCCAGAGGCTATGACAGAACGACTGGTAGCGGAGGGAATTAAGGTTAAGGACAATCAAGTGCAAGAATTCAAGACTATTTTTTGGGATCCGAGTGAGGAGCTAAAGCTTTAGAATATTGAATAATGAATAAGAAATAATGAATAGTTATTTTGGAATTGAGTTCTTCCTTGGAGAACAATAATCATCGCACTTTATTATTAGTCTGCATTCAGGACTCAATCAATATTTCCGTTCAGTTCTTTGTAAAACATGTATTCGTTTCCTGAAACTCGGGCCAGATAATCGATCTCATTTTGAATGTCTTTCATTTCCTCGACCAATTCTTCACGTGGCGACATCATATTGCTTTCCTCAACTATTAAATAACGTTCCTGTAATTCTTTTGCCTCTTGCAAACGTTCTTCATACTCCGATTTACAAGACACCAAAGAGACACCCATAAAGAGTGCAAGTAGTAGTAGAAATCTCATACTGCAAAGTAACGACACCTACCTGAGGGATACAAAAAATATGATAATCCAACCGATAAGTTCGATCAATAATTCCTCATAAATTTTCAAGTCCACGGTAAGGCAGAAACAAGTACCTTTGAAATATGATATTTGTGACGGGTGGAACTGGATTATTGGGTGGACAATTATTATACGACCTTGTCTCTCAAGGCGCATCGGTCCGCGCACTGTACAGATCAAAGTCACGCTTATCAGGAACGTTGCATTTGTTTCAATATCGAAATCCAGAAAAAGGAAAGGAGCTTTTTGGTAAAATCGAGTGGATTGAGGGCGATATTTTAGATATTCCAGCGCTTATGGAATCAATGGCAGGCTGTCCAAGCGTGTATCATTGCGCCGGACTGGTATCTTTCCACCCGAAAGATCATGCACAAGTTTTTAAAATTAATCGTGAAGGCACGGCAAATATGGTCAATGTTGCCTTAGAACTGGGAGTACAAAAATTCTGTCATGTTAGTTCCACAGCGGCCATTGGAGGAGACAACACAGCTCCCATCACGGAAAAAACAAAATGGAAAAACGGCGAGATTACTTCTGGATATTCCTTAAGCAAAAATGCAGCGGAAAGAGAAGTGTGGCGGGCGCGCGAAGAAGGTTTGAACGCTGTTATTATCAATCCTTCGGTAATATTAGGGCCAGGCAATTGGAATGAAACTTCGCTCACTATCTTTCAAACAGTCTCTCGTGGTTTGCGGTTTTATCCTCCCGGAAGCAATGGTACCGTGGACGTAAGGGATGTTTCCTCAAGCATGATTCAATTGATGGAGTCTGATATCGAGGGAGAGCGCTATTTATGCGTTGGTTCCAACCAGTCCTTTAAGGAGTTGATGACCGTTATTTCGGAAGAACTCAATCTTGCCCCTCCTACCCGAATGGCAAAATATTGGCAGGTTTGGATTGCACGTTGGGCGTTGAAAATTGTAAAGGGGATAACTGGGAGACGCAGCGCTATTACTAAGGAAACCGTCCATAACCTTTTTTCTGATAAAAAGTACGATACGGCAAAACTCAAAGATGCTATCGGTATTGAGTTCCGTCCATTAAAAGAACAGGTTTCTGACAGTGTTTTAGGCAGGTTAGAAAAGTAAGTAGCATAAAAAACCCTTTTCACAACAAAAAGCACCTGTTTCATGACAATTATCTAGTTACTAGGTAAATATACCCATAGATTTATCCCCATAAAGAGATAAAACATGAAACATTTACTACTAACAATTGCACTATTTGCCGGTCTTAATGGTATTTCCCAACTTGACACACTGGCAATTCAAGATTTTGAGGTTGTACCTCAGGCACCCACCTGGACGTATACTGGAACACCGTATGGATTTCAACAAGGGTATGCGCCCGCAACCAACACTTCTATTCCGAACACGGAATGGGGAATTGGAGGTTCACGATCATGGCACACGGAACAGCAAAGTTCTGGAGCTCCATTAACCTTTGACAACATCAGTATTCCGGCTGGATATGATTCGATTCGTATGAGCTTCCGATTGTCGGGACAAAACATGGATGGAACAACTGGAGGTCCAGATTGGTTGGATTATGTCCTTGTTGAATACAGTCTTGATAATGGCGCTACCTTTACCCCAAGAGTTCGAGTTCGTGGTGCAGATCAAAACAACTGCTTCTGGTCGTTCAACGCTCAAAGTTCTGCTGTGGTTCAACATTTACCAGCAGTTGAAGAAACGTTTAACCCTTATGGGTCCGGGCTTCAAGAGGTAGAAGGAATTAGCTATGTTGAAATTTCATTCCCAGGGTCAATTACAGACTTGACTGTTCGTATTACCCCGAGAACAAGTACGACAACAGATGACTGGCTAATCGACAACGTCGTTCTTACAGGTGAAAACCAATGTCAGCCAACGGCTTCTTCATTGACAGAAACTGTTTGTGAATCGTACACTGCACCTAGTGGGAGTATTTACACTGCATCAGGAATGTATAACGATACCATTTCAAATATGGCGGGATGCGACAGTATTATCGCTATTGACCTAACTGTTAACATGCCTACTTCAGCTACGGATTCATTAGTGTCTTGTGATTCGTTAACATGGATTGACGGGATTACTTATACAGCATCGAATGATTCAGCTACATACATGCTCACAAATGCTGCGGGTTGTGATTCCCTGGTAACCTTGAATCTAGTCATTAATACCACACCGGTGAATACAGTCACTCAAACGGGAACGACATTAACTGCAGATGCCACAGGAAACTATACGTATCAATGGGTAGATTGTGATAACGGCAATGCCATAATTAACGGCGAAACAAATCAAAGCTACACCCCAATGACTACGGGTAATTATGCTGTTGAAATTGCATCTACAACCTGTTCGAGTATGTCAGACTGCTTCTTGATCGACTATACAAGTATCGATGAACTACTACCGGGAGACAAAGAACTGGTGAAAATCGTAGATATTTTGGGTCGCGAAACGAAATTTGTACCGAATGTACCACTGATTTATATTTACAGTGACGGATCAACGGAAAGAAAAATCGTTTCTGAATAAAACCTGGTAAAATTAAATTTTGGATAAGCCCCGAATCTCGAACCCTTCGATGATCGGGGCTTTTTCTTTGTGGATTCCTAAATTCTTTGCATCTTCTTTCAAAAGTGAATCATGAAGAAAGTTTTCTTCTTAATTTTTCTATCAATTAACTATCTGTCCTTTTGTCAAAGTGGACACCATTATATCGAAAAGGCAGAAAAGAAAATTCAATCTGGTCAGCTAAATAGAGCACTGAGATTACTAGAGCTGGCTGATAGTTCTGACTACGGATTTTGCGGTAACGCCTGGGCATCTGCTTACGATGCTATTGCTTTAAAAAGAGCTGAAATTTATAAGTTGCAAGGGAAGCCTTTAGAAGCGGCGAAAGCCATTTGGAATGTAGGTGGTCCACTTGTGTTTGAGCAGCACGACTCGCTGAAAGTAGCTTATTTAGTTGAAGCTTACGGAATTGAAGAGGTTCGCAAAGGAATCGAATTGGCAATTGACTCATTGGCTTCGGATACCGTTTTCCCGAATACATATTACCCTTATGACTTAACAGTTCACTTCAGTTTTTCAGATCAGGCATTCAGGCTTTCTTATCGTGATATCTGGGATGTCTATCGCGCTTTGCAGTTTGAAGCCGGAAATTTCGATGATAACATGGACTATTTTCTGAAAGCGATACGTAAACAACCTTTTTATCAGCTCGTTTCTGAAGAAAATCAATTAAAAAATTGATAATCGCGGTAACGGCATACCATCATAAAGCCAGTTGCTTCTTCAGTGGTGATAACCGATTCAAGTAGATGTGTCTTGGCGTTGTAAATGATCTGAATGTTTGTCTTTAAGATACCGTTACGATAGATCAATTTCTCAATCAGGTTGCCCAATTCGTCGTAGGAGAATTCCATTTCCTCAACTGGGACTTCACTTTTGTTTGAAATCTTTCTAATCGCGGCTAGTTTGCCCATTTCGTTATACTCGTGTTTGTACGTGTACACGGTTGAGGTCATCTTTATCCGCTCAATACGCTCGGTTAAATAGCCAAGTTCGTTGTAATTGTAGAATTCATCCATGTACGGCAAATCGTAGTTGTTGTAATACGTACGTTTCAATTGTTTGCCGTAATCGAAGTACTCAATTCGCTCCTTATTAAAAGACAACGAACGAACGATTTGACCGTTGCTATCGATATCTCGTTTGAACTCCTTTGCAATTACGCGGTTCAGGGAATCGTAGGTATAATGAACCGCCAACAGCCCTTCCTTTGCTGTGGATCGATGCATCTTTAACAGACCTGCGTCATTGTAGAAATAATAGTTGAAGGTGGTGTCTTCGCTGCCATCATCTGGGCGTGTTTCATAGGAGGAAACCAAATGACCTTGATTATCAAAGCTGTAACTGGAATAGTATTTCATAGGAACGAGGCCTCGACCCGTCTTCATGTATGAAAACTCTCCTTTTATCTGCTTAATCTTATTCTCCTTTATGAACGATTCATTAAAGAACGGCTTCTCGGTAAACGCTTCACCGTGACGGTTATCCAACACTTGCCCGAAACTAAAAACCGAGCACATTACAAAAATTCCTACTAGTTTCACAATACAAAAAAACGAATCATATCCGCTATTATTCCTAATCCTGCGAATTGTTATCCATGGATTCTCGTTGATATACTTGTGCTTTGGCCTCTCCCCAATCGGTTGACGGCATTTTGCATGCACCATGGAAACATACCATAATTTGATCCATAGGTGTATCCAACTTACTTGAGGTCAGGGGCAAATCAGCGTTAATTTGAGCTGGTAAAACCACAGGAATTCCCGATTTTTGAAGGGTAAAGACATCCTTTCTCTCGGAGCAAACCAATTCGGCGAGTCCGTAAATTTCGTGAAGTAAAATCATTCCCCAATTGGAGTAGCCAGATCCGTATTGCTCCATTCCATCATATACGTTGCCTAGCATTGTTTTTGCGCGGTCCAGATAAGTAGATTCATTTAAATAGCGCCCAAGATAGTACAGATTTCGGGCCATTACAGAGTTGCTGGAAGGAATGACATTATCATTGATTTCCATTTTTCTAGCGATAAGTTGCGTTTCTGCATCTGTAAAAAAGAACATTTGCGATTCCTTGTCACCAAATGCTGTAATACAATGCTCCATTAGTTCTTTACCTTTCTGAAGCCAATCTGTTTTGAACGTTGCCTGATACATCGCAATGCAAGCGTCGATGGTGTGTGCGTAATCTTCCAGAAAACCTTCAATTGTAGTTTCTCCATTATTAAAATTACGGTACAACTTTCCGTTTTTCCACTGTTGCGTGGTGATCCACCTCATGACTTTCTCTGCCAAATGAAGGTAATGCTCCTCTCCTAAAATCGTAAATGCTTCACAGAGCCCACGAACAGTCATGGCATTCCAACCGGTAAGACATTTGTTGTCCAGTCCTGGTCGCACACGATGACTTCGTGCAGAAAGTAAAAGCTCATGAACCCTTTCTAATTGCGCTTCCAACTCTTCCTGCGTACACTCTAATTCTTTGCACAATTCTACATCTGTCTTACGTCTCAAAAGGATGTAATTACCTTCTTCCCAATGGCCATTTTGGTTAATTTCGTAAACTCTTCGGAACCAGCCAAAATGACGTCCTAGAACTGACTCCAATTCGGCGGCTGTCCAGATATAAAATTTTCCTTCAACACTCTCACTATCGGCATCCAAAGCGGCATAAAATGCTCCACTCTCATCCAACATTTCTCGTTCCAACCAGGAAACGGTTTGTTCTAGGATGCGCTTATACATTGGTTTTTTAAATACTGCGAATCCTCTGGCATACACCGTGAGCAATTGACCGTTATCATACAACATCTTCTCAAAATGCGGAACTTTCCAAAGCATGTCTACCGAGTAACGACTGAATCCACCACCGGCTTGATCATAAATTCCGCCGAGTGCCATATTATCCAGTGTGGTTTCTACATGTTGCAGTGCTAGATTATCATCCTCTAGCAATCCATAATTGAGAAGAAACTCCATATTAGAAGGTAAAGGAAACTTGGGCGCACGGCTATTGCCTCCCCATTCCTTGTCAAAGGATTTTGACCACCTTTGAATCAATTCTTGCAGCACTTCCTTTTCAAATTCTTGTGCATCAGAGGCTACAGTAATCAATTCGCTACGTTGTACGCCTTCGTGCAGATTTGAGGCGTATTCCAATACTTTTTCCTTATCGTTATCGTAGGTATAGCGCAAGGATTTCAAAATATTCATCCATTGCTCCTTTGGGAAATACGTTCCTCCATAGATCGGTCTTCCGTCGGGCAGCGTAAAACAATTCAGCGGCCAACCACCACTTTGTGTCATCAATTGAACCGCAGTCATATAGACTTGATCTACGTCTGGGCGCTCCTCACGATCGACTTTCACATTGATGAAATGTTTGTTCATTATGGCAGCCACTTCCTCATCTTCAAAAGACTCATGTTCCATGACATGGCACCAGTGACAAGCCGAATATCCAACGCTAATCAAGACCAATTTGTTCTCTTTTTCGGCGCGTTCAAAGACATCCGGCGACCAAGGTACCCAATCAACAGGATTGTGGGCGTGTTGCAGCAAATATGGCGATGATTCTTTCGCTAAAACGTTGGTGTATTTTTCCATAGGGTAAAGGTAGGGTTTAGACGTTAGACTTGAAGACAATAGACGCTAGACATTGCGGCGCACGATTTTGTATCTATTCAATCTGAGGAACTAAACGGAATGAAAAAAGACTATTTGAATTATCAAAAAGCGGCGTTTACGATAGGTCTTCTGTCCATAAGAGTGTGCAATGAACGATCTAGCATCGATAAGCGTAGTGGTGTATTGCCTTTATCCACCTGTTAATTCTTAATAAATAATGCCCTAAGGCCTCTTGCTTTGCTGAATACTAGCTAATTTTACGCCATTGTAACGTTTTGAAACAAATCAAAGGGCTCCATATCACCTTATTCATGGCAGGAATTCTTGCTGCGTTGTTCGCTATTACTTGCTACGTACCTGAAGATGGATGGCAAGTTGCCGGACATAATTGGAAGTTTCTGACATTCGAAAAATTCATTCATCCTAAAAAGCAGGAGAAGAAAGATATTGAGACAATTGTTGCAGACGTAGATACTTCCTTTACGGTAGACCCACTTAAGCAGCACATGAACGGCTCAAATGGAGATTTTGGTGCTCCTTCTGGAGGAGATGTTAGTGAAAACGCATCAACAGAACTTCTGATGAACGATGTTGGCAAGGCAAATCTTCACGCATTCTTTCAAGTCCTCGACGGAGTGGCTGCCAACAAATCCAAGATTTCTATTCTGCATTACGGAGATTCACAAATTGAAGGAGATCGCATGACCGGGTTTATTCGCCAGCGAATTCAAGACCAATTTGGAGGTTTCGGACCGGGGCTCGTACCTGCAACAAACGTCTATAGCACTTTGGCTTTCAAACAAAGTTATTCAGAGAATTTTCAGCGATACACTGCTTTTGGAGGAGCCTCGCTAAAAAGTGGGAAATATGGCGTAATGGCATCTGCAGCTCGTTTTACACCAGAATATGCAGATTCCGTCAAATTAGATACGCTCGCAGAGTCTACAGGTTGGATTGAAGTAGGACAAGGAATTGGCTACCCACGCAGTCGCCAGTACAACAATGTAAAAATGCACTACAACGATTGTAAATCGCCCGTGAAGTTGAGTGTTTACGAGAATGGAACGCTCATCCACGAAGAACAATTGAAAACCGACGGTGCTCAGCATACAATAACCCTATCCTTTCCCAAAACACCGGGAAAATTAAAATATGAGTTTACAGGAAAAGTAAGCCCAAATATTTGCGCTTTCTCGCTAGAAGGAGATTACGGTGTTCAGGTCTCCAACATCGGAATGCGCGGCTCAAGCGGCACCGTTTTCGGTCGTCTGAACAGTGCTACGGCACAACCCATGTACAACGAGCTTAACACGAAGTTGGTGATTATGCAGTTCGGAGGAAATTCGGTACCATTTTTCAAGGACAGTACAAGTGTGCGCAATTTTGCAGGGTACTTCAAGGGTCAAATTAACCGTGTAAAGTCAATGAATCCTGGGGCCGCTATCATTGTTATTGGACCGAGCGACATGTCGAAAAACGAAGAGGGGATTTATGAAACCTACGAGTACTTGCCGTATTGTGTGAATCAGATGCGCCAGGTGACTCAAGAAGCTGGCGGGGCTTTCTGGAATTTATATGCCGCTATGGGTGGGAAAAACTCCATGCCTTCCTGGGTGGAGAAAGGTTTGGCCGGGAACGATCATATCCACTTTAGCAATGCTGGTGCCAAAATTGCATCTCAGAAGTTTTACGAAGCTTTCATCGCGGCTTATGCCAAATGGAAAAAGAATTTATAGTTGAAAATTGCACTTACCATACTTTTAAGCCTAATTCTGACTGCTTCATGGAGTCAGGAGGAGCCTGTTGCTTACGACACGGTAATGATCGATACGTCAGCATGGAACGGTGCATTGAACGCATACCAGTTTCCAGATTTACGTGAAATGGATACCGCGGCCCGCTCCGATTATCCCTTTGTGAAGTGGGATAAGAACAATTACATGTTCTACACAGAGAATAGTCCCAATTTTGAAGTTCTCTACAAAAAAATGAAACGGCTCCGCGATGCTAAGGAAGGAACATTGAATATGTACCACATTGGAGGATCACATTTGCAGGCTGACATTTACACCAACGATATCCGAGAGCATCTACAAAACCGTTGGCCGAAAGTTCCGGGGGAACGTGGTTGGGTGTTTCCTTTCGACCTGGCTGGAACAAACAATCCGTGGAATTATGAATTCTCGTCTCCAAATAACTGGCAACCGTACCGATGTATTCCACACCGACCGAGTAAGTATGATATTGATTACGGAATTCTAGGAGCTGCGGTAACGTGTCCTGACTCTGTTATCACGGTAAAATTCGAATACGACCATACGGAAAACAAGCCTCCTATCAGTCATGTTCGGATATTTCACAACAAAGGTGAGTTCCCATACTGGATGCATTTTGGTGCACACGAATTGCTACGTACCCGAACAGAACACAATCCCGAAATTGGCTACACAGATGTCTGGTTTTCAGATGGAGTAGATACCTTAAATGTCCAGTTTGCGCGGACCGGAGCCGAAGCACCTGAATTAGAAATCTACGGATTTTTGTTAATGAACGACAAACCAGGGATTTCGTATACGGCCATTGGAATTAATGGAGCCGGATTGTACACGTATTTGGCAAATGTTCGATTTGAAGAGCAGTTAAAAACCTATCCGCCAGACTTTTTTGCCTTTTCCGTTGGAACGAATGATGGAAATGTTCCATACGACAGATTCAATCCTGGCGTATACAAAGCCAACCTGGAGAAGGTTATGAAGATGGTTTTAAGGGCCAATCCAGATTGTGCCTTGTTACTCACCGTACCCAATGACTCGTACTATCGTCGTTATTATTTGAATCGAAATATTGCACGCGAACGCGACGTGATTATTGAATTGGCTGAAGAGTATGAAATGGCCGTTTGGGACTTGTATGGTTTGATGGGAGAATTAGGGTCCAGCAAGACCTGGAGAGATAACAAATTGATGAAGCGGGACTTGATTCACTTCACCCCAAATGGCTATCATTTTAAAGGAGATTTGTACCTTGATGCGTTTATGAAATTCATGGATCAAATGGAGAAACGAGAACAAATTATGAAATCCAACTGATGAATCTGTTGTTGAATTCCGACTGGCAATTTGGCGAGTTGTTTACACGCTTAAGCACTATCTTTTCATGGGAAGTTGGTGAGGGTTCATCGCTTGTTTTTACCAAACTTGACTTCTGGCTGTTCTTCCTTTTGGTAATGGCCGTTTTCTCTTTCTTGAATAAGCACATTGTCACTCGCAGTATCTTTCTGACGGTAATCAGTTTGTTCTTTTTCTACAAAACTTCTGGGTTGTACATGCTCCTGCTGATCATCAGTGTAGCGGTCAATTACTTCCTGGGGAAGCAAATATTCAAGGCCGAAAAGAAGATCAGCAAGAAGTGGATCATAGCTATTTCCGCAATATTCAATTTATTAATACTAGGATACTTTAAGTATGCCTACTTCTTCACCGACTCATTCAATCAAATGTTCGGTACAAATTATGAACTCGTCAACCACTTTGCGCAGTTTGGGAATGGCTTTTTTGGTGAGGGGACCTTTGTAGAAAAGATATTATTGCCAGTCGGCGTTTCCTTCTTTACATTCCAAAATATCAGTTATGTGGTAGATATTTATCGGGAGGAAATTAAACCGGTAAAGAACTTCTTCCACTACTCTTTCTTTGTTACGTTCTTCCCACAGTTAGTGATGGGACCTATCGTCCGTGCACGTGACTTTATTCCTCAAATTTCAAAGCCATTCACGCTCAATAAACAAGAGTTCAGCTGGTCGATTATTCAGATTGTAAAAGGCTTGGTGAAAAAGATTGTAATTGCCGATTTTCTAGTGGTACATTTCATCGATAAAATCCTGTTCACAGAAACCTTTACGTTTGATACCTACCCAGGCTTTGTTTTTGTAATTGTTATGTGGGCATACTCGATTCACATTTATACCGATTTCTCCGGTTACACGGATATTGCCATAGGACTATCCAGGCTGATGGGCTTTGAATTGAAGCCGAATTTCAACTCGCCATACAAAGCAATTAGTGTTGCCGACTTCTGGCGACGTTGGCACATTTCTTTGGGATCGTGGTTGCGCGATTATTTGTACATCCCACTGGGTGGAAACAGGACAGGAACCATTGGTTCTTATATCGCCATATTGATCATCTTTATATTCCTCATTTTCATTACGCAATGGTACGATTTGCTTTGGGTGTATCTTGGCGTTACTGTCGTCTACCTCATCGGATGGGCAACGATCAAAAACTTCAAACGTTACGTGCACCGCGATTTAAACCTGATCATCACCATGGTTGTAGGTGGTTTGTGGCACGGTGCCAGTGAAAACTTTGTGATTTGGGGAGCCATGAACGGTTGTGCCTTACTGGTCTTTAAATATTGGAAACGTATCAACGAGTATCTCACGTCGAAATCGGCATTTTGGTACTTGTCCAAAGGGTTTATTGCCTACGGAATTTACTGCATCCTTTTGGTTAACTTCCCGTGGCTGGATCATATCGCCGTTCATTACGTCTACTATGCCTGGATGGCTTCTGGCGCCTTGATGCTAATCATTCATTTGATCACAAAAAAGGCTCAATCCTTTGGTTTTTTCAAGAATGGTTATGTCCGCTTTTGGCAGATTTTCGTGACGTTTAATTTTATCACTTTTACCCGTATTTGGTTCAAATTAGATGAAGCTCGTAAAGGTCCGTTCAAAGAGAAAGGCTTGGAGGATGCCGCTGCGGATATGCTTCCTGGCAAATTATTAGATCGCATCTGGAATCACTTTGATTTTACCGTGGACTACTTCTGGAAATTTTGGGATTTGTTTTACATCCCGATCATTATCATGATTGCGGGGTTCATCGTTCACTGGCTCCCGAATAAAGTCAAAGAACTGTATGAAAATGCTTATACCGCGATGCCTATTCCCGTGCAAGCTATTTGTGTAGCCATTATCGTTTTTCTAATGTACCAGGCCATTGGAGCCGAGCAACCACCGTTTGTTTATCTGCAGTTTTAAATGAAAAACAGACAATTTTGAATTGAAAATCATTGTTACTTTTTTCATTTTCAATTTTTAATTCTCATTTTACCCCATGCAATTTGGAAAAGTTCCTAATCCTGAATTGGTTGATTTCATCTTGCCTGAGGATCATCCAGACACCTTTAAAACCTTCTCGGAGAAGGGAAGAAAACTGGGTCAACCTAAAATCTATGTAGGAGCAGCGCGATGGAGCCGATCGGATATGAAGGGCTTTTATCCGAGAGGGACAAAAGATGATCTGGCGTATTATTCACATCAGTTGAATGCCATAGAAATGAATTCTACTTTCTACCGCATTTTTCCGCCAGAACAGTTTGCAAAATGGCGTGATCGCACTCTGGATGGATTCAAGTTTTTTCCGAAAATTCCACAGGAGATTTCTCACTTTAAACAACTGAATAACTTTCAGGAACCAACGGATCGATTCATACTTGCGGCATCAGAGTTGGGGGATAAGCTGGGAACGGTATTTCTTCAGTTGAAGGAACAATTTGCTCCGAATCGGTTCCACCTTTTGCAAGATTTTGTAGAGGACTGGCCGACAGATTTGCCGCTTACCGTTGAGGTCCGTCATATAGATTGGTTTGAGGATACAACTATTGCCAACGAATTGCACGATTTGCTGTCGGCAAGAAATACACAGTTTACTTTGGTAGATACACCAGGCAGACGCGATATGTTGCACATGCGATTGCCGCATCCCAGTCCATTTGTTCGTTGGGTGGCTGCCTATCACGAAGTCGATTATGCGCGGTTGGATGCATGGGTAGAACGAATTGCGGCATGGACCGAACAAGGAATGAAAGAATTGCACTTCTTCGTTCATCAAAAGGTAGAAGTGGGCGCACCGCTATTATCTGCTTATTTTATAGAACGGTTGAATACACGCATGGGATGGAATCTAAAGGTCCCAAACAGTCCGGAAAATGATTCCCCGACCCTGTTCGATTAACCCCTGACTCCAATCCATACATATCATTGGGTAGCATTAAGAACTCCCATCTCCTATCAAGTTTTGAACTGAACACTCGATAAATATCATTTTACGAGATGGGAGTTTTAGTGTTTATAATCACTTCAACAGGGATACGTGCCCAACAAATATTTTTGTGTCGTTCGTAAACTCTAATCCTGCGGTAATTTTCCAAGTGTACACACCATCCTGCACTTGATAATCTTGTCCAGCGAAGGTTCCATCCCAACCTACTTCCATATTGTGCGATTCGAAAATGAGGTCTCCCCATCTGTTAAAAATCAGCAATTCAAAATCGTTTGGATCAAATCCAGTCAATACGGGTTTGAAGATTTCATTGGCTCCATTTCCGTCGGGTGTAAACGTATTCGGTACATAAATGGTGTAGTCACTGAATACGTGAACATACTTAATTGCCTGATCTGGACATCCTTCTTCCGAATAAGCCGTGAGCACTATTTCATATTCGCCTGGCTCATCCGTTGGGAAGGTATGTGTAGGTTCAAACTCTGTGCTAATACCTGAGCCATCGCCAAATTCCCATTCGTAGGAAACGGCGCCAATGGTCAAATTATCAAACCCAGTTGTGGGGTCTATGGTTGTAAGATCCAGCTGAAGAATATTGAAATCTGCGTCGGGCGCATCGTGCGTAGCGACTGTTACCGTATCACGACCAATACAACCGTTTCCATCTGTTCCTGTAACAATGTAGTCATCTGTTTGTTCAGGATAGAACATGACACCATCTTGTACACCGTTATTCCAAGTATACGTTAGTGCTCCTGCTCCATTTAAAACTACACCTTCCCCAGGGCAAACATCGGCGTCATTGGCCGTTACGATCGGATTAGCGAAAATCTCTACGCGAACAGTATCACTCGCAGCACATCCAGTGGACAAAGTATCGTACACAATGTATGTCATTGTCCCTACCGCTTGCGTGAATGGCACCCCATCAAGGATTCCGTTGTTCCAGCTAACATTTGGCGAACCCGCAGCACTTAAGGTAATTTCAACATCCTCACAACCTGATTGATCGGGACCTGCACTGACTATTGGAAGTGGGTTTACTGTCACATTCACTTGATCAGCGTTTTCGCATCCATTGACATCTGTTCCTGTGACAGTATACGTTGTTGTTCCCAATGCAGGAGTGAATGCAACTCCGTCAGTAATTCCGTTGTTCCAAACATAGCTTGCAGCTCCAGATCCGTTCAAGGTAACTTGTTCTCCATCACACACCGTTTGATCTGGTCCCGCCAGAACATTTGGCAATGCATTCACCGTAACATCAACTTGATCGCTGTTTTCACAGCCGTTGGCATCAGTTCCAGTTACTGTATACGTCGTAGTGCCTACTGCTGGTGTAAATGCCACTCCATTCGTAATTCCGTTATTCCAAACGTAGGTTGCCGCACCTGTACCATTCAAGGTTACCTGATCTCCATCACACACGGTTTGACCTGTTCCTGCATCTACAATAGGAAGTGGGTTTACAATGACATCCACCTGATCTGTGTTCTCACAACCGTTGGCATCTGTTCCGGTTACTGTATAAGTTGTCGTTCCAACTGCAGGAGTAAATGCTACGCCATCGGCAATTCCGTTGTTCCAAACATAGGTTGTGGCACCCGACCCATTCAACGTTACCTGATCGCCATCACAGACGGTTTGATCAGTTCCTGCATTTACCATTGGAAGCGGATTTACGATGACATCTACCTGGTCTGTATTTTCACAACCGTTAGCATCCGTTCCAGTAACGGTATATGTTATTGTTCCAAGCAATGGCGTGAATGCTACGCCGTCCGTAATGCCGTTGTCCCAAACGTAGTTCACAGCTCCAGACCCGTTCAATGTCACTTGATCTCCGTCACACACTATTTGATCTGGACCAGCGTTCACATTTGGAAGCGGGTTGACCGTTACATTCACAATATCTGAATTCGAGCACCCGTTTGCATCGGTTCCAGTAACAGAATAATTGATAGAACTGATTGCGGGTGTAAAGGGTACTCCATCGATAACTCCATTACTCCAATTATAGCTCACAGCCCCTGAAGCACTCAAAGTAACGGCAGTTCCAGCACACACTGTTTGGTCTGGACCGGCATTTACTGTTGGCAGCGGATTGACGATAACATCCACTTGATCGGTGTTTTGACATCCATTCGCATCGGTTCCAGTAACTGTGTAGGTTGTAGTTCCAACAGGAGGTATGAATCCAACTCCATTTGTAACTCCGTTGTCCCAAACAAAGGTAGAAGCACCTGAACCAACCAAGGTAACTTGGGTTCCTTCACAAACGGTTACGTCGTATCCTGCAAAAACAGGTGGCAACGGGTGCGTGGTTACATCAACTTGATCGGTATTTTGACAACCATTAGCATCGGTTCCTGTTACAGTATATGTGGTGGTTCCAACTGTTGGTGTAAACGGAACACCATCTGTAATACCGTTGTCCCAGGCGTACGTTTGAGCGCCAGCTCCATTCAATGTCACTTGTCCACCGTCACAAATAGCTTGGTCTGGTCCTGCGTTTACATTTGGTAGAGGGTTTACGGTTACATTCACAATATCCGTATTCGAACAGCCGTTTGCGTCCGTTCCAGTTACAGTGTAGTCAATGGATCCAATGGCAGGAGTAAAAGGAACACCATCAAGAACACCATTGCTCCAATTGTAGTTCACGGCGCCTGATCCACTGAGCGTTACTGCAGTTCCAGCGCACACCGTTTGATCGGGTCCAGCGTTAACCACAGGAAGTGGATTCACTGTTACGTTTACTTCGTCTGTATTTTGACATCCATTGGCATGTGTACCTGTAACGGTATACGTTATCGTACCTACTGCTTGCACAAAAGGTGTTCCATCGATAACACCATTGTCCCAGGCATATGTTGCTGCGCCAGCTCCATTTAAAGTTACTTGGGTTCCTTCACAAACGGTGACATCATTTCCTGCGCTTACGTTTGGTAGCGGATTCACTGTAACATCGACCTGATCTGTATTCTGACAACCATTGGCATCCGTTCCTGTAACTGTGTAGGTAGTTGTTCCCAACGAAGGTGTGAATGGTACTCCGTCTGTTACCCCATTATTCCAGGCGTAATTTGTGGCACCTGCACCGTTTAAGGTAACTTGCTCGCCATCGCACACAACTTGATCTGGTCCCGCCACAACCACTGGAAGCGCATTTACTGTCACAGGGTATGAAATGATATCTTCACATCCATCTGCAAACACAACATAGAGTTCCACGTTGTAAACTCCAGGTGCAGTGTACGTATGTGAAGGATTGAGATATGTTCCCGTAGTGTTGGGAACTGCTCCGATAGCTCCCGTACCGACAGGTGTTACGATTCCATCTCCAAAATCCCAACGATACCCGACAATAGTTCCTGGTGCTGGAATTGTGGACTGATCTGTCATGGTAACAGGATCGTTCACACATACGGTATTCGTATTCATAGTAAAATCTGCAGTAGGCTCTGGATTCTCTGTTATAGTAATATCCAAGGTAATCGAACATGCGCCTCCTTGCACAGGCGTAATGGTACAAGAATAAGTACCCCCAGCATAAACTGTGGTGGATTGAGTAGTTGCGCCATTGCTCCATAAATAAGCACCTGCGCCTGGAGGAGCCGTAAGTACTGAAGCGTCGCCCGTACAAATAATATCGTTGGAAGCAGTTAACTCTGAAGTTCCGCACGAGGCATCTACATAAGCATAACCGAAATGTCCGGTTAAGGAGCAATCACCTGAGGTAAATTCTACAGTTACATTTTGACCGATGTACGCACTCAAGTTCGTAAATACTGTTTGCCAATTCTGGTAAAGAACGGTAGAACCTCCCCACCAAATCGATTGGTAGTTCGGAGCATTTTGAGCATCTGCTATTACCGAGTATTCACCACAGTTTACACTGTTTCCAAGTGAGTCGAACACGCGTACTGTGAAATATGGCAATTGGTTCGCACTATGGCCAGCTGGCGATTCAAAAATAACCGCGTAGCTGTATGTAAACATGTAATTTGTATTGTCTACCATGAAGGTCTGTCGTAAGCGAGCGGCTCTTGCTCCAACTCCCGTTCCATTCCCTAGTCGAACTGAAAAATTGCCGCCTTGCGGATTCACTCGTGGAATTCCTGTTACTGGATCTATACCACCACCATATACTGTGTGATAAGGTCCTGGACCAGTAACCCATTCATTCGCGTAACTGTACGGTGCGGCTCCGGTAACATCACCTCTGGTCAATTCCCATCCTGTCAAATCTCCTGTTTCAAAATCCATGTTTACACAAGGGCCATTGGCAGCTTTCGGAGTTCCCGAACCCTGATTTGGTTTAACTGGACCGTTTTGACCAAAATCGAATGAAACCTGAATACGCTCTACAAGTTGCTGGTAAGACCAGTCTAAATCTGATTGAGCAATTGGCACACCATTGTTCAATTCATTGCGTATGGAATCAACGAAAATTTGGTACTCTAGATCAATGCGGTCCATGAGTGGTTGATTGTCATAATCCGCTGGTGAAATTCCAATTTCGTTTTCGAAATCAATGAGCGCTTTATTGGTTAAAAGTTCCTCAATGCGATGTGGATTTGATTGCGCGTGTGAAACAAAAACACATGCGAGGAGTCCGAGGGTGAGTAGAATTGTTTTCATAACGAATGAGATTGGTGTTCTATATATAAAACGGTTTAGGAGAAACACCGTTGCTCTCGATAATACTATGCATGCATTGCTATAAATGCCATATTCAGATGCTTTCGAAAGGAATTCGTCTATAAAATTGATTCGTTCATCTACAAACCTAACTTATTATGCATGCATATTAGATTTACCCAAATAATTCACTCAGTGACCAAATATGAGTTACGAATGAATATTTCGACGAATGAAAAGTGGTTCTTTATTGACTTTTGTAGAGAAAAATGCTGCGATGCGGCTTATTAATCCAGTTTTCGGTGACTTTTGATGAACTCTGAGGGATTTAAGTATCCTTTCGTCTCACTACTATATCCTTTTCCGATGGGTAAGGAAAGATCATCTCTCATTTCGAAGTGCAGATGGGCAGGATATCCTCCGTGGTTGTTCCCAATAGTTCCAATTTGTGTCCCCTTTTTAATCCACACGCCTTCAGAGACCAAAATTTTCTGACAATGGGCGTAGAGTGACTCTACCCTGGAGCTATCTGGTAAATAGTGTACAATTCTAATAACATTTCCCCAGGCGCCGCCCCAATCCTCAGCATACACAACCTTTCCGTGGGCGATGGTATAAATAGGATCGCCTAAATCCGAATCTCCTCCGCCGAGACCGTTCCAATCGTCTCCAAGATGTGTGTTTTTTCCGAAGGGTTGCGCATTGTAGTAGCCACGGGCATCTGGTCTTCCAACAGGATAATCGAACCCATCTGCAATGAGTTGAGGCGGTTCTTCCGTTTCTACCTGCGTTGTTTGGTTCAAATTTTCAACTGATGATGCCTTGTCCGTAGACAAAGTGCACCCAACTAGTAACGCTCCAAGGAATAATCGTACAATCATGACTGAGTAATTACGTTTCCTTGAAAAGTAACATGTATCAGGCAAGGGTTATCAAATTTGTGATTTTTTGACTTTTAAGCTTTAGCCCTACTGACCTTCAAACTACTTAACAGATTAGATGGATTTAGATGATGTTTCCGCCATTTTTACCACTGCCGGGCCCTAACCTGATTTCAAAACTTGCACTGTCAATCAAATTCTGGTTGTGATCAATACAGATTATTGTATCTCCGGCGTTCACTATTTCCTGGAATACTGTGATTAATCTGTATAAATCTTCCAGATGCAATCCGCTGCTTGGTTCGTCAAGTAGAAACAACCGAGGCTGGTTGGATTGCGTATTAAGCACTTTTGTTAGCCTCAAGCGCTGCGACTCACCTCCGGAAATTGCGTTCATTGGTTGCCCTAGTTGTAAATGCCCCAGTCCTAATTTTTGCATGAGCTTTAAGCTGGCCTCCATCTTTTGCGAAGAAAAAATTTCAGTGGCTTGGTTTACTGTGAGCGAAAGTGATTCCCCAATAGAGCGACCTTGCCATAAAACACTGTTTACTTTTTCACTGTAACGACTTCCGTGACATGTATCACAATCCGACCAGACGTCACTCATAAAGTCGAGGCTTGTTTTAATCTTTCCATTTCCGCCGCATGTGGGACACTCACCAGTTTTACTGTGATAACTAAAATCAGCTTTTTTAAGACTTAACGCCTTTGCCGCATCTGTTTTGGAATATATCGATTGAAGTTCTTCCAAAATTCCAAGGAAACTCGCGGGAGTTCTATTTCGACTCACACTTAATCGTTGTTGATCTAAGTAATAGGTGTCCCACCCATCGAAAAGGTTTACGCCAGAGATTGCCTTGCAGTGTATCGGTCGTTTTTTCTGAATAGACCGGTACAAAACATCTCGCATTAAACTGGTTTTCCCACTCCCAGAAACACCTGAAATTACGGTAAATGATTTTATGTGAAAATTCACGTCAATTCCCTGCAAATTATTCGCAGCAGCCTTTTCAACGGTAAAATACTCGTCCGAACCGCTCGTAATTCTTTCACATTTTGGTGTTTGATGCAGTAGTTTATAGGTCTTTGAATTTTTATGAAGTTTTAATTCATTCTGATTTCCTTGAAAAACTACTTCTCCACCATTTGATCCAGCTTCTGGTCCCAATTCAATCAAATAATCGGCTCTTTTGATAAAGTCCGGATCGTGTTCAACTGCGATTACCGTATTTCCGTGCGCAACGACTTGTCTTAGTAAAACATCTAAAGATGCTACTTGATATTGGTCCAACCCGACTGTTGGTTCGTCTAAAATGTACGTCACACCGTGTAAGTTGGAATCCAATTGTCCTGCCAGTAACACGCGTTGATACTCTCCTCCCGACAATGTTCTCACGTTTCGGTCCAAGGATAGGTAACTCAACCCCAAACGTTCTAGTGTATTCAATTGCGAAACAATGGAAGCACCGACCTTTTCAGCAATTGCTTTTATTCTCGGGTCTGTGATCTGAGAAATCTGCGTCCATTCAGTGCTCATTTCTGTGATGCTCAATTGCGTCCATTCGGCAATATTCTTATTCAAAAATTCAGTGGCTAGCAGATGCTCCTTGAGTCGAGCCCCCTTGCAGGAAGGACAGGGGACATCATGAAGCAATTCTTCCAGAGATTGGATATTTTTATTCTGACGTTTGCGTTCAAACTCATCGTTTATGTATCCACAAAAGCCCATCCAGGTTGTTTCCAATTCTTGAATACCAACACGCGATTTATTCTTAAAGTTCCAGACCACATGCCAAACTTCATTTCCAGTTCCGTACAAGATGACTTGCTTGATTTCGTCCGACAATTGGTTCCAGGCAAGATCTAAATTCCAGTTTTTCTTCTCTGCAATAGTCTTTAGCGTTGCCATGAATTGACCATCAGGATTGGCATAGTATTTCAACGCTTTATTGTCGGAAAGTGCTCCCTCAAATATGCTTTTATGCGGAGCAACAATGATCAAATCAGGATCACCTGTTTCGACAACACCAACTCCTTTGCACAACTCACAAGCACCGAGGTGATGATTGAAAGAAAAATGTTGAGCTGTAATGGCTCCGCTATCGTCTTCAGAAATACGAGAAAACAGCAGCCTGAAATGATCGTAAATTCCAGTGAGTGTTCCTACCGTTGAACGTTTGTTGTTTTGCCGATCTCGACGCTTTAAGGCAACGACGGGAGTCATTCCAGAAAAAGAATCGAGTGTAGCCGTACTATTTTGCTGTACCAAACTACGACTGTATGTAGAAAGCGATTCTGAAAAGCGTGCATTCGCCTCTGAAAAAAGCGTGTCATAAACCAAGGATGATTTACCACTACCAGAAACACCGGTTACAACAGTAAGTTGTCGTTTTGGAATGCTAACACTGATATTTTTTAGACCATTGGTTCGAATTCCCTCAAGCTGAATATTCGAATTGGTCAAGGGATCTGGTAAAGACTTGCTGGTGCCGTTGGAGCGTTTTCCGGCACTTGTTTTTTTGGGTACTCCTTGATAGATTATTTTCCCGCCGTTTTCACCGCCTTCTGGCCCGAGTTCAATATGCCAATCTGATGAATCAATAATGCGTACCTCTTGTTCCACACAAATAATTGTATTGCCCTCTGATTTTATACGGTTGAACATCGTGAGAAGCGTAAGAATATCGGAATGGTGCAGGCCAATACTTGGTTCTATCAACACATATAAATCCTTTCCCGAGCTCTTCTTTTGCAATTGATTGGCAATTTTCACCCGTTGCGCCTCTCCACCCGACAATGTTGTTGACGATTGTCCCAATGTTAGGTATCCCAACCCGACTTCTTGTAAAATTCCCAATCCGTTCAGTAAGCGATCTATTATTTTACTTTCTCCGTCAGAAAAAAAGTCAATCGCTTGATTCACTGACATTCTGTAGATATCAGCAATGGATTTCCCAGCGAATGTAATGCGCAATGTTTCCTCGTTGAAGCGATCGCCTCCACAGGTTCCACAAGGCATATCAATGTTACCCAGGAAATGCATACCTATCTGTATTTTACCTGCCCCCTGACATGTTTCGCAACGTCCTCCTTTATTATTAAATGAAAATCTTGACTTGGTGAATTTTGCCTTTTTTGATGCATCCAAAGAGGCAAACAAATCTCGAATAGCATCTGAAATTCCGAGGTAAGTTGCGGGATTGCTTCGCGGCGTCTTGCCAATGGGGGATTGATCCACAAAGATCAGACGGCTTATGTCTTCTTTTTTCGAGCTTTTTAATGTCCCCCCTATATCCGATTGATTTGCGTCATATGCGTTTTTCAGAACTTTGATGAGCGGTTGTGTTCCGGATCCGGATTTTCCACTTATCACATTGAGTCCACCAAGTTTGAAGTGAACGTCGATATTTTTTAAGTTCCCCTCAGTACAGTTAAGCAGAGAGAATTGATTTTTGAGACCATCTTTGTCATGATTCGACTTTGCCACCCTTTGATTTTTGGATGAAAGGGCGTTGAATGTAGGGCTGATCGAAAGATTACTCATCAGAAACTTATCGAGTTTCCCATTGAACAATAATTTCCCTCCTCCAGTTCCCGATTTTGGTCCTAAATCAACGATCCAGTCGGCATTGCGGATAGTCTCTAAATCGTGCTCAACGACCATCACCGTATTTCCCTTGTGAACAAGTCTTTTCAGGTGAGCGATCATTTTTCGATTTTCATCAGGGTGTAGACCGATACTTGGTTCGTCCAAAACGTACAGCACATCACTCAAAGGAGCCGTTAATTGGTTGATAACCCGAATACGTTGAGCTTCACTCGCCGACAGTTCACTTGCCGGAGTGTCCATGGTCAAATATCCCAACCCCAAATCGATGAGCAAATCCAATTTCTCTTTGGTCTTTTCAACTAAACTCTTCGCGCTATCCAACCATTCAGACGCATGGAGCCAATTGGCAAATTCTTTGAATTCGAGTGCCGCAATATCGGTAATGCCTTTTCCTTTCAAACGAACTTCCAGGGCTTCAGGTTTAAGCCGTTTTCCATTGCATGCGCCACACGTAACTGAAGAAACATACTTCAAAATATTTGCATTTCGATCGCGTCGAAGAATATCCGACATGATCGGCATCATTCCTTTGTAAAAGCCTTCTTCTCTCGGTTTCGCTTTGATTCCTGTCCATTTCAGTCGTGATTCTATGCTATGTTTCCCGAATGGGACTTTGATTTTTTCACTTCCGTAGAGAATCACGTTTCGTTGCTCTTCCGTCAAATCTTTCCAGGGAATATCGACATTGAATCCTTCCGCTTCACAGACTTGATTCAGCACGTCTATGGTCACTTGCGAATACATAATGTACCCATTGGGCAATGTTGGAGCGAGTGCCCCTTCACGAAGCGTTTTGCTCGAGTCAACCACTAGTTTTTCTACATCAATCTTCTCTTCTTGACCAATACCTCGGCATTGTGGACACTGACCGATCTCTGAGTTGAAAGAAAACAACGATCGCGACAGTTCAATCTCTTTTTCTGATTCACCAAAACGCGCGAACATCAATCGCATCAAATCATACAAGTCGGACATGGTTCCAACCGTTGATCGCGCATTCGAAGCTGTTGTTTTTTGACCGATGGCAATAACCGGAGATAGTCCATCAATACGTTCGACATCTGGTTTGTTTAATTTCCCGACAAACTGACGCGCAAACCCCGGCATTGTTTCAAAGTAACGTCTTTGTCCTTCGCGAGCAATGACATCGAATGCCAGACTAGACTTACCAGACCCCGAAACACCCGTTACAACGATGAATTGATGATGAGGGATCTCAAGGGAAATACCTTTCAGGTTGTTGGTACGTGCGTTTGTGATGGAGATTTTGTGCATTGTTGTTGTAACTAAAATCGTCATTTGGCAATCTAGGTGACTCGACTTAACGGCTTTCTCAATGCGGTGTCGGCTCAACTACCTCAGTGCTCCATGACCTCGATACTTGATGACGTCAAGCACTACAATTTTATCAATTCTAGTCAAAAATAGTCAATGATTTTTGGCCTTTGAATATTCTATCAGTTGATTTAAGTTTCCATTTATCAGGGCCTCTTTCTTTTTCTGACTCCAGTTTTGAATTTGTTTCTCTCTATTAAAGGCAAAGTCAATTCTCGAGTGTATTTCAAGATAGACCAATTTCACAGGCAGGTGTTTTCGAGTGTAATTAGCTCCTTCGCCTGATTCATGTTGCAGAAGCCTTCTGCCTATATCTTTTGTACTTCCTGTGTAATAGGTATCATTCGAGCATTTTAAAATATATGTATAGCATTTATTCATAGCGGTAGGTTTTCAATTAAAGTAGTCAAAATTGCGGTATCTACAGCGGCTTCTCGACAGGCTCGAAGACCTTTGCTTTTAATTTCTACTTTGAAATCATCTGGATTCTCAATTGAAATTCGTTGATTCCAAAAAGAGCGATTGATGTTATGGTGAATTCTTTTTGACCTAAGTTTTCTAAAAAACGAATGTAATTGAAAATACTCTTTATTGGGGTTATTTAAAAATAGGGAGGCAACATGAAGGTCTTCGAGCCTGTCGAGAAGCCGTAACTAAGAAACAATAACTGTAGCTAAAAGTGATTTGAAAACAGAACCTACGGTTTGCGCATCATGAACCAGAGCATTTTTCCATCTCCGGAATTATTCCAGGTGTGGTAAACTTCGAAGCCATAACGTTCATAAACCAATCGATTTCTTTGCACAGACGTTTCCAAAAGAATGGGTAATTGCTTCTGACGTGACAGTTGAAACAGATGTTCCTTTAATTCAAAAACGGCTTGTTCTCCGTCCTTTTCCACACCCAGAAACCAAAAATACAAGTGCTTTCCTTCGTATCGATGTTTTTTGATGTATGATTCGCGCTTCAGTGTTTGAATCACTTTTTTGGGAGGTATGGAAAAAGCGAATTTCAGTTCGGCCCAAAACTCAGAGAAATCGGCTCCTTTGGCATCGGATTCAAAACAAAGTGCCGCGCCTTTCCGATTGGATGAAATATAAGCGCCTGCTCTGTTGAAAGCTTTTATAAACGCATAGTTTCCCAAACGATTAATTTTCTTTCGGCGATTACCACCCGAACCAATCACAATATTGACACTTGGGTTTTGGTCAAATGTGTTGGTGATGATTCGTACGGCCTCTTGCTTATCTTCCTTGGATGCTAGGTTCATGAAGCAAAAGTAGGAGAATTGGGAAAATGAGGAAACTCGGATGGATCTTAGGCTTCTCGACAGGCTCGAAGACCTTCGTTTTAATCGCTAGTTTGAAATCGTCTGGATTCTCAATTGAAACTCGTTAATTCCACAAATGGCGATTGATGTAGAATGAATGCAATTTGATCTAAGTTTTCTAAAAAAACGACTGTAATTGGAAATACTCTTTAGTGGGGTTATTTAAAAATTGAGCTGCAACATAAAGGTCTTCGAGCCTGTCGAGAAGCCGACTCTCCCATGATTTCATGGCATTTTAAAGCGTTCATGATACTCGACGCGGCGGTTCATTAAGTTCCTGAGAAACTTTTTGTTTAAATGCCACATCTGTCCTTTGTGAAACTTAAGAAACTCACCATCCGAATGAAAGCTGAAGATTTCCGTATCGTAAATGGTCATCTTACGAAAGGGAACCACCCATGAATATCGGGTATTCTTGACATTGAAATGTAAAATGGCTCCCAGTGGGCGCAATTCCACATTACAATACACCAACCCTGTTGCTTTTCCCATGATTTTCTCAAAACCTACGCTATGAGAATCAATTAACATACGGTGACTGCCAATGGGTTCACCCGAAAGCCGTTTCCTGAAGCCAAACGCTTTTCCGACCAAGGCATCTACCTGGCGCTTGGTGTCGCCGTCCATATATGTACTATCTAAAATCATAAATCAAGTTTTATGATTAGGCTGTGCGTTTACTTTTTATTATGCGAATCCTACTCCTTCACAAACTCCGTTGCACCTCCTCCTTCGAGCATGTCCAATTTCACTGTGTATGGGTATTCCAATTCAGACATACCATCTGAGCCTGCTTTTCTTACTACTTTGAACTGCCAAAATTCGCCATTTCGCATAAAGCTGAGTGCTTGTTCGTCCATTTTATCGGAGAATGGATACTCAATTGGCAATACTTCTGGAACGTCAAAATCGGCCGCATTGAATAGGACTTCATTGCCGAAGAAATAGAAGGTCCAGAACGGCTCTGTAAATACAGCGTAGAAATCAAACTTTCTTTCACCTGAATGAAAACTTGCAAGCAATTGCAGCTTTTCCAAATCGGTGGGTTCTTCTCCTTCGTACCATTTTATGACTTCTTCTGCTTCAACCGTTTCTTCTGGCTGTAGATTCTGTTCAATTTGTTCCCGTTTATCTTCACTCTTTTTTAATGACTCGTTCGACTCAGCTCCTCCGCAAGAAGCAGAAAGTAGTCCGAATGCAACGAACATGGGTATTAAAAGTTTTTTCTTCATCAGTTATTTCCAAAGAAAGGAGTATCCAAACCTGCAGAATCGAATTTGAAGGCCACGTCGTTTTCCGCTTTATCGAGTTTGTCACTCACCGTTAAACTCCAAAGTACTAATTCCATGCAAAAGATCTTGTCTTCCTCATTCATGTTTGGACAATATTCCTCTACCAGTGTCACCAATGGCTTTACACTCATCAGGTTTTGCTTGAACTCGTCATCAGTATCCGTGTAATTTAGCTCTAGTAAGTTCGAATCGAACCATTCAATTATATCTGAGTAGGTCGTTTTCACACCTTCCTTTTCCAACTTTGGAATTCTCGGGAAGATGCGTTCAAATTCAGATATAATGGCATCATCAATTAACATACGTGCCACTTCATCGGCCCCTTCCTGCTCGCCCTCGTATACCAATTCAATTTTACCTGTAATGGATGGGACAATTGAAGGAAAGTCAATCAAGCGAACGCTGGTGGTCTCAGATCCTGTTTCGATTAAACGTAACTTGGCTGCAGCCATCAAATTTTCCATCGCGCTGATGGTCATTCGGGCGCTGACGCCACTTTTGGCATCCACGTATTCACTGCTTCGCGCTTCGAAAGCCACTTGCTCTAAAACGTCCTTCGCTTTTCCTGGAATCGAAATTTTGGCCGCATCCTCTTCTGATATTTGTGCTTCTTGTTCCGTAATCGCTCTTGCTAGCTCGATAGATTTGGGATAATGGGTGAAAATCTGCGACCCAATTCTGTCTTTCAGCGGCGTAACGATGCTTCCACGGTTGGTATAGTCTTCTGGGTTAGCTGTAAAGACAAACTGAATATCTAAAGGCATTCGCAATTGAAAACCTCGAATTTGTACATCACCTTCCTGCAAAATATTGAACAATGACACCTGAATTCGGGCCTGTAAATCAGGTAGTTCATTGAGCACAAAAATACATCGATTCGCTCGAGGAATCATTCCGTAATGCAGCACACGTTCATCCGAATAGGGCAATTTCAATGTCGCCGCCTTGATCGGGTCGATGTCACCAATAAGATCGGAAACATTAACATCTGGTGTGGCTAATTTTTCAAAAAAACGGTCGGATCGATGCACCCAAGCAATTGGTGTATCATCCCCTTTTTCAGCCAAAAGATCTCTCGCGTGTTTCGAAATGGGATGGAACGGACTGTCATTTATTTCTGAACCTTTAACAATTGGCATGTACTCATCCAGTAAATCTACCATGCTTCGTGCAATGCGCGTTTTTGCCTGACCTCTCAATCCCAACAAGTTAATATGGTGCCCTGCAAGGATCGCTTTTTTCAACTGCGGTACAACCGTATCTTCGTATCCCCACAATCCTTCGAAAACTGGTTTTTTCTCTTTGATTTTGGCAATCAAATTCGCCTGAATTTCTTCGTTTATCGTTTTGTCCTTGTAACCGGAATCTTTCAACTCTTTCAATGTAATCTCTTTCATCTTCTATTCCTTAGATTCGTTTAATTCTGTTTTTTTCGTAGTCCTCAAAAATCATTTCGCCCAAACCAGATAAGCCAGTCAAGAAAGCTTTCCCTCGATTTTGCGCTGTAAACATTTCCACAAACTGTCGCAAATATGGGTCTTGTGCAATCATGAAAGTGGTGATGGGAATTTTCAATTTTCGACATTGTGCTGCTTTGTTCAGGCATTTTTTCACGATTTCCTCATCGAGTCCGAAACTGTTTTTATAAAACTCGCCGTTGGGCAATTGAATACAACTAGGCTTTCCATCGGTAATCATGAAAATTTGTTTGTTCGTATTTCGTTTCCTGCGCAGGATATCCATGGCCAATTCCAATCCAGCTACCGTATTGGTGTGATACGGCCCCACTTTCAAATATGGGAGATCTTTGATTTTGATGGGCCAGGCTTCATTTCCAAACACGATGATATCAATGGTGTCTTTCGGATACTTTCGTTTGATTAACTCCACCAGGGCCATCGCTACTTTTTTGGCAGGTGTAATACGGTCCTCACCATAGAGAATCATGGAGTGGCTGATATCAATCATCAGCACAGTGCTCATTTGCGCTTTGTGCCGCGTTTCTTCGACCATTAAGTCGTTTTCCGTTAGTCGTAAATCAGAAATTCCGTGATTGATTTGGGCGTTTTTAAGGCTTTCGGTCATATTCACCAACGCCAGGTCGTCACCGTAACTATACGAACGCATTTCACCGTCTCTTTCATCGCCTACTCCTACTTTGGAGGTACGATGATTTCCCATGCCGCTTTTCTTCAGCTTTCCGAAGATTTGATCGAGCGCATGTTCCCGCAATGCCGCTTCTAATTTAGGCGTCAGTGCATTCCGACCCTCGCCGTTTTGTCCCTGGTTGCCATCTTCCGGATCAATTTCCTCACGGATATAGCCCCGTTTCTTTAGGTCTTCTACAAAATCTTCGAATGTATATTCGTCGCTAAAAATGTCGTATTCTTCGTCAAGCGTATTGAGCCAATCAAAGGCTTCGTCCAAATCTCCTGATGTGTGAGTTAACAATTCTTTGAACACTTCAAACACCCGATCAAAATGATCCTTTTCTTCCGGTACGTGCTTGCTGAATGTAAATCCTTTGCCAAAATCAAAATCTATTCCCTTCATCCCTTTCTGCGCATTTTTTGATGCGTGTACTTAAAGATAGGGAATAATTGGCTACCATGGTAGGTTTAAGAGATTTTGGGAGAATTGTCCTTGTTTCTTTTCTTATACCACGTATTAATTTCTATGATAAATGCATTTCGGCGTAATAACATCCTTCCAATCCATACGGCGATTGCCAAGGCAATTGATATTAGAAAACAACTAGTTGCCAATATCCAACGAATGTTTTCGACATCTAACTCTCCCAGCACCGATGATGAAGCCTCATTTAAATAACCAGAGGTCGAAAAAATGATCCCCATTATAAAAAATCCCACTGCAGCAAGCCAAAGCAAAAATCGAAAGATTAGCATGAACCAAAAGCTTGCGTAAATACTTGGCCGCCTATCCATTAGAAAATCGAGTTCCTGATCTTTATTAGTTCTGTCTGTACTCATGCTTTTAGGTTATGAATGTACTTCTCGTATTCTTGTTTTGCCATTTCAACCTTATTCACAAAATGGATAATTTCATTCGTGCTTATTCCTTTAGACTCAAAATCAATAGACCCTTTACCTCTTGCGACAATTGAAACAACATGTTTTCTGGAGAGAAAATAGTAGATTACAAAAATGATTCCTACTATCATTAATCCAAGAGGAGTCTGATTTCTTTGATTATCAGCGGCAACTATCAATGCTCCTAAAAAGAATAAAATCCCCATGATCAAAGCAGGAATATAGCTTCGAAAATGGACCTCAATAGCACTTACTTCATTCAACATCATAGAAATTATTCTTGCCTTCCCATAACTTTTGGATACATATCGAATTTTATGATTGGTTAGCTTAATTAGACCATTGCTGGATTCTGTAATTGTTTTTTCTTCAGTCATAGTGTGTGGTTTATTGTGTTCAGCAAGGTATGAAACAAACAAAAAGTTATCAATAGGTACTAGTACCTAGTCAAAACTAAACGCATAAAAAAACAGCGCTGGGTAAGCGCTGTTTCAAGCAATCAAGTTCTTCAATTAATGATTTAAATTCTTCTTTGAGCCAAAACCAGCCAACAGTTGAAGTGCACTGATAACAGTTCCTTCACGCGATATGTTTCCATCATAGTCACGACCAAACATGAAAGTCAATTTCATATTACGGTATATCTCATACCCCGCGTTGAATGTGAACCTGTACTTCGAATCATAGGCACCATTAAACGTTCCACGATAAATTCCTTCTGCACTGAAAGAGAAAGACTTTCCCGGATGTTCGTAAAGTATTCGTCCTCCACCATCATAATTCCATATATCTCCCGTTTCGATAAAATCTGTTCTATTGGTGTAAGTTACATCTGGTGTGTATAAAACACGACCTAAAAACAAGATGCTCAGTCCCGTTTTGTATTCCCACCCAAAGGTTGTCCAAGCACCAGAATTTCCAGCAACGCTGTAATCAAAATTTTGCGTGGGAAAATTAAGCACTGCACCTCCAGCAACATCCCATACGAAGCCGTACGTCTTAAACTCCAGTGCACTGGCAGCTTCTTTTAGATCGGTATAATCAGCCTTTCCTTCCTTTTTTTTGGCGTTCAATTCATTTACGCGCTCTGCCCACTTGTTATCCCATACCTGAAGACTATCTTCATACTTCTTGGCTAGTTGCCTATCTCCCGCTTGAATCGCTACATCTTGTAATGAATCCAAACGGAAGAATTCTGACGAATCTTGTCGCCCAGCCTGAATCTCTCTTCCATACCTTCCTATTTCCTCCTGAAGGCTATTTAACTTATCATATGCCTTTTCGAAGTCATCTGAAACTCTCTTCCCTCTGAAAACCGAAAACTTGAACCCTATTCCAATGCCTTGCCCTGTTAACAATGAATCGTTGAGTGCAGCATAATTTTTGTATCCAAAGGAGAGGATGGCAGTTTGTTGAATGTTGTTACAAATGTCTATTCCACTTGAATCCTTTTTCATTAGCCTTGTGTAATCTTGAAAACTATTGTTCACTTGTAGTTTCCAAAAATTCTTTAGTCTGAAATCCATGCCCAAACTGTTCGGCACAGTTGAAAATCCATCAGATGCCGTTTTAATGTTCGTCATGAAGTCCGTGGGGCTCTCAGGTTTCAAAATCTCACTATCTGTGAACCCCATCAAATTTGCCGCAGGTGACTGAGGTGCAGACAATACATCTAAGGATACGATACTATCTTGCGCTTTTGCCATTACTCCCAATGACAAAAGAAATACAACTAAAAAATACCGCATAATTATTTGGCGAATTTGATTGTTCCGAAGAATTGATAAGAGTCGCCTTCATCCAACCTTTTGCTTAAGGTCCATGGGCTATCATTTTCAACACCGGAAAGTGTAACCGTTACTTGTAAAGAATTATTCGTTTTGTTTACATCAGTACAAACAACATTGAAGTTCATTTTTTGACCGTCGAGGTTGTCAGAATTGATTTCAGTATATCGGAGGCTACCTTGCTTAACTGTTTCTGGTCCACCAGAGACATCAAAAGTAATTGTACCAGATTGCCCCATCCCCACTCGTATGTCTAGAGTGATGCTTTTAGAATTTTCCGGAAGCCAGATGAGCTTGTTAATTGCTGAGTTACTCATTTGTTTCGTTTTTCAGTGAATTTTAACCGCAATATACCCAACCTTTTCAAACTATCGCACAGGGAAAAGCCTGATTTACAACGAGGGAAATTCCGCTTACTCAGGTTTTACAACGGGTAACAGTATGCGACTTGTACCATAAACCGTATGTTCGGCTTTGTCGAAGTCTTCTTTCTCTGCTTCGTAAATGTTTTCTACGTATCTCTGAGGGTTTAGGTCGAATAATGGGAACATAGAGCTTTGTACTTGAATCATGATGCGGTGTCCTTTTTTGAAGGTGTGACGCACTTCGATTAAAGGCACTTCTACCTCATCTTTGACATTTGGTTCGAAGGGTTTTGGATTGGCAAAATCATCTCGGAAACGCCCTCGGATGTAGCCCACACGCACCAACTTTTGATAGCCATTCATTTTTACATCGGGCGCATCCGTTGAATCTGGCTGACGATCCATGGGAAGCACATCGATGATCTTTACATACAGGTCCGCGTCTTGATGATCCGTAGCAAAATCTATAAGCGCTCTAATTTCTCCTGACACATCAACATCGGCAGTGAGCGGTTCAGAGGTATAGGTAAGGACATCTGGCCGTTTGGAAGCAAATCGTTGATCACCGTTCATATATTTCTTTGGTGCCATGCGGTAAAAATTGTCGTCCGAAATAAACGGTACCGGATGGTAAGGATCGGAAATGAAACTTACACCACTATCGTTTGGCTGACTCGAAAGATCGCCCTCCGGACTTAAGAAGAGTTCTAACGTGTCTTTTGGATTTGCAAAAGGATCTTCATTATACAGCTCCCACTCGTGCGTACCCATATTGAATACCTTGGCCGTAAAGTCAAGATCTTCACCCCTGTCTTTCAAATGATACTCGAAATAGCGAAATTCCACCTCGCTCTGGTACTTCTCGCACAAGCTGTCGCCGTAGTAAATATCTCCCAGTCGATAACTCCCTTCTCTACGCTTTGGATGTCCGTGTGACCATGGACCCAAAACCAATTTAGCCAGCCCCGGTTCTGCCTTTTTGTGCATGGTTCGAAATGATTTCACAATGCCAAAGAGATTCTGCTCATCTGTCCAGCCGCCAACTACCAAGGTGGGACACTGCACTCTATCCAGGTACTGTAACCAGTTTCGCTCCTGTCGATACGCGTCATAATTGGGATGCTCTTTAATATTCTTCCAAAAGAAATTATCCGGATGAATCACATCGTCAAATTCCGTTAATGCCATTCTGTCTAGAAAAAAGTCATAATAATCAACAGTGATTCCTGCATCCTGATCTACAACGTACGGCAAGGGGCGCTCGTTATACCATGACTCGCTCGTTGGTTCTTCCTTTTGAATGCCAAAAACATCCAAAACAGGTAAATAATTCAAGCCCAACAACCCGTATCGGTTAAAGTCCTCGAAATAAAAATTTGTCACTGGCGCCATTCCCAGAACCGCTTTTAAATTGGGGTGACCAGAAACAGCAGAAACTAAGGAAGTATGCCCAAGGTATGAATTGCCGTATTGCCCGATATTTCCATTGAAATTTTTCAAGTTCTTCTTAAGCCATTCGAAGGTGTCATAACTATCGGTCACTTCATCTATTCGCTTCTTGTTCTGCCAGGAGTATGGTGGTTTTGTGTTTTCGAACGCTCCTTCACTCATCCATCGTCCACGCATGTCCTGATTCACAAAAATGTATCCCGAAGCGACCAAATCAGGATTGTGCATTAACTTTTGAGGCATGGTGTCGGTGCCATACGGCTTTACGCTATACGGGGTTCGTTTGATAAGAACTGGGTACTTCTGACTTTTATCTTTGGGTGAATAAATGGCTGTGAAGAGTTTGACGCCATCCCTCATTTCAATATAAACTTCCTCCTTCTCGTAATCATCGATGGTAAAATTTTGAGCAAAGACTGAGAACGCCAGGAACTGGAGTAAAAGGAGAGATACAAGTTTCATTTCGTAGAGTTTCCTCAAAAATAGGAAAAGTAAGAAGTTTGTACCGTACAAAATTAGAGCTGCCTTTGACTCCAAAGACCGTTTGCATGAGGACGAGAAACTTGATACACCCAATATCTTTCATCGAAAACATCAGAGCGACACATTACATTTCATTAACTTTAACTTATGAAACTTGTTCATCCTGAAAGCGGTATCGCATTGCGCACCATTCAATTCACAGATCGTGATAGATTGGTGTTCCTGGCAAACAACCCAAAGGTTGCTAACAACCTGCGCGATGACTTTCCACACCCCTATACTGTTGAGGACGCCGAACATTTCATCGAGCATGCTCAAGCTGCTAACCCCGCGCTTCGATTTTGTATAGAGAAAGAAGGTGTTTACGTTGGAAACATTGGAGTCCATCCGCAGGAAGACATATATCAGCGCAGTGCAGAAATTGGATACTTTATTGGAGAACCGTACTGGGGGCAAGGAATTGCCACACAAGCAGTGAAGTTGATTGTAGAATACGCGTTCCAAGAATTAGATTACCATCGAATTTTTGCAGGTGTCTTTGCTTACAACGGAGCATCCAGAAAAGTTTTGGAAAATGCTGGTTTTCTATTTGAAGGCGCATCCATTGACGCGATATACAAAAATGGGAAGTTTTACGACGAGCTTCGATTCGCACGCATAAATCCCAGTCATTAGCAGTGACAGTATTCTTTTCTTGTTAAATCTCTTTTTTATAGGCTCAAAACAATAGCGTTTCGGTAATTTGGAGGCAAAGAAAAAATACATGAAACGAATCATTATAGCCGCTATTCTAGTTTTGGGGATATATCAACTCAACGCTCAAGAATATTCAATCAGCGAGGGAGCAACTGTTGAAATGGAACAACAAAAGGATAGTGAAGTAAGGTGCTTTACGTCGGGAGGTACGCATTATTTTATCACCAGTTATTTCGAATCTCCAGGCTTCAGTTACCATATGAACAGTGTTGCTTCAAACGGCTCGAATTTTCAAAATAAAAAGTTGCAAATCAGTCCAGGTGAACTTGGCGACGTCTTCACTATTTCAGATGTAGTCGGTTTGGAAAATCAAGCTTACGTGCTTGTAAACAATCAGAATTCAGATAAAAAAATGCGTACTTTGTCTGCCCGGAAATTGAGTCCTGATGGAACGATAAGTGCATCAGAAATTGAATTGATGTCTTTCGGATACGAAAAAATGCTGCGTGTTGGCAGAATGATCACTGCAACTTCCCCTGACAAGAAGAAATTTGTGACGGTAGGCGTACTTCCGTTCAATAAAAAAGAATCCAGAAAGATTCAAGTAAGCACTTTCGACGCGGATATGAACGAAACCAGCTCTAGTACATTTGAAGTAGAAGGACTAGCGATCAAAAATGCTCGTTTTGAAGCGGTAATTGCTAACGACGGAACAGTTTATATCAATCGGTTTACCTCGAAGCTGAAAGAGGGTACTAAAATTTTAGTGCATGAATACAATCCGAAATCTACATCACTTGAGAACACTTATTTGGTGGAAGCTGCGGAAGGGAATCAAATGAATGATTATATGTATGCTACGAATGAAAACGGAGAATTAATCATTGCAGCGGGATACCGAAAAGACACAAAGCTGATTGCGGGAGACGAAGAACAAACCGGAGTTTTCATTTTTCGCAACGAAGGCAAAAGCAATGGAGTAATTGAATACAACAATTTAGATGCACCTATCCCAAACTTCGAATTGACTGGGATTCACTTCGGTGCTGAGACAATTTATGTTACCATTGAGGATACCAAGTCAGCGAAATCATCTCCAGCGCAAACAACCCCAACAACAGCCAATACAACGTATACATTCACGCACGGAAACGATTACATTTTAGGATTCAATTCATCGGGCAAAAAAATGTTCGAATTGACACTGGATCTTGGCATGACAGCAAGAAATACCAAGCATACCCTGTACGGTTCAGCTCACATTATTGATGGAGCATTGGTGTATATCTTTAACGATCAATTCTCAAAATATCGCAACAACGAAGATATTGCCAGCGGCGGAACAATTCCAGTAGCTATAACCGTTGATGCTTCGGGAGATATGAGTAGACCCGTTCCTTTTATGAACGATTTAAAAATGACAAACGGATTCACGCTGTTACCCAATTATTCTGCAGTCGATGGAAATACCTGTACGCTGCTAGCACGGGATAAAGACATTCTTAAAGTAGTGCAGATAACGGTGGAATAATCTTTATGTTATCATAATTAAACACCGATCCCATTAAAAACGTTTCGGTGTCTTTTTGTTTTTAAAGCATCCAGTAAATTTATATTATTGAGACATTATGAAGTTTGCAATAGCCTTGTTTTCAATTCTTTTGATGGCTTCATGCTCGAGCGAAACAGCCCCAGAGCCAAAGTCTAAACCTTCGATTACTTTAGAAAAAGGCAATTACAATGTCGCTTTTCTAATTACAGACGGTACTTATAACACAGAATTCACGGCTCCCTGGGATATTTTTGATCACGTTCGGTTTCGAAATGTAGATAAAGGAATGAATTTGTTTACCGTCTCCAATACAAACCGTCCCATTACAACTTTCGAAGGGCTGAAAATTTCACCCGACTTTAATTTTCTCGTCGATAGCATTCCGCACATCGACATTTTGGTAATTCCAAGTGCCGAACATCATCTCGATACTGATTTGCAGGACAAAAAACTAGTAGCGTTTGTAAAGAAAACTTCGGAAAAGGCGACTTGGGTGGCCACTCATTGCGATGGCGCTTTTCTCTTAGCTAAAACAGGCCTTTTAGATGAAAAACACTGCACGACTTTCCCATCTGACATAAAAGCAATGAGCGAAATGTTTAACAAACCAATTGTAGAAGATGGTGTTTTGTTTGTGCATGATGGAAAGTATATCACTTCTGTTGGTGGTGCTAAAAGTTTTGAAGCCTCCCTCTACCTCTGCGAATTACTGTATGGCAGTGAAAATGCCAGAGATTTGGCAGAAGGACTGGTTATTGATTGGGACCTTTCCAGAATCTCTTGGAAATATGCAACCGAAGAGCACTGAAATATGCACGAATTCGCAATATTCATAGAACCCCAACATATTTAACATGTGACCTGCAAAGTGTTCAATTAGAGGTCGTTCATTTTTATATTCCATTGTAATCTTCGATCTTTGCGTATCTACGTTACTATGAAGAAAACACAACTTACCTTTTTGTTGGTGTTATTGGGAATAATTCTGCCGTATAATGCTGATTCTCAAAACCAATCCATTTCCAGACAATGGAACAGCATCGTACTGGAAGCCATCCGGAATGATTTTGCCAGACCTACAGTTCATGCCCGTAACTTGTATCACCATTCTATAATTTGTTACGATGGTTGGGCAGCATACGATCCCTCGAAAACACGGTTTTTTCTCGGTCAAACACATTATGGATATACCTGTCCGTTCGATACACTGATTATCCCCGGCAACGTTGAACAAGCACGTATCGAAACAATCTCTTACGCGTCCTATCGTTTTTTAGAAAATCGGTACAACGGATCACCAGATTATGCAGCTACCTTGTCCTTGGCAAATTCGCTCATGAATAGCCTTGGACTGGATCCTTCTTACACCTCAACAGATTATATCAATGAAGGGCCAGCCGCACTTGGAAATTATCTGGCAGAACAAATTCAATTGTACGGATTGACGGATGGCTCGAATGAAGCTGGCGGTTTCGAAAATCAATTCTATCAACAATTGAACCCACCATTAGAAATGTCCACTGCAGGCAATCCAGACATTCAAGATCCAAACCACTGGCAACCACTTTCGTTGGACGTTTTGATCGATCAGTCAGGGAATCTTATTACAACAACGCAACCGCACCTTTCTCCAGAATGGGGAGAAGTTTATCCCTTTGCTTTGGACACTGCAGATGCAGCTCAAATCAGTCGAGATGGGATGACTTTCAAGGTTTATTTTGATACAATGCAACCGGCATTCTTGAATGTTGGTGACTCTTCAGCATGGGATTCGTTCTACAAGTGGAACCATACTTTAGTGAGTGTATGGCAATCGCATTTAGATCCTGATGATGGTGTTATGTGGGATATTTCTCCTGCCTCCATTGGAAATAACTTGTGGTATCCAGATCCGAACGACTCTACAGCATATACTTCTTTTTATGACTTGGTAAATGGTGGCGACCCCGGTGTTGGACACGCTATCAATCCAGAAACGGGAATGCCGTATACTCCGCAAATTGTACCACGTGCCGATTATGCCCGTGTTTTGGCTGAATTTTGGGCGGACGGAATTGATTCTGAAACACCGCCAGGGCACTGGTATGAAATCTACCATTACGTTACAGACCAACCAACATTCGTGCGGCAGTGGAAAGGCGTTGGTCCGATCCTTGACCCCTTAGAGTATGATGTAAAAGCACATTTAGCTTTAGGTGGAACCCTGCATGATGCAGCCATTGCAGCGTGGAGTTTAAAAGGTTATTATGATTATTTACGTCCAGTTTCTGCTATTCGCTACATGGCGGATCAAGGACAGAGTTCCGACACTAATGAATTGAATTATGACCCCAACGGAATTCCACTTATGCCTGGTTATGTGGAAGTCGTTCAAATCGGAGATACGCTCGCTGGTCAATGGAACGAACATGTGGGGAAAATCAAATTGTTTACCTGGAAGGGACATGAATACATCAACAATCCTCAAGTCGATGTTGCTGGTGTAGGTTGGATTCTGGCAGAAGAATGGTGGCCGTATCAACGTCCTACTTTTGTTACACCACCGTTTGCAGGTTTTGTTTCTGGTCATTCTACCTTTTCACGCGCTGCGGCGCACACCATGGAGTTCATTACTGGCTCAGCTTATTTTCCCGGAGGAATGGGAGAGTTTGTTGCACCGATGAACGAGTTTCTACAATTTGAAGAAGGACCAAGCGATACCATTGTTTTGCAATGGGCAACGTACATGGATGCATCCGATCAATGCAGTTTGTCAAGAATCTGGGGAGGAATACATCCACCTATCGACGATATTCCTGGACGAATGATTGGCGACGTAATTGGACCGCAAGCCTCTCTTTTAGCAGATTCCATTTTCTCGATAAATGAAGCCGCATTAACGTTTGCAACAACAACCGACAGTCTCATCACACAGGCAGATATGGGGTCAAATTTCGAATTGAGCTTTGGCTTTAGCGTCCCAATGGACACTTCTGTGATACCCAACCTGACCTTGTTCACACCAACATTGGCGACAGCGGTGGCTCAGCAAACGTATTACTGGGTTGACTCCACAGAGTTGGTTATTGTAATGGATGCATTAACCAGTTCCATTGAAATTTGGGATGCGGATTTGAAGTTGAACAACCTTGTAACAGGCACAGCAATCAATCTGCCTGAATACACATTTAAAAACCTGTTTCTTGTCGACACCCGAAGTCCTTTGATTTCAAATTATCAAAGCAATCTTTCTATCCTGAATGATGAGAGCACTGCACAATCACTCTCCGTTGATTTGATCTTTGATGAACCTTGCGATACCTCTGTCACACCATCCATTCAATTCACAGGACCAACATATTTGAATCCAACTTTGGCTTTACAAGTAGGCAATTCAGATTGGCAAAATGACACAACGTTTACAGCGGTATTCGACATTGTCGATTTTAATGAAACTGTAGACAATATCACCATGAGCGTTTGGACAACCACAGATTCACAAGGAAACCCAATGGATTCTGTAGGCATGATCGCGCCATTCGACATTGATACGGAAAACCCAAGTATTGTATCGGCCATTTCAACAGAAACGTTGATTAGTCAAGAGGATTTGGCCAGTCCTCAATTTACTGTCAATGTAACATTTAGTGAGGCAATGGACACAGCTTTAGTTCCTACGTTAAGCTTTTTGGAGCAAGGAACACCTTACACTTCATTGATTCAGAATACAAACCAAACCAACTGGTTAGATTCGTTTACCCTTCAGACGGAATTCTTTGTCTTTTCAAATACAAACAATCTCTTGTCATTAGATCTTGAAGTATCAAATAACACAGACAAAGTTGGAAACTTGATGGCAGATTCAATTGCGAGCAGTGTTCTCTGGAGCGACATGAAATCACCAGAAGTTCTTTCCATACTACCGAATGAAACAATTGTCAGTGATAGTCTCGTCGGGGCAGTGGAGTACTTCGTGGATGTAATTTTTGATGAACCACTGGATACAAATGTTGTTCCTTTGGTCAATCATACTGCAGCACAAGCTATTAACGGATCTATTCAATACAACGTTCCGCAAAGCTATTTTATTGATAGTACAACATTCAGAGCTCGATACCAGGTTATTGATCAAAATATTGAGGTATCTCCAATTGATATCGAAGTTTCCTTCGCAGAGGATGGTTCTGGTAATTCAATGCTATTACATTCCGAAAATAGCGTGATTTCGATTGACACTAAAAACCCTCAAATCATTGGATTGTACGCAAATACATCTGTAATCAATGCATGGGGTCAGCCATGGGAAGTGATCGCTGTTTATGACGAGCCTATGAGAACATCACAGTTTCCCGATGTACAATTGTCTGCTATTCCGGTGAACTTCCCTATGGTTTCTAGTAATTGGGTCAATACCACTAGTTTCGAGGTGATTTATGAATTACTCGGGGTTCCCTCTCAAACAACTTTGGTTGATGTAACTCTGGAAACGGCAAAAGACCTGGCAGGAAATGATCAATTGTCCTATAATGAATTGGAGTTTCTTGAAATTCAACCTTTACTCGGACTCGATGAAATGTCTGATCAATCTGTGATTCTTTATCCGAGTCCTGCCTCGCAAGGAAGTGTTCTGACACTACAAGGCATTGAAAGTGGCGAAAATGCAATTCAGATGAGATGTATCAACGCCGTTGGTCAGAAAATGCCCCCTATCCTAATGACAAAGCAAAACAATGCTTTTGTCTCAGATAAGATCCTGCTTTCTCCGGGATGGTATATGCTCAGCTTCGGGGGTTCAAATTATAAACTACTCGTGCGATGAAAGGGGCGCTGATCATTATCTTGTTTTGTTTCGGGTACTCCGCGTATTCGCAAACTTTTACGGATATCGCTGTTCAACAAGGAATAACTTTTGTTCAGAATACGGCTATCAATTTTGGAAACGGCATGTCGTTTTATGATTTTGATGAAGACGGATGGGATGATCTCACTTTTCCGACCAATGTTGATTCCATTTATTTTTATCGCAATGAGCTAGGCTCCTTCATGAAAATTGAGCCTGCATTGTATGCGCCAGGTAAGGTGCGCCAAGTAACCTGGATAGACTACGATAACGACGGCGACCTTGACCTCTTTTGTACTTTTCACGATACCGGTATTCGTATGTATGCTAACGATGGCAACTTACAGTTCACCGATGTTACAGCAGCCGCCGGTTTTAATACTTCTGCGTTTGAAGCTTTTGGTGTAAGTGCTGCGGACCCGGATGCAGACGGTGATTTGGATATTTATGTCTGTGTATATTGGCTCGCCAGTAGTTTAAATCCGATCACCAACCAATACTACGAAAATCAAGGAAATGGCACCTTCATTGAAAAGGCAGCCATGATGAATATTGATAATGGACTTTCATCTACTTTTCAGTCGGTATGGTTTGATGCGGACAATGATAGTCACCTGGACTTAGCTTTGATCAACGATCGTCATGATTTTCAAGATGAACTTTATTTGAATGATGGACAAGGCAATTATACCGCTTCTGCGACCAGCTTAGGCATTGACAACGACGGCCATTTTCCTATGAGTCTTTCCATCTCTGACTTTGATAACGACGGCTTTCAGGATGTATTTAAATCGGATGCGGCCAATGGCACAGTGTGGAATGGCATGCCTTTGGATTATAAGCTCTATAAGAACAACTTTGGCAATTCATTTACCAATATTGCACCTTCATTGGGGCTCAATCATCAGGCGTTTGCTTGGGGAGGACTTTGGATCGATTACAACAACGACAGTTACGAAGACTTATTCGTTTCCACTGGTTTCGTAGATACCATCAATAATCCAACGCTTTCCTCTGTTTTCTTTCAAAACAACCAAGGAGTAACATTCCACAACGCAACCGACTCCATACAAGCGAATTTAATTCATACCTCCTATTCTGCTGTTAAGGGTGACATCAACCATGATGGTTTTTATGATATGGTCGTGCTAAACGATGGTACTCCTTCAAATATCCTGTTAAACGGAGGCAATGTCAACAAATATGTGCGAATTACGGCCATAGGAACAGAAAGTAATCGAATGGCTATAGGGTCAACCATTAAAGTATACGCAAATAATACCTGCCAAACGCAAACAGTTTTATGTGGCAGCGGACTTTGTGCTCAAAATTCACAACACAAGATTTTTGGTGTCGGCAATGCCGATTTTGTTGACTCGGTAGTGGTGACTTTTCCCAATGGAAATGTAGCCAAACGATACAACTTACCTACCAATAATGATTACGAGATTCTGGAAAAAACGGAAGTTCAGGTTACAATTCAAACGGGTTTGCCAAGTAACAACCTTTGTTTGGGTGACAATCTACAAATTGGGATTCCGGGATTGACAAATTACGACTGGAGTACAGGTGCTACAACCCCATACATCACTGTAAGTTCCTCTGGAACATATTCGTTCACGGCTGAGAATATAGTTGGAGATAGCTTGTTTGAATCGTTTGACCTGGTTTTAACCTTTCATGACGGTGTTCCGCATCAAACCATCGTAATAGATGCAGATTGTGGCCCTGGAAGCCTCGGTTACGCAGAAATTTCGCCTCTGAATCCAGCCATTGTTGACTCAATAGTTTGGAGCAACGGGACTGTCGGTAGCACTCTAAGCAATGTGATTCCAAACAACTATAACTACTGGATTCATTCGATATACGGATGCGTAGATTCTGGTTCTGTTAGTATTGGTAGTCAAGGTCAATTTTCAACGCAGTTTTTTACTACTCCATTCACAGATCAACAAAATGGAACCGTACAGTTTTACGTTTGGGGAGGAAACCCTCCGTTCACCTATGTTATGGATGGCAATGTGGTTTCTGACTATGTTGATACCTTGAGTGCTGGAACGTATGAAGTGATCATTACAGACGCTTCTGGTTGCGCGGATACCGTGAATTTTGTCATAGCAAATGAATCTACTGCTTTTATTAGTGATCCCCTCGATAACGATGTGAGCATCACCTACAACAATGAACAGATTTCCATTTGCATTTCGGGCACAACAGAAAGATACGAGGTCTACGTCATTAATGGCGTTGGTCAGAAAATCGCCGAATGGAGTGAACACGAGACCAAAGACTGCCAAATCACCAACATGCCTTTGGATCAGGGCTGGTATTTTGTGACAGTTGAAAGAAGCTCAGGCCGTTACACCCAGCGTATATATTCCAAGTAACTTATTGCGATTGATCAATTTTGCGAACCATGGTTAAAATGGTCGCCATTCCGCAGGTTTCTCCAGTTTCGTCATAAATGTCCACCAAAAACTTCACAATTCCTTTTGCGATGTCGTCATCTGAACGTTTTTCTTGATCAATTTTTTCCTTCACGGTAAATCGAACCCCAATAGTTGCGCCAGGATAAACTGGTTTTGTGAATCGGGCTTCGTCAATTCCGTAGTTCAACAGTACCGGGCCTTTTTTTGGATCTACGAACAATCCAGCCGCCTTGGAAAGCAAGAAATAGCCGTGTGCCACGCGCCCTTCAAAGATGGTTCCATCTAACGATGTTACATCCATGTGCGCGTAGAAATTATCCCCTGAAACATTTGCGAAGTTGACGATATCTGCTTCTGTTACGGTATGCTTGTGCGTGTACACAGTTTCTCCTACTACCAACTCTTCAAAGTGCTTACGGAACACATGCGGATTGGCCTCAGGCATCGCTGCCCCCACTTGGAATTGTTGTGTGATTTCTGTAATTGTTGTTGGGTGTCCTTGAATAGCCGTTCGCTGTAAATAATGCAAGATTCCACGTTTACCACCCATTTCTTCACCGCCACCTGCACGACCAGGACCACCATGTGTTAGCAATGGCATTGGAGATCCATGCCCCGTGCTTTCTTTTGCACAGTCTTTATTCAAAACTAAAATACGTCCGTGCATACTCGCCGCACCTACCACATAGTCGCGTGCTTCTTTATCATTTGGCGTTACAATGGAAGATACCAAAGAACCTTTCCCCATTCGAGCCAATTCAATGGCCTCGTCCATATTTTTATACGGCATAATCGTTGAAACTGGACCGAATGCTTCCACATTGTGAACATCTACTTTGTTGAATGGATCGCTGTTTCGGAAAAGGATAGGTGAGAAAAATGCCCCCTTGTCTTTGTCTGCTCCTACCACATCAAAGTTGTCCAAATCACCGAACACCATTTCTTGCGATTGTGCCAAAAGCTCTACATTTTCTCGAACGCGATCTACTTGAGTTCTCGTTGCCAAAGCTCCCATACGGACTCCTTCTTGAGCAGGGTCACCAATCAAGGTGGTGCTCAATCGTTTTGATATAGCCGCTTGCACATCTTCCAATAAGTTCTCCGGAACAATAATGCGTCGAACAGCCGTACATTTCTGTCCGGCTTTTACTGTAATTTCTTTGGTTACTTCCTTAACAAATAGGGCAAACTCTTCTGTATCTGGAGTCGCCTTTTCACCCAAAACGGAAGCGTTCAATGAATCAGCTTCTAAATTAAACGCGACACTTCTTTCGGTGATGTGTGGTAATCCTTTCAATACTTTGCCGGTGTGAGCACTTCCAGTAAACGTTACTGTGTCCTCAAGGTCTACATGATCGATGATTCCACGTCCCAACCCACACACTAATTGCAGAGAGCCCTCCGGTAGAATTCCTGAAGCAATGATATCGCGCACCATTACCTCTGTTAAATAACATGTATACTCTGACGGTTTCACAACCGCTGGTACACCTGCCATTAAGTTCACCGCTATTTTCTCAAGCATTCCCCATATCGGGAAGTTAAAAGCATTGATATGCACTGCAACTCCTTGTTTCGGTGTCATAATGTGATGTCCGATAAATGTGCCTTCCTTGGAAAGCGGTGCCATCGTTCCATCTACATAATACGGTAAGTCAGGAAATTGACGACGCAAGGATGCATTTGCAAAAAGGTTTCCGATTCCTCCTTCAATATCAATCCATGAATCAACTTTTGTAGCACCTGTCCAGGCGCTTACTTCGTAATATTTCTTTTTCAACGATAACAAATGAAGGGCAAGTGCTTTCAACATACGACCTCTTTCTTGAAAAGTCATTTTACGTAATTGCGCTCCACCCGTTCTCCTACCATATTCTAAAATAGCCGCGTAATCGAACCCAGCACTGGATGTTTCTCCAAATTGTTCTCCTGTGATAGCATTGTAAAGTTTGGTTTCAACTCCTTCTCCATCAGTCCATTCCCCTAGAATATAGCTTTGATATCGTTGCATTATTGTTAATTTTATTCAGCTAAAGATAGCCATAATTAAATGAGCCCTAAAAGTCAGAACACCGATATTTTTAATTCTGAACTGGTAGATTCTACCACTGTGGATGGTTTGTCTATTGCGATATACAAGAACGGATTATTGTTCGTGAAAGTACCCAGATACTTTAGTATCGATTTAGAAGTTTTTCTCAATTGTCAGAGATACATCCGAACTTTTGGTGAAGAGAAGCGGTATCATTTTGTATTTGAATTTTCTAGTTTTTCCGAAGTGGACCCAGAGCTTCGAAAACACAGAGCCACATCAGAAGGAACAGAGTTTTCATTGTCTGATGCACTGGTGATATCCAACTTGCCTCAGAAAATGATGGGAGATTTTTATTTGAAATTCAACAAACCTGTGCGCCCCACCAGGTTCTTTTTCAACCCGGAAAAGGCTGTTGATTGGTCACTTAAGCAACAGGCAAAAATCCTCGATGGCAACTAAGACAATTGCGGCTCAATCTGCATTACCTCTTCTAAGAATTCGGTTAAATGCTCCAGTTCTACATGTTCCATCACTACAATCTTGTACCATCTGGGAGCTATATGATTGTCGGGAACCAATCCAAATTTTGCGACCGTTTCTTTGTTCAGGCATGAACTTTTGATGGTTACGATATTGCTATTCACGTTTCGGAAAAAGCTGATACTTAAGGTATCGAGCTGGTTGAAATGATGACTTTGGTCAGTATTGAGATAATAAGCCAAATGAGATACATTGGATTGATTGGGTAAATCAAATCTGTCTGAAAGCGACCTCTTGGAGAGGTCCAGCGTCTCATGGTAAATCAGTATCTTAGAAATTCAATTGACATCATGCGACATTTCATTTTAACTATTTTCATCATTATGAGCATTTCTTCTCAAGCACAAGACAAGGTAGTTTTGGTAATTCACGGAGGTGCAGGAACCATTCTGAAAAAGAATATGACCGAGGAAAAGGAAGCTGCATACGAAGCCAAACTTCGTGAAGCTTTGGAGTCTGGTTACGCCGAATTGCAGGCGGGAAACACCAGTGTGCAGGCTGTTCAATCTGCCATCCATATTATGGAAAACTCTCCCCTATTCAATGCCGGAAAAGGAGCGGTATATACCAATGCCGAAACACAAGAAATGGATGCATCCATCATGCGCGGACAGGACAAAGAAGCGGGAGCGGTTGCAGGTGTCAGCACGATTAAAAATCCGATTGATGCGGCAATTGCGGTAATGGAAAAATCGGAACATGTGATGTTGGCTGTAACTGGGGCTGAGGAATTCGCACAAAAACAAGGCGTGGCAATTGTAGACTCCTCTTACTTCAAAAGTGATGTACGACTGAAACAGTTGAAACGCGTTCAAGATCACGAAAAGACAATTTTAGATCACGATGGCGACGATCGAGGGGATTTTGACAGTTCGGAGAATGAGTTTCATGTGGATTATATCGAAGACAAAAAGTTCGGAACCGTAGGAGCCGTAGCTCTAGATTCTGCTGGAAATCTTGCAGCAGGAACCTCAACAGGCGGAATGACGAACAAGCGCTACCATCGCATTGGCGATTCACCTGTAATTGGAGCAGGAACGTATGCGAATGAATGGGTAGGTGTTTCCTGTACAGGACACGGGGAGTTTTTTATTCGAAACGTAGTAGCTTATGATGTTGCCGCTTTGATGGAGTACGCTGATATGACAGTCGAGGAAGCGACCAAAAAAGTTATCGAAAAGCAAACCGAAATGGGCGGAAAAGGTGGACTGATTGCTCTGGACAAAGATGGCAATGTGAGTCTTCCGTTTAATACTGCTGGCATGTATCGTGGATATATTACGGATAAGGGAAAGATTACGATTGAGATTTACGGCCTGGAAGAGTAAATAAGGGCTTCGCGGCATTCAACTTAACGTTTGACCTGTAGACTTTTACCTGAAACTGCATCGGTTTGGTTAAAAGCAGCGAACAACGTAACTATTTTGATTAAAAACTCTGATCATGCTGCTACGAATACTACTTCTGACACTTCCTTTGCCTTTGTCAACCTTTGCTCAAGAATGGAAAAGCATTCCCGCTCTAGCTAATGGAGCGTACGCATGGAATCGACAAACAGATGTGCACGACGGAAATCGTTTGTTCAAGGTAAATCCTTATAATGGGAGTATTTGGTGCGTTTTGGGCAACCGCGTTCATGGACTGGATGCAGATGGTGATTATTTCCATTTTGATTACACCAACAGTTATGTTTTTGAGCAAGCTGGATACCTTCAAAGTCGACTTTTGGACATTGCTTTTACTTCCACGGACACCTATGTTTGTGATCGATTTAACGGAATTACCAAGTTCAATGGAACCAATTGGTCGTACATGTATCACGGCGAGCAATTGAACCATATTCATGCGGAGGGTGACACCATATTTACTGCCTTCCGAGATGTGGGTAACGACTATCTCACTTGGGTAAACAACAGCCCCGGGCAGAAGGGGTTTTCCGCTGCCAGACTTGCTACTAAAAACGGGAAGGTCTATGCTTCGCACGGTGTATTCAACGATGGAATCTTCAGTATGCAGGAGGGTAATTTGCGTTGGTATTATCCTGACAATTCAGAAATTCTAGATTTCAAAACTTATGATTTTAAGTTTTCTCCTGTAAACGATACTTTTTTCGTTGCAAGCAAACGTGGCGTTTCCATGGCATTGGATGGTGTTTTCTTTGACAGCATTACAGCCAGTAATTCCTGGGGCATGCCTTATGGTGTTATTGCAGAGATAGAAATTGATTCTAAAAACAACATCTGGGCACTTTTCGGCGAATTGAACAGTTTTGAAACCGAATTTGACCGATATGTAAGCATTGCATATTTCGATAGATCAACTAATTCTTGGCAAAACGTGTTCACGCCAAACAATTCACCCTTGGAGTGCAGTCATAAAGTTTCGATTGAGCTAGGACCATTTGACAACCTATATATTGCCGACAACAGATATATTCACATCGTGAAATTTGGAGATCGTTGGCCCGTTTGGATGGATGCGAAACTCAAGGAGAAAGGTGAGATTCAAATGCATCCTAATCCAACACAGGACTTGATTCACTTTATCGGGGGACAACTAGGTTACGCAGAAAAAATTGTAGTTCGAGATGAATTACAACGGGAAGTCGAAGCATCTGGATACGTCCATGCATTGGATCTGTCACATTTGGCCGTCGGCACTTATTGGGTTGAAATTTGGGATGAAAATGATGCGCTCATGATCCGCAAGCGAATTGTAAAGATTTAGATTGTTCTATGCAGTTTTTGGAAAGAAATGGATAAGGATTGCTTTGGGTGTTTTTGAGAAGATTAACATGAGTAGTAATTGCGCAAATTATTGCTCAAATTCGAAATCTATCGAATTACCGAATTATACAATTCTATAAGTGTAAATATTTGATTATCAAACACCTGAACATCAAGGGGGAATTCATCCTCAAATCACCACCTCATAATTATCCGCATTCTCTTTGATTGACTCCAGCGTTTCTCGAATTTCATTCAAATCAAAGGAAGTCACCAACTTCATTCGCGTTTCTTTGAAATGTGCAATCCCTTTAAAATAATTGGTGTAGTGACGTTTCATTTCAGCAACTCCAAGCGTTTCGCCTTTCCATTCCACACTCATTTCCAAATGACGTAACGCAGCCTTGGCTTTGTCTTCAACCGTTGGTTTCGCCTTATGTGTTCCTGTCTCGATATAATGCTTGATCTCATTAAAAATCCACGGATTTCCGATAGATGCGCGACCAATCATTACACCGTCGACACCATATTTCTCCTTGTATTTAACCGCTTTTTCAGGCGAGTCGATATCACCATTACCAAAAACAGGTATCCGCATCCGCGGATTGCTTCGAACATCAGCAATTAGCGACCAGTCAGCTTCTCCCTTGTACATTTGTTTGCGTGTACGGCCATGAATAGAGATCGCCTCAATTCCGACATCCTGCAAACGCTCGGCAACCTCAACAATGTATTTCGTGTTGTCATCCCAACCCAATCGTGTTTTCACGGTTACGGGCAGCTTTGTCGATTTCACAATCTCAGCGGTCATCTCCACCATTTTTGGAACATCCTGCAAAATTCCTGCTCCTGCACCTTTGCATGCCACCTTCTTCACGGGACAGCCATAGTTGATATCCAAAATATCCGGATTGGTGCGTTCGACAATTTCCGCGGTTTGACGCATCGATTCTATTTCGGAACCGAAAATCTGAATCCCGATTGGGCGCTCGTACTCATAGATATCTAATTTCTGAACACTTTTGGCGGCATCACGAATCAAGCCTTCCGAAGAGATAAATTCCGTGTACATCAAATCTGCTCCGTTCTCTTTACACAAAGCACGGAACGGCGGATCGCTCACGTCTTCCATAGGAGCCAATAAAAGCGGGAAATCTCCCAATTCTATGTCGCGGATTTTTACCATATCTGGTGCAAAGATAGAGCATTTAGAAATTATGAATCAGGATTAGTGAATAATGATAAACAGCACCTCAGCTAAATTGAAAACGATAGACTCATTACTTTGAAGTCTGAAGACTAAAAACACGAATAATTAGGATTTTATTTTCCATAGATGTACTTTTTGAAAAAGTTCGGAGTTGCTTCTAAAATTTTAAAAACGAAAGAAATCCATGTTACGATTTCACAAATATGCACCAGACCCCAAACTGCGGAATTACGTGCATTACTATTTTGTCATCAGCCATGGAACCGCTCAGAATTTTTCGAAAGAACAGTTTCATACCAATCATCCTCAAGGAACTTTCGACTTGATGTTTACTCTCTCAGGTGGAGTGCAATTGGAGAATTACAAATCGGAGTCATTTCAAATGAAGCAAATCTTCGTAATGGCCCAACAGGAAGGATATTTCAACCTGAAGTTTGATCAGAATACGCATATGCTTGGTGTCGTGTTTTATGCAGAAAGTTTCTCGAAACTATTCAACCTTCCGCTGTCAGAATTAAGCAACTCCGGTCGTCAATTAACCGATGATTTAAGTTCAGATTATCAGGATTTTTACGATCAATTGTATCATTGTAAAAGTGATCAGGAACGAATTCATTCCCTCAATCAGTTTATCGAAAAGCAACTCGCTCAGGTCGACTATTCGTTTGATAAAATGGACATGCTCATCCGTTCGATTCGGAACGGTAAAGCGTCTGATAAAATTGAAGATCTGGCTCGGGCCTCCAATCTCTCGGAGCGCACCTTACAACGTAAACTGAAATCAAGTTTGGGAATTGGTCCCAAGAGTTTTTCGAAAATCAATCGTTTTAAAGAAGTTCTGGTATGTATTTCCACGCATCCCGAATACGATTGGCAAGATTTACTCTTTCGGTTCGGTTATTACGATCAAGCTCACTTTATCAAAGATTTTAAACGGTATACAGGAAAAACGCCGAGCGAATTTCTGAAAACTACAGATGATTTGTCTAACCTGTTCCTCGAGAAATAACTTAATTTCCAGGGCTTTCAAAAAAGAACTCTTCTTCGTTTGATTTCTTTATTTCCTCACCAAACTTGAAAAACTTACGATCTTTCTTTTGCTTCTTCGGTTTGGTTTCCTTTATGATGTCGTCATTTTCTTCTGTAGGATTTAAAATAATCTCGATCTTTTCATGCTCAAACTTCTCTTGAACATACTCTTGAACGGTTGTATCGTTTTTATACAGTCCAAATGCTGATTTAAAGATGGACCGAGCATCATCCGCGGCTTGTTTTCGTTGCTCCTGTTTGTGCGCCTTATTCGCCTCAGAGTCCCATTCAAAACTTGGATCATACAAATCACCGTACATGCGCATGAAGACATGCTTACCGGTTCCATCATCTCTGATTTCACCAAACTCGCTCGTTTTCGCTTGTTTCAAGTCTCTGAATCTGAATCCAAAACGATAGTCGATTTTATTGGCAAAGGTATGCTTCCCGGAGATCTCCAAATCAAGCGCTGAGGACTTAACGGACATACTCGGTATTACAATCACGCCGTTTCGAATGACGAGGGTATTCTCCAGTCGATCGAATTTCAAATCGAGCAATTTCTGCTCAAACATCTTGATATTTTCTTTTCCGATAGCCACCCGCGCCGAAGTCATTTCATTCAAACTTTGCGTGATTTCACGGAATGCCTGCACATTTTTGAGTCGACCGTCGTCTACTGTAATCCCGGCAGTCGCTTCAATCGAATTCATTAAAATGCCGCTTCTCAAATCAAAAGGTGCACTGAACTCCAAACTTACTTTGGCCGTTCCGGTAATATTTCGACTTTTAATAACATCCTGTTCAAAGTTGTCCCACTCTTTGAATAGTTTTTGGAAGGTAATATTGTTGGAAACGATACGACTCGAGATATAGAAAATTTCAGGTCTATCTTCGGAAATCTTTACCCAACCTGAAGCATCAGCGCCACCGTTGGAAACGTTCAATTTTGGGAAATCTATTACGCGATCTTTTATTTTCATGTTCCCGCGTAAATTCAAAAAATCATGTTTGTCGTAGCATAGTTTTTTCACATCCAGAAAAGCCTTTCCTTCAATATCATCAGGTAAAATAAAGGCACGCGCATGTTGCAATTTATCCTCCTTAGAGTCCGAACCGAGATCTTCCAGAATAATGCGATCGCTTTCAATATCCACATCTGCCACCAAACTGCCAGTTTTCGCGAAATACTTTGAAACGCCGCTGAACACGCCATCTAATTCGAAATCAGACGACCCAATTTTCAGCGTTATTTGATCCAATCCAACTCGATCGTTGCGAAGGGAAACACGTCCTTCAATGTCTCTATAAATGCGTTTGTCGTTTACCAGTTGCGCCTTTGCCTTGTTAAATTTTACATCTCCTTCGCATTTTTTAATCTCATACGTCTTGCTTTCATCTAGTTGGACATGCGTTTTCACTGCGAATCTGGAGGAAACATCTACCGCTCCTTCGAGCTGCTCAAATTCGGTCAATTTGAACAAGGATCGCACCACTGATAAGTTGATGAGTCCCACGGCATTTCCTTGAAACAGAGGTGCCTCAAATTCTGTTATTTTCAAGTTGGCTTTGAATGGACCTCCTTGCGTTTGAAACCCGATATTCTTAAGGGAAACAAATTCCTTATCAGGACCTCCCACATTGGAATAAGCGCCTTCTAGCGAAAGCTCACGCAATGAAATACCACTATTCGGATCAATCAACGTTCCTTTTTCTACGCCAAAATCACAGGCAATTTCCACAGGCGAAGTTGCTTCGTTTTTACCATTCACCTTGAGTTCAAACAAGAGTGTACCGTTTCCTGAGAATGATTTTATGTCCTTCGTTTCCTCAACGGCAAGGTTGTTCGCAGCATCCTCAATTCCGATATTTTTTCCGGATAGTTGAAAGCTAAATCCAGCCGTATCCACAGCGCCTTCAAAATTAAACGGCAAATTCGCAATGGAAATCGTTGACTTTGGGATGGTAACTATGCCGTCCTTGGTATTCACCTTCACGCCCACACCAAGTTTAGCTGGTTTGTCGGAAACAAGCGTCAAATTGCCACTTTTCGCTGCGATGATGTTTAAATCACTTTGTGCCGCTGCTGTAAATACGTCTTCACTCAAATTACCTTCGAGAGACATGCTATTGATATGCGTACGATACTCCTGAGAGGTCGCTTCGTTTATGTAATTGAAATGAAAATCGTGAAAACTCACGTTCTTGAGTTGAAAATCGAAAGACTCGCTCTTACTCGACTTTTCGGGTTCTTTCAAAATGTCGTAGTTGTTATTGCCAGCGGTGTCGACATGAAGATTTAAAACACCAGGGTGAATCTCGAGGCTTTTCACCTTGTATTTTTCACGCCAAACATCAAATGGATTTACTTTGAGTCGGATAAGTTCTGTTTGAAGCAAAACTTCTCTGGACATGGTTCCCTTTCGCGGATCTTGTATCTCTACATTCTTGAAATCAATAGACAAATTGGGGAAAGTGCTCCAGAAGGTTAGCTCTACTTCAGAAACAGTTACCTCAGCTTTCAGGTATTTGTTTGCCTCGTCTATAGCGGCCTGGCAAATATCATCCTTGTAGATATACAAAAGCAATGATATCAGCAGAAAAAGCGACAGCAGAGATCCAAAGAACCACTTCGCAATTTTTATAATACGCTTTTTCCGCATGGTTTAAAATTATGGCGAAAAAGTCAAGCCCCAACGGCTTTACACTCTAGTTTATCAACGCAAAATTGTTGGGATTTGGTATACAAAAGGCAGTAAAATTGCGGACTTTAACATTTTTCGCATGGATGCAGCGTTTGTGAACTGGGATGTATCTATTAGAGTAAGAAAAGAGAACAGGATACTTTTATCATGGAATGCCGGGCACCGAATTGCTACATATCGGAAGTCCGGTTTTTTCTTATAAACTAGCACCAATCAGCAAGAACAGAAGTCCAACTCCCAACAGCGCCATCGAAATGATAGAAGCCAAATACGCACCTCCGAGTACATAATGAACAATGGCGTATGCGATAAATACGAAGAGTAGAATGATAAGAAAAAGGATGAACCCCAAAATTCCAGCAATGATTCCGTTACCACTAAAAACGAGAGAATAAAATAGGTTTTCCAAAATCCAAAACCCCAGGTAGGAGAACAAAGCTCCAATGAAAAGATAGGCTCCCAATCCTAACGTAATATAACCAACGTAAAGGAATCCATCACCTGCCAATGTATTTGATTGCTTCGAAACCACTTTTTTTCTTTGCGCTATTGGAAGCGGATCATATTTACCAGATTTCTCAAAAAGAGAGGATGTTATTTGTTGAAGTAGGCTGAGCGATTTTTTAGATTTCTGATGTACTTCATTCAGAGGCCTCGGGGCTATCGTCTCGAGGGATTCGGCGATCAAGTTCTGCTCACTAACTGCGGGCTGAGGCTCTCGAAGCCCACTATTTTTAGTTCCTCTCGCTTCGATGACCTCAGCGTTCGGATTTGAAATTTTCTCATAATGCCTCTCAACTCCGCTCGATCCTCGGTCATCGTTTCCATTATGGATATCAATTGGAATCGAGATGTCCGCCACGCTCTTCTCATCCTTCTGTACCTTATATTTTTTCTTCCATTCTAAGTGAAAGCCAGGTCGGTGTACACGCCTCGTCACAGTGCAACTGAGTAAGAACAAAAGGAGGAAAATAGCAGCGGTTTTATACATGGTCGTAACTATAAACCAACAACTTCCGTGCCACCGTGATTAATTGATGTATGCGTATTACCTCCGTGATAATCTCACTATTTTTGACTCGTGAAAATCGTAAAGCTATCGGAAATAAAGATTCATCGTTGGTCAGGTGGAACAACCCGAGAATTGCTGATTTATCCTGAAGGAAGCTCTTTTAATAATGGAAACTTTGAAATGCGTATTAGCATTGCAACAGTAGAGCAAGATGCCACCACATTCACTCCGCTAAAGGACACGTATCGAACATTACTGGTTTTAGAAGGGACCCAGGCACTGGATCACCAGGGTGCACACTCCTCAAAATTAAAAGCTCTCGAACAAGACTCATTCTCTGGAAACTGGACGACTTACTGCCGTGGAAAATCTACGAATTTTAATGTCATGACCAAGTCGTCCAAAAGAGCCGAAATCAATGTAAAAAACTACAATAAAAACGAAATCTGGTCTAACGAAAATTCAAACGGAATACACTTCCTATACATTTTGAGAGGTAGCGCTAGACTGATTGAACAGGAAGTTCTTGCAAAGGAAGGAATCCTGATTGACGAACCTTGCCAAATTACTTTTCTGGAGCCGTCAGAATTGGTGATCGTAACCTACCCTTGAATTCAGTCAGAGAACCTGAGTTATTGGCAGATTCTTCTTACCTTTGCCGCGGATTTAAAACAACGAAATGAGTTTATTGACAGTAGGATCGGTTGCCTTTGATGCCATCGAAACACCGTTTGGAAAAACAGACAAAATAATTGGTGGTGCCGGAACGTACATTGCACTTGCCGCATCTTTTTACAAGAACACACAAAACCTTGTATCAGTAGTTGGGGATGACTTTCCTGAGACGTACTTAAAACAATTACGCGATCGCAACATCAATTTGGATGGGTTGCAAATCAAACAAGGCGAAAAATCGTTCTTCTGGTCGGGGCGCTACCACAACGATATGAACTCACGAGATACCTTGGTTACCGAATTAAACGTATTGGAACATTTCGATCCGACCGTTCCAGAATCATACCAGGGAAGCGACTACCTCATGTTGGGAAATTTAAGTCCACAAGTGCAACGTCAAGTAATTGAACGTTTGACGGAGCGTCCCAAGTTGATTGCTATGGATACCATGAATTTCTGGATGGACATTGCTATGGACGACTTGAAAGAAACCTTGAAATTGATCGATGTTTTAATTATCAACGATGAAGAAGCGCGTCAACTTTCTGGAGAATATTCATTGGTAAAAGCATCTCAAGTCATCCGAAAAATGGGACCTAAGTACCTCATAATCAAGAAAGGTGAGCACGGAGCTTTGTTGTTCCATGGAGATAAAATGTTCTTTGCACCAGCGCTTCCATTAGAGGAAGTATTCGATCCAACAGGAGCTGGAGATACATTCGCTGGAGGATTTATGGGATACATCGCCAGCACAGATGATATTTCCTTTGATAATATGAAGCGTGCCATCATCAACGGTTCGGCTTTGGCTTCCTTCTGTGTGGAGGAGTTCGGAACAGAGCGATTGATGACAATCACGAATACAGATTTAGAAGAACGCATCGCAGAATTTGTTGCATTGACAAATTTCGAGATGGAGCAAGTAATTGGATAAACCATGGAAAGCACTGATTTTATTGACCGTCTGAAGGAACTAGCAGCGAATGAAGATGTCCTGGCTGTGAGTCAGGAAGTAAACGAACTTCGTTCCAAGTTTTCAGACTATGTGTTGGAAGAAGAACGCAAGGCTCAAGTAGCCAAGCTGGAAGCACAGGAAAAAGGAGAAGAAGTTCCTGAAACGGAGAACGACTTTGGCAAAGAGGCCTTTTACGAAATTTACGATGCGTACAAGGTAGCACGCAAAGCTGCCGTAGACGAAATAAAAGCCATTGAGGAACGAAATCTGCAGCAAAAACGCGGGTTAATTGCCAAGTTGAAAGACGTTGTTCAAAACGAAGAGAATATCGGTGCTGCCTTCGCTGCTTTCAAAGAAGTGCAGGAAGAATGGAAAACGATTGGAGATATTCCTCGCGACAAGCGCAATGACATCCAAACGGAATATTCCAAGTTGATTGAAGACTTCTTCTACAACATAAAAATTTATAAGGAGCTCAAAGACCACGATTTCAATCGCAACCATCAATTAAAAATGGACCTCATTGCGAAACTGAAACAGCTTGTGGAAGTGAAGAGTATCAAAGAGGTGGAAACACAACTCAAAGCCCTTCAAAACGATTGGGAAGATATCGGTCCTGTACCCAATGAAAAATGGGAAGAATTGAAGGATTTGTATTGGACGGAAGTGCGTTCCATCTACGATAGAATCAACCGATTTTATGATGATCGTCGTTCTGAACAACAAGAAAACCTGAAGAAAAAACAGGCAATCATCGATGCACTTACACCAGAGTTGGAGGGCATTGAAAGTTGGAACACTGTCAAAGAGTGGGATGATAAAACATCGTTAGTTCTTGACTTTCAGAATCAGTGGAAAGGAATTGGGTTTGGCCCTAAAAAGGAAAACGACAAAATTTGGAAGGAATTCCGCGCCTTGTGTGACCGTTTCTTCGAAGCGAAAAAAGGATTTTTCAAAGAGGCAAATGCAGCCTTTGACGCTGTAGCTGAGAAGAAGCAAAAACTGATTGATAAAGTAGAATCATTGAAAGATTCTACCGATTGGAAAGAAACCTCGACTCAAATCATTCAATTGCAGAAAGAATGGAAAAAGCTAGGTCATGCCGGACGTAGAAATGAGCAAAAATTGTGGAAAGCATTCCGTGGTGCGTGTGATCACTTCTTCGCTGCTCGTCAGGCGCACTTTGAGGAAAAAGACAAACAATTTGAAGTAAACCAGAAGGCAAAAGAGGCACTTTTGGAAACGATCGAGGCGTATAAATTGCCAGATTCGAAAGAAGAAGCATTGAACCAGTTAAAAACATTCTCGAAAGATTTCAATGAAATCGGGCATGTTCCAATGAAAGCCAAAGACGCAATCTACAATAGATTTAAAAAGATTATGGATACGCACTACGGCGCATTGAAAATGGAAGGAGCTGAAAAGGAAAAAGTCTTGTTTCAAGCAGAAATCGAAACGATTGCAGCCGCGCCAAATTCTTACCGAAAATTCCAGCAATTACGCAACGATATCCGTCAGCAAATTGATCGCGAGAAAAAGGAAATCAACTTGTTGGAAAACAACCTCGGCTTCTTTTCAAGCAACAGCAAAGGAGCAGACGCCCTTCGTAAGGATGTAGAAAAGAAAATCGATCGTGCCAATCAAAAAATTGATGCGTTGAAACGAAAACTTAAATCCATTCCGAATGAATAGATTCATCAACGCCGTTCTATTGTTCTTTACGCTTGTCACAGCTTTCGTAGCAATTTATGTCGGCTTTGATCTCCCTTTCGGAATTCTCAAAACAACAGGTTCCGAAATTCCTTATGTAGACTACGTTTTCCACGGACTTGGATTGTTTCTGTTCATCATCGTTTTAAGACGTTCGTACCGTCGATGGATGGCTATTCGCATCGTCAGCCGTCCAAATAAATTTAAATGGAACCACGCGGTGAGCCAGGAAAGAAAAGTGCGTGTGATCATCTACAACGTTCTAGAGTTTTTCGTGTATGTGTTTGCTGCATCCATGTTATATTGGCTGACAGAGCGCGCCTGGGCACCGGTATTGGCTTTACTTTTCGCTGCCTTGGACAATTTAATTCTCACTCTTTTTAACAAGTTCTATAGAGTTGGACTTACCTCCAAAGCGGTAATAGTAGCCGACAGAGAGGTGGTTGTGTTGTATTTCACGGGGCTTCGCAAGGTAAGTTTGCACCAACAAACAGTATATTTCGATTACATCAAAGATTTGCAGCTTTCATTTCCAACGGACTGTATTCCAAAAGAACAGCGTTCTGATTTTTTCCAAATGCTGGAACAACAAGTGGATCGGGATAAGGTGTATTTCTCGAAGACTAATAATTAGACGCTAGACTCAAAGACACTAGACACTAGATTTTCATAAATCCTTTTTGATGTCCTCACCCCAACTCCCTCCAAAGGGTGATTTCCTAGACAACGGCAAGGGCGTCATTTTAACACCAAGGACAAGTTCGTGATGTTAGACTCTTGGAAGATTATTTCCGATAAAAACGGGTAGTTAGCGCATCGAGCGGAGCCGAGATGCAGTTTAACAGAGTTGAAATGTACATCTCGGCTCCGCTCGATGTACAATTTTGCCATTCTCTAGGATATTGCCCCTTGAAGGGACTACAGGGGTGACTACTCTCGAAAATCAACAATATCGGGTTCACCAAAATCTTTAAATCAACAGATTATCGTATCTTCTTCGCATGAAAAGATGGACGCGTCGTGAATTATTACCACTTATCGGTGCAGGACTGGCTGGCAGTGCTTTTGTGGCCTCTAGTGCCAAAGAACGAACAACTGATGCAAACGAAAATCGGATGCAAGCTTCCATATTCGCACGTCCGAGGAAACTCCAAAAAGGTGATACGATAGGAATTTGTACACCTGCTGGTGCTTTACGCAGAGACGAAGAAGTTGCAGAGTTCACTGAAGTTCTGAATCAAATGGGTTTTAAAGTGAAGGTTGGAGAAAACGTGTATAAAAAACATGGTTACTTCGCTGGAACCGACGAAGAGCGCGCTTCTGATTTTATGAAATTCATAGAGGATGAAACGGTACAGGGCATCTTCTTTTTACGAGGAGGCTGGGGGTGTGCTCGACTCCTTCCCCTACTCGATTTCGACGTCATCCGCGAGAATAACAAGGTGATCATGGGCTTCAGCGACCTCACCTCACTATTGAACGCAATTACGGAACATTCCGGAATTGTCACGTTTCATGGGCCAGGAGGAAACTCTTCGTGGAATCGTTATTCCATAGGTTATATAAGGAAGATTACTATGAATGACGATCCAATAGCGTTTAAAAATACAGACCAGGATCATGATATCATTACGTATTCCCATGGAACTGCTTACGGTACATTATGGGGAGGAAATCTATCTGTCTTGGTCAGCATGATTGGTACGCCGTATTTCCCGAAAATCAGCAATGCACTTCTATTTTTGGAGGAAGTTGGAGAAGAACCCTACCGCGTTGACCGCATGTTGACGCAGCTACGACAAGCTGGAGTTTTCGATAAATGTAATGGTGTTATTCTCGGTAATTTCAGAAAATGCACAGCAGAGGAACCAGAAAGGGCTTTTACCTTGGAGGAGGTGTTCGAACAACATTTTAGCGATTTCGGCAAACCCGTTTACTTCGGTGCTCAAATTGGACATACCGTCCACAAAATGACTGTCCCAATTGGAGTTGATGCACGGATGAATGCTGATGAAGGGACCTTCCTATTAGTTACAGCAGCCGTTCAGTAGTGTTTTTACTCGCTTTTGTAATATTACCAGTACTAATTATTTGCAACCTGTTCCTCGCGGGAATCAACATTGCAAGGAAAAAAATGCATCCGATCTACGTGATTTTATGCCTTGCTGTTCCCGTTGCGGTATACTTCGTTCAAGTAACGTTGTTCCAGGAGCAGCCAGAACAGGGGTATATTGTCTTTGTGCGATACCCCGAAACTATCTTAATTCAAACTACCGTTAACGCGGTAATTTTAATGATTTTAAGGCTTTCACTTAGTCATGAGAAAAATTCGCGGCGAAACTATTATCGTGACGCCGAGGAAGAGTCAATAAAGAAAGATTCCATATCATCTACAGATTTACTCGATAATTGACCTATTTGACAAATCAATGCTTGTAGGTCAACACCCGAATCTCTTGTTTCAAATTTCGCTTGGCATCACTCAAACCGAAAATAGGAACGTAATTTCCTTTTCCTAGCTGTGCTGCATATTCCATCTGTTCTCTGTCGCGTTCTTTGTTCTTGATCCCAACAACAGACAAGTGAATTCCACGACGGGCATATTTCCGTACATAACGCTTGTAGTCGTCAGAGTCGCGGTTGAAAGCCCCATCTGTAATGATAATCACATGGTTCACTCCGCCTTCAATTTTTGCTCGAGATGCTTGTTTGTATCCCAATTTGATTCCTTTTCCGCCAGCAGTAAACCCGGACGCTTTCAATTTTTCCACTTTTTCTTTAATATCGGACTTATCTGCTCCGCTCGTAGGTGGAAGCAATACGCTGGTGTTAGTAGAATATGTAACGATGCTCATTTTATCTTGCGGTCGGAGCATGTCCGTTAGTTGAAACAACGAGTACTTCATCAACTCTATCTTGTCGGCATCTTTCATGGACGAAGAAATATCAAGCACAAAAACGACATTGATAGGGTTGAAATTCTGACTTGTGAAATCATCGTCATCCAATTCCTCAAACGAGGGCGGCACCTCAGCGACATAAGTAGTAGTATCCGTTTCAATATGATCCTCTACTTCAACAATTATCTCTGGTGGATTTTCCGCGATAATTGTGGTGTCTGGCATTGGATCAGGATCGGGTACAACCTCCTCAGGTCGTTGCTCCAACTCCAAAACAAAATAGTTTCTCTTAAAGTTAATGTACGCTCCCAACTCCTCGGGAAAATAGCCTTCATGGGTAGCATAAAAATAGCTCAGTCCCAAAGTCGCTTCTTTTTTGATTTTTCCGTTTCTGTCCGTTTGGTCCGTCCAGACATCCTGACCGTTTTGAATTAAGCTCACCGTAGATTTGCTTAGCGTCTCGCGTGTTTCTTTGTCGATGGTAACAACAGTCAAATCAAATGCATTCGGATCTTTCCCTCCCGGTCGTTCATTGAAATTAGGACAAGAAGTAAAGGACGAAACATCATTTTGATCGGTTTGCTTTAAATTACCGGTCAGTTTTATTCGAACAGGTTCATTACGATCGCTGGTAAACACCTCAACGTTGTAAGAAAATCGTCCTTTACCAGGTGGATTTACCTGTAAACGCAGAATTACCGTACTGTCCTTCTCAATAATAGAACCCGAATTGATGTACACGACTTCATTCGGTTTTTTGACGCTTAAAATCCACTCCTGCTTCTCGCCTTCGTTGGTTAGCAGGATATCGACAAAACGGAAATCGTAAGCCTCCAAATCACCGAAATCGTGTTTGGTTTTATCAAATGTGACTTGTGCCTGCAGCTGCAAACCGCAAAAAATGGTAATAAGGATGAGTAAATATCGCATAACAGTTCTTATCCAAAAAACGAGCCGAAGCTGAAATTGTTACATTTTGAACGGATTAATTAAGCAATACAAAAATGCTAACATCGAACACATTTTGTCTAAAACTCTCTAATCCTTTGAATAGCCTTGAAACAAACATCTTTCTTCGGTTACATGCGGGTAATCAACACTTTTCCGTTCCTTCGTTGTACGCACGAATAAACTATTTATTCGAAATTATCCTTTAACTTTGGCGTGTTGTTAATACACACAAAAACTACTACATAATGAAAACTATCTATTCTCTCGCCTTTATTACTATGCTATGTACAAGTTTCAATTCACTCGCTCAAAACGTGGGGATTGGCACAAATACGCCGGACGCAAGTGCGAAACTTCACGTTGTCGATGCCAACAGAGGAATTCTTATCCCAAATGTTGCCATTGGAAATGTAACTGCCGCAGCACCCGTTACAGCTCCTGCAACTGGACTTCTGGTATATAACACCAACGCTACTGTTATTGGTGGAAATGGTACAGGATTTTATTACTGGTCTGGTACACAATGGTTGAATTTAATTACTGCGTCTGGTGGTGATATAGATTTCTATGAAGTAGGTTCGACTGCTGCACCTAACGCTATTGGTGACGATATGTATACCAACGGTCGTGTTGCTATCGGAAACAACACACCGGGAGCACATACGCTCGTAGTTGCAAATGCTGCTCCGGCAATTAAACTCGGAAGCTCAGCTGGATTTAACAACGCCGAATCCGGTAGACTCGTATTTGATGAAAACGTTCCCAATTATACTGCAGCGCTCGGAACTTATTGTGGGTTCGAACTCAACCATGATGGAGCTGCCAACTTGCTTACTATCAATTCAGCTTGTACGGCTTCTGGACTTATTGCATCGTTCACTCGCGGTACCCGATACATGGGGATTAAAACAAATGCACCAACGGCAGATTTGTCTGTAAATGGAGTCGCAAACAAAACAGGTGGAGGAACATGGGCCGTTTTCTCTGATGCCCGCTTAAAGGAGAACGTATCCGATTACAATGAAGGACTCGATTTGATTCTTCAGGTGCGCCCCGTGAATTTTTCGTATAACGCCAAAATGAATGAGCTGATCGGAGAAAACCAGCGCATGAATGGGAAGGTATTCCAAGGAGTCATCGCGCAGGAATTGCAAGAAATTGCACCGGATATGGTGAATGAAATTGATATGAATCCAGTAGAAGATAACGCGGATCTTGACCCTGACTATACACCGAATGCATCTGAAAAATACTTGGAAGTGGACCCGAATAAATTCACCTATGCTCTAATCAACGCCGTTCAGGAACAACAGGAAATGATCGAGCTTCATTCGAAAGAAATGACAGCTGTAGAAGCTGAAAATGAAGCATTAAAATCAGAGCTCAAGGACTTGAAAAAGCGTATGGAACGTCTAGAGGAGTTGATCGAGCAATAGGCTCACCTCAAACTAAACCCAAGTAAGGCTTCCTGAAACTCTTCAGGGGCCTCTGCATGTACCCAATGTCCCGCATCTTCAATGGTGATGATCTCTACATCCGGGAATTGTGCTTCTATGGATGGAATGTCTTCGTCCAGAATGTAATTGGACATTGCTCCTCGTATGAATAGCGTTGGCGTAAAAATTTCATCGGCTTCAAACCCGCTAAGTATGTTTGGCATCTCACGCTCCAGTACAGAGAGGTTCATACGCCAGGCCAACTTTCCTTTCTCTTTCCAGTACATGTTTTTGAGAAGGAATTGTCGAACACCGTAGGAATCAATATGCTCCTTTAATTGGTCATCTGCCTCGCTTCGTGCGTCAATAGCATCGATTTTCACAGCTTTGATCCCTTCAATGATATGGTCGTGGTGCATTGGGTATCCTTTAATGCCCATATCCACAACAACCAATTTGCTGAGCAATTCTTCGCGTTTTGCCGCTACCTGCATGGCTACTTTACCTCCCATGGAATGCCCAACCAACACCAAATCCTCCAACTCAAGGTCATCACAGAGTTCCAGAACATCATCGGCCATAATCTCGTAAGAGAATTCATCACTCCAATCAGATCTTCCATGATTGCGTAAATCCACTAAAATTACACGATAATAATCCGCGAGTTTCTTTGCATGCGTTTGCCAGTTGTCTGAAAAACCAAACAAACCGTGCAGAATCATCAAGGGATCTCCCTCGCCTAATTCACGATAGTATAATTTCATAGAATGTTTTCTGCGTTTTTTTCGCTTGCAATTTCATCGCTACATAATCAATGACCGCAAGTATAAACTTCAAGAATATCATTGCCTAAAACCAAGAGAAAACGTCAAAAATACTACTGCTGATGGGAGTGTGAGAAGACGTTTTAATTGAAACAGAACGTTTTTTATGCTCTGGTTCTCCTAGAGAAGAAGTTTTTTCATCACTTGTTGGTGTCGCATCAACATACGGTTCCGAACGCGTATTGATTACATTAAACTGTCCTTTGTTTGCAGCGGCAATAATGGCCACAATTTGATCTGCAGAGATTTTATTTCTGTCGTACGCAACTTTCGCTACATCGACGGTGCGTTCTTCATCAAAATCGAACAAAACTTCCTTCACAGCGTTGGACGCATACAATTCTTTGCGAATCGATCCACCGCAGCCCATTTCGCACACCATTCCTTCTAAGTCCACAACCAACAACCGATCGGCCTTAACATTCGGAAGTTCTGCACCCATTTCATTTTCTTGATCCCCTCCTTTTTCGATTCGTACACTTGGTGCTTCCTCGCTACAAGACAGAACCAACGTAACAAAAACGATCGGCAACACTAACAACTTATACCGCGCTTTCTTCATAACCTCCGATTTTACATATCAAAAATACTTGTATATGAACGTTTAAACAAGTTTTGGTTTACTTAAACAAGCTAAAAAATCAACATTTCTCTGGTTTTCTTGCAAAGTCACCGAAAGGAAAAATGGTACTTTTGACAAAAAAAGATCGTGAAAATTCATTCCGCTGAATTTGTAATCTCCAATACAGAAGTATCTAAATGTCCGACAGATGGACTGCCAGAGTATGCGTTTATTGGTCGTTCTAATGTCGGCAAATCGTCCCTGATCAACATGCTAACCGACAATAAGAAGTTGGCAAAAACCTCAGGGAGACCAGGGAAAACACAATTGATCAATCACTTTTTGATCAACGGAAATTGGTATTTGGTCGATCTGCCCGGTTACGGCTACGCGAAAACATCTAAGTCGAACCGAGCAAAGTGGGAAAAATTTATTGCAGAATACTTGACAACGCGTGAGACCCTCACCAATGTTTTTGTTTTGTTGGACTCACGATTGGAACCCCAAAAAATTGATTTGGAATTCATGAATTGGTGCGGTGAGAAAGGATTACCCTTCTCGATGGTGTTCACCAAAATCGATAAACTCTCTAGTTCGGCATTGCAGAAAAATTTGGCGCGCTACAAAAAGGAAATGTTGAAATATTGGGAAGAATTACCGCCCGTTTTCACTACCTCTAGCGTGTCGAGTTTTGGTCAGGAACGAATACTCAATTACATCGATCAAATCAACGGAACACTCAAATAGGAAGTCAATTTTAGATCGAAGTGTGACCAAAGTCACTTTTTGTACGTTGAACTTTCACGATATTTGTACTTAGAATCTATGAGTATGATAGTAGAACAATTATATACCAACTGTTTAGCAGAAGCCGCTTACTACATTGAGAGTAATGGCGAAGCAGCTATTATTGATCCATTGCGCGAAACTGCACCATACGTGAAGATGGCAGCTGACAACGGTGCAACGATCAAATATATTTTCGAAACGCATTTTCATGCCGATTTTGTTTCCGGTCACATTGATTTGGCACAAAAAACAGGAGCGGCGATCGTTTACGGCCCATTGGCTAACCCAGGTTACGACGCCATCATTGCGGAGGACAATCAAGAATTTAAAATTGGTGCTATTACCATCAAAGTATTACACACACCAGGACATACGCAAGAATCCTCTACTTTCCTTTTAATTGATGAAGAAGGTAAGAAAACAGCCATTTTTACAGGTGATACGCTATTTTTAGGAGATGTAGGCCGACCAGACTTGGCCATCAAAACGGATCTCTCTCAAGAAGATTTGGCAGGAATGCTATACGACTCATTACGCAATCGCATTATGCCTCTACCCGATGACATCACTGTTTATCCAGGACATGGAGCGGGATCTTCATGTGGTAAAAACATGAGTACAGAAACGGTAGGCACTTTAGGGGAACAAAAGCAAACCAATTATGCGCTACGTGCTGATATGACCAAAGATGAATTTATCAAGGAAGTAACAGAGGGAATTCTACCACCTCCACAATACTTTCCTAAAAATGCGGTAATGAACAAAATGGGCTATGATTCCTTCGATGCAGTTATTGCCAAAGGAAGTCGTGCATTGTCTCTGGATGAATTCAAAATGGAAGTTGAAGAAGGTGCTTTGATTTTGGATGTGCGCAATCAATCAGATTTTGTAGAAGGATTCATTCCAAATTCATTGTTCATCGGTCTGAATGGAACTTTTGCCATGTGGGTAGGAGCTTTGATTACGGATATCAATCAAAAAATTGTTTTAATCGTTCCTGAAGGAAAAGAAGAGGAAGCGGTGACACGTCTATCGCGCGTAGGATACGACAACACGGTTGGATTTTTGAAAGGCGGTGTAGAAGCCTGGGATGGAGAACTCAACACCATTGAAAGCGTTACTCCACAGGCAATTGAAGCAACGCATTCGGAATTGAATATCGTAGATGTTCGAAAGCCGGGAGAATGGGAAGCAGAACACATAGACGGTGCAACGCATCATCCGTTGGATTACATGAATGATAACCTGAACGATTTGGACAATAACACGCATTACTATGTGCATTGTGCAGGTGGATACCGCAGTGTCATTGCCATTTCCTTGCTCATGAAGAATGGATACTCTAAGTTGACCAATATCCTTGGCGGAATGTCTGAAATTCTAAAAACGAACATTCCGAAGACAGATTTTGTTTGTCCAACTCAGGTGAAGCGCGGATAGGTATTAGTGCACTGAGGTTCTCGAAGTGCACTTTTGTACAAAACTTGTGCAGGGGCATTTCGAGAGCCTCAATGTCCCTGTTGCTTATACACCTCGCCGAATAAAAAACTCCAATAAAAAGCGCTACAAAAACACGGTTGTTTTACCTTTGCGCCATGGAACAGAAAGAGGACAATTTAAAGGACATTATTTCGCACGCGAAGGAGTACGGATTTGTATTCCCTTCATCAGAAATTTACGACGGACTTTCAGCTACTTACGACTATGGTCAATTGGGTGCTGAATTGAAAAATAACATCAAGTCGTACTGGTGGAAAGCGATGGTTCAAATGCACGAGAATATTGTGGGAATTGATGCTGCGATTTTCATGCATCCGAACACCTGGAAAGCGTCGGGACACGTTGATGCCTTTAACGATCCGCTTATTGACAACAAAGATTCCAAGAAACGTTACCGCGCTGATGTGTTGATTGAGGAACACATGGAGAAGTACCGCAACAAAATCAAAAAGGATGTTGAGAAAGGGAAAAAGCGATTTGGTGACGATTTCGACGAAGAACAATTCCTGGCAACGAATCCGAACGTATTGCGCAATCAGGCGAAAATCGATGACATCGAAAACCGCATGCGCGAAACACTTGGAAATGGAGATTTGGAAGGTGTATACAATCTTATCATGGACCTGGGAATTGTTTGTCCGATTTCAGGTTCCAAAAACTGGACAGAAGTTCGTCAGTTCAACTTAATGTTCTCTACGGAATTGGGTTCTGTTGCTGGAGATGCCTCAACCATTTACCTCCGTCCTGAAACAGCACAGGGGATTTTTGTGAATTTCCTGAATGTACAGAAAACGGGTCGCATGAAAGTTCCTTTTGGAATTGCACAAATTGGTAAAGCTTTCCGAAATGAGATCATTGCCCGTCAGTTCATCTTCCGCATGCGCGAGTTTGAGCAAATGGAAATGCAATTTTTCGTGCGCCCAGGAGAGGAAATGAAATGGTACGAATACTGGAAAGAACAACGTATAAAATGGCACAACAAACTAGGATTGGGCGACGATAATTATCGCTTTCACGATCATATTCAGTTGGCTCACTATGCTAATGCAGCGGCAGATATTGAATTCAATTTCCCAATGGGTTTCAAAGAGTTAGAGGGCATTCACTCGCGTACCGATTTCGACTTGAAACAGCACGAGGAACACTCTGGTAAAAAATTGCAATACTTCGATCCTGAACTGAATGAGAATTACGTCCCGTTTGTGATAGAAACTTCGATTGGACTGGACCGCATGTTCTTGGCAGTATTGAGCAGCTCTTACAAAATGGAAGATTTGGGAGAAGGTAAACAACGCGCAGTGCTTTCTTTGCCTCCAGCATTGGCACCGTACAAAGTTGCCGTTATGCCACTGACAAAGAAAGACGGATTGCCAGAAAAAGCGCGTGAAATCATGGACAGACTAAAATTCGATTTCAATTGTATTTACGACGAAAAAGGCGCTGCTGGCCGACGATACAGAATTCAGGATGCTATGGGAACTCCGTATTGCATCATGGTCGATCATCAATCCTTGGAAGACAACACCGTAACCATTCGTGATCGTGACACCATGGAGCAGGAGCGCGTGAATATTGATCAATTGCCGCAAATTATCGGCGAGAAGGTATCGATGACAGCATTGTTGAAATAGTGAATTGCTTCAATCATCCCGAAGAACCTGCTTTAGGTATTTGTAAGAATTGTAACAAAGGTATTTGCATGCGTTGTCTGACTGATGTTGGCGATGGTATTGCGTGCACTGAAACATGTACTGATGAGGTACGGAAAATCAACTCGATGATTGATCAAGGGAAGCGAAGAACTTTCACAAGCGGTTATGTTTATTTGCTCTTTGGATCAGCTTTAATTTTAGTAAGCATCTTCATCTTGAAACGATTTGATCCATTTCTGATTGTTTTTGGTGGAGTTATGTTCCTTTTCGGGTTGTTCTCGATAATTATGAACCGAGTTCGTTCTGGCAAAAAACCTTTGGATCAATTTTAATGAATTTAGTATCGAAAACCTTCGTACATTTCTCAAAAAATTGAGCATGAAAAAACTACTACTAATCGCCTTTGTTTTTGCAAGCACACTTAGCTTTTCGCAATCAACGGAGGATGAAGACCTTCGAAAAATCTGGGAAACGAATGTTCAACCCATCATTGACTTGAATATCGAGCAATTAAAAACGACTGTACAAGCACCATTAGGTGGTGATTGGTACGAGCAAATTGACCCCGAAATGTGGGAGGATGATGTTACAGAAGAATTTTTCTACGACAATGTTGAGGCAATTTTCACAGAAGACGCACGCCAGTATCTATCTGGAAAAGACTACAATGCATTGTCTGTGATGGGCGATGAAGATTGGACCGTAGTAACGTTATTGATCATTCTTTCTGTCGACGAAGAAGGTTGGACCGAAAGCTCCATGGGACTGGAATTTGAATCGGTGGAAGGTCAATGGATGTTAACAGGCGTTTCGTATTATTAAGTTACTTCCCTCGCGCCATTTGAACCAAAACGTAAATCAGGAAGATCCATGGCGCACCATGCAGGAATAAATCAAACCAATCCAAAGCAGGCATATCGCGACCGTACCACAGGTTTTTCAATTGCTTCCAAATATGCGGATGCGGGGTAAAAGGAGCTAAACCGAGAGTCAAACTCCCAATGATAGCCATTCCCAGGTACTTTTTCATTTTTTTCTCTTAAACGGTTCGATTAGGTGCCCCCAGAAAGACTGAGGGTAGTTTTCATCGTTGGTAAATCCGAGTTCAATATCTCTACCAGAAGTAGGGACGTAAGCTGTTCCGAAAAGATAATCCCAAATACTCAAGGAAATGCCATAGTTCATCCCATACGGACGGTCCTTTGGAAGCTGTTTTGAGTGGTGCCAAATATGCATTTTAGGATTGTTCAGAATGTAGCGCAACGGACCATAATCCAAATTAAGGTTCGCATGATTGAGGTGTCCAATCAAAGTGGTAGAATAATACACCCAGAAGATATATTGAAAATCAAACCCGAAAATCAACGAAAGACCGACATATTTAGCGGGTGTATAAACGACATTTTCCATAAAATGGTAACGCAGATGCGCGGCAAACCCCATCTCCTTCACCGAATGATGCACTTGGTGAAAGCGCCAAAGCAATGGAACACGATGTAACAAAACGTGCACACCCCATTGAACAATATCCGCAATCAAAAAGAACAGAAGAAACTGAATTCCCCAATGCAAATGAGACAAATCGATAAAAGCGCCTTTACTATATCCGAAGAGTTTTAAAAACGAAACAAAAACGCTGTGGGTAACGTTCACCAGTGCCGCGAAAAAGACCACCCGGAACAGAAAAAAATTGAAAAACATGTAAAAGCTATCCAACCAAAAGTCACGTCTGAAAATAGCTTGTTTCTTTCGCCATGGCAGCGCTATTTCTAAGATCCAAACCAATACAGAAATGGCAATTAAGAAGTAAAACAGGTTCAAATAGCCATCCTTATTGATGGGCTCAATGATACTGTTCCACAACCCTTTTGCAGCTCCTTTATAACTCGATATGATGATATCCCAATAGCTCATCGTTTTGATATTTCAATACTTCTGGAAGAAATTAATCGACGTAAGGAATCATTTTGGTCCAGGCACCACCGTTGTACGATTCTACGCCAGCGGCTTTCAACTGAGCTTTTGCACTTGCAGCGCGAACTCCGGCGGCACAAACACAAATGACTGGAACTTCTAACGATTTAATTTGCTTAACGCGACTGCCCAATTTCGGTAGAGGAATATTTTCTGAACCAGGAATGCATCCATTTTGGAATTCCCCTGGATTGCGCACATCAATAATTACCGCTCCATTATCAAGCAAAGCCTTGTAATCTGTTTTTTTGAATAATTTTCCGAACATATTGTCTATTTCTTACAAAGTTACTGTAGCGCCATAGAAGTCAAGGTAACTTAGGTTGCACATCTCGACTCCACTGCACCTATAGAGAAGCTCCGCTCAACGCACTTCAAATCCAACTCAGGATGTTTTGAGGTACATCGAAAGAAGTCGAATGCGCCTTAATCGTTATCCTTTGACGTATTCGATGTAATATACATACGATATGCAATCAGACCTGGAATTCCGAAAATGAATATGAATGCCAACATCCACCCTTGTCCGGTCAATCGAAACGAATCTGCATACTCAACACTAGAATCTTCTAATCCCAGCCCAAAGAAATAACTCAAACTAAGATTTTGATCTCTAGTAATTGTGGTATCGTTTACGGTCCACGTAGCTTCACCATTGAAGAATTCTACAGGTAAAACGCATAATGCAATTGCAACAATCACCGAGCTAACGGTAAAAACGATCAATGCTTTCTTTGCTGGTGCAGTCATTCTAATACTACTTATTTGTTCGACTCAAAGTTACTACTAATTTTACCACTATGAGTGCGAAGCTTGGCTATCTCTGTAGTTCTGAAAGTTGGGGTGGATTAGAAATGAACCACCTGAGAAACGCCTGTTGGATGCGCGACCGAGGTCACCAAGTACTTTTGTTCGCAATTGCAAACTCTCGGTTTGCCACTGAGGCCAAAGCGCATGAACTGGACGTAGTTTTCATTGAAAAACATAGTAAATACTACGATTTTAAAAATGGCCGGATGCTTGTCGAACTGCTGAAAGTACACGGAATCACGCACCTTTTGATTCGTGCCACACGAGATATGAGCATCACTGCTTTCGCCAAATGGAAACTGAAAGATGCTTTGCATACTTCGTACTACATGGAAATGCAATTGGGCGTCAAGAAAACCCATTTTTTGCACGCACGACGGCACAACGAAATTGATGTTTGGTCGTGTCCGCTGCCTTGGTTGGAAAAACAGGTACGTTCCATGACACGCTTTAAGAATGAACTCGTTCAAATTCCATCAGGAATGGATTTATCTCAATTTCAGAATCCTCCATCGAAGAATAAAGCTAGAAAGGCACTCAATCTTCCGGAAAATGTGCGTCTTTTTGGCTTAATGGGTCGATTTGATCCGCAAAAAGGGCAACTTCTTTTGCTCAAGGCGATGAAACAAGCAAAAAATAAAGATTTTCACATAGTCTTTTTGGGTGAACCAACGCACAATGAAGCACAGGATTACTACAATGAAATGTTGGAAATAATTCAGTCCGAAGTATATAGAGAAAGGGTCCACATTCGCCCCTACATGAACAATCCAATCGCTTTTTACGCGTCGTTGGATTGGTTTGTTATGGCGACTCGAGCAGAGTCTATTGGTATGGTCACCATGGAATCTTTGGCGTGCGGAACTCCTGTATTGGGTAGTAATGCCGGGGGAACCCCAGAAGTTTTAGAGCATGGCAAAGGAGGGATTTTGTTTGAAACCATGAATGCCGCTAGTTTGGCAGAAAAACTGGATTTGATTTGCGATGAACATGTAACCAAAGATCCTGAGATGTTACGCGCAATGACACAACAATACGACCATAATACCGTTTGTGCATCGGTGGAAAAAGCATTGGGCCTTGCGTAATTGCCAAGTTCCCCTGAATTGTCGTTACTTTTAAGTCATGAATTTATACTCGAACAAACAAAAATGGAAGATCGCCCTGCTAGTTCTGGCGCTTTTTACCGTTGGGGCTTCCTTGTTTGTTTCGAATCAGATTGTACAGCGCGTAGGTGAACGCGAAAAAGAACGTGCACAACAATGGGCCGATGCGATTCGAAAGAAGATTGAATTGGTGCGTTTGACCAATAATACCTTCAACAGCTTGCGAGCGAAGGAGCGTGAAAAAATGGCACTTTGGGTAGAAGCTACGGAGGAAGCGGCTAAGAAAAGCCCATTAGATAAAGATTACAGTAACAGCTTTCCGCTGCGCATCACTCAAAACAACACCGATATTCCGGTTATTGCCGTGGATAACGACGGCTATATTTCCGCCAACCGAAATTTGGATTTCGATACCTCCGATATCCGACAAATGCATCCCGATGCTACCAAACGTGAATTGATGGATCATTTCGATGACTCACTTTTGGTGTTGGCAGATGCATGGAAAAAGAAAAATCCGTCCTTCACAGTCGAGGTGTTTGATGATTTCTTCATTACCTACTATTATGACGACTCGCAAATCATTGATTCTCTCGAAAATGTCCGCGACTCACTGATCGACTCTTTCAACCGTGAACTCATTGATAACGAAGGACTGGTGCCTGTTTTGCTCATCGACGCGCAGACACGCGAAATCATTGGTACGAACATTCCGAAGGCTCGAAATGCGAAAATCGCCAAACCGTCTGTTACTGCAGACTTGAATGATAAACCCATCATTATTGACTTCAAAAACGGAGAGAAAAATCTCCTCTATTATGGAAACAGCCCCGAATTGCAGCAGTTAAAATATTTTCCATTCATACAGTTTACTGTTATTGGACTTTTCGCCTTTATCGGATACCTGATCTTTAGCACTTTTCGAAAAGCCGAACAGAATCAAGTTTGGGCAGGAATGGCAAAGGAAACAGCGCACCAATTGGGCACCCCATTGTCTTCTCTCATGGCCTGGATTCAATATCTGGAAACCCAGGATGCCGACCCCATGATTACTTCTGAAATGCAAAAGGACGTAAACCGACTGGAAAAGGTAACGGATCGATTCTCCAAAATTGGGTCGGGTGCTAAACTCGATTCCGAGGACGTAGCAGAGACTGTTCGAAACGTTATGACTTATTTAAAGCCACGCATTTCAGATAAAGTAGAAATTACCGTAGAGGCCGATGAAGCCTTGCTCGTGCAGCACAATGCCTCTCTCATAGAGTGGGTTGTGGAAAACATTGCCAAAAATGCCGTGGATGCCATGGAAGGTGAAGGAATACTGAATGTTTCCACCAAAACGGAAGGGAATTGGGTGCATATAGACATCAAGGACAATGGGAAAGGAATTCCGCCCAATCAAATTAAAACTATTTTCCAACCTGGTTTCTCCACGAAGAAACGTGGTTGGGGACTTGGACTCTCGCTTGTGAAACGAATTGTGAAAGAGTACCACAAAGGGAAAGTGTTTGTACTTGAGTCGCAGCTAAACGTTGGAACCACTTTTAGAATCAGTTTACCAAAATGATAAAAACAACCGAACTCAATAAAACACTTGGGTGGGTACTTACTCTTGCCACTCTTGGAACCTACGCGTACATGCAATCCAAAGGGAACGGCGGAATCGTGGCCATTTTGTACTCGTTGTTTTACATTCTCTTGTTTCCCATTCTTTTGATTGGAGTTACTGTTGGCTTGTCCCGATATGAGAAACTTTCCAGCAATGGATTCAAAGTTGGTGCCTTTTTACTACTGACGGTGTTATTGTATGCCTTATGGGTTGGCCCAACCTACTGGGTTTTTACGCTTATAGTTGCCACTGTTTCAGGTGGTCTGTTATTCTCGTTAATCAAACTTCCAGATACCACCGCGCGATTGATTTTTCTTTTGATTGGACTGCTCCTCACCGGGTTGGTGTTTACTTCAGTGGCGACTATTGGCTAAATAACTCAAGACAAAAGTCCTTTTTTATATAGATTTCTAGGTCCCCTGTAAATCCACAGCACGCATGCCGATGAATGATTTCAATATGCGTTCGCCTACGCCCGGAACATCTACGTGAATGAGATAAATTCCTGATGCGACAAATACATTTGCATCGTTGGTTAAGTTCCAGTCGGTATATGTTAACGGATTGTCCTTGCGAATGGTACGTACCAATTTTCCATTCACCGTATAAATTTTCACTGTGCACTCTACCGGCAGATTGGTGATTTTTACGCGGGTATCCAGACGGTTACGTTCGTACTCGGAGTAGGCATAATAAGGATTCGGTACGATATTGATCATCTTCAGCGACTCCGCCAATCGATCCTGACTGCCCAAATCCGTTGCTACGGTGTTCATATTCCAGCTGTACTTCGGATTTCCGCCATTTTCTCCAGTCGCCGCATAGTTCTTGTATTCTTTACTTACACGCAACTTGATGGTGACGTCGGTTGGTAATCGCTGCGGATCGATGTCATAATTTGGACTTGCCATTGGATAGGCTACCCAACTAATGCTGCTGTAGAAGTTACGTTTTGCCGTGGTATTGTTCGCCATCACATCTTGCATCATCAGAAGTGCATGGTTTTGCGCATCATTTTCCGCTTGTGATGGAATGTACTCAGGGAAGTCATAACCCAAAAGGTAATTGTTTACAGCTGCAACATCCTTCGAAAAAACGTACACAGGATGCATTCCACCCATCAATGGATTTCCTCCGTTATCTACCAAATTATCCGTTGGATTCCACAACATATCTGCACCATTTTCCGCTGCAAGGAAGGAGTTTTCACCGAAAGCCATGTACAAACGTGCTCCTGTTTCCAAATCAATGGCATAACCCGGGAACCAACCCATTCCAGTAGAACCCGATTCAGGATTTCCTTCTTTATCTACGGAAGCACTTGCCCTAAGCGCACCCGGTTCGGCACCACCAACATTCAGAGACGGTTCTCGTCCCAACTCGATAACTGGGCAGCGCGTCCATTTGGATTTATCGCTAGTCAATACAATATCTACCGAAGGTAGGAAACTGAGAGACGCCCCGTTTTTGGCAGAGGTTGGAGAAGCATAATTGAAATACGCCATTGGCATGTACGACGATTCGAAGCCAACCAATTTATGTGGCGCAATGCCTCCATCTAAAATACGGGCCCAATTCTTATCGGGGTCCGCGAAATTGTTCGGAGCCTGCCAATCGAAATAATTACACGGGTCAATATAATCCCGATATGTTGGTAACGTATTGTCAAGACACTCACCCGCGCCAGGAGTTAACAGATCGATGTAAAATGTACCAGATCGAATCCAATTGGTTGGAAAGAAGGCGTCATTATCTGATACAGCAGTTAACCAAATTTGAGAACTGTCTTCAAAGTTCATGTCGGCACTGATTAATGTTGTAGTGTTCGACTCAATCCCTCCACTAACTCCGTCATATTGAAAATACTTTTCTTGTTCAATCTGAACAGAAACACCCCACTCCGGAATCAATTGTTCGTTGTTCCACGCAATCGTTTTTTCAGATGATATGGATTCCAATAAGTTTCCGCCCTCGTAATCGTAACGGTGAATCACCCACGAAGCTGTATCTGCGCCATTCGATATTGATGTAGCGTAATTCTGAAACTCGCACTCAAAGTAACCATCCACAACATTCAACGGATCGACTACTTTCACATTGATTGGACCTTTCCCGAATTCGTATTCTGGTTCGGCCATGAATCCATTGGTGAGAATATTTTCTCTGGAGGCTTGAGTTAATTCCAGTGCTCGATTTCCATTTCCGTGACCGTCAATACGCGTAATTCTCGGTCCGTCACCGTATTCAATATTTTGTCCGGTTCCATAAGATTCTGGCATGGGATGGTGTGGAATTGCTGAAATCACTTTTACCTCTCCAAAGGCTGCTTTTCGACTTCGGATGTAAGGTTTTTGCTGTCCATCCAGACCGTTCGGATCATTCGGGTCGTAGGTTTTGTAATTGTTGTATGCATACGCGACAGCGACATAATAATAGGTTTTGAAGTTCACCAATCGGCGATCTCCTTGTGCAAATTGATCTTCTGTGATACGGAAACTGTGCCGAATTCCTTGATCGGCCCCGTCTACCATTTCGATCGGAATACTTTGGAGTAAATCACCGTCAAATTCAAAGTTGATCAATCGACTAACGCCATCTTCGATATCACATTGTGCTACCAATCGAGCCAAGTTCGGATCTTGTACGTCTGACGGGGCTACTTCATCACTTTTCAATTGGAAAATTTGATACCCCTGGAAACGGTAGTATTTGTCGGCAGTTGAATCTGCGGTTGAAATAAACGGATCGAACTCGATGTACTCTTCATTATAATTGTTCGAATTACTCGGATTGCTGAGTGTGAGGATTATTTCATTCTCCAATTCCTGCACTTCCATATCAGGCGCATGCGGACCGTCCAATACTTTAAAACAGTTCTCGAAAAGTGCCTGGGCCTTGTCATCCGCACGTCGCACAGCCTCCACAGAAGCAAATGGACCGCCTGAAGTTGCACGTGCCCAAACCACACCTACGGTAATGTTGTTGACAGCTCCCGGTTTCAGAACAAATGGACCAGCCGATTGCACAAAACGTCGATCATCTGGAGGATTGTTTGCCGATTGTTCCGTCCACGGTGCTTGCGGTACACCGTCTGTCCCCCATCCCAATGGATCGGTGTCTCCAGGAAACATAAAATCGGCAATAACGCTTGGATCTGCCTGCGCATCAGAAATATGACCAGAACCTCCGTAATAAAAAGGTGTTCCATCTTTCCAGAATCCTTTCAAATAATTGTAATAATCAAGGGCAATAATTGGGTCGGTTTGACTTGGATCGGCACCTTGACCACTATTGGAGTAGTATAAAAAACGACGCATTCCGTACCGCTCGTTATCGATGATTCCATCGCCAAATCCAATTCCGTTCAAAGCTTCACCCGGACCGATTCCTACAGCGTTATCCACACCATCATCATCCTGGTACGGACCTTCGAAGAAATCTACTCCAACTGCCGGCGGATTGTCTCCATAACCCAACCAACCAGCATTATCTCCGTCAAAATTGTCACCGTTGTAGTAATACGCCAATCCACGGTTTACGTCACATCCTACATAATCATCTTGCGGATCTCCCAGCGCTCCATCGGTAAAACATCCAAAATACGTATCCTGAAGGGTTTGGGTACTGCGGTTGATCAACTCGTAATTGTAGAATGTCATATTATTGACCTCGTCGTTACTAGCAAAAGCGAATGCCTGGGCACGGATTTCCATTCCAATAGGCTCAGCCCCAGTTTCTGTATGAATGTTTCCCTTGTCGTTCATGACCCACCAGAAGTTAAGGTCTCCATACAACGACACACTTCTATCGACGTTGCATTCTTTGGTTTTATTGATGTCGTGCCATGGATAATCTCCATCTTCCCAGCGGTATTGACCGTCGTCGTTTCGATCGTAAAAAGGTGCCAAATAATACCCTTGACCTTGCGCGATGTCGCCATGCGCTGGCCATTCTCTGATAATCAATGGAACTTCATAGTTCGGGAATAGCTCTTGTTGCGTATTGGTTCCATTTAAAGCGTCCTGTTCTCCAGCTGTGAACCAAGCATCAAACTCACGAATTTCATCCTGAACCGTAATAAAATGTCGGTCGTAGGCCAAACAGTTATCGGTATTGGTTTCCGCCGAACCTTGTGTTAACGGTCCTGTCCAATAATCCGTACCTTGACGGTAGCGTAACGCGGCGAGTTTTAACTGCCCATTAACATCGGTTCCTCCCAACCACAACGCAGAGGTAAATAAGGCCATAATACCCGAATTCTTCGGCACTTCGTACAGAGCCAGATTTTGTCCTGGAACCTGCCATAAATTTCCCGCTGTGTGAATCATCGCCCGCACATTATTCAATTCCATGAACGATGTGGTACTTGGCGGTTTACAGTTTGCCGCTTTGGTAATTGGAGTATTTGGAGCCGGTTTTCCTGAACCATTGTACGGTTGTGCCCATGCAATAGCAGTAGTGAAAATGGCAATGAAAATGGATAGACCTTTCATAAAGTAGTGCGTTGCTACTTCGAAGTTACAGAAAAATGATGAGCCATTAAACCTGTACTTTTACATCAATACTGGAATTCTATACAACTCTAATCCAGGCGATCTACGAAAGTCACCAGCAATTTGGTGATGTCTTCGTACTCTGAAAATGTCAAATTTTCGTAGGTATCATCTACATCGTGGTAGTTCTTGTTCGTTCCCATGGTATAGATAAAGAACGCTGGAACTCCCTGTTCTGAAAACCAGTAATGATCTGAATTTTGAGTAGGACCTCGACGCTTGACTTTTGCCAACAATCCGAGTTCATCGTTGATACTGGAAAGCAAGTCGAACTCTTTTTCGTGAATGGTTCCGTTCACTGCTGTAATGCCTTCTTCACCCGACCCCATGATGTCGAGGTTGAGTAAAAACCGAATTTTTTTAAGCTTAATTGGCGTGTTCTGTACGAAGTATTCTGATCCCAGCAATCCAGCCTCTTCTCCAGCAAAAGCAATGAATAAAATGTTGTATTCACTCGGGTTTTCCTTAAAATATTTCGCCATAGTTAGGAGCATTGCTGTTCCGCTGGCGTTATCATTTCCACCGGGGAAATACGTATCTGTCCCCATTCTACCCAGATGATCGTAATGTGCCGTAAATACAATGGTTTCTTTGCATTTTTTCTTGGCGGGAATGTACGCCATCACATTTTGCGATTGATAATTTGTAACCAATTCGGCGTTGATGTTAACTGTAATAACGGGTTCTTCCCTTACGCTACCTTCCTGAATTTGGATTACGGTATTTTGCAATTGTCCGCGTCCTACTGACCATGTAAATTTATGATCGACCAACTCAATTACTGGAACATATTCGGCTAAAGCTTCTGCGATTCCTCTCAAGTTTTTCAAAGAATCTTCATGAAAGGTTGAGTATTTCAAAGCGATGGCATTTTTACCCGATCTTCCTCCCATAATTTCTTCGAGAGACTGAGAGATAGCGCCTTCTTCATAAAACGATTCTCCATCCAAAACAATGGGACTCAATGTGCCCTGGAACGATGGGGAATAAGGATGCACGACAAATTCAACCCCAGGAACCAGTTCAATCTCTCCAACTTTAACCATCATGGTATTTGGAAAGGTATTCACCTGATTGATGTTGAAGTGTTGCAAATAATCTCCTTTGTATGGTTCGCAACCCAACTTTTGAAACTCGCTTACGAGATAATCCGCGGCGATGGAATCTCCCTTGTTTACATATCCACGACCGTGAAATTCAGGAGAGCAGAGCGTCTCTGTAATTCGTCGGATTTCCTCGATTTGAGCACGGGAAGAAAGGCTAATGAAAAGAACACCAACAAAAAGGAGAAGCTTATGCATAGCGACGGTTCAAATAGTTCATAAATTCTGCAACAACCTCTTCTTCTGGGTCCCACTCGTTTTCTTCGGCGTAACTGGCAGCCTTTATTCTTGCGGCATCCAAGTCTGACTGAGAATCTAGTGCTTTGATCGCATCGGAAAATTTCTCGCTGGAACCATCGAACAAATCATTGATAAAGCGCAATCGTTCGTTCAGACCGAAAGCACCGATAAGAGAATTTAAAGGACCTGCAGAGAACCTTCCTGCAACAGAGTTATCTTGTTGCGCAAATCGATCAAGAAAAGATCCTCCAGACGCAGGTTCTGGTTTCGGAACGGGCGGAATTTCTTCCGACTCAATCTTTATTTCATCCGCTGGTTCTGGCGGTGAAACGGGATCAATAACGGTCTTCACCTCCTCAACTGTTTCTGGTTCAATGGATGTTGCTTCCACCTCTTCAGGTTCTGCCTCCGCTTTGGTTTCTTCTTCTATATCAACTGATTGTGTTCCGGGAGTTTCCTCCTGTTCATCAAAAATCGCAAAATCAAATGCCGGCTCCTCTTCAGGTTCATTATGTGACGCTTCTTCCTCTTCGATTTCTTTCTCAACTACTTCGTCAGACTCAGAGACAACGGGTTCAACTTCTTCCTGTTGTTTTACTTCAACAACTGGTTCGTCGTTTTCTTCCTGAGTATCTCCCCATGCCGAAGCCTCGTATGCTTTGTATCGAAGAATAATGCTTCTCTCGTGTAAAGTACGCGTTACCTTCTCCAAATCGTTCAATTGCTCAAGGTTTAACTCTCCCTGTTCCATTGAATTTACGAGTCCGTTTAATTGATCTAAAAGTTCTTTATATCCTTCCATAATGTCTATTCCTGCTTTAACTTATCAACATTTCTGCCAAGTTGCTAACCAAATTTTCGAGCGCGTTTGGAAAATGCCGACATTAACACTTCAAATGTAATCAAGATCGAAGCGAAGACTGCTACGAACCTGTCTTTTTCTCTTCGATGATTTGTTGATAACCTCAAAGCAAACGCGAACATGTTTTTAGAGCATTTTCCAGAAGAAGGAAGCAAGCACGGATGGATTGAAGTGATCTGCGGATCTATGTTTTCAGGTAAAACTGAGGAATTGATCCGTCGTTTAAAACGTGCAGAATTCGCCAATCAAAAAATTCTACTGGTGAAGCCTACCATTGACAATCGTTATCACGAAGAAAAAGTAGTGAGTCATCAAGGGCGCAGTTTTGAAGCAATTTGTGTTGATGATTCTTCTGAAATCATTGATTTGTGGAAGAAAGAAAAGGTCGTTGCTATCGATGAGGCTCAGTTTTTTGATGCGGGAATCATAGATGTTTGCAATAAGCTAGCAGCAAAAGGAGTGCGTGTTATCTGTGCAGGACTGGATATGGATTTCAAAGGAACACCTTTTGGACCGATGCCCCAACTCTTATCTATTGCTGAATACGTGACCAAAGTACATGCGATTTGTGTATCTTGTGGGGCTCCAGCACAATTCTCGCATCGTACGGTTTCTGACAAAGAACAAGTGCTTGTTGGTGCTAAAGAGGAGTACAAACCGCTTTGCAGAATGTGCTACAACAAAATAGCGCATTAATTTGAGACTTTCTTTTTCATACCAGGACCTTTCTTCACAACTTCAATCGCCCCTTCCAGAATCGAACCGGGTTATTCGAAGTGTGTCATTTGATACACGCCGTATTGTACGTGGAGATGAAGTGCTTTTTTTCGCTTTAAAAGGTGAATTCAGAGATGGACATTCGTTTATTGGGGAAGCTTACAAAAAAGGAGTGCGGACGTTTGTAGTATCCAAGAAGATAGATACTTCCGAATACGAAGGAGCTGCTTTTCTTCACGTGGAGGATACGCTGAAAGCCTTACAGACGCTCGCAAAAAATCACCGTCAGAAGTTTTCCATCCCGGTAATTGGTATCACAGGAAGCGCAGGAAAAACAATCGTGAAGGAATGGTTGGGGCAATTATTGGATAAACGTTATCGGGTAATTCGAAGTCCGAAAAGTTACAATTCTCAGTTGGGCGTCGCATTATCGCTTCTAGAAATTCATGACGATTGTGACATCACTTTAATTGAAGCTGGAATTTCAGGGCCGGGTGATATGGCACCTCTTGCCGAAATGATACAGCCCACTCACGGCGTTTTTACCTCGCTCGGTTCTGCACATGCTCAAAATTTCGAATCACGGGACGCACATATGGCGGAAAAACTTCGCTTGTTTGATACGTGTGAAACAGTTTTTGTTCACCACACTATTCCTGTAGATGTCAGCGACCCTAAAATGAAGATCATCCATGAGAAGTCATTTGTTTCTTTCCTGGATCTTCTTCCGTTTAATGATGAAATCAGTTTCCACAACATCGCGCTGGCCATTGCCGCCAGTAGGCATTTTGAGGTAGATGACACGATTATTCAACGTGTTCTCCCCAGCTTGGCACGCATTCCATTGCGCTTGGAAACCTTTGATGGTGCCAACAATTGTCTGATCATCAACGACACGTATAATCTTGACCTGGATGCGTTTCGATCTTCATTGGAGTATCAGTTATCCATTGCGCAGGGACGCGATCGAAAAGTAATTATTGGAACCAATTACGATCATGAGGCAATTCGAAAAATTTTAGAAGATTTTGATCCGATTGAATTCTATTTTGTCTCAAGTCCGAACGATCCATTGCCAGAATTTACCAATTCCGTAATCCTTATCAAAGGTCGACGAGAAATGAGAATGGAGCAGTTGGCATTGCGTATGAGAGAACGAACGCATCAAACCTTTGTTGAAGTGAATCTTTCTGCCATTCGCAACAACCTTTCGTATTGCAAGTCAAAATTAAGGAAGGACACCAAAGTATTAACCATGGTGAAGGCTTCTTCGTACGGTTCAGGTATTGATGAAATGGGCGTCTACTTGGAACGCATCGGAGTAAATTACCTGGGCGTTGCCTACGCCGATGAAGGGGTACAATTGCGCAAAGCTGGCGTGAAACTACCGATTTTAGTAATGAATAGTGAGGAAGGAGCCTTTGAAGATTGCATCGCTTTCGATTTGGAACCAAGTATTTACTCTCTAGAACAATTGGATGCTTTCATCCTTCAATTAATCTACGACGAAAAAGTAAATTACCCCATTCATATTACCCTTGAAACGGGCATGAATCGATTGGGATTTGAATCGGATACTCTTAACAAACTCCTGCGGAAACTCCAAACGCAGCCTGAAGTACGCGTGAAGTCTATTTACTCCCATTTGGCCACTGCGGATGAAGTAGCATCGGATTTTGTGCAACAACAAGTAGATAAGTTTGAGCGTGACAGTCAGTTAATTATGGCACATTTACCGTATCCAGTTGAGCGGCATATTTCCAACTCAGAAGGTGTGCTGCATTATCCTGAACACCAGTTTGACATGGTTAGAATTGGGATTGCCATGTACGGATATGCTAGCGAAAGTGAAGAACGCGGGCATCTTCAGGAAGCAATTCGTTGGTTCAGCGCCATATCGCAAATTCGTTTTGTGGAAGCTGGTACATCCGTAGGATACGGTCGTGCCGGCATCGCTGAAAAAGACACGCGGATTGCAGTAATTCCTGTGGGCTACGGCGATGGATTCAGAAGATCTTTAAGTAGAGGCAAAGGGTATATGGTCATTCACGGAAGAAAATGTCCAGTTATAGGCAACGTGTGTATGGATATGACCATGGTGGATATTGGAGATTTACAAGCTGAGGTTGGAGACCCAGTTGAAATTATTGGAGAACATATATCCATTATAGAATTTGCCAAACTTATGGACACGATTCCTTATGAAGTTTTGACTGGAATTTCCAAGCGTGTTCAGCGTTTGTATGTCGAGGATTGATTGGCGCATCCCGACTTCACTCGATGCCCTTTTTCTCGTTATTTCGTAATCACCAATTCCTTAGTAAAACGCGATTAATAGGTTCTTTTCGGTGTTCCATCAGTACCTCTCGGCTCCGCTCGAGGTACTTGGAGTCGAAACTGAGAGACACTTACATCCCCATTCTCATTCCTGCGGTTGAAACTTTCTTGGTTTCATCAATCTCCATTTTCTTTGAGAAAATAAACACTCCCCCCTTTGCTTTTCCTTTCAGTCGAACTTCCACTTCTCCACGTGAGGCATATCCCATCATTTTCATGAGTGCCCCTTGGTTGAGCGTAGCTGTTAAGTTCGCATCGACTGCCGTTTCCTTTCGCTTCTTCAACTTTACCTTCTTGTTCAATCGAACCGTACCAACGCTTTCTCCTTCTACGAACAACTCTAAGTCTGATGGTTTGATTTTCACTCCAAAACAATTGTCATTATAGATGTTCGCTTTGACATTCAAATCAATTTTATTTCCATCGATTTTTTTAACCGAAAAATCTTCACCACCACGAATTTCAGGAGAATTGAAATCAAGACAACCACACGATGAAAGTGTGAAAGTGAGTGCGAGAGTGAAGAGGAGGAAGCGGAATTTGTTCATATTCAATTATTAAAGAGTTCTTTATAATAACTGTAGAAATATGGAATTGTTTCAATCCCTTTGTAATAATTGAATAATCCGTAGTGCTCATTCGGTGAGTGAATTGCATCACTATCCAAACCAAACCCCATCAAAATGGTTTTTAACCCCAATTCTTTTTCGAACATTGCAACAATGGGAATAGAACCACCACCGCGTACCGGAATGGCTGGTGTTCCGAAGGTTTTTTCATAGGCCTGGCTGGCAGCTTGATATGCCACTGAATCTGTTGGTGTCACTGCTGGTTCTCCGCCATGGTGAGGAGTCACTTTCACTTTAACTCCCGCAGGAGCGATTGAAGTAAAATGATCCATGAACAGTTTTGTAATCTCATCTGGGTCTTGATCAGGGACCAAACGCATGGAAATTTTCGCATAAGCTTTCGATGGGATGACCGTTTTCGCGCCTTCACCAATATATCCACCCCACATTCCATTCACATCCAATGTTGGACGAATAGATCCACGCTCCATAGTAGAATATCCATCTTCCCCATAAACGTCAGCGATATCAATAGACTTGCAGTATGCCTCCTTGCTGAACGGTGCACGAGCCATTTCGGCGCGCTCCTCATCCGTTAACTCAACTACTTTATCGTAAAAGCCAGGAATGGTAATGTGATTGTTTTCATCATGTAACGAAGCCACCATTTTCGCTAATATATTCAATGGATTGGCTACACATCCACCGTACAATCCTGAGTGCAAATCACGGTTTGGCCCCGTAACTTCCACCTCCACATAACTCAACCCTCTGAGTCCCGTTGTAATGGACGGTACATCGTTCGCTAACATGCCTGTATCTGATACCAAAATCACATCCGCCGCCAGTTTTTCTTTGTTATTCTTCACGAAGATCCCGAGGTTGGCACTTCCCACTTCCTCTTCTCCTTCGATCATAAATTTGACATTACAGGGCAATTCGTTTGATTTAATCATTGCCTCAAATGCTTTCACGTGCATGTACATCTGACCTTTATCATCGCATGCTCCACGCGCAAAAATAGCTCCGTCAGGATGTAATTCCGTCTTCTTTACTACCGGTTCAAAAGCAGGACTATCCCATAATTCAATAGGGTCTGCTGGTTGTACGTCGTAATGACCATATACCAATACCGTGGGTAACGAATTATCTAAAATCTTATCTGCGTAAACAATTGGATAACCTTCCGTTTCACAAATCTCTACGTTCTCTGCTCCAGCTTCCTTCAAACGATTGGCAACTACCTCTGCAGTTTTTCGAACATCACCCGCATAAGCAGGGTCCGCAGAGATGGATGGTACGCGCAGTAAATCCATTAGTTCTTCTAAAAATCGTTCTTTGTTTTCGCTGATAAAAGCCTGAGTGTTCTCCATAGGAATTCAATTTTTTGCAATTCAAAAATCGCAATTTTTCAAGGATAATTTGGGAATTCCTACCAGAATGTTCGATTTTCGTGCAACCAATGCACGGTAAAATCAGTCTTGGTATTATTACTTGGAAATTAACAAACGTAACAAATACGCTATGAAACAACTTCTGGCATTACTTGCACTACTTACTGCGACGCAGTTCACTCATTCACAAATTACAGTAGACAACACCCAAACTCCTGAGGAATTGGTACAAAATGTACTACTTGGATTTGGAGTTACTGCATCCAACATTACTTATAATGGGTCGCCTGTAAGTGCTGCTCAAATACAAGGAAACGTAACTTTTTTCGACTCTCAGGGAACAACTTTCCCTATCCCAACAGGAGTACTTTTGACCACAGGAAATGGAGTTGGAGCAGTTGGTCCGAATACCATTGGTTCCTTTACGAACAACACCCCCCCGACTCCTAACGTAAGTTCAGACCCTCACCTGAACGCGATTGCAAACGCATCACCCACGAATGGAGCTGTTTTGGAGTTCGACTTCGTGCCTTCTGGCGATACCATTTCTTTTAATTACATATTTGGATCGGATGAGTACCCAGAATTTTCCCCTTCCACTTTTAACGATGCATTTGGATTCTTTCTTTGGGGTCCCGGAATTTCAGGGCCATACACTCTAGGAGGATATCCTAATGGAGGAGAAAACCTTGCTATAATCCCTGGGACAACTGTTCCCGTGACTATTAATAATCTTGGACCTGGCGCAGGTCAGTATCCTCAATTTTATGAAGACAATCAAAATGGTGCTGCCTACGGCTCGGCGATTCAGTATGACGGAACCACAGTTACTTTGTCCGCAAATGCTTCTGTTCAGTGTGGTCAGACATATCACATCAAACTAGCGATTTGTAACGTTGGTGACCAAGCGTATGATTCGGGGGTGTTTTTGCAGGCCAACTCATTTGCTTCAGAAGCCGTACAGGTAGCCGTGGCAACTGTTTCGGGTGATACAACTGTAATTGAAGGATGTTCGACAGCTGAACTTCAGTTTATTCGTCCACAGTCACAATTAGGAGATACCTTGATCATCAACTACGACATTACAGGAACAGCAACAAACGGAACCGATTTTCCATTGCTTCCGAACCCTGTTACTTTCCTACCTGGAGATGATACGCTAACACTGACCATTGACCCGATACAAGACGGAATTCCAGACAATATGGAATACGTAACAATAACTACAACAACCATTTCTGTTTGTGGTGATACCATCATTTCCAGCGGAACCTTGTGGATCATTGATTCGGTTGATGTTGACGTTCAGGCTCCTGACCCGACGGCTTACTGTGTTAACGACTCGGTTCAAGTCATTGCGGAGGTATTATCCGGAGGTGAACCTCCATATACCTACAGCTGGAACGATCCGAACAATCAGGCGAGTGATACTGCTTATTTGGCAACCATACAAAGTGGAACGCAAGGAACCGTTGATTACATCGTAACAGCGACTGATGCCTGTGGATATACTGGTCAAGATACGGTTACAATTACTTTGGATCAAACCCTATCCATAGATTCATTCTTTGTTCAGAATGCCAGCGCGTGTAATCCGACTGGAGCTGCATCAGCCTACTATTCTGGCGACTCTACGAATGCCTTAAACGGTTTGGAGTGGTTCTTCGAAGGGCCGGGTCAACCTGGATCAAATCAGGTCAACGCCAGTGTTATTACAGATGTTCCTTCAGGATGGTATTACGTTACTCTCACGGATGCCGTTTGTACTACATCTGACAGTGTTTTCATCGATATTGAGAATCCGCCGGTGGCACAGTTTACTCCACCAGCAGCTAATGGTTGTGGACCAGTTCAGGTTAGTTTTGTGAATTCAAGTCAGAACACAGTGAATTACTTGTGGGACTTTGGTGATGGTTCACCGACACAAACTTCTACGGATGTTTCACATACCTTTACGCAATCATCTACAGTAACGTTGATTGCTTCGGATGCGACAGGTTGTGCGGACACAGCGTACGCTCAGATTGCAGTTGTGCCGTGTGGATGTACAGACCCAGAAGCAACGAATTACGATCCAAATGCTATTCAAGATGATGGAAGCTGTTTCTTCCCTACGCCTGAGGTAACTGCACCGAATGTAATTACGCCGAACGGAGATGAAGTAAATGATTTGTTCACTTTGGACACGAAGAATACGACAAACATTCGATTGACCATAACGAATCGTTGGGGGAACGTGATTTACGAAGGGAACGGGCCAAACCCAGCATGGGACGGTACCAACCAAAACAATGTTGAAGTAGAAGACGGTGTGTATTTCTACTACTACGAAGCAGAAGGTACGAGCGATCAATTGATCACTGGTCACGGGTTTGTGCACGTAGAACGATAAGAAAGAAAATTTCTGAATTACATAGGAAAAGGCCGGTCAGTAAGATCGGTCTTTTTTGTTAGTAAAGGAAATTGTGGTAAGGATAACGCACCTGGAAGATTTCTTTCACTTCTTCGTAAACCACAGATCGAAGCTCGTCAATGTTTTCTTTATTCTGCGCAGAAATAAAAACACATTTCGCGTCTGGCAGTTTTGCCATCCAGGTTTTCTCGAGTTCTTCTAAAGGAATAACGGCGTTTTCTGAATATACCTCATAATCTTCTACTGAGGGATCGTGTTGGTAGGCGTCTATTTTATTAAACACAACGATGGTTGGCTTTTCAGTATCATCAATCTCTGCCAAGGTTTCGTTAACCACTTCAAAGTGATCTTCAAAATTGGGATGTGAAATATCGAGAACATGCATCAATACATCAGCCTCGCGCACCTCATCCAAGGTAGACTTAAAGGATTCCACTAACTGGTGTGGTAACTTACGGATAAAACCAACGGTATCAGCCAATAAGAAGGGTAAGTTTTCGATCACAACCTTACGCACGGTGGTATCTAGCGTTGCGAACAATTTGTTTTCGGCAAATACTTCAGATTTACTCATCAAGTTCATCAAAGTACTTTTCCCAACATTGGTATATCCTACCAGCGCAACACGCACTAACTGTCCGCGATTTCCACGCTGCACCGACATTTGTTTGTCGATACTTTTCAATTTGTCCTTGAGTAAGGAAATCTTCTTTTGAATAATTCGTCTATCTGTCTCAATCTGGGTTTCACCAGGACCGCGCATTCCAATTCCTCCTTTCTGGCGCTCAAGGTGCGTCCACATGCGCGTCAATCTGGGAAGTAAATATTGCAATTGCGCTAGTTCAACTTGTGTTTTCGCATGGGAGGTTCTCGCGCGACTAGCAAAGATGTCCAGAATCAAATTATTTCGATCCAGGACCTTAATGTTCATCACACGTTCAATGTTACGCAACTGGGAAGGACTTAATTCATCATCAAAGATCACCAAGTCGATATTATTTTCATCGATGTACTCTTTGATTTCGGTTAGTTTTCCCGTCCCGACATACGTTTTAGGATTGGGAATAGGTAATTTTTGCAAGAATTTTTCTCGAGTTACTGCACCCGCGGTAAGCGCCAAAAATTCAAGCTCATCAATATATTCTTCTGCCTGAGCATCTGTAATATCGCCAGAGATGACTCCAACGAGAACACAGCTTTCTTCAACGGCATCAACTAAAACGTGTCCTTGCCCCATTTACTTTCTCATGGATTTTATGTAGTCGAGAACATTCACGACTTCTTCGTCCGACTTAAAATACTGAATTTGTCGCGGCATTCCATTCTTTCCATTCTTAAGAATTGTTACCATCCCTGTAGAATCCATGATAGAACGTGTCAAATCTTTTGCTCCTCCAGCACCTAGTTTTCCATCATCCCCATGACACGAAGCACAATGTTTCGTATAAATAAGCTTGCCTGAACGCGCTTTATAACCCTCAGGAGGATTGAATTCATGTTTCCCACCGTCCTCACAAGAGAAAGTGGTTAGCAACATAATTAGTGCTATGGGGGCAAACTTTTTTATCATCCAAGTCCTGCTCCAAAAGATGCCCAACGACCAAACGGCCATGGAATCGATGCTAAGATTAGAATCAAACCAATGGTGTAGGTAATAAGAATTACACGGTGTTTGTTGCGTGATCCTTTTAGTTTCTTTTCTGCTCGTGATCGACCAATGGTAATTAGCGTAATAGCAACAATCATCAAGGTAATGTGTTCTAAAACAAAGAACCGCGTCATGCTATCTTTCATCCAACCATCGAAAAACGTCACTTTTGGGCTAATGAAATAAAGAATCAAACCAATGAGCAATTGAAGATGCAAGAAAATCGTAGTGAACAAATTCACCATTTTATCTTTCTTTAAATATTTGCCTGAAGAAATAGATCGCGCTGCATTTACAATCGCAAAAATCAACAAAAGCAATACCACCCATCTCAAACCGGAGTGCAAATGCACCAAAATTCCGTATATATTCATAATCCCAACTTTGTTCCGCAAAAATACGAAATTGGTACGTTCCCGTTTGCCATATCAGTCCATTGATTTTTGCTAATTTCACCTTTTCAATTTTTTCTTTCATGAAGCATCTATTGACTTTTGTTTTTATCGCTTGCTGTATTGCATCAATTTCGGCACAAATTCGACCTGAGAATGGACTTGCCACCTCTGAGGCATCCTCCTATGCGCTGAGAAATGCGACCGTCTATGTTTCGCCTGAAGAGGTGATTCAGCGGGCTACACTGCTTATCAAGGATGGCAGAATTGTAGAAGTGAGCAACAATCCACTGCTACGAATTCCAAAGGACGCGGTAGAAATCGATTGCAAAGGGAAAGTAATACTAGCCTCCTTTATTGAGTTGAATTCAACCATAGGGATGCCAGAAGTTGAGCGGCCGAAATCAGAAACGCGAAAAGGTGCAGTTCACTGGAATTATTCGATACATCCCGAGCTGGACGCAGCCAGCCACTACTCTTTTGATGGCAAAGGAAATGAAGCTCTCGTAAACAAAGGATTCGGGTTTGTTGTAACGCGTCAAGATAACGGTGTTGCTCAAGGAACAGGAACTTTAGTTGCAACGGTTGATTCGGAAGAAGCGCGACTAACAGCACTTAACACGCCTGCTTATTTCTCTTTCTCAAGAGGGGAAACTTCACAGGATTACCCTTCTTCACAAATGGGTTCCATTGCCTTACTTCGTCAGGCGTTTTATGATGCGAAATGGTATGAGAGTAACAACGAAGAACTCAATTTGTCTTACGAAGCACTACTTGAGCAACGCAAAGGCACTATGATTTTCAAAACTCGTGATGATTTGGAATTGTTGCGTGCAGCCAAAATTGCTAATGAATTTGATTTTGAGTTTGTGTATTTAGGATCTGGTGAAGAGTATCAGTCTATCAATGAAATTGCCGCCTTGAGCCCAACAGTTGTTCTTCCCTTGAGTTATCCAGAGGCCTACGATGTGCAAAATCCTTATGTGGCACGACAAATTCCTTTGAGTGATTTAAAACATTGGGAAATGGCGCCATCAAATGCCCGAATTCTACTAGAGAACGGAGCCAAAATCTGTTTTACGGGCGACGGGGTAAAAACCGACGATTTCTGGAGTAACATTCGCAAAACATTGGCACATGGTATTTCTGAGCAAGACCTTTTGAAAGCTTTGACAACGAACCCCGCTGAAGTTATTGGTATGTCCAAGGACTTGGGGACTTTGGAAAAAGGTAAGTGGGCCAGTTTCACTATTTATGATAAAAATCCGCTAAAGGATCCTGCGAAAATTTTGGAAGCTTGGTCTCTTGGTAATCGCGAAGTGAAACACGTTGTAAATGACGTAAGTTTAGTTACTGGAGAATACTCTGTCTCTTTGGATGGCAAGAGTTATGATATTGAACTCACCGAACAAGGAGGAAAACTAAAGGGAAAATTAACCTACGAAATTTTGGAGGAAGAAGAGGAACCACGCGACACAACAACGACCCTAGCGGCAGATTTCTTCGAAAACAACATTACGCTCCAATTTATTATTCATAATCAAGATCTTGATGGAAGCGTAAGTATGCGTGGAAAGTACAATGATCGACTACATGTTTTTGAAGGAGAGGCAATGATTCCTGACGGCGATTGGGTGAAATGGTCGGCCATCAGAAGTAAAAAAGGAGAAAATAAAAAAGACGAAGAAGCCACAATCCACATCGCAGATACAACGGATTACACGTGGTTCCCTAATATGGCGTATGGATTCGATTCGTTACCTGAATCGCAACCCATTATCATTAAAAATGCAACACTTTGGACTAACGAATTGGATGGTATCCTGGAGAATGCCACACTCGCCATTGAAGATGGAGTAATTACATACGTGGGGCAAGGAGATGCGCCCAAAAACAACAAAGCGTTGGTAATTGACGCAGAAGGCAAGCACGTAACATCTGGAATCATTGATGAACATTCTCACATTGCCATTTCCAAAGGAGTGAATGAAGGTGGACAATCCATAACTTCTGAGGTGAGCATTGGTCATGTGGTAAATCCGCAGGATATTAATATTTACCGTCAACTATCCGGTGGAGTTACGGCCGCACAATTGTTGCATGGATCAGCGAATCCGATCGGAGGCCAATCGGCTTTAATTAAATTAAAGTGGGGAGGAACTGCGGAGGATATGCTGATTGATGACGCTCCTGGGTTTATTAAGTTTGCGTTAGGAGAAAACGTCAAACGATCGAATTGGGGCAGTGGCGATCGATTTCCGCAAACCCGCATGGGTGTAGAACAAGTGTTCTATGATGGTTTTCATCGTGCAAAGGCTTACGAAGCTGAGTGGAAAGCATTTGAAAATGGTGAAATTGATGAGCCAAGAAGAGATTTAGAGCTGGAAGCACTTCTCGAAATACTCAATGAGGAACGATTCATTTCTTGTCATTCGTACGTGCAATCTGAAATCAACATGCTGATGCATGTAACCGACTCTATGGGATTCAAAGTGAATACATTTACGCACATTTTAGAAGGTTATAAGGTTGCAGATAAAATGGTAGAGCACGGAGCGGGAGGTTCAACATTCTCTGATTGGTGGGCCTATAAATATGAAGTAAACGAAGCGATACCTTACAATGCTGCCCTAATGCACGAACAAGGCGTAGTGGTGGCGATTAATTCCGACGATGCAGAAATGGGTCGAAGATTAAATCAAGAAGCTGCCAAAGGAGTTAAATATGGTGGTATGAGTGAAGAAGAGGCTTGGAAAATGGTTACTTTGAATCCTGCAAAGCTACTACACCTCGATGATCAAATGGGGAGTTTAAAGGTTGGAAAAGATGCCGACATTGTCATTTGGTCCGATCACCCACTTTCTATCAAAGCAAAAGTTGAAAAAACACTTATTGATGGCGTTGTTTTGTACGATGCTGAAGTTGACGCTATCAAACGCAAAGAGAATCAGTCGGAAAAGGCACGTATCATTTCAAAAATGCTAGCCGACAATCAGGCAGGAGGAAAAACACAGCCTTTCATTAAACGAAAGAAAGGACATTATCATTGTAATACCCTCGGCGAAGAGGCATCATTAGAAGAAAATCACCATTAAGATGAAGAGTTTAATTGTACTATTAGCGGTTTTTGTTGTTTCAACGGTTCAAGCACAAGCGCCTAAAAAGATTTTACTGCACAGCGGGTTCTTGCATGTCGGAAACGGAGACACATTACAAAGTGCGTTGATTGGGATTGAAAATGGCGAAATAACTGTTGTTGGCAACTCAATGACCTATCGTTACAATCCTGCCGACTGGGATACAATAATTAACCTGAAGGAAAGTCATATTTACCCAGGTTTTGTCGCACCGAACTCAACCCTTGGCATCACAGAAATTGACGCTGTGAAAGCAACCCGTGATTACCGTGAAATTGGTTATTACAATCCACATGTACGATCACAGATTGCGTTTAATGTAGAATCGAAAGTAATTTCCACTGTTCGTACCAATGGTGTTTTGATTAGTCAGGCAACTCCCAGAGGCGGTCGAATTTCAGGAAGTTCTGCCGTGATGAAGTTGGACGGTTGGAATTGGGAAGATGCTACAATAAAAGCAGATGACGGGATTCATGTCAATTGGCCAGCAAGCCTCAGTGGCGGTGGATGGTGGGCAGAGCCTGCTCCCAAGAAAACGAATGAAAAATATCCAGAACAATTGGCAGAGCTTCGAGAATTCTTTGATAAGGCAAAAGCGTACGCGCAAGAAGACGACCATGCTGAAATTGACGGCCGCTGGGAAGCAATGAAAAACTGTTTCAACGGAACGAAACGTGTCTATTTTCATGCGGATGAGATTCAGCAATTGCAAGACATTATTGACTTTGTTGAGAAATACGAAATTGAATTCCCTGTAATTGTTGGAGGCTACGATGCCCATTTAATCACGCGAAAACTATCGGATGCCAATATCCCTGTAATGCTTTTACGTCCGCATAGTTTGCCTGAAAATGAAGAAGACGATGTAGATTTACCGTACAAATTGGCTTCTTTATTACAGGATGGCGGAGTTAAATTCTGCATTCAAAACGCAGGTGACATGGAAGCCATGCATGCCCGAAACATTCCTTTTTTAGCAGGAACAGCGGAAGCATACGGACTAACACGCGAAGAAGCTATTCGAGCGGTATCGCTTTCCTCATGTGAGATCATGGGCATTGACAAGCGTTATGGGAGCATCGAGAAAGGAAAGTCAGCTACTTTGTTTGTTTCAACCGGTGACGCTTTAGACATGCGCACTAATGACGTAACTCTTGCATTAATTGACGGGAAGTTTGTTTCGTTGACCAACCACCAGGTAGAATTGTATGAAAAGTACAAGGAAAAATACGAAGAAGAAGGGCAATAATTGCGCTTCCTAATTCACTTCCATGGGTAAAAATTTAAAGTATGTACCCCTATAATCATGTTCCTGTCTTTGTGTCTCGTCAATTGTTTCTGTTATCCAACTTTTGGTGCTTTCAAGTATCATTGGGTTGATAACATAGTAAGTAACGTTTCCGATTTTCTCGTAGCCTAGCACACCAGATTCAAGCAGAACTTTCAAGTGACTGCTAATGGTAGCTTGCGAAAGAGGAAAATCATAAGCAAACTCTTTGCAAATAACTTTTTCATCGGCTAGTAGTTTTTCGATAATTGCCATTCGTGCAGGGTGCGCTAGTGCTTTGAAAATTTGAGATAAATAATTTTGCGATTGGCTGAAGCCATTGTGTTGAATAGAGGCCATAATTTATGGTAGTGTTTTGTTAGGTTATTTGATTTAAGTTAAGAAGAATTTTTGGCAAAACCTAAATATTTCTTTATCGCTTAATCGAAATATTTCTATTTAGCTATTTGACTCAGTTAATCCCTCCAGATAGTATTCACAACCAAATCATCCCTCCCCTTCACCCAAATGAAACGCCACCAATTGCTCTAGCGGCCTTCTAATAATTCGACCAACTTTGATATCATTTAACTTACAAACTAACCGCAATTCATTTTGTAGTAAATCTGCGACAGAGCCTACGAAATTCACCTCACAATTGATGTACTTAGGGTAACACATCACATGTGTATCAATGAACTCCTGAAATCCTTTTCGAATCAATTCCTGAGAATAAGGCAAGTCTTTGTTTGCAATAAGAACTGGCATTAACGAAGCGATAAAAACATTGGAGCCGGATTCCTGATAGACACGTTTGAGTACCTTTTGCTTGTTCAATCCCATTTCAATGAATGCTTCGTTCATAGGTTTTGGAAGCTTTTTATACAGGAAATCTGCCAACATCCTTTTTCCGAAATAGGTGCCACTTCCCTCATCTCCCAGGACGTAACCGAGAGCAGGGACTTCTTCCCGAAGAGATTTTCCATCGTAATAACAACTGTTAGATCCAGTACCTAAAATACAAGCGATTTCGGGCTTTCCCTTATAACAAGCGAAGGCACTTGCGGTCAAATCACTATCAACATAAATGCGAGCTTTTGAAAAAAAAGTAGAGAGACTACTTTTAATCACAGTATTCAACTCTGGTGTAGAACATCCAGCACCATAGAAATAAAGATCCTCGACCCCATTCTTTATGGAAACAAGTTCACTACTCTCTTCCAATGCCTGGACAATATCAGACTTCGAATGAAAATTAGGATTGAACCCCATAGTGCTCAAAAGCGTTTTTTTCCCATTCTTCGAGATCATCCAATCCGCTTTTGTCGATCCACTTTCTACAACTATGAGCATCTTCTCGTTTGTGTTTTTTAGAAATGTATTCGTATCAAATGTAAAAATCTCTACCTCAATGAATGATTAAAACTACCTTATTCAAAGCCACGAATAACATAAACTCCTCAATATCTGTGTTTACAGGGCTTCTTTCGTAGAATCAGCCAGTGCGGGGTGCTCTTTTGCTATCTTCCTTGTTTTCTCGTTTCCTTTGTTGTACAACATCTGAAAAACATCATAAACAGGTAAATGCGGCTTTCCTTTGGACTGCAACAGAAAAGTATCGCCTACTCTTACTTTTCCTTGCTGCAAAACACGAAAATAGGTTCCGGATCGGCCGAAATCGACAAATTGCTTGACAGCTAAACTAGAATTCATTCGTACATTCAGTTTCATACAGGGCTGACGAGGTTCTGATACTTCAACCACTGCTTCGCCTACCTTGTAAATATCCCCAATCGATAGCGCTGTTTCGTCCAGTCCAGCTATAGTCAGGTTTTCTCCAAACATACCAAAATCCCATTCCAAATCAGGAAGTAAGGCTTTCCAACGGTCGTAATAATCTGCAGAGTAAGCGTAACAAGCTTTATCCACGCCACCATGGTATTTTCTATCCACAACAGTATCCGATTGAACATCCATTTTTTCAAGTAAAATTCCTTCCGCAACAGGGTATTTAAAGATGCCCGTAATCACCTCTTGTCCTTTCCAGTTTACGGTTTGTTTTTGACCGATGTTTGTTGCAACTATTTTCATTCGTACAAGATACAACTTAGTGATTCTACGTACGAGATTACGCGTAAAAAAAATGACGCAAATGTGCGTGATAAAATCAGCAAATGTACTCTTGACGCTTGATTACATCCTTACTAGTTTTGAAGAAGTCTAACACAATTAGGTGGAACGAATCGATTCAAAACAGTACACGACGTGAGATAGACTGGGTGGTTTTTATGCGCAAAGGAGCACCTTATTTATTAACAATAAAATTAAAAACATGAAAAAGAGAATTACACTTTTGCTCGCCTTTTTCGGAATGCTCGCAATGCCTTCAAATGCTCAAATCATTCAAGCGGTTGTTCCTGATATTGGAATCTGGGGCCCTGTTAACAATACAGGTTTGGCCATAGCACCGTTCTATCACTGGAATGCCATTGCATTTGACGACGGTTCAGGACAGTATCGCATAGAATGGCGTGACGCTTCGTCTGGAGCACTTTTAGACTCTGATATGCAGCCTGGGGACAATCCTGATGTTGCATACTACGCAAACGCGGACGCGCTTGTGGTTGCTTATGAAAACGGTGGAGATATTTGGGTAGATGATTATTACCTCTGGTCGGTTTCTCCAACGAATTATAACTTGAACGCAAATAATAACGTTGCTCCTGGTCAAAACCCTAACATTGACATGAGTAGTTTGGGTGATGGTGTTTTGGTATGGCAAGACGGATTTGATATTTGGGCATGTACCTTTAATATTGGAACGTTCACTCCAGGACCGATAACATGGATTGCGAATGGAGACACGCCTGATATTGCTTTGTTGGATGACAATTCTCATGTTGTTATCACTTATACTCAAGGTGGACAGCTCGTTGTGGATACGTATGACTTTGCTTCGCTTCAAGCGGGATCAGCAGCTCTTACTACCTCAAATACGTTCAGTCCGAGCGGAATGGGCTTCGAACATCCGCGTGTGCAGTCAAACAGAAATAGCAACTACGGTCCGGCAGATTTCTATACAGTAGTGGCACAAGATGATTTAGGTGGATCTCAGTATCTAATTCATGGGATATTCTACACTGGATTAGGAACTCCAAATCACCAAAAGATCAATTTGCATGCATACAACTGTTTTTCACCAGACCCACGTCCAGTTGTTGCCTACGAACGTTCTCAAGTACATGTTGCCTGGGCTCAAGAGTATGATTTTGCTTGTTCTACCATCAACCCTGTAGATAACGGTCAGGATGTGTTATTGGCAGAATGTGACTTTGCTGGGAATAACCTAAATGGTACTACGGTGTTCTTGGAGGTGAATGAACTAAATGCGAATTTCTCAGAGTCGGCAACGTCTATTAACACTGAGTACGATGGAAACTATTCTATCAACAATTCGAATTGGTGTGAAGGTCTTGCCTACGATTACCCAGGAGATTTGCTCTGGAAAATACGTGACCCTTCCGTAACTTTCTTCCGTACTGCTGAGCCTGGCAAGCTAACAGTTGATATTGACAAAGGAGTAATGTCCAACTTTGTAACTGTAGAAGTATCTGCTTTGGATGAAACTGTTACGGAAAATGACATCGAAATGGAGTTTGCAGTATACGATCAATCAGGTCGACTGGTAACGGTGCCTGCATTTGAGCAAAATGGATTGGTCTTCACAATTGACGTAACCAATTTAGAACATGGAATTTACCTGCTACAGTATACCTTGAACGGCGAAACGCAAGCCGAACGAATCCCTCATTTTACGAATTAAGCACCTTTTCCGTTAAAATGACAAACGCTCCTCTGTCGCAGTGATAGAGGAGCGTTTTTGAATTATCAAGTTTCATTTTATTCTTTCATCAGTTCTTCTACCGCAGTTTCCAACTGCTTATCACGACCTTCAGCAACTGATTTATAGTCGTTTTTCACTCTAATGTCTGGTTCAAACTGATAGTTCTCCTGAAGGTTACCTTCCATGTCCTGCACGCCGACTTGCGGAATCCCGAAGTAAATACTTCGGTTGATTTGCGTTTCCCACCAAACTGCGGTCATGGTTCCTGGAACGGGCATTCCTATAGTTTTCCCTAACTCCAATGCGCGATAAGCAAACGGAAAACCGTGAGCATCAGAGTAATTCCCTTCTCCAATTAATACTGCAGACGGTCGGAACCATTTGGACAACGGCTCATGACCAATTTGCTGTCCTCGCGGAACAAAGGTCGCATACATTTCTCCACCGAGGAAAGTGGCAAGATCATCATGCAACCAACCACCACCATTAAATCTGGTATCCACAATCAAAGCATCCTTATCCGCGTGTTTCCCAAGAGCGTCAGAATAGACCTGTCGGAAGCTTGCATCATTCATGCCACGAACATGCACGTATCCTATGGTTCCACCAGACAACTCTTCCACTTGAGCGTTTCTATTTTTCACGTAGCGTTCATACGTCAAATTATTCATGGCTCCCATGGAGAACGGTTGGTAGACGTCACTATATTCTTTACCATCAACAGCAAAGGTTACCAAAACATTTTTTCCATTTTGATGATTCATCAAACGATAGTAATGCGGCAGATTTTGAATGGTTTCATTATTGATTTTAGTGATGATCATTCCATCTTTGGCCTTCGAGTCTTCTGTTAGCAGTGGACTTTTATGTATGATTTCTACCACTTTGATGCCTTTACCCTCGTAATTATAATCAGGGAAGAAACCAAAAGATGCTGTTTTATCACCGCCTGTTTTTCGGAAGTGATATCCTGATCCCGTATGCGAAGCATTTAACTCACCAAGCAACTCGCTCAACATTTCTGCAAAATCTGGACCGTTGTTAATGTGCGGTAAGAACTTGGCATATTCTTTTTTGTAGAAATCCCAATCCACGCCGTGCATGTCTTCCACGTAAAACTTTTTCTTCGCTTGTCGCCACGCGTGGTTGTATATGTATTCGAACTCCGCTTGCTGATTCAGTTCCATTTTGGCAGCGTAAGAAACCCCTTTTGGCTTGCCACTTTCGGCATTTATTACCTGAATGGAACTATTCGTAATCACGATGATGTTCGCTTCTTTTTTGTCAAACTTAATTTCACCTGGACCCGTTCCGAGTTTAGCTAATAGTTTGGTCTCATTCTTTTTGAAATCCTGCATCCATAAATCGTAGCCTTTTTCGAATGAGCTTAAGTAAAACATTTTACTACCATCCTTTTTCACAATGGCATCGCTGAGACTCGAAGAGTGAATGGTCAATCGTTTTGTACGATCTTTTGCATTCTCCAAATCAAATTCCAATGGTTCAACTGCTTTGGATTCCTCTTTGTCTTTGTCCTTGCCCTTTTTATCCTCTTTGTTGTCCTCATTTTTCGACTTATCTTTCTCCGCTTCTTCCTTCAATGCCGCCTCGGACTCTGACATATTAAACTTGTCATAAGCAGCTTTGGTCAGAAACATGGCGTATGCATCATTCTGGAATCCCCAACTTCCATGACTTTTCATCCCGTTTCTTCCAGAAGTCCACAAGATCGCCTCTCCCCCCATGATCCATTTGGGACTGCCGCAATCGTATCCACTTTCCGTTAGGTTGATGATTTCTTTACCATCGGCAGACACCAATCCAACATCAGAATTCCATCGATTGAAAGGAAGATATTGTACCAAAAACCATTTTCCATCCGGCGACCATTCGTAATATTGATCCCCATCCGAGTACGAATAGTTGTACTTCTTCTCGAGCACGGTTCGAACTTCTTTTGATGCCAGGTTTAATACCCGAAGGATGACACGCTCTTCCAAAAACGCTACTTCTTTACCGTCAGGAGAAAATGCAGGTTGGAACGTTTCTTTATCGGTAACCAGCACTTCTTCCTCTTCCACTACGGATGATGCATAAAAGAGTTTTTCTTCTTCACGACTCAATTTCAATTGATATAAGTTCCAGCTTTCATTGCGTTCAGCTGCAAAAAGAATCGATCTCCCGTCAGGACTAAAACTGATACTACGCTCTTGTTCTGGAGTGTTCGTCAATCGTTTGGTATCTGAATAATCCAAAGAGGTCACAAAGATTTCACCATGTGCTACGAAGGCAATTTCCTTACCATTTGGCGACACCACCATTTCGCTTACTTCGCTTTTCACATCAACGAATTGTGTTTCATTGAAGTTGTCATCATTGTTGATTTGAATCTCCAATTTCTCAGGTTCTCCACCCTCACGGAGTACGTACAACTCCCCGTCATAGCTGAAAGACATTACGCCTTTATCAGACATGGTCAGGAATCGCACGGGATGATTCTCAAAGAAGGTAATTTGAACAGGGGTCTTACCTGCAATGGATTTCTTCCATATGTTGAAACTTCCTGATTTTTCAGATAGGTAATAAAATGATTGCTCATCACTGCTCCAAACAGGGTTTCGATCCTCACCCTCAAATGTCGTTAGTTGCGTGTGTTCCTTTGAATCTGGATCGTACATCCATATATCTCTTGTAACAGAAGAAGTGTGGTGTTTTCTCCACTGGTTTTCATACCCTTTTCGATCGTGATAGATGAGTTTTGTTTTGTCCTTATTCCAGGAAGCGTTTTCGGCAGGAGTAGTCAATAATTGATTTAGATTTCCCTCACTATCGATAGCATACAATTCACTCAAAACACCAGAAGGGAACTGACTGTTTTTGTAAGAATCCAGTCGAGTGGAAGTAAAAAGTACCGATCCATCATTTTCAACCGTACAAGGATAATCTCCTGAAGAATGGAATGTTACCCGTTCTGCGGCTCCACCCTTCGACGGCATCGTGTAAATGTCGTAGTTGCCGTATCTATTGGAAGCGAATGCAATGGTTTTTCCGTCAGGCGACCAAGTTGCCATGAAATCGTGGTCCTGATGCGTAGTAATCGCGTTTGCTTGTCCACCCTTAGCGTCTACAAGGTAGATATCGCCTTTGTAGTTAAAAGCTATGGTAGAACCGTCTGGAGAGATAGCAGGATAGCGCAACCAAAGCGGAGATTGGGCAAAAGAAATAGCATATGTGCACGCGAAAAGCGCAGAAAGTAGAAATTTCATAAGGAGTTATTTTTCAATAGTGTTCCGAATTTACGGAATTATGAAACATGAAAGGAAAAGCAATGGATAAGCGGTTCAAAGCATTTTCCATTGAGACAATCTTGTGTGACATTGAAGAGCTAATCTATCACGGGAACCGTCACTTCCCACTTTTTTGTTTTGCTTGCTCCCTGTCTATTCAGAACTGTAATCGTTCCGTTAAAAGTGGTGGTTTCATCTACTTTCAGCCGCAGCGTGGCCACACCCTCGCTCACTTCTACGTCTCCACCTTGCTCGCATGTAACTTCTGGATTGTTCTCGGAATCCAAAGCTGCTATCAATACTTTAATCTCCACTTCTTCTCCAGCCTTTGCAAAACTTGGTCCGTATGCAAGTGGAATTATTTTGTCAAATGAATAGCAATCTTTAGTCATACGTGCTGAGATGAGTCCCATAGCATATTTCCGAGCTAATAAAATTCTTGATTCTTGAATACACAGGAAATGTAGGGCTTGTTGCGCTGAGTATTTTTGATTTTCTTCAGAACGAGGTGTCAGCGAAATGAGTATTTTAAATAGTGTTTCCTTATCATCCATGTAAACGCCATTCAATAGTTGACGGAAATATTTATGATCGCTTTTGTCTCCCTTAAGTTGATTTCTGTTGATTTCTCCAATAGTATACTTTTTAATGCGTTGAAGTTTACCGTTACTATTATCGTAGTGGGAATTAGCACAAATTTTGACAACTGTATCTCTGTATTGAAGGATGCTTTTTAAAACCGCGTCAGGGTGAAAATAGTCTGCTACATCCTTTTTGATTTTTCCACCATCAACTTTTGCAGGATACTTGAATTCATCATCAAGTTTTGATAGTGCGGATTTTGCACCGATTGCAGCTAGTATTTTTCGTTTCTCTTCATGGATTTCCTTAATGATTCTGTCATAATCTTTCTCAATATCATTTATGGCTTCAATTTGTTTATCAATCCCGGTAACCTTAAGACTGTTCTTATTGTTTCGATCAGTAGCTTCGAGTGCCCCTTTTGTGGACCTTAACATAAACAAGTGACCATACCCCTGATGGAAAAGGTTTTGAGTATTTTCAAAATAGTTCTCGAATTGCATTTCAAGAAGTGTGTTACTCGCTTTATCTTCAGAGGAGTTGCACGAAAAAAGTAGGGTAATTACACACAAGCTAGAGACTGTTGCAAGCAATACTTTTGAAACCTTACGCATAGAATCAGTTTTAACTCCAAAAGATAGAGAATAGAAACGGATTCACCTTAATCATCATTAGAAACACGATATATCAACGAAATACCATGTTGCACACTACTTCCATTACTTAACTTACTTCGTTGCCAAGACACCGTATACAAGCCACGTAACTTGTTCTGGAAGAAATCCCAACCGGCACCGAGTGTCCATCCTCCACGAACACGACCACCAACGAGTACATTTAACCCCATTTCGAATTGCATGTTAGCGTTTAGATCAATTCGATTGAAACCATCTATATGGGTATACAGGGCAGATAATGTCATTGTATGTGGGTTGTTTAATTGCGATCGAGATCCAAAAGGAATATCTGCAGACAAATGTCCATAGTAATGTGGTTTCCATGGACCGAGTGATTCATCTCCCCAACTTTGCAAATGAATGTTCCGTATTCCGACTCCGGCGTAAAGATTTCCGCGTTTATAAGTAATTCCCACGTGGGATTGTAAATGATTTCGAGAGGCTGGGGAATCCACTCCGGTGGTGTAAATGGTGCCCGTTTGCGTTGTGTCGTAAATCAACCCAATAGAAACAGAATTCCGAAATGATGGTGCAACTCCAAAGGCGATATGATGTTTGCCTTTGAAATTCCAATCGTAGCTAATTGGAACGGAAACTTCTGAGGTTTGTCTGTTGAAGCCGAGGCTATGGTTCATATTCACACCTGCACCGAAGTTTTTCTTCAAGGCAAGGTTGTAAAAGCCAAAGTAGCTGTGTTGATTTCCCCAGTTGCCTTGAAACATCAGACCGCCACGGTGTTGATCCGTTAGTCCTGCTGTGGATGGGTTAAAATGAGAAAAATTGTTCCAAAATTGATGTGGGACGGTTTCCATTTGAGCAAAAGTGAAAAAAACTGTCAGGATAAAAAGAGATGTGCAAATACCTTTCATGAGATAATGTTTTATTCTTCAAACAATATTTGGCTTTTGCTGTAATTTGGAATTCGGTAGTGTGATAGAGAAACAATGCAGCGTAAGTAAATGTTACATACTACGTCAAATAGGAAAGGAAAAATGTGCGATGGTAACGCAAGTAGTCCTAAGTAATCAATGTTACCATGGGTTACTAATAGATTTCGGAACTTCGCAGAAATACATAAAGATTATGGCAACAATAAAATTGACAACAGATAAATTCAAGCAAGACATATTTAATTATGACGCGAACGAGGAGTGGGATTATCAAGACTCCGTTCCAGCGATCATAGACTTTTATGCAGACTGGTGTGGCCCCTGTAAAGCTGTCGCGCCAATTTTAGAGGAACTTTCGGAAGAATACGAAGGAAAAGTAAAAATCTACAAAGTGGATACCGAGGTAGAGCAGGAATTGTCAGCAGTATTCGGTATTCGAAGCATTCCAAGCTTACTATTCATTCCTACTGGCGGAAAACAACCGATGATGCAAGCAGGAGCTTTGCCGAAAAATGCCTTTCAGGAAATTATTAAGAAAGAACTACTGAGCTAGTTAGGTGCAATCGTTGATTGCGTAGCGTTTATAGAATACGAAAGGGCTGTCACTGGATGGCTCTTTTTTTATACTCCTCATTCATTCCGTAGCCTATAGACAAAAGCCAGTTCATGTGTGTAATTCGTCACTGGTTGCAAGGGGTTGTTTATGAAAGTAATGCAGTAATGCAGCCTGAATTTTTCCAGCAGATCGTAGCCTCCACCTGCCATGATTCCATTGCTCCAATCGTAACCACCGAAAACAGAAAATTGGTTTTTATAGAAGACACGAACGTTCGTTTGTAAAAAGTATTCTACAGCATCGGTTCCACCATTGGCTTCTAAAAATATGCTTAATGGTTGCGCAGTAAGTTCCTTAAAATTCATCTTGTACTGCATCATACCGTAGTAATGTGGTACAGGGTCGAAGCCGTTGTCCCCCCGCAAATGAGCCAATTCGATGGAGCGAACACTTATACCACAAGTAAATTTCCTATTCGTGAAGGCAACACCCGTTTGTCCTGAAAGATATTGAGTGCTTCCTGACGTGGGAATACTCGGGTCGTTACCCGTTTCCGGTGGAATGAATGTTCCATCAATAGTCAGATGATTTAGCCCAAGAGCCGCTCCAAAAGCCAATGTGTTGTTTTCCTTCCATTGCAATCGATAACTGGCGGGTGCAAACACTTGAAAATCTGTATTGAATCCTATCGTACCATACTGAGCTTGCAACCCAATTCCCCAATTATCCCTCAAACGCATGTTATAAAAGGCGTAAAAATCCTCCGTTGCACCATTCAATTCAGTCCACTGATTGCGGTACTGGGCACCAGCCTGTATTCGGTGTTCCAGTCCAGCAAAAGCCGGGTTGAAATGCGTTTGATTGTTCCAAAATTGATTGAAGTACGATTCTTGTTGTGCGTTCGAGGCAAATCCAACGATGATTACGATTGTGGTTAGCAAGTATTTCATGGCATTATAACAAAAAGAAGGATGAAAAAGTTACCCAGTCGTGTAGGTACATTGAAATTCTTTCTAATAGTGCGATCAAAAAACCCTGACGCTCTTTCGAGGTCAGGGTTTATATCTTGAAGCGATACAAATTAATCTACCGCCTTTTCTTCGTGTCCATGGCCTTCACCACATTTACCTTCACCACATTTTCCGTGTCCGCATTTCCCGCTTTCACATTTGAACTTTCCGTTCTCATCGTAGTGAGAAAGACATGCTTCTGTACACTCTTTAGAACATCCTTGCTCTTTGCAATATGCAGCACACTCCTCCTTGGTCATGTCCTTCATTTTGCTCATGTCACATTTAGCATCACACGCTTTATCTTTTTTACAAGAAGCGTCTTTCTTACAATGTGCATCTTTCTTACAGTGCTCGCCTTTTTTCTCAACACAACATTCTTTAGCGGCACCTCCGGCCATTGCTGAATCATTACCGTGCCCGTCTCCCAAAATTGGAGCGATTACCAATCCTACCAAACACGTCAATTTGATCAAGATGTTCATCGAAGGACCTGAGGTATCTTTGAATGGATCACCAACAGTATCTCCAGTTACCGCCGCTTTGTGAGCTTCAGAACCTTTGAAAGTCATTTCCCCGTCAATCATAACACCTGCTTCAAAAGACTTCTTAGCGTTGTCCCATGCACCTCCCGCGTTGTTTTGGAAGATTGCCCAAAGGACACCAGATACAGCAACACCTGCCATGTATCCTCCAAGTACCTCAGCTGCCAACGGCCAGTCTCCTGAAATCAATCCAGTTCCCAAACCAATAAGCAATGGTGTAACAATGGTCAAAGCTCCTGGCAACATCATCTCTTTCAAGGATGCTTGCGTCGAGATCTCTACACACTTGTCGTACTCTGGTTTTCCAGTTCCTTCCATAATTCCAGGAATTTCTTTGAACTGACGACGTACCTCTTTTACCATGGCCATGGCTGCTTTACCAACAGATTTCATTGCCAATGCTGAGAATACCACCGGAATCATTCCACCAATGAACAAGGCTGCCAATACTGGCGCTTTAAAGATGTTAATTCCATCAATTCCTGTAAATGTTACGTATGCTGCGAACAATGCCAAGGCTGTCAATGCTGCTGATGCAATCGCGAATCCTTTACCAACCGCCGCAGTCGTGTTACCAACAGAATCCAAGATATCTGTACGCTCACGTACTTCATCTGGAAGTTCTGACATCTCAGCAACTCCACCAGCGTTATCTGCAATCGGTCCGAATGCGTCAATTGCCAACTGCATCGCTGTTGTAGCCATCATTGCTGATGCTGCAATCGCAACTCCGTAGAATCCACCCAATGCGTAAGATCCCCAGATTGCTGCGGCAAACAAAATAACCGACGAGAATGTTGAAATCATCCCGGTAGCCAAACCAGCGATAATGTTCGTCGCGGCACCAGTTGATGAGTTCTTTACGATATCCAATACGGGTTTTTTACCAAGCGCTGTGTAGTACTCAGTAAATGCTGAAATCAAGTATCCAACTCCTAAACCTACTAATGTAGCGTAGAAGATGTTCATTCGAGAAATATCTTTTGCTTCTTCTCCAAAGAATGCCATCCCTTTAATTGTCTCAGGAAGCATCCAGTTTACCAAGAAGAAACATGCTACAATGGTTAAGATGATAGAAGTAATATTCCCCACGTTTAATGCGCGTTGAACTTCTTTCTCTTTTGCATTGTTATCTTTTACGCGAATCAAGAAGGTTCCGATAATAGATGCTACAATACCAACCCCTGCAATCATTACCGGTAGAAGGATTGGTCCCATTCCACCGAAATCAGTACTTACCTGACCTGCATCATACATATCTTTGATGATGTAGTTACCCAGTACCATGGATGCCAAAACTGTCGCTACGTACGAACCAAACAAATCGGCCCCCATACCTGCAACGTCACCTACGTTATCTCCAACGTTATCAGCAATTGTAGCTGGGTTACGCGGATCATCCTCAGGAATTCCTGCCTCAACTTTACCTACTAGGTCAGCTCCAACGTCTGCCGCTTTCGTATAAATTCCTCCACCTACACGTGCAAACAAAGCAATAGACTCAGCTCCTAAAGAGAATCCAGCCAATGCTTCCAGAACAACAGTCATTTCATCATAGAAAGTACCTTCTCCTGTCAAGAACATTTTTAAGAACAACAAGAAGAATAGTGCAAGACCCAAAACTGCCAATCCTGCAACTCCAAGTCCCATTACTGTTCCACCTCCAAAAGAAACCTGTAGTGCTTTTGGTAAGCTTGAACGCGCAGCTTCCGTTGTACGTGCGTTTGCTTCTGTTGCAACACGCATACCGATATTACCTGCGACTGCCGAGAAGATTGCTCCGATAACAAATGCTGGTACTATCATCCAGTGAGTCGTATCAACAACTGCTGAAATTCCAAACAGCGCTCCTGATGCGATTACTACGAATATTGCCAACAATCGATACTCAGCACTCAAAAATGCCATGGCACCTTGCTTAATGCTTTTCGAGATTTCCTGCATGCGCTCGTTACCTGGGTTTTGTTTCTTTACCCAAGCCATCTTGATTAGCATGAAAATCAATCCGATAACCGCCAATCCGATTGGCACATAAATTAAATTAGCTCCCATTTTGTAATAAAGGTTTGTTAAAACAGGGGGCAAAAGTAGATTTTTCTGGTGTACTTGGCAAGTTTCCATATTAAATAATGGTAAAGGTTACGCTCCTCGTTTTAAATTGCTTGTACGGAAATCATTCGGATTTATGGGACAAAAACGATTCAGTTACACGTTTTATACATTTCGAAATATGAATGCGATTTCTTCACAGTGCAGTATTGGATCTTGAATTCGGCGCTCATTTTAAGAGACGAGAAGTACCTTTTGGAAAACACTACTCAAAGCGAAAATTAGTGCTAACCTTCCAATTCAAAAGAGGACGTACTTGCTTTGAATTTTATAATTTCAGCACATGAAATACATCCTGCTACTCTTACATGTTGTGATTCTTAGCGTTTCTATGGCGCAAGAAATACAATGGGCCGATAATGTTGTTGCGTTTTCCTCTGAGTTCGTTTACGACAAATACCCGGGACAGTACCTTGCAAAAGAAGCCCTTGGAACACCGAGTTTGGTTACGCAAAGTAAATCGCACCCGTGTGCCTGGACGACCAATGAGTCAGAAAGAGAAGCACCCGAGTTTATACACGTTGGATTTCAGACGCCTCAATTTATTCAGCAGGTCCTTGTCCATGAAACCTACAATGCAGGCGCAGTATCAGAAGTAAGCATAATAGGTGGTAACGGTGAAGAAAGGGTAGTCTACACCAATCCTGCGCCTACGCCAGTCGCAAACGGTCGCATGCTACAAGTAAAATTTGACAGAACTAGTTTCAAAGTGTCTGAGGTAAAGGTGACGTTGTTGACAAACTTCGTTAGTGGCCACAATCAAATTGATGCTATTGGAATTGCCGATCATCAAGACGATTTTACTGTTAAGGTAAACGTTCGGCCAGAAATAGAACAACTAGAAATTTTACCAGAAAATTTAGGGGCGGGCGTTAATTCCTCGGCGGATGATATGAGCCCTGTAATAGCACCAGACGGTAAAGAATTGTATTTCACCCGTCAGAACCACCCCGAGAACGTCGTTGCCAATAAACAAGATGGTTGGTTTTCCAAACGAGAAGAAGGAGTGTTTTCGAAAGCAGCGAATTTGGGAGCTCCGATTAATAATTCATCCAACAACAGTCCCTTATCGATTACCCCAGATGGACAACGATTGCTGGTATTGAACCGATATGAATCGAACGGAAAAATAACCAAAGGCATATCTATTTCAGAAAGGAACCAAAACGGCTGGAATATGCCTGTACCAGTAGAGATTGACAGTTTTGTTAACAACAGCAAGTTCGGAGAATACTGTCTTTCGAACTCGGGAAACATCCTCGTGATGACCATTGCCATGAACGACAGTGAAGCGCGAAAAGACCTGTACGTATCTTTTAAAAAGCAAGATGGGTCATGGACACATCCTAAATCGCTTGGTCCGCTTTTAAATACTGCGAGTAGTGAAATTTCTCCATTTTTATCGTCAGACGATCAAACATTATATTTCGCCACTTCCGGACATCCTGGATATGGTAAAGCAGACATTTTTGTAACACGCCGCTTGGATGACACATGGGAGAACTGGACCGTTCCTGAAAATCTTGGCCCTTACCTAAACTCTGCCGGGTTCGATGCTTATTATACACTTCCAGCGAGTGGTGAGTCCGTTTATTTCGTTTCTTCCCGTGAAGGCGGCTTTGGTGAAACAGATATATACAGAGCGAATTTACCCAATGAGTTAAGGCCAAAACCTGTTGCTCTTGTCCACGGACGCGTATTCAATCAGAAAACGAAAGAAGTTCTAGAAACCACCATTGAATATCATTCATTATCCTCAGGAAAAATGATTGGAGAGGCAAGAACAGATCCTCAAACTGGAGGCTATGAAATTATTTTGCCTTCAGGCGAGAAGTATGGTTTCTTTGCAAAGAAAGAAGGTTTTTTACCTGTCTCTAGTGAGTTTGCCTTGGAAGAATTGGACAAGTATCAAGAAAAGGAAGTTGACCTTTACATGGTGCCAATCGAGAAGGATGCTAAAATCACTATCAACAATGTTTATTTCGATACGGACAAATATGACCTGAGACCTGAATCGTTTACCGAACTTAACCAATTGATCCAAATCATGAAGGTTAATCCAAGCATGCAAGTGGAAATTGCTGGTCATACAGATGATGTTGGGAATGATGCTCACAATCAAACGCTGAGCGAAAATAGAGCCGACGCTGTTGTAACGTATATGATCTCAAAAGGAATTAACGCCGATCGTTTTCAAGCTGTGGGATATGGTGAAAGTGAGCCAGTGACTCCAAACAAAGATGCCGCAAGTCGCCAAAAGAATAGACGTGTTGAATTCATAGTACGCGCCATTTAAGGTGTAATTGCTGCCAATTAATTATACTTTTACCCAGTGAAGATTCTCTTTGTTCGGTTTAGTTCTATTGGCGATGTTGTTTTAACAACTCCTGTGCTTCGTGCAACGAAAAAACAAACAGGAGCAGAGATTCATTATCTCACGAAAGTTGCCTTCCAATCTATCATTGAACCCAACCCAAACGTTTCAAAGGTGTATGTGATCGAGAAGTCGATCGACGAGGTGATCGCTGAATTAAAATCAGAAGAATACGATTGGATCATTGATTTACACAATAACATTCGCACCCGCGGTTTGAAATCAAAACTACGTCGACCTTCCAAAACCTTTCGAAAACTGAATTGGGAAAAATGGCTATTCGTGAATGTCAAGCTCAACAAGCTACCCGATGTTCATGTTGTAGATCGATACTTTGAAACCGTTCATCATTTGGGTGTTAAACCCGATGGAAAACCTGGAGAGTTTACAATCCAATCCGAAAACGAGGTACAACTTTCCGAGTGGAATTTGGAGGAAAAGAAATTTGTCGCTATCGCCATTGGAGCTCAACACGCAACAAAGTGTCTACCGACAAATAAGTTGATCGAATTGATTCAGAAAATTGACGATCCGGTAGTGCTTATCGGAGGTCCGACCGATGAATCAAAAGCTGCAGCAATTGTTCATGGCCTGGAGAAAGAAGTTGTTGATACGGTTGGAAAGTTAAATTTACAGCAATCGGCAAGTTTGGTTCAACAAACGAAACACCTGATAACACATGACACAGGTATGATGCACATTGCCAGTTGCTTTGATGTTCCGATGTCGACCGTTTGGGGAAACACGGTGCCTGAATTCGGGATGTACCCTTATCAACCCTCGAACAAAACATATTCTATTCATCAAGTGAAAGGTTTAAAATGTCGCCCGTGTTCAAAAATCGGTTCAGAAACCTGCCCAAAGAAACACTTTGATTGTATGATGAAGCAAAACCTTTCTGAGCTATCCAAATCGATTGAAGAAAGATGATCGTTCGCACACTTACTTTATTTTCGTTCTTACTTCTTGGTGCTTTCGCTTTGTGTCAATCCAATTATTACGGGCAAGTGTATTGTAGTGATCTTCCTGAAAGTATTGATATTGTTGAAGAACCAGACTCGGGTGCATTTCTCATATATAAAAGTGACCAGTGGGAAGATGGCAAAGGAATAAACGATTACCTCTGGGATCATTTTTACACAATCGACTTTACAGAAGCGTTCCCTGAGTTCGAAGGAGTTTTTGAATACGAATTTGTCATTGAGAGTGATGGTACGATAACAGATTTCTGTTTCAATAAAGGGGTGAACATTGAGGTCAACGCAATCATGTACGCCGTTTGGGAAGGAATGCCGAAGTGGGAACCAGCTGTAAAAGATGGGAAACCGGTTACAACGAGGCAAACAATGACAGATACATATGAGTTCGGCGATTAGACGAAGAATCTTTTATGAGCTGAACACACTACCTGACCCAACTTTCGTATTTTGTACAAAACGCTTCAATATTCATGGAACCTATCGATTCTCCAGTACAGCTGAAATTTAACAGTGGAAACACTTTACCTCCCAATTTCAAGATTATCGCATACATCTGTTTGTTGCTCTTCCTTGGGTTGATTGTCCATGGCGCTGCCGAAGGTGGGGTGATACCACTTCTAATTGGAGCATCGTTGTTTTTGTTGGACCTGTTCGCAATTACTCAAGTTCAAATCGTTGAAATCAACCAAAAGGAGAACTTCGTGCACGACTACAGCCTGCATCTGGTGTTCATAAAACTGGGAAAAAAGTATCCTTTGGATAAGTATATGTATGTTACTGCCATGCCATTTCTGGAATCGTCCCGGGTCTATGGAAGATCCTCTAATTCCACCACCATTTCCAACAATTACCATACGGTTACGATGTTCGGCAATCGCTTGCGCGGAAAGAGAGTCTTGAAAAAATATGATTCAAAAGCCGAAGCAAGTGAGATCGCACAAAAACTAGCCGACCGTTTGAATCTAAAACACTTCGATTACGACCCGAAATTAGTTCGTGCAGTTTTACGCGGGGAAAGGACTCTGTAGAAAAAGTATGACAATGGCCGAATAACAAAAGATAAACGACTCACCTTCTTTACAACTTTCCTACTCAGGAACGAACAATTTTTTCAACTCCGTTGCATCCGCCGCCTTCATTTTTCCCGCCAGAATCAAACTCAATTGCTTTCGGCGTAAGGCACCATTGTAACGTTCAATTTCTTCTTCCGTTTCAGGAATCAATTCAGGCACTGCAATCGGCCCTCCATTTTGATCTACGGCAACAAACGTGTAAATGGCTTCATTACTTTTCATGCGCGTTCCTTTCAAGTGATCTTCCACGAAAACATCCACGAAAATCTCCATAGATGAGGAAAAAGCTCTTGATACTTTCGCTTCCAAGGTAACAATAGACGCATGGGCGATCGGCTGTTGAAAAGAGACATTGTTTACAGAGGCAGTTACGACCACACGCTTGCAATGACGGTGCGCGGCAACACTTGCGATTACATCCATCCAAGCCAGTAGCTCACCTCCGAACAAATTTCCAAGTGTATTCGTGTCATTCGGAAGCACCACTTTTGTAGTAATGGACAATGTATCTTTCGCTTTTACCGCTTTCATAACTGTTTTTTTTTGCAAAGATACCGAGGAATGATGAATTACAAATGATTAATGATGAATAAGGAATGTTAAATAATGAATGACGAATTCGTTCATCTAATATTGGAGTAATCAAGGCAGCAGTGTGCTAAGCTTGATGAAGTACCCATCTTTTGTAGGATCATTAAAATAAATCACAAAAATCCGCTCATCCTCTACCTTTTACTAATTTTGATTTTCGGAAGAAAAATGAAGGTTACCGGTTTCACATTTGTGCGCAATGCAATCATCTACGACTACCCAGTTGTAGAGTCGATTCAGTCGATTTTACCCTTGTGTGATGAAGTTGTGGTAGCTGTAGGCAATTCGGAAGATGAAACGCTCGACCTGATCCGTTCCATTGACCCCAAAAAAGTACGCATTATCGAAACGGTTTGGGACGATTCACTTCGAGAAGGAGGACGTGTGCTTGCCGTTGAAACCGACAAAGCTTTTCAGGCGATTTCAGAAGACACCGATTGGGCTTTTTACATACAAGGCGATGAAGTGATTCACGAGAAAGATCATGATGCCATCCAGGCAGCGATGGAAATGTACCTGAACGAAGATCGCGTGGATGGATTGTTGTTCCATTACAAACATTTTTACGGTTCATATGAATATATTGGTGCGCCGACAAGTTGGTACCCTCATGAAATACGGATTGTTCGAAACAAAAAAGAAATCTACTCTTACAAAGACGCACAAGGGTTTCGGAAAGGGAACAACGAAAAGCTGAATGTCGTTCAACTAAATGCAAGCGTTTACCACTACGGTTGGGTTAAGTCTCCGACTGCCATGCAGAAAAAACAAGAGTCCTTCAATAAATATTGGCACGATGACAATTGGGTGGAGGACAACATTGCGAAGGGAGATGCTTATGATTACGACGATCAGTCTAAAGCATTGGTTCCTTTTGAAGGAACACATCCGAAAGTTATGGCAGATCGTGTTAAACGATTGAGTTGGAATTTTCGTTATGATCCACATAAACACCGATTGAGTTCCAAGGACAAGCTCAAAAAGATATTAAAACGGATAGGCATCAAAGCCGATTACGCGAATTATAGAGTCATTAAAGTGAAACAAAACTGATCGAATTCAGTACACATGTAAAAAAGAAGAACTATGGAGATGAAAGCACTAATTGAAGCGTTCCCTGCAAACATCACGGAAGCCCTCGAAATTGCACAAAATTCAAATATTTCAGGAGACTACGGATCAATTTCGAACGTTTTGATATGTGGTATGGGCGGATCGGGAATCGGCGGAAGCATGGTTCAAACCTGGCTAGTTGATGAGTTAAACGTACCCGTGGCAATCACCAAAGATTATTCGATTCCCAACTTCGTAAACGAAAACACTTTAGTGATTGGTTCTTCCTATTCCGGCAATACAGAAGAAACGCTGGAAGCCGTTGAAAAATCCCAGAATAAAGGCGCTAAAATTATTGGCATCTGCTCAGGAGGCAAATTAGAAGAATTGTGCCAATCAAATGGGTATGACTTCATAAAAGTTCCTGGCGGGAATCCTCCGCGTACTGCACTCGCCTATTCATTGGTTCAACTTTTACACATCTTCTCAGCCATTGGTATGGCCTCCAAAGATCGTTTGAAAGAAATGGCCGCAGGTCGCGATCTGATTATGGCGGAATCTGAAACAATTCATACAAAGGCAAAAGGGTTGGCTGAACATTTGCACCAGAAGGTAGGAATCATGTATGGTACTACCGCATACGATCCAGTTTTAGTCCGTGCACGTCAGCAATTCAACGAAAACAGTAAATACTTAAATTGGCATCATTGCTTGCCAGAGATGAACCACAACGAACTCGTTGGTTGGGGTGGCGGAGATCGTCGGTTTGCACCTGTTTTTTTCATGACGAATGGGAATCATCCCCGCAACGATAAACGACTTGAAATTACGCGCGAGAAAATCGCTCAGAAAACATCCATTTTTGAAGTGCATGCCAAAGGAAATTCGCAAATCGAGCAATCAATTTACTTGATTAATATTGTCGATTGGGCTTCATACTATTTAGCTGCGATGGATGATATCGATACCATTGATATAGCCGTTATCGATTATCTAAAATCCGAACTTTCTAAATTTTGAGAACTCCCCTAGTTCACTACCGAGATTTGGGGCTAATTGACTACAAAGAAGCCTGGGATTTTCAGGAAAAACTGTTCAAAGGCACCATTGATCAGAAAATTCGTATTCGAAACGGTGAGTCGGATGTACCGACCGAACATTACATGCTTTTCTGTCAACACCCGCACGTCTACACTTTGGGCAAAAGTGGAGATAAAGAAAACCTGCTTTTGGATGATCAGGGTTTGAAAGAGCATCATGCGACCTATTACGAAATCAACCGAGGTGGAGATATTACGTATCACGGACCAGGACAATTGGTGGTCTATCCTATTCTCGACCTGGATCATTTCTTTACCGATATTCACAAGTACATGCGTTTTCTTGAGGAGGCCGTCATCAATACGCTTGCCGAATATGGTATTAAAAGTGGACGCGTAGATGGGCTAACAGGTGTTTGGATCGACGGAGATACAGACAAAGCAAGAAAAATTTGTGCAATGGGTGTTAAAAGTTCCCGATGGGTGACCATGCACGGAATTGGCTTCAATATAAATTCAGATTTGTCATACTTCTCTCATATTATTCCGTGCGGAATTGACGATAAAGCCGTAACTTCCATGGAACAAGAGCTGGGAAAGACACTTGACCTCAACGAGGTTTCTAACGTCTTAAAAGAAAAGCTTGCTGATCAATTCGGGTTTGCTTATCACGTCGAATGAAGCATCTCAAAAAAATATTGCGTGTGGTTCTATTATTTGTTGTCGGTATTGTTCTGGTTGTCAATGCAATTATCATCCTCACGGGACGTTTTTACATTTACAAAGGAATTAAAGAAACCTACTTGAAAGGTCGATCTGGACCAACTATTTATGATCTAGAGACCTTCCCTACGCGAAAAGTAGCAAAAGGCAGCGGGAAAGTTTTTGAGTTTCCGAAACACCCGCATTACAACACACAAAAGATTCCAGATGATTTACGTCAATACATTGAAGAACTGGAAACCAAAGCATTGCTGGTAGTAAAAAATGACACACTCATCTATGAAGAGTACTGGGATGAACACAACAAAGAGACCTTGTCGAACTCTTTTTCTGTGGCAAAAACGGTAGTCGCCATATTAGTCGGAATTGCGATTGACGAAGGACATATTGATGCCATTGATGATCCCGTCTATAAGTACATCCCACAGTATAAAAACGGTTCCCGTGATGTAATTACCATCAAGCACCTATTGCAAATGGCATCGGGTCTTAGCTGGACGGAAAGCGGGGTAAACCCCTTCTCCGACAATGCGGAATCCTATTATGGAACTGATTTGGATGGATTGATTCTTCGTCAAAGACGCGTATCCGAACCAGGTAAAATGTTCTTGTACCAAGGTGGAAACTCACAGTTGCTTGCGATGATTGTAGAGAAAGCGACTGGAAAAACGATTAGTCAATATGCTTCCGAAAAACTTTGGACCAAATTAGGAATGGAGGAAGATGCACACTGGAGTTTGGACACGAAAAATGGTCAGGAAAAAGCCTTCTGTTGTTTGTATGCTCAAGCTAGAGATTTTGCTAAAATCGGACGCTTATTCATGGACGGAGGTAAGTACAACGGTGAACAAATAATACCGCGTTGGTATTTTTTACAGATGACCAAGCAGAACGATCTCATGACCGAAGATGGCATTCCGAATTATCGCTACGGATACCATGTTTGGACCTATCGCGGTAACGCAGATGAAGTGATTTATTGCCGCGGAATTTTGGGACAGTACATCATTTGTATTCCAGATCGGAACCTGATGATTATTCGCCTGGGAATGAAGCGTAAAGACGATTTTGTTATTCCAGAACACCTTCAGAATGACAAAGAATATGTTGAAGGTGTGAAGTACGAAGTGGGACATTGTCTGGGACTTTTTCAATACATCACACTTGGGAAAATTCTTGCTTCCGAAACTGCAGCAAAATAACAATTGAACGTTGTATAAAGTGACCGTGGCAATTATGCGAATTTATCACCACTGATGGATTTAATTTTCGGTACCTACACGTGCCCAGACCATGAACCTGAAGCATTCGGAATCAAGGAAGATTTTGGGAAAACCTACGTAGAACAGATTATCCAACCCATAATTGCCGACAATCAATGGGAGAAGTTGAAAACAAAGATCAAGCGACCTCGTTTTCAAAGTCGATCTTCGTGATAATTGCAGTAACATTTTTTACCACAACGGTACAACGAAATGTGTAACAACTGCTAGAAATAGGACGCAAGATTATGGCATCGTCACAATGCTATGTACACTTCAATACAATAGTTGTCCAAAGCTAACTTCGCGCCTTTTGTGCCTCCGTGGTGGCATTAATTTTTAAGTCCTTTTAAAAGCAAAGAACTGCCGATAATTCTGGGAACAATCTCTGAAGTTCGTACTTTTACCGTCCAAATTGTAAGGGATATGCGCGAGGAATTAATGGGACCAAAGGTAGAAAACGTGGGAGTGGCTGTCGTTCAACAAACCAGCGAAACGGGAGATAAAATCTATAACGTTTACTTACTGAATCTTCGGGAAGATATCATGGAAGGTATCATTATCTCCAGCAAAGGATATGGAACGAATGCCAATACGGGAGAAAAAGTTGAAACGTCGATGTTGCGTCACTCACTGGAAATATTGCTTCCTCAAGAAGCTGCTAAAATTGAACCCATTATGGAAGAAGTCTTCGGGTTGGCGAACGAGTATTGGGTAAGTTTTTATGTGGACAGTACCATGTACGATAAGAAATTTGTTTTTCTTCCAGAGACCATATCCGAAGCCAACATGAAAATGATTCCAATGCTCGGCGTGAAAGGCGTAATGATTGTCTAAGCTTCAATTAGAACAATTCCATCCATCACACGCATTTTCTTATATTTGCATTACGGTTTCAACCGCTTGCTAAAAAAAACTACCTATGTCTGTAAAATTCGCATACAAATCGCTGATGCTCTTGCTTGTAGTAGCTGCAGGGTTTTCCTTCTCGTCATGCTCGGAAGAAGAAGATAAAAAGGATAAAAAAGACGGTATTGACTTGGATGACTATTACGAATTTCAAGTAATGGACATGTCAAAGTATGGAATTGATGCATACATCCATTTACCAGACGAAACTGCCAATATTGGTGCTTCGACAAGACCTGAGGTTTCACATCCAGAGGATCATATCTGGCAAATTGACATTGGACAAAACTTTACCTTACACATCGAGGATATGGCAAATATCACCGATAATATTAAAGAGGAAAAGAAAGAATTGAAACGAAAAGAATTTTTCAAAGTTAAATACCTAGTGGATGATCCAGACATGATCTTGTACCAAAGAGAGTTGGTTGTTAAGGGATCTGATCGCGCGGCATCAACCGTAGGAATCGAGCACAAATCTTACCACGTTTTCGGACAAAAAACGGTCGATGGAATCACGTATGTGTTGGAGAGTAGAGAAGAAGGATACGAGAAAAATATTATTGAAATGATGGCGAAATCCATCAAATCATTTAAGCCGAAATCAGGGAAGTAATTTCCCATAAGTGAATGGAATTAATTCGAGAAAATGTCCTTGAGGTCCTTGGGGCCGTCATGGAACCAGATCTTAAGAAAGATATCGTTTCTGCCAACCTGGTAGAAGAACTCAAAATTGAAGCACAAACGATCTCCTTGAGAGTGTTAGTGTCGAACCCAGCCATGCATGCACGACGTCGGATGCAGGAAGCGATTGAGTTCAACCTAAAAAACAAGTTCGGTAAAGAAATCACGGTAAATTGCGAAGTAGCTGCCATGCCTGCTGAAGCGAAGGAAGCACATCGTAAAATCTTGCCAGAGGTGAAGCATGTTATCGCCGTAGCCTCAGGTAAAGGGGGCGTTGGAAAATCTACCGTTACTGCAAATTTAGCTGGTGGACTCGCCAAAGCCGGTTATCGTGTGGGTGTTGTAGATGCCGATATTTACGGGCCTTCTATGCCCACAATGTTCGATGTTGTAGACGAACGTCCTACCATGTTGGAGATTGAGGGAACACCGAAGATTAATCCGGTGGTGAGTTACGGTATTAAAATTCTTTCCATTGGCTTTTTCACCGAGCAAGACAATGCGGTGGTTTGGCGTGGACCTATGGCCTCCAAAGCACTCACACAGATGTTCACGGATGCCTACTGGGGAAAACTCGATTATTTATTGATCGATTTACCACCAGGAACCGGAGATATACACCTTTCGTTGGTGCAGGATGTTCCATTGGATGGGGCTGTGGTAGTCAGTACACCGCAAGAAGTAGCTTTGGCAGATGCTCGAAAGGGTGTAAATATGTTCCGATTGGAATCTATTAACGTACCTGTAATAGGAATTATTGAAAACATGGCGTGGTTCACTCCTGCCGAACTCCCTGAAAATAAGTACTATATATTTGGTCGCGATGGTGCGAAAAATCTAGCGTCTGGAATGAATGTTCCGTTTTTAGGTCAGTTACCATTGGTGCAAGGAGTTCGAGAAGCTGGAGACGTTGGTAGACCCGCTGTATTTCAGGAAAACAGCCCAATTGCCGATGTACTTGATGAATTAGTTCGTACCTTTGTAAAAGAAGTAGATCTTCTAAAGTCCAAATAATATGGCGATAGACAAAAAACATATCGAAGAGAAGGTGAAGGAGGCGTTGGATCAGCTACGTCCTTTTTTGAATGCGGATGGAGGCGATATGGAATTGGTAGAAATCAAAGACGATGCAACAGTGGTAGTGCGCCTTTTGGGTGCTTGTAGCGATTGCTCCATGTCTATGATGACACTGAAAGCAGGCTTGGAAGAGCAAGTGAAAAAAGCCGTTCCTGAAGTACCAAAAGTAGAAGCGATCAACATGCCTCAAGTGGCTTCATAAGTCACAGGCTGTGTCTTTCTATTCTTACAAAATTCGAGAAACATTACGGAAACACGTATTATCCAGTACTGAGGTCCTGCATGATACAAACGTACAAGCACTGCGCTTCAGAGCAACAGACGCATTCCAATGATTTCAACTGGTATCTATGCCAACACAAAGGCAGTAATTACTGCAGCGAATAAGCAAACAGTGAAAATCAAAAGTCGTTTTATGTGTAATGAATTATCCATGTGGTCAATTGTATAACCCGATAACCGAAAACGGTTACGTTCGTTCATTACAATAACGCTAAAAATCTTTGTTTGGTTTGCTTCATTAACCAGCTAGTTGTCAACAATTTTCGAGGTTATCCACAAAAGAGGTTTATGAATTATTGGAGAAGCCTCAGCACATCACCCGCTTAGCCATCTTCAATGGAATCGTTTCTGCTCTGTAATTCTTACTATATTCAGATTATATGTTTTTTATCCTCTTCTTCATAATGTTTATCTCAATGTTTGCGATGACAGTTTTGTTATTCATATTGCACAAACATCGGTTGGATTTGATAGCCATGAAGGAGGCGATTCGAAGAACAGGAAAGCTATCTACCAAGGAAACTACTTTTCTTGAATATATTTTGTCTGCCGAAACTTTTGAAACAATTTTTGTTCGATTACCCAAAACGGAGAAGTATTTGCAGTTCAACAAACTGAAGGCTAAAATTACTGTAATCCAAAAAATCCGTAGATGGGTGTTCTATTGTTTTTGTCTAGCGGCAGTGTCGGAAACCTTTTTTGGAATTTTTGTAGAAGACTTCTGGGAATAAAAAAAGCTGCCCTACGCATGTAGAACAGCCTTTCCGTTTTATTCTTTAACTATCTGACTTGCTTACTTTGCAGCAGCAAATTTCTCAGCTACTTTATCCCAGTTCACTACGTTGAAGAACGCGTTAATGTAATCTGGACGACGGTTTTGATAGTTCAGGTAGTATGCGTGCTCCCAAACATCCAATCCAAGAATTGGAGTTCCTCCACAGCCAAGGCCCATTAGTGGGTTGTCCTGGTTTGCAGTAGAACACACCTCCAATTTTCCGTCAACAACGCACAACCATGCCCATCCTGAACCGAAACGTGTTGCAGCTGCATTTGAGAATGCTTCTTTAAATGCATCGAAAGATCCGAAAGCTGAATCAATAGCAGCAGCCAAATCTCCTGATGGTGTTCCGCCGCCGTTTGGAGACATTATCTCCCAGAAAAGACTGTGGTTATAGAATCCTCCACCGTTGTTGCGAACAGCAGCGTTATCCGTACAGTTCGAAAGAATATCTTCTATGCTCTTTCCAGCGAAGTCTGTTCCTTCAATTGCTCCGTTCAATTTTGATGTGTATCCGTTGTGATGCTTTGAGTGGTGGATTTCCATCGTTCTTGCATCAATATGTGGTTCCAATGCATCGTATGCATATGGAAGCTGTGGTAATTCAAAAGCCATAATTTTTGTTTAATGTGATTGTTCGTAAATGTAACAAATCAGCTACGATTGAAGCATTGAGGTTCTTTATATTTTCATCAATTCCATCTATACAAATTATAAACACAATTTTTAGTTCGCGCCAAACCCTGCGGTTTTATTGAAATCTAGCTATTTACCCTGGTTGATTTTGTCGGTGTAAATTTCTTCGTAAAAGATTGTTTCCTATTCGAATATTGAGGACCTTTAAACCATGAATATTCCGCGCGTTGACCTCCCAAGAATTGTCGTTGTAGGATGCGGATTTGCAGGATTAAAATTCGTCCAAACGATCAATTCCAGACAGTACCAAATTGTATTGCTGGACAAAAATAATTATCACACCTTCCAGCCGTTGATGTATCAAGTGGCCACCTCTGGATTGGAACCCGATTCGATAACCTACCCAATTCGAAAAATTTTCAAGGGTAAGAAACGTTTTCACTTCAGGAAAACTATGGTAGAACACATCGATACTGAGAAAAAAGAGGTGCAAACCACTATTGGCCCTATTGAATATGATCATTTAGTAGTAGCCGTTGGCGCAACCAATAACTTTTTCGGGAACCAAGATGTAGAAGAATATGCCGTTCCCATGAAATCTTTGACGGAATCCTTGCAATTGCGTAGCATGATTCTGCAAAATTTTGAAGAGGCATTGAATACGAGCAATATCGATGAACAAAATCGACTAATGAATTTTGTCATTGTTGGCGGTGGAGCAACAGGCGTGGAATTGGCTGGAGCTCTAGCGGAGTTAAAGGCACACGTTCTTCCAAATGATTATCCCGATTTGGACATTCGACGCATGGAAATTCATCTTGTAGAAGGGTCCGATGCCGTTTTAGGCGCCATGAGCGAGTTAGCCTCGAGAAAATCTTACGACTTTTTAAAAAAATCAGGAGTCAACATCTGGCTCAATACGCGCGTTGAAAAGTACGATGGCGAGACAGTTGTTACCAATAAAGAAAATTTCGAATCGAAGGCAGTAATTTGGACGGCAGGAGTCAAAGCCAGAACGCTTCGAGGCTTAGAAACTGGAGGGTCACAAAACGGAAGAATTTTAGTTGATGATCATGCACGGGCCATTGCCCATAAGGATGTTTATGTGATAGGAGATATGGCTGAAATGCGCTCCGACAAAAATCCTCGAGGACATGCCATGTTAGCATCTGTAGCTGCTCAACAAGGCAAATGGCTGGCATCAAACTTCAATGCACTTGCTCGAAAAAAACCGACAAAGCCATTCCAATACAAAGACAAAGGTACAATGGCTACTATTGGTAGGAACAAGGCGGTTGTAGACTTGAAAAAGTTTAGTTTCTCAGGCTATTTTGCGTGGTTAACTTGGATGTTCGTCCACTTAATGCTGCTGGTAGATTATCGGAATCGACTTATTGTTTTCACGAATTGGGCGTGGCGATACGTCAAATACGATCGCGGTTCACGATTGATTATTCGAGAGTACAAGCGAAAGAAAAAGAAGGAAGAAACCGTCGCATGACCCCCAAAAATGTCTGCGCATTGTGCGACACATCTGTTTTAGACGCAAATATCCTGCAAGCTTTGAAGAAGCAATCTACTCTCGTACAAATGCAATTCCGTCACTGAAGGCTGTTGCCTTTTTGTACTTGGCAGGAACGACAATTTCGAATTGAAGATTCATGTAACCACGCAGGCCGTTTTCCATAAACGGAATTCGATTGGACCCATTGGCTGGCATCAAAGTCGCATTTCCGACATCCACTGGGTTTAAGTTGGCATCAAAATAATCTTTTGGCGTATTGGTTAAGGATGCTGGTTCTTCGGTATGATGCACACCACAGATGTACCCATCTTCTGAAACGTCGGCGTAAATGGTTTCATATTTTAACCCAAGCAGAAATTCTCCTTCCGTATTCATTAGGCCCTTGTTGCCCGATTGCTCGACAATGGCAAACCCATCCTCGTTAAATGTAGTTGCGTGATCATAAATTCCTGGCACCACCATTATGTTCTGCAAATTACAGTATCCCCAACCTATTCGATTGGGTTTTGTTGCCACTGCCATGAGTCCTTTACTGTAATTCTGCAAAGAGGAATATTTAGGAGTGAATTGAACTACTCCTTTTTCATCAATCAGCACTGTTTTTCCATTTACGGAAACACGACAATAGCCATTGTGAAAGGATGAATGTCCTGCTTGTTTGTATTGAAACGGTATCTCCACATTGCCCTCCTTGTCGATGAACCCGTAAGTTTCCGTTGTACCCGATTTGGTCACACAGGCCAATCCAAATTCTTTATCAAACGTTGAACTGCCCAGGTATTGACAAGAAATCACTTCATTGCCATTTCTATCAATCCAGCCCATCAGCCCATTCTCGTACACCGCTATTCGATCCGAATACCCTTCCATAATGTAACCAACTTTTTTGTAAGGCTTAGTTGGAATAACATTGCCTTGTTTATCGATGAGCGTCCAACTTTCGGCATCCTTCTTTTTCACCCAAGCACGTCCATCCACAAAATCTTGAATTTTATCGTAAGTGCAAGGAATTACAACTTTTCCTTTTGTGTTGATGTATCCTTTTCCACGCACCCACTGGTTATTCACCAGGTTAATCTGTTGAATTCTAGCAAGTCCATCACTGAAAGCATATACATGCTCAGCCTCAATTGTAAAAAGAATGTTTCCACTAGAGTCAATTGCTTGAAACGTTTTGTTCGCGGCAAAAGAAAAGGTCCCAGCTAATAAGATGATTGTAGTAAGTAGTAGTTTCATTTAGAAGGCATTAATGTCCGTTGAAGATAATGAAAAAGATTCCGATTAGGTTTGAGTAGCGTGGAATAAACAGCATCAGTCAAAATTATAAATCATCATAGCTGAACATTTATAAAATTATTTTGTTTAACGTTTTTGATTAAATGTTGTACATTTACCCGGGTATATTTTACAAGCGCAAATATGAAAACCATTTTATTTGTTGCTACAACTCTCACTTGTAGCACATTGTGGGGACAAAACACAGGCACCATCCAAGGAAATGCCAAGGATAAAAATACGGAAGAGCCACTCGTTTATGCGAAAGTGTTCATTGAAGGAACACAAACGGGTGCTATTACCGATTTCGACGGAAATTATAGCCTCGATGTCCCAGTGGGCACATACACCCTGGTAATAACTGCTTCGGGTTATGAACCTCTTAAGAAGTACAACATCCCAGTAAACTCGGGAAATGTTGAAACAGTGAACTTTGAACTGGAGTCTGTGACGCAGGAACTTGGTCCGGTGGAAGTTGTGTACGATGAAAACAAAATTGCCAAAACTACAGACATGATCACGCCGCTTTCGGTTCAGAAATTAACTTCCGTAGAGATTGAATCGAACCCTGGAGGAAATTTTGATGTGTCAAAGGTGGTGCAGACACTTCCTGGAGTTGGCGGATCTGCCGGCGGAGCGCAACGAAACGATATTATCATTCGTGGAGGAGCACCGAACGAAAACGTATACTATTTGGACGGAATCGAAATTCCTGTACTGAACCATTTTCAAACTCAAGGATCCTCCGGAGGTGCGCAAGGAATTTTAAACGTTGCCTTTATCGAAGATTTAAAATTGAGCTCTTCTGCTTTCGATGCACGCTACGACAATGCGCTGGCTTCCACTTTTGTAATCAAACAACGTCAGGGAAACCGTGAGAAATTGTCAGGAAATGCTCGTGTGAGTTTTACTGAAAGTGTTCTCACATTAGAAGGACCATTGGGAGAAAAGAACGATTTTCTTGTATCTGCACGAACTTCGTATTTGGATTTTCTTTTCACGTTGATCGACCTTCCAATTCGCCCCAACTTTTCAGATTTTCAATTCAAAACCACCTTCCGACCCGATAACAAAACAACCATTACTGCTCTAGGTCTGGGAGCTTACGATCGTTTCAACTTCGCACCAACACGGCAAGACAGTGACGAAACAGAATTTTTGCGCCGTTCGCTTCCGTTCATTACACAATGGAACTATACCACTGGTATAAATATCAAACGGCGTGTAGAAGACGGGTTCTGGAACCTTGCGATCAGCCGAAATATGTTTGATAACCAACTAGATCAGTTTGAAGATGCCAGAAACGGCGAGGAAGAGTTTCGAAACTTTCTTCTAGAATCGCAAGAAATCGAAAACAAATTCCGCTTCGATTATAACAAATTTGTCAAAGGGTGGAAATACTCTTTTGGGGTTATGGCACAATACGTAAAATACAATTCCAACTTGTTTAACAAAGTCTCAGGAGCCGTTGAAGACTCTGCCGGAAACGTGATTGCTCCTCCCATCATCATTCAAAATGAATCTGCTATTGAGTTTTTCAAATACGGAGCCTTCGGTCAGGTTTCGAAGGAGTTTTTTAAAGAAAGATTACTGGTTTCTGCTGGGGTACGAACGGATATGAACTCGTTTACGGAAGATGGGAACAATCCACTAAACACACTATCTCCGCGTGTTTCCTTCGCGTACCACCTCAATAAAAAATGGGACATCACAGCTTCCATTGGTAGTTATTACAAAATACCGACGTATACCACTTTGGGGTACCGCGATACGAACAATATTCTTCAAAATCGAAACCTCAATTACATCCAGTCTGATCACTACGTATTAGGAACGCAGTGGCTACCAACCAAAGGCTTGCGCGTTACCGTGGAAGGTTTCTACAAGGACTACAGTAATTATCCTGTCTCGGTAATCAATGGGATTTCCTTGGCCAATCAAGGTCAAGAATTTGGAGCGGTCGGAAACGAAGAAGTTCGTTCCATTGGAGATGGACAAACGTACGGATTCGAAGTGTTTGTACAGCAGAAATTGGTTAAGAATATATTCTATGTGATTAGTTACACCTACGTGCGATCCCTCTTTTCTGGGGCCGACGGAGAATTGATTCCATCGGCATGGGACAGCCGCCACCTCTTCTCCTCTACTTTCGGTTGGAATTTCGGTAAAAACCAAAACTGGAAATTAGGATTGAAATATCGATTTGCAGGAGGCGTTCCTTATACCCCATTTGATTTACAGGCATCACAACTGGTGTATGCTACTACTGGAAATGGGGTTCTCGATTTCGACAACGTAAATTCCGAGCGTTTGCGTGCATTCAATCAACTGGACTTCCGTTTGGATAAAATTGTAAACCTCAAAAAAGTAAGCTTCGATTTTTATGTCGATATTCAGAATTCGCTGGCCTTTTCGAATGAAACACCTCCGTTTTATACCTTCCAAAGAAATGAGGACAATACAGGATTTGCTACTACAGATGGTCAGCCTCTGGCATCTGATGGTTCCAACGCTATTCCGCTGCTTATTGAAAACGAAGGTGCAACGGTAACGCCTACCATTGGGGTGATTTTTGAGTTTTAGAAGTTTATAGATCAGCTTGATTCAAAACTAAAGTCTCCCCGATTGCCCCGACTCCGATTCTTTGATGCTTGTATTGGCGGTCAATCGACCGAATTTGAAGAACAACCCAACACGGAAGCCTGTAAACTGCCATTGATTCTGGCCGTACGATAAAAAATTTCCATTTACGGACTCCGATCGATTTTGAGCAGGGAAAAGCTGGTTTACCTCGGCGAAAACATTAATGTCGGGCTTGTCAAATTCCTTGGTTAATCGAATTCCCCAATTCGTCATTACGTTGTTAATCGTAACATCGCCTCCCCATTTGTTAAGGAAAAAGCGGTTCATCAACTTAAAATTGTACGGAAGAGAGAAAGTGAGGAACGAGCTGAATCCCATGGTGATGTTATTGAAGGGATCTCTTTGAAAAATTTCAGTGAATTCGTAAGTATTGTAATCCAACCAAAACGAGTTCCAACCGTCGAGCCATTTCAATTTTATGGGCGCACTCAAACTTATGGAGTACGTCTCGTTTAGTCGAGCGTTCCAAGGCGTACTGCTATTCACAAACGTATTCGGATCAATGAAAGTCAGTGTACTGGCAATATCCTCATAGCGCGCATAACTAAAGGAAATATTGTAGGCGTATAGAATGTCGAACTCCAAACCAATGGTGTGATTGTAAGAAGGGCGTAAATACGGATTTCCGAACTGCACATGCAAACTATCCAAAATACGAACAAATGGATCGTAATTCGAGAACGACGGCCGATCTATTCCCGATGAATAATAGGCTGTGATGGCTAGTTTATCTCCTGGTTCGTACATCACTCCTGCATTGGGAAAAGGAAGGATGTAACTGGAGTCCATAAACTGTTGGTTCAATGATTGACTGAAACCATCCAGGCGCGTATATTCTCCCCGAATTCCGAGTTGCGCACCAAATTTGCCCCATTTTCTTGATGCCTGTGCAAATAAACCAGCTATTTGCTCTTGATAATTGTATGAATTCGTGTACAATGGATCTTCTACCCAAACCCCATTCTCCGGCACATAACGATTGAAGCGTTTTTCATTGAACAAAGCGCTTACATCTACGCCAAACTCCAGAAAGAAATTAGAATCGATATAATGTTCATAGTTCAATCGGATTTCACCGACATTCGGACGATCCGCAGAAGTGGCCAATGCATTGTATTGCACCTCTGTTTGGTTCGAATAATCTACGAAGTTTGTCTGAAACTCATTATCACTATCCGAAACGCGGCGGGTATAATTTAAGTTGATTTCAAAAGCACTTCCAAGAGAGTCAATATCCCAAGTGTAGTTCATGAAAGCCCGGTTATTCAACCATCGATTGTAATTCTCTGTTTCACCCAATTGATTTGTTGTCAATGTTTTCTGACTGTAAAACTCCTGATGTGATTCAGTCGTCCCTTTTCCTGAACTGCCGTGCCCTCCTATTCCAAAGGAAATTCGCTGGTCTTCACTAATATCGTATCCCGCTTTCAATTTGAAATAATTCCACAAATGGCGTCCTTCATTTACGTAGCTGGAATTCGAGTACAACGAAGAGTCCAATGTTGCAAAATTGGAACTTCCAAAGCTGTAGTTCTCGGAGTAATTCAAACCAAGGTTCCCGTTCACAGAGAATTTGCCTCTTTTGAAATTTAGTCCAAGATTGGTACCAGAGCTGTACTTTTTCTGGGTATTAATTCCACCATTCAATCGAACATGAGCGCGATATCCTTGTAAAGAGAAATCATTTGTATAAATTTCAATCACGCCATTTCCACTTCCTTGCGCACGATATTTGGCCGACGGATTGGTGATAATTTCAATCTTATCCACTTCACTAGCAGGGATGGCTCTTAATTCATCGTTTGAGATGATAGGTTGGCGATCAATTAAAATCAGAGGCCTTCCACGACCAATAATTTCAATGGATTCATCATCAGGAGATGACAATCGAGGCGATGCTTTCAAAATGTCAAACAGCGTATTCAACTGCTCCAAAGTAGTTCCTTTTACATTCACCGACAGGCCGTTCATGGTCCGTTCAAATACCGGTTTCTCGTATACTACATTGATTTCATCCAGTAAAACATCTGAACTCAAGACCACTGGTTCAAACTTCATTACGGGAGGTTTTGCGACAAAGGGAATTATCGTATCAACAAATCCAGGTGCTACTATTTTTAAGTAGTAATTCGCATCTTCTATCGCTTCGAATTGAACGATAAAGACATTGCTATCGATAAAATTTCCCTTGACAAGACTAGAATCGGCAGTTTTATAGATCATTCCTCGACCAATACCATCAGGTAAATCAATGGCTTGCACGGGGACCTCTACAATTAACGATTGGGCAAATCCGAGAGAACTTAGAAATAAAGTAAGTAAAAGTAAATAGGACTTCATTCGTTGCGTTTGGGTTGCGAGTATAACGTAAATCTCTGTTTTGTCACACTTAAAATGTGTTAATCGGTTTGCTCAAAATAGTCCGTTAATGGCGTATTTACACGGTATGCGGATTGAAATCAGTATATTAGCCATCGCTGTAAAACAACGTAAAATTCTGTTAATTGAAAGTCACAACTCGAATGAAACATCTTATTCTTTCCATTTTAACCGTAACGCTCATTGCATCTTTCTCTTGGTCACAAGAATATATGACACCAGAGAAGTTAATTGAATTGAATCGCGTATCACCATTGGGAATTAGTGAGGATCAATCAAAAATTGTCTATGCTATCTCGAAGGTGGATGTTCAATCCAACAAAAAAAGTACGAAATACTACGTCATGAACCTGGACGGCTCAGATGTCAAGGCTATTTCCGATGTGGATGGTTATTTGACGGACAAAAATATTTCACCTGATGGAAAACGTAAAATCAGTGCTGAAGAAGTAAAAATTCGCGATGTCTACGGAACGGATTTTTACCCGGAAATGGATCAATCGAATATGATGATTTACAACTCCTTGAATTATCGTCACTGGGACACTTGGGAGGACGGAAAGTACAGTCACGTGATGGTCTCTGACATCGACGGTTCCAATAAAATGGACATTATGGCAACCGAACCGTTCGATTGTCCGCAGAAACCGTTTGGAGGTGAGGAAGATTACATTTGGTCACCAGATGGAAAAGCCGTTTTGTACGTTACGAAGAAGTTATTCGGAACGGAATATGCGGTGAGTACAAATACAGACATTTATCGATTCGATGTGGCAACGGCGCAGACAACCAACCTCACCAAAAACAATAAAGGTTACGACACGAATCCTGCGTTTTCCTCAAATGGAACGCTCGCTTGGCTGCAAATGAAACGCGATGGTTATGAATCAGATAAAAACGATATCATCATTTTACGTGACGGACAACCTGTAAATCTTACGGCAAACTGGGACAATACAGTTCGTGAATTTAAGTGGAGTAATGACGGTACCAAAATTTACCTCACGGCTGCCGTTGAAGGAACCGTTCATCTCTTTGAATTGGTTGTTCCGAAAGGAAAAGCGCTACCATTGCCTCCGAAGCAAATTACAGCCGGTCAATTTGATATCCGGGGAATTGTAGGGCATGTAAAAGGTACGATGATCGTAGCGCGTGGAGATATGAATCAGGCAACGGAAATCTACAGCGTAGATTTGAAATCTGGGGAAATGAAGCAGTTAACTCACGCGAACGATGCATTATATGCAAGCGTGAAACTGGGAAAAATAGAGAAACGCATCACGAAAGCAACGGACGGAGCAGATTTACATTCATGGGTGATTTACCCTCCAGATTTCGATCCGAATAAAAAGTACCCTACCTTATTGTATTGCCAGGGAGGGCCTCAAGGAGCCCTAAGTCAATTCTACTCTTACCGATGGAACTTTCAGTTGATGGCAGCGCACGGCTACATCATTATAGCTCCGAACAGACGTGGGATGCCAGGTTATGGTGTAGAATGGAACGAGCAAATCAGCAAAGATTACGGCGGACAAAATATGGACGACTATTTGTCTGCAATCGATGACCTGGCGACGGAACCGTATGTGGACAAAGAACGATTGGGATGCGTTGGGGCAAGCTACGGAGGTTACTCTGCATTTTATTTGGCTGCCATTCATAACGGTCGATTCAAAAGTTTTATCGCACACGACGGCATTTTCAATTGGAAAAGTATGTATGGAACTACGGAGGAGCTTTTCTTCGTGAATTGGGATTTGGGCGGTCCGTACTGGGACAAAAACAACAAAGACGCCTGGGTGAGTCATACCATTTTCAACCCTGCCGAGCGCGTTGAAGATTGGGATACGCCGATCATGGTAATTCAAGGAGGTTTAGATTTCCGTGTCCCTATCGGTCAAGGTTTGGAAGCATTTCAAGCTGCACAACTGCAAGGTATCAAAAGTCGATTATTATTCTTCCCAGAGGAAAATCATTGGGTGTTGGACTATCAAAATAGTTTGATTTGGCATACTGAGTTTTATAAATGGTTGGGCGAAACGTTATAGCGTTGAAGTAGGTAGTTTTTAGAAAGTGGAAGGCGGAAGGGAGAAGGCAGAAGGCGGAAAGCGGAAAGCGGAAGACTAAAATAAACATTTGGAGGTTTGGTACCGTAGGCTAATTTTTCCTAACTTAAAACGCAAACCTACCCACATGAAAAATTTTAGATCACTCTCCTTTTGGAGCTTAAGTAAAGAGTTTGCCGTTGAAATTTACAGGGCAACTAAATCATTCCCACCAACTGAACAGTTTGGGCTAACAAGTCAAATGCGACGCTCCGCCGTTTCTATTCCCTCTAATATTGCTGAAGGAACTTCGAGAAAAACAAACAAAGACTTATCACGTTTCTTGGATATTTCCATAGGTTCTGCACATGAACTGGAAACACAATTGGAAATTGCCAAAGAAATAGAATATCTTTCGGATGAAGACCACGCTCGTTTGAATGAGAAACTAGTTTTAATCACAAAAATGATCGGAAAGTATAGATCGAAATTATAGTTCTATACCTTACTTTCCGCCTTCTACCTTCTGCCTTCCGCCAAACACTCAACCTTTCTACCATGTTTCTTTCGTTCTGCCTAATTGCTATGTTCACTAAGATTTAGCATAATCTTCACTTATCAATCTTTTTATTTGACAGATTGCAGCTATATTTAACAGCATTAACAAAACTGCCATGAACAAAAAAGTACCCTCAGATATAGAAATCGCACAGAACTGTGAAATGCGTCACATTGAAACGATTTCGGATAAACTGAACCTAGATAACGATTTACTGGAACTTTACGGGAAATACAAAGCCAAACTTCCCCTTTCGGTTATCGATGAAGAGAAAATTGCCAAAAACCACTTGATTCTGGTTACAGCAATGACACCAACACCTGCAGGTGAGGGTAAAACAACAACTTCCATTGGGTTAACGGAGGGAATGAATAAAATTGGAAAGCAAACAACTGTGGTGCTGCGTGAACCTTCACTTGGTCCTGTGTTCGGAATTAAAGGAGGTGCTGCTGGAGGTGGTTACTCTCAAGTGGTTCCAATGGAGGATATCAACTTACACTTTACAGGCGATTTCTCGGCGGTTGAAAAGGCGAACAACTTGCTTTCTGCACTGATTGACAACAATATCCAAAGCAAAACACGCAATTTGGGCATCGACCCACGAACGATTGCCTGGAAACGTGTTATGGATATGAATGATCGTGCTTTGCGCGATATCACAATTGGCCTGGGAGGCACGGCAAACGGAATTCCACGTCAAGATGGCTTTAATATAACACCTGCTTCAGAGGTCATGGCAATTCTTTGTATGGCAGAGAATTTTGAAGATTTGAAAACACGCCTAGGGAATATTTATGTGGGAATGACTTTCGATAAAAAGCCAATTTACGCACGTGATTTAAAGGCAGAAAACGCAATGGCGATATTGTTGAAAGACGCTATTAAGCCGAATCTCGTTCAAACAATGGAAGGCAACCCAGCCATTATCCATGGTGGACCCTTTGCCAACATTGCACAAGGAACGAATACCGTTATAGCTACAAAAACAGGGTTGTCCCTTTCTGAATATGTGGTAACTGAAGCTGGATTTGGAGCTGACCTCGGAGCGGAAAAGTTCCTGGATATCAAATGTGTTTCTGCCGGATTAAAGCCTGAGGCCGTTGTTTTGGTTGCCACCATTCGAGCGCTTCGTCACCACGGTGGAGCATTGAAAGAAGAATATAATACCGCATCAGTAGAACGTGTTTCTGCAGGATTTGCAAACCTTGAAAAGCACATCGAAAACGTAAAGAAATTCGGTTTGAACCCTGTAGTAGCCATTAATGCGTTCCCTACGGACACCAACGAGGAAGTACAGTTGGTGCAACGTAAATGTGAAGCCATGGGTGTAAAAGCGATTGTCGCGCGTGGATGGGCTGAAGGTGGCGAAGGTATGAAAGATTTGGCATCTGCCGTAGTCGAAGAAATTGAAGCCGGTAACAACAAGTTTAAATCCCTATACGATTGGAATATTTCTATTCAGGATAAAATTGAAACCATTGCACGCGAGATTTACGGTGCAGACGGTGTCGATTATTCGAAAAATGCCATCGCTGATTTGAAAAAGATTGAGCAACTTGGGCTTTCAGAACTTCCTGTTTGTATGGCGAAGACGCAAAAATCATTCAGTGACAATGATGCCTTGCTTGGTCGACCAGACCATTTCCGCATCACCATTCGAGAATTTGAATTTGCCGCTGGCGCTGGTTTCGTCATCCCGATCCTTGGAAACATGATGCGTATGCCGGGACTGCCTGCTGTACCTGCTTCGGAAGCAATGAACATTGACAACGACGGAAAGATTTCTGGATTGAGTTAAGAAACTTATTTCCATCCAATCAAGGAAGACTATCTTTCATAACCAGCACTCGAATCCCAGTGTTTCTGAAACTTTACGGAGTGATTTTCGTAGAGGTAAACGAAGCATGGCTTTGCAGTATACGGAACTATGAACACTGAAATGGATTCTCTTCAACAAAAAAGACGTTCAGCACTCGATTATCTGGAGGAGCAGATCGATATCTGGCATCAGACTGCTCATTTCAAAAAGAGCATCATTAATACGTGGCGAAGAAGAATCACGATTTATATGCTAGTGGGCGCAGCCTTTGGACTTCTTAGTCAGCAGATCAACCAGATTGAGGTGGAGGCGAGACGAACAACGGGCTCTACAATTATTGGAGATCGTTTCATTTTAGGTGAGTTCGATTATTTCCAAATTGGATTTGAATTGCACGAAATGCTTGCCACTTTGAGTGCGATTGCCGTCGCCTTGGCTACATTTGCTGGAACAAGGGTACTTAGTAACAATCTTGAAAAATCCCAATTGAAAGCACATGCTGCGGCAGAAAGCCTTAAGGTTCAAGCCTATTTGTATGCGATGAAAGCACCTCCGTACTCAAGTAAGAATGCAGAGAAAATACTTTTTGAACGTGTAGAGGTTATTTTAAAAGAGGTAGATGAAATTACTCCCGAAATGTCCAAGGTAACACAGCAAAAGAGATCAAAATTGTCCCATTGGCTCATGAAGTTGTTTTTAGGAAAGGGAGCTGTTACCAATCACAGCCATCAAATGCTCCGATTTAGTGAGAATATGACTTTTGAGGAGTATATGAACGAACGCGTGATTAAGCAAATTCATGAGCATTATCGCTTAAGAGCGGCGAAATTTCAGCGGATCATCAATAATGCCAACGCCGCAACGCTTATCTTCGGGTTTCTCGGTGTTGCCATAGGAACCATCGGAGCGACTACCTCGCCTGGTATTTCCATGTGGATTGGTCTTTTAAGTACTTCATCTGCCTCGATTGCTTCGTACATTCATGCTGGAAAATACGAGCAAAAACTGCTTACGTATGTATCCACCGCCAGCAAGCTAGAATTGGTCTCTGCCAGATTCAAAAGTATGGCACAACCCAATCCAAAAATGCATCAGCGATTTGTTTCAGAAACCGAGACCATCTTCTCTTCAGAAAATAACTCCTGGATTTCCGAAATTACAGAATCACTAGAGAATGAAGCAATCTCGAATTTAGACGCTGAGAACAAAGGATAGCTTTGCATGAAAACGGCGCCTATTTTAGTGTGGTGCACGTAATACGAAAGCTAAAGTCCTGTGCCAATTAATTTGATACTTGCCAATATCAGCACTCCAGCAAGCACGTAACGAAGAATAGTGCCATTCCATTGGCGACTGCCGAAATATCCACCTATCACTCCACCAAAAACTGCCAGTAAAACATACCACCAAACATCTGACGAAAGTTCCAATCCTGATGTCCATTGACCACTGAGTCCAGCCACCGAATTTACCCAAATAAATAACGCGGATACCGCCGCTGCCTCTTTTACATTGCCCCATCGAAGTAATAAAATCAACGGACTTAAAATAATTCCACCTCCTATCCCTATAAGTCCAGAGAAAAACCCAATTGCGCCTCCCAAACTTAAGCCTAGCATCAGATTGAACGGATTCTTTTCAAATTTTATCGCATCAGTTTCCTGTTTTTGCCAACCTAACATTCGTATAATCGCAAAAATCAATAAAATTCCGAGGATAATCTTGTAAACTCCTGAATCTACTTCTATCATTCCTCCTAAAAAGGACATCGGTACAGAAAGTCCAGCGAAGACTAAAAAAAGCCATCCATTGAAGTGTCCGGCACGAGCAAACTGAGCAAATGAAATTCCAGCCACGAACAAATTTAATAGCAGTGCTGTCGGCTTCATTACCTCTGGAGTAAATGAAAATAATGCCATCAAAGCCAAATATCCGCTTGCTCCGCCGTGACCAACCGAAGCATACAGAAATGCTACAAAAGGCAGTAAGATCAGAAACTGATGGGAAGCATCCATAACACGAAAATAGGAGAAAATAGATTGGAAAATACGTCAATCAAGAATCACAAAATCGATAGGAAGTTGCACGCGCGTTCTAACATCTTTTCCGTGTAGTATCTCATTCTTCCAATTCGGCATGGATTTGACTAATCGAAGTGCCTCAGCATCTAACAACGGATGTACTTTCTGTATCACCTCAACATCTACCAAAGAGCCATCGTGATTTACGATAAACTGTACCCAAACTTTCCCTTCTATCCCTTGCTTTCGCGCTTCTAAAGGATAAACACAATTCTCACGAATGAAATCGAGCATTGCCTTACGCCCACCATTGTACGATGCATCCTCCGACGGTAAATAAATGCATTCTGTCAACACAATCCGTGCCTTGGATGAGTCACTCTTATCACCAATTACAAGAGTATCCTGCGCAAACAGACCGATAGGTAATAAAACAAAAATTGCAAGTAGTCTCATACTTTGAATCTAAGCTATTTGTTCGAATTCATTCTTCATTTTTTGGTATTACAAAAGAGACCGGCAAATGAACCTTAACGGGAACAGTTTCACCTTCCCAAACTCCAGGAATCCAATTCGGCATACTGGATACCAGTCGAATAGCTTCTTCATCCAACAAAGGGTGCACGGAACGAACTATCTCCATTTCACTTAATGAGCCGTCAGCATTTACAGTAAATCGCACATAAACTTTCCCTTCGATTCGCTGCTCGTAAGCTTCTTGTGGATAATTAAGATTGTCTTGCACAAACTTTATTAATGCCTGAGTTCCACCAACAAATTCTGCTTCTGGCGTATAAAACGGTATGACTTTGTTTGCCTGAGCAATAGCGTCCAATCGCTTATTTGAATGATAAGCCGTATCCATTGATGGTGGTTGCAGGGTATCTTGTCCAAAAACAGTTGGTCCGAATAATAGGAAGAATAGAAGCAGTTTCATATTCAAAATAAAGCAAATATCGTTCCGAGATGAGATGGTTTTCGATAACCAGGAGCACTATCCTCTCCCTACAAAGGGCGACTTCCTTGAGAATGGCATTGAAACCTAATTTATTCCCTTTGCAAAAGTGTTTCTTATCCGAAAAACCTGCCTCCCCCTTTGGGAGGGGGATTCGAGGGGGAGGACACGAACAGACGTAATTTCAACATACCGTAAATATCAATTGGTTCCATTTGACAGGCAATCCCCCTATTCTTTCTCTGAATCTCCTAAGCCGCAATACTTGATAAGAAGGAGTAGCTTCAGCACAAGCGTTCCAAAGGGAAGGCAGTTCTCCCCCAAAGAGAAATAATTTACAAATTGTCCACTCATCATCTTTATCACCGCATTCATACTTTCGCCCTCAATGGTCGCAATGGAATGCTTAATTTAATCCGTCTAAAACTGCGAATTATGAAAGCCATCAAAGCGTGCGTTCTTGCACTTGTATTGAGTTCTACCTTCTCAAGCAATGCTCAAAAACTAGATATTCAAGACGCATTTCCAACGATTAACAAAGGACTAGAGTACCGCTGTATTGGTCCGTTCCGCGGAGGTCGATCGGCGGCTGTGACAGGTGTTGATGGCAAGCCGATGCTTTTTTACATGGGGACGACCGGTGGTGGCGTTTGGCGCACTGAAAATGGTGGGACCACCTGGGAAAATATATCGGATGGATACTTTGGCGGTTCCATCGGAGCGGTGGAAGTTTCTAAATCGCACAACAATATTATTTACGTCGGTGGTGGTGAGGTAACCGTTCGCGGAAACGTATCTCCAGGCACTGGAATGTATAAATCTATCGATGGCGGTAGAAGCTGGATGCAAATGGGTTTGAAAAATTCTCGCCATATCCCAAGAGTTCGTGTGCACCCTACGAATCCAGACATCGTTTATGCGGCAGTTTTGGGCGACTTATTCAAAGATACCGAGGAGCGTGGCGTATACAAATCAACTGACGGAGGAAAGACCTGGAAACGAGTTTTGTTCGCTAATAACCGTTCGGGTGCAGTGGATTTAATATTGGACCCTGTCAATCCGGAAGTAATTTACGCCAGTACGTGGAATGTACGTAGAACACCCTACGATTTCTCATCTGGAGGTGAAGGATCTCAATTGTGGAAGTCAAATGATGGTGGGGCAACCTGGGAGTCACTTTCCGATAAAAAAGGTATGCCGGAAGGAACTTTGGGAATTATTGGAGTAACCGTTTCTCCAGCAGATCCAGATCGTGTTTGGGCCATTATTGAAAATGAAAATGGTGGTGTTTTCCGTTCTGATGATGGCGGCGAAACCTGGGAGCAAACAAACTCCGATAGAAGCCTACGCCAGCGTGCCTGGTATTACTCGCGCATTTACGCCGATTCTCAAGATGCCGACAAAGTGTACGTAATGAATGTTTCGTATCACAAATCTACAGATGGCGGGAAAACTTTTTCATCGCACAACGCACCACATGGCGATCACCACGATTTGTGGATTTCACCAGAAGATCCAAACCGAATGATCATTGCTGATGATGGTGGCGGTCAGGTTTCATATGACGGCGGTAAAAGCTGGACTACTTACTATAATCAACCTACAGCGCAGTTTTACCGCGTGACAACAGACGACCACTTCCCTTATAGAATTTATGGTGCGCAACAAGATAACTCAACCATACGTATTGATTCACGGGCGCAATGGGGACTGATCGGCAACGACAGTTGGGAGTCTACCGCCGGGGGAGAAAGTGCACATATCGCTCCAGACCCGAAGGATAACGATATCGTTTACGGAGGAAGTTACGGTGGCTACCTCACGCGGTACAATCATCACACCAATATGAATCGTGCGATTAATGTTTGGCCAGATAATCCAATTGGATACGGTGCTGAGGGCATGAAATATAGATTTCAATGGAATTTCCCGCTTTTCTTTTCTCCACACGATAAAAATAAATTGTACACATGTTCGCAATTTCTGCATGTTTCATACAACGGCGGGCAGAATTGGGAAATCATTTCGCCAGATTTAAGCAGAAACGACAGCACAAAATTGGTTTCTTCAGGAGGACCAATAACCAAGGACAATACAGGGGTCGAATACTATGCAACCATTTTCGCTGCTTTGGAATCTCCGTACGAGAAAAATTTGTTGTGGTGTGGATCTGACGATGGTTTGATTCACGTATCCAAAGACGGAGGAAAAAATTGGTCCAACGTCACGCCAAAGAAATTGCCTGAGTGGGCGCAAATCAATAGTATTGAGGCAGACCCATTCAATAAAGGAGGACTTTTCGTTGCCGCTACGATGTATCGAATGGGAGATTACACTCCATACCTGTATCATACCACCGATTACGGAAAAACGTGGAAACTAATCACGAATGGAATTCCAAACGAGCATTTCACCAGAGTTATTCGCGCGGATCAAAATATGGAAGGATTACTGTATTGTGGCACTGAATTCGGAATGTACATTAGTACAGATAATGGTGCCAACTGGAAACCGTTCCAACTCAATCTACCCCTTGTCCCAATAACAGACCTCGCTCTGAAGGATAACGATTTAATTGTTGCTACTCAAGGGCGAAGCTTCTGGGTTTTTGATGATTTAAATGTGATTTGGGACGAAATGAAAAAGCCAACGGAAAAGGACGCGTTGCGTTTGTTCTCTTCTCATCCAACAGTTGGGTATGGCGGATCCGATCGAACCTCATTACTGGCTGGAACCAATCATCCAGCTGGCGTGAAGTTCCACTACAATGTACCAGAAGGTTACAACCATCTGACCTTTACATTCATGGATTCGGAAGGAAAATTGATTCGAAAGTTTAGCACCAACGCTTCTGATAAAGATGACAAATTTGAAGCAGAAGCGGGTATGAACACTTTTGTTTGGGACACGCGTTATGAAAAAGCGGATGAATTTGACGGATTGTTGATGTGGTGGGGAACACTGCAAGGTCCCAAGGCACCTCCGGGCAAGTACTTGGCGAGGTTGATTCGTGAAAACGGAGAGGAAAAAGACAGCGTTGAGATTTCGTTTGAGATTTTGTTGGATCCGCGAATTGAGGGCAACGCTGAAGATCGGCAAGCACAATTTGCATTTCTTTTAGAAATACGAAACAAGTTAGACGAGACACACGATGCCATCCGAGCAATGCGCACTTTGAAGGATCAAATAGCCGCCTTAAAATCGCGTATTGACAACGTAAAGTTCAGCACTGTGATAGAGGAAGGTGAGCGATTGGATTCTTTGATGACAGATATTGAAAAAGTCTTGTATCAAACGAAATTGAAGAGCAATCAGGACATGCTGAATTACCCAATTATGCTAAACAACAAACTCGCTCACGTGGCGTCTTTAGCGAGTATGGGAATTTACCGACCAACAGAACAAATGATTGGCGTGGCTAAGGATATCACCAAAAAAATTGATACGGAATTGGAGAAATGGTACTCCATTCAGAAAAACGATATCCCGAAGTACAACGAACTCATTCGTACTGAAAAGGTAGATGTTATTGGGGTGAGGGAAGAATAAATAGAATTAGGAATGTTGAATAATGAATTAGAAATGACGTGTGTAATTCATCTCGTGTCTTCTATCGTAGAGCGAAAAAGCCTTTTCTAATTGACCACCAAACGCAAATATCCGTAGTTATATCCGCCACCATAAACTTTTACAAGGTAAGCCTGTGGAGTTAGTCCTTGTAAATCGACGCGGCCCGCAGTAGTCTCGTTAAAGTGCTGTACTTTTTTCAAGGTTCCTGATAAGGTGAAAATTTGAATACTCCATTCATGACTCAGCTCTTTGGGCACTTCTATAGTTGTAAAGTCAGAAGCTGGATTCGGATACAGTTTTAGACTTGGCGCTTTGTCCTCTGTGATTTTTGGTGCTTCTTCAAGCACATATCCTCCCCACATTTTGTTCACTTTTTCCATAAGTCCAATAAATTCGACGCGCTTCTCATAACTCAATTTTTGACTTGGATCTCCCAGGTTTTGCTTTCCGCGAAGGATTGCTTCCGCCATATTAGCATCTCCTCGATATTCACTTTCACGCAAACACAAGGCAAACTCAACCACGCATGAGGCAAATTGAAAGTCTGTAGTTTCCTTCGTATGAGTTGGAATCATTGGGTGTGACAACAGCTTGCTCACATCACTTTTCAATGGTTTGTATCTAAAATCGATTTTACCTAGTTTGTTATCGTTGGTATGCTCCTTACGTGTCACTTGATAAAAAGCAATAACATTTTGGCCCATTCCTAAATCACCGGCATCTATAGTGTCATTGTCAAATTGCCAGTTTTCCAGCACTCGGTTTTCGTATCCAATCAATCGGTACTTTTCCACTACTGTTGAATCAAATTCCAGCTGTAACTTCACATCTTTTGCAATGGTATACATACTTCCCGCAAACTCCGTATCAAAAATTCGTGTGGCTTCCTTATCAGAGTCTATATAAGCATAATTACCATTACCATTGTCCGCCATGTTCTCCATTAGTTCGTCATTCAGATTGTACATTCCAAAGCCTAAAACACTTAAGAAAATACCTGTTTCTCGTTTCTTTTCAATCAGTTTTTTGACGTTCTGAGTGCTCGTGGTACCGATGTTCCAATCACCATCAGAAGCCACAATGATTCGATTGTTTCCATCGGGATTAAAATTTTTCTGTGCCAACTCATACGCCGTTTCTAATCCTTTCGATCCTGCTGTTCCACCTCCTGAGCTTAAACTATTTACAGCTGCGATTATTTTCTTCTTTTCAGCCCCTGAAGTAGGCTCTAAAACGATGTTGGACGCACCGGCGTAAGTCACGATGCTCAATCGATCAATCGGACGTAACTTATTGGCCAACTTAATCATACTACTTTGCGCCAATAGTAGTTTGTTTGGACTATTCATAGAACCACTCACATCTACCAAAAAGACCAGATTGGATGGTGGCAATTGCTCCTCGATGGGCTTTTTCGCCTGCATTTTCACCATAACCAAATCGTCTTTTGCGTTCCAGGGACACGGCTGAATCTCTGTTGCAATTTTCAGAGGGTGCTTGTCCGTTTCCTTCGGCGCGTCCAATTCATAATTGAAAAAATTCAGCCACTCCTCCACGCGAATCGCATCTTTTGGAGGTAATTGATCTTGATTTACGAATCGTCGGAAGTTGGTGTACGCTGCGTTGTCTACATCAATACTAAAAGTACTTTTTGCTTCATCGCTACTTTTTATCCATTCGTTTTCCGTGAAGGATGCATAGCGTTCGTATTGAGATGCAACCTCAGGCACTTCCTTTTGCAATACTTCTGATGATGCAATTACGCCCGCAATGGAGTCCGTGAGTGGTAATCCTCCCATGGGTGCGTCGTTGTAGTTTGCATCTGCACTATAACTGTTATCACCACTTCTAACCAGTTGATGTCCCCGTATGCTACTCATTTTATATGCAGGTCGAGAACCGCCACTAGACTTAGTTCCATAGGCATTGCTGTACTGATGACGATTGCCACAAGAGAATAAGATGAAAAGTAATGTCGTTAGGGGTAAAGCTGATCGGAAGCTTGCAGTTAGTTTCATAGAATTACGTTTGTCGTGTACCTTCGAGTAAAAGTCATAACTCAATTCAGCGATTTGGTTAATGATTATATTGAATATCTGCCCTTTAACTCGACTAGCTACTCATCAGTACAAAACTGTTCGGCTTTGGTTCAATCCGCTGGAACTTTGAGTAAGAAATAAGATGCGATTTGACTCCACTTCGTGCGTTAGTTAACATTCTTCGAGCATTGAGATCGTCTATCTGAGCGGTCTTTCATCTTATATGGCAAAAAAAGCAAGAAGACAGCGTTTTACGCTCTTAACAGTTACTTCACTTGAAAACGCTCTACCAATACACCTTTTTCCGCATGAATGAGGAATAAATAAATACCCGTCTCAAGATCGTCAAGTGTAATTGTTCCAGAAGAGATTTCCGAAATCGTACGAACCGATTGACCTTGCATATTCATAATTTCAACAGACCGTACCTCTTCAAAATCTTCGAAAACCAAATTATTGTTTGGTTCCAAGTACACCTTTCCTTCCATCATATCTTCCGCTGTTGACAGGGTCGCACATTCGGCGATGCCGTCATACAATTGCTGGTAACTCAAAGAAGTAGATACGCGCTTCAAAACCTTATTGGGACAGACCATGTACACCACCGGATAGAACGTCACGTTGTAATCATCGAAGACTGTTCTGTCGGCACCTTCCACTTGAAAGATAGGATACGGCGTTCCGTCTAACCAGTTTCCCGCTGTCACCCAGGCAGGACCGACCCCAACAAATGCATCATAAAAATTATACTGATCGTATTCCAAAGCGAAAACCATGACTTCATCCGAACCATTAGGACCATATGTATTGTATAAATCCTTTAAAGTTTCGGCCTGATGGTATCCCCAACAACCAGGGCAATGTGCAGCAAAAATTTCCACGAAACACGTTTTCCCTTGATTCAAATAGCTGTACAAATTGTAGGAATTGCTGTCTACGATGTCATCCAGGGTAAAATCTGGAGCCGTGGAACCATCAGCTAACTGGGCATTGGATTGAAAACTGAAGATTAGAACCAGTAAGAGAAGTGCATTTTTCATCATGAGCTTGTAGCATTCAGATATTTAAACGTAAGTAACTGCAATTTCTTACAAAACACAAATATGATTCGTAAACAGATAATGTGCTCCCAGATGCCATCTTTCATGACATGAAATTTTGCTTTCGTGACAACATTCATTTTTTCGACTCGAAATTGCTTCACCTTTGAAATGTAGCAAAACGGAACTTTCGAAAGTACGGCAGCCAATTCCACTTTGCTTCAGGCGTAATCGGAAAAGCCTCAACAGAGTACGAAACACTATTATTCACTTAAAAAACTTTACATCATGGCAAGTTTAGTATTTATGGCGGAAAACGCTAAAAACCACAAAGAACCAGCAATCGAACATTCAGATTTTGAAGGAGGATTTACATCTTCTCCAGCTGACGGAAACCGCACAAACTTCAAAGGAAGTTGGATTTGTCCAGCGAACCCTGGTCCCTACACACGTTCAGTTATGTACGTAAGTCCAACGACACAAAACACATGTGTGGTAATTGCTAAGTTCTCATTCGACGGGCAAAACGGTACCATTGAAGGTACTATGTACGTGAACGAAGGAGCAACACAATTGGAGAACTCAGGAATTGCAACCGCTGTAATGGAAGCTACAGATGGTTTTGATGCTTCGACAAAAGCGTTAGGATTCAGCGCTCCTTATTTAATGGCCGGAATCAACGAAAAAGGATTCTAATTCTCTCTTTTCACGAGAAAGTATAGAAAGACCCGAATCGAGAAATTACTTGGTTCGGGCTTTTTTGGTCAAAAGCGAGGAGCGCTATTTTCGTAATCGCGAAGTTTTACAAAAGAACGTTACGTACTTAGACGGCTAAATCATCTTCAATAATTTCTGGTTCTTCTTTACTTTTTCTGGCGAGAAGCGCAAAGCCAAAGGTTAGCACTCCTACCCGACCAATAAACATGATTACGGTGATAGCAATTTTGCCAAATACTGATAAATCACCCGTGATTCCTGTACTCAATCCTACAGTACCCAGGGCAGATGCGACTTCAAAAAGAATATTTTCCAGCGAATGTGATTCCGAAAAACACAAGATAAAAGTCATGAAAAATACAATGCTGGTATATAAAATAAACGTGGAGGTTGCCACATAAAGTCGCTCGAAAGGAATGGATCGGTTCATAAAGGTAATTTTCTTGCGCCCGGTAATTCTACTCCAAATGACACTAAGCATTGCAATGAGTGTCGTAATTTTCATTCCACCGGCCGTACCCGAAGGCGATGCTCCCAAATACATTAAAAAAATGATGAACATAATGATTGGCTTGGATAAAGCTCCCGTATCAACAGTATTGAACCCAACTGTAGTCATGGCGGTCATTGTCTGGAAAAATGACGTAAGTAGAGATTTTTCTCCATCAAACTCCGTAGCAGGCTCAGTAAAATAAATCAGCACTGTACCTAAAGTGAGGAGAATGATAAAACTGTAGAAAATAAGTTTTGTGGTAAATGATAGGCTGTCTGATTTTCGCGTGATTCGGTTCCAAATATCTGTCACTACTATAAAACCAAGAGATCCTGCAATCGCAAGTATAGAAATCGTTGCATTAATATGTCCGTTATTCTGAAAATGTATGAAACTATCATTATTCAGAGAGAATCCAGCTGTACAAAATGCCGAAACGCTGTGAAAAATCGAACTCCAAACGGCTTCCAAAGTGGCCATGCCCTCCTGTTTAAAGGCAATAAAAAACGAAATCGCTCCTAAGGCCTCCATGACCAAAGTGAATACAATCACCGACTTGAGAAAGTCCTTGATCTCAATAGTTTTGGGCATCGTAAACTCTGTTCCGATAATTTTACTGTGCCATCTAGAAATACTATTCGTGGTCCTCAATAAAAAATAAGTTGTCAGGGTCATATATCCGATTCCTCCAATTTGAAAAAGACACATTACCACAAATTGCCCCCCGAAGTTGTAGCTATCGAATACGCTAACAGTGACCAATCCTGTTGTGGAAACGGCAGAAGATGCAATGAATAAACTGTCCAAAAGAGGTACGTCCATTTTTTGAAAAAAAGGCATCGCCAACAAAACAAATCCTAACAACACATACATAAGGAAACCAAGTACGATATTGACTTGAGGTGAGGTTGACTTAAATAATGAAGAAAACATATCTGGTAATTTTAAATTCAAAATGATAAGGATAAAGAAGTAGCCACAAATGTGTTACGATTCGCTGGCGAACCTTCTGCGTTGAAGTAAATATCACGCCTGTCTGTCAATGACCTCGCTTCAACTCTCCAAAGAAGCATCTCACTCAATTGAAAATCTGCATTCAACGAATACCCGAGCGTAGCAAAACCATTCCCATCTGTAGTAGAAATGATCACTTCGTTCTGATCATCATAATATTCTATGCGTCCAGCGAATGCAACCTTTGGAGAGACTTTATATCTAGCGATCAAAACAGGAGCGTACCAAAGATTATAGATGTCAGAATTTTTGGATGCTTGCTCTGCACCGATATCAATCCCAGCGATTAAACCAAACTTGTCAGTCAATTCAGTGATGAGATAAAAATCATGGAAATAACGCATTCTTCGGGTGGAATCTGGAAACTCAGAACCTATATACGAACTACTATTGAAGGTCCATTTTGAGTTCGGCTGATACGTGATTTGATGTCCCAAGCCTACCAATTGATTTCCTGGCTGGCGTTGAATTCTCTGCCAACCATTGGCAACTGTTACACCATACGTCCACTTTTCATTCTCTGTAGTGTAATACAATTTGGCACCAGAGAGATAGTAGGGAGAATTCTCCGCGAGAATACTTCTGGTCAAGTTCCAGCAATCTGCTCCAACGGCACTTTCAAACCCAATGTGAGAAGGGAATACACCTGCCGTCAACCAAAGCTGTCTTTTCTTGAGCAACTGATAGCCAATACTTGCCTCAAGTAAAGAACGCAAGACAATTGGCTCATGTGCAAGATTTGCGCGTGAATAGGTTCCGGTCATTAAAGCCAGGTTTCCCTTTACTCTTTTTTCTTCGTATTTCGCACGGATGAAACCGAGGTTGAGGTTCAACTCATTGTGCCGATTGAAGGAGTAAAAAAATCCTGGTCGATTATGATCTTGTGGGTTTGAAAAGTCGTAAGTGTAATAGGTTTCTAGGTATCCGCTAATCTCGACATTCTTAAATTTCGTGGAGTCGATCTGAGATAGTCCAGAAAGGGTTATCAGAAGAAAAAACACAGCGAATAGTATTTTGCTTACCATACAATTTAATTTAAACTGTGTAGGGCAACTCAATAACTACTCCATTTTCCTAAAATGGTTGATAATGTTTCTTTTAAGATTTTATTGTAGCGTTTCAGGAGAATCATTTTGGACAAATTTGAGACAATTCTACCCGTTTCTCTAAAATACAGATTTACTCACCAGGATGTCTTTTTTTCTTAAAATATTTTGGGATTTTAGTGTAATCTGGCTGCGAAGATCTGTCGGCAGGCTTATCCTATGAATTCTAACTACTGGAGATTTATACAAATAGGTAGCCTACAACGAGATCTCACCGCTTCGCCATTTAACTCAGCAGGATCCCATTTGGGCATTTTCTGAATTAAATTGACGTAGGCCTTTTCCAAAGATGAACCTTCGGCATTCATCATTTCAATATTTGAAATAGAACCATCACTTTCGACGATAAAGGATAGATAAATCTTTGAAACAAAATCAACATCAACAGTATCTGGATATTCTAAATTTCCAGAAATAAACTGCACCATCTTCACGTTTCCTCCAGGAAATGACGCCTCCACATCTGGAAAATCTACTATGGTCGTGTCCTCCTGACTGAAGCTAAAAAGCGGGATAAATAATACTAGAAGTAGCAATTTCATAATCAAAAAACTACAAGAATCGTGCTAGTTTGTTCTTCTTAGGCTCAAGCAAATGTTATTCTGTCTCGCTGAGCTGAAATACGATTGGAAGTCGGCATCGAGATGCTACGGGCTTCCCTCCTGCTTCAGCTGGTTTCCAGTTGGGCATGGAGTCAACAACTCTTTTCGCCTCTTCGTCCAATTCAGCCGATACGCCTCGCTCAACTTTTATACGTGTAATGTTACCATCTTTCTCAACGATAAAACTGAGATACACTTTTCCTTGTTGCTGCCGGTTTACAGCAGATTGAGGATACTCTAAGTTCTCCCGAATAAAGGCGCTCAGGGCTTCACTTCCTCCTGGGAATTTTGCCTCTACGTCAGGGAAATCGACGACTTCGGGGAGAGTTTTCTTCTTTACTTTTACTGCCACAGGTGGTGGCGGTGGTGGTGGAGCAACTGGCGGTTCTTCTTGTGCCCAAGACAAGACTGGAGTTAATAGCAGTAATAATAGGATGTATTTCATGTACGCAAATTATGAAATTATGTGGGATTATCCTCCCCTCTTAAGGTGCAATAGTTCTAGGTTAGAAATTCGATTTTTGGTTTTACATCCTCCACCTTTATCCCCCTCCAAAGGTGATTTCCTCGATAAAGGCAAGGGCGTCATTTTAACACCAAGGACAAGTTCGTGTTGTTAGACTCTTGGAAGATTATTTTCGATAAAAACGGGTAGTTAGCGCATTGAGCGGAGCCGAGATGCAGTTGAACAGAGTTGAAATGTACATCTCGGCTCCGCTCGATGTACAATTTTGCCATTCTCTATTTTATTACACCTCCTAAGGGGAAAGGATTTCGGAAAGATTGTAAATGCTAATTCAAATAGGAAGATTGAGCTCAAGGAAGGATAACTCCCCCTTTGGAGGGGGCTGGGGGGAGGACATCAACGAGCAAGACTTTTCCTTCAATGCACAAAAAAACTCCCGACTCTTTCGAATCGGGAGTTTGCATATATAAAGTTTATTTCGACTAATTGTTGAGAGCCTCGGCTCCACCAACAATTTCCAAAATTTCGTTCGTAATTGCCGCCTGACGAGCTTTGTTGTACTCTAGCGTCAATGTACGTTTTAGTTCTGTAGCGTTGTCTGTTGCTTTGTGCATTGCTGTCATACGTGCTCCATGCTCGGAAGCATGTGAATCCAACAATCCTTTAAACAACTGTGTTTTCAAAGATTTTGGAATCAAATCTTCCACGATCTCTGATTTCGATGGCTCGTAAATATAATCTCCAGCAGAAGCATTATCATTGGACTCTGCGGGAACGATTGGCAAGAATTGCTCCGTTACGATCTCTTGGGAAGCCGCATTGATGAATTTGTTGTAAATAATAACCACTTTGTCCACTTTTCCTGCTGCGAACTCGTCCATTAGGAATTCAGCCAGCTGTGATGAACGCTCAAACGTTAAATCGTTGAACATGTCTTCTGCAGAACCAATTCCTTCAGGTCGGTAGTTTTTATCACTTCGTTTGAACGCATCGTTCACCTTCTTACCCACTGAAATTACTTTCGTGTTGTATCCAGCGTACTCACCCTTTAGTAAAGCATTTACTTGCTTGATTACGTTGTTATTGAATCCTCCACAAAGTCCACGATTGGATGTAATCGCTACGATGTAAGCATTCTTCACTTCACGTTGGTGCGAATATGCATTTTCAGAAAGATCGAGTGTTGCACTCAAGTTCCCCAAAATCTCCTGCAATTTTTCAGCATACGGACGCATCTGCGTAATTGCATCTTGTGCACGCTTCAACTTCGCTGCCGATACCATCTTCATCGCAGAAGTAATCTGCATTGTCGATGAAATCGAGGTGATTCTGTTTTTTATTTCTTTAAGATTTGCCATCTTTTAGAATATTGAATTTTGAATAATGAATAAGGAATACTTTCACCCCTTATTCATTATTTCTTATTCTTTATTTCTTATTAGTACTTAGCAGCTAATTCCTTTGCTACTTGCGCAAGAACATCGGTTTCAGCATCAGTGTACTTTCCTGCTTTCAATGCATCCAAAGTATCACGGTGCTTCGCGTTCAAGTAATCAAGGTATTCCGCTTCAAATGCCTTCACCTTGTCCACAGGTACGTTTTGGATCAATCCTTTTGTACCCACGTAGATGATTGCAATTTGGTTTTCTACTGTGTACGGATCTCCCTCCATCTGCTTCAAGATCTCAACGTTACGAGCTCCTTTGTCTAGTACAGACTTCGTTGCTGCGTCAAGGTCAGAACCAAATTTCGCGAACGCTTCCAATTCACGGAACTGCGCCTGATCCAATTTCAAAGTACCAGCTACTTTTTTCATGGATTTAATTTGCGCCGATCCTCCTACACGTGACACCGAGATACCTACGTTAATCGCTGGACGGATACCAGAGTTGAACAAGTCAGACTCCAAGAAGATCTGTCCATCCGTAATGGAAATTACGTTCGTTGGGATATATGCAGATACGTCACCCGCTTGCGTTTCAATAATTGGAAGAGCTGTTAAAGATCCACCTCCTTTTACTTTTCCTTTCAAAGATTCTGGAAGGTCATTCATTTGTGCTGCAATCGCGTCGTCATTGATCACCTTTGCTGCACGCTCCAAAAGGCGCGAGTGCAAGTAGAATACGTCTCCTGGGTATGCCTCACGACCTGGAGGACGACGAAGAAGAAGTGAAACCTCACGGTATGCAACCGCTTGCTTCGACAAGTCATCAAATACGATCAATGCCGGACGACCCGTATCACGGAAGTATTCACCTACCGCTGCACCTGTCATTGGTGCGTAGAACTGCATCGGAGCGGGGTCAGAGGCGTTTGCCGCTACTACCACCGTATATGCCATTGCTCCAGCATCTTCTAATTTCTTAACGATTCCTGCCACTGTTGATCCTTTTTGACCTACAGCAACATAGATACAAAATACTGGCTCACCAGCGTCGTAGAATTCTTTCTGGTTGATGATCGTATCAATACAAACAGTTGTTTTTCCTGTCTGACGGTCACCAATTACCAACTCACGCTGTCCACGTCCAATTGGAATCATCGCATCTACCGCCTTAACTCCTGTTTGAAGTGGTTCGTTTACTGGTTGACGGAAGATAACCCCTGGTGCTTTACGTTCGATTGGCATTTCGAACAATTCACCTTCGATTGGTCCTTTACCGTCGATTGGCAATCCTAGTGTATCCACTACACGACCTACCATTCCTTCTCCAACTTTCACAGAAGCGATTCGTCCGAGACGCTTTACAGTGTCTCCTTCTTTTACTTCTGTAGAGCGACCAAGCAATACAGCACCTACGTTATCCTCTTCCAGGTTCAATGCGATTCCTTGAAGTCCACCATCGAACTCGATCAATTCACCGTATTGTACTCCTTTCAGACCATAAATACGTGCGATACCGTCACCAATTTCGAGTACGGTACCTACCTCTTGCAATTCAGCTTCCGAACGGAATCCTGAAAGTTGCTCTCTCAATATTGCAGAAACTTCTGCTGGTTTTACATCTGCCATCTTGTGTTGTTTTAATTGGAACGATTCAGTACCTTACATTTCGACTCCGCTCAATGTGCGGCATGTATCATTCTAAAAAGTTATCGTGTTAAACGTTGTTTCAAATTATTAAACTGGCTAGCAACGGAAGCATCAATTTGAACATCTCCCATTTTCACCATGAAGCCACCGATTAACTCTTCATCGATAACCTCTGTTATTTCCAAAGTTCCTTTGACACTACTTTGCACTTTAGCAACGATTGCGTCTTTTGTCTTTGCATCCAACGGTGCCGCTGACACCAACGTCATTGGAACAATTCCTTTGTGTTCTTTTACTTGTGCTTCAAATGCCTCCGCAATTGCTGGCAAGTAGGACTCACGCCCATTTTTCGTGATTAATTCAACGAAAGACATGCTCAACTCTTCGAACTGTTCAAAAACAAGCTTGAAGATTTCCATTTTTTTGTCAGCCTTGATAATTGGACTTGCAATCAACAACTCGAAATCACGCGCTTCATTGTTCACTTGAAGCAAAAACTGCATATCACCGAGCACCGAATCAACGCTCTTTCTTTCGATCGCTAATTCCAAAAGTGCTTTCGCGTAACGTGCAGCTACTTTAGTACCCTTCATGCTTTCTTAGTTCATGTTAATGTCCTCTGCCAACTTATCTGCCAAAGCTTTTTGCTTATCTGCAGATGACAACTCTCCTCGAACCACTTTCTCAGCGATTTCGATAGAGAATGCAGCAACTTGTGTTTTCAATTCTGTAATCGCAGCCGCTTTCTCGGCGTTAATTGATTCTTGAGCCGCAGCCAACATTTTGTTTCCTTCTTCTTTTGCTTTGTCCTTCGCTTCAGCAACCATACGTGACGCAGTTTCTTTAGCGTCTTTGATCATCGCATCACGCTCTGCACGTGCTTCCTTTAATAGATCTTCGTTTGAAGCTTTCAGCGCTTCCATCTCTGCCTTTGTCTTTTCAGCCAAGTCCAAAGAATCGGAAATTTTTTGCTCACGCTCATTTACAGCATTCAAAATTGGTTTCCAAGCAAATTTGCGAAGTAACAATAGCAAGGCAATGAAGATCAACGCTTGCCAGAAAAACAATCCAAATGAGAATTCGTTAATTAACTTTTCCATGTCTGTTTTATATAATCTTATTTAACTAATAAAAGAGTTGCCAGAGCCAACCGCACTGGCAACATCTTGTTTTCCTTTGAGGATCTTATTTCATTACCAAAGCGGCGAAACCAATACCCTCGATCAACGCTGCTGCGATCAACATTGCTGTCTGGATTTTGTTTGTTGCCTCTGGTTGACGTGCGATTGCTTCCATTGCAGACCCACCGATTCGTCCGATTCCAAGTCCTACACCTAGTACAATCAATCCTGCTCCAATAATATCTGGCATACCCATGATTATTTATTTATTAGTTAAAAAATTTACAAATCTAATGTGCGTGTGCATGATCATGGTCGTGTTCTTCCACGGCCGAACCAAAGTACAACGCTGTTAACATCGTAAAGATGTACGCCTGTAGAAATGCTACAAGCAATTCAATGATCGACAACAAGAACGACAAGCTGAAGAAAGCTCCACGTGCGAACCAGTTATCAAACAAGAAGATTAATGCGATCAAACTCATCAATACGATGTGACCTGCCAAGATGTTCGCGTACAAACGAATCATCAATGCAAATGGCTTAATAAAGACACCCAACAATTCGATTGGTGCCAATATGATTTTCATCGGAACAGGAACACCTGGCATCCAGAAGATGTGCATCCAGTAGTCTTTCTTCCCTGAAACTTGTGTAATGATAAACGTAATTAATGCCAAACACGCTGTTACTGCTATGTTACCGGTTACGTTAATCCCAAGTGGTGTCAATCCGAATAAGTTTACAATCCAAATGAAGAAGAAGACTGTTAACAAGTACGGCATGTAACGTGCGTAGTACTTTTCTCCAATGTTTGGCTTCGCGATTTCATCACGAACGAAAATGATTAACGGTTCAAAAAACTTCGCTGAACGCGACGGACTCAAAGAGTTGCGGTATGCTTTTGCTACACCTCGGAAAATCAAGAAAATTACAATGGCAATCAAGATAGAACTGAAAACGTTCTTGGTAATAGACATATCGATAGGCGTTGCGTTTGTCACCTTCTTGTTTTTATCCTTGATTATTTCACCGTCAGCACCATCTACCTCGTAAATCTTATTGTGATAAAGCTTGTAGTATTTCCCATTAGATTCTACTACAGCCTTTCCGTGTTCAAAAGCCCCCCCAGAGAAAAAGTGAAATCCATCATCCCAAAGAATGACTGGCAATCCAAATCCGTAAGATTTGTGATCTCTTTCAGAAGAAAACAAAACGAACTCATAAGCATCTTGAACGTGGTGCTCGATATCCCCCTTGATTTCCTCTCTTTTTTCCTCGTCTGACATTTCAGACCATGGCTTGTGTGGCCCTTCGTGTCCATCAACGTGTTCTTCGCCTTCTGAACTAGCGAAAACCATCGCTGGGCTTACGATTGCAGATACTATTACTGCGAGAATCAACTTATACATAAAACAACTGTAATTCGCCGTTAAAAATCGCCGCAAAGGTAACTAATAAATCAAGACAGAAAAACTATTAGGAAGAATTATTTCCCGAATGTTAATAAGTCAACTAGGGTCTTTTAATAACCCAATCAAAACAAAGACCTCAGCAAGCAGGCTCACAACGAAAGGAACCAGGAAAACATGCCCCTCCATTCCCGCTACGGGATTCTCCTCTGATAAGTCGGGGTAAATCGTAAAAAAGAAGATGATAAACTTTAACCCGATAAAGCCTAAATAAGCATATGATAGCTGATCGAGATTTTTCTTTGCAAGGAGCAGTGCAGCGATAAAGAAAACAATGGTAAAAATTACATTGAAACCATAGTTTTTCCCATACAAATCAACGAATTTATAATCTGAACCATGCACCTTGCCGTAATGCAAGAAAAATACTCCAGCGAGCACCAACAAATACATCGGTGCAACCTTAACGATTGTTTTCATCTTTTTGATTTAGGCGGTTCACTTGTTTTAAAACAACATATAGAGCTACGGCAACGCTAAAGAGCGTTACACCGATTGTAAACCATTGTTTGTCATTTGGATATTTTCCATCGAGATATTTACCGAGATAGCCTCCTGCGACGATAGTAACGCCCATTTGCGCCGCAATCCCAGTTAAAGCAAGATATCGCGCACTGTTTCGAGATTTCTTGTCTTTGTCCTCTTGACTAGACATTAATACACCACATTTTCTTCGGGCTGAATGGACGGGTTAGCTGTTGGTTTCTTCCCAGCATTGCTCATAGTGCAATTACCAGAGAAGTTAGCCCCTTCTTCAACCTGAAGCTTACTTGTTGTGATCTCTCCTACAACTCGAGCAGACGAACGTAATGAGAGCAAGCCTTCTACTTTAATCAAACCATCTACACTTCCTTCAACGTCTGCATCTCCACAGGTAAGATTTCCTTTGATCTGACCGGACTTACCAATCACAATTTTCGCAGCAACGGTAACATTTCCTTCCACTATGCCGTCAATACGCAAATTGGACTCAGTGATCATATCTCCAATCACTTTAGATCCTTCCACGATTACATTCAATCGATCTGGACTATCTGGGGCTACTGTTGTGCGTTTCTTCATGATCAATAGTATTGTTTATAAAAGTCCTCGTACTCCTGCAGACTCATTCGTTTGAACAAAGTTGCCATATTTTCTTTAGAGATCATGAAAATTTTAGCTTCGTTAAGAGTTAATAAGTGTTTTTGGGTGTTTTTGAATGCCGTAATGTATGTAGAAGCTTTGATTTCATCTTCAAACTCTTTGATCATCACAATACTCTGTTGGTCCTTACCGAATAGCTTAGAATCCAGAGTCAAACCTTCTAATTTAAAGTACTCACTATTGAATGCAGATACTCTCGAAATCCCTGATTGAGAAGAAACACCCTCTGGCAAGAATACGATCACTCGCATTGGAGCGCGCTCATCAAATTGATAAATCCCGGTATTATCCACAAACTCGATATTATCGGAATACCCGTTATTGATAATATCAATCATTTCCTGTCCGCGCTCAGCCTCCTCAGTATCTGGATATTCTTCAACCAACATTTCCAAAACAGGTAACAGTTTCTTCTTGTCGCGTTCTGTTTTCCCCAAACACATCGCCTTTAGGAGCATATATTTCGATCGGTAGATATTGTCTGGCTCGTCGTTAATTACCTTATCAGCTTTTGTCATTACTGGATAGTACAATGCACGTTCGTAACGCTCCAGAACTTTTACGTACTCCTGAACAGCTAAGGCATCGCGCTCTTTTTTCTTGATAAAGTAATCAGGGTCACGTAAATAATTTGCGTAATCGCTGCTCGGATAATTGACCAGTATGTACTGCTTATAATTTTCAGCAGTCACTGCATCATTCTCCTTTGCCATATCATATAGTTGATATGCACTCAACAGGTCATGCGGATCACTCATGATACCTTTATCTACGGCTGCCTCAAACTGTTTCTTGGCATATGCTGGTTCTTTGAGCTGATCTCTGTAAATGCGCCCCGCATCAAAAAGAGCCTTCATCAATCGCGTGTTGGAGGCTTCCATCATCGAATCAGTCAACGGAACGAAACTCAACAAATGCTCAACGGTGAGGGTATCTTCTGATTGTTGCGGCGCATCGCCTTCAACCACATCATTACTGTCAATATTGATATTGATATCGAGTTTGTTGGATCGACGCCAATTGTCTTCATTTTCACGCTGCCCCCATAGTCTGCGGAACTCTTCCTCACCTTCTCTTACCACCTTCGGGTTGTTCCAATACCATTTTGATCCGTTTCCTGCATCAACGCTCAGGTTTTGGTTCTCTTGCAATTCTCTCAATCGTTCTGCCTCTCTGCGCTTTCGTTCTTCTTCGGCTTTCTTTATACGCTTAATTTCCTCCTTGATAAACTTCTCACGTGTCGATTCATCCATCATAGCGATGCGTTGCAAACTGTCTTCACGATTCGCAGTCTCTACTGCTGTTACCAATTTCGCCAAACTTTGCGCTTTTCCTCGTATTCCGTCGGCATTAGGATAGGTATCCTTGATTACACGAGCGCATGAATCGTAATATTTCTGTGCCTGTACATACTCTCTTCTCCCAAAACGATAATCGCCCAGACGCTCATAGGACATTCCTTTCTGACGTGTGTTCTTGGTAGAATAGAATGTGGATTTGTGTAAATTATCAATGGCGGCCTGATCGTTTCCTTCATTGAATTCAATTTCCGCAAGAGCATAATAGATCTGATCTTTGAACTCCGCATTTTTCGGGTCCTTCATCATCTTTTTCAAGTCCTTTTTGACTTTCTCACCAGTACCAAGGAATGCTCGCTTCAAACGGGCATTGAACACCATTTCGTACTTCGCACGCCCTTTGATTACTTTGGTGAAATGCTCGGTTGCTTCAGCTTTATTTCCTTGATCCGCGTACAATTGCCCCAGAATGAAATGAACTCTTGCCACGTTGTCTTTGAATCGAGCATGTTCTAACGATGCCTCCAAACACTCAATAGCACGCTCTTTATCATCTTTCTCCAGTGCCAACTGCGCTTTTGTCTTCTCCAAGTCGAAAAGAATTTCCTTTGGCACTTTGGCTATCTCGTCGTCCTTACTTTTCTTTTTGTTGAATTTACTACGCTTTGACCTCTTTGATGGTTTCTCCTCTTCCCGACTTTTCTCGTTGGCAATAGCCTTGTCTAAATTATCGAGGTTAAACTTTGCTTCGGTCAAATTTCCGGTAGCAATATTAGTTTTCGCCATCCAAAGCTCCCCTACGTACAAAGAAGGGTCATTGCTGTAAAATTTTCGTACGAATTTGAAGCTTTTCATAGCTCCCTCATAATCACGTCGGTAATAGGAAGCAATCCCGATAGTGGTCCAGTTTTCGTCAATCCAACGATTGTGCTCTTCCTTTTTACGAGCCGGTCGGTCGTTACTTGGCATGGAGTGATTCTGGATCACCTTTTTGCATTTCACAATGGCGGTATCAATGGCTGGGTATAGCGCGGATACTTCGGCGGTATCTGGAACAGGGTCAATGGGAAGAATTTCGTAATAATCTTCTACACGGCCATCTCTGTAACTCGTCATCCCTTGATCGATGAGTTCATTTGCATTGTACCAACCGTTATAGTGTGCGGTAAGGCTGTGATAATTTCGGTTGATCCAGGTGTTTTTTTCCGTCGAACAACCCACGAGAATCATGGTCATGATCGCCAGTAAACCTCCTATTTTTGCCGTAGTCTTCATTTGTAACGTATCGTTCTTCCTCCAGAAGAACTCAAAATTGTTGATTTTATTGCCTGTTCTGCAAATAATTGCAACACAAAATTAGCGTTTCTTTTTCTTGCGAATGACAACTGCAGTGCTATGCATACTATTCTTGCGCTTGTGAATTTCGATATAGTCGATCCAAGTCTCCAAATACTTTTTCTCTTCTGTCGTCATATATTCACTCTCAATATCCTCGTTCATCAGGTAATCAGTGAAAATCTTCAAAGTAGTATTGCTGAGGGTAGAGTCTCTTCCAAACCCATCATAATAGGCAGGTATTGACGTGTGTACATCTTCAATAATATACAAACCACCCTCATTTAAATGTTCAAATAAAAATCCCATGGATACTTGCTGATGATCCATATAGTGCCCTCCGTCATCAATGATTACATCAAATGCGCCACCTGAAGAGTCTATAAATGTTTGCAAATCTACCCGGTTCGCTTGATCCGCCAAATATGTATGAATTCCGAGTTTCTCAACCCAAGGCTTCTCCTTGATATCGATTCCGTACACCTCAGCACTATCAAAAAAGCACTTCCACATTTTATGAGAAGCACCGTTAAAAATTCCGATTTCCAGAATGCGATGAACAGAGTCTTGCAGAGGGGTTAAATGACGGTCGTATAAATCAATGAAATTATGAAACGACGGCTGCTTGTCCGTGTTGAATAATTCTGATAACTCCACGAGATCTCTTTTGTGTAATGAATCTGGTAATTTCTCGAGAGTAGGAGATCGTAGCTCCGTTAATTGTGCGCTAGAAATCGAGGCACAGAGTAGCAATATCAATGTTAGCGACCACTTCATTTATGTCTACGCAATATTGGTAAAGACTTGCTGAATATCATCATCATCTTCAATCTTATCCAACATTTTTTCGATTTCTGCAAATTGTTCATCGGAAAACTCCACGGGCTGGGTTGGAATGCGCTGCAAGTTCGATTTTTTCACATCAATTTCCATAGCTTCCAGGGCTTCTGATAATGAACCGAAGGCAGTATAGTCTCCGTAGATATAGACGGTGTCTTCATCAATTTCGATCTCCTCCAGCCCTGCGTCAATCAATTCCAACTCCATCATTTCGAAATCCATTTCCTCGGTCTTTTCGAATTCAAAAACTGCCTTTCGATTGAACATAAACTCCAAAGATCCATTCGGCACAACGCCTCCTCCAGCTTTATTGAAATAAGATTTTACGTTCGCTACCGTACGTCCCGGATTATCAGTCGCACATTCTACAATAACCAAAACACCATGAGGGCCTTTTCCTTCATAAACAATTTCTGCATACGCCTCGGCATCCTTTGCTGACGCACGCTTGATCGCTGCTTCAATATTGTCTTTAGGCATGTTTTGCGCCTTGGCATTTTTAATTGCCGTACGCAGCGTTGCATTCATATCCGGATCGGGACCGCCTTCTTTCGCTGCCATCGTAATTGCCTTTCCTAACTTTGGAAATAGCTTAGACATTTTATCCCATCGTTTCTCCTTCGCCGCTCTGCGGTATTCGAATGCTCTACCCATAGTATACTTTTTTCACTTACGTGCAAAAGTAAAAAATTAAGGGGAAGCAATGCCTCCCCTTAACTCATTTAGCGTTCACTCAATCTCTAAAAACTAATGGTTCCAACTTGAGTGATTTCTCCTTGTGTTACAACTACTCCATCTACGGTTATTTCTTCTGTTAGACTATCTCCTGAATCCAATTCAGAAACAACCATATCATATGTTCCGTCTGTAATGCCTCGAATTAGGAATTTACCCTGTGCATCAATAAAAGTTGAAAATTCGTTTTGACCGTCGGTAAGAACAATCATTGCATTCGCAGCGCCTTCTACTTCACCTTGTATTCCAGTAGATTCATCTTCAATTTCTGTAATTACAGGGTTAATCAAATATTGTTGTCCCTGACCTATAATAGACTGTGCTACCTGGAAATCAAGTAAAATGTCCGCAGATGAATTGGAAGATACTTTTTCGTCGATTTCAATAACCACTTCATTTGAGCTTCCCCAAACCAAATTGGCTTCCACCATGCCTGACCCGGAAGACCCGTACAGCATTAATCGTGTATCGTTACCAAAGGTGAGTCGCAATTGCGTATATACACCTGCTTGTACTGCTCCCTGATACGCCAGAGTTGTTTCATTACCATTGGTAAGATCCAAAACATTCGTATACTGTGCATTGTTGTTCAGCGTGATCCAACCTTTGTCTTGAAGATATGCTTCTACTTTGAGGATTTCCACGTCTAATGCAGCATAGTCGCCAGGTGCATCTGTCATTCGAACTCTGAATGAATTCGGGGAATCTTCTTCTGATTCCATCTCGACTTTATTACATGAAGTGACTGAAATTGCTATTGCAGCCATTACTAAAAAGGATAGAATTAACTTGAGCTTTTTCATAATTCGAATTTTTAAATTTCAAGAAAAGTAGTTGCCAATCTAATGCCAAAAAAAGACAACTTGTAAAGAATGAAAAACTCAATCATCTGTTTTTCAGTAATATAAACTATCTACATTCAGTGCATCGAGTCTGAGCGCAGTATTGAAATATTTTTCAAAATGAAAATTTAAATCAACTGGTTTTCAAAATGAAAAAAAAGCATGTCTGGATGACTTATAAAACCAAATGCCCTTAGGCAGCATCTGCAAAAAACAAACTAAAACGCTACCCACTGATTCTCAAGGTGAGATAGCGAATACACTTTTTTGAGTGTGTTTTTTAACATCTTTTTTTGATAAATGTTTCTTATTTCACATTGTAAATTGCCAATTCATTGGCTACATTTGAAGAATACTATACAATATACTATGCAAACGATACTCGTTCTCGGCGCTGGCTTATCATCCTCCTCTTTGATTCGTTATCTTCTGGATAATTCAACAGAGCACCAATGGAAAATTCGCATTGTTGATCAAAATCTGGAAACAGTAAACAACAAAATCAAAGGGCATCCGAATGGTATCGCGCTCGCTTTTAACGCACTGGACAGAAACGAAAGAAAGCCTGAAATTGAAAAGGCGGACTTAGTAATCTCTATGTTGCCAGCACGTTTTCATATTGAAGTGGCTGAAGATTGTATAGAGCTCAAGAAAAACTTGATCACTCCTAGTTATATTTCTCCAGAAATGCGTGCCTTGGATCAACAAGCTAAGGATGCAGGCATTCTCATAATGAACGAAATAGGTGTGGATCCGGGAATTGACCATATGAGCGCCATGAAAGTGATTGACGAGATCAAAGAGCGCGGTGGAAAACTCACAAGTTTTAAATCATTCACAGGTGGATTGATTGCCCCTGAAAGCGATGATAACCCGTGGAACTACAAATTCACCTGGAATCCGAGAAATGTGGTGCTTGCCGGACAAGGAGGCGCTGCATCTTTTCTAAGAAATGGTAAATTCAAACACATTCCGTACAATCGTTTGTTTGGACGCTTGGATTACATGTCCGTAGAAGGGTATGGTGATTTCGTAGGCTATGCGAACCGAGACTCATTATCCTATCGAAGCACCTACGGAATTGAGGATATCCCAACTATTTTTCGTGGAACTTTACGCCGTCCAGGATATTGTGAAGCATGGAATATTTTCATTGAGCTGGGAATGACGGATGACACCTACAATATGCAGGGCACTGAAAATATGACGCCGCGTCAATTTGTAAACACCTTCCTCCCGTATCATGCTTCCAAAACGGTAGAGCAAAAATTCAAAGAATTTATTCGTGAGGATCGCCTGCATTTATACGAGAAGTTTGAATGGCTAGGACTGTTCGCAGATGAACCGATTGTAGGAATCAAAGAAGCTACTCCTGCACAAGTGTTGCAAAAAATATTAGTGGATAAGCTTTCATTAAACGACGGGGATAAGGACATGATTGTTATGATTCATGAATTCGAATTTCAACTGAATAATGAGTCGCACAAAATTGTTTCACACATGGTGAATATTGGTGAAGATCAAGTTTATACTTCCATGTCAAATACGGTTGGATTGCCCGTTGCCATCTGCGCGAAAAAAATTCTCACAGGCATTATTGTTGACAAAGGAGTTACTCTCCCCGTAGAAAAACACTTGTACCTTCCTATTTTAGAAGAGTTGGCCACCTTCGATATCAAGTTCGTGGAGAAGGAATTGGTCTTGACGTAAGAACCATACCGTGAAAGAGTATCCGGAAATAGAACAACTAGCTTCACTTCGGAAACAATTCAACATCTCTATACAAGTAACTGACGAATTTCTTTGCGGTAAGTCATGGTTTCCAAAAGTTGAATTCCAGCTTAACGGTGCATCTTATTTTCTCTTCGTTGATGATGAATTCGAGGACTTTAAAATCAACAATTCGGACCTACATCTCTGTTTGGTGCTGCGGTCACTTGAGAATTACAAGGACTCAGAAGATTTTTTGGTTTGGTGCACCGAATTAGGACTACCTCCATCAGATATCCATGTACGCGAGTATCATTTGGAACTTCGAAACATATATCCAGCCATTGAAAAACAACTAGGACGTATCGATAGTTTTATTTCTGATCATGATTTTGAATTGAACGCCGGCGCAGCTCAAGTACTCAGAAAGGCTGATCAAGGCAGCCAAACTAGAAATAGAACACCAACCCACTGACAATTATTGACCAAATTCGTACTGAGAATTCAACTGTGGTATTTCCAGTATCATCGTTACATATTCATTATCTTTGCTTCTTCAAAAATTTGTCGATATGAGTGCATTAGAACTTTCAGATCAGGAAATCCAAAGACGTGAAACTTTGGACAAACTGAGAGCTATGGGAATCAATCCGTATCCCGCGGCTCTTTATCCGGTAACGCATAAGTCGGCCGACATCAAGAACAATTTTCAGGAAGGTGAAGAAGTTGTGATTGCTGGACGATTGATGCGACGAAAGGTGCAAGGAAAAGCTTCTTTTGGTGAGTTGCAGGATGCTGAAGGTAGAATTCAAGTGTATTTCAATCGAGATGAAATTTGTACTGGAGAAGACAAAACCTTGTACAACGAGGTGTTCAAACGACTTTTAGACCTTGGAGATTTCATCGGTGTCAAAGGAACGGTTTTTAAAACTCAGGTTGGAGAAACAACGGTTTCGGTGAAGGAGTTTACGCTATTGAGTAAGGCTCTGAAACCTCTTCCATTGCCAAAAACGGATGCAGAAGGAAATGTACACGATGCTTTCACCGATCCAGAGTTGCGCTACCGTCAACGCTATGTTGATTTGACCGTAAATCCGCACGTGAAAGAGATTTTTGTTAAGCGTACGAAGCTATTTTCAGCCATGCGTAACTTCTTTAATGACGCAGGGTACATGGAGGTAGAAACTCCGGTACTACAGTCGATTGCAGGCGGAGCTGCCGCACGACCGTTTGTGACACATCATAACGCATTGGACATCCCTTTATACATGCGTATCGCGAACGAATTGTACTTAAAAAGATTAATCGTTGGTGGCTTTGAAGGTGTTTACGAATTCTCCAAAAACTTCCGAAATGAAGGAATGGACCGAACGCACAACCCAGAGTTTACGGCCATGGAAATCTATGTTGCTTACAAGGATTACAACTGGATGATGGAATTTACCGAAAGCCTTTTGGAGCACTGTGCAAAAGAAGTAAACGGAACGACAGAATGTACTTTTGGAGAACATAAAATTGATTTCAAGGCACCGTACAAGCGCGTTACCATGCGTGATTCTATTCTTGAATTCACTGGTTTTGATATCAACGGCAAATCGGAAGCGGAACTTTTTGCAGCCTGTAAGGATATGGGTATCGATGTGGATGAAACCATGGGGAAAGGCAAGCTAATCGATGAGATTTTCGGAGAGAAATGCGAAGGAAATTACATTCAGCCGACTTTTATCACGGACTACCCGAAGGAGATGTCACCATTATGTAAAGAACATCGCGATAACCCTGAATTGACGGAGCGTTTTGAACTCATGGTCTGCGGAAAAGAGATTGCCAATGCTTATTCCGAGTTGAACGATCCAATAGATCAAAGAGTACGCTTTGAAGAGCAAGTGCGTTTGGCGGAGAAAGGAGACGATGAAGCAACGGGAACCATTGATCAGGATTTCCTTCGTGCCCTGGAATACGGAATGCCGCCGACGTCTGGTTTGGGAATTGGAATGGATCGTTTGATCATGTTCCTGACCAACAATCCTGCGATTCAGGAAGTGTTGTTTTTCCCACAAATGAAACCAGAAGTGTGGGGTGCAAAAGGCCCTGAATTGACAGAAAACGAGCAAATTATCTTTGATATACTTTCGAAAGAGAAAACCATGGATCTTGGTGCTTTGAAAGAAGCAGCCGGACTTTCCAACAAACAGTGGGACAAATCCATGAAAGGATTAGCGAAACATGGATTAACGAAAGTAACGAAGACGGAAGACTCTTTGTTAGTGGACTTGGTGGACTAGGTACAAGAAAATAGAACTTAAAAGCGTGTCTTAAGATGCGCTTTTCTTGTTCAATATATAAATTCTCCATCCCAAATAGATCAGAACTAACTGTAACGCCGCGCGAACGAAAGCAACCGCAAAGGGCTTAATCAAAGGATCTTCTCGAAACAATTCCCATAGGTGAAGTGGCAGAAAACCAAGCATTAAAAAGGCAAATCCGAGTCCGCCTAGCGAACGATACTTCGGTAACAAAAGCATCAGACCAACGGCCAATTCGCATATGCCAGCAAAAATGTTTGAGGCGAGAGCGGGAAGAAAATCGGGAATCAAAGGGTTGTAAACATGCGGCACCACAAAATGCGCAATGCCTCCAGCGAACAATAATACTGCGAATACAATAGGAAGTGCTTTCTTCATTGACCCCTAATTCTTCACCACTTTTTTAGTGATTCTACTTTGACCACTGAACAGTTGCAATTCATAAATTCCCTTCGCCAAACGACTTAAATCTATTTCATGCGCTTGTCCAGCAAGAGTCGTTTCTTCCCAAACAATGCGGCCACTTAGATCTACCAATTGAATCGCATTCACCTTGCCCGACCAGGAAACCTGAAGTTTCTCAGTTGTCGGGTTTGGAAATATTGAAACGGAAGTTTTCTGAAGTTCTGAGAGTGCAGAAAAATCAACGTTTACGCAAGCAGATGTATCCGAGCAGCCTCCAATGGTCACAATCACTGCGTAATCACCTGAAGTGTTTGCCTGATAGGTATCGCTTATCGCTCCAGCAATCGGTATATTTCCTTCACAGTTGATCCATTGATAAGAGGCACCAGAAATGGTGTCGGCACTCAAGTTGGATCCGTTACCTGAAGCATTTGCATTAACATGTACGAGCCGGACATCGTCCAGAAAGTAATAGGAATTCACGGAACCTACACCCGAAACTGTTGTTGTATTTGTATTAGCATTGTTCTGAAAATTTCCAAAGGTGATTGCATCCTCTCCCCCACTTGCTGTGTAACATCCCGAAATCAATTGATAGGATGTACTTGTAGGTGTTGATGCAGCTTGTAAATGTGGTGTCAAAGCATACGGATATGGCGGAGGAAATGTTGTATTCAATGGAACTCCCGCTGAAAAATGTACTTGAACTTCATCGACGGCCAACGTACTATTTCCATTCAACGCGACATAATATTCGAGATAGTACTTCTCTCCGGCGATTAACGTATCACTGAGCAGTGCGGTAATGTACTCACGCACTTCAGAACCATCGTAATAAAGCAAACCTGCATAACCTCTTCCAGTGTTTGGTTGGAATGATGAATACCCACATTGATTGTGATAGTCTGGTGAGGCTGGTGTTGTAGATCGCCAATGCGTGGTGTACCGTTCATTTGTATTTGACCAGTGATAAAAACGCCCAATGGATTGTGGACATTTTAGTGTGTCTTCCAAGCCTCCATCAATCACCAGATTTTGGGCCACTGTTATTAATGGCAAACAGATCAGGAACAAAGCTATAAATACGATTTTCATGTAGATAGTTTTCTTAAAAGTACGAAAGTCCTCCCATCAAATTTTAACATCCAAATTCAAAAGTGTTCATTATTCAGTATGATCACTTTTCCATCCTTTTGATTTTCTATTTTTGAACGATTCAATTAATTGTTCAAAAAGTAAAAAACTTTGAAAGACTCGAAAAAATCCAACATCATGCAACACTCGAAAGAGCTGTTCGAACGATTTGGTTATCAAAAAACGACACTTTCCGACATCGCGCGTTCTATGGGGAATGTAAAGTCAGCAATTTACTACTACTTCAGTGGTAAAGAGGAGATTTTCGCTGAATTGGTACGTTCTGAAGCACACGATTTTCTCAGTAAATTGAAAAGCGTAACTGAAAAGGGCAACACGCCTCGCGAACAATTAATTCTGTATGTAAATACCCGCCTCGACCTGATGGAAAAGGTAAGTAAGCGCTATCACTTTCTGAAAAGCGAGTTCTTCCAGCTAATGCCCATTGTGGATGAAAATCGAAAAGAATGCGATGCGCTGGAAGTGGAATTCCTCAGTGGCATACTCGAAAATCTTGAGAAGATTGAGGATATGCATATCGCTGACACTAAATTCTCGGCGCAATTGCTTATGCAAAGTCTCAAAGGCCTGGAAATTCAAATGTTTGTTACCGACCAAATGCAAGCGCACAATGTAGATCGCGAAGCGTTTGTGAATTACGTCCTATTTGGACTTATACCTTCAAATCAATAACTATGAAACACATCCTTACTCTTACAATCATGTGCCTGACTTTCTTTGCAAATGCGCAGCCATACGAAATCGGACATACGACCATCACCTTTAACGATCCTAACCGCACAGGAGGCTTTGGCTCTGGAGGCGGACCTGGAAGACAAATCCAAACAGAAGTCTATTATCCAAGCGATGTTGCGGGGACAGATGTAAATGTTGCTGTTGGAGAATATCCAGTCATTGTTTTTGGGCACGGGTTTGCGATGGTTTGGGATGCCTATGCAAATATTTGGGAAACACTTGTGCCTGAAGGGTACATTATTGCTTTTCCGAGAACGGAGGGAGGCCTGTCTCCTTCTCATGATGAATTTGGAATGGATCTGGCGCTTTTAGTCGATGAAATTCAATTATTGAACTCAGATGCTGGTAGTTTGTTTTTCGAACATGTAGCCGACCGCTCAGCAATTATGGGACATTCGATGGGAGGCGGTGCTACTCTGTTGGCAGCAGCGAACAATGCAAACGTTGAAACAATCATTGGCTTCGCACCAGCAGAAACTACACCTTCTGCCATTCAAGCCGCTACCAATATTACTGTTCCCTCATTGGTTTTCTCTGCGGACGAGGACGCCGTGACACCCGCTGCGCAACACCATACTCCTATTTATGATAATCTCAATTCAAGCTGTAAATACTTTGTTAATATTTTAGGTGGCGGTCATTGTTATTATGCCAACCCCAATTTTAACTGTGATTTCGGAGAGGGTTCCTCAGGGGGGAATATTTCGATTACCCGTCAGGAACAGCAGGACATCATGTTCACATACACGCTTCCCTGGTTGAATTTGTATCTTAAATCAATGTGCCCTGAAGCAGAAGTATTCGCGACGGATTTACCCAATGCAACAGACGTTAGTTTCTTATCTTCCTGCAACAGTGGATTCCCTGGCTACGATGTTGGAGTGATAGCAAATGCATCTAGCTTATCTGCTGTGCAATTGAATACCGATTACCAATGGCTGGATTGTGATAATAATTATGCTCCAATCTCCGGAGAAACAAGTAAAGATTTTTCGCCTTCGCAAAACGGTAACTATGCCGTGCAAATTGGTTCGGGAACCTGTCAGGATACTTCAGCATGTTTCGCTTTCTCAATAAACAACCTCCTAGACCCAGCGTTGTCAGGAATTTCCATTTACCCAAATCCAGCCAAAGGATCATTTACTCTAGAAATAACAACCTCCGGAAAGTACCAGTTGTTAAATCCTCTGGGGCAAAATCTTCATAACGGCCTTTTATCGCCTGGGAAAAATGTAATCTCTCCTAGTTTAAATCCTGGAGTGTACTTTATTCAGATAAGAGTAGGCAACAACAGCACTACACATCAAGTTCGGCTGTACTAGTAAACACCATAGATAGAGAAGAAAGTCTGGGCAGAAATGTCCAGACTTTTGTTTACCGGCAGAAATGGCCTCAAAATCCGCAGTTAGAAATGCAATAATCATATTTTACTAAATCCGTTTAGTAAACCATTTACCAACTAAATCCATTTAGTTAATCGGTTTAGTTAGATGTCAATAGTACCAAAAAGTAGATGGCATTCTTGTTGATTTATAATGTCTTAGCCTCTTATTTTCGCGCCAGCTAACATGAAAACCAACAACTATGCCTATTACAAAACTGCTGGCATCACTCTCGTTACTTCTGCTTAATATCACTGTATTCGCGTGTCCATTTGACGGGAACGAAAACAACGCCGGCACCCTTACACCCGCCGCAGGGTATCAAACAATCAGCACCTCCAACGGTGACTATTTTGCCATCAATGTAAGCTGCGGTGATACGTACAACTTTAACTTTTGCAACAATGGCGGAACATCCACATGGGACACTCAAATTACCATCCTTGAAACCAACGGGACTACCGAATTAGCTTATAATGATGACAATTGTGGATTGCAATCTGATGTAACCTGGCAAGCTTCATTTACAGGAACAGTTTATGTTTTGATAACAGAATATTTCTGTAATCTGGATGGAACGTTCAACGCGACGATGGCCTATAATGTTACGGCAGGCTCACTTTCCGGAAACGCATCTTTTACGTTAACAGCAACCAATTGTGTGTCTGCAACTGCCAACATTACTGGGGACACTGGAGGAACCTTCTCTTTCAACCCTGCACCCGTGGATGCGGCAACTATTAACCCAACGACTGGAGCTATTTCGAACGGAACGGCCGGCGCAACTTATAATGTGGATTATACCGTAAACTGTAGTTCCACCAATCAATCTGTAACACTTCCCAACTCAGGAAATGCTGCTTTCTCCTTAACAGAGGTGTGCGGAGGAGCTACGGCCAATGTTTTGGGAGATGTAGGCGGAACATTCGCTTTCAACCCAGTTCCCACCGATGGAGCGCAAATCAATACCACTACGGGTGCAATCACCAATGGAACGGCTGGAAACTCCTACACTGTTGAATACACCATCTGCGGCTCTACAACATCAGAATCAGTAACGGTACTAACAGACGATTGCTGGACCCTAAACGGAAACGCAACCAACACGACAATTGGTGGTGAAGATTGTATCCAATTAACTGCAGCTGTAAACAACCAAACAGGTTGCGCTTGGAGTGGTTCTCAAATAGATTTCGCTACGGATTTTAGCCTAACGCTTGACTATTACTTCGGGAATAATATCAATGGAGCCGACGGAAATACTTTTACCTTCCAACCCAGTGCTTCTACTGCTTGCGGAAACGATGGAGGACAATTAGGGGCTGGAGGTCTGGCTAATGCACTGGCAATCGAATTTGACACTTACGATAACGATAACCCAATGCATGTTTATGATATGGCCTGTGATCATATCGCAATTGAAGTGGACGGAGATCATCAAAACGCTGCTCCTGCTGCTGGTCCAGTTTGTGCTAAAACAAGTATGGGCAATATTGACGACGGCGGAACCTATGAGGTAACAATTGATTGGAACGCCACCACCCAGACCTTGAGTGTATTTTTTGACGGTGTACTCCGTTTGACCTATAACAATGACATTGTAAACAATGTATTTGGAGGTCAAAGTCTTGTTTATTGGGGAGCGACATCGGCAACAGGTGGGTTAAACAATCAACAGTATTTCTGCCCAAGTACGGTAGTGATTCTACCAGTTGGGTTGACATCCTTCTCCTCGGAGTGTCATGAAAATGATGAAATTTTCACTTGGAAAACCAGCTCTGAGGTTTACGTCAGCCATTTCGTGTTGGAATACACTTACGATGGATACATCTTTTACCCTCAAGTAGTCGTTCAAGCCATTGGAAATTCAACGACGGAACACATTTATCAAGCGCGTGTTTCAACAAAGGATCCTAATACGCGATACTACCGTTTGAAGGCAGTTGATATGAATGGAAGCTTTGAAAATTCGGATTTAATCTCAAGCAAATCGTGTATGACTGCTTCGCTGTTGCAATCGGTTTATCAAGAAGGTAGCACGGTACATGTGAAATCTAACCAACCTGCAACAATACAATTGATCAATAATATGGGGCAAGTATTTTTCAATGAAATCACCGAAGGAAAAGTGAGTTTTGAAACTTCTCACCTTGCTGCCGGAATGTATCAAGTAGTGTTATTGGGAGAGGACGGTACCAAGGAACTAGAGTCCATTATGGTTCCGTAAGCACATATCGTATTGTAAAATTCTTGCACTACTTAATGAGTTGATCACCAATTGTAAGAGGTAATCTGCCCAAAGCAGTACATTATTAGGGACTTGACTGAAAAGTCTTAGTGGGACTCCCGCTTCTGGAAGTCACAATCCAAAATAAAGTGTTCGCCCGGAGATTTTGACTTCTTCAAACGTTCGTACATACGGTCAACCGTTTGCAGACCTATCTGAACGATCGGTTGACGCAATGCTGAGATCGGCGGTTTCATGTAAGGGAACGCTTCACTATCATCAAAAGAAATCAATCGTACGTCATCAGGAATATTCGCCCCAGCTTTGTTAAGAGCAGAAAGTGCTCTGAGCGTACACTTGTTATTAAGAGCGATGAAAGAATCTGTTCCAGCGTCTAACTCCTTCTGAATAAGTTCATCTACTGCATCCTGATCGTCGGGAAGGTCCACGTAATTATATTCAATCCCATCAGCTTCACAAGCTTCCTTGGTACCTTCAATACGTTCTTGTATCGTTGATACATTCTCAGGATACGGAACTAATGCTGATAAACGCTTGGGTTTCTTCGAAAAAGAACGGATTAACTTTTCTGATTCCGCTCTATTGTCTACGCCCACAAAGTCGGCATTTTCATCCCCTGGACGATCCGTAAATACTACGGGAATATGTGTCTCCAGAAGAATCGGAATCAGCTGTTTGATGTTATTACTCGGCGCAATGATCATTCCATCAATAGAACGTTGAATCAACTCGCGCATGAGCACTTTCTCCAACTCGACATCGTCATTCGTATTTACGATAAACGTATTGTACCCTGTCTCGTAAAGCTTTTCTTGGATGGTTTTACAGATTTCTGCATAAAATGGGTTGGAAATGTCGGGTAGTACCAGTCCAATAGTTTTGGTTTCACCTTGACGAAGGCTTTTTGCAAAAAAGTTCGGAACATATGAGAGCTCCTTTGCTTTTTCTTTAATCAACCGTTGCTTTTCTTTGCTAATATTGAATTGATCTCCCTTACCATTCAATACAAACGAAACAGTCGCCTTTGATACGTTTAACGCTTTCGCGATATCGTTTAGGGAAGTTCTTTTGGTTTTCATTTTCTAATCAGGTAGAGTAAGACTATTAATTTAGCAAATATTTCTGAAAATCAATTCCTTCCAGAACGCGGTGTCCCTGAATTTCCTGTTGGAAGTTTCTCCACCATTTCCTGATAACGCGTTTTAAAGGTTTGGTCTCCTTCACAGTTCATTGTTTCCTTATGCTCATTGAATTTTTCAATGCGCCCCTCTGGACTTGGATGAGTGCTTAAAAACTCTGGCGGCGACTCACTTCCCATGGCCTGGAGCTTTTCGAAGAAGCCTGCTCCTCCTGCTGCGTTATAATCCGTTGGACACAAATACTTCACGGAACGTTCATCTGCTTCGTTTTCATGAGCACGGGAAAAACTCAAGTTTACCAATGCCGTAGTCACCTGACCCAACATTTCACGGTTACCCGCGATGATACTCACCAAAACCTGAACACCAAACATCTTGGTCATTTGGCGTGTGGAATGACGCATATCTGCATGTCCAATTTCATGCCCCAGAACTCCAGCGAATTCGTCTTCAGAATCTAAAAACTTCAGAAGTCCTGTGTAAATGTAAATATAGCCTCCTGGGGTACAGAACGCATTCAACGTGCTATCATCATGAATGATGCGCAATCGCCAATCAAATTCGTCTTTGTAATCAACTTCACCAGAATTTAAAATGTTATCACGAACTTCATAGATATAATCGTAAACTTCTTTGTATTGCACGGAATCTAGCAGTGGATACTCGGCGGTATTACCATCTATTTCTGCCGCAACTTGCGCCCCAAGTTCCTTGTCCTGTTCAACCGTGAATAGGTTAAATCCTTTTCCTTTGTTTTTTTCATTGAAAATTCCACAAGAAGAGACGATAAGTAGCATCGCAAATAATGGGAGAATGTTCTTTTTCATATGTTTGATTTCTAATGAAAACGACTATTATTCGTCGTCAATTAATTACAACCAATAATTAACCGCAAAGGTAACAAAAGTTCCTACGCCCCACCCAACGGAAACCTCAGTCAAGGAGTGTTTCTCCAGGTACAATCTTGCGGTCATTACGGTTCCTGAGACTACCAATGCTAAAGGTGCTAACCAAGCAGAGAAATACGTGTGCTGCGATACATATGCTAACAGAAATCCCGTAAAAATCCCAGCTCCGGCAGCATGTACACTAATCTTTTTCCATCGGTTCAAGGGGACGAAGCACAGTGAAACCAAAATTCCCGCCAACGCTAAATTCACGATGTACTTTGGCGCTTCCACGATAGGATTGAAAGTTCGGGCCAAGAAGAAGTATAGAAGGCCTGTGAACAGGATGGTCATGGCCATGGGCAACCATCGTTCTTTTCTATCATCCATTTCTGGAGTAGAAACAATCCCCGATTTATACATGACTAAAAAAGCCAAACCGGGAAATGCAGTTGAGAACAAAAAATAAGCAACCACGATAGCGATTTTCCATTTTGGCTCAATCGTAAACATGGAAAGCTTCATTTCCTCAAAAGAATGCGCCGAAGGGATATACATTACAGCCAACATGGCATAAACCGGCATAAACAGCGGCAGGAAAATCCAGGATACAATTTTAGAGAATAATTCCATTAAAGTTCTTTACGCAGTCTCGCTACGGGGATATTAAGTTGTTCTCGATATTTTGCTACCGTTCTTCTCGCGATGTTGTAGCCTTTATCCTTGAGCAGGTTGGCCAGCTTTTCGTCGGTGAGCGGTTTCCTTTTATTTTCTCCATCCACTGCTTCACTCAAAATTTTCTTCACTTCTCGCGTTGATACCTCTTCACCTGAATCCGTCGATAAAGACTCCGAGAAGAAAAATTTCAAGGAAAAAATTCCGTGATCCGTTTGAACGTATTTACTATTGGCCACACGTGAAATCGTGGAAATGTCCAGATTAACTTGCTCCGCAATGTCTTTCAGAATCATCGGTTTCATATTCGTTTCATCTCCAGTGAGGAAGAAACTTTTTTGATAATTCATAATGGCATCCATGGTTAGCAGCAACGTGTTCTGTCGTTGTTTAATTGCATCAATAAACCACTTCGCACCATCCAGTTTTTGCTTTACAAAGGTCAATGCCTCTTTATCCGATTTTGAGTTCACTGCGCCTTCCGCATACTTCTTCAGCATGTTTTTGTAATCTCCACTAACGCGGAGCTCGGGAGCGTTTCTTCCGTTCAAAGTAAGTTGTAACCTTCCTTCGTTTTCAGTAATGATGAAATCGGGTATGATTTGCTGGAAATTACCCGATGCCTCCTTCATGGACCCTCCAGGTTTGGGATTCAATTTCACGATTTCCGCAATCGCTTCTTTCAAATCTTCGTCATTAATTTCCAGTTTCTTTAGGATCTTTGAGTAGTGTTTTTTGGTGAACTCCTCGAAATGGTCTTCAAGTATTTTAAGTGCCGTATATTTTGTGATATCACCGTTCTGCTTTCTACGAATTTGCAATAACAAACATTCCTGCAAATCTCTGGCTCCAACCCCTGCTGGGTCTAACTCCTGAATCACATTCAACACATATTCTACCTGTTCTTCGGTGGTAGATACATTGGATGAAAAAGCCAAATCATCAACAATTGCTTCAATCTCGCGATTCAAATACCCAGATTCGTCCAGATTACCGATAATAGTTACGGCAATCATGAATTCAGTCTCATCCAAATCAAGCAAGTGCAACTGCTCGGTCATCCGTTCCTGAAAGGTTTGATCTCCAGAAAGCGGAATTACTTTTTCATCGTCATCTTTTCCTTTGTTGGAAACACGCGTTTTGTAATCGGCATCATCCGAAAGGTAATCACCTATATCGAAATCTTCGTCTTCACGGATCTCCTGTTCTTCGTTTGCTTCAAACTCTTCTTCCTCACGATCAGAACCTTCTTCCAACGCTGGATTCTCTTCAATCTCTTGTTTAATACGTTGATCCAGCTCCATAGTCGGCACTTGCAACAGTTTCATTAGTTGAATCTGTTGTGGTGAGAGTCGTTGCTCCAACTTATGTGCAAGTGTCTGTTTTAAGGCCATAAACTTAATCGTGGATTAAAAGGTACTTTATTTTTTACGAAAACCGTGCCGATCTTTTAAAATTCTGCATTTTGTGGCGTTCTCGGGAATGGAATTACGTCACGAATATTGGTCATTCCTGTGACAAACATCACCATACGTTCAAACCCTAATCCAAAACCTGCATGTTCTGCCGTTCCAAAGCGACGAGTATCCAGATACCAATTCAATTCCTCTTCTGGAATATTGAAGTCGGCCATTTTCTTTTTCAATACATCCAGACGCTCTTCTCGCTGCGATCCACCCACTATTTCTCCAATCCCTGGGAATAAAACATCCATAGCTGCCACTGTTTTTCCGTCATCATTTTGGCGCATGTAGAATGCTTTTATTTCTGCTGGATAATCCGTTAATATAACAGGGCATTTGAATTCTTTTTCAACGAGGTAGCGTTCGTGTTCGCTTTGTAAATCAACACCCCACTCGACATCGTACTGGAACTTTCCTTTTTTATAAGGTTTTGATCTTTTCAACACCGCGATAGCCTCTGTATATGTCAAGCGTTTGAACTCATTTTCAACCACAAACTTTAAACGATCTATTAAGTTCATTTCATTGCGCTCTGCCGTCGGTTTCTGAGAATCTTCTTTCACTTCACGGTCATGCAAGAATTGCAAATCATCTTCGCAATTGGTTAATACATAATCAGCGATAAACTTGAGGAAATCTTCCGTCAGGTCCATGTTGTCCTTGAGATTGTTAAAGGCTACCTCTGGTTCAATCATCCAGAATTCCGCCAAGTGACGCGAGGTGTTAGAGTTTTCCGCTCTGAATGTTGGTCCGAAAGTATACACTTGACCTAAGGCCATTGCACCCAATTCAGCTTCAAGTTGACCCGAAACAGTAAGGTTTACTTGCTTTCCAAAGAAGTCTTGTTTATAATCTACTTCTCCTTCTTCAGTTAATGGTGGATTGATTGGATCTAAAGTTGATACATGAAACATTTCTCCTGCTCCTTCTGCATCGGACCCTGTTATAATTGGCGTATGTAAATAAAAGAACCCACGATCATTAAAAAACTTGTGAATGGCGAAAGCAACTGCGTGGCGAATTCGGAAAACTGCTCCGAAAGTATTTGTACGAAAACGTAAATGGGCTTGCTCGCGAAGAAATTCCATCGAGTGCCGTTTGGGTTGCATAACGGTTTTACTGAGTTGATCTGGATCTGATTCGCCCAGAATATCAATAGCAGTCACCTGTATTTCCACGGCCTGACCCGACCCTTGGGATTCCACTAATTTCCCAGTAATCGCCAATGCTGCTCCTGTGGTTACTTTCTTCAATAAGGTTTGATCGAAATTCTCGAAGTCGACAACGGCTTGAATGTTTTTGATTGTAGAACCATCATTTAAAGCAATAAAACGGTTGGCTCTAAACGATCGAACCCATCCTTTCACTAAGACATCGTTTCCAGTCGCATCACTGCGCAATACATCGATAATTTTCGTTCTTTCCATTTTGCTAATTATTGAGGGCGTAAATATACAGAATATGGGATGATGAATGAAGATTATTAGATCAGGAAAAATGTATGAAACGTAAGATTGAGGCGAGATCGCACTTCCCCTATTTCGGCAGGCTCAATGCATCGCTTAGGAGGGGGAAAGAAGGGAAGGACAGCCAGTGCACCAGCTGTTATTTTCGGAATAATTTCATGAACCTAGTAAATCCAAAAATCAACATGGAAAGAACCATTAAAATATACGCGCAATCGAGGATAAAATTCTTTAGGTTCCCGCCGTGAAAATTATTGCCATCTCTTGAGAAAGAATAATAATTGAATGGTAAACCTATCTTGACATCCCTCATTGAGTCGACACTAGTTTGCTGGTATAACTGAATTTGACCGATGGCGAGTACAATAATGAAACTTAATGTTAACAAGGTACAAGTTCTCCAAACCAAACGCTTCCAATTTGTGTGTTACGAAAATTTACTTATCTGATATCCTCCCCCAGCCCCCTCCAAAGGGGCGATTTCCTAGATAACGGCAGTGCTTTGTATTTTTCACCACAAAGGCACAGAGAGCACAAAATAATGTGGGGAAAAGTTACTTGAAGGAGGTACACTAGATTATGACAAAGTCATAATCTCCTCGTGTTCTTTACTTGTCTCGGGGTTTAATTATGCTCAGTGTTCTTCGTGCCTTCGTGGTAGGCTTTCAATTCTGGGCATCTTGCCAATATCTAGGCAATTACTTTTAAAGAGGGGAGTTGATGTACGGGATTATTTATTGTTCCAATTGGACATAGTGCGCTGTAAGCCAATGGTGGCAAAACTTTTGATGAATTCTTTCGCCGTATTGATCCGTTCATCCATCTTTTCATTTTCTTCCGGGGTCCACTCTCCCAAAACATAATCAACCTGTCGACCTTTATGGAAATCATTTCCTACACCAAAGCGCAAACGAGCATATTGCTGTGAATTCAATGTAGCTTGAATGTCTTTCAACCCGTTGTGTCCGCCGTCCGAGCCTTTACCACGCATGCGAAGTGTCCCAAAGGGCAAAGCAATATCATCGGTAATTACCAAAACATTTTCAATACCAATTTTTTCTTGTTGCATCCAGTAGTTGACTGCCTTACCAGACAAATTCATGAAAGTGGTAGGTTTAATTAAGAAAATGGTACGCCCTTTGAATTTTACCGTAGCTACCTCTGCTTGTTTGTCGAGAGAGAACTTTCCTTCAAATTCGTTTACGAACGACTCCACCACCTTGAAACCAATATTATGGCGCGTATTTTCATACTTCTCACCTGGGTTTCCTAATCCAACAATCAAGTATTTCATGCTCCAAAATTAAACAAAATCGAAGCCACAGGTATACACCAGTGACGAATTGTTAAGGTGGAAACTCTCGTTACATTTCACGACCAAATGCGCTTTGTTCACTCCCACAAGCTTGTGAAGCATACCCCATTTCACAGAATCTTTTACAGAAAGATAGAGCGGAGATTTTTCGTCAACCCACCAAAGGTGCAGGTGCTCCTTTTCCAACAACAGCATCCCTTCGAGTAGCAATTCAAGTGTTTGAGGATTGTGATTCTTGACGATCACGGCCTCCGGTACCAAAAAGGAATGCTTTTTCGGACGAATAATTTTGCGCAAACCAGGAATGAATGGAATCACTTTTGGCAACCACCCTCCCGCTTTTCCCGGTAGTCTTTCAATAACCCATGAAGCTCTGGTTGCTTTAGCGCAAGCGATAATCTCACCAGTAGTATTCTTTAAAACGTAAAACGGACCGTGCTTTAGGTGATGTTCGAAGTAATAAGAAGAACTCTCGAATTCATTACGTATTAAGTCCTTGACTTGATGCCAATCGTTTACCTTTTCGACTTTCGTGTGCTTTGCTAGCTTCGATCTACTGAACGTTTGAGTTGCGATAATCGCCTTGGTTTCAAATCCAAAATTTTCGCTCATCCATAGGCTCTTCTCGTTATTTGGATCGATGTAGGCATAGAAAGAATCTACTTTCCCAAACGGTTGCTCTGGACCAATTACTTGCTCAAAAAAATCTTGCAAATCCCTCTTTAATCGCCCTGATTTCGCTTTAGATTTTTGTCTTCCCGCAGCCTGAAAGATTTTATCAAATGCAAAATACCGCACATACCAGGCGCTTTCTCTTCTACAAAAAGTAACATTTCCGAGTACGCGCTTGTTTCGTTCGAGGGAAAGGTGCAGCGGTTGGTCAGCCGCATGAATGCGTTCGCGTGTATCCAGATGACGATAATGCGCTCCATTGGTTCCCAAGGTTACGGACTCCAATAATTCCACCAATTCAGGTGTTGCTTCTTCGCGTATTTTGAATATCGGAGACAGTTTCATTTGAGTATGAGAGTCATATGAGGAGTGTAATGGTTGAGGTTAAAATGCTCTTCAGCTACATAAGGTAAACTCAACACAAACTTGCTTAAGATACTACAAACAAAAAAGCCCTGATGAAGCAATGCTTATCAGGGCTTTTAAACTTAGATTTTGATTAAATCGCTGACTTATCCTCTACAGCATATGCTATTGTTAAGGCGTCAATTTCTTGCAGTGCATCACGAATGTCAAAGATGAGAATGGTAGGTACACCTTCATCAGCTTTGATACAGGTAATCACGTTAGAAATAGACTCGTTCATATTCGACGGCTTCGAATTCATCTTGTCCAATTTCCACGCTGCCACACTGTTTGTGGAATATAATTCTCCAGGCTGTGGTTGCGCCACATTGTCCAGGAACAGAGCGTGACCTAATTTAAAATCAGCAGCTCGCTTCGGATTACGCGGCTCACCAATGTAAAGGAAGTCAATCTCCGATCGCTGTTTGTATGGTGTCAAATCCGTTGCTGCCACTCCTTGTGGTCTTGTCACCTTCACCGTTGGATCAGATTCCTTCGTTGTTGTAGCAACCATGAAGAAGAACAACAACATAAATACGATATCCGGAAGTGAAGAGGTATTTACCCCCGGTGCTCCTTTCTTATCTTCTTTTCTAAACTTTGACATCTTGAATGTTTTTTGTTGTGCGCACCGACTACCCTTTCGGTTTCACTTCGATGATACTTTCTGGAAAGAGAACTTTAATAGCATCAATCTTCTTACCATCACCTTTTTCATCAGACTTATCTTGTGCCTTGCGCTTACTCATCTTCTCATAAGACTCTCCGAAATATTTCATTGCAGCTTCGTTACGTAGCTCAATCAAGGCTTCTTGAATTTCTGAGTGAATTTTCGCAAAGAGCTTGTATTCCGTTTTCTGTTGAACTACAATTCGGATGTGCGCCTGCGGGTGAATCTCTATCAACTCATCAACACCTAATGTTTTGATGGCTGTTTCTTTTTTCATCCATTTATTCATGGTTGTCTCATAGAAGGTAATGAAAGCTTCATCCCCCTCCTCTTCCGCTTGCGCCAATTCTCGCTCGTTCTCATCCACCTTTTGAGTGATCTCGTCCAATTTTACACGACTGTAGAACGGAAAGTTAAATCCCTTATACGATTCTTGCTTAATCAATTCGCGAGTTTGCTCTGCCGTTAGTCCTCGATTCATTCGGTAGAACTCCAGCACGCGTTCCGAAATATCGTCCGGATTCTCGATGATTTCATCTCGAATCATTAAGCGATTAGAGGCGTTTGCTTTAATCTCGAAAACATTTCGAGTATCAATCTCAACATCTTCTGGCGGAATATCTAACTTCTTCGGGATTTGGCGAATGTAGGCCGTATCCTTCTCCATTGTAGTAGTTACAAGGAAGAAAATAAGAAGTAGGAAGGCGATATCCGCCATCGATCCCGCATTAATTTCCGGTATGTCTCTCTTCGCCATAAATGTTTATTTTCTGTATTTCCCTAGAAGGAACGGTCCTAGAATTGCTAGAAGGATTCCGACTACGATTCCAATGATCACCACCCAAAGTCCAGCTGAAGTTGCATCCAGCGTAGCATCACTTACGTAGTAATCCTGTCCCAATGCTAAGCTTTCGTTCGTGTCTGATGTTCCAATCAATCGAAGAATCATGTACAATACAAACGCTACAACCACTCCGATAATTGAAAGTGCCGTCTTTTTTGTATTCGTTATCAACTGCACTAAGAAGAATAAAAGAACTCCCGCAAGTGCCGCACCAATAATGATAATGGTGTAATAAATTGCCATTGACATTGCACCCGTTTCAGCAAAGTCCTTTCTTACCATTTCTTTCTCCAGTGCTTCTGAACCTGGACTTGCAGTAAGCACCCAAATACATGCAATGGCACCAATGATTCCAATCACGTACTTGATGGCACTCATTGCCAAGTCAAATTTCTTATTATCCATGTTTACTGTTTTTTCAAGTTTCTAACTATGATTGGATTAGGCATTTGCCTTGTGCTTCAACATCATATCAATTAATGAAATTGAGGCATCTTCCATATCATTTACCAAACCGTCTACTTTAGAAACGATGTAGTTGTAGAATACTTGCAATACGATCGCAGCGATCAAACCGAATACAGTTGTCAAAAGGGATACCTGAATACCACCTGCTACTGTAATTGGTGAAACCTGTCCATCTTTTACGATTTGCTCGAATGCGAAGATCATACCGATTACCGTTCCCAAGAACCCAAGCATTGGTGCTAGAGCGATGAACAATGATAACCATGATAATCCTTTCTCCAATAGTCCCATTTGAACTCCACCGTAAGAAACTACCGATTTCTCAACAACGTCTATTCCTTCATCGGCACGATCGAGGCCTTGGTAGAAAATAGAAGCAATCGGTCCACGTGTGTTACGACAAACGTCTTTCGCAGCGTCAACACCACCATTTTTCAAGGCAGTCTCCACCTCGTCCAAGAAACGTTTCGTGTTAATCGTAGAAAGGTTCAAATAAACGATACGCTCAATTGAAAGTGCCAATCCAAGAATCAAACAGATCAATACTGGTGACATCCATACTGGATCTCCTTCGATAAACTTTTGCTTGATTTTTGCGATGATTCCGACCTCTTTCTCTTCTTTGCTCTTATCATCTTTTGCTTCTTGCACTTGAGATGCAGCATCCGCAGCAGCCTCGTTTGCATCGGCAGTTGCGTTTGTGTCGGCTTCAACCGATTCAGTGGAATCTACTTCCGCACCGTCATTTGGTTCTTGAGCATATGTTGCTCCGGTAAATCCGAATGTGATTGCCGCAGCAATGGCTAGTGAACTAATTACTTTTTTCATGTTTGTAAAAGTTAATTTAATCGTATTCTAAGTTTAAAATCTAGCCAAATTTAATAAAATTTATTTCACAGAACAGGCTAGCTGTGGTTATCATTGTATCAACCGTAGTTTCAAGGAATTTAACGGTAATTATAGTGGTTTAAAGTGGGTAAAAAAAGATAGAAAATGATGCTATAATCGGCGTTTTTGAGTCGATTTCAGCTTGAAAATCAATCAAAACAGCGAAAATCATGCGGAAAAGCTCTGTGAATAACTTGGATTTCGGACGTGAATAAGTTGTTCGTTGAAGGATGCGAAAAGAGACTCATAATTCCGTTCATAGCTCTGCGATACCTCTTGAATTTTCAAAAAGACGATACTATTGTGTCGGAAAATAGGATTAAAGGAAATTGATTGATACCTGAGACGTTTAAGTTTACTCCCTTCGGTCGTGATCCCAATTAGGGGAGCCAAGCAACTGCGAAAGCCGCTCTGCCTAAGGCAGATCATTGGCTTTTTCCATAGCCCAAACCTGAAGCACGCTCACGATAAACAAGGGATTCATTCCTCGTGCCTCGGAATGATCCCAGAAAGGGAACCGTACAACAAGAAAGCCGACTTGCTTACAGCAAGATATTGGCTTTTTACATAGCCCAAACCTGAAGCGAGTTGTAGGTAATCTTTTTAAGTGTTTGATTACTCCCTTCGGTCGTGATCCCATTTTGGGGAGCCAAGCAACTGCGAAAGCCGCTCTGCCTAAGGCAGATCATTGGCTTTTTCCATAGCCCAAACCTGAAGCGAGTTGTAGGTAATCTTTTTAAGTGTTTGATTACTCCCTTCGGTCGTGATCCCATTTTGGGGAGCCAAGCAACTGCGAAAGCCGCTCTGCCTAAGGCAGATCATTGGCTTTTTCCATAGCCCAAACCTGAAGCACGCTTCGGTTTGTTCCATGAAAAAAGCCAAGCACTTCGTGCTCGGCTTTCTTGTTGCGGAGAGAGAGGGATTCGAACCCTCGGTACCCGGTTAGGGTACACACGCTTTCCAGGCGTGCCATTTCAGCCACTCATGCACCTCTCCATAGCTGTTTTTCCACCTAAAACTTTAGAGGTGGGCAAAAATAGGAATTTCTTTATGAATCACTGCGTTCACCGCGAAGGTTCTGAAGAATTTTATCTTTTGCATCAGAAGGATTCTCTGCGTCAACATACACCATCAACTTGGTGAGGGCAGCTTCGGTGGTCATATCACCACCACTTAACACCCCCAGTTTATTGAATTCCGAGCTGGTGTGATACAATCCTTGTTCAACACTTCCAGAGCTGCATTGGGTAATATTTAGCACAACTCCTCCTTCTTGGATAAAACTTTCTAGGATGGAGAACATTTCCTGGCTTTTAGGTGCATTCCCCGCACCAAAGGTTTCCAAAACCACCGCATCAGTAGTTTCTCTGTTGAAAACATGTCTGTACAATTCGAAAGAAATACCGGGATACAACTTCACCAAACCAATGCGCGAATTAATCTCTGATTTATAAGACAGTTGATTACTTGGCGATCGGTACATTTCATCTTCAAAGTATTGTAAATGCACCCCAGCACTTGCCAACTCGGGATAATTCGGAGAACGGAAGGCTTCAAAGTTTTCAGCAGAATCTTTGGTGCAGCGGTTACCGCGGAGCAATTTGTAGTCAAAATAGACAGCTACCTCTGTGACCAGGGACTTGCCTTCATCGTTGGTTGCCGCCGCGATTTCCAATGCTGTTATCAAATTCTCTTTACCATCAGTACGAATGACACCAATTGGCAATTGAGACCCTGTCAGAATTACGGGCTTTTGCAAGCCATCCATGATAAAACTTAATGCAGCAGCAGTAAATGCCATTGTATCAGAACCATGCAGAACTACAAAGCCGTTGTAATGCTGATAATTTTTTTCAATCGTTTGAGCCATCTCTAACCAATGTTCGGGGTTAATTTCCGAGGAATCCACTGGTTTAGGAAAACTCACACTATCAATTTCGATGTTTAAACGATTGATCTCTGGAACATGATGCGAAATAAGATTAAAATCCACATTTGAAAGTGTTCCGGTAACGGGATCTTTGATCATTCCGATCGTTCCACCAGTATAAATGATCAGTACTTTAGGCTTTATTTTCATGAAATGTACGCATCGTAATTAATTATTGTTCGCTCTTCACAGCATCTTTGAGGCAACGGCAGACCCCGTTTAGTTTGCGGTCAAATTAAACAATTCCATCGCGTTCTTTGTAGTCGTTTCTTCAATTTCCTTCAACGGTACACTGTAAATATCGCTTAGCTTTTCTGCAATGTGCAAAATGTACGAACTCTCGTTGCGCTTTCCTCTGAATGGAACAGGTGATAAATACGGGGAGTCTGTTTCTAGAATTAGATGTTTCAAATTAATGTGTTTGAGCACTTCATCCATCGCTGCCTTCTTGTACGTTACCACGCCACCAATCCCCATTTTAAAGCCTCCATACGACTCGATATGACGTGCTTGATCTATATTTCCGGTGAAACAATGAAAAACACCCGTCAATCTCTCGTCATTCATCTCATCCAAAATTTCAAAGATCTCGTCGAAGGCTTCTCGTGCATGGATCGCGATGGGTATTTGCAACTCTTTCGCCCATTCCACCTGTTGACGAAAAACTTGTTTTTGTTCTTCCACGAAAGTTTTGTCCCAATACAAGTCCATTCCTATTTCACCTACTGCAATATATTTTCTTCTAAAGAGATTCGTTTTGACTTTCGCAAGCTCCTCTTCCCATAATTCGTTCACGGACCCAGGATGCAGCCCCATCATAGAAAAGCAAGTATTCGGAAACTTCGATTCAAGATCGTGCATTGCCTCAATAGTGCCTCCGTCAATATTGGGAAGTAGAAGATATTTGACTCCCGCATCAATTGCGCGTTGAACAACAATTTCACGGTCGTCATCGAAGGCATCCGTGAACAAATGAGTGTGCGTGTCTACGTACATATTTTAATACATTGAAATACTCAATCCGAATTGTAATTGATTGAGTTGCGTGCTTGCCGATTCAGAAAAAATTGGGTTGAAATTATAACTTGCAAAGAGCGCCCAACTCCTTAACCCTAAACGAATGTGAGCACTGTAAATCAATGGATTTAAGTCTGGAAAACCATAATCCTTTACCACATCGCGATTACTTCCCGAGCCAAAGACGGTTTTTGAATACATATTTGCCTGATAGCCAATTTTACCTCCTAAGTGAAACTTGAAATGACTCCAGGATTCTTTTCTAAAGCGCAATTCAAGAGGAAGAGTGAAGGCATTCCCAACTAAAATATTTTTGTCAAATGTTTGAGTGGTTTTGGGAACAAGCGTTGTACTGGATGGATCAGTGGACTTCACAAACAAATTGTCGTGTCGAACACGCGTTAATTGATGCGCCAGACCTATCCCCAATGCTACGGTATTTCCCTTAGTTAAAGGAATATCGAACATGAAATTGGTGTTAAAACCTATGGATGCCCAATGGTTGTTGAACGGTTCTTGATCGCCTGCCCAATCGTTGTAGGTAAGATCAAAAATCAGTCTGTCGTATTTTCGAACGCGTTCGACTTTCGCTGGGCGAATTCCTGTAAAATACCACATGAACCCTGGGCGATACATAGATGATGTCTCTCCCTTGCTGTCGTATTGTGCAGACGCCGTTGCAGCAATCAACACACATCCAATAAGAAGTATTTTATTCTTCATCCGCCAGTTTTTGCTCCCAGTTCCAGGCATCCTTCAGGCTGTCTTCAAGGGTGCGTATCGTTTTCCAACCAAGAAGCTCCTCGGCCAATTTTGGGTTGGCATAAATTTGCGAAACATCCCCTTCCCTTCTGGGCCCAATTTTCCAATTGAGATCAACGCCTGTTACCTTCTCGAAGGTATGAATTATTTCTAAGACACTCACTCCAAGCCCAGTTCCCGCATTTACTATTTGATAGGTATTATCGTCTTGTTTTCCCAACCATTTCAAGCCATGAATGTGTGCTTCGGCCAAATCCATTACGTGAATGTAATCTCGGATACAAGATCCATCTGGTGTGTTGTAGTCATCCCCAAAAACTGTCAATTGCTTCAACTTACCGATTGCCGTTTGCGTTACATATGGCACCAAATTGTTGGGAACTCCAATGGGCAGCTCTCCAATAGCTGAGCTTTCGTGCGCTCCAATTGGGTTAAAATACCTCAGGCACAATACTCTGAGGTTGTTATTAGAGGCAATGGCGTCTTTTAAAATCTGTTCCGAGACTTGCTTCGTTTGTCCGTAGGGTGAATTCGCTGTTTTCACAGGTGTCTTCTCATCTACCAAAATATCATCTGGCTCTCCGTACACAGTGCAAGAAGAGGAAAAAACAAAATTCTTGACTTGATACTCTTCGCAAAGTTCGATGCAATTGATCAAACTCACCAAATTGTTTCGGTAATACATCAATGGCTTCTGAACAGACTCACCCACCGCTTTATATGCCGCAAAGTGAATAATGCCCTCAAAATCATGTTTTTCGAATACTTTTCGCAGCGCTTCTTTATCGATAACGTCTACCTCATAGATTTCAGGAGTGCGACCTGATATTGACTTAATTCCTTCCAGAACGCTTTTTTGAGAGTTCCTAAAATCATCAACGATAACAGGGTTAAAACCTTGTTCCATCAGCGAAACGACCGTATGGGAACCTATGAATCCAGCCCCCCCAGTGACCAAAATGTTTGGAGTATTTTTCACGTGGTCAAAGGTAACAGAAATGGTGTAAATTAGCAGTATGAGTGACGAAAAGCGAATTGATCTTCAAAAACACGTTAGCCCGAAAGTACCTCGGCGCTATCTCATTCGCATTGCAATTTACGCCGGACTCATTGGCGGAAGCATATTCTTAATTTACTTTTTGAGCGATCAACCGAAGAAAGAAGTGGTAATAAAAGACCCTTCTGCTGTAGAAGAGATTCGTAATTATTCGATTGATACTACTAGCTATGTTGAATGAGGAATTTTGAATTATTAATTCTAATTCACACACCTAGAACGTTATTCTCATACAGATTAACAAAGACATTATTCTATTTTTGCAGAAACCGAGAACGTATGGCTATCACCGTTGAGAAATTTACCTTCAATCCATTTCAGGAAAACACTTTCGTAGTTCATGATGGAGATGTATGTGTTATCATTGATCCCGGTTGTTATTTTGCTGAAGAAGGAGAACAGCTGGTGCGGTTTATCGATGAAAAGGGACTCTCGCCCCAGGCAGTTTTATTGACCCATGCCCATTTGGATCACATTTTTGGTTGCGATTACATATCCAAACATTATGGAATTGATGTGTATATGCACGAGAAAGACATATTTACATTGGATCTTGCTGAACGATCTGCAACAACCTATGGAATACCCGGTGTTGTGCGACCAGAAACACCCAATAAACTATTGCAAGGAGATGAAACTCTGAAGTTTGGAGAAATGGAATTCGACGTTTTGTTTACACCCGGGCACTGTGTTGGTCATGTGGTGTATGTTAATCGAGCTGAAGACTTTGTTATAAACGGTGATGTATTGTTTGCAGGATCTTATGGTCGTGTAGATTTGCCAGGAGGTGATATGGCTACCTTGAAAAATTCCATTTTTAACGTAATGTTTGCACTCCCTGACACTATGAAGGTGTATTCCGGTCATGGACCAGAGACTTCCATTGGACAGGAGAAATTGACGAATTTTATTTTGCAGTCATAGTATGCGCGTTGCCATCAATACACGGTTCTTGTTACCTCATAAGATGGAGGGGTTTGGATGGTACACTTACGAGATAACGAAGCGACTGGTAGAGCAACATCCTGAAGTCACGTTTATCCTTTTCTTTGATCGAAAGCATGATCCGAAATTTGTATTTGGCGAAAACGTTATCCCCGTGGTATTGACACCTCAGGCACGGCACCCAATTTTATTTAAGATCTGGTTTAATCAGTCCGTAAAAAGAGCATTAAAAAAATACGAAGCAGATGTTTTCTTCTCCCCTGATGGCTACTTATCCTTAACCTCGGATGTAAAACAAATCGCTGTCATGCACGACCTGAACTTTGTTCACAACCCACAAGACTTGAGACCTGGGATGCGCAAGTATTATCTGACTCAGTTTCCAAAGTTTGCTCAAAAAGCCTCGCATATCATAACCGTTTCCAATTATTCCAAACAAGATATTTGTACACAATACCAACTTCCAGACAGTCGAGTTACAGCTATTTGGAATGGTGCTTCTGAAGTGTTTCAACCTTTAGAGCCGAATGATATTCAAACGGTTCGGGACAAATACAGTGGTGGGCATCCTTATTTCCTATTTGTTGGTGCCATTCATCCCAGAAAAAATGTTCGAAGGTTGATTGAAGCCTACGCTACATATCGAGAGAAGCATCCAGAATCCGAAATGCCATTGGTGATTGTGGGAACGGAGTTATGGTCAAATGCAGGCATGGATATCGAAATCTCCGATGCTTTAAAAAACTCCATTCAGTTTACGGGTCATTTACCATTGCATGATTTGGCCTTGTTGATGGGAGCTGCCGAAGTTTTTGCTTTTGTTCCCTATTTTGAAGGGTTTGGAATTCCGCTGGTAGAGGCGATGCGATGTGGCACTCCGATTCTGGCTGGAAATCGTACCTCGTTGCCAGAAGTTGCTGGTGACGCAGCTTTGTACTGCGACCCTTTCAGCGTAGACGATATTGCCGCTAAAATGTCTGAATTAGCGACGAATACCTCATTGCGAAAAGAGCTTCGTGACAAAGGTTTGGAGCGATCAAAATTATTCTCTTGGGATATCGCTGCGGAGAAAGTGTGGAATGTGATTAAAGATCAGGTAGATTCTCACTAAATTGTGAGCATGCGCTATGCAATCTCAACTGTATTGACTCTACTGCTTTTGGCATCTTGTCAATCGGATCGATTGTTGTTAAACAATGTTTCCTCCCTGTCATTAGAAGCGGATCACAATGAAACCTTAAATGTGGGGAATGATTTTTCCTATTCAGTTTACGCCGAACTTGAAACAGGTGAAACACGCAAGGTGAAAAACGATGCCTTGATTCGGTTTCCAGATGGAAAGTTGAAAGATTCGGGAAAGCATAAGGCTCAAATTTCAACACCGTTAAATGATTTCGAAACGGATTCCTATCCATTTACCATCGGTCTACAGATCGGGGAGTACGAGGTCGCCACAACAGACACAATTGCATTAAACTTCAAGGGGGAAATTGCCGCTTTTTGGAAGGGCGAAAATGGCTCTAACGGAACGCAGCCTCGCGCCAGTGCCGCAACGCTATTTGGTAGAGATGGCTTGGATGGACGGCCCGGTGGCAACGGGCAGGACGGAGCCGACGGAGGTCACTTTACAGGCTACTTGTGGGAGTACCAAAAGGAATTAAGGTTGTTACTGGTATGCGACAGTACTGGTGTTCGATATTGCTACCGTACTATTCAACGCGATTCTGTAATCATCGATTTGCGCGGAGGAAATGCTGGCAATGGAAGTACAGGTGGTACTGGAGGTGATGGTAAAAATGCCAAAACCAACAAAGATCCAGGCAATGGTGGTGACGGCGGTCCGGGAGGAAATGGTGGAAAAGGTGGAGACGGAGGCTCGTTATTGTTATTCATCCATCCGAACGCGGCGTATATGAGTCAAAGTATTCACCTTATGAATTCTGGGGGACAAAGAGGTCAGCCCGGAGTTGGTGGTGAACCAGGAAAAGCAGGAAAGGCATTAAACGGCGTTACCACGGCTTCTTCAGGAAAAGAAGGTGTGAGCGGAAAACCCGGAGAAGATGGAGAAGACGGGCCTCCATTAACAATTTCTAAAGTGGCGTTTGATTTTGCTATGTTCCAGTAAATTGCCGTGAAGGACTGGTGCCGTATACCGACAAAGGAACAAATGCTAAAGATTTGTATTATTCTTGGATCTCCCTTCGCTCGAAATAATTGAGAATCAACTATAAAAAGGAGAAATCATCAAATAGACCGCAACGCCAGTTGCTGCTACATAAAACCAGATCGGCCATGTAAATTTTGTCCATTTTTTGTGACGAACGAAATCTCCTTGCCACGCAAACAAATAGGTAAACAAGACCAATGGAATCACAACAATACTCAGGAGAATGTGCGTAAGAAGCACGATCAAATAAACGGGTTTGTAAGAAACCGAATCTGGCATTACAGTGGACTCAGAAGTCATGTGGTATGCCACGTAGCAAGCGAGGAATAATAAGGATAACATCAAACATACTTGAATTACCTTTTTGTGCGCTTCTACTTTCTTTTTCTTAATTAGCAGCAATGCTACAACTAAAAGTACAGCCGTTAGTCCGTTTAGTGTCGCGTAAATCGGTGGTAATATTTTGAACGCATCGTTTTGAATCGGCGGAACTACCAATAACACTGCCACTACCAGCGGCACAGCTATCGATGCTACGTAAATAAGTGTTTTCGCTCTTTTTAATTCCTTCGCCTCCATCTCTTTCTTATAAAACTTTGTATTCTAACTTCAATAATTTTCGGATATCTCGCTCCAATTCATCGACTTTTTCGGGATCGGTTCCATCGTAGATCCCACGCGGATAACCTTCTTTGTCTACCAGAATAAAGTATGGAGTATGTCCAAAACCTCCGGCAATTTCTTTGTTTCTTTCAGCACCATTGAAAAACTTCTTGGCCAATTCGTGTGTAGCGTCTTCATCGCCTGTAAAGAAATTCCAATTGGTTGCATGAATTTCTTTCTCTTTGATATACTCTCGCAATCGTGAAGGTGTGTCTCTTTCCGGGTCGATACTGAAACTTAAAAATTCAACATGTTTAGCAATGTCTTTCGTTTTAACATTCAGTCGACGCATTTGAGCTGTCATTGGCGGACAAATAGATGGGCAATGTGTAAAAAAGAAATCTACCACCTTAATTTTCCCCTCAAAATCTTTGGAATTCATCATTACTGAATCCTGATTCAGATAAGCAAAAGTAGGCATGGTATTGTACAAGGTATCCACAATTTCCCTTCCATTCTTTGTGGTATACTGAATATCGTAGTTCCCAATGATAGGCATCACTTTTTTCTTAGCAGCCATGGGATCGATATTCTCCTCTGCCCCACTTTCGCATGCTACTGCCATGCCGACTATAGTTGCTAGCAGAAAGAGATATTTAGTGTGTTTTTTCATATTCATCAATGTCGTATTCCTTCTTCAACAAGGCAATATGTTGTTTCATTTGACGAATCATTCCTTCTTGTTTACCCGATCGGATCATTCGAAGGTGGTTCTCTTTATCGAGAAGTAACATCATGGATTGATAGCCATATTCTGTCAAGTCTTCCTTCTCTAACTCTTCAATCAACTTTTTATCGCCTTTTTCGATATCGTAAATGTCTTTGGGGTTTCCCTTGGCAAGAATCCAAATATCTGGATCGTAATTTAATACTTCGTCTTCTAGCATGCGTTGTGTCGCCGAAAGATCTTCCATGGGCTCTCCATTCTCATCCGTAACAAACGAGATGATGCGAATTCCCTTCTTTCCCGCAAGGATTTTATAGATGTGAAGCTTTAGAAACCCGAGTGCCACCGCGCAATTGTTCGGACACGTGGGCTGAATGGTGGTGATTAAAACGATCTCACCTTTGAATTCTTTTGAAGTCCGTTTTTTTCCTTTCGAATCAATAAACTCGTATGCGCTTACTTTGCCATAATCTGGGAGCTTTTCGAACTTGTGCGAACAGGATCGCGTAGAAATAAAAATCAATAAAAAAGCCGGAGCGAACATAAGTAAGAAAGCTAATCCTACTTTACGTCGGCGTCCGGCAGTCTTGTTACGTGCCATACGTTACTTTGTTGCTAATTAACCAGCATACGTTGCAGGCCAAGCTGCCCCAACGGCTTTTCCTTCCCACAAACAAATAAACATCAAATAAAGAATGAATAAGATGTATGGAACTAAAATCACGTAGCGTAAACCTTTACGTTCGTCACCAAGGTGCATGAACGTAATTACAATGTACCCTGCTTTTACAAGCGTCAGGATTACGAATGTCCATTTTGTAATGAACCAACCCCATGTATCACCTTGTTTGATTAACGCTCCAAGAATAACTTCCAAAGCAGTTACTGCCGTTAAAAGTGCAGTTACAAACCAAATTTTCTTTCTGATCTTTTTCCCAGCCTCCTCATCATGGTGAGCATCCAGGGAGTATTCATATATATCGTCTCTGATCATAACAGTCGAATTTCAATTTTATTAGATAAGGTAGAAGAAGGTAAACACGAATACCCAAACAAGATCGACAAAGTGCCAATACAATCCTGTTTTCTCAACCATTTCGTAGTGTCCTCTTCGGTGCATCGTCCCTTTCAGTACCATCAACAAGATCAAGATGTTGATGATAACTCCTGAGAATACGTGGAATCCGTGGAATCCTGTAATGAAGAAGAAGAACTGTGCATATTGCTGCGGTCCGTACTCATTTTGTTGCAAGTTCGCTCCGTAAATTACACGGTCTTTTTCACCAGAACCAATTACTTGCTCGTACATCTTCTCCGCTTTCTCACCTTCAATTTTCTGATTTACGCGGTACTCACCTCCTTTTTTCTTCACAATTAACTCAAGGTGCTCATTTGGCTTTTTAGAAATCTCCGCCTTTGAACCATCGTGCAGCATAATTGTTGACTTACCGCTTTCCTCATTGTAGGTGATGTGTCCTTCTGCCGCTGCATGCTGGTACTCGTGCATCAAGTCTGCTTGTGTCATACCATGACTTCCAGCTTTGATTACGTCATCTTTCTTGTGATGGTGACCTGCTTCAATTACTTTGAAATTTTCTATTTCTCCGAAGTGACCTTTCACGATAGCTTGCGAACCGTCTGCTAATTCGATTTTTCCAAATTCAGATCCATGGATGAAGTGATACCACTCCCAAGCCTGCGAACCAACGAAGAAGAAACCACCGATAATGGTTGCGATCATCCACTTGGTTACTCCTCTACGATCCATACGGTGACCAGCTTCAACCGCTAATACCATGGTTACAGAAGAAACGATGAGGATAAACGTCATCAATGCTACATAAATAAGTGGGTAACCATGCCCTAGGAATGGTAGCGAGTTAAACGTTTCTTCACCAATTGGCCAAGCTTGGTCTGTTGCGTGACGTGTAAAACCATATGCCATCAATAACCCCCCAAATGTTAGGGCATCGGAGACAAGGAAAAACCACATCATTAGCTTACCGTAGCTCGTGCTGAATGGAGACATTTTACCTCCCCAGAGCGTCTTAGCATCTATTTGTTTCGTAGCGTGTCCAGCCATCTTTCAATGAGTTTTAATTGTGCGAATTTAATGAATATAAAGTAAAAATAGCAGTAAATAAAGCCATAAAATTCCAAGGAAGTGCCAGAAGATTGCACCACCTCTCAAGGCAATATCATTACTACTATTAATACGCCCTGTAAATGAGCGAATTACAACACTTATCAAATACAAGAGCGCGATGATAATGTGCGCTAAGTGCATGAATGTGATGAGATATAAGTACGAAGAAGAAGTGTCTGCGGATTCTTGAATTTTAATTTGCAAACGCATATCAAGTGGTCGTCCTTTCCAATACAGACTGCGGTTTTTATACGTCACCTCCTTGCCTTTATAATAGATGTGAAAATCCTTGCCCATTTTACCACGCACAAAGAAATCTCCTCTGCCATCAACAACGTGACGTGCCAGAGCCGACAAGCGCGCTCTATCCAATGGAAGCACCATAGACGAGTCGTTCATTCGCAATTTTCCGTCAACCACTATCATTGGGTTGTCCCTGTAAATCAACTCAAATCTGTCCGAAGATTTATCAAGCGGAAGCGGTCCAGTAGACTTTATGTCTAAAAACTGCTCCATGAATTTCTGATAGGCTGCAAGTTCTTTGCCTTTTAATAGTTCTTTGCCTTTGTAGTAGTCATTTCCATTGACGAAGAGGTACTCACCGTCCATTTTCACCATGTAGTAATCCTCGTATTTTCCGTCAGAAACGATGACACCACTCCCAGTAAAGTGCAGTCCGTTGTCTGCCAACTGTCCATACCCTTTGAATTGGAAATATACGAACCCAACTCCCAACAAGAAGGTAAGAACAATCAGTCCTTTGAGGGCACTCATGTTTCCCTTTCTATTGAAGGAGACGGCTAGTTGGAAGGTAATACTACTGGCTACAATGATTGCTGTGCTGACCCAAAAAGCCGGGGGCAATGGCGCTTTGATCCAAAAGTTATCCCCCATTGAGACAATGTACGCCGATGTAAACCCTGCGAAAAGCATAAACACGGAAAACATTCCCAGGTACACCAAATTTTTCTTGGACCTATCTGTTTTCTGTTTATTTAATTGTGCTTCTGCATCCAGCAACATTTCCCGAATGTCAGCATCTTGCTGGATTCTTAATAACTGTTCGAATTTTTCAATGGCTTCTAAATACTTCCCCGCCTTGTACAACTTTGTGCCCTCTGCCTTGAGGTCGTTCCACATTTGTTGTTGTTCCGCTTCACTCATATCTCATATTTTAAAAAGCCCATAAGGCCATATTCATCGCTTCGAGAATTTTATCGTCGAACTTGTCGAAAACGTACACAAATTGAATAATGGGCAGGTATATGAACGACGCAAACATTAACCGTTTTGCGTCTTTAGTATCACACGATAGATATAGTTTGTAGGAATACAGGAAGAAAACAACACCGAGCACTGTCGCGATGATCAAGGACGTAATTCCTGTCCAATCGAGCAACCAAGGCAACAAACTAAAGGGGATGAGTGCCAGCGAGTATACGACAATTTGGAACGCTGAGCCTTTTGTCCGCCCCTCTCTTGAAGGCAACAAGGAAAAACCTCCAGCTTTGTAGTCGTCGTAAGCCACCCACGCAATAGCCCAAAAGTGCGGAAATTGCCAGGTAAACTGAACGAAGAATAAAACTCCGGGAACCAATCCAAATTGATTGGTGTGTGCAATGGCTCCAAGCATTGGTGGAATTGCTCCAGGGAAGGCTCCCACAAACACCGCCCAAGGACTCATGCGTTTCATCGGCGTGTAGAAGAACACGTACAAAACGTAGGCAAGCAGACCAAGAAGAGCCGAGTACAAGTTGATCATGTACAAGAGCACGGTTCCAGCGACGAGTGTGACCGCTACGATAATCAAACCTTCTCGAACCGTCATCAACCCCATTGGAATCGGACGCTTGGAAGTTCGCTTCATTAACCGATCAAGGTCACGCTCCCAAATTTGATTGGAACCGTTGGACGCCGCAGTAACCAAAAATCCACCGACAAGCAGATACGTTATAGTTAAACCGTCATTACCTCCTACAAACAAATAACCCGTTAAGGCAGAAACGATTACCAATGCCGATAATCGAAACTTGGTAAAAACCATGTATGCCTTGATTTTTTGCCCCATTGTTATTTTTTCCGCCGCGAGTTCCATGCTCGTATTTTCCACCCACAAAAATAGTCATTATTTGACCGACAACTTTGAGGAGTTTGCAGGGAATTTTAAAAAAGAATAGTTCTAAATTGTAGATAATGGTGCTATCGTCTGTGTTCAAAAAGCTGAATTTGCCCTTATCTTTCTCCTAATTTGCCCCTCTTGAATTCAACTTTCAGGATTCTTAAAACTATCTTTGCGCCAAAATTCTATCATTTCAGAATGTCAAAAGCAAAATACACCATCACAGCCGCGCTTCCGTATGCTAACGGCCCCCTTCATTTAGGACACGTTGCAGGAGTGTACCTTCCGTCCGACATCTTTGTTCGATTTCTTCGTATGAACGATCACGATGTTGCTTTTATTTGTGGAAGTGACGAGCATGGCGCTGCAATTACCTTGCGCGCCAAAAAGGAGGGAACAACACCCAAAGAAATTGTAGATAAGTACAATGCAATCATCGGGAAAGCCTTCCAGGATTTTGACATCTCATTTGATATTTTTCACAGAACTTCCGCTGAGATTCATCACGAAACGGCGCAAGAGTTCTTTAAGGTGTTAGACGAAAAAGGACATTTTACAAAAGAGACAAGTCAGCAGTATTTCGACGAAGAGTTTCAACAGTTTTTAGCCGATAGATACATCACGGGAACTTGCCCAAATTGTGGACATGAAGACGCCTACGGTGATCAATGTGAAAACTGCGGTACAGCCTTGAGTCCAACGGATTTGAAAAATCCGAAATCAACATTGAGTGGAAAAACACCCGTGATGAAAGAAACTTCGCACTGGTATTTACCGATGGAGCGTCATGAAGAATGGCTGAAGGAGTGGATTCAGGAAGGAAAACTGGAAGGAATACAACAACACGATCCGAAAAAATGGCGGAATCAGGTAGTGGGACAATGTATGTCTTGGATTGACAGCGGCTTGCGTCCACGTGCCATGACGAGGGATTTGGATTGGGGTGTAAAAGTTCCGGTATCCGGAGGTGATGGAAAAGTACTTTACGTATGGTTGGATGCACCGATTGGTTATATCTCGGCAACGAAACAATGGGCTGCGGACAATAATAAGAACTGGGAAGATTACTGGACTGGAGATCGAAAACTGGTTCACTTCATCGGAAAAGACAACATCGTTTTCCACGCTATTATTTTCCCGATTCTTTTGAAAGCGCACGAAGGATTGATCTTACCTGACAACGTGCCTGCCTACGAATTTTTAAATCTGGAAGGAAGAAAGTTTTCTACCTCCAAAAATTGGGCAGTGTGGCTGCATGAGTATATCGAGGCTTATCCCGACAAAGTAGATGAATTGAAATACGTTTTGACTGCCATTGCACCCGAGACAAAGGATAGTGAATTTACCTGGAAAGAATACCAGACCCGCGTAAATAGTGAATTAGCAGACATCCTGGGGAACTTCGTGAATCGTGCCTTGGTATTGACGAATAAATATTACGAAGGAGCCGTTCCAGAGCAAGGAAATTTGACAGATGAGGATCAAAAGATACTAGACGAAGTGGCTGCTATTCCGCAGCGCATTACAAAGTTGGTATACGATTATAAATTGCGAGAAGCCCAAGCCGAAGCTATGAATCTGGCTCGATTGGGGAATAAGTACCTGGCAGATACAGAGCCTTGGAAATTGGTAAGAGATCCAGAAAATGCCGATCGTGTAAAAACAATCATGAACATCGCCTTGCAAATTACTGCCAACCTCAGCATTGTTTTGAAACCTTTCCTTCCAGCAACGGCAGGCAAGATTTCAGGCTTTCTAAATTTTGATTCTAGTGACTGGAATCAAGCAGGTGCTTCTGATTTGTTAGCAGCCGGACACGAAACCAACAAACCCTCTATTTTATTCCAGAAAATTGAAGACGAAATGGTGGAGAAAGAAGTAGAAAAATTAGAGGCTGCTGGTGCATCAGAAACTAGCTTCCCTCCGCAAAAGGAAGAAACTTCGTTTGACGATTTCACCAAAATGGATATTCGTTTGGGGAAAATATTGGAAGCAGAAAAAGTGAAGAAGGCGGATAAATTGCTCAAACTTTTGGTAGACACAGGAATCGATAAGAGGACCATTGTTTCGGGTATCTCACAACATTACGCTCCAGAAGAAGTTGTTGGGAAAACAGTCACCGTTTTGATGAATCTGGCACCACGTAAAATTCGCGGAGTGGAATCTCAAGGAATGATTTTAATGGCAGAAGATGCTGAAGGAAACTTAAGTTTCATTTCCCCGGAGAAAGATTTCGCTCAAGGCGGAGAGGTGCGATAAGTCCGTTTTTCTTTTTCTCGCTAGTAACTACTTTCATCTGAAAGCGAAGAAAGTAACACAATTCTGTGAGGATTTTCCACACCGAACCTAAGAACTTTTATTTATTAACACCTGTATGCCAGACATTTAAGATTTTGGCTTGCTTTTTCCATGGATCTCAATGGACTAGTAAAACAAAAATATGGCACTGATAAATAAGAAAAACATCCTGGAAATTGAAAGCAAAACCGCTAACACAAATATTTCTCTTTACATACCAATGTATCGAGCAGATCACGATGAAAAAAACCGGATTGCTTTCAAGAATGCAGTACAGGAGTTAGAATTGTACTTAAAAGAAAGCGGGTTCACTCAAGACGAAATAAAATCACTTGTTCGCCCCATTAAGGCACTAGGTGATGAGAAAGATTTCTTTCAAAATCAGTCGGATGGCCTAGCTGTTTTCTCAAATGAAGAAATGTTCCAGTACTTTGAGTTGAATGAGGATTTTGAGCCTTCGGTTACAGTTGGAAATCATTTTTACTTTGTTCCTCTCACTCCACTTTTAGACGACAAAGAAAGCAGTCTGTTAATGACGGTCAGCCCAAATAAGGTTCGATTGATTCGCTTTACGGAATGCACATTGGAAGAAATAGATTTGACAGGCAAATTCCCAGAAAATGTCGAAGAAAGTCATTGGCACGTGGACGAAAACAAGACGTTACAAAATCACTCTGCTGATTCGACCATTCATCACGGACATGGTGCCAACAAGGACGTACGAGACGAAAGAATTAAACGCTTTTTCAGAGACGTGGAAGCTGGACTGGAAGACATATTTCGAAATGAGACTTCCACATTGTATTTAGCAGGCGTGGATCATACAGTACATTTATTCAAAGAATCTTTCAGTTATCAAAATATCAGCAACATTCAATTAAGTGGGAATTTTGATAAAACACCTGCATTGGAGTTACACGAGCGAATCATCATGGCTATCAACCCGGAGCACGAAGAGCATACGGAAAAAGTCTTGAATGATGTTAAAGAAATGCTGCACACAGAAAAAGTAAAAACACAACTTCCAGAAATTGTAAAAAACAGCATTGAAGGCAATATTGACACATTAGTCGTGCATAAAAACGAACGTGTTTCTGGCGCAATAGATATGGAGCACTACAAAGTACACGTTACAACGAACGATGGCGAGAACAAAGTTGACCTAATCAACAGAGCAGTGGTAAACACCCTCAAAAACGGAGGTGAAATTATCGCCATTGATGAACCTATCAATATCGATGATCGGGAACCGCATGCTGTAGCCGTATTGCGTCATTCCAAGTAAATAATTAAACATCTATGAAAAAACCTCGTGCCATCATTCCTACGAGGTTTTTTGTTTATCTTCATTTCATGAAAAATACGTTACTGCTACTCACTGGTATTTGCTTTATAATAACTTCTTGTAAGTCCGAATCTTCAAAAGAATCCGTTCAGAACGAGCCGAAAGAAAACGTGAATACAGAGAATTCTGTAGATTCCACAAATACAAACGAAAGTAAGGATGTCACCATTTTTACTTCTACCGAAATGGGGGTAAAAGAGTACCTGAAGTTGGTTGTTGATGAAAATAAGCAGCGAGAGTGGTATTATTGGACGGAGGAAAAGCCAGATGAAGTAAAACTTGGTGTGATTGATTTAGACGGTCTGGAGGGGATTTATTTCTTTAGTAAACCAGATGAAGTCTATGAGATTGGTGGTTCCGAATGCGGGTTTTCATTGTTTCTAGGATCGAAAAGACTGCAATGGTACCAGCAAATCAAGCCATCCTGTGAATTCAGCTACTAAAATCCGAATTATGAAGTATCTGTAATTAGTGCTCTTTCAATTCCTAACAATTTCTTGATAATTCGGTGATTTCTGATCGCGCAGATTGTCCTATTTTGCTGTATGCGATTCATCGTAGTATTTGTTTTTATTCTCCTATGCCTGCGCTCGAACGGACAACTGCCAAACCCACCTGTTCGGAATTATCCCTATCAACCCTTGGACTTCCCTGTAAACGATTATTTGTACGATCACTGCGAGATTGGCGGCGGCGGTCATGTTTTGATAATTCTGCCGGGGGCACACCTCAAACTTCGTTACGCTCCCATAAATTACCAACACATCAAGTTAATAGGCGAAGTCCGTGGAGAATTGGTCACGGCCCCAATTGCAGGCTGGAACTACAATTTTAAATTTGCTACAGGGTTCGAAAATGGTTTGGGCATTCGCGCAGGGTTAGGTCGAACCCATTATGTTTGGCGAAGACGTACTTCAGTGACAGAGTTTGAGGTCCGAAACGTTTTTCAAAATACTGCAGAAGTAGGCATTCGATGGGAGGCTTACATCCGTCAATGGGAGGTTTGGGCAAGTTTGCCATTGTATAACAATCAGCACGTTCCCATTTTCACCGTTGGCGTGTCCGTAACCGCGGGCGGATTATGGGATTTTAAAGACCAAAAATGGTTTTTGCCTCAACGAAAATGACACTTCACCCTTTTTCAACCTGTTGAACCCTGCTATTTTGTATCTTGGGTTTTGATGAAGACCACTTATTTTTTACTCTTTCTAATGCTTACAGCATTGACGGCTTGCAGCGAAAAAGAAGCTCAAAATGACGTCCCGTTTGAAATGATGCCTGAAGGACTGCAGAAGTCTATTGAAGCTGAATTGATTGAAAAGATGAAGAAGGAGGTGATCGAAGGGCATCAAAAACAGGACAAGTTCTTTCGAACTACCGAACCAATTTTTCATTTTCACAATTGGAGAACCAGGCTCGAAATTCGTAGAAGAATTAGTGGGGAAACCCTCATACGCGGAGAAGTGGTTTCAGAATCAATGATTACGGATTGGGTCCAAAAGTATTATCTATCGAATGAAGGTCTCAATGAGCAAGAAACGAGAAAATTGATTCAAGATTATCAATACGAATTTTATAACTGTCCCTTTTACTCAAGAATAACTAAATCTAAAATTTTAAACCAATCAAAGAAAATAGGCGGGAATTACAACGAACGTTGGATCGTGAAGAGGATTATGCAGACGTATACAAAGATCTTCTTTGGAACTGGAAACAAAGATTACAAGCACTGGAAGTTCTTAATTTAGAAGAGTTAAAAGAAGTTCAACCCTCAGCTGGTATTTGGATAAACGACAACCTCAATATGGATGGATTGTCCCCTGCGACTATCGAAGCATTGAAAGGAATAATTGAAGTAAGAGACTTCGCCTCCCGAAAATATTTTAATCTTCCCTATATGGATCTTTATTTCCAAGGAACTCGTAACATTTATCCTGATTCTGAAGCAAAACTTGCGGCAATAGATTTTCTCTACGAATTAAGGATTACGGACGAGAGCTACGCAAAGTCAAATGGCCTTTTGACCGATTGGGTTTGGGATGACGAAACATTTTAACCGAATATGAGAATATGAATAGAATTATTCCAATAACGATAATCCTATCACTTGCTATTACAGCTTGTTCAGATGATCAAACTCCAAAGGGTATTCCCTTCAAGCTTTTACCCCATGGTTTGCGTGAAGAGCTTGAATTCGAATTGATGGAAAAGTTGCAACAAGAGGTAGTTGAATATCATGCCGAGATGAATAGTTTCCATAACCATGACATTATGCCTGTATGCGGTCTGGAGGCTGAACCCAGAAACTTATTTGAAGTTAATAAAACTGAAGATGGAGATTTATTTATTGAAGGTGAGTCGAACACCTCAGGTAATATTGAAGGCCTCGTGTTTGCTTTCTATTTTAATAATGAATCATTGTCTTCGAAAGAAACCATTAGATATATTCGAGACTCTCAGTACAAATACTACGACAGTCCATTCTATTCGGTCATTGGCAAGAAGGAAATCAAACAAAAAATTCGACAGAATGAATTAGAAATCGAATCTGCAATTGAAAGAAATGAACCTGATTTTGTTCAGTTTTATCAAGAATTACTGGATGACTGGAAGCAGAAATTGATGATCGCAGAAGCATTAGAGGTTGACGAATTGAGAGAGATTCATCCGCACATTGAAATTCGAATAAAAGATGAGGCGAGCGAATCGGGATTATCTCCTTTAACCATCAACACACTAAAAGCATTACTCGAAATTCGCGACCACGCTGCTCGAAAGTATTTTCAGGTTTCTTACCGAGATTTGTACTTTCAATCCACACGATATTACGACACAAAGGCAGATAACCGAATGAAAGCAATTGACCTACTGTTCCCTGTTCGTATCATCGATAAAAGCTACACTGATCGAAATGATTTAAAGACATCCTGGGTAGAAGCCATTCCTCCTCCCGAAGAAATCTATTTTTAACCCCGCTCACACTCTAACTCACGCTCATTCTCAACATGTCATACACCCTAACACACCAACAATTCATTGAACTCATCCGAAACCCTGATTTCGTGCTTAAAACACAAGTACAAATCGCCAAAGATTTTGAACGGCTGGGATACAAAGTTTCAGAAAACTTAAAAAATGCTGCGTTGCCCTACAAAGTTTTAATTGATACCGTTGAAGACCTACTTTTAGAAGTGGTTCAGTTGGGCGAATCGCAAACACTCCAATTACTGTACATTATTGATGTTCCGCAATCCAGGTTTTTAGAACTCAGCACCGATCCTGACCTTCTCACTAAAGCTTCCGAAGTGATTATCAGAAGAGAGGCTCAAAAGGTCTATTTACGTTCCATTTTGTAGCTCAAGAGCTTACCTTCTACAATAACTTTACTTCGTGATTGGCTAAATCCTCTAATTGTCTGTATTTTAGCCCCACAATTTAACACACTAATTATGAAACTATTCAATGCACTTACTGCTGCAACTCTGCTAGTAGTGAGCTGTTCTGTTGACTCAGCGCACGCGAGTAATGGAGAAAAATTCAATGCTCCTGTCATGAAAGATGTCCCTGCTCAAAAGTGGACATTTATCAATGAAACCCATGGAATTCGAGCTTCCTTGTCCATTGCAGACATCAAAGGAGAAAGATTCTTATCAATTCAACTGGAAAACACAACTTCCGAAGATTTGAAATTGATTCTATCACTGACAAAAAACAACGAGACTGTAATCATCACTCAAGACGAAATGAGTGAAGCTTACATTCAACTGAACGCTGAATCAACACACATTCTTGATGGCACCTATTTGATTTACCTTTCAGAGGAAGATCAAATTTCAGACTTCAATATTACAATCAACCCAACCAAATAACTGCAACATGAAAAGAAATTTACTCAAATTAGTAGCGGGAATAGCCCTCTTTGCCTTTGGACAAAACGCAAACGCACAGTGTCCATCGTTTATCTGTTCAAATGATACCATTGTAAGCACCGACCCTTCGATGTGCGATGCAGTAGTAACTTTTGCCACTCCAACTGCAACCGACACGTGTAATCCTGGCGGATTTCAGACATTTAACTACACAGGAGCGCAGCAAACCTGGGTGGTTCCGAACGGTGTTACCAGTATCAATGTGGATGCATACGGAGCACAAGGTGGATCGAACTCGCCTCAAACGAACATTAACTATGGTGGTCGCGTTCAAGCAGACTTACCTGTAACCCCAGGAACGACTATTTACATTTATGTCGGAGAGCAACCCAATGGAATAACTGGTGGCTGGAACGGCGGTGGAAATGGCGAAACTGGCGGACAAGGAGGTGGCGGTGCCACTGACATCCGTATCGGTGGAACTACTTTGAACGATCGCGTTATTGTTGCTGGTGGTGCCGGCGGCGGAGGATTCTGGAGCAATCAGGAAGTAAACGGCGGACTCGGCGGTGGCCTCATTGGAGGAAACGGTTACAGAGTTGACTTTTCAACCTCACCTGGAGGAGAAGGTGGAACACAATCCAGTTCTGGAAATGGAACGTGTGTTTCATTGAACAATCCTGCAATGGCGGGTGGATTTGGATTTGGTGGTGCTCCCTCTGGATGTGGCTGTGAAGGCTACGGAGGCGGCGGTGGATGGTACGGTGGTGCCGGAAGCGGAAACTGTCGCGGTGGCGGCGGTGGAAGTAGCTACACCGATCCTTCTGCAACCAATGTGATTCATACGCAAGGCGTAAAAGTGGGACACGGTTCTATCACCATTTCGTGGGGAAGCGGTACACCTAACATTACGCAAATTGCGGGCTTACCAAGTGGTTCTACATTCCCTATCGGTGCAACAACACAAACGTTTATTGCAGAAAGTGGCGGTATTGAAGACACTTGTTCTTTCGTGATCACAGTAGTAGACAACGAAGCACCATCTATTTCTTGTGGCGGAAACTTGATTGAAGCATGTGAAGGAACACCCGTTAGCATTCCTGCACCAGCAACAGCCGATAATTGTACGAGCTCCCCTGCTGTTACCTACAGCACCTCAGGAGCAACTTCAATAAGCGGAAACGATTCCATCAGCAACATGATTTTCAACACAGGAACCACAACGGTTTGGTATATGGCTACTGACTCCTCTGGAAATGTGGATTCATGCTCGATTGACGTAATCGTAAATCCTGCACCTGCGGTTTCTATTGCTTCATTTAGTGTTGATTCATTGTGTAATTACAGCAGCCCAATTGCTCTTCCTGCAGGAACACCAGCCTCGGGAACCTACTCTGGACCTGGAGTTAGCGGGATGAATTTTGATCCTTCCGCAAGTGGAAATGGTACGTTCTTCGTTACCTATTCGTATACAGATTCGCTAGGTTGTACAGGAATGGACTCTACTTCTATCGTCGTTCACGGATGTGCTTCAACAGAAGAGCTGGGCGCATTTGCCAATATAAATGTATATCCAAATCCATCGAACGGAATTTTCAACATTGATATGCAAGGACTGACTGGTCAGGCAGATTATCGTTTGACCACTGTAGACGGACAACTTGTTCGTGAAAATTCGTTCAATTTAGGCGAGAATCTTTCCATCGACTTGAGCAACGAATCGAATGGTTTTTACTTGCTGCAATTGAAGAACGAAAGTGCAACGAGAAGCATTACATTGATTAAGGAATAGATCACATAATTCGTATTTGAAACGCCCGGTATCTCTTTGATATTGGGCGTTTTTTCATTTTGAGAAATTGTAACTAAAACTGGTTATCTCATTATAAAAACGCGATCAATACTATGAACAAGCAACTTCTTATCCTTGGTTTTTTCTTACTTTCCCTTGAGGGAATCGGTCAGATGACGGTGCAAATAATCTTTCAAGGTACCCGAGACAGTGTTCATTTTGTTCCTGTGGAAAATGTTCAATTGAAATCGAATCAATCGTCAGAATTCCTTAGATTCTATCATTACAGTGATACACATCCTAAATATTGGTTGAACGATGCAGATACAACTGTTTTCGACAAACAATTTAAATTTCACCATCCCGAATACACTTTTCCCGAGCAAAGACTGATCGATTTTCCGTACGAAATTCAGAACGATAAAATCATTTTTACCATAACAGGATTTCCAATTCCAACTCCAGTTGTGCATCGCATATTAATTCCGGCAGCTTCGAGCAAAAAAAGGGCAAACAGTTCAATAACTTTAGGATACCTGGCACTTGATGCCAAGGACAGCGTAATCTTGGTCAATAATCGTGGAAAGTTTATCGCTTTGTTCGAAAAGCCCGAATCAAATGGGGGTATTCATATACTTTCCAGTTTTGAACCCAAAAAAGAGCATTTCCAATACAAAATCATCAACTTATCAAATCCAGACACGTTAGAGGTTGACTTTTCGAATTGGATGTTTGTGCTTCCACAGGTTTCATTCCAACCCATACAAAGATCTGATAGTGAACTAAGAACATTAAAAGAATATTTCAAGTATCTGGAACAAATCAAATTGGAACACGAAGTAAAAGTATCTCAATTAAGTAAAGAAATTTCTCACTTGAAGGACAGCATTACCAAAATTCTCAACCCAAAGCAAAACGAATGGTATCGAAATGGTTCTGTGATTGTTCCATCAGAAGGAATAATCGATGGTGTGTTTATTCCGAACGATTCATTAAGAAGAAATCCTACGAAAGATCCGTCGTTTGAGCAGGACATTATCGAATTAGTTCAGAGTTTACATCCTGAAAAAACCGGAAAAATATACCTAGAAGTTTCTGTCGATATGTACGGAGATCCAAGAGTTCTTGTGCTCTCTGAATCCAAGGAGTTTGAATTTATTGAGCAAATGCTTCAACTCCATTTCGAAACCTTCGATTGGAAACCTACTCCTTTTATCAATGAAGCACTCGGAACCACTCACCTATTTGAATTGATTATCACAGAAAAATAGGCATTGGAACGGCTCATAGCCGGATTCAGCAAATTACACGCGATTTGCCATCCTCAATTCCTAATCTTTCCCTAACTTTGATAATTACAACTTCCGTAAAATATGGACAAAGTATCGTACGTGGGAAATGCAGATGTAAATGCAATTGACCATTTATACAAAATGTATCTTCAAAACCCTGAAAGTGTAGATATTGGGTGGCAGAAATTTTTCGAAGGGTTTGACTTTGCCAGAACGAGTTATGAGGATGGCGGCGTTCCCGAAAACTTCCAAAAAGAATTCAAAGTAATCAACTTGATTGAAGGATATCGTTCGCGTGGACACCTATTCACGTCAACGAATCCTGTGCGTGAGCGTAGAAAATATGCTCCGACTTTGGATATCGCAAACTTTGGTTTGGAGGAAAGTGATTTGGACACCGTTTTTCAAGCTGGAGAAGAAATTGGAATCGGTCCGGCTACCTTGAGAGAGATCATTGACGATCTGAAAAAGACCTACTGTCGCTCTATCGGTATCGAGTACATGTACATTCGTGAACCCGAGCAACTACAATGGGTTAAAAATGCGATCGAACTGAAAAATCGACCGACATTTGACAAGGATGATAAACGCGAAATCTACCGAAAACTGGCTGTAACTGCTGGTTTTGAATCCTTTTTAGGAAAGAAATTTGTTGGACAAAAACGCTTCTCCGTTGAAGGATTGGAAGTCTTGGTTCCAGCCCTAGACGCACTGGTACAAAAAGGTGCAGATAACGGCGTGGAGCAGTTTGTCGTGGGAATGGCACACCGAGGCAGGTTGAATACCTTAACCAACGTGTTTGAAAAACGACCACGTGACATCTTCCGGGAATTCGAAGGAAAAGAATTCGATATGGAACATCGTTTTGATGGCGATGTTAAATACCATCAAGGGTTTACCTCCAAAGTAAAATCGGAGAATGGAAAAGATGTCACCTTAACATTGGCTCCAAACCCATCTCACCTAGAAGCAGTTAACCCTGTTGTTGGTGGGATAGCTCGTGCAAAAGCAGATCATTCTCTGGACAACGACTACAAACGCGTTTGTACAGTATTAATTCACGGCGATGCCGCAATTTCGGGTCAGGGAATTGTATATGAAACGGTGCAAATGGCTCAGTTGGATGGTTACAAAACCGGTGGAACCATTCACATCGTTACAAATAACCAGGTAGGCTTTACGACCAATTACCTCGACGGACGTTCCTCTACTTACTGTACAGATGTGGCGAAAACAACGTTATGTCCTGTTTTCCATGTTAATGGAGACGATGTAGAAGCAGTCATTCAGGTAATGGAAATTGCTATGGCTTATCGCCAGCACTTCCAGAGCGATATTTTCATCGACTTGCTAGGATACCGTAAATATGGACACAACGAAGGCGATGAACCAATGTTTACACAGCCGAAATTGTACAGCACCATAAAGAAACACCCGAATCCTGCAAAAATCTACCTGGATAAATTGATCGAAGAAGGTGTGATGAGTGCGGAAGAGGCAAAGAAGATGTCGGATGATTACAACGCGTATCTCGAAGAAGAGTTTGAGCAATCGAAAACGAGAGACAAAGCGTTAGTTTACGACTTTCTGGAAGATGACTGGGAAGGATTCCGACTGGGAACAGAAGAAGACTTTAAAAAATCACCAGATACTGGTGTTGATAAAAAACGTCTATTGGAATTGGGCCGAAAACTGGCTACACTTCCAGATGGAAAAAAGTATTACCGCAAGATTTCTAAAATCTTCAAAGACCGATTGGCAGCTATTGAAGAAGATCGATTAGACTGGGGGTCAGCCGAAATGCTCGCATATGCATCATTATTGGTGGAAGGGCACCCTGTGCGAATGACGGGACAGGATATCGAACGAGGAACCTTCTCGCACCGACATGCGGTAGTGAAAACAGAGGATTCCGAGGAAGAAATTGTGACCTTGAACATGTTGGAAGACGGTCAGGCAAACTTCTCGATTTATAACTCATTGTTGTCTGAGTATGGTGTACTCGGTTACGAGTACGGATACTCCCTAGCCTGTCCGAATGGATTGACGATCTGGGAGGCTCAGTTTGGTGATTTTTACAACGGTGCGCAAATTATGGTGGACCAATTCATTACAGCTGGTGAGGACAAGTGGGCAACACAAAGCGGATTGGTCATGCTACTTCCTCATGGTTATGAAGGTCAAGGAGCTGAGCACTCTAGTGGTAGAATCGAGCGATTCTTGCAGCAATGCGCCGATACTAACATTCAGGTAGTAAACACTTCAATGCCGGCCAACCACTTCCATTTGTTGCGTCGACAGATGAAACGTGAGTTCCGCAAGCCACTAGTAGTATTCTCGCCAAAACTGCTTCTGCGTCATCCAAGTGCAACCTCTACTTTGGACGAAATGGCCAAAGGCGGATTTCAGGAAGTAATTGACGATCCAACAGCAAACGTTTCAGATATTGATACCGTAGTATTCTGCTACGGTAAATTCTATTACGAGGCGAAAGAAAAGGCGAAAGAACTAGAAGTAACGAATATGGCCTTTGTTCGCGTAGAGCAATTGTATCCGCTTCCTCGACCTCAAATAGATGCCGTTTTGGAGAAGTATAAGAACGCAAAGAATATCCTTTGGGCACAAGAGGAACCAGAAAACATGGGGCCTTGGCGATATATGGCAATGCAGTTGCGCGATCTAAATCTAACGGGTATTTGTCGTCACGCCTCAGCAGCAGCGGCAGAAGGCTCACAAGATTTGCACAAAAGACGCTTGGAGCGCTTATTCAATGAGCTATTTGAATACGGAAAAGAAAAAGTAAAGGCTTAATTAATTAGGAATAATAAATAAGGAATAATGAAACGTTGAATTGAGCTTATTCATAATTCAACATTCATCATTCATAATTTCAAGAGTATGTCAGTATTAGAAATGAAAGTACCAAGCCCCGGAGAATCGATCTCTGAAGTGGAAATTGCTCAGTGGTTGGTATCTGACGGAGATTATGTAGAAAAAGACCAGGCAATTGCAGAAGTAGACTCTGACAAGGCGACACTAGAATTGCCTGCAGAAGAAAGCGGAACAATTACACTGAAAGCAGAAGATGGAGATACGGTAGCTGTTGGGGCGGTGGTTTGTTTGATCGATACATCAGCAGAACGACCTGAGGGAATGGATGCTCCTAAAGAAGATACTTCAGAAAGCTCAGAAGACTCTTCATCAGATGAGAAAACGTCTGAAAAGAAAGAAGCACCTGCTGAAAAGTCAAGTTCTTCCGCTGTAAGTCCTGACCCGGTGAATGAGAAAAAGACCTATGCTTCTGGAACACCTTCTCCAGCCGCGGCCAAAATGATGAAGGAAAACGGTGTGAATGCCAATCAGATTAAAGGAACCGGTAAAGACGGACGCATTACCAAGCAGGATGTAGTAGCTGCTATGGCAGGAGGCTTCTCAACAGCCGATGCAGCAGGCTGGGGTGGTACTCGCGACCAGAAGCGTGAAAAGATGAAAATGCTACGTCGTAAAATTGCAGAGCGATTGGTTTCTGTTAAGAACGAAACAGCAATGTTGACGACTTTCAACGAGGTTGACATGAAACCGATCATGGATCTTCGTAAAAAATACAAACAAGCATTCGCAGAACACCATGAAGTAAATCTTGGGTTCATGTCGTTCTTTACCAAAGCTGTGACAGAAGCATTGAATTTGTACCCAGCTGTTAACGCACAAATCGATGGACAAGAAATGGTTTTCCACGATTATGCTGATATCGGGATTGCAGTGTCTTCGCCGAAAGGATTGATGGTACCAGTTGTTCGTAATGCAGAGCAAATGTCTTTAGCTGAAATTGAGCGTGAAATCAAACGTCTTGCCATCAAGGCCCGTGACGGTAAAATAACCCCAGACGAAATGACTGGAGGAACATTCACCATAACCAACGGTGGAGTATTCGGATCGATGTTGTCGACTCCGATTATCAATCCGCCGCAATCTGCCATTTTGGGAATGCACAACATCGTGGAACGCCCTGTTGCTATTGAAGGCAAAGTTGAAATTCGTCCTATTATGTACGTGGCATTATCCTACGATCACCGTATTATTGATGGAAAGGAATCTGTAAGCTTCCTGGTAAAAGTGAAAGAAATGCTGGAGAATCCTGAGCGCATGATTTTCGGATCAAAAGATCCATACGAAGTATTGTTAGGGCTATAAAGAGTCCTCTGCAAGGAAAAATAGAAGGAGCGTCGCTTCCCGTTACACGGGATTCGGCGCTTTTTTTTCTTCTGTAACCCCTATCAGTACGGGCTTCCTGAAATAAATTGACTTTTCTGAAATCCAAAACGAAAACCGTGGCGTATGTATGGTGAATTAAAAATCAAACATGATGAAAAAATCAAGATTATTTTTACCCCTAGCGGTACTCACTTTAGGAATTGCAATCAGCTCTTGTAAGAAAGAAGAAATGGAGGAGCCAACTCCAACGCCAACTCCGCCATCAATGCAATCAGAAACGTATACCTATGAGTTCAACAACGGTCAAGTAGTGCCTTCGGCAGCTTACATGGGATCGCACAATGACAATTTATACGCCGTTATGGAAGTAGAAGAGATTTCTGCAGCCCAAACAATGATTTCCGTTACACTTCATAATACAGTAGACGGAGAGATGTACATGATACATGCGCACGATGCGGCAGATCCGAATACAACTCCAAACGGAACTCCGTATGACGAAACACCAAACTCCAATGTGTTTACGCAGATGGTTACAGGAAATGGAGGAATGGTAACAGCAACGCAAACGGTTGACATGTCCTTCTCCGACATCACAACAATGTACGAAGCGTTCTTTGTAGTACACGACCCACTTCAAGGAATTAGTACAACTGACATTTCTACTTATTTGGTAGTTGGAACCTTTGCGCGTACGCAGGCAGCTACTAACTTCTCCAGTTCAGAATTTATGTACGATTTCAATACTGGACAGGTTGACCCGAACTACGCATACAGCGGTACACACGCAAACACTTTGATGGGTACACTTCGTATTCAAGAATTAGCAGATGGACAATCACGTGTTTCTGTATGGTTGGATAATTCTATGAACGGTGAAACGTACATGGTTCACGCACATGATGCAGCAGATCCAAACACAACACCGAACGGAACACCTTACGATGAAACACCAAATTCTGGTGTATGTACTTTGATGATTAATGGAAATGGCATGACAGCAGGAGCAGCACAAGTTAGCTCAATGTCGCACGATGACATTACTTCAATGTATAGCGGATTCTTTGTGGTACACGATCCATTACAACCGATTGACACTACAGATCCTACTACATACGTATTGTTGGGAGCGTTTGCTCAATAATAGGTGAAAGAGCAGTTCCGCTCTCGGGTGGAACTGCTTATTCAAATAATTGGAGTACATTTGGTGAATGGCTCAAACGGCGGAAATAAATAAACTCATTAGTGAAATGCAGGACGGCAGTGAAGCTGCATTCGCTCAAATTTATGACCGTTACAGTGCTTCTCTTTATGGAGTGATAAACAAAATAGTAGGAGAAGAGTCTGTGGCTCAGGATGTTTTGCAGGATTGTTTTGTAACCATCTGGAAGAAAGCTCCATCCTTCAATTCAGAAAAAGGAAGCTTTTTTACATGGATGCTGAACATTTGCCGAAACAAATCCATAGACGTCTTGCGCAAACAAAATCGGGAATCTGGTCATTTAAACACCATGAAAGAAACAGAGGCCTTGGAAACGCGAGAAGCTGCAATGAACGTAAATACCATCGGTATGAACGACATTATAAACAAGCTGCCAGAAGAACAAAAAATAATAATAGAGTATCTGTACTTTAAAGGATACACGCAAAAAGAAGTCTCAGAGGAATTGAACATTCCACTGGGAACGGTAAAAACAAGAGCGCGATACGCGATTACTGAGTTAAGAAAAACGTTTACAACCATACTTATACTGTGGATATTAAAGAATATATAGCATCTGGGATCATTGACAGTTATGTCCTTGGAGCCGTCTCCGAACAGGAGCGACAAGAGGTACAGTGCATGTCAAAAATCTACCCCGAGATTCGGGAGGAGCTGCGTATTGCAGAGGAAGCTATGGAACGTTATGCGCAGTCCATCGCGAAAGACCCTCCTGCCTCCGTTAAAGTATCGGTACTTGAAAAAATTGCCGCTACACCGCAGGAAAAAGAGGTGCCAATTGTGCCTTTAACTCCAACTAGTGAGGCAAACGATGCGAAGGGCGAAGAAAACCGACAAACTCCGATACGTGTTCTTCCAGCTGCCTATAAATGGGGCGCTGTAGCTTCTGTATTTATAATCATCGCGGTATCCTTACTTTATTTCAACGCAACGTCAGAAGCAAACAAACTTTCTGGAGAATTAACCGCTCTGAAAAAAGAAACTACCGACAAGCAAGAAAATTTTGAAAGCGAATTGAATCAAATGCAACTTGCCATGCAGAGCATTCAAGAGCGTGAAGACTTTATTAATGCTCCGGAAACTCAAAAGCTATTATTGAAAGGAACTGAGGTTCGACCCGACGCAAACGCAACCGTTTATTTTGACTCAAAACAAGGTAGCGCACTTCTTGCCTCTTCAGGTCTTCCTTCTCCGAAAGAAGGCAAACAATACCAGTTATGGGTGATTGCTGACGGACAACCTATCGACCTAGGTGTTTTGGATAAAAACAGCACCTTCTCGTCAAAAATTGCCGTGAATACTTCAGATATTCAAGCATTTGCTATTACCCTGGAGCCAGAAGGTGGTAGTAAAGTTCCGACATTGGAAAAACTCTACGTGATCGGAAACGTATAAATCTATTTTTTTTTCAAAACTGAAATCCAAGTTTGGATTTGCTTCGTATGTATATCGAAGTGAATAGTTAGGTGGGTTATCATACCTAGTAGCAGGACGCTTTTATTTCTTGACAAATGTTAGTTAGTCGAGCGTCCAAAGGCGACCAGAATCATCTCTCTCTGGTCGCTTTTTTTATTCTACCTACATCTCGTTCACATTTTTTACCAAACCTATCAAAAGAACTTGCTTATTTTTGGGCGGTATCAAGCCTATGGAACCAACCGAATTTTATCAGCAACGACTCAAAGCAATTACCGTAAATCTTAAATCGCTTAAATCTCGATTACGATGGATTGGAACTTTGCGTTTAATTGTTTTTCTCTCCATGGGATTGGGGGTGTATCTCTTTTTTGGTCAATGGCAACTAATTCTGGCAACATTAGGCGTCGGATTGGGAGTTTTCCTGTTTCTGCTAAACCGCTACGCCAGTGTTCAAGAGAAGTTTCAATTCATGGATGCTTTGCGCCAAATTAATGAGACGGAAATGGCGCGTTCTATTGGAGATTTAAAAGATGCCGACAATGGCAATCAATTCATCCACGAAGAGCATGATTTTAACCAGGATATCGACCTTTTCGGAGAAGGTTCTTTGTTCCAATGGTTGGATCGAACCGCGTTGAAAAATGGCAAATTCACGTTGGCAAATTGGTTCAACAGCAATGATATTGAGGACATCAAAAACAAACAAGCTGCTGTTCAGGAATTGAGCGATTGGGCCGAGTGGAGACAAGAGTTTACCGCTACGGCAGCCATGATTAAATCGGAAATGCAGTCGGAAGATGTTAATCGATGGATGCAAAACCACACAGCGTTTGTTCCGAAAATATACGCTTGGTTACCACTGACTTTTTCGGCTGTTTCGATAGGAATTGTTGCTGCATTAAGCATTGGTTTGATCGGCTGGATTCCTCTTTTCGTTTGGATCGCAATTGGTGGAGCCCTCTCCCTGCCTTACATCAAGCGTGTTACAGATATCTACAACCAAACAAGCAAAATTGATGACTTGTTACGTCAATACTCGAAATTATTGGCGAAAATCGAGGAGGCAGATTTTAAAAGTACTCGCCTAAAACAATGGAAATCTGAAATCCTTACCAATGGCACACCCGCCTCGGTTTCTTTGAATGAGATCTCAAAACTGATCGAAGCACTTGGCAACAGAAACATCATGCTTTTTGGAATTCTTGCCAATTTATTCTTGTTGTGGGATCTACGATTTACGTATAGAATCGAGCAATGGATCAAAGGATTCGACGGCGCTCTGGAAGATTGGTTTGTAGCTATTGAGAAAATGGACGCGATGAACTCGTTAGCAAATTATGCGTTCAACAATCCAGAATATATTTATCCGGAAGTAACCCGAGACTCCAACATACAACTTTCGGCAACTGCACTCGGTCATCCATTGCTTAATCCGAAAAAAGTAGTCACCAATGATATCACGCTGAAAAATGAAGACTTTTTCATTATCACTGGAGCCAACATGGCAGGAAAAAGTACTTTTTTGAGAACGGTAGCCATGAATATCGTAATGGCAAATTCTGGTTTGCCTGTTTGTGCGGAGCGTTTTGAATACCGCCCGGTAAAATTGATTTCCAGCATGCGAACAAGTGACTCTCTTGTCAATGATGAATCGTACTTCTTCTCTGAGTTAAAACGATTAAAATACATCGTCAATAAGATTCAACAGGATACCTATTTCATCATTCTGGATGAAATTCTCAAGGGAACCAACAGCGTAGACAAGGCGGAAGGGTCTAAAAAATTTGTGGAACGATTGGTAAAATCGAAATCCACGGGTCTCATCGCTACCCACGATTTAAGCCTGTGTACACTAGCCGATAAATACCCCGTAATTCAGAATCACTACTTCGATGCAGAAATCGTCAACGACGAGCTTTTCTTCGACTATCGATTCAAGGATGGCATCTGCCAGAACATGAATGCTTCGTTTTTACTGAGAAAAATGGAGATCGTGGAGGGATGAATCGACAATGAAAAAAATTCTCTTCCCAAGGGTTGCGCAGCGAGTTTTTGTTCTCATGTAGTCAACATCAAGCAAAAATACGGCACGAACTTTCAACTTTTACCTTTTTCGATAGGTATAAATACCTGTATCTAATTGGTTGCATTCGTACTCACCGCCCTTTAACTGTACGTGAATGCGTTTCAGAGGCAACTTTCCCATACAGTTGAATCATTGATCTTTCTAAATTCATTCCTTATACTTCCTTCAGTATTAACCACATTAAACAAAAATCATGAAAAAAAGATTACTAAGTCTATCTGCATGTCTAATGTTTGCAGTCGGAGCTTCACATGCTCAAGTAAATTCACCAACCATGTACAAGGGGTCGTCGGTTAACCCGGGATCTTCTGGAAGTTACTACGGATCGAGTGTTTCGGCGTTAGGCTACCATAGTTTTGCTGGAGGCCGCAATGCAACTGCTTCAGGCTCTTACAGTATGGCAAATGGCCTCTATTCAGAAGCGTCAGGCGCATACAGTTATTCCTTTGGTGTAAGAACATACGCCACGAATTCGCATGCAATGTCATTCGGGATTGATGTGCGCGCAACGGGAAATCGTTCAATTACAATCGGGTCAGGGGCTGGAAATGGTGTTTCTAATGCTCTTGTAAATAATATCGACAGGTCATTAATGGTTGGGTTCAACAGCACTGTCCCAACCTTGTTTGTCGGTTCATCTAGTGGAGGAACTACTACTGGCAATGTTGGTATCGGAAATTCCGCTCCAGGAGCTAAATTAGATGTTACTGGGGATGCTCGCGTGACAGAACGAATGGGCATTGGTGCCGCACCACTGTCAGGTACGGTTCTTAACTTATTTAGCAATACTGACCGTACTATTTATGCGTTGTCAGGAAACTGGAATTCAGGAGTAGGAGCTGAAATCAGAGGTGGATCTCGAGGTGTTTTCGGAGTTGCTGGAGCTACGTTCACTTCCGGAACACAACCCACGGAAACTTATGGTTTGTGGGGAATTGGAGTCTTAGGTTCCAACCTTTCGTGTGGAGTACATGGCGACGGAACTGGCGAACCTGCGGGTTATGCTTATGGTGTATGGGGAACTGCATTGGCTGGCGGTATTGCAAGTTACGGTGTGTACGGTAATGGGTCCGGAGGTTTTGGGCCGTTTTATGCCGGCTACTTTGATGGTGATGTATATACCACTGGATTATACTTGAGTTCTGACGAGAGACTGAAGGAAAACGTTGACGACCTGAGGGTAGCTGACAAGTTAATGATGTTACAACCCAAAGCATACACATACAAAACCAGCAAATTTGAGAGAATGAATTTACCAGAAGGCACTCAAATGGGGTTTATTGCACAAGAGCTAGAAGAAGTTTTTCCTGAATTGGTGAAGGAAACAGTTCAACCACCAAAGGTGGATGAAGATGGAAAAATTATTGAAGAGGGAATAACTTTTAAAACTGTTAACTATGTTGGTTTAATTCCTGCTTTAACTGCTACCATTCAGGAACAACAGAAAACAATAGAGGAGTTAAAAGCTCGCCTTGATATGCTAGAAGAAGGCGAAAATCCTGCTAGCAACCTGGACATTGAGAAGGCAGAATTATTCCAAAACACTCCAAATCCATTCAATACAAGAACAACAATTCGATACAGCGTACCAGAATCAATTCAAACAGCTTCTATTCTAATTTTCGACATGAACGGAGGTTTGAAAGAAACCCTTCGTGCTGAAGTTGCTGAAAATGGTAGTGTTGAGCTTAGTGCAAATCAACTACAACCAGGAATGTACATCTATACGTTGGTGGCAGACGGTAAAGAGGTTGCCAGCAAACGAATGATTATTTCCAGTAACTAAAAAATACTCTTTTAGTTGAAGCACGGAGTTATCACTTCGTGCTTTTTTACTTTCAAAATTGACTGATTCAATAGTGCATTGATATAAGAGAGGATGACCTGAGTAATGTTACTCTTGAAGCCCGCTACCTTTCGAGATATTCCTCACACTAAACTCCCACTTTCAAGCTATTTATGACCACCCAGTCATAATAATTTGTATATTTGTGACCACTCAGTCACATTTATGGCAAAACAGACATTTTTAAACTTACCTGAGGATCGGCAGAAAACGTTTCTGGATCGTGCTTTTCGAGAATTTACGTTGAACTCATACGATGATGCATCGATAAGTTCCATTCTGAAGGACTTAGGAATGGCAAAAGGAAGTTTCTATCAATATTTTGATAACAAACGGGCCTTGTTCGATTATCTATCCAAACTAACGTACTCCACCAAGTACACCTATATCATGTCAGTGAAACGGGAGGATTATGACAACTTTTGGGAATATTCCCGTGCCTTATACGAGCATGGTCTGGACTTTGACCGAGAGCATCCACTCAAAAGCAACTTTGGCTATCGTTTAAACGAAAATATGGACTCTCCCTCTGTCAGAGAGACGTACGTACAATGGCAAAAACAAGGTTTTGAAACGATAAAACAATTGGTTAAGGCCGAAGTGGATGCTGGATTGTTTCGCGACGACATTCCACTGGATTCCGTTGCTATGTTCTACATGAATATTGGCCGACAGTTGATAGACCAGTTGCGCATGACCAACCTTGACGATTTTAACCAACGCATTGCTGCTGGCAGTCCCTTACTTGCCGATGGAAATGAGGATCTGCTCTTTAGTTTGATCGATCAAAACTTTAAACTCTTGAGCGCTGCTCTCGACAAAAAACAAACGTTATGAACACCATAGAAACTCACAATCTCACAAAACTTTATGGAGAGCATGTTGGGATGAAAAATGTCTCATTGAAGATCGAAAAGGGGGAAGTATTTGGTTTTGTGGGACCCAATGGCGCAGGAAAATCAACAATGATTCGGACCTTACTCGGACTACTCCATCCTACTTCTGGATCGGCAAGGATTCTGGGAGAAGATATCACCAAAGGAGAAAAAGTGCGCGCTCGTATCGGTTACCTTCCGTCTGAAGTGAACTATTACGAAGAGATGAGCTCTCTGGAGTTGTTGGAATATCACATGCGATTTTACGGTGAAAGTGATCGATCAAAAATTGAGAAGCTTGCAGATTATTTTGAACTGGATTTGCACAAAAAAATCACCGATTTATCCTTTGGAAATAAAAAGAAATGCGCAATTCTACAAAGCCTCTTGCATGATCCAGAATTACTCATTTTAGACGAACCCACCTCCGGTTTAGATCCCTTGATGCAAAACCGTTTCTTCGAACTTCTGGAAGATCGCAACAAACAAGGCGTAACCATTTTCTTCAGTTCGCACATTTTATCAGAGGTACAACGCATGTGTAACCGAGCAGCCGTCATCAAAGCTGGCGAAATTATTGCCATTGAGAACATTTCCGAATTGATAGCGAAACAGGTAAAGCGCGCACGAATTGTCTACGATCGTCCTCAAGAAATTGACGCAATCAATGGCATGAACGACGTACAATGGCACGGAAATAAATTACAATTCAATTATGTTGGAAACATTCGACCACTCATTAATTGGATTCATACGCAAGAGTTAATTGATGTAACATTGGAAGAACCCGATTTGGAAACAATATTTATGAACTATTACGAACGCTAGGATGAACTTAAATTTATACTTCACCGAGGTAAAACGAAATCGAAAAAACCTCATCACCTGGTCCTTAATCGCCACCGCGTTTACCGTGCTGGTTGTAACTATTTTCCCAACCATGGAGGACATGGGAGAAGATATGGTGCAAATGATGGAAAAGTTGCCTGACGAATTTGCGAAAGCGATGGGAATGGATGCTGAAACCTGGACCAACATCCTCGGTTTCTACAGCACTTATTATGGAATTTACATCATTTTGTTAGTCGGCATTTTTTGTATGTCCACGGGAGCCACAATCGTATCCAAGGAAGAACGTGACCGCACTTCCGAATTTTTATTGACTCGGCCTTTATCCAGAAAGCAAATCTTTAAAGAAAAGATGCTGGCTTTGTTCACCTTAACCATGGTGATATTTGTCATACAAACAATAATCGCTTTGATACTCGTAGCTGTATTTGGCTCCAATATTGATTGGTTTGCTTTCAGCACGATGCATGTTCACGGATTGGTGCTCATTCTGTTTTTTACGTCTTTGGGAGTATTGATTTCCTTTTTCTTCCAACCCAAAAAGAACTTTATGGGAATGGTTGTAGGCATCATCTTCGGGAGCTATTTTTTGAATGCCGTGTCGCGATCAGCAGAATCCATTGAATGGCTGGGATACATTTCTCCTTTTCGTTATTTAGATTTCGACCCTTTAAACTCAGAATATACAATAAATTGGCTTGGAGTTGTAGTACTTCTCATTATCTCTGGAGGCTTACTATTCATTGCATATCGCAAATTCCAAAGAAAAGACATCGCAGGTTAACTAAAACTCCATCTCCAACTGTTCGTCAATCGCATCCGAAGAAGGGTTTTCTGCATCTAATTTCGACATAGAAATACCTAACAATCGAACAGCATTTTGCACGGGATCCTGATACAACAGTTCTTTCACAATTGGGAAGAAGTCGGATTTCTCTGAAACATACCGATCTATGGTTTTACTCCTTGTTTGAATGCTAAAGTCGCTGTATTTCAACTTCAATGTAATCGTCTTCGCATTCACCTTAGATTTTTTCATCCGTCCTTCTAACGTGTCCGCAATACGCTCTAAATGTTCCAGCATAAAATCAAGTTGGGAAATATCTTTCTCCAGGGTTCGCTCTGCAGCAATGGACTTTCGAATACGATCGGGCTTCACTTCGCTGTATTGAATACCACGTACGATGTTGTAGAAATGTACTCCAGATTTTCCGAAATGCTCTTTTAAATACTCTTTTGAAAACCGCTTTAAATCCATTCCATAATGAATGCCATGTAATTTCATTTTCTCGGCTGTCACCTTTCCTACTCCGAAGAATTTTCGAATGGGTAATTGCTCCAGAAACGGCAACACTTCTTCGGGCGGAATGGTCTTTTGTCCGTTGGGTTTGTTGATATCCGAAGCGATTTTCGCCGTGAATTTGTTAATGGATATACCCGCTGATGCATTGAGTCCTACTTCTTGTTTGATGTGATAGCGGATTTCTGAAGCCAATAAGGTCGCCGATGGATGCCCCACTTTATTCTCCGTAACATCCAAAAATGCCTCGTCAAGGGAAAGTGGTTCAACCAAATCGGTGTAGCGATAAAAAATCTCTCGAATCTTACTTGATATTTCCTTGTATCTATCGAAACGGGGAGGAACGAAAATCAAATCCGGGCACTTCAAAGCTGCCATCTTAGACGACATAGCAGATCGAACGCCAAATTTTCGTGCTTCGTAACTTGCCGCAGCGACAACCCCACGCTCACGATTTCCGCCAACAGCAATAGGTTTACCCATTAAATCTGGATTGTCCATTTGCTCCACCGAAGCGTAGAACGCATCCATGTCGATATGAATGATTTTTCGGATGGGAAAGTCCATAGAAGCGTAACAATTGGAAAATTCTATTTTACCAAAAGTACCTACACGCATCGATTTTTGCTTACAATAGCACTATTTTTCTCTATAACTAATGCCTCCGCAAGTCAAAAAAGTAGTTTCCTACGATAGTATACCTCAACCTGAAACATTATTATTCATTTGTCTAAAAAGAATCGTGATCGCAATCATTGGGACTAAAACTTTCAAAAAAAATATTCGTACCGCAAGTTTTCCAAAGAAAGGGTTACTAAAGTCAATAACGAACTATTAAGAACTCTTACTATGCGTAAAGTACAGCAATGGATGCTAGTAACTTTGCTTCTGCTTGTTTTCCCCCAAGCACAGGCTCAAGATTCTACTACTGTCCAGGACTTCGAATTATGGACCGGAGTCAATCTCAAAAAAAACGTTCTCGATGACAAAATGCGGCTGGGACTCAGCCAGGAGTTTCGTTTCGAGGACAATGCAACTTCCATTAATAACTTCTTTACTGAAGCAGAACTAGGCTATAAATTCTTTAAAGGATTCCGTGTTGATGTCGGTTACAGATTCATTCGAAACAATCGAAATTCTGGTTATCGAAGCGAAGGAAGATTCTTTTCGGATATCAACTACAAACACAAACTAGATCGCTTCAAATTGGGTTATCGGTTCCGATTCCAAAATCAAAGTACGCTTGGAGCAAGTGCTACCGATGACGATATCGTAAATAAGTACAGGTTTCGCTTCAAATTAGATTACAATATCCGTAATTGGAAGTTTGACCCCTATTTTTCCTCGGAAATTTTCATCGCTCAAACTACCAACCGAATTAATTACATTCCTACCATTACCGAAGAGGAAGCACGAGTTTCTGGTTTTGAAAAATATCGCTTGACCATTGGAACTAGTTACGACATTACCAAAAAAATGAACATCGGTGCATTCTATCGATATGAACGAGAATTAGGATCGTACCCGCTGTATTATAATACGCCTCGCCAGTATTTCATTGCTGGACTGAATGTAAACTTTGATCTCTAAGCACATGAAAACATTGAAAATAACACTGGCGCTTGGAGCGCTATTAGCAGCTGCAGCCTGCAAAAAAGAAGCAGTAATTAATGGTGGAAACGGACTTGAGGACTGGACGGAAGCTACGCATGGATACAATGCATCGCCCAATTATGACATGGTATTTAGCCAAACAGAAGTGAAGCGATTGGATTTTGTCATTGAACCCGAATACTGGCAAGCCATGCAAGATGATCTGGAGTCTATTTACGGTGGTTCAACAGGTGGTGGACCTGGAGGCCCCGGAGGTCCTGGCGGTGGTGGAGGATTCTCAGATGCTACACCCATGTATATTCCTGTTCAAATGTTTTTCGAAGGAAAACAGTGGTACGATGTAGGTTTGCGGTACAAGGGCAACTCAAGTCTTTCTTTCGCCTATCAGAATGGTATAGGGAAGTTACCCTTACGCATAGAAACCAACCATTTCGAAAATGAAAATCCGAATATTAACGGACAATCCTTCTACGGCTTTAAACAACTGTCCCTTTCGAGCAACTTCAAGGACAACTCCTATCTGCATGAAAAAGTTGCGGCAGACGTTTTTAGGGATTTTGGTGTGCCTGCGCCTATGACCGCCTTCTACCGTGTTTATGTGGATTACGGCGAAGGGCCTATCTACTTCGGGTTATATACAATGGTGGAAGTAGTTTTTGACAGCCCGATGCTGAACCGTACTTTTGGGAATGCCAGCGGTAATTGCTACAAACCAGATGCAAATGGAGCCTATTTGAATAGCACTTCCCTATCCGCATTCAACGATACTGAATTCCCTATAAAATCTGGGACGGATTACTCATACTCAGATGCGCGGGACCTAATCAGCGCGTTAATTTCTGACACACGAACAAGCGACCCAGCTGCCTGGAGGAATGAATTGGAAAAGCATATCGATATGGAATTGTATCTAAAGTACCTGGCAGCGAACACTACAATTCAAAATTGGGATACGTACGGCCGCATGACGCACAATTATTATTTATACAACAATCCTAATACAGATAAATTAGTCTGGATTCCGTGGGATAATAATGAAGCCTTCGCTGAAACGGGTGGCATGAGTGGTCCGTTGGAGTTTAATTTTTCTTCGCTTTCTTCTACGCCAACTGGAACACAAGGCGATGTAGCCTGGCCTTTAATAGAATACATCTACGACGACCCTGTTTACAAAGCGCAATACGATGAATACATCGATGAGTTTATTTATTCGACTTACGACGTTTCCGAGTTGACCAATACATTTACCACCTATCACAATTTAATATCCCCTTACGTGATTGGGGCGGATGGAGAAATTGCAGGGTATACGCATATCAATAATGCATCAGATTTCACCAACTCATTGAATGTATTGATTACATCTATCAACAACCGATGGACTGAAGCAGACAATTATACGCCTTAATAACTACAAAAACCGACAAAACGCCAGTGTGACGAATGCCACATTGGCGTTTTTTTTGTGCTATTTGGAAAAATTCATGTCAAAATGAAAAATCTCAAAACCTGAGTGATGTTACGACTGCCAATTCCTACATCATAATTATGACCTTAGTTTGACTTTTTCTTCATTTTTTTAATGTGTAAGCATAATAAATTGGTTCCGAAATAATTTAATTGAATATCAATTAGTTACCACTTCAAATATCTCTGAAAACTTATCTAGACACTTGATTATCAATTGAGAAAATATGTTAAAAATGAAAATGGGGTGTAATTTTTTTGGATCAATCGCGTTCTTAAGAATAACGATACGGTTGCAGAAATACAGAAAAATTGGCACACAATTTGAACTGTCTTCAGCAACTAAGTAGAAGTTAGTTTTCATAAGTAGTAGTAGTTTAGGTTTTGAAAGGGAGAGGCGCCAGCTTCTCCCTTTCATCTTTTATTTAAGCGCCAAAGGTCATCGAGCTTGTCGAGTTGGCCTTTTATCTTTTTACCAGACGCAACTGTCCTTTAGCGGCGTTTGATAAAGAAAATTAACGCTATTCACCATCACTTATAAAGTCTAGAGACCACCCAACACATAAACATGCTAAAAAAAAGTTAAAAACAATGCGTACATAATAAAGAACCCCTACCTTCGTTCTATACATAACGATACGGTTGTGAAAACAGCAATATAATTGGCACACAATTTGAACTGTTTCAAGCAACTAAGTAGAAGTTAGTTTTCATAAGTAGTAGTAGTTTAGGTTTTGAAAGGGAGAGGCGCCAGCTTCTCCCTTTCATCTTTTATTAAAGAGCCAAAAGGTCATCGAGCTTGTCGATTTGCCCTTTCATCTTTTACTTAAGCGCCAAAAGGTCATCGAGCTTGTCGAGTTGCCCTTTCATCTTTTATATAAGCGCTAAAGGTCATCGAGCCTGTCGAGTTGCCCTTTCATCTTTTATTTGAGCACCAAAGGTCATCGAGCTTGTCGAGTTGCCTTTTAATATTTTACTTAAGCGCCAAAGGTCATCGAGCCTGTCGAGTTGCCCTTTCATATTTTATTTAAGCACCAAAGGTCATCGAGCCTTGCTTCATCGAAGCTTCGAAAAAGCAATACTTGTTAGTCTCCTTTTTATATTCTTACCGGCATACCAATGACATTCGAATCTTTCGAGAATCATCTCGTTCAAAACATTAAAATTTACAAACGGTTCATCGGGAATTGTTTACTTCAAAGGATACAAACAATTCTTTACGAATCGAAGCATAACTTTCCTAAATTTAATAGGCATGCATAATTTTGGCACGAGATTTGACTTACATAAATCAACTAAGTAGAAGTTAGTTTTCATAAGTAGTAGTTTAGGTATTGAACGGGAGGGACGCCAGTCTCTTCCGTTCTTTTTTGTGCTCAATTCTAAATTGAAAAGGTTGAATTGAAAAACACTAATACTACTCTCGCTTTTCAGTTATTTGATGTACCTTTGTAGGCTTTATCAACAGCGATATTAACCCTTTATGAAGAACATTCGCAACTTTTGTATTATTGCTCACATCGACCATGGAAAAAGTACTTTGGCCGATCGATTGCTACAAACCACCGGAACCATCTCGGACCGAGAAATGCAAGATCAGGCATTGGATGACATGGATCTGGAACGCGAACGTGGGATCACCATAAAGAGTCACGCTATTCAAATGCAATACAATCATAATGGTGAGAGCTATACGCTGAACTTGATTGATACTCCAGGTCACGTCGATTTTTCTTACGAAGTATCTCGTTCCATAGCAGCATGTGAGGGAGCACTTTTGATCGTAGATGCCGCGCAAGGAATCGAAGCGCAAACCATTTCTAACCTTTACCTCGCGTTAGAGCACGATTTAGAAATCATTCCGATTTTAAATAAAATGGATCTTCCAGGCGCCATGCCTGAGGAAGTTACCGACCAAATTGTAGACTTGATCGGTTGCAGTCCTGACGATGTTATTCCTGCCTCCGGAAAAACTGGATTGGGCGTTGACAAAATCTTAGAAGCGGTTGTGGAACGCGTTCCAGCTCCGCAAGGAAATCCTGAGGCGCCATTACAAGCCATGATCTTCGATTCGGTTTTCAATCCTTTCCGTGGTATTATCGCCTATTTCAGAGTTCGAAATGGATCTTTGAAAAAAGGAGAGCAAGTAAAGTTCTTCAATACTGGGAAAACATATCACGCCGACGAAATTGGTGTCTTAAAGATGGACCTGGTTCCGACAAAAGAAGTGAATACTGGCGATGTGGGCTATATCATTTCTGGTATAAAAAAAGCCGCAGAAGTTAAAGTTGGAGATACGATTACGACTGTTTCAAATCCTTGCGAAACCGCAATTAAAGGGTTCGAGGATGTAAAACCAATGGTATTCTCTGGAATTTATCCTGTGGATACGGAAGATTACGAAGAGTTGCGCTACTCTATGGAGAAGTTGCAATTGAACGACTCCTCTCTGGTTTTCGAACCAGAATCTTCAGCAGCCTTAGGATTTGGTTTCCGATGTGGTTTCTTAGGAATGCTCCACATGGAAATTATTCAAGAACGCTTGGAACGCGAGTTTGGAATGACTGTTATTACTACGGTACCCAACGTATCCTACAAAGCATATATGAAAAAGACACCTGACGAGGAAATCATCGTGAACAACCCTTCGGAGTTGCCAGACCCATCTGGAATGGAAATGATCGAAGAGCCCTACATCAAAGCGCAGGTGATTACCAAAGCGGAATACGTAGGACAAATTATGACGTTGTGCATAGAGAAGCGTGGTGAGTTGACCAATCAAGTGTATTTGACACAAGACCGTGTAGAGCTCAGTTTCGAAATGCCAATGGGTGAAATCGTTTTTGATTTCTACGATCGATTGAAAACCGTTTCCCGTGGATACGCATCGTTCGATTACCATCCGATTGGTTATAAGAAATCGGATTTGATCAAAATGGACCTGCTCCTCAACGGAGAGCAAGTCGATGCACTTTCTGCCTTGGTCCACCGAAGCAATGCCTACGACCTCGGAAAGAAGATTTGTATCAAACTTAAAGAATTGATCCCTCGCCAACAGTTCGAAATTCCTATTCAGGCAGCCATAGGAGCGAAAGTCATTGCACGTGAAACAATCAAAGCCCTAAGAAAAGACGTAACGGCAAAATGTTACGGAGGAGATATTACACGTAAACGAAAGCTTCTCGAAAAGCAAAAAGCCGGTAAGAAACGAATGCGCCAAGTGGGTAAAGTAGAGATTCCACAAGAGGCATTCTTAGCCGTTTTGAAGTTGAATGACTAAGACTTATTGTAAAAAAGCGCATCGCGACTCCGCTTTGCTTCGCTAAAGTTTCTCCTTCGTATCTAGTGTTGTGCCGAAGGAGCTACGCGAGAGCAAAGCTCAATTTGCCTTTCCAAAATCAATCCAAGATAGAAATTAGAGGACATCGAACGGAATCGAGCGCTGTATGCAGCAAAGAAGTTAGATGCCCTCATTCAGTGCTACTCATCGAAGCCACCCACTTGACGCTGTAAAATATAGTGGTAGGTCAAACTTCCATCGTTATCGATGTGATAATTGCTCACGAACTCCCATCCGTTTTCGTACATAAAATTCAAAGCATCAACCATACTATTGAATGAAGAGCGTTCACCGTTTACATCCTCAATAGTCTGCTGGCGCCAGGAGAAGTTTTGTCCATAATCCACAAAAACTTTAATCTTCGTAAGATTAATAAAACGGGTTTGGCCAACCAATTCCACGTACTGTAATTCCTCCATCTTGTTGATATCAACTCCATCAACAATTACTTGCGCATTTCCTCCAAACGAGAACATTCCCAACGCCAGGACTAGTAATAACTTTTTCATAACAAGTTGTGTTTAAATTCGATGCAGAAATTACAAATTTTAGGCCATGTTTTTTTACTCGATACGGTGAAAGGTCAGCAATAATCAAAGAAGAGGGACAAACTAAAACAAATCTATTGCTTCCATATTCTGTACCGCACAAAAAAAGGGACGATTGCTCGTCCCCTCTTTTCTTTGCTTCGCCGAAACGCTTACTTTGAGTCTGACTTCAAAGTGGCCAGCGAAGCAGTCGGATGATTTCGGTATCAATCCACCTTACTACTCAACTCATTCTTCAAACCATTCCATTCTATAAGGTGCATCTTCACCGTACCAACCGGTATCTTTGCTTTTACCAATACTGGGATTCGGTTTTGATCGGCCGTTACCCAAAACTGTACATCTTCTTCGCTTTCGAAATAGCGTCCTGTTTGGACTACCGGAACAAACTTGTAGCACTCAAATTCGCCCTTTCGAATTTTAATTCTCTCTTTTCCTTTGTATTTAATCTTAAGGTCATAAATTTCATCATCCATAAAGCATTTGAAAGAAAAAACCTTTCCCGGTGTCATACCTTTCATATTCAAGGTGCGGGCCTTGTAGAAAGAGGAAATCATATCCTGCATTCCCATTGAGATATTAAAATCTTTTTGCCCGTTATTTACTTTCTTCTCGTGGTGCTTGAAGGTGTAATTCTGGTTGATTTTAAAACCTCCTTCATCGACATTTCGAACGAAGTACCAAGGCATCATTGATTTCTTGTCGATGTAACTTTCATACACATCGTGCACCTTGTACACATTATTAAAACTACCGAGTGTTTTTCCGGTGGCAACTACGTGTTGCAGCTCTCTTCCTTGTCCTTTCTTCGAAGTAGATTTCACTTCAATAGTGGCTTCACCTGCATCTACAAATCCATAGGTTACCCTATACGTTAATTTCTCTCCTGTTTTAAACGAGTTATTTCTCACATAAGGATATGTCACTGAGGACGAAGACGCACTGCTCAACCCAACTAAGATGGAGGCAAGGCCGAAATAATATAGATACTTTTTCATCGCTAACATTTTTAACTGTTACTCTGAATAATACAAAGGGTGTGCCAAAGAAAACGAGTAAATGTGCCAGGCTATTGTGTTCATGAACATTTCTTGGCGATGGGAAAACGTTTACCAGCATTGGGAAGGTGCAATTTAAGTGCAATTGAGAATAAGTTCATATTTAAGTAAATAGAACGCTGTAAAACGGTTAGTAGAAGTTAGATCAAAAACACTCAGTCTCTAAAAAATTAAAATACGGTGTCTAGAGGATGGGTACCCGGCGTTGTACACAGGAGCAGTAAAAAACTCATAGAAAAGTATTGGTGATTTCACCTGTGTCGGCGTCGGGTATATTCTCAAAATATCAAAGAAAAGTGATTAGTGAGAGAAGAGAAGTTCTACTCACTTTTCGCTTCTCACTTTTCACTTCTCACTTCTTTCTTCTCACCTCCTAACAATTTCAACTCACCTTCTTAAACAAAAAAAGGGCTGTCTGAAAACAGACAGCCCTCTATAATTGTTATTCAGAGTAATTACTCCTTAATCAACTTGAATTGTTTTACGAATTCATTGGATTGTACTTCAATGATGTATGCACCTGGTGCCTCATTCATCTCCATTGTGAAGAGTTGAGTCGTTTCGCATTTTTCTTCGCGAAGCACTTTTCCGCTCATATCCAACAATCGTACATGTGCATTCTCTATCCCTGCAAGATCTACGTTCAAGAAATCACTTACTGGGTTTGGATAAACTGTTACAGAGCTTAGAAGGATATTTTCAATTCCTACTTCTGTAATCGTCACACAAGCTGATGTGTCTACACATCCATCCTGTGTAATAATTACTGCGAAGTCAGCACTGAATGTCGGAGTGAAATTGAAATTTGTTTCACCTGTCATCAATGTGTCCTCCGTACAGTTGTACCACTGGTATGTTACCCCTGGATCATTGTTAGATGCAAGAATTGTTATTCCATCACCTGCAAACGACGTATTAACATCGATCTCCTCGATTACTACATCTTGCGTTTGCGTAATTGAATTACCACAATCATCCGTGAACGTCCATGTTACTGTCGTAGTTCCAACTGTATTAATAGGGAACGTTACGTCAGGTACACCGTTGATTGTTCCAGAACAGTTGTCTGTTGCCGTTGGTGTTGCTGGAGTTACATCACAAAAGCCAGTTTCAGTTGGCAACGTCGCCATATCCGCTACTGGATTAACAACATCATTAACAATGATTGTTTGTGTTACCGTAATTGAGTTTCCTCCTGCATCCGTTACACTGTATGTACGTGTAAGAGTCTCTGGGCACGATTGTCCATCAGATACTTCACTTACGAAAGCAACAGTAGGCGTTCCACAGTTGTCAGCCTCATCAGTTACAACACTTGGGTTTGCCGTCGGTACATCAGAGATACATTGTACCTGAAGCGTGAACGGGTTACTTGCCGTTGGAGGTGTAACATCGTCGATAATTACGTTTTGTGTTTGCGTAGAAGTCAATCCTGCGCCATCATCAAACGTCCAGGTAACAACCGTAGTTCCTTGCGCCGTAATTGGGAAGGTAACATCTGGCGTACCTGTAATCACTCCTGAACACGCATCTGTTGCAGTTGGTGCCGCTGGAGTAGCCGAACACTCATCTGTTACATCTGGAAGCGTAGCCGCATCCGGAACTGGTGCCTCATTAGGAATGATAGTCAAATCCAAAGTAACTGTAGAATCACACCCTACGGAATTGCCACCAACGATTGTAAATGTTGGCGTATTCGTTGAGGCGTAATATGTAATACCGTCAATCCAGGTTAAGGAATCACACTCGGTAATTACATCTGTTCCAGTTGTTGCGTTAACAATAGTCAAGTCCAAAGTTACCGTCGAATCACATCCATTGGCATTTCCTCCTACAATTGTAAATGTTGGTGTGTTCGTAGATGCGTAGTATGTCATTCCATCAATCCACTGCAATGAATCACACGCCGTAATCACGTCCGTTCCTGTTGTAGAAGTGTTGATTGTTAATGTAATTGTCATGATACTATCACAACCTGCCGTTCCCGTAATGGTATCCATGTAAACACCACTCATTGTGTACGTTTCATTTCCACTCGGTACGGTGTATGAATCACAAGCAGTAACTGCAAAAGCAGATGGACATTGGATCACACAAACGTTTGCTGAACCTGGGCTTCCAAATACATCCAATCCGTTTACCTGCACTCCAACGTCAGTTGTTGAAGCGAACCAGTTAGATCCGTCGTTGTTATCTTGCGTAAAGTCACAAATTACTAGAGATGGACCATTACCATCAGCCGCTGTTGGCCAAGGAGCTACGTCATCATAGTTTACTGTATCAACAAGGTTACCTGCCGGGTCGTACAATGTGATGTCTTCACCAGCGTTACTCAATCCACCAGCGGTCCATTGTTGTGCACCCGTGAAACCGTAAACATTCGCAATCGCAGCTGAATCAAATGCAAATACTGCGTAAGCTCCGGATGCAAGTACGAAGTTTTCTGTCACGGTATGTGTTACACCTTCTACAAATGAATAACCAAGAAGGTTTACATCTGTCGCACCGTTGTTATAAATCTCGATGAATTCAGTAGTATCAGTACCAGACTCAGCACCATTGTAGTTGATTTCACTAATCACAAGGTCAGCTGGCAAGGAAACAGCAACTGCTTCACATGCTGAAGTATCTACACAGCCAAAGTTTGTTACCTCAACCGCGAAGTTTCCAGACAATGGAGCAATAAATGATTGGTCCGTTGCACCCGGAATAACTGCATTACCGTTGTCACAATCCAACCATTGGTACGTTGCACCAGCTTGATCTGACATTACCTCAGAACCGTTTACTGTTGCTGTTGGTGCCGGAGCCAACGTAGTTGTTACATCTAAAACATAAGAACCATTGTTGCTACCAAATCCGTCTACAACGATATAAATTACGTCTCCAGGGTTCACTCCTGCAGTACCAAGAATATCTAAATCAATGTAAGATCGTGAGCTTCCACAGTTTGTAAAATCATCGTCGTTAGATGCAAGAACTGTAGACCCATCTGCTGCATAAATAGTCAAGTATGTATCATAGCTTGATCCACACAAAGAAGCTACTACTGAGCCTGCACAGTTATCTAAAGTATACTGATACCAAACGTCAGCTGCACCATTCGATCCTGGGCTATCAGAAGTGTTCGTATAACAAGCTGCTGTACTTCCGGCATCTGAGTATGTAAGACCTGAAGCAACGATTGCTGTAGTTGTCGTGTCTCCTAATACCGTTCCACAAGCTGTTGTGAAAGGCACAGGACCAACCCAAGCAGTAGTATCTCCAACTGAACAAATTTCGCGAACATATGCATGATACGCTGTATTGTTAGTCAAACCTGTTGCGTTGTAAGGAGAGGTTCCTGAAGTTCCTGGCATCGGCATGTTCCCAGATGGTACAACGGATACTTCCCAACCCAATTGAGAACCGTTTCCTGCGGTCCAAGTTACGTCAGCTGAGTTCTCAGTAATAGCAGAAACAGCAAGTGCTGTCGGCTCCGCACAAGTAAGTGGCTGTCGAATTTCGAAGCTGTGTACGTTAGCCCAGTAATCTTCTGGATCATTCGCTGCTCCTTCTGTTGCCAGAATACCAAACAAGTTCGAGGTACCTGTGTAGGCGCTCAAATCAATGATGTAGTCCGTTGCAGTTGAAGCAGGTGGATTCAATACGTCAAAAGTTAAAATCGGCGTCCATGATGTTCCTCCATCAGTAGAGATTAACACCTGTAGACTATCATCACTTCCCATTCCAGAGAAAGATCCTGGAGATGCACCGAAATCAAATGCAGATGCCTCTAATACCAATTCCCATCCTCCTGCAGAGAGATCAAATTCTGGTGATAGTAACCAGTCTGATTTACCAGTAGTAAATAGGTTGATACGTGCTAGAGTTCCATTCTGACCCCATGCTCCAGCTCCTAGTCCTGTTGGACCAGTAATTTCATCTCCGTTGTCTGCTTCGTCCCAACAGTTTGGAAGGAAGGTACCAAAGTCAGTTAAGTAATCTGGCGTAATTACAGCACATGGAGTAGAAAAAGAGAAAGGTCCTGCCCATCCACTAGTTCCAGAACCTCCACAATCAGCTTGAACATAGAATTGATAATCTGTATTAGCCGTAAGCCCTGTTAATGACTCAGGGTTGTTTGTTGTTCCTGCAATTGTCGGTGTTCCAGTAGGTGTAAATCCAGAAACACCCCACTCAATATTCCAAGAGGTTGCTGTACCATTCTCAGTCCAACCTAAATCTGCTGATGTTGCAGTTAGGTTCGTTGCCATTCCAGCAGAAGGGTCTGGACATGCAATTGGTGCAACAGTAAAACTTGTTACATCGAAATTCAAGTCGTTTGGTGTTCCCCACTGCCCAACCGCAATGTATACCGTATTCCCAGCTGCTATTGTTGCTGTTACGGTTCTGGTTCCTGTTCCAGACAGTCCAACGGCATCCAATTCGTTACTGAAAGTATTTCCTGTACAATCATCAAAAATTCCAATTCCATTCCATGAATTGAAACTATTAATAGTCATGGAAATTTGCTCTGCCGTTGCTCCGGCCGTGTACTCGAAAAGGTAAACATCATCGTCCCAGTAACTACCGGTGATTGATGTTCCCGTTGGATTGGTGTTCCAATCCTCTGCTCCACCAGTACCGGGGGTCGTGATTCCCGTAGCCGTATACCCATCTGCAATCACAACCGCTGATCCACAGCCAAATTGTGCCATCGCATTGGTAACAACTACAGACATCGCAACGAATGCCAGCACCAAGGATTTAGTAAAATTTTTCATATAAATATTAAGTTAGTTAACGGCGCGAAGGTACAACTGTTAGCAGGTGGATTCAATGGATTGTATGTTAAAAAAGCAATGGCTTAACACAGGTCTATCTAGGATACTGTATATCAGTTATTTACAATGTTACCTCAATGTTAATTTTGATGAGCGGTGGGGTCCGTAAACCAGAATGAATGAACTAAATCGGTATAGCTGTCTACATGCGTATTCTTGGCAGTCCCCAGTCGTATCGAACAGCGAAAATGCGAAATACGGTCACCAGAATAATAGTGAGTGGTAAACTTACCTCTGGAATCACGCCTAAGGTATCCAACCCAAGGTAGGCAGAAGCACCTGCAAGTGCGGGAAAAGCATACATTTCCTTTCGGAATATGAGTGGAATTTCGTTACACAAAACATCACGTGTCAGTCCCCCGAAACATCCAGTGATCATACCACAAAGGATGGCATACCCAGGGTTAATACCGTAACTCAAGGCCTTTTCCATCCCAGCGATAGCGAATGTCCCAAGCCCAATTGCATCGAACAAAAAGAAGGATTTTCGGAAACGCTGTAAATGCGGATGTAGAAAGAAAACCAGCAGTACACCAATACTGGTAAGTAAGATGTATTGGTAATTTTGCATCCATCCCACTGGATGCGAACCGATCAATAAATCGCGAATAGTTCCGCCTCCAACCGCTGTTACGAAAGCTATGATGGCAACCCCCATTAAATCAAAGCGTTTTTCACCAGCTGCCAGCGCCCCACTAATTGCGAAAACCAAAGTTCCCACAATATCGACAACAAAAACGATATCGGCGGTCGTGTAAAACACTAGATTACAACATTCACTATTTTTCCGGGAACAACAATCACTTTCTTAGGGTCTTTTCCTTCGAGCCATTTCTGTGCGTTTTCGTTGGCCAAAACCTCCTTCTCGATCTGCTCTTTGCTCATATCCAATGGGAATTCCAGTTTGAAACGCATTTTTCCGTTGAATGAAATTGGGTATTCATGGCTGGATTCAATCAAATGCTCTTCGTTGAACTCTGGGAATTTTGCGTAAGAAATGGTACCAGCTTCGTTTCCAAGTCGCACCCACAATTCTTCAGCAATGTGCGGAGCGTAGGGAGAGATCAATATGGTCAATTGCTCCAAAATCTGCTTGTTATTACACTTTTGATCGGTGAGTTCATTCACACAAATCATAAAGTTGGAAACACCTGTGTTGAAAGAGAAACGTTCCAAGTCGTCCCCGACCTTCTTGATGGTTTTGTGCAAGGTTTTCAAGGCATCTTTCGATGGTTTTCCTTCGTCCAAACTCACTTCATTGTTCTGATCGTGGAACAAACGCCATAGTTTACGTAAGAAGTTGTGTACTCCGTTTATTCCTTTGGTATCCCATGGTTTGCTTTGTTCCAAAGGCCCAAGGAACATTTCGTACATGCGAAGCGTGTCTGCTCCGAAGTCTTCGCACAAATCGTCAGGGGTTTGCACGTTGTACTTGGACTTGGACATTTTTTCTACTTCGTGTCCGCAAATGTAGGTTCCGTCTTCTTCGAGAATGAACTCGGCATTTGCATATTCTGGACGCCACTTTATAAATGCTTCGATGTCGAGTACGTCATTATCGATCATGGAGATGTCTGAATGGATTGCACCTGTAAAATCAAGATCTAGACTCAGAATGACTGAATCTTCAAGATTAAGTTCTTTTTCTAATTTCTTGTAGAGTTTATTCGATTTATCTAGGTTTCTTAATGAGCCCCTCTTTTCATGAATTGACTTTGTTACAAATACAGGATTATTTTTAAGCCACTTAGTCATTTCATCATTGATCTCACCTTGAATGACAGGTGAAATCATATATCGATACACAAAACTACTTCTCCCCAAAATCATCCCTTGATTGATCATCTTTTGGAAGGGCTCTTCGAATGGGATATATCCCAAATCGTACAAGAATTTTGTCCAGAAACGTGCGTACAACAAGTGTCCAGTAGCATGCTCTGAACCTCCGATGTACAAGTCAACATTTTGCCAGTAATCTACCTTCTCTCGTGCTACAAATTCATTCTCATTCTTGGGGTCCATGTAACGTAGAAAGTACCACGAACTTCCGGCCCAACCCGGCATGGTGTTGTATTCCATGCGGTCGCCTTTTTGGTAGTTCCAAGCACTTTTCTCTGCGCGAGCTAATGGTGGCTCTCCGTCCTCGGTTGGTAAATATTTATCCACTTCCGGAAGCGTAATCGGCAAGTCTTCGTCTGGTACCAAGTGTGGAATTTCATCTTTGTAATACACCGGGAACGGCTCTCCCCAATAACGCTGACGGGAGAATACCGCATCGCGCAAACGATACTGCGTTTTTCCTTTTCCAAATCCGCGTTTTTCAATCTCGTGAATCGCTGTTTTTATGGCTTTTTTCGCTGGCAATCCATTCAAGAAATCCGAATTGGCTATTACGGCATCTTTCTCAGCATACGCACCTTCGGAAATATCTACATCTTTGAAAATATTGATGATTTCAATATCAAAATGCTTGGCAAAATCCCAATCGCGCTGGTCACCACAAGGAACCGCCATTACGGCACCTGTTCCATATGAGGCAAGGACGTAATCCCCAATCCAGATTTGTACTTTCTCCCCTGTAAATGGATGAATGGCGAATGCTCCCGTATTTTGTCCGGTAATATTTTTTACGTCCGACTGTCTGTCACGCTCTGATTTCAAGGAAGCCTGACGTTTGTATTCCGCCACGTCTTCTGCGAACTCTTCAGTGGTAATTTGGTCCACCAAAGGATGTTCAGGTGCCAACACCATGAACGAAACTCCGAAAATGGTATCTGGTCGTGTGGTGAAAACTTCGATTTCGTGATCAGTTGATTGAGCGGAGTCGAAATCAACTTTGAAGCGAACCGAAGCACCTTGGGACTTCCCAATCCAGTTGCGTTGTTGATCTTTGATAGAATCTGTCCAATCAACCGTTTCTAACCCTGTAAGCAATCTTTCGGCATATGCTTTAATTCGCATCGACCATTGGCGCATTAACTTCTGCTCCACGGGATGACCACCTCGCTCCGAGACGCCATTTACAACTTCATCGTTCGCCAAAACGGTTCCCAAAGCTGGACACCAATTCACCCATGAATCGGCCAAATAAGTCAAGCGATAAGACATCAAAACGGAACTTTGCTCCTTTTCGGACATCGCTTTCCATTCCTCAGCGGTGAATGTTCCTTCGAAATCATGCTCAGCATTCACATTACTGTTTCCTTCTGCTTCGAATGTTGCTACCAGCTCAGAAATGCGCACAGCTTTGTCAGCATCTTTATCGTACCAGCAATCAAACAACTGCTTAAAAATCCATTGCGTCCATTTATAATATTCCGGAGAGGACGTTCGTACTTCACGATCCCAATCGAATGAGAAGCCAATCTTGTCCATCTGACCACGGTACCGTGCGATGTTTTCTCTGGTCGTTTTTTCTGGGTGCTGTCCCGTTTGAATGGCATACTGCTCTGCTGGAAGTCCAAAAGAGTCGTAGCCCATTGGGTGCAACACGTTGTATCCTTGCAAACGCTTGTAACGAGCAAAGATATCCGAAGCAATATAGCCTAGCGGGTGTCCAACATGCAATCCTGCACCAGATGGATAAGGAAACATGTCGAGCACATAATACTTGGGTTTGTCGGAGAAATCGTCTGCTTTAAACGTTTTATTTTCCGCCCAAAATTCTCGCCAATTCTTCTCTATTTTTCGAAAATCGTATTCCATTGCTTCGTGTCATTTGAAGCGTCAAAGATAGTAAATGCACCTAGAATCGAAGGACTTTACGCACTTGGAATCGAAGGGAGTTCCAAGGTTCTAAAAAACTCGTCAGAATCCAGAAATTCGTATCTTAGCCTCTAATGCTAAGAACGCTTCTCCTATTTGTTTCTGTTTTTGTTGTGGTTAGCTACAACACTACGTCACACGCTCAATCGCAAAGCAAAGAAGAGCAGCTAATTCGATCTGTGACAGCCGCCAAATCATCCCAGCAACGCTTCGAATCTATGTTGGCGCTCGGTGATTATTACAAGGCAAATAATATTGACAAGGCTGACTCACTTCGAGAAGAAATCTTAACGGACAGCAGAAAGTTTGAAGATTCGCTACGATTTTCGGCATTGATGTACAGTGCTGAGGTATACTTAATTCGCGGCGATTTGGAATCCTATTACAGCACTATTCTCGCCTGCCAACCTTTTCTAAACAAGTTAAAGGGAGACCATGTTCAGTATACTATTTACCGCCATTTAGGGTTCTATCACAGTAAAATGAAGGAGTACGAGACGGCAAAATCGTATTTGAAACTGGCTCTGAAAAAATCGCAGCGAATTCGGGACATTGCAAAACAATCGGAAGCCTATCAGCACATAGCCATGAACTTCATGCGCCTCAATGAAAAAGATTCTTCACTTCACTATGCCAACAAAGCCATTAACGCGGGACGGCGCAGTGGTAATAAGGCAGAGCTCGCACGTTCCTTTAATACGGTTGCTCAAATTTACAGTCACTTTGGTCAGGCGGAATTGGGCGTAGCGAAAAACCTTGTAGCCTTGAATTTGGCCCAAAGTGTTGGAAACACTTTATTGCTCGCCAGATATTGCAGGGAAATTGGAGTCACCCAGCGAGAAATTCTCAACCTCGACGATGCTGAATATTACTTTCGTCGTTCGCTAGGTTATTCGCAAGCCATAAATGACAAGCGCCAAATGGCATTGGCCCTCACCTATTTGGCCACGGTTCAGTTAGCAAGAGATCAATACGATAAGGCCATCAAAAATGCCAACCGATCCATTATTTACTTAACAGAATTAAATGACTTGAATGGCTTGGGCCTCACTCATAATGTGCTGGGTATGGTCTACAAGGAGCAAAAAAATTACGGGGAAGCTTCGGTGAACTTCAACCAAGCTTTGGTGTACTATGAATCCGCGAGAAACCAAGCTGAAATTGCCGAAGTTTATCATAATGTAGGGACTGTTTTTAAGGAGCAAAAACGCTATCAAAATGCTTTAAACTATCTGAATCGATCCATCGAAATTCGTGAACAGTACAAAGCAAAGAGTCAGATCTACCAGACGTATCGGGTCATAGCCGACGTGTACAAAGAATTGAATAATAAAACACTCGCACTGGAGTATATGGAAAAATATCTGGACTATGTAGACAGCAATACTACAGTTCAGGCGGCAACACGAATTGCCGAGTTGAGCGAATCGTACCGATCAGAGCAACGCGAGCGACTCATCAATAGTCAAGCAGATTCCATTCAGCGTCAACGACAAGAACGCGAAATGACTACAGCACGCCTGGAGTACAGTCAGCTCCGAAATAATTTCCAGATGTACATCATCATTGCCTTTATCATTATTATGGTGATGGCTGGGTTGATTTTGTTCTATCGCTGGAATCAAACTCAGATAAAGCAGCAACAGCGAGAGGCCGAAATGTCTCAAACCCTCCTCAGGACGCAAATGAACCCGCATTTTGTCTTCAATGCGATGTCTGTAATTCAAAGTTATATCTATGAGAATGACACGGAGAATTCGTCCAAGTTCCTCGTTAACTTCTCGCGTTTGATGCGATTAATATTGGAGAACTCACCTAAGGAGCAAATTCCAATGGAAACAGAAATGGAGATTTTGAGTAAGTACCTCGCTATGCAGAAACTACGTTTTCAAGAACGCTTCGAGTATGAAATTGAAGCGGATGACGAGCTCATTGCGGAGGCAGCGCACATTCCTCCTATGATAACGCAACCCTTCATTGAAAACTCTATCGAACACGGGCAATTGCATACCATCGAAGGTGGCTTTATTAAAATCTCCTTTACCAAAGTGGACAAGATGCTCCATATCACCATCATTGATAATGGAATTGGGCGAAAGGCCTCCAAAGCAAAGAAGAAAAGCTCTGCACATAAGAGTATGGCCATGGAAATAACCGCAGAACGTGTAGAAAACCTGAATAAAAAGTTCCGTACCGACGGCTATTTACAGATTGAAGATTACAATAAAGAGGAAGAAACAGGAACAAAAGTGTTAATTTCACTACCTTACACCACAGAAGCCTGAAACAACAATACGACCAAACGAAACGACTATGAAGAAGGTATTAATAATCGATGATGAGAACAGAACCCGAGAGTTAATTGCTAAAATGATTGATTCATTCGGATATGATGTTGAAACCATTCCTGAGGGTGAAAACGTTCAGTCGGCAATCGCGGCCATTGAAAAGCACCAACCAGACATCGTTTTTATTGATATTCAAATGCCAGATGGAACGGGGTTCGATGTTATTCGTTCGATCGAAGACAAGCAGTTCGAAGTGGTTTTCATCACTGCTCATGAAGAGTTCGCCATTAAGGCGATAAAGTTCAGCGCTCTCGATTATTTGTTAAAGCCTGTAGATACCAGCGAATTGAAAGCTGCATTGGAAAAAGCTCTGTCTACCATAGACGACCGAAAGGAGGTAAGTCAATTCGAAGCCTTGCACAAGAACATTCAACCCAACGAAAAACGCCGCTTGGTTTTGAAAACACAAGAAAGCGTGCATGTTGTCGAATTGGATCAAATCATAAGGTGTGAGGCCGATAGAAACTATACATCATTCTTCTTAAAAGACAACAAAAAGATTTTGGTTTCGAAAACATTGAAAGAATATGAAACACTTCTTTCCGGTCATAATTTTTTGCGCGTTCAGCAGTCGCACCTCATTAACATTAACTACGTAGACCGTTACGACAAGAAAAATGGAGGTGCCGTGGTTATGAAAGATGGCTCTGAAGTGCCTTTATCTCCAGCCAAAAGAGATGCTTTCTTTACACGATTGGAGAATCTGTAAATCGAAAAATCATTCTAAATCGATAAATATTCATGCACAAGTGCTGAATATTCATTGTACCTAATTGTATCAAAAAGAACTTTGTATACTTACATTAAGAAATAAGGAGAAATGTCAGGTAATTTTCTTTGAGTTTCGCTTTGAAATATTAGAGGATTACTGCTTGGAGAGGCAGTTTCATTTTCTAGTTTGATTAAAGAGTATAACAGTTCTTAGCCTCTGTTTTAAAGCACGTTCGTAGGGACAAGGCTTAAAGAAAATACCTGATTTTTTTATTGCTTGTTTGAAAAAGTTTTAACTACCTACTACGAATAAGATTGTTGTTACAACTACTACAAGAAAAATTAACTTACTACTAACAAGAAAAGAGTTGACAAACATCAACTCTTTTTTTGTGCGCTCTAGTTTCGCGCGAATCAAAGCTTTTTTAATGAAGTAATTATCGGGCGATTGTAATTGAACGGATTACTTCGCTTGGATTTTGAATAAAACAGGACGGCTTGGAGCAGCATCGTTCTCAAATGGGGCTACCTGTAGGTTTAAAATGTATTCACCGTCGGATACTTCATCGGGAACAAAAATCAACTCTGTAATGGTACGCTCATGATTCGGGTTTTCGGGCACTTCCCAAAAAGCATGATGAAACGCTAATTCTCCGTCATCTGATTCTCGATCCACTGAAGGGAGGTCCAACAAGAAATGCTTCACTCCTCTTTCTATTAGGTACGAAGCAATCTCCATTTCTAAATATACCGGATTGGTATCCGAGTAATTCACTGATTTCTTTTCTGTACTATTCGGTAAAGTTCGTAGTACCAATGCCTCTTTATTTATATCGAAACTCTTAACCTGTTCCAAAGTGATAACGCGGTCTTCATCCACTCCATTCATTCTATGCGTTGGCTTTACTGAAATCACTTGAGCTTCAAAAAAATACTCACTCATCGTATCATTTATGGAGAATACCTCTTTGGTTATATGGCCCAGGCATTCCGTATGCGTTCCGTGTCCGTGAGGGTTGAAGAAAATATCCCTAAAATTCACAGAGCCGCCCTCTGCAACTGATCCAGTGTAGTGTTCTGTGCGCACTGGTTCAAACGTGGGTTGCGCGACATACCAAGCTCTCGGATTGTCCTCTGTATTGCTCAAACCGAGTGAAATGTCGAGCGGTTGCTTCGAATCAATATATCGCTTGTCATCAAGGAATAACTTCATTTTTCGAAGATAAATATTTCCATCAGATGAAAAAACTGTAAATAATTCCCCTGATTATTGTTACCATGGTATTTATTTCATACATTTGAACACCTAAAATAAATGACATGAAAAAAGCAAGCGTATTTTTTTTGGCTGCAACAGCACTTTTTGTAGCCTCTTGTTCTTCAAATGAGGAAACGACAGAAGAAAACGGAACAGAAGAAAAAGCAGTTGAAACCACGTACAATCTAGATGCCGCGAACACATCCTTAACCTGGCACGGAGAAATGGATGAAACATATGGACACGATGGCACCGTGAAGGTAACAGAAGGTTCAGTAGTTATGGTTGGAGACGCCCTTAAATCAGGTTCTTTCACCATTGATATGAACACGATTGTCGTAACTGATGAAGGAATGGACGACATGAAGAAGGGTTATTTGGCAGCTCACTTAATGGGTACTGCGCCAGATGAGGATCATCCACAAGAAATGTTCTGGAACACTCCAGTTTTCCCAACTGCCAAAGTAACTCTAAATTCTTATGAAAACGGTCAGCTAAGTATGACGCTGAATGTAATTGGTAAAGACGTGCAAACGACTGTTCCTGCTTCCATTAAAATGGATGGAGACAAGTTGATGCTGATGGGAGATTTTCCTATTAGTTTTGCTGATCTGGGGATTCCTGGATTTATGGCTGACCCTGAAACAGGAGAAGGAATCGATCCAAATGTGGATTTTTCACTGAAAGCAGTTCTTACGAAGAAATAGTAAGTTTCGTTTAAATAGTTAAGGGATTCACTGCGGTGAGTCCCTTTTTTCGTTTCTTGGACACTAATGCGAGCCAAGCTTTCGTAACTTTGCCCTATGAAGTCTGATTTCGAGCATATCATTTTTGATTTTGGAGGTGTTATCATCAACATTGATTATGAGGCTACCATTAATGCTTTTAAAGCATTGGGAATTAACGATTTTGAAGCACTGTACTCTCAGGCGCAGCAATCGGATTTGTTTGATGCAATTGAAACTGGAAGAATCTCTTCGCAACATTTTATCAATGGTTTATTAGACTTGCTACCTTCCGATATTTCTCCCAATCAAGTTGTTCACGCATGGAATGCTATGATTTTAGATATTCCAAAAGATCGGATTGACTTTCTCAAGGAGTTAAAGCAAACACACACTATTTATTTGCTCAGTAATACCAACAGTATTCATATCGATAAAGCTTTACGTGAATGGAATGCACAATCAGAAATAGCGATTGGCGACGTCTTCGATAAAGTATATCTATCTCACGAAATGGGCATGCGCAAACCAGATATTGAAATTTTCAATTTCGTCTGCACCGAACAAGGTATCGCACCTTCTAAAACCTTGTTCATTGATGACTCCGAGCAACACATCCTTGGCGCAAGAAAGGCCGGCTTGCATGCGCATCATTTACTGCCTGAAGAAAGCATTCAGTCTCTTCTCTCCTGACACAACTCTACTAGCAAGCCATGTGTCGATTTCGGATGTAAAAAAGCTATACGTTTGTTATCTGCCCCTCCTTTCGGTGTTTGATGGATGAGTTGAAACCCTTCAGCCGCCAATCTTGCCAATTCCGAATCAATGTCTTCTACTTCAAAGGCTACGTGATGAAAACCTCCTCGGTTTTTATTTAAAAACTTTGCAATCGCTGAATCTTCATTAGTAGCTTCCAAAAGTTCAATTTTTGAATTCCCTACCATTAAAAAGGCTGTTCGCACTCCTTCCGATTCAACTACTTCCTCCTTGTAACATTCCGTCCCTAAAAGGGTTTCGAAAGTTTTTACAGCGGCATCAATACTTTCGACCGCAATTCCTAGATGCTCAATTTGTTTTACCATAATGTATAAAAAAACCCTGACGATCTTCTGATGTCAGGGCTCTATTGTATTGTTGAGTAAATTATTTCTTAATAAACTTCTCGTTTACATTGTCAAAGTTGATGTAGTAAACACCACGAAGTAAGTTCGAACAGTTTACGGAAGATCCAACTCCTTTCTTTACAATGTTTCCGTACGCGTCGTAAATTTCATAGCGTGTTTCAATCGGAGATCCGTTCGCAAGGAATTTAATCTCGTCACGCACTTGCGCTGGTGTCTTAACAACTTTTGGAACTTTGGATGTGAATTTTTTCTCATCCGAAGATCGTTTCGTTCCGGAGTGATCGACTTGCACGACTCTAACGGTGTTCACGCCAGAATGCGGAGAAACCTGAAATTCGTAAGAATTCATGTCACCCGATCCCTTTCCTTGAACTTCACCTACGGTAACCCATTTGTTCCAACGATACTGTTCGATTGTAAAAGGAAGCTTTCCTCTTTCTCCTTCAGTAGTCCATGTCAATTTACCGTCGTCTGAAATATTCATTTCTTTCACGGTAAAAGTAGAGCGTGGACGCAAGACCTCTGGATTTAAAATCTTCGGTTTACAACCCTCATTGTGTTCAATAACGATAAAAACAGGCTCTCCGATTTCAATATTGAATAAGGAAAAATCAATTTCGAAGGCTCCCATGCTTGTTCCTCCAGGCATAATGTCTCCGTTTACGGTTACCTTAGTAGCACAATAACCGAAACCTTCATCGTCCATAGGATTGGAAACGTACAAGTTTTTTCCCTGATAAGTTCCATCCACAGACAACGCAGCGAAAACTGTTACGTTTAACAAGAGAAAGCCAATAAGTAGTGTTAAGTTCTTCATTGCTAAAGTGAAATGTTAGTCAGTAGCGTTTGTTAGTGTTTTTGGGTGTCAAATCCACCACACAAAACCTTGGCTGTAATTTCAACGACCAAATATAATACCTTTTTATTTTATAATTGGCCTAATAAGGAATTATTTGGAATCTTTCACGTTAATTTAACATCAACATTAAAATCTCACATTCTTACGACGAACAAAGGATCACTTTCGATAGATTGTAGTTTTTAATAGATTTTTGTTATTCTTGTATATTCGAATAGAGACTTTTAAGTGCCCGTGTTAAGTAGATTGCCACTCATCCTGTTAATGTCTGTTGTACTCTTCTCGTGCAGCGAGGAAGAGCGCCAGGAATTTAAGTATGCTGGAGGCAAAATGACCATGGCTCTTGACAATCAGCCAACTACATACATTCCGCAACAAGTTGGCGACTTTTATTCGGCCACCGTTTTAAGTCAAATTACTGAAGGATTGGTTGGCTTTGATCCGCATTCTTTGAAGATTGTTCCACGTATTGCCAGTCGATGGACACAAAGTGCAGATGGTAAAACATACACCTTTCACTTGCGGAAAAATGTCAAATTTCACAATCACAAAGTATTTACATCAGAAAAAGATCGCGTATTATCAGCATCCGATGTTATCAGAAGTTTTGAAATCGGTTGTACAAAAGATAGAAAAGGTGAACCGCTCACGACCTACAGCATGATCTGTAAGTCTCTAGTGAAAGGGGCCGATGATTTCTATCAGGGCGATGCGGATAACATATCTGGAATTGTAGGAAGCGGAAACAAGGTTACTTTTCATTTAGAACATAGCGATCACAACTTTTTGTACAAACTTGCTCAGGTAAGCTGTCATATTGTTTCCAGGAAAGTAGTGGACGGTGGTTACCTCGGCGACGTCATCGGTACGGGACCGTTCATGTACAAAAAAGAAAAGTCTAATTCTGATTACAAAAGCCTTCTATTAGTTCGTAATCAAGACTACTATCTAAAGGATGACAAAGGAAACGCTTTGCCGTACCTTGATGAGTTGGAGTTTATTTTCCAAAGTCGTAAAATGGCTCAACTGGAAATGTTTGAAAATAGAAAGATCGATTTGATCAAAGGAATCCCAACAAGTCAAATCACAAAAATGATGCAGGGCCGCCTGAAAGACTTCAATGGGAAACCACCGAAACTCATTCTTGATGACAACCCTCTATTGGAAAGTAATTATTACCTATTCAATATGGAAGATGAGCGTTTTGCGGACCCCAAAGTACGTAAGGCATTCAATTACGCTATTAATAAAGAAGTCATTGGAAGCGATATCCTTCGAAACCAAATCAATGAGGTAGGTATGTATGGTATCACCCCTCCGGTACGCAGCACATTGAAAGGTTATGATTTCAAAGGAATCGGAGAGTCAGGATATACGTATGACCCAGAGAAGGCTCGTAAACTTCTAGCTGAAGCCGGATATCCAAACGGCGAAGGATTCGGAACTGTACAATTGCGATACAACATCAATGATATTCACTCCGCAGTGGCAGATGAGTTCTCGAAACAAATTCGCTCCGTATTGAATATCAATGTGAATATCGATGGGTCCACTTTTGAACAATTGATTACCGATGCAGAAAGCGGAAACGGGGATATATTCCGTTTGGGATGGTCTGCAGACTACCCGAGTCCAGAATCATTCCTGGTGAACTTCTATGGGAAAACGGTTCCTGAAAATCCGAACGAACCCTCGAAGGTGAATAAATCGCGCTACCAAAATCCTGTATTCGATGAATTCTATGAAAGAGCAACAGGAACGAAAAAACAAACGGATCAAATGAAGTTTTTCGCCAAAGCTGAAAAAGTTCTGCTTAGCGACCCTCCGCTCATACCGTTGTGGTACAGCGGTGACTACGCCATTATTTATTCGGATGTTCGAAATTTCCACTTTAACTCGCTTGGGCACCTTGACTTCACGTACGTTTACAAAAAAAAGTGGACCAAAGAAGAGTTTCTTAAAAAGCACGTAGGTAAGAAGTAGCATTTCCAAATTTGCGTTTTTCGCAAGGTATTATCTTTGTATTGCGTGATTCATGAATCGACCTTGTGGGTTTTGAATTATGTTTGACGTCACAAACTATAAAACTCTAATTATGAAACTAGCACTACTTCTGTGTACGCTTTGCACATTTGCAGTATACGGACAGTCACCTACCCAATCAGTGCGTGGAAAGGTCTTCGATTCTGAAACAAATTTCCCGATTTACGGTGCGAAAGTTCAAATATATACGAGCGACACAACTTTAAAACTGCGTGCACTAACAGATTTTGACGGAGCTTTTTCCATTACCAATGTACCTGTTGGTAAACATCAATTAGGAGTGACCTACCTAACGCACGACCCGGCAACAACCACCATTGAGGTGACTTCAGGAAAAGAAGTAATAGTTCAGATACCGATGCAAGAAAGTTTCGTGGAGCAAGAAGAAGTTGTTGTGGAAGCAAGAAAAACAGGCGAACCTCGAAATGAACTAGCCTTAATGTCAGCACGTCAATTTAGTGTGTCCGAATCCGATCGCTATCCTGGATCGCGTTTCGACCCTGCGCGGATGGCTTCAAATTTCGCGGGTGTAGGTGGTGCAGACGATTCGCGTAATGATATCGTTATTAGAGGAAATTCACCATTAGGTGTAGTGTGGCGCGTTGAAGGCGTAGATATTCCCAACCCATCTCACTTTGCCATTGCAGGAAGCACTGGTGGCCCCGTAACCATTCTAAACAATAAAATTCTTGCCAATTCAGACTTTCTTATGAGTGCCTTCCCAGCTGAGTACGGTAACTCTACTTCAGGAGTTTTCGACCTAAAGTTGCGAAATGGTAACAACAACATCCATGAGATGACAGCTCAGTTCGGCTTCCTGGGAACGGAATTACTGGCTGAAGGACCAATGGGGAAAGACGGAAATGCCAGTTATCTTGTGATGGGACGATACTCAACGCTTCGCCTCTTCGAAGCCATGGGGATACAAATAGGAACCGATGCCGTGCCAACATACGGAGATGCTGCTTTCAAGTTCAATTGGCGCTTGAAAAATGGAGGAGCACTGCAACTTTGGGGCATGGGTGGAGCAAGTGATATTTCCATTGAAATTTCTGAACAATACCCATTAAATTTATCAGTGAATGAGGCTTCAGAGGAACTTTATGGTGAAGGGGACCGCGATCAATACTTTGGAACGTTCATGGCTGTCTCGGGGTTGACTTATAAGAAACCCATCAATGCAAAAACCTATCTTACGGCAACAGGAGCGTACTCTATCGAACGGCAACGATCGAGACATAATTTCCTTTCACGTCGAGCTTATGTTTCTGCTGAAGGCGACTCAATCATAGATTTATACGCGCCTGTTGGAGATAGTATTTACCCACTCATGGCGTATCAATTCGAAATTCAAAAAGCATCTGGATATGTAGCCGTAAATCATAAGTTCAACCGCCGTCATTTGATTAAGTATGGGTTGAATGTGGATGTATTCTTTTACAACATGCAAGATTCTGTTCTTCAAGCAGGCCACACAGCAGATCCCGCTACACACAATTGGGTAAACCGTTGGGATTATGTTGGGTCGGCAGCCCTAATTCAGCCTTTTGTACAATGGAAGTGGCGCATGACAGAAAACATGCAGTTTACGGCAGGTTTGCACAATCAGTACTTTACGCTGAGTAACAGTTTCAGTATTGCTGAACCGAGAATTGGTTGGAAATTAAACCTGAGAAACGGACAAGCGATTACTGCCGGAGGAGGAATGCACAGTATGACGCAGCCCATGTATACCTACTTTTACCACCAATTGGATTCGGAAGGGAACAAAGTGTATGAAAATATTGACATGGATTTCTCACGTAGTTTGCACTCAGGCGTAGGATATGAAAAAGCATTCAAAAAAAGTCTAAACTTGAAATTGGAGGCGTATTACCAGCATCTTTACAATGTTCCTGTGACGGTGACCCCATCCGCCTTTTCATTGATCAATATGGGAAGTGGTTTCCAACGTTTCTTTCCTGAGGATTTGGAAAACACAGGTACAGGGCGAAATTATGGAGCGGAAGTTACTCTTCAAAAATTCTTCGACAACTCCTTCTTTTTCTTGTTCTCCGGAACAGTATTTAACTCACTGTACACAGCAAGCGATGGTATTGAGCGATCTACCTCTTACAACGGAAATTATATCTTCAATTTGTTGGGTGGGAAAGAGTTCAAAGTGGCTCCGAAGCATACCATTTCTCTCGGTTTTAAAGTTACGTATGCCGGAGGACAATTGTACGGTTTTGTAGATACAGCGGCCACGAATCAATTGCAAGAAATTGTTTTCCTTGATGAAGGATTTAATAGTAGACAGTTCCGAGATTATTTCCGTTTGGATGCTAAAGTTAACTGGCGATTTAATGCGAATAAGGTGATGCATGAAATTGGATTGGATTTGCTAAACATCACCGGTCAGCAAAACATTCTTGGACTGGCGTACGCACCCAATTTGTTCAATCCTAATGCCGAACCTACAGCAGAGCGATACCAACTAGGGTTCTTACCGCTTTTTTATTACAAAGCAGAATTTAAAGTTCGAGGGAGGAAGTAAGTCAGTAGAGAGAATCATTTCAATTCAGAACAATTGGAATAGTAAGCCAGTCCTCCGGGATTGGCTTTTTTGATTTTTATTACTAATATTAATCAACCATTTTATTCACTGATATGAGCAATACACCTCTCACGTGGCAAAATACCACGTTGCATGACTATTTATACGAACACGGCAATATCCCAAACGGATGGGAAAAATTTTTCAACGATGCCAAAACCAAATCGGCGATTGAAGTAATCTCAAAGGGATTAGTAGAAGCGCTTTCCCAAACAAAAATTTTAGATCCACCGCTGGATAAGGTGTTTAAGGCTTTTGAACTAAGTCCATTGAATGATTCAAAAGTCGTAATTATCGGTCAGGATCCTGCACCCGAGCTTGGATTGGCACAGGGTATCTCTTTCTCCATTCCAAGTGGAACCAACACGAAACATGTACCTTCCATTCAGCGCATTTTATTGGAAGCTCAAAACGAAGGTATCAATGTTGACATTTACAATGGAGACCTTACGCGATGGGCGAAAGAGGGCGTTTTACTGTTAAATGAAACACTGACAATTTCATGTGGAGACAAAGCGTGTACTCCTGACAGCAACCTTCAGTATTGGGCACCCTTCTTACCGCTTCTCATCGATTTTTTAAACAAAGAAAACAAGCCTTTGGTTTATATTTTATGGGGTGAAAAAGCACAACAAAATGTCCCGCTTATTATGGGTGCAAATCATAAAATTTTGAAAGGTGGACACCCTTCACCGGAAGCAGATGGGAAATATTTCTTTTGCGGGCGCTACTTTTTGGACGCCAATGATTTTCTGGAATCACAAGGCGTTGAGAAAATTGATTGGACCTTGTCTGACAAACCTAAAAAAGACTACGGCGCCTGGGTTTGGGCTTGGGATTCTGAAAAAGAAAAATCGTACGAGCAAGAACCTTGTAAAGGCAGTGATCGTTGAAACATAAAGCACTAGAATCGAACACTAAATAATAATTATCAGTAGGGTTTGAAAAGGATTTAGTTTGTGTATCAATCAAAATTACTATCTTCCGACTTAACCTTTAAACTTACGCTATGGACGATATTTTTCAAGAGCTAATATTTCGTCAGTTACGGTATTACGGTGTATCTATTTTCGGATTTACTATTATCGCAACGGCACTTTATTTATTACCTGGAATTCAAGCACTAATTGCCTACAACAAGAAGAGGTGGCTTGAAAAACGGTTTGCCGCAACCCCATCTACTGGTGAGGCCGAAGATAAGTTCCGCGCAGACTTACTGGAAGCAGCAGAACCAGGACAATCCTATCCCATTTATAAGTTCTTTAAGTTCTATTTTGCCTCTGCTGGAATTGCGGTAATTATCATTGGTTTCCTGATGGTTATTCTACCAGATGACCTCGGTCCTGACGCTATTGACTGGATGCTATACATTCCCGGGCTTATAGGGGCTGGACTTTATTTCTTGTACCAAATGGCCTTTAAAGGACAAGGACTCTATCGAGAAATTGCATCTGTATTTGCTTTTGTTGGTATTACCATTACTATGATCATAGCGTACGGTCATCATGAAATGGATGAGTGGATGCGATCTGACATTCTAGCCTTCCTTATTCTGGGTGTCGGCGGACTCATTATTTGGCATTCGAAATCTATTTTTGTTTCCTACTTATATATGATTGCGGTTTCCTTGGCTGGAGCAACGGTATACTTTACCCTCGAGGACAACTGGCTTTACTTCTTACCGCACTTATTGTGGGTATTTGGTATTGCAATTTTGTATATCTGGATTCCAAAATTGCGCGCCGCAAAAGATATTGGTGCGAAAGAAACAATTTTTGGAATTCTATTTGGCGGAATGATTCTGAGTTTGACTTGGACACAATTATCTGCACAATCAGGACTTTTGATACCTTCATTGGCAATTGTTCTTCCAGCACTTTACATCTTCTCTAAAACATATTATTATAAAGCGGATAACATCATTGGTAAACCCATCGAAATATTTGTGATTTCTATTGTTATTATCATGGCTACTGCCTTAACGGTTAAGACAGCCATGGAGGGGGCGAGTGATTCTATTTATCTGTTTGAGGAGTATTCCTTTGAAAAACAAGTATCATACTTTATTCTTATTGGATTGATCGGTGGTATTTTCTGGATGCTAAATACTGATTTCAACGACTCTGATGCGGATATTAATCCAATTATTGCACTATTCCCGTTGGCCATCTTTATTGTTTCCTACATCTTAGGAGAATACGGCGGACACTATTTTGTATTCCTTGCACTACTCGGACTCGGTTTTTGGTATGTTCGGCAAGGCATCGAGAAAAAGGACTCTATTAGGGTGGCACTTGGGGCAACCGTATTCGTTTATACTTTAATTTTTAAAGCCAACGATTTATGGGCAGAGGATATGTACGAATCTAAAGAAACTCAAGGAATGTCTCTGATTCTCTTCGGTTCGTTATTGCTCGGAGCGGTGATCTACATACGCAGTCAGTGGAATGTATCAGGAACCAATGACCCCGTTCAAACATTTAAAAATGATAGCGATTTGTTGGATCGAAATGATGACAACAAGCCTTTAAATAATTCGGAAGAACAAGAATAAATTGAAAACCTGTTTTTTTGGAAAGGTCGACAACTTGTCGGCCTTTTTTAGGTCGTTACGAAAACGTTCTAGGATAGTACTTGCTCAGGAAGAGAACTAATTGAATGGCTTCACGCTTTGCATCCTTCCAATACCTGATTAGAAGTTGAATATTGAACTGTAACAATTTGCGAATTTGAAGGTCTTACAAATAAAGTTCACAGATGGAGATGATATCAAGTCATCGTGAATTACCGAACTGCATCAAATGAAAGCAAAACTTAGTTGGAAAAAAATTGTTTTGGAAGCCCTCATGATTGTATTGAGTGTGTTACTCGCACTATTTATAAATGAATGGAACAACAATCGAAAGGAGGCGGAAGTCACTGAGGTGATGATGAAAAATATCACGATCGAATTGGAAAGTAATCAAGAACTCGTCGCGCAGCTCATCCCCTATCATAAAGCTGTTTTCGAAAGAATTCAGGCAGCCGTGGCTGGAGATTCCCTGGCTTCTGTTTTCCTGGGAAATGGCTATTTCGACTTGAGTGCTGTTGCCCCAAAGGGAATAAAGCAAGGTGAGTTTCAGAACATAGCATGGACAATTGCAAAAGAAGACAGAATCTCTAACAGAATTCCATACGATAAGTCTCAGGCCTTATTCTTTGCCTACGAACAGCAAGCAAGAGTGGAGAATACCATTCATAGAATCATAGACATATTGGGGTCTCGGGAGATACATCGCGAGGAACTTTTAGAGGAGAGTATCATAACACTCGCATTAGAATGGAATGAAATGATGTCTCAGGAAGAAGAGTTATACCACCGCTATTCTGCAGCGCTGAAAGAACTTAGACAGAAGTAGGAACACTAAACCAATTCATGGAGGCTGCTACTTTACCTCCGGCGAGAAAACTATTTCTCAAGCCGCCATGAAGCTATAAAAGTTCTTGATCGCCCTGTTACCAAACTGGACAGCTATCACAGCCATTTGTTGGGCGGATATAAGCGAAAAATCCGACAACGGTATTGAATTCGCCGTAACCCAGACTTTGCTGTGCGTATGAAGAGGCATTGTTCGGGCGAGTTCGAACCTTTCCTTGACGAATAAATCCGGCAGATAAGGTTGGTTGAATGAAAATATGTCGGAAAAATTCGAAACGCGGAGCAACATGGATCGCCGTTCCAATCCCAGACATACTTGTAGTCCGCTTGGTTTCCTGACCTGCAAACTTGAAATCGTTTCGGGAAAGGATACCGCCAACACTAAATCCAAAGTTCGACGAAAGTTTGAATTGATCCCGATTTCCCAAACGAATCCAGGTATCAACGCGGCTTAACTCCAGACGAATAAAATTCATCCCATCAGAGTTCTCATAGTGAAATTGCTTGCGATTGGTAATCACCGGTTCTGCGTTATACGTTCCCGACCAATTGGTGACATCATCTACTCCAGGGTCAATTTCACCGCTTAGAAAGACTTCATTCTCATCAGCAAAAATGTATTTGAAATGATCGTACCCAAAAGAGATCGCCCAGTGATCACGAAAGTTATACCCTAGACGAACATTAAACTGAGGAACGGTAAGGTTTGATAAACGTAGGTAGTTGTTTGCGCTGATAATCGGCTGCTCGTCGTGTCCTTTTGCATCGGCCAGCGTGAAATCGTATCCTGGGCCCACAAAACGAATGTTGCTATTGGTATATCGTGTTCGGTTGTAGCCCCAATATCCCCAAAGGGTTCCACGTGCGTCCGACTCCTTCTTCTTCATTCGACGGTACTGCGCATCAGCCGAAAAACTTCCGCTAACTACAAGTAATATGATTAATGTCCATCGCAGCATGGTTTACGTATTTTGCGTCATTTTCAAAAATCCAACTTCTCGCTCGGTCAAGTGACGGTATCTTCCACGCGGAAGATCCTTTTTTGTTAAACCGGCAAACGTTACACGGTCCAGTTTCCGAACTGAGTATCCCAGAGACTCGAATGTTCTTCGTACGATACGGTTTTTTCCCGAGTGCAATTCCACTCCCACCTTGTGTCCATCTTCATCATTCAAGAACTCCGCAGCGTCAAAACGCGTTGTTCCATCTTCCAATTTTATGCCTTCGGTCAATTGCTTCAAATGAGCAACAGAAACATTTTTATCCAGCTCAACCTCATAGATTTTACCCGCCTTAAATCGAGGGTGTGTCAACTTTTTCGCCAAATCACCGTCGTTCGTAAACAAAAGCAATCCCGTAGTTTCTTTGTCCAATCTACCCACAGGATAAATGCGTTCTCTACAGGCCTTCTTCACCAACCCCATCACTGTTTTTCGTCCCATTGGGTCGTCCATAGTTGTAATAAAACCTTTCGGTTTGTTCAAAAGGACATAGCGCTTCTTTTCTGCGTTAATTGTTTCACCGTCGTAACGAATCTGGTCTCCTGGCTTTACCTTGTAGCCCATTTCAGTGATGATTTCTCCATTTACTGTCACTACACCCGTTTTAATCAACACATCCGCCTCACGCCGTGAGCAAACACCAGCGTTCGATAAAAACTTATTCAATCGAATTTCATTTTCATTGAAACTTGGTAAAGGATCGCCTTTTTTCTTGCTTTCTTTAAAGTCAATATACTTTTGCTTTCCCTTCTGAGCTTTGGATAATTGAGGTTTCCCTGTTCGCGATTTCCCTTTAGATAACGGGCGCTTGTTTGATTTGTTACCAGGTTTACCACTGGATTTTCTTGAGTTCTTCACGAGCTTAAGTTTTTTTGTTAATCTTTTTCCCTCGGGTAACGGTGCAAGCACCTACCCTCAGTCTTCGACTCGTTTGAGGAAAACGTGCCTCTTCTTCACGAGCCTATCTCAATAAAAAAGCGTCCACATTGCGAACGCAAGTACAAAGGTACGCTATTCCTTACGATAATTGAATTCTAAAAGTTTCAAAGCGTTGGATAGAAGGCATTTTCAATGTGATCAATCTGAGTTTCAAACCTGTTCCGAATAATCGAAATAACGTCAAATCGCACATCGTTATCTATTTGTCGCTCCTGAATGTAAGCGTTTGCCGCCTTGATCAGGTTTCGTTGTTTTACCCTTGTAATAGCATTTTCAGGTGCACCGTAAGACTTATGTTGTCTCGTTTTCACCTCAACAATTACGAGTTCTTTTCCATCCTGAGCAATCAGGTCAATTTCTTGTTTTTTCCATCTGTAATTGGATTCCAAAATAACCCAATCAAGTCCTTTTAAAAACGATCGGGCAATTGATTCTCCCTCTTTACCAAGTTCTACGTGATTCATAAATTCGATTTAGTGGTTACTTGAAGTTAACAATAAATTGTTTTCTTTTCACATTAAATTAATATCACAAACCTTTCATAATTAAGTAATTCGACGTAATTTGTCGACCACTGCTAAATTGAGATGCTATGAAAACTATCTGGTCCTACCTTTTGACCATTGGTGCTTTGTGCTTTGTATTCACTTCAAATGCCCAACTTACCGTCAATAACGGATTCACCGCACAACAACTAGGAAATAACCTTGCTGGGAATAACGTCAATGTATTTAACGCTACCATTACGGGGGATCCCGACCAATACGGCCAATTTAACTTTGTCGGAAACTCGCTCGGATTAAATTCTGGTGTGATTTTGAGTACAGGAGATATCGCTGACGCTGTTGGACCTAACAACTCTGGAAGCACTTCTTCGAATATGGGAGGGGTTGGAGATGCAGATTTGTCCTCATTAGCAGGTTTTAATACAAACGATGCCGTAGTTTTCGAGTTCGAATTTGAAGTACAAGGAGATGAAATTGAGTTCAACTTCGTTTTCATGTCAGAGGAATACAATGAATTCGTAAACTCTGGTTTTAACGATGTATTCGCCTTTTACATATCAGGGCCAGGAATTGTAGGTCAGGAGAATCTTGCTGTAGTTCCAGGGACCACTACTCCGGTAACAATCAACACCATTAACAACGGCTCGTTTTTCCAATACTATAATGACAACACGGGAAACATTGCAGACATAGAATTTGATGGTTTTACCACTTTGATGACTGCTGCCCGAGATAGTTTGATTCCTTGTGGCATTTACACACTTTCCTTAAGAATTGCCGATGGTAGTGATAGTGCTTACGACTCCGCAGTATTGCTACAAGAAAATTCATTGGTTCAGTCCAACATTTCCGCTACCAGTTCCACGTTTAGTGGCAACAACACTGCCTTAGAAGGATGTATCGATGCTAGCTTCACATTTCAATTGGATAGTGCACTCACAACAGATGTCAATATTCCCATCGGAATTGGGGGTACGGCCACGAATGGTGTAGATTATTCACAAATCGATACGCTCATCACCATTCCAGCTGGACAAACTTCGGCCACCATTATTATTGATGCTATCGCCGATGGAATTACGGAAGGACAAGAGGTAATTGAACTGTACTACACCCCTTCTCCTTGTCAACCTCAAGATACCATTTTCCTCTTCATTGACGATTATACTCCGCTAGAGTATCAAATAACTCCAACGGATGTCACCTGTTTTGGTGCAATGGACGGAATGGTCGATCTCTCGGTCACGGGTGGACTAGCTCCCTATACACTCACACTGACAGATTCCGCAACAGGAACGCAAACACAATACACAAACTTTCCTGTCAATGGATTAGACATAGGAACGTATTATGTAGAAGTGATTGATGGATACGGCTGTACCGCGGAGGACTTAGTTGCGGGAAATTATTTCGATGCAGGGCAAACATTTCTTCCAGATGGAAACGGTGTTTCGTATACCAGCGATTTAACCATATCAGGATTTCCAGTGGGACAAACAATTACTGATATTAACCAGATAGTTTCCATTTGTGCCACTATGGAGCATTCCTATGCGAATGACTTAGATATTGTAATACAAGCGCCTAACGGAGCTCAAGTACAACTAAAAAATAATGGACCCACAGGAGGGGCAATCAACGCTTGTAACCTTGGTGAACCCGTTGCCTCTGGGCCAGTAGACAACTGGAACAATACTGATATTACTCCTGGAATTGGTTATGAATACTGCTGGAACGCGAATCCAACGTTTGCAACCATGAGCGCGATAATATCACCAACACCTCCTGGACCACCACCACAATACACATACACAACTCAAGTTGGTAATACTTACACCGATTACTACCTGCCAGCCGGTTCATACACGCCTGCTCAAAGTTTGGCAGGATTGCTGGGAGCTCCTCTAAATGGAACATGGACATTGATTGTAACAGACAATTACAATTTAGACAACGGTTATATATTCGATTGGAGTATCAGCTTGGCGGCTGACATCCCTGATTCCGTTTTTACCATTGAGCAACCTCCGCAACCTACAATTTCACACACCTCTATTGATCCCGATTGTGGATTGAGCAATGGATCTATTGATCTCTCGGTAACAAACGGTGAAGCACCTTATACGTACCTATGGAGTAACGGATCGACAACCGAGGATATTTCCGGACTATCCGCTGGTGCCTACTCCGTAGACATTACAGACAATGATGGATGTGTCCACACGTATCAAGTGAACCTTTCGAACAATGGAACATTGGTTATAAACGGTACAGTTACCGATGAAGTCTGCCTTGGAGATGCCAACGGTGCTATTGATGTGGCTATTTCAGGTGCGACGAACCCGATCACGTATTCTTGGAATAATGGAGCTTCAACAGAAGATATATCCGGCCTTGCTCCTGGTAATTATACAGTAACAGTTTCAGACGGTGCCGGTTGCCAAGGGGTTTCATCCTTTACAGTAAACGCAGCGCCTCAAATAAACATTTCTGCGAATTTAACCAATGAAAATTGTGGAGATGCAGAAGGGATTATTGATCTCACCGTTCTGGGGGCAGTGAATCCTATCTCTTTTGTATGGAGCAACGGCGAAACAACGGAAGACATTGATGAATTGATACAAGGAACATACGACGTGCAAATTACAGATGGAAACGGATGTACGGCTGTCGACACTTTTACTATTATCAATCTTGTTGGAAACTGCGTGCCAAATTGTGATCTCGCCATTACAAACTCCCTCGTTGGGGATGAAGCATGTGGAAATGGGCTTGGTTCTATCGACCTCACGACATTCACTTCGTTTGGACCAATTCAAGCCAGTTGGGATAACGGAGCCACAACGCAAGACATTTTTAACCTTTCAGCTGGCACCTACACAATAACGTTAACCGACAACGAAGGATGTCAGGTGGTACAGTCATACACTATCTTGAACCAAACAGGGTCTTTGGCAATTACAGGTGTAAATAACACTAATGAGTATTGTGGCAATGGACAAGGAGCTTTAGATGCCACCATAACAGGAGGAGCACAACCATATGCATATTCCTGGAGTAACGGCGCAACTACCCAGGACATATCAGGACTTTCTGCTGGGACCTATACATTGACTGTGATCGACGATAACGGTTGTATTGTAACAACAACACAGACGATTACCAATGATGCTGGAAACCTTACTCAGACATATGGAAACGCCGTAGATGAAGTTTGTAATAACAGTCAGGGATCTATTGATATCAATATTTCGGGAGGGCAGCAGCCTTATACTTACCTCTGGTCAAACGGATCCACCACAGAAGATCTAATTGGAATATCCGCTGGTTCGTATTCCTGCGAGATCACCGACGCGGGAGGTTGTTCTATAACAACTCCAACTTATACGGTAAACAACCAGTCTGGAACGTTGCAATTCAATAACATCGATGTTGACAACGAAGTCTGTACAAACGGTTTGGGAGACATCGAACTCTTTATTAGCGGTGGTGTTCAACCCTACGCAATTTTATGGAACACCGGCGCTACAACTGCTCAAATTTCTAACCTTTCCGCTGGAACGTACTCGGCAACAGTAACGGATGCCAACGGATGTTCAATGACAACAGGAAACTTAACCGTACTAAACGAATCTGGAAACCTTGCGCTAGTGAATGTCTCCGCTTATGACGAGCTGTGTGGAAACGGAACCGGAAGTGTCAACATTACGGTATCAGGCGGAACTGCTCCTGTAAGCTATCAGTGGGATAACGGATCAACTTCAGAAGACCTGATAAATGTTTCCGCTGGGAACTATAACTGCGTTATTACCGATGCCAATGGATGTACAGTCTTCGCAAGTGCAACGGTACAAAACGATCCAGGAATTTTATCCATCGACAATATTATTGTAACCGATGAAACATGTGGTGCAGGGGATGGTGCTTTGGATGCTATAATTTCTGGTAATGCTAACCCAACTAATTATACCTGGGACTCAGGACAAACTGCCGAGGATATTGCTTCGTTAAATGCCGGAACATATACATTAACTGTTACCGACAATAACGGATGTACAACAAGTGCCTCCGCAATTGTGAGCAATAACAGTGGTAGTTTACAGCTAACTTCTAGTCAAGTGACCAATGAAATTTGTGGCGCCGCTAATGGATCCATTGATGTTGACATTATGGGAGGCGCTCTTCCACTGACATATTCATGGAGTTCAGGACAAACTACCGAAGACCTTTCAGGACTCAATTCAGGGACATACACCTTAACAGTGACAGATGTCAATGGATGTTCAATTATAGCTGGTCCTTTCACCGTAAATAATTCATCTGGAACTTTGTCTGCAACATTGAACAACAGCACAAATGAAACCTGTTCTAACGGCGGAGGTGCCATTGACGTAAATGTATCGGGTGGAGCAGCACCCTATACGTACTCTTGGAGTTCAGGACAAACGATGCAAGATATTTCTGGATTAAGCGCTGGAACATATACCTTGACTGTTACGGATAACAATGGTTGCTCAGATGATATAACAGTAACTATCTCTAACGACCCGGGGACTCTGACAATCTCCGGATTCACCGTAACGGATGAAACCTGTGGAAACGGATTGGGAGCGATTGATATCAGCGTTATTGGTGGAACTCCAGGTTACAGTTATTCTTGGTCTAATGGTGCAACAATTGAGGATATCTCTGGACTCAATGCGGGAACATTTGATGTGACTATCACAGATGCAGCAGGGTGTCAGGTCAATTCCGGTGCCATCAATCTTACCAATACTTCAGGAAACTTCACACTTGACGGTATAATAATTAGCGATGAGTCTTGTGGAGATGGAACGGGATCTGTGCAAATCAACCATTCAGGTGGCGTACAGCCAATTACCTGGTCCTGGTCCAATGGAGGTATCAGCAATATTATTACTGGTCTGAATGCTGGATCGTATACGGGTACGGCAACAGATGCTAATGGCTGTACAATTTCGTTTTCAGCGACCGTCATGAATGATCCAGGTAACCTGGTAGTGACAGGTCAAAGCACCGATGCTACATGTAATGGCTCAAATGGTGCCATTGATATTACAGTATCCGGAAACAACCCTCCTACTTCGTACTTATGGTCGAACGGCGCTACGACGGAAGATATATCCGGCCTCAATTCAGGTACGTACACCGTGAACATTTCAGACAATGCAGGGTGCTCAACTTCATATTCAACTGTGGTAAACACATCGGGATCTCCAAGTGTAACGGGAGTTACCGTAACTGATGAAAATTGTGGAAACGCAGATGGTGCTATCACTGTAAATGTTGGCGGTGGAACAGGACCATATACGTACAATTGGACTACCAGTCAAACAACCCCTTGTTGTACCTATACATTGGAAATGCAAGATCAAGGAAATAGCTGGAATGGAGCTTCCGTTGATGTCATAGTAAATAGCAGCAACATTGGAAACTTCACTGTTTTTGGAGGCGGAGCTAATACGGAAACCTTCGCGGTGTGTGACGGTGAGTCTATTGAATTAATCTGGAACTCAGGAGCCTTTGATGCAGAAGTGTCTTTTGACCTGTTGGATGCAACAGGAACGGTTGTATTTTCACAAGGTCCTTCTCCAACAGCCGGTAGTTTATTTACAGGAACTGCAACATGTGCTCCACAGGTACTCAATGGTCCAAGCATAAATGGATTAACAGCAGGAACCTACTCGGTAGTCATCACTGATGCAAACGGATGTCAAGACAGTACCACAGTTTCAGTAAACAATACGTCTGGAACGCTACAAGTTACCAACGTATCCATTGTTGGCGAAACCTGCTCAAATGCGAATGGATCCATTGACCTTTCCGTGACTGGAAACGCACCGATTACCTATTCGTGGGACAACGGAGCAACAACACAAGACTTAACCGACCTTGCAGCTGGACCTTACACAGTTACAATCTCTGACGCTGGTACATGTACCTTTGTTCAAACATACAATATCACCAACTTCGACAATGGTTTGGCTATTACAACGGTCAACATTACAGATGAAGTTTGTGGTGATCAAACGGGTGCAATTGATATTTCAACTATAGGTGGTAACGGACCTTTATCCTACACTTGGAGTAATGGTTCATCTTCAGAAGACCTTGTTAATCTTTCTGCAGGGACATATAGTGTCGTCATTTCAGATGGATCGATTTGTACAGTTGATACTACTGTCATTGTAAACAATAACGCTGCTGGAATGGCACACACTGCTTCCATTACTGATGAAGCCTGTGGAAATACAAACGGTGCAATTGATATAACCATGACTGGGGGAATTGCTCCTTTAACATTCCTGTGGAACAACGGAATGACTTCTGAAGACCTGACAAATATTTCTGCTGGAACGTATACATGTACCGTAACGGATGCCAATGGTTGTATTTACAACATTTCAGAGACAGTTGGAAATAGCAATGGTGGGTTGATTGCTTCTGCGAGCATCATAGATGAAGATTGTGGTCAGGCAGATGGTGAAATTGACGTTGCAGTGAATGGAGGAACAGGACCATATACATATTCATGGACAACTTCTCAAACAATTCCTTGCTGCACGTACACTTTAGATATGCAAGATCAGGGTAACAGCTGGAACGGTGCATCGATTGATGTATTTGTTGGAGGAAACTTCACTGGAAACTTTGATGTTCCAGGTGGTGGGGCAAATGTCGAAACATTCCAGGTTTGTAACGGTGAGTCCATCGAGTTGGTATGGAATTCCGGGGCATTTGACAATGAAGTTTCATTTGAACTTTTAGATGCATCTGGTACCATTATCTTCTCACAAGGACCTTCTCCAACTCCAGGTTCTCTATTTACAGGATCTGCAACGTGTGCTCCACAGGTTCTTAGTGGTCCGACCTTAACAGATTTATCGGCTGCAACCTACACAGTAACAATTACAGATGCGAATGGGTGTTCAATCACAGAGTCGTACCTGGTGGAAAATTCAGGGTTCGATTACAGTGCGAGTATAACTGAAGAAACTTGTTCCAATGGAAATGGGGCTATCGACATTACCATTCAGGGACTACCAAATCCTCAGGATTACCTTTGGAATAACGGGGCAACAACTCAGGATATTTCAGGGTTATCTTCAGGGTGGTATAGTGTAACGCTTTCTACAAACGCAGGCGGAGGATGTGTGGTTACCGATTCCTTCTTTGTGGGTTCAACGTCAGGTTCGCTATCAATAGACTCGTTGGTAACAATTGATGAAAGTTGTGGTCTGACTAATGGTGCTGTTGATGCCTTCATCACTGGCGGGACTATGCCATTTACATATTCATGGGACAATGGTGCTACAACGGAAGATATTTCTGGATTGACAGCAGGAATGTACACCTTGACAGTAACTGATGCCACAGGATGTACCGCATCCTCTTCTGTTACATTAAGTAATAATACTTTCGGATTTGGAGTTTCAGGGAACTTTATCACCGATGAAAACTGTGGAGATGGTCAAGGGGTAATTGATATTACAGTAAGCGGAGGATCGATGCCGTATACCTATGCTTGGTCGCATGGCCCGATCACGGAAGATGTCACAGGGTTGACTTCGGGAACGTACACTGTAACCATCACCGATAATAGTGGCTGTACGGTGACAGCCTCTTACAATGTCGGTAACAATACAAATGGATTCGTGGCTACCGCTGTTGTAACCGATGAAACTTGTGGAGATAGCAATGGTGCGATTGACCTTTCAGTTCTAGGTGGTGTTACTCCATTGACGTATAACTGGAGTAATGGCGCAATAACAGAAGACATTTCTGGACTTGATGCAGGGACGTTCAACGTAACAATAACAGATGCAAATGGCTGTGTGATCACCTTATCCGAAAGCGTGAGCTCATTCAGCGAAAACTTTGCCATCAATACTCCAATAGTTACTGATGAAGTGTGTGGAGATACAACAGGTTCCATCGAAGTGAACCCAACGGGTGGAACAGGAGTATTGGATTACAGTTGGAATCCAACGAGCCCGTGTTGTTCTTATACATTGAATATGTACGATTTAAACAACAACGGCTGGGGAGGGAATCCTATTCCTGAAGTGTTAGTATACATCAATGGTAACTTGTTTGGAAACTTCACGGTGCCAGCGGGTAACGGTAACGACTTCGCCACGGCCGAAATTCCGATCTGTACAGGAGATCTTGTTGAATTTGAATACGTGGAAGCAGCACAGAATCAAAATAATGTGTACGAGGTATTAGATGCTTCTGGAAACATCATCTTTACTGATGGCCCGAATCCGTTCAACGGGGTAGCATTCACGACAACGGCATCTTGTTCACTTCCGAATTCAAACATCTTGACTGATTTGAGTGCTGGAGCTTATCCTGTAACAATCACGGATGAAGTAGGATGTCAAATTATAGATACCATCATCGTTGGCAACAATACCAGTGGATTTGTCGCTTCTGCTAACATTACGAGCGAATACTGTCAGAATGGACAAGGTGAAATTGATATTACCGTTACTGGTGGTGTTACACCGTACACATTCGCGTGGAGCACAGGAGCAACAACAGAGGATATCTCTGGATTGTCAGCTGGAGTATATTCAGTAACTGTATCAGATGATGCAGGATGTATGTTCACCGAAACGTATCAAGTACTAGATAGTACGGGTGGATTCCAAATCGACAACGCTGCGATAACTGATGAACTTTGTACGGATGGAGCTGGTGCTATCTACTTAACTATTGCTGGCGGTCAAACGCCGTATACTTTCTCATGGGATAATGGTGCAACAACAGAAGATATCACAGGACTTTCTGCAGGTCAATATCTCGTTAATATTACGGATAATGCAGGCTGTCAAATCGTGGATTCCTTCATTGTAAATAATGTCAATAGTGGAGTCACATTCGACAACGGAGTGATTACAGACGAACAGTGTGGAAATGCAGATGGTGCCATTGACATCACCATTTCAGGAGGTAACTTGCCGTATACATTTGCGTGGGACAACGGAGCAACGGTTGAAGATGTATCGGGTCTTGCTGCTGGACAGTATATTGTAGTAGTAACGGATACTTCTGGATGTTCAGTAACGGATACCTTCAATTTAATAAACAACACAGGTGGACTTGGAGTAACATCCTTTAATATTACCGACGAAGCATGTGATGAACAAAATGGAGCCATCGATATTACTGTTGCTGGTGGTACATCACCGTACACGTATGCCTGGAGTACAGGAGCAACAACAGAAGACTTGACTGGGGTTGGTGCTGGAGCCTACGACGTTACAGTAACAGATGACGCAGGATGTTCGTTCTCGGAGAGCTTCACTGTGAATACGATTGGTTCTCCCGTAAATGTTACGGATACTTTAATTGGTAACGCAAGTTGTGCAACTTGTAACGACGGATACATCGACTTAACAGTAGCAGTTAATGGAGATCCATTCACGTACTTGTGGAACACAGGCGCCACCTCACAGGATATTACTTTCTTGCTCCCTGGAACTTACACGGTGACGATCACAAATGTTTGGGGATGTACAACAACGCAAACATTCGAGGTGAAAGATGTAACAGGATTGGAAGACCTGTCATCTTTTGAACTGATGGTATATCCGAACCCTTCACAAGGCATCTTTAATGTTGAATTTAATAACGCTGGTACCAACGATCTTCACTTGAAAGTAACCGATGCTACAGGCCGTATTGTCAGCGACCTTGGTAAACTGCAAGATGATGAAGGTTCTTTACAATTGGACTTAAGTCCATACCAAACTGGGATGTACTTCCTACAAATTGAATCTGCGACGCACACGATTCGAGTAGAACGATTAATTGTGAAACGATAATCACTATTGATAAAGAAAGGGGCTGGTCATTTTGACTGGCCTTTTTTTTGTGCAAGCGTTGTGTTTATTTGAGCGCAACGCATAAAGCGGAGAATTGAAATACAAACTTTAATCCATACAACAACCTGTCCTTTCGCTTGCTCCTTTTTTCTTTCAGTCAGTAGCGCTTAGCATTCCGCCAAGAAATAATACCCCCAAGCAATCACCACATACCGCACCAACTTCCCAATGAGAACCGTCAAACAAAGTGGCCAGAATCGTGACTTCAGGAATCCCAGCACAACCAGCATAGGATCGCCGATAATTGGAATCCATGCAAGCAATCCAAGCCAATATCCCCATGCATTGGAACGGGACTCCCAGCGCTGAATTCGAGCCAAATTAATTCCGAATTTGGTCAACATTCGGTCGCTGTTGGCCCAATATCCCAGACCATAATTTGTCATTCCTCCGAGAAAATTTCCAAGCGTAGCTACCAGTATAGCCCAAACCGGATCCATCCCTAACCCGAGCCCAGTGACAAGCAAGGCTTCTGAAGAAAATGGAATCAATGTTGCCGCCAGAAATGATCCAACAAACAATCCCATGTAGCCATATTCCATCCATATTACTGACACGGAACAAAAGTACAATTCAAAAGAAAAATGCTGCTTGATTGAACAAACAGAGCGCTGATTTGTACTAATAAGTATGAAATCCATCGCACTAATTCTCGTATTTGCTAGCTTTCATTCGTTTGCTCAAAAAGGCAATCAGACGTTAGTAATGGGGAATGTGAAACGCTTGTGCTTACCCGATTCATCCCTCGTTTTGCTCGATTCGCTCCCCGAATCTTTGGACTCTTTCAATTGCATTTTACTATTCTCCAATGCCACCAGTTTACTCTCAGCGGGAGATGTCACTCGAATAGATTCATTCGTGGTCAATGGAGGTGGATTGTACAACGGTTCCGACAATTGGCCATTACAAGCAGAAGCGAACCAGATGACTCAAAAACTATATCGAAAGGAAAGTTTCGGAAACTATGAGGAGACCGTTGCCAAATCGGGAGAAGCAGGAAACCTGGATTTAAAAGAACTGGATACCATTCCAGCTGGTAGAACAACGGCCGCCTTTCCCATGGATTATCGTTTGAAAGTAGAAGCCTGGATCGGAGATCATCCACTAATTCTCTCGGGACATCATGGAAACGGCAGAATTGTTATCGATACAGGGTATTCTCGCTTTTACTGTGATATCAGAGATGAAAATTCGGATGCCGTTTTCGAACGCGTGTATCGGTTTTTACGTGGGGAGGTCGATTATCGATAAGTGAATTCTCCTACTATCCTCCCCCTAGCCCCCTCCGAAGGGGGAATTGGACCTTCGTTAATTTCCAATTATGGTTGCAGAAAAATCCTTTAAGCGCTTGAAATAAAAAGTGATGTCGTGCGGTTAAACTGTTCCCCCTTTGGAGGTGATTTCCTAGATAAAGGCAAGTGCGTCATTTTAACACCAAGGACAAGTTCGTGTTGTTAGACTTTTGGAAGATTATTTCCGATAAAAACGGGTGGTTAGCGCATCGAGCGGAGCCGAGATGCAGCGTAACAGAGTTGAAATGTACATCTCGGCTCCGCTCGACGTACAATTTTGCCATTCTCTAGGATATTACCCCTTTGGAGGGGGGGGCAGGAGGAGGATACTCATTTAAACTTCGTTACCATTTCCGTTTTTCGACATTTAATAAATAAGAACGAAAGACTTTAATTATGAAATACCTTATTTGCACTCTATTTCTCACTCAGATTCTTGTTGCTTACGCACAAGTCATCAATAAAAACCATACGCTTTATAACCAGCACAATCCTCAAGAATGTGGCATAACGGGAGATCCTGACGCCTTTAGTATGATCATACAAACGGTGTATCGCGCCAAACCCGATGGGTATCATGCAATTTTTACGACATCTTTCATTGGTAAAAGTGTGTTGGATGTAGAGACTCAAATGAACAAGAAGACGGATAGTTTGATTAATGCAGTTCGAACATTAGGCATTCAGCCGGAAGATGTGTTAGCTGAAATGACTGCACTCGATCCGATCTTTGATATCGGTCTAAATGGTTCATCTGACAAACCCTCTGGTTATAAAGTCACAGAAAACATTACCTTCCATGTAAAGGATTTCAACACGGTTCGGTATTTAGCAAAAAAGTGTCTTGATTTTGAGGTTTACGACCTTATTCATGTAACGCCATATGTACTGCAACCCGATTTAATTTACGATACACTTGCGGCAAAATCCATTGAAATTCTGGAATTTAAAAAAGATTTGAGTCGAAGCATTGGGTATGGAGCGGCAGATGGTCAAGCGTATTTCCGAAAATGTCGAAATGTTTATTACCCCAACGACATGCACTTGGTAGCGCAAGTTCAAAATTCACGAATGTACATGCACGATTTAAGTCAAAACTCTAACATCGAATACAAAAGAAATCTTCGTGTGGATAGCTACAACAATCTGGATTTACGCTCTGTAGATTACGTGTATAACCCACATATAATCGAGCCTACCATCGACTTTCATTATCGGATTGACTACAACTATATTTTTCCACCAGAAGAGGATGAGGAAGAAGAAAAAAATGAAAATGTAGAGAAAGTGTTCTATATTTTGAACGAAGAAGGCGAATTACAACAACTGAGTTTCGGGAAGAAGAAGGAGGATTGAGTAAAACTGACGAAAATGAAAGTTGAGGTCACTGAGTCTCTCGCATTACGGATACTTATAACTCCCCGAGTAGCTGCAAGGTTTCTTTGGATGCCGCCTGCTCGGCCTTTTTCTTGGAGGAGCCTGATCCTCGTCCGAATTCTTGTTCGTTGATTACAACCCGTACTTTGTACATCCAAGCTGTGCCGAGATTTTCCTCAGAAATAACTTCGAACTCAAGGGGTAACCTGTTTTTCTGACTCCAAATAAATAGTTTGGATTTGAAGTCGATCTCCTCTTCCAAAATTTGATTTAAGTCAATATACTTGCGTAAAATGTGCTCGTTGAGACTTTTCTTTACCTGCGCGTATCCAGCGTCCAAATACAATGCCCCAACTAAAGCTTCAAAGGCGTTGCCCTCAATGGTAGCCATTTTTATGGAGCGACCTCGATTGTAGCGTAACACCTTTCCGATTTCCATCTCTTCACCAATAATACTAAGTGTACGCCGGCTTACCACTTTCGATTTGATCTTCGTCAGGTGGCCTTCATCTTCTTCTGGATAGCGTGAAAATAACATCTCCGCAATAATGGCGTCGAGTATGGCATCTCCGAGAAATTCCAATCGTTCATTGGAAATTTCATCGTTATTGTGTGCAATAGATTTGTGAGTTAATGCCCGCTGGAACAGCGAAAGGTCCCGAGGTCTATAACCAAAACTTTTTTCCACGAATTTAACGACGAGCATTTCATCCTCGCTGTAACGTTTCGAGAAAAAAGGAAAAAGTGCGAGCACTGTTTTTAACCGTTGTACTTCTTAACGATCACAGTGGTGTTATGCCCTCCGAATCCGAAGGTGTTCGATAACGCGATATTCACTGTTCGTTCCTGTGCCTTATTGAACGTAAAGTTCATTTTCGGGTCAAGGTCCGGATCGTCTGTGAAGTGATTAATAGTTGGTGGTACCACATCGTTTTTCACAGCTAAAACACAAGCAATCGCCTCAATAGCTCCTGCTGCCCCTAACAAGTGTCCTGTCATCGACTTCGTAGAACTAATGTTTAAGTCGTATGCATGCTCACCAAAAACTTGCTGAATGGCTTTTACCTCAGCAATATCTCCTAAAGGTGTAGAAGTTCCGTGAACATTGACATAATCTACTGCTGCTGGGTCGATTTCTGCGTCTTCAATCGCCGCTTTCATCGTGTTTTTAGCTCCAAGTCCTTCTGGATGCGGTGCTGTCATGTGATAGGCATCTCCTGACATTCCTCCTCCGATAACTTCGGCATATATCTTCGCGCCACGCGCTTTCGCGTGTTCGTATTCTTCTAGAATTAAGGCTCCACTTCCCTCTCCAAGAACGAAGCCGTCACGGTCCAAATCGAATGGACGTGAAGCTGTTTCTGGAGCATCGTTCCGAGTAGACAATGCTTTTAGGGCGTTAAAACCTCCCATTCCCATTTCGTTTACACACGCTTCTGAACCACCAGTAACAATTGCATCAGCCTTACCCAAACGGATATAGTTGTATGCATCAATAATAGCATTGGTAGAGGATGCGCAAGCAGAAACTGTAACGTAGTTTGGTCCGCGCAAACCGTATTTAATGGAAATGTGTCCTGCGGCGATATCCGCAATCATTTTCGGGATAAAGAAAGGGTTCAATCGAGGTGTCCCGTCACCTTGAAAGAAATCTTTGGCTTCGTCCTGGAAGGTTTGAAGTCCTCCAATTCCAGACCCCCAAATAACACCAATTCGGTCGGTGTCTGGGTTTGACTCCATCAACCCCGAATCTGCCATAGCTTCTGTTGAAGAAACCATGGCATACTGGGAAAATGGATCCAATTTCCTTGCTTCTTTTCTGTCGAGGTGTTCGTTTACATCGAAACCTTTGACTTCGCAAGCAAATTGTGTTTTGAACTTTGATGCATCGAAATGGGTAATCGGAGCAGCTCCACTCTTTCCGTTGGTTAGACCGTCCCAATATTCAGAAACGGTGTTTCCGATTGGGGTAAGTGCCCCTAGTCCAGTGACTACTACTCTTTTTAATTCCATACAACGAATCGTTAGTTCAACAAAGTATTGTTATGTTAGTACGGGGATTTAGTTTGCGTTTTCTTCGATGTAAGAAATCGCATCTCCAACCGTCTGGATGTTCTCTGCTTGATCGTCTGGAATAGCGATGTTGAATTCTTTTTCGAACTCCATAATCAACTCAACTGTATCCAAAGAATCTGCTCCAAGATCATTTGTGAAGCTAGCCTCGTTTGACACTTCGCTTTCTTCAACACCCAATTTATCTACGATAATAGATACTACTTTTGATTTAACGTCAGACATTTCTTCTTTTTTTAAGGGTTAATTCAGCCGCAAAGAAAACCACAAATTATGAAAAGACAAAATTATTACTCATAATATTCGATCACTTCATCCTTGCTTTTGCGCTTCAAATCGGGGACTTGAACGTTCTTCGCTGGGTATCCCACAGGGATCAACAGGAATGGTCGTTCGTTATCGGGTCTGTTTAATGCTTTTGCAATAAAGTTCATTGGACTTGGCGTATGTGTTAATGCAACGAGACCTGCATTGTGCACTGCCATTAGGAAGAATCCTGCGGCCAAGCCTACCGATTCATTTACATAGTAATTCTGGTGCTTGGAGCCATCTTCTTCCAATTCATAAGGACGCTTCATAACGATAACAATCCAAGGGGCAATATCGATGAACTCTTTCACCGCATCCGTCCCCAAAGGCTCCAAATCTTTCAGCCATTCATCACTCATACGCCCACCGTAAGATTTGCGCTCTTCCTCCTCTGCCAACTCACGTAATTTTGCCTTCAATTCTTTGTTGGAAATCAGACAAAAGGTCCAAGGTTGTTTGTGCGCGCCTGACGGAGCTGTAGACCCAGTCATGATTAAATGCTCCATCACCTCTTTCGGAACGAGTGTATCGGAAAAGTCTCGCACGGAACGTCTGGTATTGGCCCATTCGTAGAACGACTTTGAACGTTCCAGCATTTCCTCTGCATTATATTGATCCCGTTCGTACGGAACAAAAGGATGGTCTTTCTCTAAATCCATAATTTTTAGCGTTGATACGAATATAACGAATGTCAGCTATTCCCGTGTGATCGTTTAATTCACTATTTTATGCCATCATGGAATCCCTACTTCGAGAAATTCGGAATTGCACTATTTGTAAAGATCAATTACCTAACGATCCGCTTCCGGTGGTTCGTGCAAGTGCCAAAAGTAAAGTCCTTGTCGTCGGTCAGGCTCCAGGTCGATTGGTACATGAGAGTGGTATTCCATGGAATGATCCCAGTGGAAATCGATTGCGGGAATGGTTGCAAGTGGATCGCGATTTGTTTTACAATGAGGATGTTTTTGCACTCATTCCGATGGGATTTTGCTATCCGGGAACAGGATCCAGCGGCGATTACCCTCCCCGAAAAGAGTGTGCGCCACAATGGCATCAAAAACTGTCTGCAGCTATGCCCAATGTACAGCTAACTTTGTTGATAGGTGCATATGCTCAGAAGTATTATTTGGGATCTTCCATGAAAAAAAATCTCACGGAAACAGTTCAGGCTAACCATGAGTTTTATCCCAAATTCATCGCCTTGCCGCATCCATCACCACGAAATAATATTTGGATGAAAAAAAATCCTTGGTTTGAGAAAGAAGTGCTGCCTTTGCTCAGAGCAAGTATTGGTGAAATCCTTTGACAACTTAGGAGTATCAGCGAATTCAAAGTCAAATGATTACATCTATTGCCGAAGTCTAATTCATCAGTCGGAAGCAACAACAGCTTACAGTAACTTAAATACTTGACCATCATAAATATAGGTAGCTTCAGCGATGTTAATACGTCCTCCCTTACGCACATTACCGAGGTTGATTCGTTTCCCATTCACAAAAACATCACCACCTGTTGCCTTCGCCAAGTTCAGATAGCATTCTCGTACCGTTGTCACGTCACCAGCAAGTAGAACATGTGTTTTCATTTGAATTTGAGCTAATAAATGCTCGTCGCGGACATCTGAGAAATTATCAACTATAAGTAATAGCGTATTCGCTCCGGCTTGTTCCTTTTGGGCGGCAAGCACTGCTTCAAAGTCATTCTCGACAATATCTCCACCATTTCCATTTCGCATGGCTTCTAACAAAGTAGCAGGTAAATCGCGTAGTTCAGTACCGTGATATATTCCGCCGGTTTTTCCCGACTTTTTCTTCTTATCATCAACGTTATCCCCATCATTAAAGAAGGTGTAATGCACCACATTCAAGCTATCGGCACTGTTCGCGACCCACCAATTCATAGACGCTAAGTGCAATGACATACTCGTCGTAACATCCATAACCATCGCAACATGTCCTTTAGAAATGACCTCTTCCATAGACCTGTATACTGCACTTTGCTCTACTTTAAAAATTCGCTCTTCCGTCTGCTCGTCAACAGCGAGTTCCTTCATGGTTTGATCTGCCACTTCTTGCTGCGTAAAAATGGGTTTCTTGCCATCGCGATAATACATACCGCGAACATGCGGTGAATAGCTCATACGCAATTCCAAATTCACTCTGGACGATACAGGCACTCCATTTTCAGTTGCTGGATTCCAATTCGGCATTTCGGAGAGCAACTTTTCAATATCACGTTGAATGTAGGGCTTGGCTTCGCCGAATCGAACATCACTTATTTTACCTTCTTGGTTTACTTCAAAGCTAAATGGAACCCATGAGTCATCACGGTTCTTCGAGACTTCACCACCGGCAGGAAGGTTCTTTTTGAAATATTGGTACAATGCAAGATTTCCGTCTGTGAAGTTCGCTTCTGTGGAGGTGCCCGTAGTTTCTGATTCTTCTCGATTGTTCGAGTTGATTGACGCAGCGAGTCGTGCCTTCATTTCTGAAGTACCAGGATCGTTTTCCATGGAAAATCCTTTCTCTGGATGCTTCAAAAATGCTTCTAAATTGGCAATTTCCTGCTCGCGGTTTTCCTGTGATGCCACACGCTGATACTCCAAAACAAAACCGTGGAAGAATTTCTTACCCATCTCTGGTGAGGAGCAACCCGTTTGTTCAATAATATTCCATTCGATGTAGCGATTTTCCAAAATTTCTGGAACCTGTTCGGCCAGTTTTTGAATGCGTTGTCGATTCAGCTCCTTCTGATTGAATGCAGGGTTTTGCTTGTAGCTAGTGTATATATAGTATACTCTTTGTAATGGTCCGCTCGGCCAAGCTGGCACCGTTCGTATATTCTCGTTGGAAAAGTTGGACGGGACGACAATAGTCTTAGGGTCTGATTTAGGAGATAGTTGATTAACCTTTTGAGGTTTCAAATTTACAACGCGCTCCAACGCGTCCGATTGAGAAAAAGAAGACGAAAAACAAAGAGAAAAAAGAAAGAGAATAGTAACAGTTCGTATCATAAACTTATAATGCTACTCTCCGGTTTGGTAACACTCTCTTAACCGTTAATAAGAACTTCAAAAGACTTAGGGATGTATAAAGCAAGAGAATTTAACAACGAACCAAACCATTTGTGAAGATTATACGATATATATTTGTAAACTATATTTTACTTAACAAATAAGATCAAATGAAAAAACTTTACGTAACATTACTTTCGTTGGCTGTTGTAGGATCTGCATCCGCCCAGGTAACGAATTCTAACGTTGTCGGTAAAACATTGCTTTCTCCAGTGCACCAAACAAAAGCACCGGTTCAGGCAACGACAAATACTCAAAAAGCAACTCTTTGGGGACCGAATACCTTTGCGAACCCAGCAGATTGGAGCTTCGTTGATAACTCTGGATCTGGAGATGACTGGGTAATTGGTACCACTGCACCTTCTGGACCATTTGCTATTCCAGCAATTCAGTCTACAACGGCTGGTGATGGTTTCGCTCTTTACGATTCAGACCTCATGTGCTCAGGAAACCAAAATGCAGACGTTATCGTTGCTCAATCAATCGATTTGACGGGTAACAATTCAGTTGCTGTTCAATTCGAATCATACTACCGTGCATATCAGGGTGCATGTTATGTAATCGCAAGTGTTGACAGCATTAACTGGGTTGAAATTCCAGTACACTCGAACATTGCTTTGAACAGTTCAACTGCGAACCCAGTAACCGTTCAAGCGAACATTTCTGCTGCTGTTGGAGGTTCTCCTACGGCATGGATCGGATTCCGCTACATTGGTGGATGTGATTACGCGTGGATGGTTGACGATGTATGTATTACAACGCTTCCTGACAACGACATGGCATTGATTCGTGGATGGCACGCAGATATCATCACTGACTATGAGTACTCCATGACTCCATTGACACAAGCACGCGAAATGATTGCTGGTGTTGTTGTTGAGAACCAAGGAGGTATGGCGCAAACAGTTGATGTAACGTGTGATGTAACAGACGGAACAAGCACATTGACAACAGCGACGCAGTCGGTAACATTGAACCCAGCAGAAATGGATACACTTTGGTTCAATACTGGGTTTACACCATCGGCTAACGGAAACTACCGTGCTGAATTCAGCATTCCTGCGGATATGGTAACAACCAATGATGAGTACATCTCTTCTGAATTGGAAGTTAATGACAATTTAATGGCACATGATTATGGTGCAAACACAGCTTTAGGATGGGATCCAGGAGCAACTGACCCTACAAATGCTCAGGCTCCTCACTCTTGGGGTAACGTATACTACCCAGAGGTGAACCAGGAAATCCGTGGGGTTGACATCAATTTCGCTTCAGGAACTACAGCTGGATTGTACGTATTGGTTCGTGTTCAGGAAATGGACCCAAGTGGATCTATTCAGGATCCGTTGATCTTCAACAACGAGATCGATCATACGATCGATGCTACTGAAATTGGATCGTCTATTACAACAATTGTATTCCCGAACCCTTCTATTTTGGAAGCAGGTAAAGGATACATGATCGATGTGTTTAAAGTTGACGGAACCAGCGGAAACGAAACATTCAACATTGGTGCGTCTGAAGGAAACGATGAAGATGCAGATTTTGCAGCATTTGGATTTGGACCTTACGGTGTAAACGACGCTGTGAACTATTACCTTGGATGGGACGCGTCACCAATTGTACGTGCTAACTTCGATCCAACTTTGGCAGTTGAAACCAACACATTGGAAGGGGTAAGCGTATACCCGAACCCATCAACAGGTTTGATTACCGTTTCAAACGATAATGGATTCGCTAACTCTATCCGTATCTCAAATACAGCAGGTCAGATTGTTTACACACAAGACGTGAACACTGAAGTTACTGTTGATTTGGCTTCATTCGGAGCTGGAATGTACGTTGTAACTGTTGAAGGTGACAACGGATCATTGGTTGAAAAAGTTGTGATTAAGTAATCACGAAACACCATACTTCAAAGCGCTCAGGATCTCGACTTCGGTCGATGACCTGGGCGCTTTTTTTATGACTTTACATTTCTTATTAAACCAATTCCTTTCATACGCATCTAATTCATAAATTGTACTCATTATGAAGCATGGCTTGGTTTTAGTTTCACTCGTTTTCGCATTTCAAAATTTTGGACAAAATCCCAATCCACCGTGTGGCAATAATTACGGTTCGAGCCAGGATGAAGCCAACATCATTCAGCAAATGCGTTTCGGCTCTGTTATTGATGCCCAAAATGCGATTGAACAAGCCAAAAATACACGTGGAGTTGATTTGGGCTGTCCAGAGTTATCGTACAATTATAACCTGGCAAATTACGCACAGCCTAGCTTGGCAAGTGTAGAAACTATTTGGAATACAGTGCACCTTCCAGCCATTGAGTCCTACACAATAGGTTGTCCAAGAATCGGTCGATACGAGAATAACTCAGCATTAGGTGCCTATTACGCCAGTATTGCCGGCTACCCCGTAAATCTTGACGTTTTATATGATATTGCGCTAATGCAAATGGCCCAGCAATACACTATTGCAAATGTCAACAATCTGAATACACAACACGAGGGCGTCTATGGCTATCTTCACGTCCCCTCAAACGATCCCTGTTATCCAGGCGGAGTTGTCGGTTCTTCGGTTGCTGCTGTGTGCTCCAACATACCTTCTTATTGTGTCAGTTATGACAGTGGTTTGTACGCTGGTGAATCCTTTTTAATTGGAGATCAATACGATCCTTTATCCTTTTATGACGGCGGTATCGCGTACGATCACGGTTGGATCGGTGCACAGATGATAGAAGCAGGAATAGAGCAAGATGAAATGTCACGGAAAGATGCTGCACGTCAATCCGTTTTGCTAGCAGCTGAGTGGGCTAAAAATCAAGAAGTGGTCAAAAACCATAACTATACGGCCAAGTTGATCTGGTTACTTGCTCAGATCTATAATTGGAGCAACGATACGACCTACAGGAATGAACTCGATTACAAACTGGAAAAGAATCTACTTCCCTCCGTTTTAATGGACCTCAACAACGATGGCTTCGTGGATGGAACGACCCCCGCAATTTCCTTTCAGGATTTGACAATCACAGCACAAATGCCGGGTAGGAACTGGGATGGGCACAACTCACTTCCATGGTACAATGCCATGAATGCATGGGCCATGACCGAGGCGTATGTTGCATTTCGTGATAGAGGAGATATTCAAAGAGCCACAGCATTGAAACCTTATGTTATCTCCATGTTGGACAATCTCGCATGGGAAATTAATAACCTCGGCATTATCGATGACCAACTGGGTGTCCGCGACTTAACCTATGCCTTGCTAATCGGTATTTGGAAAGTAGCGCAATATGAAAATGAGGCTCATCTTGAATGGGAAAGCGCTGCGTGGGCCATGTGGAATTCTGGTTACTTCAATACTTATTCCACACACAGCGTATGCGTAGGCTTGTATTTGTGCGTTCTTTCCGGAACAGATTATGAACCATCGTTTGAACGGGAATTGTTGGTTGGCGTCGATACTTTAGACTATCCAAGTTTCAAGATATTTCCCAATCCTACCAAGGACAAAGTTACCATCACAACGAGTTCTACCACTTACTTCCATGCTGATGTTTGTGATTTGAACGGACGCCATATTCTTTCCAAAAGGAACAATTCAGCTCAATGTCAATTCGACCTTTCGAACGTAGAGTCTGGCGTTTATTTCGTGACTTTAAGTGACGATAACGCCAATTACGCTGTGCAGCAGATTGTTGTGTACTAGATTATCTTTTTACAAATCGAACCTTGGCAGATTGATCTGAGAATACCTCAGAATGGATCAAAAGAAAATAAGTCCCTGAGTTTAGATGTAAAAGGTCTAAATCAACTTCGGAACTGGACATGTTTTGCGCTAGAATCAAACGCCCTGAAAGATCGAGGACCTGTATTTGAGAAATGACTAAGTCACTGGAAATCGATAACACCCCACTCGTGGGATTCGGAGCTACTTGGATGTTATTTATCCAGGTTTCCGCCAGACTGGCCGCTTGAACGTCTACATCAATGATCAACTCACACCCCCCCGCGTCAGTAACAACTACTTGATAATTTCCAGCGCATAGATCGGTAGCATTGGCGGTTGTCTGTGCAAGCGGGTCATTCCATTGGTACGAATAAGGTTCAACCCCTCCTTCCACGGATAAATAGACAATGCCATCACAGCCATTTGCATCTGGAACCAAGAACGTACTGAATGTCATGGGCTGCGGCTCCGGCACATACACACAGTGATTGTCCACTTGACCTAAATCATCCGTTACCTGAACACAGTACGTTCCTGCAGTCAGCCCTGTAACCGTAGCGGTCGTTGCGTTTCCTGCCGCAGCATCCCATTGATAACTGTAAGGAGGCTGGCCTTGATTGGCATTTATCGTTGCACTGCCATTTGCATCTCCAGCACAAGTAGGTTGCTGAACACTTGGGTAAAGCGCCAAACCGTTACTTGTTGGATAGGTTACCAAAACCTCCATCGCCACTGGTAGATGATCCGACATGTAATACAAAGCATTGACAACAGAATCTGGATATTGTGTATTCGGTCCGTTCAAAAGGTTTGTATTAAAGTGATTTCCATCGTTACCTACGGCATCGTACGAATTGGGAATGTATTGAACGTTGTCTGTACCGGACATCACATTCGAGGACACTAAAATTTGATCGAATCTGTCATCGCTTCCGCCTTTGCTTCCACAGTCAAAATTCAAACTGGTTCTTGTGGATTGCGTGTGAAGGGCAGCAAATGAACCGTTGTTGTTCCAGTTTCCAGGCGAATTAATCGGATCCTGTAAAGCCACTGGACCGGTAATTAAATTTTGGTAACCGGACTCGTTAGACGTGTATACATTTAAGTCACCACAAACGATGTGATTGTGATCGGTAGGTTGTGTTGCAATGTAATCCATCAAGGCTTGTGTTTGACCTGCCCGAGTACTCACGTTGGAACCACCGTTTCCAGATTTCAGGTGACACATGTAGACATCAATGAAAGTGGTATCATAAAAAGTCGTCAAATTCGGATCGTTTAGATACAGAACATAATGATCAATATCTCTGGAGCTTGTCGCAATTACATCTTGACTGTAAAAAATGAGTTTATCCGAATTGAAAAACAGTTGATTGTTCAAGTTTCCACCATTTCCATTAGGATGCCATTGTGCCGATTGATAGCTTGAAACGCCGTTCACATTCAAAGAGCGGGTTAGTATACTATCGGCTCCAGCTTCTGTTTGAATTTCGCAGGCGACAAAAATATCTGGTTGCAGATAACTCAGTACCTTTCTCAAGGTATCGGCACGGTTGGGAACTACGGTATTGGTTCCACAGTCATCCCGACCGTCTGGAAAGTTTAAAACGTTGTATGCAACTATTTTTACGTTTTCAGTTTGAGAAAATGATGCAAGGGAGAGCAACAATAATCCTGTGAGGAGAAGACATTTCATTGTACAAAAATACCTCAATTTTCAGTGCACTCCTAATCGGAAACGCCCGCCACCTCTATAAAACGGTTTAGTTGAAATGGTAATGAATCAGCGCACGCAAAAAGTATTTTCGAAAAGTGATTTTAGCTTATTTTAAGAATATCGTTTACCAACAGTTGGAGGATTTCATACCTTTGCGGCATGCAAAAGACACGAATTGCCATATTTGCCTCAGGTACAGGGAGTAACGCTGTAAACCTGATTCGCTTCTTCCAGGGAGATCCTCAGGTTGAAGTGGCATTCGTTTTGAGCAATAAAGCTGATGCAAAAGTTCTCACTTCGGCAAAAGAACTCGGAGTAGCTTCTTTGCATTACAGCAACCAACAGGTGGCCGATGGAGATTTTCTTGTGCAACTCTGCAAGGAAAACCACATCGATTGGATCGTACTTGCGGGATACTTACGATTGATCCCAGCAGCGTTGATTCGTGCCTTCGATCGAAAAATGATCAACCTGCACCCTTCACTCTTACCAAATTATGGCGGTAAGGGTATGCACGGAAGAAACGTCCACGAGGCGGTTATCGCAAACGGTGAAAATAAATCGGGAATTACGATTCACTTTGTGAACGAAGAATTTGATAAAGGAGAAATAATAGCACAGTTTCACTGCAAACTTTCGGAGGCAGACACGGTGGAATCTCTGGAAAAAAAGATTCGCTATTTGGAGCAAACGTATTTGCCAATCGTTGTTCGCGGGACAATTTTAAATCAATAAGAACATCATGACAACATTTTTTGGAGGGTTCGACTGGGTCGAATTGTTTAAGGCGACTATGGTTCTTTTTGCGGTAATTGATATCGTAGGGTCAATTCCGATCATCATTAAATTGAAAGAACAAACGGGTGAAATTCACGCGGGACGAACGAGTTTTGTGTCCCTATTTATCATGGTCAGCTTCCTGTTTTTGGGAGAAAGTATATTGGATTTATTTCACGTTGATGTCAATTCGTTTGCCGTTGCCGGTGCAGTAATCTTATTTGCGATGTCCCTGGAGATGATTATGGGTGTGCACTTGTTCCGCGATGAAGTAACAGGAAAAACAGCCAGTATTGTTCCTCTGGCTTTTCCCATCATTGCTGGTGCGGGTTCTATGACCTCGATTATTTCGCTTCGTGCCGAATACGAGAGTATCAATATCATCATTGCGATAATTGTGAATATCGGTTTGGTCTATGTGGTCTTACGCCTTACCAAACATATCGAACGCTTGTTGGGCCCTGGAGGAATAGCTATTTTAAAGAAGGTTTTTGGAATTATCCTGCTTTCGATTGCGATTAAGCTATTCAGTTCGAATGTGGCGACACTTTTTTAGACGGGTGTTATTGGTAGAAGGCAAAAGGCGGAAGGCAGAAAGATGCATGAGCGTAAATAATAGAATGATGTCCATCCCTAAATAGAGTTGACCGTTTCTTGATTATTAAATATAACGATAGTTGGCTTTAGTTGTTCAGGTATTTGACTCCACTTACATATAAACTCGTTGGGACTCATTCTATCTAAGTGGTTATGAGGTCTCACATTGTTGTATTGCAAAACTGCGTTTCTTACACTACGCTTTAACTTTGCAAAGGTGTCAGGCTTCCAAAGATTGATGTATTCCTCTTTGATTGTTTTGTTGATGCGTTCAGCGTAAGCATTGTCCTGAGCAGTCATAGCCATGCTTATCTTGCATCCTTTGTCCTCTAGTAGTTGAACATACCTTTTATATGTATACTGACTCCCACGATCTGAGTGATGATATTCAGGAGGCGGATGATTCTTTAATGCTTGTCTCAATGCTATCAAATTACTCTGAGCACGCATATTATCAGAAACGTGGTAGCCTACAATTTTCTTGGTATAGACATCTATTATGAACACAGCGTAGTAGAAGTTTTCTCCTACTCTGATATAGGTGATGTCTGACTGCCAAACCACCGAAGGCTTGCTTATCGATACTCCCTTAATTAAGTTCGGATAATAAATTGATGAGGCGTAGGTCGTACGTCGATAATTACGCCTTTTCTTTACACGATACCCCAAGGACATCATGATCTCAATAAACTTATCCCTACCTATAAAGTCAGGCTTGAGCGCATAGTACATCTTTTCAACCCCACAACCTGGGTGCTCTTTGCGAAGCTCATCTACCTCATGTATAAGGCTAATAAGCTGAGCGTTGAAACGGTTCTGACGAACTTCGTATTGGTGAACAGCCTGCTTGCTGATACCGATTACTTGGTAAACCATATTCAGGGAATAGTTTAGTTTTTCTTTTCTTTCCCTGATGCGTCTGATTGTGGGGTGGAGTAGTTTTTTTTGATGTCAATATCAAGTTCCTCCTTCGCAACATCTATCATGGTTTCTAGATAATCAATCTTGATCTGCTTTTTACCTATAATGCCTTCCAGCTCCTTAACACGAGCCTCTAGATCTGCTACTTTCTTTGAACTGCTATCTTTCATTTCTACAACACGATAACCCTTTACGTTTACCGTTGAATATTGATAAATCCATTTGTAAAGCGTAGGGTTGCCAATACCGTAGATACGCTCCATTTGAGGTACACTAAATTTACCACTTTCAAATTCTTCCACAAGTTTACGCTTAAACTCCTCGGAATACCGGCGTTGCTTCTGAATTAACTTCTTGTTTGCTTTCATAAATTGACCTTTTAAAGTGGTCAACCTATTTTAGGGACGTACATGATGACTATTACCTAGGCTTTCTATTTGTAGCTATTCACCCAGTTCATCGTAATACTGACTTTCGATACACGGTTATCGGTGATCCATCAAATAGCTGTACGGATTCTGGTTCGATGTTCGTGAGTTCACCGAAATCAGGGCCGAATACAGTGCCGAAATCGAAAGAGATGTCGCTATCAATCGTTTTGTAAATGTTCCAATCGTCACGATCGACTTCGTAAACGGTACATTTCTCGTCGTCTACCTGAGCCGTACCCCAATAGTGCTTTGAGAACAAGTGCTCTGGAGTATTTAACTCAATAGGGACGCTTTCTTTCTCTGTTGTAATACTGATCTGGTGCCAACCTCCTTTCTTAATACCATAACTAGTGTGCAGGTGCTGCGAATCTTCTGACCAGGAATGATTCATTCTGCGTGTTTCATAATTTTCCTTGTAAATGGTATTCGCTACAAAACTAACGGCCCTTTTCGGAAAGAATAATTTTGGAAAGGCCACTTCTGATCGCCACTTGTTTTCACCGATTTTCCGCTTCACATACAATCGTAAATTAATCTCTTCAAAAGTTTGATGAAAGGGTACGGGTATTTTCATCAACCTAGTATTGGAATAGAGAAAAGCCACCAAACTGACGTAGCACTTATCCTCAAATAACTCTAACTCTGTGCCTTTTGGAATGTATCTTTTTATGAAATCCGGATCAACCACATAATTGGCTGACACCATTCGTCCCCAATCTGTTTCTAAGAATACTTTTCTGTCTTTCCTTCTGCTCAAATCCCTGCGCTATATTGACAACGTTAAAGTTATGGGAAAGATTGAGGAATGCAAAAAAGGAAGTATAAGAAAGTAGGAGTCTCATTCATTTTGCAATTCATTCAGAACAAATCTGAGAAATGGAATGCATTTTCTCGGAGACTTTAGTTTGTAACCTATGTCCCGAAGATGGTAGTACTTACCGTTTTTCTCTTTGAATACATGTCGTGCGTTGGTAACAATTCCAATAGTGTAATGATCATCAGCGTACAATAACCAATCTATTTGTTCAGTTGAACGACCGTAAAAAACAATTTGATCATCCCGTAATCCTAAAATTCGCTTAGGGTAGGTTCCATATCCATGATTCATGTAATAATCGAACAACTCCATCATTTCACTTCGAGTGGCACCATTGATCACTTGTATACGACTGTCTTTTAGTGCTTTAATTATTGTGCCCTCTTTTTCATTTTTCACCATTACCACAGACGAAGGTTTTCTGTATTCCCCACCATTCATAAGAGTTGTAAAAGCACTGTGTAAACCAATTAAATTCATTTCTGTGAGTACAGGTCCACCCTGCATATTTACAGGGTAAAGTTCTGTATCCCACATGTATTGACGACAAGCATGTGTCCATTCAGCTAGGGTAAAATTTTCATCTGGATAATGTGGAATACCTCCAAAGTGACTTGAGAATAGTCTCTTTAGAGGATAATCAGCCTGATGGGTTCTCCCGTATTCCTTTTTCTCATAATGGTATGTGCTATCTGCATGGTATCCACCATAGTTACTATCAAGTGTCATCAGCATTCCGAAGAATTTACGTGACATGCCTCTCAATTGCTTCGAGCCGATTTCATCCAGGGTATCCGAAGCATTTTGATACGACACTATTTGCCCCTTTTTATTATCGAAAACAATCACTCCTACGTTAAGCAGCCACTCTTCCGATAAACTTAGGACCCCTTGTTGATTCTTTGGATTACTTTCAAGAAGTGATTTTCGTATTGCCATGCGAAGTGTATCCAAACTAACAGGGTCAATTAGGTTTTTGGAAATAAGGCTTGAGTGAATGTTCAGCGACTCATTTTTTCTTTCCAATAAGATTGAGTCCACTTCTTTTGCCAGAAAATTAATCGTGAGACTATCGGTTATTTTTGTCCCGTCGGAATAATAGAATCGATGTTCGGTTACATTCATCTTTCTGTCTTCCTTGCAAGCAATTAATACCAAAAATAAGAGCAATATGAATGGGTAAAATCTCACGAAATCAAAAGGATGTCAAGCCAGAAAAAATCTTCATATGTAACAAGTGCAGTTAAAACGGAAAATAAAAGTCCTAAGACGAATAATACTCTCCGAAATTTAATATTTGGCTCGGAGGATTTTCTATAAAATGTGATTAAAAACTCAATCCCCCAACCAAGGCAATAACTTACGTTTGCCATGAATAGAAAAAATAAAGAAAATATTAGGACCATGTCCAAGTTGGCAGATGCTAGGTTCCAGTAATCCAAAACCATCAGTAATTGGAATGAAATCACTGTTAGGTTGTACCAAATTCTACGTGTTTCCCACCAGCGTAATGTGTCCCGAAAAGGAAATTCTCTACCTGCTACAAAGTCGTTGTCTATTTCGTTTGACATACTGCTTTACTCATTTATTGCTCTTATGTTGAACATTTTTATCTCTATTGTTGCTCAAATTAGACATTTGTCTAATTACCAAATTGTTTAATTGTAGTATTGTACATTTCTAAAATTGTATTGGCTTCTCCCATCATTCATTAATAACCAACAGGGGAAACTTCGACAATGTATCAGCACTACTTTATTGGTTCCCATCCTTCCATTTTTTGATAGTAAAACCACGCCCCATTGAGTTCCAAAACCAAAATATCCTCGCTGATGAAATAGCTTTCTGAATATGGGATAGGATTCAATTGCTCCAAATGAGAATCGAAGAGGTTTTTGGTGAAGTTGTGTGTTGCCATGAACTCTCCATTACCTAAGTAGGTCAAACGATCAAACTTGTTGGGGATAATGGAATCATCGTTGTGCTCTGCTCCAAACTTTCCTTTTTGCATAACAATTGTGACGTCCTTACCGGCGGATTGAGAATACGTTGTTACTTTCTCATAATTCAGTGGCTTCACTTCGCCCGATTGAGAGACAAGGACATTCGTGTCTGCCGTATGTACCCACAATTGATCTCGATATATTTTCAATTTTGCTCCTTCCTCAGCCGTATGAATAAGTTCCCCTTTTTCATTCAAAATTAGCTTGTTCTTTTTACCATCAATTCGCATGAAGTTTCCATACATTCTTGGCTTTGACGCTTTTTTGAAGGTTGACTCCCTACCTGCTGCATCTAAAACAAACAGTTTTTTCTTCTTTTTGTAAATCACCACTTCGAGCATACAATACGGTTTTATTTCCGTGGAGATTTTGTGTGACGCAGATTCTCCAAACTTCCGCAAAGAGTAGTCTCCCTTTTCCGATTTGGTCATAAACGTTTCATTTCCAAGATAAACCTCATCCAACCGTAACGTATCGTAAACTTTAGTTGCCGCATGAAACCAAACTTCGTTCGGAGCGGGACTTACTCGGTAGAAATTACCCTCGACATGCTCCAGTGTTTCATTGGATTCCACTAATACATCTCCTTCAATGGAATATATTCCAATAAACGAACTATTACTTGCGGTAAAGAAGCCATTATTTACGTTTCCAACACGTGAAAACTCTCGATTGATGAGAACGTCACCGCTTCGATCGATTACGCTGAACATTTGATCATTTTTCACGGCAAAAACACCCTCTCCCAAATAAGCAATGTTATCATGATAAGAAGTGTACTCCTTGCCTGCAGGGTCCTTCAACGTATACCCCTTTTCATCTTCATGAATCAACCTGCCAGCGAAATAGCTTCTGTCCAGTGAGTCGCAAAGAATGTACTCGAACGACGGGAAGTCCTCATGGATGATATATTGGGTCTTGCCCGTTTCTTTAAGCTCAAGAACGGTTCCGAAAATCTCGCTTCTCTCTTCAAAGTCAATGCATTTTCGGCTTTCATAGGCCTCTTCATCCTTAGGCCATCTGTAATCACGCAAGTCCCATAAAGTGGTATCATCCAATTCTTTTGAAAAGACAAAATCGCCAACTTCCGTAAACTGAAAATCATAGAAAGTTTCCCAGGGATTAAACCGAATACGATTTTCATTAGACCACATGGTATTTCTATCTGAAACTCGGCGAGATCCACCCACGAAACGAACACCGACAGTAGGGTTCATGATACGTTTCGCTACTTCAGGAGTCATTCGTAGGCCACCGAGCATATTGAAATAATGGTAATACTCGAACAAACTAAGTTCTGCTGCATCGATATCGCAAACGATTGGTTTGGCGTTAATGATATACATCTTGGGTAAGTTGCGATCAAATTCAAAGCTAAACCCAATGTTAAAATCCTCAAGCTCGTTGAACTCAAAAGGCATCGTCTTATACGGATGTTCAATGGTCCCGAAGTGATTTTTGTCTTGTCCGACCACAGTAGCACCAGATCTGAAGTTAGAAATATGTCCCAACGACTCGGCAGAAACCAAATCGTAATTCTGAATTTTTCCGCTACCGATATACATTTGGTCGTAGACAGCTCGCCGACGTAACATGACATCTTGGGTGAGTTGAAAGTTTCCTTCGTCCAAACGTTCACCGAAGTAGGAGTTCAGTCCATTTGGCTGAACTTCCTTGTAAACGGGCGCTACTGCGATTCCGCGTTTTGTAAAATGCCGCAAACCAAACTTGCCGTTCAGTTGGTTTTCTTCAAGATAGGAAGGGTCCCAAGCTTCCAAACCATTGTTCACCTGGCTTACGTAATTCGGCTTTCGAATTTCCATGCTTTGTACATTGGCATACTTAACGCTTTCCTCTATTTGCGTATCTTCGGATAAAACAAGCACCTCTATCTCTCCCCGTCGATATAGTTTAAACGTTTGATTGCCGAAATTGTAATCGTAAAATTTTTTACTTGTTAATCTACCCTGTTTGTTAGCCAGATGCAAACCTCCGCTGAAATCTCTGAATACGATGGCATAAAATGCTCCTCGTCCAGATTCCGTTTTGTAATGTGTGAATTGTGGTTTGAAAATGATTTTGCCATCAATACTCGCCAGGCCAATCATATTCCCTTTCCGCAGGAAAAAGCATTCGTTGCCGTATTCGATAAAATCGTATTCAAGAGGGATGATGATTTTTCCTTTTTCATCTACTACGCCTGTAAACCCATTGTCAGTGACTAGAAGTCGGTTTGCTTTTTTGGTCGCAATTATATTGGCAAAGGCTGGTTGAAACAACTCAGTTCCGTTTTTTGTAACCAGCCCACAAGAATCGCCTCGGAAGAATTTGAAATACTCTTGCTTTGCGCTAATGAGTTCAATTTTATCGTATTTCGCGGGAATGTGAACGGTTCCCTCAATATCGATTAATCCCACTTTTCCAAAAGAACGAAATGCAAGGTACGTTTCATCCCATGGGAAATAATCTTCGAAACCCGAAAGTGTTTGATCGCCTTGATAGAAGGTAGGATACTTTCGATCCGGTCCGTAAATTTTGTAGGAATCGGTGCTATAAATCACAACGTCGTTTCCCTGGGAATCAAACGTTTTTTCGGTGGTGAAATTGTAATACTTCCATCTTCCTTCACTTTGATAACGCACAAAATTGTCGCGCATCAATTCAAATTCTGGCGTTGAAGTTCCTAGTAAATCCCTACCTGAATAATCAAAGAATGAGAATTCCGTTCCGTCAAATGCCAAAATTGCATTCGGCGATTTGTTGTAAAGCTCGTTTGCACTCAATGGTTGAACCGCTTCGTATTTGGGCGGAACAACAACCGCACCGTATAAATATAATCCAACTTTATTATTTCGGTAGAGGTACAAATATTGCCCCGATTGATGCATTGAATCCAGCGAAAACATCACTGTTTCATAATGATTATCCGTTAATACAAGAAGGCCCCACTTTCCATCTTTCCTTCCAAGGACGTCACCTTGTGTAGTCACTACCGTATCATATTCGAAGGGTAAAATGGTATCACCCTCCATTGAAACAACGCCGAAATGTTCGCCTTTTCTCAAAGCATAATAATCGCTGAAGCCGTTTTGCGGAACCCATTCATCGAAAGCATACTCGTGGTGTAAGGTAGAATCATTCAAATCATAAAACGTCCACCCGACTGTAGTTTTGAATGGAATAAAACTATGGTACGCCTCAGAAAGAGAATCCCAATTTTCTATTCCCTGAATAACGACTGAGCCAGCTTCACTCGCTGAAGCAGCTTCGGAACTTTCCTGGCTCCATGCACCGAACGAAAACAACAATAAAAAGCAGATGATTCTTTGTCTCATATGCTTTGAATAAACGCTTCTAATTTGGTTGGATCATCAATCTTTGAATGCTTTTGTAGCTTGAACTGAACCGTTGATTGTGGCGCTCTTTTATTTAGTTTCATCTTCTTTAAATCACGTGCAGATAGGAAATAGACTTGATTCTCTGAATCGATGGCAATTAACTTGTTCTTAATGTTGGGATTGATGGCAAATTGATCAAACACTCCTTCGTAATACTTGATCACAATTCTTCGATCGGTAGGTAATAAAAAGAACGTCATACCTGAAATATCACCGCCACCTTCCAAACTAAAATCGGCCACGAATTGCGTTACGCCGGCATCTTTGTAGTATTTATCGTAATTATAAACGCCCAATTCATCAACATTGAAAACACGGAGTAATTCCTTTTCCCGTTTGATTTGATCGGAAATTTCTTTCATTTTTTTTGATGCTTTTACCGATCGCGCCATGATTTCTGCCATTTCTTTGTTTTTCCGATCGAGCAGTTTTCCTTGATAGATAGGAACGGCGTCAATGGTCAACTCTCTCTTATCATTTGTTTCAAATGTTAATCGGTACTCCAAAAAAGATTGTTCGGTAGTGTCCAAATGCACCAAAGTATAGTTTGTATTAAACGCTCCGATATTCGCTGGATTTAACTTGGGATCGCTTCCAGAATACTTCCACAAAACCCCTGTCATTTCCTCGAGGTATGAGTTGTGATACCCCGCCAGTTTGATATCAAAAAGTTGATCTCCTTTCTTGTATTTTACGGGTCTTTTTGGAGTCGGTTGGATTTGCGTTTCCAAAGCTTCCATCTCCTCCTCTTGCTCTTTGATGTATGGATTGGGAATTGTTTCGCATTCAGAATCCTTAAGATCCCAATTGGTTCGGTCACCATTCAGTTGCCAGAAGTCGAACGGACCGTCTACATCAGTGGCTAATTCTACCTTAATTTCCTTTCCTTCGGCCAAATCCAATTCTCGGCCGTTTTGAGATGCGCTAATTTCAAACATTCCTGCGCTTTCAAAAATTTCTTCTTCGCCGTTCTCTTTCTTGTGAACCATTGGAATATCACTGGCAATAATTTCTCCACGGTTGCTATATTCAGTGAATTCAAGTTCTACTTCTCCCTCTACTGGCTTTCCATCGTCTTTATAAATAAAGGCACTTTCTGGCACATGGATACGTGTTCCTTCTTCGGTACGAATGGTTTGCCGCTTGTTATGAATGAACCGAAATGTTTCACCAATTGTCAAGAAGGTAGCTCCTAACAATGCTTGTATCTTGTTGTTCTTCAAAGCAGATTCATTGCGCTTGTTTTGAATAGGGTCGGTAGTATTCTGCTCGCTGCATGATGCGAGCAAAAGAATTGCGGATAGCAGGATTGTAACGTGTTTCATCAGACGGGGTCTTTAGAAGTAAATGTCGAATTATTGAAAAAGTAAACAATAAGTCGCTCGATAAGATACAAAACGCTAGAATAAGGCTCGTTATTCGGCTGAAAGATTAAGAAGATTTAAGAGAATGGAGAGGAAAGCTGGATTGGGTAGGAAATACATTAGAAAGGTCTTGGAAGTTATACAAAGCAGGGCAAACCTTTAAGGACACTGAGGCTCTTAAGTGACCTTCTCAAAACCATGGTCGTAATTCGTATAAAAATACCGCTCCTGCGCTGGTCACTCACGCTGTTATCTTCCCGGTGTAAATGTTCCTGGTTGATTGGTTTGCCCTTCGATGACGCGCATTCCATACTCATAATCGCGCTCTTCCAAAACACGTCCGCGCTTATCGTACACGATGAATTTTCCGTGCTTTAATCCGTCTTTGTAGTCCATCTCCTGAAGGAGTTTCCCGCGTCTGCTATATTGTTTCATTCTACCGTGTAACTGCCCTTCCTTGTAATTCGAAACAACAGCTGGAAGTCTACCGCCTGGATGATAAGCGATCCACTCTCCGTGCTTTTCGCCTTGTTTGTATTCTCCTTTCTCGGTAAGTTTATAATCTTCTTGAGAATAACTCTCTGCTAGACCGTGTTCTTTGCTTTCCATATGAACACGTTCCGCCATAATCTTGTCGTTAAACCTGTTCTTTTTCTTGAATAGCTTATACGTTGTCAAGTTTTTCAAACGTCCGTTTTCGAAGTACTCACGCCATTCGCCAACTTTGAGGTTATCCTTGTACTCACCCTCTACCAGAGGTTTTCCGTTGGTATAATAGGAATTCCACTCACCATCCAACTCACCGTTGGAAAAATTAGCTTTGTTTTTTAGGTCTCCCGTTTCCCAATAGTTCAGCCATTCACCGTTTTCCTTACCGTCAACGTAATCACCTTCCATGAGCAATGTGCCATCCTCGTACCATGTTCTCCAGGTACCATTCTTTTCGTCTTCTGCAAATGTTCCTTTTTTGAATTCGCGGCCGTTTTTGTAGTAATATGTCCACTCTCCTACTCGGTCGCCCATATCGTAGTTGGCGTAATACGAAACTTCACCTGTTGGATACCAATACACCCACTTTCCGTGTTGTTTATCTTCCTTGAAAGAACCCTCCATGTCTCGGTCGCCTTTGTTGGTGTACCAGGTCCATTTCCCGTCCTTCATTCCGTTTTTGTATTGCCCTTCAACGTTTACTTGACCGTTGTCGTAGAAGTATTGGTAATCACCGTTCAGGACACCGTCTTCGTAATGACTGATTTTCTCTAAGTCGCCGGTGTAGTAGAAAAACTCCCACTTTCCATCTTTATTTCCATTATTGAAGCTTCCTTTCAAGGTTGAGTACCCATAGATACTGTATTCTTCAAACTTTCCATGCTTCAATCCGTCTCGATAGTTGTACCATTCTTTCGCGGCGCCAGTAGTGTAATAATCGGCCATTTCACCGTTACCATCTTTTACCCCTTGCGTATGGAGTGAGTCTGGATAATAATATTCCCAGAGGTAATTATCTTCTCCTTTTACTTCTTCCACAGATTTCAGATGACCATCACGGTAATAATACTCCCACCGTCCTACTGGTTCATCCATATCATATTCACCTTTCACTTTGATGTTGCCGTTCTCGTACCACTCTGTGTAGGTGCTGTCCTGCCGGTCCCATTTGAAAAAACCTTCCGTTCTTTTGGCTCCGTTATCGTAGTATTGCGTGACGCTTCCAAAAAGCATCCCCTTGTAATAATTCCGCACTTCCTCAAGATCTCCAAGGCGGGTATAATATTCCCACTTACCATGCTCGTCGGTGGTTTCACAAGCTTCGTCATTACATGTACTGTCCTTGTAATATTTCCCTCGGGAAAGCACTTGTTTTTTCTCAAAATCCCAGAAAGTACGCTTCGATTTCGTGAGGTTGTATCTGCTGATTTCAACTTGCGCCTGGCTTCCGAATGCCAACAAAAGAGAGAATATAAAGAGTGTTTTTTTCAAAGGAGATTGTTTACTTACTATAACTTCAATTCATTAGTTCGTTACCAATCGCACGATACCTTGTGTGATCAATACCAAGCCAAACGCGACAAAAACAATGCCGACCATGCGATTGAGACCCATCATTAGCTTTGGAGTAATCAGTTTTCGGAGTCGTTTTGCTCCAATAATTTTTAAAAAATCAATGGAAAAAAAGGTCGTCAGTATGATGGTGAGAAACAGAATCATGGATCCGTCCGAAGAATGCTCATCACCTGAATTCAAAGTCATTACGGAAAACCAATAAAAGACCACTAGAGGGTTCATCATGTTCAGAAGAAATCCTTTCAAAGCGAGCATAGCATACCCTGCTCTGGATTGAGTGGTGTCTAATTCCTTAACCGCATCTGTTTTCTTGACTTTTTTGAAGAAGGTATAAATCCCATACAGTAATAAAAGCCCCCCACCGACAAGTCGTACTACAGAATTATCGTCTCCGGTACTTAAATCTTTCACTTGCTGAAAGAATACAAATGCAATTACGATATAAACGATGTCCGAAATAAGCACCCCTAAATCCACAGCCAGAGCCGATTTCACTCCCTTTCGGATACTAGTTTCTAAGAGCACGAAGAAGACGGGGCCAACCATTATGCTGAGTAAAAGTCCGGTTGCTATGCCTTTCAATAATAGATCCATTCGTTATAGGGCTGGTCTTCGTAACAAAAGTACGATTTCATTTAACTTTTGTCCATCCACAATCTGCTTTTTATAAAATGTTTTCTACGGTTTCGCGGTATTTGAAGTAAGTTAATTACTTTTGTCTGCGAAGTAGATATTGATATCATCCGCATTAACAAAATTATGAAACTCGAAGCAGCTAATAAAAAACTCGAATCGATCATTGCAAACGTGGAAAAGAATGGACTTTCCGCGGAAAACCTGATTGATGATTTGAAGGAACTTCGTGAGTATGCTTTGAAGGAGCAAGACCCATTAGTGACTAAAGTTCTTCGTTTGAGTTATGAATACCTTGGGGAAAACAATGCGTTTGACATCCAGGCTCAATTTGAAGAAGACGAAGAAGAAAACGAATATCCTATTGATATTGAGGATGTTGAGAATTTCTTGTACTTGATGAATTTGCTTAAAAATGCAGATCACAAAATCAACCGCGAAGAAATTAAAGATTATCGCACAGCCTTGAAGTTAGAGTTGTACTAAGCGACTCACTCGACAATATTGAAAACCGACGCTTAAAATAAAGCGATCGGTTTTTTTTTTATTCTGGTTGAACTGTCTTTCCTGTAACAGCCACTTTTCAGACCTATCAACGAAAATAAGTACATTGTAATACGATGATACGGGTTGGGTTCATAGTTAATGGTGCCAGAAAACAGAGCGAAATTGCTTTAAAAACTATTGCTTTGGTCGAGAAATCACAACGTTTAGAGACTGAAGTTGTTACCACTCAATACCCCAAACACGCCATAGAATTAGCGAAAAATTGGGCGCATTTAAAACAAGTTATAGTGGCGGTAGGAGGCGATGGCACCTGTAACGAAGTTCTGAACGGATGGCATCAATCACAACCCGAATGTTGCGCTATTGGAATACTACCAGATGGAACCGGAAACGACTTTCAGCGCATGCTCAAACCCTTCGACCCTAAAGTATTTGTATACAATTTAGAGGCACTTAATGTGAAACACGTCGATTACGGTTTGGTAGAATTGGAGGCAGGTGAACGCGCCTTTATCAATATTGCCGACCTTGGCTTTGGAGCGAAGGTAGTTCAGATTTTAGAACAACAACGCAAAAAGGGAATGCGAGGCAAACTATCTTATTCCATCGCTATTTTACGCGCTTTTGTAGGTTTTCGAAAGCGGAATGTACAATTGCTTCTGAATGGTCAACCTTGGGAAGGAAAAGCTCTTTTAATTGCCTTTTGCAATGGCAGTGACTTTGGGTACGGTCTTACGATTCACCCCGAAGCATCTCTCAATAGTCGTAATTTGGGGATTACCATTGTTGGTAATGTTTCTTTACTTACATATGCTTCAAAATTAAGCGACTTGAAAAGAGGGCGACACATTCAGCACCGTCAACTGACATACGCATCTGCTACGGACATTGAATTTCAACAGCTGCACCCTACCACACAAATGGAAGTAGATGGAGAATTAATCGTAGACCGCATACAACGACTTCGGGTGATTCCAGAAAAACTTCCGCTTATTTACTGATTTTGAATTGAACAGTAAGGTACGCCGTAATCCCATCTGACGGAAGAATTCCAGGCCCTGGGTAGCCCGTAGCTCTTCGGGTGAAGTACGATTGATTCGTGAAATTGTTCACGCCAAACTCCACCTGAAAATATTTTGGGAACGTGTATCGTCCCGACATGTCAAATACGAAGTAGGCTGGAACTTTACCAATTACAGCATCGCCCGACGGAACAACAGAATTGGATGCATCAGCAAATTGCGCCGCGTTGTAACTTCCTTGCACCTGAAAACTCCAGGTTTTGTATCGATAACGAAGTCCGGATTTGACAATGATTGGGCTGACATACTCTACGCTTTTGTCCACAAAATTCGGTTCTTTCGAACGGATATACTTGGCATCGATATATGCAGCGTTGACAAATAAGGAGAGCGAATGGTGAGAAGAATCCGTCAATGCTTTGATAAAATCAAACTCACTAAAGATCTCTATTCCAAAGTTTCGTGCATCTCCAATATTTGTACGTTCTTTCAAAACAGTTCCAGGCTTAGGCGCCAATCCGATTTTATCTCCGTAGAAGACATAGAATCCAGCGATATCGTAAATCCAATAATCATCCTTCATACCTCGGACGCCCAATTCTGCTGTGTATCCGTATTCATCACGCATCATACTATCCACCACTACATTCGGATTGTTTACCCGAATATCTGTGAAGTTGATCGCCCGGTAGTTTTGCGTAAAATTTGAGTAAATCTTCGTTCGTTTCGACACTTTATAGGAAAGCCCACCACCAAACAAAGGCACTTGACGGGACACCAAATTAGAATCCGTTCGGGTGTAAATGTTCAGTGTGTCGTTATTCACGGGGTGAATTAAGTATTGTTTGTAATAGCCGCCCGACCCGCTGTTGATATGCTCCAGTCGCACTCCAGCATTCAAGGTCAGGTTCTTCCCTAAAAACAAAATGTTTTCAGCAAACAGTGAAGCATTTTGTGATGGGTAAGTAAAGGACGACCCCTCTAAATCTTCAGGATTCTGATATGTGAAATTCGCATCGCTTCCATCGGTGGCTATTCCTTGGTTCGCTGTAGTTTCCCCCTGGTAGTAACGTCCCCCCAACAAAACAGCACCCCGAATATCTTTTCCTTGATTGGGAATATATCGACGTAAAAAACGTGCTTCTACCCCCGCATTTTGAAAATCTCCAGACAACATTTCACGTCTTCCTCCCGGGTCTTGCTGTGTAATTTTACCAAGGAACCCGAGGGTTTTACGACTCGAATGCATCCCGAACGCCCTTACATTCAAATGTGCTTTATCGGAAAATTCGTGATCGAAATGCATGGCTAGCGTATTCCAATTCACTTGAAACCAATTGCGATCGCGTAAACTTTGTCTTGGGTTTTCCTCAAACTGCAGATCGGAAAGTCCACCCGCTTGACGCGCCAAATAGTTCATGTGAGTATATTCTAGTCGAATCTGTGACCGCTCCGAGAGGTGATAGCCTATTTGACCGAACAATTGGTGCTGGTTGAATTCGCTGTTTTCACGATAGCCATCGCCGCGTTTGTACTGATGATATACTTGATAGAAAAATCGGTTTTTTGATCCAGCAATACGGTTGAACGTACCAAAATATCCATAAGTTCCCACGGTATTGCGAGTGGTAAACTCGAACGTTGTAGTTGTGGGTGGATCTTTTATAATGAAGTTTAGCAACCCACCGAATTGCGTACCAAATTGCAAAGCTGCCGACCCTCGAATGATCTCAACGGATTCCAATGCCTCGAAAGGCGGTGTATAATAACTCTCAGGATACCCAAGAGCGTCGGCGCTGATATCGTGCCCGTTCTGACGCGTATTAAAGTTCGCCGTTCTGTTCGGACTCAATCCCCGACCTCCTATGCCAATTTGAATGCCTGCACCATCGCTTTCCCAAATGTTCAATCCAGGAATTTTTGCGAACATTTCACGTGGATTCGCTGCCGATTTCGCTCCGTTAAGGTTGTCTAATTTGATGATCTGACCTGTTCCGGTGTATATTTGAACGCCTTTTATCGGAGGTAAATAGCCCACATCAAAATCAGCCAATCGTTTACGAACTACATTTACTTCCCCAATCTCCTGAATCGATTGCAATGTGATGGTTTTCGCTGCTTTCTCAAAAACTACCTCCAGAGTATCATATCCAAGCATGGAAAAACGCAGTGTATCCCCAACTCTACCTTTCAGGCGGAATTCACCATCGACGTTGGAATTACACATAACACCATTATTAAGGTCCTTGACGCGAACACCGGGAATTGTTCCGCCTTGAGCGTCTTTAACGGTACCCGAAAGCTGCCCCCAACCGGAGAATGTCATCAAAAAGAAGGATATGTATGCAAGGAACTTCACGGCTGAAACGGTTCTATCCAATTACGGTGTTTGAGGTTGTATGGTAAAGTGGCCAAATCGTGCTTTTTATCGACGAAAAGTTGTGATGGACGCCCATTCAGTGACACATAAATTTTCGCGTAAATCGCCGGGTCTTTAATCTTGAACTTGTAATCGCCATAATGCAACGTTTTACCGTCGTAGAATCTTTTTAGAAATTGAGCGTATTGCAAAATCATGTCTGGCTGTGTTGCCATTTGATCTTCTTGCGTTCGTGTTAAAAATTTCGCGTTGTTGATCTCGGATTCGCGACCAGTAGCTTTGTCGTGGAGGTAAAATGTTGCATAGCCTTCCTTGTGCATCAACATTACGCGCCACGAAAATCGGAACCCTTCTTCATTCCAGAATAAATCGCCAGGATATAAAATGTATCGGAATGGAATCAATAGTTGCGCTGCAATGAATACAATTAAGAAATAGCGCATCGGTTTGGATGTCGTTCTTCGCTTTGCAATAAACTCCTTGGTCGATTTTGTTTTACGAATGAAACTTTCGAGCCAACTCAGTACTTTTTGATGCGTTTCTTCATGGAAGAAGATCAACGTTGAGAAGATCATCACCCACGGAAATACACCAATTGGAAAAAGATACCAAGTCACCAAATGAAAGAAGATCACAAAAAAGTAGGCGTACGGTCGGAAACGATTGCTCAAAAGAAAGAAAACGATGAACAAATCGTAGACACAGCCCGTCCAACTGAATGCGAAAGCGAGCCATTTTTCTTGCATCAATCCACCGACCAAAGGAATATTGTGATGTGCCTGAAGCCACGTGCTTAGCGGTTGCGCTTCCAGCAGCCAGTCAGAATTTAATTTTGCTATACCCGCGAATATGTAGACAACTGCCAGTTGAAACTTCAAAATACCGATGTGCCACTGCTCCGTGGTTTTTTGGCGAATGCCAGGGCGGATCCAACTATCTACAGAAAAGCGTCGATTTGCTGGCACCAACATCATCAGAAAAGCCATTAAACTAACAAAGTAATAATGGTTTAGGTAATTGGATTTATCCAACAATTCAACATAAGTGAAGCAAATGAAAAACAGAAAGGCTGAAAAACGATAGAAAGCGCCTAACAGAATGCCAAGGGCTGCAATTACCATTAAAATAAAGGGTAAATACATGAAGTTTCCCTCCAGTGGTTTTACCCATTCGAAACCGAGATAACCAAAGAAATATTGCGGTTCAATGTACAATTGTGAGACCCAACCCTTGCTCATAAAACGCAAAACACCAAAAAGCATCAAAGCCCCAAAAATTATTCTGAAAATAATTAGTGGGGCAATGGAAACCTCTTTGTGAAAGGATAGTCTATCTCTTAGTTCATTAATCACCGTCGTTATCCTGATATGTAATTAAAACTCCAAATGCTGAAGTCATATCCGTTTTCAAATACACTACTTGTCCTTGCAGCAAGGTGTACAAATCATCCATTTCCGACCAATTGTTCGTTGTTTCTTCCTCGAGGGTACCGTTGAACGTGTCTATTTTGGCCAAAACCCCATCGAAGTTTGCGTTGATGGTATTGTTTAGCTCGCTGCGATCCAGATGCAACAAGTAATCATCAAAACCAACTCCCGTTCCTCCGGTATACGCGTTTTTCAAAGCGGTAATGCTTGCCTCCAAAAGATCAAATGATATTCCTGAATAACGCGCTTCAATATATTCAGGAAGTGCGATGTCTAAACTTTGCTTTCCAATTGGAATTCCCACTTTCGCATTTTTTGCCAATTCGTAATCGCGGTTGAATTCGTTGACAAACTCGGAGAAGGAAGAAGTAGTTTCTGTTCCTGTAGATGTGATAAACGTCGCTCTGAACGATGACCACTGCGATTTTACCGCGGCAACTTCGGTTTTCATTTTCTGGATGACATCAAGACCGTACTGCATAGCATTAGCGTCATTGGTCAAGGTGCCTAAAGCATCATTTCGATACAATAAGTAATCCAATGAGGGCAATCCAATAGCATCAACATTTCCAGCAGTTCCGAGGTTATACGAACCCGCCGCGATGTTATTGTTGATCTTTGCGGTATCGGTTGGAAAGGTCCCTGTTGCACCTTTCAAAGCGTAATCACGTACAGGACCAAAATCATAGATTTTGATTGTTTGCCACGAGATATAGGCGTCTTTCCAACTATTTCGGACTGTTTCGAAGGTGGTGGAGTTAGGATTGGCTTGAAATGCAAGATATTCCGTTTCGAGCGTTCCAATTTTTCCATCAAAATCATCCAGCGCAGGTATGATTTGATTGTCAGCAACATTTACCAGTAAAGAGGCCTTGTCGAACTCCGGTGTCGGATCAGGATCTTCTTTACAGCTAACGGCTGCCCCCATAACGAGGGCAGCCGATACGCCTATGATTGAAAGTCGCTTAAATGTCTTCATGCTACTAGTATTTAGCTTCAATTGTATTCTTGATGTTGTTCAAATCTGTAATGGTTGTATTCCAGAAATTCGTTGGGAACAAGGCCATCAAATCTGCATGCTCCGTAGTTGTCATGCGACGTGTTTCTGTTGGAGCGTAACGCAAGTTCCAGGCGAAAGCGTATGCCTCAGCCAAAGCATGCAAGAATGCTGCGTTATCGGACCCAAAGTAGTTCAAACAATCGTTGATGTATTTTACGGCTTGATACGCTGAGATATCCTCCCACTCTGTACGAATAGCGCTAATCGCAGCATCACGATCTGCCAAAACATTTCCTGTGATGGCCGCACGTCCTTTTAGGAAGTTATCCATCATGTCTGCATTACAGTTGATCAAAGGATCTTGTTGGTTGCAGTATTTCCCCCAAAAACGATTCGGGATATTTGCTGGAAAATCTACATCCACACCGAAATAGCCAAAAGCTTCATCGAAGTGGTGCTCCATTTCCGTATAGTATTTTCCGTTCGCTGGATCTTCGGCTGTAGTGTTATCCACGTCCATTTTTCCATCTCCAAAGTATACTACCAGAGCCTGGTACATGAATGTGGCTCCCATCATTCCTTTTTCGATGAACTGCTTGTGCTCGATTCCATTTTCATCGAACAAATATGTAGAACCTGAACCTGTAGTCAACGTTCCTGCTTGTCCATCTGAGGCGGTCATAGCATGTGATTGACTTGCCAATGCAAAATCATCCATCCAGCTTTCGAATAAAGCTTGATCAGCTGGGAAGGTTTTATTCTTCAATTGCTTTGTTGAAGTGAAGGAGAAGTTTCCATTTCCGTTATCACCCACATTCGCGTACATATCTTTCAATACTTGTGCATCTACTGGAGCAGATGTTCCCGTTCCCATTAGGGTGGTCATTTCGCTCAATTGGTTCAAGCGATCTGTTTGACCTTGATACGCCACTGTATTGTTTCCATTGGCGTCAGTGAAAGTGTATGTCGTTGGCACCGTGTACGAAGGTCCTGCGGGTCCTTCTTCACAAGAACCGTCATTTTTCTCAGCATTCGGGTCGTAATTCACAGCTGTAGGATCTGTACATCCCTTCTTTTTACATGAGGTAAATGTTAAAGCACCTGCTACAAGAACGAGTGTTAAGTATGTAATCTTCATTTTTTTGCTTTTTGGCCGAATAATTAATCCGGTGCAAAGAAATGAACGTAGCGTAGTTTTTACAATACCATAAATGTGGTATTTAAAATCGGTCTAAATAAGAAAGTGTAGTATCATATTGATTTTCTGATAATTATGATTATTCTATTTCATTCGAGTTCACAAAACCTTCATCAGGATTTAATGAAGAATACCATAAATGAGGTATTGACTTGGAGTGTAGAGTGTCCCCCCCCCAGCCCTCTACAAAGGGGGAGGAAATTACCAAAATGTTGAATCTCGTCGTATGCTTGTGCTCTGATTCAGTTGGAATTATACCTGAAATGCGGTATTGTTTCTAGATAAGACTCTTTTTATCTTTGGACAACACGCTTAATCTGTTATTTCATGTCATACACTTCCTCAAAACACTTGGTTCAATTCGTTGATGTTCCTATTCATTTATTAGAAGGTACAAATGAAGAGATTGTGGCGTATTTAAAAGCATCGCACGCTCGTTATTCGGAAAACGACATTCCGAAAATTGAACAACAGTTTCTAGGCCTGATTACGTTGTATCCGAACGCTCCGGCTTTGCAGGTAGTTTTTAATCTTTTCCAAAAATTTCGATTGGAAATGCAATGGCACATGAAGCACGAAGAACAAGTGTTGTATCCACAGGCATTGTCAGGCAAAAAGGAAGAAAATACGCATGTCATTTCGCACGAAGATCAGGAGCCATTCCTTTCGGAGATTATCCAACTGTTAGAAAGTGGCCGCTACGTAAAAAACCCCTTTGGGCGCATGCTTATTGATTCTTTAAAGCGATTTGATGAAGAGCTTCGTTTGCACGCATGGGTGGAGGAGCATTTGTTGTCTTTATAGACACTAGATTTTCAGACATTAGACACTAGACCACTTTTAAAGTTAAATTAATGATAAAGGTCATCGAACTTGTAAGAAGCCGAGTTGGAAGTGCGCTTCGAAAGGCTCAGCATTCTTCCAATTAATACTGCCTATCATCTCGTGTCTCTTTCTCACAGCGCCTGTACCTCAAAAGTAGGTGTTCCCTTGTCGCCTTGTGAGTTGTAGAAGTCTACGAATCGAAGTTTGTAATACAACCCTTCAGTCGTTTTCACGATGTATACTTGCTCTGAGTGCGTTTCAAAACCGCTACCATTGAATGTTTTCCAATCGTAACCGATAACATCAATGTCTGCTCTAAAGTTCGAAGTGGCAATATCGTCAAACGTTACTTGTTCAAATGGCTTTGAAAAGACCTCTGCAACCTCCACATTGTTGGTATTGGATAAAACACCTGTCACCAAATAAGGCGTGTGTCCATCGAAGATATGGGTGTATTGGCGGAAAACAAGATCCCATGTTTCTTTCTCAGGCTCTATGTCAACAAGATTGTTCGTCTCAAAAGAAAAGAAGGCAAAGTTGAAATTGTCATCACTCTTGGGAATTTCGACTGTAACTTCATCAGAGCCATCCATATTCGCAAAACGAATCTCATAGTGGTAATCGTCCACCGACAGAATTGCCATTTTGCGATACCCTTGGTGTGTTCCATCAAAGGAAAAACCCCGATCGATGCAGTACGTTCCTCCGAACTGCTGCCAGTCACCAATCGCTGTCGAGTCCAAATTCCATGAAGGAGCATCGTTTCGCCATTCTACCCCAATTGTATCTACAACTGCAATGAAATCTGCATTCGGGGCTTCACCAGCAGCCATGGCTTTCGAGGTATTCAATACAATGCGCCAGCCGTTTGTTCCCGTTTCAAATCCCAAATCCCAATCGGTTTTCAAATGCTCTTTTACGAAAGAGTTCGTTTGAATATCATAGTAAGAATTCATACGATAATCTGTGCCCATTTTGTAAGAATTTTGAACTACGTCTCCTGGATCGGGTTGATCAATTGGAATTTCTTCCTTCAAACAAGAAATTAGGAACAGTCCTGGCACTATCAAAAGAGTGCATAGAATTCGTCGTATCATTTCCGTACTTTTTTAGTGTGCTTAATTCGGTATTGTAATGCTGCAAAATAGGTTCTTCCAGCGCCAACTGAAAGTGACGTGGCCCCAGCTGAATGCGCCCCTCCACCGCCTCCAGCCGTGGTATTTACATTGATGACATTAAAAATGTTTTTTGTGCCAAGCGTGAGGTTGAATGCATCCTTCCAGAACTTTTGCGAAACGCTGACATCCATTGTGTGATACTCCTCGATAATACCTTGAGAAACATTCCCTTCATTGTCCATCGTAAATTGAGGTAATGCTCCTTGATACTTATAAAAGACTCCAAAAGACGTTTTCGATTGATCAATAGAATACATTAAGGAACCTTGTACTTCTGGATAGAACAAGAAATCGTCTTTTAACTCTTCAGATAATACATCGCTCGCAGTGCCAATCCACCCGAATGCGGCATTTGCACGAAGTTGATCTTTTTCAAATTGCATCGAGAGTCGTGCTCCTGTTGATTGGAATGTACCCACATTCACATACGAGAATTGCGTCGCGTCAACAGCTGCTAAACTGATACGGTTTGAAATATTGTTGTAAAAGCCCATGAGTTCCGTGCGCACATTCCACTTTTCCTTTTTAAGTTGATGCACAAAATTCATGGAGATGTTATGCGAACTTTCTGCCTCCAGGTTTTCGTTTCCTACAATGTTATGATTGATATCGACGAATTCAAAATATAACTCCTTGATGCCCGGTGCCCGGAACCCACTTGCATAGGAAGCTCTGAAATCTAAACTTTTGAATAGATTCCATTTCAGATTCACGGATGGAAGTACTGGGGCCTCATAGGCTGTATTGTATGCAAATCGTAATCCAGGTCGAAGTACCAATTTCTTTCCAGCACGAATTTCAGCTGTTGTGAAGAGGGCGAAATCTCCTTGTTCTTGACGTCTGTCCAGAATTCTCCTGCCCAATGCACTTTCAACAAGTACCTCATAGCCTATTTGATAACTGACCACAGACGAATCATTGTTGTGCATATAGCTACCACGGAACAACCATTGATCGAACATGGAAGTGTCTTGATCTGACTCGGCAGCCGTAAGTTGTTGCTCTAAGGTAGTCAGATCAACGAAATACGTGTTTTTGATTCGGTCGTAACGGTTGTAGGAAAAGACAGAGTTTAGCTTTCCATAGGTTCCAAACCTCCGTTTTAATTGCAAGGAGTTGTCAATTCTGCGTGTGTTGAAAACATCATCGAACGCCGTTGTGAAATATGGCTGGCGTGGCAATCCACGATTGAGAACCGACTCGTCAAAAAAGTCAAATTTGTAACGAATGTTCCACTTTGATTTAACGAACTGATAATAGGCACTTCCGAAGAATTGCTCCTTCGGATTCCATAGCACAGCGCGTCTTTCGTCTGCGATGGGAATAGGGTTGTTAAAGATCTCATGGGTCGGATTCCAACCATCGAAAAAATTGCGCCCTCCAGAAATGCCGAACGAATGGTTCTTACTTCCAAAATCAATATTCGCGTTTGTATTGAAATGGCCGATACTTTCGTAATAACTGGCCACTCCTGCGTTGATTTGATTCCGAACAGGCTTTTTTGTGATAAGATTGATCACTCCAGCCAGCGCATTCGTTCCATAGTTGACAGATAATGGCCCTTCTACGATTTCGATGCGTTCAATATCATTCAAATTGATCTGACTGAGGTCAATATTACCATTCAATCGACCTACCACGGGCACACCGTCAATGAGGATCTTCACGTTTTCACCAGAAATACCTTGAAGAGACATACTGCTACCCAGAACATTGTCCTGAGAAAGTCGCACGCCCATTTCATTCGTAAGTACATCCCGCAGGTTAACCGCTGCCATGGCATCGATTTTTTCCCGATCAATAACCTTGATTCGATGTACAGAATTGTCAACAGTACTTTTACCGTATTGCGCTGTCACAATAACTTCTTCTTGTTCGTTAACATCCTCATGAAGAGTGAACCATAGTTCAGGTGTGAGACGCACCGTAGTGTCCAATTTTTGATAGCCAAAAATCGTAGCTACGATTTTGATTTCAGATAGGTCGATTGCCTGGCTATTGGAGATAAGAATTGCGCCCTCAGCATTCGAAATTTGCTGATGCACTAAGGTGCCCTTGGTATTGAATAGTTGCGCTTTTACCCCTACAACTGGATCGTCAAATGCATCCACGAATGACACTTTTGTTTGCCCAGCACTCCAGAAAGTTCCCAAAATGAATAACGACATCAAAACCTTTCCCATCTTTCCCCTCTTTTTACATTGAAAAGGCCTCAAAAGAATTCAAGACCTTTTCTTACTATGAACGCATTATTGAACTATCAACTTTTGCGTTAGCTTTCCATTTTCAGTGGTTAGGTGAACGAAGTATACACCTGCTGGAAAATCCGTAACAGATAGCGTTTTTGTATTGAAGCCCGTGAAAGGAATTGATTCTTGTGAACGTACTGAACCATTCATATCCTTGATACTCAGGCGCGTTGTCTTATTGGAGTTAAACACAACCGTTACGTATTCCTCCGCAGGATTTGGGTGCACTCCAAAGGATGTAATATCCTCAAACTCTTCAATACTTGCGTTTGCCACCCGTTCTTTGGAGAAGACAGTTTTGCCCGAAGAACTCAAATCAAAACGCGTAAAGATCAAGTGCCATAAATCTCCATTCAAATCTTCCACAAAGTAAGATAGGTCAGAAGGAATTGTATAGGTTCCCATGCTGAATTCTTTCCAGTCGTGACCAATCACGTCAATTACTGAATCCACGGCAAAATTGTTGTAATCTGCCATAGAAGGATCTACTCCATCCGCCTGACGAACGTGGACGCCTTTGTTAGACTGAACACCGGTTACTAAATACGTAACTCCTGGAGCCAGACTCGCCATGTATTTGGTGAAAACGATGTCCCACATATCGTTAGCGGGTTCACGGTCTATGACTAGCTCGTTAGTGATAGAGTAATACACGAAGTTTTTCGAGGCATAAGCGTTTTTATCGATTGTTTGTGCTATTTCTCCTGAACCATTCAGGTCCGCGTGTTTGAAGGAGAATACTCCGTTCGCCAAAGATTCGATCATTACCTTTTTATAATCGCCAGTCGCAAGTTTTACGATAAAAATGCGGTTACCTGTTACAGAGTGTGTTATCATACTGTACTCTCCCCAGCCCACATCGAATGGATCTTGAGGATCTGCATCTTGGTCGAATGCTCCAGTTTCCCAGGTGGTTTCGCTGTTGTATTGCACCTCCCAATTCATTCCAGTGGTGTCCACTGAGTTCCAATCTGTTCCTGGATACACGTACACTTCTGTTGCCGTATGACCATTTGAACGGACCGAGGACCCAAGTCCATCCAATTCGAAAGCGATGTCCCAATCCATATTATCAACATTGGCCACTTCTCCGTTCGAAAAACTATAGTACGATTCATGTGTTCGACCGACTTGCTGCGTAATAGAATCCTCCGTTTGTGCATTCACAAAAACTGCTACAACGAGGAATGATAGTGTTAAAACGTTTTTTTTCATGATTGTAAGTTTGTTTGATTATTGCACAAAAGATTTGATGGTTTTGTCAACAGTCTTTGCCTTCGTCTCTTCAGGGTTCATATCGAACAAGATCTCGTACAAGTGCTTTCCATCGACTTTTTGAGCTAACTCAATATTTTGGTCCTTATCGAAAATTTCATCCCAAGAGTTTCGCACATGCGACCAGAACTCATGGTTTTCTTTCCACCAATCCTGTGCTGCCTGGCATTTTGAATCTGCCACCTTGATATACGTGTTGTACCCTTTCTCTTCCGCTAGCACCTCATCACCTTTGCCTTCCGCTCGAATTACTTTCTTGTTGTCTTGCTCATGAACCCAACCGCCTTCAATGATCTCATGACGATTGCCACGAACGGTAACATTGTAATCGCTGCGTTGTGTGTATTCACGTCGAGGAAGCGGAGCATCGGTTGTATTTTCCCAGTAGCTTTTACCATCTACGTGCACCCAGCTCGCAGATCCTTCGTACCTCGGACTATCATCTACCTGATACACTTTTTGCGTCCATTGACCCCCAACGTCGTCCGCAGGAATTTGGTGATACGTCCATTTGTTGTTGTGGTCGTAGACATAAAGATCGGAGTTCTCATAGAGCCAATCTTGTCGCCAATGTTTAATGATAACGGGGTTTTCTTCGCTTCCAACGATCAACAGGTGCTGCAAAACGATTTTGTCATCTTCATCTTCTACCAATTGAACCCATTCCAAGCCTCCACTGTGTTTGTCGGGCGAAGGTGTGTAGGTTGAGTCATCACTGTACGCAAATGTTTCTGCAAAATTGAATCCTACTTCGTAGCAGCCGCACATGCTTTTAATGGCTTTTTTGTCTTGATCTACGTTGCTGTTTTGAGCAAAACTTGCCCCTGCCAAAAGAAGTGTTCCTAGGAGTATACTTTTTTTCATTTTTGATTGCTTTTGAATTGTTTTCGAAAGCAAAACTAGGACACGAATGTGAAACTATCACTATCTTATCTAGAATTAATCTAAATAAAAATAGAAAATACCAGATTTGTGGTATCGAGCCATTTATAATGACCATAACCCTTATTTATAGAGGGATACAGAATACCTGAAAAAAGGTATTGACGGCAATAAATTTGGAAAATATCTTTGGAGGTTGGAATTGAATCGAGTAATAAATGTGCAATATGTGAGATCCGCTATTTCAACATTTTAGAAAGTTACTTTTCTTTCATTCTAGCAGATGAAATCAGATTAAACTTTGACAGTTTATGTAAAAATACACCTTGATTGTGTTGATCAAGTCTTGCGTCCAAGTCTTTACAGCTCCCTATGTAGAAACGATCAATTTTCTTTGAGTATATGATGTACACAGTAGCCATAAATAAAACAAAAGTCTCAACATTTCTGCTGAGACTTTTCGCACTCGAAGCGGGACAATTATCGAACCAAAACATCCAAGAGGATATAGAGAACATGCTCACGGTTTAGCACTTAGATTTTTTATCATTGCGAATAAGATTTTTGATACCTCCTCAGCCTTTGTGTAAAAGTTTTCAAATTCGATTTGATCTAAGATCTTCTCATCTCTTAATACATCGAGGATGGCAACACATTCAAATGCAGAGCTTCTTGCAACAACGAAGAAATATCTTCTATCACGATTGCTGAATCGGCCAGAACCCTCGGCAATATTTAAAACAATACTGAATGATGCACGTCGAAGTTGATCCTTGGTTGTACGATCCAAGGGAGTAGAATTGATAAAGGATCGAATTTGTGAATTAAATAGCTTTGCTTTTTTGTAAATAGTAAGTTTTTCAAAATCAAACATAGTAGGTAGGTTTCTACTTAAATTACTTAAAAATTTGACATGAAAAGTGTGAGTTGGAGTTTGAGAGCGAAAAAAAAAGTCAGAGTTTAAATGATCGCTCTCACTCTCATTTCTCACTCTGACTTTCGTACCTGGGGAGGGAATCGAACCCTCACTCCCGAAGGAATCCCGATCCTGATCGGGACGCGTCTACCAGTTTCAGTATCATCTTTTTAGATTTCCACGCTTTTATTTGTGCCTCTCGGCGCACGGCTGGAGTTCTTTCTAAAAATTCTTCCGTGTAAACAATGATCCACGGTCTGTATGCCTTTGTTGATTTAACGTACCCGTTATTATGCCTTTCAATTCTGTTCTCAAGATTATTAGTTTGCCCAACATAATATCGATCATGGGTCTGACTGTAAAGTATGTAAACAGAGTATTTCAAACGTGAAAGGCTTAAATGAAAAAACCAGTGTTCGTAATTTCGCTCTCGCGCTCTCACTCACACTGGCTTTCGTACCTGGGGAGGGAATCGAACCCTCACTCCCGAAGGAACTGGATTTTGAATCCAGCGCGTCTACCAGTTCCGCCACCCAGGCATTTTCTCTGATAGAGCGAGGGCAAAGATAGGCATTTTATTAAAATGGCAAAGCACTCAACAAAATATTTGTATCCCCGTGATTCCGCCTTTTTTCATTAACATTGCCTCATGGCAAAAACACTCATAAAAAACATCAAAGGATTGGTACAATGCGGAGAAGATTTACCACAAATTCGCAAGGGTGCCGAAATGAAAAATCTACCCATGATTGAAAATGCCTTTCTCGCATTAGAAGATGGAGAAATCATTGCATATGGACCTATGTCGGAGTGGGGCGGAATTACCGATTGGCGCGATTTGGAGGTCATCGATGCCGAAGGGAAATATGTGCTGCCTGCATTCTGCGATTCACATACGCACACTGTATTTGCTAAGTCGCGTGAAGAGGAATTTGTAGATCGAATCAATGGCCTGACTTATGAAGAAATTGCCTTGAAAGGCGGTGGTATTTTGAACTCAGCACGACGATTGGCAGAAATGTCTGAAGACGATTTATTCGAGGCATCGAAAGCTAGAGTTGAACGATTAATGTCTTTCGGGACAGGAGCCCTGGAAATTAAATCAGGCTACGGACTTTCTGTTGATGCCGAATTAAAAATGCTCCGTGTAATTAAGCGATTGAACGAGGAATGTCCAATTGCGATCAAAGCAACTTTCCTCGGTGCACATGCTTTCCCAGCCGAATACAAAGAAAATCATCGCGGATATATCGATCTCATCATCAAAGACATGCTTCCCAAGATCGCTGAAGAGAACTTGGCCGATTACATCGACGTGTTCTGTGAACGCAATTACTTTTCGGTGGAGGAAATGGCTGAAATTTTAGAGGCGGGAATCAAAATTGGTCTGAAACCCAAAGTGCACGTGAATCAATTTTCAGCGCTTGGTGGCATAGCAAAAGCGGTGGAATTAGGGGCCTTGTCCGTAGACCATTTGGAAGAGTTAGAAGATTCCGACATCGAAGCCTTAAAGTCGGGTTCTACCATGCCCACCATTTTGCCAAGTTGCTCCCATTTCCTTTCCATTCCTTATGGAGATGCTCGAAGACTGATGGACAACGATTTACCCGTAGCGCTAGCTAGCGACTTCAATCCTGGATCGACACCAAGCGGGAATTTAAGCTTCGTTTGGTCACTAGCTTGTGTGAAAATGAAAATGAATCCGGAAGAAGCTTTAAATGCATTAACGATCAATGCCGCCTACGCAATGGATTTATCGAAAACGCATGGAACCATTTCACTTGGTAAAAAATCTCCTGTGATTCTTACCAAAGAAATCCCAAATTTGGCGTATATTCCCTATGCATTTGGAGATCAGCTTGTAGAACGGCTCATTTTTTGATGCTCAAAAATTGCTATGAGAAACAACCTGGTCCTTCTGTGCTTTATTTTGTTCACCGGATTTTCGTTCGGACAACAAGAGCACTATTCTCTGTTGTGGGAGATCACAGCCAAGAATGGAACAAAGTCGTATTTATTCGGTAGCATGCATTCTAACGACAAACGATTGTTTCAGTTGCCAGATAGTGTGTATTATGCCATGGATCAGGCGGAAGTTATTTCCCTGGAAACTGACATTTTTTCCATTTTTGAATCTTTTGACGCGCGACAAGGCAATGTAAAGCTAAAGTTTGACAGCGATGGTAAACCATACACCAGCAACGCTCGGGCCAGTAAATCTTCATATGGAGACGAAGACGGGATGCCACAATTTCTAGACGCTTATTTCCAACAATATTGCTTCAACTCTGGAAAGGAATTTTACCCATTGGAAACCATAGAATTTCAGCTAAATGCGGTATCAGAAGTGTTTGACTATTCTTCCTATGACCTAGAAGAAGGTAACCTTGGAGCACTACTCTCGAGCAGAGAAGAAATGATTCATTTATATCTTGAAGGAGATATCTACGGTCTGAATGATTTCGTGAAAACCTCTCTTTCCATTATGCCGCGCTACTACCAAACGTTGATTACAGATCGAAATTATGGAATGGTAGATTCTTTGGACTTAATTCTCTCAGAAAAACCCGTGTTTTGTGCCGTGGGTGCTGGACATCTTGCCGGTGATAAGGGAATTATCAGTTTGCTTGGAAAAAGAGGGTATTCGGTTCGCAAAGTAGAAGCAACTTACGCTGAATTCAAAACGCCCGAGGAGGAAGCTGTAAAATCCATGCGTTCGTATAAATATAACGTAGATTCGCTTGGATTGACGATCAATTTCCCAGGGAAACCGCAAGAAATTGGACTTTATGAATCGCAACATGTTCACAGTATTTACCGCGAATTTGGTCAGGGAAACTCCTACTCTATAGAAGTTTACGACCGCTTGGATATTGACAATTGGGATGATGCGGCAGCCGAATATTTGCCGAGCCCGGAAGAGAGCCCTTATGAGCTAATAAAATTACCCAACGGAGGAGAGGCCATTCAAGGTTTGGGACAAGAATACTGGGACAACACAATGACCTGGATGCGTGTACTCATGACCGAAGAGTATGTTGTGGTACTCAAAGCTGTCGGAGGCAATAAGTTTATGAACTCCCCGCGCGCCTTTCGCTTTTTCGATACGCTGAAAATGGAGTAATTGATTTGAATACCCCTCTCCTCCCTTGCGGGGGCGATTTCCTATTTAATAGCACTAAATCCTAATTTATTTTTTTTGCAAAAGCGTTTCTTATGCGAATAAACCTGCTTCCCCCTTTTGGAGGGGGGTTCGAGGGGGAGGACCCGAACAATTCTAATCTCAACATACAGCAATTATCCATTGGTGGCATTCTCTGGGTAATATCCCAGAGAATGGCAAAATTGTACATCGAGCAAGAGCAAGCACTGCTTGTGATGGTACCGAGATGCACATTTCAACTCTGTTAAACTGCATCTCGGCTCCGCTCGATGCGCTAACTAACCGTTTTTATCGGAAATAATCTTCAAAGAGTCTAACAACACGAACTTGTCCTTGGTGTTAAAATGATGCCCCTTACCTGCAAACAAAGCTCCAACAGTCAAAAAGTCAAAACGTCAAAAAAATCCATCCACTCCAATTAAAACGCAAAATTCAACAATAAAAAGCGGGAATATTTGCGAAAATGCTATCTTCGAGAGAAAAGAACAACATGATCCAACGCGGTATTCACGCAGCTGTCTCTGAAGCCATTTCCAAAAGCAAGTTGATACTGATAGAAGGTCCGAAAGGAGCGGGAAAACAAACCTTAATCGCCACGGTTTTACAAGAGCAGTCACAGTCTTTTGCCATGATCGATGCATCGCAGAAACAAGTGAGAAATTCTGTCGAAGAGAATCCAAAACAACTTTCCGATTATAACGAGACCTTTTTGATCATACGACAGGCGCAATTCCTGACCAACCTCCAGTCAATTTTGGAGATGACGCTTACGGGCGAGTTAAACGCTACGTTAATTGTCTTGTGTTCGTACCCGCCCATGATGGATCCTGAACTTCGCGAAGCGCTCGAAATTGAGGGTATGTTGTTTTCACTTTATGCTCCATCCTTCAGTGAAGCCGCCCAACATTTTGGCTTAACGCACGAGGTGGAATTGTTGGAAGAACGCCTGATCTTTGGAAACTACCCAAACGTACTCAGCGATTTAGACAACGCATCCAAACACCTGTCTGACATCATCGATGATATTGTACAAACACAACTAGGAGCAAAAGACCGCGTAAACAAGGCCGATAAGTTGATGAAAATGCTGAAAATATTGGCATTTCAATGCGGAGAACCCATTTCCTACAACGATATTGCACAACGCTGTGGTGTAGATAATGAAACCATTGAGCGCTACATTGACTTGTTCGAAAAAGCCTTTTTATTGATCCGTTTGCCTTCTTTTTACAACGGACACCGATACGAGCTAAAAAAAACTCACTGCGTCTACTTTCAAGACAACGGTATTCGTAACGCCTTAATTCACAACTTCAACGAGCCTGAATTCCGTAACGACCTAGATGCATTGTGGCGCAATTACATGATTTCAGAACGTGTGAAATGGATTCGAACACATAATATGAAAAAAGAGTTGTTCTTCTGGAGAACTCATACACGCCAACAAATGGATTTCATCGAAAAAGGATCGGATACACTCATGGCTTACAAAGCCGACCTCTCCATTTTCAGTTATGCCACACGAAAAAAAGTAAAAATTCCTAAGGCATTTTCAGAAGCCTATCCGAACGCTAAAACTTCGGTTTTGAACAAGTCAACATACTGGAACTTCTTAACTCGAAAAGTGTAGATGACATTCGCACAATACATAGCCGATTATATCCAGGAGAAAGAGTTGGATTTAGGACATCTTACCATTGTGCTGCCCTCCGAACGTATGCGAAAGTTCGTGTCGAAAGCGTTGGTAGAATCAGCTGGAAAACCCATTTTGGCACCTGAAATGATCACCATGGATCGTTGGGTCAGAGGACTGTCCCAAAAAACGGTAATTGACTCCACGCGAGCCCTTTTATCACTGTTCGAAATCCAACTGGAGCAAGCCAAAACAGAAGAAGATCGATCCTTCGAAGAGTTTCTAAACTGGGGAAATATCTTGCTTTCAGATTTCAATGAAATTGATCGTTATTTATTAGATGCGAAACAAGTCTTTCGTAATCTGGCTGATATCAAAGAGATTGAGAATTGGAGTTTTGGTGAACAGAAATTAACCCCGAGTCAGGAGCGATTTATGGAATTCTGGGATCGATTGCCAGACTACTACTATGCCCTCAACAAAAAGCTCGATAGCAAGGATCAATGCTATATGGGCAGTGCTTACAAAGCTTTAGCACAAGACATCCAACCGGTATTTCAAGAGGATAAGGAGCGTCATTTTCTTTTTGCTGGATTCAACGCATTGTCAAAAGCTGAATTGAGCATCGTACGACAAATTGTACGTTACGGTCGCGGACATTATTTAATGGATGGCGATCGGTTTTACTACGATAAAAAAACACACGAAGCCGGGACTTTTCTCAGAGGTGTTTCGATCTTTCTGGAAGAACCCAAATTGCCTCGAATTCAAGATGTCCTATCGACCAAAACGATGGATGTTAACATCATTGAATCGGTGCAAAAAACAGGGCAGGTAAAAGTAGCTGCGACAGCATTATCAGCCTTAACCAAGGAGGAACTGAATGATACCGTTCTGTTGCTCGCCGACGAATCTTTGATTGCTCCAATGGTAAAAAACTTGCCGAAATCCATCGGTAAAGCCAATATTTCACTGGGTTTGCCTATTCGAAATACCGCCATAAAAACGTGGGTGGATTTGGTATTCGGAATTCAAGAAAATAAGGCGCGCTTCCGAACACAAGCTATCTACTTTCAAGACCTACAGGCATTTTGGAATCACCCTTTGGTGCAAGCCGTATGTAGTGACGAAGAAAAAGCAGATCAACTCAAATTAGAGCATGAAATCATTGAACGAAATCGCATATTTCTGAATGTTCCAACGATTAATCTCAGGGGTATTGCCAAAGAGCTACTAATCCTCATTACTACCGATTGGCAAGAAAACTGGAGCGAAGCATTGGCATTGTTTCGAGAACTGAATCAGCGCTTGTATTCAGGTTTTGCTGAAACGATGGCTTTTGAGCGTGCGATGCTGCAGTGTTTTGACAATGCCTTGCTGGAAATGGAAAACCTTGTCAATGAGGGCTTGCCAAAAATGCAATTGAAAAGTTTTAAGTTGTTATTCCAGCAACATTGGTCCAGAAAAAGCATTGCGTACCACGGAAATCCCATTGATGGATTGCAAATTATGGGAATGCTGGAAACACGCGGTTTGGATTTCAAACGCATCATCTGTTTAGGAATGAATGAAGGGATGTTACCTCCTACGAATCCTATTCAAACATTAATTCCGATGGATTTAAGACGATACCTTGAATTGCCTACTCCACGTGAGAAGCAAGGTATCTTTGCGCATCACTTTTATCGTTTGTTACATCATTGCGAAGATTTACTGGTGACCTATACCAGCGCTGATGAATCCATCGGTAGTAATGAACCAAGCCGATACTTGATGCAATTGGAGATGGAGTTAGCACGTATAAATCCTAATTTCAACTTAAACAAGCGCATTTACTCGCTTAAATCGGAGAAGGAAGAATTGCACCGTACAATTGCAAAAACACCCGAACTTCTGGCCCGATTGGATGAACTTTTCGCAGCATCTACCTCAGCCTCCATGTTAAAAAAGTACTTGACTTGCCCCTTAGACTTTTACTTCCGATACGTTATGGACTTCGGCGAGGCGACAACTGTTGAAGAGGAAGTAGAGCACAGCACGTTCGGTACCTTCATTCACAATACCCTTGAAAAATTGTATGAGCCGTTTGTTACAGACACCTCGAACGGCGCTGCCAAGGACCAGTTGAAGGGAACCGAGAAGCACGCATCAATTAGTAGCGATGGCCTTGCTACTGATACGGCAAGTTCATCACCGCGTCCGCTCAAAGGTCGCAACATCACTTCTTTTGACGTCGAAAAAATGCTCAAAGAATACCCCATTGTTCTTCATCAGGAATTCATGATCCACTTCAATCAGCAAGAATCCGCCTTTATGAAAGGGAAAAACCTGCTTTCGTATAAAATGGCCATGGAATTAACCGAACGCTTTTTGCAATCGGAGGTAAAGTTTTTGTCGGAACAAACGGAACCAGTTTACATCGAAGCACTCGAAAAGGAGTATGAATCCACTATTAGTGTGAAGGTGGATGGTGTAGAAAAGAAGGTACGCTTGCGTGGAATTATCGATAGAATTGACCGAATTGGAGATCGCGTCCGTATTGTGGATTACAAAACAGGGAAAGTTGAGCGAAGGGATGTAGAAACCCGAAAAACGGACGAAAATGCGGAACAGTTTGTAGAAACAATGGCCAATAAAAAGCACGTTCTTCAATTGTTACAATACGCCTTTTTGTATCAGCAAAACGAAGGTCAATGGGCCGATCCCGCAATTATCTCCCTGGTTTCAGGAAAAAGCGAACCGTTCTATTTGGACACGAAAGCTGTAGATGTACAAGAAGCAGTTGCTTCATTTCCTGAGTATTTACGTACGATTTTGGAGCAAGTTTACGATTCTTCCTTACCTTTCGAGCATCTAGACACCGGATTCTTTTCAAACTGTAAGTATTGTTAGTTTCAGGCGTCTAAATTAATTGGGTTCATCTACCCTGGTAAATTTTTAACACATATTTTGTTTAACTTATTTCGTTATTCGTTAAACATTTTATACATTGGTCCTGTAATTAGCAGAAATGGCATACAAAACAACAATCATTCGGAAAGAACATTTTAATGCGGCGCATCGTTTGCACAACCCGCACTGGAGTGATGAAAAGAACGCAGAAGTGTTTGGAAAATGCAATAATCCTAACTATCATGGACACAATTATAATTTGGAAGTGAAAGTGACAGGATATGTTGATGAAGAGACAGGATATGTCATGGACGCTAAAATTTTAAAGAACTTGATTCGGACACGTGTGGTGGAAAAGTTTGATCACAAAAACCTCAATTTGGATACCGAGGAATTCAAAAACCTCAATCCTACGGCAGAAAACATTGCCAGAGTGATCTTCGAAGCGTTGAGAAAGGAGCTGTCCGATGAACTTGAATTAAAAATTAAATTGTATGAAACTGAACGAAACGTTGTTGAGTACCCCGCAGATTAACGGTACAAGTGCATTAAGCAGTAATGGCTTTTCTCACCAGGAAATTGGGGACCAACACATCGGGACGTCATTGGAAACTCCGATGCGTGATGATGCATTTGAGTTGTCGAACGAAGAGAAAAAAGAGATCATTGCGGAAAAATTTCGCGACATCATGGAAACCCTTGGGCTGGATCTTACGGATGATTCATTAAGAGGAACGCCAGATCGCGTTGCGAAAATGTACGTAGAAGAGATATTCTCTGGTCTGGACGACCGTAACAAGCCTAATGTGGCGCTGTTTGAGAATAAATACAAGTACAACGAAATGTTGGTTGAGAAAGACATCACGCTTTATTCAAACTGTGAGCACCATTTCGTGCCAATCATCGGAAGAGCACATGTTGCCTACATTTCAAATGGAAAGGTTATTGGATTGTCAAAATTGAACCGGATCGTACGACATTTTGCCAAGCGCCCCCAAGTACAGGAAAGATTGACCAACCAAATTGCCAACGAATTAAAGGAGACATTGGGTACAGAGGATATTGCCGTTGTTATCAACGCAGAGCACTTGTGCGTAGCTTCCCGTGGAATTGAAGATACCAACTCAACTACTGTTACGGCATATTACGGCGGTAAATTCAAGCAAGAGGCTACAAAAAGAGAATTTTTGGATTATATCCGGATGGAATGAACTGCCACTAATAGGAGAGGTTTGTTCACCGGAACGAAATAAAAAAGTTATGGTGTATCGTTTCAAATTTAGAAGTCGGATTGACGAGTTATCCGATCGTTATGAGGCATTGGTAAGAGATGCGCAATTGTTACGAGTTCAAAACCCTCCCGCCTCTAAAGCCAAGTTATTGAAGGCTGGTCAACTCAAAGAGCAAATCGAAGAGTTAAAAGCCGCTTATTTAAATTAGGAAGTATGAGAGTCAGTAGAAAATCCATCGAAGAAATGCATCGGGTTCGACGGTTGAACCTGATCAACGGAATTACGGGGATTAAACCGGCGAATTTGATTGGTACCTACTCCCAAAAGTTCGGAAGTAATGTTAGTATTTTCAGTTCTGTAGTGCATTTGGGGAGCAATCCTCCGTTATTGGGATTCATTTTACGCCCAACAGGTGAAGTGAGTCGCAATACTTATGACAATATCAAGGAATCAGGATATTATACGATCAATCATATTCACGAAACCATCGCGGAACAGGCGCATTATACGTCAGCAAAATTTGATCATGGAGAATCAGAATTTGATCGCTGTGGCCTAACGGAGGAATATCTCTACGATTTTGCTGCGCCATTCGTGCAGGAAAGCTACCTGAAGATTGGGATGAAATTTAAAGAGGAGATTTTAATCGAAGCCAACGATACGCGCATGATCATCGGAGAAATTCAGGAAATCATTCTCCCAGAGGATTGCATGGACGACAAGGGCTACGTTCGACTCGATAAAATTTTTGATGTAGGAATCGGAGGGCTGAACAATTACTACAGCCTTAAGCGAATTGCAACGTATCCATACGCACGTGTGGAGGAAGTACCACCGTTCCGACAAGCAAAGAAAACAGGTTAATTAGTTAGGATTATGAAAGCAAGGATGTATGTAGCGGGGATTTTGAGCGGAGTGTTTTTTCTATTGCTTTCGTTGACATCAGTCATACCCAACTCGAACAAAGCAAACGTGACGATTCCGGCCAAGCAAGAATTTGTATTGGGAGAGGAACAACAGTCTTCTTACAAAGCAAAATTGAAGAACGCAGGCACCAAAACAATACAGGTGAATGTTCTAGACAAAATTACGAAAGAGCAAAAGCAAGAATTCGAGCTCCAGGGAAGTCAAGTAACAACGGTTTCTGTGCAAAAATCCGAAATCGTTTTATTGCAAAATCCCAATAACGAGGAAGTATTAGTGGAGGTAAAGCTGAGCAAATCGGTGCAAGGCATGCGGTATCAGGAGGTAAAAGCTTTCGACAAATAGTTGATTTTTATCCCTTTAGTAATATTTCTATTTTCAAATATTGCAATATCGGTATATCGATATATGTCTATCAAGAAGTAAAGATTTTTATAGGAACTTTCGATTAAAACCTCTAACTTAAAAGGAAAGGGGCGATATAAACCACCCCTTCCCTATTATTCCAAACTACTAATAATTACTTTGTTCTTTCAATATCTGGAACGCATCCACATACACTTGCAACTGATCCACTACAGCCAGTAATTCAGAAGGCGTAGCATCAGGGAACAAGTTTTGCAGCTGTGCGATAGCGCTTTCCAACGCCGCTTTCGCTTCATCATTATTGCCCGATTCAAACGAGTTTGACATCTGTTTCAACGACTGATTGGCAATGGCTACCGCCAGTACTTTTTTATGCTCTCTGTCAATCGCCATGTCGAGCTCTCCTGTCGCATCAGTCCACTCTGGATGGATTTTCTTCTCGATTTTCACGGGTTTGTTCGTAACCGCATCGATGTACTCCAACGTAACGACTACCTTTTCATTTACAATCGCCCGAGTTGGGTTGATAAGATCGAACTTGATCAAGGCCATTTGACTCAATCCTGGGAACAAATGTGGAATCTCCACGTTCATTTTACCCGCCGACACCTTTTCATTAGCATATCCGTACAATTGTCGATACACAATTTGATCGTTGTATCGAACGGTTAATTGCGCTTTTTTAGCCATAGGATACAAGATGCTTTCCAGTTCGCGCTGAAACACCTCTTCAATACCCGCAGACGTTGACGCCAGGTGCAATAGTCCGCCACCTGCAGAAGCCAATAGCGATAACAATTCCTGATTGTAGTCAATTCCAACGCCAACACACGAAAGTTCAATGCCACCCGCAATGTGATTTTTAGCTTCAGCAATGACTTGCTCTGGAGGCGTACTTCCGTATCCATCCGTGAGAAGCACTACACGATTGATGCTGTTTGCAGTTTTGAGTTTCTTCACTTCCTCAAATCCCATTACCATACCCGAATAAATATTGGTTCCTCCTCCTGCTTGAATGGCGTGAATAATATCGATAATCGCCTTCTTGTCTTTCACCTTTTTTGCAGGAACCGCCAACGTGGCACCACTTTCGAATACAACGATAGAAATCATATCGTCGGGACTCAATTGCTCCACGAACTTAATCAGTGACTTCTTCAATTGACCAATGCGATCTTCACCTGTCATGGATCCACTTTTATCCACTACGAAACAAATATTCAGGGGATCGGCTGACTTGCGGGTCATTTTCGACTTCACTTTCATACCCACTTCCAACAAAGCTTCTTTTGAATTTTCATTGAATTTATTCCCCCACTTCAACTGGAAATCAACATCATTCGTGGTAGGCTCCGGATATTGCGCGTCAACGAAACTGTGCATATCATACTCTACCAACTCATCTACTCCAGGAATAAACTCTTCAATGTTTGCCAAACGTGGATCTACGACATAATTGACGCCCATATTCTGAAAAGCAATGCCTTTCACTTTCGATAAATCAATGAAATCAGCGGAGCGCTGGTATTTAAAATCTACCGCGTATTGCGCACGAATAGGGAGCATGAACGTCACTTCACCTTGATCGTTTGTTTTGGCTTTGTACACCTTATTCGACTTCAGCACGCGTACATAAACATCTTCATCGATGGCAGTATCATAACCCTTTCGCACTTTTAATTTCACGCGAGCATGTGAAGAACTGGGTTCCGTTCCATTCGGAACATTTTGAACGATGAATCGATCGTCTTTTTGCTCTGTAAAAGTGCGTGGCTGGTACATGATCCCCATGGTTTGTGTCATTGCACGAGGACCAAGGTCGATGTATTTTAAAGACTCTACGCCGTCTACATCAATTTCGTAGTTCTGATTGATCGGTAACTTAAAAGTCGCTTTGCCAGCAGCATCTGTTTTTGAAACGTATTTGGTCGCTGTTTCAAAACATACCAAGGTCACATCAACGCGAGAGTAACTTTTCCGGTTTTGATCCTGCAGCATAATAGTTAAAACGGTCTCGGTATTTGTTGGCTTTTCTCGTGACGTCAATCGGGTTTGATCTACCTCCGTGAATGCAATGGATCTACGGTCCGGTAGCACTTGATTTTCGCGTTCCCATCCCTTCGGATCATAGGTCATGGTGCGACTTCCACGTCCGCCGAAAGAAACATCGATTTCAATACAGTTGCGCATATCTCCTACAGATCCTAACCACACTTTTCCGTGATCGAAAGTAAGTGACAATTGACCAGAAGCATCCGTTCGAAAGGCCAGACGTTCAAATGTACTTGTTTCAACAAATACGACTTCCCTTCCAGAGTCGGGTTGTCCTTTCATGTTGGTGACACGTAGTTCGTAAGAAAATTCAGGTTGATCTTGGGCTAAGTTCACAAAGGGAATGAGCATAAAAACCCCAGTGAAGAGTGAGTAAAGTAATGCTTGCATAATAATTTCTGGTTTCTATCATAATGAAAGTACGCAAAATAGGTTACAGGAAATTCAAAAGAAATTAGACTCTAAAAAGTGGACATTGAGTCTGTTAAGGCAGTCGTTCCAGCATTCTCCTTTCTCGACCACTTCGACAGGCTCAGGACTGGCAGGCTCGAAGTTCGAAAAATTGGGTACAAAAAAACCTGAAAAGAACTCTAAAGACTTTTGTCCGAGGTAGGAGCTCTTTTCAGGTACCTGCAAGGAAAATAAAACCAAATATTGAATAAACCAGAATTTCAATATTCACTACTAAGACGCACTCTATTCATTAAGGGTTGGCAAAAAATCGAAAAAAATTTAATAACACTAAAGAAAAACTATATATCTTTTTGATTTTGTGCTAGTTAAGACTCTTGTGCTATTAGATGATAATCTAATTTCTCACAAGGAATACGTGTTGATATTCTATACTTTCAACCGTACTTACAATTTTTAGGGGTCCCCTTGGCGGTCGCAATTCTTTGTTACACACATCATTTCCTTTCAGATGCGATCCGAATAGCACTAATAACTTGATTGGCCGCTTCAAAAAAACCAAGGTTCGGTGATGTCTTATTTTCCATACTGTTAATGTTATCCTTTATGGCGTATTTACCATTCTTGGTAAGAAAGTGAAATACGATACCGCCATCAACCGGCAACTCGTTACTGCTATCAGGTTGTGCGTTTTCGATTAGACTTTCTGATTCAGCCACAAAACTCTTTACGAGTTGATTTACATCTTGATGACGGCCTGCTCCAATAAATCCAGCACCTGAACTGATATAAAGACTGGTATCACCAGATTTATACGCCACTAATGTTACGATCCCATTACCCATATCCCAGTCCATAATTACACCATACAGGCTGGAATTTGTTTCGTCTAGGTTCAATCCCAGGTCTTCTGAGCTGACACTAAAAGCCATAGTACGCAGCCCAGGATAAGGGTTTTCCTTAACTTCTTGTTTTGGCTTTTTGTTTCTACTGAATAATCCCATAGTATGTTTGTAATTGTGTATAGCGGTTGGCAGCGTTGAACCGTGTATCTCTTTCAAAATTGTTTTGACAAGTTAGGCATAGTTTTTCAAAAAAGATGTTTCTCTTAAACAACCAGATCAACTTGGGATGTCGTTGCTGTTATGCGTATCTTTAATACACAGTATATGTTTCATAATCGGGTTTAGAGATTTTCCCTCTAATAATATCAATTAATAACACATCGCCTTCTCGACCACCTCCCCCTGGTTGTTCAGTCCAACGGATTACCTTCCAATACCGATTATTCTCTTCAATACTTTGAAATATTTCTATCTCAGGCATAAAGTATCCATTTTTAGCGGCAATACTTAGGGCCTTTTTATAGGATATAGGGTATTTAGAATCGTAGTTTATTATACTATCTAATTTACCTGACTCTGAATAATACTTCCATTCGCCTATCTTGTTATGATTAACAGATGTCATTTCCCCAGAATCTTTAACCTTTCCGTTGGAGTAATATTCTATCCAAGATTCAATCTTCGTATTTCTGTTTGTGATAGATTCAAGCATTAATATCGTATCCTCATGCCATCGTCTTATTATTGAATAATGAGAACTATCAAAATAGACTCTCTTACCAAATCCATCAGTAATAACTTTTTGATCTTCCATCGTGAACTTAGAGACGGAATCATTGGTTCGATCTGAATTAGGTGAATGATTCGTCCGCTTTGTTTGACATGATGTCAATACCACGACAATAAATATGCTGTTGTATAACCTTCTCATTGCCTATTATGGTTCTCAACTAGGAGACGCGGGCCTCTCGGTTGTAGTTGTTCAGCCCGAGGCATTTAGTTGATGTTATTCTTATTCTTCCTTTTGAACAGTAATTGTTTTCTCAAAGAAAGTATGCGTTCTATTCTCAGGAAGTCCAGTTTGCAAAGAGATTTTTATTTCATCAGCCTTAGGAGTAGGAATTATTTCCCATTCGTCATCCTTTATGTTTCTCAACATACAACCACTACAAGAAAGAAATAGATGGAGAGAGTCAGACTTGGGCATTTCGATCTTACAGGCGTTCTTAGTTCGATTTACTACATAGTCTTTACCGCCAAGATCTACGTCAAACTCCAATTTGAGGTTTGAATAATCAGGTTCAACTTTGTTTCGTTCGAATTGCTCTTTCAATTTTTCGTAATTGATTTCTATAGAATTGATGAATTGCACAAATCTTTCAGGTTGTGGACCCGTATAACCTAGTTTATATTCATAATTACCCGCACTAAAATAGGCCCATGATGCAGGTCTTTCATCGGCATTTTCCAGATGTTTAGTATGCACATGTACAGTGGCGCTGTCTAATACTATTTGTGCGAAATTGGTTGATGTATCAGTCTTGAGTTTTAGAAAGTTTATTTTACTATCAGGATGGAAATAATACCTTTCGATTCTTAAGCTTTCAAATACGGCATCTTCTTTTGATTGAAATACATAGAATGACGCTTGCCCTGTTAGTTCTAAATGAGCAGGGATACTGGCAACAAATCCCTCCAAGTCATATCTTGTCCATTCTGATTCACTCTGAGAATATGCTTGAGATATTCCAATTGTCAAGACGGTAATAGCCATTCTAAAAATCTCTTTCATGTTTCTCTTCATTAAGCATAACGTTCTGCAGCTACGCACTGTGCGGATTGCCACCGAGATTATTTTCTAAAATAAGGATTAATTATCTGAGATTGATTTATCAATCGAAGCGGAAGACCCGCATGGTGTGTGAGGTGCTGTTATGTACATCAATTAAGATTATGAATAGTCCTCAATTTCATCTTCTTTAATCCAATTTTTCATTTCTGGAAGGACATGATTAGATAAAAAATCAAAGATGTCATTGTACTCTGCTTGGATTATGTTTTTCGATTTATTCCCGCCTTGCCATGATGGATGAAATACAATTATATTTTCCCGGATTATTCCATTAACAACTTCAAATCCACAGTAGGTATCCATATCTTGTCTTGAACCAAATGATTGTACCTCTCTGTCCTCATTATGTTCTTCTCTAAATAATTTGTTTAATGTGTCGAACCTAGATTCTTCGCCATCAATCGACCAAGGAACAAACCTAGTATTATTCAGTTTAGTAAACCAGTAAAAGGCCGAGGGTAATTTTCTATCCATGTTTTCATTGTACATTACTTTCTTAGATACACACCTTTTCGGCATTATCAATAATAGCAACATCAAAACCAACTAAAATTAGCTTCAAATACTTGCCAAACGAGGTGCCTTCCCAATATACCAATTCCAACCTGTTAATTCTCAAATAAATCACAGTATTAACTGCCCGACCCAACATTTTAAGCACATTTTACATCAATTTACACTTCGTTTACCCATCCTTCGAGTCGTCTGCCGTAAGTTTGAATAACAATCCAAAAATCGATTGATATGAGAAAGAACTTAGCATGGGCGGGAATGGTTTTACTTCCTGCATTTGGTTTACTAGCCATTGGTTTTACCACAGAAGAACAAGCACCAACGACGACCAAAACAAAAATTGCAAAAGCCTCTACGTGTCAAATTATGACTGCGACACCGCCTCGTTTTATTTACGATGTTGGAACGCGTTTCCAAAACACCATTACCAAAGAAGCCTTGCAAAATGCAAAATCCGTGCACGATATTATATCGAAAGATACCATGTACCACATTGAATCGGTTCGGGAAGTAGAGTTGTTTTGGCACAAACCTGGAAAGGATTGGAGCGCCAAGGGAGTCAGTAAAGACTTGAATGGCCCGCAATTGGACATTATCGAGTTGATGAGCTACTCTTCCGATGGCAATATCTATGGAAAATGCTACCGAAAACACCGAGAAACAGGTTCAAAGTTTGAGGGATATTTTGATCATTATTTCACTGTTGTTCCAGAAAAACAAGCCAATTATAAGGGCGGCAAAGATGCGCTACAAGATTATTTAATTGCAAATAGTGCCTATATCACTGATGTTCTAGATCCGCAACAATTACTTGCTGGAAAAATCCGATTTGTTGTCTCAAAAGAGGGAACTATTTCCAATGTCGTTTTAGAGGCTTCCTGCGGATATGACTACGTCGACGATCTTCTTATTAAAGTCTTGAAAAAGACTCCGGAAAAGTGGACGCCTGCCGAAAATGCGAAAGGTGAGAAAGTAGATCAGGAGTTTGTGTTTTCATTTGGACAGGTGGGATGTTAAACAGAACAACTATACTTGAAGCTATTCCTTGCGTTTAAGATAAATGACGTTCATTAGGCTCACGGAACTACCTTTAGACAAAAAACTCGTTTGATAGTCGTTCAAACTTATGTCAACACGCGTATAACTCAAAAGCCCCTGGTTTAATTGTATACCCCAACACCAATCGAAAGCATTATACTTTTTGCAAATGCCGACTCCAGTGGATACACAGACATAATAGTTTCTGATTCGTGTTTCTTGATCCATATAATTATTGTCTTGAAAAAAAGAGCTGGAAAATACGCCGTACCCACCGCTTGCCCCGGTAGTCCATTGCAGGTTGCATTTCTCATTCATAGCTGTTTCTCGACCATACAAAAGAGAAGATTGAAAACGATTTTGATAGCTTCCGAATAAGTAAAACACATTCAAACCTTCAAAATCTAGGCTGGACCTCGTTTTATTCCGAGTAATTCCTACCGAAGGCGCAAAAACAACAAAGTTTTGCTTCCAGGTTCTGGTTACATTCACACCGAAATCAACCCCAGGAAAGGGACGCATACGAATGGCTTTATTCCTGTCGGAAATTCGCTGTTGATATGAGAAATTTGGACTTATGTTAACTCCCAATTTCCAGTTTGTTTTTGCTTCGTCTTGTGCACAGACACTCTGTGATGTCAGTAGACTAGCGAATAGCACGCCGAACAAAAACCGTAGCATGGTCATGTGATGATTCATACCTCAAAATAGAATTTGTGTTGATAGCTTGAACGAAATGAATAGTTCTTAAGCCAGTGTTTGCGCTGACGCCAAAGGACCATTTCGATTGTTCATCCGTTTGATAAATAAGTCTAGTGACAATCATTGGTGCCCAATTCCGAACTGTACCTTGTTCACTAAAGGCAAAAGTTGCATCTAGTTTCACTCCAAAAGAATTATTTAACCCTAATTCAAGTCTAAGTTGATCCAAAGGGAATAGTGTTACCCCACCCTCAAATTCAAATCGTAAATTGTTGTAAGCAGATTTTACTCGTAGGTCCAATTCATTTTCACGCCAAGCAACTCCGCCACCACTCCAGTTCAAATTTGAGTTTAAGAAATAGCCGAAACTTTCACTTATTAAAAAGCCTCGACCAAAATTGATAGAAAAACCGGGAGAAAACACTTGGCTGCTTGGAGTCGTAGCTTCTATTTTGTGCATCCATGAGTAATTCACGCCAAAAGAATAGTAATATCCCTGAGCATTCACGTTGCTACAAAAAACATATAAAATGGATACTAACATGATTCTTTTCATATTAACAAGAATAATGGAAAATCCTGAGTAACCTTACGATTACTCAGGGTTTTATTAGTTACTGAATAATCATTTTTACTGCACTCATTTTGTTCGTTCCCTCATAGGTAACTAAGTAAATTCCAGGTATAAAATTTGAATTGTCCAATCGGATTTGATTAGACTCTCGGGTGAATTCGGTTGGTCAGCTGCGAACTACTTTTTAGGCAATGTCCAGAAGCAAAAAACGGCATCCTGACTTCTGATTTTCACCAGATCAAGACACCGTCTTTTACGATATGCTTACGCCGCGTTCTTCACTCGAGACTTTCTACCAAAGTAGAATCGTCTTTCATGAGTCTGCAACGCTATGCAGTAAGTCTTACTCCGCCAGTTCAACCTCACCTGACGGCGTAAGAGCATCTTTAATTCGTGCTTCTAGCTCTTCCATCAACTCTGGGTTGTCTTTGATGATCGCTTTTACTGCATCACGTCCCTGCCCCAAACGGGTTTCTCCGTAAGAGAACCAGGAACCGCTTTTATTGATAATTCCCATTTCAACGCCCAAATCGAGGATTTCCCCTACTTTGGAGATTCCTTCTCCGTACATGATATCAAACTCTGCACGCTTGAACGGTGGCGCTACTTTGTTCTTCACAATTTTTACGCGGGTACGGTTACCAATCACATCCTCTCCGTCTTTGATTTGGTTGGCACGACGAATGTCAATACGTACCGACGAGTAGAATTTCAAGGCGTTACCTCCCGTTGTGGTTTCCGGGTTTCCGAACATCACACCAATTTTCTCACGCAACTGGTTGATGAAAATACAACAGCAGTTCGCCTTGTTGATAGAACCAGTGAGCTTACGCAGAGCTTTCGACATCAATCGTGCCTGCAATCCCATTTGCGAATCGCCCATCTCTCCTTCAATCTCCGCTTTAGGCGTTAAAGCCGCTACGGAATCCACTACAAGCAAGTCAATCGCTCCCGAACGAATCAAGTTGTCGGCAATTTCCAATGCTTGCTCTCCATTATCTGGCTGTGAAATCAATAAGTTTTCGATGTCCACACCCAATTTTTCTGCGTAAAACTGATCGAATGCGTGCTCCGCATCGACAATCGCTGCAATTCCGCCTTGCTTTTGCACTTCTGCAATTGCATGAATCGCCAAGGTTGTTTTACCCGAAGATTCTGGACCATAGATCTCAACCACACGTCCTTTCGGCAATCCGCCTACTCCCAATGCGAGGTCCAATGTTAAAGATCCTGTTGGGATCACTTCCACAGCTTCTACAGCTTCGTCTCCCAATTTCATTACTGTACCCTTTCCATACGTTTTATCCAACTTGTCCATTGTTAGCTTCAACGCTTTCAATTTGTCCGGGTTAATGTCTTTTCCTGCCATATCGTAATTAATTTTTATTTGCGCTGACATCGATACTGTCTATGAGGTTGAGGCATTATTGCCGTTGATATCTAAGCCTGCGCTTTCGTTATTGTTGATACAAAGATGCAATCGCAGATCGTAATCTATTTACGTTCTACTATTCTTCGTTGTATATTTCTAAAATTTCACGTGTGTGATCTTTTGTTTTGGGCTTTTCAATGATTCCCACAATCGTGTGTGACTCATCCAGTAAAAAGGTGGTACGGTGAATACCATCATATACCTTTCCCATGAATTTTTTCTCGCCCCAAACGCCGTACAACTCAATCAGCTCTTTCTCCGTATCTGCCAGTAATGGGAATGGCAAATCGAACTTCTCGATAAAATTCTGGTGTTTTTTCTCGGAATCCATACTTACGCCCAAAATCGAAATCCCTGCATCCTGAATGGCTGCATAATTATCGCGAATGTTACACGCCTGCGCCGTACACCCAGGTGTGTTATCCTTTGGGTAAAAATAGATTACCACGCGTTTTCCTTTGAAATCTTCCAACTTCACTTCTGCCCCATTTTGATCTACCGAAGTAAATGCCGGTGCTTTGTCTCCTACTTTAAGATGTTTCATTGATCAATTTTTAGTCATTAATTTGACGAATTATTAATCAAATATAGTGGCTATTTTGAAAATGGCAAGGAATTATGGTTAGAAATTAGACAAAAAGGTGAAAGACCCGTCAGTCATAAGGGAGAAGTGAAAAGAGAGAAGGACAAACCCAAATGACTTCACCCTATCACTTCAAACCTCTCACTTCCCACTGATCCTCCTATCTAATTTTCAAAATGAAAATACTCCTCGTGCCAAGAGAGTCTTTTTCGAGGTGAAATTTACCAACACCGTTTCCGAACCTTTCGTGGATAAAAACTCATCGGAATCCCCCTGTTTTCGCGGAATCATTACATATCTTTTGCCTGCTAAAACAATTGAACGAAACTTAGAACTCCTTAACTATGAAGTCTTTGAAAGTAACCTTCTGTACTTTAATTGCCTTCTGGGCTCTCTCCGCTTCTGCCCAGGATTGGCGTGAAATGATTCATGATGAGAACCCCGACTTTGCTGCTATCCAAGCAAGTTTTTACGCAGAGTTTGGCGACAGTATTGGTCCGAAAGGATCTGGGTGGAAACAATTCAAACGTTGGGAATATTATTGGGAAAGCCGTCTCGATGAAAACGGAAACATTCCCGACCCTACCGAACGCTACGAAATTTTTCAGGCCTTTGAAGCACTGCAAAACTCACAATCAAGATATGCCACAGGAACAGGAAACTGGTCAGAACTGGGTCCTGTGTCACTGCCAAATAACGGAACTGGACAGCCCAACGGAATGGGACGCGTTAATTGTATCGCGTTTCACCCAACAGATGCCAATACAATATATGCAGGCGCTGCCTCTGGCGGATTCTGGATTTCTACCGACAACGGAGCCACGTGGTCCAAATCGGTTTCCGGATTGACACGTTTGGGTGTTTCCAGTATTGTCGTGCATCCAACATCTCCCAATATTATATACATCGGAACGGGAGACCGCGACGGTGGAGATGCACCTGGATATGGTGTTTGGCGAAGCACAGATGGAGGTGCTACATGGGCATCATACAACTCAGGCATGGGAAACAGAACTGTGTACGAAATTCTAATGGACCCAACCAATTCCAACCGATTGATCGCTTCAACGAACGGAAGTCGCATCTATCGCTCTTTGGACGGCGGTGCTACCTGGAGCTTTTCTAGCAGTTTGACCAACGCAAAAGATATTGCCTTCAAGCCAGGCGATCCAAATACCATTTATGCTGCTGGAACACAGTTTTCCTATTCAACAGACGGAGGTATTTCCTTCACATTGAACGGAGGTATTCCTAGCGTTTCTCGATATGCCATTGGAGTTACCGCTGCTAATGCCAACTACGTTTACTTAATTGGAGGTAACGGTAGTGGATTAACGGGAATTCATCGCTCTACCAACAGCGGCGTTGCATTTACCACACAAGCAACCACTCCAAACCTTTTAGGATATGGAACCACTGGTGGTACTGGAAGTCAAGCCTGGTACGATTTGGTGATGGTTGCCGATCCAAACAACGCGAATACCGTTTACATTGGTGGAATTAACAACTGGAAATCGACCGACGGAGGCGTAAACTGGACCATTATTTCGCATTGGGTTGGTTCTGGCGGCATTCCAGCAGTTCATGCCGATCAACATGTTTTAGAATTCTCACCACTGAACGGAGATTTATATGCGGGTCACGATGGAGGAATTCACATCACTGCGGATGGTGGCACTACCTGGACAGAGATTTCCAGCGGTCTGAGCATTGCACAGGTATATAAAATTGGCGTTTCACAAGCGTCTGAAGGAACAGTCATCAACGGATATCAGGATAACGGAACAGCAATTTACTACAACGGTACCTGGACGACGGAAATTGGAGGTGATGGAATGGAATGCATCATCGACCCAACAGACGACAACTACATGTACGGCGCATTGTATTACGGCGATATCCGTAGATCAACCAATAACGGAGCAAGTTTTAACGGCATTACAGGCTCCATTACAGAAACAGGCGGTTGGGTAACTCCTTACATTCTAGATCCAAACAACGAGAACAATATGTACGCTGGATATGACAATGTTTGGAGATCGACAGATGTCAAAGCTGGAACACCAACGTGGACACAAATTTCTACTTTCGGCGGTACGAGCAACATGATCGCTCTAGCCATTGCACCTTCAAATAGTAATGTTATGTATGCCTCAAGAAGTAATAGCTCGGGCAGATTCTATAAAACTACCAATGCCTTGGCTGGAACACCTACATGGACCAGTTTGCATGCCAATCTACCTGTAAATAGCAACGTAAAGGCCATTGCAATTGATCACACAGATGAAAACCACGTGTTTATTGCAATTGGAAATGATATTTATGAAAGTACAGACGGTGGGTTAAACTGGACGAACTTCTCAGGTACGCTTCCCAATATTTCACTTAATACCATTGTTATTGACGAGAATAGCGTGCTGGATGCTATGTATGTCGGACATGATGTCGGCGTGTACTACCGTGACAACACTATGGGTGATTGGACGCTTTACGCAACAGGATTACCTAACGTAGAGATCACAGAATTGGAAATCTATCAGAACCCAACGGAGTGTAAAAGTAAGTTGTATGCCTCCACCTATGGACAAGGGTTGTGGGTAAGTGATTTGAAGGATCCGGGAAATACCGCTCCAACAGCATGTTTTGAATCCTCAGCACAAACAGTTTGTGGTGCAACGCCGGTTACCTTTACAGATTTATCCGATTTCTCTCCAACAGGTTGGACATGGAGCATCTCTCCAGGAACGCATAGTTATACGGGGGGAACCAATGCCAACTCACAAAATCCACAAGTGACTTTCTCTGCTACAGGAACTTACACAGTTCAACTGACCGCAACCAATGTACATGGTTCAGATGTGGAGTCGAAAGTTGGCTATATCACGGTAACGAATGCGAACACTGCCACAGCCATGAACGATGATTTTGAAGCCTACACACTTTGTGCGACTACCAGTAATTGTGGTGCAACTAACTGCGCCTTGACTGGAGCGCTTTGGACGAACTTGACAAACGGAACAGACGATAACATCGACTGGCGACTGGATGAAGGCGGTACGCCATCTACCAACACCGGCCCAAGTGTCGATTACAACCCAGGAATAGCAACAGGGAATTACGCATACACGGAAGCTTCCAGCTGTTCTGGAAACACCGCTATTTTGGAAAGCGAGTGTATTTTCTTAGATGTAGATTATTCCTTCGACTTGGGATACCATATGTTCGGAAGCAATATGGGTACTCTACACATTGATTTGTTTGATGGCAGTGCTTGGAACAATTCCATTGCTTCAATTTCTGGAGATCAAGGAAACGCTTGGCAAGTATTGAATGTAGATTTATCTGCTTGGACAGGAACCAACGTTCGCATGAGAATTCGCGGTGTAACAGGTGGTGGATTTGAATCGGATATAGCAATCGATGATATTGCATTTAACCCTACTTCTGGACTCCCTGTGGAATTAGTTGAATTCAATGCGAAGAACATTGAAGACCGACAGGTTACTTTAGATTGGACAACAGTTTCAGAGCAAAACGCGGCTCACTATGTGGTCCAACGCGCACAACAACTGAACGCTTGGGAAGATATCGGAGAAGTTCAAGCCATGGGAAATACAACGGAAACAACCGAGTATGAAAGCATAGATTCTGATCCGTACGCCGGACTTTCTTACTATCGTTTAAAAGCTGTGGATTTGGACGGTTCATTTGAATACTCTACCGTTCGATCTGTAAATATCGGTAATACAGTGGTAGCGCAAGTTTTCCCAAATCCTGTTCATGAGGGCACGTTGATTGTATCCATGGAGCATGTTGAAAAGGCGAACATCAGCATACTCAGTGCTATGGGACAACGATTGATTGTCAATTCGAATACCTTAAGTTCCAACGAAAAAGCATTCGAAGTAAGTCACTTTGCAAGCGGTGTCTATTTCGTAGAAATTGAACAAGAGGGAGTAGATAGGCAACGTATTCGATTCGTGGTTCAATAACCTACCCGCAAATATTTGATTGTAAGTCAAGCCTGTCAATGGGTTCGAAGTTTTCTTCGTGCTAAGACAGGCTTCTTAGCTTCCTTCTAAAGCCATTATTAATTTCTAATCGCCGCCGGTACGTATTTCGTTCTTCGCATTCAATTAATTCTTACTTTTAAGAAATTACCATTTTCATGAGTCCACAAGAATTAATTCCCATTGGAGTAGGATCACTTTTAGGCTTGATTCTCATTTATAAAGCTGTTGTCATTACCAAGCAAAAAGAAGCCAATTTGGTTGAACGCTTGGGGAAGTTTCAATCCATCAGAAGAGCAGGGTTCTCATTGCTTATTCCCTTCATTGACAAAGTTGCCTACAAGCAAGATTTACGTATCAATGAACTTACTGTGGACATTGAAACCATTACCAAAGACAAGGTTTCTGTTCATATCTCTGTAGCCGTTCAGTATTACATCAAAGACACACCTGAAAGTATTAAGAACTCTGCGTATGAGTTGTCAAATTTCCGTCAACAAATTCGTTCCTACGTATTCGATGAAATTCGCGCGGAAGTACCAAAGAAAGAGCTCGATCAAGTTTTTGAGAACAAAGAGGATATTGAAATGGCCGTAAAAACAGGACTTTCGGGTGCTATTGAGCAATATGGTTTCATCATTCAAAATGCACTAGTGGTAGATATTGATCCCGATCCGAATGTGAAAGATGCAATGAACCGAATTAACGCTGCGACACGTGATAAGATTGCTGCTGCAGAAGAAGGAGAAGCTGCGAAAATACGTAAGGTGAAGGCCGCTGAGGCTGAAGCTGAATCAAAGCGCTTGCAAGGACAAGGTATCGCCGATCAACGGAATGCCATTATAAAAGGTTTCGAGGAGTCTATCAGTGCTTTCGGACAAAACACAGACATTGACCAACGCGAGATTATGAATTTTGTGATCTTGACACAGTACTACGACACAATGCGCGAAATGGCAAAAGATAATCCGAATGTCATTTTCATGCCGCACTCGCCCGACGGACAAGGGTTTACGAGTCAAATGATGGCTGCTGAAATGGCTGCGGAACAATTGAAAAAAGCACAGGGAAATCAAGGAGGAGAGAAATAAGTTCCTTTTCTTATTCTAAAGAATAGTCAATGAAATACGTCTCGACCACTGAGACTCTCGAAGTGCGAGATGAACTGTGTTGGCTTGATTGTTTAATTGCTTTGGAGAGACCCTCCCCCCAGCCCCCTCCAAAGGGTAACTATATACAAGTTTACACAGATGGTAATGAGTAGAAATACTTAAATGGTATATTTGCCGTTTTTAGCATAGAGACTGGGCGCATCTCTAACTACTCCCAGCCTTTTAAGTGGTCACTTAGAGCGGCTTACTTCTCTACGTCAACCCAGATGGGAAACATCCCTCCGTTTTTTCTGTAGATTCGTTTGCCGTTCTTCGTGATGTACGGGCGAAAGATTAACACTTTGCCCGGCTTTGTCGGATACTTGCTTTTTGCCATAACATTTAAGTTTAGGGTGCCCTTTTCACACTAGAGGTCGAAGTTCAACCATTGAACAACGGTGTTTGGGTCTCTAATCCCTACACAAGGCACTTACCTTTCTGGACTTTCCAGAATTAAAAAAGCCTTGGTTCGTTAGAGCTCCCCAAGGCCTTTTAAAGTCTTTAACAAATCATAACAAAATGAGTAATCAAAAAAGACTCACTTAAATTGCTACGGTTTAAGACAAGTATCCGCGACAAAATTATGCAAATTCCGTACAAATTATGGTTGCGACATGTTAAAAAGTTGTGTATAACTTCAAAATTGAGTATTTCTACTTATTCTCAACACTGTTGCTAAATTGGCTTAAATACATAACTTTAGCCCATGAACGTTCCCTTATCCGAAGAAGAGAAAATAAGAATACTGAACGGTGACGATCTTTACGGAATCATGCAGCGTATTTTGTTGCGTGAAGAAAAGATAGATCAAGACCGTGAACACTTTTGGATTGTAGGACTTGCTAATAACAACCGTATTTTATTTATCGAGTTGATTAGCCTAGGATCAGTAAAAGCTACTATGGCAGAACCTATGGATGTTTTCAGCTTTGCTTTACAGAAACGCGCTTCTAAAATCATATTGGTACATAACCATCCAAGCGGAGAAATACAGCCGTCAGACGCAGATAAAGACTTAACAGATAATCTGATTCAGGTTGGTAAGATAGTGCGTACAGAAGTTTACGACCACCTTATTATTACAGATAAGACGTATTATAGCTTCCGTTCGTCGGGCTTGTTAGATGTGTTGGCACAAAGTATAAAATATGCGCCACCAGCCGAAATTGAGAAGAGGATAAAAGAACGTGCTCAGGAACTAACAGAGCGTGGGGCAATTCTCGCTAAAAGCGAGATTGTCGAAACTATGTTAAAGAAAGGCGTTTCTATTCAGGAGATTTCCGAATACACCAATCTTTCCATTGAGGAAATAGAACTTATAAGGTCGGGAAATTAACTCTCTTCTTTCGGTGGCTTATGATCTAAGGCTGTTTTTAATGATTTATTAAAATTTGATAAATCAGTATCGTTTTTGGAATTATCTAAATCTTCTAAAGTTTCAGGAAAGTTCATTTGTATGGTTTTTCCATAAATTGGATAAGCCTTGTTTACCATTTGCATAAAAATATCCCAATCGTAACCACTTGCTCGCCCTAGTGCAATTAATCCCGCTAAATGGTCTTTTAGTATAGGGTGTCCGAAATCTTTTGTTAAGTGTTGATGGTGTTTTGCTTTTCGTCTTCCTTTAACTTTTGGGTTCAATCTTCTTAATTCATCAACCAAATCAGGTGATATTCTAGCATAAACCAAGTCATTAATATAATGTCCAACTACCCCAGGTTTTTTCGATGTATTTCCCCATGTCCAACCTTTCATCATAAATATCATTTCGAAAAACTCGTCTTGAAATGTTTTTACCCATTTAACAGCCTCTTCTTGTAATGCTCGCTTTAAAAAGATTTGAAGAGTGTCTTTTGCTCTATCTTTAGCAGATTGATACCCTGTAGCCTCGTCAACCAAGGCAATAATACTTGTTTTTGCTAGGCTCTTAAAAAGTATATAGGCTCTTCTGGCTGTTTCTTTTTGACTTTCGTGAATATCACCACTCTTTTCTAAATCAAGCCAAACCTCACAAATGTCTACCAACATAGTTGCCTCAATACCGTGAGCCGTGTTTCCATTTGTTGTTTTGTAAACAATTGGATTTAAAATGGCCTCCCGTAATTCACTTGATATATAAGGAGTTAAGTTACTTGCGCTAATCCATCGGGGTAAATTGGCCTCGCCTCGTTTTGAGCCTCCTTGCGACCTTCCAAGTGCTTTAACTACTTCTTTTTGGCTAAGAACCCGAGTTCTTTCTTCGTTATTTAAAACTGCACTGTCAATTGAATAATTCTCTCCTATTTCAAGAGAACCATCATATAATGCTTTTAGGTTCGTTTTATTACTCATTGATAAGTTCTATATAGGTTAATCTGTGTTGTGTATTCGCAAGCATCATATTAAAACGCTCCGCTTCGCTTGCTTCACGAGAGTTGTATCGGAATACAAACTCGTCAACGTATTTCTGTAAGTGTTTTTTACTCGTGAAGTGGTAAATCCCCAGAATCCCACGCTTCAACAAAGACCAGAATCCTTCAATCGTATTCGTGTGAACACGACCGTTTACGTACTGCCCTAAGTTATGGTTAATTACTGAGTGGTGGAAGAACTTCTTATTGATTCCTGAGTATGCACCGAACCCATCCGTAATAACGTGCGCTGACGGCTTGATATTAAGGTTTAGTAGCGGCTTAATCACTTTACCGTTAGACTTTTCAATTACCATTGCGCGAACATTACCTCCGCGTTCGATCATTCCAAGTACTGGCGCTTTGTCATTCATTCCTGTTTGAACTCCGTGTTTGTGAATATCGATACGCTTACGGATAGACTTGTTCTTAGTCTCACCACCTACGTAAGTTTCATCTACTTCTACTTCGTTGTCTAGTGTAGTATCATTGTCGATACCGAAGCAGTTACGGATACGTTGCAACATGAACCACGCTGTTTTCTGTGTAACGTCAATGTCCTTAGATAACTGCACAGACGAAATACCTTTCTTGTGTGACGTTACTATCCAAATAGCCAAAAACCACTTCTGCAATTTCACCTTTGAATTGTCAAACAAAGTATCTGTCTTGACATTGAAGTATTTACCTGTGTTTTTGCAACGGTATTTGTTACCTTTACATACGTACACTTTAGACGATGGATCAAACGGAGATACAACTTCGCCACCCCAACGTAATTCTGTTAGGTGGTCGATGCAAGATTGCTCGTCAGGAAAGGCTTTTAGTAAGTCTAGTATTGATTTGAAGTCTTGATTTATCATGGTTCAACCGTTTTGATAAACCAAATATAGAAGTTAATTACACAGAAACCAAATTATTTTGGTGTAAAATAATATATAATTACCCTCCAAAGGGGGAGTAATTCTACCAATCTACTTCGATTGCTATTGGAGATAAATTTTACCTTTTCTTACAAGGGAATTTTAAAAGTGACCTTTTCCCACTCCCCCTTTGGAGGGGGTTGGGGGGAGGACAACAACCTTCAAACGTACTCACTTCCCAAACTTTGTCCAGGGCACAAAACGCGGCACCGTGCGTTGATACTCTTTGTATTCCGGATACTTTCCGGCTGTAATACCCTCTGAGAAATCGGAACTGGTTTTAAAAAGTATGACTAGCAGCAAAGCTCCCGTCAGCGACCAATGCAACCACTGCCCCGTTGTTTCTATGGTGAACAAATAGAAGACGATCCAAACAAGCTGTTCCATGGCGTAGTTGGGATGTCGCATCACTCCCCATAAACCTGTTCTGACAAATCCATGCTTGTATTCTCCCAAATCTTCTCCAGCATTTATACGTCGGTACTTTTCCGTTTGAAAATCGTATTGCTGTTGGTCGGCAATGAACTCCAAGACAATGGCTGTAATCATTATGATGGCCAACGCCCAATCAATTAGTGTGATTGTATTTGCTGAACTTTCGCCTGCAAGTGCCAAAATGGGAACGGTAAACAGGAAAATCAATACTTGCTGATATCCAGCGATGAAAAAAAAATTGAACAGAGCCCAAACAAATCGATTATTGAATCCTGGCTTCTGTCGAAGAATATCCCATCGGTAATCTTCTTCGCCGTCCCAAAACTTCCAGGAATACCCGCCTCGTCGACCGAAGTTGTACGTCAAACGAATACCCCAGAGCGTTACCAAAATAGACATCAAGACCATTTTATCAGGCATACCAGACATTCCGGTTGCATACCACGCATAGCCAATGGGAACGATGCTCCAAAGCTTATCGGTTTGAGAGGTATTTCCCGATATTTCACCCACAATAAAACAATAGGCAATAACTCCACCCACGATATAGATGAAATCATGCATGATTGCACTTTGCGTGGCATTCAGCGGCTCACCGTAAAAAAAACTAAACAGCGGAACTACTACCACTGTCATAATCAAAAGAAGAACTGTTCCAAGCATGGATTAAATGTAATCACGGAAACGTTTAGATGCAAGAGAAAAGATACGGTCAAAATAAAAGCCGCTCTTTCGAGCGGCTTTTTCATAGCAACCAAGGTTGATTAGCGTAGTGTAAAAACAATTGGTAAGCTACATTTTGTACGTACTTTTTTTCCTGCTACCTCTCCAGCTTCCCATTTGGGCATGGAGCGCAAAATTCGTTTTGCTTCGCGGTCTAGGTCTTTCGAAACGCCACGTTCCACTTTCACTTGTGAAATAGACCCATCCTTTTCAACCACAAACGAAAGGTACACACGTCCTTGTTCTTCCATATCGATTGAAACTTCAGGATATTGAATGTTATTCACGATAAAACTACTCAAGGCTGTTTGCCCACCAGGAAAGGCTGCCTCCACATCTGGAAACAAGATGATTTCAACTGGAGGCGTTCGAACGATTGGCGGTCCAGTTGTTACAGTCGGTGGGTTCACTGGCGGATTTGGAGCCGGTGGTGTGATTACGTTTTGAATGGTATCAATTTCTTCCGATGGTGGCGGCATGTACTGATCCTCTGGTGTAACAGGCTCTTCATCAGGAGTGTCCGGTTGTTCTTCCTGCACGAAGTTGATCACTTCATCACTTGATGCCATATCACTTTTCAGTTCTTCCTCTATCGGAGTAACATAGGTGAAGGATGCGAGGATCAATCCACCTGTGAATAAAAATCCAATGAGTGCCAGAGGCATTCTCATGGAATCGAGATTTTTTTCTTTGCTTTTTTTAGTTTCCATAACGTTCGGTTTAATGAATTAATAGTTGAACGTTGGAAATGGTGCAAAATTTATACCAAAAAAAATCCCAGTCGCGAAACTGGGATTCTATCTACATTTGAGTGACTTTTAGTTCAATGTAAATACGATCGGAAGACGACAGCGCGTGGCTACTTTCTTACCTCCCGCTTCTCCAGGAACCCAATTCGGCATAGAGCGCACTACACGCTTTGCTTCTCGGTCCAGATCTCGTGAAACGCCTCGTTCTACTTTTACTTGTGAAATAGAACCATCGGCCCCTACAACAAAAGACAAGTAAACTTTTCCTTGTTCATCCATATCGATGGACGTTTCGGGATATTGAATATTGTTTACAATAAAAGATTGCAAGGCCGCTGCTCCACCAGGGAATGACGCTTCCACATCCGGGAAGTCAATAATCTCTGCCTTCACCGTTTTCTTAACATCCGGTTTCGTTTTTGGTGGTGGCGGAACTGGAGGCGCTGCTTTCGGCTCAGTCTCTTCGTTTTCCTTTTCAATAATTTCGTCTGTTGGCGGCGGAGTTGCTTCTACCGTTGGCTCCTCAATTATTTCCTCTTCAGGCTCCTCAATTTCTTCCTCCAATTCGATTGGTGCCATGTTCTCGTCCGATCTCGAGCTAGATAAATCTTGTTCTACTACGATCGATTTGAACGTAAAAGAGGCAAGCAATACTCCAGAAACAAACAAAAACCCAATTAAGGCAAGCGCCCACTTTACGCGCTCAATGTCTACGGATTCGTTCTTTTTGATCTCCATGATTCCTTGTTTAATCGTTGTAAATATATTAAAATTTGGTGCAAAATGCGTACCAAAAACTCAATAACATTTGTTGTACAATACACGAAACGACAATATCCCTAGCACTGTTCCTACCGCATCAAATATTAAGTTCCAGAGTAGTAATTCTGAGTTTGCATCCTGAAACCAATAAATGCATTCGGCTGCAGCAATGGTTAAAAGAGCCGCTGCGGGTACAATTACAAATGCCTTTCTCTTCAGTACAGCAAACCGTAGCTGTCGGTTCAATCCTGAAAGCCATAAATGTGAAAAACCGACGAAAAGAAGTCCGTGAATCAGTGATCGTGCAGGCAATCCACTAAAAACCCGAATTATGGGATCATCCACTGGAGTTAGAAACAACAGCCACATGAAAAGGTACCAGATGATACCGGGAAGCAAATAACGAACGATCACGTTCTGAACAATTACTTAATCAAATCTGCGTAGGCCTCAGCAGAAAGAAGTCCGTCCAATTGGGAAGCATCAGAAATGGCTACTTTTACCATCCACCCTTCACCATAAGGATCGCTGTTTACTACTTCTGGATTCCCTTCCAACGCATCGTTGAATTCAGTCACCTCTCCAGAAATTGGCATAAACAAATCAGAAACAGTTTTTACGGCCTCAATTGAACCGAAAACCTCTTCTGCATCCAAAGTTTCACCTTCTGTTTCAATTTCAACGAAAACGATATCACCCAATTCACTTTGAGCGAAATCTGTAATTCCAATGACTGCCGTGTCACCTTCAACACGCACCCACTCATGATCTTTCGTATACTTTAATTCTGCTGGGATATTCATTTCAATACATTTTAGATGCGCAAATGTAACTTTTTTCCGCACCATAGCACATACTGCAAAGCCTAAGTTCTACACAAACGATTGCATCTTTTTAACTAATTTTGATCCGTATGGTAAATCAGGAGCAACTCAAGGAATTTCGATCTCGAATAGATACCATTGGAGATTATTTGAAAATCGACGAAAAGCGCTTACAACTTAGTGAAGAAGAGTTGAAGTCGCACGATCCTGATTTCTGGAACGATCCCAAGGCCGCAGAAGTTCAAATGAAGAAAATTCGTACTCTAAAAGCATGGGTTACGGAATTCGATGCGCTGAACGAAATCTACGGCGATCTGGAAGTACTTTTAGAATTCATAAAAGAAGGAGAAGGATCAGAAGAAGAACTAGATAATCTAGCGACGAAACTATCGGATGCGGTTGAAGCGCTCGAATTGAAAAACATGCTCTCGAGCGAAGAAGATAGTTTGAGTTGTGTTGTACAAATTACAGCCGGTGCTGGAGGTACTGAAAGTTGCGATTGGGCCGCCATGTTGATGCGCATGTACTCGATGTGGGGACAGAAAAATGGCTATTCAATCAAAGAGTTGAACTATCAGGATGGCGACGTGGCTGGCATTAAAACGGTAACACTCGAATTTAATGGTGAATTTGCATTTGGTTATTTGAAAGGTGAGAACGGTGTACATCGATTGGTTCGTATTTCACCTTTCGATTCGAACGCCAAACGTCATACTTCTTTTGTCTCTGTGTACGTATATCCTTTAGTAGACGATTCCATTGAAATTGACATTAATCCTGCGGACATTTCCTGGGAAACCTTCCGATCAGGAGGTAAAGGAGGACAAAACGTGAACAAGGTAGAAACAGCCGTTCGACTGCGTCACGAACCCTCTGGAATTATCATTGAAAACTCCGAATCCAGATCGCAACTGGGGAATAAAGAGAAAGCCTTGCAACTCTTAAAATCGCAGTTGTACGAATTGGAATACCGGGCACGCATGGAGAAACGGGCGGAAATTGAAGCGGACAAGAAAAAAATTGAGTGGGGATCACAAATTCGAAATTATGTCATGCAACCATACAAGTTGGTGAAGGATGTAAGAACGGGACATGAAACAAGTAATGTTGACGCCGTTTTGAATGGTGACCTCGATGACTTTTTAAAGGCTTACTTGATGGCCTACGGAAATTAGAATTATGGCAGAATTTACAGTATATCACAATCCAAGATGTTCCAAAAGCCGCATGGCAATTGCATATTTGGAAGAAGCTGGAAAAACCTACGAGGTAGTAGAATATTTGAAAGAAATGCCTTCGGCTGCTGAAATGGACGAAATCCTGAATAAGCTGGAAATGGAGCCTGAAGCGCTTTTACGTAAGAATGAAAGTGACTTTAAGGATCATTTTAAAGGAAAAAATCTTTCCAGAGCCGAATGGATTGATGCCATGCGAACCTATCCCAAATTAATTGAAAGACCGATCGTTGTCAAAGGAAACAAGGCAATAGTAGCCCGTCCCACAGAAAAAATCGCTGAGTTGGACTGATTTTTGTCAAGCATTTGTGAAAAATTGCGGTCTTGATTGCTTTATTGCATTATATTTGCAGCCGCGTTTTAAGTAAGCCTTTTACATGAATCTGCATACAGTACTAACAAGAACAGACAATGGTTTTGGCCAGCGACTAGCTGAGTGGAGTGCCTCTCGTGGAATTGCTGTCGAAGATTTCGACCCACGATCGGAGGATCTACCGGATGGTTTGATACTCATTAACGCCAATCAGGACTTTGCGAGAGAAGACATCGATCTTCACGATCAATTCGATAAAAAACACATTCCTACGCAAAAGATTGACATCAACGGGACGCTTCAAGTAGCAATATCCAACTACAATCTTTGGTTAAGTTCGAACAAATGTCAGCGTGTACTTATCATTGGATCTGATGAGTTACTTCAGAACGAAAATCTAGATCGTTTTTTAGAAAAAATTTAGTTTTTACCGCATCGGCATCACATCACCGGACCCTTCAAATTCGCTATCAACAGGCTCCCACAGTTCAACGCGATTGCCTTCGGGATCTTCAATATGTAAAAACTTACCGTAACTATATGATTCAACCTCGTTGACAATGCTCACCTTGGCTGCCTCCAGTTCCGATTTGAAAATTTCCAGGTCATCTACGCGGAAGTTTAACATGGCTTGCTGTTTCGGGTCACCAAAATAATCCGAAGAATTTTCAAAAGTACCCAATTGCAAGTACCCTTTCGTAGGACTCGTGTCTCCATTGAATTCGAATAATACGCCGTAATCATTCGTTTGAATGCCCAACACATCCTGATACCAGTTGCGCATTGCTTTGGGATCTTGAAACTTTAGAAAAATTCCGCCTAATCCAATTACTTGTGCCATGAGAGTTGTTTCTCCCGAAATTAGGCAATTTCTACCGTAGCTTCATCAAAAATGGGTAGTTCTACTTGATTTCTCAATAAATCTTCCATGGTTTCACGCTCACGAATCAAATGAGCTTCACCATTGATAAGTAAAACCTCAGCAGGACGAAATCTAGAGTTGTATTGATTGGCCATGCTAAAAGCGTAAGCACCCGCGTTAGAAATAGCCAGGACATCGCCCTCACGCACCTCATTCAATAAACGATCGTGTCCGAGTGTATCACTTTCACAGATGTACCCTACTATCGAATAGAGTTTCTTTTCTCCGCTGGTGTTGCTAATATTTTCAATATGATGGTACGCATTGTAAAACATCGGACGAATTAAATGGTTTTGTCCGCTATCCACACCTACAAACACGGTCGAGGTGGTTTGTTTCACCACATTTGTGCGCACCAAAAACTTGCCCGCTTCACTAACAATGTACTTTCCAGGTTCGAACCAAAGTTCCAAATCCCGACCGTAGCGCGCACAGAAATCCTGAAAAGAAGCGGCAATTCGTGCCCCGATAGTTTCAATATCCGTCACAATATCACTTTCCTTGTACCCAACCTTAAAACCGCTTCCGAAATCCATGAATTCTAAATCCGGGAAATGCGTTGCTGCCTCGTACAACAAAGCCGCTCCACGCAAGAAAACATCTGCATCAATAATATCACTTCCTGTGTGCATGTGTAATCCTCGAATATTGAGTCCGTAGTGCTCTACAATTCTTTCTATATGGCGTACCTGATGAATGGAAATTCCAAACTTGGAATCAATATGACCAACGGAAATGTTACTATTTCCTCCAGCCATAATGTGCGGATTGATACGAATGCAAACGGGAACGCTTCCTCCGTACTCGCTTCCGAACTTTTCCAACATGTTTAGGTTATCGAGGTTGATATGAACTCCAAGCTCCACAGCACGTTGGATCTCATCAAACGAAACACAGTTGGGCGTATACATAATGGATTCTGGCGCGAATCCTGCATGTAATGCAAGGCGAACCTCTTGAATGGACACAGCATCCAGGCCAGCGCCTTCATTCTTGAGCAAGCGTAAAATATTGATATTACTCAATGCCTTCATTGCATAGTGCAACTTGACGTCCAACGGTTTGAATGCCTTGTGTAGTTTACGGTATTGGCTTGTAATTGTATCTGCATCGTAAACATACGTCGGCGTTCCATAAGTACTGGCAACGTCTAAAAGGGATTGAGTATTCATGTCAGTTTAAATTGGATGGCAAATGTAGACTATTTACAATTAATAACAAATAGTTAAATTATTAAATATGTATGAAATAATTAAAATTGAAAGCAGTGAAAATCTTTCGTAACAAACAATTTTACCACTATCTTTGCGTTTCTATGACAATGAAAACAAGACTTGTAGCATTATTCGCGTGTTTTTTTCTAGGAGTCGTAACGCCTTCGAATGCCCAATTTGCAACGAATGCATCACGTTCGGAAATTGGACCAATGGTTGGAGGCACCTATTACATTGGTGATATCAATCGATTCATGCCCTACAGGAACACGCATTTGGCTGGAGGCTTAGTGTATCGCTTCAATTTGCACCCGCGAGCGGCACTTCGAGCGAATTTTATGTACGGAAAGTTGAGTGGCGAGGACAGTGATTCCAACCTTGATCAACAAATTCAACGAAACTTGAGCTTCTCGACGGATATCTGGGAACTCGCAGGCGGAATTGAGTTCAATTATTTTCCGTTTCAGATTGGAAACGATCGTTATCGAGGAACTGCCTATTTGGTGGCGGAGATTGGGGTTTTTCGAATGAACCCTAAGGCTATAGGCGAGAATGGTAACGAAGTGGAGTTGCAGCCGCTTGGAACCGAAGGACAGGGTACATCATTATCGGATAGAAACCCTTACAGTTTGACACAATTAGTAGTGCCTGTTGGCATTGGAGTGAAGCTATCTCTTGGTGAGAGTGTAGGGTTGAACCTGGAAGTTGGTTTGCGAAAAACGTTTACAGATTACATTGATGATATCGGCTCTGATTCTTACGTCGACCCTGACATACTCGCTGCGGAAAACGGACCTTTGGCCGCAACAATGTCCAATCGTTCCTTAAATAATGAGCGCTTTGGTCGCAGAGGGGATGCTTCTACCAACGACTGGTATGTCTTCTCCGGGGCAATGTTGACTTTCCGCTTGGGGAAACCAAGTAAGTGTTTCCATCATAACTAAAATAGTCAAGCAGTTCTGACTCTCTTCCCAATACTAATTACTGGAATCGGTACAACTTTACTTTAAAAGTGGTAACATACTTTAAAAAAAGCCGATCACTTTCAGTCTTCCGATACATACGGTAAAGACTTTAGCAATCGGCTAATTTGAATCTATACTTGTGTTATTTCAACAAGTTTTGCCTTCGCAACGGTTTAGCGAAGCAAGTCCTGGTATTTCTTTTGAACGGATTCGAAAGCAGCAATTTTCTTACGCGTTTGATCTGCATAAGCCGCATCGTCGTTTTCTTCGTATACCGCCAACTCTTCGTTCAACTCTACAATAGTTTTTGTAAAGTATTCGTTGAGGTAATTCACATTTTGAGGGATAAACATTTGCATGTAGTAGCCTCCATTTTCCATTTCACTTTGATAAATAGAAAGTGCCTTTTCGGCCACAGACGCGTCATGATTAGCAAGGTAGAGAGTTGTAGCGTTAATAGCTCCCAAGCGATCCCATCCTTGCAACGTTGTACCTGATAGTGCGTCTACAAAAAAGTCAATTTTCTCAGCTCCGCCGTGCACAGCGTACAACTGCAGAATTCCAAACAGCATTTTGGAAGATTTTTCTCCCTCCAATTTCTTTGCTTCTTCCATTGCAAGGTCCGAATCAATAGAAGCCAAGCCCGCCAATGCCTCACTTACCACATCGTAGGATCGGTCGTTTTGAACCGCTTTGGCGTACATTTCTTTGCGTTTGTCTTCGCTTTCAATCATCAATTCGATCACCTGAACGGCTTTCGCTCGAACGCGAGATTTTGGATCCGACTCAAGCATACTCGTGACAATCTTCTTCGCTGCTTCAGCATACTCACCAGTCAAAGAGTTCACTTTGTCCAGTGCCAATTCACGGATGTGCCAAAATTTATCCTTTAAAGCATCAAGAACCATCTTTTGAGCATCTGGTGAGGAATCATAGCCTAATTTTAATCCAGCTTTTCGTGCGTGATAGCGTTCGCCGTTGTAGTATTGAAACCTGTACATTTCTGCTGGCTTGTCCAAAACTTTTTTGTCGCCCAGTAGCATTTGCTGATTGTCTATTATGTATCCCTTCAACGTTCCTTTGTAAGGTAATTTGAAGGTTTCCTCCAACGCATCCATTTCTACTTTGTGAATGTGTTTTCCTTCGTCATCGAATATGGCAATCTCCATTGGTAACTTGTAAATTGGACATAGCTCCAAATCTTGTTTTTGAAATGCCTCGATTACCAATTCCTGATTCTCTCTGTCATTAAAAGGAATAAACATCAAGTTCGGATGTCCTGACCCCAGGAACCATTGATTAAAGAACCAATTCAAATCTTCACCACAAATCTCTTCAAATGACAACCGTAAATGATGGAACTCAGCCGCTTGAAATTTGCGTGACTCCAAATAATGGTTGATTCCAGCGAAGAACGCTTCATCTCCGAGGTAATTACGTAACATGTGCAAAATGCGTCCTCCTTTGTTGTAAGAGTGTCCGTCGAACATCTGTTCTTTATCATCGTAATCGAACCAGATAAGATCGTGGTATCCTTGAATACCTGCAGATTGATAATACCCGTTCGCTTCTTGCTCTGCGTAATAATCTGCTTCATCAACACCGTATCGATGCTCATCCCATAAGTATTGCGAATAGTTTGCAAATGATTCATTCAACGGTAGGTTCGACCATGATTCACATGTTACCAGATCTCCAAACCAGTGGTGGAACAATTCGTGCGCAATGGTTGATTGATCGTTTCCGTCTAACAGCTCGCGGTCAGTTCGGTAAACGAAGTCGCCAAAGATTACTGCTCCTGTATTCTCCATTGCACCTGACACGTAGTCGCGCGTAACAATTTGGTGGTATTTATCCCATGGATATTCAACGCCCAGCAGTTCTGAAAAGAAGCGAATCATTTCGGGAGTTTCACCGAAAATATCTTTTGCATACGGTTCCCATTCAGGCTCAACGTAATAGTTTACCGCCATTTTTGACCCATCAGGACGCGTATAACTATCCTCTACAACTTTGAATTCTCCAATGCCCATCATGAATAAGTACGGTGCATGCGGTAAATCTTGCTTCCAATGATCGACGCGCATTCCGTTTCCTACTTTCTTGCTGGACACCAGTTTACCGTTGGAAAGTGTTGTGTATTTGTCCTCTACTTTAATGAAGATTTCTTGCGTGGTTTTTGCATTCGGTTGATCGACCGTTGGAAACCAAACAGAACTTGCTTCTGTCTCACCTTGGGTCCAGATTTGCGGCATTTTATTCGGATCTTCTCCCGTAGGGTTGATGAAGTACAACCCTTTATCGGAGGTAATGGCAGCACTACCGCCCTCCTCGCGTTCTTCTGGTTTTGATAAATAATCAATCACCACTGTATACTTATCGTCGCGGGTGTATGTTTTATCCAAAGTGATATTCAAAATATCATCCTGGTATGTGTATTTCAACTCTTTCCCATTCATTTTTACGCTATGAATGTCCATTCCTTTAGCATCCAGTATTAAGGTGGATGAAGGATAGAAATGAGGTTTCGCTGTAATGGTTGCAACTCCATTCATTTGTGATTTCTCCCAAACAAAATCTACTTCCAATTTGGTGTGAATCAAATCGGTAAGTAAAGTCTCTGTAGCGCGGTAGACTGGACGTTCTGGGTCAACCCATGTATCGTCTATAATATCAACTGCCGCCTCTTCAGGAGCAGATGGTGTTTCCGCCACTATTGGTTCAGCAGGTGTTTCTGTATCTTTCGGAGATTTACAGGCGAACAATAATGAAACAATAAATAACCAGAGTAATTTCTTCATTTTTCGGTATTTGGATTCATACAAATCTCTGTATTTTAATCTGATTCTGGCGCAATTTCTACAGCATCGGAAATGTATTCTATTATTTTTGTACGAAATACTGGATAAATGGCAAACCGCACGTGGACGATTGAAGATAAAGAAGTAGGCTTTTCTGAAGGCGCTGTCGTTCGTTGGGACAGTGAAAAATATTTTTCGCTGGAGTACAATGGCAGAAAGTTCTTTGGCGAAATTCTAGAGGAAGCAACAGAGAGCAACCGCTTAAAGTTGAAGATCAATCACCGTGTTTTTGAAGTGCAAAAGAAAGGTTCTTTGGATGAGCTGATCAAAGCCATGGGGCTGGATGCACCGAAAGTGAAAAAACTGAAAGAACTACAAGCGCCCATGCCAGGTCGTATTGTTAATGTCGCAGTATCCATTGGAGACGAACTGAGTGTAGGAGATGAAATTTTATCGCTGGAGGCAATGAAAATGGAAAACGTGCTCAAAGCTGAAGGTGTCGGTATCGTTAAATCCATCAACATAGGAAAAGATGATGTGGTGGACAAAGGTGCTGTGCTAATTGAGTTCGAATAGGTCTGGAATACTCGGTAGGCATAGGACATAAACCAATTTATCCGGTTCTTTTTCAGTAGCTTACAAGTGTAGGCTGCTTCGAACTCCGTGCACGTTGGTTCTATTGATCGCTACTGTTTAGTATTTTAAACTCTTCGAATCATACGCAAAAGTCGTAGGCTAAAAATGAATGGTCAATCGCAGCAAATTGTTTAATTTCGACCTACGTGAAGCAAACACAAGCAAGCCCTCAAACTACAACTCTGAAAAAAGGAATATTAGAACACCTGCTCTATTCCGAGGTTTTTGCGCACCCTTTAAATCAAGATGAGTTACTCCGTTTTTCGGGCCTTCAAGAAAATGTATCATACGACGACCTGCACAGCGCTTTGAAAGATTTGAAAACGGATGGGTTGGTCCTTTTGCACGATAATCACGCTTGTCTTTTTGAGGTTAACAATAAAGTGGAGCGAAGACAGATCGCCGCAAAAAGAGCTGACAGACTCTTTGAAAAAGCGATTCGAGTTTCTAAATTCATACAAAAGTTTCCGTTTGTGGAAGGAGTCGGAATTTCGGGTTCACTTTCAAAAGGAATCTTACATGACGATGGAGATTTCGACTTCTTCATCATTGTGAAACCAGAACGGGTTTGGGTGGCCCGAACCTTATTGATTCTTTATAAAAAGATATTCTTGCTTAATTCCAGAAAGTACTTCTGTGTGAATTATTTTATTGATAGCGAGCATTTGGAGATTGAAGAAAAAAATCGATTTACAGCAGTGGAAATCGCCACGTTGATCCCAGCTAGCGGTCACATTTTTAATGCATTCTACACTGCGAATTCTTGGGTTCATGAATACTTCCCAAACAATACCCGAGTCGCCTTTGAAACCTCTCAGATAAAAAAACCACTTTGGAGTAAAATGCTTCAGGGGATTTGGTCGGGAAGGTTTGGAAACTGGACAGACAAACGCATGATGCGAATTACCTTGAGGCGTTGGAGAAATAAATTTGGAGACTTTGATCAACAAAAGTTTGATCTCACTATGAAATCCCGTCGGTATGTTTCAAAACATCACCCGAATGACTTTCAAAATAAGGTGCTTCAACGTTATGAGGAATTGCGAAATGAGTATAAAGAAACGCATCGTTTGGCACTGCAAAAACACGGCATTGAATTGTGAAAATATTTGTCACACATAGCTACTTCTATCAGTTGGATCCCAAACAGTGGATTAATAAAACACCGTATCCACCTTTGGCTACGATTACGGCATTAGCGCATTTGGAGCAAAATGGTTTTCCAGCGGCATTTTACGATGTAGCTCTGGATCCTTCTCCTAAAATTTGCCAAGATAAAATTGCTGCATCTACTCCCGACGTGGTAGTCATTTATGAGGATGGTTTTAATTATTTGACCAAAATGTGCCTCACAAATATGCGCCATGCTTGTTTTGACATTATAGATGCGGCCAAAGCTGCTGGTGCTAAGGTGATTGTTTCCAGTTCTGACGCAACAGATCATTGGGAATTATATCACGAAAAAGGTGCCGACATCATCCTTCATGGTGAAGGCGAACATTCACTTTTAGAAGTAATACAGAGGCTTCAGACAGAGTCGGACTTGACTGGAGTCGCTGGGATTAGCACTATTTCAAATGGTAAAGCAACAAAACACCTTCCTAGAACGAACGAGCGCGACTTAGATGTTTTTGCTCAGGCCAAATGGGAAGTCATTGACTTAGAGGCGTACAAATCGATCTGGAATCAAGGAAAGTTCCCATTCACATTGAACATCAGCACTACCCGCGGCTGTCCGTTTAAGTGTAATTGGTGCGCCAAGCCTATTTATGGAAACAGATACAATTCTCGTTCTCCCGAACGTGTGATAAAGGAAATGCAAATGCTTCAGGGTTTGTGTGGTGTAAAACATTTCTGGATCACAGATGACATCTTTGGTTTAAAGCCTGGATGGGTTACAAAGTTTAACGATTTAATCCAGAAAAGTGGATTGAAGATGCACTATAAAATTCAAAGTCGCGCAGACTTACTGATGCAGGATCAAACGATTGATGAATTGGCTGCCTCGGGATTGGAGGAAGTTTGGATTGGTGCTGAAAGCGGGTCTCAAAAAGTCCTGGACGCGATGGACAAGGGAATAACTTTGGAACAGATCAAGAAAAGCACAGAATTACTTCAGAAAAAAGGGGTCCGGGTGGCTTATTTTCTTCAATTCGGATATTTGGGAGAAACGAAGGAGGACGTTCAAAAGACGCTAGAAATGGTCCGAGAAAATGCTCCTGACGACATTGGGATTTCTGTTTCCTACCCACTCCCGGGTACAAAGTTTTATGAGACGGTGAAGGCACAGTTGGGAGAAAAATCGAACTGGGAAGACTCTGACGATTTGGACCTTATGTTTGAAGGAACTTTTTCTCCTGAATTTTATCGCGCGCTGCAACGTTATGTGCATCATCGCTTCCGTTTGAAACAAGGATGGCGTAAGTTATTCGGTGGACGCGCCTACGTTTCGTGGCGTTATGTTTTGCTCATACCCTACAATTGGTTCAAGGCTACTTCACTTCAAAGAAAACTAGGCTAATGCAAAAGTTTGATCATACAGCAAGTACTTACGATACAACATTCACAAATAGTTGCGTGGGTGAAGCGCAGCGTGAACAGGTTTGGAAATACGTGGACAAGCATATCAATTCGTTTCAAAATGTTTTAGAGGTTAATTGCGGAACTGGTGAAGATGCTCATCGATGGGATTTTCGGGGAAAAGGAGTAGTAGCAACGGATATTTCGCCTGAAATGATTCGAATTGCAGAATCAAAATTTCCCGAATTGCATTTCCGAGTGTTGGATGTGAATGATTTATGTAGTTATGATAATACCTTCGATACGTTATTCTCAAATTTCGGTGGACTCAATTGCCTGTCTCCCGAACAGCTGAAAAGGTTCTTTAAAAATGCTTATAACGAATTGGATAAAAAAGGTCATTTGGTTATTGTGCTTATGGGGAAGAAATGTGTTTGGGAGCGTTTTTATTTTGGATTCAGAGCAAAATTTAAAAAGGCAGGAAGAAGAAATACGAAAGAATGTGTGGATGTACATGTGGAGGGCGAAACCGTGAAGACCTGGTATTTCTCTCCTGACGAGATTCAGCAGTTGGCGGCAGAGAACTTTGAGGTGGTGACAACCAAACCGATTGGACTGTTTATTCCACCTTCGTATTTAGCTCCAAAATTCGAGGGCAGGAAACGGATGTTTGCTTTTTTAAAGTGGATGGATGGAGTATTTACGTTTTCTAGATTGAGTAATAATGCGGATCATTTTTTGATGATTTTGAAGCGGCGGGATTGATGGGATACTCTCGATGGGGCATTCCTATGAGATAAAAGTGTGCATTACATTTCGCAAATTCGATAATTGTCGAATCACCAAATTGTATTTTTCTAGTAATGTCCAAATTTTTTCCGTATCTTAAATAGTATAACCTAAACACTATTTATCATGGCATCTATCCAAAGAATCGGCTTCACCCGATACCAAAACGACCTATCCATTATTTTCAAAGCTCTCGGACATCCCGCGCGAATTGCAATCATTGACCTACTTCTAGAAAAAGATCGTTTGATTTGCAAAGAATTGGCTCACGACACAGGACTAGGAGCCCCAACAGTATCACATCATCTTAAAATCTTAATGGAATCAGGGCTAGTTGGATACGAAAAAATCGCGAACATGTCCTTTTTCATAGTAAACCCACTTCTTGTCGAAATGGCAGGAAGTGCACTCCATGATGTGGCTAAAAAAGTTGATAAACACAGAAATTACCACAATGTTATATTTAGTCGACAGCCCTTCTCAGAAAGTTTTTAGCATTTCCGTACCTTTATTTATTCAAGTCAGATAAGCGTTAAGCATCCATGAAAATTGTACTAACTCACGCATATTTCATCAGTGAAGATGTCAAAGAGCAAAAAATCATGCGCCCGTATCCGACACTTGGCTTATTGTACATCAGTGCCTTTCTCAAAAAGCATAATAAAAATGTATCACTTGTCGACAGTACATTTGCAACAGTGAACTCCTGGCGTGAACAAATAATAGAGGAACAACCAAAAATTGTTGCATTCTATACAAATTTAATGACCAAAGTTCAAGTGCTTCAACAATTGGCATACTTGAAACATAAGCTTCCCGAAACACTTTTTATAGGAGGCGGTCCAGATATTACATACAATCAGGAAAACTATTTGAATGCGGGCTTTGATTTTGTGGTTGTTGGAGAAGGAGAGCAAACCATGTTGGAAATGGTGGAGGTTTTAGAGTCAAATGGAAGTATCGAAAGTGTTGCGGGAATATCGTTCATGAGAAATGGCAAACTTTGGCAAAATGATACACGCACAAAAATCAAAGAACTACCCTCTCTTCCATTTCCCGATAGATCGGCGATTCCGTTCGAAAAGTATCTACAGGTTTGGGAAGAGCACCATGGTAAACGGACCGCAAATATTAGCACACAACGTGGATGCCCCTATACATGTAAATGGTGCAGTACAGCAGTATACGGACAAAGTTACCGCAGAAATGACCCAGCTCATGTTGTAGCGGAAATCCTCCATTTGAAAGAAGATTTTGCCGTAGAAGCTCTATGGTTCGTAGACGACGTTTTTACAGTGAGTCATAAATGGATTGATAACCTACACGCGGAGTTTACCAAACACCAACTTACCATTCCTTTCGAAATAATAACTCGTGCCGAACGGCTAAACGCTATCGTGCTGCAACAATTGAAGGAAATGGGATGTTTTCGTATTTGGATTGGAGCGGAAAGTGGATCGCAAAAGATCATTGATAAAATGGACCGTCGGGTCACTTTGGAAACTGTTCAGGAAATGATGCAATTGACGCAAAAAATGGGCATGGAAGCAGGGACATTCATCATGGTTGGCTATCCTGGAGAGACACATGAGGACATCAAGGCAACCATGGAGCATATTGAGAAATGCAGTCCTGACTTACTCACCATCACCCGTGCTTACCCAATCAAAGGTACAGACCTGTATGCGGAAATTGAAGAAGAAATTACGGTGAAACCCGATTGGAACACGAGTACTGATCGTGATATTCGATTCAAATTACCGTACTCAGATGCCTATTACGAAAATGCTATTCGGTACCTGGTGAATGGATGGCAAGCCCATAAAAAGAAGTCTTTGAAAAATAAAGTAAAAAGCAAGGCAGCATATCAAATGATGCGTGTGGGGAAATGACTAATTAGTCATAAGAGGAAAGTGAGCAGTAAGAAGTACGTCCTAACGAAACACAACAATGACAGCATTCAAGAAAGTACACTTTTTAACATCAGCTGACGATACCTTCGAGGCACAGTACAAGTCAGTGCGTGATAAAGAAGGGCGTTGGTTGTCAGATGAGGCCGTGAAACAACTTCCAAAAACGAACCCTCAAGATCCCAAGGCCGATGAATGGAAAAAGCGTGCCTGGATGCTGAACAAATTCGAGACGTACATGAGTCTGGCTTCAACCCTCAACGTACTAGATATTGGCTGCGGTAACGGTTGGATGACCCATCGCATTTCCAACCATTGCGAGAACATTACTGGCTTAGATGTTGGCAAAGAAGAGTTAGAACAGGCGGCACGTTGCTTTGGAAACGAAAATGTTCAATTTGTCTGTTGTACAGATTGGACTTTATTGCCACAAGGAACATTCAACCTGATATATTTCGCGGGTAGTTTCCACTATTTTGAACCGAACAAATCTTTTTGGGACTCTTTATTTTCTTTGCTTGCTCCTGACGGTGAAATTCACATTTTGGAAACGCAGTTTTACGAACCATCTGATGTAGATGCAGCTCGAAAACGTTCCGACCTATATTTTCAGAGTTTGGGAACTTCTGTTTCTTATTACAAACACCTTTCATGGGATGTTCTTCCCTATGATCACGAGGTTCTATATAGGCCTGATTTCAAAAATAAAATCTTTAAGAAACGTTCGCCATTCCCGTGGATACGGATTCGTAAAGATTAATATATGCCGTCACCGTCTCTTCAATCGGAAACAATTGCTTATCTGGTCGATTAGCTCTCAACAACATTTGTAACATGGCGACGTCCAATTTAGGATCGCCAATTAGATGAGGGATTTCTAACTCCTTAGCTATCCCCACTGGAGTAGCCAACACCAGCGTTTCATTCGCTAAAGCTTCAATGATAACCATTCCAAACCCTTCAAAACTTGAGGCATGTACCAAAACTTTTGATCGCGCAATCCATTGCTGTGTTTCTTTATATGAGAGCGATCCAAGAAGCTGGACGTTCGGTTTTAAGTTGTAGTCTTGAATCTGAATCTCGAGATGTTTTCTTTCAGGTCCGTCGCCCAAGACAATCGCACGGAAGTCATTGGAATGTGACTTCAGTTCAGCGCAAAGCTCAAGAAAATACGCAACATTCTTCAAAGGAATTAATGATCCAACACAGATCAAATCTACATCCTTCTTTGAGGCAACCACACCCTCAACGCCCCAGGGAATGATAGATTTTGGTCGAATTCCAACATTTCGTAATGCATCTGATTGAAACCCAGAAATAGAAACAATGGGAAAAGAAGCATTCCTCCATCGTGGCAATCTTCTATTCGGATTTCGCATTTCCTGCCCCATGGCTGTGGCTAATAATGGAACGTTTAAAGCAATCGCTATTTTCTGAGCTATTTCCGTAGCTCTATTTAACCAAAAAGCATGAACAACATCTACAGGTTTCTTCTCATGAACTTTTTTTGCATGCTGTATAGCCTTCTTGGCCAGGAACAATTGATTTACTTTTTTATTGGCTCCATTCAATGGGTAAACTGAAATGTTGTTCCACTGGTATGGCTCCCTGACGAAGGGATATTGTAAGGTGATTATTGAAACGGTCGCCCCATGTTTAGACAACGCCTTGGCAAAAATCCACAACGCTGGAATGCATTGGCTGTCCTGCTCATTTTCTGGGAAACCTGGGGTAACGAATAGTATGTGCTTATTGGATGAGATAAATGTTCCAGTTTTCGGGAAGTTCGTGAATTATTTTCAATTCAAACCTACGATTTGCTGTGCGCCAATTTTTCATCACGCGTGTATTGTCAGAAAACTGCTCAGGGTTAAAAACGATATACCCTCCTTTTTTGAACTCGATTTCCTCCTCCCACAAATCTACTCTGTTATTGGGAATATCATAAGAACCAAGAGAAGCGGTGATATAGAAAGAATAAAGTGTTTTGTCATCCTCTAAAGTATGAATCGCTGATGCTACTTGCTTTTCAAAGCGATGCATGGCAAACATTTTCGAGAATGAATAGTAGAAAAAAGCAGCGTTCAATAGAAGTGTGCCAACGATGAAAACCGAAAAAATTTTCCGTTCTTTCGACCAGAGCATCAAAGCTTGAAAAGCAGGAAACAGGAGAATCAATACTAAAAGATGAGAGATCACCATGAATCTTTGATTTTGAAACCCAATTCCACCCAGAAAAACCAAATACACCAGTAAACCTATCCACAAAAAGGTCAATTTAAAGTTCCAATGGCGCCACCAAAAAAATAGAAAAACACCACAGCTTAAATACCCTACATGAGCAAAGTTGCTCCAGATACACACTCCATTTGGTACCCAATATATTTCCTCATGCGATTGAAATATGAATGTACGCTGAAATAAATGCAAGGGATTCCAGTCAGCTACAATAGAATTTGAAAGGTCTATTGCTATAAGACCTGCAAAAAAGACGACGCCAATTAGAACAAGTATAAGTCCGGTAAGAATAACACGTAAGGGTTTACCCCATTGTCGGAACAGCAGCCAGAATCCATGAATTAGCGGTATAGCCAAAAGTGGTAGCACTGCGTATCGGGTAAAAAATGCGGCAATAGCAAACAAGAAGGCCCAAACAAAATACTTCCCATTTCTAAATCTTCGCAAGCGCAGATAATTGTACACGAATCCCATCACAAAGCAAGCCGCCAAAGCGTCTGACATGACCACCAAACCGGCTCGTACAAAATATACTTGCGTTGCTGCCGCTAACAACAAAAACCAACTACTGTTTTTTTGGTAAAGGAACTGAATACTACGCTGCGCAAAATAAATGGAACCTAACATGGCAAATAAGGACGTCATTTGTAGGGCAAATCCTACTGGAATTCCTGTAAAACCGGCAACAGTTCCCATTATGGGATAAAGCTTTGGCCAGAAAAAATCACCAGGATTAGCCCCTGTTTCCAAGAATGTTTTCAGTGCGTTTGAGTAACGCAAATACTCATGTGCATCTTGCCCATACAACCCGTTGAAATCAAAACCAAGCCAAAGCACTAAAAAGAGTGATGTTACGACCAAATACGGAAGGTAATTCAACCAGCGATCCATGACCTAGCTCAACTCTTTTTTTGGTTTCAATCTTTCGACGATTAACTTCTCAACGGGCAATTTAAAGTTCATATTTTTTACACGCTGATGAGAGGCCCATTTTAAAGGACGTAGAAAGAATTGGTTTTTACGTCGCGCTCGGAGATAAAATTTTAACAACTCCATTTCTTTGAACAGCGCATCTGAAACCCAGGGCCCTTTGGAGCCAACATAATCAAATTCCGCCCATTCCTCAATACTGCTCGGAAGTTTGTAGCTTTTGTTAGCAACCACCTCCTTGGTAATTTGCGTGCCAGGATACGGTTTGAAATAAAATACGGGCGTCTCGAAACCTTGCGACATAAATGCCAATTTTCGAATCATGTTTTTCGTCGCTTCAACGCTCTGTTCGGATTCACCCGGAAACCCAACAATAAAAGGAAATATTACACCAATACCGAGATTTTTACAGCGTTCTGCACATAGGAGCACTTGCTCCATTTTGATGTCCTTTTTCAGCCAATCCATCATTTCCTGAGAACCGCTTTCAACACCAATTAGCAACCTTCGCAAACCAGACTCTTTACATATCTTAAAATCTTCGTAGGACATCCTGCTTCCTTGATCGGCGCGCATCGTTGCTGCCCATGAAAATGGCGAACCTACTGCTTTCAGTTTTTCAGCTAACGCTAAAATATTCTTTGGATAGGTGAAAAATGTCTCATCCTGAAAGTTGACATCATCGAATTGATATTTCTGATGATAGTAATGTAAATCTTCAAAAATTCGCTCAGGATCAAGAGAGGTGAATTTTCTGCTAAAAACATGCGGATCGGCGCAAAATGTGCAACGAAAGAAACAGCCGGTAGAAGTTATAAAATCGAACTGTCTCCGTCCTTTCGCTTCAAAGTACTTTTCTACATCGATGAGATCATAATTCAATCGCTCAAACGAGTTCATGTCTGACATCAAACGGGGTGGCGTTTTTACTATTGAATTGTCACTCTTTCTGAAAACAATTCCTTTTATCTCGTCCAACTCCATTCCTTGCTCTACAGCATTTGCAATTTCTTGAAAACTCTCTTCACCCTGTCCTTGAACAGATATATCAACGGAAGAAACGTCCTTTAAAACCTGTTCTGGAAACAGGGAAGTATGCCAGCCGCCCCAAACTACAGGTATGTTTGGGTTTAACTCCTTTATTTTATTAGAAAACCGGATTGCATCTTTTAATGGAGCTCCGGTTAGTGATGTTACCCCCACCAGAAAGGTGTCATTGATGTGCTTATCGAGAATGACCTCAATATTCTCCTCAATCCTTGCATCAATAATGACAACATTGAAATCTTTCGCGAGAGGTGTTCCAATAGCCAAAAGAGCCAGAGGCATGTCGTAAAAAACCGCAGAGGGATTGTATAAAATGATCGTTTTAGGCATTCGCGTCTAATCGGTGTACGTAACGACTAAAATACGCTTTTCTGCATTGGTACTTTAGTTTCGTATATTTGATTTTGTTATGAAACGTTACTTCTTCACACTCGCCATAGTAATCTTTAATTACATCGGTTACAGTCAGAATTTCAACCGTCCCGTTCCTCAGAATGTATTCCAATATGAATACAATGAACCTGTGGGGATTTCCAGCGGATATATGTTGGCGACCCATGTAAAAATGTGGTCGAATGCGAACAATGATCCCAACTACATATATCCGTATGCAGGAGTTTATGACAGTGATGGCTATTTACTTTGGTACGGGTCTCCAGAAGTAAATGGTTTGGCAGATTTCAAATATTATCCCGCCACAGATCAATACACTTTCACGATGAGATCTCCATTGTTGATGCAGTCTGTTCTGTTGAACAATCAGTTTGAGCCAATTGATACCCTAACTACGATCAATAACGAACAGGATATCCACGACATTCAACTGTTGGACAATGGAAATTGGATGATATCGACCATTACATGGGACACCATGGACCTTTCGGCTTTTACCTTTGATGGCACGCAAGGAAGCACACAAACGATTGTTCGAGGTTATGGCTATGAAGAAATTGACGCCAACGGAAATGTTATCAATGAGTGGGATTCAAACGACCACATAGATGTCAACGAAACCTTGGATTACTGGGGGTATGACCCGAACAACTTCGATTACTGTCATGGTAACGCATTCGAAGAAGATACAGACGGCAACTTTTTAGCTTCATACAGACACTTAAACTCCATTCATAAAATTAACAGGCAAACGGGTGCCATTATGTGGCGTTTGGGCGGTGAACAATCCGATTTTACGTTCGTGAATGATAGTGGATTCAGTGGTCAGCATGATATGAGAAGGCTTCCAAACGGCGATATTTCTCTTTTCGACAATGCCAATATGGGAACAGAGTCCAGAGGAGTTACCTATCAATTGGATACCACAAACTGGATAGCTACCAAGACGTCGGAGTTCTTGTACCCTGGTGGACTGAATGCCACAGCTATGGGAAGTTACAGAGTGAATGACAACGGAACAGAAATACTCGGTTACGGCCGCATTCAACGACCTGACCCGAATTGCGTCATCATCGATGCCAACGACAATATTCTAGCCGAATATTACTTCCGTGACAGTGTCGTATCGTACAGAACCATTTTGGCAGATATCAACCCGCCACAACGACCAGAAATTGTTTGCGAATTCAACGGTACAGATTTGACCCTAAGTGTTACAACGGCTCACAATAACTATGCATGGTCTACTGGAGAGTTAACATCAACAATTACCATTTCACAGCCCGGAACGTATCAAGTTTGGGTGGATCAGGGAATGGGAATGATAGGCTCTTTACCTCTTGTGGTAAATGATTTGAGCACAGCACCTTGCCTTGTTGGTATTGAAGAGTTAACACTTGAAAAGGGAAGTTTTCGCTGGTGCAATGTATTGGGTCAAGAGGTCAAGCATTTGGAAAATGGCCGTCTGTACTTAAAAGTATACGAGTCTGGTGCTATCGAAAAAATAATCTACCAAAATTAGAATGCCAAAACACGTAGTTTTATTTAATCCTAGAAGTGCGGACGCAAAACACAGGATTCCTAACTCCATTTTGCAAGTTGGAGCGTCCATTGATGGGTCGTTTCCATATCATTTTGTAGATGGGAATCTGGAAAAAGACCCTTTGCAAACATTATTGGATACTATTGAAAAGCATGACGTAGGATACGTTGGTATGACAGTAATGCCTGGACCTCAGCTCTCGCAGGCCATCCCTTTCACTAAGAAGATTCATTTGCAACATCCTGATATTAAGATTATTTGGGGTGGCTATTTCGCAGCAAATCAACACAAGGTGGTTTTGGAATCAGGATGGGTAGATTTTGTCATTAACGGACCTGGAGATGCTGCTTTTCCTGAATTGTTGAAATCATTGGAAAAGGGAGATCTAGAAGCCATTCCAAGTATTTGTAACCTTATTTACCTGAACGAGCACGGAAAGATAGTTTCAACGAAAAAGGAGGCACTTCCAGACATGGACAATCTTCCCGAATTTCCTTACAAGAAGCTAGACGCGAATTACCCAATTGAAAACTATTTGGCCAAAACCTTCATGGGGCAAAAAACACTTTCGTATCACTCCAGCTTCGGGTGTCCATTTACGTGTTCATTTTGCGCGGTTGTGCCCATTTATAATGCACGTTGGAAAGGTTTGAGTGCTGATCGAATGGCGAAGGATGTTCTTGACTTTAAGTCCAAATATGCTATTGATGCGGTAGAGTTTCACGACAACAATTTCTTCACGTCTCGCAAACGTGTTGTAGACTTTGCAGAAAAAATCAAAGATGCAAATATTGCCTGGTGGGGCGAAGGACGTATCGATACCATCAACAAGTATTCGGATGAAGACCTCGCCTTGATGCAAAAGGCAGGACTCAAAATGATTTTTCTTGGCGCCGAAACGGGCAATGATGAGGTGCTGAAGCAAATGGATAAGGGAGGAACACAAACAGGAGCTCAAATCAAGGAATTTGCGGCTCGATTGAAAAGGTTTGGAATTGTTCCTGAGTATAGTTTTGTGTTGGGAATGCCCGGGGATAGCCCCGAAAAAGTGATGCGCCAAATCAACGAAGACATTCGGTTCATTCAAGAGATTAAGCGCATTAACCCGAATACGGAAATAATTATTTACGTGTATTCTCCTGTGCCAACGGAGGGAAGCGAATTGTACGAAACGATTCAGGAACAAGGATTTTCTTTTCCTCAAACATTGGAAGATTGGTTGTCGCCAGACTGGGAGCGATTTGATTTGCGCAAGAATCCATTGACTCCCTGGCTGAATGCAAGACATATCAAACGCATTAAAAATTTTGAGACGGTTTTGAACGGAATGTATCCTACTAGCAGTGATTTCCGAATCACTAAAGGAAAGCGAAGGATTCTCAAGTTTGCATCGTACTGGCGTTACAAAACGGGTTTTTTTGCCTTTCCGTATGAGATTAAGTTGCTGTTGAAAATGTGGAAATACCGTCAACCTGAAGAGCAAGGATTTTACAGCGAATGATACGTAAAAAACTCAAGCATATTTGGTTTCGGTTGTTCTCAAAACGAATGGTTCGAAAAATTGAAAACGATCGTTCGTATCGCTACAAAAACCTGAACATCGAAATAGAACCGGAAGTTTTTCATCCTAAATATTTTGATAGCAGTCAGATGCTGCTTGAGTGGGTAGAGTCGAATTATATTTCAGGAAAAACAATCCTGGAAGTTGGCTCTGGCAGTGGAATCATCTCGCTAAGAGCGGCTCAAAAAGGAGCAAATGTGTGGGCCGTCGATATCAATCCAAAAGCGGTTGCGTTATTGAAAAGGAACTCCGAAACGAATAGCATTCAATTGAAAGCACTGGAATCAGACCTATTTTCTAAAGTAGACGATACCCAATTCGATTTCATCCTTATTAATCCACCCTTTTATCCTAAAAACCCAACGTCAGATGCTGAGAAAGCATGGTTTTGCGGTTCGAACTTCGAATATTTCGAAAAATTATTTACTCAATTAAAGGATAGAAACATTACTTCTGGTATCTATATGACGCTTTCGGATGATTGCGACTTGGAACGCATTCAGTCTATTGCGAAAGAACACAACTATTCCTTTGAATTGCAACGCACAAAAAAGAGCTTTTTTGAGAAGAATTTCATTTTTGAAGTGCTGAGTTTGTAAAAGGTTTAAGGCGAAGGGAGCTTTTAACCTTCAAATTTCGGCCTTCTACCTAAAAAGGATACACCAAAGGCGCCAAAACAGAAGACTCTCCAAGAATGATTAAAACCGCTAATATCAAAAATGCAAGCAATAGGGGAAACAGCCAAAACTTACGCTTTTTCCAAAAGAACTTTCCCAAAGATTTTGCTACTTCCCAACGACTCATTTAACCCATGTTTTCATACTCTTTCGCATTCGTTTGTTCCTTCCATCCAGAGCTGAAGTCTACCTTAACGAAGAGTTTTCCGATCCAAATAAACAGAAAATAGAGGATTGAGAGCAAGATCGTACTCACAATTTCCCCAACAAATTTGCCAACAAAAAACCAAATAAACAGCACAGGATAGAGTAACTGAGGAAGCAACAACCAGCCCAAAGCCATTACAGACAGCGGAATCATTCGGCTGAAAAACGGCGTGGTAAATCCATACCAGCGATAAAAGAAGAAAGAAACCAACAAAAAAACCAGTGCAACAAACTGCAGTTGTTTCCTTCGTTTTGAAGCTAATGCCCCACTTTCTTGATATATACTACTAATCCAATTCAAGGCGTACGTCTTTAATTTTTACCTGCCCATTCTCTGTTTTCTTCACCATGAAATTTTCCATCACCAAAACATCTAGTCCGCTACCAAAAAACGTTCTTAACGCATCTTCGGGACTGTGAACCATGGGCTCTCCACGTCGATTAAAGCTGGTATTAATGAGTACAGGAACACCGGACTTCTCACGAAATTTTGAGATTAAATCATGCAAACGTTTGTTTTGTTTCGCATTTACTGTTTGCACTCTGGCACTGCCGTCTTTGTGCACACACGCTTCAATTTTCTCCGAAGTAACCGCTGTAAAAGTGAAAAGCATCTCATGCGCATTGCGAATATTCTTAAAATAGTTGGATGCATGTTCTTCCATTACTACGGGTGCAAACGGACGAAATTGCTCCCGAAACTTTATCATCTCATTAATGCGATCCCGCATTCCAACATCACTTGGATTGGCCAGAATGCTGCGGTTTCCCAATGCCCGTGGCCCCATTTCATCACGCCCCTGAAACCATGCAACAACCTTTTCCTCATTCAAAAGAGTTGAAGTTTGTTCCAACAATTCAGATACTTCCAATTCGGAAAATGCCACCTTGTGAGTCTCTAACGTTTGCAGAATCTCATCGGAACTATACCTTTTTCCCAAATAAGACGGCACTGGTTCAACAACTCTTGGTGCATCCTGATTCGCGCACAGCAAGGCCGCTCCTACTGCACCTCCGGCATCTCCGCTGGCGCTGTAAATGAAAATATCTTCGAAAATGCCACTTTCCAATAAGTGCTGGTTGGCTTTACAATTGAGTGCTACACCGCCTCCGTAACACAAGTATTTTTTACCTGTTCGGTTTTTGACGTGCTGCGCCGTTTTCAAAACAATCTCCTCCAAAACCACTTGAATGGAGGCAGCAACGTCTTTATAAAAAGTGCTGATGTGTTTTTCAGGCCTCAATGCAGGTTTACCCATCACGGCTTCAAACTTCGAATTGATCATCCGCATACCGCGTTGAAATTTGAAATATTTGAGATTCAATTGAATAGAACCATCCTCCTTGATTGAGACGAAGTTGTCTTTGATAAGATCAACATATTGCGGTGTTCCATAAGGTGCCAAACCCATCAATTTGTATTCGCCACTATTAACCCTAAAACCGCAATATTGTGTAAATGCCGAATACAACATACCCACCGAGTGCGGATAATTTTGTTGTGCCAATTGATGAATCTCATTATTCTCAAACGTTCCCATAGTTGCACACGCCCACTCTCCTACACCATCCAAAGTCAAGTAGGCGGCGTCTTCAAAAGGCGAAGCAAAACAAGCGGCTGCGGCATGCGATTCATGATGTTCTGCATAGAAAAATGCACCCTTGAAACCCAATTCTTTTCGAATATTATGCGGTACCCACAACTTTTCCCGTAACCACGATTTTACTGTCTTTCTAAATGGAAAAAAGGTCTGTGGATACTGTGCAATTTGAGTTTCTAGTAATCGCTCAAACTTCTGAAAAGGTTTTTCGTAATAGGCAATTTGCTGCACGTCTTGAATTGAAATCCCCGCCTCTTCCAGGCAGAATTTCGCTGCTTTTACGGGCAATCCGCTGTCTTGCTTCTTACGAGACAAACGTTCCTCTTGAATGGCCACAATGACCTTACCATCCTTCACCAATGCCGCGGCAGAGTCGTGAAAGTATGCAGATATTCCAAGGATGTATGTGGATTGGGCTACTGCCATAGTTCCTTCGTTTGACTGTTGAGAAATTCGAACAAGGCTTTTTGTCCTGATTCATTCAAGTGAGGATCATTGCTAAAATACAATTGCTTCCCATTTGATTCCAGTTCACGAAAATACCGCATTGGATTCAAAACCTTTACACCATTCACCTTAGAAATTTCACGAATAAACCTATAGTTGGTTTTTCGGGATGATTTGTGTCCTGAAAGTTGTTTGTAATTCGATCCATACGACGTTGTCACCTGACTAAAGTGCGGAATTACCACGATGTAAATAGGTACTTTTTTTGGAACCAACTCGCGCAGATAAGCTACAGATTCCTTTGCTCTTTCCATAACTTCTTTCATTTCACCTTTCAATTGAATCGCATGATTGATGTAATTAGACTCAGCCCGGATCATCATTTTCGTTCTGGGAGAATACCATTTCGGTGAAAAACTAACGGTATCCTGTTTCAACTTTTTCGGGTCGAAATCGGTTTGTAACCCACTTAGCCTTCGGGAAAACAATCCCAATATTTCGAAATACGGCTTCAACGACCAATAGCAGTTCCTGGAAAAGGACAGTTCACTCCAATTCACAAGAGGATCAATATCTGTGAGGTCGTTGCCAACATACATCTGATAGATAATCCCTTTCGGGGGATAATCAGAAATACGGCGAGAAGCCATGAGTTCCATTTCATAGGGACCACTTCCTGGCAAAGAGCAATTGATCACGTTCAATTCTGGGTACTCCTTTCGGAATTGCGCTACATACCCATTCGGATAAGCCGTAAATGAATCGCCAAATACCAATACATTCGGCCGATTGGACTTCAAGTCCTTATTGAGTGCCTTGAATTCGGTCTTGAAAAAATCAATCCATTGGTAACGATACGCCAACTCCAGAACGAGGAGCGAACAAAACAACACCAGGAAAACTTGCCAGGTGCGTTTCCAAATCTTTTTACCAGTCTTTTTCCAATCCAAGAGACGTCCAAATTAGTGAATTGCGAAAACATATTGTATCAAAAATCCCGAGTTGATTCCTTAAATTCGAAAGCAATTTTAATTCCTCTGGTTTGCCACATGACATTCTTACATATTTTGGTGACTCTCATGCTGAATTCTTGCACGCCCATGGGTTAAAGTCAACGACTGTTTTGATCCAACATTTAAACTGTCAACCACAGGAATCGGTTTTGGAGATTGGATTTGGTACAGGGGCTACTCTGGTGGAGGTGGTGTCAAGATTTCCTCAAACCACCTTTTTCGGGTGGGAAGAATCAGAGAAGATGTTCGATACGGCTCAAAAACGATTGAAATTCTGTGATTTGGAGGACAAGGTATCGCTTCATTTAAAAGAAAAGCATTCTTTTGGGCAAGGTCAATTTGACACAGTATACCTGGAAAGTGTGTTAGCCATCCAAAGCAGAGAAAGTTTAGAGAAGCTCTTATCAAATATTCAAAGTTGGCTCAAACCAGGTGGAATTCTCATCTGCAACGAAACTGTTTGGCTTCCGTCCGTGCCCATTTCACAAATCAATGAAATCAATAAAAGATGCTTGAGAGAATTTGGGATTGTTCAGGCGATCGGCGATTTTCCCTATGCTGAGAACTGGTTACAGTTATTCGAATCATTCGGCTTTAAAATGATACAATCCAACCCTATTGATCAAGAAATATTTTCGGTTGCAATTGAGCAAAATCCAGCCTCGAAACGTTTCACTCGAAAAGGAAAAATTCGGTCGAAACTGAACCCAAAAGCACACAAGGAATGGAAAAAATACAAGCGAGTGATGCAAGATATTTTCCCATCAGAAACTTCATTTATGGAGGGCTGGCTGTTTAAAATGGAACTACCAAAATAATGTTTTTTACCGCGAATACGATTTTGATTGCTCCGTTTTCTGTGAAAGCCAAACCAGTGTGCCAAGCCCTGTGAAATACAAAAACGCCATTTTACTTTGATCCATGAATGAGTTAAAAATACCGTGGAAAAAGTAGGTGATAAGTCCCAACAAAATACCCAAATTGAGGAGTCTCAACAAGGGGTCTTGCAACAATTGGTGGTTTTTCATACCAAAATAAACCGCTCCGAAAACAATCAGTAAAAAAATGAGTCCACCTAAAATTCCCTTCTCGCTTAAGTAGGTTAAGTACTCGGAATGTGCATTTCCTTTATCTCCCGTATTGGAAGAAATGTGTGTTTTATATTCCATGGTTTGGAACTTGTTGTACTCAAATTGATACGTTCCGGGCCCATAACCAAAAATGGGACGATCCTCAAACATTCTTAGGGCACAAACCCATCGGTTCACCCGCTCGAGATTAGAGGCATCGGTTTGAATGTTGGTAACAGATGTCAGGTGGTTCGTAACCTTTCCGTCGTTACTTACAGCATCGGTTTCCTCAAAGTACTCGTAGATTTGAGTTTGCAAGGAAAAGGCCAAAATTCCGACCCCAGCAATTCCTATCAAAAGGGTTTTAAATCGCATTTTCCAATGCAGCAACAAGGCAAAAATCAAAGCGATCCCCAAGCTGAGAATGGCTGCTCTGGAAAGAGCAATAAATTCAGAAGCAATGGATATCAACGTTAATATAAATAGACCGAAAATCTGCCAACTTTTCCAGTTCAGTTTCCGCCAATGGATACATAAGAGTATTAATAAAGGAATTATGAAAGCAATACATGCTCCGTAGACTGTGTGATCGGGAAAAAATGGCTTGGAAATAGAAAACACCGTTCGTGCATTAAAATCATTCTTTTGAAAGTTGTTGAATGTAACAATCATCACAGGAAGCAAACCAATAGCATAGGCCATCCAAACCTTAAAAAGTTGCTTCGGATTGCGCAGCATTGTCACTGTTGTAAAGAACCCTATGACAAATATGGTGTGAATGATCCAACGCTTAAAAGAAACATCGAGATGCGTACTGGTGAGTGTTACAATCAGCTGCCAAAAGATATCAGCAACCAAAAACAGCGCAAGTGGATGAAAGATGCTTTTACGAAGGGAAGCACTATAATCTTTATGAAAGAATATCAAGACTGCTAAAAGTGGTAAAATCATCCATTCTGAGGGACTATTTACCTGTGCTCCACCACCAATCCCCAGGTCGATGGAGAGTGGAATAAGGCAGATCAATAACAAATAGAAAAGAAAGGTTTTTTCGAGAACAAAAATGAAGGACAACACACCCCCTGCGATCAAAATGGCACTTACCGCACTACCATTGAAACTTCCGAAGTATTTATACAAACCCAAAAGCACCAGAAGTGCAATCGCTAGTGCAAATAATTCCTTCTTCCCTATGTTTAATATGCGCATTACGCCTGAACTTCTTGTTTCAGCTGTTTATATTTATCTATGGAGTATCGCGCAATAAAGGTTAGAGCAAACAAGGCCAATGCTCCTAAAGCAATATTAACGGGGAAAGATGGCGAAACTGGTTTGTAACTTGGAAGGGCAATATCCACCTTGTAGACGGATGGAATGGGGTCTTGCATTGCCAGTTTTTTCTGATCGTATTCATTTCGTGCTGTAACGAATTGATCATACTTAAAACGATAATCCAGAATAGCTTCTTCGAGCTCCGGTGAGTCGATAAAACCAGAAGGATCAAAATTCTCATTGTTGAGGTTTTCCAGAAAATTAAAAAGCAAATCATTTTTTCCGCCCTTCAATTGATAAATTTCGTCCGCGATATCATTCAACTGCTCTTCCAAGCGCATCATTTTTTCTTTGGACTTTTCTAAATCTTTTGTTCTGTTTTCTAAGAAAATTGACTCACGAAACTTATCCACTTCTTCGATTTGGAAGTTCGCTATATCCGCAGCTAATTTGGGATCCTTCATGGTTACATTGATAACTACGGATAAGAACTTGGACCGCAAAACTTGAACATCTTTCACGTAGCGCTCTGTCAACTCAGCATTCCATGTGTTATCGGTTGTATCCAAATCGTAGTATTCGTACAGTTTGAACTTTTCAATCGTTCTATCGCGCATGGACTTTGAACTCAAAAGCTGCATGAGTTGCTCAGACTCAAACTCAAAACCAAACTGTGGATTACTGATCAACGACTCCCTTGTTTGCGAATTATAAGGGTATACAATAGCGGTGGATAAGTACTTTGGTGAAATGAAGAAGCTGATTCCACCACCCAATACTCCTCCCAGTAATAATGATAGCAGCCACAACTTTCGGTACTTGAATAGGAAGTGAATTCCCTTTTTGTTATCGTTCATAGCGTTTTTGTTGCGTAGCAAAGATAAAAGAATGGGTGGAGGAAGTATGCAGTTTGAAAAGGTTGAGAGATAGGTTGTATTGGAAGAAGATGGAAAAAGTCTCAATCTTCCATTTATCATTGTCAAACCCCTCCTCCCTTGAGGGAGGTGCCGAAGGCGGAGGGTGACAAACTAAATCGCAGTGTGCCTAAGGGTAATTTTCCTTTCGCAATGAGGTTACTTATCCAAAGTATCCGTCATCTAGATCTAATAAATACTCTTCTACGTAATTATTCGTAACTTTTATGTATGAATAACCACAACAATCACCATTACAATAAAAATCTCAAATTAATGGCTAGGCATTTGAGAACTGAATCAGTTTCTCGAGCAGAAAAACGAATCTGGAAACGTCTTCTAAGCAGGAGGCAGATGGGAATACGATTTTTAAGACAACGCCCGATAGATAAATATATCGTCGATTTTTTCGCACCAGAGATAGGGTTGATTATAGAAGTTAATGGTTCGTCTCATTTAATTTCCGGTGAAAATGATGCGCTTAAAAGAAAACAAATGGAGGCGTTTGGTTACGATGTTCTTTATCTATCAGAGGGAACAGTTTTAAACAACTTGGATGAAGTACAAAAGATAATTTCACATGCGATACATTGTAAAATGCACGATATTGATTCTTAAATTTTCTTTTAAACTGGCTGATAAATCACCCTCCGCCTTCGGCTCCTCCCTCAAGGGAGGAGGGTTAAATCCTTCACCAAGCAAAAAAGTCGCCCCTTTCGAGACGACTTTCATTTAGTTTGTTGTTGTTGTTTTGGCAAACGCCCTTTTAATAATTTTCGGGTACTTCGCTCCGAATTCGGTGATGCACCATTCTTGGAAACGCTGTACCTCCTCAGCATCTGTAATCCACTTTAAAGCTTTGTGGAGCTCTTTTTGAAATAACGCTGCGTCAAAACTTACGTTGCGCAGAATTTTCTTTGTGAGTTCAAGCATAACTTGTGGTTTTTAGAATGGATAATGAATATAACAAAAAAAGCTGGGTTTTATTGTCTCAAAATCTGTTAAAAACCATGAACGGTCCTGCGACCCCTACAATGGCAAGCCCCGCAGAAATTATCCACAGGGCTTGATGATTTTATTCACAAATGATTGATATTGTGAAGGATATGACTATCTCTTTAATCAATAAACTTCTGCTTCACTACATGATATATTTCCTCCGTAGCAGCATTTCGAACGTAGATTAACAAATGCATGTTTGCTGGGTCATACTGACTTGGTAGTTCAAAAATATAGTCAAAACGATACTTACCAGCAGCAACCTCATTTGCACTTGTCAATTGTTTTCCTTGCCAGTCGCTTTGGATACAATCACGCATCACCTCTTTGTGTACATAATTTAAATTATCTGTGTTGTTCGGCATTTTCTGAGGTCCCACAATAGTATCCTCAATGAGATAAACAACTGTATATAGGTCATCTGTAATCGATTGGTCTAAAACATCAATTTCGGTATGTAAAAACATTCCTCGTGTTGAGGCGTAGTAGTTCGCTGCTGACTGAATGTTCACTTTTAAAGCTGTTGGAAGTGCAGCTTCCACACTATTACGCCACTGCAATGGACTGATCGTATGTTGTCCGTTCGTCAAAATTCGGTTCACGGTGCCGCTTGGGTTTCCTACAAACTGCGACCCTGGAAGATTCCCAAAGTGAAAACCAATATCCAAACCGTCTGAATTCGTCCAGTCTATAGTGTAGGTTCCATCTGTTTGCTGAAAACCACCCATTCCTTGTGGCCCCGCATGAATGGTTGCTACAAATACTCGAGAAGGATTTTCATCATGTAGTTGTTCCGCTGTATCCGCCGCAATTGGGCAAGAGTTACATTTATGACCTGTAAAATCTTCAATAACTATGTTTCGTTGGGTATTGGGGTTAGCACCAAATACAGGCCCATCTGTCGCCCAGTACGTAGCAGAGTCGCCACCTGGGTACAAACTATAGTCTCCTTGATCTTCCTGAGCAGGATATGGATTTTCTACTTTATCGCAAGAGGCAAACAAAAACGCCCCAACCGCTAAAACAAATAATATCTTTTTCATAGTTCTTTACTTAAAAACTGTGTGTAATTGATAATGTCAAACCGTTCGATGCGGGAACAAAACGACATACTCCTCCAACGCAAAATAATCCAGCACGTTGGCGACCATAACCGGCAGTTACCCTCGTTGCACCATAAATATACCCTGCAGACGCGTATATATAGTGTACTTGACGTGATTCTATGGGATTTCCATAATTGTACTGATCCATGATACTAAAGAACCAGTTTGGTGATACATTGTACTCAATTACTGCTGTAACCCAATTTCCTTGGTCGTTGATTTCTCCTTCTTTCGTATCGGCAATGAACAAAGCCTGTAACTCACCACGAAGTGAATGCTTCCTGTTGATTTTGTATCCGGCTTCAATAACACCTATGTTTGTTTTTACCAAACCTTTCGCGTTTTCAGCCACTTTCGCTACATCGTTATTCAGCATGATGTTGAAGTATGCCAACTTCAACTTGAATTTTTTATTGAATTTGCGTTCAATATTGAAGTTAATATCCTGCCAATACAGACTATCATCCATGTCGAACACACCTGTTTGATAAAATACACGATTGGAATCTATCAAGTCTTGCGAAACCTCGTTTCTGTTGGGACCGTAAGCCGTTGAGAAATTCAAATTGACTGACGTTCCATACTTGCCACCAAGGACACTTCCTCTTGGAATAGTATACAAAATTTCGGCCTGATAGGCCATTTCACCAACTGGCTGCGTTGCATACGGATACAAAGATGCCACCAGGTTGTAGGTGTGAATCTTGTTCATTGGAGGTAAAAAGTTGATCAAGGCATCCTGTAGAATTGCATTTCTGTCAGAACGAAAGCTCATGTTGTCAACGGATTTGGCCGATGCAGCAATACCCAGCCCTTTTGTGGAATATCCGAAATTTATTAATGCGGCATGTCCGTAATTGTAATTGAAATTATTGTCTACCGATGGATCTTGTTCTTTGATGATGTACTCGCCGTCCAAAGTGAACTTTTTGTAACGCAATTTGGCACGTCCACCGTATGAACCTACATTTTCAGGAAGCACCAAGTCTTGCCGATCATCTTCTTGAAATTTACTTACAAATGAGCCTCCCAGTGTAACGTCTAGTTTCTTGTCTTTCAGTGCAGGAATAGCTGCATTTAGGTGGACTTCACCGTCAAACCCACGAACAATGGCTGGGGCGTGAACAATTTGTCCATCCTGGAAAGAGAATCGCATCAATCCATACAGTCCTTTTATTTTTACTCCGTCTCTTGGGCGAAAAATGACACGTGCCCCATCTAAAAAGGTATCGTAACCCAAAGCACGATCCTCATAAGAACGCAAAATCATTCCCGAACCAAACTGCTCATAGAAAGACCCCAGAGTAATATCAATGAAATCGTTTTCGTAACCAATGTAACGCATTCCCAGTCCCGTTCCACTGAAACGATTGGGATACCCCTGAATTCGCGGCAAATACGACTCAATACGAATACCCGCCTTGAAATTTCCGTGCGTGTAGAAAACATTCATGTAGGAATTCAGCAATCCCTTTTCTGGTGGTTGGTTCGCGTTAATAACGGTATCCTCATTTAAGTACTGAAAAGTACTCTCCATGTTTCCCGTAAACGACCCACCGTTATTGTTCTGTTGCGACCAAGCAGCAGCAGTCAACAACGAACACAGTCCGACAAGCGTCAGTTTTTTCATCAATTAAGCAGTTTTATAAGTTTCTTGTAGCAGTGAGTTGCCCTGAGCAGGGCGCCGGTTTTTTAATTTTCGGCCAGTTTCAATAGTTCTTCGTACAACAGTTCTTCGTCTCCTGGAGCGTAGTTGTTATGTGAGTACACAATGTTTCCATCAGCATCCAATAAGAATGTGTGCGGAACATTGTTAACACCCATGGCTCTTTTGAAATCTCCGTTTGGATCCATCAAAACAAGATATTCCCATCCTTTCCCGTTCACATACATCGGAACAGAGTTCTTTGTTCTCTCGTCATCAACAGAAACAGCAACTAGATTTACTCCTGTTTCATCTTGCCAATCAATATACATATCGTGGATTGTATTCAATTCGCGTTTGCAAGGTGAACACCATGTTGCCCAAAAACTGATAATCACTGGACCATCAAATCCAAGGTCTCCCGTGTTTACTTCGTTACCCTCCATATCCATCAATTTCAATGCTGCGACATGCTTGCCCTCGCCATTAGAATGGCTGGCTTCTGGGTGCTCTTCTTGTGCTACTGCAGAAAATGTGAAAGTAAATCCGATAAGGAGTAATGCTAGTTTTTTCATGTTACGTTTATTTATGTATTTGCTGCACAGAATTCAAATACCCTGCCGCAAATTCAAATTTAGTGCTTTTTTCCCCGCTCATCGTCCAGAACTTCGTGAAAACTCTTGGATTCCTAGAATTATTTACCATGGTGAGTTCCATGAATTAAAGGGATTCTTACTATTTTTATCTTGCAATTTAAAGAGGGGAAGAATGAAGAAAGAGCGAATTGCATTGATCCTAGGGAACTGTCTGTTTCCCGATCATCAATTATTACAGCCAGATGAAGCTACGGTTTTCGTAATGATTGAGGATCATGGTCTATGCGAACATTTTAAATATCATAAGCACAAACTAGTACTGTTTTTATCCGCCATGAGGTCTCATGCAGACCGCATTCGAGATAAGTATGAACTAGAGTATAGCTACCTGGATGACTTCGACCGAGAACAATCGTATGAAGATCGATTGACTGCCATTCTGAAAAAGTATCCAGATGTTTCAGAAATCGTTACCTATGATATTGAAGATCACTTCTTCGAAGATCGTTTGACTGAATTCTGCACATCCAAATCCATAGAGCTCCAGCAAACGGATTCTCCTGGATTTCTAACAACCAAAAAACAATTCAAGGAGTATTTCGAGGAAACGAAACGTCCTTTCATGCACACCTTTTATCAGCAACAACGAAAACGGCTCGATATTCTCGTTGATTCGGAAGGAAAACCACAAAATGGAGAATGGTCATTTGATTCCGAGAACAGAAAGAAGCTTCCAAAAAATATTTCCATACCTCCCATGGTTTTTCCAGAGCCAACAGATCATACTAAGGAAGTGAGCGAGTTGGTAGCGTCTCATTTTCCGAGTCACCCAGGGAAAACCTCTAATTTCTGTTGGGCAACCACAAGAGATCAAGTACTAGACCTAACCGATCGGTTTTTTGAAGAACGATTTGAACAATTTGGGCCTTATGAGGATGCCATCGAGGCCAACGAGACCTTTATTTTTCATTCAGTACTTTCTCCATACATAAATATGGGGTTGATCACGCCAAAAGAATTGATGGATAAAGCTTTGAAGTATGCTGAGAAAAACGACGTCCATTTCCCAAGTGTGGAGGGTTTTGTACGACAAGTCATCGGTTGGCGCGAGTTTATGCGAGGAATTTATCACGAGTGTGATGAAAAACTAAATGTCAATTACTTCGATCATTCACGGAAAATGAAATCATGTTGGTACGACGGAACAACAGGGATTCCTCCATTAGATGACTCGATTGTGAAAGCCGATACCTTTGGGTATACACATCACATTGAACGCTTGATGATACTTGGAAATATCATGTTGCTCAGTGAAATTGAACCGAAAGAGGTTTATAAATGGTTCATGGAAATGTTCGTAGATTCTTCAGATTGGGTAATGGCACCCAATGTTTACGGGATGAGTCAATTTTCAGACGGTGGCATTTTTGCTACCAAGCCGTACATTGGTGGAGCGAATTACATCCGAAAAATGAGTCATTACTCTAAAGGCGATTGGGAAGATGTAGTTAACGGTTTGTATTGGCGCTTTATTGATAGAAACCAAGAAACTTTTGCAAAAAACCCAAGAATGTCAATGATGGTTTCCACCTTAAAAAAGATGGATTCTGAGAAAAAAAAGCGCCAGTTTGAAGCCGCAGAAAACTTTATTTCTCGCACAACTAAATAAGCTGTCTACTACGGAAACAGTGGAATAGAGTTACGATTCGTCCAGAAAAAATATACAAGTCCAACTCAGCATCAATCGCAATCCCTTTAAAAATGGGCTTTCTTAGGATTACAATTCTTTGCATCCTTTTTTGAGTTTTTTTGGCGCAATCCTTGCTACTCACTTGATCTGTAAAGGCTTTATGCCTATATTTGTTAGACACACGAAATTGAAAACGTATGAAGAAACTAATACTATCATTTGTTGCAATCGCTAGCATTTCGCTATCTACGTCGGCTCAAGTGATGATCGACGTTGACGGTGGTAATACTGACGTTGCTGGGACTACCGAACAATATAACATTACACCGCCCACTCAGGATTTACACATGATTGACTTCCTCATTACAAACAATACTGGAGGTACTACAGACATGTATGTAACTAGAAGAATTGTGAGTCAACCAAACGATTGGGAAGAATATATGTGTTGGGGAGCAGATGGACAACTTGGTCTTTGTTACGCGCCAAGCCCAAACGAGTATTTTACTTCAACGGCTGTTAGTTTCGCTGATGGAGAAGTAGGAAGATTAGCTACTTATATCAATTCTACAAATAACGGTGTTGGTTTATACCGATTCTATGTTTCATACGATGGACAAAATTATGTGGACTCGGTAGACTTTCAGGTAAATGGTACGGCTAGTACACAAGAAGTCAAATTAGATCTGACGGTAGGTGTGCAACCGAACCCAGCTTCTGACCACATTACTATAAAAGCAGGGGGTGTCAATAGCGCTTCTGTTCAAATTGTCGACGTTTTAGGTAACGTTATTATGAACACTACCGTATCAGGTTCGAAAACTATCAATGTTGCAGAATACCGAAATGGAATCTACTTTGTGACTGTATCTGCTGAGGGTACTCGTGTGAGTCGAAAGGTCATCGTGCGGCATTAAGACGCATTCAACATAACTTATTAGAAACCCTGCATCTCGATTACGCTCGATGATCAGGGTTTTTTCTTTGAGTGGTTTTTCCCTATTTTTACAGTAAAGTAAACATTGGACTTTCCCACCTACTATATGACTGCTCTTGAGGCTGCTGTGAAAGCTTCTGAAGCCATTCTGGAAATTTACCAGAACGATATTGTGGCCGTACAAAAAGAGGATGGGTCTCCCGTGACTGTTGCAGACATCACCTCCTCCAAGATCATTGCAGAATTACTCTCCACAACGGGAATTCCACTAATAGGAGAGGAAGAAGAAATAGCGCCTTACGAAGAACGCAGACAATGGAAGGAAAACTGGTGTGTAGACCCGTTAGATGGAACACGTATGTTTTTGAGACGCAATGATGAGTTTGCCGTAAATATTGCGCATATCATCAAAGGGAAGTCGGTTTTTGGCATTATTGCAGACCCTGTTCAAAAACGCATTCTTTTCGGTGGACCCAAAACTGGGGTTTTTATCGCTGCATTTGCAGATATTGAAAACAGACAGAACTGGGAAACTATTTCGTCGAGAGATCGATTGAACAACCCTGTTACAGTGACGTGTTCGAGAAGCTACACACACGGAAGTGGTTTCAAGTACATGCAACAGTTGGAGAGACAGTTCGGAGAATTACTGTACATCCATAAAGGAAGCGCGCTTAAGTTCTTCGATCTTGCGGAGGGAAGAGCGGAAGTATACCCGCGATTTGCTCCAACCATGGAATGGGATATCGCTGCTGGCCAGGCCATACTTGAAGCTTTGGGAGGAACTGTCGTAACAGTAAAAGACAACCAGCCTTTGCGTTACAATAAGGAAGAACTGTACAACCCACGGTTCATTGCGAAAACAAAAGCATTGTTGAGGGCATGAGGATAATCCCGTTTCTTCTGGCCCTTTTCTGTACGGGGATGCTTCATTCTCAGGTAAACCTGTTGCCAATACATTCATTCTACAAAGATCAAACCTTCGCCAACAAGCAGACAGAACCTTTTAATTCCGGCGATTTCTTCCCTTATACAGAAAGTAACTACGATCTACTGGATGTCATTAACGACTCCACGAAACAATATTACGACGTAACGGAAACGCTCTTCAAGAAGCATCTATTTGAATTGAAGGGCGATGGTTATTACCTCACCATTTCTCCAGCATTCAACTTTTCTGTTGGTGCTGATCTAGAAGACACAACAAACACACGATTAACTCGCAATACTAGAGGATTCCTAGTAGAAGGAGACCTACTTGAAAAAGTGTCCTTTTCTACTTCTTTCTATGAAAATCAGGCAACATTTGCCCGATACGCTAGCAATTACTTCTCAGATGCGGGTGAATTGTACTTGAATCAAAACGGATACTTTACCCAAAACGCAGTGATTCCAGGAGAAGGTAGAACGAAAGATTTCAAGGAATCCGGTTTCGATTTCGGATATGCCATCGGTAATGTAGTATATCGTCCATGGAAACAATTGACCATCGCATTTGGAAATAACGGGCACTTTATCGGGTCGGGACATCGATCATTATTGCTTTCAGACAATTCCTATTCGGCTCCGTATTTCAGAATCGATTGGAAAGTTCACGAAAAATTGCAAGTGCGCGTACTTCGCTCCAAACTGTTGAATTTACTTCGCAGACCATTTACCAGTTCGGCGGAATCCTATTACGAAGCCAAAGGCTATTCGGTGAATTACCTTACCTGGACGCCTAATCAAAATTTCAACCTTAGTTTATTTGAAGGCGTTATTTGGAATCGCGGGGACTCCGTTTCGTACCGATCGGCGCATCCCTTATTTTACAACCCGGTTCCAGGCATTGCTGGTATATTGGGTTCAAATGAAGTCAACAGCATGATTGGGTTGAATGCATCATTCCAGTTAAAAGACGTACATCGATTGTACGGACAAATTGCCGTGCCGAACTGGACATTTGACAGAACAGGATTTCAAGCGGGATATCGCGGCTACAATTTTTTCGGTTTGAATGATTTCATGCTTCAGGTTGAGTACAATTATATTCCTGAGGAAATGTACGCTGCGCAAAACCCAAGATTGAATTACATTCATTACAATCTACCGCTTGGTAATACTCGCGGTGATGGTATCCAAGAAATACTGCTTCGTTCCAATTATGAATTCAAACGTGCCTATGTAGACGTGTTGGTTTCTTATATGATGTTGCGCAATTACAATCCACGTGGACTGTTACCAACCAACGCATTAATAGATCCAGGTACGGAAAGTTCCTTCAATACAACTAACATTCAAATCGAAGTTGGTTACCGTTTCAATCGAAAGATGAATTTCAGTGTATTTGCAAGAAATGTGATTCGCCGATCTACGGCTGATGATCCAATAAATGGTACCATTTTCCAGGCAGGCATGCGCACCGCTTTGTTGAATCAATACGATGATTTCTGATGAGGAGGATATTCACAACATATCTTTTTCTAACAACCTTCGCAGGTTTCTGCCAACAGGTTACCGACAGCATTACAATAGTCCCTGGTATTGATATGGATATCACTGATATTCGAAGTCAATATGAATATATCTCACATAAAGGACGTCTCTACACGTACAACTTTGATTATGACTTATTTCCGCCTTTTCGAGACGGTTTGACGTCCCATCGTACAATTAAACCAACGACACAAGAAGGCTATCGACTGCATCAAGCTGTAACTTCAAGGTTTACCCGTGTTAAACCGTTGTTTGATTTTAACGGATTTGGCAGTCATCCCAATAATACTTTTGAGTTAGGGTATCGAGCGGGCGCCGGAGCATATTGGGAAGGACGTTTCAGAGATAAGTGGAATATTTATTTGGCTGGCGTTACTGGACTGTATGAAGGAGATTCTTCGTACATGCCTCGATCGTACTTCAACTGGCAGGAGGGCAACACGAGACTATACACTGATATTCGCAGCAGAGTTTCATTTTCACCAAACAAGATCTTCAATTTTCAAACAGGTATTGATCACAATTTCATCGGCGAAGGATCGCGTTCGTTGTTCATAAGTGATTATGGCACCCCTTATCCATTTGGGATGATAAAAGCGAATTTCTGGCGAGTAGAATACACCATTTTGTATCAATTCATGCGCGAGGGAATGCCTGGTGATTGGCAAGGAAAATTTGCTTCGTCTCATCACCTCTCTTTCAATGCTGCAAAATGGCTGAATATCGGCGTGTTTGAAACGGTTATTTTTAATCCATCTGATACCTTATTGGAACGAGGGTTTGATGTCGAGTATTTGAATCCTGTTGTTTTTTATAGACCTCAGGAATACTCCATTGGTTCTTCAGACAATGTTTTATTAGGACTGGATCTTACTGCGCGCCATAAAAACTATACCTTCTATTCTCAGTTTATAATTGATGAGTTTGTTGTGTCTGAAATTAGGGCACGTTCGCAATGGTGGGCAAACAAATTTGGCGGCCAATTTGGTATCAAAGGAAACTTCAGAAAGGGGGATAATATCTTCTTTGCCCGAACAGAATTAAATTTTGTTCGGCCATATACGTATGCCCATCTAAACGACAAATTAAATCATGGCAATCAAGGTAGGCCCTTGGCTCACCCTTACGGAGCTAATTTTGCCGAAATTCTTGCAGAAGTCCGTTGGGCTAAAAACAATTGGCGTGGACAATTCTTTCTGAATTTTGCACAACGTGGAGGAGATACGGGCAGCATTAACTACGGAGCCGACATTTACCTTCCTTACATCAATCGACCAGAAGATGATTTCGGACATTTCATAGGTCAGGGGAATGCAAGCAACACATGGTTGTTTCGTTGGAGAATTGCCTACAAGCTTCAAAAGCTATATGATGTTTCTCTTTTTGCCGAGTACAATCTGAGGTATATAGTGCAATCCAGTCAAGCACAAAATTTGTTCTCTGTCGGGCTTCGAACGAACCTTTGGAACGACTACAGAAATTATTAACCCAGCCTTTTGTTGGTTTCCTTCGTTAGGATGGTAACGATTATGACATTACATCAAAATCGAGGGGTATATTCAAAAACCTACGATCTTCGGATTGTAGGTTTTTTGATTTAGTAGTCCCACTTGTTACGGAAGGAATCGTAGAAGTTGATTCCAAATTTGTACCGAATGGCTGCGGGTTCAAAATTATTATCTGATGCGACGGCGTAAAATCCAATTTTGAATAATTGTTTTCGGATTCGGAACATGCGCTCTAACCCCACGTAAAACTCAATCTGGTTGAAATTTGCTTCTGGCACCATTAACAATGCTCCGCCGACAGTTTCTTCCAATCCCAATTTGTTAATTCCCCAAATCTTATTCAGAAAAAAACCATTGAAGTGATGAATGAAATTCGCTTGTAAAAAACTATTAGAAGTATTCAAGGCAGTATCTAACATCTGCAGGGATGTCACTGGGTTGGAAAAGAACCAACGGTCTGATGTACGGAAGAACCTATTTTCAATCAATCTTAAATCTGATTTTCTAAAAAAAGATCCAGCGACCATTTTCGCTTCTGATTGCCCTAACCCTTTGAGATCAATCCGATCGTGGAGTCCGAATTCCAGATAATCAAAATCGGACTGTGCTTGAAGGATATCTGGGTAGCCTTTTCGGTAAAGTAAAGATAAACGAGGCCATTTATTGCTCGTAATGTATTTCTTGCCTTTTTTGATGATGTAACGCTGACCAAAATAATAAGCAATCTCAATCTCCGTCATGAAAGTGTTATAGTCCTCAAATTCTTGCGGCTGTTGGAAATTTCCAAAAATGCTATTCCATTCCGGGAACTCCAGACTATCAATGGAGCGACGCCTTGAATACAAGAAATTCGTTGCCAGATAAAAGCCATTAAACACTTCAAAGTCGTGTTCCACGACAAACTTTTGATTCCGCACCCTGTTTGCTGGTCCTAATGTTCCTTGAATACTCTCATACGTGTTGACGAAATCATACACATCACCTCCTTCAATGTATAAACGCGAAAATCGAAGAGGGTCGTAGGTGAAGCCGACTCCCAAGCTTCCTTTCAAATCATTATTTCTGAAACCATAGTCAATGCGGGGTCGCAGCTCAATCTCTTTGTTGTTTTCAAATCCTTTGCGATAATATACTCCTAACGCATGTCTCCAACCTCCCACTCCAAAAGGAATAACTTGCTCGATAAGCGGTGTAAAGCGAATGGTTTGCTTCTTGAAGGTATTACGAAAACCAACACCATTGAATAAAAAGTCCCAAACCGTTAGGGTATTGTATACGCTATCCTGCATCATTAAGAACTCTTCACTTTGCTCGTACTCGTATATGCTATCCTGTTTATGAATGAATTCTTTAGCACCATCTCCTAATTGAAAGGGACGCAAGTTGGTCCAATACGTAGTATCCTTGTCAAAAGCGTCTGGGTTGTAGCGCCTTGTTTCCGTCCAAAACCCTCTTTCGTCCGAATTGTAATCGAAGGCATAATCAGAATGAGACACTTGAATCTTACCATGAATAAAGTCTCTTCCTTCTTTTATCCGGTAAATGAACTCGCGCTTTTTTACGGTAGGTCGGGCATCAATCATTTCAAATTGGGTTACAATGCGCATATCTTTGAAATAATGCATAACCCCGGGGTTTACGCCCAGCTCATAAGAAACTGGGGCGAAGTTGGATAAATTGATATATAGGGTTCCGTAAAACAATCCCTCCTCCTGAAAAATGGGCTCCACTCTAATTTCTGCAATTTCGTTGCCATGCTCATAAAAAGAGCCTTCCAAGTAAAAATTGTAGTTAAGCAATGCATTGTAAGCCAGTGGGGAAATCAAAGGGCGCTGAGAAATCAATGGCGAATTGATATAATTTCTAAAGATATTGATGTCGGCATCTTCCAGGCCATTGATTAACACGTATGGATTGGTGGGCAAAGCACCTTGTTCGCCCAATTCTTCATCCCCAAATGACATGGACACGGTTACAGAACTATTTGCTTTTTCCGTGTAATCGCGGTAGCCTTCAATAACGTCTTTGTACCGATTTGTTGATTTAAAATACGACTGTCCATACCACTCGGTGATGTTCATGGTTTGCATATTTAAAGGCGATTCATCAGGAATGGTGTCAGAAGTGTTTTCTGTCCGTTTGTCCAAGGAGGTAAAGCAATACGTTTTACAGGTGTAAAAACTGGTAGCATCGAAAAACTCACTGCGTTTATCAATTACTTTTTTCATGAGTTCTTTTCCGCGCTTTTTCTTGCTAGTGGCCTCCACAGTAACCTCATCAACTTCAAGTGTGATCAACGACAGTTGTGGTGAAAAATAAACGGTCTTGGAGGTTACTTCCAAGGTCGTGTCGAAAGGTTCAAATGTTGCAGCTGAGAACCTTAGTTGATATGAGCCCGGTTCCTCAAGTTCTAGCTTAAATTCACCTTTACCATTAGCAACTGTTCCATAGCTTGTGCTTTTTACCCAAACTTTCGAAAAAGGAATCGGTTCGCCTGTTTCATCGTTGATAGTACCTACCACAATTTGAGCTTGTGCTCCCCATGCGATAAAGCACAATAAAAGCGTAAAAACTGATTTCATTAGTATTCGTCGTTTGCTCGTAGGACTTCTGAAAGTACGAAATGTTACAGGCAAACATCGTTAAACTACATAAACGGTTAGAAAACAATAAAAAAGCCCCCTGATGAGGTTGAAATCAGGGGGCGTCACGTGATGGTTCTTAGGTTAGGTATCCATGTAACTCAGTTATAACCCAATCACGTGCTTTACTTCCACTTCAGTGATTTTCCGTTCTTTCCCGTTTCGGGTTAGGTAGGTTCGGTGAACAAGTCGGCCGTGAATAGCGAGTTCGTTGCCAATTTTCGCGTGGTTTTCCATGAATTGCGCCATGTTTCCCCAGGCAAAAACGCGGTGCCACTCGGTTCGGGCCTTCTTACTCTTTTTAGTGTAACGGTTCGTCGTAACTCGGAAACGCGCCACTTTGCGGCCATTTTCAAAATTGGTGATTTCCGGTTTCGAGCTCAAACTTCCAATCAACGTTACGTGGTTTTTAAGTGTTTGCATAAAGCGGTTAGGTTAGGTGTGTTTATAATATTACTAGGTCATTAACTTCTACTTCTGAAATGAAGTGGCGTTGTCCATTTCGGTGGTAAAAGCGCGTGGTTAACTTTCCTTCCACTGCGAGTTCTAAACCAACATCGCCGAGCTCTTCAAGCACTTTTGTCCAACGTCCCCAGGCACAGATTCGGTGCCAATGATTTTTTTCTTTTGGATTCCCCTCTTCATCGAGAAAGGTATCGTTCGTTGCGATGGTAAACTGTGCCACTTTGCGCCCTGTTGGCAATACGTAAAAGCGTGGCTGTGATGTGATTTTTCCGATTAAATTAACGTGATTCATGTGATAGTGTTTGGTGGTGAAAAAAATAGAGCTGGAAGCGGGAATTCCAGTCCCAGCTCTTCGAATGCGCACTTCTTCAGAAGTGTTAACATGAGGACTAGTCATCTTTTTTAATTCCAAGCGCTAGAAACTCATTCATTTCGATTTCTGTGCTGAAGCGTTTCTCACCCGACTTTGTTTCGTAACTCTTGTTCACGATTCGCCCTTGCACTATCACTTCTTGTCCTTTATTCAGGATCTTTCCAACGAGATTGGCAGTCTTTCCCCAGGCAACCACATTGTGCCATTGCGTCTGGTCTTTCCATTCACCGGACTTATCCTTATAACTCTCGTTTGTAGCGATACTAAAACGCGCCAACGTTCTCCCACTCTCAAATGTTACCAACTCGGGCTGCGCTCCAAGGCGGCCAATCAAACTCACTTTGTTTCTTAATGCGTTCATCTGTACAATTTTTAGAACTAAAACTTATTTCTGTGTCCTCTATCAAACCATTCGTTGACATCGACAGGGCAAAGTTGGGGCGGTATCAAAATTTAAAACGGTTATTTGTCATTTTCTGTCGAATGTTTTTCGTTTGTAACCGTTTATATTCATTTATACCCTTTGTTTATGGGTTAAACGCAAAAATGCGTTTTTGAAAAAATGAAAGTGTTTTTTTTGAGAATCACACGTAAAATCTTCGTAAGCATATACCAATGCTTTGGAATGCGGCATCAGCAAACCTTAAATCAAAGCCAAAAGAAATTTATATTTGACCGTACATTTAAAAACATCACAGTGATTCGACTACTAATTCTTCTGATAACATGCTTTTTCACAACAACTGATGTTTCGTCTCAATCCATAGAATCGCAGCTATTCGAAGAACTACAAGGAAGTTTCAAGGCTGAAGGAGAGGACCTAAACAAAGTCCTAGATGCGTACGAAGCGGTTCTCGTTGAGAATAAAATTTTAAAGGATACTTCCGCTTTTTCAAGAAGGTTGTTTACACATCTTGTGGGACAATCTGAAGAACTGGGTCGTATTTTACCGATGAATGAAGCTGCCTTAGAATTTCAATTGGCACATTCTATGGATCACATGGAAAGGTCAATTTTAGCGGTAATGGCTCGTGACTCGAACGCATTTTCAGAAAGTTCGCTTGCCAAAGTTTTCGATGCAATGTATTCAAATGATCCCAAGGAAAGAACCTATCAAAACAACGTAAGAAATGCGTTGGGAATTTTGACATCAGAAGACTGGGAACATCCATTTTATAGAGCATTGACCTTATTTCTTTCGGCAAACTTTTCAGATTTACGATACGAGACATCGGATCAGATCTATGAATCTGCGAATGATTACAAAAAACTGAGTAATAAACTTGTTTTCGAGGGTCGGAATATTCTTGATATTCAAAAAAATGCTGCCGGACATATTCTAATTAAAACCTATCACATATCAGACCCCGCTGCGATTAAGGATTTTGTAATTAGGTTCTACACAATGAACAGAAGCCTTTCTCAAGAAGAAGTAAAGGAGAACATCAAAAATGATTCTTATGAAGGGTGGAATTATCCATTTTACTCGCACCTTGACTTAGAATCTATCAACTCGGAAATCGATGATCAACGCGAATTGATGATTTCTGAAGTTGGTAAAGAATACCCCGATTGGATTGAGTTCAGACGATTAAATATTAAAGAGGAATATTGGATCAACTGTAGAAGATTTTTAGAAATATCTAATGCAAATAACTTGAAGATTATTCATCCGCACGCGCACGTAAGATTGGTAACGTATCGTGGCGATTCGATCAATGATATTTCAGAAGAATTAAACGCAATAACTCTTGCAGTTACTCAGCTTAGAAACGATGAGGCCTTAAACGTTTTTGGCGAATCCTACGAGGTCATCCTGAACCGACAAAACTTCTTTTTGAACGATGCCTTAAAACTCAGATATCTGGAAAATCAATTTCCATTAATCATTATGGTGAACCCGAGTAGAAGAGGCCACTCACAGCCGCCTCCAACGGATGAAATGGTTCTTCCTCCACCTGTATATGCAACACCACCACCTACAGATGAGATACGAACACCGCCACCACCAAAAGTGAAGGGAAATTAAAAAGGGTCGTTTCTCAACGACCCTCCTATCTTGTTTTTTTCTGTACTATTTCTTTTTAAGCACAGCGTTCAACCCAAATTGAATTACCGGCGAAATTGATTCGTCTTCCTCTTCCTGAGGCTCAAATAAAGGAATGTTCAAACTTGAAAAATCAACAGTGAAATCTCCTGTCATTTTTGCTCCCTGTTCGTCTGTTGTAATGGATACTGGAACTGTTGCAGGTAGCTCTTTTCCCAGAACCACTAGCGTAATGTCTAACTTACCGTCTTTGTACCCTTCTAATTTTACAGAAGTCGTTGCATACTGAGCGATATCCCATACATCGTCAGCACCAAGGTGGTTCTCCAGTTTTTTCTTTGATTTTTCAGGCATTCCCTCGTCCATTACGGTGATGCTCGTCATGTCAACCACAAACAAACCTTCTTCTAGGTCATTTCCTTGCATCATTAGGCCTCCTTCTGAGAATTTTAAAGTCCCAACATGTGATTCATGTTCTCCTTCAAACCCTTCCCAGTTCAAGGTAGAATTTTCCGTATCCAAAGTATACGTTACAGACTCCGCAGTCATTTCTTTTTCTTCCTTTCCTCCTGTTTCATCGCTGTTTTCGGTAGACTCTTCACCACCGCAAGCTGCCATCAAAAATGCAGCTGCACAAAAAGCGAAAAATGCGTTCTTTTTCATATCAAATGTTGATTTATAAAGTTTCAATTATTGTGATCGTAAATATAATAGAAGGCGTAGGAAGAAGTTCAAAACTCCAACAGAATACCATGTTTGGGGTATAGTAAAGGTATCCAAACTTTACATTTCCCTACAATAGGCTTATCTTGTTGCAAGAAAATGATAAACTTCACTTATGATAAGACTACTTTTCACCATAATTTGTTTTTTCGTGGGCAGCTACGCAGCATGTGCTCAAGTAACAACAATAGATCTCGAATCTTCTCAATCCATGTGTATTACAGGCAAGGGACCGGGGCAAGACGGTGCTATAAATCCTTACAATGATGGTCCGAGCACTGCTGTTGTTAAAAACCTAAGTGATGACCCCTTCAACGTTAGGCTACAAAAAGATGGCGTCATCCTCAGAACTATCGCAGTAGAAGGAAAAACAACCAAAGAAATTCCACTTGAAATTGGTGAGGAAATGTATTTCGATAGCACAATGCCTACAAAAGTGAGGGTGAAGTTTAAGAAAGGAATAGATTAAAAAATTGAATTCTGGGAAAAACTACTCCCAAAACTCTATAGTAGATTGACTCCTCATGTTTTTAGTTTGGTTCACATTGAACCGTCGGCTTTCTTACCTGTACATTACTTTACCAATCATCGGCCTTCATGAAATCACGCAAAAAAAACCTTTCTCTAATCTTACTGACCTTAATTGTACCAGCACTTGCTTGGTCAGTTTTTTCATCAAATAATGAAAATTATTCATTCACCAAAAAGGAAAAGTTAGATCAATCAAGACAGCTTCAAAACGAGGATTCCTCGGATGTAAGTCCCTTCCCAGCAGTCCTTGTTAAAAATGACTCTGGTGTTTCCGGTCCGATTCGGATGAGTGCACTTAACATGTCAGTTGAAGTGATTGGAAACATTGCGACCACTACCATGGAAATGACTTTTCATAACGACTCCAACCGAGTGTTGGAAGGTCAGTTGTACTTCCCCCTGGGTGAAGGTCAAACGGTTTCACGTTTTGCAATGGAAGTAGACGGTAAATTGCGCGAAGGAGTCGTAGTTGAGAAGAATAAAGGGCAGGAAGTGTTTGAAAGTGTGATCCGCAGACAAATTGATCCTGGGTTATTGGAGTGGACGAAAGGAAACAATTTTAAAGCCCGTGTATACCCTTTAGAGCCAGACAAGAACAAGCGAATTGTAGTGGCATTCGAGCAGGAAATGACCATGAACAATTCCAATTACACGCTTCATTTACCTATGAATTTTGAGGATAAATTCGATAACTTCTGGTTCAAGTTTAAATCGTACAACCAACAAGGCAAGCCAAGTATTTCAAAAGAATCTAATCTTAAAATTCGATTCGAATCCGTTGGAAATGGATTTACCGCTTCGCTGAAAAGAACAGACTATTTGGCCAATAGAGCCATTTCAATTAAAATGCCTATTGAAAAGGGAGGGAATCAGATAATTACAGAAAAAATTCCTGGGACAAACAAGCATTACTATTACGCGAGTTTTCCAGAACGAGAGATGGGCGGTGAGGCACCTAAATACGCTTCTGTCGGTTTGATTTGGGACGCTTCAAATTCTGCTAAAAACAGAACTATTGAAAAAGAATTTGACTTTCTCGAGCAATACTTCCAATGGAATAATAATGCAGAGATTCATTTGTATATCCTACGGAATGATCTTGAAGAAATAAAAGGAGAACGATTGAATGCTAATGATTTTGGCCGCCTTAAGGATTTATTGCGAAATATTCCTTTCGATGGAGGCTCTGCCTATGACCAAATAGATTACTCAAAATTAAAAGGGGATGCACTGATGGTATTTGGTGACGGGCTTTCCAATTTCGGCGAACAAAATCTCCAACTGGCTGATGTTCCAATTTTTACGGTGAACTCCAGTCCTTCCGCCAATCATTCGCACCTGAAATATATTTCCAGTGCAACAGGAGGTGAATACATCAATTTGACCAATACTAAAGCGGAAAACGCACTGAAAAGACTGCAATCAGCCTCGTTTTATTATTTCGGGAATAATGTTTCAGAATCGTATCCAACAATTCCAACGGCCGTTGACGGCTACATTCATGTTGCTGGTATTATTGATGGAGCGACGGATATTTCCTTCGAGTTTGGAACTATCGACAACCGCCAACAAGTTGAAGTAACCATTGATCCTTCAAAATACGAGACAGATTCTGGCCTACTGCGACGCATTTGGGCACAGAAAAAACTTGCCGATTTAGATATCAACCACAAGAAAAACAAACGAGAAATAACAGAGCTGGGAACAAAATATAGCCTAGTTACTCGTTATACATCTCTCATAGTCTTGGATCGCATAGAAGACTATGTAGAACATGAAATTATGCCTCCACCCGAACTGCGCAAAGAATACTACGCTGCAATTGAAGAAAAAAGAGGACGAGAAGAGTCCGAGCGTAGTAACCACATTAAAAAAGTGAAGGAAGATTTCAAGAACTACGTGGTTTGGTGGAATACCGATGTGGATTTAAGTCAAATCCTTGAGGAGGATAAAAAATTAAGAGAAGAACGTCTGAGCGCTTCTGAAGAAAGAGCGATTTCTTCCGACTCCACCGTGTTGTCAGGTCAAGTATTTTACAGTATGGATGCCGGCGCAGCGCAATCTTTGGAAGAGACCGAAGAAATGAACATTAGTTACAATTTTAGTTCTAATTCTGACGCTATATCAAGTGGAGTCAATGCTGAGTTTAAGGGCAAAGATCGATTGACGGGCAAAAGAGGAAAAATCTCTCTAGCAAAATGGGAGCCAGACGCCGCTTACATCGAGCCGCTTAAAAACGCTTCAAACCAAGACGTTTATGCTAAATATCTTGAATTGAAGAAGAAACACGGTGAAACGCCATCTTTCTTTTTAGATGCCTCCGATATTTTTCTGGAGAAAGGCCTGAACGATATAGCAATCAGAGTTCTTTCCAATATTGCAGAATTTGAACTCGAAAACCATGAATTAATGCGCGTTTTAGCGCATAGGTTGGAACAATTGGAATACTACGGATTGGCTGCCGCGATGTATCAAGAAGTATTGGAAATCCGAAAAGAAGAGCCACAATCCTATAGAGATTTAGGGCTATGTTTGGCCAAAAAAGGGGAATACCAAAAGGCGGTGAACCTACTGTATTCGTTGGCGATAAAACCATGGGATAATCGTTTTCCAGGTATAGAAACCATCGCACTTGTAGAAATGAATCGCATTATTGCAAAGCACTCGGGTAAAGTCAACACAGAACGCATGGATCCAGAACTCATTAAAGCAATGCCAACAGATGTCAGAGTTGTGTTAAATTGGGATTCAGACAATTGCGACATGGATCTATGGGTGACCGATCCGCGTGGAGAAAAATGTTTTTACAGCAATAAAAACACGAAGATTGGCGGACGTATGTCGAACGATTTCACTAGAGGTTATGGCCCCGAACAATTTGTTTTGAAAACCGCTATGAAAGGTGATTACAAAGTTCAAGTAAATTATTACGGGACTAGTTCACAGCGCGTTTCGGGCCCAACAACCATTCAGGTTCAAATGATAACCAATTATGGCAAACCGAATGAAACGATACAGGAAGTAACCCGTCGCCTTGGGGAATCGAAAGAAGTGTTGGATATTGGTTCGTTTGCTTTTCAGTAATGAGTAACGAATCCCGTACGTTGTCGTCTAATGACGAAAAAATTGAAATACAAAACACTCTTAGACCCGCTACACAAAGTGACGTTTTAGCCATGAAATCGGTGGTTGATTCTTGTAATTTATTCCCTTCTGAGTATTTGGATGGCATGATGGAGGGCTATTTCAAAAATCCTAATTCAGAAGAGCTATGGTTTGTGAAGACATTGGAGACAAAACCTGTTGGAATTGCATATTGCGTCCCAGAGAAATTCACGGAAGGAACATTTAACCTTCTTGCCATAGGTGTTCACGAAAAAATGCAAGGCACAGGTATCGGCTCTGAAATAATGCACTTTGTTGAGAATCAATTACGTTCAAATGGTGCGCGTATTCTCATTGTGGAAACATCGGGTGCGGAAGAATTTAAATTGACGCGCAAATTTTACGTTAATTTAGGCTACACCGAAGAAGCTACTATCCGTGATTTCTGGACGGAAGGAGAAGACAAAGTGATATTCTGGAAAAAACTATAAAGCATTGGATCATAAACACATCAGCAAATTTCTAAGCTTCGTACTTCGGCACAAACCCGAAGAAATTGGGATAGAACTAACCGAAGATGGTTGGGTGCATACGCGAACCCTTTTGGATGCAATGAATCGAAATGGAAAATCGATAACCATAGAAACTCTCGAAGCCGTTGTTGCTACTAATTCCAAAAAGCGATTTGCCTTCAACGAGGATAAAACCATGATTCGCGCCAACCAAGGGCATTCGGTAAAGGTTGAGTTGGGATACACCGAACAAAGTCCACCAGAAATGTTGTATCATGGCACAGCAACTAAAAACCTGGAAAGCATTGCGGAGAAAGGTTTGGTGAAAGGTAATCGGCACCATGTCCACTTGAGCAGTGATCTTGAAACTGCCATGAATGTTGGGCAACGGCATGGGAAGCCTGTTGTCTTTGAAATTGATTCCCTCGCAATGCAATCAGACGGATTTAAATTTTATCAATCGGAAAATGGTGTGTGGTTAACCGAGATGGTTCCAGCAAAATATTTAAGACTACAACATAGTTAAATCGAGCTGATGCAGGAATTTTTATTTTTACAAAGAGCTCATCTTGATTATCTAATATTGACCCCATGAACAATGTTGTATTCCTTCTGACACTGCTTTTCATCCCTTTCACAGGACAATCCCAAACGATATTCGTCACAGACCAAAAATCCGAAAACATTCCTTTTTTCACCATTACCTATGGTCAGGACGTATATCTTTCCGACTTCGGTAACAACTTCAACTCGTTCGGTAATTACACTTCGTTTCAGCCCATTCAATCTGTTGGAGTAATGCTCAATGTATATGAACCCAAAGAGAGGCAGCATGTATTTGGTAACATGACTTCCTATTCACAAATCATTCCACAGGATATGCAAATCAATGATAGTTTGATGGGAAGAATCAATGGTTTTAACCTGGGATTAACAATTATGGAAGTCAATTTGACTCCAAAAATGAAGTGGTCGGCAATTGGATTGGGATTCGGGTTCAATACGGGAAGACTTAGAGTCAAAAGTGACGGCTATCGATCACGTAAAAATCCGTACTGGGCACCAGCACTCTTCTTCAATCCGCATTTCATAATTAAAAAATTTGTCGTTGGATTGGCCGCTTCGTATCAATTCGACGTCACTCGAAGACGCTGGCAACCGTTACGCTTTTCTAGTAAAACTGCCGATTTTGAATTGGACGAATTCAGGCAAACCGGTTTCACGGCCAAGCTTTCCGTCGGTTTCAAACTCTAACCTTTCGCTTTGCAAGACTTAACCAACTACATACAATCGTACTTTGATACAAAAAGTGATGTTGCTGAACTGTTAACGGATCAATTTGAGACACAACAGCTTGATCGAAACGCATTTCAAACTACTATTGGAAACCGACATGGTGATCTAAGTTTTGTAAAGTCGGGATATTTACGCGTATATCGTTCTACTGAAAAGAAAGAAGTGACGCAATGGATTTCATCTCCGAATGAATTTACTACCGATTTGGGGCCGCTCATGTTTGATCAACCCGCCAGATGGAATATTCAAGCAATTACCGATTGTGAATTGTACACACTCTCCTACTCCAATTATCGCAAAATTCAAGAAGAATTAACGGAATGGCCGCAAATTGAAAAGCTGTTTATCGCTAAATGCTTCATGGCAATCGAGGACAGAATTTTCAGTTTTATCTCCATGACCGCTGAAGAACGTTATCATTTTTTACTGAAGTTTAAACCCGATTTGTTTTTACAGGTCCCGCATCAATATTTAGCCTCTATGTTGGGAATGACTCCTGAAACATTTAGTCGTGTGCGGAAGAAAATCATTTCTTGACATTTGTCAAGAGTCAAACGGTGAGAGTACCTGATCTTTGTGAAAAACAAAGACATGAAGCATCACATCCACACAACAATCAACATTCAAGCTAATGTAAAAACCGTCTGGAATACCTTTACCCAATTCGAGGAATATCCCATGTGGAATTCATTCATTAAATCTGTGAAGGGAGAAATAATGCCAGGCAATAAAATCAATATAGAAATAGACGGATCGAAGTTTACTCCTAAGGTGCTCTCATTTGAGAAGGAAAAGGAATTGATTTGGGTAGGAAAGCTCTCACTGCCTTTCATTTTTGAAGGAAAGCATGCTTTTCAATTTCACGAGAATTCAGATGGTACAACTACCTTAACACATGAAGAACATTTCCGGGGAATTTTAGTACCCTTCATGAAGAAATACTTGCGCGGAAAAGCTACTGACGGATTCAAACATTGGAATACGACCTTAAAGGAGAAATCAGAGAGGCAAACATAATCCTCACTTTACGAATCGTATATTTGGCAAATGCCCATTCAATCTAGTGCAGCACCTGATGAGAAAAGTTCCCCTTTTTATCAAAAGAACAAGGAACTCTGTGAGCAATGGGAGCAATTCATTCTGGAAAAAGACGGTCAGTTGAACGCGGTTTACAATGCATGGTCATTCGACATTAAAGCCAAAGTAAAAACCGCGCATCGAACCTGGTTGATCTCTGTGAAAAGAGCCACCTATACCAATGGGAATTTACTTTTTTCGACAAAATGGCTCAACAAACAGGAAATTATTGAATTTCGAGCACGTTATAAAGATGTGGACTGCCCCAATTTCCGCATTGAACCTTCCAGATGGAGAACACAACCTGTCAATCACGAACTATGCCGCCTTATTGTGGCTTTGATTGAAACCGAACAACGCCGAAAAGAACCCATGTTCGCTGACTTTAGAGATGGAGAACTGCGTTTTAAAATCAATCATAGAAATGATGACTTCGAACTGGTGAATCGAGTTCTGCGAGATTTAGACAATCCCACTTGAAGAATTCAATGACGTTGTTGTATCGAGGGGATTTTGAAACAAGTCGATCTGTTTCATAGCAGTTTGATTAATTCCTTATATTCCGTAGAATGAATTTTATCCAACCTGAACAGACCTCTTTGGTCATTGATCCTTCCATTCCTCGGGAAGCTTACTTGCCTTTAGATTTATCCGTATCGAATCCGAAAATTGCCGAAGTCAACGCAAGTTCTAGTGCCGATTGGGAACAGTACATAAACAAACTACTCAAAGAAAACGGAAAGAAAATAGCTTTTGGTGGCTACCTGGAAAAACGAAATATTTACCAGCGCAGCGCTTACTTCAAGGACGCCGCTAACAATCGAAACATTCATCTGGGCGTTGATTTCTGGATCGGCGCTGGTACAAGTGTGCACGCGTTTGCGAATGGGAAAGTACACAGTTTTCAAGACAATCAAAATTTTGGCGATTACGGCCCGACCATCATTTTAGAACATGCCTTCAACGGACAGGTTTTCTTTAGTTTGTATGGACACTTGAGCCGAGAGTCTTTAAATAACATATCGCTTGGTCAAGCCGTAGTCTGCGGAGAAAAAATTGCGGAACTTGGAGCGGCATCGGTTAATGGAGACTATGCACCACACCTCCATTTTCAATTAATCCGTGACATGGAAGGAAAAAAGGGTGATTATCCCGGTGTATGCACAGAAAGTGAGGTTACCAAGTACAAAAAAAACTGTCCCAACCCTTTATCAACGCTGAATTTGGAAAATTTAACGCTCTGACGCTCTAATGATTTGGAAGTAATGAGATATTTTGTTTAGCTTTGAACTATTATTGTTAAACAAAATTATTGAGGGGTGGAATTTTTCGAACATTCAGGACTATATAGTTTGCATACAGAACAGTTTCTTCCAATTTCATTGGAAGAGGCCTGGCATTTCTTCTCCACCCCTCAAAATTTGCAGAAGTTAACGCCTGGTGACCTCGATTTTAAAATCACTTCACCGAAACTGGACGGCATCTATCAAGGGCAGATGATCACATACAATATTAAAATCTTTCCAATTTTTCCATCCAAATGGGTAACAGAAATTACCTCTGTGGAAGACCACAAATTCTTCATAGATGAACAACGTTTCGGACCGTATAAACTGTGGCACCACCAGCATCATTTCAAAGAAGTTGAAGGAGGTGTTCTGATGACAGATATAGTGCATTTCAAATTACCTTTCGCACTTTTGGCTCCGCTTGCCTACAAGATTTACGTGAAAAAGAAACTTGGTGAAATCTTCTCATTTCGTCACAAAGTGCTCGATGATCTCATCGCTAAAAACGCATTGAGTTGATGCGTGGCTTGCCCTTAATTATATTTCTAGTTATCAACTTTGGCGCACTCGCTATTGGAGGGTTTTTAATGGGTGAAGGCCCGACATCAGACTGGTATCAAAACGCAAATCAAGCACCCTGGACGCCACCAGGATGGGTGTTTGGTGCTGCGTGGACGCTCATCATGGTTTGTTATTCGGTGTACATGGCCATAGCGTGGAATCGAATTTCAAAATCAAAGCTTCTCGGATTTTATGTAGTGCAACTCGTTTTCAATATTGGTTGGAACCCTGTGTTCTTTTACCTCCATGATGTTGAAATGGGACTATTAATTATCAGCTTTCTGACCTTATTAATTTGGGTGAAAATCTTCTTTTATAGAAAAGCAATGAACGCATGGAGTCTCTTGTTATTGCCTTACTCCATATGGCTCACTATTGCCACTTCGTTGAATCTCTATATCTTAATCTACAATTAAATGAAAGTATCTTTTTTTTGGTTTCGAAGAGACTTACGCCTGCATGACAATACGGGCTTATCAGCTGCGCTCCGTGGTGATTCACCGGTAATTCCATTATTCATTTTCGACGATGACATTTTGAAAGAATTACCCGAAAACGATGCACGTGTTCAATTCATACACCAACAGCTAGAATTGATGCATACAGAATTGAGTAAAAAAGGGAGTAGCTTAATGGTTCGAAAAGGGGAACCTTTGGAAGTTTGGAAGTCGTTATTATCAGAATTTGAGGTGGATACCGTATACACAAATGGTGATTACGAACCGTACGCGCTTGAAAGAGATGATGCTGTTCAGGAGCTTTGCAAAGAGCATGAGGTTGGAATGGATATATTCAAAGACCAGGTGATTTTTGAGAAGGACGAAGTGCTAAAAGACGATGGTGATCCGTACGTCGTTTACACGCCGTACAAACGAAAATGGCTGGAACATTTAGACGAAGTCGGATTGCCAGAGGTAGAGGCAGCCAATTTTGAACAATTGTACCAACAGGAATTCGATTTACCATCACTATCCGATATCGGTTTCACTGCGAGCGACATCAGTGTGCCAAATTACGATTTGGATCGTGTAAGCGATTACGACAATACGCGTGATTACCCAGCACAGGAAGGCACCAGCCATTTGAGTGTGCATTTGCGGTTCGGTACAGTAAGTATTCGAGAAATGGTCAAGAAAGCACAAAAAATAAACGAGACTTTTCTCAGCGAGCTGATCTGGCGCGAATTTTTCATGCAAATTTTATATCATTTCCCGAGAGTTGTGAGTAACAACTTCAGATCAAAATACGACGGCATTGAGTGGCGCAACAACAAAGAAGACTTTCAGCGCTGGTGTGATGGAAACACGGGCTACCCGTTGGTGGATGCAGGCATGCGTGAATTGAATGAAACGGGATTTATGCACAATCGTGTGCGCATGGTTACAGCGAGTTTTCTCTGTAAACATTTGCTCATTGACTGGCGCTGGGGTGAAGCCTATTTTGCCGAAAAGTTATTAGATTACGACCTTTCAGCAAACAACGGAAACTGGCAGTGGGCAGCGGGAACAGGCTGTGACGCTTCTCCATACTTTCGTATTTTCAATCCATCTTCTCAATTAAAAAAATTCGACCCAAAATTACTGTACACGTTAAAATGGGTGCCTGAATATGAAGGTTTTGGATATGTAGAGCCAATGGTCGAACATAAAATGGCACGAGAACGTGCTCTTTCTACCTACAAAGCTGGAATAGAAGATTAGATTCTCGACTACATCCAAAGTAAGTCAATTCCCCGCTTTTAATTCCTCATTCAAATTTTTTTCCGCTACTTTTAGAAGAACAAAATTCTAGCGTTTTGGCGAATACACCCAAAGAAAAATTGCGAATCGAGAAACAATACGAGCATGCTGCAGGAGTGAGTGCAGTAGTTGTTTCCATGAAGAATATTTTCAAGCGAATGCCTGTAGGAAAAAGCTTCAAGGTGCTCAATAAATTGAATCAAAAAGAGGGAGTAGATTGTCCAGGGTGTGCCTGGCCCGACCCTAAGAAACGATCGAAATTAGGTGAATACTGTGAAAATGGAGTGAAAGCGATCGCTGAAGAAGCCATGACTGCTCGGGCCAATCCAGATTTTTTTGCAAAGTATTCCGTAGCTGAGCTGATGGAGCAAAGTGATTACTGGCTCGGACAACAAGGACGATTGACGCATCCGATGGTTATTCGTCCGGGAGGCACACATTACGAACCGATTTCTTGGAATGAGGCCAATCAAATAATTGGCGAGCACCTGAAATCGTTAAACGATCCAAACAAAGCGGCATTCTATACTTCAGGAAGAACCAGCAACGAAGCCGCGTTTTTATACCAGCTATTCGTGCGCATGTATGGAACAAACAATTTGCCTGACTGTTCCAACATGTGTCATGAGTCCAGTGGCGTAGCGCTTTCCAGAACTGTTGGGATTGGAAAAGGATCTACCACGTTAGAAGATTTGTACAAGGCAGAAGTGATCATGATTTTCGGTCAGAACCCTGCGACAAATCATCCTAGGATGTTATCGGCACTGGAGAAAGCGAAAGCCAATGGAGCTAAAATAATTTCCATCAACCCCTTGAAAGAATCGGGTCTGGTTCGATTCAAAAACCCCCAAACCTTCAAAGGTGTTTTAGGTGGTGGAACAATCATCTCAGATCATTTTCTACAAGTACGAATTAATGAAGACGTGGCACTTTTAAAAGCCATCATGATTAAGCTCTTCCACCTATCCGAATCGAAACCTGAAATTTTAGATCAAGATTTTATCTCTGAGAAAACTGCAGGCTTTGAGGAATTTAAAGAGAACCTTCTTCAGAACGATTTGTCCGAAATGGTGGCTCGAACAGGCATTGATGAAAGCGAAATCGACGCTGTGGTAACCTTGTTAGCAAACCATTCGAAAATCATTACTTGCTGGGGAATGGGGCTGACGCAACACGTAAATGGTGTAGACAATATTCAGGAAGTGGTAAATCTTCTTCTGATGAAAGGAAGCATAGGAAAACCCGGTGCTGGAACATGTCCGGTACGTGGACACAGTAATGTTCAGGGAGATAGAACTGTTGGGATTGCCGAGCGACCGCCCAAAGCGTTGTTGGATAAAATCAGTGAAAATTTTGGATTTGAACCTCCGAAAGAATCTGGCTTGGACGTCGTTGCGACGATCAGAGCCATGCACGAAGAAAAAGTGAAGGTGTTCATAGGAATGGGTGGTAATTTTCTTTCGGCAGCACCCGATACCAACTTTACTTCAGAGGCATTCAACAAATGCGATTTAACTGTTCATATCTCAACCAAATTAAACCGCTCTCATTTAACACATGGTAAAACTGCTTTGATTCTTCCTTCCATGGGGCGAACAGACAAGTACATGAAAAATGGGAAATCACAATTCGTCACGGTAGAAAATTCTATGGGCGTTATACATACCTCTCAAGGCGTATTGCAACCACCTTCTGATTTTGTGGAAAGTGAACCTGTAATTGTGGCAAACATTGCGAAAGCAACCTTAAATCAAGACAAGGTTGATTGGGATTTTTTGGTTGAAGATTATGGGAATATCCGCGACCTCATCGAGAAAACCATTTCTGGCTTCGAAAATTACAACGAGCGCGTGGCCAAACCAACAGGATTCGAATTGCCGAATGGAGCACGCGTAGGCGTTTTTAATACACCTAACAAGAAAGCCAACTTTACGGTGAATCAATTATCGGAGAATAATGTGGGCTCAGAGGAATTCCTCATGATGACCACCCGTAGTCACGATCAATTCAATACAACTATTTACGGATTGGATGATCGATACCGAGGCGTGTACAACGGAAGAATGGTGGTGTTCATGAACCCAAAAGACATGGAACGATTGAAGGTGAAGAAAGGAGATTTGTTGACCTTGTACAATAACTACAATGGAGTAGAACGAAGAGTTTCAGGGTTTGCCGCTGTTCCGTATAACATTCCTAAAGGATGTTTGGGAACTTACTTCCCCGAAGCAAACCCACTTGTTCCGAATACTTTGCAAGCGCGATCAAGTCACACGCCGGCTTCCAAATCGGTTAAAGTAAACATCAAAAAAGAAAACTAAATGAAAGGACGTTCCATCGGAGCTGTGTTTGCCGGAATCATTGCTGGCGTTGTCGTTTCCTACATCCTATGGGCTCAATTGGAGAAAGCATATCCCATTGAAAAGGAGCTATTGGAAGCACTGTTAAAAGACCGAGAAGGTTTTCGAGAGTATATGCGTAATCTACCTGCTGGATATCACCTGGGAGGTATTGGAATTGGTTGTCTTCGCCTAATAATTGGCCTTGTGATCGGACATCTTATTGATAAATCCAACGCCATGACATTGATTGTAATCGCTGCCTTTTGTTTGCTTTTAGCCATTTTGGATTCTTTCGCCATGCCACATCCAGTATGGTACGGACTGGTGTACATTCCTACCTTAATATTGATAGCGCTTGGGTTTATTTTCATGAAGCGAAGAAGCGCGTGAATCTTTAAGCCAACCCTTTGACCAATCGCAATCTTTATGAGTGCATACACAACCAAAGAAAAGCGTAATTTTGTACCATGTTTACAGGAATTGTAGAATGTTTAGGCGTCGTTAAGGCGATTGAAAAGGAAGGCGAAAATGTACATTTCACACTAACGTGTGATTTTACCAACGAACTCAAGATTGATCAAAGTTTGGCACACAATGGTTGCTGCCTAACGGTTGTAAAAATTGAGGGTGATGCATATGTTGTCACGGCTATTCAGGAAACCATGAACAAAACCAATCTTGGTCATTGGGTTGTTGGAACAAAAGTAAACCTCGAGCGCTGTATGAAAATGAATGGTAGACTGGACGGACATATCGTTCAAGGGCATGTAGACACTACCGCCAAATGCGTTGCTATAGAAAACCAAGAAGGAAGTTGGAAGTTCACCTTTCAATACAATTCACCCGACGTTACCGTGGAAAAAGGATCGGTTACCGTGAATGGCACCAGTCTTACGGTTGTCGATTCCAAAGATCAGGAGTTCTCCGTTTGCATTATACCTTACACTTACGAATACACAAATTTCCATCAGTTAAAAGTTGGAAGTGAAGTAAACCTCGAGTTCGATATCATAGGCAAATACGTGGCGAAACTGTTTAAAAAGTAGGTGTTTTCCGCAGGAATCAGCCTACTTTTGTTCAAATTTAAGTCTTTCGAGTTAAAACCAACGTTATTCATACAATGTCATGTTTCGATAATTCGGAATTCCATTTTGTTCATCGGTGTTTGCGATTACATTCACTAAACCGTCTTATCAACAGACGAGATGATGAGTACATACTTCTATGTAGACACCTTTATTAGAGTGGTATTCTGATTTATTTTACTTCTTACTAATTACACCGATATGTTTTTAAAATATTACCTATCTGGGGCTGCCTTTCTATGCCTATTGGGAACCATTGCTCAAACAAATGAAATTGAAGACTGGACGCGTGCCAACCCTTCTGTAATGCTTGTTGAAAGCAACGATGCAACCCCTGAATTCCTTGATAATTTAAAAGCCAACAACGTCTCTTATATTGTATTTGAAGAAGAAATTTCCTGGTCAGACATCGCCGAATTCGAGACAAAAAATAAACCTGTAGCTATTGACGATCTGGACGAATCTGAAGCGACTGAAATTAAGGTTTGGTTATCGGAACATAGGGATGTAAAAATAATCAAGCGAAGTATGTATGATCAAATGGACTCACAGAAGCAATCATTGTACACTGATACGGGGGCTTTGATTCTCATTGGTGAGAAAATCACACTCGAAGACATTCGAAATTACTAGCATCCACCCTACCCTTTTAATAAACGAAACGTTCTCCTATGAAATTCTTCAACTCTATACTATTATCATTGGCATTTGTAGTGCCATCTTTGACAATCGCACAAAGCAACGGATGTGGTGGTTCTCCTCCTGCACTTCCAGTAAATGCAGCATGTGTTAATCAAGGTTTCACGAACAACCAAAACGGAACAGGTCAAACCGTAAACGCTTCTTGTGCTGGCGGATACGGCACTGCTTACCAAGATGTTTGGTACACCGTAACTGGAACAGGAAACCTGATGACCATTACTATGAGCGGGGCAAATCGTGATGGGGTTTTGGCAGCATTTACAGGTTGTGGTACGGGTGAATTGGCCTGCAACACAGTTGATGCTGGGACTTCTGGATCTATTAACTTCCCAACCACATTGGGAACAACCTATTTTATTCAGATTCAACGCCGTTCTGGAAATAACAATAACAACATGAACGGTAATATTTGTGCAGTTTCTGCTGCGGGTGGTGGACTTCCAAACGATGATCCTTGTAGTGCAACTCCTTTGACCGTTAACTCAACTTGTATAAACACCTCATCCACCAATGCAGGAGCGACTGATTCTGGAATTCCTGATCCTGGTTGTGCGGCTTATTCTGGCGGAGATGTGTGGTTCAGCGTGGTTGTTCCAGCAAGCGGAAATATTACTGTAACAACTGCAGATAACGGAGGTCTCGGTGATGATGGATTGGCTGTTTATTCGGGTCCATGTGGCGCACCGACGCTATTAGGATGTGACGATGACGGCGGCGCAGGGTTGTTTTCTTCGCTATCTCTAACTGGACAGACGCCAGGAGCTACATTGCTCGTTCGTGTGTGGGAGTTTGGTGGTGGAGCAGGTGGAACTTTCGATATTTGCGCAACTGAGCCTTCCTTTGCATCAAACACCGTTTGTACAGCTCCAGATCCAATATGCTCTGGTACGCCGATAGTATTCACCGCGAATGACAATGGCGTGGACGCGGATGTCGTAAATCCAGGAAACAACTACGACTGCTTATTAACATCCCCAAACCCATCGTGGTTCTATTTGGAAATTGCAACTGCGGGTAACTTGGTTATTGACATTACGGCTGGTTCTGATATCGACTATGCGATTTGGGGGCCGTATGCAGATCTACCTACCGCTATTGCTACCTGTGATGCCCACGGTGTTCCGCAAGATTGTAGTTATTCCACTGCCGCCGTTGAGCAAGCAAACGTTACTGGGGTTAACCCGGGTGAGGTATATGTTTTATTAGTAACCAATTTCGCAAGTACCGTGCAAACGATTACTGTAGATGAAGCCGCTTCGAACACGGCCTCCACGGATTGCTCTATCGTTCCTCTTCCTATTGAATTGGTAGATTTTGGAGGTAGCTCCCTTGGAAGTTCGGTTCAGCTGAATTGGTCCACCATCTCAGAAAGAGATAACGATTTTTTCATTGCAGAACGTTCTTCAGACGGACATCATTGGACAAGCTTCGCAATGATTGATGGAGCTGGAAACTCAAATACGCTGCGTAATTATGAAGTGATCGATCAGAATCCACATGAAGCAACTTCATACTATCGATTAAAGCAATTCGATTTTGATGGAAGCGTTACAACCTCAAGCGTCATCAGTGTTTCAAGAAACGCAGGTGCAGATGTGAAGGTATATCCGAATCCTGCGAAAGATCAATTGAAAATAAAGGCAAGCGAGAATATCAACCGAGTGGATATTGTATCCGTTTCAGGTGCAATTGTAAAAAGCGTGGAGCTTTTCAATACCTCAGAAACTACGGTCAATGTATCCGACGTAACGAATGGCGTTTACCTGGCAAACATCTACACCGAAAATGAAAAAATCGTCAAGCGAATGATTGTACGTAACGAGTAAAAACAAGAATGGAAAGCTCAGAGAGTTAGAAGCGGACTTCAGATTCGATGCCCATTTTTGCTACAAATTCTGGTTATCTTTAACCCGTTTCTGAGTGGTTACCATGAATGCAAAAAGAGTCGACTTACTGAATATTGGATTGATCCTATTATCTGCCATTCTCGCGTTTCAATTCCCTATCGAGTTATTTTTGATTTCATTCATTTTCATCGGACCGCTGCATTATTTTACAGAAATCAATTGGTTGGATAAGAAGAATTATTTCGTCAACGGCCCGAAACGTGTGTGGTTGTGGCTAGGACTTGGTGCTTCAGTTTTAGTCATGACACCAAAGTTTTTCGTTTTTCTTTCAACACAAAAAAGTGGTTCTTTTTACGAAGGAATGATCGCTTTTGATAGCTGGACAAACGCTTTTTACTTTTTAAGTCTGGTTGCTGCGGCTGGCTTCGTGCTCATTAAAAAAAAGGTATATTGGTTAGTGCTGCTGATTCCTGCCTTTGCAATAGCACTTTTATTCAATTCAGACTACCTGTACAAAAGTATGATTGGTTTGTTTCTGCCCACGATCATCCATGTCTATTTCTTTACCCTAATTTTCATGGCCTACGGCGCGAAAAAAGCTAAAAGTAAACATGGTTACATGGCTGTTGCTACTGCCATTTTGATTCCTCTGGTAATTATTGGGATTGACATTCCTGAGGGTACTTTTCAATTCAGCGCAACAACCTTGCAAACTTTTGAAGACAGCGGGTTACACAATTTACCTGCTCATACAGCACACTTCCTGGGATGGAACGATAATCTGATGTTCAACGTTAACGGGAGCGTTGAGTTAAAACTAATGACCTTCATTTCGTTTATATACCTCTATCATTACTTGAACTGGTTCTCGAAAACCTCCCTGATTCAGTGGCACAAAACATTAACGTGGAAACGCAGTGTCATCATTGCCTTCACCTGGGCTGTATTATTGACCATCATGTATTTCCATTTCAAACTAGGTCTAATTATTGCCATTTTCTTCAGCACGGTTCATGTGATTTTAGAGTTTCCCTTAAACTTACTAAGCATCAAGGGGCTTTTCACAAAGTAAAAACCGGCCTCCTTATGGAAGCCGGAATTAGGCATAGCTGCATTGGGCAGACTACTTTTACAATTTAGCATTGTATCATTTTTTAATGAACGGAAATGCTTGATCTTCCACTAGCAAGAGGTAAGATCCAACTGGTAAGGTTGAAATTTCAATGGATTGAGATTTTTGAATTTCACCTCTTAGAAACGCTCGACCCGTATGGTCTGTAATTGTCCAGTCACCTGCATCAATTCCGCTCAGTGAGATGTAATTCGTACTTGGATTTGGATAAACTTTAAACCCTGTAATTTTATTCACCTCAACACGGACCACATCAAAGAACTCTGTATCGCCGTCAAAATCGATTTGCTGCAATTTGTAATAATTAACTCCTTGAAAGGGATCACGATCTTCGGCCGAATAGTACCGTGACTGCTGCGTTGTTCCTGCTCCCTTCACTGTCTGAATCAAGTTCCAAACAATACCATCTGTGGATCGGTACACTTCAAAACGATCGTTGTCTTTTTCCGTAATCGTTTCCCAGTTTAACAGCACTGTATTTTCTTCGGAAAGGTATGCCATAAAGTCCCCCAATTCTACTGGCAATCCAGACCCGTTAAATTCATAGGCGCCAATATCCAATGATCCCGAACGTACAAAGTTTCGTTGATCATACGTCGGCACGCTCACCGTAGCATTTGACCCAGACGCACCGGCATCAATAGCCACACTTCCTGTTGAAAGTGCAAGCGTCATTACTCCATTTGCCCCACTGTTTGTTGCAAGGGTACTCGATAAATGTAGATTTGATTGAATTCCTGTTATGGTTCCTGTTCCAGAGGGAGTGATTGAAGAACCGTCGAAGGTTTCTATTATGTTCGAGCCATTATCGTGAATATTTGCTGCCCACGAATCTGTATTAAAGTTAATGTCTTCGGCAGCACCATTTACAGTGTTTTGAGCAATAATATTGTTCTTCAAGTACAAGTTTCCTGGACTTTGCTGCATAAACACCACGTACACTCCTCCTCCTTTGCCAGAAGCAGAAGTCACAGAATTATATGCTATGGTGTTGTTGGTTAAATAAGTACGGTTGTACCAGGATAAAATGGCTCCTCCAGAGGTTTCTGCTGAATTGCCAGTAAAGGTTGAATTGGTTACTTCTACTGTGTTAAATCGGAAAAAACCCATTGCACCTGCAACGTTGTGATACCCTACACCGAAGCTACTCCCGTCTGTTCCAGAATTCCCGTTAAATGTACATCGGTTTATGGTTACATCGTTCGATTGCATAGAATAGAGTGCTCCTGCACCATACGCTTGCCCATTGGCCGTATTGTTTCTCAAGGTGCAATCATTCATGCGTAAATCTGGATGGAAGGAAGTATTTCCACGAAGGTATATTCCCCCGGCAAAATAATAGTGCCCTCCAGAGGTTCCATTATCGATACCGTTATCCTCAATAATACAGCTATTTAAGGTTACGATATTATCTCGGATATCATCCATAACTGTAATTGCTCCGGCGTTGTGCCCTTGATTGGTATTATAACCAAAGCGAATGGTAAGGTTTTCGAAGGTTATATCATCGTTTATTGTAAAAACACAACGATCTGCAACTCCTGCTGAAGAGGCCGACTGAATAAACGTTGAACTCGCACCATCGCCAATTATGGTGACACTTTTCAGAAGAGAATATCCAGTTATGGCAACATCTCCGGTTTCCCCTGCGTTGGTCCAATCAAAAGTTCCCGAGAGTAAGAGGGTGTCACCTTCAGCAGCATTGGTATATGCTGTATGGAAGGTTTGGTATGGGTTTCCGGCAGTGCCATCTCCTGTGGCGTCGGAACCTAAGTCTGAATCTGCTGATACCGTGGCTGAGTATGCAGCGTTGAAAGGCAAAGCCATTATTAGCAAAGCTCTGCATGTTAAATGAATAAAGGATGGTTTCATAATGCTAAATTGAAATGTGAACTCCAATGTAGCTACATGTGAAACGAGTTATGATCGTTGATTTTCCGAACGCAAGGGTTTCACTTCCCTTCGTAAACTACTGTGCAATATACATTTACAAAGATGTTACGTCCATCTTTTTTCAATCTGTTTGCCTACCTTCTTGCGCAATTTACGCATGACTTTTTCGCGACTACTTGCGTTACCGCATTTGATAATTTCACTTCGCAATAGTTTTCCGTTTCGAAAGAATTTAAACTCGAAGGAAACGGAAACCACGCCCTCTTGATAAATGGAAAATAGATTTCCTCTGGATAACGCATCTGAAAAGGTTTCCTCGACATTCGATGTTTTGAATCGTTTATCGTACCCTCGTACCGAAATAACCATGTAGGTATCGAATCCTTCTGCTTTCAGGCTGGAAGTTATTGAATCAGATGCTAAGGTTTGGGCGTCCCCCCCTTGTTTGATTAAGTTCAGAGATGCTTTGGATTTAATTCCGGCATTCCCGAAAAGTTCTGTCATCGAAATTTCGACAGAATAGCGATCTGCAGGGTCATCCATTTGACCAATAATAACCACATTACTTAGGTTCAGGTCTTCTTGATCCTTCTTTTTCTTTTGTGCTTGAACTCCAAAAACAAGGAATAGGGCACTTAAAGTGATAATAAGTTTCATAGATTAAAATATTTCTTTCGCTATGGCTTTCACTGAATCCGAATTAGACATCGTATAGTAGTGAATGCACGGAACATTGGCCTCTTTTAATTCTTTTGATTGTTGAATTCCCCATTCAATACCTACTTGTTCCACTTCTTTATTGTTCTTACACTTCAATAACTCTGCCGAAAGTGCCTCGGGATAGTCGATGTGAAAAAATTTCGGTAAGAATGAAATGTGACGCATTGTTTTGATAGGCTTCAGCCCCGGAATAATCGGAACTTCAATGCCCACCTTTCGGCACGCTTCCACAAAGGCAAAATACTTCTCGTTATCAAAAAACATCTGCGTTACGATGTATTCAGCTCCCGCGTCTACCTTACTCTTCAAATACTGGAGATCTGTACTCAAATTCATGGCTTCAAAATGCTTTTCCGGATAGCCAGCTGCACCGATACAGAAGTTAGTTGGTTCAAGGTTGACATCATCCATAAGATAATTTCCCTTGTTCATTTCATCAATCTGCTCAATCAATTCAACAGCAAACGAGTGTCCATCAGCGTGCGGACGGAATGAACTTTCCGTTTTGATGGAGTCGCCACGAAGTGCGAGAACATTATCTATTCCAAGGAATTGCAAATCAATCAAGGCATTTTCCGTTTCCTCGCGACTAAATCCACCACAAATTAAATGCGGAACGGCATCTACTTGATATTTATTCATGATCGCCGCACAAATTCCAACCGTCCCAGGTCGTTTTCGAATGGCAATTTTTTCCAACAATCCATTTTCGCGCTCTTTGTAAATAAATTCCTCTCGATGATAGGTTACGTTTACAAATCGCGGTTTGAATTCCATCAATGGATCAATTCCATCATAGATAGATTGAATGCTCTTCCCTTTCAAAGGAGGCAAAATCTCAAATGAGAATAAGGTATCGTCGGACGCTCTTAAATGATCAGTTACTTTCATGGATTCAAGAATAGTCGCCAAAGATAATCTTATTAAGACTTTAACCTTCAATATTTAGTACCATTTAACAGGCGGAACGGTTGTTACTTTAATAGAACGTCTGCAAGGATAAGGTCCATAGGCGTGGTTATCTTAATGTTCTCATCGTTACCATCTACCAGGTGAATAAATTCTCCGTATTGCTCGACAAGACTGGCATCATCGGTAATTCCATCATGATACTCCTGAGCATATGCCTTTTCCAGTACCGATTTTTCAAAACACTGTGGCGTTTGTACATTACGGTATTCCTTTCGAATTACCGCTTCCGATTTCCGACCAGATACCTTTCGCAAAGATTCTTTCACAGGCACCACAGGTACAACAGCATTAAATGTTTCCAGTGCCTCGATGCATCTTTTTAGAGTTTCCATTGAAACCAACGGGCGCACACCGTCGTGTACCATCACTATGGGTTCATTGCAATGTTGCAACGCATTTTTTATGGAGTGGAATCGTTCCTGACCACCGGCAATTACCTCATGTGGCACGTCGAATTGATAGGTATTGATGAGTTCGTCCCAGTAATCCAACCAACTTTCTGGTAACGTCACCAATATTTGCGTTGACTTGTTGAATTGATGAAAGAGGGAAATTGTATGGAATAATAAAGGCTTTCCAGCAACCTCCATGAATTGTTTGGGGATTTCGCTACCCATCCTTTTCCCCGTTCCTCCAGCGGTTATGATTACTGAAATATCCATGGTGCAAAATTAGGCTTTCTTTTCGATGCACTGTAATAAGTATTCGAGAAAGAAACTCCTACTCCATGGGAGCTTTCAAATGAAAAGTGACCCCGCTTTCATCACTGAAGAAAGAATAGGTTGCATCCAATTGATCCGCCAAATCACTTACGATATCCATACCCAAACGATATTGTGTTGAATCCTCTTCGTTAAAACCAACGCCGTTATCAATGATATTCATTTGTATAAATCCGTCTTTCTCGATTAAAGTAAATGACACTTCTCCTCCGCTTTTTTCTTTAAAAGCATGTTTGAATGAATTGGTGACCACTTCATTGACGATGAGCCCAAGAGGAATGAGCGTTTGCGTTGAAAGTTCAAAATCATCAATGTTTAATTCGATGGAGATGTCTTTTTCATCGCCATCGTAAAATTGTAAGATTTCTTCCAGTAATTGAGAAAAATACTTTTGAACGCTAATGGCCGAAAAGGAATTGGTTTGATAAACAATGTCGTGAATGTCGGCAATCGATTGAACTTTACCCCTGCAGTCTTCCAACAATCCACGATGATAAGCGTCTTTTGCTTTGCTGCTTTGCATGTTCAACAAACTCGACACAACAGCAAGGTTGTTTTTTACCCGGTGGTGAATTTCCTTCAACAGCGTCTCTTTTTCGTTTAATTCATTGTTCAGGTGTTCTTGCAACGCCCGACGCTTTCGTGCTTCTAAATTGGAAGAGAAAACCAAGGAAATCGCTTGCGCAAAAAAGCGTTCTTTCCCATCAAATTCTTTGACCTCTGTTCCTGTTTTTTCGAAGCACATAACTCCAATCATCTGACCATCGAATCGAAGCGGGATATCCAAGAGGGAAATGATTTCCGCGGGCTTGCTGTAATTCTCATTCAGTCCACTTGTAATGGGCGATTCTAAAACATTTGGCACGTACAAAATCTCATCTTTCTCAAGCGCAGCAAAATACTCTGGGCACATAGACATCGGAATAACTGTATCTTTTTTAAACGACTCGTCACGCTTGTCATACTCCCCCAAGGAGGTCATTTTCCTTTCGTCATAGTTCAAGAGCCATACACTCATTCGTTCAATTTTGAGTGAGCGCGTAATTCTGCCGGCAAACTCAATCATTATTTGATCGATTTCTTCCCGCTGTAACGAATGTGTCTTCGAAATGCTATTTAATTCCTGTAATAGATCAATTTCCTTCATAAACAAATGGTTAGAATGAGCTTTACTAAAATAGAACAATCTCCTAGAATTCCTAACATAATTAATTGAAATATAGGAAGTTTCGAATATTTATAATGGTCTCTTCACATTCTAACAATTAGCTGAACCAGGATATTGCAATCATGTTAAAGCTCATGCAGTTCACCAACTTCCCTTTTTTACAGACACAAACATTTTGGGTGGCCTGGTTCATGATATGTATACTTCCTTCACCTTAGCATCCGTAGGCTCCGAAAACGTTAGTTATTATGAGCCAGTCATCGATTGTATGACAAGTTCTAGGACAATGCTAATGAGAGCGTAACACGGCAAGTTAATGCTTCACATAAAACATTCATAGTTGGAAAAAGTAGCAGTTAAGGATTTTTAAAGCCGAGACTATACGTCTTTAGACATTAACAAGTATGAAGTACACGAACGTTTATGTCTTTTTTATAACTACAATGTCATCTCCGGCACATGATCAGGAACAACCAAATCACCCTCGGTCGCTGCCACAATTTCATCCACGGTAACTCCAGGTGCCCGCTCCATAAGGTGGAATTGATTGTCTTTGATTTCCAACACGGCCAAGTTGGTCACTACTTTCTTCACGCACCCAACGCCTGTTAATGGCAAGGTACACGATTTGAGTAGTTTCGAAACTCCAGCTTTGTTCGTATGCATCATGGCTACAATGATATTATCTGCCGAAGCCACAAGGTCCATTGCTCCACCCATTCCTTTCACCATTTTTCCCGGGATTTTCCAGTTGGCTATATCTCCATTTTGAGCTACCTCCATGGCACCCAATACTGTGAGTTGGACATGTTGTCCTCGAATCATGGCAAACGAAGTGGCCGAATCGAAAAAGACAGCTCCTTTTCTGGCGGTGATGGTTTGTTTTCCAGCGTTGATCAAATCAGCATCTTCTTCACCCTCAAAAGGAAACGGTCCCATTCCTAATATGCCGTTCTCAGATTGAAACTCTACTTCTATTCCATCTGGAATATAGTTTGCTACGAGTGTAGGTATTCCAATACCAAGATTCACATACCATCCATCCTCTAGTTCTTGTGCAATCCTTTGTGCAATGCCATTTTTATCAAGGGCCATAGTGTTCTTTTTTGAGTGAAAACTGCCTCTCAAAGATAGTATTTTATTCGCGTTTTACTGATGAATAACCATCTTGTGAAGCTTTGATTGTTTTCCATTCCAAGCTATCTGAAATAAATAAACACCATCAGCCACATTTCTTAGGTTCAGACTGGTAGATTTGGCAGTATTCAGCGTTAAATTTTCATGCAACACTTCCTGTCCGTTTAATTGGAAAATCGAAACAGATATTTCACCAGAATACGCTTCTGCAAACTCTATGTTTAAGACACCTGATGTAGGGTTCGGAGAGATTTCAAATGCTATCTCGTCACCTTCCAGATTTTCATTCAAACCGACGAGCGCAGGATCTAAAGGTTGCTGTTGCGTCAAGCAGTGTATCATTCCCCCGTATTCATAAATGTTGCGAACATCGACACCCACAACTGTTCGATTTGGGTGCACGTTTTGGATAATTCCCATTGCCAGGCTATCGTTCGGGTCGTTGTAGGTTGGAACTATCACAACATCATTTCCTATGTAGTAATTGCAGTAAGACCCCTTGTAACCCAGATTGTTTCCGTAGGCAGTAGTTACATTGTTTTGAGTCAACGGAACTGTGACGAAATTATAAGCTTCGTTGTTCGCATTCGATGCATTGAAAAGTTCAGCTTGATCCGCCATAGGAACTTGCCAGTAGGTTAGATCTGATCCGCTCATGGTAACAATTGTGGAGTCATTAGCAAACTTTACAAAACCATCGATGTGCATATCTGTAATCTCTGTTCCATACACTCCATCCAACCAAATAAACTTGGTGAATCCCATGTACTGCGCCAGGTACGCTTCAATTTGTTGTTCCGTCAGGTTTGGGTTTCGACTGCTATGAGTCACAGAACTTCTTGTTGCCATTATTGTTCCCTGTCCGTCATGTTCAATTGCACCGCCTTCCAGAACCATCGCTGATAAATCAAGGGATGGGATTTGAAGTTCGTTGCTTATCAAGCCCGGAATAGAATCGCATAAATAATACGGTGCGTCATTCCCCCAACCGTTAAATCCCCAATCAAGGATACGCAATTCATCATTGTCGTCGAAAACGAAAATGGGACCGTTATCTCGCACCCAAACATCGTCTGTTGGATAATGATAGAACGTAATATTTGTCAAGGGAACAGAGGCGTTCGTCAAGGCAGCTTCAATCTGATTCTGGTGCGTTTGATTTTTGGCAATTATATATACTTCTTCCCCTAATTGCAAAGCCGCTACCATTCCGACAAACGTTGGGGTAACGTCATCCTGATAAAAAGGTCCATACAAATCGTTATGTGGCCATTGAAGCCAAGTTCCTTTGTGCGGAAAGTCTTCTCCGGGCATGGTGTAATTTTGAGCGAAGACGCAAGCACAGGCTACGCAAAACAGAAAAGACAGAAAAAATCTTGTTGATGTCATGTACCTAAAGTACGGAATTCTCGAATGTTATATTGTACTAAAGGTCTTCAACAGCTTTCAGAAGTTCTTCAGCGCTTGTTTTTAAAACATCAGGGAAATCTTCAGGAAGAATCAACCTTTTCGCTTGTTTTTCAGGGGTCGGTCTTTGACTTTGTTCTTTCAAATATTCTTCCAACCGCGGGAGGTGATTCGTTACCCAATTTTTCATTCGTTGCACTTCCGTGTCAAAAGAAGTGTTTTTGAAATACCCAATTTCTTCAGAAGGCCACCGTTTTTCATTGTCCTTTACCTCGGACTTTAGCAAAGCTACATTCGCATCAATCATTCGGTAGATGTTCTTGTCTACAAGCACGCCACTTTTTTTGAGGTCGCGAAACTTTCGGTACAGTTTCTTTCTGTAATCGAAAGCATTTGTTTCCATAAGACGATGCAATAACGCCATATTTTTCTTCACGGGAATAATGTTGACTTTTGAGGGTTCACCATCACCATCGCGTCCGAAAGAATGATCGTAATCCCAGGGAATAAATGTGTACGGCTTCCCTTCTTCCTTGCGGCTCATGTAGAAGTTTTTGTAGGTGCCATCGCCATTAGCTGTAACCAAAATCAGCAAGTGCCAATCAATTAAGTTTTCCAAATCAAAATACTGATTAAAAACCTGTGGATCGCTGAACTCTTCATCGGAGCTGTTGAAAATGAACTCAGTTAAGCGGTAAATTTCATCTGAACGGTTTTCTTTCTTAATATCTGGATAACGCTGATTGAAGTAGCACTCATCCTCCAATTTGTAACGAGCTTTGATAGAGTAGTCTTTGTATCGAATGCTTCGTTTGACGTATTTCTTAAACTTCTCATACCGTTCTTCGTGTTCACTTGGAGGATGCGAAATGGGAGGTTCTTTAAATAAAATGCCCCCGCTTCCGCTTCTGAGATCTAATGTAGACGCGTCTACACTTTGCGTCATGGCGTAAATTCCGTCATAATCCTTGTTGGCATAAACGACACAGTACTTGATTTTTGGCGCCCAATTTCCTGGAGAAAAGGATCGAAACAGATCATAACTGAGTTTGTTTCGCATGAATGTTTTGTCGATGTACTCTGCATTCAATTTCCATTTCTCATTCGAGTGCATTCCAAGGATCTCCTCAGAGGTACTCAGCTTAAGTGAATACGAATGTTTGTCAAATGTAGCGCTGCGATTGCCTCGTGTGCGCAACCGAATTTTTTCACCCCAGATTTTATTTCCTAATGTGTCGTACCAAATAAAGTCTCCTACCTGATAATCGCCACCATTTAAATGCTCGTCATCAAACGAAAGATGTATTTGTGGTAGACTTGTAGCCTTGGGCTGCTCTTCTGTGCAGCGAGTAAAAACGAATGAGAAAACAACTGCCAGGCAGCACCAGGTGTATCTTTTATTTACCGAAACAAATTTCATTCGGTTTTAAGAACTTTTTCAACGTAGTGCTTTTCATTTTCAATCACGTGAACTAAATACACGCCTGCCGGTAACTGTTGAAGTGAGTAATTATGTATCCATTTTGCCTGGTCTACACGAACAAAGTTCCCTCGTAAATCCGTGAAGTAAATTAAGGCATTTGGTAAGGCATCCACATAAATTTCATCGACGGTAGGGTTAGGTGAAACCAGCATTTTACTAGAAGTCAATTCCGTGTCATCCAAATTAACCAGGTCAGCCACAGCAACGACGAACTCATCGTAACGTTCACATCCTAAAGAATCCATTGCGAAAACATCCACATAATGGATACCCACACCTAAATCAGCAGCGGGCAAAACGGCAACAGAGGAATCACTTCCATTCGACCAATCGTAACTATCAAAACCCGAAGTTGCCTGCACAATGAGCGTATCAATGATGTCAATAATCGTGTCGTTTCCTGCAATTAACTCAGATGCACTCACCGTGATTACGGCCTCCAACTTCTCAGTTGCACAATCTCCCAAAGGACGATAACCATGATGATAATACACTCCTCCACTCCAGTCTCTTGGGTAGAAACTATTGGCAAAGTTTGCACTCACTCCGCTCCCGGTAATCATTGTTAGTTCTGATGTTGAGCGCGTTTGTGGCGATGGAACGCTAGCATAAGATAGGTTGGATCCTACATTTTGCATGCGAACATGAATACCGACAGTATCTCCTTGAGCAATAGAAAGTCCTCCAATGGGTACGGTTGTCCAATCGTTTTGATCGACCACATCAACCGTAGCATCATCCAGATACGTCCAGGCGGTCGCATCCGTTTCGAAACCAATATGCGATCCTATTTTATAGAATACCTCAACGCCCTGCATTCCCAACGAATTGATTTTAACATCAAAGCTGTCAATGACGATACTATCTGTTGCTACCAGATCAAACATGGTTCCGTTGAAGTTGATATTTGAGTTCAGGGTCGTATGTAATGATTCTTTGTAGAACAAGTCGCCACGCACAACTTGGGCATAAAAAGTGGACGTTATATCTACAAATGGTAATGTCAGTAGCTCGTTATTCAGAATGGGCTGGGCAGTGGTGTCATCGTACCAAAAAGTTTCATCTCCAATGGAAGTCAACACGTACAATTGTGCCGGGCCAGGGTTGCAAATAGTATCGAAAAGGATAAATGGGTCCGGATGACCCAGTGTGTTGAATTCTACTTGCAATTGATCGTTGGCTGAAATAGAATCCAATGCATTTTGCACCGTTGCGGTGAGTTGATAATTGCCAACCTCGTAAGTATTGATGTTAAAATTCAAGGTATCCAAGCTACAAGACGACATACCGTTTTGATATTGATATGTGTTGGTTTCTGAGGTAGAGAAAATCGTATTTACCGACTGTAAAATAATATTGGTTTGGGTGGAATTATCCAATCCGACATTCGCAACGATCAGTTGTACTTCGGTTGACGAATCACCGCAAACGCTTGGTGCGACAACCATATCCAAAAGAGCATAATCAATGGTATCCGAGGGCGAGGCAATACTATCCAATATGGATGTTTGAATGACGCGATCGGCCAGAATTGCATGTCCAGAATCGTTTAAATGTACACCATCGCCAGAATCGTACAGGGTATCAATTGTATAACCTGGAGTTGCAATTGTGGTCCAAAAATCAATCGTGTAGGGGTTGAAATAGGCATAGATTGAATCTTTAACCTCCCATTGTAAGTCCAGCTGCGCTTGATTTCCGAAGTTTCTTGGTTGTGTCGTACACACCCAAATTGGAACGTTATTTTGTACGGCAATCGAGACAATAGTGTCTAAATTGAACATTTGTTCGGCGTATGAAAAACCAAGTGCTACATCATTTGATGGCATGTTGATGATAATGGCATCGGGGTTTTCCGCCAGTGCTGCCGTAATATTTTTGGTATCGTCTGGTACAGGCCTTCCAGCTGGCGGAACAAACCCTGTTGGCATAATACGATACGTGTTGTATCCTCCGACCCCAAAGTTGACAACCTCGTTATTTGCATTAATCCCAAGAAGGTGATTTCGATAACGATTTACCCAAGCACTGTCTGGATGTGAAGCACCGGCTCCCGCTGAGGTAGAGGATCCGAGTACCACAATTTTAAAGTCTTGCCCCCATACACATGCATTTTGCTGCCCCAGACTTGTTTCACTGAGACCAAAAAGCAATAGTAGTGATATGAGGAGGGCTTTCATTTAGTCTAAAATACACATTTTAGACTGGCTATGCTTTCGGTCGTACCGTTCGCTGCTCTATGCGCTTTTCAAAGCTTTCCCCCTGGAAAATACGCTGTACAAAAATACTTGGTGTGTGGATTTCATTAGGGTCTAACTCTCCAGCAGGTACTAATTCTTCTACTTCTGCTACGGTTATTTTACCCGCCATGGCCATCACAGGATTGAAGTTTCGAGCCGTTGCTTTGTATACCAAATTTCCTTCAGTGTCGCCTTTCCAGGCCTTAACTATGGCAAAATCTGCTGTTAAGGCCGATTCCAGGATATGTGGTTTGCCGTTGAATTCTCGCACTTCTTTTCCTTCTGCTACTTCCGTTCCATAGCCGGCAGGCGTGAAAAATGCTGGTATTCCTGCTCCTCCGGCACGACATCTTTCAGCCAAAGAACCTTGAGGAATCAGGTCTACTTCCAATTCTCCTGAAAGCATTTGACGTTCAAACTCATCATTTTCTCCAACGTAAGAGGAGATCATCTTTTTGATCTGCTTGCCTTGCAATAACAATCCCAGGCCGAAATCATCCACTCCAGCGTTGTTTGAAATACATGTCAAATTGTTGACTCCCAAACGAACCATCTCTTGAATGGAATTTTCTGGAATTCCACACAATCCAAATCCGCCCAGCATTAGGGTCATATTACTTTCAATTCCTTGTAACGCTTCTTCAGCGTTTTTTACCACTTTATTCATGTCATCTTACTATCAATCAATACCAAAGTCTTCCACATCTCCTCCATTGTTCTCGCACTCAAATCGTGTTGGGTCGTAACCAATTGGTTCTTCAAAATCTTCTGTTGAGATTTTCAGATCTTTATCCTTGTACACAGACTGCATATAATAACCATATATAGGTAGCGCCATTCGTGCACCTTGTCCCCAGGTCATACTACGGAAGCGTTCAAAACGATCTTCACCACCAGTCCAAACTCCAGTTACCAAATCAGGTGTTAGACCAATAAACCATCCGTCAGAATTACTCTGGGTTGTTCCCGTTTTACCTGCCATTGGATACTTCAATCCTCCCCAAGGTTGATAGGTTCCACGAAGTGATGTACTCGTTCCATATTGAACCACACCTTTCATCATCTGAAGTGTTCTGTAGGCCACATGCGAATTCAAAACCTCTTTACTGTGCGGATTCGCACTGTAAATTACGTTCCCATTTCTGTCTTCGATCCGGAGTACCGTTGTTGGTTCCACATATATTCCCTGGTTAACGAACATTGCTTGGGCAGCCACCATATTGTGAACAGATAAGTCCATAACCCCGAGACACATAGAAGGAACTACTTGCTCTTGTGGTATAATCAGGCCGGCATCTTTACACAACTTGGCAATGTTATTCGGTCCAGCATATCCTCCCATACTGGACATTACTGCTACTGTTATTGGGTTATTTGAAAGTGCTAAGCCTCTCTCCATCGTTGCATTGGCTGGAATTTTACCAGCGGGACACCAGGTTTTATTGACTTTACCGTTTGGCCCATATGTATCAACACAGAAGGATGACCCTTCTTCAAATTTAGTACAGGGCTTGCATGTACCCATTTGCAGCGCTGTGGCATAAACAAAGGGCTTGATGGTTGATCCTACCTGACGTTTTCCCATTTTCACTTGGTCGAAGGCAAAATGATTGAAATCTATTCCACCTACCCAAGCCTTAACGAAGCCCGTAGACGGTTCCATGGACATCAAACTTGATCGTAATATTCCTTTGTAGTACCGAATAGAGTCATCTGGACTCATAACGGTATCAATTTCGCCTTCCCAGGAAAAAATGCGCATGGGTACTGGATAACTGAATTCCTTAAGAATTTCTTTTTCCGTAGCTCCTCTTCGCTTCAGGTTTTGGTAGCGCTCTGTTTGACCGCGCCCCATTTTCATGAGTGTTTTTATTGTCTTTTCGTCAGTCCCATTGGCAAAAGGAAAGTTCTTCAGACTCTTGTTGTTCTTATCAAATTCTTTTTGAAGCCTTCCTTTCAAGTGTTTTTCCAGTGCCTCTTCAGCATACTGCTGCATATCCACGTTTATCGTGGTGTAGATACGTAAGCCATCGTTGTAGATGTTGTAGGGCGAACCATCTTTCTTCGCGTATTTGTACGATCCATCTTCGTTCTTTTGCTCAAACAATGCTGTTAAATCGGCACGCAGCGACTCTCGGAAATACGGCGCCACTCCTTGTTTGTGATCGACAATTTGGTAATCAATTTCTACTGGCTTTAATCTGAGTGTATCATATTCTTCTTGCGTGATGTAATTCTGAAGTGCATCGTTCTTCGACTTACTGTTTTTTAACCACTGCTTCAACACTTGATCCCGACGAAGATGAGAGCGCAAACTGTCCTTTGTGCGTAGCTCTTGCATTTGCGCTTCCGTTACATCGTCCATATCTATTCCTTTCGCTTTCGCTACCTCAGGACGGTAATTTTTGATTTTGTAGGTGTAAGGATTATAAAGCGATGGGTTTTTACACATTCCAACAAGCATAGCTGCCTCATCTTTGGTCAAATCAATCGGCTTCTTATTGAAATATACTTTCGCAGCATTCTCAATCCCCACGGCGTTGTACAAGAAATCGAACTGATTTAAGTACATCGTAATGATTTCCTTTTTGGTGTAACGCTCTTCCAATCGAACGGCGATGATATTCTCTTGAATTTTTTCGTTAACACGTTTCATCGTTCCCGTAGCTTCATTGGGTATTGGTTTCCCAGCGGCACGTAATGCTCGTTCCTCTTCGCGCTTTTGTAAGGTGAAGAGCAATTTTGCCAGCTGTTGTGAAATGGTAGAGGCTCCTCCTGCTTCTCCAAAATTGGAAACAGCTCGCACTAATGCTCTGAAATCAATTCCAGCGTGGTCCAAGTAGCGTTCATCTTCTGTTGCAATTAGGGCGTCTACAACGTAGGGTGAAATTTCATTGTAGTCGACAGTGGTACGGTTAACGCTCCAATAGCGTCCCAATTCTGTTTTACCATCATCGGCGTATACAATGGAAGCCAATAGCTCCGGTGGGTTTTCCAAGGATTCAACAGAAGGCAATTCGTCTTCGGGCTGACTGGCAAACATATACCAAACGACCAATATGGGAGTCAATGCCATCAACCAGCAGCACACGAATAGAATCCATGTGGTGCGTTTTGTGAAGCGCGTTTTTTGTTTTTTAGTTCCGTCGCTGTTGCGTCCGGTAACCCAGTACCACACTGCTTGTAACTTCTCAGATTTTGGCTCTTTTTTCATGGACTATGAGTAGAGGGTTAAAAATAAGGATTATCCCCAATTATCTGACTTACGGGTAAATCAATTGAGAACATCTTTACGTTGGCTATCGAGTTTGAGTAGGATGAAAAGCATCATCGAAAAAGACATCATTGAAGAGCCTCCGTAACTGAAGAATGGTAGCGGAATCCCGATAACTGGGGCAAATTCAATACTCATCCCGATGTTTACTGCAAAATGATAAAACAATATCATTGCAACGGAATACGCATATACCCTATTGAATCGAGACCGCTGACGTTCAGCTATTTTGACAATTCTTAACATCATAAATATGTACAAAGCGACCAAAACTACCGATCCAAGGAAGCCCCACTCTTCCGCAAAGGGACAAAAAATGAAGTCGGTTTCACTTTCGGGAACGTGGCCCGTACGCGTGTTGGCCAGCATACTATTTTTGTAACCTCGCCCTGAGAATCCTCCCGAACCCACTGCGGCAATAGCTCGATTTCTGTTGTAATCATCGCCATCCTTCGCTTGATCGGCCAATTCTTCATCTATAATTCCAAGGAATAATTCAATGCGAACTTTCTGATGCGATTGCAAACTATCAAATCCGGCATTAACGCCAAGTGAAATTGTCGTAGATAAAATAAACCCAATTAGCGCAATGATTAACGCCCTTCCGCGATCGCGTTTGCTCAAAATCAACCGAAGAATTCCATATCCTACCAAACAGAAAACAAATAAGAAGAAAATTAACCCGTATACTCCCGGAAGCTCCTCTCCAGGAAGGAAATCCAAGGTGATTGTTTCTTTTGATAGGATTAGAGTGGTGATGGATAGAAATACCGTGACGAACAGGATGGGGATAAAGTGCGTTCCCAACCACGTTTTCTTGAATTTTATCCCAGGAATTCGATTGACCACTCCTAAAATCAGCGGATCATAGGTAATTCCCTCACGATACATTACAAAGAGAAATGAGGTAAATACCACAAACGTTCCTGCATCATTCTGTAAAAGTATGAGCACCATTGGAAACAACAGAATGGCATTTGTAATAAAAACTGTCCGAATGTTCTGCTGATTGACATTCAAGTCACTCAGATAACGTGCGAGAAGAATCGCCACTGCAATCTTGGCAAATTCGGCCGGTTGAATCCCCATATTACCTATTCCCAGCCACGAGTGCGCACCATTTTTAGCCGGCATAAATAGTACGATGACCAGCAATGCAATACTGAATCCATATATGGGTAAGGCGAATTTGCGGTAGATATCTGAATCGATGAGAAACACCAACATTCCTAAAAAGAGGGAAACCCCGACCCACATGACCTGTTTTCCATACACCATGGAAAAGTCAAACAAACTTGGATGGTCTTCGTTATAGGCTGTAGAATATACCGTGGCAATCCCAAATCCCATTAGAAGCAGCACCACAAAAAAAAGTGGCCAGTCGATACTACCGGTTAACGATTGATTTTGTCTCATTCCCAGAGCGAGAGTTTGGCTTCAAGGATTCGCTTCTCTTTGGCTTCATCCTTGACTTCTCCTGTTAAGTACTTCTCCATGATAAGACTTGCAGTAGGCGCCGCCCAGGTTCCCCCAAAACCTCCAGCATTCTCTATAAAAACAGCAACAGCAATCTGGGGATCATCCATGGGGGCAAAGCAAATAAACACAGAGTGATTGGGTCGTTTTAACAAGGCTCCGCTTTTCAAGTTTCTTTGATCCTCCACCGTTCCGGTTTTACCACAAACAGTGATGCCTGGTATCCTTGCACGACTCGCCGTACCCCCAGGCTCTTCCACGCATCGGCGCATTCCCTCTACTACTGGATCAAAATATTTGCGATCTACCATGGTATAATTTTTCTTTCGAAATCGTGGTAGAGGACCATTATCTCCTATAGACTTTACTACATGCGGCGTAATATACCAACCTCTATTCGCCATGATTGCCGCAACATTTGCCAACTGAAGTGGTGTTAATTGTACCTCTCCCTGCCCAATGGAAATAGATCGAATCGTGGAAAAACGCCAATTGTTGTGCCCGTACCACTTATCGTAATACGCTGGATCTGGAATTACACCAGAGGTAATTCCAGTTAAGTCAGACTCTAACTTTACGCCAAGTCCGAAGCTATGCATGTACTCCGCCCATTTGGCCAATCCAATGGCAGCGTCCTCATTGATGTTTTTTGATTTTTTCTGATGGATGATACGACGCGTTACAGCATAAAAGTATGGGTTACAGGACATTTGTACTGCCTGTGTAACGTTCTGTGCGGATGGATGATTGTGACACCCGACTACGCTTTTGTTACACGCAATCCCCGTGTTTTCGGTTATTACTCCCTCCTGCATTCCGATAAGGGATTGAATGGTTTTAAAAGTGGACCCTGGCATATAGGCAGATGCCAACGGACGTGGGAATAGAGGCTTGTTCTCGTCGGCGGCAAGGTTTGGATAGTTCTCTTTAATTTTTCTTTTCCCTACCAAAAGGTTTGGGTCATATGTTGGGGCAGACACGAGTGTAAGTATTTCACCTGTTTTGGGCTCGATAGCAACAATGGCACCTTTTTTATTCTGCATGAGTTTCTCGCCATAAGCTTGAAGTTCAATATCCAATCCCAAGTGAATAGGATCGGCTTGTTTGGCTGTAGTATCGTATTTACCCCCTTCAAACGAGGCCACTTTATCGTTTACGGCATCAAGAACGACATATTTGATTCCTTTTTCGCCTCGAATTTCTTCCTCGTAATAACGCTCTACACCTGCTCTTCCAATATAATCGCCATTCTTATAAAACTTCCTTGGGCCTACTTCCTCGGCGTCTGCTTCTGCCAAATAGCCTAAAATGTTGGCAGCATTTCCGTATGGATAGTTTCGCATGCTGGAAACTTCTTCCCGGAAACCGGGAAACTTTTCCAAATGAGGCACAATCGTCGACATTTCATCCGCCGTCATTTCTTTTAAAAACGGATAGGTCCTGAATGACCTGTAATTGGATTCCATTTTTCCCGTCTGACGATTTCGGAACTTACCCTGCTCTTTTTTAATTTCTTTGAACCGCTTACGTACTTCTTCACGTTTCCAACCAATTAACTTAGCAAATTCAGCAGTGTCCAGGTCTACAATTTCATCCTCACACATCATAAGATTGTAGTACGTTTTATTTTCGACTACTTTCTTACCATTTCGATCCAAAATTACAGCCCTAGGCGGGGTGATTTCACGACGTTTTTCAGCAATTTCCTGAGCACGTAGCTTCCACGAATCATCTACCACCTGCATGTAAAACAACTTAAAAGCATAGATGATCCCAATCAGCGCAATGAATGCAATAATTACATATTTCCTACCGTCATATTTCATGCTTCCTTCTTCGGTTTACGTAAGAACAATTGTTGGAATAAGATGCAAAGGATAAAAGACAAAATAGTACTAAGCCCCGTCATTTGTAGAATATACAAAATCTCCGACACGCGGAAAATCATTAGGATAAAAAACCAAAAATGATGAATGAGCAGTAAAATTCCAAACGTTCGAAAAAACCAACCAAACCCCATTTGAAACATGTTGGTCTCCATAAGGATGTCGTAACCGTCTCGCGGTGCAAACAGTTTGAAAATTATCGGTCGGAAATAAGCGAACATCAAAGCGGCTGAAGCATGCATCCCAAAGGTATCTGAGAAAATATCTATAAGTCCGCCGAACCCAAATGCAATCAGCATCAAGTAAAAGACATTCAGTTCTACCGGAAGTAAAAGGATGAAAAGCGGATAGATCATCATATGAATCCCATAACCAATTTCCAGGTAGTTCAGAACGAACACCTGAAGGATGAACAGCAAGACGGCCCGGATACTATGTGTTAAGATTGACGTATTCATTCGGGTAACTTATCTTCAAGTTCTTTTTGTTTATCCAGCAACAGGTTTTTAATCACAAAGACTCTTTGAATGCTTCGGTAGTCCTCAGCGAACAAAACAGTAACATCCCACAATGGTTTTCCTTCAATTGATGCAGTTTTCTGTACTTTACCAATAGGCAATCCACGTGGGAAAGTCCCTGCACTACCGCGGGTAATCACGTGCGACCATTTTTTCACTTTTCGATCATTGGAAATTCCCGTGAGCGATCCTTTGCGTGCATCTTTACCATCCCATTTCAAGAACCCATGTTCGCCCGATTCTTCAATCATGGCGGCAATATTGATGTTTTCAGTGAGGCAAGTTTTGACAGTTGCAAACTCGCTATTCACGCTGTGAATGGTACCTACAACTCCATTGATTCCAAAAACACCCATCCCTACTTCTACTCCTTGTGGCGAACCAATATCTATGGTGAAATAGTTATTGCGCATGGTGTGCGTTGACCGAATGACATTCGCTGGAGTGTAAACGTATTGCACTTTATACGTGGTATCGTTGATCGTGACCGTTTCACGATCTATCTTCTTCAGGTTTTTAACTTGCCGCGACTCAAGAAGAGCGACTCTCCGCTGTAGCCAGTCGTTGTTTTGCTTAAGACCGTAAAACTCTGTAATCTCATACTGCCATTGGAACAAGGTACCTGAAACAGCATTCGCAGAAGTCAAATATTGTGACCGCGGATACTGCAAAAAAGTAAAATACCATGTAAGCGCTATCCCCTGTAATAAAGCTAAAAACAGGATGACACGGAATTGACGTAGGAAGGCCAGAAAATTGCGCATGAACAAAAATACGAAATTGCGCTTCTGAGAGTACTTGCCTTAACGTTCTTTGTTAAAAGAATTTTGTTGATTAGGGAATTGCAGAGAATTAATGCCTAAAGTTGTCTTCTCACAAAGTAATAAATCCACTCTCCTGTGCGTTTGAATACTACAAACCTGCAAGAAAATGAAAAAATATCTCCTTCTTCTGGCGCTCTCCACGCTGGGAACTTCATCGTACGCACAACAGTACAAAACCGCCGTAGGAATAAAAGGTGATTGGTCCACGCTAAACATCGATATGGCCCAATTCAGTGTGAAACATTTTTTCCAAGAACCTAATGCCGTGGAAGTCAACTTTGGTGCTGGACGTCGTTTTATATGGCTGGAAGGATTGTACCTTTACAATCATCCATTAGTGAATGATTTTGATTGGTACGCCGGCGCTGGGTTGGACCTTGGCTATTCCAATGGAAGAATTTTCTCAAACGTCACCAACGGATTTTGGGGAGGTGCTACTGGAGTTTTTGGCGTGGAATACACTTTCGATTTTATCCCCATAAATGTCGCCTTGGATGCTGGTCCAACCTTACGCATGATTCCTGATTTCGAAGTAGGGCTAAAAGTAGGATTTGCGGCGCGTTATGCTTTCGGTGCGAAGTAATACCAAGTATAAAGGTCATTGAAAGAACCCAAAACATGCCTCCCCAGAGTAAATGGATTGCATAAAGAGGCCCTTGTTTTTTTCAGATCACCGACTTCCTGAATATTTACTCTTTGAGTCTTTTACCTATTTTTGTTTCAACGCGTAAGCCAAGAAATACATGTTATCACCTGGAGCAAAAGGCTGGATTCATAAATACTTTGATCTTGTTGATCACGGAGAGATTTCTCTTGACTTAGAACGACCCGATGAGACACGAAAACTCGAGTTCATGCACCTGACATTGGGTCACTCTGGAATCATGTTTGGATATCCCATGCAAATGATTTTCGCGAAACATTTGGATGACTCCAAATGGACAATAGAGGAAAAGTTGAAACTATTACTGTTCGAATCACACCTTTTCGTGTACCAGCAAATTCATATTCAGGAAGAATTCGACAAAGATGCATTCCTGGAAGCATTAACAAATTTCTATCGTCACCACAACGCCAGTGCCATTTCCAGAATGTTTAAAGTTTTCAAGAAAGAAGGAAACGAAGAAATGCTGGAAAGTGTTTTGGCGAAACGAATTGATATCAAATCCAACTTATTTGAGAATAAATGGTGGGTGAGTTCTTTGAGTAATGCCTTTGCTTACCTTGATGTTATTTTGTTCGATGATTTTGAGCACAAAAGAGAGGAAGAAGCCTTAAAGAAGTATGATAATTATGCAGAAAATGCTTTAACAGCGATTACGCTGTCTGTGTATTCCGACGGCGTTGTTGAATCGAAAGAAACGGATTTGTTTCACTTCTTTTTAGCCAGTGCTAACCTGGATGAGGAAGATCGAGATCTGGTTTTGGAACGATTCAGAAAAGGAGCCACCTTGAAGGATTTCTCTGCCTTCGTTGCGCGACATTTCTTATTGAAACGATTTCTGCTGGACATCTCGGTAGTGACCATTTTAGCAACCCACGAAGCACAACCAGAAGAAGTGGCTTTCTTGAATGAATTAGCAGAGCACTTGCAGATTGAAGAGTTGGAAAAAGAAGCTTCGATGAGAATGGTGGAGAACTTCGTCCTTAAAAGTAAAGATCAGGTAGCGTATTTGAGCGATCGATCAAAGTACGATAAAGTTTATAAGAGTTTTTCGAAGCGTTGGAGTAAAGTAATTTCACGAAACAGTGACAAATTGAAAGTTGAACTTCAGGAGAGCAAGGAACTCGTAAAGCTTATTCGAAAGTCCAGTACGCAAGAGCTTACTGCCGAGGAAAAAGAAGCCGTGAAATCCCAGTTCAAAGATTTGGCGAAGTCCATTCCTGCCTTGACGGTTTTTATGCTGCCTGGCGGTGCTGTGTTGATGCCGTTGCTACTAAAACTTATTCCAGATTTAATTCCTTCGGCGTTCAAAGAAAATACCATTGATGACGACGACGAGTCTCCTACTGAAACTTCTGAACCCACGTCGTGATGTAATTCAAAACGGTTGGGGAAATTGTTTCCTCCAATTCACCATATTCTTGCATACTACAAGTAGTACAATGTTGCATGAGGTGATTTACCCCTTCAATAATTGCTAATTCCGCATATTCGTATTCACGAAATCCTGCGTTATTCAACTCAGGTGTCACTTGAACATCTTTTTCTCCATGAATTACGAGCATCATCACTTCTCGTTTTTCCAAATTAGGCAAATAAGAAGCTGTTTCAAATTGCAGAAACTCACGCATCCATTGGCTGTTGATGAACATAATATTACCCAGAATGAACTGAAGTCGACCGCTAGTACTTTTGTCGAAACCCTCTGGAGCATTTTCGTATTGATTGCCTAAAAATGTGGTCAAAGAATCTGTGGCAACGTCCTGTGGGTATTCCAAAACAATGTTGCTCATCCCTAGATATGTATCCTGATTCCACTTGGCCAATTCCTGAGATTCTCCCGAAGCTACAGGAATATCGTATTGTTGCTGGATAAGTACATCCTTTCCTGTGGTTCCCACCGTCGCTAATTGAATAAGAAAATCAATCTTGTTGTAATTATTAGCAGCAATTAGCGTGTGCATTCCTCCCTCGGAGTGGCCCAACAAACCAAGCGGATTTTTTTTATGCATCAAGTCCTTTCGTACATATTTCGAAACGGCTTCAACGTCTGATGCCAGATCCATCAAGGTAGCTTCATTGTAGTTGCCGGTGCTCGTTCCGGTGCCTCTATCGTCGAAACGAACACAAGCAATATTGTTGCGAGCTAAATGATCCGCAATCACCCAAAAGGGCTTGTGTCCTGCAATGGCACAGTCGCGGTTTTGGGGCCCCGACCCAGAAGAAAGAATGACAATGGGTGTATTTTTATCAAATCCATTGGGCAATATGATGGTAGCACCGAGACTGATATCTCCATTTTCAATTTGGAGCGAGTCTTGTTTGTACGGGAAAGGAGGTTTAGGTTCTTGCGGACGATTGGCTACGGCTTTTTCTTGCTCTTCTCTGGTGAAAGTAACATCCCACTTCAATCCGTGTTGCTGCATTTCTCCCTGAATGCTGTCGCCGGTTTTAGATCCTTTGTAGGTGAGATTTAAAGATTCCAATTTAAAGTAAAATTCGTTGCCATTGACCTCAGCTTCATCACACTCAATTTCAGAAGAGTTCATGTCGGGGTTAGAGACTGTCACTGTAACTTCTGGTGATTCGACAACATCCAAATTCATACGCATGGAAGTACCCATAACCGTAAAACTCGAGTACCATTGTCCGCTAAATTCTTGCGCAAGAAGTGAGATGGGAAGGAATAGTATTACAAGTAAAATGCATTTCTTCATAGTAATTCGGTAATGATGTGGCAATTCCGCACAGGGTTTAGGTGCTCTTCCAAAAAAGCGTTGCGTAACTCTAAATGTATTTCCGATACGGGTGATATAAGATACGAATTAATACGCTCTACATATGCCTCTGGGTTGTTTACCTCATCACACAAATGTTCAAAGTCTGTGCCACGAAGCATTTTTCGATTGGCAAGAATAGCCCCCGGCGATCGAAGCGCGTTAATCACTTTCAGTTTTACCCCTGTATCTTGATTCGAATAGAAAACGTGAATGCGTGCCTCCTGAATTAATTCGTGCATGTGGGCATCGTCTGGGTTTGCAATCAACTCGATATTGTGTTGTTGACAGTGCTGAACGACGACTTCAGAGGGTCTTTTACCCGCAACTTTTAATTTGTTTATGAGATTAAACGGTGCAAATACGTTATCGATCAACCAAATTAACCCAGTTTCATTTTCTGGTACTGAGAGGTTTCCATGGAACAGGCAATACGGTAAAGTGTCTTCGCTGGCTCCACTTTCCATGGATGCACAAGCTGGAAGCACGTAGGTGTTCTTACAATATTGTTTGAAGTAGAATGCGTCGTCTTCTTTGATGGCAAAAATGTGCGTGGCAAAACGTAATCGAGGCTCGTAAATTTTTAATTTTTTCGCTTCGGATTGGTAGAATTTTTTCCGAAAACCAGAGGCCTGCTTCGCCAGAGCATCGTAATACTCATGTTCAATATTATGCGTTCGCACCATTCGCATGCGATGTTTCAAACGTTCGTCATTTAACATGAATGTTGTGTGTAAGCCTTCGAAAAGGATAGGATCATCATTGACCAGCAAATTCCTCATCAAAGCTCTTGAGGATCGGGTCTTAACTATAAATGGTAGTTTGTCTAGAACGTCCATCAAACGTTTTCGACGTGGATAGTAAATCACCAAATCGGCATATTTCTCCAATTCTGCAGACTGACCGCGTCCATACTCGTAACAATGCAGTGTAATTTTTACGCCCAACGCGTGCAATGCTTTCAAACGGTAAAAAACATCTATGGCACCACCATAATCCGCGGGTAGAGGGACATCAAAACTGACAATATGCATTCGCTTATCAGCCATTCTCAGGGTAAATTTCTGCCAGAACTGCAGTTTCGTTTTCCCAATTCTCAGTCTCAGCTGCTTTCGCACAGTTCACCTTCATGGCATCTAAACGCTGCGAATCATTTAATATTTCACCCAATGCTGCGGCTAACGTATCGGTAGAAAAGTCTTTTAAGATATAACCAATATCATGCTTTCGAATAACACGTGCTACCTCCAAGATATTCGTTGCGACAACCGGCGTTCCGGCATGCATGTAGTCGAAGACTTTGTTAGGTAACGAAAACTTATAATTTGGGTTGGTATCCTTATCCAGAGTTAAACCGACATCCGCGTGATAGGTAAACTGCATCATTTCTAAATACGGTCTTCTACCATAAAACCGCACTTTCGATGCCAATCCCAATTCTTTGACACGGTCTTTTAACTGTCCAACAACATCGCCATCACCAACAATCATCAGCACGGCTTCCACTTGTTGCATGGCTTCTACAGCCTCCTCTGCTCCACGGTCTACATTGATACCCGCACCTTGTAAAATGATTAGCGGTACATTTTCCGGAATGTCTAATTCTTGTTTGGATGGAATGTTTTCCGGCCGCCATCGTTGCGAAATGTTCCGTACAACTTTTACGTCTTTGTTGTATAAGTCGGAGTAAATTCTGGCAATAGAATCATTGACTGTATATACATGCTCCAACTTCGGGAAAATCCACTTTTCAATGCGTAACCATATCCGTTGTACCCTCGGACGGTTTACCAATTCAGGCACCTCCGTAAAGTACTCGTGTGAATCGTACACCAAAGTACACTTGCGTTTGAACTTCTTAGCCATATAATTTGCAAGTAGGGTGTCGAGATCGTTGGAGACCAGAACATCGCATTTTTTAAAAAGCAAGAAAAAGAACAATCGGAGGTTGAAAAAAGCATAAAACGCTGCACCTTTTTCGAACAACAGTTTCATGCGCTTCGTAGAATAAGTCCTGGCGTCCAATTTTACGCTAGAGCGTCGCTTTCTTCCTACCAATAGTACATCGTAGCCATTTTCCTGAAGGAACGTACACACTTTATGAACCCGATTATCGGTGTACAAATCGTTGGTAACAGAAACAATTGCCTTCAAGCGTTTAGACATGCTCCGAAGGTAGCAAAAAGGGAGGATTTCTTGAACAAGGATATGTCTTTTGCTGGATAGCCACACTGGATTTTATGTTCGAAAGAAATATTACAAGAGAAGTACAATCAACAGAATCGCAACTAACAATAGACTCAACCCGACCAGCACGCCATAGATCAATTGCATAATTCTGGCTATACGAGCATCACGTTCTCCTTCTAAGGTAATATAATCCGATTTGTTGGACTGATTCAGTTTGATTGAACCGACAACAAATGGAACAATGGAGAATAACGGCACAAACGGAATAAAGAACAGAAAAAGCATGACCAGCGACCAAATGAATGAATTTCGCGCCTGCCGGGCATCTTGCTCAGCAATCAAAGCTTGTTTCACTTTTTGCTGATTCGAAGGATCTTCTTCCACTACAACTGTAGCAGTTTCTTCAGCATCAAAGGATTCCGTAGTCGGATCATCAACAGTTGAAGTTTTAGGAGCAATCGTAGTTTCCTCAGGATTCAGAGCAACTTCGACGGAAGTCTTCGTATTTTTCGCTTCAACAATTTCCTGATGTAGCTTGGAGGCAAAAGAACGTTCTTTCTTGGGAGTAACTTCAACCAACTCACTCCGATCGGTTTTATCCACCTTACGCAAACGCAGCCTTCCTTGCGCACAACTTGCCATCAAAAGAACAATTAATAAGAAATAAACATAGCGCATGGTGGTGAATTTACCTGTATGACGAACCGAAAACGGCAATGGTTTGAAAATTGCCGAAGAATCTTAAGTTTTGGACAAAGGATATGATTTCATAAAGTAATCCAAATAGTCAAATAACTTGGTTCCCAAATAGTAGGGAAGATTCATCAAAAAATAACTTTTTCCCGAGTCTGTTGAGTGTGACTCAATGCTAAATTCACCCGCATACATTCTAATTGCATAAGGGTGATTAGCTGCTTCGATGAATTGGTGTAGTGACTTCAAAGTACCAGATTTTCCAGACTTTATTTCAATTGGAAAAACTAATCCTTTATGTTGAATAACAATGTCGACCTCAGCGCTGGAAAACTTTTTCTCTCGTACCCAAAAATTAGGTAGCGATGCCTTTGTTGTTTCAATTGATAAGAGTTCCTGATAAATAACATGGGGGATAATTGCTCCTTTATATGCATTGTTTAGGTCATCCATGGCTAGCATATCTGCTTGAATTTTCAATTCGTAATTGATGATTCCAGTATCAAGAAACTGCATTCTTGGTGATTTACGAACATCCGGTTTGATAGGAGTTTGTACGTCGGTAGTTGGAAGCACTAATCGTATTATCTTAGCGTCATTAAGGTTTCGGAAGGCTTCACTAACTTCTCTGGATCGATAATTAGAGTTACCAAAATTTTGATATTTGATTCGCTGATCAACGAATAAATGTGCCGTAGACATGATATGTTTTATCACACGCGACTCTGTCGCATTACTTGCGTACTTTTCTACGTCATTTTTATAAGTTTCCCAGATACTCTCGTAGATTGATGTGAGTCCAGAAATACTTCCTGTATCCGCGTATTCTTGCACAACTTCTGGCATGCCGCCAATTATTACATATGTATGAAACAAATCTTTCAGCACTTGATTGGCAGGGATAGATACTGGAATACTAGACAACTGTTCTAAAGCAGCAGTATGACCTATGGCATCTAAAAATTCAATAAAGTTCAATGGAGAAAGATGGAGCATTTGAACTCTACCTACTGGAAAGCTCTTTACCTTGCTTATTGCATGCTCGAGCAGTGAGCCTGCTGCAATGACGTGAAGTTCAGGTACCATCTCGTAGAAATACCTTAAAAGTGCAATAGCTTCGGGTGACTCTTGTATTTCATCAATGAAAAGTAATGTTTGAGATTTTTCTGAACTCGTAATATTATTCTGAATGAAAAGAGCTTCAACAATGGAGTGTATTTCAGTATAATTTTGGAAGTACTTCAAATCTGATTCTAACTCCAGATTAAGTAATATGCTATACTTATATGTTTTCGAAAACTGACGAATAAGTGTTGTTTTACCAACTTGCCTTGCACCTCTAATTATTAGTGGTTTACGCTTCTTGTTTGCTTTCCACAGTTCGAGTTGAGAATAAGCTTGTCGATTTAGCTGCATTTTTTGAAGTTTATTGCACTTTTTACTAAATAATCCTGGTTAAGTTACAATAATTTGTAACAAAGTAGGGGGTATTAATGTATTAACATGTAACAAAGTAGGGGGTATTTTACAGAATTGGCAACGTCAAAGAAGTTCACGCCTTCATTATCTGCTCCAAACGGTTGAAAGCATCACCTAAGGACTTCACATCATCAATGATGATACGCAATCGATCGTTTTTCTCGCTCAGTTTCGCTCTGGAAGGATAGCGCTGCATGAAGTCAAGGATTTTGGTGAAAACGGGTGATTCATAGAACGGCGATTGTGCATTCGAAATGAAATACCCAATCATTTTGTTTGATTTCAAGACCAACTTCTCCATGCCTAATTCTTGTGCCTGCCAACGCAAGCGGAACGAGCGTACCAACTCATGAACTTCATCAGGAACGGGGCCAAATCTATCGGTCAACATCTCCAGGAATTCATCCAATCCAGCTTGATCTGAGATGCTATCCAATTCTTGATACAAACTCAATCGTTCCGCAACATTGTTTACATAATCGTCTGGAATTCGGATCTCCAAATCTGTTTCAAAGACGCAATCCTTCACAAACTGCGTTAAGTTATCCGAATTTCGCTGTTCGAACAGTTCCTTGAATTCCGATTCTCGCAGTTCCTCAATTGCTTCGTTCAAAATCTTCTGGTACATGTCAAACCCGATATCCGCAATGAATCCGCTTTGCTCACCACCCAACATGTTTCCAGCACCACGAATATCCAGGTCTTTCATCGCAATATTGAATCCAGAACCTAAATCCGAGAATTGAACCAGAGCTTCCAGTCGTTTCCTAGCCTCTGTGGTCATCGCGGATGCCGTGGGTGCCACAAGGTAGCAGAATCCCTTTTTATTGGATCGACCTACACGACCGCGAAGTTGGTGCAAATCACTGATCCCGAAATTGTGCGCATTGTTGATGATAATGGTGTTTGCATTGGAAATATCAATCCCCGACTCGATAATGGTCGTAGCCAACAAAACGTCGTATTCATGGTTGATGAAGCCCATCATGATCTTCTCCAATTCCTGTCCATCCATTTGCCCATGACCAATGCCCACACGAACACCAGGACACAAACGTTGAATCATCCCAGAAATCTCCATGATGTTCTGCAAACGGTTGTGCACGAAAAACACTTGCCCTCCACGACTCACCTCATAAGCAATAGCATCCCTCAACGTTTCTTCTTTGAATTGAATGACTTCTGTTAACACAGGTTGACGGTTTGGAGGTGGCGTGTTAATGATGCTTAGATCACGTGCTCCCATTAATGAAAACTGAAGCGTTCTTGGAATTGGCGTGGCCGTTAACGTAAGCGTATCGACAGTAGCTCGCAAAGTCTTCAATTTATCCTTTACCGAAACGCCAAATTTCTGCTCTTCATCAATGATCATCAAGCCAAGATCTTTGAACTTGACACGGTTTCCGACAATGGCATGCGTGCCTATCAAAATATCAATTTCACCATTTGCCAGTTTCTTCAAAGTCTCCGTGGTTTTCTTTGCAGATTTAAAACGATTGATATAGTCGATATTACACGGAAAATCTTTCAGACGCTCCTTGAAACTTCGGAAATGCTGCATTGATAAAATAGTCGTCGGAACCAAAATTGCCACTTGTTTGTTGTCGGCAACAGCTTTAAACGCCGCCCGAATGGCAATCTCTGTTTTCCCAAATCCAACATCTCCACAAACCAAGCGATCCATGGGTGTGTCTGACTCCATGTCTTCCTTCACGGCAATAGTAGCCTTCAACTGATCTGGGGTGTCTTCATACATGAACGAAGCCTCCAACTCGTTCTGTAGATAGGTGTCAGGACTGAATGCAAATCCAGCCTGTGCTTTTCGTTTAGCGTATAATTTGATGAGATCGAAGGCCAATTCCTTGATCTTCTTCTTAGTCTTTTGCTTAAGGTTGGACCATGCTGCCGTACCTAATTTATTCATTTTAGGTGCCGCTCCGTCTTTCCCGGTAAATTTTGAAATACGGTGCAATGCGTGAATTCCGACATACAAAACGTCGTTATCTCGGTACAACAAACGAATGGCTTCTTGCGGTTTTCCGTTTACTTCAATGGTTTCCAAACCAGAAAATTTTCCTACTCCATGATCAATGTGTGTAACATAATCCCCGCTCTGTAAATTATACAACTCCCTCAGGGTCAATGCTTGTTTCGCCTGGCGGAACCCTTCTTTTAGTCGGAAGCGATGATAACGTTCAAAAATTTGATGATCTGTATAGCACACTAACTTGTTTGCCGGACTTATAAACCCTTCATGTAAAGCTGCAGGAACAGGTCGGAAGGAAACTTCAGCATTCGTATCCTCAAAAATTTGTTCCAAGCGGGTAATTTGCTTCGGTTGATTCGAAAAGATACAAACGGTATAGCCCTGTTTTGTGCGCTCAATGATGTCCTGCGAGAGAAGTTCAAAGTTCTTATTGAAGCTCGGTTGTGGCTTGAATTCAAACGTTTCGGAGTTTTGTACTTCAAAATGATGCTCTAAACCAAATTCAACCACGGACTGTACCTCCAATACTTCTTGCAGTTTTGAAGGATGCAAGAACAACTGATCTGGTATCGTCGGCTTGGTTTGATGATCGAGATTATCGTAAATTTTCAGCGCTTTTCGATATTCTTTGTCGAGTGTATCGAAAGTTTTTGAGAAGGAATCCAACCAAATGGTAGTGCTGTCTCCCAAGTAAGTCAGGAAGGTCTCGTTACCGTCATTGATCATCTTTCCCTGCACATTGGGAACTACTGAAAAGAACTGATGCTGTTTGATGGACAATTGCGTACTGGCATCAAAGGTTCGGATGCTTTCTACTTCATCTCCGAAAAATTCAATTCGAAAAGGCTCGTCATTTGAGTACGAATAAACGTCTACAATTCCGCCGCGAATGGAAAACTGTCCTGGTTCATACACGAAATCCACACGATCGAAGCGCAGTTCTAGCAGCATTTCGTTGATGAAGTCAATGCTGTAGGATTTTCCAACCTCTAGTTTTAGCGTGTTTTTATCTAAAACTTTTTTGCTTGGAATCTTCTCGAATAAAGCTTTGGGGTAGGTGACAATCCATAAGTTGTTGCCACTGTTCACTTTTTCCAAAACCTCTGCTCTGGATACAACGTTGGCATTGTCTGTTTTCTCGACATCGTAGGGTACACGATAGGAGGCAGGATAAAACAAGATATTCGTATGATCTGGATACATTTCCTGCAAATCATTCAAAAAATAAGCAGCTTCCTCTTTGTCTCCCAGCAAAAACAAATGATTCCCAGGTGCTTGTTGTGCTACGGCTGCGGCACAAATAGAACGTGACGAACCTATGAGTCCGTTCCAGGCAATTTTAGAACCGACAATTTGGAGCTCATTTGCTGTTCGATTGATCGGTTCAAGTTGCGAAAAGGAAGTACGTAAATCCTTTCGCTCCATACTTAATGAACAACTTTATTGCTTTCAGCGGTAAGAAAGCTCATGGCTTGTTCGACCATGGTTTTAGAACCAACGAAATATGGAACGCGTTGGTGCAATTTTTCTGGAACTATATCCATTATACGTTCACGACCAGTAGTCGCTAATCCGCCTGCTTGTTCGGCAATAAATGCCAACGGATTGCATTCGTACAAGAGTCGTAACTTTCCTTCTGGGTCTGTCTCGGTATCAGGGTAAATATATATTCCCCCTTTGATAAGGTTTCGGTGGAAATCGGCTACCAATGAACCAATGTATCTACCTGAGTACGGACGTTTCGCCCCAGGCAATGTTTGTTGACAATACGTCTTGATGTATTCCTTGATTCCTGTTTCACAAATATTGATATTGCCTTCGTTCATGGCGTAAATACGTCCTGTTTCAGGCATTTTCATATCGGGATGAGAAAGACAGAATTCTCCAATAGATGGATCCAAAGTAAAGCCATTTACACCGCGTCCTGTCGTATATACCAACATGGTGGAAGATCCGTATAATACATACCCAGCGGCAACTTGCTCATTCCCCGGTTGCATCATATCTTCTAATGTTGCTTTTGTACCCGTTTCACTTTTTCTACGGTAGATGGAAAAAATAGTACCAATGGAAACGTTTACATCAATGTTTGAAGATCCATCGAGTGGATCAAAAAGTACAACGTACTTTCCTTTCTGGGAATATTCCGAATCGAAGGCCATAAAATCATCGTTTTCTTCGGAAGCAATGCCACAGACTTCCCCACCGGCCTGAAACATTTGGATGAACTGATTGTCAGCTATAACGTCTAGTTTTTGTTGTTCTTCTCCTTGAACATTTGTTGAACCTTGTGCTCCAAGAAAGTTCTCCAACAAACCAGCACGGCGTACATCCTTGCTAACCACTTTTGATGCTATAGCAATGTCAGAAAGTAAGCGTGAAAGTTCTCCTGTTGCAAAAGGAAAGTCTGCTTGACGATCCATGATGAATTCGTGAAGTGTGACGAGTTTGTTCATGCCAGAAAATTTTTGGCAAATATCGTGAAAATAGCCGATTTGGGGAGGGAAAAGAGTGATGGATCCTCATTAGAAACTCTCCGTACCAAATACTATATGCTTCTCCCCTTCAAAAACTGTCTCGAATAATGGCTTCATACCGTTGCGTTTAGCCACGTTGATAGAAGGTAAATTATCAGGGTTGATCATGGAGACTACTCTCGGAGCAATACGATTATCTCTGGCAAATTCTTTCATCGTAATTGCCGCTTCCGTGGCGTAACCGTTTCCCCAACAACTTGGTAAAAATGAATAGCCAATTTCAATTTCATCTCCCTTCTCAAAAGTGCGTGGAATGAGTCCAACTATACCGACTAGGTTTTCTGATTCTTTTTCTGTAGCAGCCAGTAATCCCAGACCGAATTCATCGTAACGATTCAATTGGCGTTCTATCCAAATTTGAGATTGTTCCATACCATTGTAATTCTTTTCAAGGTTGAAGAAATGCAAGGAATCATTGTTCTCAAAGAAGGTTGCCCATGCAGGAATATCGTCTCGTGTGAGTGCTCGATAACGCAACCGAGCCGATTCTTGATTGAAATAGTTTGTGTTCACCTAGTATAGATTATCATAGTTGAGAGAAGAAAAATAGCAACTAAAGGGTAAAAAAAACCCTGACGCTCCTTACGGAGGTCAGGGTTTCAGTATGATTGATTAAGAATTACTTCTTAACGAATTTACGTTGGATAGTACCTTCGTTTGTAGTGATGTTGATCATGTAAACACCCGCAGCGTAATCAGTAGTATTTACTGAGTTATTTTGCATTCCTGTTACATTCGCAGCGTCAACTACTGTTTCAATTGTTTTTCCAGTGATGTCCAATACTTCCACTTTTACATCAGAAGTTGTAGTTACATCAAAGCTAACCTTTACTTCGTCTGTAGCTGGGTTAGGGAATACGTTCAACGCAGAAACGTTAGACAATTCCTCCAATCCAACTGTGTTCTGGAAGTTCAAACGTACAATTGGCGTTTGTGGCTGCAAGTACCATGCATCATCGTCAGCTGCATAGAAGTAAGAGAATCCTGTTGGAGAAATTCCTGAAGTTGCAATCTGAACATCATCAGTCGCTCCACCGTCACCGTCAGAACATACAACTACAAAGTATGTGTTGTTAGCTGCAGTCAAATCAAGTGGTGCCAATAACGGAAGTGTTAACAATCCTCCAGCAAGGTCAGCCTGAGTAATTTCGTAGAAATCTGTTTGTTGCTCATAGAACAATGCATCTGCGAAAGTAGTTGCACTAGTTGGGTCCCAACGGTAAATTTTACCGTAAACGATTGATCCAACTACTGCGTTTGATGCGATTTTTGTCTGAATCGAGTAAGCTGTTTGATCAGCCCAGATATCGAAGAAGTTTCCTTTTTCGAATCCTTCACCAGCGTTACCAGTTGATCCATCAATTACATCATCGTCCATTGCATAAACGAACTCTGTTACGTCGAAAGCGTCACCTACCAAAACGTTGTTTGCTGGCTCATCATCCGTCTCGTTCTGAGTTACCTCCCATGTGAAAGAGTGACTTCCTGGAGTTGTTGCTGGGGTATACTGCGTAGAAGTTCCGATTGAATCAGTAGCTCCAACTGGTACATCTACTGGCGTTGAAGACCCTGTCCATGCTCCACTGTTCACGTCAACATTCAATGTAACATCAGTTTGTGTGTTCAAACCGTTGTTGAATACGAACGTAGCAAAATCGATTGGCGCTACTTGAGTACCTGGGATGCGAGAGTAATTCAACCCTGCTGTTCCCCAGTAAGGCTCTTGTGCTTCGATATCGTTGTCTGGGTTTGTGAAAATACGAACGTCATCAATGTACCATCCGTAAGTAATCCAAACTGCTGGGTTTGTTGACAATTGCGGGAAAGCAGTTGTCCACTGGAAACGAATTTGAACATTATTCGCGTTTCCTGTAATGTATGGTGCCAAGTTGATTGAAATCAAGTCCGGGTTTGGATATGCAGATCCTCCACCAGCAGATAAAACTGGGTAGTGATCAGCGTTGTCACGCATAACAGTCCAAGTAGCTCCACCATCCGTAGAGATCTGAATTGTTTGCTCATCGTTGAAACGTGCTCCGTACTGTTCGAACTCCAAAGTAGCCTGGTCAGTATTCGCAGTGTTTCCAGGAAGGTTCGGAATATCCAAAGAAATACTTGTCAACGTGTAAGTCACATCAGAAGCTTGTGTCCCCTGCTGCGCATCTCCGTTAGACAATTCAGCGTAACCTCCACCAGAAGTAGAAGAGATTCCATTTGTACTCCACCAACCGTCGTTTACTGCATCGATTGTCCATCCAAATGCTCCACCAGCTTGACCGTCGTTGTCAATTACCCAGTTCGCACCTGAATCAAACAAATCTTCCCAGATCATAACTCCTGGTGCTTTAGATTGGTGATTTTGTGTTTGTGTAGGCTTGATTGAAGCCTCATTGATTGTTTCTCCGAATGTGTATGGTTTCGTGTTCAACTGTGCGAAAGATGCACTCGTTGCAAAACCTGCTAGGAGAAAGCTTAGGTATACTTTTTTCATAGATCTTAAAAATTAAAGTGTAACAAATATATGTGATTCATATCAGATATCCAGAATTATCAATGGCTTTGAGGTCTACGCATCCTTTAAAAAAGGCAACTTTTCACGTATTGCCTCTAATTCGCCCTTTTTCATAACAAATGTTTGCGTCATTTCTTTTCCTTGTTCAAGCAAATGTTCCTGACCCAGAGCATCAACTACACGGGAATCTCCTGAATAATCAAAATCATTTCCGTCAGTCCCGACCCGATTAACACCTACTGCATAACACTGATTTTCAATTGCTCGCGCGCGAAGTAGGGTTTTCCAATGCAACGATCGTTTCTGAGGCCAATTTGCCACGTAGAGTAGAACGTCATACTTTACCGATTGGTTGGAAATTTTATTTCGTGATATCTCTGGAAACCGTAAGTCGTAACAAATTTGCAAGTTGAACTTCCAATTGTTATAGTGAATAATTGATTCACTATCTCCAGAAGAAAAAAAGTCATTCTCTTTCGCCAGTCCAAAGGTCTTGCGCTTATCATACGTGTGTACAATACCTTCAGGTGTGATAAATACCCCTCGATTGAAAAATTGCGTCTTCTCCCTTACCATCAATGAAGTGTAAATTGCTGCATTTTTATCCGAAGACGTTTTTTTTAACCACTCCACTGCCGAATTGTTCTCGAATGGTTCAGCTAATTCAAGATTCATACTGAAACACGTGTGAAACATTTCTGGGAGCAATATTACATCGGTTTCTACTCCATTCAACAGTCTGGAATAATTAGAATAATTGGCTTCTGGATTTTCCCAAGCTTGATCAGCCTGCACCAAAGTAACTCTCAAATCTTGCATAATTTCTCAGTAGCTTTTATCAATGTTTCATCATCCTTAGCAAAACAGAACCGAATGTGCTTTCGATCGAGTGGCGGGTCGTTGAATACAGAGACTGGAATCGCAGCTACTCCAAATTCTGTGGTCAACCTTCTACAAAAATCTACATCGCTTTCATCACTTATCGCACTGTAATCAGCCAATTGGAAATAGGTCCCATCACATGGCAGTAATTTGAATCGACTTTCACGCATTAAAGAGGTGAATAAATCTCGTTTTTCCTGATAGAAAGCACCAAGTTTGGTTACATCTACTTGAGGTAAATACTCCGTTAGTGAAGCTTGTGCCACGCTGTTTACGCAAAACACATTGAATTGGTGCACTTTTTTGATTTCAGCCATTAATGCTTCTGGTGCTACCATATAACCCATTTTCCAACCCGTAATGTGAAAGGTTTTTCCAAAAGAGGATGTTATAATGGTTCGTTCATACAAACGGGGGCAATGATTCGCAGAAATATGGTCGTTTTCGAAGGTAATAAATTCGTACACCTCGTCTGACAACCACAACATGCGCTCATATCGGTTCAAGACCTCTTCCAAAGCTTTAAAATCTGTTGTATGCCACATGCGACCAGATGGATTGTGAGGATTGTTCGTGATGATCATGCGGGTTTTTTCATTACATGCCGCATTGATTTTGTCCCAGTCGGGCTGATAGGTATCGTTCAGCGGGATGTGAACAGGCTTGCCTCCCGATAAGCGAATGGTAGGATCGTAGCAATCATACGCAGGATCCAACACTATTACTTCATCACCTTCTTTTACCAATGCCATGATAGCCGTAAAAATAGCCTGTGTTGCCCCAGCGGTAACTAACAATTCTTCGACTGGATTGATCGCCCGTTGATACTGTTTTTCAATCAAAGCCGTGATTTCGGCGCGCAATGCAGGAGAGCCAGGCATGGGCATGTATTGATGAACATCCTGCGTCGCGTTCTGCTCAAGGATTTTCGTAAGTCTCACATCAACAGGGAAATTAGGGAACCCTTGCGACAGGTTAATCGCTTTGTGTTCGTTAGCCAGTTTCGACATGACTGTGAAGATGGTTGTTCCTACGTTGGGGAGTTTAGACATTGTTTGCATTTTGATAAAAATAGTAAGAAGTCGTCGGCGAAAAGCGAGAATTCACGAAAGAAAGAAATACTTCTCGCCGTTCCCCTGTATCATCTCGCTTAAAAATCTCTATTTTCGTTCAAAATCTTTTTATGCCAAACGCATTTCGATCCTCCCAATATTTCAAAAGAGCTGGAATTTTTATCGTCCCTGTTGTTCTTGTCGGACTATTGTGGGCGTGCTCAGGCGAAGAAGACGGTAGCATAGAGGACCCACAATTTTGCAAGTGTATTGAAGTAACCGACGATTTAAACAAATATTCGGCGGCATTACTCGAACGTCAGGCAACAGCTGAAGATGCCAAAAAGATGAAAAAGTTGAAAGACGCTCGTGAAAAAGAGTGCTCTCGTTACTTTGACATGTCTGGCGAAGAGATGAGAAAGCGAAAGGCAGGTTGCAAGAAGTAACTCCGACTATTTTGACTACACCTAATGTAGCTTTAGTATAGCCCTAAGCTAGCTCTTCCAAGAAAACCGCATCCAAGGCCTCTTTGAAAACATCCGCAGCCTCGGAAAGAACAGCTGAAGTATGCGCTTGCGATATAAATCCTACTTCATAACCACTTGGCCCAAGGTACACTCCACGATTCAGCAACTCGGTGAATAAATGCTTAAAATGCGTCATGTCCGGATCGATTTGATCGGCACGTTGAATACGCTTCTTGCCGTCGAAAGACAGCCAAAAAATAGAACCAACGGTCACCATCTCGAACGGATATCCTTTGTCAGCTGCATATTCATTAATTCGACCAACAAAAACTTCTGTTTTTCGTTGTTGCTCTTCATAAAATCCTTCCTTGGCACATTCTGTTAATTGTGCCACTCCCGCTGCCATTGCCACTGGATTCCCTGAAAGGGTTCCGGCCTGATACACGGGTCCGTCTGGGGCTACGTGACTCATGATTTCCTTCTTCGCGCCGTATGCACCAACTGGAAGTCCGCCTCCGATGATTTTACCGTAAGTAACAATATCCGGTACAATTCCCAAATACTCTGTAGCACCTCCAAAGGCCACGCGGAAACCAGAGATCACCTCATCAAAAAACAAGAGTATCCCGTTTTCGGTACACAGCTCACGCAAGGCAGTTAAAAAAGTTTTGTCTTGCAATAACAACCCATTATTCGCAGGAATCGGTTCAATGATAGCACAAGCAATTTCATTCGGGTGTTCTGCTATGCAAGATTTTAATGCTTCTACATCATTTAGTGGAAGCACCAATGTTTCGTTCGCATATTCTTCTGGAACTCCTGCACTGGAGGAAGTTCCCAAGGTTGCTAGTCCACTTCCCGCTTTCACCAACATTGAGTCTACGTGACCATGGTAACAGCCTTCGAACTTTAGGACTTTCTTTCTCCCTGTATATCCGCGTGCCAGTCTTAGTGCTGACATCACAGCCTCCGTTCCAGAACTTACAAATCGAATTTTGTCGATAAAGGTATTGCGTGATAAAATCAATTCCGCTAACTCATTTTCTTTAACGGTAGGTGTTCCAAAACTAGCTCCATTTTGCATGGCTTCCATCACATTTTGATACACTTTTGGGTGATTGTGCCCTAAAATGAGCGGCCCCCAACTGCAATTGAAATCGATGAACTTGTTATCGTCTTCATCCCACAAGTAACAACCGTCGCCTTTCTTCATGAACAAAGGTCCACCTTCAACAGATTTGAAAGCTCGAACGGGCGAGTTTACGCCACCTGGAAAATACGTTTGTGCCTTTTCAAACAAAGCGTCCGATTGGGACGTGGAAATTTTTCGCATACCTAACTTTTGTGTTTCTGCAAATTTACGAATTCCAAGACCATTTGACGAGTATTTTCAGCATGTTTAGCGACTTCCTACTAAAATAATCATCTTAAATTTTCATAATGAATTATCGCAGACAATCGCCTTATGGTAAATCTAGGTTTGACTTTGATCATAATGAGAAGTTAGTAAAATCCAAGACTTGATGGACAGCGTAGGTATGCTAAACTCACAAATTATGAGAAACAGTCTAATAGCATGTAGCTTACTTCTTCAATTTAGCTCATTTGCTCAAAATACGACACCTGTTAAGCAATGGCAGGAGGAAAACCCACATAAATTATTTATGAGTGTTCGAACCTTTCAAGGGTTGGATTCCTCTTATCAAAATCAATTAAAGGATCGAGTTGTGTTCATTGAGGATTTAAAGAACCCAGAGGCCTCTTCCGCACTTGAACAAATTGGAGACGATGTAACAGTACAGTACGAATCGGAAAACTTTGTCAAGCTCTGGCTTGCTTCCAACAACACCGTAAAAATTGTGAAACGCAGTCAATACGATCAAGCGAACCCAGATCAAAAAGAAATGTACGATTTGCCACATATTATGGTGCTAATTGGTGAAGACATCACCAGAAAAGACATTGAAAATTTTGAACAATAATCTTATGAAATACCTACTACTTTTATTTACAACAGCCGTTTTTTCATCCATTGGGCACTCACAATCTAACACACCGTGTGGTGGATTTTTCGGAGCTCCATTATTAACAGTAAATTCGACTTGTATACCTACCAATGGCTCTTCAAACGGAGCGTCATTCCAGAATAACGCAGCAAATGGAGGAACACCACCTTGTGCAAACCCAGGAGCTCCGGATGTTTGGTACAGTTTTGTTGCTCCAGCGGGAGGTGATGTCGCATTACAAATGGCGGCAGGAACCATGACGGATGGTGCAATGGCATTATACTCAGGAGGCTGTCCAAACAACTTTAATATCATTGCTTGTGATGACGACTCAGGGCCAGGACTGATGCCGCAAATTACGGCAACTGGATTGACCCCTGGAGCAATTTACTACATAAGAATTTGGCAATGGGGAGGTGGAACTGGTACTTTTTCCATTTGTTTGACAATCCCAACACCTTTACAGCCTAATACGAATTGTGATAGCCCAGACCCAATTTGTTCTGGAACACCTATTACTTTTACAGCGAACACAGGAGCCCCTTCAGCGCAACAAACGAACCCAGGTAACAATTACGGTTGTTTAGCAGCAACACCGAACCCATCCTGGTATTATTTGGAGATTGATCAGGGTGGAAACTTGGTAATTGATGTTTCGGCCGGATCCGATGTTGATTTCGCTATTTGGGGACCGTATCCCAATTTGACCGCAGGAGTTGCGAATTGTGGGAGTCATGGTGCTCCTCAAGATTGTAGCTTCTCAACCTCAGAGGTAGAACAGGTGAACCTTCCGAGTGTCAATAATTCTGAAGTATACGTTCTGCTTGTGACGAATTATGCCAACACCATTCAGAATATTACAGTAAATAATAACGGAGGAACAGCTACTACGAATTGTGGCATTGTCCCTTTACCGATTGAATTGGTCTCATTTGAGGCAAAGTTTGATGATGGTAATGTTGATTTGTTATGGGAGACTGCTTCTGAAAGAGAAAATGACTTTTTTGCAATAGAACGTTTGACCGATTCGGGCATTTGGGAAGTCATCCAAATTGTTGATGGGGCTGGAACTACAACAGAAACCAATTATTATTCATCGAAGGACGACTCATTTAAAGATGGGGTGAACTATTATCGCTTGAAGCAAGTTGATTACAATGGAACGTCAACAATCTCTGAGCCAGTATCTGTAAATACAGGGAGATCACGTGAGATTTTAGTGGTTCCCAACCCAGCAAAAAACACGGCTGTACTAAAAGGAATTGCATTAGACGATTTGGATAGAATTCAGGCCGTTAGTCTTCAGGGTAGAACGCGCAAGGTAGAATACACTGAAACATCAAATGGAGTGGCTATCGATATGAATAATTTCGATTCAGGTATTTACGTTCTTCAATGTCAATTGAAGGACGGATCTACAGAAATTAGTCGCATCACTTTATTGTAGACAACATGAAATTGGGTTGTCGTGAGTCAACTTTGGCTCGCGACAACCTCTTTCTTATAAAGTGCGGAATACCACCTTGCCGAATCAAAAAAATGTGAATAAAAACTGTTCGCGATTATTGAGGGACCTATTTTTCAAGGAAATTACATTTCAAGTCTGGAAGTGTGTTTGGAGTATACACTTCGTAGACGTAGCTTTTCGACCAAAGCATGGTGTCTCTATTGTTGATGACCAAAGATTGAAGGGCACCGCCAAGAGTATTCTAGATTGGAGAAAAGTGCTGTAATTTTGTATTACACCGTAGGGGGTACAGTGAATTGAAAATACACTTTGCTGTCCTTTTTAGACGTTTTCGTATAAATCCAATATTCGCCTGAAGCACTTGTTAGTAGCAATCCTAAATCTTGTTCCAAACTTGCCAGATTTACTTTCAGTGCATCCAGTTGCGCCTTAGTCATGTAGTAAGGGGAAGGACTAATGAGAATATTACCGCTTTTCGCAACTAATTTGTAGCGACTTAACGCGCTAGTACACGTTTTGTGTTCATATGAATAATTTGTGTTTGCCGAAAGTAGAACATGTTAGTTCAAATACCTCTCAAAAGCTATTAAGATTGAACTGTTGGCATGTTGACGAGGGACCGCTATTTCTTTCCCTCTTCGTTTCGTATCTTTATCGCGCAAAAAAACGAGATTATGTCCCATCAAAACACCTTGGAATATGCACGTGAAATGGATGCCAAAGATCCGTTGAGAAAGTTCCGTGACGCCTTTCATTTCCCTGATTTTCACGAAAAAGAAGTGGTGTATTTCACCGGAAACTCACTCGGATTACAACCCAAAACAGTGCAATCCTACATTCAAGAGGAGTTGGATGCATGGGCAAAGTATGGTGTGGAAGGACATTTCATGGCAAAGAAGCCTTGGTTTTCCTATCATGAATTTCTAACAGAAAAAGCGGCCAAAGTTGTTGGAGCGAAACCAGAAGAGGTAGTGGTGACACATTCCTTAACAACGAACTTGCATTTATTGATGGTTTCCTTCTATCGTCCTCAAGGCAAAAGAACTAAGATTTTGTGTGAGGCCAAAGCCTTTCCTAGTGATGCATATGCTCTGGAGTCTCAAGTGAAATTTCACGGTTTGGACATCGAAAAAGATTTGATTGAAATCGCACCAAGAGAAGGCGAACACTTAATTCGGGAAGAGGACATTCTGGCTGCCATCGAAGAAGCTGGAGAAACGCTTGCGATGGTGATGATTGGTGGTGTGAATTATTACACCGGTCAGCTATTTGACATGGAAACAATTACCAAAGCTGGACATGCTGTGGGAGCCACTGTAGGCTTCGACTTGGCGCATGCTGCGGGAAACATTAATCTGCAATTGCACGATTGGGGAATGGATTTTGCAGCTTGGTGTGGGTACAAATATTTGAACTCATCGCCAGGAGGTGTTTCAGGAATGTTCGTTCATGAGCGTCATGCAAACAATCCAGATTTACCACGATTCGCGGGTTGGTGGGGATACGATAAAGATACGCGCTTCCAAATGGAGCCTGGCTTCAAACCCATGTACGGTGCCGAGGGGTGGCAGTTAAGTAACGCCCCCGTTTTGGGAATGGCGGCTCATTTGGCATCACTGGATATATTCGAAGAAGCAGGAATGGATCGAATTGGAGCCAAACGCGACGTGCTGACAGCATTTTTAGAGTTCGTGATTGATGACATATCACAACGGAATGCAGACCGATGCACCTTTGAAATTGTAACGCCAAGGGACATTAAAAAACGCGGTGCTCAGTTGTCTATTTTGGCACACGGTCAAGGAAAATCTTTGTTTGACGCCCTCACAGAGCAAGGCGTAATCGCAGATTGGCGCGAACCGAACGTGATTCGAATAGCTCCTGCACCACTTTACAATTCATTCGAAGACTGCTATCGATTTGGACAGTGTTTGGAAGCTGCAATTCAGTAGAATTGGGTAAATTAGAAGCATGGCAAACGGCTATCAAGATATCATCAAGGTTCAGTTTTCAGGAGCACACTCTGATGTTGAGGCCTATTCTGGTCTGGCAATTCAAACTATCGCTGTACTTGTTGGAGGTATTATTCTGTGGCGCATTTCTGCGTACATGCACAAACGCAAGCAGAAACAACGAAGAAAAAATGACTTTTTTGAAACACCTTATGCAAAAGGGTGGAAACGAAAATAAATTCTAATGAACGAAGAAAAATCAGCAATAATTGTAGGAGCAGGATTGGTAGGGTCGTTGTGGGCAGTGTATTTGTCCAAAGCTGGTTATAAAGTAACGATATACGAAAGACGTCCAGACATTCGACAAGCGGAAATCACGGCAGGTAAGTCCATAAACCTCGCACTTTCCAATCGAGGATGGAAAGCTCTAGACACTGTGGGAGTTGGAGATGAAATTCGAAAAATTGCCATTCCCATGACAGGGCGTGTGATGCACGATTTAGATGGGAATTTGACCTATCAGCCATACGGAAAAGAAGGGCAAGCCATTTATTCCATTTCGCGTGGCGGAGTGAATGCCAAAATGATGGATATTGCCGAGAAATTTGGCAACGCGGTGATACATTATAACCACGAATGTCTTAGTGCGGATACGAAAAATGGCATCATTCACGTTAAAAATACAAAGACGGGGGAAACCTTTGATGCAAAGGCAGATGTTGTTTTTGCGGCAGACGGAGCCTTTTCAGCCATTCGGTACAATGCCTTTCAAAAGTTGGATCGCTTCAATTTCAGTCAGATGTATATTGAAGATGGATACCGCGAAATTTTACTTCCAGCCGACGAAGATGGAAGTTACAAATTAGAGTTAAATGCCTTGCATATTTGGCCACGCGGTCGATTTATGTTGATAGCCCTTCCAAATGAGGACGGTTCATTTACCTGTACCTTATTTATGCCCCACTCGGGTGGAGAAAACTCATTCGATGCTCTGGACTCGAAAGAAAAAGTGGAACATTTCTTCAAAACAACGTTCCCCGATTTCTTTGAAATGATGCCAAATATTGCTGATGCCTGGGAAGATCATCCGTTGTCGTCACTGGCAATTATGCGATCGTATCCATGGCACGACGGTAAAATGGCACTTATGGGAGATGCTGCACACGCTACCGTTCCGTTTTATGGACAGGGCATGAATGGTGGATTTGAAGATTGTACAGTATTGCACGAATTGATGCTAAAACACAACGAGGACTGGGATGAAGTCTTTGCAGAGTACAGTGTATTACGAAAACCAGACGGCGATGCCTTGCAAGATCTTTCGCTACACAATTACTACGTAATGCGAGATTATGTAGCGGATCCTGACTTCTTGCTGCAGAAAAAGATTGAAGCGAAATTCTCAGAGCTGTACCCAGATAAATGGTTGCCGTTATATTCTATGGTGACTTTCAGTGAAGTGCGGTACAGCGATGCTTATCGATTGGGAATGGCACAGGACAAAATCATGAAAGAAGTGATGGCGTCCACACCAAATATTGAAGAAAACTGGGATTCCCCTGAAGTGATGGAGCGAATTCTGGAGAAAGTGAATATTTAGACCTTGCGACCTTTGGGTTTTTCGACACGTCAACAAATCCGAAAGTCAAAACGTCGGCAAAAACAAAACATATGAAATGGATACTCACTACAGCGATCGTTGGTCTGGCATTTGCGGGACTGGCGCAGCGCGATTTGAACCCAAGAAATGGGAATCCTTTTGGAGGAGCAAAGTCATTCAAAGACTATAACTTATACGGGATTCAATTTCAACTTGGGCCTGCATTTTTAATGAACTCTCCAAGAAATGAACGCTATGACGTTAATGGTGTTTTCCGGGGCGACTATTTGCACAACCCGAAAACACGATTGGGCGCATACGCGGAAATCGGAATGTTTCATTTTCCCAAGAAGCGATCGGAATTATCGAAGCGGTTGAAGTTTGTTTTTGTAAGCTACTACGACTGGGGGCTAGGGTTTAAGTACTTCCGAGGAGCCGAGCAAATCACTGCTAATTTTGAAGATGCAAGTGGCGGATACATTGGTTCGGAAGATCGAACGTTTAACTTCTCAAATGGTAATGTTTTTGGCCGTTTTTCATTACACAAGAACATTCACTTCACACCTAAGAAACGTCGTGAAAAACTAAATTTTTTCTTGGATAATTCCCTGGGGATTAATTTCGACTATCGCGTCATGCAAACTGCAGACAACTACACCGATTGGTATGGTGTAATGGAGCAAAATCAACAATATTATCGACCGTTTCATGCACAATTGCACTACGGTCTTGGCTTTGGGTGGAGTCCGCGAAGAGGAATGTTCATCATTCCAGGAGTTCGCCTACCCATTGTTGGGTATCATTCCGCCACACAAGCGATGGACGGTTCTGGCGACAAGCAGAATTACTGGGGAAAGCCATCCATGCATTTCTTCTCCTCGCGCTACTGGCCTATTCTGTTCAATGTCAAATTCATGTTTGCATTACCCAAAAAGCAAAAAGGTTGTGCTACGGGAATCACCAATGATCAAGACCAAGAGACTCAAAGAAATCGATAATGAAGAAGATTTATCACCTCAAAACATGTAGTACGAATCAGCGCATCTTAAAGGAAGTAAATCCTGATGACGATGTTGAACTACAAAACATCAAGGAACAGAATATTGAGCCAGAAGTCTTGGATTTCTTAAAAGATAAAGTCGGTTCGTATGAAGCATTGTTCTCAAAGAAAGCCATGAAATACCGCCAAATGGGCTTGCATGAAAAAGAGCTTTCAGAGGACGATTACCGAAAATTGATGTTGGAAGAATACACGTTTCTCAAGCGCCCATTCATGATCAATGGCGATGACGTGTTTATCGGGAATTCGAAGAAAACAGTTGAAGCAGCCGTAGCCTCTTTCCAAGTGTAAGGTGAAAATAAGTTCCATTCTAAAGGCGCATTTGGCGCTATTCCTCGTAAATGCACTGTACGGAGCCAATCATGTAGTGGCTAAGGATGTTATGTCTGGAGAAATGGAACCCAATGCCTTTATTTTTTTCCGGGCGGCAGGAGCCGTACTCTTATTTTGGCTGGTTAAATCGATTTTTGTCAAAGAAAAAGTAGCTCGGAAGGATCTCATTCGAATGGCGTTCTGCGGCTTGTTTGGTGTGGCCATGAACCAACTCTTTTTCTTTAACGGACTACATCTTACATCTTCCATCAACACGGGAATCATCATGACAATCAATCCAATTCTGGTCGTCATTTTATCGTATTTGATTCTCAAAGAAAAAATTACCTGGCGTAAATCTGTAGGGATTTTAATTGGAGCAACTGGAGCGGTTCTTTTGACATTGACGAGCGGTGCAGGAGCTACAGATTCCGTTTTGGGAGATGTGTTCATTTTCATCAATGCCGCCAGCTACGCCATGTATTTGGTGCTCGTCAAGCCGTTGATGTCACGCTACAACCCTGTTACGGTAATTACTTATGTTTTCACCTTCGGACTGATATATGTCGCCTTGTATCCCCCAGCCTTGATGGAAGTGAGTCAAATGGATTTTTCGGCCATTTCCGGAAGCGAATGGGGCGTCATTCTCTATGTAATTATCGGAGTGACGTTTTTAACGTATTTGCTTACCGTTTATGGATTACAGTATGTAAGTCCAGCAGTATCCAGCGCCTACATTTATTTACAACCCGTTCTGGTGATGTTCTTTGCCGTACTATTTAGTGCCCTAGGCTGGACGGAAGACTACACCGATAGTATTTCTCTGGAGAAAATTGGGTATATGCTATTGATCTTTATTGGGGTATTCCTGACAGGATCTGGTGCATTTTTAAGAAAGAAAGTAGGAAAAACTTGACTAAATGAGATGCAAATTTCTTTCGTCAATGCCGCGAATTAACTTGGTTGTAACTTCATTACTTATAATTCAAAGCAATAATTTTCATCACCCCTTCTTTCGAATCTTGAAGGACAATCTCTTCAGTGATTTTCCCGTGGTTTTTGTCGTGAAGTGTATAGTTAAGTCGTACCGTAGTTATCCCATTGTTGATGGATGTATTAAAACCCATTTGTTTCTCCACCTTCGTGATGTTCGTTTCGGTAGCCATTTTGTGCATCAACCCTCGAAAACCTTCTTCATCGTGTGCAATACCATCCTCATGCACCATATTTAACATGGCATTCTCGTTTCCGGCTTGCAAAAATTTATGATACTTATCAGCTTGTTTCGCCGCCACGTCAGCAGCGTCACCAAAGCCGCAACCTGCGAGTAAAAACGAAAGAGAAATGAAAAGAGCGGGAAAAATCAAGTTAGGTTTCATGGATCAGTTTTACCGCAATATAGTAATTGTGTGAACAAGAACCGAAGCTTTCTGAAAGTGGAAAGCAGAAGGAATGCACATCACACCGATTTTCGTACCTTCGCCAAAACTTTGAGATATGCTCATGTCCATGACCGGTTTCGGGAAAGCCTCTGGAAGCCATCAATCCAAAAAAGTAAGCGTCGAGATTCGTTCTCTTAATAGCAAATCTATCGACTTGAATGTACGTATGCCGCAACGTTACAAGGAATTGGATGCCGATGTTCGCAAACACGTGTCCAACGCTTTGGGTAGAGGTAAGGTAGATGTAACCATTAGCATGGATAGCATAGGCGAAGAAAGCTCCGTATCAATCAATCAAGGGTTGGCAAAAAAGTATTACGAGGAATTGAAATCTCTCGGAAAGGCACTCAATGAGGAGTCGGAGGATTATTTGTCGTTAGTGTTACGCATGCCTGAGGTAATGGAGAGCAAAACGGCTGCACTGGAAGAAGAGGAAGTAGTGTGGTTGATGGATCTACTTGCTGAAGCCACTGAAAACTTGTGCGATTTCCGTCGTAAAGAAGGGAAAGAGCTGGAGCAGGAGTTTATGACACGCATCAGCGATATTCGAAATTTCTTGAAAGAAATTCCAAATTACGAAGACGAACGCATTTCTGTAATTCGTGAAAGAATGCGTAAAGGATTGGAAGAAATAGATGGAGGATACGATGCAAATCGCTTTGAGCAAGAAATGATTTTCTATTTGGAAAAACTAGATATTTCAGAAGAAAAAATGCGTCTGTCCAACCACTTGGACTACTTCGAAGAAACAATGCGTAATGAAGGATCTGGAAAGAAGTTAGGCTTTATCACTCAAGAGATTGGACGCGAGATTAACACGCTGGGCAGCAAAAGCAACCATGCGAAAATGCAGAAGCTAGTTATTGGAATGAAAGACGCGTTGGAAAAAATAAAGGAGCAAATACTGAACACTTTGTAAATCTTTCCGTAGAAAGCAATATGTCATCACCGTTACAAGGCAAATGCATCATTTTTTCAGCTCCCTCTGGGGCAGGTAAAACTACCATTGTCCGCAATTTATTAAGTAGAGACTTAGATTTAGAATTCTCCGTTTCTGCTTGCAGTCGGGACCCAAGACCAAACGAAGTTGATGGTAAGGATTACTATTTCTTAGGCGTAGAAGGTTTCAAGAAAAAGATTTCATCTGACGCCTTTGTCGAGTGGGAAGAAGTATACACGAATAATTTCTATGGCACTTTGAAATCAGAAATGGAGCGCATTTGGTCGCAAGGGAAAGCAGTTATTTTTGATGTTGATGTTATTGGTGGACTTAACCTCAAGAAAAAGTTTAAGGAGAATGCTTTGGCTGTTTTCGTTAAACCTCCCAGTTACGAAGAACTGGAAAACAGACTTCGAGGTAGAAGCACTGAAACAGAGGATAAGATCAATCAGCGCATGGAAAAGGCAACGAAGGAATTGGCGTTCTCGAAAGAATTTGATATTGTGTTGGTGAATGACGAGCTGGATGTTGCTTGCGATCAAGCGGCAACTTTTGTGAGGGAATTTTTGGATAAATGACGAAAATCGGATTGTATTTTGGCACCTTTAACCCGGTGCATGTAGGACACCTAATCATTGCCAATTATATGGCAGATAACACCGATTTGGATGAGGTCTGGTTGGTAGTATCCCCTCAAAATCCCCTAAAGCAAAAAAGTTCTCTGCTGGCAGATTACCATCGTTTGGCTTTGGTACGTATTGGAATTGAAGACAATCCGAAATTGAAGGCGAGTGACATTGAATTTAAACTGCCTATTCCGAGTTACACTTCGAAAACTTTGGCCTACCTGAAAGAGCAATACAAGGATAAAGAGTTTGCACTTATTATGGGGGAAGACAACCTTCGTACCTTCCACAAGTGGCACAATCACGACCACATTATTGAAAATCACGAGATTTACGTATATCCTCGAGCATTAACCATTCAGGAAAAGGAAGAAATGACCTTATCTTTGGATGGAAGTGCAAATGCTTTTGCGGATCACCCGAATGTGCACCTCTGTGATGAAGTGCCCGTTATGAAAATCTCATCATCATTCATTCGCAGACTTATTGCCGAGAAAAAGGATGTGAAATATCTACTGACCGATCCAGTTTTCAAATATCTGGATGAAATGAATTTTTACAAATAGAAGCGAAGGACACCAAAGTTCCAGATCATCCTGCCTGTTTATTCTCCAAAAATGGATTGTACATCATAATCGCATGATTTTCGACAAGTAGTAGTTCATCTTTCGTACAATCGCAGTACTCTTTAATCTGAACGATTTGATTGTGTCGTGAATAACCTCCCCAAATTTGTTGTTTGATGATATGATTGCGCTCCTCAATGGAATAGGCTTCTTTTATTTTTCTTTCGGCAACTAAAACACCACGCAAATGTGTTTCATCCAACCATACCTTAAGTTGGAAAGCAATGTCAGTTTCATTCTTTACTTGAAGATCAATATGATTGTAAGCGAGCGTTGCTCCTGCCCCGAACGGCACTTTTCGATTGACATCCGGAAAGACATCAAAACCGTGCCGATATCGCTCCTTGATAGCCAATGGGCTGTGTGCGAAAATCCAAAAAAGTAAATTGCCGAGTTGACATAAACCACCGCCTATGCCTGTATTTATTTGACCTTGTTGCAGCACCAGGCCTTCCAAATACCCTCTTCTACGAGTTGGTTTTCCTACCAATTTCCAAATAGAGAATGTTTCTCCTGGCCGAATAATGATATTATTCAAATGTTCTGTAGCTAATTGCAAATTGACACGTTTGTTTTCTTGCAGATACATGTCTACGTCTTTCAAGGGGCGTAAAATGAGTGATTGATGTTCAAAGACGGTGTGTTGTTCAATAAGTTCTCCGCGTTTAACTGCCCATTTTTTGTTGCCAAATTTCCAATCAATACGACGCTTTGTCCGGTAATAAATTCTTCCAACTTTTCGACGCAGCGCTTTGCGATTTTGAGGTTTCTTAATTTCCAACATGATTGAGTTTTTCCTCAAGTATCGGGTAGTTAGGACGAAACTGTGATGTAATTAGATTAGTCGTGTAGGATTGTTTATTAAGCGTAGAGAATAGTGGGGTAAATTACGAGGAAATCGAAGAAAGCCGACCTTAGAAGTTACCGAGTATTATTGGAGAATCCAATCTATTTAACACTTTCTAAATCGAAATATTTCTATTTAGCGATATGGAACAAAACTGTTGTGAAGAAAAAAAAGATCAAAAAAAACCCTGATCATCCATTCGGATATCAGGGCTTATTTGTATTTCGTTAACGATTACTTCAGCTGATTCGGATCGTTTTCTGCTTGTGCGTTGAACTTTTTCTGCCAGTTTAACCAGTAGAATAATCCAACAAATCCTAGCACGATGCAAGCGTAGTTAAACATGTTACCAATCATATCTGCCTGTAACAATGTAAACGTCCACTGCAAAAAGTCTCCAATTCCCCAAAAAAGATCGTAAAGTGTCATATCTTCATTTTATCTAGTACAAATTAAATCAATTTTTTCCTATTTGCGATGGGTTTGGTTTGAATTCTTATTCGTTTAGATTGATTCCAAAAAGGTGTTGGCGGAAAAGGGGAAAGCGATTTATGGGTGTAATGAGAAGCACCAACTTTAATTTAATTTTTTTCGATGGCAATTCCTAAATATTTGAATATTTGTTAATCGAAATATTCCGATTTAGCGATTGAGGCTTAAACTATTGATAATGAGCAATAAAACCGTCTACAATATCCTACTCGATTACTTTGAACAGCGAAAAAATGCGAATTTAGATACAAAATCCATCAAACGTCGGCTGCAAAAAATTGGCAAAAACGAACATCAGGTCGATGAAATTATGATAGAATTTGTGGATGAATGGGAGCGACAGATGGCACATGAACGTGAAACAAAAAATGCGACGTTCTTTGTTTTCGGTGGAGCTTTTCTAACACTAGGCGTAGGAACGGTAAGTATTATGTCAGCTTTGAATATTCAACCTTTCGCACGGATTCCAGTTATCTGGTATGGAGGCGTCGCTGCAGGTTTGTTTTTCACATTTCGTGGCTTGAATTTACAGCGCCAAAAGAAATCAAGATTCCAGCGATTGAAAGTGAAGTATGAGAAATGGTAAGTGAAAGTGCTTCTCGACGCTTCCACTAGCTCTGTATAGGGTAGCTCAAAGAGCTTTCTCAATAATTGGACATCTTTCTGGATACAATGCAAATCAGCTTGACACAGCGCTAGTTCCTATTCCTTATTGAGAAACAACTCCCTCTACTGCCTGGGTTAACTCAATAAATTGCTCTACGCTTAATACTTCCGGGCGAAGTGTTAGGTATTCGTGATCGAAATCTTTGCCTTTTATAAGTGGTTTTAATCCATTTCTAATAGTTTTCCGACGCTGATTGAAGCACATTTTAACGATTTGCTTGAAGAGGCTTTCGTCACATGGGAGTGAGTTTCGGTCATTCCGTGTACATCGAATTACTCCAGACTTCACTTTTGGCGGTGGATTAAATACATGCTCGTCCACGGTAAAACAGTATTCTATATCATAATAGGCTTGAAGCAACACACTTAAAATGCCATACTGTTTACTTCCTGGCTTCTCGGCTACGCGTTCAGCTACCTCCTTCTGAAACATTCCCATTATCTCAGGAATTTGGTTTCGATACTCCAAACATTTGAAGAGTATTTGAGAGGAAATATTGTACGGGAAGTTTCCAACAACTCCGAAAGGCTCTGTACCTAAGTACCGCTGCAAGTCAGTTTTCAGAAAGTCTGCTTCTAAGATTCTATCTTTTGGAACCACTTCGTTATTGCGCAGATATTCAATGCTTTCCGTGTCGATATCCATGACCCAAGTCTCAAGATCTCGTGCTATCAAAAAATGTGTCAAGGCTCCCATTCCAGGACCAATCTCTAAAACCCGACGGCAATCATTCTTCTCACTGTATTGATCTGCAATTTTCCTACAGATATTCTTATCCGTAAGGAAATGTTGACCAAGATGTTTCTTTGCTCGAACGCTCATGGCTTAAATTCTTCTACGATTGTCATCATGGTTCGAAAGGCCGCAAACCGACCGCTATAACGTTCCGTATGTTCTTTTTGTAGCGTTGGTGCATGTTTTGCCTGATATTCATCAAATCTATCCTGGCTCACAGCCACATATGACACAGCATAGGTCAGCCCGCCTTGTTCTTCAGCATGAATACGCGACAAACGCCCTTCGATAAAACAACCCGTTGCAATAACATCAGGAATGTGTTTTGAGCGCATCCATTCCAACCAGTCTTGCTCAGCACTTTCATCAATACTTACGGTAACATTGTATAGAATCATGGCGCAAAGTTACGATATTAGAGTGGTTAATACACTTCCGCTACGCTGTACACGTCAATCAATTGAAATGCTGTCCCTGAGCTTCCTGTTACCATAAATTTGATATCCGCACGCATGGTAGCGTTCAGCTGCAACGATGTATTTATGGATTCAAAATAGTTTTCATCTGTATCACAGAAATGGTATCGAAACTTTTTGGAAGGCTTCTCTTCCTGAAAACTTCCCACAGGAGGAACAAATTTCACAAACTCCTTCCCAGCTACTGTCGTGAGCACATCCCCTTTGTTCATTTTAAAGTTGGTAGTCATACCACTTTTCACCAAAAGCGAATACACAGCTCCGGATGTTCTGTTGTCACTCACATAAACAATCACATCGTAATCACTGCCATTTCGGAACTCTACGGATTTTCGCGCAGATCGGGTGGATAAGTCTTTTACGCCTGGGTATCGAACAAAACTGGAGGTAGTACTGCAACTATCGTTGTAATAATTTTCCTTCAAGGTGACATCTTTGTTGACATCCGAAAAAATCTCTTCCATCAATGGCGTTTTGAAGGGTTCACGAAGGGCAATTTGCGTTCCACTCTGAATTACGATATTGGGATCGATCATTCGCCCTTCCATGAACGATTCTTCATCGATAACATTGGTCAACGAATCTATTTTTTCCAGCTCCTCCTCTGTAAAGTCAGCATTTGCACTGTCGTAAGCATGATAAATTTCGGCCTTGCTAAATGGCTTGGCCACCAACAAGTAAATTCCAGCCCCCAAAATGCTAAGAATCAACAGGCCCATGAGTATTGGGCGCAAGCGCATACCCGTTTTCGCCGACTCAAGCTTCTTGACCTGCAATTTTCCTGCGGCCAGGTCTTTTCTCAGCGCATACAGTTTTAATTTATGTTCCTTATTCAACTCCAAGCGCTCCATTTGCTTCAAAATCCAATTCGCGAAACGAATGGTACACGAAGGAGCATGTATCGATTCCATAATTCGATCCACATACTCCATCTTCAAAGCATAGGATCGCTTCGAAAGATAATTCATGGATTCAATAAAAGCATCGGAACACAACGGCTTCACTGCGTTGATGAGCGCCTGTTCATCTGCCATGGTATCTGCGGCAGAAAGGTTTGTTAGTTTCGGTCGGACAGACCTGAACAACTGCATTTCTACGGTTGCGCGTGTATCATCGTCGAGCAACGGACAAAGCGAAAAATAATCGGTAAGCGACTCCATTTTAGATGGAGTTTCCCGCAATAAAATGGGAGCTAAATACGGAGAAATAAAGTGTTTGAAATTCGGAGCCAACGTATGACCTAGAATTTCTTGTTCATCACGGAACTTACCAAAAACTGTGTGATTCTCCAACGTTTTTGAAAGGACTCTGGATTGACGCACCCACCCATGAAAAACGATAGAATCGACCGATTGAATTGAGGCGATAAATTGCAGGAAATCACTTCTATCGATGCCGGCTTTTTCTCGAATGGCGTCGCCTTCCGAGGATTGCAGTCGTTGCAAAAATGTGGCATGCGCTTCTGGAGAAAACAAATCAGTTTCCTTGATGTATAAATCCTTAAAAGTGGTAAGTGAAATCCAGCGTGCCATGCCTAACTTTGATCTAAAAATACCAAAATTTGAACGCTGGTTACATTCTTTTACAGCTGTTTTAACGCTTCCAGGACTTCCGGGTCATAATCGTCGCGAACGATAAAGGCTCCTTCCTCTAACCACAACTGTCGGGCAATTTCCGCTTTAATAGTATGTTTGATACGCGTTTTACTACGCGCCATTCCACCGCTGTCTTTGCTTATTTCGTATTCTTTCTCTGCGAAGTTGGCAAATTGTCGAAGAATGTTTTCGGTAACACGGAAAGAACGATCGAAGTCTTGAGCACTACTCCATTTATTCCGTTTGTCATTTACATAGTCGAAAGCAAACGCCTGAAAAACAGGGCTTACATTCAATTTAGTAAAATACCAACTTCCTCCAGTTGAGTCAAAGGGAACAAATACATCAGGCATGATTCCTCCGCCACCGTAGACAACTTTTCCTTTCTTCGTAACAAACCGTAAGGAGTCAACAAAAATGCTTGAATCTACCTCGTACAACTCACCGTTATCCATTCGCTCCGCAATATCGTGCAGATATGCTTCATTGCCTTCTTCATAAGGGCGTTGAACGCATCTTCCAAGCGGCGTGTAATATCGTGCAATGGTTAATCGAACGTTACTTCCATCGCGCAACGGTGTATCTTGTTGTACCAATCCTTTTCCAAAGGATCTTCGTCCTACAATTGTCCCCCGGTCGTTGTCCTGAATGGCTCCTGCCAAAATCTCGGACGCGGACGCACTATTGGAGTTAATCAGGATCGCCAATTTCACTTCCTTCAGGATGCCGTCGGATGTAGATTTGTAGACCTCATCTTTGACATTATTTCCTTTGGTTTCTACAATCTTCAATCCACCAGGTAAAAATTCGTCGGCAACGCTCACCGCGGCTGATAGTACGCCACCAGGGTTGTTTCTGAGGTCAAGCACCAGTTTTTTCATTCCTGACCTTTTGAGCTTTGCAGCTGCACTGCGGAATTCCAAGGCTGTGTTTTGAGAAAAAGATTCGATTCTGATAAATCCTGTTTCGTTATCGATCATGTAGCTCGCCGTGACAGAATTCAGCGGAATAGAGCCACGAGTAATTTTTTTATTGAGGTATTGTCCGTTTCTCCAAAGCTGCACCGTTACATCTGTTCCTCGTGTTCCTTTCAGCAGTTTTTGAACCTTGTCATTTGTAATACCATTGCCAGCAATGCCTTTACCGTCTACCTTTACAATTTTATCTCCAGCTTTTAATCCCGAACTTTCGGAGGGAGACCCCTGTACAACATTTGTGACGCACACAGTATCTCTGATAATGAAAAAACGAATTCCTACACCACCGAATTCGCCTTGAATCCCTTCATTGATGGCTTTTAAATCCTCCGCTGAAATATAACTACTATGAGGATCAAGCTTGTGTAACATGTCTGTTACTGTTTGCTCAAATAAGTCTTCCACATTTACAGAGTCCACATATTTCTTGTCGATAATATGCATGATATCTTGCAACTTTCGTGTGTGTGAACCCTGATAAGAGAACTGCTCTTCACTGGGTGCTGGATTCAACCGACCGCCAATCAAAAGTCCGACAGCCAGTGAAACTGAGACAATCATTGGAATCAAATACGCTTTACTATTATTCTCCATCAAATGGGTTTTCTATTTGTTCTACGTTTACGCCTGCCTGACGTAAAAACTCTACACCGCTTTGGTCTTTATAGGCATTAATAAAAACCACACGACTGATGCCAGATTGGACGATCAACTTGCTACAATCTTTACACGGTGACAGTGTAATATACAACGTTGCGTTTTCACAATTATGCGTCGACTTGGCAACTTTCAAAATAGCATTGGCTTCGGCATGCAATACGTACCAATGTGTTTCTCCAGCATCGTTCTCACAACAATTGTCGAATCCGCTGGGCGTACCGTTATATCCGTCAGAAATAATCATTCCGTCTTTGACAATCAATGCTCCCACTTGTTTACGGGTACAGTGAGACAATTCTGCCCATGTCGATGCCATGCGCAAATAGGCTCTGTCGTAACGCAATTGTTTGATCGAACTTTTTGTTCCTTGCATAAAGTCAAAAGTAGCAAATAGTTTTTCCGTTTGATTCGGCTCAACGTGAATTCGAGTAGATTACAACCTTTTTTAACGCTCGCAATTACTCATCAGGAGTGAACTTATAACCCACGCCTCTTACGGAGTGAAAATATTGGGGTTCTTTCGGATTCTCTTCGAATAGTTTCCGAAAGTTCAAAATGAAGTTATCGATAGTACGCGTGGTTGGAAATTGATCTTTCCCCCAAATTTTATCGAGAATTTCGGCTCGAGAAACCACCTCGCCTTTCTTCGATTGGAAAAGTTGTAATAGGGCTACCTCCTTCTTTGAAAGTGTTTGGGTTTCTCCCGTTTCGTTATTTGTAATCTCGAAAGTTTTAAAGTCGACATGACAGTCACCAACCTCCATGGATTCAATTTCGGAACTTTTAGCGTTGGCATTGAGTAAAACTCCTACTCGCAGTAGCATTTCTTCCAAATCAAATGGTTTGGGAAGGTAGTCGTTTCCTCCTGCTTTTAGACCTTCGATGCGGTCGGTTGTGGTGCCTTTTGCTGAGAGAAAAAGTACTGGAACCTGTGACGTTTTTCGAATCACACGGCACAAATCCACGCCACTTACATTCGGTAACATAACATCCAGCAGCACCAGATCATAATCGAAAGGTCGTTTGAAAATCTCTAATGCCTCAGCACCGTCTGATACTACCTCGACGGTGTGTCCCTCCAGTTCCAAATTCAATCGGACCATATCTGCCAATGCGGCCTCGTCTTCAACTACGCAAATAGAATACATGGGGTAAATGTAAGAAATGCTTCGGATGATCAGATAAAAGAGGTAATTCTATTGCATAAATGAAACCCTCCTCCCTTAAAGAGCGATTGTATTGAGAATGGCACCAATAGACATTTGCTGTATGTTGAGATTTGATTTGTTGAAGTCCTCCCCCTCGAATCCCCCTCCAAAAGGGGGAAGCAGGTCTATTCGCATAAGGAACGCTTTTAAAAAGAAAATAAATTAGAGTTTCGTGACATTATCTAGGAAATTGCCCCTGAAGCGAGGAGAGAGCTACACTTAGTAGACAAACTTTGGGGAGAATAAGTCACAATTAAACCCAATTTACCTACGCTTAATATTCTACTCAAAACAGTTAATAACTCTTCGGAAAATTTTATGTCTAAACCAATGATTTGGCGTACTTTTGCACTTTCAATTTTTTTAACTGTAAACGCAAGGAAATGAGCGAACGCAAAGCAATCAAATCCGCTTTGATCTCCGTTTTTGACAAGGGAGGACTAGAACCAATAATCAAAGAACTTCATAAAAATGGTGTAACGATTTACTCCACAGGTGGAACGCAAGCTTTCATCGAGTCGTTTGACATTCCTGTTGTACGCGTTGAAGATTTGACGTCTTACCCATCCATCCTGGGAGGTCGTGTGAAAACCTTGCACCCTAAAGTTTTTGGTGGAATTTTGAACCGCCGCGATTTGGAAGATGATCAAACGCAAATTGCTGAGTACGATATTCCTTCATTGGATTTGGTCATTGTGGATTTGTATCCCTTCGAGGATACGGTTGCCTCTGGAGGAGATCATGCGGCAATAATCGAAAAAATTGACATCGGTGGAATTTCACTGATCCGTGCTGCGGCAAAAAACTACAAGGATGTTGTGGTCATTCCTTCGAAAAACCAGTACAAACCTTTCTTGAAAGTATTGCAGGAAAATGGTGGTTCGACGAGCATGGAAGAGCGTAAGAATTTTGCGCGGGATGCCTTTAATGTTTCATCTCACTATGATACGCACATCTTCAATTACTTCAATCAAGGAGAAGAAGAAGTATTCAAGCAAAGCGTTCCGAATGCAAAAGTGTTGCGATACGGTGAAAATCCGCATCAAAAAGGAATTTTCCACGGAAACATGGACGACTTGTTCGATAAGTTGCATGGAAAAGAGCTTTCTTACAACAACTTGCTTGACGTGGATGCTGCGGTGAATTTAATGTCAGAATTCAAAAACGACGATCCTACATTTGCTATTTTGAAACACAACAATGCTTGTGGATTGGCAACGCGCTCCACGATCAAACAGGCGTACATTGATGCCTTGGCAGGAGATCCTGTAAGCGCGTTCGGTGGAATTTTAATCAGCAATTCAAACATTGATCTGGAAACGGCAACGGAGATCAACATGTTGTTCTGTGAAGTGGTTATTGCTCCTTCATACGATGCCGACGCTTTGGAGGTATTAAAAGAGAAAAAGAACCGAATCATCCTGGTACAAAAAGAAGTGGAGTTGCCAAAACGCCAATTCCGAAGCTTACTAAACGGAGTGTTGGAGCAGGATAAAGACTTGATCACCGAAAATGCGTCGCACCTTGAACCGAAAACGAACAAAAAACCAACTGCGGCTGAAGTAGAAGACTTGTTATTTGCGAACAAATTGGTAAAACATACAAAATCAAATACCATCGTTCTGGCAAAAGGTGGTCAGCTTTTGGCAAGTGGTACTGGTCAGACGTCACGCGTTGATGCATTGCGTCAGGCTATTCAGAAGGCCAATGCATTTGAATTTGATTTGAATGGAGCGGTGATGGCATCTGATGCATTTTTCCCATTCCCAGACTGTGTGGAAATTGCAAAAGAGGCGGGAATTTCAGCGGTTATTCAGCCGGGTGGTTCCATCAAAGATCAACTTTCTATTGATTTTTGTAATGACAATGATATGGCGATGGTTTTCACTGGAAATCGTCACTTCAAACACTAAACGAAACCTTTTAACACAAAAGCCGTAAATAAAGATCGAGAAAATCGGTATTTTACGAGTATAGGACGAACAAATGGGAGTATTTGGCTTTTTAACGCAAGAAATTGCGATTGACCTTGGAACTGCAAACACGGTCATTATTATGAACGATAAGGTGGTGGTTGATGAACCATCTATTGTTGCAAAAGATATTCAATCTGGTAAGGTGGTAGCAATAGGAAAACGTGCACAGCAGATGCATGGAAAAACCCACAAACTTATTGAAACAGTTCGTCCGCTTCGAGATGGAGTGATTGCCGATTTCCAGGCTGCAGAGCAAATGATCCGTGGTTTGATCAAAATGATTGGAAACGGTCGCAACCTTTTCAATCCTTCCCTTCGTATGGTAATTTGTATTCCTTCTGGTATTACGGAAGTGGAGAAACGTGCCGTGCGTGACTCTGCTGAACATGCTGGAGCGAAGGAGGTGTACTTGATTCACGAACCGATGGCTGCTGCCATTGGTATCGGAATCGACGTGGAAGAACCAATGGGGAACATGATTATCGACATCGGTGGAGGTACTTCGGAAATTGCCGTTATCGCCCTTGGAGGTATTGTCTGTGATAAATCCATTCGTGTAGCAGGTGATGACTTCACCAAAGACATTGAAGAATACATGCGTCGTCAGCACAACATTTTGGTTGGGGAGCGCACGGCGGAAGAAATTAAAATCAACGTTGGAGCAGCCCTTCCTGAATTGGACAATGCGCCAGAAAATTACCCGGTACAAGGTCGGGACCTTATGACGGGGATTCCAAAGGAGATAGTAATTTCCTACACCGAAGTTGCTCACGCGCTGGATAAAACAATCTCAAAGATTGAAGAAGCGATTTTGAGTGCCTTGGAGATGACGCCACCAGAACTTTCTGCGGATATTTACAAAACAGGAATCTATCTTGCAGGTGGTGGTTCTATGTTACGTGGTTTGGACAAACGAATCTCCATGAAGACGAAGCTTCCGGTTCACATCGCTGAGGATCCGCTTCGTGCCGTAGTACGTGGGACGAGCATCGCGTTGAAGAATATCGATAACTTCCAGTTCTTGATTCGGGATTGATACTTAATTGAAAAGTGCATTTCGACAGGCTCAATGTACTTTCGTCACTGAATTCTTTTAGATGGAAAGAGTCCGTTTAGTTGTTCAAACTTCAGATGCGAAACCTTTCATAGAAATTCTGAAAAGATCCTACCCTGTGGACTCAACTCTTAGGCAGTTAGGCTCACACTATGTTTTCATCGCTGAGGCGAACAGCTTACTTTTTTCAGGCTATCAACTGAATGTCAATGTTATAATTGAGAAGGTATCGGACGGCTTACTAATTGACATCAACATGACCGGAGGAGCACTTGGTATGTTTACACTAGCGGGGAAGACGCCCCACAGGGAATCAAAACGTTTGGCAAATAGAATTGTAACGTATTGCAACAATCATAACATCCAAGGACATCAGGAGAAAGGGGCATCTACTATTTAATTTTCCCATAATATCGGTGTCATCTTGGATAACGATTAGAAATCCATGGCATAAGTTAAGATCTACAACGGGTAACGAGCATCGCGTTTCAGAATATCGATAACTTCCAGTTTTTGATTCGGGATTATGAAACGCCTTTCGGCTCCGCTCAAGGCTCTAATTATTCATTGCATTTTAATGCTATGGAAAAAGTGCTTTTCAGTGTTGAATTCTTCTCGAAGATTACTTCGGAATACTTAGTTTAATATCAAACGTCTTTGATCCATCTGTGTTTTTCCATTCTCCTTCAAGCATTCCACCATTGATGACTCGTAAATCGAAAGATCCAGTTGATTTGCCGCTTACTTCTTCAGTGAGGTGTAAGTAGCCGTGCTCTTGCTTACCGCTTAATTGAATTGGTTGTTTGACTTTATCGTACCAATAAATTCCATTATAGTAATTATCGTACGAATAACTTAGAAGCATGGTAATCGGATATTTATCACCAATTTGTCCTTGAATAATTTTACCTTCGGGAACATCAAGATCCTTGTAACGTAACAGTTCTCCAGCCATTAACGCGATACCATCAGGCGACATCATAGAGTGTACTTCATTCAATGCATATTCTTCATGAAATTCCCACAAGTCGTCCAGTGCCGCCATCATATGATTGGAACACCGCCCACGCACAAAAACAATAGACGTATCCGTTAGGTAGTAGTAATCATTGGATAAGGTTTGAGTTTCTGAATACCACTCGGCGCACTCAGCATACATTTCAAATTGTTCCGCAGCTCCGTAGCCTTCCGGATCATTAGTATCTATCGTCTTCATGAAAGCTGTGATTTCGGCATGAATTGCGCCAGAAACCCATTCTGACAAGTCATATATCGCAGAGACTCCAAACAGATCTGAGAGTTGGACAGGCTGCCCTGTTTTCGCATCAAAGTTGAAATAGTTTGTTGAGTACTCTGTATAAGCTCCTGTGTAGGCGCAAGTGATAGCAACTGAGAAATAACGCTCATTATTTGCTAAAATGTCAAATTCAAATTCTGATGCTCCGTGAAATTCTCCTTCCGGAGGAAATACATTCTCAAAGCGATTCTGGTCATCCTCCTTGTACATCTTTTCCAACATACGGTGGTGCAAAACAATGTTTACTCGCTCTGCCGCTTTCGGGTTTTCAGATGATCGAATGATAGGGAATTTACTTTCGAAATCATATTCATCTTCATAAATGAAAGAGTCAATTTCGAATTGCGCATGAGCAACAAATCCTACAAAAATCAGGGTGAAAAGCGTTAATGTTTTCATATGTTTCCGGCTACAACAAATACTTTTTTGCCTGTGAAAATCAACCCTCCCTGAACCTCATACGCTTCGAAAATTCCAACGTATGGACCAATGGACGCTTTGGTGCCTTCATCAGTGACACCCTGCCAAGATAAGGTTCCCGCAGTTTCAAGCAGTTCATTGCTAATAACCGTCGCCACTTTACGCCCGCGATCATCGTAGATGGTGAACGTACCCACATATCCCGGAGCGTTCATTTCATAGTTGATTTGCAAAACATCTTCAAAACCATCATTGTCGGGAGAAACTGTCTCACTTGTATAACTGAAAGCTCCGTTGGTTAGAGCGGGATAGAATTGTGAATTTTGCCCACCTGGTGTTCCGAAGCCAACAGACTCCGCGGCAGTATGCCAATTGTTTCTATCATTGGAAGAAGCATCAGGCTCAATACGCTCCAGTGCTTTTCCGTCCTCATCATCAAGGAGTTGGAAGTGCCAATCGTCCTCATAGGAAACGGCATCAATAATTTGATTTCCATTAATGAGATACACATCGCCTTCATCATTGCTATAAGTTGGGAGATCACTTTCCACAAATCGGCCTAAAACCGCGGTCGGATATTGTTGTTGTACCTGCGTTGTATCCTCTGTAATTACAACATATTCTCCCGGAAACAACAGGAAGTTCTGTTCGATCAATGCATTATTACTAATCGTATCGTTGGCAAAATTTGCCATTTCTAGCATATTTAGATCGAGAAGTTTGTCGGAATTATTGTAGAGCTCTACATAATCATATCCTCCTGTTACTGGATTGAATAAGATCTCATTGATAATGATGTCCCCAGGCTCAACCGTAGCAGGAAGCGCAAATAAAGCGTTTACATCTGCAGTGTTTGACCAACAATCGGCGACGTTTTGCAATTCTATTTCGTACACCTGTGACGGCACCAGGTTTTCCTGGAACTGTAGGGTTAACATTGAGGGGTTTGCCTCCAAAACGTAATTGTTCTGAATGGTCAACGTCGGATTGATCGTGATTATAGCATCGGAAAGCGAAGTGGAATCCATTCCCTCGGTAAAGTGAACTTCCAAAAAGTTAGGAGCCAGTGCAATCGTTTGGTCAATGCCGGGAGGCTGTGTGTCTGGCGAAGTGTCGAAAATGGAGTTTTGAGCACCTGGAGTTCCACCATTGACGTCATTACTTGCCGCCCAATCGCTGATATCTGTACACGGATCTTCAGGATTGATGCGCTCTATGGAGTACCCACCACCGTCTTTTGTCGGATCTTTGTACCAATCATCCGTATAAACGATGGAGTCGATGGGCACACCCAAATCACTTTTCAGTACGATGTGATCGCCTGAGTTATTTAAGGCCTGAAAACTAGTAACCCCAACGGACGCCAATGCAAAAGAGTCTACGTAGGTTGTTGGGGTAAGGATTAAGTACTCTCCAGGAAGCAACCAGGCATCTTGCACTGTCCCGTTCGAAGATTCATCCCACAATTGCCAGGATTGAACGTTAAAAATTTTCGCGCTTCGGTTATAGATTTCCACAAACTCTACCTCTGGCATTCCCACTACGGGTGATGGATCACAGACAAATTCATTGATCACGACATCACCCCAGACAGGTACCTCTGCAATGAGGTAGGCAAAATCTTCGTTTTGATTGGATAGCGCGTTTCCTTCCAAATCCTCAACATTATTGATCGTTAAGGTGTAAACCGTTCCGTTAGTTAAAGTTCCTGCGATGGTGAGATGAACGAGCGCTGAATTGACACCGTCTCTGACCGCAGAGGTAATCAATGATCCGTTCGGTGAATAGGAGTAATTAGCAGTCGTCTCGGCTGTAGTTTGCTCCACAGATTCATCAAAAAGCACATCAATTTCAGTTGGACTAATCGCCGTAACGGAAGCAATGGATGGTGGTGTGACATCAATAACTTCATCTCCGATATAGACATCATCGTAGAAAAATTTATCTGCATTACTTGTAGTGTAATCGCTGAAAAACCCGAAGTGCGTTCCCAGTAGCAAAGTCGCGTCAGTGCCTGTTGCAGCCAGAGAATAAGACGTTCCTCCACTGTCATCTAAAAACAACTCCCAAACACCCGCATTATCTCTAACGACGCGCACTCCCATCTGAAAGCTTGATGCTATTTGTCCAACAGTTCCAGAAAGAATTTCAACTGACGAGCCACCTTGACTTCGAAATAAGCGTACCGCATCTGTAGATCCTGCCTCACCGAACTGCAAGTAAAAACCATCGGGGTCAGTGCTTAAGTCTGCCGAAGACGCCGTAAGGTAAACGCGTCCATAATTACTCGACGAAGGTGAAAAGGACTGACGCACGTAGAAGCGCCATTCTTTGTTATCCAAGCTAGCAAGACCATGAAGTGTAGATAAATAGGAAGTATCTGCAACATTATTGTTAAGCTGCAGCTCGAACGAACCATTCACAATATAATCCACATCCGTTCCCGACCAATTGGGGTTTGTGGTGAAGTCACCATCTCCAAAATCGTCGGTAATCTGTGAAAATAAAACGTATTGTGTTAAAATAAAAACAACTGTGCAAAAGAGCTTCATAGTACTGGTTTCAGTGCTGTTAAATATACTAATTTTGCTACCGAACTAAAGAAGTAAACGAATGAAAGTAGCAGTTGTCGGCGCCACTGGAATGGTTGGAGGAGTCATGATGGAAGTTTTGAAAGAACGTGCCTTCCCTATTTCGGAATTCATCCCTGTAGCATCAGAAAGATCGGTTGGTAAGAAGTTGAAGTTTAACGATACGGAGTATTCCGTCGTTGGTCTTTCGACAGCCGTTGATATGCAACCAGATATTGCTATTTTTTCGGCAGGAGGAACTACTTCTTTGGAATGGGCTCCAAAGTTTGCGGCTGTTGGCACGACCGTAATTGACAATTCTTCGGCATGGCGAATGCACCCAGATCATAAGTTGATAGTCCCTGAAATCAATGGTCATTTGCTCACGGCTGAGGATAAAATCATTGCGAATCCCAATTGCTCTACGATTCAATTGGTTTTGGCGATGAAACCGTTGCACGAGAAATATGGTATTAAACGTGCAGTAGTATCTACGTATCAATCGATCACAGGTACAGGTGTAGCAGCGAAACAGCAAATGGAAAACGAGCGAAATGGAGTTGCTGGCGAGATGGCCTATCCATACACTATCGACCAAAACTGTTTGCCACATTGCGATGTCTTCCTCGAAAATGGTTACACCAAAGAAGAAATGAAGCTGACCAACGAGACGAAGAAAATTTTGGATCCGAAGATCAACGTTACAGCCACCGCAGTGCGAGTTCCCGTATTGGGCGGTCATTCCGAGGCAGTAAATATTGAGTTTGAGAACGATTTTGATCTAAACGAAGTTCGCAGCTTGTTGCACGAGCAAGATGGAATTACCGTAAAGGATGATCCAACGACCAATACGTATCCTATGCCTTTGTACGCTGCCAATAAAGACGATGTTTTTGTCGGTCGAATTCGTAGAGATGAGTCGCAGCCGAACACCTTGAATATGTGGGTGGTGTCGGATAATTTGCGCAAAGGTGCAGCCACCAATGCTGTACAAATCGCCCAATTGATCTTGGAGCGGGAATTGGTTGGGGTATAAAGCCTACTAGAGTACTTAGCAGGAATCTTTCTCTGTTGAAATAGGACAATGAAAACGATCATATTCTTCCTATTACTAATTTGTACATCGTGCAATATAGCAGTACGGTTTAATGAATCACAACCCAAAAACGGAGAACGACAACATGTTTTTCCGAAAAAACTTCATGGGAAGTGGACGGCAGCAACGGGAGAGACGTGTACCATTAACGACTCAATCTTTGAAATTATGAGCCTCGGTTATGATGACATGGAAAATCAAACATATACCAGTTTTGATACACTAACGTTATCGGATTCTGTTCAATTGTTGGCCCTTGGAAACTATTATGTGTACAATTTTCTTGAGGAGAATGGAACTTTTACAGTAGCCGTAGTTGAATGCGATAAAAACGGTGACTTCAATCATTATTTCGCTGATGACCCCTTTCAATACTCAAAAGTTCGCTCCCTAACCATTGATAGTGCTTCTGTTCTATGGGATGATTATGACGAAGTCAGTGATGAGTTTATTCAACATGACTCGGTGCTGTACCAGCCAAATTTTCAAGATTTACGTCAATCCGAAGTAGCTATTTTGAATTGGGTTGAATTTAGCGGACAAATGAACAAAAGAGACCTTCGAAAACTTTGTGTTGCCGAAAACCTCGTTTTTTCCTTGCGTAAGGATGGATCCCTCTATTTGCCTTTGGAGGAGGAATAAGGCACATGGATTCGAAATAGTTCTGATAATATTTGCTCTCTACTTCCATTAACCACTTCGGATATCTATATTTAGTGTTCGATTATTCAACTATTGAACTGAAAAGACCATGGATCAACTATCAGAGGCAATTTCTCTTATTCAGAGCCAGCAATTTGCAAACGCAGAATCTATCTTGACACGACTACTTGACACCGGTGAAACGGATACAAAAATTCACCAAACATTGGCTGAAAGTCAACTACATCAACAAAAATTTTCGGAAGCCATTAACACTTTGGAATCTGGACTTCAAATCGATCCGAATCAACCAGAATTATTGGTGTATTTAAGTCAGGTTTATTGGGGAACTGGACAAAAAGACAAGGCGATTCCTTTCGTTGAAAAAGCCTTGGAATCAAATCCGAGGGACATTCAAACGATGTCGAATTTGGCGGCCATGTACTACGAATTAGGTCGTAAAGACGATGCTTTAGCTGTGTTCGATAAGATCCTAACTTTTTCTCCTCACTCCTACCAAATTCATTTCAATATTGGTTCTATACACATTGAAGAAACGCGCTATGAGGAGGCGATTCGTGCACTTCGGGAAGGATTGAATTATGATCCAAACAACAGTTTTGGAAACAAACAGTTGGGAATGGCTTTGCATATTTCCGGTGCTATTCGAGAAGGGTTGAATCATTATGATATTGCCTACGACAATGCTACGGATGAAGCTCAGAAATTGGAAACGCTCATTTTACAAGGAAATGCACACAGAGACTTGAACCAACCTAACGACGCCCGACGATACTATCAACACGCGCTTCAAATCGACCCAAACAACGAATTGGTTAAAACCAATCTTCAATCCATTGCGAAACGCACCATTCCCAGTTGGCATTTTACCATGCTCGCGGATACATCTAGAAACGAAGCTTATGATAAAGCAATTTCCGCAGCGGTGCAGCCGGGACATCATGTCCTCGATATCGGAACGGGATCAGGGCTGCTTTCTATGATTGCGGCAAGGGCTGGTGCGAAAGAGATTACCGCGGTAGAAATGGAAAAAGATCTGGCCGATGTAGCGCGATTGGTAATCGCTGATAATAATTATCAGGACCATATCACTGTATATGAAAGACGATCTACAGCCCTTGTTGTTGGCAAGGAAATGAAGGAACGTGCTGATATGGTGGTGTCTGAAATTCTGGACGCCGGTTTGTTGGGTGAAGCGGTACTCCCCTCTCTTCGTCATGCATGGGCGAACCTCTTAAAAAAAGACGCCATTTGCATTCCAAAGGCAGCGGATGTAAAAGCTGTAATAATTCAAAGTGATGACTTCAAGCGTGTAAATCCTGTGGGGGATATTCAAGGGTTCGACCTTAGTGCTTTCAACCATTTCCGAGAAGATGCTACCCAATTTGTCCAGCACTCAAATGAAATTAAGTCGGTTCACTTGAGCGAAGTTTTTTCTGTGCTTTCTGTAGATTTCTACAACCTCCCGAAGCAAGCAACTCCAGAAAACCCTAACACACATTCACTCGAGGTTGAAATAACCAAAGAAGGGTGTGTTCACGGGGTTATGTTCTGGTTTGATCTGCATGTCGATGAGCATATAATCATGTCTTCCGGGCCTGATGGCGAGCTCGTGCACTGGGGTCAAGCAATTCGTATGTTTGAAGATGAGCAAGAGGTACAGCCAGGAGATGTAATTCGACTTGTAGCGAATCAATCTGAGACCATTATTACGTTTGATAAGGTGTAAGGAAAGTCAGAATTTTTCGATTGATGAATTGTAGTTGGGCAATCATGGTTTTTGATTGTTGCCGTTAGAAGTTAGGAAATATATGTTTTAAAACCTAATTTTTGCAATACTTCTAAATCGAAATATTTCTATATTGCTAAAAAGCATATTGCCTTCATTTTCAAATATTTATAATTATTTCTCGTTGTTATTCCACAAAAAATAACTATCACCAATTAAAAAAGTTTCGTTTTCTTGTTAACCTCTTGCAATTTTCGACATTTCAAGAAAATTACGTGAATGAACAATCCAATTAAACAATCGACTGACCTGCGCGTTGAACTTGATACCTTGTACAAGCGATGGCCGGAGGTAAAGCGATTTTTAAAATCAAAGGGTTGTAAAGTTGCGGATGCCGAAGACATCTTCCAAGAGGCATTACTCATCTATACGAGAAAACTGAACGAACCAGATTTCGAGTTGACTAGTGAACCATTTAATTACGTGTTGAACACTTGTAAATTTATTTGGTACAACCAAAGTCGGAAAGAGTCGAAACATCGTCACACCGAAATCCATGAGAATGTCTTGCAAGAAGAAGCAGATTGGATCCTGAAGGAATTAAAGCTTTCTAAAATTGAAAAGGCGCTTTCGCAAATAGGACAGCGCTGCCAAAAGTTACTTCAATTGCTTTATGATCAAGGATTAAGCATGTCTGAAATTGCCGAACGAATTGGACTTCGCAATGGTAATGCAGCCAAAGTTCAGAAGTTTCGATGTATCCAGAAAGTGAAGGACATCGTTTTGAACGCACCTGAAGATTACGACATTCACCATTAACGAACTTCAGCATGAATCCGAAAATTACAAAACTGATTGATCAATATTTAAGCGGTACCTTAGAAGGAGAGGATAAGCTTAATTTTGAGAGAGAATTGGCAGAAAGTCAGATGCTTCAACGCGAAGTTGAATTGCAGCGCTCCATCATGAATGCTGCTGCTCGCGCCTCTCAACGACAGGAAGTACAAGAGGCCGCTAGAAGATATCGACGTAAAAACCTTCTTCGTAATGGCGGTATTTCAGCTCTAATCGCAATTGCCATAACTTCAACAGTACTCTTTTTAAGCCGAAGTGATCAAAAGACTCAAAATGACTCTGTGCAAGAAATGTCTCCTATTACTGCAGAAACTAGAGATAAACTTGATCAAAACCAGAGTTTCGAGAACATCCCTATTCAATATTTCCAAATCCCCAAGCAAGGTGTAGTGCACCTCTCAGAGCAAGGAGTGTTGATTAGCGTTCCTGAAGCCGCCTTTCTAAAAAATGGAAAACCGTATCACGGAAATGTTATACTGCAATACCAAGAAGCCATCCGAGGTGTAGACATCATCAAAAGTGGGCTCAGCACTATGACGGGCGATGAACTCTTGGAAACACTAGGTATGTTCAGTGTTACTGGCTACACAGAAGAGGGAGAAGCACTACAATTCAACCCGAAGGTCGGCGTTTATTTACAAGCTCCAGTTGCTGAATACGAGCCTGGAATGCAGCTTTACGATGGTGAAAAATTAGAGGATGGAAGCATTGACTGGGTAACCCCTGAACCACTCAATAAAATTCCGACGTTGGCAAACATGTCTGACCTTGATTTCTATCCGGCAGGGTACGAAGATGAACTCGACAGGCTGAAGTGGAAGCGAGATAAACAAAGTAGAGATAGTTTGTACTTGTCCTTGGAACACACAATGGATTTGAAAACGATAAGAGAGGAAGCGTCAAATGCAACTGAGCCATTAGAGTTGCCAGAAGAAGAGGTGGTAACAATTGAAAAAGAAATGGGCGCAGTGTATGGTGACAAACCTAATAAGCGTCTACCGGTAAAAGGTATTGATGAGTCTATTTCATGGACTTTTTCAAGGGAACGCATTGAGTCCGATGTGTGGATAATTAAGGCCGTGGCGAATATTGCCGAAGGATACCACATTTATTCAATGGATGAGGAAGACGCGTTTAGTAAAACGCAATTGAAGATCATCGACACTAAAAACCTGATTGTTTTGGAAGAGCCTATGTGTTCTAGTCCTGTTCGTACAATTCGGATGAATTCTCAAACTGTAAAAGGGTACACGGGTGAGGTCACTATTCAAGCTAAAGTACAATTGAAGACAAGAAGATATATTCGTGTTCCCGTGCGTGCGGTTTTCAAATTGGCGAGTAAGGACATGGAGTATGCTCGTGTTATGAGAGGTGGGGACATCAATTTGTGGGAAACACCCGAGGAAAGGCTTTCCCGTTATGAAGACCTTGCTAATTTGGAAATGAACGGTAGTTACATCCTACCGTCAAATGTTATGGCTTTCTGGAAATCAGCATTCAATAACACAATTCTTTCGACAAGAGAGTTCGAGCGTAGAATGCAAGTAATTCACAGCACATGTGATAATGAAGTGCTGGAGCTATATACCCACAACTTAAACGAACCTCTTTCAAATATTGATCGTAAAGTGGTACGCATGGGCTACCTAGAATTCCAGGAATTTGCGAATGAAAACGTTGGGGCCTTAGAATTGAGCAATCCCCATGTAGCGTTATTATCTGCCTTCTATGATAAAGCTACAGATATGCTAAGAAAGGATGCCAAAACCAAGGTTTCCTCAGAAGAAGAGCGTTTGAAACAATGGAACACTATTGTTGACGAACAGAGTAAAAAGGATAGGCAACGGGCTCAGAATCGTAACCTTCAATACTCGAACAACCTTCGTAATTTCACCCGGAGTAACCTGGCTAAACAATTTGGAAAGATGCAAGGCTTTACCATCACTCAAGGTAGTAATGGGCGTGCAACTGCCATTAAAAATATAGATGCACTGCGTCCCTACGCTGGTTTCCCTATGGCAGATTTAAGGAAAAAAATGGAGGAGGCTACTCAAAAAACTACCGCTGTTACGAAGATTAAGTACAACGATTTCAAAGTACGCGTTGCAAATTTCCAAAAATATACGTCGGTATACCTGTACCTTTATGCCGATGAGATTAATAGTTATCAGCGAATCAATCTAGATTCAACGGGTACGGTCGAGTGCCGACTTCAAAACGATATAAGTTATGCCATCGGAATTGTGGGAATTACACCAGAAGGATTTTCCTATTACGAACATGACTTTTTGAAAGAGGGAAACCTGGGTAAAGTAAAACTGAAAGCAGTTAGTGAAAAGGAACTGGACGCTCGAATAGAAAAAATGAACACAGAACGATTATCTGGCAACAATACACTAGCAGTAGAAATGAACTGGTTACGTACCGCACGGAAAAATTACAAAGTTCAGAGGCAGTACAAAGAGATGATTGCATTTAGGCGCGATCTACAGAGCTTGATTTTCCCTTGCGTGAGCTTCGATAAGAAAAACCCTTGGAGAGCGGATGCCGAAACGAATGCCTTAAACTCTCAAGAAATTGTTGTAGATGAGTCGTTGTGATAGTTTATGTGTGCTTGGTGATTCCGAGAGGGTGAACTAATTAAGATACGGATATCCACCGACTTTTCATAGGGAAAACTGATTTGCTAAATCGAAATATTTCGATATTCCTTTATAGCCATATTTGAATATAGCGGAATTGCTAGGAGGCCTTCTTTCCTCGAACGCCTCCTCTAGTCAAATACTTCTCATGATGAAACACATCCACGGGTCCAGCTTTCAGTGCGTTCATTAACCCCAACAACCCGAAAAGCGTTCGGTTCACGTACAAAAAGTGGCGCGAACCGCGTTTGCCTGAAAGTTTCCGCAGTTCTTTTTGATCCTTCAGTTCATTTCCAAGCATCATTAACTCATGGAAGTATTCTGGAGAACTGAAATCAAAAGTTTCTGACTGAAAAGGTTTGTTTACAATCGTTAGGAGTCGTTCAAAAGTGTCCGCCAACAATTTTTGATCTTCCTCTGAATCACCTTCCGTTATAACATCCAATTCTTTCAATATTCCGACAAAGGTTTCACGGTTGGTGATATTCTCTGCATGCGTTAATTTGAAATACGAATGGTAAAAATCGTCTGGTAATGCTTTTACGCAGCCAAAATCGAGTGCAATAAGTTCGTTTTCTGGACTCACCATGAAATTTCCAGGATGAGGATCGGCATGTACTTTTCTCAATTCGTGAATTTGAAACAAATAAAAATCCCAAAGCGTTTGAGCAATTTGATTTCGTTGTTCCTGAGTCGGATTCAATTCGTCATACTCCGACAAGTGTTTACCTTCTTTCCACTCCATCGTAAGCACCGTTTCCGTGGAAAGTGATTTGTAGGGTTTTGGGAAGTTTACATTTGGAAGCACGCTACAAGTATCTATAGTCTCTTGAAGTTGTTGCAGTTCCAAAACATAGTTTGTTTCTTCCTTCAACTTGTTTTCAACCTCTTCAAAGTACTCTCCAACATCTTCACTTTTCAAATTGAACATGCGCATCGCCACGGGCTTTACCAACTGCAGATCACTACTAATACTTTTTGCCACTCCTGGATATTGCAACTTCACCGCCAGCTTCTGTCCATCTTTCCAAGCCTCGTGCACTTGACCAATACTTGCCGCAAACTTGCTGTCATAATCAAAAGAGTCGTAGATTTCTTCTGGTGACTTTCCTAATTCTCTAGTTAATACTTTCCGTGCTAATGGTGCTGATAACGGAGGAACTTGAAACTGGGCGAGTGAAAATTTCTCAACAAACGCCTTGGGTAGAATGCTTTGATCCATACTCATCATCTGAGCTACCTTCAAAGCACTTCCTTTCATCTCACTTAAACCATCATAAATGACCTCGGCATTGGCTTCGTCCAGTTCATCCTTGGCCTTCTCCTTGTCCGACACCAATTTCTTACCCCAATACTTTACGTAATTAACGCCAACACCAGTTCCCACCTTCAGCATTTTAGCTGCACGCTGCGTTTTTGTGGTTGGTATCTTATCTAACTTCTTCATGCTGCGTTACGAACTTTCCGAGATCAACAAAACTCTGTAAAATGGTTGAGTCTGAAATTTCAAAACTCAACTTGAGACTCTTTTCAATAAAAATATCTGTACGCTCAAAATCTGCGGAATCGTCATTCATCCAAAAAGCCAGAATGGTATGGAATTGGCTCCATGCTGCCACTTCTAACGTTTTCTCCTTTACCTTATCGCTAGGAATGAATGAAAGAGCCTCTATTTTGATGTCCAACATTTGAACGTATGCCAGGAATACCCGCTTGGCAGATTTTAAATTCTTCCAGGCACGCAATTGATCTTTTCCCTTCGGTAATAAAAGCTGAACCAGGCTCCGATTGGCTTTCAACACCTCAACAAAAGTGAGGTAGAATGTGACCATTTGTGTCCGTTGCTCTTGAAATGCATCGTCATTTTTTGCTTGCTCCATAGTAAGGTCCCGAGCATTTTCCACGAAATGGGCCAAAATACTGCGCTCCATTGCCTCGAAGGATGCAAAATGTGAATAAATATCCTGCTCGCTCAATTCTAAATGCTTCGCAAAGTGATGCATCGACTTGGGTTGCTCTTGATGCTCTAGAAGGAAGTCTGAATATGCGCTGAGAATTTGTTCTTTTTCCATAACGTTTAACAATAACGATATAAAGTTAAACAAAATATATCTTCAACCTCCAGTTTTGTGCTTCTTTAACGTCTTAGCGTCGCATTTTCTCAATGATCCGCAAATGATGTTTCCTTTTGATCACAGCCTGCTGTACGTCGGATAGGTTGTTCAATGGGGTATCAAATCGAAGTTGAGCAACACTATCACGTTCTTCTAAAAGCAATTCCTCCAGTGACCGATGAACATACGCAAACATTCCGTATTCTGTATCTCCCCTTAGATGAAGAACGACAGTGGCCGTATCACCTTTGACACGTTTCGCTTCTCGTAGTTGTTCTTTCACTTGCGCACTATCTACAATCTCACCTTCAATCATCGCCTGGTTTCCGTTGTTCAATCGAACGTGTATTGCACTGGCATCGTTACGCAAAATTTCTACTTTTTCATACGGGACGGATGGAGCTGATTGCCTCACAATTTTTTTATCCTTCGACTTACAGGCAACAATTAGTACGAATGTGGCGGCCAAAATAGTGATATTTCGAAGCTTCCTATTCATCGATCATATCGGAATATCTGTTGAGATTAAGGTCAAAGAACTGTTTGCTTACCGTTCTACCGAGTTGATAATTTATGATGGTTACGTCCAGTAAATTTTCACGATACTCCTTCTCTTCTTCCAGATTGGGAAGGTTTGGGTTCAAACAAATCTCACCCAGATACTTCTTTTTCTCCAAATCGCCTTGCAACCAGCGCCCGTTTCGTTTTCCTTGTTCAAAGGTTCCCATTAGGTTTAATTTCCCGAATGGATCGTAATACTTCCACAATCCAGTTGGTAATCCATCTTTCATCTCGCCCTCATTTTGCAGCACTCCGTTATCGTAATAATTGCGAACAAATCCGTTCATTCTGTTCGAACTATCCGACGCTTCCCATGTTGTGTAGAATTGACGAATTTCGTAATGGTCCGTATGTGCACAGTCATACTTTTCCATTTTCTCAATGATGTGCGCACGATAGGTTGAGTCGCCTTGCGCATTAAAATCGGTTAGAATACCCTTTGATTTGAAGCGTATGGAGTCGTTGATTTCAATAATGGTATCGAAATAATCTACCTTGTATAAAAAGGTTCCGTCGTAATCATAGAATTTCCATTCTCCAATCTTTTTCCCATCATTAATTCTTCCTATGCGAGCAATCGTATCATTTGGATAAAATTTAGTCATATGATACTCCAATCCACTTTTGTTCACCAATCGATCGCGTCCATAATATGCGTTTTCCAGCAACCCTTCATTGTAGCCATAATCAGATAGCAAGCGGTCCAAACTTTGCGATTTCATCAAATCAGAGGGGTCAAAGGCAATGGAATCTTTCCAATCAAACTGATAGCGCAAGCTCAATTCATTTTCTTCCCAAATTTTCTCTTCCACCGGGAACCCGTACTGAAACTTCACATAATGATATTTAAATCCTAAGGTGTCGAATGCTTCGTAATCGTCAATCGGTTCTCCATTCAGGAAAAATCCGCGTTTTGCTAGTTTTCCGTTGATGTGATACGTATTCGATTCGCCGTTTAAAGCGCCATCCTGAAAATTCAAATCGTACAGCAATACGGTATCCATATCAGGAAAGGTTAAATAGGTTTGTGCATAGCCATCCAGGTAACCATTTTTATAGTTAGAAATCGAAAACGCTTTGTCGTAGCGGCGAATAAACTCTCCCTCTTCGAAGTCGTCTTTATAAGTTCCTTGCCACTCTACATCTCCATACCAGGTATAGTCACGGAACTCTCCCTGTCGACGTCCTTTATCGAACTCCATCGTTACGTCGAGATAATGCACTTTCTTTTTCGACAAAGAGTCATCAGAAATAATACGTTCCCATTTACTTGCGGGGTATTGAATATCGTATGATTTATAGGTTCCGAATTCTTCGCCACGATCGAATTGAATTTCACTGGTTAATTTACCAAATCGCTTACCGCACCAATAGCCTTGTGGTTTTCCTTCCAAAAATTGTCCTTTCACCTTTCGCACTGGCTTTCCACCGCCCCATCCATAATTGTACTTTGCACTGAAACCATTGAACAGGCGACTGTTGGCTGTGGAGAACAAATTATAGGCAATGGCAGAGGATACATAGTCAAACTCTGAAGGGCCGCTGATAAGGTCCAATGTTCGATGCTTTTTCCCTCGCTTTAGGAAGCGATATAGGCGTTTTGCCGATTTTTTTGAATTGGTATACGTTTCTTGTCGAGTGACCAACTTATTCTTGCTTGTTCGATTGAACATGGAACGGTTTTTCACTACTACTTTACCTGTGTATGGAACACCATCTTTTAGAATTTCGACATCGCTGGTGACATAGTAACCATTAAACGGATACATGATTCGGTTCATCCGTATAACGCTGTCTTCGTCTGGGTTCAAAGGGTCCTCACGCCAGATTCCAGAGGCTGTTTCGATTACTGTGAACTTTCCGTATTTCCAGATAGTTTTACCCGTCCAACTGTTGTAGTTCTCAGTGAAAGTCCGTTCGGTCGAGGTGTAATCTACTCCCGTATATGAAGTATTTTGATGTTTGAAGGTTCTTGTTGTTGGATCGAAGGTGATATCGCGCATCTTTGTTTTCTTATCAAAGCCGTTATACTCACGATACATGATAAATGCTGTATCAGGAATGATACTATCTACATCAATGATCGGGTTTCGATAAGCGTAGTTTCCATCAAAAATGGTTTGCAACTTTGCAAAGTTGTTCGCAGGGCCAAACATGCCATAAGATCTATAACCTAAGAGTTCTTTCTCAGCTACAATTCCATCAATTTGTAATTCGTCCTTTTCTAGTATCTCTTCTTCAAATTCATAGCGCAAGAAGTCCCCTAGCGAATCGTAAATGGCAGTGGTAGACTTCAGTCCGTTGTAATCGTAAACCGTTCGAACATAGTGGTTGGAATCTGGCACGAATTCAATAACGTCCCAAGCTTGACCATTGTCCCAGAAAAGCGTATCCTCTTTTACAAGTTCGCCGTTCTTAAAGTTGTAGCGAACAAACAATTGTCCATTCGGGTAATACAGTTCGTAAACGCCATCATAAAGCATTTTTGCGCCCAGACTATCAATGAAGAACCCTCTGGTTTCAGTAGTATCACGGTTCGGATCCTGAATCAATTCGAAAAGTCCAGAGGGAATACCTCTGTATCCGGGCAAATCAACATTCATACGCTCAACAACACGTTCTGGAGCATCCTCTATAGGCATTCCAAATTCATCGTAATAAACAGGTAGTTCTCCGTAATCGTAATCGTTGTACTCCAGGGTGTGTGACTGAAACCCTTCCTCCTCTAGTTCTAGGGCTTCCTCTACTTCATTTCCGAAATCGAACTCAAGAATTTGCGGCGCACTTAATCGTTGATATTCTCCTTGAAACTTGTAGTCAAAATTGTAATCCAAGTAATCTGCCAGACTGGTACTGGTCCTTAATATTGGTTTGTGAGAAACAACGGTATCCTCTGGGGCAGCATATGTAAAATTGGAAACCAGTTGCTCGTAATAATAAGTTCGCCAATTCCCAGACTCTTTTCCATTATTGTAAAAACCTGTGACGCGCGAAGATCCCGACGGAGTTGAAAACTTATAAGGTCCATTCAGTTCTCCATTTTCATACGTTTGTACGATGAATGAAGTATCCATGGGGCGCACACCATTTTTCGCAAAATATTTGGCTTCCCAACCGTAAAAATAATAACTGTATGGGCTAACATCGTTAAACTTCCATGTACCAGAACGCAGTCCTTTTGAATATGATCCATGCCGCAAAGTATCACCTTCTGTGTTTATCCAAGTCGCGGCACCATCCAAGAGGTTGTTCTTCAAACTAAAATAAGCAGCTACACGTGGCGTTTGCTCTTGGCAGGTTCCATCTTCTTGCAGGTAGCAGAAATCCGTAAAAAGTTGCACGTAATCTCCGTCTGGAAGTGCTGTGAAAGATGGAATGACATCAACATCCATTGGTATGCTAGGCTGCAACAAGCTGGAGGGGTTTTTTCGTACAGCTTTTACATACTTACCTCTGAAATACTTTCGTTTCTTTGTCAAACTTTTCCAACGCGCTTCAAGTGATTCTTGCAACATGACTTTATCGATAACGTCTGCTGTATCGAATGCTTCGCGCGAAAACCAATTTTCTTCTCCAAACACCTTAAACCAATTTTCTTCATCCTGAAAATAGGCTTCGTCATCTACGGCAATCCAGTACTCTTCGGGGATTTCCATCCGTTGTCGTATGGGATAAACTTTGTAATACTTTCCATTAATCGGAATCGAATCTACTTGGGAATATAGTGGTGTAATAAATAGTAAACAGAAAACGAGCAGGGCTAGGTTGGAGTAATTCATAAAAAACATTGTAGTTATAAATATACGTAATGATTAAACGCATATTATACATACAACGAGGCTTCGATGTTAATGTAACATAATTCGACCGCGATTTTTGAATATTCGTGTTAACTTAAATTGTTGGCGTCTAAGACGCGGTGAGAAGTGAAACAGTAAGAGTCGAAAAGGAAGAAATGATGTCACCTCTGACTTATCGCTGCCTACTATTGGCAATTTTTTTACCAAAAAGGCAAAATCGCCTTCAGCACGAAAACGATTACTAAAAAGAACAATTCTGAATAAAAAATTGGAAATATTCGGTAAATTACCTTGTATTCTATTCATTGTGAGTTCATGTCGCGAAAGTATTATGGTACTGTTTATTTTGACATCATCGCTAATGATCTCAAAAATTATTTAACATGAACTTCCCGATCAAAGGACTTTCTGAAGAGCATAACTCAAAAGTATTTAAACTAAGAGGGCACTTGGTAATGTTAGCTTCCGAGGTAGCAAAAATTTTCGAAGTCGAAACAAGACTTGTAAACCAGAATATCAAGGAAAAAAATAAAAATGACCCACCATTATTTCCAGAAAAGTACGCTTTTCAGTTAACGGACGATGAAACTACATCTTTGAGATCATCAGGAATGATCCCAAAACTAACAAGAGGAGGCAGTAGGGCGAACCCTTGGGTTATAACTCGAAAAGGTACAATCCGTTTGGCTACGGTAATGAAAAGTGCAAAGGCCGTGGAGGCAGCAGACGCATTCATTGATATTTTTGATGAAGTAATAAGCGGGCTACTAGAAGGGCAAGAGCAAGTTCAAATATCCAACCCTTCGCGTATTCTACCAGATGACTCTCACAACAAAGAAATGCATGGTATTCGTGAAAGAATCCGGCGCTCGGTAAATGATTTACTCGACACAGTAGTAAATAAAAAGGATAATAAAACCGTCCGAGATGAGTTGCAAGAGGTTTCGGAAGGCGCCGTTAATCATGTCAAAGAATGGCTGAAAAATAAAAAACTGACTAATGAAAAAATAAAGGCTGAAACCCTTCTGATTATTGAACAAGCACGAGATATTTATGAGAGAAGAAAATCAGAGTTAGAAACAGCAGCTTTAGAACGTGAACATAAAAACCTCGAGATTGTGACCCGTAAAATAGAAATTGTCGAAAGACTGCTTCAAGTTCATAGCATGCTGGAGCCAAGTGCCATGGTTAAAATGGTTTCGGGCTTTTCACATGGACACGTGTCGAGTATTGGAGATGAACAAATTGATTGAAAAGCATGCAGTGGCACATATAAAGAACCAATCGTTTTCAATTCTCACTGATCCAAGCAAACTTTCTTCCTACCAAAAAGGCAAAATCGCCTTCAGCACGAAAACGATTCCGAAAGCTGATCCTGTAGCAATACTTGCGATGGTATACAAGATGCTTTTACGACGGAATATGAAGGAAGACATCAAAAATTCACCCATAAAAATGAAAACGGCGTACATTGTAAAGATAACCCACTCGAAACGGTCGATTCCATAGGTGAAAAATAAGGTAATTAAAGCGACAATGACAGCACAAATAAGCAATATGACAGAGTCGTCCTTTTCACTGACGTCTTGGGTCGTAAAACGCATAAAGTAGTTTTCGTTTGTTATCAAATAAGTAGCTCGATGATAAAACGAGAACGAAAGTAAAGTATTGTGCGTTGGGGTAAAAAAAAGCGCCGGTCTAAAATGAAATTAAGACCGGCGCTTGTAAGTGTCCTGATAATGAATTAGATACTACAACTTGAACACGATAGGAAGTGTCATTTCAGCTGCCACCTTTTTCCCGTCTTTCGTTGCAGGTTCCCAGCTTTGCATGTTGTTGATTACACGCACTGCTTCAGCGTCAAACGCTTCGAAACCAGAAGATTTTACCACATTTACATTTTTTACAAGACCCGTTTTGTCAACTGTGAATTTCACGAAGACCTTTCCTTCAGATCCTTGTTTTTCCAAATCTTTTGGATACTTCAGGTTGGTCATCATGTAGTTCATAAGCCCTTCTTTTCCTCCCGGATAAGTAGGCTGGGTTCCTTCGTCATTTCCTTCAACAGCCGGTGTGTGAATAGTCGAATTTTCGGCTGGTTTTGAAGTGTTCGTAGAAACCATTGAAGTTGTAGCGAATGCCAATGCGGCAACTGCTGGAATAAGCAATAGATGTTTCATGTTGAATTTATTTTGATGTTTAAAGTGAACGATTCTTTTGCGGAGCGATGATGGTTGATTGAACGCGTGTACCAAGCTTCCTCCGTTGTGTGAAAAATTAAGAGCGAGTAACGTAGCTCCATACGTTTTTGGCGGTACTCCCAACGACAAAACATGTGCGTCGGCAAGGTATTCATGATTAAGTTGCATTTCTTTTGCCCAACGATAGATGGCCGGGTTGTACCAGAAAAGCGCCTTGTAAAGTGCCATTAAAACGAGGTCCCAGGAATGACGACTTTTACAGTGTGCATACTCATGCTCTAGAATGATTTCTCGGAAATTCTCATGCGATGGATGTAAGTAAATACGATTAAACAAAGAATGTGTGGTTCCATCTTCATGGGACAAGAGGTAAACATCTTTCCCTTTATAATCCTCCAAATAAGTAGCACGTTTTGCTCCTAAAAGCTTCCACAGTGAGTACCCAAAAATTACAAGAACTATGGCCGCTCCAAACAACAATCCAATACGTGTCCAGTCGATAACCACGGCATTCGTAACTTGAGCATCATGCACCACCTCCACTGCTGGAAGAAGCACCGATAGCGTTGCTTCAGATGTGTTTTCGAAAATCAGAAAAGGCAACGCGATAGCAACAACAGGTCCGAAAACTAAATACCAACGATTAAAGTTGTATTGCCCGTTTTTCGCAGCTAGCCACTTGTACAATCCGAAAAGTAGCACCAGATTGACTTGAATAAGTAAAAATTGTAGTAATGTCATGACTTCTTGATTTCGTTTAGAATTTTTTCCAGCTCATCCACACTAATTTCTTTCTCTTTCACGAAGAAGGAAACCAAGTTTTCCACGGAACCTGAGAAATAGTCGTCTACGAGTTGACTTGTGGTGCTTTTTGTATAGCTCTCTTTCGAAACAAGCGGATAGTACATAAAAGAACGACCATATGCCTTATGACCAACTACTTTTTTCTTCTCCAGAATCCTGATAATTGTTGATACTGTATTATATGCTGGTTTCGGTTCCGGAAACTTCTCTACGATGTCTTTTACAAATCCCTCTTTTAATTCCCAGAGGTACTGCATGACTTGCGCTTCTGCTTTAGTTAATTCTTGCATAGTAATTAAGATTACCTCACAAACATATAACTAATTTCTTAGTTGACAAACTAAAAAAATAGTTATTTAACTAAGTTATTAGTTATCGGTGGTTTTGGTTGAGTAAAGTGTTGCTGTTAGAAAGCGTACCCTTCGAGCATGACAAACTAGCTAATTCCCCTACCGATGGATACGATAAACTTTAACTTGCGAGCGTCATGTCTATATCTCTTCGAGATATTTCAACAGTTTCAACTCAGTGCTCTCAGGTCAAAGTAGTCTACGGCACTGAGGTCCTCGCCATGTGCAATTATTGAATCAACCCCGATGCGAAGAAGCGTGCCTCACTGTCGACAGCCACAAAATCTTCCAGTTTTGGCGTTCCTGTCGTAGCGGTGGCATGCATCGTTTTCTCGTTAATCTCAGCGATTTGTAAAAAGGATATTTTCTCTTCGAGAAACGCTTGAACAGCTATTTCATTCGCAGCATTCAAAGCACAGGGCATGGTCCCTCCTGCCTCCATAGCGTCATAGGCTAATTGCAAATTACGAAAGGTTTTCGCGTCGGGCTTTTCAAAAGTCAATTCTGGGTAATCCATGAAGTTGAAGCGCTCGAACTTGGTCGGGAATCGCTCTGGATAGGTGAGCGCATATTGAATGGGCAACTTCATATCCGGCAATCCCCATTGTGCTTTCATGCTTCCATCTTCAAATTGTACCAGCGAATGAACTATCGATTGTGGATGAACTACCACATCTACTTGATCGGGGCGTAAATCAAACAACCACTTTGCCTCAATTACCTCCAATCCCTTATTCATCATACTGGCGGAATCAATGGTGATTTTAGCTCCCATACTCCAGTTCGGATGTTTCAAAGCCTGCGCTCTGGTTACCGATTGCAATTGCTCCGTGGTAAAACCACGAAAAGGACCTCCAGAAGCAGTCAGATAAATTTTCTCTATTGGATTTTGATATTCACCTGTCAAACACTGAAAAATGGCGGAATGCTCTGAATCTACAGGGTAGATAGCTACATTGTTTTCCAGTGCCATCTTTTTGATAAGTTCTCCGGCAACAACCAGCGTTTCCTTGTTGGCTAAGGCAATTGTTTTTTTAGCCTCAATAGCAGCAATAGTGGGTTTTAATCCTGAATATCCTACCATTGCCGTAAGCACTGTATGCACTTCAGTGCTTGACACCACTTGAGACAAGGCGTCTGAACCGGCATAAACATGAATATCATCATCCCACAAGGCATCTTTCACTTTTTCGTAAAGGGATTCATCCGCTATAACCACCGTATTGGGATGGTGTTTTTTTGCCTGCTCAATAAGCAAATCAGCATTTCGGTTTGCGGTAATTACCTGTAAGTCGAAATAATTGGGATATTGCTCTAGAACCTCCAGTGCTTGTGTACCAATGGAGCCTGTGGATCCAAGAATGGCGATACCTTTTTTCTGCTGCATGAAACAAAGGTAGTATATTAAGGGTTACAAGAAATTGATAGAAGTAGGATATGAGAAGAAGAACAATTTTAACTGGAGGAATCATTTTATTGGCCGGAGCCGCAGCACTTGCCTTTGGAATTGTACAAACAAACGCCAATTTGGATAGCAATACGACATCCGAAGCAAAAAATCCGGGTAGGAAGGCAAGTGAAGATTCTAAAAAATATTGGTATGATGGAACTGCTGAGATTAGTAGTTATTCATTGTCTCAAGCGCGATATGGTGAAATGAGAGAAGGAACAGCAGTGCTATTATATGTTACCGAACCGTTCTCTCCAAGTAGTAATACGAAAGCGGATTCACATAGGGACGACAACGTACAGGTAATAAAGCTGAATGCCATGAAAAATTTCAATACCGGGATTTATCCGTACTCCTTAATGACGAGTACCTTCTTTCCGTTTGAAGGTGAAAATACCTCGATGAAAATAGGTTTTACGATGCAAGAGTGGTGCGGAACAATGTACAGTGAAATGCGAAACAAAGATGGTGCATTGACCTTTGATTTAAATTCCTATTTCGAAGGGGAATCCTTCAAAAATAAAAAGGTCAGTACCAAATATTTGGAAGACGATATATGGACGCTGCTGCGTTTAAACCCAGACGAACTGCCCGAAGGAGAAGTGAAAATGGTGCCATCCATGTCGTACATGAGAATGAAGCACGTCCCCTTGAGAGCATATCAGGCAAAAGCCTTGATGGGCGAAGGTGAAGACGGACAGAAAACATATACGCTGAGTTATCCAGATTTGAATCGTACGCTGACGATTACATACGAGAAAGAATTTCCGTATTCCATTCTTAGTTGGGAAGAAACCTATCCTGACGGTGGGGCAGTGCTTACTACGAAGGCAGAACGCATCAAACAAATCAAATCAGATTATTGGAACCGAAGCAGTAACTCGGATGCATATTTACGAGCGAAATTAGGACTGGAATAATCCGCGGATCTTTAATTAATACAACTAATTTTGCAGCATGAAATACCGCATGCTTACCGATGAAGAGCTTCCTTTGTTTGAAGAGGATTTGAAGCAATTTCTAATTATCCATGGTGTTCACGGCGATGAATGGGCAAGAATGAACGACGAACATCCCGAGGAAGCAAGAAATTTGGTAGGATTGTTTTCAGATACCGTATTGCAGAAGGTGTATGAGAAAATCAAGTTCATTGAGCACCGCTCGAAATCCTCGTGTATGGTATTTTACCTAAAACCTGAAAGCATTGAGATGATTTCCATTAATGCGAAAATTGAATCGCTCGACCTATCAACACCAGAAGGCATTCACGATGCTTTGGTAAATCAAACGTCGCAGCTAACATTTTTCAAAAATTCTAAAGCATATTCTAAAGAGCGAGAATTGGAAATTCATGAGATGTTGGAACAAGGGTGCGTAAATTCCAGCGAAGCATTTTGGATGCAATTGGAAAAAGCGTTGTTCTAATTCTGTACTGATCTAGTTTCATCTTTTACATACTTTTCACCTCCAATTACACCCAAAATCATTCAAAAGGATGACAAAAAGAAAGTCGTAAACTCTGTCCTTTGTTCGGTATAATCAGTTTATACCCGAAATCATGAGACAACGATTTAGAATTTTCACGGCGCTGCTTTTACTATTTATTTTGAGCCATCATGCTGGCGCCCAAACATCCTATACTACGGTAACAGATGGCGACTGGAGTGATCCAGCGACTTGGGGCGGAAACTATGTCTCTTCTTTTTTCCCGCAGCCTTATTCATCAGTTAATTGGTTCACTTTAGGAATGGGAGATACTATTATCATCAATCACAACGTGACAATGGACCACCATATATTCGTGAGGGATCCGGACGTACTCGTAATTAATAGTACAGGAAGCTTATCTGCAAGTGGTGCGAATGCAAACGCTTTGTACGTCCTATCTAATGGTATTTCGAGCTACACAGTATCGACATTTCAGGCTGGTTTGTTCGTTCTGGGTACAGTAGCTGTTGAATATATCAGAAATTCAGGAACCCTTTTTATCGATGGGACAGGAAATGTGACCTTAACTCCTTCTACAGGCAGTGGCGATTTTGAAAATTTTGGTTCTATTAATACGGTAGGCACCATTCGATTGGGCACAGCAGGAGGAGACTTCCATAATAACGCTGGAAATATTTCCGCCTTTCTAGGCTCGCTAATTCATGTACAAGGAGGAGATTTTCATAATAGATCTGTAATAGGCTATCTAGAGCCTATTACCTGTATAATCGCTCAGAACAATTTTTACAATCATGCGGGAGGAGTCGTAGCAGGTTCAGGAGGATTTATTGGTGCAGTAACAGGTGATATTGATAATAGCTCAAACCCTATGGTTGATTTCTCATCAGTATCTTGGTGTGCTGGTGGAGCGGGAATCAATATTGCGACAAGCTCTGAAGAATGCAGTGCTGCGTGTTCTCTTATTCTTCCTGTGGATTTGATTGAATTTACTGGAAAGCACCTAAATGGTGCAATAGCATTATCTTGGAAGATCTCATCGGCAGCTAATTTTAGCCATTTTGAAGTAGAACGATTCGATGTGATTCAAGAGAAATTTGTATTTCAAGAAAGGTTGAAGGGTGTGTCTAATACAACAAGTACGAAATCATATTCTTATCAAGACAATACGAGCAATCCTGCAATAATAAATTACTACCGTTTGAAACTGGTTGATTTAGACGGCTCCTACACATACTCTGAAACTGTTAGCGTTAGTGCTTTACATGAAGAGTTTTTTCAAATATCTCCTAACCCTGTTGTAGCAGGAAGGTTTCAAATTTCTTCTAGCTCGGTTTCTTACGGAAAGTTGATCCTAACCGATCCATTTGGGAAAAAAATTTGGGAAGATGATTTTACACAGGTAAAGCGTAACTTTCATATCAACGCAATTCCTAATGGTATATATTGGATGCAACTGTTTGATGAAAATGGATGGCTACAAGCAACTCGAAAGGTAATTTTTCAATAGAGCCTTCGATCTAATTACGAACAATTCGGTGTACTTCTTTTCTGTCTGCGTAAATCACTTGTAAAATATATACACCTGCTGGTTGAGAGCTCAAGTCTAAAATGTGGGAGGTACCTTCTGGAGTAATCGTATTATTAACTGGAGCACCTTGCATATTCGTTAAGGTAAGTGCTGCTCCGTCTTGTAATTTATTGACATAAACAATTCCGTTTGAAGGGTTTGGATGAACAGACGCTTCAGAAACCATTGCATCAAAATCGCTGCTTACTTTCAGTAGCCAACCGTCATTTTTACCCATATTCGTTCCGATTACACCGTCATCCGAATTGGACTCTCCTCCCATAATTACGCTTCCATCTTTACACAAGGTGAAACTCACTCCTTCATCAAACCCGGAAGCTCCAAAGAGATACTCGTGCACCACTTCTTTCTTACTGTTGATTTCGTACATCCAGAAATCTTGACTTCCATTCCCAATTGCTGCGTTGATTGAAGCGGAATTGCTGGATCCGAAAATTACATAGCCCTTACCTTTCGGTTCTATCGCTGCAATACGATCATTTCCAAAAGAACCGTATACCTCAGCACCCACCAATTCTCCTTGTTGATCAATTTCCATTAATAGCGCATCTTGACCACCATTATTACCAGGAACATCAAAATTGTCTGAATAGGTATTTGCTCCAACTAAAAAGTGGCCGTTGGATAGAATCTCGAGGTCTGCGGGATAATCTGCCAAAAAGCCCCCGTACAACCGTTTCCACAACAGGTCGCCCATTTCGTTTGTGTGATACAGCGCCACGTCAGCATCGCCATGATTTTCCGAATAATCATCCTGATACGTGGAAGAACTTGCCACGGTGATTAGTGAACCGTCTTCCAATATTTTGGTCAGAACGGCCCATTCGTCATCCAACCCGCCATGTGTTTTTTCCCAAAGCATGTTGCCAAAAGCATCTAACTCGAAAAGCCAAACATCCGCTTGTCCGCTGTTCAGTGAGATATCGAAGTCCTTCGAAAGGGTTGTTCCAGTAATAATGTAGTTCCCATTCGGTTTTTGGAGAATCGACGCAGCTTCTTCGTATTTCGACCCGCCAAACATATGCAGTGCTTTTAATTCACCTTGAAGTGACATACGCACCAAAACAATATCCAACGAACCTTTTGTAGCCAGGCCATAAAAATTTTGAGAATTTGATTCTCCAAGTACAAGCAGGTCACCGTTAGCGTCCAATAGTAATTTATGACCACGATCATCGCGCTCGCCGCCTATAGTTTGTGTCCACAAAAATTCACCATTTTCACCAATTTTGGAAACCTGGATTTCGTGATTATTCGTCACTTGTACTGTAGATAAAACATAAGCGTCTCCATTCTCGTCTGTCACAATATCATTAATACGATCGTAGCCTATACCTCCAATGGATTTCTGCCAAATAATGCGCGTGTCTTGTCCAAATGCTACCGTGCAAGTAAGAAAACAAAAGAATGATATGTATAGAATGCGACGCATTGTTTTTACATAATTGCTTAACGTTGTGTTAACAATATAGTAACATTAAATGGATTTATCCAAATTTTTTTTACTGAAACATTACTAAACCGTTTATTTATAAGTGTTTTTACGTATTAACATTAACGTAACATTGAGGAAATGTTACAGGAGGGTGGTATAGAAAAGTCAGAGTTGGGTAGAGAGTAGCGAGTTCACTTTTTGCGGCTCGCCTTTCGCGTATCACTATTAAGAACTACTTTTGAATCGTGAAAAACGAACTCATCCAGCGATTTGGTAAAGACAGGGTTTCAGAAGTTCCTGTGAAAGAAGGAGAAATCCCTCTCTTAATGATTGAACTTGATCTTGGGAGTAAGGTGCGTGTTTTAGTAACCAACGGTTTACATCAATACAAAATGCCCGTTCCAGAGACGGAAGTTGGAAAAGAATACATTGAACTGTACTTCTGCCTTCCCTCCTACTGGGAACCTTCTGAGTTTGAAAACCCAAGAATGAACTGGATCTATTATTGGATTCAACGGTTGGTAAAGTACGTACAAGAAAAAGAAACTTGGTTCGGACATGGACACACTATGCCGACAGGAAAAGAAGCTTTGCCCTTGTCAGACACCATGAAACAGAATTACTTCATGCTCTCGGATCCAATTTTGTTAGAACGAGAGTTGCGCCCTATACAAGTGGGTGACAAAGAAGTTCGGTTTTTAGCCATTATTCCATTGTTTGAGCGCGAATTCATGTACAAGCAGGGAAAAACAACGCGAAAACTAATGAAGAAGTTCATACACCATAAAGTGGACGAAAAACTCGACGATTTTCGTGAAAGTGTGATGCGATCACGAATTTTTCATAGACGCTTTTAATCATCGTGATGCGTTCACAATTGGCTATATTTGAATTGTGCCAACTCGATTCATTTTCTTTTTAACATTTGCTTTTACGCTAAACGGTCTGACGCAACAACCGTTTGAATCGTGGAAGAATCGTGTATACAAAAACCTCGATCAACCGTCTTTACTGGTAAAAGATCTTCGTACTGCAGGAGCGTATTTACACAAAAAAGAATCCGATAAAAGAAAAGCGTTCTTGGATCTCAATGACACATTAGCTGCAAGAGACCTGCACTTCGAGCGCCGTCTTTTTCTAGACACATTAGTCTCCAACGGTAAAAAGTTGAAATTAAGAGAGCCCATTCTGGCCAAATACATGCTTCGACTTGCAAGTGCGTGCTACGATACTGATCAGGGAGAACGAGCTGTTTCCATTTTGAACGAACTGCTTACATCGAAGTATCAATTACCTAAATTATCTAGAATTGAGTGTTTTATGATGCTGGGAAATTTGGAGTTGAATTTTCAATTACCTGAACGTGCTATTTCTAAGTACAAACGTGCGTTGGCCGAGTTGAACCAGAGCCTGGAAAAGAAGCGTCCTTTAATCCGTTCCAGCATCTACAACAATATTGGCCTGTCCTTTTACGAGATGCAACAAATCGATTCAGCTCTTTTTTACCACAGAGCCGCTTTAAAGATTCGTAAGAAACAGAATAACACCTTCCAGATAGGGCAAAGTTTGAATAACATAGGGACGATGTATTACAGGGTTCAATCATATGACTCTGCACTGGTCTACTTCCAACGAGGTCTATACTACCGTTCTATTTCTGCGAAAGCTACGGAGTCTAGTTTGGCAGAAAGTTGGATCAATATTGGTAAAACCCACTTTCGACTTGGTAACAATAAGGAAGCATTGGAGTTGCTCAATAAAAGCTTGATTTACGGAAAGCGCGCAAGCAATCTAGTAATCATGCAACGCACCTACGAAATATTGCACGAATTATATGCATCCGAAGAGAATACTCAGGCAGCATACGAAGCGCTGGCGAATTTCTATCTGATTCGCGACAGCTTGTACGGTTTAGCAGAAACAAAGGAGATTTTACACTCCAGTTATAAACAGGAGTTGCGTGAGCAGGCTTTACGAGACAGTCTAGACCAAGAGGCGAACCAAAAGATTTTTGAGGAGAGAAGTCAAAGAGAGGAGATTGTAAAATATGGTTTAGGTATAGCACTGGTTGCGCTTGTATTAATTCTTGGATTACTGTTGAGAAACTATTGGAGCAAAATTCAATCGAACAAGCAGATCAGTTTACAGAAGAACTCACTGGAAGAAAAAAATCAAGAAATCATAGGCTCCATAACTTATGCTAAACGGCTGCAAACCGCAATTCTACCGTCTGAACAAAGTCTGAACAGATATCTACCAGATCAATTTGTGTTTTACCAACCGAAAGATATAGTAGCTGGAGATTTTTATTGGATGCAACCTTCTCAATCAGGAACCTTCTTTGCAGTTTCAGATTGCACAGGGCATGGAGTTCCAGGAGCATTGGTGAGCATCGTTTGTAGCAATGCATTGAATCGGGCCACCAAAGAATTCGGCCTTAAGGAAACGGGAGCAATTCTTGACAAGGCTACAGAGCTTGTATTGGAGTCCTTTAGCGAATCTGTCGAGAACGTGAACGACGGGATGGATGTTTCACTTATTCGCCTGGAAGGGAGCTCCTTGCAATTTTCAGGCGCATACAATGCACTCTGGGTGGTTACGGAAAATTCAAATCAGCTAGAAGCCCAGTTGCAACCAGCTCAATTCAGAATTATGAATTTAAATAGTAAGTCCTTAGTTGAGATTAAAGCAAATCGTCAGCCTGTGGGATATTATGAAAATCGTGTTCCGTTTGATTCAGTTGACATCAACCTCCAAAAAGGCGACATGCTATATCTTCTCACAGATGGTTTTGGAGATCAATTTGGTGGAGATGAGAACAAGAAATATAAGACCTCGCAGTTGAAACGGTTTTTACTTTCCATTTCAGATTTATCGGTATTGGATCAAAAGTCTGCCATTTTAAACGAGTTCGAGCAGTGGAAAGGGACCAATGAGCAAGTGGATGATATCTGTTTGGTAGGAATTCGAATTGATTAGGGCGTCAACGAATACGACTCCACCTCCAAATAATTCATGGTGCCAGCAGGACAAGCTCCATTGGACTCAATGCTTTGAATTATCATGGTTCCTTCTATGTAGATATAGTCTGTTGATTGTACATTTTGATTGTCATCGAAACAGACAGGTAGCGTTTCTCCAGCCGGACTATCCACATATCCTCCGTTATCGCAATAACAACTCAGCGGATCCATCACCCCTTTTACACTTCTAAATGCTCCTACAATTTTTCGTGGTCCTTCTTCCATTGTAGGGCTTGACATTTCCTCATTTGTGAGTGGCTGTTCCATATCCATTCGTGACGCCTCTTCAGTAGTTTGTGAATTCGCTTGCACTCCTGAATTTAATGTTGCACACGATGCCATAAAGAGAGTCAAAAAGCAACTTAATACAATGGTTAAAATGAACTTTGGACGGACCATAAATGAAAATTTTGATGCTCAAGGTAGCATTTTTAACAAGAAAAAGATCACTAATGGCCTTAAAACCTGAAGGTTCGAACCACAACGCCAAATGCATTTTAAAACTAGTGTTAAACCATCATTTTCAAAATTAAATTCGTTTTAAGAAGCTCATTTTTTAGGCAACATAACGGTTAAATTGATGCTGAAAATTTTAATAGGCATTTATTTTTTGGCTAATTCGATTTGAGTTTTTCGTGCGGAATTTTGTAGCGCAAAATAAAATGATTGAAAGCATGAAAAAACGCAACGCACATTATTCACTTCTTCTAGGAGCACTTTTGATTGGAAGCCAGGCAACGGCTCAAATCGGATTTGATCCAGAAATCGACCCAGATTTCATTGCAGATGAAGTTTTAGTACCTGCATCTCCTATTGAAAGTCAGGTAATTTTTATTGGTGGAACCGACATGGTTCAGACTACTGCAACTTACGGAAACCCTGCAGGGGAATATCCGGCAAAACAGTGGCACGATTTCATCGGGTTTACGCCAGATACTGATCCACAATCACAAGATTTGGGATGGGTATCCGTAAACCATGAGATGATTTCAGCAGATGCAAACATCGGTGACGGTGGAGGTATGACTGTATTTAAAATCCGTCGTGATGCCGCAACTGACTCCATTATCGTAGTTGAACAAACATTGGCTGACGGACGAACCGGAAAATTCTTCAACGTTGACTTCGCGAATACAGTAGGCGAAACAGGAATGAACTGTGGAGGTATTACTTCTGAGGCAGACGGACGTATCTGGACGGCTGAGGAGTGGTTCCGTTCAAGTAATTCTTCTATCTGGGCAAACGGCGCGGGAGTTCAAGATACTTCTGATTACACTATCATGAACTCTGGAATTTCTTTGGCCGATGGAGAAACAGTGGCGAAATTCGAAAACTTCAACTGGATGGTAGAGATCGATCCAAAAGAAGCCGTAGCAATTCGCAAGCAATACAACTGGGGACGTCAACCTTTTGAAGGTGGTGTAATTATGCCGGATGACCAAACAGTGTACCTTGGAGCAGATAACACTCCTGGAATCTTCTCAAAATTCGTGGCAGACGTACCAGGAGACTTCACTTCTGGACAATTATATGCATACCGTGCTGACGATCAGCAAATGCGTCTTTCTCACCAGGTTTCTTATGAAAACGCATTCTCTGAAATCTCCGCTTACGATGCAACAAATAATCGTATCTACGCTACGAATGGAGCTGGACAAGGAATCCTTGTTTTGGAGTTCGTTGACGAGAACACGCTAGATAGCATCAACTTCATCGATATTTCTTCTGTAGGAAGTGGAGAACCAACTTCTGTTGCCGTAAACGGAGGAATTCTTGCGGTATCTGTACCGGCTGCAGTAGAGCAAGATCCAGGATCTGTATTGTTCTACGACGCATCTCTTACTTTGTTGAACACAGTTACCGTGGGAGCATTACCAGACATGTTGACATTTACTTCAAATGGTGATTATTTAGTAGTTGCTAACGAAGGTGAGCCAAACGACGATTATACAGTAGATCCTGATGGAACTATTTCTGTTATCGACCTTACTTCAGGTGTAGGTTCTGCAACAGTTGCAACGGCAAACTTCAATTCATACACAGTAGGATCACTTCCAGCTGGTGTACGTATTTTCGGAAACGGAACTACTGACGTATCAGCAGACATGGAGCCAGAGTTCGTTGCTATCAACGGAGCTGACACAAAAGCATACGTTGCTTGTCAGGAAAACAATGCCATTGCAGTGGTTGATATCGCAACGGCAACAGTAGAGAACATCATTGGTCTTGGATACAAAGATTACTCCTTGGCTGAGAATGCAATTGACGCATCTGATGACGACAACATGATTGGTAACTTCCAGCAGTATGATAACGTATGGGGAATGTACCAGCCTGATGCAATTGCATTAACCACAATCAACGGAACGGAGTACATTGTTACAGCAAACGAAGGGGACGCTCGTGATTACAACGGATACTCTGAGGAAGTACGTGTTGAAGACATCACTTTGGATCCAACGGTATTCCCGAACGCAGCTGCATTGCAAGATCCAGCAGTTTTAGGGCGATTGAAAATCACAAACTCTCAAGGAGATATTGATAACGACGGAGATTTTGATGAGTTGTACTCTTACGGTGCACGTTCGTTCACTATCTGGGATTTGAACGGAAACATTGTGTTCGATAGCGGAAACGAATTCGGACAAATCTTAGCAAACGATTTCGATTACAACTATGCTGACAGCCGTGATGATGACAAAGGATCTGAACCTGAATCTATCGTAATCGGGTCTGTTGGAGGACGCACTTTCGCTTACATTGGATTGGAACGCGCTTCAGGAGTTATGGTATACGATATCACAGATCCAGCGAATGCGACATTTGCTAACTACTACAACAAAGAAGGCGTAGATGAGAGCCCGGAAGGATTGATCTTTGTTGATGCAGCAGACAGCCCAACTGGACAGCCGTACTTGATCTCAACAAATGAGGCATTCTCAGGATACAACGGATCAGTATCTGCTTACAACGTGAACGGATTTGACGGAGAAAAGTGGATCAAAATTGGTAACGGAACCATGGATAAAATGTTGAACTACTCTGAAAACGCCATCAATGCCGGAGCAACAATGTTCAACCGTTTGGAGTGGGTTGCTTACAACGCAGCTGACGGAAACGTTTACCTAACTGAAACAGGTCGTGACAACCCAGCTTCTCGTTGGATTGATGAGCGCGCTCAAGGTGGAGTTATCGCTGAACACCATATCACGAGAGCTACAGCGCAAGGAACAAATCCTTTCGATGGTGCATACGTAGATTACTACGGACGCGTGTTACAGTTTGATGTGACAACTGAGGATATGACTTCTTTCCTGGAGGCAGGACCTGAGTTCCATAACGAACCAAACGTATCTATTTCTCAATATCCTTCCATTCACCTATCAAACCCTGATGGACTGACGTTCATGAACGTTAACAATCAGAGCTACATGGTAATCTGTGAGGATTTGAATGGTACATCACACGGACGTATGCCAGCTGGTATCTCTAACCGTGCTTGTGAATTGTACATTTTGGATATGTCAAACACCAATCCAACGTTGGATGACTTGGTTCGTATCGCTCAAACTCCAGTTGGAGCAGAGATCACAGGAGCACGTGCTACACCGGATGGAAAAACATTGTTCTTCAACTCTCAGCACCCAAGTTCAAGCAACCCTTTCCCTTACAACAATTCATTGACAATTGCTTTGACTGGATGGGATCGCTCTACTGTAGGGTTAACTGAAATGACGCAAGAAGAAAGTGCTTTCAATGTATATCCAAACCCAACTTCTCGTATTGTATATTTCAGCGAGACGATGGATGTTGCTTTGTACGACACTTTCGGAAAATTGATCCGAGTAGAACGTAATGCTGATCATATGGATATTATCGATTTGACACCAGGTACATACTACTTGAAAAATAACAACGGAAATACTAAAAAATTGATTGTTCAATAAGCAGCTACTCTCCAAACATAGAAAGCAGACCCTCCGGTGATTTCGATCATCGGAGGTTTTGTACATAAAAACAGTTGAGTATTAAAAACGAAAAGAAGTACACTCCGGCATCTCGACAGGCTCGATGACCTCGTGCTCAGCGTACTTCTTATTTATACCTAAGCAAGAAAGTTCAGCACGTAATTTTGAATAAACGCATCTATTCCACATCATGAAACAACTTTTATTTTTTATAGCACTCTCAGGATTGATTTACATCCCTATGTCGGGGTTTACATCTATGGAAGCAAGCGATATTCAACAAACCCCATCCGTACACATTCAAGATTGGTTTTTGAAAAATAGAGATGACCTGGATATCCAGCTGGCCGGGGTAGAATCTGCATTGGAATCGGAACAAACTTCCGCGGAATTGATTGAGAAATACGAAAAAACGCGCTATGCCTTTAAAAAGATCGAGTTTTTGTACGCGTATATCGATCCGCAACTGTACCACACGTATTTGAATGGTGCTCCGTTACCCAAGCTCATGAAGAAAGTCCCTGAGCAAATTATTATAGAACCTGGTGGGTTTCAACGTTTGGATGAGTTGATGTTCGAGGATGAAATCAACACAGATGAAGCTTCTAAAATTGTGAAAAAGTTACGTTATGATTTGGGGACACTATCCAAGCAAACTGTACGCTTTCAGCTCACCGATCCTGTTTTTTTTGAAGCTGTCCGATTTGGCATTATCCGTGCAAATACAATGGGGGTAACTGGCTTCGATCGTCCTGGTAACACTGATCAGGCGCTTTTTGAAACAAGTCTTTTTTATCAAGGAATGTGGGAAGCGCTAGAATTCTACAAGCCACACGTTGACAAAAACGAATGGAAAAAATTGGAAGCCTTGTTTTCATCCGCCATTTCGAAAGTGGGTAAAGCCTCCTTCGAGGTATACGATCGTACTGCTTTTCAGCGTGAAATTTCCGATCCGTTGTGGCGACAAACTTTGGCTGTTCAGAAGTCACTGAAAATTGAGATGCCTTACCAACGACATCGTGTTCAACAACCGGTGAATTACGAAAGCAGCGGTCTTTTCGATCCCAATTTTCTCAGTGCAGAGTATTACGCCATGTATTCCGGCGACGTGAAAGATCAGGAACGTATCGCACTTGGTCGTACCTTGTTCTTTGATCCCATTTTATCGAGCAACAATCAACGTGCTTGTGCGTCTTGTCATTCGCCTAAAAAAGCCTACACAGACGGATTAACCACCTCAAAAACAATGCATGGCGGAGATGCTCTTAGAAATGCACCCACCATTTTAAACAGCGTGTATGCAGAAAAGTTTTTTCACGATTTAAGGGTAGATCACTTGGCAGCTCAAATGGATCACGTAATACTGAATCCTGAGGAGTTTGATGCAGATTACCAGAGCATCGTCAAGAAACTGAAAGGATCAAAAGAGTATATTTCTATGTTTCAAGATGCGTACGGAGCGGAGGGAATAACCAAGAATAGTGTGACACATGCAGTCACTCGTTATGTCGCCTCTCTTCGAAGTTACAATAGTCCGTTTGACCAATATATGCGCGGAGAAAATGAGGCTATTGACCCCGCTGTCGTTCGTGGATACAATTTGTTTAGCGGGAAAGCGGCGTGCGCAACCTGTCATTTTGCCCCTACGTTTGCAGGATTGGTTCCACCCGCATACATCGAAAGTGAATCAGAAGTTCTTGGTGTTCCAAAAGTCTTCGAAGAGCCTTACGTGTTAGATCCAGATCAGGGAAGGTTCATGAATAAAATTTTGAAAGAACAAGCCCCTTTTTATGAGTTTGCTTTCAAGACTCCAACTTTAAGAAACATAGAGTTGACAGGGCCTTACATGCACAACGGAGCTTTCGCGTCGCTGGAAGATGTAATGGAATTTTACAACAAAGGAGGTGGACTTGGTCTGGGCCTTGATGTACCCCATCAAACGCTCCCCGGAGATGCTTTGGATTTATCGGATCAGGAAATTGACGATATCATTTCCTTTATGAAATCACTGACGGATACAACCGGGTTAACATCCATGCCGCTGCGACTACCCGTTTTTGAAGGGAACTCGGAATTGAACAACCGACCAATTGGCGGGGCGTACTAAAAAGCGTGTTTTCTTGTTTTTACAGCTAGATTACAGCTGCTTTTTAGAGATCAAGCTGCTTCTTCATTCCCTTTGTCAAGGCATCTTTGTGCGTGTAAACATAGATGGTTTTCATCTTGAAATAGCTTTCAGATACGTACAGGTAACCTTCAGGATGATTGGTGGTACCCCATGAATTTTTTACCAAAAAGTAATTCGTTCCCTCTTGGTCTTTATACAAACCAACAATGTGCATCAAATGGTCGTCTTGCGTCGTCTTATTATCATACCCTTCCTGACGAATTTCGGGAGTTACTTCTACTTCTTTCGTCGGGTTAAAGAAAGCATTGCCTTCTTTTGTATCCAGTAAATCTATATTCTCTGGATTGATTGCCAAGCCTTTTCCATGACTAAAACCTGCCTCGGAAACATCGGCAGTCCAGCCTACTGTATAGCCATTTTTCAATGCAGTAATAGTAGCTTTATACATTTCATCCAATTCTACATTGTAGGCATCTTGGCGTGACCAATTGTCTGGAATAGCCAACTGAAAAGGCTTGTCCATTTCCTGGTGCGTAAAGGAGGTAATAGACACATAATTTTCCATGTCCAATCCTAAATATTCAGCGAAAGATTTGGGTGTGTATGTACTGCCGTTGTATTCGAAAGAGGTAATATCTTGCCCCAGGTAAGCATCCAGAATTCCTGAAATAGCTTGTTTCCAGGCAGGTGTCAATCCTCTGAAACCTCTACTATTCGTTTGGTCAACGACCCCTTCTACCGCTCCTTTCAGAATTTTGTACATCTCGCTGTGGTTGTGCTTTTCAGATCCGTAATTCAGTCCGTCGTAAGCCTCTTGAGGTACCACTCCAAATTCCTGAATTACCGAAGGAATGTCATGGAATTCTCCACCTTGTCCGAAATTCGTTTTCCCATCCAAACGAACATACATTTCTGCCTTCTTTTCATAGGCTTTGCGAACGATGTACATTTCGGATAATATGGTTTCATCTTTGCCCATACGAAGCAACTCCGACTCAAAAAACGACATGCCTGAAAAACTCCAGCATGTTCCTGAGTTCCCCTGACTTAAAACAGGCGTCGCATCCAAATGAACGACTTTTTCGAATGCATACTTGCTGTCTTCCGCATTGGTAGTTGTTTCCTGAGCGAACACAGCGAAACTGAAAATTGAGAGTAAAAGGCCAAGATATTTCATGAAAACAATTTTGCTAAAGATAGAAAATTGACTTTCTGCCACAAAACAAACTATTTTGTACCTTTCCAAATCAACAGGTCTATCCACTGGTGGATTTAATTTTTAAAACGAACTGTACGTTGCTCAAATATCTCTTTTCCTTGTTTTTGATTGTAATCGGCGCAACCTGTATCATTCCAATGGTTGGTGCTCAGTCAGCAACAATGGATAAAGAACTCGGCCCAGCACCGATAGATTTTTATAAAGGTGAGGTTATTACTTACGAAAAAGACGTGCGCCCTATCATGTCCTACTATTGCATTTCTTGTCATGGAGGGAAACGACCTTCCAAGAAATTTGCGCTTACCACCTATGAAGAAGTTCGTGAAAAAACGGAATCTGGCCCCTTACTTCAACGGATCAATGATGAAAGAAAGCCTATGCCGAAAAGCGGATTGATGCCGAAATACAAAAGGGAAATAATAGAAAAATGGGCAAAAGGAGGGTACGTCAAATAGCCTGATGAATCCGAATTGAATCTTTTTGTTTAGCGCAATCTCCAACCATTCAAGCCCATTGCATCTGCTTTAAGCTTGATTGTCTGGTATGATTCTTCCGAAATAGCACCCCCCGCAGAAACACGGTGTAAACCACCTTTGACATCAACGATAGAAGCGTCCAATCCATTCGCTCGCAATTTAGCCACCAAATTATCCGCATTGGTTTTATCACCGAAACATCCAACTACATAATGCATGGTATTTGGGTCAAACGCCGTGCTTGATTCTTTTGATGGGTTTTCAATGGGTGTTTCAGAAACCGACTCAGCTTCTGGCTGCTCTGGAAGTGCGACCTTGATGTAAGTGTCTCCCGAGAACTCGTACGTATACACTTTAATGTCCTCCGGAATTTCGGCAACCTTTTCGCTGAGACTTTTTCCTTCCTTTTTCTCAGATTCAACGCCCGAAGATTGCTTTACAGGTTTGTATGTTCCTTCAGCACGTTTGTGAAAAGGGTTAAAGTCACTCAGTGAAACCATCCCTGACTCCAAAACATCTGTTTTTACAGGAATCCAAACGGAATAAAATGCAATCGGCAAAATACACGCGGCAGCTACATACCTCCATGCTTTTGATCTAGATTTGGGCGCAACCTCTTGAGCGGGAACCGCTTTCCGATCAGAATCGTTCGAATCACTTTCTTCAGCTACTGGCGTTGCTTCCGATATAGGGATGATACGTGTTGCTTCTTCCTCACGCTTGGCCTCAACCTTGTTTGGAGTTTTCTCTTCAGCCTTATCTTTTGTGGTCACCTTATCGGTAGTTGACGCAACTGGTGTTAAAGTCTTCGCCTCTTTTCTCTGAGCCGAATCTTGCACGGTAATTTTCTGCTCTGCAATACGCACATCTTCCTCTGTTACAAAGTGTACCGATCCCAATCCAAAAGATTCCAACAATAGATTTGCGAATCGATCTTGCTCGAAACAAATATTACGTTCCTCATCGAAGAACAGGTTTCCTACACGTTCAATCTCAATGCGCCCACCTTCACTCAAAGTCATCTGCCATTGATTCACTAAAGTCGCAAGCTCTTGTGCCGCTTCATCATAAGATACTCCGTTCTCACTCGCAAATTCATTAATCAGCAAGCCGTCATTATTCAGTAGCTGACGGTTGAATAGAATCGATTTACCCGGCGGTAACATGGTGCCACTTTTATAGTCTACACGAGCAGAGATACGCCGTGCCACAAACCCTCCAAAAGATGGTATAATTACACAGTTGTGACGCAACAATAAATTACCAATAAGTTGTTCGACAGAAGTCATACTACAAAAATACAGATTTTGTTCTTTTCCAATAATACGTGGGAATTGAGGTAAAGTTACAAAGGAAACGACACTCTCAAATCCCACGTTCAAATCCACTTACGAAACTGGTTTATTCTTGTCGTGCTCAATTGAATAAGAAAATTCAAGAATTTTTTCTTCTCCGGGCTTCATCTGCACTTCCCAGGTCAAGCTCCCTGTATCTTTGTTCAAAATGGCGCCGCCAGCGTCTTCAAGCTTAATGGTGATTTCCTCATTTTGGGTAATTGGAATTTGGTCTTCGACGGTAAGGTTAATAGAACCACGCGAAGTGTTCTTCACCACAATTTGGAAAGTGTAGGTTTTTACGACATTCTTGCTTAAGAGACCTTTCTTCTGTTCCTCGTCAATCTTTTTACGTTTTGAAAGTATTCCTTCGTCTTTGCCCAACGTGATTTCCATGGTATCAGACAAAATTTGAGGGTCCAAATACGTATTTCCAACGATGGTTTGCTTGAAGTAGATGTTTGCTTCTCCAGGCAGCAAACTCAGATTCTCCCAATCACCAATTTTCGCTAATAGAAAGGCGTTTTTATTCACACGTGGCAACATATAGTGTAGGAACTCGGCATTCATTTGCTCGCTGGTCACCACCATTAATTTGTGAGATCCATCTGCTTTAATTGTGTACGGCAGTTTCACGCTAAACTCAACATTGGAAAAATTCTGGTTGATCTCAGCCATGTTTTGAATAGAAATCAATTGCTGCTTGAAAGTGATTTCATTGTTCTCGTATTGTGCATTTTTACTCAAGTCTTTTCGTGCCGATTCCATTTCTTCTTGCGAATAAAAATTCTGAGAAGCCTGCGTAGGAATGTTTTGTACCCTGCCCGTTGTCGGATTCACACGTGGTTTGTTGATGGTGTAATCCAAGCGCCAAATTCCAATAGTTGGTTTCTGTGCAAATACTGTTTGATTGTACGTTGATAGAGTCAGGTTGACATCGTCCCAATCTTCGCCGGTGCTCTGAAACACCTGTGCTTTGTAGGTAATTGTCATGGGATCGGTAGTATTTTGAGCACGCAAATCGTATGCTGGAATCCATCCTGCGTTGGTCACTAAGTAATTCACACCTATCTTTCCATAGGTGGAAACATCCGAATAAGTTGTAACTAAGATGTGATGCCGTGTTCGCGCCGGTTGTTGTGGCTGTCCTGTATTTCTGGCATAATTGTTCAGCTCATTCAGTCGTGTTCGGAATTTATTCTCTCTTGCTCCCAAAAGATGCTGCTTCTTTTTCCAAACGTAAATCAGTTCATTAATCTCGTCTAGTTTTTGCCGGTAGAAATTTACCACTTCCTTAAACTCAGGTAGCGTGTCGCTGATCCCTCCTGATTTGATGAGTTGATTTTCAGTGATCATTCGCTTTTCTTCATTCAAGTTGTGCAGTTTCGCTGTGATGCGTTCTTTCTCAAAACTGATGAACAAAATGGAATCGTTGAGCCAGTTGATTTCTTTTTGCACTTTCTCAGGAACAACGGTAGGTTGAACAGTTGATGGTGGCACATATTCGGTTTGATATTGTACATCCAGAATGAGAAAGTTTCCCAAGGCTGTTGCCTGAATGTTTTTCGGATTCAAGTTGGGTGAAACGTCTTTGATGATCACCTCATTTACACCCTTCTGAATGTTCACGTTGTTCGACTCGCGGAAAACTTGAGCACCACTTAAAAAGACCGTCGCTTTTGTAATGTTGGTATTCAATGTATCAGCTGCAAAGGCGTTGGAACCCACCAATAGGGCGGCAATAAATAATACGGATAATTTCATTTTACAGATTTTGCCGTCCGTACAGCTGGAAGATGGGTTGGTTCAAATAACATGATGGACTATTCAAGAAAAGATCCATCAGACTTTCAACATGGAAACACAAATAATAGTTGTAAATTCCTCCTCCAATAACCCCCTTTCAAGTCAACCATGCTAAAACACCTGCTACTTCCTTTAATTCTATTTAATTTTTTCTCGTTGAACGCTACGGATTCGGAAAGGAAAACAGACTTTAATCATTCATCTAACACACTGGTAAACTTTAATTTGCCAACTGACTCTTCCATCATCATTCCCATTAATTCTGATGATTACGATCGTTACGTTTTAGTAAAAAACACAACTTTGGAGTACATCGAAAGAATGACAACGGAGTACGCAGAGCTGGATGGGACGGAAGGCGAGTTTCGTATGGTGGAGTTTCGCATTACTGAATCTGGCGATTGGTTGATAATTGAAGTGCCAGAACAGATTGATTTCTATGCCTATCATAACCTTGTTGGTTGGTACTTTGGCTATGAAGATCATGAAGATATTCCTGATTTTTCGGTTGGGTTGGCAAAGGCACGCAACAACCCTGAGGACAGCTATCTATTCTATTTAGATCCAAATAATGAATTCGGAGATACGCATATTGGTTCATTTAACAATGGGACTAACTTCAATATCTACTTACCAGAAGCTTACGATGTTGGCGGAAACATCACTGTCAACGAACATTTACCCATTTCATATGATGTAATCCATGAATACTTAACTACAGTTGGGTTTGAAATGCCTGATGATGATACCCCTTCCAATAGCTTTTCCGTAAAAGAGTACTCTTTTGAAAACACTTCCAAATGAAACATATCACTATTTCTTCACTTCTTACAGCTCTTTTGATGGCAGTTCAATCGTATGGACAAGTGGATTCAAATAGTGAAATTAAATATAATGCAACTGAGGAAGAACTTATTGCGATCGAGCAGGAACGCGAGGCGATGCATCAAGATTTTCTTCGGTCCATTAAGTACAATAATACCCTAGAAAAGTATAAATGGTTACTAAAAAAAGATGTGGAAACCTACGGCGAATGGGATATGGATCGTCGCATGGAGTACAGCTGGCGCCTTGGCAAAGTAGAACAATTGAAAATTGACATTCCGATGTACCTGAATTCGAAGCTGGTCAAAGAAAATGACTGGTATGTCGACTGGAGAAAATTAATTCAGTTTAGTTCTCAAAAACCTTCTGAGTGGTATCGCTTCAGTAAAATGGCTGATGTACTGTTCAAGTACTTCAAGGAAGAGGGAGACTTAGCTTCCGAGCAAGCAGTGCTTGGGGTTAGAATTCAAGCCGCCAAAATAATGAACGACCCTAAATATCCTGAACTACTGCAAGAAATGATTGATCAGTTGGATGTGAGTGATCCTCGTTACAAGACCTATCATTCTATGATGGGATGGCATTATCAGGATCAAGGTGAATGGGACAAGTCAGTAGCACTTTTTAAAGAACGCTTTTACCATACAGCCAGTCCAAATATGCTGGGCAGTTTGGCATGGGGACTCTTCAATGCAGGACGTTATGCCGAGTTACTGGAATACGAAGAACAGCTTTGGGGTTTAGAGCAATGGATCACAAATTATATGTTGGGGACAGCGTATGGAGAACTAGGAAACGAGGAGAAAAAGAGGCGCTATTTTGATAAGTTTAGAAATCAGAATTTCACGGGTAAAACATTGGCAGTTTATTTCCTTAAGGAACGAGATGAAAAATTCTATTATTACAAACAAGATTACCTTCAAGAAATAGCCGATTATTTCGAGGAAATTGATCCTAACTACTCCTGTCAGTTGAATAATGTCATTGCTGAAGCAATCGGTCGAGCGTTGCAACCAAGTTATAACGCTAGAAGAATGAGAGATGTGGTACTATCGCAGAAAAATCCAGAAAGACGCAAAACTGAGTACGAAAGATTTAAAACCAATGAAATCATTTGGCAAAAACAATTGAGCTATGCAGTCGCCAAAAGTTTAGCGTGCGAATAAGTCAATAACGAATAAAACAGAATTCTTATTTACAGCTCCCCCAATACCTTTTCCAGGTCTTCGGGCGTGTCAATATTCGGAGTTTCAATATCCGTTGGAATCACGTGGATTTTATGACCGTAGTACATCCATCGTAATTGTTCCAAAGCCTCCATTTTTTCAAGAGAACAGGAAGGCAAAATTACCAATGCTTCCAAAGTCTTCTTTTTGTAGGCGTACAACCCTATGTGACGCATGAAAGGAAACTCTTCTTTTATCACTTCTGATGCTCTTTCGGTGGATGGAATCGGGCTCCGCGAAAAGTAAAGGGCGTTTCCGTTTACATCACATACTAGTTTCACACGATTAATATCAGCGAGATCTTCTTCTGTCACCTGAGTATTTCCTAACGTGGCTATTGAAACTGTGGGGTCTTCAAAAGACTCACAAAGCAAGTCGATTTGATCGGGGTTCACCAGGGGTTCATCACCCTGAATATTAACAAAAACATCGGCGTCGTATTTGGCGGCCACCTCCCCGCAACGATCCGTACCAGAGGGATGAGAATTTGATGTCATTTCCACCTTGCCGCCAAAAGCTTTCACGGCGTCGTATATACGCTGGTCATCAGTAGCCACAACAACGTCGTTTAAAGACTTGCATGCACAGGCTCCTTCGTAAACACGCTGAATCATAGGTTTGCCTTTCAAATCTACCAATGGCTTCCCAGGAAACCGTGTAGAAGCATAGCGTGCCGGAATAATACCAATAACCTTCATTTGCTAAAATTTCATTTGAAGTTGCAAAATAAAGTTTCTTGGCGCTTGAACGTCACCAGGACGTGTAGTATATTCTTCGTTCAGCACATTATTGACAATAAACCCTAAGCGGTAGTGCTCCATGAAGCTATATCCAATCCGTGCATCAAATACCAGGTTTCCTCGGTTAAACTCGTCACGATAACGCTCTAAGCCAGGCAGTATGTACAAACCATTCACAAGTTCATCTTCAAAAATGGCATCTATGTTTTTCATAAAACTATTGTATCGACAAGATACCCCCAGTGAGATTCCTTTCCATTCTGCCTCTACATCCGCTTTGAACAAATGATTGAAGCGGTATTTCAGTGTGGGGTCATATGTCGCAGTTTGGGTCTCTGAATCGTATTCGTAAGTCGAGAACGTCTCCACGTACGCCGAATCCGTATTTTGCGTTTCGGGAATCATATACGTATAGCCCACCAAGCTTGTCAATTTCACTTCTCCAATGGTTCCCTGACTGTTGAATGAAATTTCCGCTCCCATAATTCTGGCAGACTCCGCATTTTCAGCGCTGAATCCAAAAATATCGTTGATGGTATAACCCGTAGATGGGTCTAAGATTTCTGCTACGGTTTCATTGTAATCCGGTGCCGAGGGATCCAAACGTTCTCCAGTTTCTGGGTTGAATATTCCAAACGTGAATTCCATCATGTCGTTGTACTGATTCACAAAACCAGCCACATCAATCATCCCCTTCCATTTTTCTCCAATCTTTACAGCTTGCTTAAACCCAATTTCCGCAGCCCAGCCTGTTTCTCTTGTCAAGTTTGGATTTGCGAAAACATTTAATGCACCTACGTTTGTAGCGATATACCTTTCTGCTACCGAAGGATAACGGATTCCCTGACCAAAAGAGGCTCTGAGATGCGAGAATTTTGCCACTTGATAATGTGCTCCAAAACGAACAATCGGATAAAATGGAATCGATGTACCAGATGAGTCGTTGCCAATACTGAAGTCTGAATCGCCTCGAATATCGTCCATTTCAAAATATTCCAACCGGAGGCCTCCCGTCAAGTCCAAGCGGTCCAGTTTGTGTTCGTATTGACTGTAAAGCGCAACGTTATTTGAAAAATGGTCGCCAAACAACCCCGAGCTTACGTCGGATCGAATTCCTGTAAATCCACTAGTCAGAACAGACTTTTTTCCCCACTTTCGCTGGAACTGATAATCCGCGTAACTAACAGCAGATTGCGAGGATTGAGCTGGATTCGTTATGTTGTTGTTATTGATGTAATAGTAACGCGTTTTGAGGGAGTGTAAGTTGCGATTCTTATCACGGTATTTCACGTAAGGATCTATGCTAAACCGCACGCCAGATTGATAAGAAAGTGTTGACTCAGCTTGGGAGGTGTCCGCGCCACCACTAGGAGTGTAGGCAAACGTATCGCTTTCCCAGATGATGAAGTTCGCATTTTTCTGATATTGAAAGTTCGTACTCAATCCAGCTTTCAGGTCTGGAATGTTTTTCGGACGGAAGTAAAAAGACCCGCTCAGTCGAGCACGGTCTTCTTGTTCTCCTTCACGGTAACCAGGTGTTGTAAATCCGTTCGCAGAAATGGTATAGCCTACATTTTTGAACATCTTGCCACGGTATATCTCCGCCTGATGAAACCACGGGTTCGTTGACCACCATTTTAAGGATTCGCGCTTCGGATTTCCATATACTCCAGACTGCACTTTCACCCTGGTTTCGCCTTTTAATGACGGCAATCGTTCTTGCAGGGAGATGATTCCATTCAATGCACCACTTCCATAAAGCACAGACGAAGCGCCTTTCAAAATTTCAGTTTGTGACGCACACTCCATTGGAATTGCGTTCCATTTGGCATCTCCCGCATCACCTGAGAGAATCGGAATTCCGTTCCATAGCAAAAGCACGCGGCTACCGGCTCCATAAGCAAATCCACTTCCTCCGCGAATACTTACCTGTCCATCCATGGTATACACTCCCGGACTTTGCGCCACTGCGTCTTCCAGGTTGGCTAATCCTTTATTATCTATGAGTTCGGGTGTTAAAATCTCCATTGAAATAGGAACGTTTTCAATATCCTGACCGCGTCTACCTGAAGTAACCACCACTGTTTTTAATTCTTGTGGTTTCGCCAATTTTATTTCAATGTTACCCGGAGCAATAACGATTGTCGTATCGTTTTCGTAGGTAGATGCTCTTGTTATTAAGGTGTCTGGAAATTGCGTGGTATTGATCGTAAACACACCATCGATGTCAGAAATCGCACCACCTCCCTGAGATGAATACACTTTTGCACCAAAAATGGGTTCGTTCGTTCCTCGCTCAACTACTTTCCCGTTTATCTGAGAAGAGGCCACAAAAGGGCATAAAAGTAGTAGGAGAAGTAGGGTTTTCATTAGCAATAATTCGTATATTAAGTAAGTCTAAAATACCAATTATTTTGAACTACACCTACCACCACTATCAAACAGCACTGGCGTTCCTGCACGGTGTTGGCCCAAGAAGAGCTCGTGCGTTAATGGCACACTTGCCTTCACTTGAAATATTATTTACCGCGTCGTCGAAAGATCTTGCCCAACTAACTGGCTTATCACCAGGTTTTTTCGGTAAAATGCAACGAACTCAAGCCTTGGAAAAAGTCGATCGCATACTCGCTTTTCATAACAAACACAATATCCATTCATTGTTCTATAAAGACGCCGAATATTCCCGTCGGTTGAATCAATGTGCTGACGCTCCCACCCAACTCTTTATGAAGGGAAATGTGGATTTAAATCAATCAAGATTTGTCGCTATAGTAGGAACACGATCTGCTACTGATTACGGTCAACGATTGTGTCGAGAACTCATCGCTTCTTTTCAAGGACGAAACATTGTTGTTGTTAGTGGTTTGGCTCATGGAATTGATGGACACGTTCATCGTTATTGTTTAGAATATGATGTTCCCACAATTGGAGTTTTGGGACACGGATTGGATAGAATTTATCCGGCTATACATCGTTCCTTGGCTTCACAAATGACCAGAGCGGGTGCTTTACTCACAGAGTTTGTCCCAGGTACGGACCCAGACAGAGAAAATTTTCCAAAGCGCAATAGGATCGTGGCAGGAATGTGCGATGCTACTGTGGTAGTTGAAAGTAAAAGTTCTGGAGGTTCATTGATTACGGCGCATATCGCCAATAGTTATAACCGCGACGTCTTCGCTTTTCCAGGAATGGTATATCAGGAAACCTCACAAGGTTGTAATAATTTAATTGCTTCATCAAAAGCGCACTTGCTGGAAACACCAGAAGCTTTCCTGACGTTTATGCAATGGAACGAAACGATTAATAGCACAGAAAAAACGCAGTTCTTATGCTTTCCTGAAATATCCAAGGTTCAACAAGAAATTGTACGAGAAATTCAAGCACATCCTAAGATTCAATTGGATGTACTTTCAGCCCAACTTGCCATTCCAATTTCTACTTTACAAGTAGAGCTGTTACAGTTACGCTTGTCGGGTATAGTCGAGGAACTTCCAGGAAAACAATTGCAATTATTACATCATGGGCACCATGTAACTTGAAAAAGAAAGCCCCAGTCAAATAAATGCTGGGGCTTATCATAGTATGGTATAATCTTTTACTTTCTGATGTTAATCTCAGAGAAGCGACGGTTATCAATAACCTCCGCCATGTCTTTCAATGCGTTCATTGCAGCAGACTGTACTTGTCCACGACGCGTCGCTAACAATTGGTTCTTTTGCGTAGTATAATCTTTCAGATCTTCCACTTTTTCAATTGCTTCTACTCTTACAACGTACACTCCAGCATTTCCTTTGAACGGCTGTGTTCTTTGACCTTCTTTCAATCCTGAGAACAAAGCTCCAACCAATTCTGCTTCGCGACCGCTGTTGCCAAATTTAGAGTTACCAAGAACTACCTGAGCATCTAAAACCATCAACCCTTCATCTTCAGCCAATTGCTCTGGAGACTTGTTTTTCATTTTATCTGCCAATCGAAGATATTTCTTTTCTTTTATGTAATCAGCCTCAACAATTGAGCGAGCATTTTGGAAAGTTGTCTCTCCTTTTACTTTGATGTCTGCAAGGGTAGCAATAATCCATCGATCTCCATCTTTGATCGGTGATTGTACTAAATCTCCCACTTGCGCACCATCCTGGAATGCCAAACGGAAAAATTCGTTTTCAGCATAAGCAGAAGAGAAACCTCCTGAAGCTTTCGGTGCATTTTCTGCGATCGTCATGGATCTTGTGATCATGTCATTACGTTTCGCCAAGGTGTCAAACTTCACCACTTTTCCATACTTACTTTTTACAGAGTTCATTTTTTCATACATCTCTGCAAGCAACTCGTAAGCATTCGTTTCGGCGTTATTAATAGTTTCCATGCTAGGCGTTAGCACACGTTGTACTACAGCCAAAGAAGGAACAACATCTTCCTCTCGATCCAAAACTTCAATGATGTGGAATCCAAACTGAGTTTGAACATAATCAATTGTTCCAACTGGTTTTTCTTTTGCGAAATCCTCGAATTCTGGTACCATTTCACCACCAATGAAATTCTCGTACTTACCGCCATTTTTCACAGGTTGTCCTGGTTGACGGTCTTCAGAGAATTCATTAACGTATTCCTCAAAATTCTTCGAGTTGATTAAAGGCATTAGTGAATCTACTGTCTTCTGCGCCTTAGCAACCGCAACACTGTCTTCACGTGCTCCAGCAATCAAAATATGACGCACAGATAAAAGTGGACCTTTGTCAATCACTTTGGCAACACGTGATCCTCCCGCTTGTTCGTACGGTCCAATAACATCGCCAACTTTGGCATTAGAGAAAACCGAATCCATATCTGCCGGATATGTGAACCCTTGCGTAGCCATTCTATTTTCAGACCCTTCTGGACGGAAACCAACTTGACTCGCATAAGGAAGTGGATTTGCTCCAGCATTTCTTACAGCGAACAAAGAATCGTTCTTCGTTTTTTTGAAACCTTCTACAAGGTCGTTTAATTTCTTATCAAATTCTGCTGAGTCTTTTGCAGACGGCAATACTCGAATGTCCGCCCATCGAATAACACGCTCTGAGCGACGGTTTTTATATTTAGGGTTGGATTTATTCTTCTTGTAATAAGCTCGTAGTGCTTTTTCACTTTTATTGATGGTTTTATCATCAACAGAATTGTAGTTCATAAGAACGTACTTCACTGCTTTCTTTTCTTCGTTCGCTCGGTATTCTTGCTTTGCCTCTAGATTTGTTACGTATACTCCTTGTGCAACAACATCAAAATACTTTTGTTTGCGACGCAAGCCCATGTAGTAATCTTTCGTTTGCTCCCAGGCATCTTTCGTTTCCTGGTCGTCGGCACCCTTCATTTGGTTGATTTGATTCTCCAAAGCTTTAGGGTCAAAGTTTCCGTTTGCATCCTTGAACGCATTCTTTAAATCTGGAAGTGGATCAAAGCCATTTCTAGCGTACAAATATGCGTCAAATTCATCTTCACTTACGTGAATACCAAGAGCTTCATATTCTTTTTCCAGCAGAGACTCTTCCACGAATTGCGACCAAACCGCATCTTCGTTTACCTCTTGTGGTTCCTGCCCTGAACGAGCGGCGTTCGTTGCGGCTACTTTACGCGCCTCTTCCACTTTCTTATTGAAAGCATCACGATCTAGTTTTTCACCATACATGAGTCCAATGCCGTACTCTTCTTCAACTTCTCCCCCGAAATTAGGTCCGCCAGAAGTGAAAATAAATACGACAATTGCGCCTCCTACTACGATTAGAAGCAACCATGATTTCTCGCGAATTTTACCAATTAGTGCCATTATTTTTGCTTAAATGAGTTTGCGAATATAGTTAGATGTATTCATTTTAGCAAACTTCTGCTTCTCTTATGATTTCGGGATTCTGGAAGAATTTAAGGTATGAAAAAAACCGCCCTTACTTCCAAAGAAATTAGAGCGGTTCTAATGCATGTTTTCGAAGGTTAAAAGTTGCCTCCTCCACCTCTTGTTGAGGTCGGAGTTCTACCAGATGGCTTCTTCTCTTCTTCTTCTTTCTTTTTCTTTTCTTCTTCAGCTTTCTTTTTAGCCGCCTCTTCTGCAGCCTTTTTCTTTGCTGCTTCTTCTGTAGCCTTCTTCTTCGCTGATTCTTGAGCCGCTTTCTTAGCTGCTGCTTCCTGAGCCGCCTTCTTAGCCGCTGCTTCTTGAGCTGCCTTCTTGGCTGCTGCCTCTTGAGCCGCCTTCTTAGCCGCTGCTTCTTGAGCCGCTTTCTTAGCTGCTGCTTCTTGAGCAGCCTTCTTAGCTGCTGCTTCTTGAGCCGCCTTCTTAGCTGCTGCTTCTTGAGCAGCCTTCTTAGCTGCTGCTTCTTGAGCCGCTTTTTTAGCTGCTGCTTCCTGAGCAGCCTTCTTAGCTGCTGCTTCTTGAGCCGCCTTCTTCGCTGCTGCTTCTTGAGCTGCTTTCTTTGCCGCCGCTTCTTGAGCTGCCTTATTAGCTGCTGCTTCCTGAGCCGCCTTCTTAGCTGCTGCTTCTTCAGCCGCTTTCTTAGCTGCTGCTTCTTGGGCTGCTTTCTTAGCCGCTGCTTCCTGAGCTGCTTTCTTCGCTGCTGCTTCTTGGGCTGCCTTCTTAGCTGCTGCTTCTTGAGCTGCTTTCTTGGCTGCTGCCTCTTGAGCCGCTTGCTGCTGACCCTTTATCGTTCCAGAACCATTCGTGTTGGCATCTCGGCCTCCATTTCCAGAGCCACCACTGCCACCAGAAGTTCCTCCTCCAGTGTTTGTTCCACCGTTGTTACCGCCAGTTGTGCCGCCAGTTGATCCTCCGGTTGTGCCGCCAGAAGTAGTCCCAGAGCCAGAACCAGTGTTACCACCACCTCCAACAGTAGTAGTTCCACCACCTCCACCAGGGATCAATCCGCCACCGGTTTGACCTCCATATGTGTTCGATTGTGTCCCTCCGCTGTTGCTGCCTTGTTGCGTTGAGCCACTTCCTGACCCTCCCTGGTTTAGGGTTCCCCCTCCTGCGCGACAAGTTCCTTGAGTCGCTCCATTTGCCTGGTATTGCGACCATTGAGAAACTGGGATTTCGATTTCCTCCCATCCTCCGTCAATTGTAGGGTTACAGATTACCATTGTGGCCTCAGTTACCTGACTCACAATTACAGTTGCCGATTCCGTACCACATTTATTTGTAGCCGTAATAACGATCTTGTTTATTGGTCGACTTAGCGGAATTGAAGTTGTATATAGCTTTGTTGAGTTATCGAAAGACCCTCCTGAAACTATTTCTCCACTCACTGTTACCTGCACCTCTTGAGCGTTAGTGATATTGGTAATAATTGCTGTCAAGCCAACCTGACTCGCTGCAGTTTCAAAATTATTAGCTGGCTTTTGAATCGAAATGGTTGGCACATCACACGGCTCATCGTAGATTAGCTGCAATGTCGCTCCGTTTACACCGCACTCATTCCCTGCTTCAATCACAACAGTATTTGTACCTGACTGCAACGTTACTTCAATTGTATATGTTCCAGCATTTTCATCGTAAACACCACCGGTTATTCCGCTACCATTTAAGGTAGTTTGAATAGCCGCGGCTCTTTCTACTCCGGAAACATTAGCAACAATTGTAACCGTTTGGTTTGTTGTGTTTCCTCCTTGTGGAGATGCAATTTGTATGGAAGGAGGTACACATGGTGTGTACGTTACGTTTAACGTTTCTGTTGTAGTTCCACACGCGTTGGTTGCACTCAACACAATGGCGTTCACTCCTTGATTCAAAGAAATGTTGGCATTCATTGCACCTGTATTAGCATCAATTGCGATGTATTGTGGAATACCATTAACTGTTAACTGAACATTTCCTGCACCTGTTGCTCCAGTTACTGTAGCAGAAACTTGAACGGAATTCGTATTTACTGTAGAACCGTTAACAGGTGAATTAAATGAAACCTGTGGAGTGGTACATGGTTCGTTGTACGTTATAGTTCTTGTATGACTATCTGATCCACATGAGTTCGTTGCAGTAATTTCAATAGTATTGCTTCCATTTGTAAGCGTCAACGCAGCGCTGTAAATGTGCGTCGTTGTGTTGAAGGAACCGCTTACAGTATTACCGTTTAAGGTGACAGTTACATCGTTAGCTGAAGTAACCCCCGACAGCACGGCTTGCAAGTTTATATTTGCACTGGTAGTGGTCGTTTGCAGCGGAGAAACGATTTGAATTCCCGGTGTCACACATGGACGGTAGGTTACATTCACCGTTTCTGTCGCCGTGCCACAGTCATTAGATGCAATGATTTCAATAATGTTATTACCATTTTGGACTGGCACTGTTGCGGAGTATACGTTTGTTGTAGCGTTATACGAACCTTGAAGTGTTGCGCCATTTACTAACAACTGTACTTCTCCCGCTGTTGAGATATTTACAATGGTTACTGCTATTTGAACAGAGTTCGTGGCAACTTGCGCATTGTTCGAAGGGGATGAGATACTTACTTGTGGTGACAAACATGGCTCGTCGTATGTAACTGATACTGATTTGCTGTCGCTACCACACTGATTGTTTGCAGATACAACAATATTGTTTGCTCCGTTTGTCAATGTAATGTTCGCTGTGAACATGTTTGAGGTAGTATTGTAAGACCCAGATACTGGCGACCCGTTCACTGTTAATGAAATATCATTTGCTGACCCAACATTGGTAATAACGGCCTGAAGCATTGTCGTTCCGTTTTGTGTTGTCCCAGCTTGAGGTGCCACCAACTGAACTGTTGGCGCTAAACACGGTCGGTACAATACAGTTACCATCTCTGATGCAGATCCACAGTTGCTTGTGGCAATCACCTGAATGGTATTAGCTCCTTGCTGTAAGTTTACCGTTGCTGTGAAAACACCGGTGGAAACGTTCAGGTTTCCTGACTGCGTGTTTCCATTAACCAAGAGTTGCACTTGATTCGCGTTGGTTACATTTAAAATAGACGCTGACAACTGAACCGTGGCATTTGCTGCATTGGATCCGTTGGCTGGTGTGGTAATACTCACCTGTGGCGCGTCACACGGCTCAACATAGTTGATCGTTGTCGACTGAGAATCAGATCCACATTCGTTTGATGCTGTCACCGTAATTGTGTTCAATCCATTCGCTAGTGTTATTGTAAATGAGTAGATGTTTGTTGAAGCATTGTACGTTCCAATAACCGTGTTCCCATTATGAGTTGCGGTAATTTCATTTGCTCCACTCACTCCAGTTACTTGAGCTTCGATGTTCATCGACTGTGTATTTCTCAATCCACGCGGTGTGGTTACGAATTGTACAGAAGGCGCAGTACATGGTGCATACGTAATATTCGTCGTTTGTGAAATAGTTCCACACTCGTTGGTTGCAACCACTTGAATACTGTTAGAACCTGAATTCAATGGTACGTTTGCACTCAGTGCACCGGAAGTGGCGTTGTAGCTTCCTTGATAAACCACTCCATTTACGATTACTTCAATATCGTTTGCGCTTGCTACATTCAATACTGTTGCCGTAACTACTGTGTTCGCGTTTTGAGTGCTTCCTCCGTTCGGAGTTGCAATAGACACCACGGGTTGCAAACAAGGAGAGTAATCAATAACAAAGATCTCTGTCTCCGTGCTACAGCCGTTGTCAACAGTCATAACTATGGTATTAGCACCTTGCTGCAGATTGATTGTATTGTGGTAAACCTGCGTCAAGTGATTGTATGATCCTGAAACGTCACGTGTTCCATTTACAGTCAATTGAACTTGGTTTGCATTCGACACATTCTGAAGAATGGCTTGCACATCAAACTGAGCGTCAGTTACAGACAACTGGCTTCCAATCGGGTTGAACATGGCGATAATTGGATCATCACACGGTTGCGTGTAGTACACCACGATTGTCTCACTGTCCTGCCCACAATTGTTTGTTGCGTTGATTGTGATTGTATTCGCACCTTCTGTAAGGCCAAGCGTTGCTGAGAATACATTTGTTTGATTGTTGAAGAACCCTCCTTGTACAGGAACTCCGTTCAACCTTAGTGTAATCTGACTTGCCGAACTTACGTTCTGAACGACATATTGAATTGGTAATGTAGATTGATGCGTTGTACTAATTGTTGACGCCAATGAGATCATTGGTACTGGACAATTCACCTCATACATTACATTCGTAGTCTCTGAATCACTTCCACAATCATTAGTAACAATGATCTGGATAATATTTGTTCCAGAGTTCAACGCTGCGTTGTTCGTGTAAATACGCGACACTGGGTTGAAGTTTCCTCCTGCCACTTGCACCCCATTCACCAACATTTGAATCTGGTTCACATTCGTAGCATTGGTAACGGAAGCTTCAATGAGCTGCGTACCACTTGCGTTTGTAATTCCTGAGCGCACTGGTGTCAAAATATTCACCGTCGGACTTGTACAAGGTGTATAGTTCACCGTCATGGACTCGATATCCGTTCCACAATCGTTTCCTACAGTAATTTCGATGCGGTTTGCACCTGGAGACAGACTAACGTTGGATTCGAACTGTCTTGTTCCTGCATTATAATTAAACGTTCGGTTGGCGCCGTTTACACGGAATCCAATTGCGTTGCGATCCTCTATTCCAAAGATTGTCGCTCGAATCAGAGCGGAAGGAGACGAAACGTTGATTACCGATCCATTTCCTGATAGGAAGTTGATTCGTGGGTCTTCACAATCTGTATAGACAATGGTAATCGTTTCTGTATCAGAACCACAATCATTTGTTGTTGTGATCGTAATTGTGTTAGTCCCTTCACGCAAGTTCACAGTACTTTCAAAGCTTCCATTACCTTGTTGGTAGAAGAAGTTCGATGACGCTGCACCATTGATAGTATAACTGATTGACCCACCGTTCGCAATGCTTGCGCGTACACGATATACTGGGTTATCAACGTTAATATTGTTCTGAGATGGATCCGTGAATCGTACAATTGGTGCACGGCAAGGGTTGTAGTTAATAGTAACCGTTTCCATATCCGAACCACAAGAGTTCGAAGCCACTACTTGAATTGTGTTAGCCCCTTGTTGCAACACTACGCTACCTTCAAGGTTTTGTGTCGTTGTGCTGTAAAAGAAGTTTGATGATTCGACTCCATTCACACGTACACGAACATTTTGAATACTGTTAATGTTCTCAATCTGTGCTCGGAAGGCGAATACTTGATTTTCCACCGTCGTATTGCTAACGTTTGGTCGCTGCAATTGAATAATTGGGTCCCAACAGTTCGCAACGGGGTCCGGAGTTGGATCCACAGAGTTTTGTCCTCTCAGGTGAAAACGTAGGAAGAAATTCGTGTAATGATAAATGTCATTTCGACGATTCCAAAGTCCTGGTGTAGGATCAACGTATCCATCCCAATCGTCTTTTCGTGTAAAAGTTGACATGTGCTCAAGCCCCAATGCAAATCGAGGTCCTGGATAATAGGCAATCCCCACACCTAAGCTCGGCATGAAGTTCAGGTTGTAATCTCCTCCTTCGCTGCCCTGGTTCATTGGCGTTTCATAAACACCGTCTAAAATGGTTGAGCCAAGGAACCCGTCAGAGATCGTTGATGGATCATAATCGTACTGACCAGAAATTCCGAATGAAGAATCGATGTCTACCAAATCTGAATACGTTTGGTTCCATGTGATGTTGGCCCCACCAAAAATGTATGGGTCCCATCCGGTTCGCTGACGCAATCGGTTTGCGTGCAAAACCAATTCTAAGCCGAGATGATGATTACGTGCTGAGAAATTGTTTACAGTATACCCTGGATTATCAGCGTAACTTTGATATTCAGAAGGAGTATATCCCGAATAACCGTTCAGGTTGGTTGTATCATAATCCTGTCCGTACCAGTTACCTTGCAAATAACGCAAACGCAAATCCCATGCGAAGATGGCATCTGGTCTTGTGGCGAAACTCCGACCAAAAGTAAATCCCCAACCTGCGTTGGTTTCATTTTCAATATCGGTTGAGTTCCATGCAGCTCCGACATTCAACCCAAAAAACCATGGGGAATTGATGTCATAACGCTGAACGTTTTGAGCAAAGAGCCCGGGCATTACATACAAACAAAATGCTAGGGTAATCAACTTTTTCATAAGCAACGATTTTACGATTTGTGAACACACCTCTTCTAGAATTGTGCCAAACCACCAAAACAACGGTGTTTCAAGTAGTATTTTTAAGTTTTAGGTGACCAAAAATATCTTAAATTTGTTAGAATAACTAGAAAAATCAAGCGTTTTAAGAGGATATGCGATCTGTTGTTATTTTTATGTTAACGGCATTATTCTCTGGGCATTATGTAACGGCTCAGGAGAGCTATAATGTTTGTCAAAACGCCCTAGAACTTTGTCCTGGAGCACCCATCTCAGTTAACAACCTTAACGCCAATATAACTGGCTGTGTTAATTGTGAGGATGATTTCAACTTTTGCTTTGCACCAGACAATACTATATGGTTTCAAATAACCACCAATGCTGTTGGCGGAGCTATTCAAATTGATTTCACCAATTTGGTCTTTGAGGTCAATCCCGGACAAGATAATGAACTCCAAGCCGCACTGGTAGAAGCAACTACTCCGTGTGCAGCAAATACCTTTACGCAAATTGGAACATGTCACTTTGATGAAACAGCAAACTTTGCACTTACGGCCGCAGGATTGCTTCCAAATACCACCTATTATTTAATCGTGGATGGAGACAATACCGGAGTGGGAATATCGGATCCCGCTGAATGTACCTTTGATCTGGAAATTTCAGGAGCCGCAGTGGATCGAACACCTCCGACTTCTTCCATAAGTACCACAACACCAATCGCGTGTGAAAACGAAATTGTTACCTACACGACTACGCTAACAGATTGTCCCGACACCAGTAATTTCTCATGGTTTGTGAACGGTAGTCTGGCTGCCACAACTAGTGATCCTTTCTTCCAAACAACTGATTTATCCGATGGTGATATCGTTTCTGTTAGCAACACGTGTTACACTGTTTGCCCAATTTTAGTTCAGTCAACAGCACCAGCCATCACTGTTGAGTCTGTACAGGTAGATGCAGGTAATGATATTACAGTTCCTCTCGGAGCAACGGTACAATTGAATGGCTCTACGAATGCTTCTTCATGGGTGTGGTCACCGCCGTTTTTAGTTAGTGATACTTCTGCATTAAATCCATTCGCGACGCTTGAAGAGACGACCACTTTCGCGCTGACAGCAACAGAAAATGGCTGTAGTAATACAGCGTATGTTACCATATCTGTGGACGAGCTACTGGACATTCCCAATACTTTTTCTCCAAATGGAGATAATGTAAATGATTCCTGGGAGATTGACGGATTGGAGCTATACCCCGATAATCAAATGGCCATTTTTACACGATGGGGGCAGAAGGTTTTTCAAACATCTGCATACTCGAAATCGAAAATGTGGGATGGAGAAAACCACGCGGAAGGAGTTTATTATTTCGTACTGGATCTGAACGACGATAACGGAACTCAATACAAAGGAACCATAACCTTGATTCGATGAGAGCAGTGTTGATTCTACTTTCGTTTTTGGCATTTTCGTGCATCGGATGGTCGCAGCAGCTCCCTCAGTATTCACAGTGGTATTTACACCAGTTTGCGGTCAACCCTGCACATGCAGGAATCAAACAATGCATTGATGTTCACACCTTGTACAGAAATCAATGGTTAGGATTTGAAGGTTCGCCTCAATCTGGTTTTCTCACAATGAGTATTCCATTAGCCACACGACGGAGAAGAGTGTTCGGCGCACGACACGGGACGGGATTCAAATTTGAAACCGATCAATTCGGTCCGTTTTCCATGTCAAGACTAAATCTTGCCTATGCTGCCCATTTCAATTTTACGCAAGACAATCGCCTTTCTTTGGGTGTGTATGGTGGTGTTGTACAAACAGGGTACGACCCTTCGGAGCTTACTACCCATGATCCAGATCCAACGGTTTTGCAGCAGTCGAATAATCTCTCGCCAGATGCTACATTCGGTGCCTGGTGGAATTCTACTAACTACTACTTTGGGTTGGTTTTTCGCAATTTGATCCCTTCACGCTGGGAAGATGTTGGAACAGATTCTCGCCATCGATTTCATGCCTCCTTGAACGGTGGTTACCGATGGGCTATACGAGAGAACTGGACATTATTACCTGGATTCAACCTTCGAATTCCGCCGAGAAGTCCAGCGTCACTTGACCTTAATGCGCAGGTTGATTATGGTAATGTATTCGGTTTTGGACTCGGTTTTCGCGTTGGTGATGCAATTAATGCCACGGCGGTATATAAAATCAAAGAGCAGTTTGCCATTGCCTACACTTTTGATTACAGTATCACACGAATTCAATCCGTAGCGAATAACACGCACGAGATTTCACTTCGATTTACCACGTGTAAGCCCGACAGAACGGGAACGGCGAGCTGTCCACTCTTTGAATAGGCTTTGGTCTGCGTTTCTTTTATTCGTATCTTGTAGGCTGAACTTAATACTCATATACTTATGAAACGAATCTCTGTTGCAGCATTGCTGCTAGCGGTTATTCTGCCTGTCACAAGTAATGCTCAAGAATCACAGCTGCTCCTGCGTTCAGGAGACTATGTCGTTCCAGATGTATCTGTGGAAGTGTGGAATACCAATGAAGTTATTGAAAATCAATATCTCCGAATCATTGTGTTTGATGAAATCCCTACCAGCGCAAGAAAAGAAGAATTGCGTAAGGCAGGAATTGCATTGTATGATTATCTCCCGCACAAGGCTTTTTACGCTTCACTATCTGTAAATGCGGATTACTCCTATTTGAACGACGCAATTGTGATGGAAATACAACCGGAGTTTAAACTCACGGAAATTCTTCGAGATAAAAACTACCCGCACTGGACACTTTTCGGGGACAATCAAATCGAACTCATTGGCGCTTACTTTGATCCCTTTAATGAAGTTTATGCCGAGGAGCAATTGCAAGCCGTTGGAGGGACATTAGTATCACACAATCCGTTACGTAAAACAATGAATGTTCGCGTTCCTTTGGATCAATTGGATGCGTTATATGCATTGCCAGGGTTCTACTACTTTGAATCCTTACCTGATGAAGGCGAACCGGAAAACCTCGTTGGAAGAACGAACCATCGAAGCAATACTTTGTATACTGAATACGGTCCTGGGCTGCAGTACAATGGAGAAGGTGTGAATGTAATGATGCAAGATGACGGAGCCATTGGACCGCACATCGATTATACAGGGCGTATTGATCAGTCAAATTGTGCGGGTTGTTCCACGAACCCAGCAAACGATCACGGTGACCACGTTTCAGGTACGATTATGGGCGCAGGTAACCTCGACCCAGACAATAGAGGCATGGCAAACGGAGTGGATTTAGATGTTTATAATTCCAGTAATAATAATTACAACTTATTCCCCGGATTGTTTGACAACGAAGATATTGTCATTACTTCCAAAAGTTACAGTAATGGGTGTAATTCTGGATACACCTCTTTAGCGCGTCAACTGGATCAACAAGTGCATGACCGTCCGCAATTAACGCACGTTTTTTCTGCTGGGAACAGTGGTGGAGACAACTGTGGTTATGGCGCAGGTGCAGGTTGGGGAAATATCACTGGCGGGCACAAAGCTGGTAAAAATGTGATTGCTGTTGGTAATTTGACTCATACGGACGTATTAGCTGGATCATCGAGTCGCGGCCCTGCCGAAGATGGACGCATTAAGCCAGATATTTGTGCTGTTGGATCTTCGGTAACTTCAACTGGTCCTGACAATATTTACTTTACCATCTCCGGGACGTCTATGTCATGTCCGGGAGTTTCAGGGACTATTGCGCAACTGTATCATGCATATCGAGATTTGAACGGAGGAAACGATCCGGATGCCGCCTTGATCAAGGGTGCAGTATTGAATACAGGAGAAGACCTCGGGAATACAGGGCCAGATTTCCGCTTTGGATGGGGGCGTATCAATGCACGTGAAGCTTTTGATGTAATTAAGAACAATCAATACGTAAGTGACAACATCTCACAAGGAGCAACGAACAACCATACGATTACTGTTCCTGCCGGCGTAAGTGAATTGCGTATTATGACGTATTGGACCGATTATGAAGGGTCAACTACAGCGGCTATTGCCCTTGTCAACGACATCAACATGACTGTAGAAGATCCAAATGCTACCACACATTTTCCATGGTTGTTGGACCCGACACCCAACGCCACGGCTTTGAATACCCCAGCTACAACAGGTATTGACGATTTAAACAACATGGAGCAAGTTTCAATTGTGAACCCTGCAAGCGGTACCTATACGGTAAATATTGATGGTTTTGCCATCCCGCAAGGACCACAAGAGTATTACGTTGTGTATTCTTTCATTATGGATGACGTAGTGCTAACTTACCCAATTGGTGGGGAAGGCATTGTTCCCGGAACAAATACCATTCGTTGGGATGCTTCCGAGGGAACTCAACCGTTCAATTTGGAGTATACAACTGATAACGGTGGCACATGGAACAGCATTGGTACGCCAAATGCAGACCGCCGTTACTTTACGTGGTTTACACCAAATACTGTAACAGGTCAAGCGAAAGTTCGCATATCACGCGGTGGTCAGTCTGACGAAAGTGATGAAGTTTTTACCATCATGCCTCAGCCTAACGGTTTGGACTTTGAATGGGTTTGTCCTGATTCTGCAAAATTCGTTTGGAACCCTGTTTCTGGAGCGACCAGTTACGAAGTGAGTATGCTTGGTAACAAATACATGGATTCAATTGGAACTACCACTACGAACAGTTTTGTAGTTGCTGTTCCATCTTCGAACGACGGATGGTTTAGTGTACGCGCACTTGGACCAAATAATGCCCGAGGCGAGCGCGCGGTAGCCATTCAAAAACCAACAAACCAGTACGGTTGTTTGTGGGCACCTCCTGTCTCTGATTTCGATGTAGACTGTCCAGAGGCTGGAGTTGGACATTGCTTTGATATGATTGATCAATCGCTGAACACTTCAGGTGGAGCAACCTACACATGGTACTTCCCAGGTGGTACTCCTTCTACTTCTACCAGTGCTACACCTACTGTTTGTTACGCATCTCCAGGTTCGTACGATGTAGCCATGGTAGTTGATAATGGGTATGGAATCGATTCTATCAACATGGTGGGTGCCATTACAGTGCTTCCTACCCCAGGTCTTCCTTACTTTGAAGGGTTTGAAAACTATTCGAACTTCTTCAGTATTGATGAGTGGGACGCAGATAGCCCTGGAAACTCAACAGCCTTTTTGATCACCTCTCAAGCGGCTTTGTCTGGAGGAAAAAGCGCCTTGTTATTCAACTATACGCAGCAAGCTGGATTTACAGACGAACTGACTTCTGGTCCCATAGATTTGAGCTCTCTAAACCCAGGGGATGAAATGACCATGAGTTTCCGATACGCTTACCGCAAACGTCAGACCAGCAACAACGAATTTTTACGTGTTTCCGTGACTGAGGGATGTGAAGATAATTGGGTAGTTCGGAAAACGTTGTTTGGAGACTTACTCTCTCCACTAACAGCGTCTACTTCATGGGCTCCTACAGACACTTCGGACTGGACAACGGTGCATATGACCAACATTACTGACAACTTTTTTACAGGAGACTTCAGAATGAGGTTTACTTTCGAGTCTGATGGCGGAAACAATTTCTATCTGGATAATATCAATTTATACGAGGGAACTCCTTCTGATGAATTGGTTGTAAGTGGCATTGGAGAGCATTCTGGAATTGACAACGTAAACGTTTATCCAGTTCCTACTTCTTCTGAGTTGACTGTTGCTTTTGGGTTGAATTCATCAGAGCAAACGACACTTCGCATTCTGGACTTGACCGGAAAGGAGGTTCAATCGCATGCGGTGAATGGCGAGACAGGAAACAACCTGGCAGTTTTGGATGTTGACACGCTCGCACCAGGAGCCTATATTGTTTCGATTCAGACTTCGAGAGGAAGCGTTCAAAAACGCTTTGTAATAGAGTAAATTGATAAAAACGAATCAAGTGAGGTCCGCGTTTCGATGCGGACCTTTTTTTTGAATGTATTATTCATCACAACGCTTGAATTTCGTTTGATTGGAATATTTGTTGATTCTTTTTTGAATTGGCAAGTAGGATCATACCAGCTGCTATTTTCTCTGCTTTAATCGAACGATATTTCTTTAAACTTCCAAAAAGTAAAGGGTTCAACACTTTCATGAACCATATTGAAATACGTTCTCCCATTCGACGCTCGTCTCGATCTCCTACAATGAGCGAAGGACGCAGAATCAATATATTCGGTATATTTTTTGAGAGCACTGCATTTTCCATTTCTCCTTTGGTTTTTAGGTAAAAGTTAGAGCTCTTGGCGTCGGCACCTACAGATGAAATTACAGCAAAGGTTTTAATCTTGTTTTGCTCGCACATTTGGGCGGCTGATTCAGGTATTCCCAGATCGATTTTACGATACTGCTCTTCGTCTGGTGTTTTCTTTTTTGTGGTTCCTATGCAGCAAAAAACCTCATCCCCTGTAAAGTCCTTGCTAAAGGCATCCATCTGAAATAAATCTCCTGTGAACTGCTGGACTTTTTGGTGTTCCACACTGACTTTAGATCTACCAAATAATTTTATGCAATCGTAGCGATTGTCTTTCAGTAGTTGCTGAAGGAGTAGGCCGCCTGTAAGACCAGAGGCACCGAGAATAATAGCTGTTTTTGGCATTCGGAAATTTTTAGAGAAATGGTTGATATGCAATCAAATAAGTTAAGTATGACATTTTTGAACTACTAGAACTATACAATTTGGTAATTAGACAAATGTCTAATTTGAGCAAACTATGGGCAGAATATGTGCGCTTTTCTTTATGTCAAAGCATCACATGACAGACCCTTACTTTCACCAACGATTAATGCTGGTAATACACCACCGTCTCCGTTGTCACTATAATTTCTGTGACTTCTTATAATGTGCGCTGCATTGCTAAAATCAGACATGAGTCACTTTCATTATCTCAACACATCCTGAATCTCCTCATGCTTCTTAAACATGGCGGCTGCAAAAGGACATAGTGGTAATATTTCCAATGCGTTTTCTCTGGCATACTCAACGGCCTTATGTAATAACTGTAGTCCTGCTTTTTGTCCACGTAATTCATCTTCTACATGCGTGTGATCAATAATCATTCGTGTTTTTCCAGCCATTGAATACGTCATCTCCGCCAACACTTTACCACCTTTTTCATAGGAAAACATTCCTTTTGAACCTTCTGATTTATGCTGCACCTCCATTACAATTCATTTATGATGTCCTCACTCAAAGGGTCGACAGTTGGAGCAAACTTCTTCACTAGCTCACCCTCCTCAGAAACCAAATATTTTTGAAAATTCCATTTCACAGACGAACTGAACTTACCGTTGACATCCTTATTCGTTAACCATGTGTAAATATCGTGCTGATCTTTTCCTCGCACTTTGATCTTTTCTGTAATGGTAAAGCTCACACCGTAATTCTTTTGACAAAATTCTTGAATTTGATCAGCATCACCCGGTTCTTGAAAAGCAAATTGATTGCATGGCAGCCCGATAATTTCCAATTTTCCACCGTGCTCTTGATATAATTTTTCCAATCCTTCGTACTGCGGAGTTAAGCCACACTTTGACGCAACATTTACAAACATTACTTTTTTCCCTTTTAGCGAACCCAAATCTAGTGGTGTTCCGTCTAGCTTTTTTAAATCTATATCGTAAACATTTTTCGGTACTGAGTCAACCCCTTTTCTTCCTAATCCAAACATAACTTCTGTATCTATTCAAATTTAATGATAAAAAAAGAGGAGCTCTGCTTTGCTCCTCTTTAGCTATAAACGCTACAAACCTAACCCTACACTATAATCGTTTGTGTAATTCAGTTGTTGTTCTTCTTCAAGTGAGGGGAGCTAACTAAAGCCCCCCTGACTTTCCTCTGCTCTTAACCTACCTTACACTAATTTTTTTAAAGTTTGGTTGCTTGTTAAAAGAGGGGGGAACTCTGCTAGGTCCCCCCTAACCTATAAACGCTACAAACCTAACCCTACACTATAGTCGTTTGTGTAAATTGATTCCTTCTTCCTCTTTTTTAAGGGGAGGAGTTCAAAATGTTCCCCTCCCTTTAAAAGTCTCTCGCCTCAAATCAACCTTACACTAATTCTTTGTGCTTTTGAAAAGCTGCGTGTAGTTCGGTTCTGTTTTCAGCTTTAAAAGAGGGAGGACTCTGCTAGGTCCTCCCTAACCTATAAACGCTACAAACCTAACCCTACACTATATTCTTTACTTAACGTTGAATGCTGACTGGCTAGATCCTACTGCAGTGTTCACTACTAGTAAGTACTGACCTGATGCCAAATCAGATACGTTAATGTTCATTTCTCCTCCAGCTGCATTGATCGTTTTCAATACTGCTCCATTCATGGATACTACCTGGATTGTTTCAATTTCTTGATCCGCTGCTACAGTGATAAACTCTGTTGCTGGGTTTGGATACAAGTTCACTTCAATTGTGTTTTCATCCAAAGATGCTGTCGCCGGATCCAAAACTCTATTGATTACGTGCACTACTCCGTTGTCTACATCCACATCTGCCATAGTTACCTCAGCGTCGTTGATGAATACACCACCTGTAAGGTTTACCACTACATCATTTCCTTCTAGCGTAGTTACGTTTCCTGCCATCAAGTCTCCTGACAACACTTCGCTACCAAGCGTGTGATACAATAGAACGTCTGCCAAATTTGGTGCTGCCAAAAGGTCGTTCAAGGTAATTCCAGCTCCTGCTACATAATCGTCAAATGCTTGATCAGTTGGTGCGAACACCGTGTACTCTGTGTACGGATCAGATAGTGCTGGAAGCAATTCTGCCTCAATTACTGCTGCCGTCAAAGTAGTGAAACCATTATCGATAGCTGCATCAACCACTGTTTCGTTTGGTAAGATTACTTCATTCAACGTGTGAACAATACCGTTATCTGCATTCAAATCAGCCAATTGTACTTCCGCCTGGTTGATGAATACGGATCCACCGCCTGTTACAGTAGTTTTGATTGTATTAGTTGTACTTAAAGCAGTAACAATTCCTCCGTCTTGTACACTAGCTGCGTCCACCTCTGCTCCCAAAACATGGTACAAAAGAATGTCTTGCAAATTTGGCAATGCCAACAATCCATTGATATCTGTTCCAAGAGCGGCTGCTGCATCATCAAATGCTGCGTTGTCTGGAGCGAATACTGTCAATGTCGCGAAAGGATCTGTTACTGCTGGCAACAATTCTGCTGTTGCAACTGCCGTTACCAATGTTGAGAAGTTGTTATCGATAGCTATGTCTGCTACTGTTTCTACTGGCAATACTACTGCATCCATGGTATGAACCAAACCATTGTCTGCTGACAAATCCGTCAGTACTACTTGTGCTTGATTCACGAACACATCGCCTCCACCTGTTACGGTTGTTTTCAATGTATTTGTTGCACTCACTGGTTGCACAATTCCTCCATTTTGAACGCTCGCTGCATCAACTTCTGTTGACAAAACGTGGTACGTTAGAACGTCAGCAAGGTTTGGCAATGCTAGCAGACCGTTGATATCCGTACCCAATGCTGTTGCCAAATCATCGAACGCCGCATTGTCTGGTGCAAACACTGTCAACGTTGCAAATGGATCTGTTACCACTGGCAACAATTCTGCCGTAGCCACTGCTGTTACTAGTGTTGAGAATCCATTATCGATAGCAATATCTGCCACCGTTTCCACCGAAAGGATAACCGCGTCTGTTGAGTGCACTACTCCATTGTCAGCTGTTAAATCTGCCGCGTTCACTTGCGCTTGGTTTACAAATACGTCTCCTGAACCTGCCACAGTAATTTTCACAGTATTTGCTGGGTTCAATGGAGTTTCGATTTGACCATTTGTTAAGGATGCCGCGTTATTCTCTGTTCCCAAGACATGATACAAAAGAATTTCGTCTAAGTTTGGCAATGCCAATAGGCCGTTAATATCAGTCCCCAATGCTGTTGCTAAGTCGTCAAATGCTGCATCGTCTGGTGCCCACACAGTGAACGTTCCGTTTGGATCTTGAAGCGCTCCTTGGAGATTCGCTTGAATAATTGCCGCTTCCAGACTTGTGTGATTTGGGCTGGGTGCGATTACATCGTCAAATACATTTGTTTGAGCCGATGCTCCGAAAGCCATTATACTTAGGACTAGTGCCGATAAGTAAGCTTTCATTGGTAGTAACATCTTTTTCATTTCTTTTTTGTTTAATTGATTACCGAAATAGTTCAACAAACATACAATACATTGTTTAACTAATCCAACTTTTTGTTAAACATTTTACTGAAATAACCCGATTAATTACCATGGTATTTAACGCAAAGCCTTTATTTTGGCGGGCTGCAGTGAAATGTTAAAAAAATTAAATTCACCAAAAAGAGAGCTGTTTCGCCGCTCGTTAAACAAAAATGATGAGTGAATACGGTGGAAGTCGCGCTTTTCGTTTCACACGGTTCAACAAAATATACCCTTTGACAAACCAGCGCTTATCCAAAAGATTCTGTGCAAAAGTTCTCTGGGTACCCATCTGTACAAGCATTGAAATGCGTGATCTTTGTAATCGTAAAAAAGCATCGTCATGAAACATTTGGTTGCCATTATATTTTTCGGAGGACTTTTGTTCTCTTGTGTACCAGCAAAAAAATACAACGAACTTATAGAGAAAGAGCGGGAGTGCAGCGAATCGTTGGCGAAGTACAAAAATGACGCCTTGAATTATGAAGCTAGTTCCAAGGATTATCAATCAAAGTATGAATTAGCAGCCAAGCAGCTGGAGCAATTAAAGGCTGATTCTACTAAAATGGGAGCTGATTATCGTCTGTTGCGCGCGAAATATGATAAGCAAGTTGCAACCATTGAAGCATTAGAGGTCAACTACAACAAACTTCGATTGAGTGGTGCGAAAGACGTTGCCGAACTTAGTGCCGAACTGGAAGCACGTCGAATTGAATTGCAAAAGAAAGAAGATGCATTGATTCGAAAAGAAGCAGACCTTAGAGAACAGCAGGCATTGATATCGGAGCAGCAGGAAGAATTAAAAAATCTTCAGCAAATAATCAAACAGCAGGAGGAAGCAACACGCTTGCTGAAAGACAAGGTCGCCAAAGCACTGAAAAACTTTGAGTCACAAGGTTTGACTGTAGAAGAACGCAATGGCAAAATATATGTAAGCTTAGAAGCAAAGCTACTCTTTGCATCTGGTAGCACCACCGTAGAGCCCAATGGAAAAATGGCACTTATTGAATTGGCCAATGTACTGGAAAATGAAAAAGAACTGGAAATAATTGTGGAGGGCCATACGGATACAGACCCTATGAACAGTTCCAGACATCCAAAAAATAACTGGGAACTGTCTGTATTGCGAGCAACTTCTGTTATTGACATCATGATTGGAAACTCGAATATGGATCCGAAACAATTGATGGCCGCCGGTCGATCTGAATACCACCCTGTTGACCCTAATAACAAGGCTAAAAACAGACGCATCGAGATTATCATATCGCCAAACCTAGATGCATTGTACGAATTGATATCGGAATAGTTAAGGATTCAGGAGTTGAGTCGTTTGGTTCATTCGATTCGTGCTAATATTATCGCCCGTCGAATCGTTCTTCCATCATATCAATACCTGGGCCTAGCATATCGTAGGGAAGGTTATCCAGAGCAATGTCAGCACATTCCGTATCCATCATTGCTTTGAAAAGCGCCCGTGTATATTCTTTCTTTTTTTCTTTACTGAGCGGGGCGATATCATGTTCAATCTCACGGAATATTTTGATCAGTTTTCTCGGCAATTCGCGCTTCGCTTTACGTTCTATTTCTCGCATTTTTGACGCATCCATGAGAGAAAACATATTTATGTCTCTTTCTATTCCTAGTTCCAAAACACAATCACAAATTTCGTCGGCTTTGGTTTCAGCTTTTTTTTTCGGTGAACTACAACCGGTTATGGGTAAAAGGTAAGTAAAACCTACAATCAATAGTAGATATTTCATTGATTTCATTTTCTCTAAGCTAGAAATAATTTACTTTTAAGACTATGGCAGAGGTATCTGAGAAAATCAAAAACAAACTAAAAGTTCTGCCGGACAAACCGGGTGTCTATCAGTACTATGATAAAAATGACACCATAATTTATGTTGGGAAGGCCAAAAACCTAAAGAAACGCGTTTCATCATACTTCAATAAAAACCTCGATTCAGGAAAAACGCGAATTCTTGTTAGAAAGATCGTCGACATTCGGTACATCGTTGTTGATAACGAGCTTGATGCGTTACTTTTGGAGAACAATCTTATCAAAAAATATCAGCCGAAATACAATATTCAGCTGAAAGACGATAAAACTTATCCGTGGATTTGTATCAAGAACGAACCCTTCCCTAGAGTTTTTACCACACGTCGGGTCATTAAAGATGGTTCAAAGTACTTTGGTCCCTACCCTAGCGTAAAAGTGGTGAATACACTGCTGGAATTAATTCGAGATGTCTACCCTTTACGATCCTGCGCGCTGGACTTATCTGCCAAGAAGATTAGAGAAGGCAAGCATAAAGTATGTTTGGAATATCATCTGGGTAATTGCAAGGGCCCGTGTGAGGGTAAGCAAACAGAAGAACAATACCATGAGTACATCCAGGACATCCAACACATACTCAAAGGAAATTTAGGTACCGTTATTCGATCTTTGAAAGAAATTATGCAGCGGCACGCCGAAAATTTAGAGTTTGAAGAAGCGCAAAACATCAAGCAAAAAATAGACACTATTCAAAGATACCAGGCGAAATCAACCGTCGTTTCTCCAACCATTCACGAAGTAGATGTCATCACGGTAGTGCAAGATCCCAAAATGGCCTTTGTTAACTATTTGGTGATTAACAATGGTTCTATAATTCATGGACTCACGGTAGAGGTAGCTAAAAAGCTGGATGAATCAGAGTCGGACATAATACAGTATGTTTTACCTCAAATGCGCGAGCGCTTTAGCAGCCAATCGAAGGAAGTGTTGGTAGCAAATCCGATAAAGTTAAACCCAGAGGAATACTCTTTTTTCACACCGCAGCGAGGCGATAAGAAATCCTTAGTAGAACTTTCTACGCGCAATGCAACTTTCTATCAACTGGAAAAACGCAAGCACGAAAAAATTGTAAACCCTGAGCGACATACAGAGCGCATATTGGAAACCATTCGAAAAGATTTCCGTTTGGACACACTTCCAGTGCATATAGAGTGTTTTGACAACTCCAATTTTCACGGAACCCATGCAGTTTCTGCTTGTGTGGTGTTTAAAAATGCAAAGCCAAGCAAAAAAGACTATCGTCATTTCAATATTAAAACAGTTGACGGTCCTGATGATTTCGCCTCGATGGAAGAGGCTGTATTTCGCCGTTACAAACGATTGAAAGAGGAGGGGCAATCGCTGCCACAACTGGTTGTAATTGACGGTGGAAAAGGACAACTTTCCTCTGCTGTTAAAGCCTTAGATGATCTAGGCTTGCGCGGGCAAATTGCCATCGTAGGAATCGCAAAAAAGCTAGAAGAAATATTCTTCCCAGGTGATTCTTATCCTATTTACATCGACAAACGCTCCGAGAGTTTAAAAGTCATCCAGCACCTTCGAAATGAGGCGCACCGATTTGGAATCACGCACCACAGAAACAAACGAAGTAAGGCAGCGCTGGTGTCTGAGATTACTCAGATTAAAGGTATTGGAGAAAAAACATTCGAGGACCTCATTCGCAATTTCAAATCCATTCAAGGCGTCAAAAAGGCCACAAAAGCAGAATTAGTAGAAGTAATTGGAAACGCTAAGGCTCAAATCGTGTTTGACTATTTTAACATTGAGAGTGCTAAATAAATCTGTTTAGTACTGTATTCTCGACCTATTCGCTGCATTTTTTCAGATTTTTCGAAAATTGTGTTAAACTCTAGTATACCAATAGATTAAGGTGGTTTGAAGGTGTGTTTGTAGAATTTTCACAAAGGTCGTTAATAATTTAACTTGCTGATTTAACCGTTTTAGTTACAATTGCAGCGCCTACTTAGCGCAACGAACTCGACTAAAGACTAACATTATGCGACTAACGAATACGCTGCTTGCCGCAGTTTGCTGTTTCGTTGTTACTACTATCAACGCTCAGATCACAGCACCTACCTGGCAAGTGAATTATCAACCACAACGCGCCTTTGTGGAAAACAAAGGGCAATTTGATATGAAGGCTACAGCACAAACTGGAGAAATCCTTTTCGCTGCTCACTTGCCCAATCTTTATATCTATTTCGGTGAAGAGGGAATTTCTTATCACTTCAGAACCATGAAAATGATTCCGAAAGAAGAACGAGAAGCCATCATGGAAGCGGAGGTTTCCACTCTGGAAGAATATAAGTTGCGAGAAGAGATGCATGGAAAAGTACACATCCGTGAAGATGTTTTTAACATGCAGTGGCAAAACATTTCCAACAATGTTGAATTGATTGTTGAAGATACCCTAGATGCCTACCGGAGTTATTCCATCACCGATTACGGACCCGCCACCAACTATAACTACTGTCGGCAATTTGAAAAATTGATGTACAAAAACCTTTATCCCAATATTGATGTCGTTTATGAAATTCACCCACAATCGGGCGTAAAATATTCCATTTACGTGCATCCCGGTGCGGACATCGGGTCTATTGAAATGTTGTATGACCGAACGCCTGAAATGTTGAATGGCGAATTGCATTTCGAAACGGAGTTTGGACCAATGATTGATCACAAGCCTTATACATTCAATGAGCAAAGCAATGATTACATCAGTTCCAATTATTCCTTAAATGGAAATCTCGTTTCATTTCAAGTAGCAAATTACAATCCGAACGAAACGATAGTCATTGACCCCTGGACGCAGTCACCCAACTTTAATTTGGACTGGGATTGTATTTGGGAATTGGATCACGACGCAGCTGGAAATGTGTACATTATTGGTGGTGTAGACAATATGGAATTGTTGAAATACAATGCGGCTGGTACGCTTCAATGGACGCATACTACACCCTACGACACCACGGCCTGGCTTGGTACCATGGCTACTGATGATGCTGGAAATACCTATGTTACAAATGGTACTTCTTACGAAATTCAAAAAGTAAGTACAACTGGAGCATTGCTTTGGGACAATCCGAATCCGACTGGCTCAGGAATTGGCCTTAGCACAGAGTTTTGGAATATCACCTTTAATTGTGATCAATCTCGATTGCTTGTTGGAGGTTCGGGAGGAAACCTGGACATCCATGGCCGTGTGTACGACATCGATATGAATACAGGAAATTCCCTCGCCTCCATGCAACTAACGGCAGCTGGACCGCTTTTTTCCATTCCACCTGCGTTGCAAGAAGTCCGTGCCATGTGTTCTGCGCCTAATGGTAAGTACTATTTTGTGACACTAGACACCATTGGATACTTCAGTGACAATTTGAACTTATGTACAGGAAATACCACCTCCCTCATTAGAGAAGATCATGGTGTGGGTTGGGGTTATAAAGCGGAAAATTGGCGCTACAACAATACTGGAATCAAGGCACTTCGGGTAGATTCGAATGCGATTTACGTAAACCGTGGCAGTCAAATTCAAAAACGTGATTTAAATACTTTCGCTATTCTCGCTACTGCTAACATTCCCAACGGAACCTTACAGAGTGTGTTTCTAGGAGGCAATCAGAGTCACAATGCAGGTATTGATATTGACGACTGTGGCGACGTATATGTCGGTTCAACAGATGGGGTATACCACTTTGATTCCAATTTGAACCAATTGGCATTCTACGCAACACCTGCCTTTAAAGTTTGGGATGTTCAGGTTACCCCAAATGGAGATGTTATTGCTTGTGGAGGTACAGGAACCAGTGGAACAGGAACACGAACGGGAGGTGTAGCATTGTTCAATGGGGTGGCATGTAACCCGATTGCGATTAACTGTTGTGATGCATCCTGGTGTATACCTGAACCATTGTGTGATACCGCAGCAGCGATTACTCTAATTACGGCAACACCTGGGGGAACATGGAGTGGCACAGGCGTTAACGCTTCTGGAGTGTTCGATCCTGGTGTGGCAGGTGTTGGGAATCACACCATAACCTATACGCTTCCATGCGGCAGCGAAACGCATACCATATCCGTTGTTGCGTGTAATTCTCCATTGACCGTTTGTGAAGAGTCTGACGGAACACTCACGGCATCTGGTGGTGGAGGGAGCTACTCATGGTACGATGGTAGTTCCGTAACAAATACTACAAACATCACTGATGCTGCGTCATGTACTTCTTGTGGTGGAACCCCGCAATTTGTATTTGGTATATTCTACAGTAGTTGTGAAGACAGCGGAGGAAACACTATTAACAGCTGTACAACAACCACCTTTACGTGGAATGCAACACCTTACGCCACAGGATCAAATACCGCGGCTCCTTCAAGCTACCCAATTGTAGTCTACGATGCTGTAGGAGACTCTGTTGTGATAAATTCTGCTGCAGAGTTAACTCCTTGCAGCACCATTCCATTGTCCAGTGACTTGGCTAAGTATGAAGTCAACTGTTCACCTGAGGGAACAATAATTAAATGGATCACGCACTCAGAAACCGATGTTGACTACTTCTTGGTTGAACGCATGATTCAAGGAGAGACATTTGAATCGCTTGTTGAAGTGCCCGGCTCTGGAACCTCTTCCTCGCAACTATTGTATGAATGGATTGATAGAGATCTTAATACAGAGGGCGTTTATTATCGACTTTCGAGCGTAGACTTAAATGGTACTAAAACAATTCTCGGAAGCAGGTATGCAGCATGTTCGGAGAGCACCCTTAAAGCATACCCAAATCCATTCTCAAGCACTTTCACCCTTGAACTGGGTGGGGCATTTGTAAACATCGAAAATGAAATCGCCATTTATGACGCCTTTGGAAATCAAGTTTATAGTACAATCTTTAAAGGGAATCAATCCTCAATTGACGTAAACCTTGGTGGGCTGGCAAGTGGTATGTATCTCATTCGCGTGAACAATGCATTCAATTCTGAAACCGTTCGCTTGATCAAGAAGTAGAAAAATATAGTTAGTTAGAGAACAGTCTGGTGTCATGATTACGGATGCCAGGCTGTTTTTTTTTCTTATGAAATAACATTCGACGACTCCTTTTTGAGTAACTCAAATTAGTAGCTTGGACTTTAGTGCTAGGGAATATCATTTAACCAATGACAAGAAAGGTTATGCCTAAATAGGGGATTTAATGCTAAAATTTGGGGATGATAACATATCCTGACGATTAAAACTAGTTGGTACTCCTTTCATACTTTTTGGCAATCGCGACAAAAAGTATGCAACCGAGCTTGCGAGCTCATGAAGACTATATAAGAACTAATACGGCCTGAGTAAAAATTGCTTTTTGCGGACTTCCAAGCCGTCAGGGAAAAAGCAATAATTCGGTGTTTTACTTTAAAAGGACCTAACGCGTTAGAAACAGTGCGTCTGCCTTGCAGGCAGATCTTCTGCTTTTAAAAAACACACGAAAGATTCCTTTTTCTTATCCTGACTTCGGGGAAATCCGCAGTCCAAAAAGAACCTAACCGTTAGTTCAAAAGAAATATAGGTCCAATGGACATTATGAAAGTATAGATTTTTTAGTAAGAAATTCCCCCAACTTTTGTGCTTGAACCTAAAAGGTCGATTTACAAGAAGCTATAACCCGAGAAAATCCGCGTAACGTCTTTCTTGCTCTTCAGTTGAGTACGCTGGGTGCTGGTGCATCTCTTTTGATTTGGCTTCTGATTTTTCCAGAGCGTCCAGCAAAAGGTCTGAAAAAGTTTCCTGCATATAATAGAATGAGGCCGTTCGCATCTCTTGAATATGTTGGTAAGCTTCATGAACCATCATTGGAACTTTGTACCCAAAAGAAACCGTCATCGCCCCAGAAATCTGATTGCGGAAATACTGGTCGGCACTGGGTGTGTTGGGATGTACGAGCGGGAGAATAAGATCACTGCTATCTACAACGGCATCAAATGCTTTTTGTGTAACGAAGTGATGGAAGGTTTTTACGCAGTTACTCAATCCTTTCTCTTCTATGCGCTGTAAAAACAATTGCACCTCAGGCTTTTCCAAATCACTCTTACCAAGAAAAATAAATTCGATTTTTGAGTCACGAAAATTTTCAGCCATTTCGAGAAACCCAGTTAAATCTTTACGTCGTTCCTCTACCCCACCGATGATAACTATTCGTTGGTTTCCGCGTTCTACTTTTACATCTGTCGTCGGAAATCGAAGGGGATAAAAAAAATCCAAAGACAACCCTTTTTGTGGTGACACCTTTTCCTTTAGAAACTCACTAAGCAAGAAGTATTTCTTGATTTTCCGGTGAATAATTTTCTGTGTGAAGCTTTCCGTAAACATCCGTGTTGTATGAATAATACCTACGAATTCTATTTTCGAGAAATAAGCTTTCAGACATAGGTCTCGAATTACCTTTCCCTGCGCTGTGTTGAGAACGGCAAGATTGATGTTTTGTGAATTCAGTATTTTCCAAACATTTCGAACCAGCTGCTTTCTTGTCAACCCTGAAATATTCACAGTGAAAATGGCATCTGTATAATCAGCAAAAACAGGATTCCGGTCCACTATTTCTGGCGACGTAATCAGCACCACCTTATGTCCACGCGATCGGATAGCGTGCATTTGTGTGAGCAAACACTCATCGTGAGACCCGCCAATTTCCACCAATGCGATGCGCCTTTTATTCATGCTGATTTCAACAATTCGTTCTTGGAAAGCTTTTTGCAATACAAAGAAACAAAAAACAAACCAGCGTATTTTTATCCAGTGAAATTCCTTTGTTTACTCATATTCAGCATTGTTTGTGTCACGCCATCCGTCTTTGGTCAAAACAAAACGGTTACACTTGTCATTGATCCGGGCCATGGTGGGGACGACCCTGGGCACCTGCCCAACAACACGAACTTGCTTCCTGAGAAAGACTTGAATCTGAAAATTGCGAAGTATTTTGGGGGATACATTGAAAAATACTTACAAAATGTTGAAGTGGTATATACCAGAACCACGGATGTTTATCCTACTCTGGACGATCGTGTAGACAAGGCGAATAATAGCAACGCTGATTATTTCATAAGTATTCATTGCAACGGAAACGAACGAACATCAGTGCGTGGCACAGAAACACATGTTCACTCCATGGATTTGAAAAACTCAGTTGCATTGGCCCGTGAAATTGAACAACAATTTTCGAAACGTGCTGGACGTAAATCTCGCGGAGTGAAGGATCAACGCGACTTACAGCATTCACTTCAAGTGCTAAAGTTCACCAACATGACCAGCGTTTTGGTGGAGTGCGGATTTCTCACGAACGATGCTGAAGCAGCGTATTTGAACTCAACATATGGGCAGGAAATTATTGCCTCCGCCCTTTTTCGTGCATTTCGTTCCATCATAGAGTCGGAATATCCCGAAACCACATTTCGTAAAAGCCAGAATGCTACATCTGCCTCTCATTCTACTAATACATCGGAAACACAGTTTTCCATTCAAATTGCTTCTTCCAAATCTCCCATCGACCCTAGTAAAGATCCTCAAATGCAAAAGTTGGACTTGAGTGTCACGCGTAAAGAGCTGAATACCAGTAGTGCATATAAGTATATTTATCTGGCAGGTTCTTTCGCTACAAAAGATGCGGCCAAACAAGCTTTGGAAGATGTAAAGACGGCCGGATTTCGTGATGCGATTATCGTTTCAAAATAAATTTGAGGTTTTAAGCAACCTATCAGGACTAAATGCGTTAAGTAAGCGTGTTAAGACTTTAACAATTCAAGAGTCATTTGTAGTTTTGTACGTGGTTTAGACACAAAGCCGTTAAATTTACGGTCAATACTTAATGGAAACTTGCTAAAATCTCCTTATGCAACGCAAAAATCTCCTTAGTGCACTATTTGTGCTTCTTTCCGCTGGCTTCGCCTTTTCTCAGGCACCCATAAACATGACGCCAGCAAACAATAATCAAACATTCAATACCTGTAATGGTTTCTTAATTGATTCTGGAGGACAGGGTGGTCCAGGGTATGGAAACAACGAAAGTATTGTGATTACGATTTGTCCGGATACGCCAGGAGAAATTATCTCAATTGTCTTCAACCTCTTTGATTTAGACCCAACAAACACGGGAACACAACAAAACCCAAACATTGATTTTATGTCTGTATACGACGGTCCTTCTACGGCGTCGAATACCTTAGGGACATACACGGGCACTCAGTTACAAGGGGTTGTAATCGAAGCAACCCAGTTGAACGCTTCGGGCTGTATTACTCTAGAGTTTTACTCCAATAGTGTTGGTACGGGTCAGTTTACGGCATCTGTTAGTTGTGAGACACCTTGTGCAGATCCGCAAGCTGGTGGTGTTATCGTAAACGGAATTACACCAGACAGCATTCGGGTATGTGTGGGCGATACGGTAACTTTTCAAGATCAAGGGTCTTTTGCACAGCAAGGATTTAACCTCGTGAATTACATGTGGGATTTTATGGACGGTGATACGGCAAACGGTACGACTGTTCAACATGCATACGACGTTCCAGGTTATTACAACGTGCAGCTTTTCGTTACAGATGATAACGGCTGTTCAAATCCGAACCTAATCGACCTTCAGGTTCTTGTAGGAACCATCCCAGACTTCACGGGATTCCCTTCAGATACTTCCATTTGTTTGGGCGAGTCTATGACCTTCGTGGCCGATCCTGAATCGTATGAAGTAAGTTGGAACGGATTTCCAGGCAGTCAGCAAATTGATGACGGTTGTTTGCCCGACACTTTGTTAGGTGTTTCACAAGACGTTCAACTCCTCCAAACAGGATTTGCTGCGGGTACAACGATTCAAAACGTAAATGATATTCAAAGCATTTGTTTGGACTTAGAGCATTCCTTTATGGGCGATCTCGTTATTTTGGTAGAATGTCCAAACGGTCAAAGCTCTATTCTACATCAACAAGGCGGGGGGGGAACCCAAATTGGGATTCCAAACCCATTGGATAATGTAGATTGTTCGGACCCAACTACCCAGGGAACACCGTTTACCTATTGTTTCACGCCACAAGCCACACAAACATGGGTTGATTGGGTGAATGCTCAGGGAGGATTTGGATTGACAATTCCAGCTGGAAACTACGCATCTGTTCAACCGCTGAGCAACCTTGTTGGATGTCCTACTAACGGTGTCTGGACCTTAACAGTTATTGATAACTGGGCCGCAGATGATGGTACTTTGTTTGGATTCGGTTTAACGCTAGATCCATCGTACTACCCACCACCACAAACATTCGAACCACAAATTGGTTTGGCCGATGATTCATCTTACTGGTTCAACCCACAGTTTGAGACCTTCTTATCTCCTGATGCCGATTCGTTGATTGTTACCCCTACTCAGTCGGGTGCGTTCACCTACGAATACTTCGTATTTGACGATTTTGGCTGCGAATACGATACGTCTGTGGTACTCTATGTAGACCCATTGGCTCCAACATTTGCAGGAAACGATACATCGCTATGTGACAACAATATTTTGGATTTGAACGGTCAAATTACAGGCTTGTCCAGCTCTTGTAATTATGTTCTCACCATGGAGGACTCTTTTGGAGATACATGGAACGGAAATACCATGACCATCACCATAAACGGCGTTTCTACTGATTATACCTGTACGAATCCATCGGTGCAAGTCGAAAACTTAACGATTCCGGCGGGAGCTACTGTTTCGATTACTTTTAACGCTAACGGAAATTTTGTAGGAGAATGTTCCTGGGAAATTGTAGATGGAAATGGAAACACTGTGGCAAGTATGGGAACTGGACAATTTGGCCCCGTTTCCAGTACTTTTACGGCCAATTGTGTCCCGAATTATACGTACGAATGGACTCCGCAAGCTTCTGTAAGTGATCCTACGATTGCCGATCCGCAGTTTACAGGAACAGGTTCGCAACAGTTGATTTTAACGACATACCCTGTCGGGCATCCACTTTGTGCAACCTCAGATACGGTGCAGGTGAATATTTCGTCGGCACCTTATCCAGGTGAGGATACAACCATTTCTATTTGTCCAACCGCAGGCGCATTTGACTTATTTCCGCTACTTGGAACAGGCGTTTCAACGATGGGCGCCTGGTTCGACGATCAAGGAAACCCAATAAACATGCCGTATGATCCACAAACACTACCTGCTGGAAATTATATCTACCAAACAGATAGTTTGGGTTGTACGGACGAAGCTATTGTAAGCATCGTTTTCGTTCCAACGACAGTTGATAATAGTACGAGCACCGATGCACTGTGTAATGGAAGTGCCGATGGTTCCATTACCATAAATGCGACCAACATGGTAGAATATACTGTCAATCAAGGAGCACCAATTGCCTCTGGAAGTCCATTTACGATTAATGGTTTGGCAGCTGGAACGTATACGGTAGCCGTATTCTCTGCTGATGGCTGTGCCGATTCTGTAGATGTAGTAATTGGTGAGCCTACACCGCTGCAGGTGACCGCAGCAACAACGGATGCCACGTGTTTTGGAGATTGCGACGGTCAAGTTCAGGTAAATGTTGTGGGCGGAACAGCTCCTTACTCTTACGTATGGATGCCTGGAACCAATGGCAATCAATCTGGTTTGGGTATCGATCTATGTGCTGGACAGCATATGACTGGTGTAGCTGATGCCAACGGTTGTTTGGATTCAGTATCCTATATCATTAACGAGCCTGCACCGATAGAACCTGCTTTGTTAGGTGATGTCTTGGATGGTTGTTTCCCACATACAGTGAACTTTACAAACACAACCTTGGGAGCAGTAACGACGACAGAGATTGACTATGGCGACGGAACAGTTGAAACCATTCAAGGCAACAATCCATTCACGCACGAGTATGCAACCCCAGGGTCGTACACAGTAACTATCACGGTTTACAATGCGAACAATTGTATGTATACCAACACATACACAGATTATATAACGGTTTATGGGAATCCAAATGCCAATTTCCAGATCAATCCGAACCAAATTTCGATGTTGGAACCGGTGACGTCATTGATTAATACCAGTTCTGCAGATGTTGTTTCCTGGGATTGGCAAATTACCAACGGTGAGCCTTTTACTTCCACCAATGAGGATGTAGACCCTGTTACGTTCCCGTTTGATCAGCCAGGAGATTACCCGATTACCCTAACTGTAGCGAATGCAGCAGGTTGTATTGATTCCGTAACGTATGTTGTTCAAATCATTAGTGATGTCTTGATTTTTGCACCGAACACGTTCACACCTGACAATGACGAGTTCAACCAAACTTGGATGGTACATATGTCGGGTATTGATGTGTTTGATTTCGAATTGGTGATTTACAATCGTTGGGGCGAAATTGTGTGGGAGTCTCGAGATGTTTCCGTAGGATGGGATGGAACCTACGGTGGAAAAATTGTTCAGGATGGAACGTACACCTGGTTTATCAAGTGTGCTGATTTGACGAATGATAACAAATATGAATTTCAGGGTCATGTAAACGTGATTCGATAGCAATTTTGTGGGTCAGTGCATCGGAAGGTGCACTGGCACTGCGAAAAAAGCCGATTTTTTTTTCGGAAACTATTTGCAGAATAAATTCTTTGTATATATTTGCACTCCCTGTCGCTAACGCATTAGCAAAGCACGGGAGAGCGCACCGAGAAGGTTGTGAAACGCTTCTTTAGCTCAGTTGGTTAGAGCATCTGACTGTTAATCAGAGGGTCCCTGGTTCGAGCCCAGGAAGGAGCGCAAAAGAAACCCAGTAATCATCTACGATTACTGGGTTTTTTGTTTTCTATTGAGTGTGATTTCAATCTTAATTAATTGCAAACGGCTTGCAAATCTCTTAGTCCCAAAGCAATTAATACCAATGGTAAATCTAAAATTGAAGCTTGACACGAGAAGAGCAAAAATGGACGGTTCTTATCCTATCGTTTTTCGAATAATGTCCAAAGGTAAGTGGAGAGATATTTCCACAGGATTCAGTTCTAACGTGAAAAACTGGGATGATAAGAATGAGTTCGTTAAAATCAAGAGCGAAAAAGAGAAACTTGTAGCCCAAAGAATCCGAAATCAAGAACTAATTCTGTTAACACGATTGAGAGACTATGAATTAAAGTATCCTTCTTCAATCGATGTTCAACACATCAAAAGCTATTTAACCAAAGAGCATGATTCTAAAATTAGTGTATTTGAGTTTTGGACAAAGGAGATTGGGCGACTTGAAAAAGCTAATAATCAGGGGGGTGTAAGAAACTATAAAAGTGCATTAGTTGGGGTAACGAAATACACAAGTCTCAAGATCTCATTTCAACAACTTAATTATCAATGGTTAATTTCCTTAGAAACTTCAATGCGAACTGAAGGTCTAAAAACGAATAGCATCGGTGTATACATGAGAACATTGAGAGCAGTATACAACAAAGCGATCAATCACGAAATCGTTGATGCAAAATACTACCCTTTTAGAAAGTACAAGATTAAGTCTCAAACCACAGAACCAAGAACACTAGGACTAGAAGAAATGAAATCTTTCTTCAATCATTCACCAAGTGAATTTACACATGAAGCTTGGAATTATGGACGACTAATTCTCATGCTGAGAGGAATCAATTTTGCTGATTTAGCGGTCTTAACAAAAGAGAACATCAAAGGAAATAGAATTGTCTATCAACGAAGAAAGACAGACAAACGCTATTCTGTAAAAATGCATCCATTGGTAGAAAAGATATTTAAGGAGTATCAATGCGATAACCGAGTAACATTGCTCCCCATTCTTTCAAACTCCGAGTTTGAGGACAAAAAGAGATGCTTAGAACGCATTGATCAACAACGAAAAAACATCAACAAACAGTTAGGGCTTATTAGTAAAGAGTTAGAACTGTCAGAAAAACTCACAACCTATGTTTTCCGCTACTCCCACGCGAACATTTGTAAAGCCTTAGGTTATTCGAAAGATTTGATTTCTGAAAGTTTAGGACACGCTTACGGACTTTCTGTTTCAAGCTGTTATCTTGAAGATTATGACCTGGGATTTATTGATGAGATGAATGATGATGTTATTCAGAATATCCTGTTTAAATTAGAAGTTCAATCACTGAATAATGGACGAATACCAAAAGCCCCTACCGAAGGAACTAACCAACCAACAGCTCATTGATATTATCAATGGTAAGTATTACAATAGCGATCATGATTTTTCGGCATTTTATCAAACATCTCGTTTTGGAAATGGTAAAACCGACATTTTCATTAATGGTGTCACATTTAAGACTGAAATTAACATCGATCATACCGCTAAATGTGAAGACTTCTATCTTCGAGTAGAAGGATGCCACTTTTGGAAAAAACTCAATTTTATAGGGTGTGAATTTCACAAACTAACAAGTTTCTCTGGTAACAAATTTAGTGGTGATGTGCATTTCCACGGCTGTCATTTTCACGAATCGATGAACTTTGCTCATTCTACTTTTGGAAGACTTCATGTGGGTGGAGGAGACTTTAAAGTCTTTCAAGTAGGAACAGGATGCAGTGCCAGTGATATAAGTATTTATGGCGGTAGATTCACACATTCTCTCACCTTTGATGGTGCGCTCAAAGAGGTTCACGTTTATAATGCCGAAACCTTCATCAACATTCTAGCTTTCTCAAACAACTTGAAAAGTACTAACATTAGTATTGGTCACCTTATCATTAATAACTTAAACTTAGCTGGTTGGTTCGATCCAGAAAACGTAATAAACATTGAGAACTTAGATTTGCATTCTTTACGATTTAGTAGCTTGAACAACAAAGGAAAAATTCGTATTAATGGTCTAAGGGTTCATTCTTCGTACAAAGTTCTATCAGATATGACAATTGGTGAATTTCTCTCGACGCTTTCAAAAGAAGAAAAGGAATGGGTTGTTGCAGAAACTAATGGTGTGATAAACGAATCGCTTCCAATTAGGTATCTGAACGTGACCTTTACGAACAATTTAGTTTGGTCAAAAAAACGAAAGGCACTTTTAAAAGATTCTGTTGCGGATAAAGAAAGTGAATTGCTCTTTGAAAGAGTTTATTTGGGTGATCTAGAACTTAAAAATGTTGACTTGAATTCCTTTGAATCGATTCAAGTTATCGATACCGACCTTTCAACAGTAAAAACATTTAACTCAACCTTTCCGACGGATAAAATTAAGGGGAACTACCACTCACTTTATGAGACCTTCAATGACCTTTACACAGTTGCAAAAAAGAAGAACAACAAGAGGGAGCAAATCGAATATTATACCGCATCTAAAAATGCCCTGCTTAGATCCTTTTACAGCGAGTGGTATAAGAAGATGCCTTCAATTGTTAGCCTATGGTTGACAAAACTGTATAGCAATTTCGGATCTCGATGGACTCAATCGTTATTCGTTGCAATTCCGTTGATAGCATTTGTTTTTTTCTCTTCAATGATGCTTACTACTCAATTTGACATAGATTTCTCTGCTAAAGGGTGGAAAACATTCAAAGAACTTACGGTGTACTTCCTTCAGTATCTCAATCCGACACATAAATTGGATTTCATGGACGGAAAGATTGACGGTATCATTTTTTCACAATCTGCTTACTTTGTTTTCTTAGATCTAGTAGGTAGAGTTTTTATCGGTATTGGCATTTATGAAACCATTCTATCTTTTAGAAAGTACGTAAGAAATTAATTCGCTGGTAGAAAATAAATAACGGTGTACGTTTAGAGCATGAGTACACCAAATACAGATGACCTCAAACGGCTCTTTGAATTCGTTCGTCCGAATCAGTTGAGGTCAAGCATAGAAGAATCGTTATTCGCATATCTTCTATCCATAGATGAAAAGGCTTTTCCAAAAGACTTTAAGCAAGTAATCGAAGACCATTACTTCCTAATCCAGTTTCTATCCAAAACGGAGTAATAAACTATCGAAACTATTCTTCTTCATTGAAAAATTCGCTCAATGAAGAATGCGCCTGTACTTCATCCCCTGCGGCTATCTTTTTTCCAATGAAATCACTATTTTCGATAGTCAATGAAAGTGGCAGATGCAATACATGATTTACTCTTAACAGAAGGAGATTCCTTTGAGAAGTTTATGTATTACCATGATATTTTTGTGGACGAGAGAGAAGTGTTCGAAAAAGAGGTTCTCAGACGTATTCAACCAGAAAGCTTTGACCGATTCTTAAAAGAAGAGGTAACTTTTGATTTGCCACATGGTGAAGTTGGAGTCAACTATATATACTCAGACGAGGACATGGAATATGATGTTACTCATGGATACGACGAGTATGCTGCTTGGTTGAATTGGTGTGACCGAAAGAAAAAAGAGTTTGAAAAAATTAAAGGGCAAATTCAAGCGCTTGAATTCAAGCAAAGCAGAGAATTAACTGAGGCTTCCGTTGACTTTAAAGCATACTTCAAAGACGGGTCTATTGCTAACGAACTAATTCCTTTACTAAAAACTCAACTAGATCTTAGTAAAGCTAAAAATGTGGTAGCAATGTGTTTTGCCCTTGATGATCTAGGCTATACCTCTCTCATGGATAGAAATTCGAGCGACCTAACCAAAACTCATAGTGCTTTGGAGAAATGTTTCGGAAAAGTTGGAGCCCGATCATCTTTAAACCGAAACAGGCAGATTATTGAAGAGAATAGAAGTTCAGGAATAGAAGATCACTATGAGCGACTTATTCAAATAACAAAGTCCAAAATCAAAGATTTACTCAAATAGCAAATTATTAGCAGATAATTAGCTGCTGATCCTAGGCTTAAAATCCTCTCTAAACTTGTCATAACAAATCAAGAGTTATGGCAGTTTTACGTTTAACACTTACTAAAATCAATGCTCCCTAGAATCGGTCCATATTCTATTGGAATCGATGCAACGTTCGAACATTCTGCGTTGATTTCACCTATGAACCTTCAAGGTTCTATACTAAAAGTGCACGCGACAACACATTTACGAGTCGGCTCATTTTAATCAAAATAGATTCAAAATGAATTTTTTAGAAACAAAAATCTCTTTCTTCACCGGAGGAATCAAGAATACCAAACCTACTGATGAAATCAGTTTATACACATACATTAAAACCATAAAAGGCATCCAAACTCGCCTCTATCAGAAACTTTACAACAAAGTATCAACGGACGTCGATCGAAGCAAAATTAAACTTGGGAAAATGCCTTATGTAATTGCGCAAGCGTTGGTAACTGAAAGAAAGAATAATTGTGTTAAATGCCGCACGGGTATAGTTTCTATCGATATCGACAAGATTGATGATATAAACGCTGTATTCCATCAAATGAAAACGGATCCGTATACATTACTTGTGCATCGCTCGATTTCCCATAAAGGTCTCCGAGTATTTGTTCCTGTTGATGTTGAACAAGGGGAACACCTTGAATACTTCAATGCGCTTGAAGCATATTACCTCAAAGAATACGGAATTCAAATCGACAAAGCGTGTAAGGACATATCTCGTGCAAGCATATTGGCGCATGACCCAGACATATTTGTCAATGATAACTGCACGGAATTAAATGGAGAGTTCATTGATCGGTGGAAGCAATTACCTCTGTTGACTGCGCAAAAAACACACCTTATATCCGATCTCGACCTTGATCTCGATCTTTCGGAAACGCAAAAAGAGTACTTTGGATTATCTAAGTTACAAAGTGCTGTTTGCAAAATTGAGGCCAGCAAAGAAGGCGAAAAACACGACACCCTTTTACGTCAATCAAGAATAATCGGTACGTACATATATTATGGTCTAATCGATCATGAGAGCGCTAAAATAGCATTGCGCGACGCGATTAACTCTAGAAAAGAAACTGTGGCTGATTTAAAAGGTGCTTACAATACGATCTCAGATGGAATCAAACATGGCTTTGACAATCCCTATGACATATCAAGCGAAGTTGTGTCAGATCAGCAGAAATTCTGGTACGTTGAACATACTAACAGAGGGGCAATCATCAAATTCTCATATAACAAGCTGTTCGATTTTATCAATCGTCATGGTTTCTTCTTGTACATAAAGGATGATACGAAGTTTCTCATCCGCATCACGGACAATATCATTGAAACTCTGGACAGACATGACATACGAAGATTCGTCCTTGATTACATAGCTGAATTACCATGGGATATCGGTGATAACGTTAACCGAGATCAACTTTCAGAAAAGTTTCGAGGCAGTATGCAAAAACTTCTCTCGGAGAATCAGTTGATGACCAATATGTTAAAGAGTCCAAAGTTTAATCGTGACACGGCTGATGAAATGCTTTTTTACTACAAAAATACAGCTGTCAAAGTGACAAAGGATTCCATTGAACCTGTTGACTACTCCAACCTCAACGGTTGTATCTGGAAAAATCAAATTCTGAAACGCGACTTCAGTATGTCACCTTTAGAGCTTGAATCGATGCACGAAACATGCGAATTCGCTCGATTTTTGCGCAGAGTTTGCAACAATGATGAACAGCGATTTCAATCTTTCATTTCAATTCTTGGGTACATGCTTTGTCGCTATAAGGACCCTTCGCGTTCCAAAGCAGTTATCTTTTACGATGAATGCATCTCTCATAACCCAGAAGGAGGCACGGGAAAAGGCATAATCGCAAAAGCGCTCGGAGCTGTGAGAAACAGTACTACCATAGATGGTAAATCCGTCGATCTGGGACATCGATTCGTATTCCAACAAGTTGAATTGGACACAGACATAATCGTTTTTGACGATGTGAAAGAACAATTCGATTTCGAGAAGTTATTCCCGACTATCACAGAGGGAATCAACGTAGAAAAAAAGAACAAGGACAAGTTTCATATTCCCGCAGATGAAAGCCCTGCAATCTTGATTACATCGAACTACGTTCTAAAAGGCCAAGGCAACTCGCATGATCGTCGGAAAGTCGAGGTTGAATTTTCTCAGCACTACAACGGAGGTAATACACCATTTGATGAATTTGGGCACAATCTTTTCACCGACTGGGACGATGACCAATGGCAACAATTCGATCTATTTATGATGATTGCAGCACGACACTATCTACAGCATGGTTTGATCAAACCTGAATTGAAAAACGTTGAACGCAAGAAAATAATTCAACAGACACGGATTGAATTTGAAACATTTGCTTCAAAGCTCCTAGTTACTGATGTAAAATACAGCAAGAAGGAGCTCTTCAATGAATTCAAAGATGCATATCCTGATTTCAGAGCATTTGAATGGTTCAATCAAACTGTGTTCAATAAATGGTTACGAATCTATGCCGAAATCAAGAACTGGAGATTTGACGAATGGAATTCTAGTAACAACCTCGTTATTAAATTCTATAAATGAGGCTCATGGAACTAGTGGTTACAATTAAAAAATAGTGGGGAGAGGAATCGATTATTTCTTCATGAAATTCCTCTCCCTACTTTTCTTTGAAATTCGATAGTCTCAGTAGTCTATAATTGCGGAGTAATCACCTTTCTCATCATTCTAAGTTTTACTCATATTGGCACCACCGTTAATGATTCACCGCAAATGACGTGCGTTAAATGCATGATGCTCTGGTAATCAAAACACAAAGAAAATATAGGAGTAATTAGGGTTAAGCATCATTAAATAATGATGTCGCTAATATTCTGTCTGCTTGTGGAATATATAAGCATACTTTTGCAACATTTTTGCAAATTCATCGTATAAGAACCTTGAATTAGAGTGGTGTTTTTGAAGTTTGAATTCAAAAAATATGTACTTTTCAACAGTCAAAATGTTAGGATTCAGATAAAAACCACGTATCTTTGCACCCCGAATTCTAATATTTTAGTGATTAATTAACCTAAAGTTCGCAGTATGTCTAAATTAAAAACAGATAAGGTTTTAGTTAAAGATTCTAAGCTTGAAGCTAAGAAATTGGAGACTTCTGCAGTTAAGGAATTCATCCGTGAAACTAAAGAAAAGCAAGATTTTATACTTAGTTTAAAAACGATTGATGAAAAATCTTTAAAAGCGGTTGTTCAATTATAGGCGGTGGAAGTTTATTCTTATTCAGATGATCAGCTAGCTGAAGTATTGTCGAATGACTACACACCTAAAAGCATCATTGAAAAAAAGAATCACTTCCTTTATCTCAAAGAATATTTATCAAACCCAAGTATTTCAGCTACCACTATTGTAGTTGAAAAAGAGTATGTGAGTAGAGATTACTTACATGATTATATTTCCTATTATTCCTTGTGTTTCGAGAAGTATGATAAGTTTTGTCGTCGTATTCACTTTTTTTCTGATTCATTTTCGGAAGATGAATTCAAAAGTGCATTAGTCGATGATACTACTGAGAAATCAAGTGACATTTGGAACAGTTACCTTGGTTTCACCGTGGTTAAACCAATTCCAATAACAGTAATTGGAATTACACTATTAAAAACTTATTCGAATGACATCGCTTTTGGTTCAAGACATTTCTGGGGCATTCGGAAATATAATGTTCATTTGTTTGGGAAAACTCTTGAACTTGAATCTCTAGCTTTTCAAGAACAAGACAGTGTGGTAGCCGCTTGTGCGACTACAGCAATTTGGTCGATGCTAAACAAGGCATCAACGGACCATCATACAGTTTTAAAGTCTCCAAACGAAATAACAAAAGATGCAGATAATCTTTCATCAGACGGTAGCAGGTTATTTCCAAATAATGGCTTAAATATTCTTCAAATAAGCCAATCAATTGTAAACTCTGGTTTGGTTTCTGAAATAAAACAACCTGATTATCCAATACAGAACAAGGATGGGGTTGAAATTGGAAGATTCGTTTCTAACTTATACGTTAAAAAAGTTATAAATGCTTACTCTGCAATCGGAATTCCTATACTACTCGTAATAAGTGTTCCCAATGGTAACAACTATGGTCTTCATGCTGTTGCCGTTTCTGGATATAAGAAAAAGGCCCCGACTCAGATAACACCCAAAAAAGAGATTAGCTATTTAGCTGAAAATATTGAAAAGCTTTACGTACACGATGACCAATGGGGTCCGTTTGTTCGAGTTACATTCGATAATGACATTGAATTAAAAACACCATGGTCTGAATTAAATAATCCGCCTGGAAAACCAACATATTCTACCAACGTCGTTGTTCCTCTATACCCAAAGATTAGGATTTCATATGAAGACATCGATGCTATTACACTTGGACTTGACTTAATTTTAACCTTATTCTTTGATAAAGCTATAAAGGAAGACTTGGTATGGGATATTAAGCTGAAGTTCAGCGAAAAGTTCAAGGAAGAGGTTAAAGCCTCAGAATTTATGGATGATTCTGAGAAAATCAACTATTTAACTCAAAACTCTCCTAAATACATTTGGGTTGTATCTTGCTATGTTGGTGAATCGAAGATATTTGATTTTACATTCGATGCAACGGATATGAAAAATGGAATGATTGGTAGGCACGTCATATGCTACCTTTCGAATGAAATAAAGCAACAATTCAATCAGTTCCTAGTTCTTAATGAACCGATGTTATCTTCAATGTTTGAACGACACCTTGCAAGCTCTTTGTATTATAAGTTCTTAGTAGATCAAACGAACTAATTCCATTGCTGGTTCTTTTAACCAACAACGGGAATTATTTATTCCAATTATAAAATTCTGAAATAGAGATTTCTAGAGCGTTTGCGATTAGGTAAATAGTATAAGAATTAGGATTGACCTTACTATTCTCTATTAGTTCAATGTGTTGTCTATCCTTATCACATAATCGCGCTAAATCAGACTGCGAAATACCCTTCTCCATTCGAATCTCTTTAATGCGTTCGCCAATTTTTTGGTTAAACCTTTCTTTTGATAATATTTCTCTTGAATCAGACATCGCTGATTACAAAAGTGACATAAGCCTTGTGGGATGTTGTCATAATATATTATGACAGGTCGTTTTAATTGATAACTTTAGATTATCAAATACAACTAAAATGAGAATACTTCCCTTTGTTTTTAGTTTGCTAGCATTCACGACATTATCACAAATTCAGCAGACTACAAATCCATTTAGTAAAACAGAAATAAAGATCGATACAACAAGTTATGATTCGCCAGCTGATAGTTTGGAAGCTACTGCTGATATAGAAAACGCAAGAATTCAGCAGTTGATCAGTCAAAGGAAAAGATTAAACGATGTAAATATTTATGGAATACAGATCAACACGAATATGACATGTAATATGGAACTTGAAGTTAGTGATAATGGGAATGTTGTAAATGTTGAATGGTTAAGCGGGACGAATGATGAATACTTGAAGAATAAGATTATCGAAAACGTTCTTAGACAAGTGAAATACACGAAACTTGATCTAGGGTTTAATACACTTCATAAGTACACCATTCATCTAATGGCTCGATAAATAGTGGTTATGCTTATCTTTTACTGAATTCAAAATCAAAGTTATGGCATTAAAAAATTCAGTGATTGAAAAGAAGATTCGCAAAAACGCTTTAATACTAAACCGACGTAAAAAAGAATTTGTTGGGTTGATTTCTCTTGTTCTAGGGGTCTGGTTAGCGGGGATGGCATTTGCTCCCAATGTAAGAATAGTATTTTTCGTGTTAGCAGGCATTTTATGAATTGGTGGAGCAAAGATTCTCAGGAATTACTGCCTTATGGAAAGTAACCTTCTGAAGAAAGGAGAAAAATGGTGGAATCCGCTCGCTAAAACCTTGGATGATCAGATGTCTTTGGACGAATTAAAGCGAATCTTTAACGATGAATATAGGTTAGACCTAAATAGAATTGAAGATCGTAACACAGCGATCAATCAAATCCGAACAAAACAAAAAATTAGTTTTTGGAACATTTGTAGCCTTGTGATTCCTCTTACTGTTTTACTCTTCAAACTATACTCCGTAACTATCGTTTCAATGCTCGAATATGAAGGTATTAATGTGTTCGTCTTTGTGATGTGGTCATTTGTGACATTGATTTGGATGCTTTGGACTATTTGGAAGCCAATAGATTTATTGATTAATAGAGAGTACCACGCCAGTATTTATCTTGAAAGTATGATTAAGAAAATCGGTTAATAATTCGATTTGATCTTCTCTTTACTAACTTGCTCAATTAAACATTACTAATTGCTTTTTTCAAATGAATTATCTGGACTATGCTGTCGACGACATAATTGGCGAGAATTGTGAGCGCCTATTCATCCTCGAATCACCACATTGTGATGAATTAGATCATTTGCCGCCTGTACCCGCAGTTGGGAAAACTGGTAGAATTATGTCTGAAACTCTTGGTTATAGTTCAAATTTTGGATTGGGTCAGCTTATTCATAACAAAGAAGCTTCGAAAGAGGGAATTATTAACTCTAGTCGTATCCCATTACAGAGGAAAGCATACAAAGGCGTTGTTCCCAAAGAACTCGAGCCTTTTATGAGAATTAGAGAGGTCTCTAATGACATGAATTGCGAAGAATTATCTGCACATCTATCTCAAGAAGACTTTAAAGGTCTTCGAACTTCAATGAAGAGAAGATTTGATGACGTCATTAATAAGTTTCCCGTAACGCAAATAATAATTTGCGGTAAAATTGCCTCAGCTTTTGTTTCTGCATCAATAGGTATTAAACCTGAGAAGGTTGCCACAAAAGAAACTTATACATTGTTCGATAGGGATATTGATATCATTTGGGCTCGTCATCCTGCCAACAAACAATATGAATGGAACTGCTTTTGTAAGAATGAAACGAAAGACAATTAAATAATTCTGTTGACCTTCAACAAAAAACAGACTTGAGATTCTGTCAAATGGCTGTAAAATTAAAAGAGAAGAAATTGAAAACCCACAGAAATAGCACGCTCAGTTGGTTAGAGCATCTGACTGTTAATCAGAGGGTCCCTGGTTCGAGCCCAGGAAGGAGCGCTAAAGGTTCATCGAGAGATGAGCCTTTTTTTATGCGTAAAACTGGGTAAGTAGTTAATGCTGAGCGTAGTGACGAAATCAAAGTAAGCCCAGGAAGAAGTGCAAAAGGTCACCTGTTTTAGTTGACCTCTTTTATTGGTATTTGCACTAAGTTTGGATCAATGCTAAAATCTAGGGGAATTAGTTATTGACAAGAGTTAAGATGCAGTATATCCATTGTTTGTTCCATTTCCAGCACCCTGAATAGCACCTAAAACATCATTTGTACATTCGCTCCATAAACCGAAAGGACTTCCAGCATAAGAAGCAAGAGCACGTGTTTCGAGAAGGCTCAGAGTATCGCCTGTATTAAACGCTTTGGATGATCCGTCAGCATCCCTGGTTAGGGTCATTGGAGTATAAATTTTAAGGCGCACATCTTCATTTCCTCCTCCTACATTCCCACCATGAGCAGGTGCATGAGGTCTTGGTGTATCTGCATTCGTGTTTTGTCCTTTGCTAATCATCCTGCCGTTCGCTAAATCATTCGCGCCAAACTCGGCTTGTGGAACAATATGATCGCATTCTGGCGAAATAGCTCTTGCTTGTTGATAATTTGGCATGTCAAAGTTCCCAACATCAGAAATCAAATGGTCGTCTGGTAACACTACGTTTCCTCCTCCTGTCGCCGCATTGGTTTGATTATTACCTTCAACTGCATATCTTCGATCACCAAATGGTGCACCTCCAGAAGTTGCATTTGTGCTTCCCTGGGCCGTGGTTGTTGTCCGGTACTGCGCAGGATTGTTGGGTACCCAGCCTACGTTGAACCTTTGCACAGGAGCGTCAAGTTTCTTTAGAGATTTAGATTGGAATGTCCGGCTCTCCTCTTTTAAAGGCTTTTCTTTTCGTTCGTACATAAAGCTTCTTTTTAATCATCTAGCTTTTCTTTTCAAATTTCTCCCATACCCTAAAACTCCATATCATCATTCCGCATGTCTACTTCCGAAGAAGTTAATTCAGATACCTTTGTTTTTGGTTTGAGTGCCCACTTCGGCTTTTTGGGTCTTGAAATCATGTCAACATCGTCTCCCGTGTAGGTTTCAAAAGGGCTTGAATCACTGTCTTTGCTTCGAACGTCTTCCAAATCTGAAGGTATTGTTGTTGGTGAGATTACTTGAGGTCCAAGCTGGTTGTTGGATGGATTCCAATAGCGGATTTCGCAGTCGAAATCTGCGGTTGACGATTCAATATCTGGATCTGCGTCTACGGTAACCTTATAGTAAATACCAGGAGATTTATCAACCCAAAAGGCTTTTTTTGCACCGTTTTCCACGTAATTTAAGTGGTTTTTATTCGCTCCTCGAGTGATGGGATAAAGGTTATTATTATTGGCTGTTCCTCCCAAATTATCGTTAAGTAAATGTCCTTTAACAACATCACCTCCTACTATACCCCAATAATTGCGAATGGCTGCCATCATTTCGTCCTGCCCTTTGTTCAAGTTGGCGCTTTGGCCGTGAGGAATGCTATTATAATCCAGCCAAGCTTCCATTTTTTTTCCGACTGTGACCGTTCCAATGTCGTAATCATAGGTTTGCCCTTTATTATTGACATACGACTGACGCTGTAGGGCTTGACCTTGCAACTGCTTTTTTGATTTGATTGCGTTCTTGCTTGCCGATAAATGCATTCTCTTCTTATTTAAGTTAATTAACTGATGTCGGTAATTTCATAGTATGTTTGAAGGGTGTCTGAATCTAAATCATCTGCGCTTACGCTACCCTCACTCAGATAACGCATTTTATTCAAGTCAGTAAGGTTATTGTTAAAATCATCTATGTCGATATCACCAACCAATTCATCATCTTGTCTATAAATAGCCATGAACTTCTTTAGTGCTGTATCACCAATCACATCTTTGTTAGCAATTTGTGTTTCACCATCATTCTTGAAATCATCATCGTCTTCATCATAGTCCCAAGTTGTAATAGTGACATCATTACCTGAAACGATATCATAATAGTCTGGTCGCGACGTTTCGTCACTATTATTCTCTGATTTACTCAGGACACGCGCATTTCTTAAGTCGTTTGAACCACCGTTTCTGTATTCCACAATATGGTCCACTTCAGGAGTAACGTTAGATGAGTCATTAATGTATATTAAGCCATCTCCTGACTCATCAGAAATCTCTAAATCAGAGTCACCAATAGCTGGTGGATTGGCTTCGGCATACGTATGGTTTACCTCATTAATTTTACGGGGCTGAGAGAACTCATCTCCTCCATCCGGATGTCTGACTGTGTAGGCGTTTTGAGTATAATAGTTTCTTCCAGCGGGATAATCCCAGTCATCTTGATCAGGAATATAACCCGCATTGATGTAACGCTGTACCGCTACCCCATCATTGTTGGACGCGCTTTTCTTTTTTTTACTTTTTTCTTTTGAACTGTACATGGGACTTGTTTTAAAAAGACAGACTATTTACCACTGCCGCTAACTTATCCGCCTCATCCTCCAAGGATTTATCATCGTTCACGGGCACACCGTTTACCTCAGTCGTTGGCTTCACTCTATTTTCCATTTGCTGTACGACATGTCCCAATTCATGGGGAAGATGCTTTTCCTGTCCGCTGGCTAAGTGCACATCATTTCCTTTGGCGTAGGCATGTGCCTGAACTGCAGCTGGCTCGGGAGAGTTGTAATGCACCCGTACATGATCCAAATTATGACCCGTAACACTTTCCATTCCTTTTTTTAAGCCGTCAGGAATGCCTGTTCTGTTCTTTTTCTGAAGCGCTTGGCCTTGACGGGAAACTGCTAAAGGTTTTTTGGATGATTTTTCTTTGCTTCTATACATATCGTGCTTTTTATTACAAATCCATATTAGTTGTGTGCGACCAATCCATTCCTCTTCCCTTTCCAGAACCTCCACCGCCGAAGCCCGTTGGTAGACTGCTATTTTTGTATGAGATACTCTTTGGATTGTTGGATGAATAGCTAAACGACCCTCCAAAGGCATCAATGCCGCTGGTTAAGCCGTAAACCGACCCAAACCCTGTACTTCCGATCTGAGGACTTGAATCGATGTCCGTTGGTTTGACGATTGGGTTGCTCGTGTCCACAGCTGATGGTTTCGCTCCTTGCGATTTATCCCACGGGTAGAGTTCACACGTGAATTTTGCATCTGGATCCGATGTGGAATAATCTGCCTCTGTAACCTCGACAGAATAATACACAGGCATATTATACGTCATTGCTCTTTTTACGTAATTTTCGACATACCGTTTGTGCTTGTCATTTGCACTTGTAGTTATCGGAAATAGATTTGCAGCCACTCCTGGACCGCCTACTTGCTCATTGATTAAATGTCCTTTTTTCATGTATTGATACCCGAGCGATTTAAGATCACCCATCACACCTTTCAGCGCACTTGATGAAGGCGAAGTTCCCATTGCGGGAGAGGAAGGGTCCAAATACGCCTCAGCATGCTTGCCTGCCGTTTCGCTTTTTGTGTCGCTATCATATTTGTAGTTTTTCGTACGAACTGCATCCATGCTCGTTTGCAACTGTGCCACTCCTCCACGCGCTGATACTTGATGTTTCCGTTGTAATGCAACACCCTTCGGTGCTTCAGTATTTTTGTTCGCCTTTTCCCTTTGTAAATACATGCTTTTCAGTGTTTTAAATGGTTGCTTGTTTGCCCTCCTTTGAAATTACGCTTTTCACCTATTTGAGATTTGCACTTATGTTCCAAAACCTTGCACTTATGTTCTAAATCAGTAGTTTCTGAAAATGGTATACACGCCGTCTTTAGAGCATTCGTAGCGGACAGCGCGGTACAAATCTGCTTTTGTAATTTGTTGTTCTTCCAAAGGCATGTCACAAACTTCCAACATCACCGTCCTAAAGGCATTCTTCATTGTGCCGCCTGTGATCTCAAACTCCTCTGCCAGTTTAGAAAAGCTAATGTCCTCAGCCATGGGAAAGGTATCAACCAGCAAATTTTCCCAAAGACGTGCGCGGGTTTCGACATCTGGTACAGGGAAGTGAATCATGAGTTGAAAGCGTCGTACAAATGCCTCGTCCATATTGTCTCGCAGGTTGGTGGCCATGATGATCGTTCCATCAAAATTTTCAACTCGTTGCAACAAGTAAGAAACCTCCTGATTGGCTCTACGATCGTTGGCATTATTCACTTCGCCTCTTGATGAAAAAAGCGATTCGGCTTCATCAAAAAACAAAATCCATCCTTGTTTTTCCGCCATATCGAAAACACGCGCGAGGTTTTTTTCTGTTTCTCCTATCCATTTGGAAACCATTTGCGATAAGTCTACGCGATACACGGGAAGATCAAACTCTTTACCTAGCAAGGATGCCGTTAACGTTTTTCCCGTTCCTGAAGGTCCGTAGAAAAGCACGCGTATTCCTTTATTGACATACTTGCTCAGTTTTTCGTGCTGCATGAGTTTCTCTCCGTGACGCAACCACATCCGCAGCTGGTTCAGACCACGCTCCGTTTCTTCTCCAATGACAAGATCGTTCCAATCAAGGTTAGAAGTAATTTCGTGCGCTGGAAAATACTCATCGGCTAGATTTCTCACTCGGCTCTGATAGATCCACTTAAACAAAGCATCTCGATTGAGCTCTAAAGGAATTAAGAAGGGGTTCGTAACCTTTTCCATGGGCATGACAAACAATTTTGATTTGTACAAGCGATGGTCACCGTGCATGAACTCGGTCATTTGAAACTGTGCCTGGGTATTGGAACCATGACTTAGAAAAAAAACGGTTTGCCAGGTCGGTTTCATTTTAAAGTCGCCCTCACCTTCCAAAATCCCAAACTCTGAAAAAATGCGATCCGAATCTTTGTTTTTCGTGTACAATCCATCCAAATAATAAGGCACCGTATGCGCTGCAAACGCCACCGACAACGCGATTCGTTCCACCACGGAGACTTCGTTGAGAATCAATTCGTCGAAATAGGGGTGAACACCATGTTGTAAAGGCGGTAAATCAGGTAAAGAATTTTCTTGTTCTATACCGCACAGCTCATTAATTCGAAACCGAATTAGTGCTGCGATCCAACTAAATTCCATGTGCAAGGAAAGGTGCATTAGTTCCTGAGTAACTTCTTTTTTCGGTGTCTCTGTCGTTTTTACCATTTTACATTGAATGTTTTATTTGTCCATGGAAACCGAATGAAGGTCATTGGCCATGGGATCGGATGTTTTTGTAACAATGCGTCGTATGCTTCGGGAACTATTTCTAAATCCCATCCGAAGAACGTTTCTGTTACTATTGCTTCTCGTTGCACAAAAAGTTCTTTCAGCTCTCTTGGCTCTTCAATTTTGAGGATGGTCCACATCAGCATCATGTCGGCATAATAGTTTTCAATGGACGTTTCTAAAGGATGTCCATTCATGCATGTTTCCAAAGATTCGTCAGAAACGTATTCGGCTTCTTCCTCCAAAAGGTCACACACTCGAATCATAAATGGATGCAGCATTTCTGGATACGCAGATGTTCCCAGACGCGTGAGCCAATTGGCCGCCAGAACTCCAGTAAATATTCCTTCTTTTTTGAAAAACTTTCCCTTTTCCAGCCAGCCAAAGCGATCGAAACACTTTTTCCAGAAGAGCCATCCGACCATAATTCCCGCATCGTGGATAATTTCGACGTTTGCATCTTTTCCATCCCTCAAGCCTTCCAATTGCTTTTTAAGCCTAATGATTTTAGCTTTTTCCGAAACTGGTTTGTCACGATGCTGCTTTAAGTTTTGTGGCAATGGACCAAGTTTGGGTATCTGCTCTGGCGGATGTTTTTTGCTGAAATCTGGTATAGCTTCCGGTTGCACACGATCGCTTAGTTCCTCCTTAAGCCAAAGCGGCAAGGCATGTCCGAAAGCACCTTCGTAAGCTTGCTTCCACTGTGTGTGACTCCAATCATGCTTCAGATTTTCATTCACCCATTCTTTCAATTGAACCAAATACTGCTGATCTTGTTCGGCACTTTTGGATGCCAATGACTCGAGCTGCGCATGTACAATCTCTATGATTTTCTCCACGCGATTCGCAGTTTTCTCCGTTTCAACTGTTTCGCTTACAGTGCCTAATTGTGAACTGAATTCCAGCAAAACAAGTTGCAGTTTAACCGGAATGTCTGTCTTGTACACATTTTTGTACGCTTTCATCATTGAAGCAAACCATGTAGTTACCTCAGAATCTTGCAATTGCTTGAATAATGGAATCAATTGGTCGGCGTTAGCTTTATTCGATTTCTTCTCGAGGAAACTTTCAAATGCTTCCCGAATTTGGCTTATTGAACGTTGTGTTGATTTTTCCGCAGCAGAAGCCTTTATATTTTTTGAATCCAGATCATCTAATAATTGCCTAAATACTCTTGGCATAGCCCGGCCCGATTGTTCCTGATACCTTTTTGTAATGTCCGTTTTCCAATTCTCTACATCCTTCATTTTGGGAAGTTCGAAAGACAAAAACTGCAGCAACGATTGTTTGGAGTGTTTGCTCTCAGCATTTCTTCTGGTTTCAAATTTTGCCTGAATTGTTCGTTCTACCAATTCTTTTTGAATTCTTGAAAAATCTGTGGTTTTCCACTGGGGGTGTCGTTTTTGGAATTTCGATAGTTCGATGAAAAGTGACAACGGTAGATCTTTCTTTTCTTTCTTTTTGTACACCTTTATTACCTGCGCTAACCAAGAGTCAGAGGAGGGAACTTTTACCTTCTGTATGACTTTTTGAAGGTCTTCAAAGTCCACGGAATCAAAATGCTTCAACAACTCCTGCCGAACATCTTGTGTTGATTCGAGCGGCTGATCTAAAACGAACAAAAGGCTTTCCTTTCGAAATTGAAACAGCACTTTTTGCAATGTAAATGGCATTTTTTTATCGTAGCGCTTTTCAAATGCCTTTTTCGCCCTGCGAAACCATTGCTTGCCAAAATTTATTTCAAAAAATGCGTCCAGTAAGGCTTGAGCATTCAGCGTCACGTCTTTCTTCTTTCTTTTGTTTACACGTGAAACATAACTTGTGACTTTCGCTCGAAATTGGGTTTCAAGATCGGCTTGAACTTCTATTTTTGACCGTTGGTCTCCTACCAAAATTTCCAAGAACATTAATTGCTTGTTCATGGAGAGTGCTCTCCCCTGCAGCTTCTCATGCCTGCTAACAATTACGTCGAGCCAATTTTGCGGGAGCAATGGTTCTGAATGCTCATTTACCCAGTTATACCATTCGCTGTACTCGCGACTGGTGGGCTTCAAGAAACTCTGAATGTTTTGCTGAACTTGTCGGGCATCAATTGTTTGGGTAAAGCTTTGCTTTTGTGACTTCCCGTGGTTTGCACCTTTTGTTTCGGTAGCTTGATCTTCTGTTCTGCGAATCAATTCAGAGGCTATATAATCTCGGAAGCTGTTCTCACTTTCGTCTAAACCAAAGGGCAGTTCACCCGAACTGAGCGTATTGAAAAATGTTTGAATCGTAGAGGGGAACGACTCTCCTGTGTACGCCCAAAAATCAATATGTAGCGCATCTATCCAACCATCGGATAACGAATTCTGTGCCAGCCAGTCCAAGATAAAGGCGGTCTGTTTCGACAACAAGGTGACCTCGTTGAGTTGAGGTAATTGCGGTAATACTTCTTGAGAAAATTCAGGTGTGTCGGAGGGTTCCCAAACCAATTTCGTAGAATTCAAGTTCTCCAATAAATAGTCTACGATTAACCTACGGTCAAGTTTTTCAACCTTATTGTCATTGTTGTCTAAATGCTGCAAGATGTGCCTTATCTCTTCAGTATAATTTTTGCCCGTTTGTGATCGTAGCTCATTGTACACTTTTGAGACCCAATTTTGATCGGCTTCATTTTCCAAAAGCCAATTTGATACGAACGCTATTTTATGCGATAGTGATTGCTTTCTGGTTTCTTGTACTTCCTCCCTTGTTTGTGGCGTTTCATTCTTGATTCTATGCGGTAAAATCTCTCGTAAAACGGAGGCTATCATATCTAACTGTGGTTGATCCTGCCTGGTTGGTTTTGGTTTCTTCTCGTAAGAAAGAAGTGCTATTTTTATATCAGGATGCAATGGCTCTGCTATACGCTTGGTAAGAAAGGATTGATAAGATTCCAAACTCATCTCTTCCCATTCAGCTTGCCCCATCCAACGGAGCAAAGCAGCTATTTGTCCAATCAAAACTGTGGTTTCTGATGCTCTTTGCCATTGGTGGTCTCCTTGCGCTTCGATTTTAGGTTGCTGCTCCTCATTCAATACGAAAGCATTGGCTGTCATTTCCTTGATTAGTTCATCGCGTTGATTTTCGCTCCATTTTACATATGAAAATTGTTTCGATAATGACGCTAGTTGCGCTTTCAGTTCGGGATGTATAGGCTTTTGGATTCTCTTTTCCAATGTGGCTGTTAATGACTGCGTCCATTTCTTATTTAGGATTTCCTCGGATACCCAAAGAAGTGCGAAAGCCCATTGCTCCGATATGTCTGCAAGCTCCGTTTCCTCGCGCTCTGGTAACAGGCTTTCTGTCAATTGATCAATTAACTCGTGCGTTTCTGTTGGATTGTCTTCATGAGCCGATCGCTCCTTATCATAGTTTTCAAGAAGCTGCTTTAACGCCCAATCAATTCTACTGAATTCAGACACAAGTGCACCTAGAAGTGCTTGTAGCCAACCGTTCTCCAAATCGTTTTCCACCAACCAGTGCAACACGAATAGTACTTGCTCTTTTTCGGTCTTCGCTGGCTCTTGGTCTAAATTGACTGGTTCGGACTGATATTCTTCATTGTTCGAAACGGTTGCATGATCATACGAACTTGAATCCATCACCCATCTATTCGTAACGTATTTTACGACTTCCGGACTGTTGAGACGTGCATCTTTCGTTGGTTTCAAATCCTGCTGAACATCTTCAATTGTTTGCAATATCTCTGGATGAACCTCCGAAAACACCTTCAATATTTCTTTTTGTAGGTTCGATTGCCAATTCTTAATGCCTTCATTTTTCAAAATCCAATTCAGAACGAACGCTGCCTGTTTGGAAAATAAGACTTCTTGTTCTTCTGATCTGTCAACTTCTTTCTGAGCAGATTCGGCTATTTTAAATGTATTCGCTCTCATCAAATTTTCCGTCAGCAGTTTTATTAGTTCTTGCTGATCTTTTTCAGATACTTCCTTGTCTCGGTGTGCTTGATTGAACTCTTTCAGCAACTGCTCCAGCCCGACATGCATAAAGAACCCCGTTTTTTGATAAATAACCACCCTGAGTTCATTGAACCAATTCTGTAGGTGGCGGTGTGTTGATAGCCAATAAATTGATACGGCTATTTGCTCTCCGAACAATTGCTTTGGTGGGGTTTCTTCAGTCGATTTTTCCCAACCTTTCTCCTCAAATAATTGTGATGTCAATTCTTTCATCAACGGACCGACCTCAGCATATCGTTTTTCAGATTGCCCATGTGATTTGTCGTACTGATGTAGAAAGCTTTTGAGTCGTGAATGCATGGGCATCGCTAATTCCGTCTGAACTGCAGCGACAAGCATTTCGATCCAATTTTGAGTCAATTGGTTTTTCGTTAACCAATCCAAAACAAATTCCAATTGCCTTGAAACAACCCCGGAGGTTTCTTTCTTACTGTGAGATTTATCATGCTTGATGGTCGATACACCATTCGAAAACAAATGCTCGGTTAAAAACTCAATAAATGCTTCCGGTTTTTGGATTGGACTCGCTTGATTTTGGACTGCCTTTTCAAATCGGTTAATAGCACCTTCCAACTTTGAATTCATGGGTTGTTTCCGTTCGACTTCCAACGATTTTTTCAAAGAAGCCTTCCAATTCCCAGAAAGGGAGTTTTGTGACGCCCACAACGCAGCAAATGTAAACTGTTGGGCGAGTTGATCTGCATCGTCCTTAACTCCTTTTTCAGCTTTCTTCCCTTCAATTGCCTCAAAATCAAATTGCTTTGTTGCTACTTCAAAAAGTTGTTGTACTATTTCTCTGCGCGCATTATCTAGATCTACTATTTCGCCGTAATCCTTACTTCGAATGACTCGTTTTATGAATCCTGGGACATTCATTTCAAAAGTTGATTTGATTTCCCTCGAAATAGTTTCTTGCCATCCACCTTTCAGTTCATTGAAAAGGATCCAACGGACGGCGAAACTGAGCATTTCAACAACAGAAGTTTGCTTGTCTTCATTCTCTGAGTTGGTAGCTTCAATCTCCATGGCTGTGGAAACGTTTTCCGTGTCGGCTGTTTTTCTATAAGCGCGTTTCAGATCAAATCTTTCGCTGAAAAAAGTATGTATCGCTTCTGGATCTGTTGTCACATTTTCCTTTTGGAGTTCATTATACTTAGCAAGTGCCTCTAGTAAATATCCGCCTAGCTCGAAATCAAACTGTTTTTTGAAAGCGCGTTTCAACCTGTTCAGCCAATTTCCACTAACCTTATTTTTCTCCATCCATAGAAGAACAAAGTCTATCTCACGTTTAGAGTAGCGTGCATTCGAAGGATCCCCAATATTGCTTTTGAAAGCATTTTCATCAGAAGCATGTTTTTGGTTTTCTGCTTGTTGATTCGCTTCAAGTAATTTACTACTGTCCGACATCTCATCAGAAATAGACTCCATTTCACGTCCCGATTTCCTCAAGTTTTCAGTTGCGCTGTACTTTTCACATAAAAATGTTTTCAGTGCCTGATTCTCGTTCTTTGCACTGATTTCCATTTGATTATTGAACGTTGCTAAATGATTCAAAAGTTGTCCAGATAATTCTCTTTCAAATGACCTGATATACGCGCGCTGTAATCGACTGAGCCAATTGCCCGACACCTCGTATGTGTCAATCCATTGAAGTACAAAGCGAATCGCTTTGTCTTGGGGTCTTATACTCCAGGATTCCAGTTCATTCCGTTCTATATCAATTTGTCCTAAAGCTTCCGTGTGCTCTTTTTTTTCAAGAGGAAATTGTAAATCGGTTGCTTCTGGATGTGTTTCCTCTAGCGTACTTAATAATGTTCGTTGAATATGATGCGGCATGGGTTCACCAAAACGCTCTTGATACTTCCGAAGCATGTTTGAAAAATTGGAGGCTGTTAATTCGCCTTCTTGCAGCATATCCAGCAGATAATCGAGTGACTCGAAAACGTTCGAAGACGGTGAGGCTTCGATCCTCATTTTATGCGGATCAGGCAATGGTATCAATTGGTCCAAAATATTTTTGGAGCTGGTTGAAAGCTGGTCCATGTAGCGCTGGAAATACAACTGTATCAATTGGTCCTGGTTGGGCAATTGTTGCTGATCTTCCAATAATTTTATGATACGGTTCAGTTCGTCTGTCTGCTTGCGCTTTTCATTTCGTTCCGATTGAAAACGGGTGTTTCTGTTCTTTTCCGACCACTGTTGATACTGATATTCTTGTACTATCTGATTGGCCAGTTCTTCACAGGCACTTTCTAACCGTTTGTAAAAGCCAAACTCGAACTCTTCTGAAGATATATTTCCAAGGTCGATTTTTAGGTTTTTGAACCGAATTTTGCCCTTAGGAAGGTTGTGCCGCCTCATTGCTTTTCCCAATGCTTGTTCAACCCGCCGCTTTGTGAGCGCAGACATAGCACTTGCGTTTATTGGATCTTGCAAGTCAATGGTGCAATTTTTAATTCTCAATTTCATAGTAACGACCCAAATCGCATTGAATCTTGAGCCACGTCATGGCTCTTTTTTGATTTTTGGTCAGTTCTTTGTCGAAGTAAAAAATTTCATCTTTAGGATATGCGGCATTTAACACTGCGTCAAAATGAAATATGGATTCTGTTTGCCAAACAATTTGGAAGAGGATGTGCACTGGAATCAGGTCATGAATGGTTTCCATGACAAAATCTAAATATGTTACATCGTTTTCTGTCTGCGCATCATTTGGAAAGAGAAATATGGTTAAAGCAAAGTCCATTTGTTTTTCTTTATCCCAAACTGGCTGCAGAAAAACATGCTCCAAGATTCGAACTGCCCCTACTTTCGATTGCAAAACGGTGTAGATCATTTCTTGAAAAAGAACTAATGATCTTGACCTGAAAATGGCATTCAACTCTTTGTTTATTTCACAAATAATTGCATCTGGATTGTGCACCAGGTCCAAAAACGATCGCTTCACTTTTAAAACGGTTGTACTCTCTGTTTTATCTGGTACTTGCTGGTCGGCACTCCACCCATTTAGCGCCAAAAGGTAATTCAAACGACTTTCTCTGAACGCATCTTTAATGTCCATGTCGCGACAATTGTCTTTCGGCTCTAGCGTATCATCACAAACCGCTCCTGAAATGGTCAAATCTTTATAGTAGGGATAATCCTTTAGTGAGTGACTGTAAATATCACAAAGACTTCGATCTACGGCGAAAATTCTTGGGTACTTGCCCATTTGAGCCAATACATTCGCACGTACTTGATCCATGAAATAAAGGTAGCCCCGAAAATTACCCGATGCGTCCAACTCAGAAGAAGTTTGATCCAGTAAATTTGCTGCCATTCCATAATTATTTGGGAAGGACTCCTGCACCGAATAGAATTTTCCAAGATTATGGTAACGCGTGGCATCGTAATGAAATTCATCAATACTATCTAAGGATGCATCCTCTTCTTCACAAAAGCGTTCAGAGATGTTGTTTATGTACGTGGTTTCATTGATTTCAGTTTGATTTAATTGTGTAAAGCAATACTTGTGTAAATCCAGCACAGCGTCGGTGTACCTTCCAGTATCACTCATGGCTATCTCAACTGATTCTACAGACTCTAAAAAGTCAAGTTCACGCAGTACAGTGTAAATTTCACTAACTGGAATGTATTTTCGTAGATACGGTTTTTGAATGGCCTTTTCGCTTACTACATGCGTTGAACTGGCTTCACTATACGTACCAAACCCTTCAGACTCAACGAGCATTTGAGAGTCCTTCAGATACCTGAAATTGAAGGTGTTCAATCGAGGGAGAAGGTATTCTCGGATGGCACAAATAATTTTATATCTATACCTGGGCTTGTCTTTTTGATACTTGTAGTTTACACGTATTTTAACATCCACATGCTTAACATTCTTCGAGTCCAGGAAGTGCCCATCTCCTTTTTTTCTATTGAAATATTCCCCCAAGCCTCGGTAACGGACCAGCGCACGGTCATTTAAATAAGCTTCATAGGACGTGAACCTTAGCACTCCTTCAACCGTCAAAAGTGATTTTGGAGTGAATTGCCCCTCACATACATTTGGGTTTTCACATGGGAATACTGCGGCATTGATGACATTGTTCATTGCAGAAAGTACCCTACGGTAATCATTTGCTGTAACGGCGAAAAGCGCCCTAAGATCGTGTATGGACCAACTAGAAAAGGCGTTTTCTCTAACCCCTTGAAGCAGCACTTCAATGGGCAAATCGAAGCGATACGTTAAGTCTTGAAATGCAAACTGAAGGGCTTCATAAGTGGTTACACCTGGGTCATGAATGTTGAAATCTGCCCAGCGCGTGTACAATTGTTCTTCATACCCTTCTGGTAAAAAATCCGTGAAAGTGGTATCTTCAAAACTGAATGCAAGTGAAGTTTCTTCTGTCATAGCTTACAGTTTTCCAAGGAGGTAAAGAATGATGATGGTTGCGAGTGCCACAAAATTGACCAGACACAGAATGAGTAAGAAAATCATGAGCTTTTTATTGCCTCCCGGAGTTTTTCCACCCGACTCTACCATCAAAATTTGATAGTGCTTGTTGTTGGCTGTTAACCAAAGCCTTCTTTTGTGAAAGCTGAGTATCGCGTCGCCAATGGCAACATGTTTGTCTGCTTTGATGGTGTGGGCTACATGTAATTCGGTCTCTGGTCGTTCCACTCCAATACCCACTTTTCCTTCTGAGGTAACTGTTACGTGTGGATGGAACTTGTCACATTCTCGATTAAAGTTTCCCAACTGAATATCGTTTCGTTGCTTTCCGCCCAGAGCAATAACACAATCTTCACCATGACCCACAATTAACGAAGAATTACAACCATCGGTGAAAACCGCTGAGATTTTCTGATCTCCACTGGAACCGTTTACCTCCAATGGAGCAGAAGGCTCATCAGTACCAATACCCAATTTATGATCAACAGCGAACATTTGATCGCTTTTTTGATTGATCCCACTATCGATTAATTCTGCGAAATTTTTCCCATCGGGACAATCGCCGTCTTGGAACTGAGACCTCAGGTATTTTCTTCTTCTTAAATCACTCATCGTCTTCGTATTTAAATTCTTAATCTTCTTCCGTTGCATCATCGGATGATCCTTTCGAATTTTCATCGATGGACCTGTTTTTATTATTCCGCTCTTCGGACTCCTTTTCGCTACCATCATCGGAACAGTTGCTATCGCAAACCACGAAAGTTTCATTAATGATCATTTCACCGATTCCATCACACTCCACAGGCATCTCCCCTCCGTCAACTACTATGTAATCTGAGCTATTCAGTACTAAAATCTCATCTTGTTGAAACCAGTATTTTTCTGGGAATGTCAATTCTCCAGCTACCACAAAGCCCAATTCGATCTCATACACCGCTTTCACATAGGTAAGGTTCTGAACATATGTAAGAATCGACGAATAATCGAACCAACATCCAAACTCAAGAGCGACGTATTTTTCATAGCGCCACGGGTTTACAAATCGCTGTAGATCCTCAAACAGATTGAGTTTATTGTCTGTGAATGTGGAACCCTCCTCAAACTCCAGATAAAGTTTAAATCCAATAGGTGAATAACAGGGGTTTATAACTTTGACATCCAATGGACTGATTATATTCGGCGGCACACTGACATTTCCAATAAATGGGGAACTCAATCGGTTGCATTGCTGGCGTAGTTGCTCCAATTCGAATCTGGACAATATGGGTGGATTATTGTATGGAACAGTATCATACACTTGCCGTGAGATAGCCACTACCATGAAGTAATCACGTTCAACCCAACGTGGGATAGCTTTCACCAGACTCAATTCGCGGTTATCTCTCAAAAGAATGTCATCATAATCATTTTCTGTGACCAGTCTTCCCTTGTTACGAACATGACTAAAGGCTCGAACCCAGAAATCAAGATTGGATTCTGGTGCAACTTCTCCATAAGTATTGTAAGGTAAATCTATCGTGTAATCCAATGCCGTATCGTTGAAAGTAAGAACGCTGCCTGCTTCTAATGGAGTCAATTCATTCGACTCCTCCAGTTCTTCTTCATTTCGAATGATGCTAACTGCATTGGTGAAAATACCATCAAGCGTCATTAGACTGTCTGGATAACCACGCTTTTGATTTCTGCACGGTGGCAATGGAAACGGCTCATCCCATAAGGGTTCAATTGTCAACTTTAGCCAATAATAATCGGTGGGCATCATTGGATTTTGGTCATCCATATCTTGGGGTACGGTAAAGGAGAAAATACCCGTTTGTGTAAATCCATGACTCTTGTCGTCAAGAATAAAGTCGGTAAGTTCGACCCAAGCATCCTCTCTCAAGTACCACCAGGTTGTTCTGACATTTCTATTTCTTGGGTTTCCCGTTTCTCCATGTAGTAACATCGTCGCCATTTGACCGAACGAAACTTCCTTAAATCCGAAATACAATGCGCCATATTGATCGATACCGCGCCCAATTTCCTCTCCGTTATAATCGTTATAACCAATAGGCTCGTTTTTGAAAACCTCTATGATACTGCCTTTGTCTTCTGGCGTCCACTTCACATTTTCAGATGAATAATCAACTTTTAAAGCGCTCCACAGTGGAATGTAAGGTCTGTTTACTGCTGGCGGTTTCTTTTTGAATATTTTGAACCAGCTATTTTCATAGACCCCGTACTCGATGGCGTAATTGGTAATAAGCAGCGGGTATTCACTTTGACCAAAATCTTGATTTGTCAATTGCAACTGATAATAAACAGCATGGTCCAAAGGGTCCAATGCGTCCTCATCCCAATTGCTACATGTTGAATTAACACCTTCAACCGTAGTGGGGATAAATGAGATCTCGTTATCAAACAATTCAACCGTTGTATTTTCTGTAACCACCGGATTCACCGCGTCTTGTTTTTTAATTGCCGTGAAAATATTGGCCTGAAATCCAGATTGTGCATACCCGTAAGCTTTGTAATACTCATCGAGGTCACCCGGAACCGCCACCCAACCAGGGTACAATTGAATGCTCTGTAACTGAGGATGCGTTAGCTCGCGGTGAGAAAAGGTAAAGACGGATTGTAGCTCGGCGTCCACACCGAATGGTTGATAGTCATCATCCACACTTAATACTTGTTCCTGATTTCGAATCACTTCCGGATACAGTCCACACACTTCTACATTCATATCGATCTCACTGACCTTGAAGTGTGCTTCTTTTTCCACTGAAAGTTCCATCAGAATTGCGCTGTGATTGTTTAAATACGCTTCTTCGTCGCTTGGTTGATTCAACGGTGTGATAGGCTGACATTCTGGGTCGATGGTAATTTGCACGTTCATGGTGTCGTCCTCCCAAATTGTCTCAACAGCGGTATTTTCTGAGGGCAAGGACATCCAACCTTCAGCCGTGGTAATTTCAAATAGAAAGTCGTTTCGGTACGCTTCTTCTACATCTACTTTTAGCTTCAGATTGATCACACGCAGCCCCTGGCGTAAACACAAAAGTGTTGAACTGATGATTAAAGAAGGTGCATAAAACAATCGGGTCTGTTCGTCGCTCGCATACTCTTGATCGGGTCGAAAAGGATAAATCGTTTGTTCCAGTGGTAGGATTTGTTCTACTACTACAAGGTGATTTTCTTTCGGTACCGGGGTCGCCATCCAAAAAGCATCCAATTGTAAAGGATTACAATACAATTCTGTCGCCGTTTCGTACACACGCGTTACTTGTTCCCCTTCCACTACACAATCCAGTAGCATGCCTTTGTTAATGGCAATGACCTCATCGTCATCACTTCCCAGAATAATGTATCCTTTGTCAGGAACAGCAGCTTTAGGGTAGAGTCGGAAAATGTTCTCAGCAATTTCCATGTTCACATTTTCAATCAATGCTTCATTCTCCTGAAAATAGTAGGACAGTTTCTTGATGAAATAGAACAGAAGAATGCGCTGCGGTTGTCTCAACTCATGAATTTCTTCGTCCGTAAAACGATTGTCGGCAATAGTGCCCCTTGGGTCTTCTATATACTCTGCTATTAACTCGTTGGTTAAGTTTGGAGGAAGTAAATCGTTCCAGAAATACCCGTACGATTCTATATTTTTTTGCTTTGAAATCTCTTTTATAAACGCCACCCAATAGAGCACAGTTCTGGGTTCGGCCTTAAAATATCCTTTGCGCAGGTATTTCTTAAGCGGATTACTGTAAACGCTTCTTCCCTGTGTTACATGGTTATGGTGCTGTATGAAATTTATGTTGCTCATTTATATTTCTGCGAACCCCTCCATAATGTAAAATGGGATTGTCATGTTGTATCTGGAACTTGTTTGGCTTACACTGTAAATCAGTTCAATATCTATCTGATGCCACACTTCATCATTAACCTGAATAATGAGGTCTTCAATCGTAATTCTAGGCTCGTATAAGGTAATAGCCGTCGTAATGGTATTATCCATGTTTGTAAGCAGCGAATTATTGATGGGCTGAAACATGTATTGGATTAGGTCACAACCATACAAAGGGTGGCCTATCCGTTCGCCGGGTAAGGTTGTAAACAGAATTTCTAGGCTCTCGCGGATGTCCTGATTGTAGGTTATGGGTTCCATCAGGGTGCCATCTTTCTGTATTACAGGCATAAATGGCCAGCCTGTTTTGGTATAGGTACTATCAAACATCAGCCTATTTTTACAGTTCCAGACGCAATTACTTTTCCAACTGGCAAGTCCGTTGGATCATTGCAGGTCATTACTAAATCCCCGGATCGTGCCGCCATGCGACCGTTAATTTTCACGGTAAAGCTTCCTAGAAACACAGTTCCTTTATTGCTCGGCTCTTTGGTAAACTTGATTCCCATGGCTATATGTTTTGGGTTGTTTTTACCCCAACTATCTTTCATAGCTGCGGGCTTGCCCATGATCTTCACGTTTTTACTCAGGTTTTCCGTTAATTTTCCACTAAACGGATGCGGTAGTGGCACCACAATAGTTCCTGTGGGCGACGGTACCTGAACCATATGAATATCGGCTGGTGAAATAATTTTGTCTCCTTCTTTTGCTGCTGGCATTCCCATAATTCTCAGTTTAAGTCAATTGTTGCTCCCTTTAGGGTCATTTTACTGCTGGCCTTAATCTCTGTTTTACCAGAGCTATTCGTTTTGAAATCTTTGTTGGTTTTCACCTCAACGCCTCCACTTTTATCCATGAACTGTTTGTTAGAGCTGGATGTGCTCATTTCTATGGATGTCTTATCGTCGTCGAAGACCAGTTTCATTCCAGCCGTTGACAAAAATCCTACGGGGGTTTTAGCGTCTAACTTGAAGGGGGATGGCGGCTTGTTACTTCCCAGATATGTGGAGGTTATCACGAAGCCCTCGTTATAGCTTCCGTTCAAAAACCCGACGATCAATTGTTCGTCCTCCTCTGGCAAAACGTAACTGCTTTGCTTCTTTCCCGCCGCAACCTGGCTTGGATATGCCCAGTAAGTGTCCGTTCCGAACGCTAAAATTTTCACAGGAATTCTGCCCAGCCCTTCGGGATCTTTTGCCCATTTCAACGCCAGAGCAAATTCAGTATCTGTCACTTTTGGGCTAGTAGGGTTTTCAACGGGGTTTGGTATGAAGTCGGCAACGGAGCTAAAGCCAATGCCAATTTTGGTGGTCCAAGTGCCAAACCGAATATCTTGTGTAACTCGACTAACGGTATGGTCTCCGTTGTATGTCGCAGGAAAGCTTTTTAGCGTTAATTTCTGCATCAGTTGTACGGAGGAGTCGCCAGGAATGGTAATTGTTCCACAAATACTTTCCATGGTTTCAAGTGTTGAGAAATATTGTTTTACACCTTCAGCCGATTTTTTGTCCGTGAGGTTCATTAAGGTATAAGTGGCGTCTGGCACAGAAGCGTCTTTTGCTATCGTTGCAGAATCCGTCTTTTTCACTGCTCCCGTTGCATTTTTTTTGACATCCCAATAATTCAGGTTAACTGTTTTGTTGAGACTCTCAGCGTTCTGTACCAAAGCCATGTCCAACACCTCATCTATACCCAACTCTACCGATTGAGACCCTGATGTTTCATCCAGTTCCACCATACTCATCGCTCCATTATCGAAGCGAACTACCAGTCCGTAAGCACCTGCCCGTGCTTGCACAAAATCCCAAGCTGATTGTTGTTTTCGGACGAATTGATCGTGAGTAACGCTGCTCAAACTGGCAGCAGTTTTTGACAATGATACCCCGCTAGACGATGAAATCACCGTTTCAATCATGTTCTTGTCCGTTTTTTTACTGAACAAATTGGTATCTACAGCATGTTTGAGTCTGAATCCAGGATCTTTCAGCCCTACCTTTAACGTTGGAAGTCCTTTATCAGCACCAAACTCTGAGGCAACTACTACCCCTTTAAAAATGCTTGTGTTCGTATCACCGGTTTGTTCGTAACGGATTTGTATGTCTAGCTCAGCTCCAATTTTCAGGTCGGCCGAATTGAACAGCGGGTATTCGCGATCGGCAAAATTACCATCGCTAAGCACCATGGAGGCACTCGGTATTTTATTTAGTTCATAGTCAACGCGTAGCGCGACTAAGTTGTCACTAACATCTGTAGTTTTTTTACCGATGAGCGTGACCGTGATTGCATTACTCATAACTTACATCTAAGGGTGGAATCAACAAAGATTGCCCTGGCTGGATGTCGTACAGATTGTTCAGATCATTATAGGTCGCAATGAGGCGAAGGTGCCGTGTATCGTCATAATACATGAAACTAATATTCGCCAGATTTTCATTTTCTCCCACAACATGTTCATGAAACAAGTCGGGCGATTGTTTGTTGGCATCTTTCTTACTGAGCTCAGAGTCGACATCTTCTATGAAGGTCATTCGGACATCTGCCCGAACAGGGTTTCCCTCATTGTTAAATGTCTTGTAGTCAACGTCTAATTGTTCTCCTCTGCAAAGAAAGACAGGTATTTCTCCCCAAATTATTTTTAAAAACGGTGGTTGATGCGTAGACCCATTGTAATCCATCGTTACCGAAAGAAGGTCCTGCAATTGTTCCACTACGCTGTATGGCTTTCCATTTTTATTCGCGTAGGCTCCCGTTCCATCCAAAACAATGGTTACTTCCATCAAATTTGTACCTCCAGAGGAGAAACCTGTGATTGGAATGGTACCGTTTATAGCGTTTAACTGACCGTATTGGTTCAGCAATTTCATTTTTAGGGATAACGGGCTGACATAACATTCGAACATTCCGGTTTGCGAAGATCGCTCCGAATCGCTGTACGCATATATTTTCAGCAAGTCATCCATCCTATCTGTTCATCATCTGTCGCAGCATTCTTTCTACACACTCTTCAATTTTCTGCTCTAAGGCAGCATTATCGTAATCGGCGTTTTCTTGTCTGCTTCGCTGTTTTTCTTCTGTCGCCCCAGCCTTAATCTCCAGGTTGTCTATTTCCACATCCATTATAAAACTTGTATTAACTGGTCATACTTGAACTCCATTGTTTCGATGATGACGCTATTCGACGATGCATCAAAATCTGTGGTGCTCCATTTCGTGGTGTATGCTCCTTTAATTAACCACGCTCTGGTGTAGTCTCCTACATCGTTTAGAAGGTAAATGGCCATTTCCAGTTGTTGCACCTGGAGCGTATCCAGCAACAACTCCAGGCTTTCTGAAATTGATTCTTTGCTCTCAATAACAGCACGCTTCACCACCAAATCTGTATAGGTAACATCGGAGGGCATCGCTTTCGGCCCTCCGGTGCTATTAAATTCAGTAAGATTAAGCGTGAAGCCTAAACCACTTACGCTCTGAGCGCGTAATACTCCAGATCCCGTGTTACCAGCATACTCGATGTAAAACCGGTACGCAAGAATTGGATTAACACTCGAACTCATGCATTTTCAACCTGTAATTCGTTTCCTTTAATCTCTAAAGATTGGAAGGTAACATCATTCGATTTTGCATCCAGACTTGGCCCCTCAAACTTCGTTGGGAAAGCATTGGTGATGGTCCATGTCATAACGGCTTCGTTGTTGTTATTGAGCATAGAAATCACCACGTCTTTTTTCGTAAAATCGTCCGTTGCAATTGAGTTTAGCCAATCGTACAGGTCTCCTAAACTCTTTTCGAACAATCCGCGCTTCAACGTAACTGTTGGTGTATCGCGTTGACCGATCGTAAGAATTGTTTTGATTCCTTCGGCTGTTGCTTCTTTGTACTCTGTGGATTCATATCCGACATTCAACCCGGAAATTTCGCTGAACGCGATTTCATCTCCTCCAATGGTGGCTTTGTACCGAAACGCACTAATTGGGTAATCCGAGTTGATGGTTGCTTGATTATCTGCCATGTTTTCTAATTTTTATGATTCGTTAATTGAAAAATGAATTTATTGTCCCACCATTTGAGAGAAAGTAAGAACGATGAACTCGGCTGGACGCACTGGAGCTACCATAATGGAAACACGCATGTAACCATCAAGCACATCTTCTTCCGTCATTGTTTCTCCAAGTCCGATTAATACCTGATAACTTGTATCTGGTGTAGTTCCTGCAAAAGCACCATCTTGGTACAACCCATAGAGGTAACTTTGAATCATCGTTTTCACCTCAACCCACGTGTTGTGCACATTTGGTTTGAAAACGTATGCTTCCAACGCCATACTGATATCTGTTTCCATAGAGTTGAACAAACGCCTCACGTTGATGTAGCGCCAATCCTGGCTATTACCGTTGTTGGTGCGTGCTCCCCAAACCAAGGTTCCTTTTCCAGTGAACGAACGAATAGCGTTAATGGATTTTCCAGCCGTAGCATCCACGTTCATATTCTCCTGCTGCTTGCTTGTAATTCCAATTACAGGTCCGGTAACACCCGTAGGCGCAATGTTTGCTGGTGGTGTCCATACACCAGATGCGTTGTCTACTTTTGCGTAAATTCCAGCCATGAACGGTGATGGCGGCATGTTGATGTAGTTGGTAGCAAGGTACGTTTTTACATCTTCTGTTTGAGCGTTGTTTGGTGCTACATACGTAAGGTCCACGTTAGCTGCTGCAATATCTGCATCTAGCGTTGTTTCACTTGTTGGATCTGTAGCAGTCAGTGTAAATCCATCCGTTGATTTTGCTTTGTACGCTCCTACGATATCATTCGCTGTTTGACCTGACTTTGCTGTGATCACAAAACCATCCGTTACATCATAGGTAATTTGTGTGGCCACCGCAGTGTCGTCCTTCTTGAACGAACAACTTACTGCTGTCGCGGCATTAGCACCAGCGTCAATTAACAGTTCATCGAATACAACCGTAAAAGACTCTTGGAATGAACCTGTCGCTGGGCTATCCGTAGCGGTTGTGTAATCACCATCTTGAATGATTTCCGTTGTTGTTGGCTCCACTGGTGCCAGCAAAAAGTTGAGCGTCCAGACAGAATAACTTGGGTTTTCAAGTAGCGCTTCTTGCCAGGTAGTATTCATTTGATCTGCCGTAGCTCCATCCATAAAGTTGATGGTCATGGCGTTATCAGAAACGGTAATTGAATTTGCACTCTCTCCGCTATTCCAAGTAATTTCAGGAGATTTTGCCCCGGACATATTCGCCAGGTATGCGTACTCCAAAATTATGTTTCCGTCTGCATCCATTCCTTGTGCGGAGAAGAAACTATAGTCTATAATGGAAGCTCCGTCATCTCTGGTTTGAAGGTTATATCCATTGAGGTATACACCCGTTAAATCGGAATTGTATGCATAAGAAGTCAACGATTTTAAGAACGGATAATATGCTGCTGCAAAACTTGGCTCGCTAGAACCCACTTTTTCGCGATAATCTGTAATGTCCTGCTCGTTAAAAACGGCGCTACTTGGATTTGACTGGATGACATCCAGAATGGTGAAGTACTTTTTCTGATCGCCTTCTCCGGCATAATCCGTGAGTTGTGCTCCCCAGTTGTAATAATTGTCTTCTCCGTAACGGATTAAATCAGTAGGTAGCAACAACGTAGATTGCTCCGCTTGCTCAATCGCTTTTTCGATATTTGCGATATCCACAGGCGAGGTATCTGATAATGTGAAATCATCATAATTACCAATGGAAACAATGTAGCAAGGCCCACCACCATTTGCAAAGTAGTTGGAAACGGATGGATACATGAGTCCTGGATCGTAATCCTGCAAATCACCGCCAACATCTTTCATGTTTGTTGCCGTGTAATTGGTTTTGTTGGTGGTACTGTCAATTGTTTTCAGTACACTAATAATCCCAGTTTCATCTGGGCCGCCGAACGTGTTTTCATACTCCATAGTGCTACTTACCATTACTGGTTCGCGAACGCTGTCGGAGCCTTTCATGTAGTTCAACTCTTGTCCATTCGATTTCACTGCCTTTTCAGTAAAACCAATAAACACGGGAACTGCCGTTTCATTCGCTACGATACTTGAACCGAACGCGTCTTTTTCCTCGACATACACCCCGGGGGTTTTGTAATCTGCCATTTTTGTGAATTTTTAGGTTAATAAATTCTGCTCTATTAATATGTCCTGTAGCGCCGCAGCCAGCACTTCAGTAACTTCTTGATTCTCGGTATAATTCACCGCATAATAACTTTGTTCATACGCTTCAAGGTACATCAACCTTACCGTCTCAGAAATGGTAGTGACGTTCCCTACGTTGTACTCTTGATTCAAATCGCTGAATGCTTCATAAGGCTCTATGAGTTGTTCCTGACAGACCTCAAGTATCGCTACGAAGTTGTCATACGCAGCGCCTTCTTCGTCCAAAAGTGGATTGTCTAATTCATTGGAATAGATCTTTATGAGTTCGCCTAGTTTGTCTTCAATTTCCCACCATTTCTGGCGAATTTGCAAAACGCTCAAATCGGGCTGTTCCGTAAAGTCCAAATCGGGATATTCTCCAGAAACTTCGTAAGCACTTCCTCCTACCACGTCAAATGCCTCAATGCCCGAAGAAATAGCATCCGTAATTTGAAGGTAGGCTGTTGTTTCACTCAACTTACCAAGGAAAGTGGAGTTCAATCCTGTTGGAGCATCAATTTGTTCTTTCGCCAATGTGCATGTCTCCTTGTAATTTTGCATGTCTGGAGTGAATGCTTCCAGGTTCGATCTGTACACGGGAATTAATTCCAATAAACCATCTAGGGAGGGGATGAAAGGATTGAAGGTGTCGTAATCCAAACTGCCGTCATCAATAGATTCTTGCAACTGCACAGTAAAAGCCAAAATCGCCTCTTCCGATTGGGTATAACTATCTAGTAGTGCATTGTAGCGATCTGTAATTAATTGGTCCGCATCTTCCTCTTTAAGGTTTATAGAACAGTAGTTATTGGTGGCAGTAAGAATGTTTTGATTCAGAATTTCCGCTACGGGCAGGTACACCATATTCATAATAAGAGTACTTATATCGGCAGCCGCTGGCTGACCCGCAGTGGTAGAGAACTTTCGTACAACTGGAAGTTGCTCAAACTTACCTTTGATGATGGCATATTTCAGTTCATAGCGCAACATCATGATTCCAGGCGTATTGAAGCTGTTCCAAATTTCGATTTCGTTCAAATCAGAAAAGGACGAGAGCAATACCTGCACCTCATTATCGTATCCATCCGATTTTACCGTAAAGCAGTCGTTGTTATAGAAGTAGCCTAGTACTTGTCCATAGCAATCAAGTGCCGTTTCGTACTTTCTAAAGTTGAAGATAAGAAGCGTATCAAGGGTCATGCGCAATGGCGGCTTTTCGTTCAGTGCATTATTCCCTGTTGTTGGCGTCCCAAAGTTGTATTTGCCTAGAAGATCTTTTTCAGCAATGGTACTAAACAAAGCAATGTTTAACGCATTCATATACAGTTCGCTACCCTTGGCATAGGGTTTCACAAACTTCACGTCGATTTCATTAGAATCGCTAACGACAGTCCGAATGATTTCTTCACGGAGTATATCCAGGTACGAATTGAGAATAGTGTTTAGCATAATTGCCTAAGTTCCCCGAAACGAGGGGGACTAACAAAAAAAGTCGTTTTTCTCACCCGTCTGTATCACTTATGTTCGACATTCTTGAAATTATGTTCTAAACAAGACTTTGCGTGAACTTTTTAGTGGTTTACACGCGTTTTTTTCTGGCGTTCCCTTACAAATTTTGATGGGTTGGTACCAAATGTCTCTTTAAAGCACCGCGTAAAATAAGCTGTGCTTGAAAAACCAACCTCAAAGGCGACTTCCGAAATGTTACGATCGGTTGATTTGAGTAAATGTGCAGCTTTTTCGAGTCGAAAATTCATCACCATTCTACTAGGAGATTTCCCGGTGAGACTTTTTATTCTACTAAAGAAATTGGTTCTGCTCATGCCTAAATCATTTCCCATTTTCTCAATGGAAAAATCGTTTCTATGGTTGTGCTCTCCCAGATAGTTCAAGATGCGCTCCATGAGTTCTTCATCACGAGAAATATAATCGGTTGTTTCTCCAAACAGCGAACCTGACGTGTATAGTTTTTTGCATTGGCGATTTGCAATTATACGCCCTCGGATTCTTGAGAGGGTTAATTCTGAGATTTTATCTTCAACAAACGTATGATTTATTCCCAGCGCGGCGCCTCTTTGTAGGTCTATTTTCGGAACGACCATGCTATTCGGACACCAAAGAACGGAAAGCGGGTTTGCGAAAATTGTTCTGTGTGCACTCAGAATCTCTATAAGTTGTTCATAATTGCAAGCGAAAACAATGAAAAGGTCTGGACATTCTTTTTTTACCGTTTCTGCATTCAGTTCAACGGGCGAAACACAAACAGTGTGCATGTACTGTTGTACTTGCGCTATTGCCATGGGGCTTGCTTCCTCACATGCAATCAGCATCACCTTATATTTTTCGCTCTGTCTGATATACTGTTACTTAATGTGACAGACATTTGGCGAGTACAACCACAGCTGCGGTTAGAGAAAACCAATAAAATCGGCCTCTCGCTTTGCGTTTATCAGTGGTGGCATTCGACCCTTTCTTTAAGGGTGGTTTAAATTACATCTTGTGAATGGAACTAACAATAGTCAGAAGTACTTGATTTACAGGGTGTTTTTCTTCAACATTTACGCAAAGAAGCCTGCACAAAGTACGTAGTGGCCGCTATATCAATTTCACGAAAACCTTGATGAATGCTGAAACAGAACAATAGGGCATTTGTACCTGTATGTTAAATTTGCTCGAGAGATGAGCATAATTGGCAACCTTTGCTTGAAATTGGTTTGCGAGAGAATCCAGCCAAAATTAGACGATTCGAGGTGTTTCTAGAGAAACTTAGGTCCAACAAAAAATCCCCTCTTCTTCCCTGTTGTTTCATTACTTTCAATTGCGATAGAGGAGGAGATCTTGTCCATCTGATAACAAATATCAGACCAAAAATCTTTCGATTCTACTGGTAGACGTTTATTTCTGAAATAACGTTGGCTGCGAGAAGCATTAAAATATGTTAATTCTACAATCCCGTAATTACGCATGGAGTCGTGGGTTCCGTGGCTCTCTATTTTACCAGGGTAAGACCCACTCCAGCGCCTACACAAACACCGAGATATGGCTTATAGCTTAACTCCGCTGTGCCACACACACCAAATATCTTTCCTGTTTTAGCGCGTTTGTCTGTTTGGAACAACTTGTATCCCAAACGAAAACCAATTGGTAATGCACTTTGGGCCTCTTTGATTGTTTCGGTCGCTGATTCGCGCGTTTCGGTGTCTTGAAACGTGTTGATCGGCAATATCATTAGGTCGAGATATACGTCTTTTCCTATGGAATTAAAGTTCACTCCGTATCCCTCTGCATCGATAAACAAACTGGTGATCGTGCGAAAGTTAATTCCTGCATAAATTCCCGCGCTGGAGTAGGCAATTACCTCGGGCCCAGCAAATCCTTCGTCCTCAATGAAATCAGTAGTCATGCCGACACGCTTGAAATAAGCCCCACCTCGAAGCATTGTGTATTTACGCTGTTCTGATGGCACCATGATATACGTGACTGTTTCGTTTCGGGTGTACACATGATCGCCACTCACATTTCTGGAATACGTGGTTCCCTTATACTCCGTTTTCAACGTGATTTTGGTCTTTTTTACTTTGGTAAAGTCGCGGAGTTGATAATATCCTCCCAACTCCGTTTCCAAATTGCCAGGAAAATTCTCAATTCCTAAACCTCCAAAGGCAAACAAACTTTTGCGGAAAAGGTAATCTACCCCAATTTTGTTTTTCACGGGCTCGTAATAGCCCCAAACACCAACATTGGCTGAGTAGCTATCAATTCGTAGCACTGGAACATCCAGTTGAAACAAGTCTGTGTTTAAACTGAAGCGGGGGGATTCAGGCGGCTCATTGGATAAAATCTCGTAACTAACTTGTTGGCTATAGGTAGTCGACAAAGAGAGTACGAAAACGAAAAGTGGGATTATCTTCTTCATGATCTTTTTTCTTCAAAGATCAGGAGTCGAAACCGCCAGGTCAATACGAAAAGTTGCGTATTTGTATCAAATCAATCGCGATTTTCGGGCGGCATCAATTGCCTCTACCTTATTTCGAACTTGCAGCTTTCGGTAAGTGTTTTCTACATGCTTCCGCACGGTACCGTTGGAAATGTTCAGGTTGTCAGCAATTTCATTATAGTTGAGTCCTTTACTCAATTGTATTAGCACCTCTGTTTCGCGTGGACTCAACTCCACCTTTTCCGCTAAGCTTTGGGTGGGTAGCGGCTGCCGCAATAATTTCAGCGTTTTTAAAGCGATGGATGGTGACATTGGAGCTCCGCCGTCCATTATTTCATGAATTCCGGCATAAAGTTCATCCGAGTCGATATCTTTCAGCAAATAACCGTCGGCACCGTTTCGAATGGAAGCGAATATACTTTCTTCATCATCCATAACCGTAAGCATGATGATTTTGACTTGCGGATATTTATTTTTCACGGCCTTCACCGCTTCAATTCCGTCCATCTCTGGCATCTGAATGTCCATTAAGATAAGCTCAACGTTTTTATCCTGTTCTAAAAGCTTTAGCAAAATAGCCCCGTTTGCCGCAACGTGTTTCAATTGTAAGTCATTGTACCCCGAAAGTCGGTCTATCAGTCCTCGTGCTAAAAATGCATTATCCTCTGCAATGGCTATTCTTATCATACTTTTTTTGTCAAATTTCAGATATCGAACCTACTTCTACAATACGACAAACAGCGTATTTTAGAATTCGATGATGATTTCCGTTCCTTGTTCGTTTGAATGCAAAGACATTTTCAACCCTGCTGCGGTCAATCGCGCTTTCATGTTGGTTAAACCAAATCCGCCGTGGGTTGCATTCGTATCAAATCCTTTTCCGTTATCCATGACAACAATTTTATTCGCATAAAACGTCACGTGGGCACAATCTCCTTCGCTATGTTTCACCGCATTGTTTATGGCCTCTTGTATCACCCGAAAAATGGCGATTGCTTTCTCCGGAGAGACTGTTGCATCCATCTCAGCTTCAGATAAGTGGTGATCGGTAAGCACCTGAAAAGACTCTGTTTTCGCATTGCGAACGAAGGCAGCAACTTTTCCATATAGCTCTTGAAGTGCGACCGCATCCGACTGAATGGTCCAAATGGCCTCGCGTAACTCATTCATGGTTTGTTTGGTTTGGTCTCGCAGGGCCACAACTTTCTCGCGCGTTTTGTTTTCCGTTGATAGCTTTTCTACCGACTCCAAACTGTTTATGACAAAGGTGAGTTGCGCTCCAATATTATCGTGTAAATCCCTGGAAATACGCAGTTTTTCTTCTTGCATACGCGTTTTTGCCTGCTCCTTTTCCATTTGAAGCCGTTGACGCAGTTTTCTCTTCCGGATGACCAGAATTAGATAGGTAACAAGGGCGATTAACACTACGATGAAAACGAGAAACAACAATCGCTGAAACTGACTGTTTTGCTCGTTGATACGCATTCGTTGCTGAGCCAGTTGTTTCTTTCGCTTTTCGGTTTCATATTTCACATTGATCTCCTCAATGGCGCGCGTACTTTCAACACTTAATAATTCAGCCTTCAAACTATCCGACTGCTGGTCAAGCGCATACGCCTTTTCAAAATCTCCTGTTTTGATATACAACCTGCTTAGACCTTTCAGACTTTCTGCTTCTTGCTTTTTCAGGCCCAACTTCTGACACAAATCAATGCTTTTTTGCAGGTAGTCCCTTGCCAGATCGAGCTTGTTTTCCTGAACAAATCTGTTTCCAATGTTGGCGTATAAAATCGCCATGGTATGTTGATCGTTTGCCTGAATCGCGAGGGGAAGCGCTTGTTCGTAATACCGCATCGCATCATCTCCGTTGCTACGGTTGTTTTCCAGAGAACCAAGATTTAACAGGATGCCGCTTTCTATGTCAATTTGCCCTTTTCCTTCAATCAACTTTAATGCATCCTTGTAAATGCTCAATGCCTTTTCATTCTCATTCGTTTCTCTAAGGACGACGCCCTTGTTGCTCAGCGCGCGTACCCAAGAAAGCGTATCATTGTTTGCCTTCGCAGCAGTAATCGCCTTGTTGTAATACCGCGTCGCCTGACTGTATTGCTTTTGTTCTTTGTAAATGACCCCAATATTCATCACAATCATACCTTCATAAGCACTCCACTTGTTCTTCTCGGCAATACGTAGCGCTTTCAGATTATAGGAAATCGATGTCTCATATTCACCGAGGTCATTGTAGCAATTGGCTATTTTACTGTACGACGCAAGTAGTCCTTTGTCATCCCCTAATTTCTTGCGGATTTTCAGTGCTTTTTTGTTGGCTTCGAGTGACTCCTGAATATTTGCCGAGAGATAATGCGCCAAACCAAGTGCGTTGTATCCTTCTGCAATCAATTTGTCTTGCTTTAGCTTTTGAGCCGCTTCCAGACACTTCTCCGCATAAAGAATTGACTTTTGATTGTCCTTTCCGGATAAATAGTAACTGATGTCCGAAAGTAAGTAGACCTTATCAGCTCCCTTGGTTTTTTGCAACTCCAAAATGAGGCTATCTGTGTTGGGTTGTGCAATCACGCACGTACTTGCGAAAAAAGAAAGTATCCAAAGTAAACCAGCTCGTATCTCACTCATGAATTCACAGAAAAGAAGTTAGAACTACAAGATAGATAAAACGATCAGAAACAGACACCTAAGAAACGACGAGTGACCTGTTAATACTGTTAACGCTCGCTTACAATCGATGCAACTTGAGGGCCAGGTCTATCAGTTTGTTGGAGTATCCCCACTCATTATCGTACCAGGCAACCACTTTGAAAAAGATATCATTCAATGCCATTCCTGCGTTAGCATCATAAATAGAAGTACGGCTGTCCGAAATAAAGTCCGATGAGACAACGTCACTGCTTTCGTATCCCAGAATTCCTTTCAGCTCGTTTTCAGAAGCATGTTTCATAGCGGCATTGATCGCTTCGTAATTTGTTGCTTTCGACAAACGAACGGTGAGATCTACAACAGAAACATTGGGTACCGGAACACGAAATGCCATACCTGTTAGCTTGCCCTCAATTTCAGGAATTACCTTGGCTACCGCTTTGGCTGCACCTGTGGTTGAGGGAATGATGTTTTGATAACCCGCACGACCCAATCTCCTATTTTTCTTCGAGGTTCCATCCACTGGATTTTGACTGGATGTCACGGCGTGAATCGTACTCATCAACCCTTCTTCAATGCCAAAATTATCGTTTAACACTTTCACAATTGGCGCCAAACAGTTTGTGGTACATGACGCATTGGAAACGATATCATACACCGCCTTCAATTGATTATCATTCACGCCCATCACGAACATTGGGGTATCATCTTTGGCTGGTGCCGAAAGCACCACCTTCTTTGCTCCGGCTTTGATGTGCTTACCCGCCAACTCTTTCGTAAGGAAAACCCCGGTGCATTCAATGATTACTTGTGCACCCACAGCACTCCAATTGAGTTGTTCTGGATCGCGCTCGTTCGTTACCCGAATTCGTTTTCCATTGACGAGTAGAGTATCTCCGTCTACCGAAATGTCACCGTTAAACCGTCCATGCACAGAATCAAAACGCAGCAAGTACGCCATGTAGTCTGCATCAATAAGGTCGTTGATTCCTACCACTTCTACTTCAGGGTGTGCCGTCGCAACTCGAAAAACGAGCTGACCAATTCTCCCAAATCCATTAATACCAATTTTCATAGCTTCAATTTACGAATAGTCCTTTTAATTAAGACGCAGAATTCCATAACATTATTATTCGGAGTCCAGGCGTTCTTAGCTTAGTGTGCAGAAATCCTGCCGAAATCTGTTCTACGCCCATCAAAAACTGGATGCCATTTGATTTTCGTAACTTCGAAGTATGAGCAACTTCTTGAAAAACATACTCTTTCTACTCGTCTTGTTTATTTCAACGGCTCTACATGCGCAGCTATTTCAAGAAGATTGGGGCACAGCATTCGCATCCATAGATGGAACACGATGGCCAACGGCTTGTCGAAATGGCGCCTCAGGATTTAACACCTCGGTGGGCGCTTGTGCAGCTGCAAGTGACTACAATTATGGCACTTCAGGATTTGGCACGTACATCACAACACAAGGAATTGCGATTCCAGCCACGGGATATGAACTCACCTTCGACTTTTCCTTCAACAATACTTTCAGCTTTCCTGCAGTGGAAATTAGAACGGGCGGACCGTGTGGAACAACCCTAGCGCAAACTGAAACGCTTTCCAATACCAGCGGAACATGTACGCTACACACCGTTGATCTTTCGGCGTATTCAGGGCAAACCATTTACATCCGATTTCGATCTAACACTTCTTCAGCAACCACTTATTGGGACAACATTACTGTGGACGTGGGATCTGGAGGAGGAGGCGGATGTTTGCTCGATAACGACTTCGGAACGGCTTTCGCTTCTCTTGATGCCACCAATTGGCCGGGAGGATGTTTTGGAGGTTCTGCGAGTTCGTTTAATACTTCGGTCGGATCTTGCAGTGGAGCGGGCGACTACGGGTATGGGCTCAGCGGATTTGGTAGCTATATCACCTCCATGCCCCTTGCCATTCCTTCCACAGGCTATAACTTGACTTTTGAGTATTCCTTCAACAACACTTTTAGTTTTCCGGCGGTTGAAATTCGCACAGGTGGACCATGCGGTACAACCTTGGCAGCATCGAACACACTCACCAATACTTCGGGCGTTTGCACCCCAGAAACAATCAATTTGGATGCTTACGCAGGACAAACGATTTACGTTCGATTCCGATCCAATACATCATCTGCAACCACCTATTTTGATGATATTCAGGTTTGTGGCGGAGGCGGTGGACCCACTGGAGATTTCAAATGGGCCGATAATTTCAACGATAACGACCTCGATTTGGACTTTCCCGGTAACGATGGTGATGAAGCTTGTACGGGATGTGGACAATGGACTTTGAATGGCGGAGCAAGTTTGGCGTTAGCTCCTTCTGGCGGTTGGCAAGGAAATTCGAACGAAACAGAAGCCTTTCCAGACAACATGTCGAATGTTTATTACGTGCGTTTGGATCGCAATGAGTGGATTGAATCGCCCACGATTGATATGAGCGCGATGGAATCCCTGAAAATTAGTTTTTATGCAAAGTCATCGTCTCCAGGCACAGGCGGAGGCGATAACTGGAGCTTTAGTGATCGTTTGCGTCTGCAAATTTGGGATGGAAGCGCATGGATCAGTGTGAAAAACATTCGCGAAGGAGGTACGGTTGCAGAAGACCAAATTTTACCCGCTCTACCACTGAATTATTTCTGTTTCACGGCTTACAACAGTACTACAAGCCCTGGAAATTATTACTACAACAGCACGCCGAACGTAAATTCCGCTTATTTCCACTCCGACTTTAAATTTCGCGTGATTTTTGAAGGCGGATTTTCTGGAGCACCCTTCGCCTGGGTAGATGATTTCACCTTCAGAGCAGATGCCGATGGGTACTCTACCATGGTTCCTTGCGGCATTTCTTTCTGGAACGAACCCGCTGCAACGGGATACGGTCAGGATACCGGAACAACAGGAAACAACAATGCAGAGAAAGGCGTTGAATTGGAGCTGGACGGATCGATCAACATTCCACCAAATTGGGCTACCGAAGCCGACGATGGGGATACGGTGACACAGGTTTTCGGAACAAATGAATCGGAACGTGTGGTATTTGCTGTGATTTCGGAACAAGAAATCAATTTTGCTTTTCCTGTGGTACATTTTTACGCCCCCGATATCGGCTGGCAATCCACCGTGATGTCCATCGATAATAACTACACAGGTCCAGGTTGGCGGTATTATGCCGTTGAGTTCATCAGCTGTGATTTGGCTGGAGGGTCTATCGCTGAACCCACAAATGATTATCGCTATTACTACTCTTTCGAATACGGAAACGAGTTCATTCCTGTATTTTATCACCTCAACACTTCAGGATTGGAAAATGGCGGTGGTGCTACATCAGGAACTGAAGTCTTCAACGCCCCAGACGTGATTTCCGCAGACGATTGCGGCGTAGCCTTGGGTGTTAACCTTACACATTTTGACGCAAATCTAGTAGACCGAAACGTCTTGCTGAAATGGACAACCGACAGCGAGTGGAACAACGATTATTTTGAGGTTGAAAAGTCGCAGGATGCCATTCACTTTTCATCTCTGGGAACAGTGCAAGGGCAAGGAACCACCAATTCCCCAACGGATTACCTCTTCAAAGACGAGCAGCCAGTCCTCGGTACCAATTACTACCGTCTCAAACAAGTAGAATTCGATGGAACCACAACGTATTCGGACATCCGAACGGTTGTTTTGGAATCATCAGAAATGCTCTATCCAAACCCAGCGAATGACATTTTAATTCTGCAATCCACCGAAGCATTTATCATCACAGATTTGCATGGGCGTACCATGGAAGTTCCCTCTTTACGGGCAGAAAATCATACACAGATTGATGTGCAGGGTCTTTCCTCAGGTGTTTATTGTGTGAATGTCGACGGACGCGTGTATCGTTTTGTGAAGAACTGAGTTTTCCTTTTGCAAAAATGTTTCTTCTGCGAATAAACCGGTTTCCCCCTCAAGGGTAATATCCTAGTTATTGGCAAGATGCCTACAGCTGAAAGTCGACCACGACGGCACGAAGCGCACGGAGTATAGTTCAAAACCTAGCAATAGTGAAGAACACGAAGGATTATGACTCCGTCATAATTTAGTGCTCCTTAAGAGGGACTACCCCAAATATTCTCAAAAGTTATTACCACTATCAATTAATTTGAATTGTCATCCTTAAACAAATTGATGAGCCAGGAAAAACAGTTCCCCCTTCGGAGGTAATTTCCTAGTTATTGGCAAGATGCCTACAATTGAAAGTCGACCACGACGGCACGAAGAACACTAAGTATAAATAAAACCCAAGGCGTGTTAAGAACACGAGGAGATTATGACTTTGTCATAATCTAGTGCGCCTCTTTCAAGTATCTTTTCCTTACTTTTCGTTGTGTTTCCTGCTCCTTTGCTGAAGCTTCGGCGAAAGAATTGTGCCTTTGTGGTGAAAAATACAAAGCACTGCCGTTATCTAGGAGGTCGCCCCTTAGGAGGGGGTTAGGGGGAGGATAACCCCAAATATTCTCAAAAGTCATTACAAATAGATGTTCACAAAGTCAATAGAAATCAAAGTGATCTTCAAGAAGTTTTGCTTTGGTTCTGTTGGTGTTCAAAGTAGTCCTTGGGAAAGTCTTCTTCTATATTCACTTCACTTTCTTTATTGAAAAAATCCTCTGGAATGTTTTTCACTAACTTATAATAAGTAATCAGTTTTCTTTCTTCATCGCGCCAAATACTTCCCATTCGAGATAAAGAATTCAAATAAAAGAGAGCTTGTTCATGGGTGGTCATCTGTGCCCTCAGTGTTTTGATGTAGAAGTATTTATCTATGTTCGTGGGTTCCCTGTCAACGAACATCACCGATTGATATAAGTGCCGGTAATAATGCCCCAGTCGCACTTGGTGCCCTTCAAAGGGAATGAAGTTAAAGTTTCTTTTCTCTTTTACGTACGCTTTGATGTAATCATTGTTTAACGACCGTTCAAGTTCATCCACAAAAGTTGAAGCAAACCCATAGTGTGACAACGACTTCTTCAGTTGCCGCGAGGAGTTCGGGCCAACACCGAAAAATAAAACATGATAAGAAATGATGAGCAACTCTTTTTCTTTAAGTGACTGGTTGGTAACACCTCTAACCTCTTTCACAATGTCAAGGATCTCCCGAAATTCACGAATGAGTAAAACGAAAATCTTTTTGCCATGCTCCCCACCTATGGTCAGTTCAGCAACATTATCGCGCTGATACTTCAAAAGCTCAAAGAACTTGCTTTCAAATTTCTCCTTGTTTAAAGATTCTCGCTGATTATTCAGCGTTATGACCAGCAAAACCACACTTACAAGCGCAAAAACAGTACCGATAAAACCTCCGATAAAATCGCCCAATTGTGCAGCGTTTTCTGCATTAACAGCATTCGATCCACGAAAGGCCTGAGAAATAAAAATCAAAAAGATAGACCCGACCCCAAGTATAATAATCAGTAAGGGAATCCAATTCCGCTTTAACCATGAGTCCTTTTGATATTCAAAGTAATTGGGTTCTGTTTTCTCTTTACGACACATAAACTTCAGTGAAAATGAACGTGTAAACTACAAATCCTTATGAAATTAACGACACTTAAACTTCTATAATTCCGCTCTTCTACAATAAGGGTGGCACTCCATGAACCGACATAAGCACTTATACCTATTGATATTTTTCAGATAAGATGTTACCTTTTGCCGTATAAATCCAATCACTGAAATTAAATGAAAACAACAGACAGCTGGATGATCCGATCCGGACAAGGGGGCTATTTATTGGAAGAATTCTTTGAGCACAACCTTATTGCTCTTGGATGGAATGAAGTCGGCTCCTTGAGCGAAATTAAAAATAAGGAGGAACTAAAATCATTGTTCGCATCTACCTATGAGGATTGGTCTCAAGGAAAAATCAATCAATGCGCAGGACAATTATGGCGGTTTTACATGCATGTTAAAATCGGAGATAACATTGTAACGTACGATTCAAGTTCACGACAATATTATACGGGCACTGTTGAGTCGGAATATGAGTTCAATGAAAAAACCGAATTCTTTCATACGCGAAAGGTTCAATGGTCAGAGGTTCCAATTGAACGAGATGATCTTTCTATTGACTCCAGAAATACGCTAGGTTCCATTCTGACAGTTTTTTGGATTTCCCCAGAAATATTCGAGGATATAAAGACGTCCAATCCTTATTATATGGACATCGATGACAAGGATATTGAGGCGATGAACCAATATCAAGAGGAACTTCATGAAGAAATGGAGAAGTTGGAAATGGAACAATCTCTCGAACTGCTGAAAGAGGAAGCCATCTCCAGATCTCTCGAATTTACCAAAGATATTTTGATCTCCCTTTCGTGGGAAGACACTGAAAAACTTGTGGCGGGTTTACTCCGAACCATGGGATACAAAACAAGGTTCACATCCAGGGGATCTGATCTTGGTAGCGATATTATGGCGTCACCCGATGTATTAGGATTAGAGGAACCTCGTATCAAAGTAGAAGTGAAAAAACGCACGAATAACAAAATCTCTGCTGTAGATCTCCGAAATTTTATCGGTGGAATGCGTGATTACAACAAAGGAATTTATGTGACAACATCCGGTTTCACCAAAGAAGCCAGGTATGAGGCCGAGCGTGCGAACTTTCCGATTACACTAATCGATTCTGATTGGTTAGTTGAGCTTATTGCAGAGAATTACGAAGAGCTTGATGCTGAAGTAAAAGCACTCGTTCCCCTCAAGAAAATTTACTGGCCTGTTTAGTTCTTTAAGATGTGTACTTGGATGTATGATACATAATGCAGAAACATTGAATTGATTTGCATGACTAAGAAGCTTATTTTTAGCGAAAGGAAAAAACTTAACAACGGATCGGTTCTGATGACAAAAAAGAAGTAATGACAACCAAGATAAAACCAACTCAAGAACAAATCAATAAGTCGCTTTGGGCGGCATGTGATACTTTTAGGGGAACCCTTGATTCTTCGGAGTACAAGAATTATATCCTCGTGTTCATGTTCTTGAAATATCTCAGCGATGTTTGGAAAGACCATTATGACGCCTATCAAGATCAATATGGAGACAATCATGAGCTTATTCTGCGCAAGTTAAAACGTGAACGCTTTGTGCTGCCAGAGGACTGCACTTTCGACTATATCTACGAGCATAGAAATGCCGATGATATTGGCGAAAAAATTGACAAGGTCTTGGCGAAAATCGAAGATCAAAATATGGAGAAACTAGAAGGCGTATTCCGAAATATCTCCTACAACTCCGAAAAGCTAGGTCAGACAAAAGACCGTAACCGTCGTTTGAAGGCCTTAATCAATGACTTTGCCAACCCTGTATTAGACTTTCGCCCATCGGTATTGGGTAGCTCCGAAGATATCCTTGGTAACGGATACATGTACCTTTTGGAGCGTTTTGCCTCAGGGGCGGGAAAAAAAGGAGGAGAGTTCTATACGCCACATGAAGTTTCGATGCTACTCGCAAAGTTGGTCAACCCCTGTCCTGGAAATCGAATTTGCGACCCGACTTGTGGTTCGGGATCTCTTTTAACAACGGTAGCAGAAGAAGTAAAAAACCCAGACGGTTCACGCTCCAATGATTTCTCGCTCTACGGACAAGAAAGCAACGGCGATACCTGGGCTTTGGGCAAGTTGAACATGTTCTTGCATGGAATGGACTCCGCGCGACTGGAATGGGGTGATACCATCAACAACCCGAAACTGGTAGAGAACAATGGATTGATGAAATTTGACATTGTTGTAGCCAACCCACCGTTTAGTTTGGACAAATGGGGACATGAAAATGCTGAGGCGGATAATTACAAGCGTTTCTTACGCGGTATACCTCCCAAATCCAAAGGTGATTATGCGTTTATCTTGCACATGATTGACACCCTTTTACCCACAGGGCGTGCCGGAATTATTGTTCCGCATGGCGTACTTTTCCGTGGAAGTGCCGAAGGCAAAATTCGTAAGGCTTTGATCGAGGAAAACTTGTTAGAAGCTGTGATTGGGTTGCCGTCCAACTTGTTCTTTGGTACAGGTATCCCTGCAGCGATCTTGATTTTCAACAAAGACAAATCTACCGAAGACGTCTTGTTCATTGATGCCAGCAAGGAATATGAAGAAGGAAAGAAACAAAACAAACTGCGCGAGCAAGACATTCAGAGATTAGTGAATGAATACCGAAAATTCTCCGCTCCAGGCAAAAAGAGACCAAGTGGCGTGATCACAGACAAATACAGCTACGCCGCGAACATCACCGAAATTGAAGAAAACGATTTCAACTTAAACATCCCGCGGTATGTAGACACGTTTGAAGAAGAAGAACCCGTGGACATTGCCGCAGTACAACAGAACATTGACCAGTTGGAAGCTGAGTTGGCAAATGTGCGCAAAGAAATGGAGGGCTACCTCAAAGAATTGGGATTGTAATGGAGGCGACTATAGAAAATAAAGTTGGCTTTAAAAAGACGAAGCTAGGTTGGATTCCTGAGGATTGGGAGATGGTAATATTGAATGAATTCATACGCGAAATTAAAAGTGGTTGGAGTCCAAAATGCCCTCAAGAACAAGCCTCACATGGGGAATGGGGATCATTGAAAACTTCTTCTATTACATGGGACGGCTATATCCCAACGGAAAACAAGAAGCTGCCTGCAAATTTAGAACCTAGATCTGATATTGAAGTCCAAAAAGGAGATGTGCTAATTACACGAGTAGGGCCAAGAAACAGAGTTGGTGTAGTTGTCTGGGTGGATAAGGATCAACCAAAGCTGATGCTTTCAGATAATATGTTTGGGGTGAAAATTAAAGAAAGAATTATCCCGAGTTTCCTAGCATTAGTCTTAGGAACTAAGAAAATTCAAAATCTTTGGAACCAGCAAATTGCTGGATTAGCAGAAGCTCAAGTCGTAATAAATCAAAAAACAATAAAGAAAACCCCCATTCCTCTCCCTTCCCTTCCAGAACAACAAAAAATTGCCACCATTCTCAGCACGTGGGACAAAGCCATTGACAAGCTTTCCCTCCTCATAGCCGAAAAAGAAGCTTTGAAAAAAGGTTTGATGCAGCAATTGCTTACAGGCAAAAAGCGCTTTCCAGGGTTTACAGATGCGTGGAAAGAGGTGAAGTTGGGGGACGCGGCCATATTTAGGAGAGGAAGCTTTCCTCAGCCATATGGTTTGCCAGAATGGTATGACGATGAAAACGGTTACCCATTCGTACAAGTTTACGATGTGGACGAGAACATGAAGTTAAAGCCACTAACCAAGAGAAGAATTTCAAGCTTGGCAGCTGATCAAAGTGTTTTTGTTGAACGAGGGACTGTTGTTTTAACAATACAAGGGTCAATAGGACGGATAGCTTTAACTCAGTACGATTCTTACGTAGATAGGACTTTGTTAATATTTACATCCTTTAGAGAGAGAATGGACCCTGTTTTCTTCATGTATGTTGTTCAAGAGCTTTTCGAAAGAGAAAAACACAGAGCACCAGGAGGAACAATAAAGACAATTACAAAGGAAAAGCTGACAAGTTTTAAAATTCTTATTGCTTCATTTGAAGAACAACAAAAAATCGCCTCTGTTTTGTCGGTAGCAGACAAAGAAATAGAAACCCTAAACAATGAACTAAACGCGCTGAAAGAACAGAAACGGGGCTTAATGCAAAAGCTGCTCACGGGACAAGTACGCGTGAAAACTGAATAAAATGCGTACTAAAAGTGGTGTTTTCATTTTTTGAGACTATTTATTAGAAAAACAACTCATGCAACTACTACTACACACTGAATTGGCGCACACCCCAGACTGGTTTCTTTGGTGGGGCATTGAAGCGCATAAACTTATTATTCCTGTTACGGGCGTCTTGTCACTTCTCTGGATTTTCTATCAAATCCTGAAAATAAAGAAGAATGCCAAAAACAGAGAGGTAGAACTCGAAAACATCGTCAAACAAACCACAGAACTGGGAAGACTGGTCAAAAAAATGGACACCCAAACAGATGCCATCAATAAAATGAACACCTTGCTTTCTGAACAATTAGATAAAGTAACCAAACTCGCCGCTCAGGGATCCGGGTCAGATGGGGTAGCTGAATTGGCACGCATCGAACGCGAAAAAATGGAGCTAGAGCATCGTCCTCGTGTCTACAGTAATGATTTCAGAAGCTCTTTGAATATAGGAAAGCTCCGTGTTGAAAACGGTGGCAAGCCATTCGAGATAACAAACGTTACGCTCGCTCACCCAACCGTGCAACTTCGTAACGGACATTCGTTAATCGGTAAAAGAATTGACGAAAACGGCTTTTTTGAAATCGAAGCTATTACAAGAGATGGGGCAGAAATCAAGGATTTTGATTACTTTATTTCCTTCGAAGTGAAAAACGAAATTGACATTGAGTACATCATTGAATTCCATTCTGAGGACTTAAACTCGTTCAAAGTAAAAACGAAGGCAACAGAAGCGTAAAGTATGACGAAGCCATTGACACCTGAAGCACTAAAAAGCATCGCTCAATCGGGCGAGGGCTACAATGCGGAGTTCAAAGTGCGCGTGCCCAACAAAGTTAAAGAGCTCACGGAAGAAATCTGTGCTTTTGCCAATGCCGCAGGTGGTGTATTACTCATTGGCGTGGATGATGATAACGCAATTGTGGGCGCAACTATTGACAACGCCAAGCGCTCTGCCATTCAAAACTCCTTAAATGATATCGATCCACATTTGCCCACAGATCTCTATTCTGTGCAAGTGGATGGTAAAACTGTCTGGGTAATCGAAGTCAATTCAGGAACACAAAAACCCTATGCACTTTCAGGAGTCATCTACGTGCGCCAAGGCCCCAATACGCAGAAATTAACCACCGTAGAACAAATGCGCGACTTTTTCCAGCAATCGGAACGCATTTATTTCGACGAGGCGCCGTGCCCCCCATTTTCCAAAGACAAAGACCTCGATTTAGAGTGGTTTTCTGAATTCAAAAGCAGAGCAGGAATCTCAAATACTATTGGCGCAAGTCAAGTCATCCAAAACTTAAAATTATTTCGCTCCGACGGACACATGAAAAATGGCGGCGTATTGTTTTTTGGGGAGCAGCCCGAACAGTTTGTTGAAACAGCCGTCGTGCGTTGCATTGCATTTGAAGGAACTACGAAAACCAACATCCTCGACGATAAAATATACGGAGGACCGTTAATTCGGCAGTATGAACAAGCAATGCAGTGGTTAAAGGGCAAGCTGAATGTTCGGTACGAAATTGTAGGTGGCGGCCCTCGAGTTGAAATCTGGGAAATTCCTGAAACGGCCTTCAAGGAGGCGATTATTAATGCGTTGTCCCACCGTGATTACTACGACAAGGGAGCAAGAACGACTATCGAACTCTTTGAGGATCGTGTAGAGATAAGCAATCCTGGTGGGCTCACTAGTGCGATAGCTCCGAGCGAGTTTGGTACAAAAAGTCACAGTCGCAATCCACTTATTTTTGGCTTGTTTGTTCGTATCAACATGGTGGAGCAGGTTGGTTCTGGGATTGGTAGAATGAAAGATCTGATGAAGGCTGTAGGTTTGTCCGTCCCAACCTTTAAAACAGATGGATTATTTACGGTTGTTTTTCACCGAAATATCACCGAAAAAAGTTCGGGGAAAAGTTCGGGGAAAAGTTCGGGGGAAAACTGGTCCGACATAAAGAAGTTAATTGTTGATTATCATGAGGTTGTAATCGGAAAGAGCGCCTGGAAGATTCTAGAAATGACGTATAAAAACCAAAACGTAACAATCCCCGAAATGGCACGAAAGATTAAAATTTCTGAAAGAGCCATTGAAAAAAACATTCAAAACCTGAAAGAACTTGATCTTTTAGAGCGTGTTGGAAGCGAAAGATCAGGATATTGGAAACTAAAAATAGACGTGTAAATTGCCTTGAAAAGCCCACTTAAAAAGACTGTTCAGATGTGGGGTTCTTTACGTAGTAAAGAGCCCCACAATCAAACGCCACCAAAATGACACTGAAATGAACCTGAAATACTCAGAATATAACGACTCTCAAAAACCAGCCCTCGAGTTCCTCCAGGAAATTGGCTGGAAATACATTTCACCTGACGAAACAATTCGTGAGCGTGGAGATATTCTCTCGAACGTATTGCTAGAAGACATCCTTAGATCACAACTTCAAAAATTGAACACATTCGAGTATCGCGGAAAAAAGCACAAGTTTTCCGAAAGCAATATTACAGCTGCCATTAATGCACTCAAAAATATGCCCGATGAAGGACTCGTTGTTACGAATGAAAAAGTATACGACCTTCTTACGCTTGGAAAAAGCTTTACAGAGTCCGTGGATGGAGATCGAAAGGCATTTACGCTTCGTTACATTGACTGGCAGAATCCTAAAAACAACGTATATCATGTAACTGAGGAATTTGTTGTGGATGGTGGACGCGAAAAACGAAGGCCCGATATTGTACTTTTTGTCAACGGAATACCATTTGTTGTTATTGAGAACAAGCGTCGCGATAAGAATGACTCTATTGATGAGGCAATCTCTCAAAGTGTCAGAAATCAAAAACAAGGAGAAGGAATACCACGTTTATTTCACTATGCCCAACTGCTACTCGCCGTACACCCAAACCAGGTGAAATATGGAGCAACAGGAACTCCCGCTAAATTCTGGTCTGTTTGGAAAGAAAATGTCGAAAAAGACGTAGCAAAACTCATTAACCGATTGCCTACAGCTCAAGATAGGGCCTTTTATAGCTTGTGTCGCCCAGAACGTATCATTGATATTGTATACAAATACATTGTCTTTGATGGGCCCGATAAGAAGATTTGTCGTTATCAGCAATACTTTGCCGTGCAAGACACCATCAAACAAGTTACAAATGTTGACACAGATGGAAAGCGCCAGGGTGGTGTAATTTGGCACACGACAGGGTCGGGCAAATCTTTAACAATGGTAATGCTTTCAAAGGCATTAGCGTTAGAAGCAAGCATTAAGCATCCTCGCGTATTGGTTGTAACAGACCGAGTCTCTTTGGATAAACAGATTTTCAAAACCTTTATCAAGTGTGGAAAAGATGCCAAGAAAGCGGCCAGCGGAAGTCATCTCATAGAACTGCTTCAAGATAAAGGAAATGAGATTATTACCACCATTATTGATAAGTTCCAAACAGCAACAAAACAGGGTGGGTTTCAGGATGAATCGTCTGAAGTTTTTGTCCTTGTCGATGAAAGCCACAGAAGTCAATATGGCTCTGCCAATGCAAACATGCGAAAGATTCTTCCAAACGCGACATACATAGGCTTCACGGGAACACCCCTGCTGAAGTCAGAGAAAAGTACTGCAAAAAAGTTTGGAGGATTTATCCACAAGTACACAATTGACCAGGCAGTAAAAGACGGGGCGGTACTCCCTTTACTTTACGAGGGTCGTTCAGCTAAGCTTAGTATCAACAGAACGCAAATTGATAAAGGGTTTGAACGGATGGCGAATAACCTTAATGAGGATGCTCAAAAAGACTTGAAGCGTAAGTTCGCCTCAATCTCCAAAATTTACGAGTCGGAGCATGTTATTGAGGAAATTGCTTACGACATTTCCAGACACTTCTGCGAGAACTGGCAAGGAACTGGTTTTAAAGCTCAATTGGCAGTTCCTAAAATCGATGCGGCAATACGCTACCAAAAATATTTTGAAAATCAAGTTGACCCGAAACTAAGGATAAATACAGCCGTGGTTTTTACACCACCAGATAGCAGGCAATCAAACGAGGATGTGTGGGAAGAATCTTCCAACGAGGCAAAAGTTTATTGGGATAAACTCATGAGGAAGCATCGAGGACAAGACAAATATGAGACACACGTCATTGATACATTTCAAGAGGAGGGGAAAGAAATCGAAATGATTATCGTAGTAAGTAAGCTACTTACTGGCTTTGATGCCCCAAGAAATACGGTGCTCTATCTTGCCAAGCCTTTACATTCGCACAATTTACTTCAGGCAATTGCTCGTGTCAATCGCTTGTTTCAAGGCAAAGAGCATGGGCATATAATAGATTACGTTGGAATTCTCGGAAAGTTAGATGAAGCCTTAACGAATTATTCGGCGCTTGAGGATTTTGATGCTGAAGACTTGACGAATGCCGTAAAAGACATGCGTGAAGTAGTTCGTCAGGTACCTTTAAGACACTCGGAAGTTTGGGATATCTTCAAGGCAGTAAGAGACAAGGAAGATATCGAAGCCTTAGAACGCCACCTGTCACCAAAAGATATTCGTGATCAATTTTATCATCATGTTTCAAAATATGCTCGAACGCTGCAAGAAGCCAAAAGTGCAGATGAGTTTTATAAAGAATTCTCCGAGGAGCAAATCGAATTCTACAAGTTGGAATTGAAACGTTTTCAAAGCCTTCGTCAATCCATTCAAACACGTTATGCAGAGGTGATCTCTTATAAAGAGTACGAACCGCGCGTACGTAAACTACTAGACGCCTACGTTGACGCCGAAGAAGTAAATGTGGTAACGAATGAGGTAAATATCTTCAATCGTGGCGAGGTAAATGAAGCTTTGGCCTCTTATGGCAAAACTCCTGCCTCAAAAGCAGACTACATTGCCAACAACATGAAGAAGGTAATCAATGAAAACATGGAAAAAGATGAGGCTTTTTATAAGAAGTTTTCAGAGATGATCGAAGAAACCATTAAAGCCTTTCAAGAAGGTAGAATTACTGAAAGAGAATATTTAGAGCGAATTTTAAAAACCAGAGATGATCTTGAAAGTGGATATCAAGAAGGTGTTCCCGAATCAGTGAGGAACAACCCCAAAGCTCGAGCATTTTTCGGTGCTGTAACTGAAGTTGTAACGGAGGTTCATGGAAAAAGAGTTTCCAGTCGCACAAATGACTTGCTCGCTAAAGCTGGTTCAGATATTGCGGAAATAGTAGAAGGAATGACAATCAGAGACTGGAAGAAAAACCTCGATATACAACGACAAATGGAGAATAAGATTGAAGACTATTTGATCGAACAAAAGAACCAACTGGGAATAGATTTGTCATGGACCGATATGGATCAGATACTTGGTAAGTGCCTTAAAGTAGCCAAACACAATTACTAATGGAAAGTATTGAATACGGCACTCAAAAGATTCATTTTCATCTACTATATGCAGATCGATCGACTCTTGGCATAGAGGTGCATCCTGACCTGTCCGTTTGGGCAAAAGCCCCTCTCAAATCAACTATTCAAGATGTGAAAGAGAAGATCCTCAAACGTGCCTCTTGGATTATTAAACAACAGCATTATTTCGAACAGTTCCTTCCAAGAACACCAGAAAGAGTATACGTTTCGGGTGAGACGCACTTATACCTCGGCCGAAGGTATATACTGAGACTCCGTGAGGGTACATCAGATGAAGTCAAGCTAAAGGGTTCGGAGTTAATTATTTATTATACTAAATGTGGTTCTACTCGTCACTTTAAAAACTTGTTGACAGGATGGTATTTTAATCATGCAACACGAAAATTCGATGCTCAAGTTGAGTCTGTTTTGGAGTTATTTAAATCCTATAATATTGATAAACCAGTAGTCGAGGTGCGACGGATGAAGAACCGCTGGGGAAGCTGCACAACGAAAGGAAAAATTATTTTAAACCCAGAATTGATTAAAATGCCAATTGGCTGTGTAAACTATGTGATTATTCACGAAATGTGTCACCTGATTCACCCAAATCACGGTAAAAATTTCTATCATTTACAAGAAAAGCTCAACCCTGAGTGGAGGAAGTGGAAAGAGAAGCTAGAATTAATGGCAGTGTAAGCTACGACCCTACACCTCCCCAATCACCTCATCATAAAACTCCACATAACTCCCACAACGAATCGGACGTGGTTCTACCCTAAACGCTTCCAGTACCTCGCCAATGCCCTTTGCCTTATCTGTTGCGTTGCGCTGTTGGATGATTTCTTCCAGGTTGTCGCTATCTGAGAGGTCTTTCTTCGGTAGAACAGGATAGAAAAAGCGAATGCGGTTGTTGATCACCATGTCAGGTTGGCGAACGTTCGCTCGAATGAGGTTCGCCCGCTGATTCAAAAGCCACCACAGATGATTTTCGCTGAAATCCAAACCCTGACCAATAATGTCAACGTGGTGGGTGAAGAACGTGTCGGTCCAGAAAAGTCCCGAAGCGCCATTTTTGATGCGGGTAAGCAAACTTTGGTTTTCTGGCTTGCGCGCGTTTCGGTGGCCGTTGAAATTGTCCTGAATTTTTTCGAGGTAAGACGCGTAGTGCTCGTAACCAATCATGATGGATTCCTCATGGTAAAATGGGCCGCCTGGTGAGAGGTTTCTCGAATCGGAGAGCTCGCCATGGATGTGCCAAACGCGCTTGTCGACATCGGGCAAATGATAAGCTCGCTTCAAACTGAATTTGCTCTCTTGTTTGTTCAGGGCCAACCTGGACTTCCGTTCCATGAAGTCTTGCATGATACTTTTTTGCAGCGCGTAATCGTAATTGGTCGTTAGAATGTCATCGTATGCAAGTCGCATTACATCGGTATGATAAGAGTTAAAGCCATCTTTGCCATGCAATTGCTCCTCGATGTTATACCGAATCGCCCGTTTGAGGTTTTTGAGCTTGCTATAAAATTCATTACCGCCTCCTTTTCGGTGCAACATTTCCTCGAAACCCAAGGGAAAGGGCTTGAAAGGGTTGTTCAACTCTACCTCAATGTGAAAATCACGTTTGAGTTGGTCCAGTAAATTGCCCCAGGAGACCGATTGCTCCTGATCGAGTTGGTTGATGCCATTGCCGATAAGCAATGCGCGTTTGTTTTGGAATGTGGTGGTCATGCTGGTAAAAATAGTGATTCACAACTTTCTTGAACGCCATTGGCTTATTAGATATTGTGATTTAGTTCATACAGGGGTATTTATCAGTTTTGGAGTGAGGTTTACAATAAGGGCACCACGACGGCACGATGGGCACAGGACAAAAATTGGTGTAAAGGGCACGAGATCATCACTGCGTGATGACCCTAGAATCCGCGTGTGATATCTTAACTAATTGCACTATTTAATCATTACATGAAGCCGAGATTGGATTTATTCGAGTCCTCCCCCTCGAATCCCCCTCCATAAAGGCAATTTCCTAGAGAAAGGCAAGGGCGTCATTTTAACACCGAGGACAAGTTCGTGTTGTTAGACTCTTAGAAGATTATTTCCAATAAAAACGGGTAGTTAGCGCATCGAGCGGAGCCGAGATGCAGTTTAAGAGAGTTGAAATGTACATCTCGGTACCATCACAAGCAGTGCTTGCTCTTGCTCGATGTACAATTTTGCCATTTTCTTGGATATTACCTCCATAAGGGGGAAGTAAGATCCTACGTATAAGAAACATTTTTACAAAAAGGAAGGAATTAGCACTTCATGTCAACCTCTAGAAAGTTTTCCGTATACGGAAGATCTAATGGACAACGCGCCTGCCGGCGGTAAGGAAGGCAAAACGAAATGTGAATATTAACTTTCATTCATTGCGATAATACCTCTATGCTTAACACTTTGTTTTTAAGATCATTGTATTGGGGTTCCATTTTTCTCATCGAGTCCTTCAGTTTGTCAATATTCTCAGGGTCTGAGATGGGAAACTCGTCAATTTCATGACAGATTCCGTGCATTTTTTGACCGATGATTTCCAAACGCTCGTTGATGATTTCGGCACGTTTGATTGTTTTGGGTGAAACAACCCCGAACAGCCAAAGGGAGTACAAAACAATGGAAATGGGTATGCAAGTCACCAAAATAATCAGGCAAACAACCACCACTGCCCAATCTTTGGTGTGGTCATCAAATCGTTCTCCGGCATCGTTATGGAAGGCATTGTGACAATGCTCTGGACCGTCTACGGGATAGAACGTGGAGTCTACAATCCAACACATGGCACTCCAGAAATAAAACAACGTGCTCCGTTCGTTTTTAGGCTTGTGCATATGGTAACCGATTCTTGAAGAAATCGTGTTGTCAGGATTTCCTCCTGCAAAAGTATTCCCTAACTGGTCGATGGAAATTAATACGTCTCTGAAGTAGCTCATTTGTGCTCAGTGATTGCGGTGAATAATCGTTGGTATGGAAACAAATCTAGCAGAAAACATGAATTTTGACAAGAGGGAAAAACCGGCTTTTAAGAAGTAAAAATCCCGTCGAAAAAACTGAAATGCACCTCCTTTTCGTTCAATTTTCAACTTATTGTTGATTTTAAGCCGCGTTTTCGTGTAGAATTGCCGTTTTTTTGCTAAATTCTGCCCGTGAAAGCTCAAAATGTACATCTTATCTTTTCGTACTTCCTGAACGAAATGTAGCTGTTCTGCTATTTTTTTCACCGACGGCTGAAGCTTCTCCTTCATTGCAAGTGTTGCAGCGAAGTAGCCCTTGGCGAACAATTTAGCGCACTACTTCCACCCCATTACTACGTCTAAACTTTATTTCTTACCAAATCGAAAAAAATGATTCGAAAGCTATTACTATTACTAACCCTGTGTTGTAGTGCATTTCTCTCCAACGCACAAACAGTTTACGAGTGGTACCAGGACGGTATCGTCGTATTTCAGATGAAAACCGATGTCAATTACAACTTCCCGGTGCGTGAAAAAACGGTGGACTTTGAAAAAGTTCCATTCATCGCAAAATTGAAGGACCAGTACGACATCACCAGCATGATTCAAATGCATCCGAACGACCCAGACGAAAAGCTGCGTCACACGTATCAAATCAACTTTGACATGTGGGCTCAGGTAGATAATTTCATCCGGGCCATCGAGCAAAATCCGCAAATTGAGTATGCTGAAAAGAAAGAATTGCATGTCAACTTCTACACACCAAACGACCTTGGAGCGAACAGTGCCAGCGGAACAGGTATGTGGCACTTGTACACCATGCAGGCTCAGCAGGCTTGGGACCTTTCAACAGGAGACGCAAACGTAGTAGTAGCCGTTACCGATAACGCTATTCTTACTTCGCATGTTGACCTACAAAACAAATTGGTTCAAGGATTTGATGCTCCTACAGGAGGCACCGATCCTAACCCTTGTGGAAGTAACGACGGAAACCACGGAACTCACGTTTCTGGTACTGTTGGAGCCGAAACTGATAACAATACAGGCGTTTCTTCCATCGGGTTTAATGTGAGCGTTATGCCAGTTAAAATTGGTAACTGTAATGGTGCCTTGACCCACGGATACGAAGGAATTAACTATGCAGCCAACAACGGTGCAGATGTCATCAATATGTCCTGGGGTGGCGGTGGCTTCTCCAACTACGGACAAAACGTTTGTACTGCTGCATGGAACGCTGGTTCTATTCTTGTCGCTGCCGCTGGTAACGATGGTGTAAGTACCGTATTTTATCCAGCGGGATACAACAACGTAATTGCTGTGGCATCTACCACAACAAACGATTCTAAATCAGGATTTTCGCAGTTCGGAACGTGGATTGACATCGCGGCTCCAGGTTCAGCGATTCGTAGTACTTACGCTAACTCAAACACGAGCTACGCGCGCATTCAAGGAACTTCCATGGCTTCGCCAAACGTTGCAGGATTGGTTGGTTTGATCAAATCATATGTTCCTGGCGCAACTAATCAAGATATCATTAACTGTTTGTACAGCTCTGCAGATAATATTGACGCGGCCAATCCAAATTATATCGGGCAATTGGGTGCGGGAAGAATCAATGCTTTTGCCGCTTTGCAATGTATTGGAGCGTTTAATGTGGCCTTGGATGCTGGTATTACCGACATTCTTAGTCCTGAGGTAACCGTTTGTGGAAACACATTTACACCTGAAGTACAATTGCGTAATTTCGGTACCGATCCGTTAACCTCTGTGGACATCAACTATGAGTGGAACGGAACTCCATTTGTTTTCAACTGGACAGGTAACTTAACACAAGGTCAAACTGAGTTGGTGGTGCTACCTACGCAAACGGCTCCAAACGGAAGTTATACGTTTACTGCTTCTACATCCAACCCAAATGCTGGTACCGATTTAACGCCTGGTAACGATCAGTTTCAAACAAACTTTACCGTTGATGTAAACGGACAAACCGTGAATCTGGATCTTTTGCTGGATTGCTACGGAAGCGAAATATCATGGCAAATTATTGACGACCAGGGGGCAACCGTGTTCAGTGGTGGAGGATATCAAGATATCAATGCGGGACAACTCATTCAGGAATCTTTCTGTTTGCCGGTAGGATGTTATGAATTCCGCATTGACGACACCTATGGCGATGGGTTGAACGGAAGTTCATTCAATGGCTGTAATGTGGATGGAGATTACACCATCATCGATGGAAACGGTGACACGTTGGTACAAATGACAGCACCGAACGGAGACTTTGGATTCGGAACGGTAGACCCATTCTGCGTTGTTTCACCGAACGTACTCAACGATGCTGGAATCGCATCCATCATCTCTCCGAATGGAATCAGCTGTTCAAGCAATATCACTCCAGAAGTTGAAATTCGCAATTATGGCAACGACCCTTTGACCTCCGCGACTATTAACTACCAAACAAGTGGAGGAGTTCAGAGTTACGCGTGGACGGGTAACCTAACAACGGGACAATCTGAAAATGTGGTGCTTCCCGCTATTTCCAGTAGCGGAGGGTTTGTCACCTTAACGGTTTACACTTCTTCTCCGAACGGGTTGCAGGATGATGATCTATCGAACGATCAAAGTGCAACGCAATTGAATGTGTATGCCGCTCCAGCAACGCTGCCTTTCGTAGAAGATTTCGAAACGGATGTATTTGCAACAGGAGAATGGACCTTGGAAAATCCAGACGCTGATGTAACTTGGGATTTGGTATCTGTTGGAGGAATAACTCCAGGTTCACAAGCGGCTAAAATTGATTTCTTCAATTATTCAACTGCTGCACAGCGCGATGGACTGGTTTCTCCGCGCATCAGCTTGGTAGGTTATACATCCGCTCAATTGGATTTCGACCACGCGTACCGTCGCTTCAATCAAAACGCTGCGGACTCACTCGTGATTTACGTTTCACCTGATTGTGGAACAACATGGGATCGCGTATTCCAGGCGGCAGAGGATGGAACAGGATCTTTCGCTACACAAACAACCAATACAAACTCCTTTACTCCATCCATCGCAGACGACTGGTGTTTCTCCGGAACCGTTGGAGCATCTTGCTTCAGTGTGGATTTGACTGCTTACGTAGGTCAGGAAATTCTGGTGAAGTTCGAATCGTACAATGCTGGAACAATCGGAAACAACCTGTTTATCGATAATATCAATATTGATGGTACTCCTGGAAACTTCCCTCCGTCACCAAACTTTACTTCAAATACCAATGCGATTTGTGAAGGAGGATCAATAGACTTCACAGATTTGTCGACTGCTGGTATTACAGATTGGTCGTGGAACTTCCCTGGCGGAACACCTGCCACTTCAACAGCTCAGAACCCAACCGTAACGTATGCAACATCGGGAACGTACGATGTGGAATTAACGGTTACAAATCAATACGGAACAAACACCATTACAACAACGAATGCTGTAACGGTAAACACAACACCAACTGTAAGCGTTTCTGGAAGCTTGCAAATTTGTCAAGGTGGAACAACTCAATTGACTGCGACAGGAGCGAATTCTTACACTTGGGATAATGGATTGGGTACAGGTGCTTCTCAAGTAGTTTCACCATCCGTAACAACTACGTATACGGTAACAGGATCGAACGGTCTGTCTTGTGATGCTACAGAAAGCGTAACTGTGACTGTTGTTCCGAACCCAACGATCACGGCAACGTCAAATCAAGCAACAGTTTGTTCTGGAGATGCTGTACAGTTAGACGCGAGCGGTGGAAACACATACTCGTGGGATAACGGGTTAGGATCGGGTGCTACGGTTACTGCCAATCCAACAGTAACTACCGTGTACACAGTTACTGGAACGGACGCGAACAACTGTTCGAGTATCGCTACAGTTACGGTTTCCATCTTGGATGCTCCCGTTGTTTCAGTGAATTCAAACTCCTTTGATATCTGTGAGGGCGAATCGGTAACATTGGCCGCTTCAGGAGGTAGTACCTATACATGGAACCCAACTTCCGGACTGAGTGCTGGAACGGGCGCTTCGGTGAGTGCAAGCCCAACGACCAGTACAACATATACTGTCGAAGGAGCAAATGCATGTGGAACAGATTCAGAAGACATTGCAGTAAATGTTTTCCCAATACCAGCTACTCCAACAATTGTTCAAAACGGTAACACCTTGTCGGTTACTTTACAAGCGGGAGAAACGGCTACATGGGCATTTAATGGTTTCCCACTTGGAACAGGGGCGTCCATCAACATGGTAGGAAGTGGAATCTACCTGGTAACCATCTCGAATCAGGCAGGTTGTGAATCTCAGGCGAGTGGAACTTATGAAGAGGACGATGATGCTTCATTGAACGAATCCGTTTTGGAGTCGTCACTTCTGATCTTCCCGAACCCGACCAATGGTTCGCTCTCGGTGAACTTTGAGTCACAATCAGAAATCCAAATGTGGCTAACAGACGCACTTGGAAGAAAAATAACGGAAACTCGAACGTACGGAGCAGGATCAAACGCTGATGTGCTAGATCTTTCAACGTATCGACCAGGAATTTACATGATGGTGTTCGAATCATCGAACGGTACCTTCATGCGCAAGATTACAAAACGTTAATGTTTGGAATAACATCAAAAGGGGGAGTTGCAATGGCGGCTCCCCTTTTTTGATAATTAACTTCGCTGCTACCTTGGGCGGAGCTAAGCTTATAATCCCGTGCGAACTGAATACATGACAATATTACAACCATAACTTACGTGCGTTGCGCCGTTACGGTCGCATATTAATTCTGGGTTCCTACCAATCATCTCCACCAAAGTCGATGTCTTCAACATTCGGCTCGAAATGGTCGCCTTTCCATTGAATCGTTACCACATCTTTTTGAGATTGATACCAACTGTATTCGTCGTTCATTGGGCGGCCGACCTCACGTTCGTAATCAATATGTGTTCCCCATTCTCTTTCATCTGGAAAGGTGAGTTTTTCCGAAAACCAATAGCCGCCGTCACCAATCTCTGCACAATGCATCGCTTTTATCAATCGTTGGCCATCATTAAAAAGATAAGTGAAGCCACCATCCACCCCGCATGATTCTGCCATGAAGTCAATGAGTACCATGCTTTCAATGCCTTCAACACCCCGGTCGTCGTGTGCACGAAGTACGAATGAGTAGGTCTGAAGGTCACCTTCTTTGCCATAGTATTCACCGTTCTTTAAGTAACGCACGCGAAATTTCTCCGTTTCTTCGGCTTTTGCCATAATCACCATGTAGGTCCCTCCATTAACTTTGCGAGAATCCAAAGCAATAAATCCACCTGCGATATATCCGGTGCTTGAGGAGGTTTCAACTTTGTACCAAACAGATTTCTTGCCATTGACAGTTATTTGTTTGTTGGTATTTTCCAGAATCGTTATTTCAGAACCGATGCTAAGGGTATCCAGAGCTTTTGCAGATCCTGACGGCTTTTTACGTAGCACGACATTGTCTCCGTAGAGTATTTCGGTGCTTCCTTCTTCAAATTCATAGTCGGCATTTAGAACACGGACATTTTGGTAATCGTACTGAGCGAGTCCAAGGTTTGCTATCAAGGCAAATGTGATTAGAATTGTTTGTTTCATCGGGCGTATTTTTATTCGAAAGTAAGCGAAAACCGCGCCGCAATGTAGTCCATATCAGCCCCACTTATTATTCGTAGTTATGTGTCTATCAAGCGTTGGTAACTGTAAGCAGTAGGAGGTGAAAAGAGAGAGGAGGGTGCTATTACTAATCACTTTTCGCTTCTCACTTCTCACTGTACTGTAAAAAAAACCTCCCGCCAGAGAGAGAAGCGAGAGGTTCCAAACTACGCACTAATTGATATCAGAACGCCTGATCTACCAAAAAGTATTTTCAATATCTATCCTAACAGCTTAGGAAATAATACCTGCAAGCTGAGAGGTGCTGGACGATGGAAAACCATCAATAACCATAGTGGGAATGCCCAATTTGTTATCCATGAGTTGTTGTACAAATGGGATTGATAAAACGGTTTCGTTATCTGTATAGAAAGTTGCTGCCAGCAGGTCAATATCCTCCTCTCGACACAAGTTCAAGAGGTTCTCTTTGAATTTTTTTCTGCCTAAAGCGATTGCTTCACATTCGATGTTGGCATGGATCAACCGTTTCTCTGCAATGGCAAAGTAAATGCGGCTTTTCTTCCGTAGGGTATCGTCGGTATGTTGCCCTCCAATTAAAAATACCTTCGCACCAAATAACTGTGCAATTTTTTCAACGTGACGAACAATTTGGACGCTTTTCATCACGACATCCATGGTAATAACAATCTTTTTAATAGGGCGAAATGTATCCCCTCCTTTAATAGTGATGATGGGGAACTTGCAATTTCCAACAACTTTCAGTGCATTGGAGCCGAACATTTTATTCATCGTTGAGGACTCATGAATGCCTAACAGCATAACATCTACCTCATTATCCTTTCCAGCCTTCGCTAGTTGTTCGAACAACTTACCCACGCGAACAACAGTTTTATAAGGCCCCATTAATTTGGTAGCCTGCTGGGAAATTCTCCATTCCAATCGCATTAACTTCTCCTCAATCATGGATTTCTTAGTTACTACATGAATGAAGATAACTTCCAAGGGAATTTCCTTGGATAAATTCACTGCGGACTGAATGGCCACATCTGTTTCTTTGGTGAAGTCTACGGGTACTAAAACTTTAAATCTTTGCATAGCGTGTGTTTTTTGAATTTCAATTTGTTTGTTTCGTAGTTCCTCCTGTCTGAGAGAGGGACAGGAGGTTAGACTACGCGCCGGGTCTGTTCAGCATATATCTGAATTCAAACCTTGGCTGAATTGGATACGAATCACCTTGTGACCTGTAAACAGGTGACTCGCATCGAGGGTTCCAGAGGTAGTTTTCAGCGTACACGTTATTACCAAATGCATCGAAGAACTGTTGAGACGCGTTTGTGCAGCTGACTTGAGCCTGGAAAGTTTTGTTACCCATGTAATTGGGTTGATTAAAAAAATTCAATGCGAAAGGAACAGGTGCTGCGGCACCTTGGATCAACATTTCTCCGAGTTGAGGCGTAGCAATGTTAATATTTACGGACTTTGCCGAAGTCACCTGTAATGTTCCTTGCTTTGAATTTGGCCATGCGACACCGTTGCTCATCGTCATTGGTGCAATGCGACTATCCACTGTCGAAAACGCCGGATTAAAATGAAATGTACACGAATGGACGCGTAAACCATGGTATGAGAAGAGTACATATCTTGTCTTCTTTTCTGAATCTTCCAAATGGTTTGTGTGCGTTGTATACATAACTTGAGTTAAGAAATAAGTGTCCTGTCGAGGTACACAACCAAGAAACTTATAAACTCAACTTTTTATGCAAATTTGGCGTATACGGATTGTATACGGGAGTGTTATGTCTTTGTTATTGTGGCGGTTACAAATAGTAGATTTTTACAATAATTTGTGGTGAGATCTCCGTTTTTTGTTCTAGAACCGCGCTTTAAACCATAGTTTGAGACCGAATGAAGTCAAATCACTTTCACAATTAAAAAAATTACGATACCTTCATTCTCAACCATTTATTCAAAACGATGACTGATTCTACACGACCAAATGATGGCAACGAGCCGTCGAAATCATGGCTGAGTTATATCCCGTGGTTTTTAACGATTGCCTCGACATTCGCTCTCATTGCCATTGGACTTTTCCTCATATCTAACATCAACTGGTACAAAACCTCTGTGTTCGACCCAAAAATAACTGATGTCAATTCGGGAGCGTACCGCGTTCGTGCATACGACTTGCATTTGAGTATGATCAAACGCTCCGTTGGGCTTTTCTCTGGTTTTGCCTTGATGTTTATTGGGATGGGTGTGTCATTCTTTACCATGAGAAAGAATACCGAAATGCAGGTAAGATCGACCAATTTGACCGCTAGTTTGGTTACCGCCTCTCCTGGAATTATTGCTGTTCTCGTTGGTGGTTATTTGATCATCTCAACCATACGAAGTAAGGACTCTTTTGGAAGTTATGACTCCATTATGGATACCGAAACGCTCGAAAAACAACAAAAAGCAGACGAACACAAATTCAACCCTCAAGGCAAGGGCACACAAGAAGAGAAGGAAAAGGAAGCCAAACCTTCGAAAGATCCAGGAGCTTTCGTTTTTGGAAAAGATGAGCAACCGGCTAAATCTGAAACTACCCAAAACTGAAAAACATGAAAATCGTTATTACAGCTCTGGTATCTATCCTAGGTACGCTTATTTTAAGCTCTTTTATGGCACCTGAACAAAACGCGCCCATTCCATGCAGCGAAATTTCCGTTGCGAAAAATGTTCTCATGGATATGGCAGATCACGAAGAGGACAGGGCAAAAAAAATGGTGCTTTTTGAAGTACTTTACATGTTAAAGGAAGAAAGACCGTGTAGCCACGCTCAAAATGATGCTATTGATCATGCGCATAGTTTAATCACACCTATTTTAATTCCTGGAGGAGGCCGTCCGCCAAGACTAGGACCCAGTGGTCCAAGTGTTGGACCTGGAACGCATCATGAGATACTACCTGAATTATTTATGCTCATGCAAAATGATAACTTTGACTTTAAAGGACTGGAAGACTTGATCAATTACAGCAAGTTCAAATTGGGTGAAAACATCTCTTTCGACGAGTTCAAAACTTCAGGATTTCAGCAACAGTATTTATTAGAAAAAGTAAAAAACCTGGATACAGGTCTAAATCCCAACCCAGAAGAAATTAATCAACTGAGAGAATCAATAGGTAATAACCTGAAGGATTTACATGAAGCAACCGAGGAGCTACAAAGACAACAGCTGCTTCCTACCAAAGGGAATTCTATAAATGGCTACGAACTAAAAGGTGTGGAAAAACTGAAGCTCAAATCTCCTGTTTTTGTTGAGTCTGGAAATATGAATTAATGATACGGGCAAATCTTACCACACTTCCGCCAACATACAGCGAGCACTGCCACCGCCTACAAATTCAATGGTTGGGATGTCCAATGCAACCAAATAATCATTGTGTTTCGAAAGAGTTTCTAGTTGAGTCTCTGAAAGCGATTGCATAGCCGTAGCGGACATAACTAAAAGCGATTGACTCACTCCATTGCTAACTTGAAGCATGTTTCCAGCGAAGTGATTGTACACTTGAGTGTTTGAGAGTATTAACACTTCTTTACCACTGTTCTGAAGATAGTTATCAACTCTCGGCAAGTCTTCTTTTTCAATCGTGTCCTTACCGATAAGAATAAATGTCTCGCCCACGCACATCATGACATTCGTATGATAGATCAACTCACCACCTTTTCCGAAAGCGTGAAAACAAACCGCCTCATACCCTAAAATTTGTGCTACTTCTTGCACTAAATCCTCACTTGTTCTTGGTGAAAGTGCGGCGTACATAATTTTATTGGTATGATCAAAAACCAAACTTCCCGTTCCCTCTAAATACTTCGGCGGCGTTTCTTCCTCATAATGCGAAAGGTCAACTTTACGATAACCAAACTTTTTTATCATTCCTTGAATTACATCCTCCCGCCTTTCCGCTCGACGGTTTTCAGTGGCCATAGGATACAGTATCAACTCACCTGTCTCGTGTGTGGAGAACCAATTATTCGGGAATACGGCATCTGGTAAGCAAATTTCTTGATCTCCTTTGATTACTGTTACCTCAACACCGTAGGAACGAAGCATCTCCACAGCTTGATTGAATTCTTTTAAAGCCAGCCTCTTGAGTTCAGCTGGTGTAATTTCTGATTTATTCTGAAAACTATTCGATTTCGCGGCTTGCTCATTGAATGCAAAGTGCATAGGTTCAGCCATGAAAATATGAGACGTCGTTTGTTTCATTTTTTTGATTCGTAGAAAACCTATGCGCTACTGTTTTTTCATAAAAAACGTTTGCATGTCACCTTTACCCTTGATGTGGATTAGGTCACGCTTTTGAAACTGAAAATCGCTTTTCAATCGCTGCGCCACGGGTTCAGAAACAGTTACTTGCCCAACCTCACCTTGAGATTCCATTCTGCTGGCAAGATTTACGGTGTCGCCCCAAAGATCGTAGGTATAGCGTCGTGTCCCGATAACTCCGGCCACTACTGGTCCTACATGAATTCCAATGCGGATTTTAAGCCCCAATTTCTTTATCTCGGGAGTTGTCTCCATAAACTCAATCATATCCAAAGACAAGAGTGCGATTCTTTGCAAGTGATCCTCTTTTTTCAACAATCCTCCTGCTGCCATGTATCCGTCTCCCAACGTTTTAATTTTCTCCAGTTGGTGCTTTTCTGAAAGTGCATCGAATCGGGAAAAAATCTGGTTCAAAATCTGTACTACTTTATCGGGGTGTAAATCTGAGGCCAAGCGTGTGAAGCCTGCCAAATCTGCAAAAAGTACCGATACATCGTCGTGACTATCCGCAATAACTTTGGGATTTTCCTTTAACTGATCTGCAATGAAGGTGGGAAGCATATTTCTCAGTAAGTTTTCCGAAGCTTCTTTCTCTCGCGCAATCGTTTCGTTTTGCTCGCGTATGGTCTTCCCTTGAATCCATGTCAGGCGGCTTTTGTGTTCTGCAATACGACCTGCGAGCAAGGCAAAGATTAAGGTAATCCAGGCAACAAAAGAAAACAACATTACTTGCTCCTGTTGGAGGTCAGCATACAACAAAATGTAAAGATTATAAGCGATTACATACGTCAGTGCAGCCGCAAATCCAGCGATCCAACGCAAACGAATCATGTACCAGCCAAAAAAGATGATAAATATCAAAACAGGAAGAATTGCAGCGTCACCATTTGGAAATTTACTGCATAGAAAAATAGCATAAAGCCCTGCCCAGGCATTCGAGCAGGCACCAAGAAAATGGTAGTATCCTGTAAACCTCGAACTGTACGTGGATAGGATGATAAAGCCGAAAAAAGATCCAATAACACCAACGGTGAGTAAGGCTAGATATGAAAAGTCCTTAGGGATAATAAAGTAAATCAATGGAATTGCTCCGAACCACGACAAAATAGAGATGATGATTCCGTAGCGCAAAGGCACCCGAACGCTCTTATCATAGGACTCACGAAATTCTTTTTCAAGATTCTTATCCTTGAAGAACAGACTAAATTGATGCTGTTCTGGCATGATTTGACGGATGGAGGACATCAGGTAATCTCTGTTTTAGTAGTAAGCGTTTTAAAAATACGTAAATCCAATTAAATAGTAGTGAGGTAGTTCAGCGTGGTCAAAGATGGAAAAAAGTAGTACGAACCTCCATGGATAGTGACGTATTGCTCCCAGCCTTCATAGTATTCGTGTACTGGTTTGTTTTGCACTGTAAACTGACCTCTACTTTGATCAGGATTGTGTTTTTCTGGCATACCAATCAATATGTCGATGTCATCCGATAAGTGCTCACTTTGATTGTTGTTCGCCCATGTATGTTGGATGAACTCAAACTGCAGGTCAATATTCGTATTGAAGCAAATAAAATGCAATCCAATCTCATCGGTTTCTGGCAGTTCGTAGGTTCTTCCACGCCGAATGATTCTATGGCGCTTGCTGACTTTCAGCGATTGCTCTTTTCCATACCAACGCATCGTGTCTCGAGGATTGTTTCTCCTCAAATGCGAACCAAAGGGACATTTTAATCCGTCAGGGTCTGTGTCGGCATAACCGAAGTCATCATTTTCATGAACCCCGCCCGGATCACCATCAGGAAACTTTACCAACGAAGCTCCACTCGGCCACCTTCCCACACATTTCGCTGCCAGTCGCATTTTTGCCTTTTCATTCACCGTTCCATCGGGATTCAATGTATGACGTTCCATGGCCTTCCAAAAAGCATCAACGTGTTGTTGCATCTGACGGAAGACTAAAAAAGTACCGTTCTTACCTAAGTCTTTCAACCCAGACCCGCGAACATCATCTGGCAGAATTGCAGTATTTCCCTGAGTTTTTTTCACCAGTGGTGAGTCTGGAAAGTGTCCGTGTTCATTTTTGTATCCTAGTAAGAACTCTCCCGGTTCAATCATGTCCAGCTCGGGCCCTTTTCTTCCGCACCCTTTTATTACAGGTTGCGAAATTCCGTCGTGAAAACCAAAGGCCTCTTTATGATCGGGACGAAGGTATCCTTTCATTTCATGCGCAATGGCTACTCCTCCATTGGCTAGGATTGCATCCCGGTGCAATTGCAAGAACTCACGCAACGCATCGTCATCCTGTGCATGGAAAATCATGAGTATTTCCTCGTTATTTTGCGCTCCCCACCGCCATGTTTCTGGTCCGTTTGTGCCCCAGTCTCCTAGAATCCGATTTCGATTGGGAGTAGACATTCCTTCACGAAAAGCCAACGGAAACGAGTCCACATTTTCGGTATGCATACCAAGATTTTTCAGCCCGTTATAAGCAAAAGCAAGGTGAATGACGCCCTTTTTATTCTTGTGATGCTCATCGGCACTATCTACTTGAGGTAAAACTTCTTTCAACCATAGTTTTGCCTTCGTTGCATCTGTTATTCTCAAGGAAAAATAGGCCGTTTTAAACAGTTTAGAGTAACCCCGAGTGATCATTCCTTGAATGTCATTCAATTCTAAAGTTTTCGGATTATCGATAATAGCCATGTGTCAGGATTAAATACGTTTCAGAAGATTCTCGATCTCTTCATCCTCTAAATTTTGGTCGGAAAAGAGCCCCACACGCAATTCAGATTTATTAATGATTTGTGGTAACGAACTCCACGGGTAGGCCGAGTACCAAATGGGGGTGTCTACTTGTGTTTCACGTCCCCAGCCCATGAACTCGAGGATTTTGTACGACCCTCCTCCAAACATAAAATAAGTTCTCGGGTATCCTTTTGCCGCACCGTATATAGCGTTCAGTCCCCAGCCATTGTTGTCGACAAAGTCTCCCAGATAACCATCATACGTTCCGTCGAAATTGCTGAAAAACACGAAACGCTTCCCTCCATCAATAAAGACCCATCGCGCAAAATGAATCGTTGGGGTACCAAATAACTGCCCCTTCACAAACCAGTTTTTGGCGCCGAAATTGGTCACCCATAATAGAAAACGTAACATAATTTTCCTAAGTCCTCCTTTGGTTTCAAAAACTTGCGATAGCTGATTTTGATATAAAATATCCTCATGCATTTGAAGTTTTGCCATTTTCTCTACGGAAATTTCATTGACCGTTTTGCCAAAGGGTTTGGACGGCAGTTCGTAGAATAGAAAAATTCCTAGCAGTGCTATAATTAGGATAGGGAGCATAACAAGAATGAGCAAAATAGCGAGTATCATTTTCACTGGTCGCTGCTTTGGTAATTGATAACCATCTCTGGCCCAATCCCACTGAGGATCTTCCAAAAATCGTTGAATTGCATGATAGGCTTCCCTTCCTGTACGCCACTCCGAGCGGTTCTCACGAACAAACTCTTTCACAGCCAAATGCAGTTTTTCTTCATTTCTAATCTGTGTGACGCTTCTATTGGGTGCGCCTACATAAAACGTTGGAGTTTTACCCGAATTCTGCTTCAAAAAAGCCAGGCGTGTTGCTTGGTTTCTGCTCGACTCCTTCGGATACCCCTCACAATGAGAAAGAATGCTATCCAAAGCATCGGGAAATGTTTGTGCGAGATCTATCAAATGTTGTTCTGCAGTCCCGTCCACATTGCCTGAGTAAATCAAACTCGCCTTAAACTTTTCAGTTTTCGGAGCAATGATCCATCGCGCAAAATGGATCGTCTCAAGTTTCTCGAAAGGAAAAAAGCTATCGGGCCAAATGGGATTGCCTCCTTTATTTAATATTTCTGCAAGTGCATCTACTTGATCAGGCAAAATATAGGCCTGGATGAATACAGCAGATTGTTTACTCATAAGCAGCAGTTTAGCGATGGTTGACGATCAAATCGTCCTTGTTAAAATTAGAATTCGCTTTCGATAAATCCTAATTAATTAAGCGCGAGGACTTCAGATAATTAGATATATTTAGCTTGTGGTGATTCCAACTAACTTCATAAATCGTTTCATGTCAGACGCTTCACAAAACAAACAACTCGGAAAGGAATACCCCAGTCCTTTAGAACCGGCCATTATTCAAGAAATGATCGAAGAAATGGAGGCTCAGGTCGACCGTTTGTACAAGGATAAACATATGCCGCGACAGGTACATACAAAAATGCATGGTTGCGTCAAGGCGGCTTTCACGGTGGAACCCAACTTACCAGAAGCATTGAAGGTTGGTGTATTTAAGGAGGCAAAAACCTATCACACATGGATACGTTTTTCAAATGCCAGCACAATTCCAAAAGCTGATAAGAAAAAGGATATTAGGGGAATGGCGATTAAATTGATGGGCGTTTCAGGAGAAAAGCTTTTGGAGGATGAGCGCGATTTGAACACCCAGGATTTTCTTCTGATGAGCAGCGAAACCTTCTTCTCACATAATTTGGTCGAATTTCGACAAAGTTTAAAGGCGGCAACCGCAAAAAGTAAATTGGCCTTGTTGTTCTACTTTCTAAATCCTAAACATTGGGGTCTTTTCAAAAGGTTGATGAAAACCATGATTAAATGCGAGAATCCGCTGGAAGAAAAATACTGGAGCACACAGCCTTTTCGATTCGGTGCAGATGATCGTGCGGTGAAATACTTCGTAAAACCCTGGGCCAATAACAATTACGTCAACGAAAACTCCTCAGATTACGATTTTTTGCGCATTAACATGCAACAAACGCTGAACTCTAACCCTGTCGGTTTTGACTTTTACGTGCAGCAGCAAACCAATGCCGATACCATGCCCATAGAGGACCCTACTGTTCCCTGGACATCACCATTTCAAAAAGTGGCTTCCATCGAAATCGTGAAACAAACTTTCGATTCCGATGAACAAATGGCATTCGGTGAAAATTTGTCCTTCAATCCATGGCATTCCTTACCTGCACACAAACCCTTAGGAAGCTTCAATCGAGCAAGGAAAATGGCCTATGAAACGATGTCGAAATACAGACACAACTGGAACGAAGTGCCCATGGTTGAACCGAAAGACACTGCTGACTTTTTAACTGAACCTTTTAATGCTGAGAAATATGTCTAATGAAATCCCAACGTCAGGTATCCTTAAACGCAGCGCACAAGTGATGGTCGACTGTACTGAACAAGAGGCGTTTCAGTTTATTTCAAGCAGTTCTAAATTACCTCAATGGTTGAAAAAAGTAGGTGCTGTACCTGGTGCTGAAAAAGTGGATTTATTGGATGAATCCTACAATAAGGTTGGACAACGACGCGTAATCACTTTTCAGGGAGGTGATACAGCCCAGGAACAGTTGTTGACATACAATCCACCTGGAAATTATTCCTATCGCATCAGCAAATTCAGCAATTTCCTAAAAAAACTTTCCGATGCAGCATACGGTCAACTTTGGTTTGATCATGTTGACGGTAAAACACGCATCACCTGGGAATACTCGTTCACGTACAAGAACATCTTTGCACGAATGGCGCTTTCGCTTTTTCTAACCTTGGTCTACAAAAAATTCATGAATACCTCATTAGAAAATGCGCGAATAGAAATGGAAAAATGAAGCAGTCCCGCATTTTTTTTGACTAAAATACTACTCCTACAGGGGTTTCATTCCAAAATATTTAGGGTTTACATGCAACGTTTTTACCGATAAGCGTGTCTTTATTAGTATGAAAACTACACTCTTAGCCCTAGCAATATTCTGTGCTGCCTTCACTTTTGGCCAAGTCGGAACATTGGATTTTGTCGAAAATCTTGGTCAATTTCCCGATCAGGTAAATTTTAAGGCAAACCTATACAACGGCAACGTATATCTGGAAGATAATTGCTTCACTTTCGTTTTCCATAATAAAGAAGACCTGGACCATCACCACGATGATGTGGTTGGGATGGAAGGCGCGCATCACCATGAAGATGCTGAATTTGTCCGCTCACACGCATTTAAAACACACTTTGTAGGAGCCAATACCGGTTTGTTAACCTCGCAAGACATTCAACGTGCTGGATTCTACAACTACTTTATCGGTAACAACGAAAGTCAGTGGGCCTCTAATGTGCGTCGATTTGGTATAGTGACACAGCACAATGTGTATGACGATATTGACTTGAAAGTATACAGTAAAAACGTGCATTTGAAATATGATTTTATCGTTCACCCAAAAGCAGATGTTTCTCAAATCCGCCTGAAACACGAAGGTGTGGATGCCGTAAACTTGAAAGATGGAAAACTAATGATTCGTACCTCGATAGGGGAAATCGTAGAGAATCAACCTTATGCGTATCAAGTGATGCGGAATGGGTCTATCAAAGAAGTCGCATGTGAATATGCACTGAACAACGGCGAAGTGACATTCGTATTCCCGAACGGGTACGACACAAAGAAAGAATTGATTATTGATCCTGTTTTAGTAGCAGCAACACTTTCAGGTTCAACAGCAACCAATTACGGTCACTCAGCAGCATTTGATAACGACGGAAATATTTACACAGGAGCGCGCAGCTTCTCAACCGGATATCCAACAACAGTGGGTGCCTTCCAAACAGCATTTGGAGGGGGTGGTGTAGACATCGCAGTGAGTAAATTAAACCCAGACGGGTCGAATCTAATCTATGCAACCTACATCGGAGGTAACGGTACGGAGTATCCACATAGCATGATTACCGACCAAAACGGTGAATTATGGGTGTTGGGATCGACCAATTCGGCTGACTTCCCAACCAGTGCGGGGGCTTATCAAGGCACCTTTGGTGGTGGTTCACAAGATCACGTAATGGTGCATTTAAGTGCAGATGGATCCACCATGATTGGTGGAACGTATCTGGGTGGAACATCCGCAGATGCTGCAAACAACATTACCTTCAATTACGGTGATAACTTCCGCGGAGAAATTATCGTGGACGATATCGGAAACTGCTATGTTGCCTCCTGTACACAATCTGCCGACTTTCCTGTAACTGCTGGTGCTTATCAGGGAACGTATGGAGGTGGTACTTCTGACGGAGTTGTATTCTCCCTAAACTCAGACATGACTGCATTGAATTGGAGTACCTTTTTAGGGGCTGCTGACAATGATGCCTCTTTTGGGTTACGCCAAGACAACAATGGAGATGTTTACGTTTGTGGAGTAACTACCGGAACATTTATTCCGCTTACGGGACACATGACCGCAAATCAAGGAGGTGAAGATGCATATGTTGTAAAGTTAAGTAGCGATGGATCCTCCGTACTGAATGGCACGTATTGGGGTACAGCCGGAAATGACAATGCCTTTTTCCTGGATCTTGGAGGAACAGGAAGCGTGTTTATTTATGGACAGGCAGACGCAGGGATTCCAGTGACTGCTGGAATTTACACCGATGCTGGAAGTGGACAATACATCGCAAGTTTTACGGAGGATTTAGCCTCAGTGAATTACAGCACGGTGATCGGAGGCTCCAGCATTGTTCCTATTGCATTCATGGTAGATCAGTGTGATCGGATTTACTACTCGGGGCATAGCGCAACCTCATCGGGTGGACCTGTTACACCAGATAACATTCAAGCCACAGGAGGATTCTACATTGGCGTTTTGGATCAAGGAGCAACAGGCTTGTACTTCGGAACGTATTACGGTGGTGATCACGTAGATGGCGGAACAAGTCGTTTCGATCCTAGCGGAATCGTATACCAGGGCGTGTGTACTATCAGTGGTTTCAACACCACTCCAGGCGCCTGGTCCAGTACGCAGTCTGGATGGGATATTGGTGTCTTTAAAATAGACTTCGAAGTACCCAACAGCACGCTGGATATTCAAGTTGACGATCAAATTGCCTGTGGAACGCCACCTTATGATGTGCCCTTTACAAGTAGTGCGGGACAGAACGCGACTTTCACATGGGATTTTGGAGATGGAAATGGCTCTACACAACAAAACCCAACACATCAATACCAAGCATCTGGCACGTATGATGTTGTATTAATCGCGGAGGATTCTACGGGCTGTGTGGGCTCTGATACAGCGTACGCTACCGTTCAGATTATCGAACCAGAACCATTTGCGGTAGACTGGAACTTTACACCGCCCCCACCGTGTACGAACACTGTTACCTTGGATATCGACTTCACGGGCTCAGGAGCGGATTCTTTGGTTTGGGTACTTCCAAATCAAACATTGACTAATGTTACGGAAATTAATGAGTCGTACAGTACGCCAGGTACGTATGATGTAACTCTTATGGCCTACGATTTTGATTGTTCCTATGCCGACACCATTACCCAGTCGTTTACCGTTTCAGAGTTTACAAATAATGGAACTATTGTGATGCCAAATGTATTTACACCAAACGATGACGGTATCAATGAGCTGTACAAGCCTCGTTATTTGGCAACGCCGCAGGACGACGCTTTTGAATCCCTTGAATATTATCACATTGTAATTATTAATCGATGGGGTGAAACGGTGTTCGAAAGTGGGGAAACTCCAGCAGAATGGGCCTGGGATGGCACTGTGGACGGATCATATGTTTCCGAAGATGCAGTCTTCTTCTACAAGGCTGAATACCGACAATATTGTACTTCAAACGATACGGAATTGCAGGAAAAGCACGGATTTATACACATAGAGCAAGTCGAAGACTAAATTTCGAGGAAACTCCGATAGGAAAACGGCTATTTACAAGGAAAGCCGTACCTTGCGCCCATGTTATTGGGTATAAATTTCGTAAAGGATATCAAAAACGATTTGGAGGCCTCTCGGGTGCCTCAAATCGAAGCGTATAATGTGCCTTCTTTTGGCGAAGGTGAAGTAGGAACGTTGCATGGTGGAAGATCGGATTCCAACGGCTATAAATTCTTTACCATTCACCTTTTTGGAAGTCCTAAAATTAAAGTTGTGAAAGGGTGCACCGTTACATTCGACGGGCCAGAAGGGAGTTTTACCATCAAATCAGACACCAAAGACATTGAGTCCTATTACTCTAGCAAATTGCAGAAAGGTGTCACGGAGTTTGAACTGTTTTTAGACAAAGAGAACCTGGCTGAGCTCAAGAAGCCCATCGATACTATTACCTTGGATTTCGGAAAGTCTGGACTCTTTAAAAAGCATCACTATTCTTTCAAGGTAGACGCTAAGAAGTTTAAAAAGATGTTGTTGGAGAAGCGGGGGTGAAAAATTCTATGAAAAGTGACTTGTGAGAAGTAAGAAGAGATCATACTTCTTCTAAAAAAACAAAAACCGCGCAGTTTTCACCACGCGGTTCCGTCGTAAAAGGATCTCTATTTTGAGAACACTTTCGTTAATTGTTCCAATACCTGTCCATTGCTGGATAGATTCACTTCACCAACTTTATTGGCGATTTTCTCGATGAATTCCATTTCTTTCAAACGGTACAACATATCGTTGTCCTCCATCAATTTGGCGGTATTCAGCAACGTTCGTGTTGCTGCAGTTTCTTCACGTCGGGCAATGGTGTTTGCCTCAGCGCTCTTTTGAGCAACCAATACCTTGTTCATGATATCACGCACTTCACCAGGAAGAATGATATCTCGAATTCCGGCAGTGATTACGGCTACACCCAAGTTTTTGGCTTCACTTTTCACCTGTTCGAAAATTGCAGTAGCAACTTTTTCTTTTGCTGCCAGCAATTCATCCAATGTCAAAGTACCTACGAACTCGCGCAATGCCAACTGAAACGCTGTATACAATTGCTTCTGGTAATCCTTGTTTTCCAAAAGAGCCTTTTCCGCATCTACCAATCGGTAGGTTGCTTGAAAGTTCAAACGCAGAGCAGCTTTGTCTTTTGTCAACAGTTCTTGTCCAGAAATTTCCAACAAGACCTGACGAAGATCTACCTTCATCACCTCCACTGGAACAACACATTTCCAGAAGAAGTACAATCCTTTGGTCAATCGACGAACGAATTTCCCATCAATGAAGAGCAACCCTTCCTCAAAAGCTTCAATTTTTACTTCTGTTCGGTAAGGTGCCAACTCATGCTTGTTGAGCAAACCGAGTTCCATTTGGTTCGCTTCCTGGGCTTTTCGCAAATCGATGATTTCAAAATTGAAACTCACCAACCCTTTAAAGTAAAAGTAGCGTCCTGGGCCAACGACTCGTTCGAAGTTGCTCCCTTTGCTTTTCAAGGCAATTTCGAAGTCCTTTACTTCCATAACTTCCACCAAAGCGGCAAACTTCTCATCTTGAAGCATGATCTCGGTTTCGGCCGTCATGGTGTAAAAACCTTCCATTGCAAAAATTGTTACTTGGTCACTCAATCGTACCCAATATTTTCCAGCGGTAAGCACGCGCTTGTAATCTCCTTTTCGTCGTACAATTCCGACTTTTCCTAAGTTAATTCGTACTGTTTTCATAATTTTTCTTTTAGTGAGAGGGGAAAAGTCAGAAGTGAGAAGTATTCTTTTCTCTTCTCGCTTTTCACTTTTAACTTCTCGCTGTTTCACATTCAATAAATGCTGCGCAAAGCGACCATCTTCAAACAACGGATGACTGGTTGAGTTTACTCCCTATCCAATGTTTCAAAGGATTGAAAAGTGGATTCTCCATCTTCTCTTCACTTCAAAGATTTTCAATTCGGCAAGCGGTATCCCCATTCACCGGCTGTTTTCCAACTGCAATTTTGAGGCGAGCCTACTATTGCTGGTCTGCTTCACACCTTGCATTTACCTGACTTTTAAGGGAAGTTTCCACCCTGACTTCACGGTGTTGAGCCGTGCTGGATTAAACGTCCAGTGCTCTGCCAATTGAGCTACATGGGTAAACCATGAGAGGATTCGAACCTCTAACCTTTGGGCTGTTGTTCTATCCACTGAACTATAGGACTCATTTGGTAGTCCCAGGAGGAGTCGAACCTCCGACCGACAGCATCGATGTTAATCAGAACATTTCAGAGCAGCACCTTGGAACGGCATCGCCGTCAAGACTATGTGGCCATAAAAACCATCATCGTGGGCCCTATCCACATTCTAGGATTAACGTCTTTTGTGCATAAGCACAGTATTTTAGCAGAAAGTAGACGGTTGAAGGCAAAAGGATCTTTCAACCTTCAGCTTTCTACTTTGTGCTTTTCACTTTTTTCTTATCCTTCAGAAGAGATTCTTTCTTTTTGATACGGTTCTCCATTTCTTCCAAACTGCTTATAAACCCATCGTTGTACGTTTCAAGCTTTGCTTCTTTGATGAATTTTTTTGCCTTTTTGAAGTCTCTTCGAACCTCTTGAATTGCTGCCTTACATGAAAATAGCAAGGCTTTGTCAGCACCTTTTACCGTAAGCGCGAAATCAAGGAAAGTATCTGCTTTGTTCAATTCTTTCGCACAAATCAATGCGTTGGCATAATACCCGTAAATCGTGTGCATGTTCAAATTTTCCTCCAAGGCCTTTTCGAAATACGAAATCGCTTCGTCGTAATCTTGATACACCTCCAAATAGATCCTTCCCATTAGACACAACGCCATTCCGTTGTTTGGTTCGAACGACAAGGCATAGTTCAACGCTTCGACCGCTTCTTCCAAATCGTAAGGGTAAGCGTCCATTGCTTTGATCAAATAGCTGTTGTGTTCCATTTCTTTCTTTTTTGGTGAAAAGTGATCAGTGAAAAGGGAGAATTGCACTTTTGACTTCTCTCTTTTCACATCTTACTGTATCACATTTCACGTCGCCATTTCTGTTTTTCCGACGAGCGCTGATGTTTATATTTTTTAGTTTCCTGTCGTTGCTTAAAGTCCATTGACTTAAACACTTTTACTGGGTTTCCACGCTCCAGTCCGAGGTGATTGTTCCATTCGCTTTCGTGCATCGATTTTAATCGTTGCATTTCCACTTCTTGCCAGGCTCGGAGGAGTCGTTCGTTTGCTAATTTTTTGTTTTGAATTTGCGAACGGGTATCCTGAGCCGTCACTGCAATGCCCGAAGGCTGATGAACTGCACGAACTGCTGAGCTTGTTTTGTTCACGTGCTGTCCGCCTGGGCCACTACTACGAAAAGTGTAATAGTCTACATCCTTCCATCGGAATTCCTTCAAAACCTCCGTCGCTATCTCGAACACTCCCACAAACCAATTTTTCCGTTTGTGATATTTCCGAAAAGGGCTTTGGCTTGTCCATTGAATCGTACCAACCCAATCCAAGAGTATCTCGGAATCATTCTTCGTATCTACGATCAAAGATGCTGAAAGCAAGTTCCCATTGATGTTACTTTTTTCGCGATGTAAAACCTCGGCATGGCACCCATTCGCTTTGCATTCCTTGAGCATTTTCTTCAAGACTTGCGCCACCACAAAGCAGCATTCTTCTGGTCCTCGACCTGCTGTGATTTGTATGTATCGTTTCATATTTTCTTTTTTTAGTGAGAAGTAAGAAGTGATTAGTGAGAAGACGGTAAACTTTTTACTTCTTCCTTTTCACTTCTAACTTGTCTTCATCTTCAAATAAGCCTCATCCCGCTTTTCAATTTCAGAGAATGGACTACCTGATACCATCGCAATGTTGGAGAAACCGTTCAGTTCTGTAATCATGGACTCCGATTCAGACACCGCTCCCCGATACTTTGTTCCGTAAGAACCTGTCGTTTTCTTCGTCACCGGATCTACATCTCCCCAATCAGGCGGTCGCCCTTTTTCGATGGGTTCCACGAAGTAGATTTTACCTGTTTTCAGCGACCTTACAAGGAATCGTCCTGTTTCATCGCGGTTTGTCAAGAAGTGTTTAATTCGTTTCATGTCTTTAATTTTTAGTTTTTACTAATCCTCCCCCTCAATCCCCCTCCAAAGGGGGAAGGGGTTTTACTTCAGTCTCCAATCTTTCGTAGGAATAGCAGGAGTTGAACTTATATCTCCAGATCTTCAATCAGGCGCATTTACCTACTTTGCTACTGTTCCCATTATTGCATTGACTTCGAGACACTTCGGCTAGCTCAGCACAGCGTCCTCAGTCAACGCTCTCGCCACTCAAACTCACTCTGCCCTTGGGTGTCTCCGGGATTCGAACCCTGTTCTCTTCAGTCACAACGAAGTGTTTTACCACATAAACTAAAGACACCATTTGTACCCCACCTAGGATTCGAACCTAGACTGAAAGGATTTTAAGTCCCATGCCTTCCATCATTTCGTCGCTTATTGAGCTCGAAATTCAGTCTTCGGCATCTGCGCTGCCTCTTCAATTGGGCTAGTGGGGCATTTGTACGGAGAGAGAGATTCGAACTCTCAAAATCTTGGGTCTAAGCCAAGCGCGTATGCCAGTTCCGCCATCTCCGTATGTTGTACTCCGCAGGGGAATCGAACCCCTATTTCCTCATAGAAAGTGAGGTGTACTAAGCCATTATACTAGCGGAGCAAATTTCTCCAAGTCCTCCCCCTCGTTCCCCCTCCAAAGGGGGAAGAAGCTTCAAACTCAAAACTGCCATGTACTCCCGGTGAGACTCGAACTCACGATCTATCCGTTAAAAGCGGAGTGCTTTAGCCAACTAAGCTACGAGAGTATGTTGAGCTCGAGGAGGGACTCAAACCAGAGAAAGCACTGCTTTCAAAGACGAGGCGTCGACCATAAAGTTGAGCCAAGCCGAGGAATAACCCCCTTTCACCCTATTGCCTGAGCTACCAGGCAAATTACGGTTCATACGAGCCCCGATTACTATCGGGATATGCTCGTATGTACCAATTGTGCGATCTTCATTACCAATGGCCTTTGGTTCACCACACGGGTTTAGAAAACATACAACCAGAGCTTTTACAAAACCATAATCCCGGACAAAGATTACGCGTGGTCCTCACCCACTCTCCAGTCACCTTCCGGCATCCGTCCAGAAGGCTGTTTTCAATGGTGCACCAACTATTTTTGGTGCAGTATGGATAGTTGTCACTTACCCATTTGATGCCTCGGCAAGAGTCGAACTTGCAGTACCAGAGTCAAAGTCTAGTGTGTTGCCATTACACTACAAGGCACTATTTCATTGTCGCCGGGCTTCTCGACGTGCTCGAAGTCCGATTTGATTTGTCTGGGAAGTAGGATTATTTATCCTGCTTCCGCTCCTTTTGGATCAGCCTAAAGCCAGCTTTGACTGATCAAGTCGTCTGGGAAGTAGGATTCGAACCTACAACCTCCCGCGTCCAAGGCGGGTAAACAACCGTCGTTATCTTCCCAGATGCGCACTGTTCTCCAGAAAGAGAAAAACCTATGAGACAGTTAGGTTTTGGCGTTTCTCCTCTGAAGGTATTCAGTGGAGTAGCCACAGTGCTGTAGTGGAAGTGGTAGGATTCGAACCTACACGCTACTGAGAGACCTGATTTACAGTCAGGGGAGCCAACCAACTGCTCAACACTTCCATGTTTAACTAGACAAGGACGAGAATCAAACTCACACAAAATGGATTTGCAATCCGTTGCCTTAACCATTCGCCCACCTCGTCTTTTTGCGGAGAGCAAGGGAATTGAACCCTCATCACGTTACCGCGAACTTGCTTAGCAGGCAAGCGCAACAAACCAATATTTGCCTACTCTCCATTGCTGCGGAAGGAGTGGGAGTCGAACCCACACGAGTCGTTAGCTCCGAACGGTTTTCAAGACCGTGGCCACCACCAGTTGGCTTGCCCTTCCAATGTATTGCACACAGCGCCTTTGTAGCAGCTGCTTCGGCGAAAGCAAAAAAAAAGCATCTCTTTGGCGGGAGATGCTTCTACAAAACAGTATGATATTCATTCACTATTCTATACATTTCTCCCTATATCGCTCCAAATCTTTTTGGGCGAAGCCTAGTCCTAAGAAACTCTCTGAAGAGGGTTTCATTTGATACTTTCGATATGTGCAATTTTCTATATGCATGTTTTTCTTTTTTCGTCTTCTTTTTAATTACAGTTGCTTTCGCTTCGTAATTGTTTCGACGGTGCAAATATGAATGGTATTTTTTAATCCACCAAACATTTTTACAATTTTATTTTATTGATTTTCAATTGTTTACATTGGTTTTAGGCACTATTCGCCCAGGCTACATTATGTAACTTTTTCGTGATTTTCACAACTGTCTGTCTCCCAATTGATCCTGTTCTTCAATGCACTTTATGTCTTACTTTTTACACTTGCATATTTCGCTGAAAAAAATCCAAAAGAAAACGCCCAATTTTCATTGGACGTTCTGCGTATCTTGTTTTTTTCTATTCCATTATTCGTAGAAATGAACTTCGATAGACACAGAACATCCTTTCGATCCCGCACTATAATCCAGCACGAAAGAGGGCTTTTGTTCCCATAATTGCTCTATGTGTTTTCTATTCATTTGCATATTTCTGTCTTTTAGACGCAACAAAAGTAGAAATGGATGGCTAGATTCTTAAAAAGTGCGTCCAATTTCTAACCTTTCTCCTTTTCGTTATAAAACGCTTCTCTTACTTCGACTAGTAATTTTTCTGCCAGCACAGCGTCGGGCTCCATTGGTAAATCACTTGCTTCAAACAATTCCACCAACGCTAGTTTCTGTGATTCAGCCTGTGCAACTAAGTCTTCGTATTCGTACTCCCCGTTTTTAATCGATAGGAGAAATTCTCGGTCTTCACGACGGACATTCACCCTTCCTTCCTTGGCTATTTCTCTGGCCATGTGAAGCAATCGAAAGGTGTGCATCATATTCTTTGAATCATAATTCTTCCCGTGGGAAAGAGTGGTGTTGTATCGATCTTCATTTCGTTTCTCGACCCAATCCCAATATTCTCGATACTTCTTGCAATAGGTTGAATACCCATCCTTATTGAAATGGAGTAACGCCAATGTTTCTTCTCCTTTCGGAACTTTGCTCACAGCGATTTCGTTGGAATTCTCCTTTTTCATGATTCCTTTGTAAGGTATCGATACGCTATGGTGCAGCGCATAACAATTCCTAAGATGTGGGAGCTTCCGCAGTCCGCAATTCTCTTGTTTGATTCTTTTTTGCTGGAGAAATTCTTTCAGTTCGTGGGTTTTCGCTTCGTCGTACACATGGCAGAAATCGAGAATTGACTTCCGCTCTTTGTCTACTGGATTGACAATTTTTTTCTCCAATCCACGCGACTTTTTAATTTGCGCGTAGGCATAATTCGTGAATGATTTCTCACACTTTTTTGACAGAAACATGTCCATCGTGAACTTATCGAAAAGGGAATGTTTGTATCGAATACAATCTTTAGGAACGTTTAACAACTCTAGAATGTTTGGGTTGTTTCCCAAGCACAGCTCTACGAATTTTTGAAGTTCGTAGTATACAATATCATTGCTTTCGTTACTGATTTGAGAAACGTAATTCAATCCGTAATACTGATCTTTTGGCAATACAAATACGCCTCGGATATCCCAATCAGAAGCAGGTGTATGAAGACCATACGCCCGACTCCCGTTTGTAGACTCGAAAAGAATGTATCCAGAATTCTGAAGTTCTTCTAGTGTCATGATACTTGTTTTATGAAGAAGGAATCAAAAGCTTTTACATCTACTTTTCGACTTCCTACTTCGTTTTGTTTTTCATTGTTTTCAAGAACTACACGTTTTGCCAGTGCGATCAACTTTGGATCTACCGATATTTTGTGTTTTTCTTTCGCTTCGGCTTTCACCATTATTAGCGCATCTAACAATTGTGCTTCTCCTTCCGAAACTAAGGAATATAATTCCCGAAAGGCCACTGGTGGAACGCTTTCGTTCAGAACAATCCAGTTGGCACACAATGCGGTGCGTATCGCGTAGAAATAGGATTTCAATGTCATGTCTTCTGTATCCAACAGTTCATCAAAACCTTTGTTCATGCTATGATAGTGATAAAAACCTGCAACAGGGTTGAAATTTTCCCTTGCCAGTTGCTTCATTTCTTCCAGCGTGTCTTCTCGATCTAGATAAACTATTGGTGAGAATAGCCACCCGAGAAATGAGGCATTTGTTTTGGCAAGTAATTTCGTTGCTTTTCGCAAATCCCAGCCAGATCCGTCCAAATCATCTTCCGTCATGAATTGTATGGTATCTCTCGACTCCCATAAACTCAAATACGCTTCTTTTGGACGCACATACACGAATCGTATGTCATAATCAGAGTCTGGTGAAGCGAAGCCCCAGGCTCTACTTCCCGACTCAACGGCGAAGAGGACGCAAACGTTGTGCTCGCGCTCTACTTCTTTTAGTTTTTGTAATATTTTGTTTTTCATAATACTGATCGCTTTTAGTGTTAGACGCTCATTATTTTTGCTCACCACAAAGGCACAAGGTCACTGGGACTTTTACACTTTTTAAGTGTACAAGGCTACCTCATTGAGATAGCCATTGAGTTCCTTCGTTAAGGATCAATTGTCCTTGAGATTAACCTACTTTCTTGGATGCTCTTTGATTTTCATTCTCTGTGAAAATGTTTATCAAGCTATCGATGGAAAGTTGATTCATAGAAAGATCGTAATCTGCATTTTCATTTGTCGCAACGATGGTTCCTTCCAACAGTTCCACAATAGTGTGCAACATCAGGCAATCTTTCCATTGTTGATACAGGGCTTGTGTAGCCAGATTCGAAATCTCCGTTTTACCGGATACACGTGCATGACCCGCACCAAAATTCAACAAAACAAAACTCTGACGCCCTATATCCGGCAACATCATACCCAAAACCGTTTGGTTTTGAACGGATTGGCACTTTACCTCCGCAGTGCGATTGTTTGGGTCCATCATGTAGTTGTAATTCACCTCGTGACCTTTACCAACGATAATCTTGTACTCGCAATCGCTTAGACCTATGTATACGTTTGTGCTCACAAGAGTTGGATGCTTCAACCCTTTGTTCGCGTGCAGGTATTCTACAGCACCATTTGGGGCATCTGTAATATCACCAGAGTACATCAAATTCAATCCTTGTTTGTAAGCGGAATTCCAACCTACTTTACCACCGATATTCAAACCGGACAAGTCTATATCACGCGCACCACCGCTATTCTCCCAATACACGCCTACGGCAAGCGTATCACCATAGAACTTTGAACCTGTTGGAATATTACCTACAAACAACTTTTCAGATGTTGGCAATGCGTATTCCACATCTTTCGGGATGTACACCGTTTTACCGTGAAGATTGAATCGCATCTTCAAGTAGTTTTCCAGGAAGAAGTAATTCGACCAAACGGCGCTGGAATTCTGACCTTGTTTCACGTAAGATTTACCATTTCGGATTCGGTACACGAAGGCACTCTGACCCTGAACTCGTGTATAACAAGCGTTCAATGCTTTGAACAATGCGAATGGCGTTGCGTTATCCAGCCAATGCAAGTCTTTGTTTTGCAAATCTATGCTCGTCACATGATTCAACGGATTGACCACCAATGGAACGTGATGCGTTTTCGACAACTTCGAAATCTTATTGATTGTCTTAGGGCACGTAGATTTGAAGGCCAGAAACAAGGGCTTGAATCGATTGAAAATTGTTGCCAATTTTTCGAGTCCATGTTGTTGGAACAACGGTGCCGGATTGAATGTTGAGTTCTTAATCGCTTGAATTGCATCACCACTCTTGATCAACAAGGAATCGCCTGTTGACTTGTAGATGATGAATCGAAAGAAGTTCATGGTATCATTCGGGATGATATTATACGTATCCGCCAAAATGACCACGGCTTCTTTGTTTCGGATATCCTCCTCACCAGTAAACTTGTAATCCAATTCATCCAACAAAGCCGTAATAATAGTATGGATTGTTTCTTCTTTTAAGGCAATACCTGATTGCAAGAGATCCAAACATTTCTGCGTCAATTCTTCTTTCGAAAGGGCTTTCACCACTTTGAACACTACCTTTTGATCTGGCGCGTCCAACAGTTCTTTCGGCAAAAACATATCACCTTGGAAGTTGGTTCCGTAGGTCGAGTAATAATGTGCAATTTGATCCAATCGCAATTCGGCTTGTGTAGATCGTTGAATCTTGAACCATGACTTATGCATCGTATTATTGAGCCCGTAACCATCCAACATTTCACGGGTGTAAAAAGCAAGAATGGTTCCCTTGGCCCAAAGTGCTTTTGGGTCGATTACCAAGCCGTTGGCAGTAACCAATGGTGCCCGGTTAGATTCTTTCGCGACAACTGCATTAAATAATTTCAATGTTTTCATAATTCTAATTTTTTTAAAAAAGGCGGGGAGTAGTACGTTGGAAAAGTGTAGGAACTCCGTTTGCCTTATGTTTTTGAGGATGGGCAGTGAACAAAACCAATTGCTCCGAAGAGCTCTGGACTCGAACCAGATTACTAGGAACTGCTTTTATCCTCTTTTTACCTTATCGACGGGAAGTATTTTTCTGTTGGTCGAAACAATGTTGCTAGGAACTTCCTGTGTCGAATTCTTAATTCATTTCAAAGGTGCGAGCTAAGTGCGCTATGTTTTTGCGTAGTAGAAAAAGCTTTGAAAAATTTTGGGTTTTTCTTTTTACCACAGAGGCGCTAATTACTTACGGTTAGGGGTTTTTGAGCACTCGGTAAATTCCGACGTTGTCGAAATCTAAAAACAGGGGTTGTTTTTCACCGCCAAGGGCGCGTAGGGCGCAAAGTTTAGTTGGATTGCAATTGATCTCGACTTCGTCAAGATATTCCGAAACCTATTTTACCGCAGGTAAAATCATCCGCGCTAAAACTTTCCTTGCGCCCTTCGCGACCCTTGTGGTCTAATAAAAAGGCGACCTCATTGAGACCGCCTTGCGCTGTATGCATCTATAAATATTTACTTCTTCTTTCTTCGCTTTCTCTTCCAAGGAGCGTTCTTTTGCCAGTCACCGGCCATGATACATCCGTACGGTAGCACCTCATCAACCACTTCTCCCAATCCGAATTCTTCCATTTGAGCTCGAACCGTTGCGGCATTTTTGTACGCGCTTGGCAATTCCGTTACGTCGATTTCATTTGAGAAGAATCGAACATCTAAGCCAGCTGTTTCTGCAGCAAACACTTCTTCTTTCGTCATGTGTTCTTTGCTTTTTCGGTGCTTCGTTCGACTCACATTTCGTCCTGCTCCATGTGGTGCAAAACCAAGGTTACTCTCCGTTGTTTCACCTTTCACGATAAGCACAGGCTCAGACATATTCAACGGAATCAATCGCAACCCATTCGAATCCGGTAAGAATTTTTCTTCTAGCGGCGTAGCGCCTTTTGCGTGGTAGAACAAATCTCCATCTTTAAAAACGAAATTATGCTCGTTCCAGAATCGATCTTCGATTTCAACATCCAAGGATTGAGCCACTGCGTCATGCAATACTGTATGGTTTAATTTCGTCCATTTTCTGATAATTTGAAGTGCCTCCCAATACGCTTTTCCTTCTTCGCTATCATATGGAATCCAAGCGTTTTGCTTCAGTGTGTCGGGAGATAAGTCTTGTCTGAATCGCTCGGCAACCCTCATTCCTTTTGAGAACAAATTGGCTCCGAAACCTCGACTTCCATGGTGCGTCACCATCATCGTATTTCCTGTGTTTTTTGATCTTCCAACGAACAAGAAATGGTTTCCATCTCCTTGCGTTCCAAGGTGCGATCTTGCAGCTGATTCACATTTCTGGTCGTTCAAAAAGAAGTTGGATTTCAACTCATCTAAAAGGTCAGATGGGAATTGGAATTGATCCGCTCGATCTCTACCTCCCCCACCGAAGTGCGTGCTGTTATGCGCGGCATCCAAAACCAACTTTGGATCTGTTTTTCCAAAATCGGTCAACATTACCGAACAACAAATATCAGCGCTATGCATTCCCGGGTGAATCGCGTTTTTCGCAACAGCTACTCCACCTACTGGAATTACTCCCGGTGCACCTGTTGGACATGCATCGGGCATTACTGCTCCGTTAACCAATGTTGGAGTTTTCATCAATGCTTCCATGCTTGTCAAAACTGCTTCCACATTTTCATTTTCTAACTCGTTTTCTGCTTTTATATTGATAGCATAAGAAACTGGTTTTTCGTGCAGTCCGATTGGGTCTGGTGATTTGAATTGCTCCAAATACGTCAATAACGCTTCTCCTTCTAATTGATTCGTATTAATGTGATCCAAGGCCTCTTTGAACCAAGGTCCAGGTCTGAATCCTAATTCAATCAATGTGTTTCCATTTGCTTTCATAATTCTTCTTTTTTTGACCTCCGCCCACCGGATTGTCGACGGAGGATTTTCTGTTTGAACTTTTGAACACGACAAAGGTTCAACACAAGTGCGCAATTATTTTGCGTAGTAGAAAATCAATCGGTATTTTGAACCAAAATATGGAAAATGGCTCAGAATAAAAATGCTCTTATTCGCTACAAAACGATCGACAAATGTCTCCAAAACACCTACAGACAATGGACTCTTAACGATTTGATTGAAGCATGTTCCGAAGCGTTATACGAATACGAGGGCAGAGATGTGAATGTGAGCAAACGCACGATACAACTGGACATTCAATTGATGCGCAGTGACAAACTCGGCTACAACGCGCCCATCGAAGTGTATGACAAAAAGTTTTATCGATACGAAGACCCTGCTTACTCTATTACCGATATTCCTTTGAATGAAAGTGATATGCATGTGCTATCCGAAACTGTTGAAATGCTGAAACAATTCAAAGACTTTTCACTTTTCTCTGAACTAGGCGGGATCATTCATCGGCTGGAGGACAAAATTTATACGGAGCAGACGCATCAATCTTCTATTATTCATTTGGACAAGAACGAACATTTAAAGGGACTGGAGCACCTAGACGTGTTATATCAGGCTATACTGAAAAAGATGGTCTTGAAGGTTGAATACAAGTCTTTCAAAGCACGTGAGTCCTCGCATGTAACGTTTCATCCATTTATCTTGAAAGAGTTCAACAATCGTTGGTTTCTGGTGGGTAAAAAAGGAAAAGGTTCTCCGATTCTTACGCTGGCCCTGGATCGCATTTTATCCATTGACTACAACCTTGACATTGATTACCTCGATGAGAATTTCGACGGCGACGCCTATTATGCGAACACTATTGGTGTTACTGTGATGAACGAACAATTTGTGGAGCGTGTGGTGTTGAAAGTGGATCGTTCTAATGCTCCCTATGTGCTCACTAAACCACTCCACCACTCGCAGGAAGTGTTGGAAGAATTTGAAAATGGAAGCGTCACCGTAGCATTACATGTGCACAGTAATTTTGAGCTGGAAAGACTAATTCTTGGGTTCGGCGACACCATGCAAGTACTGGAGCCGAGTAGTTTGAGACGACGCATTCAAGAAAAGTTCGAACATGGATTGGACCTCTATCGAACCTCTCTTGGTCCCAAAACAATGATTGAAGCGCAACGAAAACTGAACAAAAACGGATACAGCATTCTCCATGATTTGTACACACGTAAGGAGGTAAAACAGATGCGCCGCATCCTCGATCAATACTTTAAAAGTACCGGAGAACCTGCTTTTGGAAAAAGAACGCTTCTTTTGGATATTCCTGATTTAATTGATTTTTTGTTCTCAGAGAATCTTCTTTCGTTGGTAAAGGCTATTGACAAGAAAGCTTTCTTGGTGAAAGCGATCTATTTTGATAAACCCTCCAATGAAAACTGGTACGTCACATGGCATCAAGATGTTCCCATCAATGTCAATCAAAAAGTGGAAACCCCGGGGTTTGGCAGTTGGACCTTTAAAAAAGGCATTCACAGCGTTTGTCCGCCAGAGGAAATTCTTCATTCCATTTTCACGCTTCGCATTCATTTGGATGAAACCGATGCGTATAATGGAGCATTAAAAGTGGTACCCGGATCCTTCAAGAAGCGTTTTACAAACAAGGAAATAAGCACCATTACAGAGAATTGTACACCTGTAACTTGCAGGGTTCACGAGGGTGGTGTTCAAATGATGAAGCCTTTGGTGTTACACGCTTCTTCCAAATCAAAAACGCAGAAAAAACGACGTGTCATACATCTGGAGTTTTCCTCATCAGAATTACCCGGGGATTTAACCTGGCTGGAACGTATGGCTCTTCCAAAAAGCTAATCTTAATGTATAAAGGGAAGAAAATCGTGAAGGCGCTTGGAAAGAATTGCACAGTTCTGTGACCGTTTCTCTCAATTATGTTCGGTAAATTTGACTAACACCATTCTATTCACGAAATGTCAGACAATCTTATTGCCGAAAATGGTACGTTGGAATGTACCGTTACCAAATTAAATATACGAGAAGGAAGCCCGAGTACAAACGCACCAATTATTGGTTCCTTGAAAAAAGGACAAACAGCTTCTTACGTGGGTTATTTAGAAGGATCCTCTGTTAATGGAGTTTCCAAATGGTACAAGGGAACCGATAATCAATATTACTGGTCGGGAGGTGTTAAAGCCGTTCCCAAATCAGATTCTTCCAATACCTCAAACGCATCAGGTGACTTATCTGCAGCTGTTGGATCTGGATCCTCCAATCATAAAGAAGACGTCAAAAGAGTACAGCAATTGCTCAAAGACAAGGGCGTATCTGTAGATGTCGACGGACTGTTTGGCCCCAAGACGAAACAAGCGATTCTCCATTTTCAAAAAGGAGCGCTTGGATTCAGAAATCCCGATGGTAGAGTTGATGTCGGAGGAAAAACATGGAGAGGACTGAACGACCCTTCCGTGAAATACACCAAACCTAAAGACACTACTCCTTCTGATGACTTCAATACAAAGTGGAAGGATGTAACCATTCAAGGAAGCGTATATCCTGACAGTCCTATCGTAACCAACAAGCGTATTTCTTTTAATGCAGAAATTAAAAACGAATACATCCCCGCTATGGAAAAAGCCCTCGCGGATTCATCCAAGGGTATGAAGTTGCTTTGCACCATAATGGCTTTTCACGAAGGATTCAGAAAAGGAACACGATCCTATCGCACTAATAACCCGGGGAATATTGGAAATACGGATGCAGGTACCAACGTAGCTATCAAAACTTTGGAAGATGGAATTCGTCGCCAGCGTGACTATATCAATCGTATCTGCGAAGGGAAAAACAGCGCCTATCCGATGGGGAAAAAGAAAATTATTAAACCGTATTACAGTCCTGAAATTGCCAGAAATCCGCAATACGGCTTGCCTGCCTATCTACCAGGATATGAATTTGTATTCACAGGTCAATTGGATCAGTTCGTCAAAATATACGCTACTGGAGCACGCGCAGGAAACGGCTACCTCAGCACCATTCTATCCCACCTCATCGCTAACGGAATGGATGTAAATGCGCAGTCTAAAATTCAGGATATTGTGAAATAAAGAAACTTCCGAACATAAGGTTTGCTTTGAAAAGCATGTGAGAATCCAACGAATGCGATGATTTCAACGTTAAAATACTAACGTAAATCGCTTCTTTTCGTAATTTAGGAAGCAAGACTAAAACTAGAACCTTATGAAAAAATCGGTACTCTCCATTGCCATGCTTCTTGTGGCTATAATTTCTTTTGGTCAAATCACGGATATGGGTGGACCCATTGGCTGGAAGGGAAAAATTACTCCTTCGAAAGAAACACCAATCCATTCCATGCCTGAATTTGATTTGGCTGCTATTCAAGCAGAAGACTTAATTAATGATGCGGCCAAAGATGCTCCCTGGCGTTTTGGTTACTCGCACAAAACGAATATCCAATTCGATGATGGAATTTGGATGAATCTTCCCAATGGAAACCGTCTGTGGCGCACGGAAATAAAATCGGAAGGCGCCATGACAATAAACCTTTTGTTAGAGGATGTTCACTTCCCGGAGGGAGCGCACTTTTATATGTACGACATCGATCAGACCAACCGCGTGGGTGCGTACACCTCTCGTAACAACAACGAAGATGGACGGTTGGGAACCGAGCTCATTCATGGCGATCACATTGTTATTGAATATTTTGAGCCAGCAGCTGTAAACGGACAAGGACGATTTACCATTGAAACTGTTGTTCACGGTTACCGAAGCTTGGATCGCGTTCAAGCAAATTTGATGAAAGGATTGAACGATTCCGGAGATTGCAACATCGATGTGGAGTGTCCACTTGGAAACGGTTGGGAAAATGAGATTCGCTCTGTTGCTATGATTGTCGTAAATGGAAATGGTATTTGTACGGGAGCTTTGATCAATAATACCTGTGAAGACGGACGTCCCTTGTTTTTAACCGCAAATCACTGTCTGGGAGGTAGTACAACGAACTGGGCTTTCCGATTCAATTGGAAAAGTCCTGCTGGAACAGAATCATGTGCCACGACGACAGGAAGTACAAACCCTGGTCCTCCTTACGATCAAACAGCCAACGGCGCAACCGTTTTGGTAAGTGGTGGACAAGCAGATCATGCATTGTTAGAAATGACAGGGATGACCGTAAATGATGCTCAAGCATGGAACTTATATTATGCGGGCTGGAATCACGATGATACCAATAGCCCTTCGAATGTTTCTTCTGCGATGGGAATTCACCATCCTAGCGGCGATGTGATGAAAATTTGTCGTGAAGGGGACGCTCCATACCATGATAATACGGGCGGTGCTGACGTTTGGTGGATTGATCAATGGGAAGAAGGTGTAACAGAGCCTGGTTCTTCAGGGTCTCCGTTATTCGATCAAAACCACAGAATTATTGGGCAATTGTACGGAGGTGGAGCCGCTTGTTCAGGTACAACAAACAATGGAAGTTTTGATTACTACGGTCGCTTGGGAGTTTCCTGGGGACTGGGAGTAAGCGATCATTTGGCCCCCTTAACTTGTTCGACCCCTCAGCCTACTGTTCTTGACGGATGGGATCCTAACGGTCCAACACCCGCAGATGACGCGAGCATTCAGTCCATTGCAGAACCACAAGGTTTGATTTGTGGAGAATCGTTTAGTCCTGTTATTACGCTTCGCAACGCAGGAAGTAATAATTTGACAAGTGTTGTTATCAATTATAACATTGACGGGACGGGCACTCAGACTTTGAACTGGACTGGAAACTTAGGGCAAAATGCCACCGAGGATATTTATCTTCCAGCAACCACCTCTACTGCTGGGGCGCACACGTACAATGCATTTACGACAAGCCCGAATGGAACGACAGATTCAAACCCTGCTAACGATGCAGCGGCATCATCATTTATTATTGACCTAACCGGAATTGAAACGAACATCAACATTCTCACCGATTGCTACGGTTATGAAACATCCTGGGAGTTGTACGATCTTAGTTCGAACTTAATTGCCGAAGGTGGTAACCTTGGCGTACCTCCAGGAGGTGGACAAAATGCGAACCAAGGTGATCCTGGAGCGTATGGAAACGAAACGACTGTGGTTGAAAAACTCTGTTTGGCAGCTCAATGTTATGAGTTTACTATTTACGATGATTGGGGAGACGGTTTGGAAGGATCAAGCGCATTTGGGTGTAACGTTGATGGGTCGTACGATATAACAAATGGCTCGGGTACTGTTCTTGGCTCCATGCAAAATGTTGATTTTGGAAACTCGGAGACCATCGAATTCTGTGTTGTTGACGATAACAGTGTCGATGAAATCAACCTGTTGAATCTAATGGTATACCCTAACCCGAGTAACGGGACGTTTGCAATTGCATTGGACAATACTACAAATACGACCTACGCTGTAACGTTGACAGACCTTGCTGGTCGTATTGTGTACACTTCAAATCTTTTTGGAGGAACGCACACCGTAAACAGCAATCAACTTGCCGATGGTTCTTACTTATTGAATGTAAGCGGAAATGCCATTTCTGTGAGTAAAAAGGTCGTGATTCGACACTAACGGAACCAAATACTTTAAAAAAGCCTGGTCATCGTGCAAAGCGGAGATGCAGGCTTTTTTTGTACCCTAAAACTTCGCTTTCTTGCGGCACAAAATTTGTACATTCGGCTGGCAAAAATTAATTACTATGAAATCGCATATTCTCCCTTTGTTTCTTTTGATCAGTAGCTTTTCATTTTGCCAATCCGACAGCGTTTCGGTTGCTGAGGACACATCAAACATTTATGTCATCAATAGCACCAACCGACTGATAAAAGTAGGGGACGATTATTCTATTGAGTTCCGCGATTTAAAGCGTCTCACGGAAGTACATTATATCCGTTTCGAAAGCAAGGAAGCAGTGCAAAAATTCTTTACAGATTGTTACAGGGTTCTCGATCAGGATGCTACAATATCGAATTCGCTCTACACGTTGAATAGGAATATGTTGAGTCGAAATGTGGTACGAATCGAGCATGACGATGAAGCGTATTTCTTGTTAGCATACGGTACTCTGGAAAAAATGGAAAAAGCCTTTAAGCGCTACGCAACTGACTAAGGACTCCTATGTAATTCAATTTTAACACCCTGAATATCTGATTCTTACATTTTTGGCACGGGGTTTGAATACTTCTTATCAAACAACTTTAAAACTCAGAGCCATGAAAAGAGAAATGAACAAACAAGCAGCGGTAGATTTGATGTTGTCAGGATCATTGGAGGCATACATCGCTTACCTTAAGACATTGTCTTTAAAATAAAATTGGATATACTTTCATCATTTACTTATAGCAGTTAAGAGGGAGCCTTTGGGGTTCCCTTTTTTATGCAGCTAACATGCCGACAATGGCAGCGACTATTGAACCACCAGGGTGCTAAGAACACGGTCTAGAACAAGAAAAATTCTTTTGGAGAAGGACACGAGATTGTGGCTACATCTCTCCTTTCTACGATAGTAACGCGTCTCGGTAATATCATTTGTTATAGTCTGATACCTTACCTAATTCTTCTGAAGCGGTCTCCACCAACTTTTCCGTAAATTAGCCGCCAATGCGGTCCTTCTTTCAAACCAACCCTCTTACTAAGTGGTCAGCCATTCTGATCCTTGCCGTATTGTGCATTACCGTCAATCAAAAAGAGCATTGGAAGAATCCCAACAAGGTAATTAGCAGCGATATCAAAGGCTATTACGGCTACTTGCCCGCGCTTTTTATAAATGACGACCTTAAAATCAATGATGTCAAACCGTACTTTTTGGACGGAGACATGAAAATTTGGTTTCAAAAGGATGCACAAGGACGCAGCTACATCAAATTTCCCGCGGGCATGGCGGTGCTTTACAGTCCTTTCTTTGGAATTGCTCATGCGACCGCCGACTTTTGGGGTGTGCCCGCTAACGGCTACAGCGAACCCTATCGTTTCTGGTTGGTCATAGGGTCCTTATTTTACACCTTTCTTGGGTTGATTTTCTTTTCAAAACTCCTTCTTAGACACTTCAACGATCGCGTCACAGCCACTACTCTGCTAGCTGTTTATCTTGGAACGAACCTGTTTTACTACGCCGCTTTCGATTGTACCTTCACACATTCTCATTCCTTCTTTTTATTCAGTGCTTTCATGTATGGCTGCGTACGATGGTTGGACACTCAAAAATGGAAGTATGTCTTCCTGCTTGGCATCACTGGTGGGTTAATGGTGGCCATTCGGCATATTGATGTTTGGTTTTTATTGTTCATCATTTTGTACGGCGTACTCTCAGTAAAAGACTTAAAAGATCGTTTCGTATTGTTTTGGAAACACAAGTGGAAGGTACTGGTTGGCGGTCTTTTGATTGTGTTAATGATGCTCCCGCAAATCCTTTACTACCTCTACATTTTTGGCAAGCCGTGGCACTATGCATACAGTGATGAAACCTTCTTCTTCGCATCGCCTCACCTCATGGAGGCACTATTTAGCTATCGGAATGGGTGGTTGGTGTATACGCCGATTATGATTTTTGCTGTAGTTGGCTTGATTTTCGTCCGAAAGTGCGCTCCTAAAGTGTTTACTATTTCCATAATTGGTTTGCCCGTCTATTACTACGTGCTGGCTTCCTGGTGGTGTTGGTGGTTCGTAGGGTTCGGAAATCGAGCGTATATTAATATGTACCCCTTATTGGCATTCTCTTTTGCCGCGCTCGTTAGCTTCCTTTACGATAAATACCGACTGGCTTGGAAGGGTTTGAATCTGCTTATCATTGCAGCCATTATTCTTAACACCTTTCAATCCGAGCAATTTAACCTTGGGATTTTACACTGGGACTCTGAAACGGAAGTACATTATTGGCATGTTTTCGGTAAATCAGAACGGACTCAAACACAAGATTATTTGTTGGAAACACCACACAACCCTTCGGCAAAAAAAGACCTCGACTCTGTGATTGTCCCTGTTTATTATACGCTTTCCAAACAGTTTTTTGACTTCGATTCGGAATTAAACGTTTCTGATGAATTCAGAGGTGAGCGATCCACGCGATATGCCTTCCAATCAAAGTACGGGTTGTTTGTTCCCGTAAACAATGAATTCGCTGCCCAAATCCCCGTTAAGGTCACGGATGGAACCACGCACATGTATATCACTACCTGGATTAAGGGTGATGACCAGTACAGAATTGTACTAGATGCTAAGGGCCAGGAAATTCCATTCAATGCTATTTCGGCTGAAGAAAAAGAAGTTCGGGGAAGCTGGAAAAAAGTACATCTTTTGGCTGCATTACCAAAAGAAGTAAAATACTCTGAGTTGCTCTTTTATGTGTGGAATCAGAATAAAAAGCCTTTCGCAATCGATAATTTACAAGTCGAATGTCGATTCCAAACGGTGAAAATGATTGGGAAAAAGTTTTGAGTTAGGCTTACAATTCTCAAGCAATTGTATTTCTACTAAAGATTGTAGATGCTTTAATAATGAACAGACTATAACTGGCCAGAATTAAATATCGAAATATTGCGATATGGCGCTTCGTCACGCATTGACAAGTAATCCACCATATTCTGCTCACATGACTTATTCGCTGCGAAACTCTCTCAAAAATTCCAACATATCGGAATAGGTCTGCGTGGCAATTCCCAGCCGTTCGTCTGGATGATGCGTTTTTTCAGGAATACAAACTACCTTCATTTGTGCAGCCAGTCCGGCAACAACACCGTTGAACGAGTCCTCGATTACGAGGCAACGTTGGGGCGCAACATTCAACCGTGCGGCGACTGTGAGATACACCGCAGGATTGGGTTTCCCGTGAATTTCGTCCTCTGCAGAGTGCGTAAAATCAAAGGACGTTGTGAGTTGCAATGTTTCCAGAACGGTATCAATCAATACGCGATAGGAAGAAGTGCCCAAACCAATTTTGAAGCCATTGGTTCGAAGGTATTCGATGGTTTCTACCACACCCGTCAGTGGTTCTCCGTTCTTTTTGATCAGCATGACCATCTTCTCCACAATCAGTGCCTCCAGCTCTTTAGGAGAAAGGCCTTGCCAGCCACGCTCTTCGTACCAAAAGCGCACAACTTCATCAATACGAAGTCCTACTGTTTTTTGAAAATCTTTGCGGGTAATGGAACACCCCACAGATTGGAAGGCTTCCTCCATGGCGATCTTCCAAAGAGGTTCCGAGTCAATTAAGACTCCGTCCATGTCGAAAATTACAGCATCAAATTGCGATTGATCTATCACGGTAGTGAAACTTTGTACAGGCGAACATTTCCTACGATTGGATTTTGCTCATCCGCTACAAAAATAGCTTCCTCATTCAAAACCACAAGGGACTCGCGCTGTGTCATCCCATCAAAAGTCTGTTCCCGGTTCATCTGTAAACTACCATTCTTGTAATCGTAAATGATATAGCGGTTATAGGTGAGCAGATAAAACTGACCATTGTAGTAATCAGCTGCTGTAACTCCGTCTTTCCACCAACCATCATAACCGATCGTAATTCGATGCGAAACAGACACCTCATACTCTCCTGGTTCCAGAGGAATTTTATACACCAAACTTAATCCTTGAAATGGTTTAGAACGATCTTTAGTGAAAATCCAAATGGAATCGTTGCATACCGACATGCCTTCTGCATCATAAAACAAGGCCGCGTCCTCTGGGGGAAAGGATTTCTGTTCTTTGTAACGAAACTTAATTGTTTCAACTTCCACATCTTCCTTGTTTAAAATGTCTGAGATCTTAATACGCAAAATCGCCAGGCTGTCCCTGTCATTATTATTGTTCCCAATATCACCAATATACACGTACTCGTTATCGATAGCAATATCTTCCCAATCGCGGTTTTTAGTGTCTAGAATATTTACCGTTCTTAAAATTTCCCCCTCGAGACTCAGTAGATATATCTCCGATTTGTTCCCTCCGTCATTGAACGCAATTAAAGTGCTGTCGTTTAGAAGTTCTAACCCTGAAATCTCCTTCAATTTATCCGACAATGGGTACTCTTCTTCACTGACTTCAGTTGGTGGTTCCATTCCAAACAATAGCTGAGCGAGGGTGATAAGAATTCCAAGAAGAAAGTTCATGTTTGTCTAAAGTTGATTCGAACTAGGGTAAATTACAAAAATTAGACCGAGTAGGGTTATTAGCTATATCTACAAAGATAATTGTGCCGCTTTGGCCGTAATTCAATTAAGTCCGTGTTGGTAACACTTCTAAAATGGTGGCGTTGGGAAATCTGTGTTCCACATCATAACCATACCAGCAATTCCTCCAGCTATCATTAATGGGTAAAAAATCTTTACTTGCTTCGCCGTCACGTACCCTTTAGTACCGAATCCGCGCACCTCAAAAAGCCCTGGATGTTTTTCAATGAATTCAGCACCTTTTTTAAAGTATATCCACCAGAAGCCTATAACCCAAAGTACTATTATTGAAAGGTGAAAAGCTAGAACAATAAAACTCATTGATTTTGGATTGAAAAAATCAACAAGACTATCCGCTAGCCCAGTAACAATGCCAAAGCCCATGATAACCCATGGAATGTTTCCATATAAAATAATCCCCCTAAACAGTTTTTTATATCCCGCCCTGAGCTCAGGATCTTGCTCGATAAATTTCTTTGATCTATATTTCATGATGAACGCATTAGCAAACGTTACAATTATGAAAGCAATCCAGAAATATTTAAATATTGCGGGCATTATGTTCTTTAATTGTGTTTATGCGTTCATTGCGCCCTGAGCAGCACGTTGCAAACGATCGTTGATGCTAATTCCCAGTCCCGTCTCTGGCATTCGCTCTATCAAAATCACATCCAATCCTGCCTGGTCCAACTCATGCATGGTCGCGTATAGATGCTTTGCGGCTTCCTTCAAATCTCCTTTTGACGAAAGAACCTTTTGAATGAGTTCGTCATGCTCCAATTTATTTTGAAGCACAATTATACCTACTTTTTTGTCTGAATGTTTTTCAAGTTCTGTAGCTATGTCATCACATAAAAATGTCGGTGTTTTAGGGGAGTAATGACGCGATAGCATTCCTGGTGCATCGGGAGCCACTTCTTTCTGATTGCGCAATTGTACCTTACCAACCTTTACTTCAATTTCATCCAAGGATAAAGACCCCAGTCGATATACTACGGGCTCGTCTCCGTCAAAGCCGATGATGGTAGACTCAATACCTGATCTGCAAGGCCCTCCGTCCAAAACCATGGCAAGCTCCTTCGGAAAATACTGCGCTACATGTTCTGCTGTAGTGGGACTAATTCGTCCAAAAGGGTTTGCACTTGGCGCTGCAATGGGTACGCCTGCGTTAGCAATTAATTCGCGGGTGAGTCCAAGACCTGGCATTCGAATCGCAACGTTGGGCTTTCCTGAAGTAACCAACCCAGGAACATCAATACTTTTGGGAAGAAGCAGGGTCAAAGGTCCTGGCCAAAATGCTCCTGCCAACTTGTAAGCCTTCTCTGGAACATCTTTCGTTAAATTCTCCATTTGATCAATGGAAGCAACGTGCACAATCAGAGGGTTATCCAATGGGCGCTGCTTAATTTCAAAAACCTTTCGAATGGCCTTTTCAGAGTAAATATTCGCAGCCAACCCATAGACAGTTTCCGTGGGAATTCCAACTACCTCGCCGCTTCTTAATAAGTCGGCCGCTTTGTAAACATCTTTGCTAATCATAACTTATGGGTTGCAAAAATCGCAATACATTGGGTCTTCTTGCTCTTTTCCGAGGGGAAATTTTTCAATTTGTTCATAATTGCAATGCTCACAGCAATATACATGTTGTAATGTGGAGCGGGTTGGCATGTTGCAATTAGAGCACGGTAGCCCTGCCTGACGTTCTTTGATATCGAAGCCTGGTATAGAGCATTTCGGACATTTTGATTGAATTTTGCGGATAAGCTCGTCGGTCGCTTGACTAATTGCTTTCATCCGTGATGGATTTAGCATGGCTCGCATGTCCGTTTCAGCGAAAACAGTGCCGTATACACTCAAACACGTATCGAACGCAGACTTAAGTTCGTCTTCATTTTGAATGCCTTTTTTAATGTACTCCCAATTCTTTTCAGAATTCTTTAGAATCACTGCGTGATCAGGAAATCTGGACTTTTCCGTGAACGCCTTTAGCGCTTCCCAATTATTGACACTTTCTCCACCAAAATTTGTTTCAGTAGTCAAGTGTCTTGCGACTATTTCAATATCGTTTTTTACATCCAACAATACCAGAAACTCTTCATCTGCTGGAACTAAAAACAACGTTGGGTGTGCGCCAAAGGACCCTTCACTAGCCACGGCCAAGTCACAATTTGTTTGTTCTATCGCGCGTCTACACTTTTCTCTGGCTGCCTCTATCGGTGTTAGGGTTCGTTCAACTTCTCCCGAAAAAGTTCCCAGCTCGTCGGTATCAAAATGGTTCGGAACTATATACTCCACTCCAATGGCTTGTTTTAGCTTCGGTCCAATTACCGACTCTTTGCCATGTTTGGTGGCTATACATATAGTGCGTCCTGAAAAAATTGACGAGCTCATTGTTTAAAATTAATGCTTTTGGCCTGATAATTAGAATCTTGACAAGACCTTCAAGGGAGCGAGAAACAATTATATTTTAATCGTTCGTTCTCGAATTATTTGATGAAACCGTTCATCTGTTTGCGTTATTGGAACAGAATAAATTGGCACTTCTTCTCCCACAAAATCTTCTACAAATGTTACAATTTTGTTGAACAACAAAGCTTTCGATTGAAGTGTAATTACCGTATGAACGGTTTTAATCACTTGGTCGCCCTCTTTTACAAAATGACTGTTATTCACATCAATAGAAGCACCAGCCGCCAGTCCTGAACCCACGAGATCCTTGGCAAGGTTCTCAGCAAACTCATTCTGATTCAAGTATATAATTACGTTTACCACAATAAAATTCGGTTTGCAACAAAGATGAGGCCTTTTTTGTATTCCGTTTTATTCAATTCAATAATATGAGTCATAATAGTTTGTTATACACCAGGCACGCCTGCTCAAACAACGTCTAAAACCCAGGCAAAGTGTTCCTCCTCAATACGCCCTTTTTCTTCCTCTATGAAGTCGACCAGCGCTTGTTGAGCAGGGGTTAATTGTTTACCCTTGCTATAAACGAGATGCCATTTCGATACAATCGGCAGGCCTTTCATAGGGAAAATTCGAATGTTTTCGTTTTTCAACGCGGAACGCAAACCAATAAGCGGAACAATGGAAAGTCCAATCCCAGCATTTATGGCTTGTTTCACTGCTTCATTCGACACTAATTCCATAGACTTTTTGGCGGAAATTTTGTTTTGTTTCAAATAGCTTTCCATGGCGGCTCGGGTCGCAGAACCTTCCTCACGGAATAGAAGTGTTGCATTTTTAAGGTCTGACGGCTTGTTAAACTTTCCTTCAAAAATTTGACTCCCTGCCAAGTACAACCGGTTTTCCATAAGTTCTATGGTATTCATTGCCAAGCCATCCGGGACCACCGACACCAATGAAAAATCACTCTCATTTCTTATCAACCCTTGCACGACACGGTTTTTGTTTGATACGTCAAGAGAAATGTCGACGCCAGGATATTTATCCATGAAAGGCTTTAGAATGTACGGCATGACATACTTTCCTGTAGACACCACCGAAATTTTTATTTTTCCCGAGATGAGCCCTTTGTAACGGTCGGCGGTATACTTGATCCCATCAGCTTCCTCCAGGATTCTTCGGCTTCTTTCTGCTATTTCCTTACCAAAATCTGTTACGTATAACTGTCTTCCAACAATTTCCGTCAAAGGTAAATCAAATTGATCTTGTAGTTTTTTCAATTGAATGGACACAGCTGGTTGTGTAAGATATAGCTCTTCAGCAGCCTTCGTAACGCTTTGAAATTCAGCCACCTTAAGGAATATTTTTAGCTGATGTAAAGTGTAATTCATTTCGTTTGATTTATGTTTTCAATTAAAAATTTAAATAAAAACTTATGAAAACAAAATTGCACATTTGTATTGTAATTACAAAGAGTTTAAAGATGCTACTTTCTTGTAGTTTGAGTTAAGTAGGGTCAACCTTCATAGTTTAGGAAGACCTGTTTGTTTCGTTTGAGAGCCGTCCGGAGGGATGGCTCTTGTTTTTTGTATCAATTTACAAGTCCAAACTAGTGCGGTGGATTCCATTTTTATGAAAACGATCCTTGCTAACGTCCTGATCATCAAGTGTTAATTGGAATGGTTTTTGCTTCGTTTTTATCGGAAACTTAAATTACTATGAAAACTATTCTACTACTATCAGCGTGTTTACTGACAACACATGGCTTCGGGCAATCTATCAGTCCAACTATTGGCTATAGCAACGATTTTCAATCCAATGGAGCCTGGTATCCTGAGTTCGGTGGTCGCATTGGTTTGGGCGTGCATACCATCCCAATAGATACATTGCCATTTAATTACTCGTTCAATGTAAATGCACAAATTTCTGGTGCACGACGCCATACCCAATTAAATCAAATCCTTTTCAATCAAGAGGAATCGGAGCAACAGGAACTAGGGTTTGCGCGAGCAGAATTTCATAAAACCGTGATATCTTTCGATTACGACTTTGGCTATACGCACCAGATCGGGCATCGGTTCGCTACAAAAACATTTATCTCTCCTTACGTAAGTTTAGGCCCACGCATTGAGAACTATCGTGCGCGAGCACATTACGAATTATACCCACAAGAAGATTGTCACTGCACGCATCCTACCAAGGCTCCCATTTCAAGTACGTGGTCTTTGGGTACCAATTTACAAACAGGTGTAAAGTTCATGTTTTATACAGTAGGCGTTGACGTTCGTGCAGGTTACTACATGGGGTGGTCTGTCGGTAATAATAATTTCCTCCCCATTGCGGAATCATTCGAAATCGACTATAATGGAACGCCAACGTTTGAACATCGTACGCATAATTATAATAGTGGTTTCAATTTTTCCGTAAACCTCATTTTCAAGTTTCACTCGAACGAAATGAGATACAATTTCGTGGGCGGTTCGGGTTATGATGGCAGCTCTTCTGACGACTCTAACCGCGATGATAACAATTGGGGTTCTTCATCTGGTGGAGGCTCTGAATGTGGAGGAGGGTTGACACCTTCGGGGCGCGGTGGACTGTGAACTTTTTACTCTTGAAAGGTTTGTTGCCTGTTGGAGGTGATCACAACCATGGTACCGTCTGGTAATAATCGAATAAAACGTACGCTTCTCTGGTCAAAGAACTATTTAACTCTTACCCGAACAACATCAATTCGGTGTTCACTAACGGCTTCTACTTCCAGTGAGTAGTCCTCTAAATCCACACGGTCGCCGGCATCAGGTATGGACTGGGTCTTGCTGATTACCAACCCACCCAGGGTTTCATAATCTTCGTTTTCCTCAAATCCGAATCCATATGTGTCGTTCAAATAATCAACTTCCAGACGGGCGGAAAATAGAAATTCAGACTCTGAAACTTGTTCCTCGAGTAAATCTTCCGAGTCATGCTCATCCTCAATCTCCCCGAAAATTTCTTCAATTACATCTTCAATGGTTACAATTCCTGCCGTACCACCATATTCATCTACAACAACTGCCATTGTTCCACTTACTCTGGCGAACATTTCTAAAAGTTCCTTTCCTGGAGTTGCCTCAGGGACAAACTGAATAGGCAGCAATATTTGCTTTACCGCTTCAGGGGATTTGAACATTTCAAAGGAGTGGACATACCCAATAATGTTATCAATACTCTCGCGATAGACGATGATTTTCGATTTGCCCGTATCTACAAAAAGGTGCTTGAGTTTGTCAATCGAATCTTCCAGTTCCACACCAATAATATCCGTTCGTGGTACCATACAGTCTCGAGCTTTCACCGAGTCAAAATCCAATGCATTTTTTAAGATTTGCATCTCATTTCCCAGCTCCTCTTCCTCGTGAATACGTTCGTTTAGATCCGTTACATAATGTTCCAGGTCCACCTTAGAGAATACCTTTTCGGTGGAGTCATTGTCTACTCGTAATAATTTGAGCGCCAGATTACTGATTAACAGAATGATTTGTGTTGGCACATAAAGAATTCCGAAAATAACAAGCATCGGATAGGCGGAGTATTTTAAATATCCGTTCGGGTTAATCTGTACAAATGCTTTGGGTAAAAACTCGGCCGTGATAAGTACAAGTGCCGTTGAAAGCAATGTTTGGATCAACAACACAAGCCCCTCGTTTACTACACCCCAACTATATACTATAATCGGGTCTAGTAGACGTGCGGAAAACAAACCAAAAAATACCAACGATATGTTATTTCCGAGCAATAACATCGCGATGAAAAAAGATTCATTTCGATAGAAGCTCCCTAACAAACGTGCATTGAAGGTACCTTTGGACTTGTCTAGTTCAATTTTTAATCGGTTCGAAGAAATGTAAGCGATCTCAAGCCCTGAGAAAAAGGCGGAAAAAATGAGGGTTACTACAATGCCAATTATTGGAACTTCCATTCACTGCGGTTGCTAGGGAAATATACGAAATCTATTGAACTAGAGTACATCATGACCGATGTCACTGCGATAGAATGCTTTATCGAATTCTATTTTATCCAAAGATTCGTAGGAGCGCTTCAGTGCGGACGCAACATCTTTTCCAAAAGAAGTTGCTGCTAATACACGACCTCCGTTTGTAGTGACCACTGGGCCATCGGCTTTGGTGCCGGCGTGAAAAATGATGCTATCCGTAACTACGTTGAGTCCATAAATTTGTTTTCCTTTCTCGTAAGCCTCAGGATACCCACCAGAAACCATCATTACCGTTGCAGCACTGCGCTCGTCAAATTGCACATCGCGTTCGGATAATGTGTTGGTTGCGACACCTTCGAACAAATCCAAAATATCCGACTTTAAGCGCGGAATAACCACCTCTGTTTCGGGGTCACCCATTCGACAATTGTACTCAATCACATATGGTTCATTTCGAACGTTGATCAGCCCGAAGAAAATAAACCCTTTGTAAGGAATCCCGTCTGCTTTTAAACCTTTAACAGTTGGTATAATGACTTGGTTCTTCACTTTATCCATGAAGGTAGGGTTGGCAAATGGAACTGGGGACAAAGCTCCCATTCCACCAGTATTTAAACCTGTATCTCCTTCGCCGATTCTTTTGTAATCTTTTGCTTCTGGCAAAATTTTGTATGCGTCTCCATCCGTGATGACAAAACAAGACAACTCTACTCCGCTCAGGAACTCTTCAATTACGACACGCGAACTTGCCTCTCCAAACTTGGCATCTGCCAGCATGTTTTTCAGCTCGGCTTTTGCCTCTTTCAGATCATTGATGATCAGCACCCCTTTTCCAGCAGCAAGACCGTCAGCTTTCAAAACGTACGGCGCTTTCATTTTCTCTAAAAATGCCTGTCCCTCTTTCAGTGTGTCTTTCGTGAAAGTAGCATATTTTGCTGTCGGTATATTATGGCGCTTCATAAACTCCTTGGCGAAGTCTTTGCTCCCCTCAAGTTGTGCCGCTGCCTTGTTAGGCCCGATAACGGCAACCTTCGTTTCTGAATCTGCATCAAAATAATCAGCAATACCGTTTACCAGAGGGTCTTCAGGTCCTACAACGATGGTGTCGATGTCATTTTCAAGCACAAACGCCTTGATCGCATCGAAATCATTTACCGATAAATCGACATTGGTTCCATGCTGCCGTGTACCAGCGTTTCCCGGAGCTATGAAAAGGGCTTCCAGAATTGAACTTTGCGCCATTTTCCACGCCAATGCGTGTTCACGACCTCCAGAACCTAACAATAAAACTCGCATATTAACAGTGGGCTAGAATGGATTCAAACATGGCTCTTCCGTCAAGGTTTGCCAATTCAGCATCGGCAGCGCGCTCAGGGTGCGGCATCATTCCAAATACATTACGTTTCTCATTACAAATTCCTGCAATGTTATCGATAGATCCATTTGGGTTTACACTCGCATCAACTGTTCCTTCTGCATCACAGTATTGAAATAATACCTGGCCGTTCTCATGAAGCCTTTTAATTGTGGCCTCATCCGCAAAATAACGTCCTTCACCATGAGCAATAGGAATCTTGTATGCTTTGTTAATGTCTAAATCCTTGGTGATAGCAGCATCCTTTGAAGCAGTCTTAAGGAAAATGTTTTTACAAATAAATCGCTGATTGTCATTATGAAGCAATGCACCTTCCAACAACCCTGACTCTGTCAAAATTTGGAACCCGTTGCACACCCCCAACACATATCCTCCGTTATTGGCGTGTTTGATGACTTCACTCATAATTGGTGACAACTTTGCAATAGCACCAGAGCGTAAATAATCTCCGTAAGAAAAACCTCCAGGCAGAACAACAAAATCCACTCCTTTTAAGTCCGTGTCTTTATGCCATAAACGCTCCACTTCTTGACCCATTAAGGTTTCAAGAACGTAAATCATGTCTTCATCACAATTGGACCCAGGAAATGTTACAACTCCAAACTTCATGCTTGCTAAATAAATTGATTGCCGCAAATTTACCATTATTCAAGCGTTCGAGGTACCGAAACTTAAAAATTTACCCACAGTTAATGAACAGTTTTTCAGCTCCGAAATTGAACATCGGAGTTGATCTTTTGTTCTGAGAGTATTACGTTTCTGAGAAATACAACATATTCACGCTATGTCAACTGGTGCCGAAAAGAATCGGGCTGATGCTCCACAGCAGATACACCTGCGAAGAAAGAGCTCTCTACCAACGGAAATGTGACTGTAGAGAAAGGCGCAGATTGATAGAGTTTGACGATAATTTTGTCGGAAAATTTAGAATAACTACAGTTTAAACTGCAAGGTTCAAGTGATGTTTTCCCATTTATCCAAACTCCATGAACTGGAGCGGAAAAATGAATCGAGCCGTGGTAAAAAGGAAAAGTACGTAATAGGTGACTGTGGAAACATCACGAAGTTTTTTGTACCCAAAGGCATAAGGAAGCACGAACATTAACGGAACGAACACCATGGCGAGCCCTTCTTTTTTTCCGAAAAAATAATACTCAAATATGGTGAGCATTAGTGTAAAGTTGATCAGAATTAAAACGATCCGAAAAAGCTTTTTCAATCGAATGGAAGATTGTTGAAATTTACGGTTCAGCGTTCCGAAACTCAGCGTGATGAACAGAAATGTTAGCCCACCAATCATCACCACGTCTTCAATGTTTAGCTGGAATGACGTAGCTGTAACCTGCTCTTTTTCAATAACTATTACTGACCAGGCAACGTAAAAAGCTCCGTACAGCAGCGGGACCAAAAACCCTATTGCGAGCAGCGCAGATTCGCGCATGATAAAAGGACGAATGACCCAAATCAACCCGAAGGCAACAACCAACACAAAGACCAATAATGGATGAAAGGTACATGCCAGTCCTAGCCAAAACCCTGTGTTAAACACCCGTTTTCGACCGTCCTCATTTTGGTAGAGTTGAAACAGTTGATCCATAGCCATAACCAGGCAAAATTGTGCTACCGCAAAACCATCCAAAAAGTAAAAGCAGTGGAAAGTGCTCAATAGCGTTAGGTAGAGAAGCGCTGGTGTGTAGGTGTTGCGGTCCATGAATTCGTTCCGGTTGTAGAGCATGTTGATTAATAAGGCTTCAGCAAACACGAAAGCAGGCGCTATAATCTGAGATGTCCAGCTCGATTGTGGGAGAAAATTACCCCACAAACCGAAATGTGCTCCGTCTTCGGGCAAATGATATGGAAAGTAGTAGTTCAGCCCAACGTAAGCCGCTGCCAAAAAAGGCAGTATCAACAACACAAAAGACCTATTTCCAAAGAATAACCGTACCACTTGAGCGAAGATACATTTTTTATTTCCCGTTTATTGCGTAGTATTTACCAGAATTTTATATTTAGGCTTCCTTAATTCTGAGCTATTTTCAAAAGGCTCAGAACAACAACAAAGAGACATGAGTAAAACAAGATATTCAGATAGCGAATTACAGGAGTTTAAGGACTTAATCCTTGGGAAACTAAAGGAGGCGCAAGAAGATTTGGCGCTTCTTCGTGGTTCACTATCACACAGCGACGACCACGGAACGGATGACACAGGACGCTCTTTCAATATGATGGAGGACGGTTCAGACACTCTATCTCGTGAAGAGGTGGCGCAGTTGGCATCACGCCAAGAGAAATTTATCTCAAACCTGCAAAACGCACTCGTGAGAATTGAAAACAAAACTTACGGGATTTGTCGTGTGACTGGGAAGTTAATCCAGAAAGAACGCTTGCGTTTGGTGCCTCATGCCACGCTTAGCATTGAAGCGAAGAACGCGCAAAGCTAGACAACGTGAAAAAAAAACTAATCATTGCGCTGGCTGTAGTACTGGCCATTCTCGTAATTGATCAAGTCGTAAAAGTTTACGTAAAAACAAACTACTCTCCATATTACAATGGTGTTTACGACTCTTCCGTGGAGATGGAACGTCCTCTTATTGGTGATTGGTTTGTCATGAACTACACGGAAAATCAGGGGATGGCATTTGGAACAACCTTTGGTGCTTCTATCTGGGCGAAATTAGCGCTTAGCATCTTTCGAATTGTGGCAATCGTCGCAATTAGTTTCTACCTGATTCGGCAGGCTCGAAAAAATATGAAGATGGAGTTTCTCATTGCTATTGGTTTGATTCTCGCTGGAGCCGCTGGCAACCTCATCGATTCCATGTTCTATGACTACATTTTCCCTATTGACAAATACATGGACCCCACCATGCAGTTCAACCTGCTTAACGGTTCGGGAAACATGCATGAATTTGCACTAGACGGACGCAAAGTAACCGAGGAAATTCGCCATACTGGCTTTCTTTTTGGGAATGTGGTAGATATGTTTCAGTTTCAGGGAACATGGCCCGATTGGGTGCCCTGGGTAGGGGGAAAAGAGGTTTTTCCTGCCATATGGAATGTTGCTGATGCCTCCATTACCATTGGTGTGGTGATGGTCTTCTTGCGACAACGCTCTTACTTCCCGAAAGAGAAAGAACAAGACACTTCGAGCAAGAAGCCTTTCTTCAAACGTCTGGTGCAATACCTTCAACCGCAAAAACGCTAATAGAATTAGGTAAAATTCATTTTTGATTCGATTATTTTCACAAAACTGAAGTCTGCATTTTGAGCTACCCGGAGATGTGATATTCTACCCAAATTAAACCGCATTTCGACTCCGCCCTATGCGCCTCACTACTTACCATTTCGTAAATTAGCGGTACAAACTGTGTCCTTATGCGAAACTACTTCTCCATCTATCCATTTTTTGGCCTTTTAAGTATTATCTGTTTGTCCGCATGCAGCACCCCTGAAGTTGCTATAGTATCCTGTACCAGTCAAGTTTATTACCCGGGACAACAAGAGGTAAAACCATATCAAGAAATCGTAGTGAAAACGGAAGCTTTGGAGGAAGCCATTCAAATTGATAGTTTGAAATACGGTGAACAAACGATTGACTTAAAACAAAACCAATCTTTATATTTCGGACAAGCGCAAGGAACATCGTTCTCATCGAAAGCGATACTTTATTATAGTCGAAATAATAAGGTGTTTTCAGTTGAAATTGATACTGTTAAGATGTTAGACCCACTCTATTTGCCTTAGCCTATAAATGTTATTTAAACGCATACAGTCCTTTTTACTTGCACTTAGTTGGCTCGCACTCCTTGTTGTTAAGTATTGTGATATTCAACATATCATTGAAAGTCGATTACCTGTACGACTCGTATACATTACAGTTGGGGGCTTATATTTCGTTCGGTATTGGAATAAAGAAATGATCCGATATACGGACACAATTAAGTGTGTACTTATTGTGGTGTGGTGTGCTTTGGAAACGTCGTTTACTTTCGGGGTTAGGTTCGATCCTGTGGTACTCTACAGCTTCATCCTACTCGGCGCACTTTGGTTTTTTCTGGAAACAATTGACCTTTTCAAAGGGCGAACGAAAGGACCTCGTCTTATATTACTTTTAGGTGGGTTACTTCTTGGCGCACAACTAACCTTTCGTGTATTTGCAATTCCTTTTGCCGCTGTATTGATGATTCTCGGCTATGTAGTTATCGCTATTGGTTTCGTGGCTGAATTGATCGTTTTATCCAGCCGGAAATAAAGTCGTCATTTCTTAACAACGTGGTTGATTTACGACATCAAAACTTAAATGTCAATCCACCCATTACTTGAAACTGTTGAACTGGTGCCTGCACCCAACGTTGGTATTGTTGTGCCGCCAAATTATTAAACTGTAAGAATGCCGAGATTCGGTTGTTGTATCGATACTCTACACCCAAGTTGGCGTCTGCAATGAAGCCTAAATCCACAATGTATTGTCCATTTTCAAGTGTCACGTCTGGTCCATCTTCGTACACCAATCCTCTACGACCGCCTTCTAAATCCAAATCCAAGTTGATCAAGAACTTATCGTATAAATTGTACGAGCCTCTTAAAATCACCTGCATTTGTGGCAAGTTCCATGCGTAACTGTTGTTCAACAAGGAATACGAATTGAAACGCCCGATGGCATCGATTTTCAACTTTTCCGACTGCTGGTAAGAAACCGACCCTTCGATGGTGGTAACATTCATGGTGTCATAAATGGGCTTGAATGCATTTCCAATAGAATACGTTGTATCCGTTACAAAGAATGCGGCATCACGCACGTTTGCGAAGCTGGCACCAACATTAAATCCAATTCGCTTGGAGAGAGAACCTTTGATTCCGAAGAAGAAATCAAGTGCTGTACTCTCATTTCGCAATTCAACATTTGGAATGATGAACTCATTCTCTCGAGTGAGACTTTTGAAGGTCGTTTGCTCCAGCCCACCGGTAAGGCCAACATATGGAATAAAAATATCATTGAACATGCTGTATTTCAATTCCAGGTCAGGGTAAATACGCGCTTTCACACCATTGTTGGCATCAAAGGCAATTTTCGCCCCGAACTTTCCTTTAAAGCGGTCGTTTTGCAATCGCGTCACAACATTAGGGCTTAACATGACAATGGTATTGTTGTTCACCAATCCCGTATCCAAAGCGAATGTGTTGGTGTCGCCCTCCACACCGTATTTATAACCGTTGTAGAGAATATCAACATCCAAATTATACGTTTCCGCCTTGTGAACGTACATCCAATTGGTGTTTATGCCAAAAAAGTTTTCACGAGCTCTCCAATCACTTAAGTCTTTCTCTGGTTTTTGCGAAAGGAAGTTATTATACGTCAGACCAAGGGTATAGTTCAGCTTGGCACTGTCTTTAATATGCGAAGAAAACGATCCAGACATTCCAAAATCACTGTACCGTTGAGAAATGCTGTCGCGTATTAGGCTATCGATGGGAATTGCGTAATAATGCAGTCCCTGGTTGCGGTAGTGCATATCTCCACGAACGCTGTAACGGCGCTCATTTAAACCCCCGTATAGTTTGACTCCAGTTCGATCAAATTGTGCAGGCGCATAGCCCGAAATATTTCCGAACGAGCTCAAGTGCTTTACATGCGCTCCGTACATCAATCGGCGCGATCGATCTGAATCGTAATACAACTCACCCAATGGCATGAGTTCTGTGCCTAATCCAACTTTCGCATAAAAGTTGTACAAAGGCGCAAGCACCTCTCTGATGTCCACCGCTGCGGGGTCAATCATGCCGACATCCGTACTTGTTTCATGCTGTAGGTTCAATAACGGATAGTCTACAACGTCTGTATTGATTGTTGTATCAATCACTTTTGGTGTGATGGGAATACGATAAGCCTTTTCAATAGGTCGTGTCCCGGTTCCAATTAAAACGTTTCCATTATTACCTTGTGCCATTGCATTTCCGATAAGCAATAGCGCGAATACTGTGTATATGCTCTTCTTAATTTCCATTGCCTCCATCTATTTCAATTACACGTTCTCCTTCTTCCTCGATGTCTTTTGGAGCATCTTTCAACTGCATTAGTTCATCCCAAAGCAAATTTGCTTCGTCTAAAATTCCATCAGTGGTGTTTTTGTAGTGTAGTCGTATGGACTTCAAATCCTGTTCGGCCTGGAACAAGTTGTCTTGAGCCATATATACTTTGGATCGCAGCATTATGCCTTTTGCAATCCAGTAATTATGGGCTGGTCGCATTTTCAATAAGTTCTCAATCTCTGTCAATGCGCCGTCCATATCATCATCCCTGAACTTAATGTCAGCGAGCAAATATCTGGCCTCTGCACCGCGAGGACTGGTAAGATTATCACGCAACCAGAATAAAGATGCGGCTGCGTCCATGTAGTACTCCTGATTGTAATTTGATTTTGCACGGATGTAATGTGCCTCCTCAATTTCGTGTGGTGCATACCCTTCATCACTTATGACCTTGCCTGCATAAAGGGCGGCATTTTGCCAGTTCTCCAGATTGAAATGACAGACCATTAATCGCAGTTTAGCATTGGAAAGCTTTTCTGGATCTTTCGAGATTTGCTCAATTCGTTTGTAATAAGGGATTGCCTGGATATAATCTTCTTTGTTGAAGAAGTAACTCGCTGCGCGCGCTGCAGAGTATTCCGTATAGATGTTGTTCGGACCTGACAGTAATTCCTGGTACACCGCAATTGCCTGACCTTCGTTTCCAAGTCCGTAATGCGCATCCGCAAGGTAGAACCTGATTTCATCTCTGTATTTTCCATTTGGATACTTATTCAAGTACTCTTCTAGCTTAGGAATCGCTTTTGTGTATCGCGCCTGCACAGACAGAGTAGAGTCAAAATAAGCCTGAACGGCTGGAATATAATACAGGTTTTGCTTTTCGTCTTCAGTGATATCGAAACAAGGATACTGAGCCAAACCATCAATTTTGTCCAACTGATTTGTCTGCGTATACATGTCTTTCAAGGCGTTTGCCACTGTTGAACAAATCGTTTGATCGGCGCCAAACTGATTCATAACAGCGATATATTCTTGCTCTGCCTTTCCTGCTTTGCCTTGCTTAAAATGAATGTCGGCAATGTCGATCCGGGCATTCGGCACTTCAATTGAGTTAGGATAATCAATAACAATTTTATTGAAGTATTTCAGTGCTTTATCGTACTCCTCATCTGCTTTGTAGGTTTCTGCGACTTGCACCACAGCAGAGCGAACATAACGGGACTGCGGGAAGTTGTTGATGATGTTCAGGAGGTTACTCACTTTTTCCTGTGACTTCTCAGGCATATACCCGTATGTCAAGGCCATGTAGTACAACGCCTGATCTTCGTACTGAGCATGCAAAGAAATTACGTTCTTGTAATACTCAATTGCATTTTCATTGCGCTTCATCACAAAATGACCGTCGGCTATACGCATGTTGGCATCCGCTTTTTTGTGATCTCCACTTGGGTCTGATCTTAAAAAGAGCGTAAATTGTGTAATCGCACTTTCAATGGCAGATTCTCGTTTTTTGTTCCATGAGCTCCATGAAGCAGATCCTCGGTCCAAGTTCTCCATTTCGGTGTACGCTTTCTCGCCTATTTTCCAATAGCTATACCCCGTGTTGTATTTTGCTTCAGCTTTTAATCCATCAGGAACCGCCAGCATCGTTCCAACTTTGTTGTAATTCTCTATTGCCTTATCGTAATTATTCGAACGATAATAGGAGTCCGCAATCCAGTATCGTGCTTGTGCTGATATCGCCGGGTCTACTGGATACTTATCTACCTTCTCGAAAGATTTTATCGCATCACCATACGCTGCTTTCTCGTAAAGACTCACGCCTTGATTGAAGCAAATTAACTGATATGCCTGACGAAGTTTGATGTCCTTATTCGGCAATTTATCCAAGGATGCCAGGGCTTTTGAGTAGTTGTTAGTACTCAAATAAACGTTCACTAAATATTGGTAGATGTCGTCCTTTCGTAACGAGTTCGGATAACGATTGAGGTACATTTCAAAAGCTTCAACTGCCTCATCGTAAGGGTTGATGTCCAGTTCATACGATAAAATCGCATAGTTGAACAAGGCATCCTCCTGAACCACAGGGTCTGCTTCGATGAAAGCCGCGCCTTCAAAAGCCGATCGTGCAGATACCTTGTTATCTAGTTTCAACATTGATTGCCCGATGTGATAAAATGCGATTTGACCCAAACTGTCCTCCACTCCTTTCACACGGTCAAACATGGTCACTGCATTGTCGTAGTTACCGCTTTTGAAGTACGCATAGCCCAAGCGGTAATCTTCTTCACGCGTCGTCTTGGTAGAACTATTGTACTTCTTCAAGTAAGGTACTGCCTCATCAAACCGGTTTGTTCTGTAATAGGCGTCTCCTATCAGTTGATTGATTTCGTTGTCGTCCATAACACCATCCGACCCTGAAATCTTCTTTGCGTATTGTGTCACGAGATCATATTTACCTTGAAGGTAATAGATCTGTGCAATGTAATAAGGCACCAGTTTCCCGAAGCTTTCGTGTTCCTCTAGTTTCAGAAAACCTTCTAGTGCTAACTGATAATTTTCTTTTTGATACGCTATGTGCGAATAATAATACAACGCTGGTGGTGCATATTTTGAGTCACCATCCTTAATTTCCACAAAGGCATTTCGCGCAGCATCAATGTTGTCCTCCTTAAAATTGGCATATCCTAGTTTGAAGTAAAACTCATCTTTATTTTCTTCTGGAACATCCTGAATGCTTAACTTATTAAACCAGGCCAATGCATCATCCCATTTTTTTCGATAGTAGTAGTGTTTACCCAAACGGTAATAAATGTCGGTTCGGTAAATACTCTCGGGATACTTCTTGAGGAATGATAATAAGAGCCGTTCCGCATCCTTATTGTACAGGTTGAGTGCAGAAATAGCTTCATAATACAGTGCTTTAATATAAAATGGGTCGTTTACCTCGTCCATTTCATCCAAAAAGATTCGGAATTCCTTTCGTGCAGCGCCGTATTGCTCTTTTTCGAAGAGTTCCTCGGCACGATAGAAATTGGCGTATTCGCTGTTGTATTTCTCCGAAGTCTGTGCAAAAACGTGACTGGATAGAAATAGGAGGGCGGTAAAAAGCAATTTGTTCATAGGCTTGCTGCTTTTTTAATCAAGTAAAGGTAACCTTACTCAATTCGGTGTTTGGAGAGACTGTTTAAAAGTTTTAAACGGAAATCTGTTAAGATTATTTCTGTGTTTCAAGGCAAACTACGTGCCGAAATTCAGACTTTTACATATAAATCTATTTCTAGTGAGCAATGTCATTGAAATAAAGAACGGTGTCATCCAACAAAATAACGTAACTGTTTTGTCGGATATAAACATCGAAATTGAAGACAATCAATTTGTCTACTTGATCGGTAAAACTGGAAGTGGAAAAAGTAGTCTGTTAAAAACTTTGTACGGTGAATTGCGGCTTTCAGAAGGAACTGGGAGCGTAGCTGAGTTTGACTTGAATGCTCTTCGTAAAAAGGATATTCCGAATTTACGTCGCTCGTTGGGTATCGTCTTCCAGGATTTCCAGCTACTCACAGACCGGTCAGTGCTTGAAAACCTGCGTTTTGTGATGGGAGCTTCTGGTTGGAAGGACAAGAAAGCCATGGATAAGCGCGCAAAAGAAGTGTTGCAATTAGTAGGGGTAGAAGAAAAAATTAACGCCATGCCATTTGCGCTTTCCGGTGGGGAACAACAGCGCGTTGCCATTGCCAGATCTCTAATCAACGACCCAAAACTAATTTTGGCAGATGAGCCGACAGGAAATCTAGACCCAGAAACTTCAGAGGAAATCATGCGTTTACTTCTGGCCATTCTGAAGGAAAAAAATACGGCAATTCTAATGGCTACCCACGATATGAGTATGGTGGAAAAATATCAGGGGCGCATCCTTCGTGTCGAAAACGGAACGGTGAAGGAAGTCAACACCATACAACAATTTGATCCGTTTACACCTTTCAGTACGGAGTAAGGTTCTAGGCCAGATGAGAGACAAAAAGATGTTGTGATTACCAAATCATGTCTACTATCTCTGCATTTTTCCTAAATTCGACTCCGATCTTAACACTACAATATGCAGCAACCCGACCCATCCCTAGCGCCCTTCGCATGTCAATATACTTCGCAAGTTCCTGAGCTTCTATCACGACTCGGTTGTACCTTGGCGATTACCACTTATCAAGCAGGTAAACTCGTGTTTGTTTCAGCCAAAGATGAACACGCTCTGGTACAATTGCCAAGAACTTTTGACAAACCCATGGGGATTGCAGAAGACACCGAAAAAGACAAACTGGCGCTAGCGTGTAAAGATTCGGTGCAGGTGTTCTCCAATTCCAAAGATTTGGCCGCATTCTATCCGCCAGCTCCGCAGAAATATGACGCTTTGTATATGCCTCGCCTTACCTATCACACAGGTCAGGTGGATATTCACGATTTAAACTTCGGGAAGAATGGCAAGTTGTATGCTATAAACACGCTCTTCTCTTGTATTATTTCGCTGGACGATGACTACAATTTTACACCATTTTGGCAACCGTGGTTTGTAGACAAAATTGTATCAGAGGATCGTTGTCATTTGAATGGTATGGCTATGCAGGACGGGCTACCAAAATATGCAACCGCCTTCAACACTGGCAATAGCACACAAAGCTGGCGAGAAAATATCACTGAAACGGGGGTGATTATGGATGTCACCACCAACGAAATCGTTGTTGATGGGCTAGCCATGCCGCACTCCCCGCGTATTTACAACGGTGAGCTATATTGTTTGCTCTCAGCAACCGGAGAATTAATTAAGGTTGATACCAGCAATGGCACTTATAAAACTGTTGTGAAATTAGATGGATTCGTCCGTGGTATGGACTTATATCAGGACTACCTTTTTATCGGATTATCGAAGCTTCGTAAGAATTCATCGACATTTGCGAAACTTGACTTTGCGGACTCTGCGAACGAGGCGGGAATAGTAGTCGTGCACCTACCAACTGCAAGCATTTCAGGAAAAATAACCTGGCAAACCTCTTTGGACGAAATATACGATGTACATGTATTGGCAAATAAGCTGCGTCCAAACATATTAAACACCTTAAAACCAGAACATAAAATGGGAATTTCTATCCCTAACTCAACGTTTTGGGCGAAACAATCGTAAATTAGTACAAATCCTAACAACATGAAACACAATTACCACTCAAGAAAGGTCCGTCAGTTGGATCGCTTGATTAAAGAAATGAAGTTGGCCATGAAGGCTCGACAGCCTGAGGCTTTTGTAAATCGTATTCGACAAAAAATTGCAGTATTAATCCGTGAATTGCGCGGCGTGCTTTCAGGTCGTCAGTTGGCGCACAAACTAGGAGCACTTGCTATTGTTTTTGGGTTCGCATCACAAGCAACCGCACAGCAATTTGCTGCTCCGCTGGAGAACCCGTTTGGTTTTCAGGTAGACTCAACATCCTACCTTGGAGGACTTGGTGTGGCAGACTTGGACGGTGATGGTGATACCGACTTATTGATGGGTGGCTACTACGGTACTATCAATTATTTTGAAAACACAGGAACAGCAGACAGTCCATCTTTTTCAAGCGCAGTTGCTAATCCGTTTGGTTTGACAAGCACTTACTACTATGCCTTTATTACGGCGGCTGATTTAGATGACGACGGCGATATCGACCTATTAGTCGGCGAATATTACGGAAGTCTCGTATATTTTGAAAATACTGGAACGGCTACAAGTCCTGCTTTTGCGGCAGCACAGTCAAATGCATTTGGCCTGAATTCAGGTTCGTCATTGTTAGAAATGCCAAGTTTTGTTGATTTGGATGACGACGGAGACTTCGATGTCATTTCATGTTCAATTTTGTACGCTGGCACGCCAACAATTGTATACTACGAAAATACGGGGACATCTACCAGCCCGGCATACTCGGCCCCTGTTACTGATCCTTTTGGAATTACGGCAAATGCAGCCTATTTTCAAAACCCAACAGTGGCTGATATCGATGGGGATGGTGACTTTGATTTATTAACAGCAGAGAACTACGGAACTTTTGCATTTTACGAAAATACAGGTACCGCTTCTAATCCAGCCTTTGCTGCTGCTCAGGTAAATCCGTTCGGTCTTGTTGACAATGTAACAGATTTTCTTTTCCCTGAATTCGTGGACATCGACGACGATGGTGACTTCGATGTACTGGGAGCTGGCTACTATGGTAGTCTTTGGTTCTTCGAAAATACACAGTTCAATGTCGGAATTGACGAGATTGCCAACAACGTATCTATCGGCCCTAACCCTTTTGCGTCGGAGGTGAAGTTTGGTGGAGACGCCCAACTTGATTTAGTAGAAGTTTTAGATATGACAGGAAAATTAGTGTACTCGGAAGTGAGTCCGCAAGGAAGCATTAACCTGGAAAGCTTGAAAAGCGGTGTATACATGATACAAGTAATCGATTCTGAAGGAAAGGTAAGCCGTCAGAAATTGGAGAAACATTAAATAAAACCACATAGTTCAAACATCCTTCCTGTCGCTGATGGGAAGGATTTTTTGCGTTTAGAAATAGGGGTTAACGTCGTGCAAGCTGCTCTTCTTATCGTTTCCTTTTTATTCTGATTAAAACTATTTCATAATTTTAGGGCTAGCTAAACAACATAAAGTTTTCAGCACTCTTATCTAATTTTTTCTAATGGGATTCATCGGGAATAAGCTTAAACAAACTTTCAAAAAGTACACCTCACCAACATTTTATGGACTGCTCAGAATGGCTTTTCTGGTAGCAACTAAGAAAAAAGACGAAAGCGGCAAGACCAAAGTTCTCGGAAAAAAGATAGTTTACAATGATGCCAAAGCTCTGATGGGCATGTATCATGAAATAATACACGATGAGAACTATAAGTTCATTAGTAAGCACGAAGCCCCTGTAATTGTGGATGTTGGGGCGAATATTGGAATTTCCATCTTATATTTTTATTCTCTTTATCCTAATTCAACGTTGATAGCTGTTGAAGCCGACCCAAAAATTGCTGAGATATTAAGCAACAACCTAAAAATTAACAACTGCCCTGCCGAGGTAATTCAAAAAGCCCTTTGGTCTGAGCCCGGATTAAGCTTGTCGTTTGCTCAAAAGGGAGCTGATGCGGGAACCTTATATGGAGATGAGAACACAGTAGATGTTAAAACCATAAGTATTCCTGAGCTACTCGCCCCTTATGAATACATAGACCTTTTAAAAATTGACATTGAGGGCGCTGAAATTGAAGTTCTTAAGAACATCGGTACTTCGTTCAATAAGGTTGATCACGTCTTTATTGAGTTTCACTCCTTTTTAGGACAGCCCCAAAACTTAGAGTTTATTCTACAAACAATGGCAGAGCAAGGCTTTAGATATAAAATTCTTCCAGGAAGAAAAGTCAAAACACCCTTTCTTCCAGAAAAAACCAAGCACGACATGGATTTACAGTTAAATATCTTTTTTAGTAGAGACTTTAATCATACAGAGTTTGGTTAATAGATCACCGATACCGTTTAAATAGTCACGAAAACTTAAGGGTTTTAGTCATCGCTTATGAAGAAAGCAAACACTTTTATATACAACTTCTTGGATTCCATCCAATCCATTCTAAAAATCGTAATACTTTCCAGACGAGCAGGGATACTTTCCAAGAAGGAAAATGTGGACAAATGTATCATTTTAGGAAACGGCCCTTCATTTATTCATACCTACAAAAAATACAGAACTGAATTGATGAGTCTTCCCACGATCTGCGTTAATCACTTTGCTGAAACAGAGATGTATGAAGACGTAAAACCTCAATACTACGTTGTACAATCCACCATCTTTTTCCTTCCCGACGATGACATCCCCGCGCACTACGCCAAAGCCAGAAACCATTTATTCCAAACAATTATTGATAGAACAAAATGGGAAATGGAAATTTTAGTTCCTGTTTTGGGCAGAAAATCAAAAGAGTTTCAAAGAATTCTTAAAGAAAATAAACATATCAAACCTCTCTACTATAATGATACAGGAGTAGAAGGATTTCCATGGCTAATGAGGCTTATATATCGAAAAGGCTGGGGCATTCCGCGGCCTCATAATGTTCTCATCCCATCTTTGATGAATACTATAAAATTAGGGTATCGACGTATATATATAACAGGCGCTGATCATTCTTGGTTGGGAGAAATTGAAGTTGATGAAAACAACTTAACGCTTATCAACCAAAAGCACTTCTATGATCAAGAAGAGTCCAAAGCACAAGTCATGCAAGACAGTAAAGTTCGTCCAAGAAGACTTCACGAAGTTTTGCATAAATTCTATCTCAGTTTCAGGGGGTATTGGGACATAAAAGCATATGCCGATAAGTATGGAGTATCCATTTATAACTGCAGCGAAACATCCCTTATTGATGCATTTGACAGAGTGCCATTGAGCCATTCAAAAACGAATATGCCCGATGATTTATAATGGGTTGAATTAATCCAAAATGATATCTTTGTTAGTGTATGGAGAGGGTTCTCATTATTATTCCGGCCAGAGGTAACTCCAAAGGTATCCCAAGAAAAAATTTGCGGTCACTGGCGGGTAAGCCCTTGATCTATTACTCCATTCAAACAGCCTTACAAGCAAAAGTTGCAAACACGCAAATCGACGTATTTGTTTCTAGTGAAGACGAGGAAATATTAACTATTTCGAAGAAGTTTGGTGCAAACACCATTCGCAGAAATAAAAACTATTCGAAAGACAGCACCACTTTGGATGAAGTAATTTGTAACGAGGTTAGACAGCTCGATGGAGATTACGACATTATTGTTACCATGCAGCCCACCTCTCCGTTGTTGCGTGTTGGAAGTTTGGAAAAAGCTATTGAAAAGATGATAGCTCATCCCGAGCTGGATAGCATGCTTTCAGCTACCAATGATTCTCACCTGACATGGTTGCAAAAAGGCGGTAAGTTCATTCCGAACTATGAAAAACGCGTCAACCGACAGCAACTTCCGCAAATTTTTAAAGAAACGGGAGGGTTTATAATGTGTCGGTCGCATATGATCGATAAGAATACTAGAATTGGAAGGAATGTAGACTTGTACGAACTAGTCGGGGAAGAGGCTATTGATATCGATACGTTTACCGACTGGAACATCTGTGAATTCTATTTAAAGCAAAGCCGCATCGTTTTTGTTGTTTCAGGATACAAAGAGATAGGAATGGGGCACGTCTACAACGTGCTTAGTATCGCGAATGAGATTTTAAATCATGAGTTATTATTCCTCGTGGATAAAAAAAGTCAATTGGCTTACAATAAAATCGCCGAGAATAATTACCTCGTGGTTATGCAAGAAGAAGAGGATTTAGTAGACGCCGCTCGTCGATTGTCCCCAGATGTAGTTATTAACGACCGACTGGATACTGAGGCAAGTGAAGTTGTTCGCATGAAAGAGTTTGCTTCCACCGTAATCAATTTTGAGGATTTAGGTGAAGGTGCACTGCATGCAGACCTGGTGTTCAATGCCATGTATCCGGAAAAAGAGAAGCTACCGAACCACTTTTTCGGATTGGAGTATTTTATCCTGAGAGATGAGTTTCTTTTTTCGCAACAGCATCAGGTGAAACCAGAAGTGAACACTATATTACTTTGTTTTGGCGGAGTGGACCCAAGCAACTTAACAACTCGTGTGCTTCAAGTGCTCAATAAAAACACAAACGCTCAATCCATGGAGATTAAGGTGATTGTTGGAATGGGCTACAGTGACCTTGGGGCATTGAAAGAAACGTATCCGCATTTGGAAATCGTTAACAACGTCTCCAACATTTCTGACTATATTGGGGCTGCTGATCTTGTTTTTACATCTGGTGGAAGAACAACGTTCGAGTGCGCTTGTTTAGGTGTGCCAACCATAGTGCTTTGCCAAAATCAGCGTGAAACCACTCATTTTTTCGCAAAAGACGAGTACGGTTTTAGAAACCTGGGATTAGGAACGGAAGTTTCAGATGAAGAAATAAATGCTGCTTTCGATGACTGCCTGGATGAAAGCACACGCAAAGAAATGAGCAATACACTTCTTTCATCGAACCTGAAAAACGGTAAGAAAGCTGTAATGCAAAAAATTAAAAACCTTATTGATAAATGAAAATATTGGATTGGTTCAATGATCAAAGTTTATATGGTGGCCACGCTGTAAAAAAACCGTACATAATTGCGGAAGCGGGCGTGAATCACGAGGGTGACATCGACCTTGCCAAACGTCTGATTGACGAGGCCAAGGAAGGCGGAGCAGATGCTATCAAGTTCCAAACATATAAAGCAGAAACAATTGCATCTAAAAATAGCCCCTCGTACTGGGACACCACCAAGGAAACGGCTACCTCTCAATTTGAACTATTTAAACGCTACGACTCCTTTTGGAAAGGAGAATATGAAGCATTGAAAAAACATTGCGATGCTACGGACATTGAGTTTATGTCAACCCCGTTTGATGCCGAATCCGCAGCGTTCTTGAACGACTTGATGGATGTCTTTAAAATTTCTTCGTCAGACATAACCAACGAACCATTTATTAGGCAAATGTGCTCGTATGGTAAGCCTATCATCTTGAGCACCGGTGCCTCATACATGGATGAAATAAAACAAAGCGTGGATGTTATTCGTGAGTACAACGTTCCTTTGTGTTTGATGCACTGCGTGTTGAACTACCCTACTTTAAATGAAAATGCACACTTAGGAATGATCAAGGATTTGATAAAGAATTTCCCTGACACCATTCCAGGCTATTCAGACCACACACTTCCGTACGAAATGGACTCGCTGTTAACAGCAAATCTTCTTGGAGCAATCATGTTAGAGAAGCACTTTACACATGATAAAACACTTCCCGGTAACGACCATTACCACGCAATGGACAAGAACGATCTGAAACATTTCATAAAACGTCTAGAAGATATTTATACACTTGTCGGTGATACAGAGAAAAAGCCACTGGAAACAGAAGCCATTTCTCGTCAAAATGCACGTCGAAGCTTGGTTGCGGCAAAAAACATTGACGCGGGTGACTTCATTACAGAAGCACACCTTACTTGGAAGCGACCTGCATTCGGAATTCCCCCTTTCGAAATGAAAAATCTAATAGGACGGAAGGCAACGTCTACTATTGAAAAGGACACGATTCTTCAATGGGATTTATTTGAATAAATTATGATAGTTGTATTAGTCGGTGCCAAAAGAAATATTGGCGATTATTTGATCGGTGCGCGTGCCAAAGCATTACTTGCCGAGTTTGTGGACGAAGAGATTATACCATTAGATCGCTTTAAAGCTATAGACGATCACTTGGACACCATAAACAAAGCACGCTGTGTTATTCTCTGTGGTGGGCCCGCATACACAAGCAGTGTTTATCCTGGTGTATACCCATTAACCGAAGACCTTTCTAAAATCAAAGTTCCTATCATTCCTTACGGACTGGGGTGGTCAGGAAAACCAATGAACGATCCTCTGTCGTTTCAGTTCGACGAGCATGCCAAAGCATTTCTTAACAATGTTCACACAAGCATTACTGCATCCAGTTGCCGTGATGTACTAACAGAGCAAGTTCTCAACAACCATGGGATCAAAAATGTTACCATGACTGGGTGCCCTGTTTGGTACGATTTACCTTCCATCGGTAAGTCATTCAAGGAAAATGATGACGTTAAAAAAATTGTCATCACAACTCCAGCTTCTCAAGCCCTACTTTTTCAGACCTTAAAGGTGGTTCGCTTAACGAAGAAAAAGTTTCCAAAAGCCAAGTTGTATTTAAGTTTTCACCGAGGAATCCTTCCTGGTAAAGGAAACGGTATGCGCAAGTTTATTTCCTACGCTCTTATGTGTTTAGGGTCTTTCTTTATCAAGCCAGGTATTAAGATTACCAACGTCGAGGGAGACCTGAAAAAAATCAAATACTACGATGATTGTGATTTCCACATTGGATATCGTGTGCATGCCCATCTATACTTTCTAAGTAAAAGAATTCCATCAATTTTGATCAACGAAGACGGACGTGGACGTGGACAGGTGCTCAGCATGGAATTACCCGAATTTAACATTGATGATCCAAAATTGATTGAAAAACTTTCACAAACGCTAGATACCTATAAAGAGGAAAAATTCAACTCTTTCATGCGTATTGGCACCTTCATAGATCAGCGTTTTGAGGTCATGAAATCGTTCCTCGCAGGAATAAAATAGTACAACTCGTCACCTCGTTGACTTGTGCAAATCGCTAAAAATTATTGCTGACCTTCTTTTAAACGCGTACTCTTATGCTTAAATTGGGAAGGAATTATGCACGCATCTCCCTTTTCCAGAAAGATTCGTCAACTCAATTTTCGGATTCGGGAATGGTATCGTCTTTTTACAAAAGATGCTCCTTTCAGGGTTTTACGAAAGCTTGCATTGAAAATTCGAACGCTACTTCAGTCGCTCCCCTCTTCCATTGCTAAGCAATTGATGAGCACTAGATTGAGCTCCTTTTTTGTAGCGATGGGACTGTCCACCATTTCTATTGCCCAATCCTTCGCCCCGCCCGTCGAGAACCCCTTTGGTTTTTCAGTAGATACTACCAATTATGTAGGTGGGTTTTGCCCCGCCGATTTAGACGGTGATGGAGATTACGATCTAATTATGGGTGGTTTTTTCGGAACCTTGGACTTCGTCGAAAACTCAGGAACAGCGCAAAACCCTTCTTTTGAACCCGCGCAAACAAACCCTTTTGGTCTGACAAGCTCCTATTACTATGCATTTATTACCGCCGCCGATTTGGATGATGACGGTGATATAGACATTCTAGCAGGCGAATATGGCGGAAATCATTTGTACTATCAAAACATCGGCTCGGCAACCAATCCCTTTTTTAGTGCTCCTATAGTAAATGGGGTTGGTCTTAGTGCACTGTCGTATATTTCCATGCCTGAATTCGCAGACTTGGACAACGATGGCGATTATGATGTGGTAAGTGGCGAAGCCGGCGGATTGATTTACTTTGAGAACGAAGGCACAAGCGTTTTTCCTGCATTTGCATCGCCAGTCAGTAACCCATTTAATTTGATACCAAACCCTGTTTATTTCTCGCATCCTACTACGGGAGATCTGGATTTAGACGGTGATCTCGACATGCTCATAGGAGAGACAGGTGGGAACTTTCGATACATTCAAAATCTAGCCAATGCTAATGCGCCATTGTTTGATGGTGGTCAATTAAATCCATACGGAATAACTGGTGGTGTTGCTACTGTTGTCCTTCCTGAGTTTGTAGATATAGATGGCGATGGAGACCTGGATATACTGGCCACATCGGACGGGGGAGCCCTTTGGTTTTACGAAAACTTACAATTCCACCTTAACGTTCAAGAAGTTGAGAATCATGTAATCGTTGGGCCCAATCCCTTCCAAGATATCGTTAGCATAGAGTCAGCCTTCGAATTGGAGGAAATTCGTCTTTTGGACTTTCAAGGGCAACTCATTTGGAAGGAATTCAACCCCAAACTTACAGTGCGACTTGGAAGCCTTAGTAGCGGAATGTATATGCTGGAAATTCGCGACGAAAACAATACCATCCATCGTAAAAAAATAGAGAAGCGATAAAGAATGAACCTATGGCAGTGAAACAGGAACAAACTCTACATGAAATAGCGCCGACCATTTCTTTCCTGTCATATAGATTTTACCCGTTTCGTCATTTTTAGCTATTCCATTCAATTCCTTTCCCATTGCGGCACCGCCTCGTGAAGAAAGGTCATTGCAGTCGACCAATTCCAACACTTTTCCTGTTGCTGGGTCAATGGCTATCACCAAATTTTGTTGATAAATATTTGCGTAGATCTTTCCATCGATATACTCCAGTTCATTTATCTGCGAAAACGCACCCTGGTCGCTATATACATTAATTGTTCGCTTCACTTCGAAAGATTCTGGATCGATAAATTGAATTTCTTCCGTCCCGTTCGATAAAATAAGTTCCACTCCATTGTTACACAGTCCCCAACCTTCTCCTTCATAGGATTTATCCTCTAAAAGGATAAAAATATCAGGGTCGGAAGTATAATCGTAAACCAAACACTTGCCTTTTTGCCAGGTAAGTTGATACAACTTATTCCCTAGAATTGTGATTCCTTCCCCAAAATGACTCGGATCCAATCCTAATTTTCGAATGATTTCGCCAGATTGAAGATTAACTTCCAAAATTTTGGACTCACCAAAAAGGCCAACACCTTCGAAGAGTTTTCCGTTCTTGAATTCCAACCCTTGCGTGAAACTATTTGGGTCGTGCGGAAGTGGGTTTCCAATGATTTTTGCCTGAAAAGTTGCTGGTTCGATATCTGACACCACTTGAACTAAGCGATCATCAATGGACTGAGTTCCGTCCTTCATCGTGGCAATCAACTTGAAAGAATAGGTGCCTAATGCCGATGCAGAAAAAGGAAATGACACCTTGCCGGATGGATTATCCCATTTCTGAATGATTGTCCCGTCGAACTCTAACTCCAAAGAAGCAATGTTTTTTTTATTCAATTTCACCTCCACTGTTTGAGTTCCACCAGTAACTACCGCTAAATTATCGGTATCACTGAAAGCAAACTGCGCTGCCGGAGGAGGCTGCGTAATTGGAGCGTATTTAATTCCGCCTCCGCCTTCATCGATTACCGGCTCTTCTCTCAATAAGGGACCAATCAAAAGTGCGCCTCCTACCAGAACAATCAAGGCTATGACTATGTATTTTTTTGCGTTTGGATTCATGACACTAATTTTTCAATCGCTCGTGCATCAATTCCTGAATGCGAAGCGTGATACAATACGTTTGAGCCGTCAAATAAAATGGCTTGTGGTGACTGGTGCATCACGTTTAGTTCCTCCGCAATCGCATTTGAAACATCACGATGTCTAAGTAAGTCTACAAAGTAAAGGTCACAACGTTCATTATCAGTGCTCCATTGACCTTCAAAAGAGTTCATTGCCATAGACGAAATGCTGCATCGTGTACTATGTTTGAATAACAAAACAGGTTTGTTCTCAGCTGATTCTAATACTTCGTGTAGTTGGTCCACAGAAGTTAGATCCGTCCACGGCAGTTGCTTTTTATTTGAAGTTGAAAAGAATCCCATATCACATTCCTGACGTAAATTGCTTTAAGAATCGTACATCGTTTTCAGAATACAGACGGAGATCATTTACACGGTACTTTAGTTGAGCAATGCGTTCCACTCCCATTCCGAAAGCAAAACCAGAATATTTTTCAGGATCGATATTGCTTGCTTTCAATACGTTTGGATCTACCATGCCGCACCCTAAAATTTCCAACCAGCCCGTGTATTTACACACGTTACATCCTTTTCCATTGCAAATGGTGCAAGAGACATCAACCTCCGCACTAGGTTCCGTAAACGGAAAATAAGACGGACGCAAACGAATTTGTGCTTTATCTCCGAACATTTCCTGAGCAAAATACAACAAGGTCTGCTTTAAATCTGCAAACGACACGTCTGTGTCAATATAGAGACCTTCTACCTGATGGAAGAAACAGTGCGCGCGAGCAGAAATTGCTTCGTTTCTATATACACGTCCGGGGGAAATGGTTCGAATCGGCGGTTCTGAATTTTCCATTACTCGCACCTGCACCGATGACGTGTGTGTTCTGAGTGCCATTTCAGATTCAGATGATTCGCCTTTTTCAATAAAAAACGTATCCTGCATATCTCTCGCTGGATGCTCTGGCGGAAAATTCAACGCTGAGAAATTGTGCCAGTCGTCTTCTATTTCCGGACCCTCTGAGACAGTGAATCCAACGCGCGCAAAAATTTCTATAATTTCAGATCGTACCAATGAAAGTGGGTGTCTACTTCCAACGATTAGGCCATCGCCCGGGCGCGTTACATCAATGCTACTGGCTTGTTCTTGAGAGCTTGAGAGCGCCTCTTTCTGAGCATCCATTTTTTCTTGAGCGAACTGTCGAAGTCCGTTTACCAACTGTCCTGCTTCCCGCTTTTCTTCGTTAGGCACTTGTTTTAGATCTGCGAATAAGTCTTTGATCGCTCCTTTGGATCCTAAAAAAGCAATGCGAAATTGCTCCATTGCTTCGGCAGAATCGATTTTAAATTCTTCGATCTCTGCCTTTAACTGTTCCACTTTCTCTTTCATCGGTACTTTATCCAACCTTTTCTAAGAACCTACGTTTCAGAACTTAGAGCGGTGGTTGTAACTTTTTAATAGGTAAACTTGTTATAAATTGAAACAAAACCGTTCAATAAGGCGTACGAAGTTAAGAATTAAAGGGGTATTGTTCTCTTTTTAATCGAAATAGATTATCTTTGAACGGCTCTGTTTATGAGGATTAGCGCAAGAATGATATGAAAAAATTACTAATTATAGGATTGCTTTTTGTTTCGCTCGGTCTGTTTACTGCGTGTAAAAATGACAATCCATCGGTGATCAAGGTGTTTGTTCGCTCTGCCAGTAATGAACTGGTTGAGGGTGCGAAGGTGATTATTATTGGCGATGTAAACTCCAACCCGGAAACCATGTCTTGGGTGGATACCATTGTGACGAACAACTCAGGCTTTGCTTATTTCAACATGAAGGAATACTACGAAGCTGCGGGGGCCGAAGAAAATCCTGTTGCTTATTTCGATATCATCGCGAAAACGGCTACGAAAGAAGCCTCTGGTTACATTCGCAGTCGTGTGCACACAACAGCGGTAGAAACAGTGTTCCTACCCAATTAAATTAAGGTTATGAAAGGACGATATATAGTATTTGCATTATTGCTTTTGTTCGTTGGAACAATTTCAGTTTCATGCAGAAAAAAAGAAGATACCATCGCAAAGGTTTTGGTTCGAGACGCCAATAATCAGCCGGTATATAATGCACGTGTGATTGTTTACGGACAATCTACCACCAATCAAGCATCCAGCGTTGTGCTGTACGATACAGCCTACACCAATTCAGCTGGAGAAGCCACTTTTAATTTCAATGAAGTGTATCAATTGGGTCAAGCAGGGGTTGCCGTTTTGAACATTGATGCCGAAAAAGGTGGCCTCGTAGGTCAAGGAATTATTAAGGTTGAACAGGAGACGACGACAGAAGAAGTAGTCTTCATCAACTAGATTGTTGTATATTCAGAAAAGGCGGTGCATTTGGGTGTACCGCCTTTTTTGATATTGTGAATTGTCAATTCTTTTGAACAGGATCTTATTTTTACTAAATTGCTTGCGTATTATAAACTACACACTTATTCATTTATGAAATTAACTTTTACCTTCCTGGTATTTTTTTATGCCTTTTCGTCTTCTGCTCAATTAACCAGTGGCCTAGTCGCTCAATATTACTTTAACAATGCTTCTACGAATGACTTAAGTGGCAATGGCTACGATGTTTCAATGAATACTGCAAGCCCTTCAACGGATCGCTTTGGTAATGCTAATTTTGCTTACAATTTTGACGGAACGGAGTACATGGTGGTTCCTCAGTCTTCTGTTTTTGCCTCGCCTGATGTTTCGGTTTGTGTTTGGTTTAAATCAACCAGTACCGACCGTGGAAGACTGCTTGCATTGCCATCACTTGAGTCTTCTTCTTGGAGTATTTTATACCACCACCCAACTGTCGTTCCTAACGGTGTAGGCTTCACCAATACGACTAGCACACCAAACCCGTTTAGCTCTTACCATGCAGCAGAAAACATTTCTGTAAGTGATGGTGAGTGGCATTTTCTTGTAGGTATGAGAGATGCTTCAACTCAAATGTTATACTTATACGTTGATTGTGCGTTAATTGACTCTTCCTCATATCAAGGCACACCTATGAATCCCGACCAGAATTTGTCAATAGGAAGGTTCAACCAAGCATCAGGGCGTTATTTTACTGGTGACCTTGACGACATTCGTATTTACAATAGAATGCTAAATATTGCTGAAATAAATATGTTGTGTGCAGAGGAGAATCCAACCGCGAACTTGGAAGAAAACCTGCTAGCTTCTAAGGTTGAATTGTTTCCAAACCCTGCAAAGGACATTGTAAGCATTTATTCAGAAGAAACTATAGAGTCTGTAAAAGTATATAACAGCTCCGGAAGTTTAGTTTTAGAAAGAGCTCAAACAAATCAATCATTCGACATAAGTGAATTATGCAATGGTGTGTACTCCGTGGTATTAACAACTCAGAAGGCAGACTTACAAGTTAGAAAGCTCGTCATTTGTAGATAAACCCTCTATTTAGAAAATTTTTAAGGTTGAACAGGAGACGACGACTGAAGAAGTAGTCTTCATCAACTAGATTGTTGTATATTCAGAAAAGGCGGTGCATTTGGGTGTACCGCCTTTTTTGATTGTAAGAATTTATGAAGTCATATCTAGCATTTTTCATCTTTCTTTTAACTGTTTCTTTCGCACATGGACAAGGCTACGGTGTGGATGATATCTTCTATCCGTATCGGGTCAAGAAAGCGAAATCACTTGACACTTCGTTTTGGGAAAAACAGGCGAAAAAACTCTCACGCAAAGCCAAAAAGAAGAAGGGTGCGGAACTTCTATGCGCACTGGCGATTGCTAAAACACACATCAACTCCAACGACTTGACTGAGTCAATAAACCTGCTCGATCAAGCCATCCAGTTGGACAGTTTGAACGCGGAGTACTACGCTGTTCGTGGAATAATTAAATACGATTGGGGAGTCTATTCGCAAGATTACAATGTTTCCGAAAGTTGTTCCGACATTTTGAAGGCGTTGGAACTTGGGCTGGACTCAACCTTACACAACAACACGGCGATTGCTGGTATTCTGAGCCATCCTGCTTGCATCGAGCAATTCGTTCCCGGAAAATTTCGAAGCAAACTGGATGAAGCACATTTCCAAGAATTAATATCTGGAATCAAATGGGTTCGTATCGACGAAAACCCTACCTCCGATCCTTCCTATTGGGTAACCATCACTGATTCATCGATCCATATCGAATCCATTGGCAATATGAAACTTAATCTCGACTGCAAATGCACTATTATTTTTGAAAAGAACTTCTTTCGATTGGACAATTTTACCTATTGTAGTGATCGTATGATTCCAATATACATCTATGGATTTTACGATCGCGGTCGTTTGCACCTGGCGTTCGAGCAAAAAGAATTTTCTTTAGATGAAACCCTTATCGAAACCATCGACAAACGTTTAGGCTGGAGTTCCTTTGAAGAAGTTCAACAATAATGGAAATATGAAAATACTCAGTGCTCAACAAATAAGAGAATGCGATGCACATACCATTGCCAATGAGCCTATTTCCTCTCTCGACCTTATGGAACGCGCAAGCAATGCATTTGTAGAAGCATTTCTGTCGAAAGTAACTTCAGAAAACAAACAGGTCAGCATTTTTTGCGGTACTGGAAATAATGGGGGCGATGGCCTTGCAGTTGCACGTTTACTTTCTGAAAAAGGCTGGAAGGTTGACTGTTATTTGGTAGCATTTTCTGATAAAATAAGCCCTGATAATCAAAAGAATCAGGAGCGCTTATCAAAAATGAGCATGACACTTAGAATTATCAAAACCGCTTCGGACTTTCCAGACAATATATACGCTACTGTTATTGACGCCTTAGTGGGAACAGGCATTACGCGTCCACTAGAGGGATTATTGGGAGAAGTTGTTCACAAAATCAACCAACAAAAGTGTACTGTCTTTAGTGTCGACCTTCCGTCAGGGTTGTATGATCAAGACGATTGTACTGTCAATATCAACAATATCATTCGCGCCGATTACTCCTTCACGTTTCAGTCACCTAAACACAATTTTCTATTACCAGAGTATGCTGAAGTAGTGGGTGAATGGGGTGTATTGGATATTGGTTTGGATCAAGCCTTTATTGATCAACTGGAAACTGATTCGCACTTCATTGATCGGTCACTTGTGCAATCATTTCTACTACCTCGTAAAAAACACAGTCATAAAGGAACACACGGTCATGCAGCACTGGTTTGTGGGTCGAAAGGAATGATGGGCGCAGCCGTTTTAGCCACGGAAGCTTGCCTACGATCTGGCGTCGGGCTGACAACTGTGATGGCACCTGAGATTGGCTATTCTATTTTGCAATCGACGTGCCCTGAAGCGATGTGCTTAGTTGTTGGAAACACGCACTGGAGGAATGTTCCTGTGGTGCAAAAGTATACTTGCCTTGGAATTGGACCTGGGTTGGGTCAAGACTCGGAAACGAAAGAAGCTTTGCTACTAACGCTAGAATCGTGCGAAAAAACTGTTGTGCTAGATGCCGATGCGTTGAACCTTTTGAGCGAATCCGACCTGTCGTTACTCCCTAAGAACTCCATTATTACTCCGCACCCAAAAGAGTTTGAACGACTGTTTGGAACAACTCAGAATAGTCATCAAAGAATTGATCTTGCCAGAAAAAAGGCAAAAGAGTATCAAGCCATTATTCTCTTGAAAGGACATCATTCTTGCATTGTTCTACCAAACGGAAACTCGTATTTCAACAGCACAGGGAACCCTGGAATGGCCAAAGGAGGTAGTGGCGATGTACTAACGGGGTTAATTACGGGTTTGGTTGCCAGAGGATATTCTTCGAAACACGCTTCTATTATAGGTTGTTATCTTCATGGACTCGCTGGAGATATTTGTGCAGGTGAAATTGGAATGGAGGGAATGACACCTAAAGATTTAGCATCCTTTATTCCCAGGGCCTGGCAAGTTCTAGCATAAGCGAAAATTCATGCTTTCCGGTTATGATATTCGCTTTGTTCATAACTGGTACGCTGTTTGTTTATTTTCTCGTACAAACAATAACTATTTTTAGTGAGCGTTTGAAATAGTAGTCATCCGTTCTTTATCGGATTTCTCTCCTTATATCTCTTATCTCTAAAAACTAGAAAATGAAAAAAGTAGTCCTTATCTCCTTTGCCCTTATGGTTTCGTTCGCTTTTGTTAGTTGTGGAGCATCTAATGCCGCTGGAAACGGTTATCATGGTGTTACCAATGCAAAAATGAAAAAGAAACGACAAAAAGAATTCCAGAAACCGAAGCACAAAATCAAGAAGGGCAAAAGCGAAAAGCGCGGAAATTAATTCCAACAAAGAACATTAAACAAACAATTACCTATCGCGTTCGAGGTAACAAAAATGTACATTGAATTTATTCTTTGATGAACTTCGCTTGCTGTACTTTTCCATCAACCACAAGTCGAAGGACATATACGCCCGACTCTAGTGTTGAAACATCTATAGACGAAAGCTCATGACCTTGATAGACCGATGCGCCGGTCATGGAAATGATTTGAATATTCTCCACGTTACCTTCTACATCTTTCACAGCAATGGAAGACGAAGTTGGATTTGGAGCAACGGTCCAGTGATAATCGATTTCTAGTTCGTTCTGACCCACAATGTTTAAGGCCGCTTGCACTGCTTGATACGCGTTGACTTTTCCCCAACCCCATTTTACACTATGCGGAGGAAGGGTCCCTGTATGGCTGTCGGTTCTGGCTGTTTCGATGATAACATCCTTGACTTGCTGTGCCGAAAGAAATGGGTTGGCATCCAAAATGATCGCTGCAATGCCCGACACTGCCGGACTTGACATCGACGTTCCGCTGTAACGACCAAAAGGGTACGTTCTTCCATTAAATTGAGTTTCATCTACCTGCTGAAATGTAGCGTCAGTATAAGATGAAATGGAAGATGCTACCTGAACTCCTGGTGCCGCAATATCTGGCTTCAAGGTTCCATCCATTAAAGGTCCATTACTTGAAAAGGATGCCTCTGCTCCTCCCACAAGTGTCCCCGTCATGGTGTAAAATTCAGAAGAATATGCTGCTACGGAAATCGTGCTGGTTGCACACGCCGGAATTCCAATGCCAAATTGATTGTCACCGCCTGTAGACCCTGCCCCAATACTTCCGAACGACATTCCCCAGTTGCCAACATCTGTAGTAAGCTCTGTCAGGTTCCAGTAATGCACTGTACCATTGGCAGCGGTAGAAAGAAATCCAGCGCGATAGCTATTTGCTGGCTCAGTTACACGCAATCGCATTTGAGGCCTTCCGTTACTTGGGTAAGCGGCATCTGTTGCCAGATTGAAAAAAACTGTATCCGTACCTCCAGCAACTAAAAACGAATCAATGTAGCTTGAAGTGGAAGCCGTAGGATACCAAGGCGTGCTTGCAACGATGTTGTTGGATACGTCAGTTATAACCAACTGTGTGGAAAATTCGTTACCCGTCTCCCCCCACATGTGAATGCTTTGTCCCCAAAGCGTTGGCATTCCTGGATTTACGTAAAAGTTTATTTTTGTTTTGAGTGTGTCGTTGGTAAAGTCCTTCTGAATGTGAAAGTTTACATCTCCATTGTTTCCTGCCGAAGTAACGAACACCACCCCTTGATTTGCGTAGTTCTCCATTGCTTGTGCAAGAATGTCAGAGTTATCTAGGGCGCTCGAATGATAAATACCCCAGCTTCCATTCATTACGAGCCGTTTTCCCTCTGCTTGCGCTTTGTTGAACATCCACTCCCATGCATCCAAGATGGCAGCTTCATGAATTTGAAATGTCACAAATAAAAACTGCGATTCGAACGCCATTCCGCGGTGTTCTGTTCCTGCGCCACTGCCTCCAGCAATACCTGCTACGTGTGTCCCGTGCGTCGCATAAGAATAAAAGTTCGCAGTATCAGACCCCGCGTTGATCAAATCTGTCGGTGTGGTGTACTCTGCCCCATAGCCATACGGTTGTGGGGCAGATCCAGCTGTTTTAAATTGATCCCAAGCAGCTAAAATGCGCGTGTCTTGAAGCAGCGTGTCATAAAACATGGGTGAAGTATAATCGAATCCCCAGTCAGTAATCCCTATGATGACATCTTTCCCTGTATAACCTTCTGGAAGATTAATTCCTTGCCAAACACTATCCACATTAGTTCCAACTTTAACTTTATCCAAGTGCGGCTTTGCCATTCCCGCCATCTTTAGATAGTCTATAGACGATTCGTTGTAAATAGAGCTTAATTCAGTTATTGGATACCGCAAACTCACAATGTTTCCTATTTGCGACCCAACAATTATTCCACGACTCTGCATTTCTTCTCTCGCAAAAGAAGAATTTACAGTACACACGAACCCAACATAATCAGCTCCTTGAATTCTGTCAATTGGAAACTGATTGCGCATGGTCTGTGAAACGCGCTCACTGTTTTTCTTGAATTCCTTTTGAATTACGGCAATATCTGCAACGGTGTTGTTGGAAATTTGCATTTGCGCTGAGCTGGCAAACGTCACCAGTAGAAATGCGATAGTAAGTCTCATGAGAAGTGTTTTAAGGTTCAAAGGTACGTTAGATTTAAATGAACCGCAAAAGACTCAATATTAGACGTCTCGCTGGTGTCCTCCCCCTCTTATCCCCCTCCACAAGGGGGAAGCCCGTTTTTCCACGTCAGATTGCAATCTCACATGAGTTTAAAATTACGGATTGGTGCATGGCTTTAAAAGCTGAACTTAAGAGAAAATGAAAAGTGAGAAGTAGAACCTTTTCTTTTTACTTTTCACTTTTCGCTTCTTACTTCTCACCCTCTATTTCTCGCCACTGTAGTAAATCTCCCCTTCATCTACCAAGGCGTCACCTTTCATGCGCAAGAACAACTGCATGAGCGCTGCGACATCCTTTTCGCAATACACTTTGATGCGTTCGAGGTCTTTTTCCTCGTAATACACGCGGGCAACATCTGCACCCGAAATATCATCTTTCGGCGTAGGGATATTAAAGGCATGACACAACAAGGCCAAAGATGTGTAGGCTTTAAAGTCTCCAAACTTCCATAGCTCCATCGTATCCAAATGCGGGATTTCCCATGGTTTTTTCCCCGCAATGTCGAGCGTGTTCGGGAGCTTTAATCCATTAATCAACATGCGGCGGCAGATATATGGAAAGTCGAATTCCTTCGCATTATGCCCACATAAAATGTGATACGGCGTATTGTAATGTTCGTCCAGCAACCCTTTGAATTGTTTCAGCAATGTTTCTTCGTCATCGTGGTAGAACGACTTAAGCCGAATTTGCTTTCCAGTAGTCGTATTGTTGATGTATCCCACCGAAATGCATACAATTTTTCCAAACTCTGCAAAGATTCCTCCTCGCTCATCATACAAGTCATCATAGGTTTTATCATCCTTCAGTTGCCAACGGGTTTTCGCTTCAAACAACTCTTTTGCTTTTTCATCTACATCTTTGTAGTCATACACTTGAGGCACTGTTTCAATATCCAAAAACAACACCTTCTCCAACGGCACTTTTTCTAACATAATTTTTCGGTTTCAATAGCGTTTAATGCTAGGCAATTTCTAGCTTTCTCTATTCAAGTTAGTTAAAAATTGCAGATTCACCATAAAAAAAGCACTTTTGTATAAAACCCAGATATGGCGGAGGATTTAGTACTAATTGAAGGCGACAAAAACACCAAATACGAAGGATTGATTCCTCAAATTAAGGCGTTAATTGGTGATGAAAAAGACACGGTTGCCAATCAGGCAAATGTAGCTGCTGCATTGAAAGAAGCCTTCGGATTTCTCTGGGTGGGATTCTACAATGTAAAAGAAGATGAATTGGTCCTTGGGCCGTTTCAAGGCCCTGTTGCCTGCACACGCATACAATTGGGAAAAGGTGTTTGCGGAACAGCGTGGGAACGCAAGGAAACGGTGATTGTTGAGGACGTAGATGCTTTTCCGGGACATATTGCCTGTAGTTCTCATTCCAAGAGTGAAATCGTAGTGCCCCTGGTGAAAGAGTGTCAGGTAGTTGGTGTATTGGACATCGATAGCGATCAACTGGGTAGTTTTGACGGAGTAGACTCCATTTATCTGAATCAAATTTGCGAATGGCTGGTAAGTATTATGTAATCGTTCTGCTTGCTTTGCTAGGTAGTTGCGCTCAGGTGGGCACCATTTCTGGTGGTCCTAAAGATGAGAATGCCCCAAAACCATTGGAGGAACTCATGGAGCCGCAAAACGCGGAGACAAACTATACCGGAAGCTCCTTTGTTATTCCATTTGATGAATATTTTCAGTTAAGCAATCCTGCTCAAACCATCGTGATGGTGCCACCTCACGCGACAATAAAGGCGGAAATGAAGCGGAAGACACTCTATCTTTCCTGGGAAGATACACTGGAAGCCAACACCACCTATGCCATTTACCTCAACGGAACAGTGAAGGATCTCAACGAAGGAAATGATACCACCTTGCAGTTGGTTTTTTCTACAGGACCTGTTTTGGATACCACATCTTACACTGTAGCTGTTGTAGACGCTTTCTCTGGCGATCCGCTATCAGATATCACCGTAGCATTATTTGATCCTGAAACAGACAAGTTGAAAAGTTTAGCGCGATCTTCAAAAGGCGTAGCGACGCTTAACTACCTTTCCCCTGGTCAATACAAAATTCGTGCTTTCGAAGATGAAAACCTGGACCTTGTTCCGCAAGAAGATGAGCGTGTAGGCTTTACAGAAAGTGGTATGATTACAGTGGATACCAACTATTTTGATTCTATACCTATTCGGACTTATGCGCCTTTTCCAAACCAGCGTTATAAAGTCAAATCGTTTATTGCCCCGGCTACCTTTGAGCTAGAATCAACAGCTGATATTCGCTATTACGGTTTGAAAAATGCGAAAGTAAACGGTAAAGAGGCTACCGTGTTTACCAATAAGGCGAGAGACACGTATTACGCAGTCAGCCCTGATACGCTAGGAGAAAACATTGTAGATATTGCTATTACCCATGTTACCGATAGCACTGATGTCACGGATACACTCTCCTACCGTTTCCGAAAAAACGACCGCGAAGGTCCTTTTGAAATCGCTCCCATCCACACAACAGACGTTGCTCCTGGAGATACGCTGAAGTATGAGTTGTACGGACGGGCCGAAACTTGGCAAGATTCACTCATTGAAATCATGAGTACAGATGATTCTACCTTGGTGTCTAACTACAAAATACTTTTAACCGATCATCAAGCTTTTGTAGTAATGGGAGAAAACATCAAAGGAACGTATCAAGTCAAGTTCAAAAAAGGTGCTTTTCAATCACCCTTTGGTATTACAAAAACCTTTAAGGAAACAATTAATTTGAACACAGAGGCAGATTATGGAGTTCTGAATGTCGACCTTTCTGGTTATACCTCTCCCATTGTAGTAGAGATGTTGAAAGGTTCGAAGGTGGAGAAAACTTTAATAATTGAAAACCCCTCAGACAATTTAAAACTGGAACTTTTAACTCCCGGAGCCTACTCGTTTCGTGTAATTCGAGACGACAACGGAAATGGACTCTGGGATATTGGAAATTTAAAAACACTGTTGCAGCCAGAGCAAGTAGACTACTACTCGAAAGAAGTGAAAGTCCGAGCAAATTGGGAGGTAGAGGTCACATTAAACCCATCTGATAATGAGTAACCCAATTGGCAAACTTTTTAGTGGATGGCGCTTGTTTGCTGCTATGGCTATAGGTTTGTTGATTTCTGGGTGGATGATCTACCGAAGCGTATCCGAAACACAGTTTATTAAGGTAGAAGATGGCACCGGAACACACGCGTGGGTGGATGCGAACAAGGACGAGAAGGTCGACTTTCAAAACCCAAATGAGTTTAAAAAATCATCTGGCGGCTCATATAGCGAACAAACCTTTGGAACCGTATTGAGCACCATTGATTGGAACTGGAGCGTTATTGCATGGCTGTTGGGTGCCTTACTATTCACTGCCGGAAGAGATTTTTTCTACATGCTGCGAATCCGTATTCTGACCAAGAAGAAACTTAGCTGGAAGGCTGCTTTCTATGTAATCATGATATGGGAATTCGCCTCCGCTTTATCCCCGGGGGTCGTTGGCGGTGCAGCTGTTGCAATGTTCATCTTGAATAGAGAAACCATTCCTTTTGGGAAAGCAACAGCCATAGTAATTATCACGGCATTCATGGACAACCTCTTTTTCGTGGTAATGATTCCGTTTGTCTTTCTTTTTGTAAGTCACTCTGACTTGTTCCCTCAAGGACTGGATGGTTCATTACCGCTTGTTTGGTGGTTCTGGATTGGATGTGGTGTCATTTTCTCCGTTTGTCTCCTTCTGTATCTTTCTATTTTCTGGTATCCAAAGTTGGCTACGCGATTCTTGCTGGTTATTTTCAGTTTGCCCTTCATTCGTCGGTGGAAGTTTATTGCAAAAGAATGGGGAAATGACATTGAAACCGCAGCCAGAGAGTTTAAAAAAGAATCGCGCTCATTTTGGTGGAAGGTTTTCTTTAGCACCTTTGGAAGTTGGATTTCACGGTATCTTGTTATCAATGCAGTCTTGAATGCTTTTTTATCCTTGGGGTTCATCGACAATATTAAAATATTGGGACAACAACTTGTATTGTGGTTGTTTATGCTTGTCAGCCCCACTCCTGGTGGAAGCGGCGTTGCTGAATTCGCCTTTGGAGAGTTGCTTTCCAATTTCACCACTTCTACGCTTTTACTTGGAGTATTGGCACTTATCTGGCGACTCATTTCTTACTTTCCATATCTGGTTCTAGGGTCTATTATTCTACCCTCCTGGATACGAAGGACCAAGAAGTAACCCATACAAAGACGTCCCTTATATTTTTTCAAGTGTAAGACTGTAAGCTCCCGCTGCCACTACTATACCACAGACAATGACTTCTGTTGGTAATGTAACTAGACTTCCTATTGCCGCTGTCAAAGTCGCTGCAACAATAATAAGAACCAAAGCGATGAAATGCTGTTTCCAGAGAGAGTCCATTAACACCGTTCTGGCCTTTCCTGGCATTAGAAACGACATACGGTATTGTGCATATGCGGCGTAAATAATTAATGGAAACAGAATGTAGCCTTGCTGCACACCCAACTCTTCATACTTCCAAAAAGCGATAAGCTCCTCGACAAAATTAATCTCTGGCTGTAAGACCCAAACGGCACCATGAATTGCAAACACTGCTGCAAGAAATAGAAACGCACTGAGCATTCCCTTGCGTTGCCACTTCCGGGTATTTTTCAGCCCTTGCACACGATATATTTCACGTGTTTTGAAATGTGTTAATACCTCGCGTGCGGTTAGGTCCAAAAGGTAAAATAAGAGAATAAAGTACAGGCTCCAGTTCCAAACGAAGAGCCCCAGTAATGGGATAAAGGCATCGGAAACTAGAAGAATGTATTTCGGCTGAACGCGCATCGGCAAAGCACTTCTAAACTACCTGTTCAATTACTTATTTCTCCTGTCATTCTCTGGTAGCAAACGAATACTATCGGCATACTCCTTCGAAATCGTAAAGTCTGGATTATACTTTAAAGCTTTTCCAAACGATTGCAGCGCTTTGGTTTTGTTTCCAGCATAATCATAACACATTCCAAGGTTGTGCCAGGACTCTACATGACGAGGCTCAGCTTGTAACGCTTTGTTGTAGTAAACCACTGCACTATCAATGTCTTCATGAATAAACTGATGAATATACCCTAAGTGAAAATACCCTCTGTTTGAATAGAAATCCATGGTGTCTTTAGCGAGTTCTCGGTAGTATTCTTTGGCAACTTCAAGCTCGTCCAAACTTTCTTTTTCATCAGCATACTTCTGCTGAGCAACCGCTAAACGATATCGTATTTCTGAGGAGATATCAGCTGTCTCAGGTTTCAACTCCAATGCATTTTGAAAATATTGAACGCTTTGCTTGTAATTGCCTTCTGATTCGTAAATGTTGGCAAGAAAGAAATAACCTTCATAGAACTTAGGGTCTAGGGATACTGCTGTTTCATAGGACGACTTAGCATCATCCATGCGGCCCATTGCAAGATAATTTGTCCCTTTCAAAACATAAGCGTCTCTGTACTTACGATCTATCTTTAGTGCACTGTTAATGTATTCAAATGATTTTTCGAAGTTCTGCTGGTAGGTAAAGGTCTTTGCTACCCCTAACATAGCTCGAATGTTCTTCTTGTCCTTTTTAAGAATTTCCTGATAAATTGCCTGGGCATTGGCTACATCTTGCGGCGACCTTCCTGCTCTGTTGATCAACACATCTGAAAAAAGCATTTTCGTTTTAGGGTTCTTTTTGTCCAAACGATATGCCTTGGCAGCATCATACATTGCCTCTTCGTATTTGTGCTCCTTTAGAAGATATTCACCGCGCCAAATTAACAAAGGAATGCTATCTGGATGTGCATTTAATAGACTGTCAATATTCGACGCCGTAATTTTCTGTTCTACAACTTTCTTCTCCGATTCGCATGAAGTTGTGCCCAAAAAAAGAAGTGAGAAAAATAGTGTTGCAAAAACTAATTTCATGTGTTACAGTTTAATTTTTTAACGGTCACAAGGAACATCCTAACCATCATTTATTCACCAGTATTTAGTGGAAGATGTACAGATGTTACATAACAACAAATGTAGCCAAAAAGTGTCGATCGGCCTGTCTGTCAAATTGCTCAGATGAACGGCAGAATCTATAGTTTATACGTCTGACGTAAATTCCGTATCTTTGTACCATGAAACCTTGGTTAAAAATCACTTTGATTCTAGTTGTGGTTCTTGCTGTTGATTTGGCATACGGTCAAGGCTGCTCGCAATGTAAAATGCTATCAGAACAAGGTTCAGGTCATGGAGGAATGGATGACGCAAGTTTTGGGTCAAACATCAATTTGGGTATTCTTTACCTAATGGCTATTCCTTACATTTTGTTGATCTTCTTCTTCCGCAAGAAGATTATCTCTGGTTTCCGCAATTTGATGGGTCTTAATAAAGAGCGTCCTGGCAAACCCTTAGATTCGAAGGCATAGATCCTTTTCTCGCGTCTTTCATCTTGAAATGAATGCTGGGAGACGGCTTAGCGTCTCTTGACCTATTGTTTTTTCCTAAATCAATACCTTCTTCCTTTCACTTTGAACAAGGCGTCATTCAAGTTTCTGTAAGTTAAAGAAAACTCTAGAGACCCTGAATTCACGGTGCGCAATTTAGAGATAGTTGCATCATAAGAAACCCCAAATTGGAATCCGCGCCAGTCAATTGCTACAGTCGGTATAATCGCATCACGAACGCGGAAATAGGTTCCAAATGACAAGTACGCATTATGTGATAGTCCGGTGATTTTCGTACCGTTCTCAAAGCGCCATCTAGCTAGTCCTCCAAGTATCGTTTCATAATGTCCGCCTTGAATAAATTGTGCTACCGAGGCGTCAACAGACCATCGTGATCCAGCTACTTCGGCGATTACGCGTGAATGTGCTACCCACTTTCGTGCTAACCGTTCAGTACTAACACCCGAGTTATATTTTAACTCAGGCGCGTTCAGGTGGTAACCTGCAAATCCCAATTGAAACTTGAAGTCATTATTTCTTGCGAAGGTGTTCTTTCCTCCATCGTATTGGTACATCAATCCTCCTGAAGCATCAATATAAGCAAATGAATTTCCAATATTTGCTTCACCACTTGGAAGGGTATTATCAAACCCGCTTCCATTCCACTGGCTGTTGAAAGTCAATGCGGAAACATTCACACTTCGTTGTCCATATCCTCCTTGAATACCTGCAGAGAGTGTACTTCCATAACCCATGGGCAATACTCCGCTGAGCGTAGCAGACCCTTGCTGATTTCCAAAGCTTCCGTCTCCACCTACATCAGTGTAGAACATTAGTCCAACGCCTAAGTACGCTTTATCGCCGAAATCGGTTTTTCCAAAATTGGCGTCCGCTGCAATGGCTGTTGACATGAATTGTGTCGATGAGCCTAGCCATTGGTTTCTATGGCTCACAGAAACACGTTCCCATCCATCAAAGACTCCTGCAGCAGCAGGGTTGATTAGCAATGGGGTTTGAATCGTTTGAGAGAAATGAAGGTCTTGCCCAATCACACTACTGTGAAGCGCACAACCACAAATCGCTGTTATAAGTAGTTTCTTCATTTTAACGTAGTAATGTGATGTTTCCTTCGCGCAGCTCAGCCGTGCCATCATCGAACAGCACTTCGATCATGTAAGCATATACTCCAGAATTACATTGCGTATTGTTGTGTGTACCGTCCCACGCGAAGTTGTGGTCGCTCGACTCAACAATTAAATTCCCCCATCGGTCATAGATTCGAATGGTATAGTTTACAACATCCGTTCCTACAATCACCATCAATTCATCGTTGTGCATATCGCCATTTGGCGAGAAGGCAGACGGTACATGAATTCCTGTTGCACATTCTACTCCGAGTGGATTTGGATCACAAGGATCAAACGGGTTGGTTCCAGCGCCTACTTCCGTTGCATCGTCAATTCCATCGCCATCGCAATCTGCTCCAGAAGTGATTGGAAGTGTAATAGCGGCAACATTATAATCACATGGGTCATTTGGATCTGTTCCTCCAGACGCTTCTCCTAGATCGGAAACACCGTCGCCATCAGTATCGATTTGACATTGAGGATCAGAATCATCTGGATCACATGGATCGAACGGGTTGGTTCCGTTATTTATTTCGTCTGCATCCGAGAAACCATCTCCATCACAATCTGCACCTGAAGTTACTGCTATCGAAACAGAAGCCACCAGATAATCACATGGATCGTTAGGATCAGTTCCATCAATAGCTTCTTGATTGTTAGGCACTCCATCACCGTCATCGTCGTCTATTGCTGGCACAAACACTGCAATAATGGTATCATTTGCCGATATTGACACGCCATTGGTGTCTTGAGTAATCGGATTGTTCATTGGGCCTACGGTATATTCCCAATGATCAAACATAAAGCCTGGTTCTGGTGTAGCTATTGTTATCGTATTGATGGCTCCATAATACTGTGTTGTCCAAGGGTAGCTTGGCGCGTTCACCGAGTTCACCTTAATCTTACCAGAGTTTACTGGGTCAACATCAAACGTAACATCGTAAGGTCCTGTAAGGCTGTAACAGTCAATCAAACCTTGCTCCATAGCAAGACACCGTGCGTTGATAAAGTCACGCATTTGCTGCACATTGGCTTGCCATCCGGCAACGGTTCCTCCCCATCTTGCCACGTGCGCTGTCATTTCAGGTGAAATTTCGTTGATCATACTGTCCAACAACTGATTCATGTAGGTACAAGAAAACTTCGTATTGATTAAGTCGATGTATCGCGTGATGTAATATTGCTCCACATCTGGATTTTCGTTTATTAACTTTTCCAGAATGTCAGTATGTCCCTGACCACCAGGGTTCGGTAGGTTTTCTACGTTACACGGGTCAGCGTTTGCTGTTGGATCTGGAATTCCGGTAAAGTTGATATAATGTCCAAAAGAAGCGTCCATATCCCAAAGCACATAACGCCATTTCTTTTTTGATCCCTGTGGATCCATTCCGCGCCACCAAGCCGTATTCCAGTTCAACCAGTCTTGGTTTACAACGTATGAATTAAACATGAAGTAATCACAAAGAGATGCCCATTTCAATTGTGATTTCGCATAATCAAAATTTGGACCTGGAGCCATGTTGTTCGTCATGATGTAATTCACCAAATCATCCCAATCTTGCTGAGCGTTCGGTGCTCCGTATTCTTCCCATGTAGCACCCCATGTTTTAAGGTACTGTAAGTTGAATTTATCCTGGTTGTAATAATAATCGGTATAATCATGGTCATCCGCTTTTTCACGGATTTCATACACTCCCCAGTATTGTCCATTTAAATAAACAACACACGGTCGCCATGTTCGCTCATCTAAAAGCATGTCTGCACGAATCGATAGCGTATGAATAAAAGCATCTCGAATGTGCGCCCCTCCTGTTTCGAATGGATAGTTATCACTTGCCCCAGGCTTTAAAATCAAGCGTTGGAAGTTTGTTCTGTCATTGTCGCTTGGGAAAATCAAATGGTCGATATCATCATTATATCCAAATTGGTCTCGCATGATGAAATCAAACCCTCGCTGTGGGTATGCCCATGAGTCATTTCCGTGCTTATTAAAGTGGCCTTGACCTTCATCAATAAAGGAACCGTCTTGTTCAAAAAGCTCAAATGCGCCTACATCATTAGGACCCTGGTTACCATTGGCAACAAGATCGAAAAGATCGGCACTACACACCGAAACCACAGGCACTCCATGCGATTCATCGATCAGATAGGTGTTCGTTTCCACAAAACTTGGAGGATTTGTTCCGTAAGCTATGGCTCTAACCACCATGGTGTTCGGAATGTTTATCGGCCCTGAGTATATCGGGGATGCCGAAGTAGGGTCTGTTCCATCTGTTGTGTAATGAATGGTAGCACTCGGGTTAGCGCAAGTTATTGTTAGAGTTTGTGCTCCTGAGTAAAAGCCAGGTGCTAAACTCATTACGGGTGTTGGCTCGTAAAACTCTAATGCGCCCGTGTTTGGTGCTCCTGGTGTTGGCGTTGTAAATAATTTAAAATCTGCCGCGCCGTCTGTTGACCGACCCACCGAGTGATCCATTTGCGTCATGTGCACAATTCGAAATGAATCCAAAACCACACCCCCAGGATTTGTCAAAATAATCCATTCGTTTTGTGTTTGTTTCAAATTGAAGTTTGGATGCAGTTCACCACCATTAACGGTATTTCTCCCTGAGCAGTGAATTACTAAATGTCCATTGGCTGGCACTGACCCACTTGGGATTTGCCACTTCAATAGGTTTCCTGACTTATCTGAAAGGTAGTATCCTGTTAAATCAAAGGGCGTTCCAGAATTGTTATACAACTCAACCCAGTCTTCGTTATCACCAAAACTATCCAGGGGACCATTCATGTTCGAACATGAATATTCGTTGATAACAACCTGACTAAATGAGTTAGTCGTAAGACTTGCAAACAGCAGAAAAAGGGCAAGCCTTGCTGAAAAAAAAGTTCGTTTCATGAGTATTGATAGTATGCGACTGACTTTGCAGTACAGTCGTAGTCGTCATTAAAAATATAAATTTTGTTAACATTAAGCTAACAAATAGTAACTGATAGACGTAAATTTATTGTGGTTGGTTGAAAACTTAACATGCTAATTTTCTGCGATTCAGGAATTCTCATGTTTAACTAAATGTGAACTATTGTTTAAGAAATTGCTAACTATTCGTATCTTGGACACGTTAACTATGATGAAATTTAGTAGTGTGCTTGATGCGCTCACGAATCCTTAAACTAGAAACTATACAAGAATGAAACGCATTTATTCGCTGTTTGCTATAGGCTTACTTTTTACTGTTTTATCGACAACAGGATGTCAAAAAATTGAAGGGCCTGGAGGTGCTGCAACCATTCAGGGAAAACTTTACGTTAGAGAGTACGATAGTGCTGGAAACCTCATTAAAGAGTACGATGGCGCGGATCTTGACGTATATATCATTTATGGAAATGACCCTGACGAAACGTATTTTCATGATGACATTGCAACATCTTATGACGGCACGTTTAAGTTTCGTTTTTTAGAGCCTGGAAACTATCGTATCTTTTTCTACGAAGACGCAACGTATCAAGAACTCAATGCAAATCCGAACGGACCAAACCAAAAAGCAATTATCAGAGAAGTAACGATCAGTGATAAAAAGGAAGTAGTGGATTTGGGAACAATAGCGGTGTACGAACGTTTCTAATTCATTGATATGCGTTGGAAAGCAATCATCCTATTTTTATCGATCTCAACTGCTGTTTCTGCTCAACAAAACGACACATATATGCTCTGGACAACTGTTGGAGTTGAAGGTGACGCTTTTAAAAAGTCGGATTGGTTTGTTGATTTGAATACGCGCTTTGGTGGTACTGGAGTGGAGACTTTTTTCCCTGAAATTGGTATTGATTACAAGTTGACCAAGTGGTTCAAACCGTCTGTAGAATATCGTTTTGTTATTGACAAAAACCAGTACGGGAATTATAAAGTTGCCAACCGATTGAACTTTAACGCCAAGTTTAGTGAGGGCTTTGACCGCCTGGAATTGGGCATGCGTGTGCGGTATCAGTATGCGTTTGATAGCCGAAGCAGTTTTGATTACGATGCAGATTTTGATCAAGCCTTTCGCTTTAAGCCAGAAATTGAATACGACATCAATGATTTCATTTTGACGCCGAAAGTTTCTACCGAATTTTTCTATAACCCAACTTTAGGTGAAGAAGGACGGAGGTTTGATAAAATGCGTTTTGCTGTGGGGGCATCGTTGGACTTAAATAATGATCACGACATTTCCTTTAAATATCAGTTAGACAAGCGTTTTTATGCCTTTGATCGCGGGGTTCGACATGTATTGGCTTTTTCCTATCAGTATAAGCTTTAGGGTGCAATTTTTTCTTTTGTACTCCTCCTTTATTCCCCTCCAAAGGGGCAATTTCCTAGATAACGGCAATGCTTTGTATTTTTTCACCACAAGGGCACGAAGAACACTGAGGAAAGTGGGAAAAGTTGCTTGAAATAGGTACACTACATTATGACAAAGTCATAATCTCCCTAGTGCTCTTTACATAATTTGGGTATTAATTATATTCTGTGATCTCCGTGCCTTTGTGGTAGACTTTCAATTGTGTGCATCTTGCCAATATCTAGGTAATCACCTCCAAAGGGGGAATATCCTAGAGAATGGTAAAATTGTACATCTCGGCTCCGCTCGATGCGCTAACTACCCGTTTTTATCGGAAATAATCTTCCAAGAGTCTCACAACACGAACTTGTCCTTGGTGTTAAAATGACGCCAATAGATAATTGCTCAATGTTGAGATTAGATTTGTTCAAGTCCTCCCCCTCGAATCCCCCTCCAAAAGGGGGAAGCAGGTATATTCGCGTAAGAAACGCTTTTGCAAAAGAAATAAATTAGGGTTTAGTGCCATTAAATAGGAAGTTGCCCTTCCGAGGGGGCTGGGGAGAAGATAAAGCGGGGGTACTTACTTATCAATCCTCTTTCGCGTAATCCACGCGAAGAATTAAGTCTAAAATATCTGTAACCTTAGAATCTGTAATGCCCTGCTCCAGGATGAAAGTATACTTTCCTTTCATTGGCATTTTTCTGGCCTTAAAATAAAGTGGTGTTTCAACCGTAGAACCCGATTTCGTTCCTACCCAGCTTCCATCTGGATTGGTGATGTACATTTGAATGGGCTCTCGTCCCGTTGACCCATCTGGAGCGATGGTTTTCATAAACATCCACAAATTGTTGTATGGATAGTCGGTTGTAGTGCGCACCAAAACAGTGAAGTCATAAATTTTTGAAGTGTCCTTTATATTCACAACGAACTTCATTTTCTCGTCTTGCTTCCACTCCTGATTATCAAAAGAGTACACCTTCTCGAACATCGGCGCGTCCGAACATGCTACCAGCAACGGAATCAAGAACAAGCTCAACCAGATCTTATGATTTCTTTTCATTGTTGCTTTTGTTCGGTTTCCTTCTTCGGTTATTGTTGGATCGCCGTTTGTTTTGACCACCCTTGTTTTTCGGGTTTTCTCCTTGCTTGCCTCCTCCTTGTGATTTGTTAGATGGCGCTTGTGGATTCGACCCTTTTGGATTGTTTTGTTTTTGTTGCCCTCCTCGTTTTGCTTGTTTTCCTTTTGATTGACCTCCTTGCTGTCGGCCTCCCTGTGTTTGTTGTCCTGAAGGTTTCTTGCGACGGTTACCCGAGCGCTTCTTCTTTTTGAAAATGTGTTCAAAACGATTCAAACTATCCTGACCCACTACGTTAGTATAATCCGGTTCTTCTTCAACCGTTACATCCATGTAGTCGTTAAGGTCGGCGGGTTTTTTTCCATTTCGATTCATCTTAATGATCTCACGCACACGATCCGGGTGCAACGGAATCAACCCCGATCCAACTCCAGCTTCACCGTCATAACCATACCACATTTGCTTCTTAAAAACATCTGTTTTGATGTGTGATGCTGTTCCTTTTTCAGTGCGTAATTTCAAGTCGCCCTTTGGAAATGCTTTCACGGCATCCAGATACATGTCTAGCTCGTAATTCAAGCAACACTTTAGTTTTCCGCATTGTCCCGCTAATTTTTGCGGGTTTAAGGAAAGCTGTTGATAGCGAGCAGCGGCTGTTGACACTGAACGGAAGTCTGTTAACCAAGTGGAACAACAAAGCTCACGCCCGCAAGAGCCAATTCCACCCAAACGAGAGGCCTCCTGTCGCGCACCAATTTGGCGCATTTCAATTCGGATACGGAACTCATCCGCCATATCCTTTATCAATTGACGGAAATCCACACGCCCCTCGGCGGTGTAGTAGAATGTCGCTTTTGTCAAGTCAGCCTGGTACTCAACATCAGAAATTTTCATTTCCAATCCGAGATTTACGGCAAGCGTTCGCGACTTGTACATCACTTCGCGTTCCAAGGATCGCGCTTTGATCCACTTATCTATATCTTCCTGTTCAGCAATGCGCACGATTTTACGCGCTTCAGCATGCTTGAAGTTTGGACTTTTCTTATTAACCTGAATTCTGGCGAGTTCTCCAACAACAGACACGACACCTACGTCGATACCCGGACTGCTTTCTACTACCACTACATCTCCTACTTGCAGGTTGAGTGATTTTGTGTTCCGGTAAAATCCTTTCCGGCTGTTTTTAAACCGGATTTCCAATATATCGTAAGGCGATTGACCTCCTGGTAGCTCCATATTGGCTAACCAATTGTACACCTCTAATTTGTTGCAACCTCCAGAACTACAGGTACCGTGATTTTTACATCCGCCGGGAGTTCCATTACTCCCACAACTGGCACAACCCATAGTAATTCTGTTTGTAGGGTAAAAGTACGAAGAATATTGGTGGGGAGATTCGGAGAGTTCGGAAAGATTACGCAAAGAGATGTTGATAACACTTGTAGGATTCAAGGTCCTCCCCCTCAGTCCCCCTCCAAAGGGGGAAGAGTTAACCATTCCTTCCAGAAATGCACTTGATTACTTGAGATATTCATCTAAACCAGGCTTGTTTAACACAGAGTTCACTCCCCCTTTGGAGGGGGCTGGGGGGAGGATAAACGGAAACGTCAAATTATTCAGTCATCCTATGCCGCATGAATGTAACGCATCACATTAAAACACAAATTCATAAAGAGAATCTTCGGGTTGGCATTTCTCTCAATGTGATAATGGGCTTCGTTGAAGGATTTCATGAAGTCAAATACGTTATTCCCTGAAATAAAACGAGCGAACTTTTCCAGAAAATTGTCTTCCTCTTCCGAAACGCGCGTTAAATGATCTTCGGTGTAATTACGCAGCATGCTTTGTCGAAACATGTGCAAGCAGTACTTTAAAAAAATCTTCTGTTGTTCCCTACTCGACCCCGCTATTTCCTCTGACCAAGCCATCATGTCGAGTACCTTCTTTTGGTAGCACACCCTCATTAACTGAATGAACTGCTCACGATTTGAGTCCTGCTCGAGGTGGTCGCCCATGAACTCCAACGCCTCAAGAAAATCTCCTTCTACTCGAGCCGCGACGCTATCCGCCTGATTTGAATTCATCGATTTATACTCTCGCAAAAACAAGGACATGTCGTCTAAGGTGATCCGCGGAACATTTACAATCTGACAACGAGACAAAATCGTTGCCAACATACTTTCTTGCGACTCAGCACATAAAATAAATAGGGTGTTTTTCGGTGGCTCCTCAATGATTTTCAGAAGTTTGTTCGCCGTGGAGGTATTCATTTGATCGGCCATCCAAATAATCATCACTTTATACCCTCCCTCGTAAGAGCGAAGGCTCAACTTTTTGATGATCTCTTCACTTTCCTGCACACCAATAATTGGCTTTCGTTCTCGAACATCCGTTTTACGAATCCAGTCATTCAAATCAAAGTATGGTTGCTCTGCAATTTGTTCTCGCCATTCTTTTAGGTTTCCATCCGAAGTTTTTGATATTGATTGCACCGTCGGAAAGGAAAAATGCAAGTCAGGATGTTGCAACTGGCTTACCTTTTTGCAGGCGGGGCAAACACCGCAGCTATCCTCGTTAGACTTGTTTTCACAAAAAAGATATTGAACAAAGGCCAGTGCTAGGGGCAGTACTCCATAACCAGGTTTCCCCAGGAATAATTGAGCATGACTAATCTTATCACGTTGCACCTCATCCATCAGGTGCGACTTTAGCGAGTTGTGTCCAATTACATCTGAGAACTGCATGAATCAAAAGTACTGGAAAAAATGGAATTATTTTTGTTCTGTTGTGGGAGTCCGAAAGGATTTCATATATTTAAATTCCTTGTGCTGAACCGCACTGGAACTACTAAAAAACCAAAACGATGAAAAACATTTACATTGCTGCTACCATGATCCTATGTGCTTTTGGTACGCATGCATCAGAAGCGGATACATCCCCGAATACAACTATTGAAATTAAAGAAGGCGTTTCCGTAAATATTAATGTCAAAAGTGACGGTCAGCCTGTTGCGGGCGCTTTGATCAAGATTGTACATGAACGTATGACTGTTGGCTCTGGAACAACCGACGCTTCAGGTAATGCGAGTGTAAGTGTGAAAAACTATACTGGTCAAGTGGTAACGATAGAAGTGTTTCACAAAATGTATGCTTCTGAAAAATTACGTGACCGCACCCTAAAAGAAGGAGCAAGCTATAACGTAATTATGCGCCTCAAGAAAGATTCTGCCGAAGAAATAACGGAGGAGTCCGAAGAAAAAGTGGAAAAAATTGAAGGGCAAATAGCTGAGGAGCAAAAGTCGGCAGAAGAAGCTGCGGCCGAAAAAGAAGCCTCTTTAAAACGTCAGGAAGAACTACGAAAAGAACAAGAAGAAATTGCTTCTGAAACAGAAAAGGCTAATAAAGAAGCAGAAGAAGCTGCTGAGGAGGCAGAAAGAATTCGAAAAGAAGCTGAAGAGTTAAAAAACAATGGCTCAGAGATGACAGAAGAGCAGCGCAGTGAATTAGAAAAAAATATTGCTGCTCGTGAGGCTGCCGCGAAACAACGCCAGGAAGAGGCCGAAGCTCGTCGTAAAGAGTTAGAGGAAAAAGCAGCGGCCACTGCAGCACTGGAACGCGACCGTAAGGCAGAAGAGCAAGCTAAGAAAGAAGCAGAGCGCATTCAAAAAGAGCAGGAAAAAGAACGTGAAGAAGCTGAAAAAGCAGCGAAAGAAAAAGAAAAAGAGCTGAAAGAAGAGCGCGAGGAAGCTGAAGAGGCGGCTAAAGAAGCTGAGAAAGAGGCTAAGGAAGAGGCGCAACGAGAAAAGGAGGAAGAGAAAGCAAAAAAGGAAGCAGAAAAGGAAGCGAAAGAGGCTGAAAAAGCGCAAAAAGAAGCTGAGAGGGAAGCTGAAGAAGCGGCCAAAGAAGCCAAAGAAGCAGAAAAATTAGCTGAAAAACGTGCGAAACTTCAGGAAAAGCTAGATAAACTTGACGAAGACCAGGCGAAGCTTGATGCCGACCGAAAAGACCTTGAAGACGAACAAAAAAAGTTGGATAAAAAGATATCAAAAGGTAAAAAGCTAGAGAAGTTACAAGAAGAGCAGCTCAAACTGGACGGAAAGCATTTGAAACTAGATGAAAAACAAAACGACATCGATGAGGAGCGCAAGAAAATTTTGCATAAAATGAAGAAATTGGATTAAGCCGTCATCCTTATGATTAGATTTGACGGGCGTATTTTATTATGCGCCCGTTATTTTTTGGGACATGTTTGAAACGTACAAAAATCACATCCTTCTTCATTTCATCATTCTTCTTTTTGGTTATACAGGAATTCTTGGAAAACTAATTGAACTGGACGCTGTATCAATGGTATTTCATCGGGTACTAATCGCAAGTGTTTCCCTCTTCATTTTCATGCTAATTTTAAAACGCCCACTTAAAGTAAAAAGTCGGTCGAGATTTGTCGGAATATGCCTAACCGGTCTCGTCGTTGGGGCCCATTGGATCACCTTTTTTGAAGCTGTTCAATTGTCTACCGCATCTTTTGGAGTTCTGTGTCTCTCCACCACTACCCTTCACGTTTCCTGGTTAGAGCCGTTAGTTATGAAACGCAAATTCTCCTGGCTCGAGTTCGGATTAAGCCTGATCGTAGTGATAGGCATCTTCCTTGTAACCGAAGAGTTTTCGGGAAATCAATTAAAGGCACTTATTTTTGGTTTGTCCTCCGCCCTTCTGGCGGCGACATTTTCAGTTTGCAATGCAAAGTTTGCACAAACAGAAAAGCCGTCCACGATTACACTTTATGAGATGATTATGGCCACCGCGTCTATAGGGATATTGCTTTTTGCTACCGGTAACTTTAATGCTCAACTTTGGGACATCAGTGCAGAAGACATCGGTTGGTTATTATTCCTGGGAATTATTTGTACATCATTCGCCTTTCTTGCTATTGTTGAGCTCGTAAAACACCTTGGAGCATTTACCGTTTCCTTGAGTATTAACCTTGAACCTGTTTATGCCATCATTCTAGGTATCCTAATCCTAAACGAAAACCAAAAGCTTGGTTTTCAATTCTATTTAGGGTCCGTAATAATTGTTCTGGTAATATTTGCCAATGCTATTTTGAAGTCTTACTTTAAAAGAAAGAAAAACAGTTCAAATATGATTCTGGATCAAGATCTAGATGCTTGATTATTTGTACTTTTGCCGAAACCAAATTAACTTGAAAACCGAATTTTATGCGAACCAAGAATTTTATCGTTCCGCACGACTTTACTGAGGTTGCCGACATCGCTTTGGAGCACGCAATTGCCACTGCAAGACCATTGGGTGCCGAAATCTACCTGTTACATGTCGTTGCTAAACAAAAAGATATTGATGCTGCCGAAAAGAAACTAGATGCCATAATTGAAAAGCTCAACTCAGATGTGAAAATCATTCCATCTGTACGACGAGGAAGCATTTTTGAAGATATCGGTGATTTCGCATCAGAACACCACTCCGAATTAATCTTCATGGGAACTCACGGTACACAGGGTTGGCAGCACCTTACTGGAATGAATGCCTTAAAGGTTATTACTAGTTCCAGCGTTCCGTTCGTTATTGTACAGGAAAAAACACCAAAGGAAACAGGATATGACGATATCGTGGTACCACTTGATTTGAATAAAGAAACAAAACAGAAATTAGCCGTTGTTTCAAACCTTGCTAAGTTCTTCAAGTCTCGTGTTCACGTGGTTACTCCTGATGAGTCCGACGAATTTTTAAAGAAACAAGTGAAGGCAAACATCGTTTTCGCTAAGAAATACTTTGAAGAGCGTGATATCGCCGTTACAGCAACCATGATTGAAGGATCCTTCAACCGTGCCGTTGTTAAGCATGCGAAAGAAATGAAAGCTGATTTAATTGCTATCATGAATACCAATAAAAGCAGCATTTTTGGATCGCTAGCAGGCGGTAACGAGGAAATTGTGATTACCAATGACGCACAGATTCCAACATTGATTATGAATCCAATAGAAGGTTCGTTTTCATTCGCTGTGGACTTTAATTAAAAGCACTGTATATGTAACTGAAAGGGATGCTCATCGGGTGTCCCTTTTTTGTGGATTCAATTTATCTCGTTGTGATCCTCCCCCTAGTCCCCTCCAAAGGTGGAATAACTTTTCTGGACCTCTTCTTATGATTATAAAAGTAGGACAAAACCGTTGTGTAAAAAGTTCCCATATTGATTGGAGTGAATACTATTCCCCCTTTGGAGGGGGCTAGGGGGAGGATATTAAGCTGAGTTCTAAAAGTGTTTTGTGTCTAACGTCTGTCTTGTGTGCTCTTTCAATCATCATACTCGTCACGAGCCAGCCGTTCCTCTACTTCCTTAAGGTGCTGTAGCTTCTTTTCACGGCGTGTTTTTATCGCTGTCTTCGTGAAATACTTATGCATTTTCAAAAACCCTACTTGTATTTCATCCCACTGGCGATCGCTCTGAATTTTACCATGCTCTTTCAATTCTCTTCGAAGGTTATCAGCAATTTCATGGAAATCATCGCGTCCCAAATAATCTAAATCGGCATCGCAAAGAATTTCCTCAAGATGGTTTTTAGGTTTGTGTGGAATTCGAGTAGCGTATATTAGGTCTTGAATAACTTTGATATCGCGCTCTGTGTATCCAAATCGTGGTAATATTTCTCCTGCAAGTCGCGCCCCTACTGGTTCATTCGCATCGTATTGTTCTATGAAACCAGCATCATGGTAATTGGCTGCTGATTTGAGTAAGAATAGAGCTTCATCCGTTACGTTTTCCAGAAGAGCAATGCGTTCTACGGCATTTACAACATCTTTCGAGTGACCAACACTGTGATAGTGTAATTTCGGCGAAAGCTGTTGATCCAACAACTTCATGATGTAGCGCTCAGCCTTATAATAGTTGATAGAGCTGTAGAGGTGTAGGTTGACAATCTCTTGAAACCGCTTGTTTGGATATATTCCTTCACCATTTTCAGAAAGCTCAGGTTTAATTCGGTTTACTTCGTACATGTCAATCAAGCCCCGACTTTTTGTTTGAGCCTTTCCTTTGAAGGTACAATCGAAGTAGGGTTCAATCAACTCAAAAGTCGCGCCCGTTATAGTGACTTTTCCTGGTGCGCCTAACATCTCCATGCGTTGCGCCTGATTCACAGTGGCGCCCCACACATCATAAGCCAGCCGCTCACTCCCGATAACTCCGGCTGTTACTTCTCCTGTGTTAATTCCAAGGCGTAGCTCCCAAAATTCATCCTTATTGGCAATGGCATCATGCTTTCTTTGCGACATGTAATGCTGAATCTGTAGAGCAGCCAAACACGTATCAATTGGGTTGGTATTGTTTCTTACTGGTACACCTCCTGCACACATATATGCATCACCAATTGTTTTGATTTTCTCCAGGTTATTTTTGACAATAATTTCATCAAATTTGGTGAAGTAAACATCAAGTTTTTTAACCAGCTCCGTAGGCTTCAATCTATCCGAAATTTTAGTAAACCCAACAAAGTCTGTAAACAGCACAGAAACTGTTTTATAGGCTCTGGCACGCGCTTTCCCTCGCTTTTTTAATTCCTCCGCCGTAGATTCAGGAATGACATTTTTCAGAAGTTTTTCTGTTTTATCTTTTTCTATTTGCAATAGCTTCTGCTGCTTCACCACCTTGTTTCGCTCTTCCTCAATTTTTAATTTTTGCGCGGCAATTTTCTGGTTTTGTTGTTGAATTTCCCGCGTTCGGTTCTTCACCTTTATTTCAAGTCGGATTTGTTCCCTTCTGGACGCATCAATTCTGCGTCGTATGAAAAGTCGAATTCCGATTATAGCAAACACTCCGATGATTGTCCAGAACCACCATGTCCTCCAAAATGGCGAAGCGATGTGAATCTTCATTCGGGCGGGAACCTCGCTCCATTCTCCATTTCCTCGACGTGCATAGATTAACAATTCGTAATCACCAGAGGCTAGAGCATTAAAGTGTATTTCGTTGTTAGATCCTAGGAAAATTTCTCCTTCATCAGACCCTAATAAATGATACTTGTAGTTTACCGTTTCTCCTTCACCTATATCCGATGGTTGAAAGCGCAATGTAAAACTGTTCTGACGGTAGCCCAGGAAAAGCTCTTTTGTTTTAAAAATAGGCGCTTTTAATGGTACGTCTTCTCCCCCTGGCGTTAACCATTCGTTTTCTAATTTGAATTTTGTGAAGGTGATACTCAAGTCCTTTTTGCGCTTGGATAGATTTGTTGGCAAGAAGTAATTATAACCGTAAATTCCACCAAAATACAGGTATCCATCCTTACTTTTCATATAAGCTCCGAGATTGAACTCATTACTCATTAAACCTTCCTGCTCCGTGAAAACTTTTACTTTTCCGTTTCGCGGGTTGAAAGAACACAGGCCTTTATTGGTGCTCAGCCAGAGGTTTCCCTCACTCCCTTCAAGCACGCTGTAAATAACACCGTTTGGAAGCCCATCGGACTCATTGAAAACCTTTGTTTTCTGCGTCTTTTCATTCCACTTGATAAGGCCTGTTCCCAACGTAGACAACCAAAAATTGTAGTTGTTATCCACATAAATGGAGGTGATATAGTCTGAGCTTGCTTTCCGGAGCTGTTTGTTGTAGCGGTACGGTACAATAGAAATTTCGCCGTTCTTTTCTTGCAGTCTGTTGAGCCCTCCTGCGCTTGTTGCAAACCAAACATCTCCACGATCATCTTTATAGGCTACACGACAAGTACCTTCTGTTATCGTAGATTCAGGTTTTTCAGGGTTATGAACGAATGGTGTTAAATCTTTTGTTTCGATATCGTACATCAAAACACCGCCTTTCGTTGCAAAGAAATATTTAGAACCTTTCCAGTGGAGGATGCTGTACGTTTTAAAAAACTCAGGACCCATTTCTGGACTTTGAATTTGCTTGAATTCTGATCCATTGGTTGCAGTGGCTAACTCATAAGCACCATCAGCACAAGCAACAAGAAGTCGGTTATCAGAAACTACTTGAATGCCAAGCACATCCATTTCTCCTGTTCCCAATGTTGACTGCTCCTTATTTCGGTAAAACTGCTTGAAATAACCAGTTCTTCTATCCCAACGCGAAACGGCCCTGTCAGTCCCGATAAATGTATACCGTCCAGACTCCGACTCTGCAAAACTCCAAACATTTGGTGTTGGAATTCCTTTTTGGTCATTACCACTAGGACCATATCCTAAAATTCCACTATCCTCAATATTAAAAACAGAAAGTCCTCTTTGAGATCCTATCCAAATGTTTCCCGAATTGTCACTGAAAATTGCATTTAGCTCGTTAATTAAAAGCGCATTTTTCTGGAAGACATCCTCTGTATATTGTTTCGTCTGGTCTTTATCAACAACTATTAAGCCTTCACTTTTGGTGGCAATGATCCATTCTTCATTGGGTGTATGATAAACGTCGGTCGCATTCACATTGATGGACTCTAACGCGTCACTTATGATTTGTTTTTCCAACTCCTTTGAGCGAACATCATAAACAAAGACTCCATTTGTAGTGGCTAGAAGTGCCTTGTCGTCTCCCCATTTTTTTATGTTGTTAATGATGATCTGGTTGCCGTTTTCTCCTTGCAATAGCTCGAAGGTTCCTCCAGGTTTGTCTATTTCAACATGAATGAGTTTGTTGCCCTCTGCTGCGATAAGTAAATGAGAGCCTATAACTTCAATCTGAGTTACCTTTTTTGAAGAAACTCGCTTTTGGTGTGACTTCAGCTGGCTTGAAGAAGGTTCAAAAGAATACAAGCCGTTGTCTACCGTTGCGATCCAGACCATACCATTCTTGTCAACGGAAAGATCCACTATATCTAGGACATCGTTCCCGGAGTGAAAAAATGTTTTAAAAGATTCGGATCGGATATCGAAACTGGTTAGTCCGTTGTTGGTTCCAAACCAAAGCGTCCCATCTTTTGCTCGAACTGCTGCTCGAACATAATCACTTGAAAGGCCTTTGGTGTTGCTGGACGTGTACGTTTGAAACGCATGTCCATCGTAACGATTCAGTCCATCTTGTGTACCAACCCATAAAGAGTTCACATCATCCTGCACCATGCAAAGTGCTGAACTTTGTGATAAACCATCATTGATTGTGTAGTTTCGAAAGCGTAACTCGCTCTGTCCCCAAACGGGGAAGACAAAAAGTAGGGAGAAAAATGCTCTTACTATCCAGCTTGACATGTGATGGAAAAGTTACCAAAAATTATTGGTTCTGAACTACGTTCTCTCCCCTATCTTACGTCAATTAGGCGTTTCCGCCTTCTCCGCTTACTGTTTCCCCTTGAATAGCTGAGTTTTCAAGATCACGGTCCAACATGTACAATCCAGCTTTGTCTTCACCGATCATTCTCACTTTGTCTAGAATGGTACGAGCCAAGGCTTCTTCTTCTAACTGTTCAGAAACATACCATTGAACAAAATTATGTGTGGTGTAATCTTTTTCTTGCAGACAAACATCTACAAGGTTGTTAATGCTTTCCGTTACTTGAAGTTCGTGCTCGAGAAGCAGGCTGAATACGTTTGATAAGGTATCAAATTCAGACGGCGGGGTGTCTAGTCCTGGAATTGCCGCGGTCCCTCCTCTCTCATTCACAAACTTCACCAACTTCAACATATGGAAACGCTCTTCATCAGAGTGCATGTACATAAACTGCGCCGTTCCATTTAGGCCTTGAGTTTCTGCCCAAGATGCCATCGCTAAATAGAACTGCGAAGACGATGCTTCCATTTTAATTTGTTCGTTTAGTGCTTTTTCTACGCGTGCATTCATATGATTATGTTTTACACAAATTTAATTAACTGAGTAGTAATTGTTTCCGAAAGCACGCTTAGATTTGTTCTAAATTAAACAGTACTTTCGTGTATGTCGAAACGTAAAAAGTCGCCAAATAAGAAGCTAAAACAGAGCTTAACTCAAACGCTGCGCAAAGTCTTTACCCAAAATCCAGAATCAAATTTAACGCACAAACAAGTGTGTCATTTAATTGATGTACGTGATTCTGCACTGCGCAAACTTGTGTTTAATGTATTGGAAGATTTAACAAAGCAAGGGTTTTTAATGAAATCTGGACATAGCATTTATGGGTTAAATACCGAAACGAATGCACTGATTGGAACCCTTCAAATCACACCTCGTGGTGCTGGTTATGTCGTGTTAGATGACCCTTCTTACTTGGATGTTTACATTCATCCTAAAAATTTAAATCAAGCTTTGGGTGGTGACCGTGTAACGGTTCAAATAACCAAAAAAGGAAATAATAAAAATGAAGGCGTTATTGTAAGCGTCGAAGAGCGGGAGCGAACGCAGTTTGTTGGAACCATTCAAATGGAAGAGAACTTCGCGTTTCTTATTCCAGACAATTCAAAAGTAGGAACCGACATTTTTATCCCGAAAGGGAAAATGAACGGTGTGAAAAATGGTGATAAAGCTCTTGTTCGTATCACGGCTTGGCCGCAATCTGCAGATAACCCGTACGGTGAAGTCGTTGAAAACCTCGGAAACAGTGGAGGAAATGACGTGGAAATGATCAGTATTCTGGTGAATAACGGTATCGATTATGCTTTTCCAGACGCTGTGATGTCTGAAGCCGAACAGGTGGGAATGGATCTTGATCCCGACGAGGTGAAAAAACGCCGTGATTTTAGAGACGTGGATACGTTCACCATTGACCCTCATGACGCTCGCGATTTTGACGACGCTCTTTCCTTTAAACGCTTGGAAAATGGAAACATTGAGATAGGTGTTCACATTGCCGATGTGAGTCATTATGTGCGGCCTGGTTCTGCCATGGATGCCGAAGCTTTGAAGCGATCCAATTCCGTTTACCTGGTAGATCGAGTGATTCCCATGCTGCCTGAGCAGCTTTCCAATATGGCCTGTTCTCTTCGTCCGAATGAAGATAAATTCAGTTTTTCCGCAGTCTTCGAAATGGACGAATCCGGAAAAGTATACAAGGAATGGTATGGCAAAACAGTGATCCACTCCAATAGACGGTTTACCTACGAAGAAGCCCAGGAAATTATTGAGGGAGCGGATGGAGATTACCGCGATGAAATAGTTCTTTTAGATAAAATCGCTAAAATTTTGCGAAAAAGACGTCTCAAATCAGGAGCAATGAACATTGAATCTGAAGAGGTGCGTTTTAGATTAGACGCCGAAGGATATCCTGAAGAGGTGGTAATTAAAACCTCAAAAGATGCGAATAAGTTGATTGAAGAATTCATGCTTTTGGCAAACAGAAGTGTGGCAACTTTCATCGCGAAACCAAACAAAAAAGACGCTCCAAAGATTCCTTTCATTTATCGCTGTCACGACAAACCAAGCCCAGAGAAAATTCAGTTGTTTGATCTTTTTGTGCAGAAGTTTGGATATGACATAGATCTTTCTGACGAGCGTACTATTTCGAAAAAAATCAATGCGTTGCTTCAAGATATTCGATTGAAAAACGAGTACTCTATTATCCAGTCGATGGCCATTCGTTCGATGGCGAAAGCAAGCTACGAAACACAAAATATTGGTCACTACGGATTGGCTTTTCAGCATTATACACACTTTACCTCTCCTATTCGTCGTTACGCCGATCTGATTGTGCATCGAGTTTTGTTTGAGGTGTTGCACGACAAAAAACTGACCTATGGAAACGACCTCAACGATGTAGCCAAGCGCATTTCCAGAATGGAACGCAAGGCGATTGAGGCAGAACGAGAAAGCACCAAATACTTCCAAACTTTATTCGTAATGGATAAGATTGGGGAGACTTTTGAAGGTACTGTTGCAGGAATCGCTGAGTTTGGAATGTTTGTCAAAATGACTGAAAATCATTGCGAGGGAATGATTCCAATTGCGCAAATTCCGGGCGATAGGTTTTACTTTGATGCAGACTCATTTACCATCATCGGCGCCAAAACGAAGAAGCATTACAATATTGGCGACCCAGTAAAGGTTCGGATTTACGAAGTATCTGTTAGAAAACGTCAGATTGATTTGGAGTTGGTGGAGGAAGAGTAAGTGAGTTGTATCCCGGCTCCGCTGGATGCCCAAATGTTCCGAGATTTTTTGTGGTTTAAACGTACATCGACCGAAGCCGAGATGCACGTTTATGAAATTAAACCGTGCGAATCCGCTTGTTCAAGTCATCGCGATAGGAGCCTCCAATTGGAATGATTTTCTTAATATTCTCCAGTGTAAGGTTTGGATATTCGATAGTGGCTATTTTGTCAATACGCACAATGTACGAACGGTGCACACGTATAAACTCCTCTTCACCCATTTTTGCCTCGATATCCTTCATGGTTGAGTGGATGGTGTAACGCGTTCCTGGTGTGTGAATAACAACATAATCTTTTAGAGCTTCGATGTAGTAAATTTCATCGTTACGTAATTTGACTAATTTGCTGTTAGATTTCACAAAAATGAAATCGTTTGAACTGCTCTCTTTATTTTCAACGATGGAGAAAAGTAAGTCACGTTCCTTCACAACTTCCAGTTCCTTACCATGCTTGTAAATCGCCATTTCAATTGTGGTGTGCAAATCAATTTCCTTGAAAGGCTTTAAAATATATCCGTAAGGTTGCTTGATTTTCGCTTTGGAGAGTGTAGATTCATCTGCATAGGCAGTTAGAAAAATGACAGGAATAGAATATTTTGTTTTGATCGCATCCGCCGCCTCTATTCCATTCATTTCACCCTTCAGTATAATATCCATGAGAACTATATCTGGCTGTTCACTTCCAGCTAATTCAATTGCTTTTTCACCTGTGGCAGAAGCACCAACGACATTATAGCCCAACTTCTTCAAACTGTGCTGAATATCTTTTGAAACGATAGACTCGTCTTCTACTACCAATACATTTAATTTGGACATATGAAATTTGCAGTGTTTATCAAATGTAATTAAAAAATCTATTCTTTTGGTATGGTCAATCGTTGGAATCCTACGATTCAGTTCCCGGATGAATTGTCACGCGCTTTACGTTTTCAAAGGTCAACTGAAACTCAGTTCCTTGCTCTGTTGTTACCTTTAATTCTGCATCTAGCTGCTCAGCGAGTGTTGTCACCAATTGTAAACCTAAGGTATCTGATTGCATTTGTTCGAATTCCTGCGGAAGTCCCACTCCGTTATCGGCTATTGTCAGTTTGATTATATCGCCTTCCTGTTCCAGTGTCATTCGGATTTTTGCACTTATGTCCTCACCTTGCCATGCATATTTTAGAGCATTGGTGATTAATTCGTTGGTAAGAAGTCCGCACGGAATTGCCTGATCCAAAACCAAATCTACCTCTTGCAGGTCAGCATCAAATTCTATTTTACGATCTACACTGTAGGATGCAATTAAATTACCCGTTAGGTTTCTCAGATAATTATCAAATTTGATACTTGCAAAATCCTCAGTCCGGTACAGGTTTTCGTGAATAATCGCCATGGAGCGAATTCTGTTTCGACTTTCCTGAAGTATTCCGAGCGTGTTTTCATCACTCACGAATGAACTTTGCAGATTCAGAATGCTTGAGATAACTTGAAGGTTGTTTTTTACACGATGGTGTATTTCTTTCAAAAGTACATCCTTTTCTTTCAAAGACTCTTCTATTCCGATGCTCGATCGCTTTTTTTCAGTAATATCATGCGCTACCATTGAAATTTCCACAACATCCCCCTCAGTGTCAAAAATTGGGTTGATGAACAACTCCAACCAGAAATCAACACCATCTCTGGTGAGGCGTACCTCATACTGACGCGAGGCTCCTTTCCGCACACTGGCAAATACAATTCCCAGCATTCGACGGCGACGTGGCGAAACGATTCCATCCAAATACGTAAAGAAATTTCGGTTTTTCAATAACAGTAATCCGAATCTTTTTTGGAAATAATTATAGCTGTGTGAATTGAAAAACGTTATATCTCCGTCTGGTTTAGAGGTTATCAGTAGCGTATTCGAAGAACTTTCAAATATCGCTCTTGTTCTCAGGAACTGCTCCTGAAGTTTCGTTTCGGCTTTAATACGTTCTTCGATTTCTGCAGCTAGTTTTATGTTGGTTTCTTCAGCCAGCTCAGCACGCAACTGCTCCTTTGCCAATTTGTTTTGCTCAGTGGTATCATGGATCACACATTGGTAGAATAATTTGTTTCCAATCATAACTTCCACCAAAGAAACCTCTGATTCAATGACGCTTTCTACGCCATCAAATAACCAATTAAAACGAATGCTTCGTGAAGTAGACAAGCGCGTTTTTTCTTGTTGGTATTGTTTCTCCAGTTTTACATCCGAATCAAATGATAAATCAAACAGGTTTTTCTTCAATAATTCCAATCTACTGAAGCCAAACATTTCTTCCGTTCGCTTATTAGCATCTACTATTCTATCTCCGTCCAAGAGCAATATCGCGTCGTTTGATTCTTCATAAATCAATCGGTACTTTTCCTCACTTTCTTTTAACGCTTGATTGGCTTTTTCTATGCTCGTTAAGTCAATAACCGATCCTTCAATATACCCTGTTTGTTCGTCAATATACCAGCTGAAAACAAAGGTTTTTTGATCCCCAGAATCCAATTGATACTGCGTTTGATAGCTCTGGGCTTTTTCTGAAGACTTCAATGAATCCATGATGAAGGACCAGTCAGCATAACTTTCATCTTTAAATAACTTGTCTCCTTTCTTGATCGATTTTTCGAACATTTTGAAGAAAGTATCATTTGCCTCAATGACCTGAGTACGACTATTCAAAGTAAATACTCCAGCTTTATTTCGAAAGTATAAATTACGATAGCGTTTCTCTTTAAGTTGTAATTCTTCGCGTTTCAAAACTTCATCCGTGACATTGGAAATGGAAGCCAGTAAATACGCGTCGTTTTTCATTTGAACCGTGGAAATTCGAATTTCAGCGTAATTTCTTGCGTTATGTCTGGAAATACTTATTTGCTTTTTGAATTTGTGCCCTTGCTTTAACGAAGCCAGTGTTTTTCGCTCTTCGTCGTTAAAAAACGAAGAGAATAGATCCGATAATTCCCCTTCTTGAATATCGAAAAACTTCAAAACTTCATCATTGTGATCGGTTACGGCTAGGTTGGATTGTTTTAACAAAATATATCCGCTTCCAGGGTTGTTTACTATTCGCCTCAAATAAGCGATGTAATCGTTCATAGAAAACTGCAACTGTCTGCGCAAATACACGACCGTACATACCGACAAACCGACTATTAAAAAAACGCCTACCACCAAAAACGGAGTGTTTACACTTTGCTCTAACAATTGATGATCTCCAACGAATGCCAGGAGAATTGACACCTGATACAAAATGGCCAGATACAAATGTTGAATTGAAATACTTGCTAGAAGGTAAAAAAGGAAGAAAAAGACCAAATTTTCAGTCTCAAAACCCGAAGATCTAAGATCAAAATAGGCAAGAAAGGTAAGTACGAAAAACTCGACAATAAATACATAAACCAGCCAAGACCTAAGGAACTTAACAAAATAAAGTGTGGCACATATAACAAGGTAAGCAATGGAGTAGATTATTCCGATCCAAACGTAGATATCGGGGGCTTTTGTACGATACATAATGTATGCATACAAAGGCGCTATAATTAAGGCAACAAACGCCTGTCCTGAAGCAATTCTAATGAAATCGTTTTCAGGATTTTGGAACAAACGAAACCGAGGAGAATCGTGCTCAATAAGCGCCATTAATTTCTTAATCATCCGTTGGCTATTAAAAACCACTCACTTACAAAGATGCGTTAATTTTATCAACGGTGTCGCGGCGCCCACCTGAACAATTATATTTATTTGATTTATAATGAGTTACAATCATACATACTAGAAGGTAAAAAATTGATCGAAAACATGCAACTCACTATTTCTTTGTTCACATTTGTAGAGAATAGATATATATTTTTTTAAAAAAGAAGATTTATTCATTCCTATTAGTGCTGTGAATATGTTTGGAAATTGTGAATACAATGCTTGCATTTGACATTATTAAAATTGTGGAGACAGTTATTCACATAGTTTTCCATAAGCTTCATACTTATATACATTGAGAAGTTTGCAGTTATTCACATTTTCAAGCTGCGTTAACATGTGGATAGAATTCTTCTTTTACAACATGTTTCTGCTGTTCATTTGTTAGGGATAAGTCGGGAAAAAAACGCGGTTAATTTTCTTTGATTTGCGATTCTTACGGTGCTTATAGTTTTTAACCAAACTTCCTAGAAAAAGATTTGTCAACTTATCCACGGTTACGAACACTATTGTTTAAAACGAAGTGGAAAATTCAGATTTCACAATGCCCTATTTTCAGGCGTTACAGAAAGTGTTGATTTCTTCAATGTGTAAAACTTGATGGAAATATGAATAAGCCATAGCTTTGCTTCAAATTCCATTCTCATGAGTAAATATGTACCAATCGGAGCCGATCACGCTGGATTTCAATTAAAAGCAATAATTATCAATCACCTACAATCCAAAGGATATGAAGTAGAAGATTTCGGATGTTATTCTGAAGATAGTATTGATTACCCCGATTTCGGTCATCCTGTAGCCTCCAAAGTAGAGGAAAACCAGAGTACGCTGGGGATTCTTATTTGCGGATCTGGGAACGGAATTAACATGACTGCAAACAAACACCAGGGCGTGCGAAGTGCGCTATGTTGGAAACTGGAAATTGCGCAATTAGCACGTGAGCACAACAACGCAAACATTCTGGCGCTTCCAGCACGTTTTATAAGCACTGAGGAAGCTATAGAAATGGTGGATATTTTCCTTGCTACGAAATTTGAAGGGGGACGTCACGAACGCCGTGTCAATAAGATTGCTTGTAGTTAGCTAGAAGCAGTTTACTGCGCCAAAAGGAATTCAATCAAAGCATTGGTTTCCTCCACATACTCGGTGTAGATTTCTCCTGTTCCTGGACCGTTAAATCCTGTATGAACTCGTTTCACCGAACCATCTCTACCTATAAAAATGGAAGTAGGGAAGGAGATAACCTCATTGAGCATACTAAAATGTTGGGAGGCTAGCGATTTTTTAGCGCTTCCCCCTACAACGAATGTGAAGTCTAGATCCAAGCGATCACGAAGGCGCTCTATGCTTGCTTTGTGTTCTTCAAAAGTATCTCCAACTTCGTAGCAAACCGAAATGATTTCCAACCCTTGATCCTTATAACGCTCACTTAATTTCTTGTAGTACATCGTTTCATCCAAACAATTCGGACACCAAGTTCCCATAATTTGAATAATAACTACTTTTCCTTCGGTTGAAGAATTTGGAAAGATGACTGACTTTCCATCCAAGTTCGACAAATGGAAAGCAACAGCGCTATCCCCTTCAATGAATGTCAAATCCTCAGGACTGGTTAATTCAAATTGTTCGTTGGGTTTGGCCATCCATTTACTGGACCAATGCGAACCGCTAAAAAAAGTTCCTTCCAGCTCAGCACCATTTTTCTTTGCTTTAAATAAGAAGGCATGCGACCCATCAAAACAAGACAGGTACAAACTATCTTCTGTCACGTTACCGGCCAGGTATCGATAATCTCCCGTTTCTGTTAAAAAGGTTCCAGTTACCACTTCATCTTCCTGGTTGAAAATACCAACTGCAGGATATTCTGATTCGGATCCTTCACCAAAGGTAACTTCCCACTTTCCATCAACTTGTGCTAGCATGTCAGCTTTTTTCTTTGTTTGCGAGAAACGCGCATTTTTTTTGGATCGTTTTGCTGAAAATGGAATGGTGTAATTTTTCTTATTAAAGTTTTGCCAGTATCCATGAATGGATTTCTTCCCATTAGGTACAAAAACCAACTCTGAATTGAAGTAAGGAAAGCGCAGATGAATGCTGTCGTTAACAACTTTAGGTTGTTGCATTTCGATTATTTCTTCGCCGTTAATCACAAAGAATTGATAGCTACCATCTACTTTTTGTACCTCCATTTCAAATGGGAGTACATCTTGGTCACTAAGCTGCAAGTCGGCTACCCAACGTCCATTTTTTAGCTTGGGTAATATTGTTTCTTGCGCGAATCCAAAAGAGGTGATAAAGGTGAGTAATAGGATCGCCTGATATTTCATGTACAGTTTTTGGAGTCACGAAAATAAGGTATTTGGCCCATTTCCCGACAAATTTTCGGGCTGGTGCAACCTTTTTTACCATTTTTAGGTCTTCAAGAATAAGCGCTGTTTATGGAGGAATCGGCTTTGGTGGAAAAGTGTTTGAAAGGAGATGCCAGAGCGCAGCGTGCGTTGTTTGAAAAGTTTGCCCCTAAGATGCTTGGTGTGTGTATGAGATACGCAAAAAACACCGAGCAAGCTGAGGATGTACTACAAGACGGATTTGTAAAAGTTTTTACCAAGCTTTCCAAGTATTCTGGAGAGGGATCATTGGAAGGTTGGATTCGTAGAATTATCGTAAATACGGCACTCGATGAAATACGTCGCAATGTCAAATTCAAAGACAATGTGAATGTCGATGATGTAGATTACAAATTGGAGTTGAATAGCCATATTGTTGAAGGATTAGCGGCGGAAGATCTCATGAAGATTGTAAATGATTTACCAGACGGTTACAGGATCGTTTTTAACATGTTTGCCATCGAAGGATATTCACATAAAGAGATCGCCATGCAACTAAACATATCAGAAAATACGTCTAAGAGTCAGTACTCCCGAGCAAGGGCTTACTTAAAAACCAAATTAGAAGAATTAGGAATTGAGCGATAAAGACCAAATAAAAGACCTGTTCTCCGAGAAATTGGGGAATTTCGAAGCAAAGGTAAACCCTGAGTTATGGGCGAATGTTGCTTCTCAAGTTGGTGCTGTCTCTGGCGCTGCTGGAACGGGCGGTATGTCTTTATTAACCAAAGCGATCATTGGAATTTCTGGTGCTGCTGTGATAACGACGGGAGTAGTTGTTTATGTAAACTCAGATGCAAAATCGCCAGAACCTAAGAAAACTAAAGTTGTAGTTGCAGAACCTAAAACTCCTTCAAAAGATCAAAAAACAGATCCGTTAATTGATGATGCGAAAACTTTTATTGTTGAGAATAATTCAATAGAAAACCCGATTGAGCCTGCATTGAACCCTGACAGAAATGTTGCGCCAACAACAGGACCTGGCGATGGGGGAGATACACTGTTAAGTGGCAACGTTCCTCCACCTCCTGCACCAAACAAGCCTGAGGTTAATGAATTAAATACTGGAACGTCAACACCCATTCAGGAAATTATTGAACAGGCCGGTAAAGAAGACATTGATGAAGCTCGAAATAAAGATATCCGTAATTTACAGAAAGAGCATCTAACAATTGAAGATGAACCTACCAATGGTATCACGCCACAAGATCCTCAGGACAAAGAGGAAGTAGAAGAAATTCTAGTTAGTCTAGAGATTCCGAATACCTTCACACCTGGTAGTGATGCAAGTAACGATTTTTATCATTTGAATGGTATAGATGGTGTGCAGTTTAATTCATTCGAGTTTGTGGTTTACGATCGAACTGGAAAACCAGTAATGATAACACAAGACCCGAACTTTAGATGGTTAGGAATTGACCCAATCACAGGTCAGTTAATAGAAAAAGGAACGTATTTCTGTAGTTTGGTGGCAGAAACAGAAAAAGGAACACCTATCAAGAAAACAGGTAAAATCACGGTTTACTAAGAAGTTTCCTCGGTATCGCGATAATATCCTTTGATTGCGAAGTAATACAAAAACAAGGTTACAATGATCAATAAATGACCTACGTCGTTGCGATCAAACCATGGATGAATGTTGATCTTTTTCATCTGAAATATAGCCGCTGGAATCAAAACAAGTACACTAATAGGGAGGAGGTAAAGTGCTTTTGAAACGCGTTTTCCGTAGCGCCATCCAAGGAAGAATAAGGTCCCGAAATATCCAATCGTCGAATTTAAACTCGGAACCAACAATAACTTTTCGAGGTTATTTTCTACATCCATAGCAAGCATTAAAATCAGCAAAATAATGATAGCCGTAGCTGCTTTGAATTTGGAAATCGTCATGAATAGCTTTTGCTTATTTTCAGGGAGTAGTGTAAGCATGGCGTGCTCAGCAAACATGATCATACCAGTTGCAAATACCATTGGTACAAATTTCCCCCAGACACCGGTGTAGTTGTAAAGAACATGTCCCAATCCACCTGCAAAAAATGAGATTCCTTGGAGTAGAAAAAGCCATTTCCAATAGTTATAAAACGCTTTATTTAGTGGAAATTTGCGATTAACAAGAAGAAAGAAGGTAAAAGCCGTAATGGTAATTAGTGAGTTGGTTAGAAGTGAATTTGGCTCTAAAAGATCCAAACCGAACCAAGAAAAATCCATTTTATCAAAATCGCTACCAACCCTCATAATGCATGTAGAAAAAGAAACCCCCTGATGAAAATCAGAGGGAATTTTGGAGGTCCCGAGCGGATTCGAACCGCTGTAACTGGTTTTGCAGACCAGTGCCTAAGCCCCTCGGCCACAGGACCATTTTTTCACGTAGGTCGCCAAAGGTACGCAATCCATTGGAAACACCATGGAAAGATAGGAAAAAATCTAGTTTAAAACGCACATTGAGCGGAGTCGAAATGTGAAAACATGGGAGAAACTAAAATAAGAATAGTTCAAAAAAAGGAATATTAAAACTTACATCGTTGATGAGTTGCATTTCGGCTCCGCTCAACGCGCTAATTATCCTCCTTACCCGTCAATCACAATTGCCACATTATCTACATCACCATTAATGGGAGGCGTGAGTTTCGTCACTTTCACTCGAACACTTTCAATTCTTAGAACTTCTGATTTCAGAGCTTGCACAATGCGATACCCAACGTGCTCAATAAGCTTAGAGGGAGTAGCCATCTCACGTGTAACGATGCGGTTTACATCTACATAATCGACTGTTTCACGAAGATCATCAGTCTGCATTGCCTTGGTAAAATCAGTAGTGATAGTTACATCCACAACGTAATTACCCCCAATTGCTGTTTCCTCGCGAAGGCACCCATGGTGCGCGTACAACTTAATTCCATTGACTTCAATGGTATGTTTCATGTCCTAAGCTTCCTGAAGTTGAGTAATGGTTTCGATTCCAGACTTCATGCGGTTTAACGTTTCGTCTTTTCCTAAAAATTCAGCAATTTCAAACATACTTGGTCCCATTCCTTTGCCTGTAATCAGCAATCGGAATAATGGAAGAACTCGCCCAATTCCTAGATCCTTTTCCTCCAACATAGCTTTAAACTCCGCTTCAATAGTTGCAGCAGTAAAAGATGAAATTGCTTCCAATTTCGACATCCATTCTGACATCAATATAGGAGCATCGTCTTTCCATTTTTTACGAACCGTTTTTGCATCAAATGAAGTGGGTGCAGCAAAAAGAAAATCACCTTCGGCTTGAATATCTTGTATGAAAGTAGCGCGCTCCTTCATTAATCCACTCACAGTCGAAAGCTGCTCTAAGTTAAGATCGGTTTCTATCAAAGACTTTAGTTCTTTCGCTAGAGTGTCATTGTCACGCAAACGCAAATGTTGTTGTTGGAACCATTTTGTTTTATCTGGATCGAACTTTGCACCTGCTTTAGATACGCGCTCCAATGAAAATGCATCGCACAAATCTTCCAAAGAAAAAATTTCTTGAGGTGTTCCTGGGTTCCAACCCAAGAAAGCTAACATATTTACAAATGCTTCAGGATAATATCCTTGTTCGCGATATCCCGGGAAGATTTCACCTTCAGAAGTTTTCCACTCAGTAGGGAAGACAGGGAAGCCACCTTTGTCTCCGTCGCGCTTCGATAGTTTGCCATTTCCGTTCGGCTTCAAGATTAATGGAAGGTGGGCAAACTTAGGACTTTCCCATCCGAAAGCTTTATACAACAAAATGTGTAAAGGTGCAGAGGGCAACCACTCCTCACCGCGAATAACATGCGAAATGGCCATCGTATGATCATCAACAATATTCGCAAGGTGATATGTTGGCATGCCATCCGATTTGAATAAGATTTTATCATCCAAATTATTCGTGTTCACAACTACCCAACCACGGATCTCATCTTCAAAACGAACATCTTCATTTCGAGGCATCTTAAAACGAATGGTGTACGGATCACCTGAGTCCAAACGCTTTTGAACTTCATCTGCAGACAAAGTCAGGGAATTCTTCAAATTACTTCGCGTAACAACATTGTATTGCCAATTCGGCATACCTAGTTGTTTTGCTTGATCTCGCATTGCATCTAATTCTTCAGGTGTGTCGAAAGCATAATATGCTTTATCCTCCTTAACCAACTGCTCGGCATAGGGGCGATACATTTCTTTTCTTTCAGATTGAATATAAGGTCCAAAATCGCCTCCTATTCCAGGTCCTTCTGTAGGCATGATTCCGCACCAGTTTAGTGCATCAAGAATGTACTCCTGTGCGCCTTCAACAAAACGTGTTTGATCTGTATCTTCGATACGGATAACGAAGGTTCCGTTGTGTTTTTTAGCAAACAAATAATTGTAAAGTGCTGTGCGAACTCCCCCCATATGAAGAGGTCCGGTGGGTGATGGTGCGAATCGTACACGAACAGGTTGTGACATAACTCAATCTTTTATTTGAGTGCAAAGATACGCAATGAATAGTAATGGTAGGCGATTTCATTGAACGAACCGTCTGCTGGACTGTACTGTTAATTAACGTTTATTGTCTTGAATACAAGGATGTATTGTTGTATTTTCGGTAGTTGGAGTTATCGCTATGAGTAGTTTTGATCGTTTATTGAACCAAATTGATGCTTTCATCAGAAAGTATTATAAGAACCAAATGGTGAAAGGAGTCATCCTTTTCACTGGGGTATTGCTGTTTACCTATCTCGCAGTGATTACGCTGGAATACATAGGTCGATTTAATACCATTGTGCGAGCAGGCTTGTTTTTCGGATTTATATTCGTGAATACGTTAATAATGATTCGTTTCGTAGTGATCCCATTGTTCAAGCTTAAATCTTTCGGAAAACGAATCAACAGGTATCAAGCATCCAACATCATTGGAACATTCTTTCCAAATATTTCTGATCGACTTTTAAATACCTTGCAATTAAATGATCGTTTGGATCCGAATTCACGTGATTACGAGCTAATACAGGCGAGTGTTCAACAACGCAGCTCAACACTAAATACTGTTCCTTTTACAGAAGCAATTGACCTTGGGGAAAACAAGCGCTATGCTTTTTGGGTGATGCCGATTGTTGTCATAATGTTTGGTATTGGAATTATCAAGCCTGATTTATACTCCTCAGGAACTGATCGCGTTGTTAACTTTAATAAAGAATACAAACCCGAAGCACCCTTTGAATACGAACTCGTTTCAAATTTAGATGCTGTAGAAGAAGGAGAAGACGTTCCCTTTGAAGTGGCTCTAAAAGGCTCAGTAGTTCCAAGAAAAGTATATGTGAAGTCTAAGCAGGGGACCTTTTTGTTGGAGAAAGTTGCGAAGAATCGTTTTGCAGGAAAATTGGTACAGGTCCGTGAAGGCATGGATTTTCAGTTTATAGCGACTCATGATAATGAAAAGTTCTCGAGTAACACGTATCATATTGATGTGATAGCGAAAACGGCTATAGGTAAGCTTCAGGCAACACTAACATATCCAAAGTATTTGGGAAAGGAGAGTGAAGTAGTAGAGAATGCAGGAGACTTGATTATTCCCGAAGGAACCACAGTAAACTGGAGTATTCTTACAAAGAATAGTGATGAAGTCCAGTTTTATGTGAATGATAAATCGCAAGTCTTTAAAAAACAAGGTTTTAGTGTTAATAAGCGATTTGTGAATGATGCAACTGCTCGCATTGTGCTGAAGAATAAAACGTCAGGTAAGTTAGATTCTACTTCCTTGGCAATAGACGTGATTAAGGATGAATATCCAATGATAGAAGTGGAGGAGGTAAAGGACTCGGTAAAGGACGGAATTCGATACTTTTCAGGAGTAGTAGGGGATGATTATGGGTTAAACGGTCTACGCTTTGTGTATACAATTACTTCGGAGGATGGTTCGAAGCGGGAGGAATCCATGAATGTTGGAAAGGTGTTCGGAACTGAATCGCCATTTAATTTCGCCGTGGACTTTAGAAAAGAAAAGGTAAAATTGAACGATAGGATCGAATATCGTTTTGTTGTTTATGATAATGATGGAGTGAATGGGAGCAAGGCGACGAGTAGTCGATCATTTGTTTACAAGCTTCCGAATAGAGATGAGTTAAACGAGAAGCGGGAAGAGGAGCAAGAAAAGGCGAAAGAGGACCTTTCTAGTGTCATGGAGAAAGCTTCAAAATTTAAAAAGGATTTAGAGAAATTGAGAAAGGAATCCATGAACTCGAATCGTTCGAATTGGAACCAGGAAAATCAGGTAAACCAACTTCAAGAAGATCATCAATCCTTAATTGAAGATATCCAGAACCTGCAAGAGGAAATGAAAAATAGCCTCGAAGAAAAGAATCAACTCTCAGAAATGGATGAAGAGTTATTGGAAAAACAAGAGGCTATAGAAGACTTGTTAGAAGAATTAATGGATGACGAGCTAAAGGACTTATTGGAGCAGTTGGAAGAGCTTATGAAAGAGCAAAACAAGGAAATGCTTCAAGAGAATATGGAGCAATTAGAGATGAATACGGAGGACATGAATAAACAGTTGGACCGTACCATGGAAATGCTCAAGAAAATGCAGGTTGATGAGAAAATTGATGCGATTGAAGAACAGCTAAAGGACTTAGCGAAGGAACAAGAAAAGCTTGCGAAGGAAACGAAGGACTCAAAGAACATTTCGGAAGAGCAGAAACAGGCTCAAAAAGAAATAGACGAGAAGTTCGAAAAAATCAAAGAGGACATCCAGGAAATGGACAGTCTGAATAATGAGTTATCGAGACCTATGGATATGGGGGATCAGGAGCAAAATGCTGAGGAAGTTCAGAAGGATTTGAATGATGCTGAGCAAAACCTAAACAAAGGTAAGGCGGGAAAAGCGGGTGATAGTCAACAAAACGCTTCGGATAAAATGGAGCAAATGGCTGAGCAAATGGATCAAATGCAACAGGAATCGAATCAACAGCAACAGCAAGAAGACATGACGATGTTGCGAAACATTCTTGAAAGCTTGGTGCGTTTAAGTTTCGATCAGGAAGAGACTATGTTTAACCTGGAGAGAGTAGCAGATACTGATCCTGCATTTAAAACGCATTCAAGAAGACAGAGACGCATTATCGATGATACAAGAATAGTAGCAGATAGTTTGTACGAATTAGCAAAACGACAACCGAAAATTGCAAAGTTTATTGATGATGAATTGAACCAAATTAGAGCCAATCACAATTTGTCGTTAGAAGATATTGATGAGAGAAGAAGAAGAGATTTGACCATTCACCAACAGTATGTAATGACCAGCTATAACAATCTGGCACTAATGCTGAATGAAAGCCTTCAACAAATGCAAAACAGCATGCGTAATCAAATGCCAGGTAGTGGAAGTTGTAATAAGCCCGGAGGAAAAGGTATGCCGAAGCCAGGGGAAGGGATGGATGGTGAATCTATGAAGAAGATGTTGCAGAAGCAATTGGATGCCATGAAAAAAGGGCAGCAAGAAGGTGGAGACAAACCAGGCCAAAAACCAGGTGATAAACCGGGCAAAGGTGGTATGGGCCAATTAGGAATGGGTAGTAAACAAATGGCGAAAATGGCTGCTGAACAGGGAGCAATTCGCCGCCGCTTGGAACAACTTCGTAAGGAGTTGAACAAAGATGGCTCTGGACAAGGAAATAAATTGAATGACTTAATTAAGGAGTTAGAAGACCAAGAGAGAGACATCATAAATAAGCGCTTAAATGATAATACGGTTAAACGACAAAAAGAAATCCTAACACGTTTGTTAGAGAGCGAAAAGGCAATAATGGAACGTGGTTTTGATGAAAAAAGAGAGTCAAAATCACCAAAAAATGAAAATTATAGTAACCAAATTCGATTTGACGAGTATAACAAGGAAAAACTAAGACAAATTGAATTATTACGCGCTGTAGATCCGGCTTATAGTAAGTATTATAAGGACAGGGCAAATGAATACTTCAATAGCGTCTTTTAAGAGTAAAAGATAGTATGAAGGATGGTTATGTGGTAGTGGATAAAATTTCTATTCCATCAGATTTTGGGTCAATTAGTCAAGTGGAATCACTGATAGATAATACGTGTTCTAAATTGAATATCAACGAAGATTATTATGGTAATGTTTTAATTGCTGTTACGGAAGCGGTTAATAATGCAATTCAACATGGTAATGCACAAGACTCAAATTTAAAAGTGGATGTTTTTGTGGGAGATAAAGAGACCGATTTTTGCTTCAGTATACAAGACCAGGGCAAAGGATTTGATTTTGAAAACTTGCCTGATCCAACAGCGCCAGAAAACATCGAGAAAGAGCATGGGCGTGGAATCTTCTTAATGCGATCGTTAGCTGAGGAAGTAGAGTTTCAAGATAATGGAAGAAACGTCACTATCTATTTCAGTAAATAATGGTTTTAATACAATATAAAGAAACGGAAATTCTGGATTTGAATCCGGAATTTTTTGTTTCATGGCTAAGTAGAGTTTGTGAAGAGGAGGGTTGTAAGCTTGGCGAAATAGGTATTGTCTTTTGCTCAGATGAGTTCATCCTGGAAGCGAATAAAGAATATTTAGATCACGACTATTATACAGACATTATTACGTTTGATTATCGGGAAGAAGACGTTATTAGTGGTGACCTTGTTGTAAGTGTGGATAGGGTAAAAGATAATGCTGGTGAATTACAAGTGGACTGGAAAGAGGAGTTGAATCGTGTTGTCGTCCATGGAATCTTACACATTATTGGTTATAAGGATAAATCCAACGAGGAGCAAGAGTTGATGCGAAATAAAGAAGATTTCTATTTACGTTTCACGTGAAACATTCGTTCGGACTAATTTCTGTTGTAATTTTGTGGTGAACCCTCGAAGAGGAGGTGTTGGATTTTAAATAGTTTCACGTGAAACATGGGTTATGTTGAAAGAATATGATGTTGTTGTAGTGGGTGCAGGTCATGCTGGTTGCGAGGCTGCAAATGCGGCCGCTATGTTGGGGAGTTCTGTGTTGTTGATCACGATGAATATGAATACGATTGCCCAGATGAGCTGCAACCCGGCCATGGGTGGTGTTGCAAAAGGTCAAATTGTTAGGGAGATTGATGCTCTTGGTGGTGGTTCGGGAGTTGTCTCTGATCTCAGTGCGATACAGTTTCGAATGCTGAATAGATCAAAGGGTCCAGCTATGTGGTCTCCAAGAACACAAAACGATCGAATGCGCTTTGCGGAAGAGTGGCGGTTGTTGTTAGAACGAAATCCGAAAGTTGATTTTTGGCAAGACATGTGCACTGGACTTATTGTGAAAGATGATAAGGTGGTTGGTGTTAAAACGTCTATTGGTGTAGAGGTAAATGCAAAAAGCGTTGTCCTAACCAATGGAACTTTTTTGAATGGTTTGATTCATCTTGGTGAGAAGCAGTTCGGTGGAGGACGTGCAGGTGAGCGTGCGGCAACGGGAATAACAGAAGAGTTAATACAATTAGGTTTTGAGGCTGGACGAATGAAAACGGGAACTCCTCCAAGAGTAGATGGGCGTTCGCTCGATTATTCCAAAATGGAGGAGCAACTGGGTGACGAAGAACCGTCAAAGTTTAGCTTTACGAATACGTCGCCTCTCAAAGAACAACGATCCTGTCATATTACCTATACAAATACACAAACACATGATTTATTAAGATCTGGGTTTGATCGTTCTCCTATGTTTAATGGAGCCATCAAAAGTACAGGTCCTAGATATTGTCCAAGTATAGAAGATAAGATTAATCGATTTGCGGACCGAGACAGACATCAAATTTTTGTTGAGCCTGAAGGTTGGAATACAGTAGAAATTTATGTCAACGGTTTCAGCACGTCATTACCAGAAGAAATTCAATATGCAGCCATGCAAACAATTCCTGGTTTCGAGAATTTAAAGATGTTTCGACCGGGATACGCTATAGAATATGATTATTTCCCACCAACGCAATTGAAGCATACGTTAGAAACGAAAAAGGTAGAAGGATTGTATTTCGCTGGTCAGATAAATGGAACTACCGGATACGAAGAGGCAGCCTGTCAAGGCTTGATGGCTGGAATCAATGCTCATCGAAAAGTACATGAACAAGGAGATTTTATTCTAAGTAGAAGTGATGCTTACATTGGTGTATTAATTGATGATCTGATTACCAAAGGAACGAAGGAGCCGTATCGTATGTTTACCAGTCGAGCGGAATATAGAATTCTACTGCGCCAGGATAATGCTGACATCCGTTTAACGCCTATCGCACACGCATTAGGATTGGTGGATGATGAAACAATGGAACGTGTGAATAGAAAAGTGCAAGGAACAGAGCGGTTGAAAAAGGCCCTAAGACAGGAAGGAGTAGTTCCTAGTATTGCAAACAAAGTGTTAGAGAGTAAGTCAAGCGCACCAATTAGTCAACAGGTTAAACTGAGTTCTTTAATTACGCGGCCAAATATTTTTATGGACGATGTTCTAAGCATGAGTATTGAGGCGAAACAAGTGGCGGCCGAATTGGAGTTGGAACATGAGGATGTAGTTTCACAAACAGAAATTCAATTAAAGTACGATGGATACATTTCTCGGGAACAGGATGTCGCTCAGAAAATGAATCGACTGGAAGAAGTGAAAATTCCATTGGATATGGATTATTCGAAATTAGGAAGTATAAGCATGGAAGCACGTGAAAAATTAGATTCGATCCGACCAGCGACCATTGGACAAGCGTCAAGAATTAGCGGAGTATCCCCAAGCGATGTTTCTGTTCTGTTAGTGTACTTAGGACGTTAAACTGTCAATTTATCGAGTTTTTGAGTACAACACTTCAAAAATTTCATGTAACATCTCCGAAAATGGCGTTTTTTATTCGATTTAAGAGCAGTTCTAGTGTTTTCTGGTAGAATCACCTTAGCCTAATGTCGATCGTTAAAATTTGAGTATGTGATTTTTGAGTTCCTTCGGAATCTTTAATACGTTGAATTTCTGCTGTTTACAATGTTTCACGTGAAAAAAGTGGGATTACTAGCAACGATTTACTGATATCGGACTAAGATTATATTCGGTGCGCTGATTGTACCCTGAGGTTCTCGAAGGGTACAGTGGAAATATTTATTGTTTAAGAAAAAGTACCTTTCGGCTCCGCTCAAGGTACAGTTGATGTAACTATGGTCTAAAAGAAAGCTAATGTAAAGCACATCGAGCTTGTCGAGATGCGCTCTGTGATCAATCAAATGGTAATTTGTTCTTTCAGCTTTTTTGCACTTCGAGAGCCCCAATGCTCTGATTGTACCCTGAGGTTCTCGAAGGGTACAGTGGAAATAATAATAATTTATGAAAAAGTACCTTTCGGCTCCGCTCAAGGTACAGTTGATGTAACTATGGTCTAAAAGAAAGCTATTGTAAAGCACATCGAGCTTGTCGAGATGCGCTTTGTGATCAATCAAATGGTAATTTGATCTTTCAAGTTTTTTGCACTTGGAAAGCCTCAGCGCAGGATTTGTACCCTGAGGTTCTCGAAGGCTACAGTGGAAATAATAGTTGTTTATAAAAGAGTAGTACCTTGAGCGGAGCCGAAAGGGACTCTCACGGGCAAACCTTACCTTTCCAAGGTAGGCTCGGTCCAATCTCCGTGTTCACGAATCAAATCGATGAGAGCGTCAACAGCCTCATCCTCAGGGATGTTTTTTCGAACGACTTCTTTCTCTTTATACAAGTGAATTTTACCGGGTCCAGTCCCTACATATCCGTAGTCCGCATCAGCCATTTCACCAGGTCCATTTACGATACACCCCATAATGCCAATTTTAACACCTTTCAAATGAGAGGTTTTCGCTCGAATTTTCGCCGTCGTTTCCTGAAGATCGAACAAGGTTCTACCACATGATGGACAGCTGATATATTCGGTTTTTGAGATGCGTGTTCGGGTCGCTTGAAGAATGCCAAAGCTTGTTGCGTTAATGATTTGGGAGCTCACGTTTCCTTTCAACCAAACTCCGTCTCCGAACCCATCAATAAAACTGACACCAAGGTCAGAAGATGTCCATAGTTGGAAGGTTTCTACGTCTTCTGATTGCTGTTCACTTGTTAGAATAACTGGGTTTTTTACTCCTGATTCCGCAAATTTTAAATAGATATTTCTATAAAGCTGGGCTTTGTTTGCATATTCACTTTCCAAGACGACGACGCAATTGGGATACTTTTTCAAAAAATTGACGTCCTCAGTTGTCGCTTCAAGACGCAAGAAAAACGTTTGATCTGAATCTACTTTTTCGATGTTTGAGACATCTAGAATAGGAAAAAAACCATCGCGAGATATATAATAAGAATCCCACAAATCAAAATCACAAAGAACCTGCAGTGTGCCTGGAACTTCAAATGACAAAGGCTTGTTGCCTATGTAGACAAAATCAGCGGCGGAATCCGATAAGTTCCACTTGTCCAACGGAACAGAATACATATAACCGTATCCGAACAGGTGCGAGGGTTTTACCTCGTCAATCTCGCTAAGATCTGCCACAACAACAGGTACGCTTCCGGATCCAACCTTTCCGATGTTATTTGTCTCGTAGCGACGATACGCATATGGGCTGTATGGTAGTTCTGAAACAGAACGGTTTAATGCAAAAACATGTTCATTTTGAAACTTATTAACTAGCTTTTGAGCTACAGGAATTTCCGCTTCAGGAGCTTCGGTCAGTGAAACACGAACCGTATCTCCGATACCATCTTCAAGCAGCGCACCAATTCCCACAGCGGACTTGATTCGCCCATCTTCACCATCTCCAGCCTCCGTTACACCCAAATGAATAGGGTAGTTCATCCCGTGCTTTGCCATTGTTGCCATCAACAATCGATACGCCTGAACCATTACCAACGTATTACTGGCCTTCATAGACAATACAATGTCATGGAAGTCGTGCTTTCGGCAAATATTGAGAAATTCCATGGCAGACTCTACCATACCTTCAGGTGTGTCCCCGTAACGGCTCAAAATTCTGTCGGAAAGCGATCCGTGGTTCGTTCCAATCCGCATTGCCGTACCTTGTTCTTTACACAACAAAACGAGAGGCGTAAACTTTTGCTCAATTCGGTCCAACTCTGCCTGATAGCTTTCGTCAGTGTAGTCAATTTCCTCAAATCGTTTCTTATCGGCATAGTTGCCTGGGTTGACACGAACCTTTTCTACAATTTTCGCTGCAATTTCAGCTGCATTTGGCGTAAAGTGTATGTCCGCAACCAATGGTGTATCGTAGCCTCTTGCCACCAAAGCATCCTTAATGTTCAAAAGATTTTCAGCGTCTTTTTTACTGGGTGCCGTTAATCGAACCAGTTCACAGCCAGCATCAATCATACGAATGGATTGTTCCACGGAAGCTTCTGTATCCATGGTGTCCGTTGTAGTCATGGACTGAATTCGAATTGGATTGGATCCGCCAAACCCCACATTTCCTATCTTCACTTCTCTTGTCGTAAACCGCGAACGATTCAAATAATCATTGCAATACGGCGGCATTTTCTCTGACATAATCCTGCTTTGGTATACAAACAAAGTTAACAGGAAATTGCAAATTCAAAACAAACCGAAAGGCCTTTACGATCAGGAGAAATGGTGGATGAACATCAATGGGTTACCTCACATTTGAGCACAGTACCGTTAAAAAGGTATTTTACCACTATATTTTTCAAGAAAAATCAATGTAAACTACAGATAGTTAGGGGTATAAGTGAATATTAAGAATGTGCTAACTCTTGTTAAACAAGCACCGTTCTTAGGATCGAGCCCTATTTTCGCGTATCTTTGCTTACTAGTTACAATAAGTACATGCAAAATAAAGCTATTAGATTCTCCAAAAGCACTGATGATTTCGCGAAAGAACTGCGAAAAAGAGTCAATCAGTATTTCAAAGACAATAACATCAACCGATACGCGAATACAAACATGGTCTTGAAGACCATATTCATGTTGTCCCTTTACTTCGTTCCGTTTGTTTTAATTCTTACGGTTTTCGAAAACAGTTGGTTAACGCTATTAATGTGGATACTCATGGGGTTTGGAATGTCAGGTATCGGACTTTCCATAATGCACGATGCGAACCATCATGCGTACTCTAAAAACGCAAAAATCAATGTGCTTTTAGGAAAACTGCTTGTTTTCGTAGGCGGAAGCGATGTAAATTGGCGCATTCAACACAATGTATTGCACCACACGTACACCAACGTAGCAGGAATGGATGAAGACATCGATTCTGGCATTTTAATGCGCTTCTCTCCAGATCAGAAAAAACTAAAAGGACACAAATACCAACATATCTACGCATGGTTCCTGTACGGATTCATGACAATTATGTGGGTGTTTAGTAAAGATTACGCACAGTATACTCGTTACAAAAAGCGAGGGCTTTTAGAAACACAAGGGATTACATCGCGTCAGTTTTTAACCTCACTAATTATAAGTAAAGCGCTGTATCTTGGAGTATTTTTAGTGTTGCCGATCATTTTCTCATCAGCTCCGTTGTGGATAACATTCTTAGGGTTCTTTATCATGCATTTTGTTGCAGGGTTGACCTTGGCTTGTATCTTTCAGCCGGCGCACGTCGTTCCAACTTCTGAATTTCAAACACCAGACCTATCTGGAAACATTGAAAAAGATTGGGCGGCCAATCAACTGTTGAACACGGCGAACTTTGCGAACAAATCACGCTTGTTTTCATGGTATGTAGGCGGTTTGAATTATCAAATTGAACACCACTTGTTCCCGAACATTTGTCACGTTCACTACCGTAAAATCTCACACATTGTGCGTGAAACGGCGTTTGAATACAACTTACCGTATCATTCGTATGCAACGTTTCTAGAAGCATTGCGTGGTCATGCCAAAATGTTGAAGAACCTTGGAAGAAACGACGAGGCTCCAGCAATTCATTAATTCATGAATATCGAGGAATACCGCGATTATTGTATGGCGAAGAAAGCCGTAACAGAATCATTTCCTTTTGATGAAAAAACGCTCGTTTTCAAGGTAGCCAATAAAATGTTCGCCCTTACCGGGGTGGATAGCTTCCAATATATTAATCTCAAATGCGACCCAGAGAGATCCATTGAGCTACGAGAAACGTACAACGGTATTCGTCCAGGGTATCATATGAATAAGAAGCTTTGGAATTCAGTATACCTGGAAGAAGACGTTCCCGATGCCCTAATCTATGAACTCATTGATCATTCATACGATCTTATTGTCGCATCTTTAACCAAAAAGGTACGCAATGAGTACGCGCTTGGATAAATACGTATGGAGCGTTCGTTTGGCGAAAACACGCTCACAGGCCGCTGATGCCATTTCTAAAGGAAAGGTAAAGTTGAACGGTGAAAATGTGAAACCCGCCAAAGATGTGAAGGTAGGAGACGAAATTAATGTGATCAAACATACGGCCACCTTCTCTTACAAAGTCCTCAATATTCTAGATAGAAGAGTACGGGCGAAGCTTGTTCCAGACTATTTGTTGGATATCACGCCAGAGGAGGAGATAGAAAAATTAAAAGTTTTTCAAATTTCTCAGAAGTCCTACAGGGCCCATGGAACGGGCAAACCATCGAAAAAAGACCGCCGCGATTTAGACGATTTTCTAGAAAATTGGTAACACGCTGTAACTTTTTGTAGTCCGATCAGTCTTACGGATAAACAAACAAGAAAATATACAGCGTTATGAATAAATGGAATACATTACTAGCAGCGTTACTTTTTGCAGTGCCTGTATTTGCACAGGAAGAAGTAGAAACGGAAGGAAATGAACCTATCGTTTATGAAGAGGAAGGATCTGGAAAAGCGGATACCACACGTATGAATGTTGGGAAAAGCGAGGTGATCATAATCACGAAAAGCGATGAAAACTCCGAAGAGATAGATTTAGAGTTCAACGAGGATGAAGCTCCAAAAAGAAAACGAAAAAGCGAAGCGCACTGGGCGGGAGTAGACTTTGGAGTTACTATGCTAATGAACGAGAACTTTGAGTACAATAACTTTACGGATAATCCTTATTGGAACAACGATGCAGCTCGATCTCAAGTATGGAACCTGAACTTATTAGAGCACAAATTCAACTTTGGTACACCGTACGTGGGGTTAACAACAGGACTTGGATTCAGCTTCACATCAGTAGCATTGCGCAACAACTATTTGATACAACCTAGCATGGATACAACGTTTGCGGTAATGGATACGCTTACTACGTACACAAAGAATAAAATGAAGTCAACGTATTTAACTGTGCCTCTCATGTTGGAGTTTAATACCAGTGCAGATGAAGATCGTAGCTTCTACTTGGCAGCCGGAGTCGTTGGAGGAGTTCGATTGACCTCAAGATTGAAACAAGACGGAGAGGTGAATGGAACAGAATTCGAAAACCGAATCAAAGCAGATTACAACTTGAATTCCTTTAAGCTGGATGCAGCTGCACGTATGGGGTACGGAGATTGGGGAGTATTTGCGAATTACAGCTTACTGCCACTCTTCAACGAAGGCGCTACGGTACCCGTATACCCACTAACCTTCGGATTATCATTGAATTTTTAGTAGCAAGTAACATAAGTAAAAAGGAGGAACTCATTCCGATAACTATCGGAAGGGTTCCTTTTTGTTTTATACCCTCCGTGCCAATCCAACCTCCACAAAAACCAGACAAAGTATCAGCAGTACTTCTCCTATAAAATATAAGGTGCCCCAGATAGATATACCCGGGAGCTGAAAGATGAGGTAAGTGGTAAGAACGCAATACAACGTATTCAAGACTGCAATTAGCAACAAAGCGGAACCAAAATGCAGCCTGGGTGTAAAAGACATTAAAAAATGACATACGAACGAATACAGGGCAAAGACTACAGCAATTCCTGACAACCAATAAGAAATGTGCCTGGGAACTCCGAAGAAGGAAGGAAACCTTCCAAGAAGGAGAAAAAGAAGCAAAGCGGTTGTCGTAGCACCCAACCCATCAACGAGAAAGATATTCTTCTTATGGAGTCTTTTCATCAGTCAGCTTTTTCATAGGCGAACTGTAGTACACTTCGCCCATTTAAGGTAATATCTTTTTCAAAAGGCATTTCCAGCTTTCGAATTACATTTATGGATGCCGTGTTTTCACGATAAGAGATACAAACGATCCTGGGAAAATGAAATAGTTCGACTCCCAATCGAAAAACCTCTTTTGCTGCTTCGGTAGCCAATCCTTTACCCCAATGTTGCCGACTCAGCCTCCAACCGAAGTCCAATTCACCGTTGTAATGATCAAACCCGCAGAACCCTATAAGCTCCTTTGTTTCCTTTAGTTCAAGAGCGAACCGTGCCCATCCTTGTTGTTCAATTTGACCGCTATATTTTTCAATTGCTTTAACAGCCTCTGAGAACGGTCGGGCCTCACCTGACCCAATGTACTTCATTACTTCTGGATCTCCGATAATTTTTGCGTAGGGATTGATATCGTCTTCGGTCCAATTCCGGATAATAAGTCGATCTGTTTGTGAGATGAGAAGCTCCATGTAGAATAAATGCCTTCAGCGAGTAAAATTAAGCGATTTAAGCCACTTTTTCATTTTTCTTATCGAGTACCATCACTTTATTCTTTAAAACCGTGCACCAACAAAAAAAAGGGAGTACCGAAGTACCCCCTTTTCCAGAAATCTATATTAGATTTTATTTTTTCACTACGTTGAAAGTAGAAGTTGCTCCTGACTCAAGTGCCACGTTGAACGTGTACACACCTGTTGCCAAAGAAGAGATATCTACTGTAGTTGATCCGTTTACCAAAGTAATTGGAGCGCTGAATGCTACTTTTCCAGTTACATCAGCAACAGTCAATTGCGCATCACCTTCAGCGTTCAAAGTAACTTTCACTTTGTCTTCAGCTGGGTTAGGGAATGCAGTACCTCCGATTTCGTTTTCTTCCAATCCAAGCTCAGCTGGATCGAAGATGTTGATACCGATAGATGTTGCAGATACTCCTGCCCATCCTGCAGCATACCACTCACCGTCTACGTGTACTGGTGAAGGTGGCTGACGGAAGATTCCTTGGTTACCGTCGTAGTTGATTGTGTTATCGTATCCGAATGAAACTGTAGCAGACTCAAACGTTTGGATACAGAACAAGTAACGAACTCCATCCTGCAATTGGAACTGAGTCTGGAAAGGAACGAATACTGACTGCTCAACTTCGTTATCAGAAGCTGGGTAGTGAGTTCCGAAAGACAACAAGTTCAAGTTTTGGAACGCATCATTCGTTGTAGGATCGAATGTATAGTTTGGATCATCCAAATCTACCCAACCGTCATCCCACTGGTATGCATTCACGAAGATTTCAGCTCCAGCCAAAACTTCACCAGCAGCAGTATCAACGTGTGGAGTGATCCACATACCGTCAGTTGCCATAGTAGAAGCATTTGCTTCTTGAACCATCATACATGATTGGTACTCAGTAGTTGAGTTACTTGGGTATGTATTCGCTGTTGGAGTTCCTGCGATGTCAACGTTTGACAAAGACAAGATATCGTCTTGGATAGAGAATGTTGAAGACAATACGTTATCGAAGTCAGACTCGTCTGTACCTCCGAAATCCATCGTGTACGTCAATGTGTACAACCCGTTATCGTACATTCCAACACCACCTTCAGTCCACGCTGGGAATTCTAGTGGGTTACCTGGGAAGATAGAAGCTGTATCACCCGCCAACATGTTTTGGATGTTTACAGTCTCTGTGTAGTAGTTTCCGTTCGGTCCGTCGATAGTTGCAGTTACATCAACTGAAGCCTGATCGTTCGTTCCGAAGTTGTACATCTGGATACCAGGAGTAAATCCATCAAACTGACGAGAGTTAGCACCACCGTAAGGAGAAACCAACATTTCACCAGAGTTAGCACCGATGTCATCAGCAAAAGCACCCACTTTGTTTCCGAAGAACATAACAACTGGTCCGTTTTGCATTTCAGATGTTAAAAGTGCACCTGTTACACTAGATACGAATGCTACTGGAATCGTTACGTTCAATCCGTCAGCACCACCACCCATGTTGATTACTTCATCTTCACGGTTGATAATGATTACACCGACCGCTCCAGCATTTTCAGCATTCAATGCTTTTAAACCGAACTCACATGTGTTACGGTAGATTACCGCGATTTTTCCGTCCAATTGTCCTGCTGGGATTGGGTTACAAGCCTCTGCAGACATTGGGTTTCCTTGTGGGTTCGTTCCTGGAGTTCCATCGTCAGCGATTTGAAGTGTATCTTCGATAAATGTACCAGGGATGTTAAAATCAGGACTTGACCAGTCCCCTCCCGCTGGGTCAGCCCAGGAGAATTCGTAGTTTCCTTGAACTGCAGTAGGTGAAACACCTGCGAGAACAACCTGAGCGTTCACGGTGTATCCACATGCAATTACTGCAATAGAGAGTAAGAGTTTTTTCATAAGATTAAATTTTAGACGACGCTAATTTAACGTAAAAATATTGTTAACACAAAAAAAAGGAGGCTCTGAAGCCCCCTAATTTTCAGTTATTTCAACGAGTTCTTATTTCTTCACCACACTGAACTGTGCAGACAGTCCGTTTTCATCCGTCAAATTGAATACATAAGCTCCTGAAGCAAGCTCTGAAATATTCACAGCAACTTCCCCATTGGTGATCACTACGTTCTCACTATACACTACTTTTCCCGTAATGTCGGTAATTTGCAGTTGCGCATTTCCGGAAGTATTCACCGAAATTGTTACGCGGTCTTCGGCTGGATTTGGGAAAGCATTTCCTTGTAGTTTGTTTTGTTCGTCCAGACCAATTGTGGTTTGATGCAATACCATGGAGGATGCCGAAACCCCAGCCCATCCTGCGGTGTACCACTCTCCGTCTACATGCACTGGAGATACGGGTTGCGCAAGAATGCTGTAGTTCGCTCCGTAGTCGAGAGAGTTATCATACCCGAAAGAAATCGTTGCGGACTCAAATGTTTGTATACAGAATAGATAACGCACATTGTCCTGCAGGGCCACTGCGGTTTGGAACGGCACCCAGGTTGGTTGGTCTACTTCGTTATCAGAAACTGGATAGTGTGTACCAAAGGAAATTAAATTTAAGTTTTGGTAGGCGTCGTTTGTTGTTGGGTCAAAGGTATAGTTCGGGTCGTTCAAATCCACCCATCCGTCGTCCCACTGATACGCGTTCACGAAGATTTCCGCTCCAGCCAACTGGTTCACAGAAGTATCCGTATGCGGCGTGATGTACATTCCATCTACATACCAATTGCTAGTATTAGTTTCTTGTAACATCATACACGATTGATACTCGGTTGTTGAATTGCTTGGGTAACTGTTAGATACGCCCGTGTTATTGGTTCCTCCACGCGCCAAAGAAATCCACTCCTCTGTAATTTTAAACTCGGCAGTATACTCGTTGTCAAAAGGGAAATCGTCTGCTCCGCCTGTAGAGATAGTGTAAGTTAACGTGTAGTCCCCCAGATCATAAAGCGTTTCGGACCATGCTGGAAACTCTGTTGGGTTCCCCGCAAAAATGAAGGCAGTATCACCGGAGTTCAGATTCAAAGGAATAGTTTCATCGTAATAGTTACCGGCAGGCCCATCAATGGTCGCTTGTACAGAAGCATTGGGTAAATCATTAACTCCGTAGTTATACACCTGTATGCCAGGAGTGAATCCATCATACATTGTATGGTTTGCAGTTGCAAATGGAGAAATGGTAAATTCTCCTTTCACTGCTCCGATATCGTCATTAAATGCTCCTAATTTGTTACCGATAAACATTTCTACGGGACCATTCGCCATTTCAGCCACCAAGAGCGCTCCGTCTAAGTCAGAGATCATTACTGCAGGAATGTTGCAATCTACACCCAAAGGGCCGTTTTGTGGGTCTGTATTTCCCAACATTCCGATCAACCCAGGCTCACGGTTGACAACAATGACACCGATGGCTCCTGCTTGTTGTGCGTTGTAAATTTTTGAGGAAAACCAACACGTATTGCGGTATACGACTGCAATTTTTCCTGTTAGGTCATTGATTACTGAATCACATGCCTCTTGCGAAATGGGATTTCCTTGAGGGTTTGTTCCCGGAGTACCATCTTCTGCGAGCATTAATTCTCCCTGGATAAAATCGCCTGCGTTGTTGAAGTTCAGTCCACCATTCCACGTCCCCCATGTTCCGTCGTCTGTTTCACCGGGCCATTGACCGCAGTTTGCCTGAACCGTGTATTCGTAATTTCCTTGGATGGCCGCGGGAGAAATGCCAGATACAACGACCTGAGCATTAAGGGTAAACCCGATGGCCAAAGTAGCCAGTGATAGTATTAGTTTTTTCATAGTGTGTAATTATAGCTTTTGGCTAAAGTATGAAATGTGGGGGAAACAAAAAAGGGAGAACCGAAGCCCTCCCTTTGATTAACAAGTTGTTATCTTATTGTTTTACTACGCTGAAAGTACCAGTTTGCCCTTCATTTGTAGTTACGTTGATTACGTAAACACCAGAATCAAATCCGTTGATGTTAACGGTAGCTTGTCCATTCTCCAATGTCACTGGAGCACTGAATACTACTTTTCCTGTGATATCAACGATTTCCAAGTTTGCATCTCCAGAAGCGTTCACAGATACCGTTACCTGATCTTTCGCTGGGTTAGGGAATGCAGACCCTTGTAGGATTGCTGGGTCTTCGAATCCTGCATACGTTTGTGTCAATGCCATAGAAGGTGCAGATGAACCATTCCATCCTGCTACGTACCATGTTCCATCTGTGTTTACAGGAGAAACTGGCTGAGCGAAGATGCTGTAGTTCGCACCGTAATCCAATCCGTTGTCATATCCGAAAGATACTACATCAGGAGAGAATGTTTGAGCGCAGAACAAATAACGTACATCGTTCTGAAGTGTAATAGCTGTTTGGAACTGAACCCAAGATGGCTGATCAACATCGTTGTCAGAAGCAGGATAGTACGTTCCGAACGTTAGCAAGTTCAAGTTGTTGAACGCGTTCGTTGTAGTTGCTGCGAAATCATAGTTAGGATCGTTCAAATCAACCCAACCATCGTCCCACTGGTAAGCGTTCACAAAGATTTCTTGTCCAGCATACACGTTTACGGAAGTATCCGCATGACCTACAATCCACATACCGTCTACAATCATTCCGTTCATGTTTGGTTCTTGAACCATCCAACAAGACTGGTATTCAGTAGTTGCGTTTGAAGGGTAATTGCTATACGTTGGTGTTCCTGCAACTTCCAATCGAGACGCTGAAAGAATATCATCATTGATGGAAAACTCTGCTGTATACACGTTGTCGAACGGGAAGTCGTCTGCTGTTCCTGCGTCCAATGTGTACGTCAAAGTGTAGTTACCAAGATCATACGCCGTTTCTGACCATGCCGGGAATTCCGTTGCATTTCCTGGGAAAGGGAATACTGTGTCGCCAGAAAGCATATTGAAGTTCAATGTTTCGGTGTAATAGTTCCCCGCTGGACCGTCGATTGTAGCTGTAATTGTTGCGTTTGGCAAGTCGTTAATACCGTAGTTGTACGCTTGTAAACCTGGAGTAAACCCATCAAACAACTGAACATTGTTACCTCCGTAAGGAGCGATAAGGAATTCACCTTTTACTGCACCAAGGTCGTTAGAAAATGCTCCGATTTTGTTACCAATAAACATTTCAACAGGTCCGTTGGCCATTTCACTGATCAAAGCAGCACCATCGATGTTAGAGATAAAAACTGCTGGAATTTCAACTTGGATTCCTTCAACAGCATCTCCCAACATTCCTAACAACGCATCTTCACGGTTTACAATAATTGCTGCAACTGCTCCTGCGTTCTGAGCATTCAACAATTTTGTTGTGAAGTTACATGAGTTACGGTAGATCACGGCGATTTTACCCGTTAGGTCATTGATTAATGAATCACACCCTTCTTGAGAGATTGGGTTTCCTTGAGGGTTGGTACCTGGTGTTCCATCTTCAACCAACATCAGGGTATCCTGGATAAAGGTACCAGCAACGTTAAAGTCAAGGTTGTTCAATACACCCCAGGTTCCATCGTCAGTTTCTCCTGGCCAAGCACCACAGTTGGCTTGTACCGAATAATCGTAATTTCCCTGAATAGCGGCAGGGCTAACACCAGCAACAACCACCTGGCCGTAAACTGTGAATCCCGCAACTACCGCTACAAGCGAGAGTAGAAGTTTTTTCATAAATACTAATTTTTAGATGTTCTGTAACGTAAAAATACGAAGGAAAGGCTTATATGGTTGGAGATTACGGCAAAATTTAACAAGTAGATTATCAAATGAACCGTGTTAGTAGCTGTTTCGGACAAATCATAAAACAAGAAGAGCCCTCTTACGAGAGCTCTGCCTGACTATTTCGGTACTTTCAATTATTCTCCAGTAACCGATGCCTTTAAATATTCTCTGTTCATTCGGGCGATGTTCTCCAAAGAAATCTCTTTTGGACATTCAACGGAACAAGCTCCTGTGTTTGTACAGTTTCCGAATCCTTCTTTATCCATTTGTTCAACCATGTTTAAAACACGGCGTTTTGCTTCAACTTTACCTTGTGGTAACAACGCAAATTGAGAAACCTTCGCGGATACGAATAACATCGCCGAGGCATTTTTACACGCCGCTACACAGGCTCCACACCCAATACAAGTTGCAGCGTCGAAAGCCTTGTCTGCATCAGCTTTAGGAATTGGAATTGCGTTTGCGTCCTGGGTGTTTCCTGATGTTCCAACAGAGACAAATCCTCCTGCATGCTGAATGCGATCAAAAGCAGAGCGATCCACCACCAAATCCTTAATTACTGGGAACCCTTTTGCTCTCCACGGCTCGATGTATATGGTATCACCATCATTGAAGCTACGCATGTGCAACTGACATGTGGTCACTGCCCGGTCTGGCCCATGTGGCTGACCATTGATGTGCATCGAACAGCTACCACAAATTCCTTCGCGACAATCATGATCAAATGCGATAGGCTCTTCTTGTCCTTCCGCGATAATTTGCTCGTTCAAAACGTCCATCATCTCCAAAAAGGACATGTGGTCTGAAACGTTATCCAGTTGATACGTTTTGATTCCTCCTTTATCGTTTGCGTCCTTTTGACGCCAGATTTTTAATGTCAATTTCATAATACTATACTATTTAGTGAGAAGTGAACAGTAATAAGTCAGAGGTGACGTATGTTGCTTGTTCTTCCTCTACACTACCAGATCTGTTTTCTAATTTTTGAATCAGACTATAAATCATCTTTTTCAATTGCTCAGTATCTTTTCGAATTATAGAGGTGTCTTCACCGTAAATTCTCTTTATGATTTCAATTTGTGTTTCTAGCTCGTAAAGCGAACCAAGAGCGATATTCAGAAAGTGAGTGAACGATTTTGTTAAGCGTCTACCATATCCTTCCGCAATATTACTTGGAATAGATATAGCTGATCTTCTAATCTGAGAGGAAAGGTTGAACTTTTCTTTTTCTGGAAGTGTCTTCAATAGATCATAGCAAGATGTAACAAGATACATTCCCTTCTGCCGAACGAGCAAATCTTGATATGTATTAATCTTTGTGGACACCCTTCTCACTTTTCTCTTTTCACTTCTTACTTGTAAGATCGCTGTTTCAGCTCAATATCATTAAACGTTAATTCTTCTTTGTGCAGTTGCGCGTTGCTTGGGTCGCCTGTCCATTCCCAAGCGGCCACGTACGCGAAGTTTTTGTCATCACGTTTCGCTTCTCCTTTTTGTGGACCATCTTCTTCAGCCGACTCTTCACGGAAGTGACCACCACACGATTCTGTTCGGTGCAATGCGTCAACAGCGAACAACTCTCCTAGTTCCAGGAAGTCGGCGACACGACCAGCTTTTTCCAATTCAGGGTTTAGCTCGTACATACCTCCGGGAACAAATACGTCTTTGTAGAACTCTTCACGAATCTGTTTGATTTCCGCGATGGCTTCTTTCAACCCGGTTTCGTTTCGTGACATTCCAACCTTGTCCCACATTACCTTTCCAAGTCGACGATGGAAATGATCTACAGATTTCGTTCCCTTGTTATTGATAAAGCTTTCGAGACGCTCTTTCACAGCATTTTCTGCCTCATCAAACTCAGGTGTATCCGTTGGAATAGTTCCGGTACGAATATCATCAGCCAAGTAATCTCCAATGGTATAAGGGAGTACAAAGTATCCATCTGCTAATCCTTGCATCAATGCTGAGGCTCCTAGTCGGTTAGCACCGTGATCAGAGAAGTTTGCTTCTCCAGCCGCGTAACACCCAGGAATGGTCGTCATAAGGTTGTAATCGACCCAAACACCTCCCATCGTATAGTGCACGGCAGGATAAATTTTCATAGGTGTTTTGTATGGATTATCGTCTGTGATCTTTTCGTACATCTGGAAAAGGTTCCCGTATTTCGAAGCCACAACTCCTTCTCCCAATTCACGAATGCGAGCTTCAGAAGCATCGTACTCTCCATCGACAGTGGCTTTTTCCTTTCCGTAACGCATAATTGCTGAATCGAAGTCCAAATACACGGCTTCTCCGGTCTCGTTGACACCGTAACCAGCGTCACAACGTTCTTTGGCCGCACGGGAGGCAACGTCACGAGGCACGAGGTTACCAAAGGCTGGATATCGGCGCTCTAAGTAATAATCGCGCTCATCTTCGGAAAGATCCGTTGGCTTCTTTGTTCCTTTTCGGATGGCTTCAACATCCTCGATGTTTTTTGGCACCCAAATACGACCGTCATTTCTTAAAGACTCCGACATCAAAGTCAACTTCGATTGGTAATCTCCCGAACGCGGAATACACGTCGGGTGAATTTGCGTATAACAAGGATTTGCGAAGTACGCGCCTTTTTTGTGAACACGCCATGCAGCGGTAACGTTCGACCCCATAGCGTTCGTGGAAAGGAAGAATACGTTTCCATATCCTCCTGAAGCAATCACTACAGCGTGAGCTGAGTGACGCTCAATTTCACCAGTCACCAAATTACGAGCGATGATTCCACGTGCTTTACCGTCCACTTTTACCAATTCAAGCATTTCGTGGCGGTTGTACATCTTGATCTTCCCTTTACCAATCTGGCGGTTCATGGCAGAGTATGCACCGAGCAACAATTGCTGTCCGGTTTGCCCTTTCGCGTAGAACGTACGCGAAACCAAAACCCCACCAAAAGAGCGATTGTCCAACAGACCTCCGTACTCACGAGCGAAAGGAACACCCTGCGCCACACATTGGTCAATAATATTTGCAGAGACTTCGGCTAAACGGTAAACGTTCGCTTCGCGAGAACGATAATCTCCTCCTTTCACTGTATCGTAGAAAAGACGGTAAACAGAGTCGCCATCGTTCTGATAATTCTTTGCTGCGTTGATTCCCCCCTGCGCTGCAATTGAGTGCGCACGGCGAGGCGAATCCTGGAAACAAAATGCCTTCACATTGTAACCCATTTCTGCAAGGGAAGCGGAAGCAGAGCCTCCGGCCAATCCGGTACCGACAACGATAACGTCGATCAATCGCTTGTTTGCTGGGTTAACAAGGTTGATTTTGTTTTTATGATTTGTCCATTTGTCCTTAATTGGACCTTCTGGAATTTTTGCATCTAATACTGACATATTTCGAGTATTTCTAAGTTCTATTTCGTTAGGAAAATAACCACTGGAATCACCGCAAACCCGAGAGGGATTAACACGGAGAATACTTTACCAAATCCTGTAAGGAGTGGTGTGTACTTTTCGTTATTCAAACCAAGTGTTTGGAATGCCGAAGCGAATCCGTGCCATAGGTGGAAGGCCAGAACAGCCATTGCTAATACGTAAAGAATTACAGCTAGAACGGCAAGGTTGTTTGCCGGAATACCTGCTTTCTCCGTTTTATCGTGTCCGAAGAAAGCAGTTGTTATAGAGTGCAAATCTTTATAGCCTTCAGCCACCTTAATGTTTTGGTCCTTTAGGTAAAACTCTGTTTTGTTTCGAATTTCATGCGTTGCGGTTGCTTTGGTTGAGTCAGTTAGGACACTTCCTACAGGAATGTGTTCTTCCAGATTATTCAGAGTAACACCATTATTATGAGTAGTGTAGAAGTTGAAATCACGTGACTCACCACTCGGCGAATTAAATGTGTAGGTCATTTTTTCTAGCGGAATATCATCCTGGAAGTGCATTTTCGCCCAGAAATTGGCCATGTGCATGATGATAAAAACCAGAATCGCAGTTCCCAAAATCGCCATGTAGCGAGATGGCAATGCTGAGTTACGCTCAGGTTTGCTGTAAGCGTATTTCACAGGACGTGCTTTCTTATTCTGGAACGTTAGCAAGAAGCCATCCACCGCGTGGAACAAGATGGAGAAGTATGTGAGATACGACAACACCTTGATGAACGGATTGTGGGTCATGAAGTAGGCGTACTCATTGAACGCACGTTGTCCTTCGTCTCCAGGTATCAACAACTGGAGGTTACCGAGAAGGTGTCCAACAAGAAAGAGGCACAAGAACAGTCCTGTAAGGGCCATCCACCACTTTTTTGCTATGGAAGATTTGAGAATCGCTGATTTGCTCATTTTACCGATTTATCTTTAAAATAATGTGACGCTTACAAATTTAACAGTTCGTTGACTTTGTTGGGAGATTCGGCCTTATTTAGATTCTGTTTAAATAAGATGAAAAAAGATGTAACAAATCAACTGGTAAAACGTTATGCGTGCAGAACTGTTTTTAAATCTCCTATTATGAATCATTTGTTGTTTTTCGCGATGATGAGCGCATCTCTCTCCAGTTACGCACAGTCGTCTGATAATGAAATACTTGAAGCAGCTAGGTTGCGTGCCGACTGCGTAGAGCGGTCACTTTGTAAAGTAGATGTTTACCCAAATCCATCTACTGGGCCTGTGCATGTTGATGCACCAAAAGGAGCCACTTGTATGGTATATTCCACAGCCGGAACCTATGTGGGAACATGGGAAGTTGGCGAGGAAGGGTTGGATTTAGTTGACCTTCCTACGGGAACTTTTATCACTGCCGTCTCTTATAATGGTATCAAAAGAACCTCCCGAATTGTAATTCTCGATTAAATTTCTGAGAAATATCATTTTTTGAATGCTCAGTGCACCCTAACTTCGGTGCATGGGTATCAAGGTTACAGTTATTGGCTACGGAAATGTAGGCCGCGTGCTTACAGCGTTGTTATTGGGATCTAATCGGTCGATGGAGTTGAATATTCTCGATCCTGCTGATTGGCTTTCGGGTGCGTTTTTAGATTTGAAGCACGCTTTGGGTATGCAACCCAACAAGCAAGTCTATTTTAATAGTCAAGAGTTATTTGAGAATTCCGATTATGTGTTTTTCACGGCTGGAATTCCAAGCAAACATGGAGCCTCACGTTTGACAACGGTGAAGGACAATACGCAATTGGTGAAAGATATTTTCCATGGCAAAAACTTGAACCCGAAAATGAGCGTAATCGCCATTACAAACCCCGTAGATGTCATTACAGCGGCTATTTACAAGTATTCATCGCTGCCGTGGCATCAGGTCATGGGAACAGGAACGTATTTGGATTCAGAGCGGTTCTCCTATTACTTGGTACATCTTACAGGAACGAATGATCGAAATATTTCAGCACTTATTTTAGGGGAGCATGGAGAATCTTGCGCCCCAATTTTATCGGCAAGTACTTACCAAGACAAACCGTTGATGGAGTCCAAAGTCTTTACTTCTGAAATAACTGAGAAAGCTTTGTATCAAACACATCATGCAGCCTTTGAAATTCGAAAAACGGAACCTGGAACATCGATGGCCGTTTCGCATTGTGCGCTGCGAATGATGGAATATTTGCAAGAAGAAACGGAACGTAATATTCCAGCTTCTGTGATGTTGAGTTCCGCTTGGGTCGAAAAACTGGGTTTAAAACATACCATTTGTATGAGTGTGCCGGTTGTACTTTCTTCAAAAGGCTTGCAAATACCAGAACCGCTTGAAATGAAAAACGGAGAGCTAAGTGCTTTGAGGCGATCGGCACAAGTGTTGTTGGAGTATCAGGAGTTTTTAGCTTACTAAAGGCCCTAGACGGTTACGCTTCAAGACGCTAGACTTGTTCGTTCATTACTTCTGAAATATCAAGGTTGAACCTTTCGAGTCTACTTCAAGGCTTACGGCTGCTCCAAAAATCAGCGCACGATTGTCATCAATGTGACCCGCTGGAAAATGAAAGGCTACGGGAATGTTGAGGTCTTTCGTATGCGTAAGAACAATCTCCTCCAAACTCGCTCCATAAGGGATTTCAGAATCTTTCATGGAAGTCATTCCACCTACAACAAGCCCATTGATTTTATCCAGTATTCCGGCTTTTTTCAAACTGAAGAACATGCGATCAACGCTGTAAAGGGGCTCACCAACTTCCTCAATGAAAAGTATGCTGTTGGAATAGTCTGGTTGATCGTTTGTTCCAATAAGACTTGAGATTATGGCAAGGTTCCCTCCTACCAAGGTTCCCTCCGCCTCGCCAGAAACGTTTTGCTCCGATTTTGCAGCGTGAATAACGTAAGACTTATCTTGCAAAGCAGTCAGCAAGGTCGATAGTGCCTCTTTGGAATGGTCGCCAAAGTTTAAGGGCATCGTTCCGTGTATACTCGCTATGCCATTTGATTGCAAGTGTTGATGTAAAACCGTAACATCACTAAAACCGATGATCCACTTTGGTTTTTCCGTAAAATCAGACCAGTCAAGTTGATCGACCAACTGAACACAACCGTACCCTCCTCTGGCGCACAAAATAGCCTTGATATCGGAGTCATTTAGCGCTGACTGTAAATCCGACAGACGTTCCTCAACAGTTCCTGAAAAATAATGGTGCGCCCCAAGACAATTCGGACTAATCGTCACCCGAAAGCCAGAACTTTCCAAAGTCTTCTTTGCCAATTGGACGTAGGAGGCGTCTATTCCTTTAGCAGGGGCTACAATTTGAATGTGATCGCCCTTTTGCAGAGCCGATGGTAATTTCATGTGATAAATGTACTAGATTTGAGAGTGAAACCATGCAACCAACGAATCAATTTGTTTGCACGTTTAAACGTCATAAGCGAACCTCTATGAAGCTCTTTTACACCATAATTGCCCTTTTCGTCTTTCTCCAAAATGCTAATAGCCAAATTCCAGATTACTTCGATAATAATCCTTCATGGTTTGTAGGTGTAGAAGGCGGCGGCGTTAGTGGTGTAAGCTTCTACAGTTATTCATACCTTTTGTACTTAAAAGGTGACACCGTTGTTCAGGGCCAATCTTACCATCAACTGTTTGCGCGCGGCTATGATGACAACAACGGAGCGCTTCCACCGTGGTCGGGCCAATTTTTTGATGACTTCTATATGCTTGTGCGTCAAGAGGGCAGAAGTATTCGCTATTGGGATGAACCCACCCAAACAGACTCCCTGTTAATTGATTATGATCTAACTGTCGGAGACGTTTTACAAGGAATGGTTTTTTCAAATGAGCTAATGATTGTAGAAGAGGTTGACTCTGTATTGATTGGAAGTGAATATCGAAGAGTGTTAAAAATGGATACCTCAGCCTACTACTTCAACGCGGTAATAGAAGGAGTTGTGGAGGCGAGTTATTTGGACAGTATTTATCCGACGAGTGTTTCTGGCGGAAGTGTATTTCGACAGTATGACATGCTTGGGGTTGAGCACATTCCCACTGTTTGTTACGGCCAAAATGATGTTGTTTTATGGGCTGTAAATGGAATGGAGTGTCCTTTGACGTTAAATACCCCCGAAATTCAGACCACTCAACCGAAAATTTGGTTCGACGCTCAGAACAAGGTCATCAAAACGGAAGGTTACAACGGAAATTTAGTTGTATTCAATGCTATGGGACAAGAAATGAAACGAGGCAACAGCAGTGGACTGCCGACGGAAGATTTGGTTTCAGGAGTGTACTTCGTGCAGTTGGAACCTGGTGTTCAACATCAATTTTTACTCATTTATTAAGGACTGGAAGTAGCATTTCTATATATCTTCACGGCATGATTGATCCGTTTGATGATTCCTACTTCATGAAGCAAGCTTACCTCGAAGCAGAAAAGGCATTTGAGTTGGGAGAAGTTCCCGTTGGTGCTGTAGTTGTGGCAAATCAGCGAGTCATTGCAAGGGCACATAACCTTACGGAACAGCTGAACGATGTAACAGCACATGCCGAAATGCAAGCTATCACAGCCGCTGCAGGATTTCTAGGTGGAAAATATCTGAAAGGGTGTACCCTGTACGTAACGCTTGAGCCTTGTGTAATGTGCGGAGGAGCGTTGTATTGGTCGCAATTGGACAAAATAGTGTTTGGAGCCAGAGATGAAAAGCGTGGGGCAGGCACTGTAGGTAATTTGTACCATCCAAAAACAGAAGTAGTTCAGGGGATAATGGCCAATGAAAGTCAGGCAATTCTACAAGAGTTTTTCCGCTCAAAAAGATAAATTTCATCCATAGTTAACTTTTGGAAATAAAACAAAAACGTTCTACATTAGGGAACGCTAAATGATTAACTATGAAAACACTACTAAACGCTACATTCAATATTTCGCCACTTACTAACTAAAGCTGGCCAAATACTAAACAAACGCTTATTGTCCCAGGTTGTGCGGCTATTTTCATAGTCTGGGTAAAACTATTAACGAACTTCTAAACTATTACGATTTGAAAAAAATTACCATACTTCTTGCTGGATTGCTGCTAAGTACGTCCAGTTTTGCGCAAACAGTTTTATACTCCGAAGACTTTGAATCCGGTGGTGGTTCTGTCACATTGAACACTTCGGACGTTTCCTCAACAGCGGGTACATCAGGAACAAACTATTGGCTTATAAATAACTCGTATACCGGAGGTACAGGAACCTTGATATGTTTTGGGTCCCCCTTCAACTTCACCGTAACTAACACCCCAACACAACCAGGAGGAATAACCAATGCACCAACGAGTACCTACCTGCATACGGTAAGTAATGCAGCGGTATCGAACGGGATTACGAACTCATCGTTTCAAGCGGCGGATGGATTTTGTGCTTTTGCAGAAAACAACTTCGTAGAAATGACGAATGACATCTCTACTACTGGATATACAAATGTCAACATCGACTTTTGGTGGATGTGCGGTGGATCTGCAACGATCTTCGGAGAACTGTATTACAGCACAGACGGTGGGACAACCTGGAATTTGGATCAAACAAACCTGAACAACCAGGGGGCTTGGCTGCAGTCGAACTTTACGAATGCGCTTTGGGACAATCAAGCGACTTTGCGTTTTGGCTTCCGCTTTGTAAATGGTACTACAACGGCAGCTTCGGAGCCAGGCTTTAGTATTGATGATATTGTTGTTGAAGGAACTTCTGGAGGTGGAGGATCCAACACAATAACTACTGGAACAAGCTTGACACCAGCTTCTTGGTGCGAGGGAAACACGACAACCATTCAAGTAGACTTCACTTCTACGGGTACATTTAATGCAGGAAACGTTTATACAGCAGAGCTTTCTGATGCAACAGGGTCGTTTGCAGCACCCACCAATATTGGAACGTTAACGTCAACGGCCAACTCTGGAGTGATTACAGCAGTAATTCCTGGTGCTACACCAGCTGGAAACGGATACAGAATCCGTGTGGTATCAGATAACCCTGCGACCATTGGGTCTGATAACGGTTCAAACCTTGTAATCAATGCACTTCCAACCGTAACACAAGCACCATTCTCAGACGTTTGTTCTACAGGCGGCGTTGTAAACCTGGTAGGAGGGTCACCTTCCGGAGGATCGTACTCAGGAACGGGAACCAGCGGCACGCAATTCGATCCTTCTGTTTCAGGTGTAGGGTCTTTCCCATTAACTTACACATATACTGACGGGAACGGCTGTTCGAACTCTGCCGTAGAAAACATTACGGTAATTCAAGGTCCAACAGTAACGCTGAGTGCATTCAATGATGTGTGTGATACAGATGCTTTTTTCACGCTCACGGGAGGAAACCCATCTAACGGAACGTACAGCGGACCGGGTGTAACAGGAGGTGTTTTTGACCCAGCAGCAGCAGGAGTAGGAACGCACACTATTACGTATTCGTTTACGGATGGAAACGGTTGTGACGGAACAGCGAACGAAACCATTACGGTGAACGACTGTGCAAACTTGAACGAAGAGAGCCTGATTTCTTTCGAGATTTCTCCGAACCCAACGAACAATACTTTCCAAATTGTAAGTCAATCTGTTATTGACCATGTTTCCCTCCTAGACATGAGCGGTCGCGTGATCAAAGAATTTGATGGAAGTACAGCCGAATTCTCTGTTCAGGAGCTTCCTTCAGGAGTTTACATGGTACGTGTCTCCTCACAAGGAATGATACTAGACCAGCGCTTGATGAAGCAATAATTAGACAAAGCAATTTTAAAAAACCACGCATCTCGACTCCGCTCGATGATCGTGGTTTTTTTTTGTTTCCTAATTTTGCAACATGACCAACGATACAATTTGTGCCTTAGCGACACCTAATGGAATTGGTGCAATTGGAGTGATCCGTGTTTCGGGAAAAGATGCAAAGTCAATTACCTCCAAGGTGTTCTCAAAAAATTTGGAAGGCACGGTTTCGCATACGTCCCATTTCGGTACGATTAAAAATCCAGACGGAGCGATTGTAGATGAGGTGTTGGTCACTGTTTTTGATACAGGCAAAAGCTTTACGGGTGAGGAAAGTGTGGAAATCGGCTGTCACGGATCGCCCTACATTCAACAACAAATTATCCAGTTGCTCTTACATTCGGGTTGCAGAATGGCACAGCCAGGAGAATTCACCCAGCGCGCTTTTCTTAACGGTCAGATGGACTTGTCTCAAGCGGAAGCTGTGGCAGATGTCATTGCCGCACAGTCAAGAGGAGCACATAACATTGCGATCAAACAATTGCGAGGAAACTTCTCCAACAAACTCAAAGAACTGCGCGAAAAGCTCATCCATTTTGCCTCTCTGGTAGAGTTGGAACTGGATTTTGCAGAGGAAGATGTAGAGTTTGCCGATCGTACGGAATTGAAAGCGCTGGTATCCGATGTTTTGGCTTATATCAAGCGATTGGCGCAATCTTTCGAGCTGGGAAATGCCATTAAAAATGGAGTTCCCGTTGCTATTGTCGGGGCGCCGAATACGGGAAAAAGTACTTTGCTCAATCAGTTGTTGGAGGACGACCGAGCCATTGTGAGTAATATCGCCGGAACGACAAGAGATGTTATCGAAGAAACGTTGAACATAGATGGCATTCTCTTCCGTTTGATTGACACAGCGGGGATTCGAGATAACGCCGAAGAAATTGAAGCTCTTGGAATAGAGCGATCCAGAGAAAAAATCAAGCAAGCGACTGTTGTTTTGTGTTTGGTGGACAGCAGCGACCCGAAAGGGCTGGAAGCAGGACGTAATTTAGCAACAAGCATTCGTGATGCCCACCCCGATAAAAAAGTGTTGTTGGTGCTGAATAAATCAGACCTGAAAATGCCGCAAACAGAAGAAGGTGCCATGGCTATTAGCGCCAAAGAAGGAACAAACATGAACGATTTGAAATCGTGGATGGTAAATTCTGTGAGCGGAGACTTCGATTTGGCAGAAGAAACCATTGTATCCAACGCACGCCACTACGATGCACTTCTCAGAACGTCCGAGTCATTGGAAAAAGCTTTAGAAGGCTTGGAAACAGGAATTACCGGAGATTTTGTAGCCATGGACATCCGCCAGGCAATGTACGAGCTCGGCCAAATAACGGGCGACATATCCACAGACGATTTGTTGGGGAATATCTTTGCTAATTTTTGTATCGGAAAGTGATTTCTCCTGCACGGAGAGACATTTGTGTTATAAGACCGTAAATAGATTACGTTCTACTTATGGATCTTTACGGTCGTAAAAAATGTTAAGGCGGATATCAGTTTCGCATTCAATTGTTAAAAAAAGGATAGAAACTATTGAGATTCCATCTTAAAGAATTAATAAAGACTTATTAACTTGCTTAAACAAAATTGAACGTGCTATCAATGAACTTAAAAACTGAAATAAATTTGAATGATATCTGGAGCAGTCTAGAGAAAAGCAAAGAAAATCAGAAGACTGCAGCATTCACTCATTTTTTACATAATAGTACTAACGGTGTTTCAGGGTTTTATAAAAACGAGGCGTTGTCGTACATAAAAGATGTAATTCAGTATGACTTTTCGGAAGAAGTAAATGATCAAATTGCTGAAAACGCACTTCAATATATTCTCACGGAAATGAATGAAGACATTCCGTTCAAGCCCTTAAAAAAACCTAAGTTTAAGTTCATTGATCTGTTCGCAGGGATAGGAGGGTTTCGCTTGGCGTTACAAAACCTTGGTGGAAAGTGTGTTTTTACAAGCGAATGGGATAGTTATGCGCAAAAAACCTACAAGGCAAACTTCGGTGAAATACCTTTCGGTGATATTACTCAGAAAGCAACTAAGGATTTTGTTCCCAATGATTTTCAAGTTTTATGTGCTGGTTTTCCATGTCAAGCATTTTCGATAGCTGGTAAAAGAGGTGGTTTTGAAGATACTCGTGGCACTTTATTCTTTGATGTTGCCGAAATAATTAAAAAGCATGAACCAAAAGCATTCTTTCTTGAGAATGTAAAAGGGCTAAGGAATCATGACGGTGGCAAAACCTTAGAAACAATTCTGAACGTTCTTCGAAATGATCTCGGATACTACGTGCCAGACCCCCAAGTTGTTAATGCTAAAGATTTTGGTGTTCCTCAAAACAGAGAAAGAATATTTATTGTCGGCTTCCATCCGAGCACTAATGTAAAGGAGTTTGAATACCCGAAGGCAACAAATAAGAAAGTGTCATTAAGTGATATTCTTGAAAAAGAAGAGGTTTCAGTAAAGTATTATCTATCGACAGTTTATGTCCAAACTCTGAAAAACCATAAAGCTCGCCATGCAAGTAAAGGCAATGGTTTTGGCTATTCAATTATTCCAAATGATGGCATTGCAAATGCAGTTGTTTGCGGCGGTATGGGTAGAGAACGTAACTTAGTACTTGATGACCGACTAACCAATTTCACACCCGTTACAAATATTTCAGGAGAAGTAAATCGAGAAGGAATAAGAAAAATGACACCGCGAGAATGGGCACGACTACAAGGCTTTCCAGATAACTTTAGGATTGCAGTTTCAGATGCCCAGGCATATAAGCAGTTTGGAAACTCCGTTGCAGTGCCAGCGATTCAAGCTACTGCAGAAAAGATACTCATGAAGCTTAATCTTCATTCTTGACATTCATGTAATAGCCATTTGGATCTTCCTCTGTCGGAGGAAACCAAGGAATATTCATATTGTATTTAGTACGAATATTTCGAATTGTACGTGTCCAGTCCCTGATGCCTGAAATACCCTGAAGTATCGCTGGAGGGTATTTCACTCCTGGTGAATTTTCGAATAGCACTTTTAGTTTCTGATATCCGCTTCTTTCTTGGTTAACCAGAATCATTACCTTGGGGTCAAAATCTTCCTTGAAAAAATCTTTCTTACCTTGGTTGCACTCATCGCAAAGTGTCCATAAGTTATCGTCTAAATTAGTTCCTCCCCAGGCCAACGGCACCTTATGATCAATATGCAAAACAACATCATCGTTGACACTTCTACCACAAGCTTGACAGCGATAACCGTCTCTTTTTCTTATTCTAGCTTTTGTTTTTGCTGTTAGACCAGACCGCTTGCTAACCTTGGAGTAGGGGTTGATATCCGTTATTTCATATTCTCTTGAACTAGAGTCGTATTTGTAACTAATAATGTCATCTTGATTTAATTGACGAAGGACTCTCGCCCATTCACTTATCTTTCCAACTTCTCTTAGTTCATCGAAAGTGTATTTCCTACACCCGTGACTTTTAATGTAATCGTAAAGGTTACGTCTTGCGCTCATCACTCACAAATTTTTCTGTTTGTTAATTGTAGCTTACGAGCTCGATCCCATAAGGGTTACTAAACGTGTTATACTTGACTATTATATTAAAAGCGCTTATTATTTTGCAAGCTATCTTAGCACAATCAAGAATCAATTAAAACACTAATTGTAAGTACTCCAGCTCCCCCACTCCAAAACCTCACCGTTTTCCGTCTCCAATAGTAACGTTTCTCCGTCAAAGAACTCCGCGCGCCGCATCACGTAATCGCAGAAATCCGTGAATACTTCGCTGGGTTTTTTGCCGTTTACACGTACAAAAGTATCGCCTAGTTGAAAAGGAACTTTTGCGGAGGTTCGGGTTACTTCCCAGCAGTTCGTAGCGTTGGGCGCAAGTATCAAATGCGCTCCTGGAGATATGGAAACAGGCTTTACGTTGTCGAGATAAATCTCGTCTTTTTTATAGTTGATAATGACGTCAAAATGTTTCAAAAAACCATTACCAAGCAACGCTTTGTTCAGGGATGAAAACTCCACGGGAATAGTGCTGGTGAAGCCGGCGACTTCTACCTGCAAATACTTTACTAGAAGGGTGTCTGTATTTGTTCCGTAAATTCCAGAAGTAGATCGGTCGTAAATAGTATCAGTTTCAGCATTTGGAAAGGCTGAAGCGATGGAAATCGGCAAAACCAATCCACCGTTAAAGCCCACGTCAAACAAAACATTTTGCACCTCGCGATTTCCAACTTTCAAATTAACTGTCGGAGTACCAGAAAGCAGCGGTCTTTTGAAGGGAAGGACGCCGGCATTGTTTGAGGGTTCAAATGGCGTGTCAGAGAAATGAAGCCGTTGTTCTTTGTAATCCAATTTCCAATGCGCTAACTTGATTATATTGGCGCCAATAATGCCGCTTCCCGCCACACACGGACTGGCGGAAAGAGAATCATACTTTAGTTTTCCAGCTCCAGCGTTTGAGATCCACGTATCACCCAATTTCAGCGAATCCAAACGAACAACCTCAATACGTCGAGTGATGCCTTGAGCCGTACCGTTCTGTTTTTCTGCGATGACTTCGAGCCCCAAACTTTCCGCTAATTCATACTCAACTTTGCTGTTAAACGCACCTGTATCGAAGATGAATTCGCGCGCTGTACTGTCATTGTTCAAAAATGCACTTACGATAATAAGGTCTTTTCGTAACTCAAAAGGTACGGTCTGCGTGTAATCTTTACTCTTGATGGAACCATTCGTCAAGGCCCGTACGTTTTTAAAATAATTGCACGAACTCAGTGAGAGTATCAGAATGAATAAAAATAGGAGGGAACGATATTGATTTCGCATAATTAAAGTGAATGTTGCTGATCGTAATGTTTTTTAGCTTTGCGAACATGTACCCACCGATTGGGATACCATACGAACTGAATGAAGTTAAACTCGAACTGGTCCACACGGGTTTTTCGATTCCCGATGTCCTGAATTTCCTGCATTGGATAGTAACGCAGGTTGGTTCGGAGCACCCAGGTTTCGAGTGGAGAAGGAAGAATGTCCCAACCAAAAATGAATCCCGGTGAAATCATTTGCGTGCGAACCGTTTCTCCCACTTGATTATCATTTTCAAAAATCCCGGCCGCCCAACGCTCCCCGCTGATACTAATACCTGTGTATGGCACAAATCCATTAAAATTCCAAAGAAAACGATAGGCCTCGAAGGAAAGGGCTTCGCGACGAATAATATGCAGGTAGTCGTAACTCAAGGATTTTGAAGAGTAGTTTCGATACGTCAGTCCGACATGCACTTTTGCTTCATGAAACAAGTAACCAAGTCCAAATTCCCAGTTAAAACTTCCTTTGTGCTTCGAAAGGGAGGCGTATTTACCTTCTAGTGGATTAAAAGCAGCGAAATAACTTCCATTTGGAGCAACTCCAAGAGAAACACTATTCAGTTTGCCTTTTTTAAGAAGCTCGGCTTCTACTGCTTTGGTTTTACCCGACTCTTTGGGCTTTTCTTCCGATAGCGTGAAATCGAAATGGTGCACGATTCCCAGAGAGAAATAATAGGGTGGTAGTTCGAAAGAATGTTTATCCGTGAGGCTGGAATAAAACCCTCTTTTGTTAAAGGGTAAATACATCATTTCAGCATTGATACGCCAATTTTCGAACATGAAGGAAAGCCCACCCACAAGCGAAGCCGTGATAAACCCTTCGGTTCGTTCAAAGTCATTCGAGGTGCCCAAGTCCAATTGCATGGTATTAAAAGATGCTCCTACAAAAGGGCGCAACTTGCCGAATTTCAAAGCCCAAGGGTAGTATCTTGCACTAAGATCTGCACCAGAAGAAAAATCTGCGTAGCCTCCATGCTCCAACAGATTGCTCCCCAAAACGGTCAGCGGAATGTTCATGTTAAAGTCCCACTTACCCCAGAAGTGGACACCACCAATGGTGAACCTTGGAATGGTGTAACTGGGAAAGGGCTGCGTATGATCTTGCCAAACCAAACTGCCACCTTCGGGAATGTATTGGGCATTGATACCGACATATGTTTGGGCAAACCGATGTTGACTCTTTTTCTCTGTATAAACTTGTGCTCTGAGGAGAAGAGGAAACAGCAAAAGTGTAAGAAGTAAGGAACGTTTCATAGGAATCTATTGCAAACGAAATTTGATTTTGAGTGGACAAAAGTAAGCAGTCACACCTCTAAAAGCCCTTTACTTATTGGTTTTGGGAAGAATGGGCGTGGTTTTGGGATGATAGGGACCTATTTCTGAACCTAAGATTTTGGGATTTTCAAAAGAGCGAGAAGTTCCTTCGATTTTGATCGAGCTACCGGAATAACATGGGATGTGTGTTCTAATGTAATTTCTAAGTTGCGAGCATTTCCATCCACCTTTTGAATGTGAAGTGTGGAAACGATGAAGCTTCGGTGGCATCGAAAAAAATAATCAAAACTGAGTTGCTCTTCAATGGATTTAAGGCTATTTCGGACTAAGGTTTTGGTAAGGGCTCCATCACTTAAGTGATAAATATCCACGTAATTGCCTTCAGAATGGGCATAAACTAACTTTTCGGCATCTATCTGCAATGCCATTTTCTGATTTTCACCAAGCAAACGAATTTTTCTAATTGGAACGGTCTCTATAATTTGTTGTTCCGCTTCTTTCTGCTGTTGTATCAATTTTTTGTTGATATTCGCCGCAGCCTTCCACTGTTTTTTTTGGTGTGCATATTGTTCGTAGAGGACCAGAATGATAATCGGGAAAATGCTGATGAGAACCGTTCTTAAGAATACAAGCTTGAATAACGCTGAAGGTTCTGAATTCGATCCATAGAAAAAGAAAAGAACAAAAAACACTATGGCAATGAGCAAAACAACGGAAAAAATAAGCGTGATTTCCTTTCCAACCGTCCAGCTCTCGGCATCGAAGTGTTTGGAGGAAGAAATGCGGACCAACCCAAGGACCAATAACATGCAGATCACTGGGATAACACTAAAAACACTCGAAACCAGGATAAGTTTTACCACATCATAATCCGCAAAGTTGAATGGGCGGAACGCAATAAGCACCGTAAAAGTGATTACCAATGGTATAACGACACTACTTGTATTGAAAACAAAAGGGTGCGGCTTCTTCCAGAATTTTGCGCAGGATGAGAAAAAATCCATGGAGGGCGGTCGTTAGGAATGAATGACAAAGATAATGAAGTGGACGTTAGGTAGCGTCGTAATTAAAAAGGGAGAACTTATGTGCAATGGTAACTGCTTCCGCTCGGTTTTTAACAAGGAGTTTACTGTAAATGCGACGTAGATGCGTTTTTACTGTAGATTTCGACACGAATAAACTTTGTGCAATCTCATCATCCGATCGGCCCAGGGCCAGGTAGCCAAGCACTTCCATCTCGCGTTTTGATAAAGACAAGAGCTCCGGTGGCAGCTCTGCCTGTGTACCTGAATGAAACACATCTTTCAGCAGTCGATCTTTTTCTGCGACAGAAACCTGCAATTGGTCCAATTCCTTCGCAATGGTTTGATTTAGTGTTTCCAAATTCTTTTTCTGCTTTTCAATTAGCGCGTTTTGCCCTGCTAACAACGCAGATTTACGCCTTTTGGATCGGTACAAAACGATAAAAACAAGCGTGAGAAGTGTCAGACCAACAGCCCCCGCAATTAAGTAAAAAACCTGATAGCGTGTCTTTTGCAAAGTACGTTCATAGCGAAGCTGCTTCAACTCCTGTGCTTGAATTACTCGTTTGTTTTTCTCGTAGTTGTACTTGCCTTCCATCTCTGCGACAGCGAAAATGTTTGCCTCATTGACCAAAGAATCATTGTAAATCATACTGGTATTCAATGCCTCGTAGGCTTTCTGAAAGTCACCCCGAAGCGCTTCAATTTCACCACGACTTTTGTAGGCATCCCGAAGTACTTTTAGCGTGGTTTGATCTTTGGGGAGCTGAATGACCCGATCATTAAAAATACGTGCGGAGTCCAAATCTTTTTTTGCGAGGTAAAAACTGGAGAGGTTATTTAACAAGGTTGCCTTTAATGAAGTTTCGGAAACTTGATCGTATAAATCTAGTGCCTTGTAAAGCATATTTCGAGCATCACGGTACTTTCCCATCTCAATATAAACTTTCCCAAGATTACTGTAGCACCGCGCTAGTTTTGTAGGGTTGTTTAATTCAATATTGATTTCGATGGCCTTTTTGTAACTTGATTCGGCTTTGGTGTAGTCACCAAGATTGTAATAAGAAATACCCAAATTAGTGTGCGTTGCAGCAATTCCAGTGTAGTCCTTCAATTCTTTTTTTACTTGTAAAGATCGTTGGTAATATTCGAGTGCCCGGGTGTAGTTTTTTTGCAGATCATAGAGCGCGCCCAAGTTGTTTAAATAATAGGCTTGACCCTGCAAATCATCAGATGTTTCCATGATCTCCAAGGCTCTCAGAAAGTTTTTAGCTGCTAGTTCGTATTGTCCACGATTTACATAGGTTTTTCCAAGATTATTGTAAGATAGCGATAGGTCTCGCTTGTCTTCCCAATTTACCTTGTACTTCAAACACTCAGAAATTTGGGTTACCGCGGCATCGTAGTTACCAAGCATACGATTCAATTCTCCAGCCTGATCCAGAAAATACGTGATATAAAAAGTGTCGTTTGCCTGAATCGCGATGGGAATCATTCGTTCTGAAACCTCCAACCCTTCCACTTGATTGCTAAAAAATAGCGAATCGACTAAAACTTTGTTTTGCTTTAAGGAGTTCTGTTGCGTAAATGCAAAAATGGGCAGCACAATGAGCACAAAAGAAACAAGATTTTTCATCTTAGTTACAACTTAAAAGTACCAAGATACTGAATTTGACAGATGCGTCCGGGTTAACTCGTCAAGTGTCAGATTATCAGACGCTTGTAATTTTTCATACTTCAAAAGAAGGACAAAAATCATCCTAAAGGATGACAAAACTGAGATGGAAACAAGTGATATTTGCATCAGTTAGATACACTAAACAAAACACCAAAAAATGAAAACTTTAAAACACACCTTGTTGGCATTCTTTGCCTTCATTTTATGCTTTCAATTGAGCGCTTTTGAGCACGAACTTTCTGCCATTTGTAAACATCCTGCGAAAGAAGTTTTGTACATCAGTGGAGAATTCAACACCATTCTGGTCGTTGATGCAAACGATGGCAAAGTTTTGGATCAAATTGATGTTGATTATCCAGTGCTTGCAATGCAGTTTGCGCCATCTGGACACTTATTAGTACATGGTGACGATCAAAAAATTCATTTCGTGAACCCCGATACCGGAGAGGAAAGTAAGGCTATTTTTGGTTCAGACTTTGAACTTTTTGAAGAGGCGCCGTACTTTCTGGACGTCTCCTGGATGGACAACGCCGTAATTGTATACGACGCAAACGACGGACGAATCGTCAAGACAATCAAGCCAGATTTTGAACCACTTGCCGCTGGATTGAGTCCCGATTTTAAAGAGGTTCTCGTTTTGGGCCGCGAACGCGAAATTGAAAAAGAAAAAACGCTTATCGTTACAAAGTTTGAAGATGATGGAGGATACAACCCTTTCAGAAACGCATATTTAGACCAACAGTCAGATGGCTCGGGTGCTGATTTTGCTGTCTACAACCTGGCCGAAGGAAAGTTCACGAAACAATTCGTTTTGCCCTACGCAACCAGTGACAATTTCGACCTTGTAATTGGTGCTTACGGCTCGGAATATTTGCTTGGTTGCTGGGATATGATGATTCGGATTGCATCAGACGGAAAGGCCACACCTGTGGTTCCTGCAGAATCAAACTTCACCTATGCGTCAACAATTTCGGGAGATGGGAAAACCATCATTCTGGCTAGCAGTGAGAACGGCTGCGTCTATAATGCTGAAACAGGTGAACTTGGCAACTTCAATGTGGCGCAAGACTTTATTGCACCAACCGCAGCAGACATTTGTTATGCAGACAACAAAATGTATTTACTTTCTGTAGACTACACCATTATTCAAATGAACTTATCAGGAGTCGAAGAGAAACGTTTGAAAGTAGACAAAGGGCTGACAAACGGCTTTGGGGTGTATTACTACAATGGCAACGAAGCGGGTGAGGAACGAGATTCTGAAGAAAATATCATCAACAAAGTCCGCTCCGAATACGGATGGGAGGCTGTTGAACTTGATGCAGTAGAAGAAAGTGAATACCTGATAATTGGAACATTTGAGACACTTGATGAGGTATACGAATTCAACGACAAATTAGACGAGTACGATTTGGATTATAAAGTCGATTTTTCGCCCTTACCCAAGTCAAAGTAGGTGTAACAACCTATCCACTGCTACAAGGAGATGTCAATGCGGCGTCTCCTTTTTTGGTATCGTTCAACGGGTTTTTACTGAATGGCAGAACGCATGTAAGTTGATATTTCTGCGTGTTTCAGATAGATATGCACCCAACATCTGTTTTCCCCTTTGTCACGGATTGATTTCTTCGTATTTTTAATCCCATGAAAAAACTAGGATTATTTATAGCAGCGATTGCAATGAGCATGGGCGCATCGGCTCAAAATTCATTGTATGATTTGTCCTTCACGGACATTGAGGGGAACGAAGTCTCTTTGGAGCAATTCAAAGGGAAAAAAATTCTATTTGTCAATACCGCGTCCGAATGCGGTTTTACCAAGCAATACGAAGAATTACAAGCACTTCACCAGAAGTTTGGAGAGAAAGTAGCGGTGATTGGTTTTCCTTGTGATCAGTTTGGAGGACAAGAACCAGGAAGTGAGGAAGAAATTCAATCTTTCTGCAAGAAAAATTACGGCGTTACCTTCTTGATGGCGTCGAAAATTGAAGTAAAAGGCGACGGACAACACGAAATCTATGAATGGCTTACGAAAGAAGCGGGAGATGTCACTGTAAAGTGGAATTTCGAGAAGTTTATCGTGGATGAAGATGGAATCTTTGTAGAGCATTTTCGTTCCATGACCAAACCAATGGATCACAAAGTAACTGATTTACTATGAGAATATTAGGGTTAATGTTGATTTCAGCATCCGTGCTCATGATGGCTGGATGTAACAAAAAAAGCGCGGAAGAACAGGCAGAAATCGATGATCAGTTGATTCAAGATTATCTAATAGAAAACAACCTTACCGCAGAGAAAGACCCTTCCGGACTGTATGTCATTATAGAGCAGCAGGGAACAGGACCTGAGTGTAATTCGAACTCAGATGTTCGCGTCGCATACACAGGCTACTTTCTAGATGGAGAAATATTTGATGGGAGCAGTTCGCAGGGAATCAGCTTTAACCTGAATGGCGTTATCGACGGATGGAAAATTGGAATTCCTTACTTCCGTGAAGGAGGCTTTGGAAAGCTTTTAATTCCGTCTGCTTTGGCCTACGGACCGAGTGGAAACAACAGTATTCCTCCTAATTCCGTTTTAATTTTCGATGTTGAATTAATCGAAGTTCTTTAAGAGAAACCTCAAAGCATAAAAAAACCCGTCTCTCGAGCAGAATCGAGAGACGGGTTTTTTTATTCGTTCGTGCAGTACGCTGAGCTTTTCGAAGTGCACTGCCAAAGAGTGCCTAAAACAACTCGTTGTAGGCTCCTTTCAAGTTCTCAGCAATCATTTCTGCAGTGCCTCCCTCAATATGGTGACGCTCTAAGAAATGTGCCAATTTTCCATCTTTAAACAAGGCAATTGAAGGGGAAGATGGAGGGTAAGGCAAAAAGTATTTACGTGCCTGTGCTGTAGCCTCTCCGTCTACTCCTGCGAATACCGTTGCCAATGTCGTAGGCACTTTTTCGTTGTCCAAAGAAAGTTTTACTCCTGGACGCATATTTCCTGCAGCACATCCGCAAACAGAATTCACAACCAATAGTAAACTCTCTCCGCTACTCTCAATCATTTCATCTACTTCATCTGCCGTTGTCAACTGATTGAACCCAACTGTTGTTAGGTCCTCCTTCATCGGTGCTACTAATTCTGGTGGATACATATCTAAAACGTGTTTTATCGTTATTTATAATAATTCTACACAAAATTACGAATTATCTTCCGCGGTAACTGCTTTGATTTCAATTTCCATAATGTTTCGCTTCAAACCGAGCAATATCCACTTCTGGATGCAACACTTCTCCATCGATAAGATAATCAGCAAATTCGCGACTTAAAAGCGGTGCAATTAAGTACCCCTTGGTTCCCAAACCGTTGAAAATGAATAGTTTTTTGTGTTCTGGGTGCTGCCCCATCATTCCACGTCTATCAGGTGTCGTTGGCCGAATTCCCGCTTCCTGGTCAACAACTTCAACCGGTTCAGATGTCAGATACGCGACTTTCTCCAGAATGGCTGCCTTACCTTCTTCCGTAATGGACGTGTCGGTGGAGTCCCAATCGTAGGTCGATCCTACTTTAAACAGCTGATTTCCCATGGGTAAAATAAAACACTTGCGGTTTACTGATTCATTTTCGGGAATGGTGCTGCTTTGAATTACAAGCGTCTCTCCTTTCGTTTGCTGAAGTGGCAGATAATTAAAAAAGGGATTGTCCAATCCGCGATACCCTTCGCAAAAAACAATGCGCTCAAACGCCTCACCATTGTATGAGTCTTCCTTGATTTTATCGTAGTCAAAGGTTTCCTTACGTACCTCACCATGGGCGGCCACGTAGTTTTTAACGGCATCTAGAAACATTGTAGTTTTCACATACGAAGCGTTTTTCACTCGGCCCGATCCAAAGTTGTTAATCGCACCTTGGAAGTTATCGTCTGCTTCTGTGGTTTTTGTCATGTACGGTTCGTACTCAGCCAGCAATTGCTTTTGCAGCCACAACTCACGCTCATGTTCGTTGGAAAACATACGGCGAATGGTTATAGGTTGAAAAAAGGTAGCCTGCGTTTTCTTTTCCAAACCTTCATACAGCTCATGAACCGCTTCAATGCACTCATCTATGCGCCACGCTTTGTTCATGCGGCGAAATACCAGTGGGTTAATCATGCCTGCAGCTACGCGCGAACTGTGATTTACACCGTTATCGTACAAAATAATCGGTTGATTTTTTTCAATCAATCGAACAGCAACCGCAAGCCCGGCTAGCCCAGCACCAACAATTATGGTAGGACGATTATTTGTCATGAGTATGGTTTGATTTTAATCCAAAAGTAATGTGTCTAGCTCCTTTTATGGAAGGAAGCTCTATGAGTCTATAGAAGAGATAGGAAACGCCTACAGAAAAGAGAATAGCGATCAAAACGGCAATATATTGCATTCCGGTAGAAAGTTCATTCTTTGTCATGAAATAGAGCAAAGACCCGCCTGCAGCACCATGAATTAAGTACAAAGAATAGCCCATTTTGCCAATGCGCACAATGATGTTTTTGCTAGACATGGAAAGAGGAATTACTATTAACGAAGCAGTTATGAATACAGCTGCATATGCATCAAACCCAAATCCAATCTGAACCAAACAAAGCGCAAGAAGTATCCAGGCAATAGGATGTGTTTTTGTACCCGAGAAATGATGGAAATACAAGACGATTCCTACCACGAACATAGGTGCATATTGGAACAGAATCCGATTGTCGGGAATCAAAAAACCAAGAGCGGAAAAAGCTGCCAGGGAGCCGTAGCGAACAATCCAATTCTCAGAGTTGAAGAGTGGAAATGCTAATGCAATGAAAATATAGAACTGAAACTCCAAAGCCAAGGTCCAGTAAATCTCATTAAACCAGGTGTAATCTGTGAAAGGAACCGTGTAGAACAAATGATGGAAGATGTGCATAAAATCTACCGAAAACGCTGCCCCATCTTTTACCGACCATGCCATCATGATTCCCAGGTAAACTAGAATGGATGCGATATACGGGATTTCTATCCGAACCCATCGTCTTCCCAGAAAACCGCCTATACTCTTCAGTCGAAACTGGTTTTTGTGCATGGACATTGCGATTACAAAACCTGACAAACTGAAAAAGATGAAAACAATGGAAGGAAGAAAATGCGATGTCGATCTTATCGGATCTTCTGGACGCAATAGTTCGCCGTTACCATCCGAATGATTTAAAAAATGGTACAAAACCACCCCCAGAGCAGTAATGCCTCGTAGAAAGTCAATGGAATGTAAGTATGTTTTTGAACCTTTACTCAAATCAACTACAAAATTACGGATTAAATCAGCAGAGCGATGCAGCAGTTGGATTGTCAGGCGCTTTCAATAATTGTTAATTTCGTTTCATCGTAAACGCCTCAATGGAATCAAAAACAAAATTCGATAGAAAGGACCTGACAACGGCCGTCCTCGCCACCTTGATTTCGGGTTTTTTCATGTTGGGAATTGCCTTTCCTGAGACATGGTGGGGCGTTCACTTCCTCGCATTTGTTTCCCCGGCGTTGAAGGTGTTTTGCATAATTGTTTTGCTTGCTGTACTGGGATACGTTTGGTTCGGGAAAAAGCAAGAAGTAAGCAGTTTTATGCAACAAAAAAGCAATCGTGGAATAGCACTGATTGTAGTGGCAGGAATAATTGCCGCATTGATTTTTTATAATTTTCCTTTAGCGGGAGATATTTACGGTAATTCAAGAGGATTTCAAGATATTCTGAACACCAAAGTTGACCAACTTCCAAACAACTTTTTGTCGAACGTATTTTCCTTTGAATTCGTGCCCGGCAATGGCCGTGGAGGAGTAAAACTGCTAGTTACGTTTATTTCTTATTTATTTCAGGTATCCATTTACGATGCTTTTAAAATAATGGACGCAGCTTGTGGTGGAATTTTTGTGTGCGTTTGGCTGCTGTCGGTGCGTTACTTTCTGAAAACCTGGGTGTGGCAAATCATTGTTGCACTAATAGGGTTGACCTCTCCCTTCATGGTCATTTACTTTGGACATGTGGAGACTTACGCTCCCGTATTCTTAATGCTTTATAGCTGGTTGCTGATCTTCGTTTTGTACATGCGTACTAAAAAAGAGAAGTTCTATTGGGCATTGTTACCGTTACTGTTGATTGGGGTACGACTACATACCTTGATGTATTTGTTGGTTCCTGCCCTTGTAGTTGCAACCATTTACCAATTCGAGGTAAAAAGCTTCCTCAATGATAAAATAACGAATTTAAAAGGCATCATCAAATGGATGTATTTACCCTTGTTTGCTGGGGGCCTGATTCTTTACTTTTTTGTTTTTGAAGACTTTAATGACCCGCGAGCATTAAAGGACTTTGAGGATATCGACCGACTTTTTTTGCCAATGGTTTCGCCCGCTCCTCCTTTGGACCGATACAATATGTTCAGCATGGCGCACCTCATGGATTTTTTCAACATGATATTGTATTGGTCACCAGCACTACTCCTTTTATTTGGATACCTTCTCGTTCAGAAGAGACAAAAATTACATTGGAACGCACCAGAGGTAAACATGTTGGTTTTAAGTTTCTTACTGTTCAGCACCATTCTTTTCACGATGAACCCCTTATTTTCCATGCCCATGGATTGGGATTTGTTTTGTTTTCCCGTGCCTATTTTATTGCTGTTGCTGTTGCTTTTGGTGGCGCAACAAGAGAAAGAAACGATTGCGCTTAAAGTTCCTGTGGTTAGTGGAGGTTTGATGCTTCTTTGTATACCTGCGTTTTCTGTATTTCTCACTTTGGAGCAAAACTCTTACAGAGCAGAGCGTGTAGGCGTACATATTTACAAAACCTATTATGAGCATGCTTCTACGTACCTTTTGATGTCCGTAAAAATGATCAAAGGAAACGACCAATATCGTGATCGCATGAACGACTTAATTAAAGAGTTGGAACCACATGCATTGCCAGGGAACGATCAACAATATGCAGAGTTGTTGGTGGATAAAGCCTACTTTGATTATTACATTGAAAACAATCCGGAGGAGGCGAGAAAATCTCTTTTGAAATCAATGGAGTATCAGCGCTTGGAAAGCCGGTTTGACCAGTTGGCATTTGACATCAATAAAAGCATGGTTCAGAAGCGTTATGTCTTTTCGCAAGAGGATAAAAAGATTGCCAATGCCCTTGTAGAAAAAGGAAAAGTGCTCTTGCGGGAAAAGAAAGAGTATGAAAAGGCATATCAAGAATTCCGTTATTCCCGCTATTATGACCCTTTAAATGGTAGAGCCATTCTTTTGTCTATAGAAGCGTTGTTTCGAATGAAACGTTACGCGGAAGCGCACGAATTTGCCGTTGATTTGGTAGCACTTAAATACCCAGACCCAAAAACAGCGCTTCGAATCGGTATTCACACAGCATTGGAAGCCAATAAATATGGTGAGGCACTGCGATACTGTACTATTTTCTTAGAAAACTTCGAGCCAGAAGAAACGATTGTTACCGTGAAAGAACGATTAGACCAACGAGACCGTGTCGATGAACTCAAGTTTCTGTTCAACCGAGGCGAATAGCGAATCCACATGAAATTAAGTCTAGCTTCTGACAGTCTAGTGTCTGATGTCTGAAAGTCTATTGTCTAAGAATCAAGTATCTTTCGGATGGCGAATGGCATTGTGATAGTGGTTTTTTATACGTTCGGAAGGATAGCCAAGCATAAACATCCAATAAGCAATCAGGTTAGCACGGTTCACACGGAAATAGCTGTTGTGTTCATACTTTCGGGCAGAAACGGTCACTGACTTCGGTATGATGTGAAAGCGCGTTTTTTTCTTAATTCGACGCACCATATCAAAATCCTCCATAATAACATATGAAGTATCGAACCCACCAAGGTCTTGAAATAAGTCCCTGCACATGAAAAGCGTTTGATCTCCTCCGCGACAAAACATTCGGTTGAACCGGGTAAAATACGCATTGAAGCGAAGTGCTCGGCTGTCTTTATCAAACTTAAAGCGATAACAAGCAGCTTTTACTCCTTTGTTTTTCACATCGCGCAAATCTTCAAAAAAACCAGGGAGTACTTTTGTATCTGCATGAACAAAGTACAAATAGTCTCCGGTGGCGTGCTCGGCACCGAGGTTCATTTGTACAGCACGACCCGCTTGTGGTGATTCAATAACCTTTACAGGAAATTGTTTGGCAATTTCAATTGTTTTATCCTTACTTCCACCATCCACAACGATTAATTCAATCTTGTTTTTGATGTTTTCGGGTGTAAGCAGTAGGTCGAGAGTACGTCCAATAAAGGACTCCTCATTGAGAGTTGGTATAATTACAGATAAATTCAATAACTTTCCGAATAATTGTTCAATTATGAAAAAGGGTAAAATTACAGCAATTTCTTTCCTAATCCTAAGTATCGCTGTGTTGATTTCATGCGCCTCCGAAAAGGAGGTAACGAAGGCTGGTGAATTGATCACCTCGGAGAAACCAAACAAAGATGGTGTTTATGAAACCGAAGCAGACACCACAAACGTGCATGACCATGTGATTTTCAATAAATTACTAAGCCAACACGTGTCGGAGGAAGGGAAGGTAAATTATAAAGGCTTCATAAAAGATTCATTGGAGTTTAACAAATACCTCAATCTTTTGGCAGCCAACCACCCTACGGACTCTTGGACTGATGACCAGATCAAAGCCTACTGGATTAATGCTTACAATGCTTACACGGTGCAATTGATCATTCGCAATTACCCTGTTAATTCTATCAAAGACTTGGGCGGAAGTATTTATAAAGTAAACACCACCTGGGATATCAAGTTTATCAAAATTGGCGAAGAAACGTATGATCTCAACAATATCGAGCACGGGATTTTAAGGTCAGACTTTGAAGAGCCGAGAATTCACTTTGCAGTGAACTGTGCAAGTGTTTCGTGTCCAAGACTGAGAAATGAGGCGTATGTAGCAAGCAGACTAAACGATCAACTTGACGACCAGGCACGAAAGTTCATCAATTACGACCCGAAAAATGACATCACCACGGAAAAAGCGCATGTTTCGAAAATTTTCACGTGGTTCAGTGGTGACTTTAAAAAGAACGGATCCGTGAAGGATTTCATCAATAAATATGCAGATGTTCAAATTCCAGAGAACGTTGATTTGACTTATCAGGAATACATTTGGACCCTGAACGAATAAGCTTAAAAAGCTTCGCCAATAGTCACGTAAAAACCAGATCCTTCGCGGGAGAAAGCATAGTCTAAGCGAAGGTTTATTTTTCGTTCCCGATCGATACGAACGCGCAACCCACCGCCAACAGCTGTGCGAATATACTTCCACTGAAGATTACTTATTCTATCAGCTACAACCGCATTTCCAGCAAAGGCCACCACACCAATTCTCCAAAATACTGGCGTTCGGTATTCCGCCTGCCATCCCACAAGCTGTTTGTCGCGATATCGCCCTTCAAAATATCCCCGCATGCGTTGGTTTCCTCCCAAAAGCGATAAATGATAAAAAGGCACATTTCCATTGGATAAACGAGCGTAAACCTGAGTTGCCAGAACTCGGTCCTTCTGAAAGTCAAAATAGCGGCGTGCGTCTATCCAATTCAAGTTGTAGTTGTAATCGCTTCCCAGGTTATTCGAAAATCGAAGGTAAGACCCCTCAATATACCATCCTTGAGAAGGGTAAAAAACACTATTTCGATTGTCATACTTGACAATTCCACCAAGTCCAGAGATTACCCCGCCATCGGCACCAGTAACCAGGCCTTGATCTAATATTCCACCTTCTTGAACTTCGGTGATATTAAACGCATCAAATGTGTACTTCACTCCGGCGTACAGTTGTTGGTGCACGCGTCTGGTAAATTCTGCCCGAACACGCGGAAATGTTACATCGTAAGTTTCTTCTTCTTGCGTTTGATTTCCGTTGCCATAATACCGATAGAAATATTTGTAATATCCCAACTCGCCTTTTGCCTGGTAATCATTTTGGTGCAACCATATATCAAAAGGAGTGTAGAATAAAATTTGACGCTCTAGGGTGTATGCACCACCTAGAGTTACCTGCGAGGGTCGAAGCAAGGTGTCATAAGGGTTTGTTTTGAACGATAGAATGCTGGCGGCACCAAACCCAAGTCGCGTTTCAGGAGCATAAAATACAACGGGAAGCCCAAAGAAGCGTGTTTTATATCGAAGAGTATCTTCTTGCCCAAAAGCACTACCCGAAAGAATCAGGCAACTTATAACCAATACGCAAAATCGAGACATCCTGCCAAAGATAGGAAATAAGACACTAGACCAAGTTAAACCTGAATCGAAGAGATTCCAGGTATTAAGCAATAGCCATGGTGAGGATGCTAATTTCAATCGCTGGATGCTCCTCGCGAATGGCATGAACAATTGCCTCAATAGTGGATCCTGTTGTGACCACATCATCCACAATGGCCAGGTGATTGAACTTTCTAATGTCACTGGAAACCGAAAAAATGGAGGAGACATTCTCCCAGCGTTCAAAGCGATCTTTTTTTGTTTGAGTGGTGTTGTTCTGTTTCCGTTTCAGTAAACTAACATTTACAGGAATGTCGGACGTTTCGGAAATACCTCTTGCCAAAGCGAGACTTTGGTTGTAACCTCGAACAAATTCTTTTTTCGGATGCAAGGGTACAGGTAGTAAAACCTCTATGGATTGATATTTTTCCACACTAGAAATACGATCCCCGATGCGTTTACCAAACAGAGTACCGATGGTTTGTGTGTGATGGTACTTGAACTGAAACAGCAGGCGTTGCAATACGGATGCCTTGGTAAAGGAAAACAATGCAAAAGTGTGGCTTAATTGTACCCTTCCCCAAAATAACTTATCGAACGGAGAAGCTTCTTCAAACAAGTGATATGAAGTTTCTGTTAAGTTGGCGTCACATAACGAACAAATATGTGCTTCATTTCCAGTTAATTCATTGTCGCATGCTACACAAGTGGAAGGGTAGATGAGATGCAATAAATCATGAGAGAGCGACGGTGATTTGGTATGTTTTTTCAGTGAAAATCTCACGTAAGTAAAGGTGTTTCAGATATGATAGTGAAAGGAATGAACAATCGGGTGTTTAAAATAACAATATTGTCGTATTGACAAGGGGGAAAATGACCACTAAATTTAAAGAACCTTCTCGATTCAGCGTTCTTTATTGGGCTTAGACGAATTGAGAATATTTATCGACAGAGTTAGTGCCTGACACTGTGAATATCTTTCTGAAAGGTGTTAATAGTAGTGCTAAGGTCTGTCGCAAAAGGGATTCCGATTTTCAATGTTAATAACGTTATGGAATTGTGAATTTCTTTAGTTGGTTGAAGGAAGATTTTTGACAAAATTTGTAAGCCTCTACTAAGCGAATCACCGGCAAACAAAGCGTCCGATTTAACATAGAGGAAACATAAGATTTATTGACGAAAAAAATCAAAAAACAGACGTTTTTTGACAGGGGAATATTTACGTTAAAATTTAAGTAAAATGGCACAATTAGAACCGATCTTGGAGGAAAACAAAAACCGATTTGTTTTATTTCCAATTCAACACGACGACATTTGGTCTTTCTACAAAAAGGCAGAAGCAAGCTTTTGGACTGCTGAAGAAATCGACCTACAACCAGACCTTATTGACTGGGAAACAAAATTAAATGACGACGAGCGCCATTTCGTGAAACATGTTTTGGCATTTTTCGCGGCATCCGATGGCATTGTTAATGAAAACTTAGCTGAGAACTTCCTTGCAGAAGTGCAATACACAGAAGCGAAGTTTTTCTACGGATTCCAGATTGCTATCGAAAATATTCACTCGGAAACATACTCTTTGTTGATTGACACGTATATCAAAGAGAAAAAAGAAAAAGACTATTTATTCAACGCTATTGAAACCTTGGACTGTGTTCGTAAGAAGGCAGACTGGGCGTTGCGCTGGATCGAAGAGGGATCGTTTGCAGAGCGCTTAATTGCATTCGCTGCGGTGGAAGGAATCTTCTTCTCTGGTTCATTCTGCTCTATCTTCTGGTTGAAAAAACGTGGATTGATGCCTGGACTTTCTTTCTCGAATGAGCTGATCTCACGCGATGAAGGATTGCACTGTGATTTCGCTTGTTTATTGTACAACAACCACGTCGAAAATAAATTGCCTAAAGGTCAAATTGAAGAAATCATTTTGGACGCCGTAGAAATTGAAAAAGAATTCATTTTAGAGGCATTACCAGTGCGTTTGATTGGAATGAACAGCGAATTAATGTCCCAATACATTGAGTTTGTAGCTGACCGCCTTTTGACAGAGCTTGGATGTGCAAAACAATTCAACGTTTCCAACCCATTCGACTTCATGGAAATGATTTCGATTCAAGGAAAAACAAACTTCTTCGAGAAACGTGTTGGTGAATACCAAAAAGCAGGAGTACTTAACAACGATGCAGATCAAACATTTAGTCTCGACGAAGATTTTTAATTAGAAACACTTTTTAACCAAAGACATCGAGCGGACTTGTGCTGAGCGCTGCCGAAGTAGTCGAGATGCCCTTGGTTTATAAAAATTATACCAACCCATATAACCCCTTGCGCCCATGTATGTAGTAAAAAGAGATGGCAGAAAAGAAGCTGTAAAATTCGACAAAATCACAGCCAGAATTGTAAAAATGTGTTACGGACTGGATCCACTTGTATCACCAGAAGCAGTGGCCATGAAAGTAATCGAAGGGTTGTTTGACGGTGTTACCACAACACAGTTGGATAACCTTGCAGCAGAAGTAGCTGCAGCTAAAACCATTGACCACCCAGATTATGCTTTGTTGGCATCCCGAATCGCAGTGTCCAACTTGCACAAAGAAACCAAGAAGACTTTTTCGGAAGTAATGACCGATTTGTATACGTACATCGACCCAAAAACAGGGGAAAATGCAGCACTTTTGGCCGATGATGTGTACAACATTATTATGGAAAACAAAGATCGTTTGGATTCAAGTATCATTTACGATCGTGACTTCCGATACGACTACTTCGGGTTTAAAACATTGACACGTTCGTACCTTTTAAAACTGAACGGACTTATAGCAGAGCGCCCACAACAAATGTTGATGCGTGTGGCAGTAGGTATCCACAAAGAAGACATTGACTCAGCGATTGAGACGTATAACCTAATGTCAGAAGGATGGTTCACGCATGCAACTCCAACTTTGTTTAATTCCGGAACACCAAAACCGCAAATGTCATCTTGTTTCCTTCTTACTATGAAGGAAGACAGCATCGAAGGAATTTATGACACACTGAAAAACTGTGCTCAAATTTCACAATCAGCTGGTGGAATAGGATTGGCTATTCATGATATTCGAGCTACTGGTTCGTATATTAAAGGAACGAACGGTACATCCAACGGAATCGTTCCAATGTTACGCGTATTCAACGATACAGCGCGTTACGTTGACCAAGGTGGTGGAAAGCGTAAAGGTTCTTTCGCTATGTACATTGAGCCATGGCATGCCGATGTATTCGATTTCCTGGATTTGAAGAAAAACCACGGTAAGGAAGAGCAACGAGCGCGTGACTTGTTCTACGCTCTATGGGTGCCAGACTTGTTCATGAAACGTGTGAAAGAAAATGGAGACTGGACGTTGATGTGTCCGCATGAATGCCCAGGACTTTCTGAAACACACAGTGCCGAATTCGAAGCATTATATACGAAGTACGAAGCAGAAGGAAAAGGACGAAAAACGATCAAAGCACAAGATCTCTGGTTCAAAATTTTGGAGTCACAAATTGAAACAGGTACTCCATACATGTTGTACAAGGATGCTGCAAATGCCAAATCCAACCAACAAAACCTGGGAACAATCAAGTCTTCGAACTTGTGTACGGAAATCATCGAATACACCGCTCCAGACGAGGTGGCAGTATGTAACCTGGCGTCAATCGCGTTGCCGAAGTACATCACAGAAGAAGGCGTTTTTGATCACGAGAAACTTTTCAAAGTAACGTATCAAGCAACTTTGAACCTCAATAAAATCATTGACGGAAACTACTATCCAGTAGAGGAAGCGCGTAATTCGAACTTGCGTCACCGACCAATCGGATTGGGTGTACAAGGATTGGCAGATGCGTTCATTATGCTAGGATACCCGTTTGAGTCTGAGGAGGCAAAAGCATTGAACCGCGAAGTATTTGAAACAATTTACTACGCTTCCATGACAGCTTCAAAAGACCTGGCGAAGAAAGAAGGAGCCTATGAAACATTCGAAGGATCTCCAACGTCAAAAGGAATTTTCCAATTCGATATGTGGGGCGTTACACCAACAGACCGTTGGGAGTGGGATGTTTTGAAAGAAGAAGTAAAAGAACATGGAGTTCGCAACTCATTGTTGTTAGCGCCAATGCCAACAGCTTCCACAGCTCAAATTCTTGGAAACAACGAATGTTTCGAGCCATATACATCAAACGTTTACACACGTCGTGTACTTTCAGGGGAGTTTATCATCGTAAACAAACACCTATTGAAAGATTTGGTTCGTGAAGGACTTTGGAATCAGGAAATGCGTCAGAAAATCATGGCAGCAAACGGGTCTATTCAAAACATTCAGGAAATTCCACAGCGTTTGAAAGACTTGTATAAAACAGCTTGGGAGATTTCTCAGAAAGCTATTTTGGATCAAGCAGCTGATCGTGGTGCGTACATCTGTCAATCACAATCGTTGAACATCTTTATGGAGAATGCAAACTTTGGCAAGCTAACGTCTATGCACTTCTATGGATGGGAAAAAGGATTGAAAACAGGAATGTACTACCTAAGAACGAAAGCTGCCACGGACGCAATTAAGTTTACTATTGATAAAAACGTTGTTTCCAAGCCGAAAGCAGAAGAAATAGCAGATTCAGAAGTAACAATTGTAGACGAAAACAACGACTAAAATTTTGCGACGCCCGCTGAGGTTCTCGAAGTGAGCGGCGTTCAAACGACACCTTGTATTGATTAATAATTGTGCCGAATAATTAACTTACAAGAAGTAAAACCCTGACATCCGAAAGGAGCGTCAGGGTTTTTTTCGTAATTTGAGAACCAATCAAAAACACACTAATGAAAAAATTAACCTACTTAACATTTGCATTGGGGCTGGTATTTGCATCCTGTAATGCACAGCAAGAATCCAACGAAGAAGAGAGCGATAAAGAGAAAAAAGAAAGTCAGGTCTCATGGGAGAGCCAGGAGGAGGCTTTTACCAGTAGCTGTGAAAAATCGTATGTATCGGGCTTTAAAAATACTTTTGGCGAAGAAAACCTTTACATGGTTGATCTTGCAGAATTAGACAACATAGCCGAAGAGCAATGCGGTTGTATGTTTAATAAGATTAAAGAGAAGTATGAAACACCTGTAGAGGCATTTTCCAAAGGCTTCGATCAGCTTATGATGGAGGTAGAAGAATGTGAACCTACTGAAGCACAAATGAGCAAACTGTTAAAAGAAGATACTGAATAAATTACTCAAAAACGTTCGGAACAGTTAAAGACAACCGAAACACAAACAAAACCCAATGAAAAAAGGATTTTTAATACTAGTAGCCGCAGCGACTGCCACAATTATGGTAGCTTGTGGTGGAAATGAACAAGAGAAACAAGCGGCAAAAGATTTTTGTGATTGCCATGGACCTGTGGTTAAATTAATGAAGGAGTCTGGCGAAGCAGAGTCTGCGCGCGAACTACTTTCTGGAAATCAAGCGCTAATTGAAGCGATCAGTAAGCAGAAGATATGTCATGATGCATGGATGAAAACGTACAATGAGCGTGTTGATGTTGAAGTGCTAAAAGAAGAAGTGAAGGCAATCAATAATGACGTTTATAAAATGGCTGACGAAGAAGGTTTCTTCGGGAAATAGTCAGATGACACCACCATAACGAAGTCCTCTGTTGCATTGCGCGCAGAGGATTTTTCTTGCACTTTAGTTTTATCAATACAATTGCATGAAAGCTTCCGTGGCAAATAGGAAGTCTTGCTCCTACACATGAATGAGCAATAGCGATGCTGTATGGTCGAGCCTAGCCCATACGTTTACAACATAATTGGTAATAAAAAACCCTGACCTCGCGCCGATAGTGATCGGGAGAGCGTCAGGGTTTCACCTTTTCAATGTAGTTTGAGGTTTATTTCTTAATCAAGCGGAATTGAGCCGACTGACCTATAGTATTGTTGATTTCAACAACATAAACACCAGCGCTTAAGGCATCAATCTGTAGGGTTGAAACAGCCTCAGAAAGCTGATGAAATTGAACCACACGTCCTTTGGAGTCGTACAATACCGCAGTTGCTGTTGAAGTATGATTTGGAAGCGACACCGTAACCTCAGAAGATGCAGGGTTAGGATAAACGCTTACCCCCTCTAGTGTAGGCTCACCAATTGAAGCACAGTCCTGAACATAGAAAATTGCAGACGCAGATTCATAACAAGGTCCATCAGTAACTTCGTATAAAATAATGTTTCCTCCGTTATTTGCTGCTGCTGGGTCAAACATGTCTCCTGATACTCCAGTTCCAGTGTAAACACCTCCAGTTGGTGTACCATTCATACTGAATGCATTTTCTTGTGCACAAATAGTATCAACAGGTGCCGTAAAAGAAACAGATGGTGGAGAAGTAATGTCCAGGAATGTTACAATTGTACTATCACAGCCCAAAACTGTTTGAAGACTGTCCGTGTAGAATCCAGCAGTAGTTTGGTAGGCACCTCCAAGAAGTATACTATCTCCTAAACAGATGTTCGCATTATTCTGAATGAAATAGGATTGATCGGTGGAAAGCGTGGTTGTTACAACGCTGTCGCACCCATAAATAGTAGACAATGTATCTGTATATACGCCTGCGCTAGTCTGGTAATCACCTCCAACAAAAATGCTGTCTCCATTACAAATAGTTGCATTCGCAGCTGCAGAAGTCGGTTGGGGAACAATCACGTTTACAGGCGTAGAAGACCCAGGTGTTGGGTTTACATCATAAAAGAACTCAACACGTGAAATACTTCCCCCGCTTTCCTGGAAGATATTCGCCATTTGGTTCGTTGTCAGCGACTGTTGCATTCCGGAACGTGTGAATGTTACCGCATTCCCATCAATATCAGAAGTGAAAGGAGCTGTACCATAAGAATTTTGAGTTCCACGTTGTCCGTAGATTCCGATAACATCTCCAGCAGATACCTGAATACATGCGTCAATAGTATCATTAGCAGGATAATCACTCCAATACCCTTGTGAAACGAAGTCATTTGTTGTATTCGACCAAAGTGGCGGAGGTGTTTGGTTATTGAAAATAACGCACTCTACATTTTGGTTGGCATTGCTTCCTTCAGTAGGAATCCAAAACCCAGTAATTATCATGTCAACAGGTGAGGTAAACCAATACCCGCGAACATTTCCACCAAAATTAGAATTATGACCTGGTAAAGGTGCCGAAGCGTTTTGTGTTCCCACGAGACCTACAAGGTAAAGGGTGGTATCGGCTGTAATCGGTCCAAAAACAAGTGTATCAGTTGTTGAAAGAATGTTGGTTCCAAGACTATCACTTGCCCAAACAGAACCGCAGGATCCATTATTGATCAAGGTGTCCGTTCCTCCACCGCATGGGAATACATCACCCATAACGGCTGCCTGGGGCAAAACTGGAGCTGTGGGCCCTTGCGGAACTTTTGAGTTCAGTTCATTTTGTACTGTTGGGTCATCGGATGAAACCTGAGCAAAAGCGCCAAGGCTCAATCCGAAAACACAAAGCAGTGTAGCGTAATAAGTTTTCATAATTAAATAGTTAAGGTGCGCGCAAAGATAGGGCGAAGTTCCTCTACCGTCCAAGAAAAAACCATTCTAAATGATTAATTAGCTGTTTTGGTCGTGTTTTTTTAGTTCCCCATCGACAGTTTCCAGTTCTTTGTAGAATCCATCTCCAAATGCTCGTATTAATGGCTCCTTTAAAAAGCGAAATACAGGCACATTTAGCGCTTCGCCACAAGCACATGCAGGCTCACAGATAGACCATTTATCATAGTTCAGAGCCTTGTACTCATTGAACTTTTTTACGCGAATGGGATACAAATGACAAGAAATCGGCTTTTTAAAATCCGTTTTCCCGTCCAAATAAGCAGCTTCAACGGCACATTTGGTAATACCTTTCTCATCAAAAAACACGAATGCACATTCGCCGCCATTCACCAATGCCGTCACAGGTTCGTTTTCTTCGTCCAGATATGAAACACCGTTCAACTCGACCTCCTTAATACCTTCTTCACGCATGTAGGGTTTAATTTGCTCTAAATCTTTTTCAAGAATTGAAACCTCTTCATGGCTTAGTGGAGCTCCGGCATCTCCTTCAATACAACAGGCACCCTTGCAGGCATTTAAGTCACACACAAACTTCTTCTCAAAAATTTGAGTTGAGACAATTTTATCGTCGATTTCTACTAGCATGGTGTAAAGTTCGCAAAAATGGTGTATTCCTTTCGATAAGACCAAGCATATATTGCTGCTCAAAAGTTGCTACAGGAGTTAGAAAAGAAATGAGGTGGCGCCAGAAAGTAAGAAAATACGCACAGCTGAATTTACATGCAGATAAAAAGTATTGCAGTTTTAAATATTTAAGTATATTTGCGGTGTACAAAATATTGAAACACACAAACGAGGGGACGCAAGTCCCCTCTTTTTATCTCCCATGATAGACAAAAAGTTAGTACAGAAATTGGTCGAAGAACGAATGGCAGAACTAAATAACGGACTGTTCATCGTTGATTTGAATATTTCTAGCAACAATGTTATTCAAGTGGAATTGGATAAACACGAAGGTGGGGTAAGTGTAGACGATTGTATCCGTGTTTCACGAAACGTAGAACACAACTTAGATCGTGAAGAGCAAGATTTTGAATTACAGGTTTCTTCTGCAGGACTTGACAAAGGTCTGCGCGTTTTTGCACAGTACAAAAAGAATATTGGTAGAAACGTTAAAGTAAAATTTGTCGAGAGCGGTTCTATTGAAGGAGAATTGGTAGCTGCGACGGAAGAAGAAATAACCGTGCGTACAACAAGAAAAGAACGCATTGAAGGAAGAAAGAAAAAGGAAACAATCATCGAGGACCACGTGGTACCGATGGAACAGATAAAAGAGACAAAAATTATCATCTCATTTAAGTAAATAGGAATACTATGGATAGCTTGGAATTAATAGATTCGTTTTCGGAGTTTAAAGAGCTGAAAAACATTGACAAACAAACCATGCAACACGTTTTGGAAGACGTGTTCCGAGCAATGTTAAAAAAGAAATTTAACACAGACGAACACATTGATGTGATTGTCAACATTGACAAAGGTGATGTTCAGATTTTCTTAAACAAAGAAATCGTAGACGATGGTGAGGTAGAAGATCCGAATACAGAAATGGCACTTTCTGACGCACGAAAAATTGAAGAAGATTTTGAAATCGGAGAGGAAGTGACGGAAGAATTTAAGTTCATGGACTTCGGTCGTCGTAACATTCTTTCCTTACGTCAGAATTTGATCTCCAGAATTTTGGAACTTGAAAAAGATCACCTTTACAAGTTGTACAAAGAACGTATTGGCGACATTATTACTGGAGAAGTTTACCAGGTTTGGAAAAAAGAAATCATGGTAATCGACGACGAAGGAAACGAATTGATTTTACCAAAATCAGAGCAAATTCCATCGGATTACTTTAAGAAGGGTGAATCTATCCGTGCCGTTGTGGCAAAAGTGGATATGCGAAACAGCAGCCCGGTAATTATCTTATCGCGTACGGCACCAGAATTCCTCGAGCGTCTGTTTGAGCTGGAAGTACCAGAGGTGTTTGACGGTTTGATTACCATTAAGCGCATTGTTCGTGAACCAGGTGAGCGTGCAAAAGTTGCTGTGGAGTCTTACGATGACCGTGTAGATCCGGTAGGAGCCTGTGTAGGTATGAAAGGATCACGAATCCACGGAATTGTTCGTGAGTTGCGTAATGAGAACATCGATGTGATTAACTTTACAAACAACCCACAACTCTTCATTCAGAGAGCCTTATCACCTGCGAAAATCACAAGCATTGAAATCGACGAGGAAGAAGGAAGAGCGAAAGTATTCTTGAAGCCAGATCAGGTATCTTTGGCGATTGGAAAAGGCGGACACAATATCAAACTAGGTGGCCGCTTAACAGGATACGAATTGGATGTTTACCGCGAAGGTGAAGTTGACATCGAAGACGTTGATTTGGAAGAATTTGCAGATGAAATTGACTCATGGATTCTAGACGAGTTGAAGGCTATTGGATGTGATACAGCGAAAGCAGTGTTGGCAATCAGTGCAGAAGACCTCGTAAAACGGACTGATTTAGAGCAGGAGACAATCGAAGAAGTGTTCAAAATACTAAACGCTGAGTTTGAGTAAATCACTGCAAAAACAGTATATTTAACGCATTTATAAAGAAAACAAAGGACGCATAATTTTATGGCGAGACCAATAAGACTAGGAAAAGCAGCAGGGGAATTGAACGTAGGTATGTCTACCATCGTTGATTTCCTTGAGAGCAACGGTGTGAGCATTGATGCCAGTCCCAACACTAAGTTGACGCCTGAGCAATACGACATGCTGCGCACCGAATTTGCTGCGGACCAAGATCTGAAAGAACAAGCAAAACGGGCAACTCCATCACGTGAAAAGCGTGAAACGATCTCTATTCGGGACAAGAAAGAGGACGAGGAAGAGGCTCCAGCAAGTAAAGAAACTGAGCCAGAACCTACTCCAGAGCCAGAGGTGAAAACTCCAGAACCACAACCAGAGCCCGAAGCTGAGAAACCAGCCGAAGAGCCTGAAGTGGAGGAGGGAAAACCAGGCGTGAAGATGGTAGGTAAAATTGACCTAGAATCTATCAATCAGAAAACGCGTCCTGACAAAAAGTCGAAAGAAGATTCTTCAACAGGTTCAGCTTCCGCGAAGGAAAAAGCAGAAGCACCTCAAGAAAAAAAGGATACTTCTAAAGACTCTGAAACCTCTAAACCAAAGGAAGAAGCTCCGAAAGAAGAAGCAAAAACTGAGGAGAAGAAGGAAAAGGCGAAGGAGGAAACACCTGAACCTAAAAAAGAGACGGAGACGATCCGCGCGGAATCAAAAAAACTTACCGGACCGAACGTCGTTGGAAAAATTGAACTTCCAGTTGAAAAACCACGATCAAGTGGCGGAGAGCGACGTAAAAGAAAACGTGTTCGTAAGGTTGATGTCAACAAACAAGCGCAACAGCAGTCAAAAAATAAAGGTAAAAAGAAGGCAGATAAGCCAGAAATTACCGAACAGGACATCCAACGTGAGATCAAGGAAACCTTGGCACGCCTTTCGAGTAAAGGAGGGAAGTCTAAAGCTGCGAAAAACCGTCGTGCAAAACGTGATAGCGTAGCACAACGCCGTCAGGAAGAAGAGTTACAGGCAGAATTAGAAGAGAAAGTACTCAAGTTAACGGAGTTCGTTTCGGTTTCTGAGTTGGCAACAATGATGAACGTAAGTTCAACCGATGTCATCTCTGCGTGTATGTCTTTAGGAATTTTCGTTTCCATTAACCAGCGACTGGATGCTGAAACCATTCAAATCGTGGCAGAAGAATTCGGTTTTGAGACTGTATTTGTAACTGCTGAGGTACAGGAAGCCATTCCAGTGGTTGAGGACAAAGAAGAAGATTTGATCACGCGTCCACCAATTATTACGGTAATGGGACACGTTGACCACGGTAAAACCTCGCTTTTGGACCGTATTCGTGATGCCGATGTAATTGCAGGTGAGGCCGGAGGAATTACCCAGCACATTGGTGCATACAGCGTTACTTTGGAAGACGGTCGTAAAATGACTTTCTTGGATACACCAGGTCACGAAGCCTTTACAGCGATGCGTGCTCGTGGTGCTCAGGTGACTGACGTCGCGGTAATCATTATCGCAGCCGACGATGACGTGATGCCTCAAACAAAAGAGGCTATTGCACACGCTCAAGCAGCAGAAGTACCAATGGTATTCGCGATCAACAAGATAGACACGCCAGGTGCAAATCCAGATAAAATTAGAGAGCAACTTTCAGGAATGAATATTCTTGTTGAAGATTGGGGAGGTAAATACCAATGCCAGGAAATTTCAGCGAAGAAAAACCTGAACATCGAAGATTTACTCGAGAAAATTTTATTGGAAGCAGAACTATTGGAACTCAAGGCGAACCCGAATAAAAATGCTCTGGGTACAGTAATTGAATCCTCCCTAGATAAAGGAAAAGGATACGTAACAAACATGCTGGTAGAGGCTGGAACGTTGCGTGTTGGAGATGTGGTTCTAGTGGGTCGTCATAACGGTAAAGTACGTGCGATGCACGATGAGCATGGGAACGAACTAAAAGAAGTTGGTCCCGCTCAACCGGTTTCCATTTTAGGAATTAACGGAGCTCCTTCGGCAGGAGACAAATTCCACGTAATGGACGATGAGCGAGAAGCGAAGTCGATTTCCACGAAACGTGAGCAGTTGTACCGTGAGCAAGGATTGCGTACCACGAAGCATATTACTTTGGATGAAATCGGTCGTCGTTTGGCGATTGGAGACTTCAAAGAGTTGAACTTGATTATCAAAGGGGATGTGGATGGGTCCATCGAGGCTCTTTCCGATTCCATGCTGAAACTTTCAACGGAAGAAATTCAGGTGAATATCGTACACAAAGGAGTAGGGGCCATTTCAGAGGCGGATGTGAACTTAGCATCAGCTTCGGACGCCATTATCCTTGGATTCCAGGTGCGCCCGTCTATGCAAGCTAGAAAATTGGCTGAAACGGAACAAATTGACATCCGTCTTTACTCGGTAATTTACAAGGCCATTGAAGAAATCAAGTCGGCGATGGAGGGAATGTTGTCTCCAGATGTTGTCGAAGAGATTACAGGTTCAGCAGAAATTCGCGAAACTTTCAACATCTCAAAAGTTGGTACGATTGCAGGATGTTTTGTTTTGGACGGAGTAATCAAGCGTTCTTCGAATATCCGTGTCATTCGCGATGGAATAGTTGTTCACACAGGAAAACTTGGTTCTTTGAAGCGCTTCAAGGACGATGTGAAAGAAGTGAGAAGCAACTACGAGTGTGGATTGAACATCGAGAAATATAACGATATCAAAGTGGGCGATATTATTGAAGCTTACGAGGAAGTAGAGGTAGCTAGAAAGCTATAGAAACGACTGATAATTATTAAAAAACCCGCTTCTCGACAGGCTCGAAGAACGGGTTTTTTTATGCTTTCAAATTCACTTCTTCACAAACGACTGAACCGTTTTTTCACCGTCCATTACTACTGTAAACAGATACTGTCCTTTGTCAAGTGTTGAAATATCTACGGGACAATTGTTTTTTCCTTTCAAAATCATCTGCTCTTTTTCGAAAATGATGCGACCAGAGATGTCGACAATTGCAAAACGTGCCTCAGATTCCTTATTACTGAAATATTGGACGGAAACTTTGGAGGAAGCCGGGTTCGGATAAAGCATCATACGCTTTTTTTCGTTCAAATTGTTCCGAACCAGTAGCGTTTGTGAATATTCATAGTGGCCATCAAAGTCCACCTGCTTTAAACGATAGTAATTATCCCCCGTTTTAACGCTTTCATGAACCCATCGGTAATTGGATTCGGTAGTAGTCGTACCATTTCCTTCGACCCGACCAACAGGGGTGAATTCATTGCTTTCGCTGCGATGCTCAATGATAAAATGGCTGTTGTTCAATTCAGATAAAGTAGTCCAAGTAACTTCATTTCCAAAGTCGGATTCTTGTGCTGCGACATTCACAAGTTCTACTGGCAAGACAACTGAAGCGGTTACCGTTATATCATCAATTGCTACCGAGGGATCGGTGCCTATTCCATTTCCGTCATTAGCCCAATGAAACCCAATGCGTAGGTTGGCAATATTCTCGGCACAAACGGGTAAAGCAATAGAACCGCTCGTCCAGAAGCCTTGTTCTCCTCCAGTACAGGCCTGTTGCGTTTGTGGAGGACAACACAAACCGATAAAACCACAAATGAAGGCATCCAGACAGGAGCAGCATTGTGAAGCTGCTGGTGTTGTTAAAATATTCCACGTCGCACCACCATCGCAGCTGTATTCCACACGAAAATTGTCGTCTCCTTGTGCGGCAATATAACCGTAGTCCAAAGTGAGCCCTCCATAGCCGACAGTATTGATGTTGGGAGATTCAATGCGTCTGTCGGTAGCATTCGCAACGCCCGATTCATTATATGCAGCACCGCAATCCGGAGTTCCACAAAGTCCTCCGATTGCACTTATGTGCAGAGAGGCATCCGCATTGCTACAAGCAGACCCACAGTTGCCAACGGCATTCCCACATTCTTCACCACTCACATACCATTGATTTGCACTTCCTCCTTCAGCACCTGTAATTGTTTGGCTCCAGGTTCCTCCTGCCGAGGCAGGATACCCGACAGCAGAGGTGCCCCGTGCAGCACTTCCAGCACTGAAATCTTCAGTCCAAATTACTTGAGAAAAGGAAAACGATGCCCCAAGCAGGGACAACAAAATGAAGAGAATCCGCATAGTTAGTAGTCTTTTGTGTTGATACACAGTTCGCTAACCTAAGATACGAAAATTAAATTCTCATGAAAACTTAGTTAGTATTTGGAGGTGTTCACTGCTTATTCGGAACAAAGCTCGAGTATTTCTGTCTCTAAAGGCTCACCCAAAGTTGCACTTTGTTGAAAGTATTTGCAGGCCATTTTAATTTCATCAAGCTTCCAATAACACAAACCAATATTGTAAAGCAGCCAAGGATGCTTATCCCCCATGGCTTCCGTTTCAAGCAAAACCTCCAGTGCTTCTGCATACTTGTCAATTTTAAGAAGTGCACTACCGTAGTTGTACCTTTGAATTATTGGATCGGGTATGTAATCAATGGAGTCCAATTGTTGCCAGACTTCCTCGTTTTGAATTAGAAAGGCGTTATCAATACCTAATTCTTCCTTTACTAGATCAATGTATTGGTTCAACACTTCCAGATTCGTACCTCTTTCAACGGTTTTTAGGTAATTCTTTAGGATGCCGTCCAATTCAGTTTGGTTTTTTTGATAGAGGCGGATCCACGATTCCGGGTCTGACTGCTGTTCATTCACTAGAGCAGCCAATTTTCTTCTTTGTATTTCTACCAAATCAAAATATAGGTTGACAAAACAAACAGTATAGGGCGTCCTTTTCAGGTAGTAAAAACTTTCGTCCAGGTTGATTAAGGTTTCTACTTTGAAATGCGTAGAATCATTAGCCTCGTTGCGGTCCAGGTAAATAAACGCCTGCAGTTCATATAACTCACTTAATACCGATCGGTTGTGATACTCATTTCGTTCTGCGGCGGCTACTTTATATGAGTTCACGTCATTCATGTCGTATAACTGTATGCGATTTTCACTCCATGGCACCAGCTTATTGGCAAACACCTTTGGGTTAATAGCACTGAGCTCGTTAAAATTAAGCAAAACGCCATGGCGCTCAAAGTACTTTTTATACAACAGTTTCTTGTCGCTGGGAGAAATGGCCTCATTGGTATTCCAGAAGAATGCGTTGTAAGGTTGACTCACAATTTTATCGTAATCCGAGTATAAGTTGGTGCTTGCGGAATACACAGGAAGAGTGAAGTCAGATGCTGTGTCGTGAAAGAGCAGCACCGCGTTGGAGGAAATGTTCCGTATTCCATTTGATCCTTTGTATTTCATCTGATAGTTCAGCTCAATGCGTTCGAGGCGATGAGTGGTATTCTCAAAGGTATAAGCCGCTAGGTAATCCAGGCGTTTAATAGTATCCTGCGGGTTGATTTCTGTAAAGGGATGTGTGGTGAGGTTTGGTTTTTTAAATTCAATACGCAGGATTTCCCGTGTGGGCTTGTGCAGGTATACGGTGGTTGGGAAAAGTGCCGCACGATTGACAGCTTTTTTTGGAGTGAACACAATGGTGAGTATACCGTCTTGAATTGCCGTAACACGATAATGAAACAAACGCTTGATTTTTCGCAGCGAGAGCATCATAGGACTTTCTGGAAAATTACTTCTTGTAGCTTTGTGCAAATTATATGATTGTAGAATTTGAGTGGTGCTCAAGCTTACAAAGTATTGATTGTCCATTGCACTCATACCCACTCTTCCGTTTTTCAATTCCAGTTCCTCAATGCGACCGCCTCGAGTTTTTCCTTGATAGTAAGCTTCAATGAGTTCTACGGGCGTACCGTCGGCACTGCTTTCCAAGGAAAAGTAGCCCTTACTATCAATGGGTTGTGATTTTGATATTTTGTCTCTGGCAATGTCAAAAAGTTCCAACAAAGCCCCTTGAGTTCCTTGCACTTCTACAGCATCGATTTCCTGAAACCTTTCGTCGAGAAAAAGCGTGTCGTTTTCCAAAAAATAGGCCACCGAAACAACGCGAGAACTTACAGAGTAGTGTGAAATTTTTAAAGAATCGCCAGGCGACACATCATTCAGCGAGAACCGACCATCTTCATTAGCGATTGCTCCGCGGTTTTCATTCAGTACTTTCACCTTTCCAAATGCCAATGGAACATTTTCTCCAGAAACAAGAGTGCCCTGAATTGCTTCTTGAGCAACCAGAGCATTCCCGCTGGCGGTGAATAGCAGCCAGAAAAAAATATACCTCAACACCATTTTAAACTCTCTCTTTCATATTCAATTTGTTAAGGTACATTAAACGATTAATGAATTACAAAACTCCTGGCTGATTTACTATGCGCCGACTGGACAGATAGTTGGTACATTCCTTCGGGTACATTCAAATGAATGCTAGTGGTTGCAGATTGGGTTACCTCGGAATGCACCAGCCTACCTGTCATATCTCGGACTTCAATAATTATTGAGTCAGCAAAATTGTTGATTTGAATCGTGACATCGCCATGAGACGGGTTAGGATAGACATTGAAGTCAATAGGTTTTTCTTCAGGTAATGAAGCCATGAAGTTTCCGCACGGAAATTCAGAACTATTGTCGTAAAGAATTTTCAGTGCGGTTGCGATGTTTTCTACATTATCGACATTTTCACGTGGGTTAGGGTCATTTTCATTGAAAAGAAACGCAAAATCTGAGCAAATCACTGATCCCGCGAGCAAGTCACCTGGCGAAATGGATAGTAAACCACGGCGTTCGTTTGGAGGGTTCGGACTTCCGCCATTAGCATTGTATTCTCCCCAGTCGTCATTGGTAATAGCGCCACCCGTAGCTATTCCCATTGGGTCGGAATCGCCAGGATAGATAAATTTAGTCGGTGTAGTTGTTACTCCTGCATTATAACCATTCCCTCCGTAAAAAATTGAAGACCCGTCTGCCCAAAGTCCATTCATAAAATTCCAATGCTCAACGTTGGTCGATGGTGGCCCCAGAGGAAACTGTCCAAAACTTAAAAAGTGGTGAACAGAGTGCAAGTCGTGGTTCAACGACATAATTGCTTGACAAGGGGGATTACTCTCATATCCAATTGCTGCTCCATTGGTTTCATCATAGGAGTCGCTATTGTATGCATACATCATATTGTTTGTGACACTGCTTCCGAAATAGTCGTCTGCGTAGTTTCCAATGTCGAAATCGGCATATATTGAGAGTTTAAAGTCAGAATAGTTCACAGAGGATCGGTTGAATACTCGGGCATTCATAAAAGTCGTTTCTCCCATATACCCGTTATCGTTGAACTGGTAGAACATCAAATGCAGCTCTACACCTAATCGACTTGGTTGAGGCAAGTATGACTCATCATTTTGAATAACGTACACTACCTGATCTCCCGGAAAATCCGGATAATCCCCGTCCAAAGGCTCATACAAACCATCTCCATCCTGATCAACGAAAGGTGCCAGTTGGTTGGCGACTCCCAAGCTTATATCTCCATTTCCAGGCCAATCGGCGATGGCAGAAACAGGTGAATAACCGCTTTGCTGAAACTGAGCAATATGATCATTCACTTCCTGGCGAGTGACTTTCCAGATGGATTTACCGTAGGTACTTACATAGGCTGAAGATCCGTAGGAGGTGTTGTCGGCAATCGGCCCCGACCTCCAGGCAACCTCGGAATTTGAGGGGGCAGTGAGGTGCAATTGATTATTCGCGTCTAGTCCACCAGCCCAAATTCCCGCAACAAAAAAAGTACCCGCCGCACCTCCATTGGGAACATTATAAGATTGAGCGGATGGTGCTGAATTATCAAAAAAGAATCCTTCATCAGCGATGGTAGCACTTACACTGTTTCCTGAAAGTGTTTCTGTGTCGGCAACCTGCGTCATTCCATAAGAAGCAGCCATTACAGTGATTAATAATAGTGATGGTTTCATAAGTGAATGTTTCGTTCCAAGGTAGGGCTCTTCAGGCATGAAGTATGCACGGCCTTCACCAAGATTTATTCGCTTTATACAGTTCTATTGGCCCTAAGAACAAGTGAGAATTGCCCTTTAATTGAGCGAACATGAATTTCAATCAATGAGAACTACATGTGAAACGAATAAAATTTGGAAGCAATCTATCAGTCAAAAGTTGGTTTTTTTAGGCCCTTTTTGTCACAATACTGTCACGAAGTTTCGAAATAAAGGAATGTTGCGAAAAATTAACAGAAACCCGCACTGTCACAGATACCTTTCATCAATATTGCGTACTTTTGAAGTTCATTAAAACCTATTAAAATGATTTTAGGAGTTTTTGGTCCTTGGCAGGTCATTGCAATTTTGGTAGTTGCACTTTTGTTGTTTGGTGGTAGAAAAATACCTGAATTAATGAAAGGACTTGGAAAAGGAGTTAAAGAATTCAAAGATGCTTCCAAATCGGATGACGCCGAAGCTTCTATTGAATCTACTGACGAAAAGAAATAATTTCTCGCATGCTGCGCACCTACGCTGAAGTTAAAAATGCTATTGCTTCGGGTACCAAAGTAGTGTCCATTTTGGACGATTACCTTGCTCGAATTCAAGAGAATCAGCATCTCAATGCTTTTTTGGAAGTTTTTGATTCATCTGCTCGTACTCAAGCGAAAAAAGTGGATGAAAAAATTAAAAACGGGACTGCCGGGAAATTGGCAGGAATGGTTATTGGCCTGAAAGATAACTTATGTTATGAAGGACATAGAGTTTCGGCAGCCTCCAAAATTCTAGAAGGATTTGAGTCCCTCTATACTGCAACAGCTGTTCAAAGATTACTTGATGAAGACGCCATTATCATAGGCCGTTTGAACTGTGATGAATTTGCAATGGGTAGCTCCAATGAAAATTCTGCTTTTGGTCCTGTTCGAAATGCGATAAATACAGATAAAGTACCAGGAGGATCGTCCGGTGGGTCTTCAACCGCTGTAGCCGCCGGTTTGTGTACGGCAGCTTTGGGAAGCGATACAGGTGGATCTATCCGACAACCAGCAAGTTTTACAGGAACGTACGGCATGAAACCTTCCTATGGCCGCATCAGTCGTTATGGTTTGATTGCTTATGCTTCTTCTTTCGATCAAATTGGACCGTTTACAAACTCGTTGGAGGATGCTGCCCTTCTCACAGAAGTCATGGCAGGACCAGATGAATTCGACGCGACTGCCTCTACAGAAAAAGTAGATAGTTATTCCGTATTGGAGTCGGTTGGAACTAAAAAAATCGCAATTATTAAAGAGTGCTTGGATAGTGACGGGATTGACCCAGAGATCAAAGCAGCCATGGAACAGTATATTGCGCAATTGAAAAGTGACGGACATACCGTTGAATACGTTTCGTTTCCATACCTGGAATATATGGTACCAACGTATTATGTACTAACAACGGCAGAAGCTTCTTCCAACTTGTCTCGTTTCGATGGTGTACATTATGGCTACCGAAGCGATGCAGCAAAAGGGGTAGAAGAAACATATAAAAAATCAAGGTCGGAAGGATTTGGACCCGAGGTAAAACGCCGGATTATGGCAGGGACGTTTGTGCTTTCCGCCGGTTATTACGACGCATACTACACGAAAGGACAAAAAGTTCGTCGTGTGTTACAAGACAAAACCGAAGAGATTTTTCAAGATTTCGACTTCATTTTAACTCCCACAACGCCTACGACGGCATTTGATTTAGACGCGGTAACCGACCCAATTTCCATGTATTTACAAGACATTTACACGGTACACGCGAACCTTACAGGGAATCCAGCGATTTCGCTACCCTATGGAAAACACTCAAATGGGCTGCCTTTTGGAGTACAGTTAATGGCACCTCACTTTGAAGAAAAAGCTTTGTTTAGCTTTGCCAAGGAAATGGAAAATAAAGCAGTAACATCCGCATGATTCGAAGACTTCACATATCGCTTGTTTTACTACTTACCTCGGTAAGTGCATTCGGTCAAGACAGCATCGTGAATGCCCGAATGGTGGAAACCATTGATCAAAGTTTGTTGATGTTTTACACAGAAGCAGCTTCCAAAACAGGAAATGTGGATTCAGTGATAGAAAAATTGAACTTTGAAAGTTCTGATGTTCCCACATATTCTGATGCGGTGTATTGCGACCGATTGAATACGCTCAATGAACTGAGTCCTTTCCACTTGGACTGTAACGAAGCTACATTGAACACCATTAAGTTCTTTGCAGAGAAACGTCGCGGCTTTATCAAGGTGTGCATGGGTCGATCTGAGTTGTATTTTGACATGTTCGAAGAGAAGCTCGACGATTACGGCCTGCCAATTGAATTGAAATATCTGGCGGTAATTGAAAGCGGATTGCGTCCACAAGTGAAATCGCGCGCAGGAGCCTGTGGTTTGTGGCAGTTCATGTACCGTACGGGCCGCATGTTTGGGTTAGAGCAAAATTCGTACGTTGACGAGCGCATGGACCCTGAGAAAGCAACAGACGCGGCTTGTCAATACCTAAAGAAACTGTACGGAATGTACAACGATTGGAACCTGGCGCTAGCAGCATACAACGCAGGCCCTGGGAACGTCAACAAAGCCATTCGTCGTTCAGGAAATAAGAAAACGTATTGGGAAGTTCGACCTTTCCTTCCGCGTGAAACACAAGGATATGTTCCCAATTTCATCGCGGCAGCATATATGATCAGCTACCACAAGGAGCACAACATTGTTCCAGAGGAAGCCATGATTAAATATTACGAACTGGATACCATGTGCCTTCAAAAAGGTGTTCATATGGAAACCATTTCTGATTTGTTGGAAATTTCGTTGGAGGACATTCAACGATTGAACCCCATTTACAAACGCAATTACATTCCGAAAGGGGTAATAGAGCCGTATTGTGTGACCTTACCATTGGATGAAATTGGAAAATTGGTAAGCCTGGAGGATAGTTTGTACTCCCTGGAAAAGGAAAAGTACGACACACCGACAATTGACGACCCGTCAACCCCTGAACAAACAAGCACTTCAACAAGCACGTCCTCTTACGCATACCATAAAGTAAAGTCTGGAGAAACGTTAGGCACCATTGCTTCGAAGCACGGAACAACTGTGAGTGAGCTGCAACGATTGAACGGCTTGAGTTCTTCGCGTATTTACGTAGGCCAGCGATTGAAGGTGAAAGCAACGGCAAAGCCGACTACAGCAACAACGACGAACACTACAAACTCAGGTAGTCGTCAATACTACACAGTACGTTCGGGTGATACCTTTGGTCGTATTGCGCAACGATATGGCATGTCTATATCCCAGCTGCGACGTCTAAACCCAGGCATCAATATTGATCGCCTGAGCATTGGACAGAAAATACGAGTGAAATAGAATTTCTGCACAATTTTTGCGGGAGTTCACTAAAATGATTCTATTATGAAAGCAATTTTTGCGAGCTCGATTCTATTATTTCTTCTTATATCTTCAGGTTGTGATGGCTACAGCTCTCGAAGCGGGTTTAATACTGTTACGGGTAAGGTAGGAGAAATTTTGGTTGTTGCAGAGAATGGCATTTGGGAGTCTGACATAAAAGAATGTTTGGATACAAACCTAACCCAGTTCATCATGCCATACTTTCCCGATGTGGTAACTTTTGAATTGATTCATAAAACGCCTTCACACTTTGAAAAAGGAGTAAAACGATACAGAAACATCCTCTTTTTGAAAATTGATCCTAGTTATAAAGGAAAGAAAGGGAAAATAGTCAAACACACGGACACGTGGGGTAAAGGCCAAATTGTCATCGATATCATAGCAAAAGATTACGACATGTTGGAGGCAACGTGTAAATCAGGCATGGATGAGGTACACGATATTTTCGATAAAGGTTCATGGCAACGATTAATCCCGCACTTTGATTCTTACAACAATAATGCGGTCAAAGAAGAAGTTACGGAACGCTTCGGAATTGATATTTCGTTGCCTGCACGCTCCAAGTTTGTTACCAGACAAAAGAACTTCTGTCGCATTGAGTTTCCTGCTTCTTCGCGCCCTATGGAGTTTGAATCCACCGGTGGTAGATCAGAGGATGTTGGGTTGATTTTTTCCGGTTTGATGATTTGGCAATACGACTATGTAGATTCCACACAATTCGAGTTTGACCAACTTCTTCGTGACAGAGATACTATGCTAAAATACAACGTGCCTCACGAGATTCCTGGGTTGTACATGGGAACGCAATACGAAAAAATTGTATACCCGGAAGGAAATGAAGCAGTTAGTATGAATGGAAACGTGAAAGGATATGATATCCGAGGAATGTTTGTCTTCACAGGCCGTCCAATACACAGCACGGGAGGTGCTTTCTGGGAGTTTCACTTCAAGCATCCTAAGCGCAATAAAATGATGTGTTTGAGTGGGTATGTTGATGCACCGCCAACGACAAGCTGGACGCATCCTTTACGAGAAATTCAAGCAATACTCAGGAGCGTCAAGTTCAAATAAGTGAAGATTTCTGCCACCATAATTACGCTCAATGAAGAGCGCAACATTGGACGCTGTATTCAATCGCTAGAAGGCGTGGCAGATGAAATTATCGTTTTGGACTCCTTTTCAACGGACCGGACAAAAGAAATCTGCGAACAAGCAGGAGTTCGTTTCGAACAGCGTCAATGGGAAGGATATTCGGCCAGTAAGAACCACTTGAATAGTCTCGCTCAGTTCGACTATATTTTGTCTTTGGATGCGGATGAAGCCTTAGATAAAGATTTACAAAATGCCATTCGTGAAGTAAAAAACGAGGAAAACCCGCAGGTGTATGCTGTAAATAGAATTACAAATTATTGCGGCAAGTGGATCAAACATGGCGGCTGGTATCCCGATATAAAAGTTCGACTTTTTCCGAAAGAAGGAAGCAATTGGGTAGGAGCGCACGTGCACGAAGAGCTGGAGTACCCTAGTGATTTGAAAGAAAGACTGTTACAGGGTCATTTGGAACATTATTCTTATTATTCGTTCAAAGAACACAGAGAACGCGCTGATAAATACTCTTCCTTGACGGCTGCAAAGTTTTATGAACAAGGAAAACGTGTGGGAGCCTTAAAACCCTATTTGAGTGCCATTGGCCGGTTCATAGGAATGTATTTTGTGAAAAAGGGGTTTATGGATGGACGAATGGGCTTTAAAATCGCATGGATCAGCGCCCAGTCCAATGTATTCAAATACAAAGAATTGTTACGTTTGCAGCGAGATAACGCATCATGAAGTTAGACGGTAAACGCATCATAGTAAGTAGAACAGATAGTATTGGTGATGTAATGCTCACCTTGCCTATTTGCCAATGGATAAAGCAGCAAGCACCCAGTGCAGAAATTATTTTTCTTGGTAAAGGCTATACCAAAGCTGTAGTGGAATCGTATACGTTGGTAGATCGGTTCGAAGATTGGGGAACGCAGTCTGAACGCGACACCTCCGATCAACTGTCATGGATAAAATCGTTAGAGGCGGATATTTTTTTGCATGTTTTTCCTAATAAACAACTGGCCACACTTGCAAAAAAGGCTAAAATCCCCATTCGAATAGGTACCTCCCATCGATTGTATCATTTGTTGACCTGTACGCATCGGGTGAGTTTTACAAGAAAAAAATCGGATTTACACGAATCACAATTGAACTTTGAGTTGCTTCGTCCACTAGGGTTGGCAGCAATTCCAGATATGGAAACAATTGTTGAGGCAACGCAAGCTTTTCAGCCCAAAAGGGAACCCTTACCGGAGCCTTATGAAGCGTTAAGAGAATTCGTGATTTTACATCCGAAATCGCAAGGCAGTGCCAGAGAGTGGCCCATGGAAAAGTATGTGGACTTGGCAAACCGTTTGACAGCGTCGGGAAGAACCGTAGTTTTTACGGGAACGGAAAGCGAAGGAGCTTTGTTTCGCGACCAATTGCCCGAAAACGATCGAATTTTGGATTCAACGGGGAAACTTTCCTTACAACAGTTGATAACCTTGATTGGTAATTCGAAAGGGTTGGTTGCCTGCTCTACCGGACCATTGCACATTGCCGGATATTCTGGAATTAGGACTGTAGGCTTGTTTTCACCGCAACGACCGATTCACCCTGGAAGATGGAAAGCATTGGGTCCAGATGTACGCATTCTCGTAGGTCCAGATAGCATAGACAAAGGCACCGATTATAATTGTTTGGAGGAAATCGCGGTGGACGATGTATTTGATGCGTTGACCTTATGATTTAAGTACCTTTACAGAAAATTGAGCGTATCCAATCATTTCTAAGATATATCATCTACCTCAATGTCATTGTTTCGCTGGCAGCAGCGATTTTATGTGCGGGTTTCGCAAAAATGATCGGGTGGAATTTCTTGTATGTTTTTCTGTTTGGTGCCTTTGCATTCTTTGGAACACTTGCCGTGTATAATGGTCAGCGACTGTTCAAAGTCTCAGAGGTAAAAACTCCCTGGTTGACTTGGGTTCAAGAACGTTCGAGTAACATTCGAATGCTAACAATAATTGCCTCCGCACTGTCACTGGCTATTAGCCTGATAATTATCTTTTCGCGTGGTGGCGACTTTCTTCGGATAGGCATTTGGATGAGTCCCGCAATTTTGATATCCTTCTTGTATATATTCCGTTTGAAGGGAAAGAATCTGCGCGATATACCAAACTTAAAGATTCATTTGATCGCTTTCTCTTGGGTTTTCGTTTTGATTTTGTTTCCGTTTCTGGTGCGCTTTTATGTCACGGAGGACTTCATTAGACCCTTCATAGCGCTGATTCTTGGACACTATTTTTACGTGGTCGCCGTTACGATTCCTTTTGATATTCGTGACTTGAAATACGACAAAGAAAAACAGAAAACCATTCCACAACGAGCTGGGGTGAATGGGGCGAAAATGATCGCTATTGGATTGTTGCTTGTGTCTGCCATTTTTCTCACAGGGTTGACACCTATTCGTGTGGATAATTACTGGTTCTATGCGGCAATTTTGGTGCAAATCATTTTGGTATTGGCAATGAATACCAAACGTTCTGATATCTATTGTGCGGGATGGGTAGACGGCGCCATTGCATTGTTAGGGTTGGCGTATTTTATGAATTAAATCTAGACACTAGACTTTGAGACACGAGAGCGCTCCGTTTGTCGCTTCTAGATAATTACTTCTACCAGTCGAGATTTTTCTAGTGTCTGGGGTCCAATTTTCTGGCGTCTTTTTTCTTTGCTCTGTAATCACTATCTTAGAACTATGAAATATCTATTTACTCTGCTCGCAATAATTTGTTTTCAAGGAGTTTACGCTCAGTCTGTTTATACTGTCAAGTATGAAAGTCAAGCGGACATCAAGGTTTTCGTTGTAGATTATGAAAGTCAGGCTGACTTGAAAGTATACAAGCAAAAATATGAGTCAAATGCTGATGGGAACGAAGGTGATTGGTATTTCTGTGACTATGAATCGCAAGCGGACAAAACTATTTTCTTCGTAGAATACGAAAGTCAATCCGACTTAAAGATTTTCTTTGTGGATTATGAGTCCCAGGCAGGGTGGCGCAACAGCGCGAAGAAGCATTTGCTTTATTAGAGAATGGTCAGGGTTGGTAAAAGGCAGAAGCATGCCCTCAACTTTGCGCTTCTATGCAAACAATGCCTTTACCACTTCGACAATTGTTCCACAAGGAACCAATTCTATTTTGTAATCCTTTTGGGCAATGCCTTTATTGTATTTCGAGAGGATTATTTTCTCGAAACCTAACTTTTCTGCCTCGTGGATCCGCTGATCAATGCGGTTAACAGGACGCACTTCTCCTGACAGTCCAACTTCGGCGCAAAGCGCAAAATTATTGGAAACCGGCATGTCTGCGTTGGAAGAAAGCACCGCTGCGACTACGGCCAAATCAATTGCAGGATCGTCTACCTTAATTCCTCCGGCAATGTTCAAGAAGACATCTTTAGCACCTAGTTTGAAACCACAGCGTTTTTCCATCACTGCAAGTAACATATTCAAGCGTTTGCTATCAAACCCAGTGGAAGACCTCTGAGGTGTGCCGTATGCGGCCGTGCTTACCAAGGCTTGAACCTCAATCATCATCGGTCGCATGCCTTCGAGTGTTGCGGCAATGGCAATTCCACTTAATGAGTTATCCGTGTTTGTGATGAGAATTTCAGAAGGGTTTTCCACTTGACGCAACCCGGACCCTAGCATTTCGTAAATTCCAAGCTCATTGGTGCTTCCGAAACGGTTTTTAATGGATCGTAATAAGCGATACACGTGGTTTCGATCACCTTCGAACTGCAATACAGCATCCACCATGTGCTCCAAAACCTTTGGTCCAGCTAAAGAGCCTTCTTTGGTGATGTGTCCAATTAAGAATACGGGAACATTGCTCTGCTTAGCAAAACGAAGCAGTTGAGCGGTAGCTTCTCGTACTTGAGAAATACTTCCCGGAGAGCTTTCAATTTGCGAAGAATAGATGGTTTGGATGGAGTCGATAACCAGCAAATTTGGTTGCGTTTGCTCCGCCTGTTTGAAAATATTCTGAACATTGGTTTCTGTCAAAATGAAACAATTTTCATTCTGAATACCAATTCGCTCTGCGCGCATTTTGATTTGCTGATCACTTTCCTCACCAGAAACATAGAGCACCTTTAAACCAGTGGTAGAAACAGCGAGTTGCAAAAGCAAAGTTGACTTACCAATACCTGGCTCTCCTCCAAAAAGAATCAACGAACCGGGCACCAATCCACCACCAAGAACACGATTTAGTTCCGTATCATTAAGTTCAATTCTTGGGTGTTCTCTTTGATCAATTTGACCGAGAGCTTGGGGCTTAGCACTTTCTTTTGAGCGAGAAAACGCAACGACCTGCGGCACTTGTTTTTGAATCAATTCTTCGACAAATGTGTTCCACTCGGAACACGACGGACACTTTCCCAACCATTTGGGTGTCTCATAGCCACAGTTTTGACAAAAAAATGCTGATTTTACCTTCGCCATATTGAACTTAAAGGTAATACAAACTGGTGAATTGCGCTCCTCGCGAGGCTTGAAGACCAGACATTATTTCAATCTACCTTAGGGCTTATCCAGAAGTAGGTCATCGAAAATATAATGAACTTCGTTTTACCCAGCGAAGGATCTACGCCCCCACTTTTTACACTTGCGTTTGCGCTTCTTATTAATACGCTTTTGCTTGCGCGCACCTTTTCCTGGTCCAGGATAGTCGTTGAAAACTGTTTTGGTCAACTCTTGAGAACTGTTCGTGATGGTCATTTCTGTTGCAGATGCGGAGAACATAAACAAAAGAAATGCCGAAGAAATAAGGAATTTCATCATGCTACTTTTTGATTGTTGTTACATCGTAGTAACGGAGATTTTTACTACGATATTGCCAAAGGTAACATTTTCAGGTCGTTAAACATGGTCGGTTCCCCATAATTCGTTTTAGACAATGACAATTAGTCCACTTAAAATTCGTTTTTGCACAAAAGTTATTGGCGTTTGCATTAAATTTAAGGCTCTCATAAAAGTTTAGAAAATTGAATAGAGTTATTGTTGCTATGTTGTTTATGTTGCCATTGTTTGGTTTGGCACAAGAGTTAAGTTTGGACACAGAAAAAGCTAAAGTTTCGTTCAACTTCGTCGCGGAGGACGTAAAGGGATCAGTAAGTGGGATTGATGCAACAATTTCCTTGAATTTAACCGACCTGGGAAGCTCAACGGTTCAAGGAACAGCGCAAGTTGCAACACTTTCTACAGGAATAAAAATGCGTGATAAGCATTTGAAATCTAAAGATTATTTCCATGCCGAGCAATATCCAACAATGTCATTTACTAGCTCATCCATCGAGAAAAAAGGAGAGCAATACTTTGCTCATGGAACACTCACAATTAAAGGAACAACCAAAGACGTTTCGTTTAAGATGGTGATGAAAGATGAAGTCTTGGTTATGACCACTACGATTAACGCTGCTGATTACGATGTTTCACCGAAGAAAGAAGATAAAAGCCAAGTGAATGTTTCCGTAACAGTTCCGTTTTCGAAGTAACAAGCGAGCTTAATATTTCGTCATTTTTGAGTCAATTTCTAGAGCCCAAGCATGAACCCCACCTTGAAGATTGCTCAGATTGTCGAAGCCATGTTCCTTTAAAAATGCAATGGCGTTAGCACTTCGAACTCCATGATGACAAATGACTACAACGGGTTTGTTTTTCGGAATCTCATCAACTCTTGATGGAATTTGACCCAAAGGAATGTTTAAAGCACCCTCTAGCGAACAAATCTCCAGTTCGAAAGGTTCTCGAACATCCACCAAAAAAAGATTTGACCTTTTTTGTAAGTGACTTTTCAGTTCGTTTACCGTAATTGTGGCGTCAAGTTTTGCGCTGTTGTTGCAAGCTACGTCGTAGGAGTCATCTAACTCAGTACGTTGAAAATTAGATTCATTTCGCTGTACCTTCAAATGCAAATGCTCATTCTTGAGTAAGTCAATTACCTCCACTGTTCCGTTCAACACCGTTCCAATGTTTAATATCATCTTCAAGCATTCATTCGCCATCCTCGTTCCTACAACACCAGGTAAAACGCCCAAAACTCCGACCTCTGAGCAGTTAGGAGCCTCTTTTGCTGATGGTGGAATTGGATATAAACACCGGTAAGAAGGCCCGTTTTGATAATTGAATACAGAAACTTGACCTTGAAATTTAAAAATAGAACCGTGCACGAAAGGTTTGTTGAGAAGAACGCAAGTATCATTCACCAGGTAGCGCGTTGAGAAATTATCTGTTCCGTCAACGATGATGTCAAAACCTTTCAGGATATCTTTTGCATTCTCGACGTCTAATGCCAAGTTGTACGGAATTAATGTTACACGGGGGTTGAGTTGCTTCAGTCGATCAACAGCCACAAGCACCTTAGATTTGCCAATATCTTGAACTGTAAACAATACTTGTCGCTGTAAGTTACTTTCGTCCACGACATCAAAGTCAATAATTCCGATGGTTCCGACACCTGCAGCAACTAGATATTGAAGAACGGGAGCGCCTAATCCACCCGCCCCAACTACTAGAACTTTCGCAGTTTTCAATCGCTTCTGACCTTCCATTCCTACGTTTTCTAAGGAAAGATGGCGTGCATATCTTTTTATTTCTGCTGAGCTTAGATTCATTTCAATAGTTCAAAAATACGGTTTTGCTTGTTGCGGGTGATGGTGTTCTTGCCCCTGTTGCTTTAAACATACAATTTGGTAATTGAGCATTTCTAGAAATGTACAATTCTACAAGAAGGTAATTAGATAAATGTCTAATTACCAAACGTTAAATCACTAGGTATTCTCAACACAAATTTGTATTTTCCTTAGTCTTCAACCTACAGAAAACCGCTCAATTCAGGTTTCGTTTTCATCACTTCACAATCTCACGTCCATTGTATTACTTTTGTCCTCAGTGGAAGGTATTGGATTTTTTGAATCGTTTTGGAAAGGGGTTTTGGCAACCTCACCTCTGGAATGGACTGCAGTTTTAACGAGCGTTGTCTACGTTATACTGGCAACGTTTCGATCCATTTGGTGCTGGCTCTTTGCTTTTGTTTCTGCTAGCCTCTATGTGTATATCTGTTACACTTTTGACCTTTTTATTGAGTCAGGGCTGCAATTATTCTACGTAGCGATGGCAGTGGTTGGATGGGTAAGTTGGAGCAAAGCGAAACCCAAAGACGAGAGCCTTCTCGATAGTGCCGTTGAAACCTCAAAAACGCGGATTCATTCCTGGGGCTGGGCCCTACATTTTGCGAACGTAACTGCGAGCGGTGTACTTGCACTTGTAATAGGCTGGGTGTTTGAAAACTATACGAGTCAGGCGAATCCCTATTTGGACGCATTTACGACTGTATTCAGCTTGCTTGCCACCTTCATGGTGACCAAACGAGTGCTGGAAAACTGGATTTACTGGGTGGTGATTGATGCCGTTTCCATTGTTCTCTATACTTCACGTGGGTTGTATTTGTCGTCGGTATTATACGCACTATTCACCGTGCTTGCCATTATTGGTTTCATTGCCTGGTTTAAGGAATATAAAGCTCAAAAAACATGATTCGTGTCGCATTTACAGGTCCAGAATCAGCGGGAAAAACGTCATTAGCAAAAGCTTCTGCAGAATCCCTGAAGGGTGTATACATAGAGGAGTTTGCGCGAACATACCTGGAGAAGTATGGACCAGATTACGATGCAGACGACCTGGACATTATGGCAGAAGGGCATGCTCAAGCAATTTTAGCTGCGTCTGACGAGTTGCAACTGGTAGATACCGATTTCATTGTTTTCAAAATTTGGTCAGAGTACAAATATGATGGAGCTTCTCCTATGATTCATCGATTGGTGAGTGAGAACTGGTTTGATTTGCATGTATTGTGTGCACCTGACATTCCTTGGGAGCCAGATGAATTACGCGAAAACCCCGAGGATCGAGATGCACTTTTTTTGCGGTACGTTGAAACCCTTGAAAAGATGCGAAAACCCTACTTAATTGTAGAGGGTTCACTGGACAAAAGACTGAAAAAGGTATCCAAAGCTATTCGGCAATTGCAAAGAAACTCGTAGATTTGCACCGTCTCTAAGGGGTGCTTGTTTCAATACGGGCTGAGATTATACCCATTGACCTGATCTGGATAATGCCAGCGAAGGGATTTGACTTTTAAGCTAATTATTAATTACACAGAGAATTAGCCCCTTGTTCTTGTTAAAACATTTTCTATGAAAACAAGAATAGTAACTATGATCTGTGGCCTTTTTCTTGTGCCACTGGTCTCTTTTTCACAATCAGTTTCAGGAACGGTAACGGATGAGGAAGGAGCTCCTATCTATGGAGTAAAAATCCTAATCGAAGAAACGTTCTTGGGAACGTACACCGACCCAGATGGACGGTACTTCATCAAGGAAGCACCGGAAGGCTACAAAATGGTCTTCAGCAAAGACGGCTACGAATCGGTAACTGAGTATGTTCCGGGTGAAGCTGCAACGTTGGATGTACAGTTGAAGTATTCGACGCTAAACCTCAAGGAAATTGCAATCATTGAAGTGAAGGCAGATGAGAAAACGCCAACGACGTATCAAAACCTGGATCAAAAGGAGATTGATAAGCGTAATTTTGGACAAGATCTTCCGATGTTATTGCGTTTTACACCTTCCACTGTATCCACTTCGGATGCGGGAGCTGGGGTAGGATACACAGGAATTCGTATTCGTGGAGTTGACCCAACTCGAACCAACGTAACCATCAACGGCATTCCATTGAACGATTCTGAGTCGCACGGTGTTTTTTGGGTAAACATGCCTGACTTCGCTTCTTCGGCACAATCAATTCAAGTGCAACGTGGTGTGGGAACATCGGCGAATGGAGCTGCAGCTTTTGGCGCAAGCATCAACATTAATACGAACAAATCGCGACCAGAAGCTTACGGCGAAATTGACAACGGATACGGTTCTTTTAACACATGGCGACATACGGTGAAGGCGGGAACTGGTCTAATTAACAACAAATTCTCCATGAATGCACGCCTGTCAAAAATCACTTCGGAAGGGTATATCGATCGCGCTTCGTCTGATTTGAAATCCTTTTATTTGGATGGTACCTGGCAAGGAAAGAAAAGCTCCCTTACCGCAAATATTTTTAGTGGTCAGGAACGCACCTATCAAGCTTGGTATGGAACACCGCAGTCGGTAATTGAAGGAAACGAGGCCGACATCATTGCCTACGCAGATCGGAACTTTATTTTTGGAGAAGATCGTGAAAACCTGTTGAATTCAGGCCGCACTTACAACTTCTACACTTATGAGAATGAAGTAGATAACTATCAGCAAGACCATTACCAATTGCATTTCACGCACCGTTTCAACTCCCTATTGAAACTAAACTTGAAAGGACATTATACGCGTGGACGTGGGTATTTTGAGCAATTCCGTGAAGACGATGACTTCTCTGACTATGGATTGGAGCCGCTTGTATTTACAAATGACACCATTACTTCAGGTGATTTCATCCGCCGCCGATGGTTAGACAACCATTTCTACGGAGGAATTTTCTCTTTGAACTACAAAAAAGGCAACCTCGATTTAGTAGCTGGCGGTGGTGCGAACCAATATTTGGGTGGACACTTTGGGGAAATCATTTGGGCTGAATACGCATCCAATAGTGAGTTGGGAACGGAATATTACAACAACGACGGAAACAAGTTTGAAGCGCAATCCTATGTCAAAGGAACATATCGTCACAATAAAGTCACCTACTACGCAGACCTTCAGTTCAGACATATTGCTTATGAGTTTTTGGGAATTGATGAGGTAAATGGATCGCTGCAAGAGGTAACGCAGGAGGTAGATTTCAATTTTGTGAACCCAAAAGCGGGACTCATGATTGACTTCAATAGCTCCAACAATGCCTATTTATCCGTGGCTGTTGCAAATCGTGAGCCTGTTCGCGCAGATTTCCGTGAAAACACACCTGAAAACCGACCGCAGCACGAGCAGTTGATCAATCTGGAAACGGGATATCGATTCAAATCTCGAAAGTTCATCGCCAACGCCAACTTTTACTACATGTTGTACAACAATCAGCTGGTATTAACAGGGCAAATTAATGATGTCGGTGGGTATACGAGAACCAACGTGGATGACAGCTATCGTGCAGGAATCGAATTGGATGCAGGATACAAAGTATTGAAAAACTTTAGCGTTGCCGGAAACCTGACGCTGAGTCAGAACAAAATTACCGAGTTTGTGGAGTACGTGGACTCGTATGATGCCAGTTTCAACTACTTAGGACAAGCGGAAATTGTACACACGAATACAGACCTGGCTTTTTCGCCAAATGTAATTGGTGCGCTGGCCCTAGATTATGAACCCGTAAAAGGTCTGATTATAGGTTTTACAACAAAGTACGTGGGGCAGCAATTTTTGGATAACACGTCTTCTGAAAACCGTAAAATTGACGCGTACAATTTCTCGAACTTGCGTTTGACATATACGCTAACAGACGTAGTTTTCAAAGAGATGACCTTTGGCGTTCAAGTGAACAATGTATTCGATCAACTGTTCGAGAACAACGGATACACTTGGGGATATGATGTTGCTGGCGACAGAACCATTGAAAACTTTTACTATCCACAAGCGGGGCGCAACGTCATGACTCGTTTGACAATAAAATTATAAACCGAACAACTATACACGTAAGTTGAAAGCTAAAACCCTGACATCCCAAAGGATCGTCAGGGTTTTTCTTTTAAGAGTGATGGGTTGATGACCTCTAGTGCAGATTTATTTAACCCAAAAAAAGGCTAACCCAATTTCGTGCTGAATCCCTAGCGTGGTTTCTGGGACAGTACCCTTAAAACACCTATACTTCATTACCTGTCCAGGTTGCAGGAGGGTTGTCATAATCATACTCATAGTGAGAAGGATAGTAACGCATATTTATTTTTCCATTGAAAACTTCAACACTGTGTCTGAGTTTGATTTGCGAACGCTTTCCCAGAACTAGTTCATTACGTGACTCAGGATTACCTAATGTCTGCTCGTCTTACGTCCAGCGCTCACATCTGGATTAAAAGCACAGCCATCACACGACGCATCCTTCTTGAAAAAGCGTTTCCACGCTTCCCAACCAAGATAGACAACCGCGGCCCCAAGGGTCAATATGACTAAAATCGTTTGAATCATGCTAATATTTGATACGATATCAATGCTCCAAAATACGCCAAAATGCCCATATAACCAAGTTGAATCAACGGCCATTTCCAGCTTTTCGTTTCGCGTTTCACCACGGCTAAGGTTGCCATACACATCATTGCAAATGCATAAAAAACCATCAGGCTAACACCTGTTGCCATGGAATACACGGGAGTACCATCGGCGTACTTTTCCATACGTAGCTTCTCAATAAGGGGCAACTGTTCTTCACCATCATCTTCAACGGCGTAAATAGTAGCCATGGAGCCCACAAAGACCTCACGAGCGGCAAAGGACGTAATGAGTGAAATACCAATTTTCCAATCGTAGCCTAGCGGTTCAATAGCCGGCTCGATGAATTTTCCCATTAGACCTATATACGATGATTCTAATTTTGCCGATTCCACAAGCTGGTTAGTTTCGTCTTTATTCAGTTGCAATGATCTTGCTTGATCTTTCGCATACCAAACGGCATTTTCTCTACGTTCCGTTGGTCCGTAACTCGCCAATGCCCACAAAACAATGGATATGGCTACGATGATTTTACCGGCATCCCAAACAAAAACTCGCACTTTTTCAAGTACCGTAAGCCCTACATTTCCCCATCGAGGCGCCTTGTACTCTGGCAATTCTAAAAGCAAAAATCCTTTCTCGTCTGTTTTGATCAAAACCTTCAACACAAGCGCTACGATCAACGCCATGGCTGTCCCCAGGAAATAAAGTCCGAACAAAACCAATCCTTGCGCGTTGAAGATTCCCCACACCTTTGTTTCTGGAATAACCAGGGAAATTAGTAAGGTATATACTGGAATGCGCGCACTGCAACTCATTAGCGGAGCAATAAGAATCGTAATCAAGCGTTCTTTTCGGTCCGAAATAGTTCTTGCTGCCATGACACCCGGAATAGCGCAGGCAACGCTCGACATCATTGGAACCACGCTTTTCCCGTTCAAGCCTAGCGGACGCATCAATCGATCCATGATAAAAACAACCCGGGCAAGATATCCCGTCTCCTCAAGAATGGCGATGAAAAAGAACAACAGGGCAATTTGCGGAATGAAAATCACCACCCCACCGATGCCAGGGATAATTCCCTCGGTTAGTAAGTCCGTAAAAACACCCGATGGTAACATGCTTGCCGTCCATGAACTCAACGATGAAAATGCCCCGTCAATAAGGTCCATAGGGTAGCTGGCAAAGGCAAAAATAAACTGGAAAATGATCAGTAGAATTGCGGCGAAAATAGCATAACCGAAAATAGGATGTGTAAGTACTTTATCCCATTTGCTGGTAAAATCGTGCTTTGTTACTACTGACTCAATGCTCGGGAGCATTTTTTTAATGTCCTTGTATCGACGAATGGTTTCTTTTTCCTGTCCTGGAAAATCTTGCATCTCGCACGGCTCAATTCTGCCAGCGGTTCGCTTAGGGAGTTGCTGTAATGCTTCCAAAATGCGCGACTTGCCCATTCCAGCTCTGGCATTAGCACTTACAATTTCAGCCTCTGGAAACTGTTGACGTAAACCGTCTTCGTTTATCGAAATTCCCCTACGCCTGGCCACATCGTTCATATTCAATACGAACAAGGTGGGTAGTCCCAAATCGTACACTTGGGTAGCAAGAAGTAAGTTTCGTTGCAAATTAGAGGCATCCAAAACCACCATCACTGCATTTGGTTGATCTTCTTTCTTCGTAACAGTAAGGGATTCGTAAACTACACGTTCGTCTGCAGATCTAGGGTAAATACTATACGTTCCAGGTAGGTCTACAAGGCTGGCGCTCGTATCACCGAGTTTCATTTCTCCCGTTTTCACGTCAACTGTCACCCCTGGGAAGTTTCCGACGTGTTGTCGCAGACCAGTAAGCATATTGAAAATGGAGCTTTTCCCCGTGTTAGGATTTCCGACCAGCGCTATTTTCATGCGTTTTCTTCTTTTGATGAAACCGACACTAACTTTGCCTCACTGAGACGCAAGGATAGCACATAACCGTTAACATCAATAGCCAATGGGTCGCCAAAGGGAGCGCGAAAAAGAACCCGAATCGGTTGGTCTTCTAACAAACCCATTTCCAGTAATTTAACACGTAACACAGAAGATGCGATGGAAATCACCCTTACCTCTTGTCCGTCTGCTATTTCCGATAGTAACTGCATCATGCAAACGACAAAAATACAGTTTGTGAAGTTATTATGCAGTAGCTAAAAAGTGGTATTTGTAAGGAGACAAAATCACTCCTCTCGATCGTTCCATAGGAATTAGAATTCTTAAATCTCCAACCTGTCTAGCGTCTCAAAATCTAAGTTTTCTACTTCACAATCAACGGTATGGCTTGACTTCGAGAGCCTCTGTCTGCGCTGCATGAATAAAGGGAAAAGACGAACAATCAGTTATTTTTACTTTTCTGAACACGCTAAATCTCTTAAAGTTAAAATTGTCTAGTGTCTAGCGTCCGAAAGTCTATTTTCTCCTATATCAAAATCTTCTGCTTCACAATCAGTCGGGCGGTTTCTCGCGTTTTTTGTTGTAACAGGATGTCTTTATCCACAGTTACTCTGTCGATTGTGGCCTGGTCGTAATGGCGAATAGTTACCAGTTCCAGACCTTCGTTGAATTTTACCTGATACGAATCTTCAAAAACGTCTAAAATCTGCGGAATATTGACTTTTTGGGCGTCCACCAATACAGAAAAGCTCAAAGCGGAATTCTGCATCAGGTTGATTTTTGCATTTACTTTCGAGAGTCGATCAAAAATATCACTCAAATTCTCTTCAACAATGAATGAGAAATCCTTGGGAGTAAACGAAAAGAGCACTTGGTCCATCTTAAAAATAAACGATGGCACCAGGTGATCACTCGTCATCGACTCTTGAATCACCGTGCCTTCCTCTTGTGGGTTCACGAAGGACTTCACGTGCAAAGGAATGTTCTTGTTTTGCAGCGGTTTTACCGTTTTCGGGTGAATTACCGAAGCGCCGTAGTACGAAAGTTCAATGGCTTCGCGGAAAGAAATCTGGTCCAATTTTACTGTGTTGTCGAACCACTTCGGGTCGGCATTCAACATACCGGGAACATCTTTCCATATGGTTACACTTTCTGCGTTGCAACAATAGGCAATAATCCCTGCGGTGAAATCGGATCCTTCTCTGCCTAAGGTAGTCGTAGAATTATCGTTAGATCCAATAAATCCCTGCGTTATTTGTATGTCAAAGGAATCGAAATGGTGAAGAAAACGCGACTCGAAATGACTTGTAGACAATGTCCAATCCACTTCCGCCTCGCGAAACTTACGGTCTGTGGTAATTAATTCTCGCGCATCTGCCCAGCGACACGACAAGCCCCTGGTTGACAAGTAGGCCGAAATGATTTTGGTAGAAACGATCTCTCCGAGAGAAACAATCTGGTCGTATTCAAAGTCGAAGTTTTCGGAAACTAAATCGTCAAAATGATTGATCAATTCATCAAAAACATCATTAATTTCTTTGAAAATAGGCGCTGATGCATCTTCGAAAAGCTGTTGCATTATGTCAAGATGAAATGCTCTACGTTCTTCAACACGCTCGTTAAAAGTTGGTTGATTTCGCTCCCAATATGCCAACGCGATTTGCTCCATAGCATTGGTTGTTTTTCCCATTGCCGAAATTACAATGGCTAACTTCTCTCCTTCAAAAAGTTGTAAAATGTCTCCAACATTCTGCACTGCCGCAGCATCTTTTACGGATGCACCACCAAATTTGAACACTTTCATGCGCGTGATTTTCGGCAAATGTAGGAATTATAGCTTTGAGAAGGGAAAATAAATTTAAAATATTCACAAAAAGTTATTAGCTTAACTTATCTGTTAATATTCTCATTTCAATAACAGGAGAAATGCGCTCGTATAAAATGTTGTGAACGGCTTCCACGATGGGCATGTCCACTTGAAATTTCTTTTTGATTTCCATCACACTTTTGGTTGCGTAATATCCCTCCGCCACCATATCCATTTCCATTTGGGCCGTTTTTACAGAATACCCTTTACCAATCATAAACCCGAAAGAGCGGTTGCGTGAGAATTTAGAATACGCCGTTACCAATAAATCGCCCAGATATGCTGACGATTTTACATCTCGGTGAATAGGACTCATTTCATCGATAAGGTTTTCTATTTCTTGAATAGCGTTAGAAACCAATACGGACTGAAAGTTATCTCCATAGCCCAATCCTGCACAAATGCCCGAAGCAATAGCATAGACATTTTTCAGCACAGCAGAGATTTCAGTACCGAACAAATCGTCGGAAACAGTTGCTTTGATGTATCGGCATCGCACTAGTTCGGCAACGTCTTCACAGATGTCCTCATCCTGACAAGCGATGGTGAGATACGAAAGTCGTTCCAGAGCCACCTCTTCCGCGTGACATGGTCCACAGATAATCCCAATGTTGTCGTATGGCGTACCGAATGTTTTATGAATGAACCGAGCGGGAATGGCGTTATACTCAGGAATAATTCCCTTCACGGCAGAAAATACAATTTTCGTCTCGAGCAATTCTTTTGGAAAGTCTTCGAATAAATCAACCAAAAAAGCAGATGGTGTCGCAATGATTACAATATCTGCGGGCTCAATAATCCCGACCAAATCGGTGCTAACGTTAATTTTCTCCAATTGAAATTCAACCGACTGAAGATAATTAGGATTGTGACGAAATTTGTGGATGTATTCTACGGCCTGCTCGTTGCGCATGTACCAATTAACCTTAGGAACATTGTTGCACAAAATCTTGACCAGGGCCGTTGCCCAGCTACCCCCACCGATTACGGCTATTTTTTTTTGTGCGTCCATTTACTGCGTTGCATAGCAAATTTAGAATTTATTACAACATAGATGGAACTTCTCTCACTATATACAACGAATGTCATGTTATAATTCACTTGACCTAGTAGACTTGTGGGTTATTTCGTAAATTTACCCAAACCTATAATTTTATTACTTATGAAAAAACTGCTACTCGCACTAGCCCTAGTGCCTTTCATGGGATTTTCCCAGTTGGTTGACACGGGCGCAGACGTGCAATTTGAGCCACTTTCCAACCAATTGGAAGCGGTTCATTCTAACTCAAAATCTGCTTCTTGTGGACCAGACACAGTTGAATATACCTTAGCGAAAGCTACAGGTCTTACTTCTTTGAGTATCAATAATGCAACCTCTGGTTATGCTGTTTCACAGTATTTCAACTGTCCGCAAACGATTACACTTACTGGTGTTGAATTTTTCGCTTACAAGTTGGATGCAACAGGAGGAACTACCATTAACGTTGATGTTCAGGTGTTTGCAGCAGGGCCCGATTCTTTACCAAGTGGACTACCGTTGGTTTCAGGAACTGTTCCAGTAGATACTAACTTTTACGGAGGGAGCCTGGATCTTTTAAGTAAGTTCGGAAACTTTCCGCCCGTTAACATTTCTGTTCCTTATGTTGTGGTTATTCAAAACAACACTCCTAATGGAATTGGATTGTTATTCAGCGACTATCAAGCGACTCCAGTACCAGACGGGTTACAGGAATGGTTGTGCGGAGTAAACATTGGAGGTAACTGGTTGAATGCTTATGACATTAATGTTGGAGGTGCTCCATTGGATTGTGATGCTTTGTTCAACCCATTGGTTTCTTACACATTGGATGCAGGTTTCACACCGTCGGCGAATTGCTTCACAGGAGGCCCAACTATTACTTTTACGAACACTTCGTCTCCAATTCTTCAAGACCGTATGTATAACATAGCAGCATTTGTGAATGCACCTGCGTTGAGTTATACCTGGGACTTTGGTGATGGCGGTGGCGGAAATGCTATCGATACGTTTAACGTATACGCCAACACTACCATTGATTACACCGTATATTTGACAGACACCCTGTTCGGTTGGACTTCGACTTGTGTAGATGTGGACTCTACTTTCTTGGGAGACGATCTGGATGTTCAGTGGTCATCTGTGCCAGCCGGTGGAGGCGTTGTGAACTTTACAGACAACTCAACTGCGAGTGCTCCAATTAACACTTGGTTGTGGGATTTCGGTGATGGAAACACATCCACAATGCAAAACCCTTCACATACGTATGCTGCGTCGGGTAATTATACAGTTTGTCTAACGGCCGTGACTGCATGTGGGGTGGACTCGACCTGTGCATCGATCAACGTAACGGTCTGTAATAATCCAACTGCGGCTTTCTCTGAAACAAACAACGATCCGTCATTTGACTTTACAGATGGTTCAACAACAACGGGTGTAGTTACATATTCATGGGACTTTGGTGATGGTAACTCATCGACACAACAGAACCCATCACACACGTACATCGACAACGGAACATATACTGTGACACTAACAATTACGGATGACTGTGGTACAGATACCTTCACCACAACAGTAACAGTGAATAACGGTTGTACAGACCCTGTTGCCTCCTTCACCCAATCAGGTGCTGAGCCAACATTTACCTTCACGAATACATCTACATCTTCTACAAATACAACGTATAGCTGGGATATGGGAGATGGAACAACGTATACATCCGCCGATGCGAATCACACGTATACCACAAACAATACGTATACGGTAACTTTGATTGTTACTGACGATTGTGGTGCAGATACAACAACACAAACGGTAACAGTTTCAACAATCGGATTGTTGGATTTGGAGGGAGATATTTTTGTAGCCTACCCGAATCCAGCTAACGATGTGCTAAATATTCAATCAACTCAGAATATCACTCGCGTTGAATTGATGGATATGACAGGACGCGTAGTAATCAGCAATGATTACAATACGATGGAAGTTGAAGTTAATACTTCGCATTTAGCAGAAGGACAGTATACACTTCGTGCAGTGCAAGAAGACGGTGCTACGAAAATTACATCGATCGAAGTCATTCATTAAGCTCATTTGATTTCATAATTCTAAGGGTCATCGAAAGGTGACCCTTTTTTGTTTGTAGTTAGCGGTTGATTTAGCTGCGAATAAATCGTTTTTAGTAACTTCAGATCGAGAAAAACGAAACGCTATGGCTCAGGAACTACTAAACAAACACATTCTTTGGTACAAAAAGAAAATGCAAGCATTTGGAGGAAGAATGGTTGTAACCGAAGATCGATTTTCTTTTCATCAAGCCCCTAAATGGGCGGCAATGTTCGGCGCATTAGGCGCAGCTATTGCGGCAGGCTCCAAAGGGAAAGCTTTGATAGACGACGAGATTAAAAACCTACAATTTGCTAAAGGACGAACTATGGGTAAAAAGTCGTACATGCTCGAAGTAACCGATGCCAACGGCACCAAATATGACTTCTTGTTTGATGATAAACTGCTTGCTCAGGTAGAATCCGCGATTACATTAGCGGAACCTGCTACTGCAGAATAATAAGATTCTTCTTAAAAATTAGCCGCTTTTCAGGCAAAACAAGTGTCTGGGTCAAACTCCGTTTGAATAGTGATGTGTTTGAAATTATAAGGTTTCAAAACGTCCAATAATTTCATGCGAACCTCATGTACCTCTTCTACAGTGGAAATGTTTTCCAATAGAACATGAACGGTAAATACATTTTGCTCACCCTCCAATGACCATATTCTGCAATCATGAATGGACTGCACGTGGTCTTGCCCCTTAATTTTTAATTCTAGCTCCACAAGGTCAATGTCTGAAGGTGCTACCTGTAGAAATACGAGAAGGGTTTGGCGCAAACGCTTGAACACGCCAAAAAGAATAAACCCGGCAATGAACAACGAAAGAGCTGGATCTAAGAATGGAACGTCTTTGAAATACATCACAATGGCGGCGATAAGAATAGCCACCCATCCTAGGACGTCTTCCAATAAGTGCCACGACATCACTTGCTCGTTCAGTGTTTTTCCACCCATTAAGCGCCATGCCGCTATTGAGTTCACGACAACTCCCACGATGGCAAAAAAGATCATTCCTGCGGCATCCGTCTCTTCTGGATGAATCAATCGTTCAACGCCATGCCAGATAATAAATATTGATCCAACAATGAGAATGATGCTGTTGATTAATGCGCCTAATAAGGAAAAACGAGCGTAGCCGAAAGTAAACTTCTTATCAGGTTTCCGTTTCGACAGGTTCTCCAAATACCAAGCAGACCCCAAAGCGAAGGAATCTCCAACATCGTGCAAGGCGTCTGATGTAAGGGCAATACTGTTAGTGTACAGGCCACCCAAAAACTCAAATACTGTGAAGGCGAGATTTAAGAAAAAAGCCACCTTCAAATTTTTCGTTGATGTATGTGAATGCCCTGCGCTCATAGGATACATGAAAATAAGCGCATAAATTGAATAATCATGACGAAATGGCATGAAATTTACTTTGGCGCAATATTCGACACCCGAGCATCATGAGCGATAAAAAAACGAACGTGTCCTTTAAATGGGCATTCCGAGAATATATTTGGCCGCGTAGAAAGATGTTGGGGTTGGGCGTAATACTCATCCTTATTCGAAGTGCTGCGGGACTTGTGGTACCCGGTGCAACACAGTTTTTAATTGACAATGTCTCCAAAAGTAAGGACATGCAAATGCTCTGGCTGGTGTTGTCAATAGTTGCTGCCGCCATTTTAATTCAAGCTATTTCCTCCTTCAGCCTAACGCGATTATTAAGTGTGCAAGCCCAACACATGATTTCACAAATGCGTGTGCAAGTGCAGAAAAAGATCATGAAGTTACCCATCAACTTCTTCGATAATCAAAAGTCGGGAGCCCTGGTTTCACGTGTCATGAGCGATGTGGAAGGGGTGCGTAACCTCGTTGGGACTGGGTTTGTACAGTTGGTTGGAGGTACTGTGACAGCCATCGCTACCATTGTAATTTTGGTGAATATCAACTGGGTGATGACCGTTGCAGCCTTGATTCCGGTAATCCTCTTTGGAATAATTATGCTAAAAGCATTCGGATATGTCCGTCCTATTTTTCGTGATAGGGGCAAAATTAATGCGGACGTAAAGGGAAGACTCACAGAAACATTGGGCGGAGCTCGAGTTATTAAAGCATTCAATGCAGAGGAACAGGAGAACAAAAATTTCGAAAAAGGGGTAGATACTCTTTATAAAAATGTCAAGAAAAGTCTAACGGCTACTGCACTCATTCAAAGTTCTTCCGTGTTTTTAATTGGCTTGGCATCTACAGGAATTATGGGGCTTGGAACGTATTATATGATGGATGGCACCATTCAGCCGGGTCAATTTACAGCATTTATTATGTATTTAGCATTTATGATTGCACCCATTGTTCAGATGGGAAATATTGGAAGTCAATTGACGGAAGCAATGGCCGGTTTGGATCGAACGCAAGAGTTAATGAATATGGACGAAGAGGACGATCCTGAAGTACGAACGGACTACCTTTCAGAAATCAACGGTGATATCGAATTCGATAATGTTTCGTTTAGCTATGATGAAGACAAGGAAGTCATCCATAACGTTTCCTTCAAGGCACCAGCAGGTAGTGTCACGGCGCTTGTGGGTTCTTCGGGCTCCGGAAAAACGACTATTGCCAGTTTGGCGGCTACTTTTTTAAATCCTGATTCTGGGCAAGTAAAATTAGACAATAAAGACCTTTCAAAAGTGAATCTGCGCAGCTATCGCCAGCATTTGGGGGTTGTGCTACAGGATGATTTTCTATTCGAAGGAACGGTTCGTGAAAACATCTTGTTTCCTCGACCCGACGCCACAGAGGAGGAGCTTATGGCAGCAGTTAAGGGAGCTTATGTTGATGAATTCACGGATAGTTTTGAAAATGGATTGGACACTGTAATTGGTGAGAGAGGTGTAAAACTTTCTGGTGGCCAACGTCAGCGTTTGTCCATTGCACGAGCATTGCTAGCCGATCCGAAAATCCTCATTCTTGATGAGGCAACGTCGAACCTTGACACCGAAAGCGAGGCATTCATTCAAAAAAGTTTGAATGAGTTAATGAAAGATAGAACGACGTTTGTCATAGCGCACCGGTTGAGCACCATTCGGCAAGCCGACCAAATTTTGGTCATTGAGGAAGGGGAGATTGCTGAAAAAGGAAGGCATGATGAACTTTTGGCGGAAGAGGGACGTTATCACAAACTGTTTACGTATCAAAGTAGGATTTGAGAGCTTAGGTTCGAAAAGGGAAGGTGCATTCGCGTGTGATGGTGAGTGGGTCGACTTTGAGGGATACGTTGAACTTTTAGAAATTACTAGAATTGTACAATTTGGTAATTAGGCAATTGTCTAATTTGAGTAATAAACGTGTTTTAAGTGTGAAAATAAATAGGTGCATTCTGAAAAGCATATTAACCATCCACATATCAATATTCTAAAATCGCATTACCACGTTTTATCTTCGTAATTTCGCTGTATGAAAGGAATATCATTCTTCTGCGCTTGTTTTTTATCATTCATTTCATTGTCACAATACGATGGTGCTGCAGGCACTGGTGGTTCACTTGCAATTCACAAGGATAGTAATATTATTGTCTCCTGGGCCAATACATGTGTAGTTTCCAGAGGTTGGTTGGATATCTCCGACAAGGGAATGGGTTTTGCTTCACATGGATCGGATGACTTGGGAACAGGTTATGTGAATGGGGTTGATGTCGTAAGCCTGGGAGATTCTGGAGTGGCCACGCTGGCTTTTAATCCATCTATTGCTAACGGACCTGGACCCGATTTTGCAGTGTTTGAGAATAGCTTTTCTGATTTCTTTCTGGAACTGGCTTTTGTTGAGGTAAGTAGTAATGGTGTTGACTTTTATCGTTTCCAGGCAACTTCAAATTATCCGGATACGGCCCAAATTGGACCTTTTGACGCGGTTAGCGATCCAACGAAATTGAACAACCTGGCTGGTAAGTACCGAGCGAATTACGGAACACCTTTTGACTTGAGCGAGTTAGATACAATTCCGGAACTGAACATCAATCAAATCACACATGTTCGCATAGTTGATGTCGTGGGAAGCGTAAACCCGAACTACGGTTCTCAGGACATACATGGAAATTACATAAATGACCCTTTTGCAACGCCATTCGCTTCAGGAGGATTCGATCTAGATGGGATTGCTGTGATTCATCAAGGCCCTTTGGCTGTTAGTGACCATTCTCATGATATCCTACAAATCTACCCCAACCCAATACACAAGAATGAGACTTTGACGGTGAATTCTGAATCAAAGATTGAAAACATAAGGATTTATACTTTAGACGGTGCCTTGGTTTTCGAGGGTGTAGAGAATGAACTACAGTCTTTGGAGTTGAAGTCAGGGTCTTACCTTGTATCCTTATTTACAAGTAAAGAAAATCGTATTCAGAAGTTGATAGTACAGTAAGTAACCTAAAGAATTGGCACTAAAAATTGATGACGCCACCCTTTTTACTTGTGCTTTACAAGTAAGTAGAATTGAATTGACTTCGCGAGAAATAGTGGCTTGAAAGCCGCATGGCTATTGGTTCATCGAAATATTTCGATATTCAAATATTTAAATAATTTGATTTTGCCAGTGAAAATTCCGAACTTAATGACAATTGGATCTACCTTTCAAAAGATCACGCCTCAGCTGCCTTCTGCGTTTCCTTCACATCCAAGTTCAGCATTTCTTTAACAGTCGCCACAATGGCGTTGGTATCGTAACCACACTCCTCCCACAATTCTTGCTGAGTGCCATGCTGAATGTATTCATCTGGAATTCCTAGGCGCACTACTTCAGCGCTGTACTTCTGATCGGCCATAAACTCAATTACAGCTGAACCAAAACCGCCCATTAAACAACCATCTTCTACAGTGATTACTTTATCAAATTTACCGAACACTTCGTGCAACATCATTTCATCGATAGGCTTTACAAATCGCATGTCGTAATGTGCAACAGAAGCACCAGAATCCTTCAGCTCTTGAATGGCCTCTTGAGCGAAGTTTCCAGGATGGCCAACGGTTAGAATAGCAATATCATTTCCGCTGGTTAATTTGCGGCCAGTACCTACCTTGATTTTCTTCATTGCGGTTTTCCATTCGGTGGTCACACCTTTTCCTCGTGGATAACGAATGGAGAATGGTCCCATGTTTTCTTGTTGTGCCGTAAACATCAAGTTACGAAGTTCAGGTTCGTTCATCGGTGCACTCACAATCATATTGGGTACGCATCGCATGTAAGCCAAGTCGTAAGCTCCGTGGTGTGTTGCTCCATCTGCTCCAACCAATCCAGCTCGATCCAAACAGAAAACAACGTTTAAGTCTTGCAAAGCAACATCGTGTAAAACCTGATCGTAAGCACGTTGCATGAACGATGAGTAGATATTACAGAACGGTACCATGCCTTGTGTAGCCAGACCCGCTGAAAACGTTACTGCATGTTGTTCTGCGATTCCTACATCAAAAGAGCGATTTGGCATCGCTTCCATCATGAATGTCAGTGAGGACCCCGTTGGCATGGCAGGAGTTACCCCCATGATTTTGTCGTTTTTCTCGGCCAATTCGACAATCGTATGACCGAAAACATCTTGATATTTAGGAGGCTGAGGTGATTTTGGAATCACCTTAACGATTTCTCCGGTTAGCTTATTGAATACGCCTGGAGCGTGCCATTTCGTTGGGTTTCCTTCCTCAGAAAACTTGTAACCAGCTCCTTTGCGTGTTATGCAATGCAAGATTTTAGGTCCTGGAATATCTTTCAAGTCCTCCATTATCTTCGCCATTCCGACAACGTCGTGACCGTCAATAGGTCCGAAATACCGGAAATTCAAAGATTCAAACATGTTGCTTTGCTTCAACAACGACCCCTTTAATGCCGTAGAAATCTTGGAGGCTACTGATTGTGCATCCGGTCCGAATTTGGAAATTTTTCCAAGTAAATTCCAAACGTCATCCTTTACCTTGTTGTATGTGTGCGATGTAGTGATGTCCGTGAGGTATTCTCGCAATGCCCCAACATTAGGGTCAATGGACATGCAGTTATCATTCAACACCACCAGTAAGTTTGCGTCTGGTTCAAATCCGGCGTGGTTTAAACCTTCGAATGCCAAACCTGCTGTCATGGCTCCATCACCAATTACGGCAATGTGTTGACGATCTTTTTCGCCTTTATAGTTGTTGGCAACCGCCATTCCCAGTGCTGCCGAAATGGAAGTAGAAGAGTGTCCTACTCCAAAAGTATCGTATTCGCTTTCGGATCGCTTCGGAAACCCTGACATACCACCCTTGATACGGTTGGTAGGAAAAGCTTCTTTTCGACCTGTCAGAATTTTGTGTCCGTATGCTTGATGACCAACGTCCCAAACTAACTGATCGTGCGGCGTGTTGAACACATAATGCAACGCTACCGTCATTTCCACCACTCCAAGGCTCGCCCCAAAGTGACTGTTTCCAATTTCCGAGATTACATCAATGATATATTGACGTACATCGTCCGAAACGTTGGGTAAATCCTCAACGCTGAACTTTTCTCGTAAGTCGGACGGAACATTTATCTGTTCCAAATATGGCCCTGTTGAATATTTCATCTTAAACGTTAAACAAAATCAAACTTACGTCAAATCTGCAGGTTTAACAAACATAACGCTGATTTTATTGTACAAAATTACGAAATTAACGTCTATTGGGATAGGGTTAAAGTAGCGACCCGTCAATACGATGCGGACCTAGAGTTTATACACCCGAACGTTTTTAAGTCTACCTACTTCGTGTGTGCGATAGGGGTTAAGAAACGGGACGTCTTCCATTTGTGGGTCGTGCGTGATTAAGAATTTCGCTCCTTTCGCCTTCAGCTTTTCGATTTGATCAACAGAATTGAACCCCATCATATTTGTCCAGCCATCACGGTTTAATAAATAGAGCGACACGCTAAAGGACTGATCTGGGTAACAAATAACTTTATCATTCTTTCCAACACCCATTTTCTCTAGTTTGGGACGTATAAAGTACAGACTGTTCCAGTGTTCGGCTACCATCCAATTTTGCCAACGCATCAGGGACTCAAATTCGTTATTGGTTACAATCCATGAATCACCCTCCTGTCGTCCTGTTTTTAAGCTCACAATTTCCTTACAGTAATATACGCTAAAGAAGAGTAGTATCCCGACCAATGCTTTCAGAATATACAGTTCGGAAATGTTCTTTTTTTCTTGTCTTAGCCAGTATAGCAGTGGTAAGAAGGTAGAAAGTAGAAGCATTAAGAAAGGAACGAAGTAATAATCATGCACGCTAATGAAGCCACTCCACAAAAAGAAATACGACGCACATCCCAAAGCAATAATGATGTTCGCTAAGCTCGCGAAGAGTGGCAATTTCTTTATCAGTAAAATGTTCGTAATAAAAGTTAAGCCCATTAGGATGAGCACAGTTGTGTTATGGAAAACGGGCAAACACAATAATTTGATGTTTTTCCAGAAATTCAACAGATAATCTTCCGATGCATTCCAGTAAGGATTCGGTTGATTAAAGGTATAGTAATAGCCATGTGTTTTATTGTAGTCCCGTGCATAAGCCATCCATGCTACTTCAAGGACAACCACAATTCCCAGAGCAAAGAACCCATGCCATTTGTGTTGGAATAGTTTGTCGCTCTTTAAGGTTTTTACATTGAAAATTGTTTCGAGTAAGTAAATGAAGCCTAAGAAGACGAATGCAATAAGCATCGATGCCTTTAATAGCCCCGAAACAGCCATAAAACCAGCGAAGAAATAGATCCACTTCACTTGCTTATTTTTATGATACAACAATAAAAAGTAGAGCGACATCATCAAAAACCCAAAAGCCGGAGCGTCTGATAGAAAGCTAACGCCATAAAATGCATATGCTGGGGAAGAGAATACTACTATCGTGATAGCTCCTGCCCAAAAGTTGGAGTCATATAGGATTTGCAACGACCGAAACATAGCCATCAGTCCTGCAACCATTATTATAAGCCAGATCAGTCGATATAAAAGAAAGGACTCTCCTGTTAACTTCCATAAATTACCAGTGAGGTAATAGAGACCAGGAAACTCACCAGCACTTTTCCCCGTCGTATAATTATCAGCCCAAAGCATGTGCATTTCGGGCTCTGAGAAGCTTGCACCTTCTTGATATTTCTTTGTAATAGAGAGACAATCTGCTTGCCTCCAAATATGATTCCCGAGCGGTCCTTTTTCCAGTACGCTATCGTAGTACAAGATGCATAATGACGCTAGTATCGCGAGGAAAATAATAAGTCCAAGGTTTCTTTGCTTTACAGTCATAGGGTAGCGTTTGCAGGTCAAACGTAGAAAAAATATCAATGGTTTGTCACTTTTTCCTTACTCAACCTACTAACCAAATAGAACCAAAGTTTCGTAACGAGCCTAGCTCTATTATTTTTTGCTGGTCATGTGATATATTGGAAATCCTTCAATCGAAGGAGGCTTTTTTTGTCCTTTTCAATTAGAATTAGTGTTCGAATTTTGTCAAACATGCATCAAAAGAAGAAAGAGGAACAACATGAATGTCTGAAAGTCAAAAACCTGAGCAACAAATCTATTTTATGTTGCCATTTTAGTGTTGCTCTTTTGAGCTGAATAACTCCTTTCTTTTTTCAAACAAACGGATTAGAAAATATACAGAAACAAATACTAGCACCCACGCAAATCGATTATGGTATCTTGGAATAGAGGTGGATAAATTAGCACAAATGAGTGCATTTACTACAGCATAAGCCAGCGTAAGTCGAAGTAGTAAGATTTGATTTTTTGAAAAAACGCTCAGATTTCGACTAATAACTGCTAAACAGAAGATGAAAATAGTACTTATAAAAACGATTACACCCTCTACGGAATTTAGCATTTCGATATTATGCTTACCTTGAACTTGTTTCGCTCCCCTAACTTCACGCAGTGAATTTTTAAGGTACTTTTCAATTTCAATACAAGGGGGGCCGTCGTAATTAATTTGCTGTGTTTCCGTTTCAAACAGAAACAACTGCTTTGCTGTGTATTCCGTGGTTTTATGAATTAAAAGTGGCCAATACTTGGGTGTAGTTATGATGCCGTTGTTGATTTCGTTAAAATCTTTCTCGTTCTTTTTCCATCCACCAGTTTTGTACAAAGGACCGTTGTAGTTCCAAAGGAAGTCCCATTGCAATTCTTCTCGATACTGACATATGGCATAATTGTTCTTGCCGCAATTATCTTCGAGGTATTGTTGTGCAGCTCCAATTTCAATCATGTGATTGAACAAGAATACGTGCGAACTTTCTGAATAACGGAACTTCCCATTGTAGGAATAATTCACAGTCGGAATCATTATCATGGTGAAGACAAACAAGCTGGCAGTAATCGCTATTCGCTTCCAGGAAATGATCTTGATTTCTTTTCGATGACTACGCCACATCCAGAACAAGATAATCGCAAAAAGTAAAATGAAGATCGGAATATTGGAGTAGTGTGTGCTCAGACTAAACACGAAAATTAAGGAAACCAACACCCACTTTACAGTGCTTAGCTCTTTACTCAGAATCATCACTACAAACGCTAGAAACGATATTGTAGCAAAAATGTCGGGTATCAAAATCGACACGGTATACGAAAACCCCGTCGTGAGTGTCATGAAAACCACAGAGATCAGAAAAACAATGTTCCTTTTTAGCCCTGAAAAGAAAATTCCGGAAATCAAATGTAATAGCCAACAGGTTATTAAGGCTTGCACAAAAACAACCAACCACAAAGATTCGGAAAGACTTATATGTCTAAGAAACAGTCCATAGAAAATTGGGCGATCTATCGGAATTTCTCCTTCAAACCCCGACCTAAGATAAGTGCCCGTATCACTATAGACTAAGGGAAAACCGTTATAAAATGCAGCGTACAAAGAAGCAAGAACCGAGATAAAAATAAACCCTGCATTTTTTCCCATTTTCTTGTTTCCGTCAACTGTCATAACCAAGCTAATTTTAATATAAGTGGATGAAACATTTACCTACTTATTTGGACCCCGAACCTACAGAAAAAAGCAGAAATGTCGACGGGGTTTGTCACTTTTTCCTTACTCAACCTACTAACCAAATAGAACCCTAATTTCGTAATGCGACTATGAGCGATAACAAACAAGAAGAATTTCTGACACTTTACGAGCCGGTTCATGAACGGTTCGAGCGCTTCTGCAGGGCACGAGTGTACGGGAATATGGATTATCGCGACTTGCTCAATGAATCGCTGCTGGTGGCGTACGATAAGTTGGATACTTTGCGATCAAAGGAAGCTTTTTTGTCCTTTCTGATCGGAATTAGTGTTCGGATATTGTCAAACAATCATCAAAAGAAGAAAGAAGAACGATGGTCCGTGGCCACAGAAAAAGACAAGCAAGATTTCACAATCGGAGTGTCGGATCCAGATGTACATTTTTTGTATGAAGGCCTCTCACACCTGAAAGAGGAACAACGCGAGTGCCTCATTTTGTTTGAAATTTCTGGATTCAGTATCAAGGAGATTGCGGTCATTCAAAATGCTTCTGAAAGCGCCATTAAACAGCGCTTGAAACGTGGGCGTGACAAACTGAAAGACATTCTCACGTTCGAATCTTCACACAAAACAGGAAAGGCATTATGAAAGAAGATATCCCTATCGATCAGTTGTTTCAGAAGGCTGCAAAATCGCCTGTTCACACTTCTTTTGATGAAACGAAGGAACAATTCAAAGCTTCGTTGGTTCATAAAACCGCCAGAAAGTGGAAAAATCTTCGTTTTAAAAACTGGATTATCATGATTGCAATTATCTCAGCTGCTGCGTTATCCGCAGTTCTATTATTAGGATCAAATACAGAGCCTTCTGCTAAAAACGAAAATGCAGGAGATGAAAAAGCGCATACAATAAAAACAAAACCATCTACACATCAAGTAGTAAATGAAACGGGCACGGGGCCGTCAGAAGAACAATTGAAGGTAGTGGGAGCAAACTTTAAAGACGGTTTTATTCCAATGGAACCCCTCGAGCAAATTGGAATTCGAAACGGACGGTTCTCGCAAAGACTTCAATTAAAGCCTATGAAGTCCAAATCACACATTTATGACCTGGCTTCTGACAGGAGGGAGCGTAAAGATTCTGTTGAAATTCCGACGCTATCGGAAGATGAAATTGCTGAAAATCATAAAATGAAGAAGAGAATGCTCAAGGCACTGGCGAAGCGCGATAAGAGTAACTACATCTACATTCCATCAGGATCATCCTCCTACAAAGGAAAAGTATTTTCGGTGCAAGCTTTTTATATGCAAGTGAATGAAGTGACAAATGCACAGTATCGAACTTTTCTGAACGATTTGCTAATTCAAGACAGAAAGGAAGAATACAAAAAGGCTTACCCGCAGGAATTTCAGTGGTCAGAAAAAATAGAAGGGGATCAGAGTACCATGCAAAAATTATACTTCACGCATCCCGCTTATGACGATTATCCTGTAGTGAATGTAACAAGAGAAGGAGCAGAAATGTATTGTATGTGGTTGACACTTGAAACTCGAAAATCAAAGTATATCAGCAATACATCTTCAATGAACGACGTTCGTTTGCCACAACGATTGGAATGGGTGTATGCTGCTTCTGGCGGAAAATCAACTAACAAATATCCATGGGGCGGGCCCTCAACGCAAAATACACAGAAATGTTATTTGGCTAACTATAACCCTGACACGACCAATATGCAGGCTGACGGCGCATTCTATACGGCTCAAACGGAGACATACAACCCGAACGATTTTGGTTTGTATAACATGAGCGGAAATGTGGCAGAAATGGTGTATGGGTCCACTGAAATCACCTCGAGAAGTGATCTTATTTCTTTCAAGAAAGATCCAGGAACAGCTGGCGGAGGATGGATTGACAGCGCCGAAACACTGAAAATAGAAGGTGATGATCCTTATGCTGGCATTACGGAAGGACATCCTAACGTTGGTTTTCGTGTGGTGATAACGTATCTGCGGACTAACCATTAATTAAGCTTCGCAGTACCGACAAAAAGCCTCTTGCTGAAGGTCTTAGGTCCTTCCGACAACCTTCCTAGAATTAATTCATTGGACGATGTTTTTCTTAATAGGGTTCAAATCCATTTTTCGTCAAATTGTGACCAACGAAACACGCTATTCATGAGAAAATCAAACACTTCGACATTCGAGGCAACGGCGAACTTCTTTGCACGCTTTATGCATTAATATTGCTCAAATTAGACAATTGCCTAATTACCAAATTGTATCTGCCTGATGGTTGTATAATTCCAGTATTTGCCAGAAATAATAGTTATCTCCTTCAATCAAAATCTATTCAACCAACCACATCCACTTCTCCGCGGATCACCCGATTCAAACGACAAGGCATCTCAAAAAAAGTCAACTCCTTCTCGACGTGCATTCCATTCTTTTCTGTGACTTTCTGTGAGGCACTATTGTTCACATGAACGAAAGAAACAAGACTTTCCACCTCCGTATTTGCAAAGGCCCAATCACGAAAATAACGTGCTAATTCGGTGGCATAACCTCTGCCGCGAGCCTCGGGAAGTAAAGAATAGGCAATCTCCCATTCCCCATAAGCTTCCTTCTCCTCCCTAAAAATTATTCCACCGACTCCAATGAATTTTTGAGTCTCTTTCTCAACCACCGCAAGTTGTCCAAAAACACCCTTTTTTCTGCGCTCCATTTGCTTTAGTAGCCAGGCTCTGGATCGATCCGGATTACCTAAAAACTTAAACGGTCCAGATAGCATTCCTACATGGCTCAAAGTTTCTTCATCCTCGAAGAAGGGAATCCATCTTTCAATATCGGATTCTTCTAAGTTTCTAAAAAAAAGCCTTTCACTTTCATGCAGAAGATAGTAACGGTCAATGTCTTTTTGAGAAGGTTTCATCGTATTTCATTCATTACAAACGAGCTGCGCACATTTACAATGCTCGGAATTGTGGTTAATTTGTGTCGTAAAAACTGCTCATAGGATTCCATATCCTGAATATCAATCAACAATGCGTAATCGTGTTCCCCCGCGATATGGTAGCACGTGACTACTTCAGGAAAAGCGATAACTTGCTCCTCGAACCTTTGCAGCAACTCTAAATTATGTTCTTTGAGTGAAACATAACAAAATGCCTGCAATCCTTTGCCAATTTTTTTCTTGTCGAGTTCAATGGTATAGCGACGGATAATACCCTCCCGTTCTAGTTTTTTAATGCGCTCGTAGGTCGGCGTAACACTCAGTCCTACCTGTTGCGCCACTTCCTTGGTGCCAAGCTTTGCGTTCTCTTCTAGTATTTCCAAAATGGCAGTATCAATAGCATCCATGAAGACAATTTTTCTAAAACGGTATAATGATTTGATCGAAAATAGAAAAATGAAAATGAAAAAATGGACTTATACAGTAATATTTTCTGCAATGTTGACTCATAATAGTAAATATGATACGTTTGAACTAAAATTTAAGTACTATGGATTATTCAACGATGCGCCCAGAAAGTTTGATGATGAGCTATGGATACAAACCTTCGTTATCCGAGGGTGCCATTAAGTGTCCCATTTTCCAAACGTCCACTTTTGTGTTCAACAATGCAATGGAGGGAAAGCGGTTTTTCGAGGTGGCGTATGGCCTTCGTGAAAAAGAACCGAGTGAGGAATTGGGCTTGATTTACAGTCGATTGAATAATCCAGATTTAGAGATTTTAGAAAACCGCCTTTGCCTGTGGGATGAAGCAGAGGACGCTGCTGTATTTGAAAGTGGCATGTCGGCTATCTCAACGGCAATGATGGAGTTTATGGAGCCAGGAGATTTGTTGTTATACAGTAAGCCTGTGTATGGCGGAACGGATCACTTCATCAATCACTTTTTGAAGAAATTGCAAATTGATTCCGTAGGGTTTTTAGCAACGGATTCAAAAGAAGAGATAATCGAGAGAATTAAAGCTACTGGGAAAGCGGATAAATTGGCGATGATCCACATAGAAACCCCGGCGAATCCTACCAACTCCGTAATTGATATCGAAATGTGCGCCGCAATTAAAGAGCATTTTTCAACAGAGGATAAACAAGTTGTATTATCGGTAGACAATACCTACATGGGACCTTTGTGGCAACATCCCTTGAAACATGGCGCAGATTTGGTTTTGTATTCCGCAACAAAGTACATTGGTGGTCACTCGGACGTTATTGCTGGTGCTTGCCTGGGATCTTCCGAACTCATGAAACGTGTTAAAGGGTTGCGTACTTTTCTTGGTAATATGGCAGGCCCATGGACAGGGTGGCTTTTGATGCGAAGCCTTGAAACGTTGAAGGTTCGTATGGACCAACAAGCAACGAATGCTGAGCATATCGCTCAATTTTTGAACGAACATCCTATGGTAGAACAGGTGTATTACCTTGGTGAAATGGCCAAAAACGGTTCTGAGGCCTTGAAAGCAGTGATAAGCAAACAGTACGAATCGCATGGTGCCATGATTTCCTTTGATATCAAAGGAGGTGAAAAAGAAGCTTTTGCTTTTCTGGATAACCTCAAGCTAATGCGTTTGGCGGTGTCATTAGGTGGAACGGAAAGTTTGGCGGAACACCCTCAAACGATGACCCATGCGGACGTAAGCCCAGAAGATAAAATTGCAATGAACATTACCGAGAAATTGGTTCGTTTATCAATCGGGGTAGAAAACCACGATGATTTGATTGGCGATATCGGCCAGGCTTTAGACGCCGCGTCGAAGGTGCATTAACTTTCTAGGTACGCCATTACTTCTTCTTTGATGTTTTCCCAATTTTTGGTATCTCCTTTTATTGCGGCAACAACTTCTTTGATTTTTGAAACGGCAAAGTTTTTGGCCATTCCAAACTCTATTTTTGGAGGGAGTGATAATGCACCGCCGGAAACGTGAGCATCAATAATAACTGGCTTACGCGTGGATTTCGCAGATGTAATAACAGAGTCGACGTCTGCTGGGTTTTTGAGGGTGAACCCCTCTCCACCAGCGATATTTGCGTACTCGGCAAAATCAAAATTCTTTACTTCAAGCGCGTCGTAATTTGGAGCAAGACCTGCTTCCTCCATTTCTATCTTCACAAAACCTAATTCATTATTGCGGAGTACCACGATTTTAATGGGTAATTCATATTCTACCGCTGTTGAAAAGTCGTGAAGGGACATTTGGAACGCGCCGTCACCTACAATTGCCCAAACCTCACGATCAGGATATTGTAACTGCGCTCCGATAGCCGCTGGAAGCCCGACAGCCATGGAACCATGATTAAAGGCACCAATCATGCGTCGATCGGAATGAAAATTCATAAAATTACTTGCCCAAATGGCCGAGGTTCCAGTGTCAATGACGAAAATTGCGTCATTACTTGCTTGTTGACTCACTTGACCGGCAACAACTTGTGGTAGAAGTAATTTTGACCCTTCATTAGCTTCAGCCGTTTTTCCGTTTTTCTTCAAATAATTTTTGAAATCAGCGTTGAGCCCATTTACCCATTCTGCATCTTTTTTCAGAGAGCATTTTTCGTTCAAGTAGTCCATCACCACGCCGATATCAGCATGAAGTCCATGATCAATTGAGGTTCTTCCACCTATATTTTCGGGACGAATATCAACTTGAATTGTTTTGGTGGTTTCTGGCAGGTAGTTGGTATATGGAAAGTCGGTTCCTAACATCAACAGTAAATCACATTCCATAACGCCTTTATAACCAGACGGATTTCCGATTAAGCCTGTTAAACCGACAACGTTATCGGTGCTATGATCAAATACATCCGCCGCTCGCACTGTGTGGGTTATGGGGGCGTTAATCATTTTTGCGAATTGAACCACTTTGTCTTTAGCATCCCGACATCCTGCACCTGCGAGAATGCCAACTTTGGTTGCCTCGTTAATCATTTCAACGGCCTTATTCATCGCAGATTCGGAAGGAGTTACCTTAGAATCGGAACGAAAAACAGTGTGTACGAAATCTTTATTTGCTGCAGGTGCTTCGGCGATGTCTGCAGGTAATTCTACGCGACAAACACAATTTTCATGCAACGCAATTCGCATTGCTCTGAGAATTACTCGAGGCGCTTCTTCTGCCGAACGAATAACAGCTTGATATTCACATATATCGTCGAAAACTTTAGTCAAGTCGACTTCTTGATGATATGCAGTTCCAATATGCTCTGTTGGGATTTGTCCCGTAATTGCCAAAACAGGTGAACGTTCTTTTTTAGCATTGTACAAGCCATTAACAAGATGTAGCGCTCCGGGTCCTACCGTACTCGCGCAAACGCCAATATTTTCCCCTAACTCTCCCTGGGCGAAGGCAGCAAACGATGCATTGCCCTCATGCTTCATTTTTATCCACTTTATGTCAGACTGATCGGCAAGCGCACTCACCATTGGATTTAAGGCATCTCCAGCGACACCAAAAATATGTTTCACTCCTTCATTCTTTAAAATCTCAAGTAATTGTTCCGAAACGTTCATGTTCTGTTTTTATGTTCCCACAGAAAGTACGAAAAAACAGACGGTTATTTACCGTGGTATTTAATATTTAAGATTCTTTATGAAGATACGGTAGCGATGAAAACAACCAAGAAGTTAGTCTGGTTATCGAGCGGAGTGGAGAATTACAAAGATTTGAATGCAGATATTTAAGAGGCGCTGAATGGTGCATAAAAGACGCAGATGCCTGCTAAATCAGATGTTCCCAGCGCTATTTTTTTGAAACAAATAAAATAACACAAGTTGTTATTAATTAAACCAAATAATAAGTAAAGTAATCCGAATACTAAAATAATAACGATTTAGATATGTTTGGAAAGTAGTTTTGCCCAGGGATTTTCCAGAACCAACAAAGCAACTTACCAATAATATGCAACGATTACTTTCAACTCTAGCATGTTTGACCTCGCTAGTTTGTAGCACACCTGTTTTTTCGCAAAATTTAGTCAATAATCCTTCGTTTGAGGCATATTCAGTATGTCCTAATACAGTGGGGCAGTTAGACTTAGCTGACGATTGGCAAATTGTTACCGGACACACTGGAAACCCTGACTTATTTAACAGCTGTGCCGCTTCAATTGTAAGTGTCCCAGCAAATGTGTTTGGTAACCAAAATGCCAATACAGGAAATGGTTATATTAACGTGGCACTTTATGCCGCTAGTATTCAAGCCAACTATCGTGAGTATGCCCAAGGAACTTTGTCTTCTCCACTGTTGGCAGGTGAAACATATTGTGTATCCTTATTTGTAAGTTGTCCAGACAATTCGAATATGGCCTCTGATAATGCTTTGGAAATTTACTTTTCAGATACTCCATTAACAGGAGCTGGTAACTTTAATGTAATTACTGGTGTAACACCGCAAATTCAGTCGACCACCTTAATCAATAATAAAACGAGCTGGGAGCAATTAGTGTTTACGTTCACCGCAGCTGGCGGCGAACAATATTTGACAATAGGGAACTTTAAGAATGATGCTGCTACAAACGCAGTAAGTAATGGACCTGGTTCATTCAGTACCATTTCAGCATTTATTGATGATGTTTCTGTAGAACCCATTGATGATGCGACAATTACCCCGGTTGGACCACTTTGTGTGACAGATCCTGCGATCACCTTAACAGCTGCAGATGGCGGAGGCGTATGGAGTGGTACAGGAATAACCAATTCAACTACTGGGACATTTGACCCGAGCGTAGCCGGAGTTGGAACGCATACAATAACCTACTCAATACCAGGTGCTTGCGGAGATTCCAAGACGGAAAGCATAGCTGTTACTGATTGTAGTCTTCCCGTCGAGCTACTCGAGTTTGATGCTCAGGTTGCTGGTCAAAATTTGGTGCGCTTGACTTGGGTAACATTCACTGAAATTAACAACGATTATTTTGAAATTGAACGAAGTCATGATGGTGTCAACTTTACACCTATTCAACGCGTAAATGGAGCCGGGAACAGTTCTATATCGCTTAATTATGAGGAACTTGACGACGACCCGTACATGGGAATCTCATACTACCGACTGAAGCAAGTTGATTTTAATGGCAGCTATTCGTATTCTGAAATAAGAAGCGTTGTTTTTGAGGAATTGAGTTTTGTAAATTTATATCCCAACCCTGCGGAAAACGACTTGAATATTGTCGTTGCTGTAAGCAGTAAAGAGTTGCTACGCGTTGAAATTATAGACATGATTGGTCGCATTATCAGCGTAGAAGAGTTCGCTATTAACGCTGGAGTTTCGACGCACATGATTAAAACGAACAATCTTGCAGGCGGAGTGTATACAGTTCGAGTAAATACCAACCATAAGAACCATTTATCAAAAGAATTCATTAGAAACTAAGGCTATTAAGTTCGTTAGGTTGATAGTTAGTTGAAAAAGGGTATGACTAGAGGAAGTTGTGCCCTTTTTTATTCAAGTTCTTTTTCATTACCAACAACCGATGGAAGCTTCCCAGACTCCAAACTAAAACTTTGTGTAAAGTAGGAGAGGTTGGTGAATCCAACGTTGTACGCAACTTCGGAATAGTTTTGGAGTGATCTTTGAAATGCAATTGTGCTTACAACTAACGCAAAGACCTTAAAGGCGCTGATGAATTAACGTAACACCACAAATTTTTCTCGGAGCGCGGAACCATTTTCTAAGTTGACTTCCAGCCAATATGCTCCCTCGGAAAGTGAAGAAATATTGATGTAATTAGTAACATCGGAAACAGCCTGAGCTTGCTTTCCAGAAACGCTGAAAATACACGCCGAATAGAATTTCTCAGAACTTTCTATTTGAATGAATTCTCGTGCTGGGTTGGGAAGAATATTCAAGGAAATTTCTGCTTCTTCCAGGGAAGCACTGCAATCTGGAGCTATTCCTGAGGCTTCATTTAAAACACCATTCACAACCGACCAATCTTGCCATTCACCACCAGCGCCCGTTTGCCAATCCGACAAGTCAAAAGTATTCGTGCCTGCTAACGTTCCTTTTACCGCATACACTTTCAAAGCCGCACCATTATGATTCCAGGTTAGTGGATTTCCTGCAGTACATGTCTCAGGACTTGGATCGGCAAGTTCACAATTCGGAAGGATAAAATAAGCATTGTCATCATACGTGGGGTATTGACCGTATACACGTGCCATTCCGTTTTCATCGATGCAAACAGCTGTATACTCATCGCAAGCAATTCCTTTGGCTGTAATTCCAGAATCTTGTAGGATGCGTGCTAGGAATGTCACGTGCCTTCCCTTTCGATCTGGATTGTCATAATGAGTATCGGTAATCGTGTGTTCCAAAAAATTGCCGCTGGCAATGAAAGGAGTAGAACCAATAGTTGCGTTGTTGTCGTAAGGGTTTGCTAGTGCAGACGCAGAAGTAATTGTACCGTTTTCTGCCGTGAACCGAAATCCACCAAGAATTGCCATCCCTGCACTTGTTCCTCCCACGACAGCGCCATTTCCAATTGCCTGATTGATAGCAGACTCAATAGCATTCCCTTGCCAATACGTGATATAATTCCACTGATCGCCCCCAGCAAACCAAATAGCCTCCGCTTTCGAAACCTTTTGTTGAATATAAGCCTCATTACTTGCAGAAGCATCATTAAAAACAATTGTTTCAACGGAATTCACTGTTACACCGAGTTGATTGTACATATAATCGTTGTAGCCATCAGCGCCACTTGCACGTAAAACCAACACATCTCCTCCGTCCGCACGATTTAAAAACCACTTCATGGCTTCATCTTCTTCTGTGGCACCGCCCATCAGGCAAATGCCGCCTTGCGGCAAAGTAGATACATCTGTAGTATTTCCGGTGAAATACGAATCATAATTTTGGGCAGCTGCGGAAAGAACGGTTGTTGCTGTAAGGAGTAAAAGATAAATTTTCATGAAGGTTTTGTCGTTTGTTGAATCCATTAATTAGCTGAACATGTGAGTTCCGTGTGCTGCTCCGAGAAAGAACATAAGGACGCCCAAGCCTACACCAATCCAAGCAATATTCTGTTTTTTAATTGCAGGAAGAATGCTCAGTAGAAACGCCAATAATCCAGCAAGCATAACCATTGCTCCGAAGTCGCGCATGTCGCTAATGGTTTCCATATCCATATGATGCTGTACGCTTCCAAAATATGTCTCATTAAGAAAGGAGCTCGCCCTGGCATCCGCCAATTCCGCATCGGGTACAAGAACAAACTGCAGGTACCCACCAAGGATCCCAGAGATAGCACCGACGATAGTGCCAATAAGTCCAAGAATTTTCATAACGTAGTAGTTTTAAGAAAGATAGTAATTATTTATTTCACAAGCTTCCCAATATCTCGAACAACAACCACTCCAGAACGTCGCCCTGTTTTTTCAGTCAAGTCTTCAGCTGTACCAGAATCGAACGTTTTTTCGCGGTACTCCGTCTTATCCTTGTTGTCGCCTGTTATAACTTGACCTGCACTGCGAGAACTGGTAGTACTTTCGCTTTTGTCTTTGTATGCCGACCAACTGCGAGTAGAACCGTCCGATACCCGAGTAACTTTTCCTGTTGCTGAGAGATTCAACGTAGTTAACTCAAACTCCTTTCCGTGATCTTCGGAATTCGTATCATCTATTTTCTCGATTTTCGTGGTCTCAGTGATCATCACCTGATCAAAGCTAATAACAAACTCACCGCCAGACTCCACAAGAATCACATTTTCCGTTCCGCCTAATTCACCCTTCAAACCTTTTAAGTATGCCTCAACATATTGTTCTTGATTCATGTAGGTTGTGAAATTTGAGTTGCCTGTATTGGAAACCGTAACGGGTACAACACCCGAAATTTCTACTTTCACTTCTCTACTAATGTGTGATTTCAGGTTCACAAAACAACCAGATAATAACATGGAGAGTGGAAGCAGGAGTGTAAGGAATCTAAGTCTTGTTTTCATGTGTAATAAGCTTGGTATTACGAATATACAAGAATAGAACAAGGGATTGAAATTCCTTTGTACTTTTAGCCTCTCCCATCAACTATGAGTGAACGACACCCGCATCAACAAGAACTACTAGCCTGTATTTCACTGGAAATGCGGGAACAGGAAACGCGCTTTAAAATACAAGACGGTCTGGGTCTGAAGCAGCTGAAATCAAAAGGGCTGGCATTGCATCCTATAAAGGTGACTCGGAAATATTTTGGTTATGCGGAATACCCAGAACTGGAGTTTTATTTGCCATTTGCTCCGGAAATGGATGCGTTCAATCCAGGTGTTGCGATTGAATTCTTATTGGTGGATGCTACTTCGACAGAGTCTTCAGGTGTAGTAAAAGGAATTTATTTGGGCGGTAGCGGCAAAAAAGGAGCTATTCGGTTGTATGCACCAGATTTTCCAGACTGGGTGGAGGACAAGGATGTCATTATCAAGCTGGCGCCAGATCACCACACGGAGGGTATTATGAAGGATGCTGTGAAAGACATTTCTGACAGCCCGAAAATGAAGAACCTTTTTGAGGCCATTCACGGTAACGGTCCATTTGGCAACAAGACTCAAGTACACCATAAAATTGAAAATGAATACCTGAACGACAGTCAAAGATTGGCCGCATCAGCAATGGTTGGGAACGAGCATTTATTATTGGTGCACGGCCCACCTGGAACGGGGAAAACGACCACTTTGGTTGCAGGAATAAAGACGCTGGTGGCAAAAGGTAAGAGTGTGGTTGTGACTGCTCCAAGTAACGCTGCGGTAGACCATATGGCGAAAGAACTTTTGAAAACTGGGGTGAAAATTATCCGTGTTGGAAATACCTTGAAAGTAGACGACTCCATTTATCCGCACACTACCGAAGGGAGCATGCAGGGTTCCAAAGAGCAAAAACAAATCAAAAAACTGAAAATTCAGGCTGAAGAACTGCGCAAAATGGCGCTTCAATACAAACGAAACTTTGGTAAGGAAGAACGAATCCAGCGTTCACTTTTGCTGAAGGAAGTGAAACGAATCCGACAAGAAATAAAAGATATACGAGCCTATTTTGACGAAAAGTTAATGGAAACCGCTGAGGTTGTTCTCGGAACCCCCGTTGGACTGAAGAATGCACTGGACGCTTCACCTAATTTTGATGTTTTGGTTATGGATGAAGCTGGGCAGGCGCTGGAGCCTTTGGCTTGGTCTGTTTTTCCAATGGCAGAAACATGGGTGCTTGCCGGTGATCCGTTTCAGTTGCCCCCCACTGTTCTTTCGCAAAAAGCCATCGAAAAAGGTTTCAATACGTCCATCCTTGAGCATTGTTTCCGGAATGCGCAAAACGTATACTTTTTGGACACACAATACCGTATGCGATCATCTATTTCGCAATTTTCAAGCGAATACTTCTATAAGGGTGCCTTAAAAACTCCAGATGACCTACATAGTTCAGGAGACCATGTCATGTACTACGACACGGCTGGAACTGGATTTGAAGAAAAACAGGGAGAAGATGGAACGAGTAGAATCAATGAAGGAGAAGTGGAAATCGTTAGCAAGCTAATGAGTGAGCTCCAGCTGAATCCTGAACGTACCGCCTTTATATCTCCTTATGCAGGCCAAGTGGCATTGGCAAAAGAACATCTGGATACGAAAATGCGTATAAACACCATTGACAGTTTTCAGGGTCAGGAATGCGAAACAGTCATTATTTCATTGGTTCGATCAAATTCAGAGGGTGAAATAGGGTTTTTGAAGGATTACCGAAGAATGAATGTGGCCATTACACGCGCCAAAGAACGTCTCGTTGTCATTGGTGACAGCGCTACCATCGGTCAGGATTCATTTTATATGAAGTTTCTGGAGTATGTTGAAGGAATCAACGGGTACAAAAGTGCATGGGAATTAATGTAATTCAAAGCGAAAAGAGAACAGAAAGAAGTGAGAAGTAGGGTTGCATGTAAGCTCCTCACTTCTCACTTTATCATTACTAAATTATTATTGCTGCTTCACGAACTGTACTTCAGCGATCAGTTTTACCTTATCCGAAACAACTACGTTTCCAGCTTCTGTTACAGCGCTCCAAGTAAGTCCGAAATCTTTGCGGTTGATTTCTCCAGAGATTTCTATTCCAACTTTCGTTTGGCCATAAGGGTCTACTGCAATGCCGCTTATGTCTGCATCCAATGTGATTTCCTTGGTTACATCACGGATGGTAAGGTTTCCAGTGATTTTTTCACCGTCAAATGAAGTTGATTCGAATGTCATTTTCGGATATGCTTCTGCGTTGAAGAAATCATCTGATTTCAAGTGATTATCTCTATCCTCATTGTTCGTACTCACAGAATCGATGTCTGCAGAGAATGAAAATTGTGCATCACTCAAATCTTCTTCCGATGCTTCAATTTTCGCATCAAAACTTTTAAAGAATCCACGTACCGTGGAAATCATCATGTGTTTTACCTTAAATGAAATTTCAGAGTGTGTAGGGTCAACCGCCCAAACTGTTTTTGTCATAGTTTCCATATGCTTTTATTTTTATGTGATTATGATTCAATGCTCATAGGTACTTCCATGAGCAAAACTTTTGATCCCTTTTTGCCTTGAATGGTTAATTCATTAGTATCCCAAATACCCAAGCCATCTCTTTTTGCTAGCGCATTTTCGTTCACAACTAACTCTCCTTCTAGAACAAATGCGTAAACACCGTTTTTGGCATCATGAAGGTTATATGTTAATTGCTTATCCTCAGTGAAATTGGCTATGTGAAACCAAGCATTTTGGTGTATCCAAACGCCCTGATCATCTTTATTAGGTGATAAAATTTGAGAAATTTCGTTGTCTTTCAGAATTTCGCTGATAGTCACTTGATCATAACGTGGCTGTACGTTCTTTTTATTAGGAAATACCCAAATTTGAAGGAATTGAACCTCCTCGTCTTTGTTCTTATTGTATTCGCTGTGCATGATGCCAGTTCCAGCGCTCAACACCTGAACGTCACCTTCTTTGATAACAGCTACATTACCCATACTGTCCTTATGTTCCAAATCACCTGAAAGTGGAATGGATACAATCTCCATATTCTGATGTGGATGCGTTCCGAAGCCTTGTCCTCCTGAAACACGATCGTCATTCAAAACACGCAATGCTCCAAAGTGAATGCGTTCAGGATTGTAGTAATTGGCAAAGCTGAAGGTATGGTTGCTCTTCAACCAACCGTGATCTGCGAACCCTCTGGTATCTGACTTGTGTAGTACGGTATTCATGGCTTCTCCTGTTGTTTTTTGTGTATCAATAGTTCAAATATACAAATAAATACCAGGGTAACTAATACTAGGGTTGTTATTTTTTCTTAATAGGGAAAAGGCATCTTCAGAACCCAAGTGCTTTCTACAGTGTTCGATTGTTTATATTAAGGCCAAGAATCTGATTAACGCAGTAGAACAATACTTTTCCATTGATGGTTAAAACAGGATAATCAACGCCTTATGCAAGATCCTTTTGTTTATTTCAGTATTGGATGCGGGGTACACCTTATCTTTTTTCTTGCATACAAACTGCTTCGACGAAATTGGTATTTGGTTGTAGCGATTGCGATAAGTTTGATACTGGTTGCCGGAGGCTTCAACTTGCAGGGCTTTGAAACTTTGCAAATGAAAAAAGGCTATGCGGCCAATTGGTTGTTTTCACCTGCTTTTTTTCTCATTACGTTTACCACAACTCGCTATCTTTTCAAGTTGATTTTTAAAAATGAGCCAATTATGGCTGGTTATATGCAAAGAAGCTGGAATCAAGGAGAATACCGCAGGCTCCATCTTGGAGATTCCTTGTTTACGGTTATCAATATGTTACTTCCGATGCTCATTCCGCTATGGATTTGATTAGGAAGTAAACAGAAAAAAGGCCCGCAACTTACATTGCGAGCCTTTCATTGCATTATATGATGATTAGTTCATTCGAAGAATTAATCAATAGTAGGTTCTACCGTTCTTGTTGGCACTACTTGTTGTTGACCAGCTCCTGTCGGTGTCTCATATTGTGTAGCTGAAGACGGCGTTGGCGCTTGACTTGATGAAGCACCTCCGTTTTCTACATTCTCGTTATAGAACATTCCTGAGCTTGCTGGCTTTCCGTAGAATTCAGGGTTTAAGTACTTACCTTGACGTTCACCTTCTTTAACTACTTCCGCCTCTCTTACTTCTGGATTTGCTTGCATGTACGCGTCGTTACGATCTGCATATACCGTCCAGGATACTTTAGAATTCGGAGCACCAGCTACAACGAATTGATTGTCCTGGATTTCCTGAAGGATATACGGTTGCTGAGGCGACCCAACTGGTGTAAGCTGGTAGCTTGGGTTGATGTTGATGTCATCAAAATATGATGGTAATTGTACAACCGCCTGACCGTTCGCATCCAATTCTGCCATACCGCGATACATGTTCAACACTTCGTTCGATTCAACGGAGAAGTGCTTCAACATTTTGTTTTGCGGATCTTCAGGGTGATCTATAATGAAAGTCTTTGCCCCGGTAGCCCCAAGGTTACCCTGAGAGAATACACCGTACCAGTTACCTGATCCTTGTACACCGATTCCCCATCCTGCCGCTGGAGCTGAGAAACCAGAAACACCAATGTGATCAGCAATATCAGTTCCAACGTAAGCGAAATCTGCGATTGAAATCGTACCTGCGATTGTGTTATTTTGATTTTGCCCTACGAAAACGCTACCCTGACCTGTATTGATACCAAAAAAGTTTGCTTCCGTGTTTGCGGCTGCAGTAAGGTTTACTTCCATTCCGCGCCCAGTACCGTTGTGTGTGAAAATTCCAAGGTGTCCAACACCAAACTGTGTACCAGCAATAACACCTCCGTTCACAACTCCACCTCCAGCTGTTTGGGTATTCACAATACCGTCGAAAGCGAACCCGTCGCCTCCTGTAGTTGGAGTTGTTACATTGTCTACATTGGTAAATACAAATCCATCAGCGTCGTTTCCACCACCAACAAATGTGAACGTACCCGTTCCACCCGCTCCGGCAAGATCGTTTACCAATCCAATGGAATTGTTTCCCATTAGGTTCACGCTTCCGATCCCAGTACCTTGTTGGTCTACCAAAATACCGATTCCAGTTCCAGTATGGTTTACACGGTAACCATTTCCAGCTCCTGAGTGGATCACCCAGCTTCCATTTCCATCACCAACGTGGTTGATTTGCTGTCCAGAGATTCCGTTCGTAGCTAAAGTCATACTGATCAGTTGACCAGCTCCAACGTTGTCATGGAAAATTCCTTGACCATTTCCTGTTCCTGCTTGCGTTACTTGTATACCAGCAGCGGTGGATGCAGTATTGTTCATGTTTAGGTTGATTCCGATACCGGCACTGGCATTCGGAATAAACACAGACGAGGATGCGTTGGCTGCATTAGAAGGAAAGACTAAAAGTCCGTTCCCTGCAGTACCAGAAACATCAGACCGAATCCCGGTTACATTTGCTGTTTGATTTACATGTAGTTTTGTCAATGGAGTGTTCAATCCAACACCAACATTTTGTGACATTGCCGCTGGAGCCATTAGAAAACTCATTGCGGAGATTGCGAGTATTTTTTTATTCATTTTCATCTGTTTGATCGATTAGTTTAGTTCTTAATTAATCGTTTCGTTATGGTTTTACCGGAGAGTTCATCGCGCAATTCAACAAAGTAGACGCCATCGGCCCACTGATTTGAAGCGAGATTCACTATCGTATTTCCAGAATTGAGGAGTAGCTTTTGTTCTTGTACTAATTGTCCTGAGGCTGTAAGTACCGTCATTGAGATGGACATTTGTTGATCGGCATGAATTGCTACAGCAGTATTTGAAGTTGTTGGGTTCGGATAGATGGAAACGGCATTTTCGTTGAATCCATCACCATAACCGTCAATGCTAGCAACAACAACAGGAGTGTATTCGTATGATCCGTCTAAGTCTACGCTTCGCACTTGATAATAGTAGTATTGGAAGGAGCGAACGTCGTAGTCATCGTGTTGGTAACTCAACGTATTGTTAGTGTTTCCTACAGCATCTAAAGTGGCGATCAACTCAAAGTTAGCACCGTCTTCAGAACGTTCTAATTCGTAATGGCTTAGATTAGACTCTGAAGCCACATTCCAAACTACTTCGATATGGTCTTCAACGCCTACAGCACTGATGTCAATCAATTCAATTGGAAGCGCTGATGTTGGTGCCGCCAATCCAAATTCACTGAATCCGTTAAAACCACCTCTAGTCAAGCCTATTGGTGTTGGACCACATTGATTTGCTGTTCCTTGAAATGCGTTATCTTTTGTTATCAGCCATACTGGTGCCGCGATTAAATTGTCGTCTTGTGGCCACACCTGTACTTCGTATGTACCTGTCCCGGTACCAGTAATGTCATTAAAAATCCATTCACCATGGTCGGTTCCCCCAAAGTAATCAATAACGTTTCCAGAACATTCTGTCCCAGGCACACCGGCATTTGAGCTACCCGATTCAAAATATCCGGTAAGTACGTCATAGTTGTTGGCTCCAAACGTCAAACGTGTGTATTGCATACCGCGTTGCGCACCGGCACCTGCTGGCTCCAATCCTAAAACGTAATTGTAGGTACCACCAGCAGGACTGATAGCTCTGCGAAAGTTTCCTTGAATATAACCTGCGTCAATAGCGGACATGTTTCCGTTGGTGCTCACTGTATTATTGATCAATGGTCCCATACCTGCAACAGGTGTCATTACGCCAAAAACACTTGAATATGCTGAACCGTTTGCAGGATAAGTAATCACGCCTGTTGCTCCAATATCGTGAGTCACAATTCTGTTGTAGGTTGCTCCTGCATTGAAATCGACGCTGTTGCGAACGTCAGCAATGTTGCCAGTTCCTACGAGATACACAATTCCTTGGTCGTTGGCTAACTCTAGGTCGTAGAAAGATCCGTCGTTCGTTCCAATTGCCGCCTGTCCACCACGTACTGCGTAGCTTCCTTGAATAAATTGGCGCTCACCAATGTTTACATCAGAATTCTCAACACGGTACACGCCAGATCCACGTTGTTGAAATAAAGCATCTGAGTAGGAGTGTCCTTGAACCTTGATAAGCCCATCATTTTCTAGAACACCTGTAGCCTCTCTCATGTGGACATCTCCCCAAACATGCACTTCGGCTCCAGCTTGAACGTGGATGAGTGCTCCGTCATTGTAAAGCTCATTGTTGTGTTGCGCATGTGCAGTTCCCAGAAAGGCAAAACAAAGCAATGCGTAGATAGACTTCCGCTTCATATAGTTAGTTTATTTAGTCGTATTGTTACCGCAAAATTACGGACATAACCGTGTAAAAACCAAATGACTAAGGCATTAAAACGTAAATATCCTAGTAATGTGATAGGTTAGTTATACTCGAATCCCAGTGTTTATGGGGGATTCAGGAGTTCATTTACTTTTCAAATAGTTTCTATAAATTGACCATATTTCAGGTTGAAAGTAGTTCGTTTTGCGACGAAACACTCAATTCTTTCGATAAGTACCATCTAAATAGTTGCTCATTCATTTATTGAATGGTTTCACGAACATCTTTAATGTTCAATTGTAAGCGATCACGATTATTCCAATTGTTGATTTCCAACGTATAAACAACATCGAAAGGGATTCCTGATGCAACGATATCCGATTTTTGTGCCAGGTTAAACCCAATTCCTTCCAAAATTACATCGGAGTTAGGCTGTGTCATTGATATCTTCAGGTGCGCCTCTTTCAGAACACGCAACTCTGTACTGAATACATTTCGAGAGAGAAAAACAGGCTTCATGTTGCCAGGTCCATGAGGCTCGAACTGTTTTAAAATACGCTTTAGTTTGGGGATTTGCATCCTGTTCTCTTCCGTTGTATAGATTTGATCGAATGAAAGTTCAATGTCCACGATTTGTTCTTCTACCAACATTTCCGGAGTTAACAAATCAGTTGCAACTTGCTCAAACTTTAAAGCGAAGGCATCGAGGTTTTCTTCTTTAAGCGTCAAACCCGCGGCATGGAAGTGCCCCCCAAACTGTTCCAATAATTCTGAACATTTCTCAAGAGCATCATGTAGGTTGAATCCAGCTACTGACCGGGCAGATCCAGTAATTAAACCATTGGATTTCGTAAGGACAATGGTAGGCTTGTAATGCGTTTCAATAATGCGAGAAGCAACGATTCCAACCACTCCTTTGTGCCAGGTTTCTCGGTAAACTATGTTCGAGTGCCTATCTTCAGCAGCTGTTTCTAACTGTTCCAGTGCTTCCTGTGTAATCTCTTTGTCCAGTTCACGTCGTTCGATATTATCTGCGTTAATTTCAGCGGCAATTTGCTGAATTTCATCTAAATCCTCGGAAATCATTAATTGGACGGCGTGCCTTCCTGAGCGCAGACGGCCCGCGGCATTGATTCTGGGAGCAATATTGAAAATAACGTCAGTTAAATTTACGGGTACTGACTTTTGGGCGAGGTCTAGTAATGCTTTGAAAGCGGGTCTTGGGTTGGCGTTTAAGCGGTTCATTCCATGAAAACAAAGTGTTCTATTTTCTCCTGTAATCGGAACAATGTCAGCGCCAATACTCACTGCAAGTAAATCCAATTGGTCGAGTAGAGCATCTTGATTCCAATTGTTTGCTTCACTCAATCCTTGAAGAAGCTTGAACCCTACACCACAGCCAGAGAGTTCTTTGTAAGGGTATTTACAGTCAGTTCGTTTTGGGTCAAGTACAATGGCTTCGGGTAATGCTGCACCAGGTTCGTGATGATCACATACGATAAAGTCGATTCCTTTCGAGTTCGCATAAGCAATTTCTTCGTTGGATTTAATACCACAATCAAGCGATATTATCAATGAAACGTCATGCTCGGAGGCAACATCTATTCCCGTTTTACTGACTCCGTAACCTTCATTGTAACGGTCCGGAATGTAAAAATCAACTGGAAGTGTATCCTTCAAAAAGGTATGCATGAGTGCTACTGCTGTTGTGCCATCTACATCGTAATCTCCAAATAGCAATACTTTTTCTTGTTGATCAATGGCTTCTTGTAAACGCTCTACTGCAGCGTCCATATCTTTCATAAGAAAGGGGTCGTGTAATGAGCCGATGTCTGGGCGGAAAAATGCATGAGCTGTATCATATGTATTAATTCCACGTTGTAATAATAGTTCGGCGACAACAGGATCTACCTTTAGTTTTGAACGAAAAGCTTCAACGTTTGTACGATCTTGTGGTGACTTCACCAGCCATTTTTTTTGCATCAAGTTGGTTTCGGGGTGCATTTGTAGTTGTAAATTTAAGGATCAGGTCTAAATTAAGTTATGAAAATAGTTGCTTCCCTCGTTGTACTTTTTGTGGTTTTTTCTTCCAACGCCCAATATTCGTATTACTTCGCTGAACCTCTGCCTACGGCAGGAAACGAAATAAAAGTCGTGAATGAAAAATATTTTGGTGAATATGCGACGAAAGACGGCACATTGACATACGTTTTTAATGCGAATGGAATTACCCTGGTTTCGAGCACGTTTTCATCAATCAACAAAGAAACTGTGCGCGAATCGTCTCAGTATTCAGTGCGCAACGGCTTTATTTTTGGTGTAGAGAAAAACGACTCAGTTCCCTGTATCCTGGAAGATGGAGTGTACTATTTTGCCATTCGAAATAACGATCAGTTTGTAGGAGGCGCAGCCAAAAACGTCCTGACAAGTACGTCCACGCCTGGATGGTATGTGCTAAACGTCTATGACAATGGCAATTATATTCCACAATTACTGCGTTTTAATGGCAAGAAACTCGAAGTGGCTCACTTTGATTATGATGGCGAAAAACCGAACGAATTCGATTTTATTGAAGAACAAGAAGAATTGCCATTGGATGGGTTGAATTTAGTGATTTTGAAACCAGAGGCTAGCGATTTTGATCGCATCGTATCGCAGTCGCTTATCGAAGATATGACCCTGAAAAGGTAGACCGGAAATATTTTTAGCTTTCATGTATTAGCGCCAATTTGAATTTCTTCATTCGTGATTCATTCAGAGCTTTCCTATTTTAGCGGCTCTCGACCGATTTACTACGACGGATTTATGAAACGACTATGAAAGCAAACGTAATTCTAGTTGCTTTGGCCTTTATCTGCGCTAAAAGCACAATCGCACAACAACCCGGTGATACAATCACTGTAAATTCATGGAATTGGACGCAAACAAACTTTGGGTCTGGCATTAGAGATACGATGGTAACGTTTCCAAGTGACCCAACGCTTACTTTCGAGAAAGTGCTGATGAGTTACAACATGCGTTGTAAAGGAGGTGCCGTGAATACCGGGGGAGGAAACAATGTTGCTTGCGGTGAGTGGGATTACAGTTGTAATACTTACGTTCACGATTCCTCTCGGGTGGATTCATTGATTAGTACGCACCCTGACTTTATTATTTCTGACTTCTCGGGATCAACCTATAACTACACTTCTCAGCCGCTTTATGATTTTTATCAATTTGAGCAACAAAACGTAGTGTTGAACAACGTTATCAGCGAAAACCAATATGCGCTAGCCACAGGGATCGTTCCCGTGCCGAATGCACTTTCTGGAACAAACAATTCAGGGAAAACTCAGTTTATGTATACGGCGGCAGAACTAACGACTGCTGGATTTTCGGCTGGTAATATTGATGGGTTTTTAGTAGAAGCAAGTACCGGAGGTCAAGTCAACTTCTTACGTGTAAATGTGAAAGAAACAACGGCTCCGAACCTTGACCCTGCGAATCCTGAGCTATCTGGATTTACCGAGGTTTACTTTAGTGACTATACTTTTAGCGTAGGTCAAAATCGTATTCAATTCCACACACCTTTTGTATGGAATGGAACGGATAATATCATTATTGAAATGTCTTTTACGAATACTGTAGGAACTGCGGATGTTGTTTTGGAAGGGTCCACAGCAATAGGAATGGCAGTTCACGGGAACAATAGCTACTATGTAGATCTTTCAGGGAATGGGCATTTTGATGTCCCTACAAGCGCTATGGCGAGTATTTCCGATGAAATTACGATCTCGTTCTGGGCGTATGGAAATGAAAGTATTTTGCCTGTGAATACATCCATTGTTGAAGCTACTGGAGCAGGTGGAGAAAGAGATGTGAACATTCATTTGCCATGGAGTAATGGTCAGTTGTACTGGGACTGTGGTGGTGATGGCGGTTACGATCGAATTAACCAGCCTATGTCTGCCACTGAAATGGCTGGGCAATGGAATCACTGGGCAATGACGAAAAACGCCAATACGGGAATCATGGAAGTGTATCACAACGGTACATTATGGCATTCAGGAACGGCAAAAACACGCCCCATCGATATTGCAAACATGGTGATTGGTAAATCATGGAATTACACCAACAATTGGAAAGGTAAAGTAGATGAATTCCGTATCTGGAATAAAGCCCTAACATCCACAGACATACAAAACTGGATGAATGTTCCTGTTAATGCAACGCACCCTGAATATGCAAGTTTGGTAGCGTATTACAATATGGACGAAGGAACAGGAGCCTCTATCAATGACAACTCTGTCAATGGATTAGTGGCCAGTGGGAACAGCTCGATACTTTGGAATTTTGAACGCGGAAAAGATTTGGACAAATTCTTTATAGCAGACAATGAACGGCCGGCAGTTACTTTGGTTCAGGGTACGTATGACCTGACTGTGACACCAACGAATGTTTTGGATTCTATTTTGGTTGTTCCAAATTCGGTCACTGAATATACGGTAGCTTCCAATGCAGGTACAGTAATGGACGATGACATTAATGTTGTGTCGACGGTGAACTACTGGGAGGCTGTTCCAGAAAATATTTACGATGGGGTAACTGGTGCTTTGCTTTCCACCATTCCTGTGACCGCGGAAGGTTCTATCACTCCTGCGGACATGGACTATTGGCGTCGTTGGCCAATGAAGTTTGAAATTATGTCCTTTGTAACCCCTTATGGAATCGGACTGAACTTAGGTCCTGATGGTAAAACATGGATGTTTGATGTAACTGATTTCCTTCCAGTTTTGAAGGGCGAAAAACGCATGACGATGGAGCGTGGAGGTCAGCACCAGGAAGATATGGACATTAAGTTTCACTTTATTGTTGGAACACCAGCGCGCGATGTTGTTGCCATTCAATCACTTTGGAGAACAGAATCTCGCGGCTATGCAAGCATTGTTAACGATCAATATTTTCCACCACGCGATGTTACTTTGAATCCAAATGCAACGGCATACAAGGTGCGTACGGCGATTACAGGTCACGGACAAGAAGGTGAATTTATTCCACGAGAACATTTCGTAGACATTGATGGTGGTGCGAATGAGTTCCAGTGGCAAGTTTGGACCGAATGTGCCGAAAATCCGATTTATCCGCAGGGAGGAACTTGGATTTACGATCGTGCCGGCTGGTGTCCAGGAGCGCCGACAGATTTAAATGAGTTCGATATTACACACTTGGTAACACCGGGTGCCACACACAATTTCGATTATGGAATGACAGGAGCTACGGGAACATCCAACTATATCGTCAACAACCAATTGGTGTCTTATGGAGATCCTAATCATACACTGGATGTGTCGATTACAGATATAATCAATCCTTCGAATTACGTAGAGTACGAGCGTATCAACGGAATCTGCAAAACTCCTGTGGTTGAAATTCAGAATACAGGAAGTACCACGCTTACCTCTGCAACCATTGAATATTGGATCAACGGAAGTTCAACACCTCAAACATACACTTGGAATGGGAGCTTGGATTTTCTCGAAAAAACAACGGTTGAATTACCCACGCCAGCTGCACTTTGGAACGATTTAGCGGGTACAGGAACAAATATTTTCCACGCCCGAGTTTCTGCGCCGAATGGAGGGTCTGATGATTACGAGCACAACAATACGTTCAAAGCAGAATTCACAGTGCCTGAAGTAGTGCCAGCTAATATGTGGATTGAGTTCCGAACAAACAATGCAGCAATCGAAAGCAGTTACGAGCTCTTGGATGATGCGGGAAATACCCTATTGTTCCGCAATGGAATGACAAATAATACAACCTATCGAGATACCTTCCAATTGGGGTACGGATGTTACCAACTCAATATTTACGATAGCGGAGACGATGGTATTGATTTTTGGGCGAACAACGATGGCACTGGATTTGCGCGTATCCGTCAAGTGGGAGCAGGAGTCGTAAAAACTTTTGAAGGAGACTTTGGTGGCTCGCTTCAGTACAACTTCACCGTGGATTTCCCATTGTCGTATGAAGAATTGCACGACACGTACGTAGTGGAATTGTTTCCAAATCCGGCTAACGACAAATTTGTAGTAGCAGCAGGAAGTATTTCGGAGGCGAAAATCGAGTTGATCAATCAAATGGGGCAACAGGTGGAAGCTCCTATGAACGTCACACTCGATGAAATCATGTTTGATACTTCGGAGTTGCCTTCAGGCATCTATTTGGTGAAGTTGGATTACCGCGGAAAACTGATTACGAAGAAGGTGGTTGTGGAGTAGGAAAGCTCAATTAGAAAGACATACAATTCCGTATCGAAACCATCTAACCCTTATGAAAGTCTTCTTTGGTTAGTCCATTGTTGAACTTAATGTCAGTCCAGTTCACAAGAATCCAGGGCTCATCGGTAACCACCGCATCCCACGTGGATTTTTTATAACGACGTTTCGTTGGGATAAGCATTCCTTCAATTTTTTCATATTCCAATTTCATCAGGAACGGAGTATCAACAATATCATAATCTACCACTGTGAATAAGAACTGATCTACCAAATGGGTTTCTTTATTGATATACAATTGATAGATATCTGTTGGCTTATCATTTTTTGATTCGTATGTAATCTTCACGATTTCGTAGGCCGTATTGTTAAGTTGCTTTTCTCCTAAGTACTCATAATTAACTCCTGGACTGAGCAGTTTTTGGAACATTGCAAACCAGTAAAAATTAGTAGGTCGTTTAAACTTGACTACGTCAATTTTCAATGGATCAGAGACTAGCTCATTACCGAGCTTTAACCAATACTCTTTCCCATCGTACGCCATTTCAATGTCTCCGTCTGACTCAGGAAATGTTCTGTCGTGTCGATGATATCGCGCGTAAGAAAGTTCTCCATTGAACAGGTATTTTTCAGTTGAAAGATCCACCTTACCGTCAGGAGTTTCGTAGCGATACGTATACGTCACATCCTTCTTTTCCCGCAAATCTTTATAACGCCCTACTTTTTCTGTCATTTTAGCAACAAGTTCATGCCCCTTGTTTTTATAAGAGATCTTTTCTTCTATTGTTGAAGTTGACTCATTACATGAAATTAATCCAAGGAAAGGAATCAGGAGGAATGAAAGTTTGTTCATCGTTTTGTTCTTTGGACTATCAGACGTTGAAAAGGCTAATTGCTTTCTCAATAGATGTTAAATCAACAAACTCGCTTGGTAGAGTTTCAACTCATCCCAGGTATATTGATCTCCAACTTGTTCTTTGAGTGGGGTTAAAGATCCGCCCTCATAGTGATCTTCGAACAAGTCGTAGAGAGCATTTCGTTTTTCCTTATCCATCACGTCGCGCAACTCAATTTTCTCCTGCTGGATCAATCGGGCGCAGTGCGTGCTGATGGTGCCTACCGACAATTGCCGTTCTTTGGCAACATCTTCAATAGTTTTACCTGCCTGAATGAGTTCTCGTGTAGCTTCGTACGTAGATTTCTTCTTTTTCTTCTCAGGCTTTTTCCGATCCTTTGTTTTCAAGTCGAAGGTAACAGTATCAAAATCCAAAGTTGACTTGTTAGCCATTAATTCGCTCTTGACCAACTCAATTTTCGCGACTTTGTAGTTTTTAATATCCGGTGTTTTAGTAATGGATTGATCCAGTGTTTTACCATCGCGGATGGCTTGAACCAGGGCCAAACTTTTCTTCAAACGAATGATGGTGTCTGTGAGCATCAAGTCCAGATCCAACAGCTCTTCAGCGTAGTTTTTCGTATTGCTTTTTTGCTGCAACTCCGCGATCTTCTTCAAGTTGGAGTACAACACACCGTCCAGGGTTTTGTAGAAGTAATTATAGGCGGCACTTACGCGCTCAAATGTGTGATCGTAATCGACGGGGAGTTTAGAGAATAACTGCGACAGCTGATTGCGAAACTTTCGGGAAGCATCCAAAGTAGTGGAAAGCACTTGTGCCTGTTGCGTTACCCAGGAACGGTTTTTTCCCTTCATGGACTTCGAACCGTGTTCCTTGTACGATTTTTCATGCGATTGCCAGGCATTCACCATGTCGAGCCAATCGAAGGCCTGAATTAGTTGTTCGTACAGGTACACAGCTGTAGATTGCTCCAATTGTTGATCCAACACATCTGTAGAAACTTTTGTGGAGGCGTATTCCTTTATTTGGGTATCAGTTGTCAGACCATTTTTTCGCATTGGTTGCAATAACACGAGTCCGTCCAAAGAGCGCAACCTTGACAACGCCACATACGCCTGACCCGGAGCAAACACATTGGAAATATCCAACACCGCTTTGTCAAATGTCAAGCCCTGACTTTTGTGCACGGTAATTGCCCAAGCCAGTCTCAGCGGATATTGCACGAAAGTTCCGAGTGTTTCAGACTCCATCTCGGCACTGGAATCGTTGTAGGTATATTTGATGTTTTCCCACTCGTATGGCTCAACGGTAATGGTTTTCTTTTCTTCTGGAAACTCAACTTTGATTTCATCGTGATCGAGCGCAACAACTCGCCCCATTTTGCCATTGTAAAAGAGCTTTTCAGCGGATAAATCATTTTTGACAAACATCACCTGTGCGCCAATCTTTAGTTCCAATTTCTCTTCAATAGGGTAGAGATACTCAGGGAATTTTCCTGTGACCTCAGCATCAAATGAGCGCGAGTTGGTCTCCAAAGCGTCCAGTGCCCTTCGGTTGATGCTATCTGCCTCTCGGTTGTGGGTTGTCAGTGTAATAAACCCTTCTTCCTCCTCTGGTTTGAAGCCTTTTTGGACATGCGTATTAAGTGTTTCTATATCTTGATCGGTGATCTCATTTTTACGAAGGTTGTTCAGAATACGTAAAAAATGCGGGTCCTCTTGACGGTATACTTTTTCTAGTTCTACATACAAGGGGGGCATTTCTGCGATCACTTTTGCATGAAAAAAGTACATGCCGCTGTAATATTTACTTAGATGTCTCCATTCTTGTTGTTTCACCACGGGAGGAAGCTGCAATAAATCGCCGATAAATAACACTTGAACTCCACCGAAAGGCGCATTATTCTTTCGTACGTTTCTCAGTGTCCAATCCATGGCATCCAACAAATCGGCACGTAACATAGAAACTTCATCAATGACCAAAAGTTCCAGGTTGCGAAACATAGTGCGTCGCGCTTTGTTCATTTTGAATTGGTGCAACAATGTCGACTTGCTTTCTATTTTCAAGGAGTCGGTAGCAGTTCCAGCCCCGAACTCGGGAATAAAAGAACCGAATGGTAATTGGAAAAAGGAATGAATCGTAACTCCGCCCGCATTTAGTGCTGCAATGCCTGTGGGTGCAACGATAACGGTTTGTTTGTGCGTGGTTTTTACAAGGTGACGCAAGAATGTAGTCTTTCCTGTTCCTGCCTTTCCCGTTAGAAAAATAGACCGGTTGGTTTGGTTGATAAAACGCTCGGTAAACTCGGCGATTTGATTGAATTGGGTGTCTGTAGGTTTGCTCATCCTACTTTAAGTTAGGAAAAAAGGTGTTATCGCCAACAAACATAATCGAATTTGTCAATAAACGACCAACCGTTGTTTTTTCCAGTTCTCCGAACTGTCTTTAAATTGGATAAACAATATTCCTTTTTCCTTCCAAGGGATTTGTTGCGCGCTTCCAGAGAACTGCATTTTTCCGGTGGCATCAAAGAGCATAACGTCAGTTTTATAATCGCCTCTGAACTGGATGAGGTTGTCGGATACATACCAGAGATCTTGCTGGTTGCATTCCCAAGAACTGAGCGTTTCCAGAATTTGATGCCTGCCATCGAAATCTGTTTGTGAGATGCGAAATAAGGGATAAGAGGAGTTCTCCTTTAAGTCGAAATGATACTCCGTAAAATGTGTTGTAGTTCCTGCACCCTTTAATTCGCCCAATTCATAGAATTCTATACCGTCGAAGGTTCCCTCGATAGTAAAATAGTCGTTATTCATTTCAGTTATTGTCGTCCATTCAATGGAAGCGTTTCCATTCTCACATCGATACAAACCACCTCCGTACTCAACGGGTAGCGAATTGCATGAGAAAACAATAGTATTTGATGTATCCATACAGGTACCTGTCCCAGCGGTTACAAAGTAACTGCCTTCGTTATTCGCGGTCATTGTTTGGTTGACCTCTCCTGCAACCATGGCGTTATCAAAGTACCATTGCATATTGTCAGCCGTGTTGATCAGCGTAAGCGTAGTGGGAACACAATTGTGGTCACGAACAATCTCGGGATTAGGGCGTTCTGAGAACCCTGAGAAGTACCCTGCGAATCCTGCGTCTCCACTGGCGCCAAACATTCCAGCAGCCATGGGCTCATTTGACACAATAGCGACGTTACCTGAGAGCCCAGTTTCTCTGTACGTAACCCAATCAGAAGTGCCTAAAACTGCCTGAGGGCTTGCAGAGGGTGCAGATCCATTGATGCTTACGGTAGCTCCCGTTCTTGTCAGGATGGTCACGCCTCCCGAATAACTCGTATTTCGAATCATATCAATGGCGGCTATATTATCTACAGCTAAGGGTAGAAGACAATTCAATGGTGGAATGAAGTTTAGTCCAATCGTACGTTCGTTTACACTACCTGCCAAAACCTGGTAAACATACGCGGGTTGACTCGTTTGTACGTACATATTGTTCTGAGCAGAGTAATGCGTCCCATCGAAAATGTGATACTCTCCCTCATTCAAGGTTACTGAAGGTGCTGCCCCATTGATCGACACATCCGTTCCATTTTGAGTGGCAATAACAATGACTAATTCCGTTGCATCAATCCCGTCACCTCTTAACACGATATGATTGTTCCCAAGTCGCGACGTGGGCAGGGTTTGATCGAAACAAATATCACGGGCGCTGCTTCCTGCGATGACTCCGCCCATTAGGTTTCCATTGTTCACAACAATATCATTATCCGAGTCAATAATTGCTCCCAGCCATCCATCTTGATTTTCTGGAACAACCAGATTAACAGCTTCCAATACGTAGGTTTCTCCGGCGTCCAGGTTGAGCGTTATCGTGTTTGAGGTGATTCCACTTGCATTGCTTCCCTGACGGAACTCACAATTGGAATCATAACCGCTAATGGTCACCGTGGTATTGTCCTCCATGGCCATAAGTCCAACCACTGCATTCAAGTTGTTACTATTTCCAATCAAGGGAATTCCTCCCCAGTGAAAATGCGTTCCTCGCGCGATGCGGCCTTTTGCGGTAAGTGACCCACCCTGAGCATTGGAACGTACCCTATAATTGACGTAAAACTGCTCTTCAGCAGTAAAAGTTAATCCGTAGTCTTGTTGAACAATTCCTACAGAATCCGCATCCATGCAGAGGTAGTTATATCCATTGGCCAGGTCAAGACGATATGGACTGGCAGCGGAAATAGAGTAAGTCCCTAAAACGGTTCCCGAACCTGTGGTAACAGTAACGTCGAAAGCGGTGGTGTTGGGGGTAGATAGATAAACACTGTGTTCGTAGGCTCCTACATTTGAAGCAATACTTCCTGCGGTGACTGGAGGTAACCAGTGAATACTATCGAGCTGCCCATAGAGGGAGAATTGAGTCAACAGGGCGCCGAAGATTACCAAAGGTTTGAGCTTTACGGTATGAAAGAAATTGATGCACAACATAGCTTTCCATTAGAGGGTGGAAAGTCAAGTTATATTTCAAACCACTGTTGATTGTTCAGAAACTTCCGATCGCAATGGAACGGTTTCCAAATGTATGAATGGGAGATTGTACTTAATTGCAACTAAACGCTTTGAGCGATAAGCAACCCTAATGAAAAGGAAAGTACAAATAGTAAGACGATGAATCCTCGAAAATGTTTTTGTGCCATATTTTGATCGCTTCTTGTTCCGAGGAACTAGGCGAAGATACAACTTATTTAGAACTGATCTTGTTATCTGATGTCCGCGTTATACGTACTCCGCGTAAACAATTATGTACTGGCATGTTATTTGATGTTTACCGACTCAATTACAACAACTTACTTCTATGAAAGCACTAGCTACTTTACTACTTTTCCTTACGCTTGCTTTGGGTTTAAACGCTCAAAATGAATTTGCGAATCATTGGCACTTTGGCGAAGGCGCTTATCTTGATTTTTCATCAGGAGTCCCTGTTTCTGGAAACTCGCCCATTCTGGCTCCTGAAGGGAGTGTGTCCTTATCAAACAACAATGGTGAATTGCTGTTTTTCACAAATGGAGGTGATATTCATCAGCAAAGCGATGGGTTTGTGTGGGATCAAAATGGGAATGTGATGCAGAACGGAGAGCTGTTCGATACAGCAGGTTGTTACAGTACAATTCAGCCGGCATTTGCTGTACCTTTTCCGGAAAGTGCGAGTGAATACTATCTTTTCACACTAGATTGTGATGAGCACAGTCCCACTGGAATAGCAGATTATAAAGGATTTCGCTATTCTATTATTGACATGGCTCAAAATGGTGGGCTGGGTGCAGTCACTCAAAAGGGAGTGCCTGTGTTTGGCGACACGATCACACGACTTTCAGAAGGTATGACAGGAACGCGTCACGCTAATGGGTCCGACTTTTGGATTGTACTACATTCCTTTGATCAAAACACATTCTACACCTTTCTGATATCTGATACAGGAATCACAGGTCCAAACATTCAAACGATTGGAGCAACAGAAAGTGGTCAAATGAAAATATCACATCAAGGAGATAAATTGGTGTACGGTTTGGGCGTTTATGACTTCGATAACGCTACAGGAGTGATATCTAATTATCAATCCATTCCGAACGGCGGAACAGGAGCTGCGTTCTCAATGGACGGGCGTTATTTATACGTCACATACGATTTTAACCTTTCTCAATACGACCTGAACGCAACGAATATAGGTGCAAGTCAGCAGATTTTATTTGCAGGAAACCCTTTAAGTTTTGAATTTCCTTTTGGCTTGCAAATGGGACCAGATTGTAAAATTTATGTCCAAATTTTCGATAAGCCTTATTTAGGTGTCATTAACAACCCAAATGTTGGAGGGATGGGAGCTTCTTTCGTTAAAGATCAGGTTTCTCTGCAAAGTGGCGCTGCAATTCAAACAGGTTTTCCCGCCTTTTTAGATTGTGATTTTAACCCTTGTGATGGATCTGGTTTGGAAGAAACAGCAGCGCTGGATGTCCATGTATCACCCAACCCAGGTAACGGTATTTTTAATGTAGAAAGATCATTTGAAGGACCTTTGCAGTTCGAATTGGTGAATATGCTAGGCGAAATGAGCGCATCAGGCATAGTACCAGAAAATGGCACATTGCAATTGGACAAGCAGCCCTCAGGAATTTACCTTTTGAAACTATTTAACGAACAGGGAGCTGCGCTGGAAAGAGTTTCGATTCAAAGCGAGTGATGGTTAGGTCTTGAGTATTTTCCGAGAGTTCTGCCATTGATTGTATCTTTAAGAAAAAACACTTTATGGCACTTACAGAATCCAATCCTTTTCCGTTGGGAACGCAGGCTCCTGATTTCATATTACCAGATACGAAGTCTGGAATGCAAATGGACTTGACACAGTTGAAAGGCGAAAAAGGGACAGCGATATTCTTTATTTGTAATCATTGTCCTTTCGTGATTCATGTGAACGACGAATTGGTTCGTATGGCAAAAGAATATGAGGAAAAAGGTATTGGGTTCATCGCGATAAGCAGTAACAACGTAGAAACGCATCCTCAAGACGGCCCTGAGTTTATGAAAGAACATGCTGAAAAACAAGGATATCCTTTTCCGTATTTGTACGATGAAACACAGGAGGTTGCCAAAGTGTATGATGCAACGTGTACTCCCGACTTATACTTATTTGACAAGGATTTAAAGGCAGTGTATCACGGTCAGTTGGATGATTCACGTCCTGGAAATGATATTCCTGTAACAGGAAAAGACTTCCGAAAGGCGATGGACCAATTGCTGGAGGGAAACGATCCAATAGAAAAACAAAAGCCGAGTATAGGCTGTGGAATTAAGTGGAAGTAGAACGAATCGCCTTCCGTAATACACCTAGTTTGTAATGATCTATTCCGTAATCGTTCGTTCCGTTTGGCGCATTAATTTCGGAAAGAGTACATCGTGGTACAAGAAATCATTGATCTCAGTAAAGCATCTTTTGGTCGGAATACCCGCCCAGTCGTGCGTGCCTTTGTTGATAGTGAACATATAATAGGGCTTTCCCAGTTCTTTCAACTTATTGGCAATAACTCTAGACCCGTGCAACTGAAAGTATCCCGCATCACTTTGCTTACAAGATTGATGAATGCCTGTGTTGAAAGGCACCACTGTATCGTCCGTTCCGTGAAAAAGTAAGGTAGGAACGGCGTTTAGTTGGGTGATGGCATTGGGGTCCATCAAAGCGCCAGCAATCGCTACAATGCCAGCGAATTTTACGTTTCCGAGATTTTTACTCTTATTTGGACTGTAAGCCAAATGAAGTATCGCTTCTGCTCCGGCACTGGACCCAGCGAGTATGATTTTATCGCTATTAATTGGAAATAAAGAGGGGTTGTTCAACATATATTGAATGCCCAACGAGACATCCTCGGCCGCAGTTATAATTGCCTGCTGTTTAAGTGCTGTGGGCACTTCGCATTCAGCGCCTTTATCCTTTAAGGTAAGTCGGTAAGAAACAGACAGAAAGCCATAACCTCGTTTTGCCAATCGTTTGGCGAAAAGCTGAATTCCTTGTGAGTTTCTACTGCCCGAATTAAACCCACCACCATGCACATAAACAACTACAGGAAGTTTACCTTTTGCTCCTTCTGGACGGTAGAAGTCCATCTCTAAATTTTCGTTATCTATGGTAGCATATTTGTGTGCTGAAACGGTCACTTTTGAATAGGTGCTGTCGAAATATTCCTTTTGAGCGAGTAACGTAACAGGCATAATAAAGGCAAGAATAAACAGTGTGCTTTTCATCATTTTGCTTAATTGAGGATTGAATTTATGCAGCAAATCTTGCGCCAAAAATTAGCGTGTAATAAGCTCTAAAGCTTGATAGGTAATGTCTTTGCGGAGAGTATACAAGTCATCGCTATTCGTTGTGGGTCCGGGTTCAACATTGGTGGCGAAGTAATAGGCACCTTGTTCGGTTTCTACCCAACCTACAAACCAGCAATTGTCTTGACTGTTGGTTACGGACCAACCAGTTTTTCCGCGTAAAGTAAACTGATCGTTTTCTTCGATAATCATCATTCGACGCATGGTTTCATATGTTTTTTGTGAAATGGGCAGGCGCTTATCGTTGAACTTTCGTAGAAACTCAATCTGTTCGAATTGAGATATCTGTGATTTTCCCTCGAGCCAAAACAGATCGATGTTTTCATCTGTTATATCCATTTTGCCGTAATCAAATCGTTCCGCGAAATCTTTCATTCTTTTGGTACCAATATTTCGAGCTACTTCTTGATAACACGGAACACAGGAAAGATGAAATGCATCCCGAAAAACCAAGTCTTGCTCCCATCGCTTCATAAACCTTTTTTCTCCATCCCATTTGCTGATCGTACTGTCGTTTTCTATCACACCCGTTTCAAACGCAATCATGGAGTTTGGAATTTTGTAGGTGGATGCGGGGAGGTGCCCTTTTTTTGCCCATTCAAAATCGTTGGAGTAATAATTAACTCCATCAAAAACGAGTAATGACCCATTCAACCCGGCGGAGTCCAACAGTGCTTTGAAATCTGGCACAACCACTTTGTTGTCTTTCTCTTTTGGGCCGAAGTTGCTTTGTTCGGATTTGTCGGAATTACAGGAAACTAAAAGCAAAGTAAGTATTAGGGTCAGGTGAGTGAGCTTCATGATGATAATTGTCTGAAATGTTCTACGTCATATAGCAATATCGAAATATTTCGATTTACCAATTTAGCTTTTGTTAGGAGTTTTCGTCCATAATCTTTATCTTATGTTACGATACACGTTAATTCAATCGAGCGCGAATGGTTTCAATCAACCCCTCCCGATCTTCTTTTGCCCGTTTTATAAAGTAATCAGAAACTGCCAAGCCATCCTGATGCTTGTTGGACCAAACAATAAGCTCAATGAGGACAGGAATGAGGTCTTTTCCTTTTTCTGTCAGTGAGTATTCTTTTTTTGTTTTCAATTTTTCGAACACTTTCCATTCAATTAGCCCCATCTTTTCCAACTTTTTCAATCGGTCGGAAAGTATGTTGGTGGCAATTCCTTCCTGCGAACTTTGAAAATCTTTGTAGAATTGTTTTCCTTGAATCAGGTCGCGAACAACAATAAGCGTCCACTTATCTCCAAAGAAATCAAGGGCATAGCTTACAGGGCAATCGGATCTCATAGATATGATTTAACTATTACTTGTGAAATGCAAGTTAGTAAAATAGACACTACAAACCCGAATTTTAATAAATGAATAATTCGTGGTGTTATCCAACGGAGGATTGGCGCGATCTAACTCTTCACCAACCCAATTTTCGCATCGTCAGAGTCTACCAAATCGGTAACCAAAGCATCGTCTCCCAACGATTCAAAAACAACATCGTTTGCCAAAACTTCGTTACAGACGTAATCCTTGTTGGAGGCAATGGCGTTCTGAATTAACTCGTTGGTATCCACTTTTAACAAGATGCGATCGGTTACTTCTAGACCTGAATCTTTGCGAAGGTTTTGAACGCGATTCACCAATTCTCTGGCAATTCCTTCAGATTTCAACTCATCGGTTATGGTTACGTCCAAAGCAACAGTTAAATTGCCATCAGAGCTTACCAACCACCCAGGAATATCTTGCGCGGCGATTTCAAAATCGTTCAAATCCAATTCTACTTGCTCTCCGTTTACTTCTCCTTTCCATCCGCTGTTGGCTTCAATTTCAGCGATGTCATCTCCCGACATTTGATTCACCATGGCTGCGATAGCCTTCATGTGTTTACCATATTTTGGGCCAATGGTTTTAAAGTTGGGTTTGATGCTCTTCACCAAAACGTTGTTATCATCGGAAAGCAACTCCAGTTCTTTCACGTTTACCTCGGATAAGATCAAATCTTGTACGTGACGAATGTTCGCGGCAAACTCCTCATTTAATGCTGGCACCATGATTTTTTGCAGAGGCTGACGGACACGAAGACTCTCTTTTCTTCGCAAGCCTAGGACCAGTGAAGAGGTGCGTTGTGCGAGATCCATTTGTGTTTCTAGCTCTGCATTGATGAGTGCATCGTTTGCTTTCGGGAAATTGGACAAATGTACTGATTCACAATTGTGTTTTCCTGAAACGGCATTCAAATCCTGGAACAACTGATCCATGTAGAATGGAGCAATGGGTGAACCGAGAATTGCCACGGTTTCCAAACAAGTGTACAATGTTTGGTATGCAGACAGCTTGTCTTTCGCGCCTGCAGCATCATCGGCAGACTGCTTCCAGAAACGGCGACGTCCTAAGCGCACGTACCAGTTTGATAATTGATCTCCAACGAAATCCTGAATCAATCGTCCTGCACGCGTCGGCTCGTAACTCTCAAAGGCTTCATCCACCTCTTTGATCAAGGTATTTAACTTCGAAAGTACCCAGCGATCAATTTCCGGACGTTCTTCCAGAGCCAAATCTGCTTCCGAGTAATCGAATCCGTCAATGTTGGCATACAAGGCAAAGAAAGAGTAGGTATTGTAAAGTGTTCCGAAGAATTTACGCTGCACTTCAGTGATTCCGTCTAGATCAAACTTGAGGTTGTCCCATGGCTGCGCATTCGTTATCATGTACCAACGCGTCGCATCTGGTCCGTATTTGTCTAAGGTTGTAAACGGATCGATGGCATTGCCCAATCGCTTGGACATTTTCTGACCATTTTTATCCAAAACCAACCCGTTTGAAACAACGGCTTTGTAGGCAACGGAATCAAATACCATCGTAGCAATGGCGTGCAATGTATAAAACCAACCGCGCGTTTGATCTACGCCCTCAGCGATGAAATCTGCTGGATAGCCTTCACGGTTGTCGATTAAATTTTTGTTCTCAAATGGATAATGCCATTGTGCATACGGCATAGAGCCTGAATCAAACCAAACATCGATCAAATCTGCCTCGCGCTGCATGGGTTTACCAGATTCGGAAACCAGGGTGATATTGTCCATGTAGTTCTTGTGCAAGTCAACTTTGTCGTAGTTTTCCTCAGACATATTTCCTGGTTGGAAATCAGCCAAAGGATTGCTCTCCAAAACTCCTGCTTGCACCGCCTTTTCACATTCTGCTTTGAGTTGCTCCAAAGAACCAATACACGTGCGTTCATCCCCTTCTTCTGTAGACCAGATTGGAATTGGAATTCCCCAGTAACGGGAGCGCGAAAGGTTCCAATCGTTTAAGTTTTCCAACCATTTCCCGAAACGCCCGGTTCCTGTGGATTCAGGCTTCCAGTTGATAGTATTATTTAGCTCCGACATGCGTCCCTTTTTCTCGGTCGCTTTTACAAACCAAGAATCCAGTGGGTAGTACAAAACGGGTTTATCTGTTCTCCAACAATGTGGATAACTGTGAACGTATTTCTCTACCTTAAAGGCTCTGTTCTCCGTTTTCAATTTGATGGCGAGTTCTACATCCACACTTTTTTCTGGAGCAGCTTCGTCGTCGTAATACTCGTTTTTCACGTATTTACCAGCAAATTCGCCCATGTGCTTGGTAAATCGCCCTTGAAGATCGACTAACGGCACTGGATTTCCATTATCATCCAAAACCAACATCCCTGGAACACCTGCGTCTGCCGCCACTTTGGCATCATCCGCACCAAAAGTAGGCGCAGTATGTACGATTCCTGTTCCGTCCTCAGTAGTAACGAAGTCACCAGGAATAACGCGAAACGCCTGATCTGCATTTTCGTATGGTTGCGCAAAAGGCATCAACTGTTCGTACTTCAAACCTACCAAATCACTCCCCAAACATTCTCCTGCAACGTAGTACGGAATCTTTTTGTCTTCTGCTTTGAATTCGGCTAGCTCCTCCGCTGATTCTACAGCGAAATAGTTCTTACTGAATTGATATCCGACAAGGTTTTTCGCAAGAATCGCTTGAATGGGTTCTTTCGTATACTGATTGTAGGTTTGCACCAAAACATACTCGATTTTCGGTCCAACGGTCAAAGCCGTATTGGATGGAAGTGTCCATGGAGTGGTTGTCCAGGCGAGGAGGTACGTTTGTTGTGAGTCCTCCCCCTCTTGTCCCCCTCCAAAGGGGGAAGGAAGAATTTCTCCATCACGAACCTTGAACTGCGCTACAATGGTGGTGTCTGTAACGTCGCGGTAACAACCAGGCTGGTTCAATTCGTGTGTTGAAAGTCCCGTTCCGGCTTTCGGTGAATATGGCTGAATGGTGTAGCCTTTGTACAGCAAATCTTTATTGTACAATTGTGATAACAACCACCAAACCGATTCCATATATTTCGATTTGTAGGTGATGTATGGATCTTTCATATCTACCCAGTAACCCATCTGACGGGTAAGATTGTTCCAAATATCTGTGTAGCGCATTACCGCTTCACGACAGGCTTTGTTGTAATCGTCCACGGAAATTTTCGTCCCGATATCCTCTTTGGTGATCCCCAATTCCTTTTCAACACCTAATTCTACTGGAAGTCCATGTGTGTCCCATCCAGCTTTTCGCTTCACTTGATACCCTTTTAAGGTTTTATAGCGACAGAAAATATCCTTAATCGAGCGCCCCATAGCATGATGGATGCCGGGAAGTCCGTTCGCAGACGGTGGACCTTCGAAGAAAATAAAAGGTGTGTTGCCTTCACGAGTTTCAATCGATTTCTCGAAGATTTTTTCCGATTCCCATTGTGCTAACACGCGACTTGCAACGTTGGGCAAGTCCAAACCTTTGTACGTTGGATATTTCTGACTCATTTTTATGCGTTTTCTTTCAGTAAACGAAAGCGCAAAGTTAGTGAAAGTAGCGCATATAACTAACAAAGGCCACCCCAATAGGGGCAGCCTTTCCGTATTTCTATTTTTCTTGTTTTTATTGGACGTTGATGGTTCCCATACTTGAGATTTCTCCCTCAACTACAGTTACGTTATTGATTACCATCGTTTCATTTTCAGTTTGGCCTTCCACTTCAGCGTCTACGTAAACGGTGTACGAACCTTCGCTTAGGTTACGGACCATAAAATCGCCAGAGGCTGCCATGTATGTTGAAGACTCAGCATTTGTACTGTTGTTTACAAACCGAATAGAAGCTTGTTGTGCTCCTTGGATGTCACCTTCCAAACCAGTTGTTTCATTCGTTACAACGGTAATTACGGGGTCCATGATCCATTCGTTTGCATTTTCCTCAATGGAAGCAGCTGCGTTAAAATCTAGTAACAATGAGGCTCCAGACTGGGCAGACACTTCTTCGTTAATATTGATATATACTGTACGTTCTTGTCCTAAATTAGCATCAAGGGCCAAATTCAACGTACCGTTAGCAGAAGCGCCAGTAGGAAGAATTAATCCTGCGTTTGAACTACTGTTCAATTTCAAAGAGTTGTTTGTACCAAATGTAATTCTAGCCTGAGTATATGTACCAGCTGCAACATTTGAGTTAAAACCAATTTGGGTTTCGGCTCCGTTGTTTAACTCTAATATACTGACCATCTGGGCTTGATTGTTTAGAGTAACCCATCCTGCACTTTGACTGTATACTGCAACGCTTGCAATTTCTACGTCTAAAGATTCATAGTCTCCAGGGGCATCTGTCATTCTCATTTCGAAAGAATTACCTTCTGGTTGATTATTTTGATTGTTTGCGTCAACTTCTTTCTCACATGATGTCATGGCAAAACCACACATCAAAGCAAACGCAGTTGGCACGAAAGCTTTTTTTAAGATTTTCATAATACTATTTGTTTTTGTTTGCTTCTACTAATGCGAATGGTATTCCAACTCATAAGGTGTTCGTGTAAAAAACAGTAAATCAAACAGATAGAACTTAATTTGTAATGTTATAGAATGCATGCAAACGGGCAAAAGCGTAGAATAGTGTGAAAAATATTCTACACTTCTTTCGAACTCGAGGTACTTTATCGGGGAATGAATTAATCCTTAATGGGCTACAAAAGTAACCGGGACCCTGCCTCTCTATTCTTCAAATAATTCTGTATCAGCCTTTGGATAACGTTCTTGTTAAAACTCAAGATCCACGTCTTTTCGCTTGTTCATTCCTAGCATTTTAATCGCATAGAACAGTAGGTACAAGAAGCATCCTACGCCAACGAAAAAACTCAATCGAATTCCTATGGATTCTTGATCTACGAGTAATCCCTGGAATACTGAAATGAATCCTCCACCCATAATCATCATCACAAGGAATCCTGAACCTTTATTGGTGTAATTTCCAAGTCCGCTAATGCCAAGAGTAAAAACACAAGGCCAAAGAGTGGAGCAAAATAGACCAACGCTGATAAATGCATAAATGCTCGTCAAACCATCAGAGAACATACCAATTAATAACGCTGTGATTCCCAGACAAGAGAAAATTGCCAACTGTCGGGCTGGATTTCCCTTGCTCAGGTATTCTGCCAAAATAAGAACGATGATCACAAAGGGATAATAGTACAATTGCGATAGGTCCTGATGATTAATGGCGTTCACTAACATAAAGATTCCGAAGGCTGCGTAGGGGAGTACCACTCTGAAAATATTTCGAATGATTTGATTGGAACTAAAAACATCTGCAGCGGAAGTCCAACGGCCAATCATCAAGCTTGCCCAGAAGAGTGAAATGTACGGGGTAATTTCATTCGACTTCATCCCAAATTCCACTTTAAGAAGGTCGCCGAGGTTACCAGCAGTCGCTACCTCTACACCTACATATACGAAAATAGCGATCATTCCCAGATACAATTGCGGGTAATCAAAGAGGGATTTAGACGTTTTTACAGTTGTTTCATCTGTACTTTCTAAATGATTGGGAATTTTGGAGAGCATGATCAATCCCGCCACAATCAGAAACGAAAGCCCTAATAATAAATACGGAATCTTGATACTATCAATGCTTACATCGCCAACTGGACCTGATGTGCTTCCAAAAATGGCCAGCCCGATAAGCACGGGCCCGATAGTAGTTCCGATATTGTTTACACCTCCGGCAAGACTTAATCGCTGTGATCCGCTCGTTGGATCGCCCAAAGAAATAACCAAAGGGTTTGCGGCAGTTTGCTGTAGAGAAAAACCCAGGCCAACAACAAAAAGTCCGCTAATCATCAATCCAAAGGATTCCAGGGATGCTGCAGGAATAAACAACAGTGTGCCAAGCGCAGAGATGGTCAAACCGAGTGAAATTCCTTTTTTGTATCCAATTTTCAGAAGAATATCGCGCTTGAGGATTAAGGAAATTATGAGATACAGTATGGAGCCTACGGTATATGCCACATAGAAGGCAAAGGAAATCATCTGCGATTGCCACTGCTGCAAATGGAGCTCTTCCTTAAAAACGGGAATTAAAATATCGTTGGATGCCGCTACGAATCCCCAAAAGAAGAATACAGTGGTGAGTGTTACCAAGGCTCCGTAGTTTGTTTTCACAGAGGGTGAACCGGATTTCACATCATTTGTAGGGTCGTCAATTACATTTGCCATCGTTCGAGGTTTGAAAGTGCAATTTAGATAGAAATCAGTATGTCGGACATACAGCCGCCATGAATCACTCCCCAGCGGATTGTTTATAAACTTTGGTATGGCATTAATGAAAGAAGACCGCCCGATGGGGCGGCCTTTTTCGACTGTTTCTTAATGTCTGAGACGAAAACTCTATCTAACTAAAACTGTACTTATGAAAAAACTCAGACGCTCAAAACAAAGTCACCTAACGTTGTCTAAATGTAAGAGGGGCATCCCCCCTAAAAAGTTACAGACGATTTAAATTTATTTTCATTTGTTTCTGAATCGCCCTAAAATGTGCTAAGTGGTCGCAAGAATCAATAAGGCATCAACCTTACGGATTAACTCCAGCGTTTCCCACTGAATTAGCGGGTTCAAGATCGGGAAACTTTTATTTTCTGAAGCACCTTCCAACGCCAAAACCTGTTAAATTCTACGATTTATTTTTTACTGAACCGACCCCAGAATTTTTAATGTCTTTCTTTTTGGGGTTTCCTTTGTAATTCACATTTCCTACGCCGGTATACTTTAATGTCAAATCTTCCGACACGTAAATGGAGGCATTTCCTACTCCAGAATGCTTCATGTTCATAGTTGCCACTTCAAGATCGTATGCTTTTAAATTTCCAACGCCTGAAGATGTTACGGTCGCCTTTTGAGCAGTTCCTTCTAACGTTAGGTTGCCTACTCCGTTCAAATCTACCTCAAGTGCGACGCAGTCAAGCTTCAAACTTAAGTCGCCGACATTATTTATATCTAGCGCTAGGGAGTTTGATTCAATTACACCTTCGCACGTCATATCTCCAACACCTGTGCTTTTAATTTTTGAGAGGTCCTTGACCGTTACATGCGCAACCATCTTGGAAAGTTTTTTGAAGTTTCCTTTTGCGTTTTTGATTACCAATTTGTTGCCGTCTACTTCAGTACTGACATATTCCTGAAGGTTTGAATCGGTTTCCACCACCACTTTTTCTTGATCTCCTTGTGTGATGACAACATCTACGATGCCACTTACATGAATTTCTTTGAACGGGCCCACTGAACGATCCATCTTTGTTACTTTGCCGTTTCCTTTTATCTCAGGGTTATTGTCTTTTTCGCCTTTCGGAGTGTAATTGACACCCGGAACGTCCAATTGAGGAGTAAAGTCACCGAAGCCTCTTCCATGAACCTGCACTTGTTGGTCAAATGGAGCCATCACGGGCATAGGTGGAATTGGAGCTGCTGCGGGTAAAGATAAAGTGGGATTTGGAGGTGCGGGTAATTTGACCGATTGTGGCGCGGTAGACACGGTATCCTCAAAAATTATTTGTGTTTGCTTCGACGCTTCTTTGCGAACTGGGTCTTCAACGTGAGCCGCTGTGAGATTGTCGTATTCTGGAGTTTTCTCCTTAGTCGTTTGATTGGAACTCAATGACATCGTTAAGATGACGCCGAGACTTGTAACACTTAAAATTATTCCCATAATAATAAAGGTTTTTTTGGCAATAATTAATTTGAGTTTTGCCGCCATACCAAGCACACCCGTGCTTGTGGCCGCAGCGGTTCCCACCCAACCCGCAACTTGCTCCGGAGCTGTTTCAACCGGAATGTCACGTGCAGAAGCGAAGAGTTGATTTAAATCGTCACTTGTCATACGCATTCGTTTTTGAAGGGTGTAACTCACTTTCTTGAAGCAACGCTAAAAGTGCCTTTCGGCCCCGAGCTAGACGTTGTTTTACGGCGGAGATTCCAGATTCTTGCAAGTCGGAGATTTCAGCAATGGAAAATCCAGATATTTCAAATAATACCAAGGCTTCGCGCTGTGGTTCTGGAAGTTTTGCCAGTGCTTGATAGAGTATGTGAACATCTTCATTTCTATCTGCTCTCAGCGATTCGTCTGGAATGCGATGTGCTTCATCCGACATCTGAAGAAGGCGTTGCTTTCTATTTGTATTGGCCAATACACGAATGCTGATTCCAAAAAGAAAATGCAGAAAAGCTTTGGGGTCGTCCAGCTTATCGAGCTTCTCATAGGCAATGACGATGGAGTCGTGCATTAAATCCTTGAAGTCTGTGTCGCCGTATACACGAGCCCGACAAAAGCGTTCAAACCTGTCGTGAACGGGTGTATAAAGTTCCATGAAAGCTTCCTTCTTTGATTTACTCATTGCAGCATTCTTACTTTGTAGATGTAATAAGATTGCAAAAAGTTACATAGAACAAAAAAAAACCGTTCTCCTTCGCTTTTGACGAAAAAGAACGGTTTTGCTACTTAAACTACTACTAAACCTAACTATGAAAAGGTTTTCAGTCAATCGACCCGGTAACTCGCTGCATAAAACCATTCAAAGCTTCACGCTCCGTTTGACCTTCAGCCATCGCTTTTCGAACCTCAAGAGCTCCATAAGCATTGGATAAGATTTCCCCTATAACATCCAACTCCTCATCTTTTAATCCGCGTGCTTGTGCCAAGTGTTCGAGAAAATCAATAGTTTCATGAACGAAATCGGCATCGTTTTCTTCAATGAAGCTGTTAATATGCTTAATTACCGGTAGTCTCATGAACGAATGAAGTTAATTTGTCAACTTTGTTTGTGGACACCTGCCCTACCAATTTTCCATCTTTAAAAGCGGCGAACGTCGGAAGATTGTTCACTTCTGCCAGTTCTCTTGATTTTGGGAATTTTTCGGCGTCTACCATGATAAATTCCGCGTTTTCATTCTCTCTGGACAAACGCTGAAATGTTGGTTTTATAAGACGGCAGTTTCCGCACCATCCAGCTGAGTATTGCACAAAAGTCGTTTTACCTTCCGCTACTAACTCCGCTAAATTATCGGTTGTTATTTCTTGATACATTGTTTTGCATTTTGAGTACACTACAAAGATACGAGCGGATAACCTAGAAGAATATTGAATTCAATTAAACGGCAATAGAATTTATTTATAGTATTTGAGAAACATCAGTACTTCCGATACTTCGGTTGTTTATTGGGCTTCGCTTATCACCAATGTTGTGCTTTAAAATGAAACTTGCAAAGCATTTCGGAAGACATAATTGGTTTTGCGCACGCCTTCAATGTCGCGACTATCATGCATCAATGAGTAAATCACACGTAAGCTTAAGTATTTGTTGATTTTAAAGCGAATGGAAGTTTCATTGGAAAAACGGTAATCGCCGGCATTGGTTATTTTGGGCTGAAAATACGAGATGGTGTTAAGTCCGATGGATTCATTGAACTGTCCATCGAAGGAAAGAAAGGAGGTAGAGAGTAGATCTCTGGTAATTCCACCATCGACAAGCTCTTCGTATTCCCACATGAGACCAGAGCCCAATGAAAGCTGGTATTTTTCACCATTAATAACATCGTATCGAATTCCAGAGCCGAGTAAATGACGAAAATCGATACGTTGAATACGGTTGAATTGACTTTGCTGGAATGCTTCGTAATAGAATTTACTAGAATCTGTAAACCGATAATCGTAACGAAAGTGCTGGAACCCTCGATTGACAAAATCATTGTCTTCAGATTTCACAAAAGATTGATCACCAACCAACAAAAACTGATGCCTTTTTTTTAAATACCGAGCACGAACCTCACCTCCAAGCTGTAACAACTGTCGGGTATTCATGATAAAATTGAAATTCATTTCTGCTCTACCGCTCCAACCTTGTTTGTCGTCCGTTAATCGAAGGTTTTCAATGTTGACAATTTGCCCAAAGCTTGGAGTCCATAAGAGTAGTAAAAGAGCCGTGAATATAGAACGCATATCCGTGATTTTGAACAAAAGTAAACTTTGTTGCGGTGAAAACTCTCCTTCCATGAGGGTGGAGGGAATTCCTTACTCTGCTTTAGAGAGCATATATCCGCTGGAGTGCACGTTTTGAATACTCAAACTTTCATCATGCTGGAGGTACTTCCGTAACTTGGTAATATAAACGTCCATGCTTCGGGTAGTGAAATAGCTGTCTTCACCCCAGATTTTCTTCAATGCCTTTTCACGTGGTAAGACTTCATTGTAGTGTTCGCAAAGTAGCTGCATTAATGCGCCTTCTTTTGGCGATAATTTTCGGGACTCTTCTTTATGGTCTAACAACCGCGTGGAGCACTCATAGGTATACGAGCCAATAGAATACAAAGGTGTTTCTTTTCCTTCATCGTGTTGCACTCTTTGAAAAAGAGCCTCCAACTTGAGCAGCAAAATTTCAATGTCAAAGGGTTTGGAGAGATAATCATCGGCACCACTTTTATACCCACGAATCATATCCTCGCGCATGTTTCGTGCAGTAAGAAAGATAATTGGCGTGCTGCTGTCTTTGTCACGAATTTTTTCCGTCAGTGTGAACCCATCCATATTGGGCATCATGACATCAAAAATACAGACATCGAAAGATTCTTTGGAGAAGGCTGAGTATCCTTGCGCCCCGTCTTTCATCCAAACGACATCGTATTTTGATAATTGCAAATAATTCTGAAGCAATGAACCAAAGTTCTCTTCATCCTCGACTAGTAATATGCGTTTTGTCTCGCTCATACTTTTGGCAATTCGATGTTTATCGTAGTTCCTTCTCCCAGTTTGCTCTTCATGCCTACAGTTCCTTGAAGTTTCTGCACTACACTCCGTACATAGCTTAATCCTAACCCAAAGCCTTTTCGATTGTGAATATCTCCAGACTCGGCTCGGTAAAACTTGTCGAAAGCTAACTTTTGTTGTTTCGCAGTCATTCCAATTCCATTGTCTTCAATAGAGACGGTAAGCGAATTGTTATTTTCCAGAATTTTTACAGAAACAACAGGTGCTTTTTCCGATCGATACTTGATGCTATTATCGAAAATATTCGTGAATACATTGGTAAGATGAAAGGCATCTCCCATCACATGATAATTTTCACTTTCCGGAATTGAAATAGTTCCGTGTGCTTGCAATAGTCCAAGTTCGACATTCTTGGCCGAGCGTTTTAAGATATCGATCAGCGCTACTTCTTTTACCGATAGTTTTAATTCACCAGAGTCTAAAGCCGCGGTATCCAATACCCGTTCTACATGTGAGTTTATGCGTGCTTTTTCGTCTTCGATAAGCTTGGTTAAACGGCGAACTTCTTCTGGTTTATTGATAATCTCAGGATGTTTGATGGACGCTGCCGCAATTGAAATTGATGCTAGGGGAGTCTTCAGTTCATGCGTCATGTTATTAATAAAGTCGTTCTTGACTTGACTCACTTTCTTTTGTTTGAAAATGAAGTACAAGGCATACCCAAAAGAAAGCAAAATCAAAACGGTGAAGACTATAGACAGCGCTGTCATTTTCCACACTTTTGCCCAAACGAAATTACTACTATCCTCAGGCTGAACATACAGGGTATAATTCATTCGATCACCTCGATCGCTTTGAAATAGCTTTTTTGAAAAAGCAGTTTGAGTCGCGGTTGAATCGTAATTATTAGAAGTAAAACCAGACTCATAAATACCGGTCTCACCATTTTTCACAGCAAAGGCAAACTTCCCAGGAATGCCTTCTTTTTTCAGTGCATTTCCGATCTTCTCTTCCAGGTCTTTGGGTTGAATTCGATCTTTCAAATCCCCGGAAAGCATGGTCTCGTAGGTGTAGTGTTTTACAAAGGTTTTAACTCTATTTTTCCGTTTGAAAACAACTTCGTTTTCCGCAAATGTTGAGTCATTGGACTGAATGCGCGTTTCTATGACCTCTGAAGACCAGACAATTTGGTTGGAATCGGCTTTTTTCTTAGCAGAAGACATTTCCACTTTGTTGGAATCGGAAGGTTTACGCTTGAACTTTAGATCTTTGTTCGGCTTTGGGTCGGAGTGAATGACGGTAATTTCATCGTCATTCTCTATAAGGTCGGAGTTTTCATGAGAGACATTGATTTCTAATGTTGCGTTGCTATCAAGCTGTTCAAGAATTAAGAAGTCATTTACAAGAGAATCCACACCCCCAAAACGACGTTCTAGAAAGAGTGCTACCTCATCGCTATCAATGGAGTCATTTACCGTGTTCAAAGCCTCATTCACTCGAACCTCAAAGTCTTGCTCTTGCTCGGCAATGGCATCTCCAATCCAGCTGGTTTGAATCCATATGATGCCCACTAACGAAATCAGCATCAACGATATTAGTATGTAAATGAGCCTATTCTTCATCGCAATTTTCAAAGATACAACCACTTGCGGCAAGGAAAAACACTTTAACCTAACTTTAACCTATGTCCAAAACAAACAAGTTTATTCCTGATGGAAAGAATTGTATTTCAAACCCTTACGCAACGTCATAACATCTATCAAGGGATACAATTTCCATGTTTCATTGTCCATGTACCTGTTCATCCATTCTTTGGTAAACATCAATTTGAAAGACTCAGAGTTCTCGAGAGTTCCGCCGCTTCCCATATTTGTATGGAGCTCGGAAGGAAAATTTACTGCCCCTACATATTGCAATTGACTTAACAAGGTGTCAACGGAGCCGTTTTTATTGTACGACTGAAATTCATAATAACCGCATTGTGGCCCTTCGATATCCATGCAGCGAATGGAGATGGTACCTTGTAAAATTTGACCCAAGCCTGTTTGTTCGGAATTTAACGCAATCGGAATGAAGTTGAATACTTCCACTTCAAGGTTGGAGGTGTCGCTATCTTCAGAAATAACGTCCGAACCAGAATAAATTAACCCAAACTCGAATGCTTCATTTGCCATCACGAAGCAATCTCCTTTTTGCAGATTTTCGGATGTTTTCGCGGCAATACTCATATCCTGCGACCATGAAACGCTGCTTAGTACAAGGAGGAATGCACAACAAAGAAATCTTGTTTTCATAGGATCTCTAAAATTAATCAAAATACACTTTAACCTAATTTTAACCTTCGTTGCAATCTATTTAACCCTTACAGGTCAACAATCACCCTACTTTAGCCTCACAATCAATTGGAAACACATAAATTTAAATATTATGCGAACAACCAAACACATTCTAGCGGGCGTGGGAATTGCAACAGTTGCTACCGCCCTGGTGTCTTTCTCTTTAGTAGACACGAACATTAACAACAACGATGACGATACCAAGAAAAAGTACCATGTGATTCACCAAAAGGATGGTGAAGTGGTAGAATACGACACCATCATTCCAATGAGTTCTGATTACTCAGTTCAGGATTTTCTTGCGGACAAAGGCATTGAAGATCCCGATCCAAAAATTATTGAAGTACCATCTATGGGGAATTCATTCTTCATCTCAGAGGGAGGGGAGGACACCAACGTTTTCTTTCACAAATTTGATGAAGACGTAGAAATTGAATCCAACGACGGAACGCATCGAGAGGTGAAAATCATCCGTGAAGAAAATAGCAACGGCGACGTCATAATGAAGAAATACGTGAATGGCGAGGAGGTTGAATTATCCGAAGAGGATTTGGAACGCTTGAATCAGTTTAAGGATGGAGCCCATCACAAAATTATCATGAGAAAAGGTGATCATGATCTAAAATGGGAAGAAAAGGAGCTGTCTGAAAATGTAGAAATGAAAGTTGAGGTGGACGACGAAGGCAATATAACCGTTCAGAAGTTTGTTAACGGTGAAGAAGTGGAAGTTTCTGAAGAAGAGATGGATAGAATCAAAAATGGCGAGCACCAACAACACCAAGTTATTATCAAAAAAGGAAATGAAGACCTAAACTGGACACCCAAAGAAGGCGAAGAGAAGGTTGAGTTGAAGGTTGAGATGGACGATGAAGGCAATATAACTGTTCAGAAGTTTGTCAACGGAGAGGAAGTAGAGGTTTCTGAAGAAGAAATGGAAGAAATCCGTGTAGGTCACAGCCAACGAGTTTTCGTAATCGATGAAGAACATGAAGGAGATATCCAGTTAGATATGGATTATTTGATGGAAATCGTCGAGATGGAAGTAGAGATGATTGAAGGGGAAGGTCTGGAAGAGGGACAGCAACGCATCATTGTAAAAGAGCTTCGTTTTGATGATGAGGAAACTTCCGGTGAACACAAAGAAATTCGTAAGGAAATTAGAGTGGAGAACCGTGTTGAAGTGAAAGGGGATGAAGAGGATTTCACTGTCGTGTTAGTTCATGAAAACTATGAGGAGTCGATGGATGAGCACATGGAGGTGCGCATGATGGTGGAAGAGGAAAATGAAGATGCAACTAGCGAACGCGAAATGTCACTAAACGATCCTATTTCTGTGTATCCGAACCCGAATGATGGAACGTTTATCATTGCGTTTGCACAAAAAAACAAAGCAAAAACAACCATTCGAGTAGTGGACACTCAAGGAAAAGTTGTCTTCAAAGAAAAACTAGGTGATTTTGCTGGAGCTTACAAGAAAGAATTAAACCTGAAAAAACATGGTGTTGGTACCTACATCGTTACCGTGCAACAGGGCGGTGAAACTTCCTCACGAAAAATAATCGTTGAATAAATTTTAGACGCTACAGAGCATTTCATAAGTACAGTTTTAGTTAGATGCTTCAACGATTTAAAAAGTCGAACATCCGAGAGGTGTTCGGCTTTTTTGTTCTGATAATTGCACAACTTAGAAGATTAACTGGATGAAGTAGGTAAAAGTTGCACTTTTTCTCAAAAGATAATGACCTCCCCTAAACGCTGGAGCACATGTAATTCTAAGGTCATTCAACACAATTCCTTACGTTTCTCGCTTCTTTGCGGACGCATACAAAATCACCCCTATTCTTCCAGTAAGTTTTCCATGTCGTGCATCATCCTGGTTACCTCCGCTTGATTGGTACCATCATAATAGCCACGAATTCGCAGTTCTCGGTCAACTAAAACAAAATTATTGGTATGAATAAAATCACTTCCTGCATCACCCAAATTACGTGCCTCGGCGGGTTTTAAGGTAAAATAAGACGTACGGGCCAACTGGTAAAGCTCTTCTTTTCCACCCGTCAGAAAGTGCCAATTATTCCCTGTTGCATTATGCTTTTCCGCATACCACTTCATCCGTTGAACCGTATCATTCTCAGGGTCAACAGTGAAACTTAAAATTTTTACATCATCATTCGATTTGAACTTTCGGTGTACCCGCTGCATTTGTTTATTCATAATCGGGCAGATCGAGCCACAATGCGTAAAAAAATACTCGGCTACATGAACCTTCCCTTTGACTTCATCCAATGTAATAGTCGCGCTATCTTGATTGGTCAGTGAAAATTCTCCAATGGTGTGTCCATAACCAACGTCACGCACAGAGGCATCTACTACTTCAGGGTTCAACTCATTGGGATTTAACACAGGAAGTTTCTCAGGTTTTTCCGCTGTCATGATGAAATAAGCAGCACTGATTCCCGCGACGGCAACTACCAATACCACGATTAATTTGTACATACTACAAAGTTACGGCTTATCGGTTATGGTAGGAATACGAAGACCGAACTTCTTCAAAATGATTGCTAATTTTAGGGGATAAAAGCTTCAAGGGCCAATTTTATCAGGTATTGAAGAAGAACACAATAAAGAGATGATTGACACACAGTTATTAAATAAAATATGCACCACACCAGGTGCGCCGGGATTTGAGCAGCGAATCCGTGAGTTGGTTTTGGAAGAAATCAAAGACCTTGCAGATGAAGTGGAAATTGACAACATGGGTAATGTCTACGCAATCAAACGTGGAAAAGCAAACAAACGCGTGATGGTCGGCGCACACATGGACGAGATTGGGTTCATTGTTACACATATTGATGACAATGGATTTATTCGCTTTCATACCCTGGGTGGATTCGACCCGAAAACACTAACTGCGCAGCGCGTGATTGTTCATGGAACGGAAGATGTGATTGGAGTAATGGCTTCAAAACCCATTCATGTGATGTCTCAAGAAGAACGCAACAAGGTTTCAAAGACGAAGGATTATTTTATTGATACGGGAATGTCTGCGGAAGAGGTGAAAAAACGCGTCAATATCGGTGATCCGATCACACGAGAGCGTGAATTTATTGAAATGGGCGATTGCGTCAATGGAAAATCACTCGACAATCGATTGGCAGTTTTCATCTTGATTGAAACCTTAAGAAACCTGAAAGGAAAAGAAATTCCATACGATTTGTACGGAGTATTTACGGTTCAGGAAGAGGTAGGAATTCGCGGTGCCAACGTTTCATCCATGCGCATCAGACCGCATTTCGGATTTGGATTAGATACCACGATCGCTTTTGACCTCCCAGGAGCTTCAGCGCATGAGAAAATCACCGAGCTTGGAAAAGGAACGGCAATTAAAATTATGGACGCTTCCACTATTTGTGATTACCGAATGGTGAAGTTTATGAAGAATACAGCCGACAAACACAATATCAAATGGCAGCCAGAAATTCTTACCGCAGGAGGAACAGATACGGCCGGCATTCAGCGCATGACAGAAGGAGGTTCCATTGCTGGGGCCGTTTCCATTCCTACACGACATCTGCACCAGGTGATTGAAATGGCGCACAAAGAAGATATCAAAGGAAGTATTGATTTGTTGACTGCGTGTATTTCAGATATTGACCAACACGATTGGAGTTTTTGATGAAAAGCAAAAAGCAAAAAGCAAAAGGTGAAAGGCTGAAGCCATCCTTTAGCCTTCTACTTTATACTTTCTGCCTGCTCCCCACTTTTTTCCGCTCTTGGCATGGATTTGGCTTTAATTCGTAGAACCCCAAAAACTGAAGTCATGAAACATGCAGTAATAATACTTACCCTCATAGGAGGTTCTTTTGCCTTTGGACAATCAGAATCCCGTGTAGAGAAGAAGTACGAGCGCTATGAAAATGGCGAATTGAAAGAAGACAAATATTACGTCGAAGAAAACGGTCGCGCGATTGAAGGGGAAGATTTTGAAATGCCTGAATTCGAAGAAATGCAAGACAAAATGAAAGTCAAGCATGCCGAAATGGAGCAGCGAATGCAGGAAATGCAACAACGCGCAGATCAAACGATGCAAAAAGCCCAGCAAGATATGGACCTTCGGATGAAGGAGATGGAGCAACGCATGAATGAAATGCGGCAGCGGATGGATAGTCGAATGGAGGAAATGCAAAAAATCCAACCAAGTCAATCACCGCAAGCAAGTCCACCATCAAAGAATTCTGGACCGACTCCACCAAGAACAACATTTCAAACCTAGGTGAACTGCGCCTAAGTTCATGCACTATTGATAACAGATCACAAGAAAAGAATCCTTCTATTCCAAAATGCGCTCAATGAAAGTATCGATATCTTTTTTGTATCGATCTACAGTGAGCTGACTTGATTTCTTCAAGTTTGCAATGTTCGCTAGACTTGCGTCGGCCATGTCTGCTGCGTATTTTCGATCTTTCTCATGAACATCGATTCGTAAATAGGAATCATGGTGTTCTTTGTTCAAGGTGGTATAAATCTGGCGCATCTGATAATTGGTGGTATCAATGCTACCGTCCATCATGATGTTCGGAATGGATTTTGCCCAACTAATGACCCCCCACTTGTTGCTTTTTTGATAACCATCCAGAGCAAAGTTTCCACCACCTGTTCCAAGCGATAAAATCAACATTTGATTCGCAGATGGTGGCTCGTGAATACCCCGATGTGGGAATATCATATTTCGAGCTTCTGCATAGGCACACATCGTTGGATTGTTGGCAAAAACACCCCCATCGAGGTTGTACAATTTGTTATCATCATTGATGGGTTTCGCATAATTATAAATGGCTGCAGGAGGAAAATATGTTGGTGCTGCAGAAGTAGATCGCAATGCTTCCCACACTTTATAAACGCGTGATCCGTCTTCTCTGTCTTTATCCGTGCTTCGTAAAAACAAACTGGATCTGTTGTTCATATTATAGGTCGTCACGGTGCACGGGAGCAGCAATTCGTGCATCATCATATCACGCGTGCCACCTTTATCATCCGCCACTTCAAAATGACTCCGCAAAATCTCCTCCAGGCACGTAGGGTCGTATTTGGTAGCATTAAATAGTTGACGAAACCCGTATGCCTTTCGCTTGGATTTATTGAAGATGTCATAGCCTCGATTCGTGTATACTTCCAGTGCTTCTTCGGCTTTGTATGCTGTTCTAGGCCCGCCCTCAACAGGGTTTGGGTTCGGTTTGAGATAAAACCCCGTGAGTAAGCCTCCAGTGCTTGTGCCAACAATCATGTCGAAATAATCAGCAATGCGCTTTTCGTCGCCTTTTTCCTCTCTGATTTTCTTTTCGATGTATGCAACAATGGTCGCTGGGATAATTCCGCGGATTCCACCACCATCAAGTGAAAGAATACGTACTTTCTTTTGTTCAGCCATAGTGTATGTATTAGTTATGGCGAAAGTAAGAAAAGTTGCAATAAGAAGGGTTTCAGACGCCTACTTATTCAAAACCTTAGGAATTCGGAAGTAGTCAGAGTCTGCTTTCGGTGCGTTTTTCAAAGCCTGCTCTTGGGTAACCGTTACCTGAGCTTCATCTTCGCGCAAATGATTGATTTCTTTGGTCATGAAAATCAAAGGTTCTACGTTTTCGGTATCCACTTCGTGAAGCTTTTCCATAAAAGTCACAATGCGCTCCATGTCCTCCTTAATTGCCTGCTTGCTTTCTCCTTCAAACTCCAATCGCGAAAGGTGTGCGATGTGATCCACAATTTCATCTGTGATTTTCATGCTACAAATGTAATACTATTGCTTCAAATGTGGATGCTCTTTTACTATCGGTTCGTTAATGATATCAAAACAATACTGACGCAGTTCTTTTATTTCCATCGTGGTAATTTTTTCGACGGGAATGCTTTCATGAATGTAAACTTTGCTTATTCCTGGTCGTGCTGGACCTAAAATTTCCGTAGGATCAGAAAATAACTTGTAATTATTGGTGAAAGAGATTGGAACAATGGGCAGTTTCAAGCTTTTCGCCAGTTGAAACGCTCCGTCCTTGAAACGAATCATTTTTGGTGCCTGACCATCGGGAATACCTCCTTCTGGGAAGATCATGATCGACCACCCGCTTTTGGCCTCTTTGGATGCCCGAATCAAGGACCGAGCGGCCTTCACACGGTTTCCACGAAAAACGGGAATGTTCATTTTCTTGAAGTAGGCTTTGATTAATGGGTATCGCAGTAGTTCACTTTTTCCGAGGAATAGAAAGGGATTCTGTGGCAGTATAGAATACATTAGGAAGATGTCCAGGTATGACGCATGATTTGCCAAAATAATGTAGGGCCCTTCCGGTAACGGACTACTTTTAACCTTTTTTACCCAGTAAAAACAAAGAAAACGAAAGCACCAGCTCCAAAAAACGAATACTTTGAAGGCTCGTTTCCGCCCTTTATCTGTGCCCAGCTGTGGACGAATTACGGGATACAAAATGATGGCTGTAGCAGTAAATATTACCGCGATGTATAATTTCCAGATCAAACCGGGAATTCCTACGAGCACCTTCATACTGTAAAATTACGTAAAACACAGTCTCTAAGTACTATGTAAGTACAATTTCCTATCAACTCCAATCGCCAAAATAGTTATACCCTAGAAGCGCAAGGTGCACTAATAAATCTTGATCCTCAAATAGCAAGCAAAACAACTTAGTGTCATCGTGGTCATAATGTACACATCTGCTTTTAGCTGTCTTGAATGCAGCCTATCGTCCGACGGCATCTGGCTTGAAAAAAATTGTATTTTCGTAGTCTCAAAAGTGAAGTATGGCACGTATTTTAACAGGAATTCAAAGCACAGGCACCCCCCACTTAGGAAACATCCTTGGGGCAATTCTTCCAGCAATTGAAATGTCGGAGAAAGAAGAAAACGATTCGTACTTGTTTATAGCAGATTTGCACTCATTAACTCAAATCAAAGATGGCAAAACATTGCGAAACAATACGTTATCAACTGCCGCTACCTGGCTTGCTTTCGGGTTAAACCCAGAAAAAGTGGCTTTTTACAGACAAAGTGATATCCCTGAAGTAACGGAGCTTACGTGGTACTTAATGTGCTATTTTCCCTATTCTCGCTTGTCATTGGCGCACAGTTTTAAAGACAAAGCCGATCGCTTAGTAGACGTCAATTCAGGATTGTTTACATATCCCATGTTGATGGCAGCTGACATTTTGTTGTACGACGCTGAGGTAGTGCCAGTAGGTAAGGATCAAAAGCAGCACCTGGAGTTTACTCAGGATGTCGCGCGACGATTTAACGACCAAATGGGAGAAACCTTTGTGATGCCCGCTGTGAGTCACAACGAAGCAACCATGTTGATTCCGGGTACGGATGGAGAAAAAATGAGTAAGTCACGTCAGAATTACATTGATATTTTCCTGTCAGACAAACAATTGCGAAAGAAAGTAATGTCTATCGAAACAGATTCTAAAGGGCTGGACGAACCAAAAGATCCTGATACATGTAATGCTTTTGCTTTGTATGCCTTGCTTGCAAATGAGGAACAAATTTCTGAAATGCGCAGGAAATATCAGGGCGGTGGTTACGGATACGGACATGCAAAACAAGAGCTTTTTGAATTGATCTGCGAGCGCTTCAAAACAGAACGTGAACGATACCATCATTTAATGGAGAATCCGCAAGAAGTTGAGGATGCATTAGCGATGGGGGCTGATCGTGCTCGCAAAGTAGCTGCCGACGTGTTAAAACGTGTACGAGCGAAAGTAGGTTACTAATGCGTCGGACTTAACAAAAAGGAGAACGAAGTATTGAGATTGGAATGAAGGGTCAAGAAAGGAAGAAGCTAGATATTGAAACCTGTTACAAATACTTTGTTTTTCTAAATACTGAGTGCGAACGATATTTACGGGACAAGAAGATTGAGGAAGAGGAAATCGCCAATTTAAAAATTGAATTCGATCGATTCATTAAGAAAGCATTGATAAGCGATCTTCCCAAGGAACTAATTTCGAAAATTGCTGCGCTAGAATTGGATTATACGTATCATCCACAACGAGACAACATCAACATGATCAAGCGATTGACCTTCGGAAGAATAGCAGAGTATCATCGATCTCAGTTACTCAAAAATGAGATCGAGGCGTTTCATTTCAAAATAAAAGGAATGCCGATGTACATTAAGTTGCATTACTGATTTTGATTGATTCAATTCTCTGCCCGAATCAAGTGTAGCCAATCAGACTTCTTAATACTCCGCTAACATTAACATCTCCCAAAAACCGTTTAGTCAGGATTTTTTGCAAAAAGTGAAAATCATTTTAGTCGGTTTCGGTGCAAAAAGCACATTATTCTTCACATAACTTTAAAGCTAAAGGAACATCCTAGCTGCAGAAAAACACGAATTTTGTCCTGAGAGAATTGATATAGGGGAGCGGAATCAGCCAAGGGTTTCTAGTCAACCTTAGCATTTTCAATAGTTCGTTCGATAGTATAGTTAGTTCATAAGTACGATTCCGTTCCCATTCAATTCCACCTCAAAATTTCTTTCCTTCATTTCTTGTAACCTGATCTTGAAAACTCCGTACGAATGGGTACAAACTGAGTGTTTTAACATGGATTAAGACCTAAAATCATTACATTTGCAAGTGAAAATCGAGACGATGCTAAAAAAACCCGTTACTCTGCTATTTCTGGCGCTTGCCTTCGTTTTTGCTGGTTGCTCAAGCGAAGAAAAGACCGAAGAACAACTTATTGCTAAAGGAAATAAAATGTACGGAGGTGAACTCAAGTTCATGTCCACTGAAAAAATTGACAACCTTTTTCCCATTTACACTGGGGATGTTTATTCCAGTCGCATAGTAGCTCAAATCTATGAACCACTTTTAACAATCAACCCTGAGTCAGGAACGGTGAATCCGGGAATTGCGAAAGATTGGAAACAAAGTGCTGATGCTCGAGTGTACACTTTCAACATACGTAAAGGAGTGAAATTCCATGAGGATGCTTGCTTCAAAAATAAAACGAGAGAAGTAACCGCAGAAGATGTGAAGTTCTCCTTAGACCTTGCTTGTACAGATATTAAGCAAAACGAAGTTTCCTACCTTCTCGTTGACCTCATTGAGGGTGCGAAAGAGCACTTTGATAATTCCAAGGGGAAAATAAGAAAAGGAGGCGTGAAAGGAATCAAAGTGGTGAACAAACACACTTTGGAAATTACTCTTTCTGAGCCTTATGTCGGCTTCGAGAAAATCTTAACGCATAGTGGACTGAGTGTAACTCCTAAGGAGGCATACAAGAAATACGGTAAAAACATCGGGAAACACCCCGTAGGAACTGGGCCGTTCTCACTTGAATCCATGACAAGCAGTAAAATTTCTTTAAAGCGAAACCCAAATTATTGGCGCAAGGATGAATTCGGAAACCGACTGCCATTCCTGTCTAAAGTGACCATGACATACGCCAAAAACAAGCGTAGCGAGCTAAAAGCGTTCCGTGATTCAAAAGTAGATTTGGTATTGGAGCTTCCGGTAGAAGAAACGGAGAATATTCTCGGAACTTTGGAAGAAGCGCAGCGCGGATTGAACGTGAAGCATAAAGTGGAAGCCAAGAAAAGTCTCAATATGATGTATGTGGCTTTACAGAACGAAAGTGAAGAGTTTTCGGATGAGCGAGTTCGTAAAGCTTTCAATTTGGCGATTGATCGCGTTACCCTTGTCGACAAAGACATGGAAGGAGAAGGATGGCCTGCGAAAAACGGATTCGTTGCGGATATGGAAGGGTATCCGTCAGAAGAAGTGGATGGACACGATTACGACCCTGAGCTAGCGAAAAGCTTGATGCGTCAGGCAGGATACAATAATGGAAGCGGATTCCCTACACTTGATTTCTATGTGAATGCGATTGAAGGTTCTGGAGCTCATCGTGCTTGTCAATCCATAGCACGTCAGTTAAAGGATAACCTTAATGTCAACCTGAACATCATTTTGTGCAGTTTGGACGAACGACGTGCAGCTGTGAGCACAGGAAAAGCGAAAATCTGGCGCGCTGGATGGATTGCTGATTATCCAGACCCGTCGAATTTCTTAGCGCAATTCTACACAAGTAATATGAAGCAGCAGTCTACAATGGTGAACGACTTCAATTACAGTAATGAAAAATTTGACGCGCTGTACGAAAAAGCTTTGGTAGAAATGGATGAGAACGCTCGCATGGATTTGTTGGTGAAGTGTGATCAGTTAGTTGTGGACACAGCTCCTGTGATACCTGTAATGACGGATGACCATATCGTGATAATCAACGCACGCGTGCGTGATTTCAGTGCAACTCAGATGGAGACATTGGATCTTACTGAAGTCTATATCAAAGAACTTCGTAAGAAAGACGAGAAGAAATAAGGATTAGCTTAATATTTCCTGAACAATAGGGTAGGTTTCGAATTCTCGAAGTCCAGGTACGTGGATTTTATAATAGTCCATCATGATTTGCATGGCGTTGTATCGAGCCTCCTTTCCCACGTTTATATATTTTCCGGTTATAACATCAGCGATGTATGAAACGGCTTCACCTCGAACGCTTCGATGTTCGTTGGGAGCAAACTTCCCAATACTTCCCTCGTCCAGGTCAAAAATGAATCCGTCAGGCTCCACTAGGGGCTGAACCCCAATTATTTCCGTAAAATCAATGAGGAAAGTCAAAGGAAAATGAGCCAAGTTATCCGCGGCTTGCTGTAGTTGTTGTACGCGCTCTTGTAGGAAAGAGAAAACGTGAGCATCCGTATCAAATTCATGTACACATTTACGGATTGTTTCGGCCATGAAAAAGGCAATGGTCGATTTCACTGGATCGAACTGAAAATCTGTGGCGAACAAAGCCTCGGTACTGGTTAATTGGAGCAAGTCACTCTCTTGCCTACCGTAAAACGTCAGCTCCGTGGGTGCCAGAGGAAACAATTGAAATGCTTTCTTTTTGCCTCCTTTGAAAACAAATTTGCGAAGTCCTTTCTCGACGGTATAATAAGTAACAATGAGGCTAGAATCAGAGAATGCCGTTCGATGCAGAAAAATACCTTGATCGTTCTGTTTCATCGCTCGTTAACCACAAGAACTTTTCCGACATAACGCCCATCGTTCTGGTTGGAAGCGGTCCAAATGAGATACACTCCAGTGCGTACCAATTCACCTGTTAATGTGCGACGATCCCACGTAGCCGTGCCTCCGTTGGAAGTCGTTTGGTATACTAAATTCCCAGCGGCATCGGTAATTTTTACATCCGAATTGAATTTGATTCCTTGAATGGTAATCACACCATCAAAATCTGGTCGTGCAGGGTTCGGAAATACTTGAACATCCGAATATTCGGGGTCTTCATAAGTAGCATCTGTTCGGTAAGAAATCAAGCCCTGATCCGTAATGATAAACATTTCACCCGTTTCCTGATTGATTTCCATGTCGATAATGTTGTTTGAAATCAATGGTGAATTGTCCATAGTCCATTGTTCTAAAATCGTCAGCCCGTCCTCAGAAAGTAAAATGATTCCACTGTTTGCCGTTCCAAACCACTTGCGGTTTCCACCATCAACCTCGATATCAGTAATGTGCGTTGCCCCTAGAACAAACTCTACGTTTCCTTCAAATTCAAGTTTTATCCTTTGCGCATTGTAATCACCCGGAGCAGCATCAAACGCATTGTCTGAGTTGTAGAGAACAGCAAAACCGGCATCGGTTCCAATCCAAATTTCATTATCGAAATCAACTGCGATAGCTGTTACTTGAGTGGATGGAAGTGCACCTGTTAAGTCCCCTTGATTTAATTGGATCCATTGATCATCTGAAGGGTTGTCAACAGTACCGTTATCCTTAAAACCGTACAAACCGGCGCCACGAATTGCCATCCATTTATTTCCGTTGTAGTCAATCTCCAATCGTTCGGTGATCTTGCTTTTCGCACTAGGTCCAAGGTTGAAGGATAACCATTGTCCATTACTCGTGTACACCTTCAACGGCTCAGCAGCATATCCATTCAACACCCATAAGTTTCCTTCGTTATCGTATTGTACATCCGAAATTAAACTCCAACCGTTACCAATTGATGTTGCTTCCAACTCGCTGTTGCCAGGGTCAAAATTGTTGGTAACCTGCCCAGTTTCGCCAATAATGGAAACAGGAACGCTAGAATAAGTTCCAACTCCAATTTGATTTTCGTTGTTCGGATTGATCGACACTCCCATGTAATCGTGAATGGTATCACTCCAATCCGTCACATTTCCTTGATCCAGTAAGCGCCATTCTTCGTCTTTAAACGTGTAAATTCCACCACGATTAAAGGTAGGAGCTCCACCGGAACGGGCGCCACTGCAAACAGCAATTGTTCCTCGCTGGTAATCCAACGCATACATCTCTGATTTCGGCGGACCTACCAGGTCAATGAACGTATTTTGATAGGGACCAACGTATTTGACCAAACCGTTGTTCCTGTCTGCAATCCAATAAGTATTTCCGTCGTACCAGGTTTCCATCGGGTTCGCAATGGCTCCATTAAATAGCCCAAGGTTTTCGTAAAGTGTCCAATTACTGTTGTAGACACGACCGCCTCCGGAATAGTCAACCAAGAGTCGGTCTTCTACGGTGCCAATCGAGTTGATTTCCATCACAAAAGACTCTACTATGGCAGTTTGAAGTCCTGCGTTTGTTACTTGATATACTGTATCACCGCTAAAATCTGGGTTTTTTGATAGTACGAAGAGCTCGTCAAAGGCAAATTCGATATCAGAGAAAGGGTAGGATGCAGGTGTCACGCGCGTGTCCAATGTCCATTGTGCGGGATCGGCTAAAGCCTGATTATTCACCGAGCCGCGGTACATTTCATCTTCGGTTAGTGCATAAATACTATCGTTAGCAAAAACGACATCTACGATGGCTTTCGTTCCGTTGGTTGGGTAATAGGTGTCGCGCACTTCGTCTTTTTTAGGATCTATTTTCACAATTGCAAACCCCGTAGACAGGTACATGTGCTCCTCATATTCAATCATGTTGAATACTCTTTTAGAGCCTTGAATTTGTGCCAATTTAATTGCTGGAATGTTCGTCACACGATTGCCTTTGAGTTTGTCTACGTTACCATTTTCATATCCGATAAAAACGGAATTGTCAGATTCACACGCTTCAATGCAAGATACGGTAATGTCGGAAAGCCCTGTAACATCGTCCCAAATGCTCAATTCGTTCGAAGATTCATCGTAAACCCCCACCCCTTTTTCGTAAGCAACATATGCGCTTCCTGAAAGATAGGTTACATCAATTGCCCGTTCGGGAATGTGCAGACGCCATTGTCCGGTGCCAATTTGAGCTGATGCTGCAAACGAGAGAATTGTAAAAGCTATAAGTAGTCGCATGTTTACCAAAATGTAGCTGTATAAACGCATGGAGAACAAAAATATTTGAAAAATGGTGAGAAGTTAGAGGTAAAATTAGAAAAGTGATAATTACGCCCTGGTAAAAGATTGAAAGTTAAAAGCAGAAAGCTTGGGAAGTACGCTGAGCCTGCGACGCATTGAGCACGCCGAAATGTCGAAGTGCACTTCCATCTCGATAGGCTCGATGTCCTTCGCCCTTCTCACTTTTTCACTTCTCACTTTTCACTGTTTCATTGTTTCACCGATAATCTGGGTTTGTAAGAAAATCCTTATCGGTCAGAGCTTCAAGAAAACGAATAAGATTTAAGCGTTCTTCGTTGGTCAGTTCAAAGGGGACAATCTCCTCAGCTTTGTTTGGATGTGGATGTCCACCAGATTCGTAGTGCCTGATCACATCTTCCAGCGTTTCAATACTACCATCATGCATGTAAGGAGCAGTAACAGCAATGTTGCGCAACGTTGGCACTTTAAACACGGCGCGATCTGCCTCCGTTTCTGTCAATCGCATTCGGCCAGAATCGGCATATACTTCGTACAAACCATTGTTGGTTAACCGTTCTTCCGTAAAATCTGGCCCCGTATGGCATTGAGCACAGTGTAACTTCTCGAAAAAGAGTTCCATCCCTTTCTTTTGACGGTTGTCCAAAGCAGCGTAGTTGCCCTCAAGAAACTTATCGTAAGGTGAGTTATTGCTAATGAGTGTGCGCTCGAAGGAGGCGATGGAATTTTTTAGTACGAATTCCGTAACTTCAGTATTGTAAGCTTTTCTTGCCCATTCGGCATACTTGGGATGATTCTGGATCCTATCGATCACCAAAAGCACATGAAAATCAAATTCGTTGTGCTCTTGAATGGGAACGCCCACTTGCGATTCCAAAGAAGGGTTCACTCCATCCAAAAGAAACATGGTTCTGTTCCCAACATTGGTTAGGGTAGGTGCATTACGTGTTACCATTCGGTTTCGAATTCCGATGCTTTTGGGCAGCCCATCAGTAAAGGCCAACTCTTGTTTGTGACAGGTAGCACAAGAGATAGTAGAGTCACGGGATAAAATGGGGTCATAGAAAAGATGTTTGCCCAATTTTATCTTGTAATATTCTGTTGAATCATTAGCAAAGGAAGTTTCGGTATCTAATGAAGCTTCAGTTACGGCCATGCCTGTTTGTGCGCATTGCATAAAGAGCAATGCGGCAAAAGTAAAACTACCGATATATAAAAACCCTTTCACGCCCTAGCCATTCACAAAACACGAACCCGCATCTGAGCAGACACGGGTTCCAAATAACTTAACTTCTTTTATTCAGTTTTTTACTACAAATCGGAATTGCTCGTTCAACTCTCCGTTGCTGAAGTTGATCAAGTACGTTCCATCTGGGAGCTCTTTTCGGATGAAGTAGTTTCCTTCTGGATTTTGGTTGGTCGCTTCCAAAACCACTGATCCCGTCATTTCTACAACGGTAATATCAACGTTGCTAGTTGTTGCTAAATCGTAGTAAATGGTTGGTGCATATGACATTTGATAGTCGGCATAGATGTGACTTTCTTCCAACATTAATTCTCCAGTATTCAATGACGAATTTAGAGTGAAAACGGTTTCGTCGTTCGTGTTTGTACCAATCAGTTGATTGTTAGTTCCAGCATCATGTTGTGAGAAAACGGTTGCCAAGTCGATATTTTGCAGCCAATCAGCAATATTCACATCAAACCCAATGCTAATGGTGCTTCCAGAGGCGTTTATTCCGGTAAATGGGCTTACATCTGTTAACAGTTGATCGCCCAAACCTCGTAACGAAAAAGCCTGATCTGGAGTTCCGTCTGCGTCTGTATCAACATCTCCATCTAATACCCAGAAGAAATATCCGCCTGGCCAACTCCAGTCCATTGAGGGAGACTGTGCAGCCAAAGGATGTCCTGCAGGCCAGGACTGAGTTCCCATTCCGTTGCGAGCGGCATCCACGCCTAAATCAAAAGAAATGCCTTCAATGTTGGTAACGTTCTCAGAGCCTAATGTATAGGTTGAAACGTTTCCACTAGCCAAAACGTAGGTGTCTGGCATAGAAGTCGTTTGACCCCCATCATGTGTCAGTTCAAATCCGCACAAATAATACTGCGCTCGCGATAAAGAAACAGCTGTTCCATTCAAATCGTAAGTTGTACCGTATTGGAAGGTAGCCCCGTTGAATTCGTGATTTAAAATTAGATCGATATCTGTTTGGGCCTCAGCGGAAATTACAGTACCTGCCAAGAGTAAGCCTGTGAGTAAATACTTTGTTTTCATGAAGGGAAGGTATTTAATTTTTGATTAAAAATCGAAACTTTTCTGAGCCATAATTTGAATGAAATGAGATGATATACGTACCATCTGGAAGTTCCTTTCGAATAAAAAAGTTTCCAGCAGAAGGTTGGTCCTTTGCTTCCAAAACTACTCGCCCGCTTTGGTCTGTCACGGTAATAGAAACATTTTCCTGTGTTGCGAGGCTGTAGTAAATCGTTGGTGCAAACGGCAGTGAGTAGTCAGCATAAATATTGGATTCCTGCGTTTCCCATTCTTCAGTAGAAAGGGGAATATCCAAGGTGAAAACCGTTTCGGGGTTCGTATTGTCCCGAACTTTAGAGTTATCGTGCAACCCATCATGAGCAACGCCTACGTATCGCAATTCGATTTCATGCAACCAATCTGCAATGTTCACGAACAAATCTAAAGTGACTTCATTTCCAGATACGTTCAGTCCAGAAAACCCATTTACCGGCTGTAAAAGATGATTTCCCATTCCATGTAGCGAAAAGTTCAAATCTGGCTCACCATCATTGTCGCTATCTACTTTTCCATCGATGGTCCAGAAGAAATACCCGTCAGGCCAACTCCAATCCATTGATGGGTTTTGAGCAGCTAAAGGATGACCAGCAGGCCATGCACTTGTGTTCATACCATTTCGCACAGAGTCTACTCCTAAATCGAAAGAGATACCTTCCAAAGTTGTAAAGTTTTCCTGCCCCAGGCTGTAATTGGTCACGTTGGCACTTCCCAAAACATAAGTATCTGGCATGGACGTGATTTGTCCTCCGTCGTGCGTAATTTCAAATCCGCTGAGGTAATATTGAACACGACTGAACCGCACTGCTTGACCGTCAATTTCGTACACTTCTCCATATTGAAATGAAGCACCATCTACATGATGATGTAAATTAAGGTTAATGTCCGTTTGACCAAAATTTGGCGTAACACTCGCCATAGTCAATCCGAACAATCCATATTTCCAGTATTTTTTCATCTTTGAATCATTATTTTAACGGATACCGATGGAACCTCTACACTTCGTAAAACGTAGGTTCCAACTGCCAATCCACTCACATCGTAGCCATTGCTTTCAGAAGTTAAACGGGTTATTTCTCTTCCGGAAAGGTCCATCGTGATCCATGCTCCCGATTCGGGCAATGTTACTTCATCATTCGCAGGATTGGGATACACCAAATTACTTTGATCACTCAGTTCATCGAACCCGATAAACCCTGACACGATGAGGTCAACCTCTTGTGAATTTTCCAAGATCTGGGTATTCAAATTCACATAATCCACTTGAATGAAGTCACTAAGTTCGGTGTCTGCTTCCAAAAGCACTCCAAATCGCTCGCCCGGATAAACCTTAACAGTATCCGAATTGAATGGCGAGGGAAGTGGACGCCCATCTGAAGCAATCACCTGTGCATTCATTCCTGATGGAAAAATCACGTGGTTGGCGTAATAACCGATGTTTGCCAATCGCATATACACCTTTTCTCCTACGCTGGCTGAAATAGGCGTTGCATCCAACTGTGTTTCTGACAAGCCGTTTATTAAAAAATGCTGCGGAGAATATGGAAGGATCGGTGGCATGGACCCCATCATCGGATCGTGCGGATGGTTGATAATGGAATCGTGATGCCAATTGGTATCAACTTCTGACATCATCCAAGCATGCTCGCTATCAAATGTGTATCCATTTTCCCATGTCAGATTCGGGTTGCTTTTGGGTTTCACAATGAGCAGACCATACATTCCTGATTGAACGTGCAGCACCGAGGAAACGTGACAATGGTAAATATACGTTCCAGGGTGTGGTGCCTTGAAGTAATAATGTCCAATGCTGTCGTGTTCAATTTCGAAGGAAAGCATCGGAACGCCATCGTTTTGCTGATCAACATCCAATCCATGTAAATGAATCGTGTGTGGAGCCCCTTGAGACAGATTCCACATGCTGAGATTCACCGAATCGCCCTCTTCAAAAATTAATGTTGGAGAAGGTAAATCAATGGGCGCGGAAATTTGTTGTGTGTAGCCCATCAAATGGATCAAATTCCCATCGTGCAACTCATACTGCTCTTGAAAATCGATTTTAGAAATCAATTGCAAAGACGTATCCATTTGAGCAAAGCTCAGCGAAGAGAGAGCAAGGGTGATCAACACCAAACTGCACCTCGACTCCGCTCGATGCGCTATATGTCGTAAAATTGGTCTCATGGTGCAATCAATAATGTGGTAAACATTCCTTGTCCGTACTGACCGCCTCCCGTCGTTCCAATCAAGTTGTGATCGTGCACCGGATACTCGCCTGGTTTGTCAGGTACTAATTCCAGAACAAGGGTCTCCGAAGGAAAAATGGGCATGGAATCTTTTGACCACCCTACATGCGAAGGATCCTTTGACGAATAAACGATAGTCGCGTGATATCCGTGCAAATGCATCGAATGTATACTTTGACCAGTATTCGCGATATAGATGTAAAGGGTATCGTTCACATTGCCAACGACACGGGCATCAGCATCACCGTTGATACTTGGTGCGCTTTTCCCATTGATGGTGAAATACGCTGGATAATACGTCGTCCAATCGGGAGATGAACCTGCAAAAACAATGGCATTATTTCCTTCCTGGTGTTCCTTGAGATTCCAATAAAACCCTGCATGCGAACTATTTTTCACTATGAGCATTCCCGAGAGCCCAACCGAAGCATTGTCTGGGAAGTTCATTGGATCATGAAAGATGTAAACGCCCTCGGCATTGCAATTGTACACCACCTGAACGGAGTCACCAACAGGGATAGATACAGTATTTGTCTCCCCTTGAATGCGAAACTCGTGAGGGTCCGAATCAAAATTCACCACCCATAAATCCAATTGATCGCCCAAGTTTACCACAATGCGCGCATTTGTAGCACTGAAGCTATTGCTTTCGTTGAAGGTAGCATACGGTAAGGATGTTCCGTCGGCAAAATGAATACTATCACGTAAAATATACAGCGAAGTGTTTACTGTTGCCGCATCCGAAGAGGCTGACTTCAACAAGAAAAGGATCAACATCCAACGCATCATAGCTTCACAAATCGTTTGTCGATTGAACCGGCATTGCCAGATAAGCGCGCTGTATACACTCCCTTAGGAAGATCAGCCACATTTACCTTGTTTTGAACGTTGGTCAAAGGTACAGTGCGAACAATTCTTCCAGTCGCGTCAATAATATCAGCTTGACTCATGTTGTAATCTGAATGAATGGTAAACGCATCATGTACTGGGTTTGGCGCTATAGATACTTCTGCGGCCATTAATTCTGGTGTGTTAACGGTCGTGTTTAGTAGCCAGGTCGCTGTATCTCCATCGTTCGGGAAGTTTACATCGTACACGTAAATTTGAAGCGTAGCGACTTCAGTTCCATTGAAAGGGTTTACCGTTAGGCGAACCATTCCTTGAGTAGATCCGTAAATCGGCTGCATAGTCGCCTGCGTTCCAACAGGAGAGATATTTCCCAGGCACTGCCCGTAGATGCACACCATTCCGTCCCACGACTGCGGTACGTCGTTGTAGATGACTTCAATGCCGAGGGTAACGGTATCGTTTCCCACCGCATTCAGGTACAATGGGTATTGCACTGTTTGGTTTTGATCCAAATTGGTTTCAACTGTATTGGTTGTCTCCCAGGTGAATGTTTGGGACATCGCTGCACCTACTATAAATGTGCAAGCTGCTAGTAAAAGTGTTTTCATAGTTTTTTCTTTTTGATTGAAAGTTGAAGGCAGAAAGCTGAAAGAAGTCTTCTTTCTTCTACTTTTTTCCGCTGTCTGATGATTTAGATTTTGGTCTTTCGTATTTACAACAAGGATGCAGATTCTCATAGGCCTCTTCGGAAGCACGTATTTCATTTGTGTCGTGCCCGATAGCTGCTGCTTTTTGTTTGATTTTGTCTAGAGAAGTTTTGGAAGTATCGTATTTCACGGTCAACTCAAGCGTTGCTTCTTCCCAGTCGGCCCAAATAACGCCTTCCATTTCATTGATAGCGTTTTCAATGCGTGTTTCACACATACCACATTCGCCGTATATGGTAAAAGTTGCTCGTTCCTTCTTTCCGTCTCCAGATGAGAAACTTAGCGCAGTTAAAGCCACAAGGGCTACTAAAGATTTTAAAAACATTTTCTTTCAATTTTTGAGTGTTCGAATTCATCTGCTTGTATTCCCAACGAGGAAAATCAAGGCATCAAATGCGAAAAACTTGAAAGAATATTTGATAGTTGTGCCTTAAATCTGGGTCGGGTGGACCTCTGAAAGGAGTATTTGTGTTTTGGAGAGCGCTCGTGAAAACGATTTCATTTTGTGATGGGACGAACGCTGGAGTTTTTAGCTCAACCGATGGTAGATCGACACTTGATTTTTGAATCTGTCCATCTGTTTTAAAGGCAACCTGGTCGTTATGGCAACACTTCCCTTTCTTGAAAACAGGAACACCTTCTTTTGCCTTCTTTTCAGCTTTTTTTCTGGCCTTACAGCAAGGTGGAAGTTCCTTCTCTGCTACTTTAACTGTTTGTTTTTGGTGCATTTTGCACGGCTTCGCTACATCAAAAACGGCGAACGTCTGCACCTTGCCTTCACAGTAATGTACGTCAGCACCAAAGCATGTTGAGGCAACCAGAGTGGTCGTCGCCCAATAGAACACTATTGCTTTGGAGAGAAACTGCATGTCACCAAGATACACAAAGATGGAAAAGGTTGCAACTTGATATACGGTAGATGGTGGAAAAGCTAAGGAAATAAGAAAGGCACTTTCACCAAAAATCAATCGATGCTTGTGTATTTGGGAATGTAGGTTAAATTTGCACCTTGACTTCGCCTCTCGGCTCCGCTCGAGGCTCGGTGGGTCATTAGGCTCCGTAGCTCAACTGTATAGAGCACTGGATTTCGGCTCCAGCGGTTGCAGGTTAGAATCCTGCCGGGGTCACTTTTTAAAGCCAATCTGCTCGGGGTTGGCTTTGTTTTTACCTGTAACTCCCATTACGCCTGGATTTCAGTTGGTTAGGTTCGAACTTTTAATGAAACTGATTCGAGTCCAACTGTAGGTCAATAGAGGAAGAACAATGAGATCTTCTTAGAAATTGTAGTTGTTGTCATGGTTTTAAATAGTGTGGCACACCATTTAACTGTGGGGATATGTACCAATTCGGTATCCCTTATTTATTAGCTCCTTTATTCATTCCTTTGTATATTTCAGCAAAAATGGTGAAGCTTTCCAATGAAATGCTCACATTTTTATTTACTTGTAAGCTGTTTGATAACCTAAACCGACAATGATAATTCTTAATCAAAAAGTAATCGTAACCCTTTACTGTTGTTTCTTGGCGTGCTCCTTGCTCGGTCAAGAAGATTTTTATATTTCAACCGATTGGAATCAATCGGGAAGGTTATTTGAGGAAAAAGATACTTACTCAAAGGCAACCTCTTGGAAGACGGATCCAGTAGAGTTTGTTGGACAAGTAGGCGATGAGTACGTTTATTATGCTACCCATTACAACAATGGAAAAGAGGTAGATGTTAATATATTGAGTGCCACAATTAGTTTTTTTGACCCAAAGAGTTCCTCAACCAGGCAAGTATCTCAGATATCCTATCCTTCTCGTGATGAAGTGAAATGTTTAGCATTATTAGAAATAGATGATTCTTTACTAATGTTAGTTGCAAATATGACCAAAGAGCAAGCAGAGCTTTGGAGTGTAAGTGAAAATGGTCACCTAATTGAGATAAGAGAAGTTGCGGATGTCAAGGTGAAACCCACAGCCTATGCGAATTTCATGAAAGTTAATGGCGATAGCGATACTTATTATATTGAACTAGCTCCAAAATTGTACTATACCAAGAACTATCTTTTAACAGTGTCTCAAAGCAAATTCATATTAAATAAAAATGATAAAATGCAAAGAGTCACAAAATCGGGAGGGACTGGAACCTTCGATGTGAGGTATGATAGGGTGACACATTCAAATGGAGGTATATATTATTTGGACGTGAAAGTGGGCAAAAACTTGAAGAAATGCCATATCTACAAATTTGACGTTGAATTAGAGTCCTTTATATTTTTGAAGGAGTTTATGCTCGAAGATGATTATTCGGATTACAATTCATTTCAATTATTTGCGAATGACGATGAACTACTAGTTGCAGCATGTAAAAGGGGTAGGTCCTATGAAAAAGACGGAATTATGGCTACTGAGTCAAACTGGCTTTATGTAAATAAGATTGAGCTTTATAATATGGAGTTGGAAAGTGGAATTGAAAAAACCGAGGCGTGGTTCGTTCCAACTTATCCGATTCTAGATGACTACGTTACTCCTCAACTTATTTCTAGGAATGGAAAACCTTACCTAATAGCGAATGTAGACAGGTCTTATCTTGACATGGCAAGAGAAAAACCAGAGTATTATGAGTTAAAGTTCGAGAATATGGTGGTTTGTGAATACCCTATAAATGATGCAATAATAGGCACGGGTAATACCGTTTTCAAGTTTGAAGAAAATGATGCGATTTTGACAGGTGGAATCTACCAAATTTCTGATTATCTGTTAATGGTGCCAAAACTCAACAAAGAAAAAATATGGATCAATTTTTCAATTCTAAACCCAGTATTTTATGAGTAAATTGAAAAGACTTGCTTCAATTTTGGTTTGTGCTGTTCTGCTATTTGGTAGTAAAATGGTACATGCTCAGAAAATAGTTCGGGATAGTATTAATTTTCATTATTCACTGAGTGATCCTGAATTACCACCAGAGCTCTCTAAAACTTTATATGATCAGCTAGGAGGTACAAAGCAAGTCAAGTTATCAAAAGTCGAGTTTGGATCAAGGTTGACAATTAATACGATGTTTAATGATGGCAACATTATTACAGGTGGACCTCTTCATGAATTAGTCAATGGGGTGGGAGAGCTTATTCTAGAATCAAATGATTTAGATAGAGAAGAGATTAGATTCTTCGTCACAACGGATGATTATGCTAATGCATACTGTTTTTCCACAGGGGATATTTTCATCAGTGTACCGCTCCTTGCAAGGCTAAAGAATTTAGAGCAGCTAGCATTTATCCTGTCTCATGAATTGGTGCACTTCATGAAGCAACATTCGGTTCAGAGATATGAAAAATATATCGAGATGAGAAATACATCTGAGAAGGATGTTGAGGATTATTTCTCTTTCTCAAGAGATAACGAGTTCGAAGCGGATTTAATAGCTGTTGAACTTTTCGCAAAGGCCAATTTCGATACAACTGGTGTTGTAGACATTTTTAATTTATTGGAGTTAAGTTTTTTACCAAATGCAGACTATGTATTTGGTCCAAACGATGTTAATTGTAGTTATTTTGAGCTAAACCCGAATGTATTAAATTCTGATTATCCTGAACTAATTTTCGATGAGAAGGAAGTTAGTTTGTACTCAACACACCCTGATGCTAGATCAAGAAAAAAAAGGGTTCAGGAGGCATTAACAAAGGCAAAGTTATCTGATGGCCACCTCACTCACAAGGATGAATCAAAATGGAGAGAACAGCTGAAACTTTCTCGATTCTACGAAGTACAGGTAGCTAATCAAAACAAAGAGTACCTAGATGCAATTTATATAAATTATGGACTAAGAAAAGAGTTTGTAATAAACGATTACTTGGCAGAACAAGAAGCAATTAGCCTGGCAAACTTACAGCTACTTTATAAAACGAATGAGTACTCAAGATACGCTCGCTTACCACGCTTTGTCAAAGGCCAGGCACATGTCTTCTATGCATTTTTCGATCAATTAAAAGGAAAGGAGTTAGGGACATTAGTGACAGGTCGGCTATATACGTTGGATGATATGTTCCCAAAAAATCAGGTGATTCAAGAGTGTCTTTCACGTGTGTTATCCAGCGACAATTTGGCCATACAACTTCCAATGAACAAAAAAGTTGAAGTTGTAAAGGATAGCATCAAAGAAATAGACACCGCCAGCAATAATGCGACCCTCAAGGATTATACGTTCTCAGAGGCTTATGAATACTGGTTGAAGAATGAAGTGGGTGAAATTAAAGTTAAGTCTGGGAGTTCTGGCTCTGGGTTGATTCCATATTTTACTAGAATTGATTTACCCAAAAGAACAATACTGAAAAAAAACACGGCCAAGATAGGACGTATTCTTGTAGTTGAACCAACGTCAAGCAAAGCAGTTAAAAAACCATTACGCCAGTCCCATTTACGTTCCATTGCACAGCTTGAAAAACGAATTGAGAAAAGTATTGCTACAACGATAAAGAAATCACCCTACGATGAAGTTACATTAAATGGCCAGGCAATGGCGAGCAATAAATTCGATGCGTCGGACTGGATACATATTAAACAATTAGAAAAAACCATTTCTGGATCAAATGTTTATTTGATCCCAGGTAATATGCGTGATATTTTTGAGCGATTTGCTTCGTACGAACAAATTATGTTTATCAACTGCGAACAGTCTTTTATGATAACAAATCAGCCAGCTCTATTCTGGTCAAGTTTTCTTTTTCCTCCGATGTTAGCCGTAAGTCTAAATGATTTGTTTAAGACGGAAATTGAAGTAACATTTTACGCAAACAAAGAACATATGTCATTAAGCTACGATATTCAGGGGCTCAGTAAAATTAAAATGATGAACGCACTTTATAATTCTTTCCTAGAACTTAATAAATCAAACGATAAATGAAAACATTCACTTTGTGCATATGCCTTTTTATTTCCTTGTTTGGGACAACACAAGAAAACCTAACGAGTTTTGGGTCGAAAAATTTTGTGTACTGGAAAGCTTCGCATTTCAATAAACTTTTTTCTAGTCGCGTTGAAAGTAGTCTAGGATTAGGTTTTGGTTATCAACGATTAATGAAACACAACCTACTGTTTGACGCTGGAATCACAACGACAACTTTTGATGCATACACTAACGACAATTTTGAGCCTCTTGATTTTGAACAGTTGACTACCATATTCTTCATGAGAAGTATGGAAATCGATGCACAATTATACTGGTTCCCTTCGTGGGGAAGCACCGCTGCTCCATTTGGATTTTATTTAGGGGGAGGGGCTTTCTTTGGTAGAGTGGGATACACTGATAAATCGGAAGTAGATAAGGTTTATTTGTATGATGCTGCACTCGACGATTATTTGCGTGCAGACAATTTAACTATGACTATTGCATCTGGCAGTGGCTTTAACATTCTGGGAGTGAATGCTACAGCGGGGTATCGATTCGTATTATCTCCATTGATCTTTGTAGATCTTTACGCAAACTATAAGCCAATTATGATGGTAGGTTCTACGGGCTCTCTAGAAATAGATGATATCGAACAAATTCCATCATCTTCTTATGCGATTAATTCAATAAAAAACTCTTGGTCAGACCAAGTAGGTTTCCGTATGGATGAGATTTTTCGATGGGATTTTGGAATTAAAGTCGGAGTCTCATTATTCAGAAAAAAAATCAAATAACTAAACTGTTATTTGATTTCTAGGAAAGCCGATTGATAGTCAATATTTCCATTAAATCCTCCTCCAAAAAGTTCGACTCTTGTCCCATTGAGGTCACGACTAATTAAAGATCATCTTAGAAATGAGGTGATCTTTTTTCTTACAGCACATATTTAATGGCAGGATTTAACCTGGACCAGCCCTTCACGGCATTGTTGGACCGTTTCCTATAAAAGCTATCGCTTTTTCATTGCCGGTGTCAGAAAGTAGCGTAAATGTAAAGTGCGAAAGTGCTGACCACCACGCTGATTTTTCTGGACTGCAAATCATATTCTTCAGAATCCGATTTGTGCCAAGCATACATGTTCAGACGGTGTTCTTCGAATTTTAAGCCCTTCACAGTTCCATTGTAGAAGCTTTCAAAGGCGGTGATTGTGTTAGATCTGGATCGCTCAAAGCTGAATCCTTTTAACGCTGTTCCCTACGATTGCATATAAGTAGCCACCAAAAGCAACGATATCTTTGGCAACCCCACCAAGATTCCCTACATAATTCCATTGCCCGTTCTGATATTCTAAGACACTCGTATAGGGACTTCCTGGAAAATTAATAGTGCCGTAGGCATAAAGAGAAGTTCCATATTCATATAACTTTATATCCGTTTCTTCTTCACTTGATGCAGTATTAACCACAATGTTATCTTCAATCAAACTTCCATTCGCATATTTTCGAATAGCAGTTTGACCATTTGCATAGCCAGCAATGAATAGAGTGTCTCCGATCCAGCTAATTCCCGTTACTTTATCATCGTCGATATTCGCGAATGGCTGCCATTGTGAACCGTTCCATTTTGCGATAGAATGTTGAAAGTTTAATATCTCATTTCCGGCAATATAAAATTCACCAAGGTGCTTTTCGATATCCAAAACTTCTCCGGCAATTCCTGGCATACCTTCAGAGGTGTTTGTCACCTTGTTGTGCTTATCCACGCTGAATGAACTTGGATTTAGATTGGTTCCAACAAAGTTCCCAACGGGATAAATTTTTAATCCGTCTGTGCTAATATCATTGATTTTTCGGTCTGGTGTTACGTAAAAATTAAAGGTGGCATAGATGCCATTTTCATCAAACTCTCTCAGAGAATATTGACCTCCGCTTGCACCGATTATCATCTTAGTGTTTCCCTTCTCAATAGCGGTGAATTTATAATTATTCGAATAGAATAAAGGATAGGAGACAAGGTTAGAGTTCATATATCTCATATACGATCTTCCACTTGATTCTGAAGCAATATATAGAAAAGAATTATCCGTGTTGATTAATGTTGGTGTTCCAGTCAATGAGGCATTCACCGATTGCCACGGCTCATAGTATTGTTGATAAGGTCCAAAGGGGCTTGTTTCAAACTTACTCTCTTTGTCAAAGTCAATTTTCTTACGGCACGAGGTTATCATTATGAACAACACCAACAGTGCGAATAAGGTTTTAGTGAAATATTTGAATTCCTGCATAAATTCCTAGTAAGTTATACGATAAAAATGATCTCATGTTAACCCATTTTTGGGTTGTGCTTACTTTGAGATCATAAGCCGCGTTTTGATCATATCTAAAATCCGCCATGGTGACAGAACTTCTGAGTCCGATATCCAGTGTTAACGAACGTCCTATTGGAATCACTTTTCCAATAGCGAGTGGAATCTCTCCTAAAAAAACTAGATTGTTTTTAACAACATGCGTTTCCGAATACGTATTCATTTGTTGGGTGAAATCTTCCGTTGAAATGTAAGAGGAGTGAATACTTTTATTATTCACGGCATCAATACCGAAGCCAAATTGCACATACCAACCAATAGGCGCTACATTCAGAAACTTTCGAAAATTAAAGGAAATACCAAACACATCACTCCTCATTCTACTGGTATCTGAGCGAGTTTGGCTCAGCTGAGGATTATAAGTAGATGTAGTAGAATATTGCTCTACGTTAGGAAGTACGGAGTATTTTGTGCTGAACTTATAGGCTGTCCTTCTTCGAATGATTTGATAACCCAGCTCTATTTTTGGAGAAAGAACCATGGTTTCTTCCATCACAAGTTTTTCTTGCGTTGGCAAAAAATCAAAGAATCCAATATTAGTGCTTAGCCCTATTTCAGCACTTCTAACTTTTCCCAAATAACCACTTTGACTTATCCCATTTTGCGAGAAAAGAAGCATGAAAACTGTTGCTATGTAAAATTGATTTATACTCATCAAAATATACTTATCAATGTAATAAAGGCTGCATAACAGACACCCAACAATACTCTGGTTGCATTGCGCTTTCTTTTCGCTGGTTTTAGTGCCTTATCGGTTAGCTTACGGTCTAATTTTGTTTGGCTCAATGTATTCTCACGACTCTTTAAATCTCTTGAATATGACAGGGATTCTATCAACATAGCAAGTGTCGGGTAATTTCTATAATGAACGTCATTTTCAATATCATAGATATGGTATCCGTATCGATACTGATTCTGAGAGTCAAACGATTCTAAAGTAAATGTAGACCGAATAACATATCGATAATTACTATTGATATTCTCATTCAAATCAGTTTTATGAACGGCAATCAAGGGTAAGTCTTCGCTTGATTTTATTACTTCATCGATACCATTATTGATCTTTCTGTATAGAACTAGATTAAAGAATTCAGCACCTGAAAGGACCAGATCCTGTACCATCATTGTATCTTCTTTGTCAGTTGCATGACTCAGCAAATCACTCATTGTTACTCCAATTTCATGGGAAGTGAACGGCTCATATTTTTGAAGGTACAAAGTATCATCCAGGCAATCAATAGGTAACCAGTTGGATTTTTCCATGGTCTGCGACAGACTGTTTCCGGTGCACAGAACACCGAAGCACAAGAATGAAATAATATTTTTGATCGAAGACTTAAAAACTCTTTCCATAGTAAGAGGAATAAAAGAAGTGTCTTAACATATTTTTCGACGGTCTTTCTTTGCTTGCAATCTTGCTTATATAGACTACTCCCATATTATTCACGTCCAAATACATGCTATAAAAAATACCATTCGTTTTTTTCTTAGTGGTACCACCTACCAAAAAATTAATATTGTAAGCAAGGTAATCGATTTCTCTTTCTTGCACGATTTGCAGCACTTCTTCATCTACGCTTGAGTACATTAAGTCTGAAAGTTGCCAACAGTCATCGATGAACGTGTTTAGAATATAATGCGAGTAATTTTCCTCAAGTGAAATTCTTTTCCCGTTTACAGGCCTGTTAGTTATGAAGTCATCAAAATAGTGCTCTTCTTCTAAAATATTGGCGATCATTTCATCAAGTACAACAGTTCTTTCGATATTTAAAACAGTGTCCGTCATACTCTGCTTTAGAACATATGTATCAGATTGTACTAGAGCAATTCGCGCCGAATCAGGCAAGGGATTAAAAGAAACATACTCACCTTTGCGGTAGTCTTTATACACCTTCTCAAAATCGAAACTAATGATGAATTCATCCAGAGTCAATGTTTCCTCAAAATTATTTCGTTGAGACTTATAAGAAAGAATGTGATTGTTTAACTCATCGTAGTGAGCGTAATCATTCATGTAGTTTTGAACGAAACTAGAGTCTGTGATGACCGAATCCACGAAAATAAACCCAGATTTCGATAAATTCGTTTTGTACTCCGACTGACCACTCGTTTGATACAAAGTCATGTCGTTAACTCTTTGATCATGATTATTCTCGGGTATAAATACCAACTTGCCGTTGTCCGCCTCAAATAAATAAGTATTGTTTTTGTACAAAAACTGATTGGAAAACTTTAGCATTCTTTGAAGGTAACTGGCATCAGGGTGTCCATGCTCAATAGTATGCTGGATTGCTTTGCAGGTGAGAATGTTAAATTCTAATTGTGGCATTTTAATGATTGTGTGACGAAACCTGAGATATTCTATGTCATCGCATGCATCTCCATAAATGTTTACTTGTTGTTTGTGCGCGTACGGTGCGTATTTCGATTGGGTAATGAGGAGCATCAATTTTAACTGCATCTTTACAAGATCCGGATTTTCTGGATTCGTTTCCCTCAGTTTTAAATTGAGATGAAGTGCCTCTATATAATGACCATCTTGAACCAGCTTTCGGAGATACAGATGGACAGCCAATTGTTTTATCTTTTTATGTTTTCCAGAATTCTGACGGGTAGAAGGTAATTCTTCTGTTATGAGGTTTCCTAGATTCTCCAATCTCTTCTCAATACTTGGATGTGTTGATAACGAATCCATACCCTTTTCGGACAAATAGGCAGAATCAATTTCGTAATCGTAATTTAAGTTCACTACGTTAGTCATTACTCGATCGTAATAACCCATAGAACGAATATCGTCAAAGAACAGCTTTTCCGGTTTTACAAGTCCCTCAAAAACAGGGTTTGCATACTTATGGAGATGTTTGAATGAAGACAAAAAGGCTTTGTTTCCAAATCCTCCACTTTCGAGTAGAATGGACGCCAAAGAATCAGCCTCTAATTCATGGGCTCTTGAGAATTTATGCAATTCTAATTGCTCAGTTGCTTTTGATTCTCGAATCTTTTCATCTAGGTCAATATTCTCTAGCTTGTATGAGTGTTCTAGGATGACATGAGCAATCTCATGTGCTAAAACCACAATGAGATCATCTTCAGTTCCCATTTTAGCAATGGTACCTACGTTCATGTAAATACTGCCGAAATCATTGGTAAAAGCATTGAGTTCGCAGAAGTTCGTCAAATATACCTTAATACGGTTCTTGACTGGGCTGTCTCTTAAGATTTGATCTTTCAGTTCATTCAAATAGTCCGAAATCTCATTGGCATAGAGTACTTCACCGCCTTTATTCAATTGATCAAGAAAGAAATTATATTCAAAGACGAATTCTTTCAACCGACCCTCTTCATCCTCAGAGTTCTTAATTGCTATATAGCTTCGATATATTGAGTCCAATCGATCACTTGAATTGATATTTAGTTCTTGTGGCTCATAAGTACCATGGAAAAATTGATCCAAATCTGATTCCTGAGCTCGAAGCGTGATAAGTGATAGGCAAAAAAATATAGAACTGAGCAGTTTCAATTTCTATAAGATATTGAGGGAATTAGTAAAAAGAATTAAGCACACAGGGTAACTGTATGGCACAAAGTTAGTGGAACTCGCAAAAGGAGCTCTATTCCCATTCAAAAAAGTTAAAAACCTGAAGATTGAGGTCACTAAATAATCCAGATCATTTTTAGTAGCGTTTTTTGCTTGGATTTCAAACGTTTTGTTCATTTTGAAACGGATGAAATGGGTCAGGATCTTGGAAAGAATAGTAATTATCATACTTCTGAAATATCTGAGAATTGTCGCAAAATACTATCATCATATTGGTTCGATACCATTCGATAAGTTATAGTAGCGAGCATTCTGTGTCAACTTGCCAACGTCCATACATTTTGGGTCGTTTTAATATCATTGGGCGGTCATTACAGGACAAATAACAGAAACAACCATGCACTATGCGGAAAATAGGATTCATCTTCAGTATATTACTATCGAACAGCCTGTTATTTGCTCAATGGGATAATTTGGGAGCTCACGGAACGAATGTCCAAATGGTGGAGAATAGTGTTGGATTTAAATTTGCTAATTCTACCGGTCCAACTCCTTCGTCAGGCACAACGTATACCCTAAAATCTACGCAAAATGATTGGCAAACTACCGATCTTGATAATTCAGGCGGAGGCAGTGATTTGGGGTGCTGATCAGTTGTTAAAATGGATTTCACTGGTAGTTCAACCGGTTTGCGAAGTGTTCGTTGTCAGGCGTGGACGAATTTTCAAAAAACAAATGACGGTGGTGTCAATTGGAGTTCTTATGCTGAGCTTGTAGTTTTTGAAACAATGGATTTACTTTTGGTTAATGATTCAGTTAGTTACGTTTCGGGAAACTCTTTTGCAACCAATCACGCTCAACTGTATAAGCTGACCGATACCAGTGCTATTCAAGTTTTCAATGCGGATACCTTGTTTTTTGAAAGTGATGATAATTTGGAATTTCCCAATTCAAGCACTGGATATATCCTCATGACAGACACCAACCATATTTCTTATTTGTTTAAAACAACGAACCATGGGAATAATTGGAATCTGTTGTTGTCAGACTCTATCAATCGTTTGAATTCAATGTCCTTTCCAGATAGTTTAAATGGATACTTGTGCGCTTCCAATGGTGCGACTCTCAAAACGACCGACGGTGGATCAAATTGGACTGAATTGATCAGCCCTACTACGAATTCTATTCGTTCCGTGGATTTCATCGACCAAAACGTAGGTTATTTAGGTTGTGATGTAGGAGAAATATACAGAACAATTGATGGAGGGATATCATGGAACATTGAAACCTCGGGAACAACATCCAGCCTAATTAAAATTCAAATGATGGATAGTAACACGGCTTACTGCATAGATCAAACAGGAATTCTTTTTAAAAATAGTAACGTGCTTTCGACTGAAATACTGCCAGATGATGCGGGTTTCCAATCAATACTTTCCTCTAATCCTTCCAGTGAGTCGATTACCGTTTCACTGCCCAATAACTCGAATGTCGAATGCGTCGAAATTTATGATACCTGTGGGAAATTGGTCCTAACGAGCATTCAAAGTAGTGTGAATGTTTCTGCTTTAGAAGCGGGGGTTTATGTTGTAAGAATAAAATCTGACGAAAGACAATTTACCTGTAGGCTACTAAAGAAATAATTAGTTTCAAATCCTTCAAAGTCTTTCATATTCGACCTTATCGATGCAAAAAAGACCACCCTATTTCAGGATGATCTTTTTCATTTGCCCATACTTTCATCGAATCAATACCTTCCGATTCGCTAAGGGGTTTGAATTCGCGTCTTGAAGCTCCAGAAAATAATAGCCTGCTGGCAAGGACTGCACATTCATTTCAAGACCCAATGCACCATGAGCCACAATAGTTCCAACGAGATTTCTCAAAACCAATTGGCCTTCCGTAACATTGGCTTTGACATATAAAAAGTCGGAAGTTGGATTTGGGTATGCCTCTAGCGTCACGTTTTCTTCCAACTCGCTTACGCTCAAACTCGTATCGCAAAATACGCGGCTGCTTCCGCTCGAAAAATTGAATGCCAGCAGTTCTGACCAGATATGATTGACCAGGTTCGGATACTCTGAAATGATCAAAGGATCGATGAACTCCATTGGCGGTTGATACGACAAGGGCGCCTGTTCTTGATACAATGCCATATAAGTAATCATTCCTGCAAGGAGGTAAATGCTTGGTCGACCATGTGGCGCATCATCTTCATAGAGCGAATCAACAGGAATGGAATTATACGGTGGTTGATTTAACAATTCACTGATGATAGGTCCCACAGGAATCAATTTAACGCACTCATTCGGAAAGCGATCGACCAAAGAGTCGTGTAGTTCCAGAAACCAGCTGTGGAAATTACTGTTGTACCCTGCATCTGCCTGATAATTGGCCCATTCCGATGGAGTTGGTGGAAATGCACCTCCAGTATAGGTGCCCATGTCTGGCCAACCTTCATAAATGTATATCGAAGTACCGGGCTTGTTTTCGATGACCCAGTCAATTAAGGTGTCAGAAGCTGTTATAGGCGACAACGTTGTGTCACCAAATTCGTAAGTCTCGTATGGTGCCCGATGTTGCACAAAGTTAAATGGAGTAAACACCACATTATCAATGGCAGACTGGTTGAACGGTGTTGACCACGAGTCCCAGCCGGTCGGTACACTGTCAAAGGACCAGTTGCTTTCCAAAGGAAGTTGGTTTTGGTCGAGGTAGAATGGGAGGGACATGAAATTTCCGGAAATGGTAAACGAGTTCCCTGCCTCCTCGGAGAGAAACTGCATCCAATGTGGAGCAGAGGTTTCCTGAGATGGTGTTTGGTTTACTTGAACAATGTGATGCACCAAGCTATTTCCTGCTATATAGGTATCAATTGTTTGTTGGGCCGAGACTGTTAGGGCTGGAAATAGCATTCCTAACATAATTTTTAAATGGTTTTTCATGCTCTTCTATTTTGATTACAAACCGAAATTAGAGCATGCGTTCACTGAATAATTGTAAAAAACCGACAGGTGAAATCCTTTTACGTAACCTGCACGAGTCGCTTCAGCATCCCACTGAAGATAAAACCGTGAAAAGGATACACTAGGTACCAATAGATTCTACCCGCCAAACCTCGTGGGCGGAATGTGGCTGTTTGAACCAGTTTCCCGTCTTCAATTTTAAATTCCAGCCATGCTTCACCAGGAAGTTTCATTTCTGCGAACAAAAGCAATCGGCCTTCTTTATTATTTGCATACAGAACGCGCCAAAAATCTAATGCATCACCAGGGTTTAGCGTGTTGGGGTTGGTTCTTCCACGCCGCAAACCAACACCACCTACCGCTTTATCTAATAGTCCTCGGAATCGCCACAGCCAGTTGCCGTAGTACCAACCATTGTCTCCGCCGAGTTGCCAAATCCTTTCAATGGTCGCTCGTTTGTCCACGATTTTCTTCTTACGCTTGTCAAGAAAGGTTCCAAATTGCGGTACATTGATGAAGTCTCCAATTTCGAAATCGATACCGCTGCTGACATACGAATCTTTCCAACTGGATACGATGTTATTGTCCTGTATTCGTTTGAATGCCCTGCTGATGGCCTCTTTGTAAGACATTGGCGAAACACCCAAAATTTCATTGATACGGAGGTCTCTGCACACCACTTCCACTTTCATACTATCTACCAGCGAGGAAGCCAAACGATACGAGGTTGAGGTTACAAAGTACAACCAATAAGAAGACAATCTTGGGGTCATCACAGGAACCGTCCAAATTCGTCTTTTCAGCCCCCGCACTTCCGCAAATTGCAGTAGCATTTCTTTGTAGGTGAGAACGTCTTCTGAGCCAATATCAAAGTTTTGGTCATAAACATCTTTGTTTCTCAGACCTTTCACTAATATGTCGAGCACATCTGCAATACCTATTGGTTGACAACGCGTCAACAACCATTTGGGAGTGATCATCACAGGCAGCTTCTCCACTAAATCCCTGATAATTTCGAAAGAGGCGCTGCCCGAACCGACAATGATACCCGCGCGGAAGCAGGTGAAATGATACGCTCCTGATTCCAGCGTGTCCTCCACATTTTTCCTCGACAAAAGATGCTCGGATAATTCGTCCTCATTGATCATTCCACTGAGGTAAATCACATGCTTCGCCTTGGTTTTATTGACGCGACCTCGAAAATTAATTGCGCATTGTTGCTCCATTTCTCTATAATCAGCCGAACTAGACATGGAATGAACCAAGTAATAAGCGGCATCTATACCATCCGGAATTTTATCAAGCGAATCAGCGTCCATAAGGTCCAATTCAAGCACTGTAATTCGATCTAAAAGAGATTCGGGTGGTGAAAATCGGCTTTTGTCTCGCACGCAGCAGTAAACATGGTTTCCACGCTCCACTAAGAGCGGAAGTAGCCTCTTTCCTATATAACCGTTTGCACCTGTAAGTAATACGTTCATTGCCAGAATATACTCATTATTTTAGTTTTGTTCAATATTTAGATAAAAACATTAAACAAAAGGAGCGCTATGAAGTGAACATGCAATTGAAAGGTTTCATCCGAAGCAAATGCGCATCCAAATTCTTACCTTCGTAATGCAGCGTTTACGTCGCTCTGTTAACCTGAGAAAAGGCGAATCAACACCAAAGGACATGGAGAAAAAAATGTACGACAGAAAAGAGTTTCTTTCTTTTCTTGGAAAGGCAGGAATTGGAATGGTAATAGTACCGCCTATTTTTTTTGGATGCCAGGATAAAGCCAAACCTGACAGTAAAAACAGCTCAAACAAACAACGACTAGAGGAACTGAAACAGGTGCAATTAAAACCTCTTGCAGCATCTAACATTGACGACCTGCTTTTATCCGAAGGACTTACCTACAGTGTTATAATTCGCTGGGGGGAAGCCATAAACGACTCGGATACTTTTGGTTTTAACAATGATTTTACCTGCTTTATTCCACTCGATGATAATAACCCCAAGGATGGTCTGCTTTGGGTGAATCATGAATATGTACACCCGCTTTTTGTTTCAGGTTTTGACAGTGATCAACTGGATGCGCACGAACACAAAACGAAAGCCCAGGTAGATGCCGAAATGTATGCAGTGGGAGGAAGCATTATTCGAATCAAAGAAGAAAATGGGAAGTGGAAGGTAGTACAAAATGATCCCTACAACCGTCGAATAACAGCAAAAACACCTATGATGGTTAATTGGAACGCACCAATTAAAGGGGCGACAACTCTTATTGGCACAAATAGCAATTGCTCTGGTGGAATTACCCCTTGGAATACCATTCTCACTTGCGAAGAAAACTACGATGGTTTTTGGGGCGAAACTGTATACGATTCTAACAATGTAGCTTCTCTTGTGGCTAGTTCTGATGCATGGGAAAAATTTTACGATTTTCCACCTGAACATTATGGTTGGGTAGTGGAGGTTGATCCCAAAACAGGATCGGCACAAAAACATATTGCAATGGGCAGATTTGCTCATGAGTGCTGTACTTTAAGGGAATTAGAAGACCAACGAATTGTAGCGTATACAGGGGATGATAAAAACAGCGAACATCTCTATAAATTTGTGTCTTCGAAACCAAGGTCTCTGAAAGATGGTACATTGTATGTAGCGGATACCGAAAATGGCAAATGGCTCGCACTGGACTGGGAAAACAGCCCTCTGTTACAAGCCAAATTTAAGGATCAAACCGAAGTACTGATTAGAGCTCGGGAAGCAGCAAAATTATTGGGTGCAACGGAGCTAAATCGACCAGAAGACATTGAAATTGATCCCATTACCGGAAATGTCTTTGTTTCACTCACGAACAACAAGGCCAAAAACGACTATCATGGGTCCATTTTAAAGATAGAAGAGTCAAAAGGCGCATATGATGCAATCACATTTACAGCTTCAACATACAAGGCAGGGGGAGAGGAAAGTGGATTTTCGTGCCCTGATAACCTGGCGTTTGATCGAGCTGGAAACCTATGGATGACTTCAGATATGTCGGGTAGTGCCATGAACCGCGAAGATCAGCCTTACATGCCTTTTAAAAACAATAGCTTGTTTGTGATTCCGAGGCATGGCGATGATGCTGGGAAGGTGATACGCGTGGCTTCTGCACCAAAGGATGCGGAGTTGACTGGACCTTGGTTTTCACCTGATGGCAAAACCTTGTTCCTGAGTGTCCAACATCCTGGTGAACAAACAACCGACGTATCGCAACCAACCAGCTCGTGGCCATTTGATGACGATAATGTTCCGAAACCTGCCGTAGTGGCAATCCAGGGAGATTTGATTGAAAAAATGAATCAATTGGACAAACTGGTCTAAGTCGGATCGTTTTGAACGTTTCAGTTACGAATTGTTATTATTTACTCCATGAAAGCAATTTTTCTTTTCCTGTTTTTGTTGCCTAATGCTGTATTCGCCGGTAAGTCGTATAACATTTACTTTACAGTAATTGACCGCGGAACAAGTGCTCCGATTCCTGGTGCACAGCTTCTTTTAAATAATGAAACTCTTGATACCGTTGTTGCAAATGGTAAAGGGGAATACATTTTTGAGGCGTACACAGAACGTAGTTTCGAGATTACGGTGATTGCCGAAGGATATTACAAGCGTAGTTATTTCGGATTCAACAAAAAAAGAAAGGATGATGTCGATATCGTAATCGAATTGTCTGAACCTCATAAATTGTATCTATCTAAGGACGAACAACAACGTAGAGAGGAGCGGCTTACCTATTGGAAGGAACTCAGAGAAGTTGAAATGAAAAAACTACTTGAAGAAGTGGCAAAAGTAGATACGGCTACTGTTCCTTCATGCTTTCAATTGGAGGATGATGAAGAACCTGTTATGGTGACAGAAGACCAATTCCCCGGAGGCCCTCAAAATTTCCATAGGTATATAGTGGATATGATCGTGTATCCAGAAGCTGCTATTGATAGAGGCGAACAGGGAAAAGTCTATGTAGCTTTCGAAATTGAAACAGATGGCAGTTTAACGAATATAAGGATTGAGCGTGGGGTATCTGACGCACTCGATGCGGAGGTATTGCGTTTGTTCAATGAAATGCCGAAGTGGTTGCCACATTATTGCAATGGCAGGGCACTCAAGGTGCGCGCCCGATATCCCATAATATTTACCTTAAACTGATAGTTAGCATTTGCTTTAGTAGCAACTCATGCTCCTTATGCTTAATCGTAAAAATCACCTTTAAGTTTTGGTAAACAAATGCATTTTGTGGTGCCAAAATTTCGTAATGTTTTAATTCAGTGAGGACTATTATTCGCCATTGCGTTTCCACTTACGCCGCTCGAAACTAAACCTAATTGTGGTATTTACGTAGATGTGCCTAAAACATAAAATATTTTATTATGGAAAAGGTGCCGTACAATTTGTACATAAATTATGAGGAGTTGAGTACGCTGTTCAACGAAAGTGAATCGAGGTATGAGAATATGGTTCGATGTGGAGTGGCTTCCATTGAGCTAACTACAGCGTTGTTGGGGAGCTTTGTCAAGGAAGGGGCTGATATGGACAAAATTTCGCATTTGATGCGCAGTTTGGAAACTCAGTTTAAGCTATTGAGTAACTACACACGATCTTATCCGGGAGGTGAATACGAAGAGCGTCTTTCGAACAATATCGAGAACCTCAAACAAACGTATCCTTACTGTTCGGATGAGGTGGATCACATCACACGACTTTATTTTAAGATTGCGGATAAGGTAAAGTTAGGTTTGGGAACACAGATGAATGAAATCAGAGCACATTTCGGTTTGCCACGTATCATTGCCGGAATTGGAACACCAGCGAGGAAGCACGGATACATGGGTAATGCCGATTTAAAACGCCTGAGTAAGTTTGAATATTATAATGGTGAGGATGAAATCTTCATGCGTGTTCATCAAATTTCAGAGTACTGGTTCAATATTGCCATTCGTGAGCTGGAAGCAATAGCAACAGCGTTTAATGAAGAAGAAAAGAACCATCTGGAAATTAGCAATCACTTCAAAGCTGCCTATGAAATTTTAATGTTCCTTTCTGAACACATCATGATTTTGGAGCACATGGTATTGTCTGACTACCATCCGCTTCGTGTTGCATTGAGAGGGGCCAGTGGAGGGCAGTCACAACAAGCGCATGAGGTTTTCGGTGTAGCTCGAAAAATTTACGGACAGTTTATGGGGCAGCTAAAAAGAGAGGGTACTTCTATTGTATACATCTTAGAAAACCCGAAGCAAGAAGCGGAGAAACTAGCGATCATCAACAATTTTTCACGCTTGGAGCGCTCTTTAAAAATGTTCTTTTTCCAGCATTACAATTTGTCATCAGGAACTATCGGGTCGGAATCTTTCGGTTCTATCGGCTATGATTTGGTAACCCTTACCAGTAAGTTTGTGCAACCCATGTTCAAGGAAATTGACGATGCAAAATACGATCTGACCATGAAAACGAACTTCCAGTATGGTGAAGTTGCGGGTACCCTTATTATGAAGGATGAAAATTACAATTTAGATCACGAAAAGTATGGGTTAGCGGAAGACGAAGACATCATCAACGATGTGATACAACGTTATTTCAATTCTATTAGTGACTTAAATATGGAAGACTGGGTGCAGTTGTTTGCAACGGATGGATACATAGAAGATCCCGTTGGAAGTCGACCGTACATTGGCCACCAGCAGTTGTCCGTATTCTTCAAAGGGGTTTTGCGCTTCTTTGCAGAATTGGAGATGACGATAAAAGAACAGGTGACTAAAAAAGAGTGTACGGAAGTTTCCTGGACAGCTCAGGCAAAAACATATAATGGGAAAGACATTTCCTTTCATGGGAAGGAGGTGTTTCATATAGGTGCGAAAGGAGAAATTTTTGCCGCAGAAGTATACTGGGGTCCGGCTATGATTGCAGAGCAATTGTAGTAGGAAAAATCATTTCACCTATTTAAAAGAAATATCCTCTGTTCAATTTTGGACAGAGGATTCTTTTTGAGCACAACATTTTCACAACCACGGCATGAAATACCAACACGTGTAATAGTTACCTTATCATATAAATTACTGTCTTCCACGTCAAAGCAAGATTTTACGGTAGTTTACGGGGGATTGCGTTTGTTTTTTTTCTATCTTGGAAAGCCGCTGTTGATAATCAGTTCACAACGGAAAATTGAGATGAAAAAGTATACCTCCATAGAAGATTTACACGTCATCAGTGAAAGTGCCTTGGAAAGTTCTTTGGCTGGATTCTGGGATTGGGACATGGTTACAAATGAGGAATATTTAAGTCCTCGCTTCAAAAGCATGTTTGGTTACGCGGATCATGAAATGGAAAATACACCAGAAGCCTGGCAAAAAATAGCATATCAGGAAGATCTTCCTGGCATGTTTGAGAGCTTCAATGCCCATGTAGCTTCTCGGGGAAAAGTCCCCTTTAATTCAGTGGTGCGTTATCATCATAAAGATGGATCAACGGTTTGGGTACGTTGTAACGGAAAGGTAGTAGAATGGTCTGACGAAGGAGCTCCACTGAGAGCGATTGGATGCCACGTAGATATTACCGAAGAAAAATCTCTGGAGGAAGAATTAAAAAAAGCAGTTCGAGAACGTGAAGTTCTCCTGAAAGAAGTACACCACCGTGTCAAAAATAACCTTCAACTGCTTTTGAGCATGTCTCGCCTAAAGGATAAAAACGGGACAATCTATACACACGAAATAGAGGATTCCATCAAGTCTATTGCGGGGGCGTATGACGCCATTTATAAGTCTGATCGTCTGGACAAAGTTGCGATCAAGTCATATTTGGAGAAAATCATCAATCCGTTAACACACGGGCAAAATGCTTATTTCGAGATTGAATCCGTCAAGTTTGTAGAAAGTATAGACTTTTTAATTCCCATCGGATTGATCATCACAGAACTAGTGAACAATTCGATGAAACACGGGCGAAACAATGGACATCCTCTGCACCTGAAAGTAAACATTGATGTGCAGGATAACATGCTCGTAATTCGATACTCAGATGATGGCAGAGGCTACGGTATTTCACGTACTCATACACTCGCGAATATTAGTTCATCCGGATTATCCATCGTGGAAGGACTGATTCAGCAATTGAACGGAGAAATCGTATTCTATGACGAAGGAGGGGCCTGCACAGAAATGAAGATTGAAGTGTAGTAGCCAAATCCAGGTGCTGTTTTCTAATCCAACTTCGTCAAGACACTATAGCCCGTTAGTTTTCCTTTAGAGTTGTAAGATTCCGACCGAACCATTCCCACGCCTTCTGCATACCATTCAATAGAACTAGCTTCTATTTTCAGTAACATTCGAGTACTCACGTTTTGAGTTAATTTGAGACAGTTGAAGGTGCCTGCCTCCGTAGTAATTTCCTCTACGCCTTCAATTTTTCGGTCTGTTACTTCCACCGTCATGGTCATAATGTTCATTCCATTTGAACCGACCGAAACTTTCAATTTCCCATCCTCTAATGGCCCTACCGCTGAAGGATCTGTAGGAGGCAGTTCAAATTCGGTGGCGTCCACTTCTGCATCCATATCCTTATATGCAGCCATAGAATTTCCATCCATCATAGCGGTCATATCCAACTGGAAAATACCGTTCAGGCACGATGCTTCATAGGTGCTTTGATACGTTTGATTGTTCTTTTTATCGTAATAGTCTGCCTGAATTTCATAGATTGTTGTAGAATCTGTTTCGTTTACCGACAGTATTTCATAACGAATTGTTCCTGTAACCTTGTCCTTGTTCGAATAATTTGTGATTTCCCAGGTTTTGCCGGTTTCCCCTGGCAAGTAAGGACGACAATCGGATTGTGCATACGTTAGTGTGCCCAATAGTAAAAAGTAGAAAGAAAAAAGCGCTTTCATGTAGTCATTTGTTTGGTTATCAACGAATTTAAGAATTATTTCTTGCTCTTATATAAAAAGTGAGGTTTAACCCTCCGCCTAATTATCGTGGGCTGTTGTATTCTTTACCGTTTGAATCAATGTACACCGTTTTGTCGCCAATAGTAGCGTAAGTTCTCTGTCCGTCAAAGTCAGAAACGTAATCGTATTTTGGCTCGGTGATTTGTTTATCTCCGTTTAGTAATGCCCATTTCCCGCCAATTTTAACGCCGTAAATGTCATTACCGCAATGCTCGACATCTTCGTACTTTGGTGCTATTAACTCTTTACCTTCGGTGCTATACATTCCCATTTTTCGGTTGCTGTAATCGCCCAGGCCAACCTCAACATAATCGTTGCCAGGGTAGTGGTAGATATAATCAAACTTAGCAGGGATAATTTCAGAAAGAACGCCTTTTTCGTAGCGTGCAAAGCCATGCCTGTCGCGCTTTTCGAATTCCATATAACCGTCATTAGGCATTTCGAACGAACTGTATTCGAAAGGGGTTAATACCTTATTATTGATGTCCACAATGCCCCATTTATTAGGCCCTTTTGACAAGAAAAACACTCCGTCATCGTTTTGAAAGCGCGTAGCACCAATTTCGCTTTCTAAATTCATAGAGCCAAATCGCGAACCACGCGTAAAAAAGAACATGTGGTTTTGATATTCCAAAGGAATTACCACTTCGTTGTCACGATTGATAAATCCACCTTTGCTTCCTTTTCTTACCCAGCATAAATCACCACGAAAGCCAGAGAGGTTTGAATAGGTTTGGTCATCTAGCTTGTTTCCATCTTTATCGATAAAAAAGTATCTGCCATTCAACGCCACCGGAGCAATTCCCTCAGCAAAGTCGCCTGCCCAGTCGTATTTCGGTTCAATGACCTCCTTTCCGTTCTCATCGATAAAACCATATTTACAGTTTTCCATGTCTTTGAAATCCAACATGTCTTGATAATAGCCTACAGCAACACGGGCGCGCTTACCCTGGAAGGCAAATCCCATATCGTATTTCGGTTGCACGACATATTTGCCATCCAGGTTCATGTAACCTACTTTATCCTTATTTCCTTTTCGGACAGCGAATAAACCACTTCCAACTGCCGAAGTGTAATGATATTCAAATGGAATAACCTCCTTACCAGATTCATCAATGATGCCCATTTTGTTTCCTGAAACCCGCACGGATGCATGCTTTTCACTGAACGGACGTACGAAAGTGTAGCTTCCTTTGAGCATCACTTCGTCGTCTGGAGTTTGATAGCCCATTTCTCCCAGTCCGAATTTTACAATAATCCAATCATCCGAAGTGAAGGTTGGGGTTTTGACGCGTTCGATTTTCTCTTTTTTATCTCCTGAGTCGTCTTTAGAGTCAAACGCTTTGGTTCCTTCTTCTCCGCATGCCCCTAAAAGTAGTGTAGTAGCGAGAGCACTTGCTAAGTAGTATTTCATTGTGTTCAGTTTCGGTTGTGCTCTAAGGTAAAAAAACGAAAGAATAAACACCGTTATCTTTCACACTTTTTGAACTGTTGAATTCTAAGCAAAAAATATTTTACAAGAATCACAATGACCAGGATAAACCATTGCTACTCTGCGAAAAGCTGCAAAGATTGCAATCCTGGGTCTGGAGAGGAGTTGACTTTTGTATTCAATAGAATTGCAAAAGGTTCAATGGACAACTGCGATGCCATGGTAGTAAACTTCCAGTACAACAACCCTTGGAGCTTAATTGACTGACTCTGAACAACGGCGTGAAGCGTTTCTATGGCAATGGCTCTTTCTTCGGGATTCAACTTTTGCTGATTCCAGACAATAAGCTTTTCGTTTTCAGCTTCACCTACAATCGAGTAACCAAAGCCCGACCAGGGCTCGGTAGTAGCATCCGCATAATTGGTGTAACCCAATTCGGTAAACAAGAGTGGCATGTGCGTGATTTGCTGCTCAAGACAGAACGAATCAATCGCTTGGAAAACTTCTTCCCAGCCCGTTTTCAAATGCTTCCGAAGCTCTGTGTTATTCATCTGCGCGCTTTCAGGTTGGCGCAAAGGGAAATAAGCGTTGATTCCAATGAAGTCTAGCTGCTCCCAGAAGTTAACTTCAAAGTAATTGTCAAAATTGGCGGCATAGGTTAACTGTCCTGAAAACTGACGTCGTGTTTTGCGAATCAATTTCAACCATTTTTTCTGAATAAGCGCACGCCGTTCATTCATACGCTCCAGTGAATCGGGCAGCCCAGCGTAGGTAATTTGTTTCGCCCAGGCAATATTGGCCTGAATTCTATCATCGATAAGCATCTCCAAGGAGTCGTATTGTTTGTATCCTTGAATCCAGATGTCCTTTCCAATTTGTTCTTTGTATTTCAACGCTCTATTTTCCAGTATCCTTTGAGAGCTATCGCAGCGCATAAAACGATGATGTGGGCTTTGTTCTGTTAAGGGTACGGTGGCTGAGAGAGCATTCAATTCGCTTCCAATGGCAATTGCATCAACCCCTTCGTCTTCGGCAATTTTGGACCATTTCAAGACGAAATCCGTGTATTGTTGAAACCAGGCGTTCAGTGCTTGTTTGGAACGCGGCATAATCATTCCATGCCACAGAAATTTGTTCCGGTCGTATGCGTGATCCAGGGCAATGCGTAACACCAATATCACGTGCATATTGGCTTTTTTAGCGGCCCGAATTTGATTCATCGCACCTATATCTTGCTCTTCAAACCAAAGCTGGTCGGAATCCCATTCTCCCTGACGCGCATAAACAGTTACCTCTACTGTATTCATTCCTGAGGCCATCATTGAGGAGGTCCAGTGCGATTGATCTGACTCTCCCACTTGAATTCCGCCGAGATAGAAAGTTTCTTTAGGTACATTTTGAGCTTGCCCCCAGTTCGCTGCAAGAAGGAAATTCAAAAAAACGCAATAAGAAAGAAAGCGCAACACTGTCATCAGCTAACGAAAATACAATTTTCAAGTATTCAGCAATTTTCTTTCCAAAAAGCAGAATCAGTAAATTTTCCGTACTATTGAATGAATCTGAAATTGTACAACGAAATGAAAACAATGACGTGCAGACAGCTTGGGGGAGCATGCGATATGGAGTTTGAAGCAAACACTTTCGACGAAATAGCTTCATTGAGTCGTCAACACGGAATGGAAATGTTTCAAAAAGGCGATGCCGCGCATACAGAAGCCATGCGGAAAATGACTGTTATGATGCAACAGCCAGGAGCGCTTCAAAAGTGGATGGAAGAGAAGGAAAAGGAGTTTGACTTATTGTAAGCTTTTTGGATTCATGCGAATCATTTGCAGCATCATTTTATCCTTTTCGAGCCTTTATTCTTTGGGACAACTCAATGAACAAATTACCAAAGAGGACTTTGACTTGGTCGGCAGGCCTCAAAAGGTGACAATTACGGAATCTGTTTCTAATACTGAGCTCGAATATTTGAATAAGGAAACCTACAATCAATTAGTCTATAATGAAAATGGATTTGTTTTGAGTAGTAAGTCTTTTGAGTACAAGGATACTATGATTACTACCTTTAATTATAATGATAATAACCAAATTGCACTAAAGACACTTTATACCATCCATTTTTATCCAGCTAGGGTTGACTCCCTTGTTTACACGGAATTCGACTCGATTCGTGAATGGCATGTAAATTCATGGAATGGTGGATATGTTCTATATCAGAGGTTTACGTACAACGATCAAAATAAACTAAACTTGAAAGAGAGGTTTGAAAGGAGTGAATTATTTGAACGAACGTATTTCCAAAGAAATGCTGCCGCTTTGAAAAAATGCACCGAACTGCATTATAGAGACTCAGTCCTGACGTCTTGTTCTGTTGACTCACTAGACAGTAATGGAAATTGTATCGAGTCGATTTGCTACAAAAATGATATTCATTACAGAACCTACTTTTACAAGTACGACTCTGCAGGAAGATTTATTCATCAAACGTACAAGGAAGTAGCACCTCAAGGCTTAAAGCCGAACATTAGCTCCACATCGCAACCTATAGAAATTATACTGGTTTACGATGCTTTTGGGCGCCTCACAAAACGCACGGTAATTTCAGATGCTACGCAGTTCCGAACGACTTTGATTGCTTATACTTCTGATGGAAAAATCGAAAGTGAGCGCAGTTTTTTTCATGAGATAGGGGATGCTGAAATGGAAGAAACGGGCAAAACATCCTACACGTATGACAAAAAAACTAGGAAGATCGTACGGATTTTAAGCACGACTAATTATTCTAAGACGAAAACGAAGTATTCATACGACAATCAAGGCAATTGGGTGCAAATTGTTGAGAAAGGAAAGTTTAAAAAAGCTGGGCGCTCTGTGAAGCGAATAAATAGAGAGATTGAATATTTCAAGTAAATTCACCTGTAACCTTGTGCAATGAAAAAAACGATATGTCCAAAATGCAACCGTCCTTTAAGTCGAGCCAACGCATGGCATTACTGCGTAGAGGTAGATATCGACTCCTTGTTTTTAGACAAGCCAGATCAAGTTGTTTTGGCTTTTGATACGATATTTCGTGAAGTTTCCGAATGGGAAGGAGCCGCATATAGCGCCACAAAAAATTGTATCGTCTTCATCCATAACAAGACATTTTTGGTGATCAAACCCATGAAAAAATGGTTAGAAGTCAAGTTTTTCAGCGATACGCCTATTGACGAAGAGCGTCTGCACAAACAATATCAACGGGGTAAGCGCTATGAAGGTGTTTTCCGTTTCGAATTTGAGGAACAAATCGATCCGAAGTATTTTCAGTTGTTTCGGAAGTCGTTTGAAATTTCCTAGGATTTCTATCCTTTTCACATTTTTTACAACCGATTTCTTTCGAAATCGACCTTTCTTCCGACCTTTGCACTCCAAGAATTTGAGTTATGCAACGATTTTACCTGACATTTTTGTTCATCACAATCACGCTACTCACTCAAGCCCAAAACACTTACACCATTCAAGGTGCTGTTATTGATAGTCAGACGAAAGATGTTCTGCCCTTTGTGACCGTCCTTCTGAAGTCCAACGATACTGATGAAATTGTGCAAGGTGTTACCACCGGTGACGACGGATCGTTCTTAATGGAAACGGAGGATACTGCTGTTTACCTTCAGGTTCGGTTCATGGGCTATCAAGATACTTCCCTGCGAAATTTGAATTTTAACAATCGTATCGCCGACCTTGGACCGATAGAGTTGGTAAGTGCGGTACAGGATATAGGCCCGGTTGAAGTTCAGGCTGAAAAATCCTCTATGGAATTCAAGTTGGACAAACGCGTTTACAATATTGGTAAAGATATTAGCAGCACGGGCATGGGGGCGCTCGAAGTGTTAAACAACGTACCATCGGTGAATGTAGATATAGAGGGAAATGTCAGTTTGCGCGGAAATTCTGGAGTTCAAATTCTTATTAACGGAAAACCGTCCGTGATGTCCGACGATCCAGCAAATGCCATGGGATCCTTAACGGCAGACATGATCGAGAAAATTGAGATTATTACCAATCCATCAGCGAAATACGAAGCAGGCGGAACATCTGGTATCATTAATATCGTTCTTAAAAAAGAGGAGAACAAAGGCTTCAACGGATCCGTTTCTGCAAATACGGGAATTCCTCACAACCACAGCGTTGGCGCCAGCATTAATTATCGCACAGAAAAATTCAACTTTTTCACGCAGTTTGGAGGTGGATACCGATCGCAACCACGCTTTGAGGAAAGTGAAAACGTGAACCGGTTAACGGGTACACGAATCTTAAGCGATGGGACGTACTTTCGTGATGAACAATTTTATAACATCACACTCGGGGCCGACTACTACATCAACAATTACAACGTGATTACGCTCTCAGGAAATTTTGCTTACGAAATTGAGCAACAACCTTCCGAATCGAATATTACTTTTTTCGATAGTTTGGGGAATATTGAATCGCAATTCCGACGGACTGAAATCACCAGTGCGCTCAACCCAAAATGGCGCTACGAATTGAATTACAGCAAAGAGTTCAGAGATAACAAAGAACACACCTTACAATTCAGTTCATTGGGTCGTTTTTTCGGGAAAGATTTGTCCGCAGATTTCGATAACGAGTATTTTGTGGGTTCCTCTGGAGCAGTCGATCAGCGAACCAGAACCGACTTCTACCAATCGGATTTCACCTTCAAGTTAGACTACAACAACCCAATTACTGAGCAGCTGACGCTGGAGATCGGTAGCCAATACGATATGAATGATGTTGGAAACGACTTTCAAGTGGAAAACTTCGATTCCGTGTGGACCATTAATGAAGATTTGACGAACAATTTCATCTTCATTCAAAAGGTGCTTGGTGTATACACAACGGCTGCGTTTGAGAATGATACCTGGGGCGTGAAACTGGGAGCGCGTGTGGAAAATACCGATTTGGATACCCGTTTGGAAACCACCAATGAAACCAACAGTCAGGATTATTCGAACTTCTTCCCGACGTTCCATACCTCTTACAAATTCTCAAAAAGATATTCGGTTCAAGCAGGATATTCCCGTCGTATTTACCGCCCCAGACTTTGGGATTTGAATCCATTCTTCAACGTACGTGACAACCTGAATATTCGAGCTGGGAATCCAAATTTAACGCCTGTTTTCACCGATTCCTATGAAATTACCGGGGTCTTGATTTTCGATAAATTTTCCTTGAATACAAGTGTATATCACCTTTACGCTCGTGACGTTTTTGAGCAAGTCTCGTATTTTGAAGATGATGTCCGCATTACCACACGTGAGAATTTAGGCACCCGTGCCAAAACGGGGTTGGAGATTAACTGGAAATACCGAATTACAAAATGGTTCACCGCCATGGGAGATGTGAACTACGGATATTTCGTTCGAAAAGGAGAATTTGAAGGACAATCCTTTGATTTTGAAGGCGATCAGTGGTCGACCCAATTGACGATGAAGTTTGAACTGCCAGCGGACGTCAGTCTGGAGTTGACGCCACAGCATCAATCGCGTGTTTTAACGGTACAGGGAGTGAATCAAGGCCAAACGTATCTGGACCTTGGTTTACGCAAAAAGCTGTGGAAAGGGAAGGCAGTGGTGAATTTTGCCGTTCGTGATGTATTTGCTTCAAGAGTGCAGATTCGTGAAGTTGATCAACCAGAGTTTTACTTATATAGTTTCTCGCAACGCGGTCGTTTTATCACGCTCGGGTTTAGTTATTCGTTTGGTAAAGGAGAAGCCGTAAGTTACAGTGGCGGAGGACGGTATTAATTTACTCTCAACTTGATTATTTCGCCCTCAGGAGATTGGTAATAGGTGTTGTCTTTTTCGTGATGTACGAATCCCTTCGAACCATCGGTTCGTGTCAGAATATATTTACCCATGTCCCAATGTCTCCGTATAAATTGATGATCGGCAACACGTTGAAATTGTCGATTGAATACACCAGTGAGTCCATTTTTTATGGTGTAAATGGCTGAACCGTACATTTCAATTTGTTCAAATTCACAGGGCATCATCACGTCTCCATTCAATGAAAAAACACCCATTTTCCCTTCTTTGCGAACATAATAGACACCGTCTTGAGAGGTGAGCGATTCGTATTCCAACGGAATTATTACTTCACCCAAATGATTCAAAAGTCCAAATTTGCCGTCTCGTTTTACAATCAACTGGAGCATATTAAAGTAGAGGATGTATTCGTAATCTTCTAGCTTTGTTATTTGCTTGAAATTTCGATCAAAAACCACACAAGATTTTACTTCATACCCTTTGTTCATGTAGTTGTTTCCATGGTGCGTGATTTCTTTCTTTGGTCGCTTTACTGTAGCGAGATACGTGCTATCGTGGACGAGGCGAATGTCGTCATATTGAAAATCAATAAGCACATCTCCTTCCTGATTAATCAAACCGCATCGATCGTCTTTAAATACTTTTAAATTTTTGCCATCAATCACTAACTCGCTTGAACGCACATAATCTGCTTTTTGAAAAGTGGTATAGATTGGAGGGAAAATGACCTTACCAGACTTGTTGAGCAAACCAATATGCGCATCTTTCACAATCAGTAGTTTGTTTGTATAGGATTGATATCCATACAGCTTTCGAATATCATCATAGATTGTCGGTGCTACTACTTCGCCTTTACGGTTAATGAGTCCGACTTTGTTATCAGGGCCAAAGATTTTAAAGTGACCAAACAGTTGCGCATAATCTTCAACAAAATGATGAGAAATCTGCTTCGTATTTATAAATCCAGTATCTCTTAGATTGAGGCTGTCCAAATTCGAATAGTTCCGATTGTACACGTGTGTAATTTCACCTTTTCGATTTCGGAAAATATAGGCGTTGGGTAAAGCCTCTGGATTGTCCATAAACCAAGAACCACCGCGCGGGTACAACATGTCTTGTTGCTGGCCGTACCTCCTGTAAACATCATAAGTATTTATGACAATTAGTTGTATTTCGTCTTCAAAAGAATAATACAGCGTATCAGGATTAAGACTGGTTGAAGTCAATGGGCTCAATAATTGTTGTGCGTTACTATGGGAACGCGACATGAGTAACAGCGCGCACATGCTGATGCAACGAAAAAGGATAGATGGGAACGTTTTTGAACTCATAAGTATTTATGAATACAGATGACAATTGAATTGGTTCAGGTGGCTATAGGTGGAGCTCTATTGGATGGTGTAAGTAGTTGAGGAAATGAGTGATGGTGGAGTGAAAACAGGGCAGAATATCCCGTTTATTGCACGAATGTTGCTCAAATTAGACAATTCGCTAATTGTAAAATTCTAGTAATTCAACAATTTAATTCGTGGCGTAAATAGTAAAGCTCATCCTTTACAACACATCCACCAACAACCTGCTAGATACATCCGCACTCAAAACCATCGGATTTGCTTGTTCTTTCAGCTGCACCTGCACGCTTTTGTCAAACTCTTCTATCCGCAAAACTTCCATCACCGTGCCCAACTTTATTTGCTGACGGTTTAAATAATGCAAAAACTCCTGAGAACTCTCCTTCAAAGCACAAATGCGAACAATTTCGCCTGCTTTCGTAGCAGACAACGCCATAAAATCACGGGGTTTGATATTTCCATCCTTGTCAGGAATTGGTGAGCCGTGCGGATCCATGGCTGGAAAACCCAAGAGTTCATCCATACGATCAAAGAATTTCTCAATACGCACGTGTTCGATTTCCTCCGCAATGTCGTGTACCTCTTCCCAGCCAAATCCCATGAATTTTTCCAGAAACATTTCAGTTAGTCGATGCTTGCGGATGATAAGAGCAGCTCTTTTTCTTCCCTTTGCCGTAAGTTTTAAAGGCTTGTATTTCTGATAAACCACCCATTTTTCTTCCTGCAATCGCTTCACCATGCTGTTTACGGTCGGAATACTCACCCCCATCTCCTTACTTAAATCGGACAAGGCGATGTTCGGATCTTCTCGATCGAGGTAGTAAATTGCTTTGAGGTAATTCTCTTTTACGTTGGTAGCCATCGTGTTTCTTGGTTGCAAAAGTAAGAATTTACGCCAGAGAGGCGGGCAATAAGGCTCCAGATGAAAGAGATCATTGATGTGAACGCTAAAAGCTTGTCATACTCCGTCTCTCAATAATAAATACCTTTACGGCGTGAAACAACGGATCATTTCCATACTTAAATATACCCTGATTTACACAGTAATAACCTTCGTTTTATTGGAGGGTTTGCTTTGGATTATGGGGTATCGTCCGTATGCAAATACTGATTATGAAGTGCATTCAACGCCCAAAAATCCCTACGTGGCGCACGACTATTTGGGAATTCAACTGAATCCAGGGACGTATCAATTCACATTAAATAAGAAGGTAAAATTCAGAGCGACACATCTCGAGAATAACCAACGCCTCATTTCTCACTCTAAATTAAACCAACGCGAAAAAGTGACGTTCTTAGGTTGTTCTTATACCTACGGATATGGAGTGAATGATGGTCAATCTTTTGCAGCGCTTGCTCAACGAAATCATCCTGAGTGGAAGGTGGAAAACAAGGCTGTTGTGGGCTACGGAACAGCACAACATCTGCTCCAGCTAAGAGAAATGTTACAAGAAGAATCGCCACAATGTGTGGTTCTGTGCTTGTCATCTGTGCATTTTATTCGAACGGTGCTATCGCAAAATTATCGGGCGAATTTACGCATTGGCTACCGTCGGTCTGCGTCCAACATTGACGATCGAATGGATGGGGCTCGGTTTCCCTATTTTGACGATTACTCAGGGAAAGTAAAACATGATACTTGGGAAGAATTGTATTCGGAACTTCCCGGAAGATATTGGTCTGCTTCTATTAACTTGGTTCAAAATCTGCGCGATAAATTGCGAGAGCCCAAATGCAATGCTGTCGATATCACCGCGCACCTCATCCGCGAAATGAAAAGACTTTGTGATGAGAAGGATATTGCTTTTGGCGTAATTTGTTTAGACTCCAATCATGAAACAGCAGCGTTGCAGGAAAAGCTAGAAAATGTCGACTGGAAAAATGTGGGGTTTTCGTTTAAAAGCAAAAAGTATACGCATTTGCCTTACGACAGTCACCCAAATGCAAAAGGACATAAGAAAATTGCACAGTCCGTAATTCCATTCATCGAAAACTTGCTGAAAGATGAATAAAATGCGTTGGATATGGTTTTTGATCGTGACCGTTTGCATTTTGGCTGCGGTTTGGGCGGCACCTAAAATTCCTTTTCAAAGCAATCCAGACGCGTATACCTTGATTCCTGAAGAAGACCGGAAAGAGCTGGAAGCATTCGAATCCAATTTTTCAGGGAATGGATACCCCATCCATGTTTTGGTGCTTAAACACGAACGAAAGTGGGCATCTTTTCAAGATTTTCAGTGGATGGATCACGCAGCAAACTGGTGGCATGTGAATGACTCCCTTCAAACGCTGAGCATTACCAACGTGCCTTTTCCAGTCAAAACATTTGTTGGTATTCGAAAGAAGAATTTTGTTCCGTTGGATTCTGAAGAGCGCTTCAATAAATGGTATGCAAAGTCGAATAAATTTGAGGATATCACACGGAAATTTCTTTCTAAAAATCGGAAGTACGCATTACTTTTTGTGCCAGCGGAGAAGTATTCTGAAGCAAACCTTCGCGCTTTTAATCGTGAGTTGAATAACGAAAAAGTGACAGTATTGCCTCTTGATTACAAGGCTATTGAAGAAGAATTGCGAACAGATAATCAAAATGAAACACTTCTTCTCAGTGGAATCAGTTTTGCTATTATTTTGGTGCTTTTCTTGCTTTTTACGAGTTCCTTAAGAGGCCTCGCGTTCATCTCGCTCATGATCGTGTTCAGTTTGTCTTTAACCACGTTGTTTGTCTATTTCAGTGACATGTCGTTCTCCATTCACATGGTAGCTATTCCGTGCATGCTGATAGTCCTATCATTCACCGACTTAATGCACCTAATCTATTCGCATCATAAAATGCGTACTACGGTTGAGTCAAATGCGGAACTTCGTCAAAAGCTAGCGCGATCACTCAACCGCCCTATGATCCTTACGAGTCTTACCAATATGGTTGGATTCGTTCTATTTCTTATTCTTTCCGATAGTCCTACGCTGACGGATATTTCACTGCTTTCTATTGTTGGAGTAGTGCTTGCCTTTCTAACTTCTCGATTTGTAGCCATTCGTTTGTTAACAACAGAAACGCGACTATTAAAGGAGGGAACAGGCTCAAAATGGAACCACTTTCACGCAAAATATACCGAGCGCTGGCGCTCAAAACGATACTTGTTGTTAGGTGGATCGAGTGTCATTGCGGTGCTTCTTGCCGTGATCGTATGGAACAACAGTGTTATCAATAATATTCCATTCGTCACCAAAGGCGATCATCCATCGTTCGAAGCGGCGCAGATTATGGGTGATCATTTTTTTGGTGATAAAACCGGTGCAATTCATTTCACTTATAACCATCCAAAAGACCTATGGAACGATGCTTCTATGGTCTACCTGGAGAAGCTGGAAAATGAGATGGACCAGCATTTTCCGATCAAAGTAATTTCCAGTCCTACCATTCTGGCGAAACGCTACCATCGTTTTCAGCGCAACGGTCACCCTGGCGCATTTTCGTACCCAACGGAATATGACAGTTTATTCTTGAATAACATGGAATTGCTGGGCGGTGACAACATCGTGAGGCACAAAAAAGGCGTGGCACGGATTCGGTTCAGTTTCTCCAACTTCAACCTGAAAGATGCGTTGAAGAGCTGGGAAAAAATGGAGCAATTTCTCAGAGAAAATCCACCTCCAAAGGAATTAAAAGCATCGCTTTCCGGAGTAGCGTATCACAATGATACCACGACTCAACATTTTGCTGAGAACATTTTGCTTGGTATTTTGATTAGTATCGTTTTCGGTGCCATGATTACTTTCTTATTCATCAGAAATTGGACAATTTTTCTGGCTACGTTGTTGGCAAATTCACTACCACTTGTCGTGTCATTGCTCATCATGATTCTCTCAGGAAGCGACCTCAACCCTATTTCGCTATTCTTTTTTACAGTCATTATGGGCTTGTGCGTGGATGATTCAATTTACCTGCTTTTGCATCGGGATTCCAAATCCAAAGGGTCGTTATATCCAATAGCCGTAACCTCAGCTGTTTTAGCCGTTGGATTTGGAGCATTTTTGTTTTCCGGATACGATTGGGTACAGCCGTTTGGTTGGTCATTTTTAATTGGAATCGCAGTTGCCTTCGTATTTGATGCCTTCTTATTAGCCCTATTCACAGAACGAAATAGTATTTTTGACGCCGATGTCTAATGCAATTTTTATTATTTGGCTTATAATCAACATCTTACTGATGCTGCACGTCCTGCATGAAGGAGTTTTGGTCATCAATGCATTGCGGAAAAAGAAAAAAAAGAAGCCAGAAGTAAAAGAAGAAGACCTTCCTATGGTCACAATTCAATTGCCGCTTTACAACGAAAAATACGTAATTGAGCGACTGTTGGATGCTGTTCGTGACATCGAGTATCCAAAACATTTGTTGGAAGTTCAAATCCTGGATGACTCAACAGATGAAACCACAGAAACCATTCGCGAGTACATTGAAAAGTACGATTGCAATTTTGATTTGGTTCGACGAGATGATCGTGCTGGATTCAAAGCTGGTGCATTGGCCTACGGATTGAAATTTGCCAAAGGGGAGTTTGTGGCCATTTTCGACGCAGACTTCATTCCTTCTCGTCAGTTTTTGATGGAAACCATCCCGCATTTTCAGAACGAAAAAGTAGGGGTAGTGCAAACGCGATGGCTTCATATCAACGAAAAACAGTCTTTGCTCACACGGGCACAAGCACTTATGTTGAACACGCATTTTAGTGTAGAGCAACTCGGTAGACACAATGCGGAAGGATTTATCAATTTCAATGGAACGGCCGGAGTCTGGCGAAAAGCGTGTATTGAAGATGCTGGCGGTTGGAAAGCGGATACCCTAACTGAGGATTTGGATCTGAGTTTTCGTGCGCAGGCTAAAGGGTGGCGGTTTGAATATTTATTCAACGTAGGTTCTCCAGCTGAGCTTCCTTCTACTTTCGAGGCCTATCGTACACAACAGTTTCGTTGGTCCAAGGGAGCGGCCGAATGTGTCCGTAAAAACTGGAAAATGCTATGGAAGTCATCTGTGAGTTTCGGGTCAAAAATCATGGGGTCTTTTCACTTACTGAACAGTTCGGTTTACCTTTTGGTAGTGGCATTGTTGCTATTGAGCCCATTCGTGTACTATGTAAATAGCGAAAACTTAGTAACGCTTCCAAACCATGAGATCTTTCTCCCATTAGGTCCGGTGGTAAGTGCCTCTCTGTTTTTGATCTTTTTGGCGGGTTCGCTATTGGCCAACAAAAACAAATTGGACGCATTAATCTGGTATATTCCTTCGTTGTTTACCTTCTTCTCTATGACAACTGGAATTTCCTTGTACATGAGTTTTGGTGTACTTGAAGGATACTGGGGTAAAAAGTCGCCTTTCGTGCGAACGCCTAAATTTGGAGATGAGAACATTGCGAAGAAAATCAAACGCGGATACGATTACAAAAAGGAGTACAGTATAAAGCTTTTAGAGATCATTTGTTGGGGCTATGGAGCCTACTGGGTGTACCTTGGAATTCAGTCCATGAACATAATGATAATGGCCTATGCTTTAATTATCCTCTGCGGATTCTCGCTCGCCCTTTTCTTTAAAAATCAGACCTTTCAATGGCGGTAGTCCGAAAATATGGTTTTTGGATTTTCGCGGCAGTTTCTGCATTACTTTATATCTTGTTCGCGCACGAGTTGCGCCGTTCCGAGCATCTAGAATTATTACTCAGCTTTGGAGGTCTGATAGCCCTTTGGCTACTAATGCACCGTTTGGTACCAAGGTCTTGGGTATGGCTGTTTGGAGTAGGAATGGCATTCCGCCTGTGTTTCTTGTTTTCTACTCCGCATCTTTCCGATGATTATTTCCGCTTCATGTGGGACGGAGAGTTAAGCAAGGATGGGTATGAGGTATTTGGGTTTAAGCCGTTGCAATATGCCGATCACCTTGCAGAGGAGGATGTTGAGAAGTACGGTGCTATGCTGAGGAATAGCACCACTGAGTTTCCCTCGGGAATGAACTCTAAAAAATACTTCTCGATCTACCCAACGGTGAATCAGTTCGTTTTTCACACCAGTGCTTTGGGAGGTGATCCACACCGAACCAATCTCGATATTTTACGACTTTGGATTCTCATGGCTGAAATCGCGACCTTTTTCTTGTTGAAGAGGTTGCTGTCACTTGAAGGTCGCAACTGGACTCCTCTCGGTGCACGGCGGACTTCAGACGAACTGGATAAGGAGCAAATTGAGCAGGGTCGAAATGCGCTCTCGGTTCATTCTAAATTCAATTGGCTCTCATTGTACTGGCTTCACCCGCTCATCATTATCGAATTGACGGGAAACTTACACTTGGAGGCACTGGCAATCACCTTCATCGTTTTAACGTTGTATTTGGCATTTCGTAATAGTTGGATTGGCGCAGGGATTGCTGTTGCATTGGGCGTTATGACCAAACTAACTCCTTTACTATTGTTAGGGGCGCTTTTCAAGCAATTTGATTGGAAAAGGTGGATTGTGCTTTGCGCTATTTCTGTAATCACCAGTATTACCCTATTTACCATTTATGTCAATTTAGAGACTTTCCAGAACTTCAAAGATAGTGTCGGGTTGTTTTTTGCCTGGTTCAGTTTTAATACGGGTATCTATTATGCAGTGAAGGAACTGGTTCTTGGTATTTCTGGGTCGGATATATCTGCGCATATCAGTTTAATCTTTCCGTTCATCTCGGCAGCCATAATGATTTGGCTTGCGTTTTTCAAAAAGTTGGATGTGGCAACGACAGCATTATTTCTATTTACTACCTATTTCATGTTTACACCCATTTTGCATCCTTGGTACATCACGGTACTTATCCCATTGGGTATCCTCTCCAGAAAAGTATTTCCACTCGTTTGGTCGGTGTTGATATTCGGAACCTACTTAGCGTATGGGGATTCCTTTAAGGAACCACTCTGGTGGATTTTCTTCGAGTTTACGGCTGTTATTTTTATTCTTTTTTCCGAATTCAGAAGAACCCCGAACAGGATGCATAAATTCGCGAACTTCATTTACGGTTGATTTGTTAAAAGATTCTTAACGAACACCTTATGGCACAACTGTTGTCTTGTGTGGCTTGAAAAAAACGAAAATCAGTAGATTTACAAAAACCAAAACTTATGAAAGGATTACTACTTGCCTCAGCACTTGTGCTCACAGGTTCTGTATCATTCGGTCAGAACATCAACGACCACAAAATTAGCTTTAACTACATACAGCTCCCATTGCTGAAAATTGATGGACAATATGACAACTATGCTGTAAAAGTGGAGCATATGTATCGTCAGGCAAACGAAGACAGTACTATCATGTTCGATGCGCGTAAAGATGTTGCCATGGAATTATTCATGCAGGCCAACGAGCGCTACCATCACGAACGCGATTCTATCGAGCGTATTTATTTGTCACAGATGTCAGCATGGGAACAACAAGTGAATGCGGGAACGACCAATCCAAATGGAACACCATTGACACAACCAGCGCCACCACTATATCCAGCAGCTCCCGTAATGGATCAGTTGGAAGCTCCTTTAATGCATTCAGAATTTCAGGAATCAATGGCAACCGATCGCGTGAATTTAGAAGGGTTTACTAAAGGCGAAGGAGAAGTGGAAATTACTGTAATCATTCACCCGATACGAAGTTACCGAATTGTTGAAGAGAAAAAAGGAACAGGAACATCCACCAAATACAATTATTCCGCACGATACGTTATGCCCATCGGATTGCGGGTAGCCAACCCGTCTCAGGGAATCATGATGGAAACCGTTTTGTTTGAAAACGAAAGAAGATACAACCTTCCGTCACAAAAGAGCAAATACGACTTTGAGTTGTACATGAAAGACAACAAAGAGATCATGTTCCGTCAGATGGAAACTGCAGGAAGAAACGCAGCTATTGCTCAATTGAACGATCACCTAAATAATCACTTCGGTTTTGTAGAACGAAATCGTACGGCTGAAATATACTCGGTAAAATCATTCAAAGGACACGATTATACGGATGTAACAAACGCTTTTACGAAAACTACATTTGCGTTGCAAGCTGTTGGTGCAGACAGAGATCGTTCCGGAGCGATGGGTAAAATTAACGAGGCGATTACGGCCACAGAAACCATTCTAACGGAATCAAATTTGTCGGATAGCAAGGCGCGCATCAATGATAAAATTACGGCAATGCTTCAGTGTAATTTGGCAGAATTGTACATGTGGAAGGCAGATTTTAATAAGTCCGATGGATTGGCAAACTTGGCTTTGAACAGTGGAGAGGGAAAAGCAAAACGGCATATCCGCGACGAAATGGGATTCTATAAAGATCAGCGCAACCGTTGGGAGGTGCACTATTAATAAAAATCTCAACCATAGGTTTAGATTAAAGTTGAACAAATAAAAAGTGCCGCATCTCGACAAGCTCGATGACCGCGGCGCTTTTTCGTTTGGTAAATTGTTGGGTCGCTTTTTATCCTCCCCCTAGCCCCCTCCAAAGGGGGAGTAGTTTTACCGTATTACTATCACGGCTCATTCTTAAATTATGATTGCATCTATTGAACAATGGTCTTTTCTTGGTTCGGATAATCCGCTCCCCCTTTGGAAGTAATTGCCTCGATATTGGCAAGATGCCCAGAATTGAAAGCTTACCACGAAGGCACGAAGAACACTGAGCATAATTAAACCCCGAGACAAGTAAAGAACACGAGGAGATTATGACTTTGTCATAATCTAGTGTGCCTCCTTCAAGTAACTTTTCCCAACATTATTTTGTGCTCTCTGTGCCTTTGTGGTGAAAAATACAAAGCACTGCCGTTATCTAGGAAATCGCCCCTTTGGAGGGGGCTGGGGGGAGGAATTCCACGTTTTACGTGATTCAAGCTTCTTCTATAGAAATCAAAAAACCCTGACGATTCATTCGAATGTCAGGGTTACCTAATAGCGCGTCGAAATTTGTTAAGCAATCAAAAAATACGCGATCATTATAAAGTTGATAATTGTTGCAGTTGTACCAGATGCCATGATATATTTCATAGGCGCAACGGCTAACAACAAGCTCAGTGTAATCATCGTTGGGATTACCGCAGCGACCAATGTCCCCACGTATTGTACACCTCCTAGTCCTACTGCCAAACCTCCAGAGCATCCAACAACTAAAATCACTGCACAGATTAACCCAAAACGGTTGAACTCTGTGTTTCTAGCAAATATTACTTCTGCCGATGCCTGCCCTTGTTTTTCTATATTTTCCATAATCATTGAATTTGTAACGTTCTTGTACAAAGGTGGTTGAATATCTTTCCGCATACCATGACCAATTATTTTAAAAAAAGTGATCTTCGTCATGTTATTTTAGGAATTAAAGGACTATCTGATTTAATTTTCTCCTTTGAGGCGGTTTTGCCTATCTTTATAGTTCATTGTATTTAAACAAGCTAAAATGAAAACTGTACTGTACTCTCTGGCGGTCTCCAGCTTCTTATTGCTTTCTGGAAATCTTACCGCCCAGAACACAAAAACCGTGAATTACTCAGTTCAACCCGTAATGGAAGAAACTGTGTTACAACACGGTGATTTACAAATCCGGGCATCTGATGCGGTGTTTTTTGAAATAGATGAAGAAACCCTGGCTGCTCAATTGAATGGCATTATGTTTCGTGAAGAAGGACAAGGATTTGTCGCAGAATTGACATTTCCACATCCCGATGGATCCTTTCATACCTATTATGCGAAAGGAAATCGCACCATTAGTGCCGGATTGGCTGAAAATTACCCCGAAATTCGATCCTACGATGCCTACAACGCAGAAGGTCATTTCGTAAAATGGGATATCACGCACAAAGGATTGCACGCAATGATTTTCCGCCCAGATGGTTCTACCATCTTTATCGACCCTGCAATTATGGGTAATAACGATTATTACATTGTATATACCCGCGAAAATTTCATCACAGATAAGGAACGCGATTGTCAATTCAATAGCGACCTAGAACCTTTGAATACATCCATTGAGCTAACGACAGGAGAAGTAAAAGAATTCGGAACCTGTGAATTGCGAACGTATCGTTGTGCCATTGCAGCTACAGGAGAATACACGCAGTTTCACGGAGGTACGGTAAATGACGCATTGGCCGCTCAGGTTACGACCATGAACCGTGTAAACGGAATCTACGAGAAAGACATGGCCATCACCATGGAAATTGTAGCCAATAACGATCAAATTGTGTATACCGATCAAAGCACTGATCCTTACAGCAATGGAAATACAGGAGCGATGATTGTGGAGGTGCAGTCAGATATCAACAGCAACATTGGATCATCCAACTATGATATCGGACACGTGTTCGGAACAAATAGTGGTGGATTGGCAGGACTCGGTGTTGTATGTTCTAGCAGCAAAGCACGCGGTGTTACAGGAAGTGGAGCACCGGTAGGAGATCCATTCGACGTAGATTATGTAGCGCACGAAATGGGACATCAGTTTGGTGCGAATCACACGCAAAACAACGATTGTAACAGAAATAACAGTACGGCAATGGAACCAGGAAGTGCAAGCACTATTATGGGATATGCTGGAATTTGTGCTCCAAACGTGCAAAACAATAGTGATGATCATTTCCACGGAGTGAGTTTGGAAGAGATGCACTTCGAAATCATGAGTTCTGGTCACCAGTGTGAAGTGATTACACCGCTTTCGAATACGGCGCCAACGATTACTGCAACAAATGGAGGAGCAACTGTTCCTGCAGGAACGCCATTCGCTTTAACAGCGACAGTGACTGATCCAGATGGTGATCCAATTACGTACAATTGGGAGCAAATGGACAACACGCCAAGCACGCAGCCGCCTGTAAGTTCGTCTACTAGCGGACCAAATTTCCGCAGCTGGCCATCAGATAGCAGCCCAACGCGTTATTTCCCGAAGCTTTCTGCGATTAAGAACAACGGTCCTTTCACGTGGGAGCGACTTCCTGAGGTATCCAGGACGATGAATTTCCGTGTTACAGTTCGTGACAATGCGTCAGGAGCTGGAGGATGTAACGACCATGCCGATGTGACCGTAACTATGGATGCAAACAGTGGCCCTTTCGAGGTGACATCACCAAATACATTAGGAATTGTGTGGTATGAAACACAAACACGAACTGTAACCTGGGATGTAGCAAACACAAACAATGCACCTGTAAACTGTCAAAACGTGGACATTTTCCTATCGATTGACGGAGGAAATAATTTTCCGATTACCCTTGCAACGGGAGTTCCAAACACTGGCTCAGCACAAATCATCGTACCATCGAACTTCACGAACATTGCTCGTGTTATGGTAATGAGTGAAGAAGGAACTTTCTTCGACATGTCTAACTTTAACTTCACCATTGCAGAGGCATTTGCAGGAATGGATGAGGTAGTAAACGGAGACCTGGAGTTGTATCCGAATCCAACAAAAGATTTGGTAAATGTGCTTTGGTCGGGTGATGTGCAATCGATTGAATTGATTGATATGCAAGGAAAATCGTTGGAAACTCTGGACGTATCTGACGTAAAAACAACAGCAATCAATATGGAGAGCCTGGCAACAGGTGTGTATATGATCCGTGTTACAAGTAACGAAGGAACATCTGTACATCAAGTAATTAAAGAATAGCGAGACATTCGCTTGAATACTCTTAAGCCGTTGGGATTCGTTGAAGCGATGATCAGCGGCTTTTTTTTGTAAGATTTAGGGTATTTCATTTACTACGTGACTTTTTATTTATTGTACTAATTACCATTTATTTCCACGCTGGGTTTTCACGCCACTCTCTGGGAAATCCCATTAGGGTCGTATTTACTGTGGGGTATTTATTAACGAGTGAGGTAATCTCGGAAATAAACGAATTGGTAGGGTTTATTTTTTTTAGAAGCCTATCTATCATGGAAATAACTCCATACAGAGAAGTATGGAAGTTATCCGGGAGGCTTCCGTAGAATTTGTGTTTTTTCCTTGACGGAATTACTGGTTGTGAAGCTGACAAAGTGCGATTCCAAAGACGAGAATGGTGGGCGCAAATATTTCTCACGATTGTTAATCTTATAAACCATGATGATAGAATAGTGCTGGGTAGTCCAAAGTCATTCGAAATGCTTCCCTTTTCTACGTCATTGACAACTGCTTGGAAGAGGCGTGATAATTTTCCCAAACTGAGAATCTCCATTGCCATATTTGAGGGAGGCAAACTTTCTGATTGATACTTGAACTTAAACGACTTCAAAAAACGTTCTTGAGGATCTTTAAAGTATTCTTTTATTTCCTCATTGATGTTATGATACACATCTTTATCTAAAAATAAGTCGTATTCTGTGTACCAGTAAAAACCGTGATTAAGACTAAAATAATTTGTCAGTTTAGCTCTCAACGCTACTTCAATTCGTTCTATGTATAGTAGTAAAATTGATCGTAACCTTTTGTCAAATTGATAGTGTAAAATAATATCATTAAAAGTTGTGCCATCTTTGAATAGGTGTGTTCCATCATTTTCTTGTAAATGGTACATGTAGCCTGTCAACCTAAAATACCCTACATTCTCAAGATATTTTTTCGCTCTATTTTCGTCATTGATTTTCAGCCCTCTTTCTTTCAGTAAGACAATATGTTGAGCTGAAGTAAGAGGCTCTTTGGTGTATTTCATTGTGAATAGGAAAGATAAAGGCAAAAAAAAGCCTCGCAAATTGCGCTTGAATCAGAGGCGTGCGAGGAATTGTTACTACAAATATAGTAAAATATTAACAGATGTAAGTTGAGTTCTAATTATTTATATTTCCATGTAGTTTTAACCAATAGGTAATGAGAGCGAAAAAGAATAGGCCTTCAAAGTAAATCAAAGTTGAAAATAGTCTACAATTATTAAAATATCAATACACCAATTTAATTTTTATCAATCGTGCGCTTTTAAGACTGATAGAGCAGTCGCTGAAGGAAGGTGCCGAGAGAGATGGACGAAAGTTTCTGGAGAAAGCATAAGCCTCTGTCGGAATTCCGATTATGTTCTTGTTACACTTCTTGTCGCCGTTTTCGTCGTGATAGATAGCAAGCGCATATTTTCCCGATTTCAACCCGGTAAACTTGTACTTGAGTGTATTCCCTTCAGGCTTCACTCGTGCTTTTTTGTATTGCTTCCCGACCTTAGGAAAATTCTTGTAAGAGTTGTACAAACCAATTTCTACACGCCCTTTTTTATTTTTAATGTGCGTTATTTCAACCGTTAGAACAGCGGAGTATTCAGGGGTAGGTGCGAATGACGAGTTCAGAAAGAAAACTGCCAATACACCGATCAGTAATAACCAATTATTTCGTATTGTCATCGTATTCTGTTTTCATGACCTTATCCCAAATCGAGAAAAAAGAAGCGTAGTTCCCATTCAGTTTGGCATGGTGAACATCATGATTTTTAGTACTACTCATAAAAGGAACCCAGTTCAGCCAGGGGATGTCCAGATCAGAGTGAATGTGTATCTCATGTAAGTTACGAATTAATCCCATAGCCCAAATAACGAAGATATTTACAGGCATCACGAGAAATATCAATCCTACGCCAAGGGCAATCCCTATCATTCCTATCATCCATTCCAAGGGATGAACGTACAGGTATTCCATCGGGAAGGGGGTTGTAGCTCGGTGATGAATGCTGTGTATGTGCTTCAAGGCCCATTTATTCTCATGCATCCATCGATGTGCAAAGTAGAACCAAACATCATCAATCAGGAAAATAAACGCCAGTTGTCCCAGTAAAATCCAAATACTTGGAACTGAAGTATCCAATGCATCACCGATAATAAAAAGACTTCCAGCCGCCAATCCAATGACCAAAAAGACATTTAGTAAATAAAGTGGAAATCGTTTCTTAAAAATACCTTTGACATAAGGTTTCTCCTGAATTCTATACCGCTTAAACATGTTGGAGTATAGCGCAAAATAAGAGTAAACCAACCCGAAAACATTGGAGGCAGCAAACACCAAAACGGTGCCCATGACGATTTCAAATTTTGTCATGTCCGAGTAGCGTATAAATTGTACATTTTGGTATCCTCAAGTCCTTGTTCACGCTCCACATGAATTGAACCAAACCCATTTTGTTCAAGGATCCCACGGATAGTTTCCAATCGACCCTCTAAATCATGGACCTCAATTACGGCAGATTTTATTTTGGGCCAATCTTCTTGCGAAATTCCTTGTAATACTTTCAATTCTGCGCCTTCGCAATCCACCTTTAACAAGTCTATACGATCAATTTTCTCTTCCTCCAAAATCGAAGAAACAGTTTTCAATTCGCAGTGAACTTGCTTTTTGCCCTTGAGCAAATGCTTTGCAATTAACGGTGCTGCAAACGAAGGAATGAGTTTCATCCAGCGCATTTCTCTGGGCGGATTTCTCATGGTTCCTTTCACAGCATTTTGAAATGCTTTCGGATTGTGCTCCCAATCATCAGGGAGTGATGTCGATAAAGCCGGGGTGTTCGGAAAATAGGTAAACTCTGCCTTGCCATGACTATCCGACAGTCCACATCTTTTGACAATCATTCCTCCTTTGCTTAATTCTGTAGCATTTTGCTGAAGAACATCCGCAATATCAGGAATGGGTTCGAAGCAATAGATTTTTACGCCTTTGTGTTTTTGTGTGGCGCGCACACCAAAAATTCCAATATTGGCCCCAACATCAAAAACAACATCGTTGTCTTTTATCTCAATACCATGCTGAAAGTAGCCTTCCACATGATGATCGAGCATTTTAGCCTCAGGTGCTTTCAAACAATACACTTTTGTACCGTCGCTCAGGTTTGTAGTTTTCATTCAACCTGAAAGTTATAAAAGATGTCGAACTTTTGCGATGAAAAATTTAATCTTCCAGATTTTCCAGAATTTTGGAAATGTCTGAGTCCGTGGCTGTGAGTTTCTCCTTGCAGATTTTGATGAGCTCCGAAGCACGCTTGACCTTAACACTTAATTCATCCACACTAATTTCCCCATCCTCGATATCAGCCACAATTTGCTGCAACTCTTCAAATGCTTCGGTGTATTTTGGTTGTTCAGACATCGTCTTCTTTTTTTAGGACTTCAGAAGTCAGTGTAAAATTAGCAGTTCTCGTGATAATGGTGTCGCCTTCTGCCACCTTGTTCGATTTTGAAATCGTTTTTCCGTCTTTTGTAGTAATGGAATAACCGCGTTGCAGCACGTGAATCGGATCTACCAATTTCACCAATTGCTCTATGTTTTCCAGTCTGTTTTTGGCATCTTTGAGAAAGTTGGTACTCTCATTCGACAGTTGACGTTGAACCCGTGACAATTCGTTCTTGTGATCGCGTAACAACAACTTGCTGCCACCAGAAACCTCTCGTCGCAGGCGCTGGATATGATCGGCATTCCGTTGGGTAAATCCTTTGGCGACATGCACCAATTCTTTTTCCTCCAAGCGCAAGTGTTGCCTTTCCCGATCCAGTGCTTTCCGAACAACGTGGCCAAAGTTTTTCGAATGTGTGTTGAGTTGTAAATGTGCGACCTCTAGTTGCTGCGTAACGTGTACACGTATACTTTTGATAGCATCTTTCAAGGGAACGGAAAAGTTGTGAAAGGCCTGCACAAGAAAATCACCCAACTCTGTGGGGGTTATAGCATTTCGAAAGGAAATCATTTCTGCAACGGTGAGGTTTGTCGAGTGTCCAATACCTGTGAGTATAGGCAAGGGAAAAGAAGCAATGGCTTTACACAGATTATAAGTGTTGTAGCAACTCATTCCCACTTCACCACCGCCACCTCTAACAATAACCACGATGTCAAAATGCTCTTGAATTTTCTCGATGCGCTGAAGTTGTTTGATGATCGAGTCTTCTGCCTGATCGCCTTGCAAATACGCTGGGAACAAGTGCGAGATGAACTTGTAGCCCCACTCATTTTGCTCAATGACCTTCATGAAATCGGACAGTCCTTTGCTTGATGCTGCCGAGATAATGGCAACCCGCTTCGGCAACAGTGGAAACTTCAATTTCTGATTGGCGTTAATCAACCCTTCTTTTTGAAGTCGTTTGAGCGTTTCTGCACGTTCGCGTTGTAATTCACCCAGAGAATAATTCGGGTCGATGTCCGTAATCTGCAAACTCAACCCGTAGACCTCATGAAACTGAACCTTTACTTTCATTAATAAGGTGGAGTCCTCTTTCAAAGGTTCCTTCACCACTTTCATAAATTGCGCATTGATGGCTTCGAAATGATGCCTCCAAATAGTGCCCCGTATTTCTGCTACAATTTTACCGTCTTCCTTTTGCACCAATTCAGGGTAACAATGTCCGCTGGGAGTTTTTCCCAACTTGTGCATTTCTGCTTTTACCCAATACTCACTTTGATAGCGTTCTTCCAGCGTTTTTCGAATCGAAGAAACTACTTGGCGCAAGGTGAAAACTTTGAGTTGTGACATAAAAATAAAGGTAAGGATAATCCAGCTGAAAGTTTAAAATGTCGGTTCAACATCTTTTCGTCGCAACAAACTTTTCTCACACCACTGGTTACTTTTTGCCTTTGAGAAACATTGATAGATATAAAGACCGTAATTATGAAAAGAATTGCACTAATCGTATTGCTTCTATTGTTTGTTCTTCCAACCATCGCAGGCGCTCCAATTCACAAGGTTCACAAGTATAACTTGCATCAGGATGGTACCCTACGACTGCCTACAGATTTTGCCGATGCATTTTTGTTACGTCCGGACCTAGCACAAAAAATTAAGGGCAAAACAATCTACCACATCGATTTGGTCTATACAGCCTATAAAGAAGCACCTGATTTTGATCAGGAGGCACTAAACAATGACCGAATTGAACGACTCAAAGAAGTTTTACCTCAAATCAATACTGACAGTCCGTCCTGGACGTGGGTAGAGCAAGAAGGCGCAACAACAAGAGTGCAAGCCAAACAATATTTCCATGGATTTGTTTTATACTATGGCGATCCATTAGACTTTCATGAAGTAAGGGCGTTTCTTAATCCATATCAAACGAAGTACAGCACATACACCATTAAAAATGCGGAAGGTGGTGTTTACATCCATAGTAGCGGTTCAAAAATCAACATTCCTGCCAATGCAGTAATCTACCAAGACGGCACGCCCGTTGTCGGCTCGTACGAATTATTGTATCGTGAGTACCGAAATCAGGCAGACATTGCTTTCTCAGGCATCCCTATGACTTATGACGAAAGCGAACAAAATTACAATTTCAGCTCCGCGGGAATGTTTGAACTGCGCGCCAAGCAAGGCGATAAGGACCTTAAGCTAGCGAAACCAGCAACGGTCGATTTTAATTGTACGCGTCGGGCAAATGACATCGATTTTTACGAAATGGATGATGAGACAGGCGTTTGGGAAAAGAAGCATCCCATTCATTTCAACAACAATCGAGGCGGGGTTGGTGGAATAGGAGGAGTTATGGACAGAGCAGAAGGCGTCCATTTTGAAACTACGAAAGTTTCGACTACGATTCCAGAGTCAGTATGGCGCCAATTGGATAAATCCAACGCTGAGAACCCAGCTTTCAACACAATTGTTGAAGATAATGAGCGTGAACTGGTACTTGCAGAGATTGACGAAAGAGAACTTCCCAAAGGATGGAACGAAAGGAGAGTTAGGAATGTCCGGCACAAATGGTGGATTCTGGAATTTTTTAGATGGAACGGAGCAGTAGGTAGGGGTGAACGATTCTGGGGGAACGGAAACCCTCAGGAAAATAATATAAATGCAACGTTGCTAGCTGAAGGGGCAAACGAAGGACATACGTACCCGAATTTGGTACGCGGACTGAATGCACCTGAGTTTGGAGTTTACAACTGCGATCAAATTTATCGAATCGGAACCCCTGTAGATATCAGTCCAATTTATGTGGATGCAGCAACGGGAAAAAATATTGGAAAGCAACATGTCGCGTGTGTAGTTGATTTGAATTACAACGGGTCGTTCAGCTTTCACCCGAGAAGAATCACATGCAATAAAGACAGCAGAAATGTGATCTTGCTATTCACATCTGATAAGAAAACCTACGTATTACCTGAAGAGAAATTCGCAGCTCTTAAAACGGAGTCTGGTAAAACACCAAGGTTTGAAATGGAGGACATGACAGAAGTACTGAAAACATCGGAGGATCTGAAACAATACTTGAACCTATAACCCACCACTAGCAACCCTGAGTTTTCGAATTCAGGGTTTTTTCTTGTTACATTTGCTTCAAATTTTCAGGAAAATGCAAGACATTAATTCATACAACTTCGAGGGAAAAAGAGCACTAATTCGTGTTGATTTTAACGTACCATTGGACAAACAAACCATGGAGATTACCGATGATACGCGCATTAGAGCAGCCGTTCCAACCATTAAGCACATTTTGGAAAAGGGAGGAAGTGTAGTGATAATGTCGCATTTGGGTCGACCAAAAACGGGAAATGAGCCTGAATTCTCCTTGCAACACATTGTGGCGCATACCTCAGAACTACTGGGAACTGAAGTATTATTTGCTGGTGACTGCATTGGTGCTGGTGCGTATGCGTTAACGGAAAATTTGGAAGCAGGAAAAGTAGTTTTACTGGACAACGTACGCTATCATTCCGAGGAGACTGCTGGCGATCGAGGTTTTGCAGAAAAGCTCTCGAAACATGGTGATGTCTACGTAAACGATGCCTTCGGAACGGCGCACAGAGCACATGCGTCTACTACGGTTGTGGCAGATTTTTTCCCGAACGATAAAATGTTTGGGTTCTTGATTGAAAGTGAAATTAAAAGCGTTGCGAAAGTCCTGGAAAGTGACGAAAAACCAGTTACTGCGATTGTTGGAGGCGCGAAAGTGTCCTCGAAAATCACCATCATTGAGCGTTTGTTGGACAAAGTAGATTATTTGATCGTAGGTGGAGGAATGGCGTATACGTTTGTAAAAGCTACAGGTGGTAAAGTAGGTGCTTCTTTGGTAGAAGACGATTACTTGGAATACGCAGAAAAACTATTGAAAGCTGCCGACGCCAAAGGAGTGAAGTTTTACGTGCCTGTGGATACAGTAATTGCCGATAAGTTTGATAATGACGCCAACAAAAGAGAAGTAGCCATTGACGAAATTCCAGATGGTTGGATGGGATTGGATATTGGAAATCAAACCCTGCGTGACTGTCAGAAAATTCTAGAATCTTCGAAAGTTATCTTGTGGAATGGACCGATGGGCGTATTCGAAATGGAAAATTTCCAACATGGAACAGCAGAAATTGCCCTCACCATTGCTGCGGCAACGAAAAATGGAGCTTTCTCCCTCATCGGCGGAGGCGATTCTGTAGCAGCCATCAATAAATTCAATTTGGCAGACGAAGTGAGCCATGTTTCTACAGGTGGCGGAGCTATGTTGGAATATCTGGAAGGAAAAGTACTACCGGGAATAGCCGCGATTCAAGGGTAAGCCTTTTAAATAGCTTGTCCCAACTAGGTTTTATTGATACTATTTTGACTCCTTTTCGACACTAGTAAGCGAGGATTCCTCCTTTACAAAAGCGTCCAACTCTGCAATGAAATTGATGACTTGCTGAGGTTTTTGAGCTACAATAGCCGTGCTAAACAATGACTTCTTTTTGCCGTTCACTATTAAAAACGCGAAAAACATCGTTTTCGACATCATGGATTGCTCTTGATGCACTATCGAGCTGATACTGCTGAACGGAATTACTTTGCCACGTACTCTAAGTTCCCGCGTTTTCTTGTCGAAAGTAATTTTCGATTCATGATTGATGACAAGTTTGAGGATTAACGCAATCACGGATATTCCCAGTACGATAATTGCACCCCAAACAAGCCAGGGCCCAACACCACGACCAATCGTTCCTCCAAAAAGTCCCAACAAAATACCGCCAATAAGCATTGCAATGCCCATTAAAAGAATGTACAATAGCATTTTTAAAGTTCCTTTCTTCTTCTCTTCGATTAAAATTCCTTCTTCAACACGGAAAGCAGTAACTGAGTCGTTTTCGAAAAATAGTTCCATAGTCTAATTTCTTACGTCTTGTGATTTGATTAAATGTAATGATTCCAAACAATTTAGGGGTAGCAGAAGAGGATTAATAGGAATTGGAATATTTCTTCAGTCTCCATGCAATATTATGCACACACAATAAGTTATATCAATATAAAACCCTTAAAACCAGAAGCATGAAATTGAAATCTCTCCTTGCAGCCCTCGTGGTTGCAATCTCCTTTGGCACATTGGCTGAAGGAATCTCCTTTGAACACATTTCGCTGGAAGATGCGCTAAAAAAGGCAAAAGCAGAAAACAAACCTATTTTTATTGATGTGTACGCTACATGGTGCGGCCCTTGCAAGTACCTCAGCAGAGAAGTATTTGTGCAACCAGAATTGGGCGACTACATGAACGAACATTTCATCAATTTAAAATTGGATGGCGAAGAAGGCGATGGCGATTACTTAATGGCGGAATTTGGACTGGATGCATATCCAACCATGTTGTTCATATCACATGAAAAAGTAGAGTTAAACCGAATTGTCGGTGCGGTATCCGCCGATCAAATCTTAGAAGTCAGCAAAGGCGTTATCGATCCATCATCAACCTTAATTTACCAACAAGAACAAAAATATGCAGCAGGCAACCGCGATCAGGCATTTCTTCAAGAGTATATCGATGAAATGGTAGAAAGAGAAAAGGACTTTGAACCTGTCGTAGAGGAATACATCAAACTTTACCCCGACCTGGACCTGGAGGATGAAGACGAGTTTCTGATTTTTTGTATCGGTGTGAATGATTTAGAAGATCCTTTGAACCAATCTTTCCTAAAAAATATTGCGGATCACAACAGTGAATTCCCGGAGCTCACGCAAGCCAAGATGTCCATTCTTATTTATTCCATTTGTGAAAAGGCAGCTGCAGAGGGCAACAACGCACTCATTGAAGAAGGAGTGAAGCAATTGACTGGTCCGCTAAATGCCATTTTAGACGATACTGTTTCTGAGGAAGACCTCCGTACATTGATGCTGGAAACGGTTGCTGAAGTTTGATGGTTGGCGCCAATTATTTCTCTTCCTTGAGAAGCGGAAATAGCTCAGGAATGTTCGACGTCGCGAGAGTGACAAACCGACCATTAAAACCTAATTTATTCCTTGTGCAAAAGTGATTCTTATCCGAAAAAACCTGCTTCCCCCTCCAGGAGGGGGATTCGAGGGGGAGGATATCGATAGATCTAATTTCAACATACCGCACCTATTAATTGGTATCATTAAATTGGCAATGCTCCTCAAAGGGGAGATTTCCTAGATAAAGGCAAGGGCGTCATTATAATACCAAGGACAAATTCGTGTTGTTAGACTCTTGGAAGATTATTTCCGATAAAAACGGGTAGTTAGCGCATCGAGCGGAGCCGAGATGCAGTTTAACAGAGTTGAAATGTACATCTCGGTACCATTACAAGCAGTGCTTGCTCTTGCTCGATGTACAATTTTGCCATTAAATTGGCAATGCCGTCAAAGAGTTAATACATTTTTCATGTACTTGACTTACAGCAGCGTTGAGCTATTCGTGAATAACGAAAACAAAAAAGTCATGTGGAAAAATCATTCTTAGTGCATCTACCTAAAAAACGGCACTATGAAATACTTACTGATACTTCTATTTGGCGTCTCTCTTCATTGTTTTGGACAAGAAGGAGCGATTCGTTTAACAGTATTGAACAATCCAACTCTGGGACCGCTTCAACTTTCTGTTTTTCTTCAAGAGGATTCCACTGAGACGTGGATTGGCGCTACCAACGAACATGGACTGGTACTTACCAAAAACCTTCCCGTTGGGGCTCATACCTTGCATTTTCGAAGTTTAGACACGACGTATGGAACGCGAAATTTTTACGTTCAAGATCGTCAGGTTTTGAGTTCAACCGTCTTGATTGATACCGTTTTGGCAGGAATTGCTATCAACAACTATGGGAAGTATGAAATTGGCGCAGGACAGAAAATGAACGGTAACGCAAATGGTTCCATTCGGTTGATTGACGGACATGCTCCAAGGTCTACTATAACTAGGACCGACGTAGCGCGATTGCCTGTACAGAGTTATGCGGGAAACGTATATAGCATTCAGGAGGTGAGGGTTGCGGCTTATAAAGTTCCTCTAATTGACAAGTCCAGTGGTGGATCATATACAACGATTCAATACGACGATATCGGAAATATGCCAAAACGAAGCGCTGCGCAAATGGCGACTACTATTGGTGGCGTTCATGTTACAGAAGGTACTGATAACGGCCCTCATATTCGTGGCGCACGCTCAGACGGAACGGTGTATTTTATCGATGGTGTTCGCGTACGTTCTTTGCCCGTAATTCCAAAGTCTTCTATGAAAGAAGTATCGGTTTGGACAGGCGGTATTCCAGCAAATTACGGTGACTTTACGGGAGGTGTCATTTCGGTTGAGTCCAAAAGTTACTTTGATTTGTATCGACAATGGAAATCGGATCAATTACGGAGCGGTAGAAACTTCAGTTACGCTGAGCCAGAATCTGAAACAAGTGAAGTTGATAAAGTTGCCCAGGAAGAGCCCGTTGAAGTTGAACTCACACCTGAGCAAATTGCGCAGAAGGAACGCGAAGAATTCATTGCTTCACTGGAGCCCAGAATTAGTGCAGATCGATTCCATGCCATCTACGAGAACATGTTCTTGTCGCCAAAAGAACATCCCAATTCTACCTTTGGGTTGGATGTCGACCGTGCCTCCTGGACCTACGTTCAAAATTGCATTGATCGAGGAGTTGAAGTGCAACGCGATGCCGTAAAGATGGAAGAGATGATCAATGCATTTAATTACCGAAGAGTGGAGGTGCCTGAAGGTGAATTAATGCATGTAAACGTGGTACGATCTGAATGCCTCTGGAATGAGGAAAGCGAATTATTATCTGTGCACTTGAAAGCCATGGATTTACCCAGAGATTTGCCGAGAAAGAAGCACAATTTCGTTTTTCTAGTCGATGTTTCTGGCTCTATGTCCTCTGCGAATAAACTTCCGTTGTTGAAAGAAGGTTCGAAAGAGTTCGTAAATACGTTGGAGGAGGAGGATGTAGTTTCCATTGTTACCTATGCCGGACATGTTGGGGTTGCTTTGGAGCCAACATCCGATAAACAGAGCATCTTGCAAGCTCTCGACAATTTAAATTCAGGAGGTTCTACCAACGGAATGGGGGGTGTTCAAAAAGCTTACGAATTGGCAGAAGCAAACCTCGACATTGCTAAAAACAACCGCATTATTTTGTGTACGGATGGCGATTTCAATGTTGGAATCAGTAACACGGCCGAACTGGAGGCATACATTTCTGAGAAACGTGGCGGGGGAATTTACCTAACCGCCCTTGGCTTTGGAATGGGAAATTATCGCAACGATATTCTGGAATCTTTGGCGGATAGAGGAGATGGCAATCACTTTTATATCAACTCGCTTCAGGAAAGCCGAAAAGTCTTGGTAGAAGAGGTTGGCAATCTTCTGAATATTGCGCGAGACGTCAAATTGGATGTAGCATTTGATTCATCGATGGTTACCAATTACCGATTGATCGGATATGAAAACCGCATGTTACAACCAGAAGATTTCGTGGATGATACCAAAGACGGTGGAGAAATTGGTTACAATCACGAAGTAGTTGCTGTGTACGAAATTCAACGCATCCACGATTCACTATTAGTAGAAAATGAAGATAGAATTGCCAATGTTCGCCTCCGTTACAAACCGTTCGAAGCGGAAAAAAGCATCGAAAGAGCATACCCAGTCTATTGTAAAGACGCCATCGAACGCGGACGCAAGCTCAATACTGTAGTCGGTTTCGGATTGGTGATGCGTAACTCCGCATACAACAACGGAATGACGATCGATGATATCTACAACCTTTCTTTGCTGGTAAAATCACAAAATGAGGAGGATAAAAAGCTCCTGGAATTAATTGAAACATATAAGAAGGGCCAAATCGGTATATAATACGGTGAGTTAGGCCTTCGTGTACTGAGCGGCTATGTCTTGAGCTTGTCGAAAGGAGTCGAAATGCATTTTACTGAGTTCATCGAGTGGCGATGCCTTGAGCCTGCCGATGGGAGCCGAGATGATCTCAGTCATCAAACAAAACTACGTAACCACTAGAATCGACTGCAACCAATTAAGGATGCAGTCGATTTTTGCAGTGGTTAGGGAAGCTACTTGTAGTCCGTAGATTCGAAGTATTTAAAGACTTTCGTATCAGCATAGTTCCACGACTTCCATGAAAAAGTATTTTTATCTTCCATCAGGTATCGAATACGGGAATCAAGAGTGATGTCATTACTAGTCGATGTATATGCGTTATAACCCTCTAAATTCAGTTTATCCCTGTTTTTATGGAGAATAGGAAGCGTTTTATCAGATAAAGACAAGAGAAATTCAACATCTAAGTTGCGTTCACTAGTATATTTGATATTGTGTTTTACAATGACCACGTCCCAATTCACGCAGCTGAGAATTAGTAGTAGTCCATAAACTGCCCAACTATTCACGCGCAAGAGGTAATAAGAGGTTTTAGCTTTATTAATTTTAATGTAAAGGGTGATCAGTCCCACGATTACAGCGGACAGAAAGAACATCACACCGATTCTTTTGTAAGCCAGTCCGAAATGATACATGTAGTGATAGTTGCGGATGATTACAGAAACAACAAGCACCGCATTTTGGACAATCCACGCAATGGCAAGGCGTTTTAGCCAAACATTGTTTTGAAGAAAGTTGAGATTCCGTCGAAAGAAATACAGCAAGATCCCCATTGAGAGTAAAATACTCAGGATCAATAGATAGGTGCCTTCGTGCACGAGTTGGGATAAATTCATGACTCCATCATACTCGAAATTGAACCAGATCCATTGGATGTCTATTAAGTTGACAATCAGTAATAAGCAGTTAATGGACGCCGTTAGGAATAATGCCGACTTATATTCATTCTTCAATGATACCATGCCCGGAGTTCGAAAAATAAAGACTTTGTTTTTGCCTCGTTTCTTCCGCTGTATATCATCAGAAAGTTTGGATTCGTATGTAGAGAAACTTTTACGGCGCGAACGAAAAATGACTAACCCAACGAGACTCATTCCGAATATCAAAGTCATGATCCACAGAAAGGAAATGTCTTCAAAGATTGCTGTGAACGCTTCACTAATAAAGTTCCACATGCTATCTGAGTATTTTTGAAAAACGGGATTGGAGGCGTAAAAAATCATGTAGAAAATCCAGAATATAACCGTCGGAATGATGATAAGTTTGAGAAGTCTTAAACGTTTGCGCAGCTTATCATAGTTTTTGTGATGATGGAATAGCTCATAGGTGATGGACTTGGGCAAATCAATGGCATTGAGTACGGCAGCGACCAGAGAGCCGTACAATGCACGAATATTGGGCTCGCACAAAAAGCCGATGTAAACGAATACACTGATTACATGAATCAATCCAGCCACAAACGAATGATTGATTAGAAATAGTGTTCCAGTTACTAGTATGCCTCCCATGGAAATCCAAAGTGATTTCGAGCGAAACACCTCGCGTTGTGTGATACCTCCAAGAATTACTAAAAATGTTGTGTACAGAATTAGATTTATACCCAATGTTTCATCCCAAAAAAGGAAGTTAAATAGGAACCCTCCTCCAATGAAAAGAATGATTTTTGTGATGTGTTGTAGTGCCATAATTACAGAATAAAAAGAACTTTGAAAAACAAAGTTGATAGATAAAAAAATATTATTTGCCAATGAGATCTTCCAATGCTCTTAAGTGTTTTTGAAATGCCAACCTGCCCTGATCAGAGGCTGAATACGAGGTGTTTGGTTTTCTTTCGATGAATTTTTTGGTGACGATGATAAATTCCTTTTTTTCCAATGCCGAAAGGTGACTCGCGAGATTGCCGTCCGAAACATCAAGCGTTTCTTTGATAGTTTTGAAATCCACAGATTCATTTACCATTAACATGGACATAATCCCAAGCCTGACTCGACTTTCGAAAGCTTTGTCTAGATGTGCAATGATATTTTTCACGCTCTGTCGTACTTAAAATACATGATGGCTCCGTATACGATATGTAAGACGCCAAATCCAATCGCCCAAAATAGCAAACCATAGCCAATAAACAGTGCAGAAAGCAAACCTAGGATAATTTCGCAGTATCCCAGATAGCGAATGTCTTCTAAGGTGTATTTGCTGGCATTGATGAGTGCCAGACCATAAAAAATGAGTGTCATGGAAGGTAGCAGAAAGAACAGGTGATGATGGATAAAGATCAATGACAAAGCTCCTCCTGATAATAAGGGAATTCCAAGGTTAATTAGCATTCTTTTCCCAGAAGCATTTAATACTTTGTCTCCGTTTTTTCTTGCTTTACGAATGGTGAAAATGCCTCCGAAACCTATAGCAATCGACAAAACTAATGTAGCATTTAGTAGTAAGAATTGAATCAACTCGGAGGTATCTCCAAGATAGCTGTAGAGAGGTAAATGAAATTGATAACCAAAATAACGGTAGGCAGCAAAAGCTCCACCGAGCGCGGCCAGGCCCGCAACGACGCCCGATAATCCGCTCAGGGACAAAAATCGCGTAGACTTATTCATGATATCACGAATCTCTGCCAGCTGCTCTAAATGTTGTGTGTCTTTTTCCATAGGGCTAAAAGTACTTTGTATTTCAAAGTTGATGAATTATTTCGAATCACGGTAACTTTTTTGTGTTTTTTAAGAAATGGAAATGATGAATACAAACAAAACGACCGAATCAACTAGATCCGGTCGTATTATATTTTCTGATGAACGCTATTCATCATTCATCATTCATCATTCAAAATTCAATATTCCAATTACATGTTTTCCAAAAACTGAACCCGCTTCATAATCGGTGGGTGCGTAGCGAACAGTCCAGTCAAACCAGAAAGCCCCGCTTCGTTCTCAGCTGGACCATTATCGATAAACATTTGCTTTACCTCATCACTTTTCACCTCAACATTTGAGTTGCCGCTAATCTTGCGCAAAGCGCTTGCCAAAGCCATCGGGTTCCGAGTCATATCGGCAGCACCAGCATCAGCCATATATTCGCGTTTGCGAGAAAGGGCAAATCGAAATAAGATGGACAAAATATAAACCACCAAGGCAATTACCAGAGCGATAATAATCAATTGTCCACCACCATCTTTATTGTTGCGTCGACGTCCAGCACCAAATAAGATGCTACGGAATAACACACTCACAACAAAGGAGAAAATTCCAACAAATATGATCGAAACAATCAAAAGGCGCACGTCGCGATTTCGAATGTGCATCAACTCGTGTGCAATAACACCCTCCAATTCCCGATCATCCAGTTTATTGATAATCCCACGCGTAAGTGTTACCGTATACGTGTTTTCATTAATCCCAGAGGCAAACGCATTCAACTGATCCGATTCAATAATGCGCAGCTTTGGCATTTTCATTCCCACAGACATACACAAGTTTTCCGTGAGGTTGTATACGCGCATGTTCTCCTTCCGACTCAATGTTTCAGAACCTGTCGAGAGATTAATCATGGCCGAATGCCCAGAAAAAGCAATCAAAAACCAAATGGCAACCCCTCCAAGAACAAAAGGAATGGTGACAATAAAGTCGTACCCGGCTGCATTCATATCACCTTGATGTACCCATAGAAAAAATCCAAAGACACCAGCGAGAATCAGCAGTGGGAAAGACATAAGCAACAGAATCGAACGGACGTTATTCCTTCGAATCTGCGTATCAAGACCAACGTATTTCATCGGACTGTTTAGAATTTAATTTCTGGAGCTTTGTCCATTTCAGCACGTTGCGCAGTTCCCAAATCAAACATGGGTTCTGGCTTCATACCTTTCATATTGGCAACAATATTAGAAGGAATCGATTCAATGGCATCGTTCAATTCGCGCGTTGCAGAGTTGAAGAAACGACGCACAGCAGCCAATTTGTTTTCGATATCAGAAATTTCTGCTTGCAATTGCATAAAGTTGCTGTTCGCTTTCAAATCTGGATACGCTTCTACTTGGAGGTTGAAGGCACTCATGGCAGCACCCAACTCTGCTTCAGCAGCAATTTTGTCATTGATAGTGCCAGCGTTCATTGCTCCGGCACGAGCTGCTGTTACACGAGTTAAAACTTTCTCCTCATGTTCCATATATCCCTTAACGGATCCCAACAATTGAGGAATTAGATCGTGACGTTGTTTCAATTGCACATCAATATCCGCAAAAGCATTTTCTCTTCGGTTTTTTAAACGAACCAATTTGTTGTTCGCTGAAATGTACCAAATGATGACTATCAGTACGATTCCACCGGCTATAAGTAATCCAATCATTGTCTCTTTTTTCGTAAATTTAGATGAAGATAAAGATTTTTTCAGGTTTGCTGTAACTTTTTCGAAACTCGTTAGTCTTACACATGAGACGCAAACAAAAATGACTGTAAAAGAATACAATATCTCGGTAGATCAATTTTCGGATAATATATTCCGATTTGCGATGAAGCACCTGAAAAACGAGATGTCCGCAAACGATATCGTTCAGGAAACTTTCACCAAGGTGTGGGAGAAGCATGAAGACATCAGCTTTGAAAAAGTAAAGTCCTACTTGTTCACGACAGCGTACCATGCCATTATCGATTGGTCCAAAAAGGAGAGGCGATCTGGCGATATGGAAAATGCACAAGAACAAGCTGGGGCTGCTGATGACAGCTTCGATCTGAAAGAGGTGTTGGAAGAAGCACTGAACACGCTGCCCGAAAAACAAAAAGCGGTGATTCTTTTGCGCGATTATGAGGGGTACAGTTATGATGAGATTGCGGAGATTACTGAACTCAGCGCGTCTCAAGTGAAAGTGTACATATTCAGAGCTAGAAAAGCTTTGCAAGCGTACATCAAACGATTAGACTTAGTAATATAATGGAACAAATTAGCATATTTAACTACGAGGCATTTTACCTTGACTACCTGGAAGGGAATCTTTCCGAGGAAGAGACGAAGATGTTGCTTCTATTTCTGGAAGAGCACCCAGAGTGTCGTTTGGAAGAGGAAGAATTGGTGTTGTTGGATAACGATACACCAATGACGTTCAGTGGCAAGCAGAATTTAAAGCAGGTAGACGAAGAAGGTCCGGTTGCTTTGGATAACGTTGAACACTTCATGATTGCCGAAGCAGAAGGAATTCTCAGTGAAGAGAAAACTGCAGAATTGAATGCCGTTGTTTCTGAAAACCAAGAGCTGGAAGCAACACGCCGTCGTTACAAAGCGGTTTATTATACGCCAGATACTTCGATGGTTTATGGCGGTAAGGCGGATTTGAAACAACGCAAAGCTATTGTTCTGTGGCCGTACATGACAGGTGCTGTTGCAGCAGCGGCGGTAGTTGCTATTATGTTGATGACCGGTGGTAGTGATTCAGGGCTGGGAAGTATATCATTCCCTAAGCAACCAACTACTGCACAAGTCGAGCAAGGAAATCAGGGGCAATCTACCAATACATCAGGTAACAAGAACGGATCTGAGGTTACGCCGGTGAATAACACTGGCAACAACAATTCGGGTAATACCTATGTGGCACAAGCAGTGAAAAACACTACGGTGAAGTCTAAGGTGGAGGACAAACCCGTAACACGTTTGAACCCGATGAATCGTCGAGATTTTCAGGTTTCACCTGTGAATATTGATGGCGACATGGCTTCTCGTCCGAACTTTAACACGCATGATTGGACGAGCGTTGATGGGTATAAAGAATTAGAAGGTTTCGGCCCAGATTTGGAAAACCCGATTCAGCCAATCACAGCGTTTCTCTCCGAGAAAGCGCAAACGCCTGTAGAATTCAAACGTCGTAAAGCAACGGAAGAGAAAAAAGGAGGATTCTTAGTAAAGATTGGTAAGTTCGAGTTTTCACGGAATAAGCACTAAAAGCGCATCTCGGGTTTTACACAAAGTACATCGAGCGGAGCCGAGATGCACTTTGAAGTTCAAAAGCTATCGCTTTTTCTCCTGTTCCATTAAGTAAACCGCATTCTTACGTAAGGCATCCTCCAGAGGAATCCCCTCTTTTTTTGCCTGCGCTTTGATTGTTTCAAGCCATTCGGGGGTGTTGTGGATGTCTTCGATGATTTTTGAAATACGCATTTCACGTTTTTCCCGACCATTGGAACAATATTCATCAAATAAGCGGTCGATGAAGCCGTAGGCGAAATCTTTCAGGTTTGCATCGGTAAACAAAATCAGAACCACGTCGTTTTTCTCAACTTCGTAACTTAAATCGATCAAGTCTTGAACGAAAGTTTGTTCAGTAAAAGATTCAGGATAAATCTCACGATTGTAATACCAGAACGGGCCGTTCTCGAAGTATTCTTGAGCTCCCCAATTAAACATCCCCCAGAAATAACTATCGGCAATAGTAAGCACGCTTGTGGTCCGCTTAGCACTGTGGTTTATCGAGTGGAACTCTGGGTACCCCAGAACACTGTCCTTAATGTTGTATAGCAGATTCATAGACTCTTCAATATCATCATCTCGATTGTAAGCATATTTCGATGTGTGAATCGCATCAATCTGTATCGTGTTTAATTGTGTTTCGACAGTCAGGTTGTTCATAATTCGAATTAGACTATCTGCCGACAGAACCTCTCCGTAGCTACTCCAATGAATACCAGTCTTCGGAAACAGCGGATACTTCGAAGTATGCTTCATCGATTCAAACCAACTTCTGATATCAAAGAAGTGGATGTCGGTTTGCGCAAAAGCTTCCCGGTATGCTTGATAATTGGTACGACTCTTTTTTATCCTTACTTTATCTGGAAAATATTCGGGGTAAAAACTTCCCTTACCTGGTGCAAAGGCAACGAGCAATTTTACACCGCGACTTTCAAGCGTGTCTTTGATACGATTCAGTTTTGCAATTTTATCCTGAACTACAGCATCCCCCACGAAATCAGAGCCGTAATAAGCATCAATATAGCTTTGTTCGTAGAGGTAATTGTTTTTCCCAATAATGACGTTATCTACGTTCGTGGATTTGAACAGCCACCATTCCAACTGGTTGTTGATGCGCACCATCCTCGGTCGCCCGCCAGTATTTTCGTTGAGGTATTCTTCCATCGATTTTTGATACGTACCGGAATACAACGCGTCAAAACTCAGCTCGGGTTTTTCCTTATTTTCAAAAGATCCATTCAGAGGCTTAAATTCCATGAATGGATAGAAGGTCAGCAGCATTGGAACGGTTAGCGCCAATAAGATTCCACCGAACAGCAGTCGTTTTATTTTTTTTTCAAAGTCCATCAGAATCGGTAATAAATAAACGGGTTAAATCCTGAACTGATGACTACGCAGACGGAAAGGTAGAAAAGAAAACCCAGCGAAAGGGTCAAAATGCCATGTTCCACAAGGGAAAAACGTTCTTTTTCGAAGAAATACGTTCCAAGCTTTTTTCCGAATCTGAAAAGGGTGATGAACGAGAAAATAATTGCCACAGCCAACGGCAACCAGAATTGAGGAATCACATGAATGGTTCCCCAGGAAGCGGCGAAAAGTTTTCCAAAGTACAAGAACAAGTGATCTACATTTTCGATACGGAAGAACACCCAGCCCATCATGACGATGAAGAATGTTAGAACAATGGCAAAAGGTCCTATTCGATCTAAGAACTTCTTTAAGAACAAACGATCCAGAACCAGGAAAATACCATGAAATGCTCCCCAAAGGACATAATTCCAAGAGGCGCCGTGCCAAAAACCAGAAATGAGAAAAACCACAGTTAAGTTAACATACACACGATTTTTCCATTTGTTTTTATTTCCTCCTAGCGGAATGTAGAGGTAATCGCGCATGAAATTCCCAAGAGTAATATGCCATCTACGCCAAAACTCAGTGATGCTGCGAGATGTGTATGGATTGTCGAAATTCTCTGGAAACTTAAAGCCAATCATGCGTCCCATGCCAATAGCCATGTCTGAGTATCCAGCGAAGTCGAAATAGATTTGAAAAGTATAGGCTAATACGCCTATCCACGCTTGCGCTCCATCCAGCCCATGGGGTTGTGCTCCCATTATGGCGTCAGCCTGCTGTCCAAGGTAATTGGCGATCAATACTTTTTTCGCCAGACCAATGGAAAAGCGATAGAAACCAAGCAGTTTATCGTCAATAACTTCCTTGCGACTGGTGATATCTCTGGCAACGGTTCCATAGCGCACTATCGGCCCGGCAATCATTTGCGGGAACGAAAGAATGTAGAGCAAGTAATCTGTCAATTTCCGAAGCGGTTCATTCTCCTTTCGATATACATCGACGGCATACGTGATGGTTTGAAAAGTATAAAAGGAAATCCCAATAGGAAGCGCTACTTCCGTCCATCCGACTTCTGAAACTCCCGTAGAATGCAGTGCCGCATTAAAATTTTCTACAAAGAAGTTAGCGTATTTGAAGTAGGCCAACAAGCCAAGGTTTAATGTCACCGAGGCAAATAAATACCGCCGACGTTTCTGTGTAGCAGTGTCCATGAAACGCACAATATAAAAGTTGGCAATGCTGGCTACGAGAAGAATTCCCACGAAATCCATGGCGCCCCACGCGTAGAAAAACAGGCTAAAGAGCAGAATCATATAATTCTTGGCGAAGCGCGGTACAATATGGTACGCTACCAAAAAAGTCGGTAAAAACCAGAGAAGAAATGTCGTGCTACTAAAGTTCAATGTTTCGCTTGGATTCTAGTCGCACGAAATTACGAAATTCCATCCGTGGCGAATACGTGGAAAAATTGATCACTAAAAAGAGTTTGTAAAGAAATAGAACTCCTAAATAACTTTCTAAACCACTTGTAGAATGGTCATTTCCTCAAGGTAGAATTCATTTTGATCAATTTCAGATGTTTGAAACGTCCTTTTGGGGTAATTGCTTGGAAAGTGCTCCCAATACGTACTGAATAGTTGTAAACTATTATCTTTTTTATGGGTATCGAGATAATCAGCAAAGTCTTGAACGTCTTTAACACGTTGGGGAAAATTTTCCGCGTCGTCTTCCTTGAAAGACTCAGAATAACATAATCCGCAGGCACACCCCAGGTGTGAGAGTGCCTCATAAACATATTCTGAATTGAAAATGGGTTTCAACATTTCTAAAATTCCTGCATGTTCAACTTTTTTCAAATAGAATCCGGGCGACTCATCATTCCATGGTATTTCAGGAATTTCCTTTTTGGATGATATATAGATGGCTTGACACATGAATTTCAATTATAGTTATCAAAGAACATTGGCACCTAGGACTATTGTTTACGAATGTTCTTAATAATCGTTTGTCTCATCATTGTTCGTTGGTTTATTTTTTTATTCTCAAACTTAGACGTCGCATAATTCCAAGTGACGGCGTGTTGTTTGTAAACAGGTTTTTCTATTAGTGGGAATATTGCTGGTGTTTCAGTAATCCATACATTTCCTTCTCCCCCAGAATTACTGCCTACCGGTTCAAAATACCCATGATAAAACCCGTTGTCAACCTTCAAATAATAAAAACCAGTAACATCAAGAGAATTCAACATAGAAAACCTCTCCTTATTCTTAAATAATGAGGTCAACTGTACACAATAAAGCAAAGTAATTCCTAAAGCATAAAATAAAAAACCTTTCTTCAGTTTAGCGGTTTTCCGATCTTGAATTAATAGGATAAACAGAAGTGGAATGAGAAGGATAGGAATCAAAATGTCTGTGATGTAACCGACAAATGAGTAGTACGTAAATAATAACGTTAAAACGTGAAGCATTAAAACACCACTTGCTGATATGAAAACAGTTCTTCTAATTTCTACAATTACGAACCAACAATCACCTTAACCAATTCACTCCCCACTTTTAACATATAATTTCCTGTTGCCAATCGGGAAACATTTATCTGGTTATCAGATGGGGTCAAAATTTGGGTCAATAACACTTGTCCTTGCAAATTCAACAATTGAACAGGCACTTCCTGGTTGATTCCTTCAACCGTTAAAATGTCAGTAGCTGGGTTCGGCAGTACAGAGATACTTACAGTTGTTTCTTCATTAACACTTAACGGTGCGCAGTTTCCAATCACTCCGTTCATGTCAAATTGAGATACAAAGTTCCACACCTCCTCCGAAGCATCAATATCGTAATTTGTTCCGCCTAAATTGACTATGCTTCCAGGCCAGGTATGTCCCCCATTCGTGATTTTATAATGCTTCACAAGCACACAGCCATTAGGGTCTGTGTATGAATAACGCTCTACTGTTGAACCGTCGTTTGGATCTGTGTTGGGTACTGCTTCAATGGCAGGCGTTGTGTTGCAGCCATTGTATGTTACCCAGTGATCTAAAACGTCGGGAATTGAAGACGTCCAAACATCTCCGTTGTACGGAACAGTGGCATCATTTGTACCATGAATCTGTAAAATAGGAGTCGTATGCGTAGCTCCACAATTATTTAATGTAGCAGGCACCATTGCACCGGTTACTGAAGCCACAGCCGCAATTCGATTGCTCAAATTACACGCCAAATGGAAACTCATATACCCTCCGTTTGACATTCCAGTCGAATAAACGCGGTCTTCGTCAATTTCATATTGAGAAATGAGCGTATCCAACAAGGCCGAGGTAAACCCTACATCATCAGTGGTACTTCCGCCAAAGCCGACATTAAAATGCGTTGCTCCGTTATTATCTACTGTTCCTTCAGGGTGCACAATAATAAATCCTGCCGTGTCAGCGATCGAACGAAAATCACCATAAACCAATTGCTGACTGGCATTGCTTGTGTAGCCGTGGAAATTAAATAACAGTGGAACAGCCGTTGTTCCATTGTACGATGCAGGCACATACAAAATATAGTCGCGCTGCATGTTATCATGTGTAATGGAGGCGTTTATCGTTTGTTGACCGCGAACAGAACAAATCCAAAAAACAAGACAGCTAAGGGTGAGTAGTACTTTCATGATCCCAAGTTACAATTTTCATTTTTCAATTTTGGTTTTTTAATTTTTAGAAAAATTGCAAATCATAGCTATATTTATGGCTTGCGCGTGTCACACCTCCTGTAGGTGTAGACCTTGAGTACATTATTCGATTTGAAGGAAACCCAGTTTATAGAGCAAAACAAGGAAAAGTGGAACCGCTTTGAAGAGCTGTATCAATCGAAGTCCAGAGACCCAGAAGAATTATCGAATTTGTACATGGACATCACGGATGATCTGAGTTATGCGCAAACGTTTTACAAACGGCGGACAGTTCGCGTGTACTTAAACCAACTTGGACAGCGTGTATACACGGGAGTTCACAAACAGAAAGGGGAGTCACTAAAGAAATTTTTCACGGTTTGGCGTACTTCTCTGCCACTGGAAATCTATCGATCGAGAAAGAATTTGTTGTTTGCCCTGGTTTTGTTCTTGATTTACTTCGCCATTGGAGCGGTGACCGTTTCGAACGATCCGTACTTTGCCGAGCAGATGTTCGGAACGAATTACGTAAACCAAACCTTAGCAAACATTGAAGCCGGCAAACCGCTGGATATTTACACTGAAACTTCGGCAGATGGTCACATGAATATGTTTATTCGCATCGCTACGAATAACCTCAAAGTGGCATTGCTCACCTTTTTTGGCGGTTTTTTCTTAACCATTGGAGCCCACATTCTACTCTTTAACAACGGCGTTATGGTGGGAGTTTTCCAGTACTTTTTTAGTACGAAAGGCCTGCTAATAACTAGTTTCCTTGGCATTTGGATTCATGGAGCCTTTGAAATTTCGGCGATTGTGCTCGCCGCGGGCGCCGGTTTTACAGCCGGCAACGGACTGCTTTTTCCTGGTAGTAGGACCAGGATGCAAGCATTGCAGATTTCTACCAAACGCGGACTAAAAATCATGCTCAGTTTGGTACCGTTTATTATCGTAGCTGGCTTTTTGGAGAGCTACGTGACCATGAATTATCAGGACCTTCCCGACTGGTCCAAGTGGGCATTGATAGGTTTGTCATTCGGATTGATCTTTTTCTACTACATTTTCTACCCGATGTACGTAGCACGAAAACACCCTGAGCTTCTAGACAAAGAAGAAGCAACAACCTTTCTTCCAAGATCGGGGTTCCGATTTAATGTCATTCGACCCATCAATGAAATTGTTGCTGATTCGTTCCGTTTCTTCCGCGTAAAACTGGGGACATTGGCACGCATCAACTTGCTGATCACCATTCCGTTGATGATCACAATGATTGCAATTCAAGATTTTCGTCATTACGACGAGATGCTACGAGAACATTGGTACGATTGGGCTTCTCAATTGTCATTTATGATGGGCTTTTGCTTCATCGATATGTTTGATTACCTCGTTGCCTTCGTTTGGACGGTACTCATTGCCTTCTTATTTACGTCTGTTTTCTTCACAGTTAAAACGCATGGGCAAGATTTCGATTGGAAGTCTTTCTGGAAATATTGTGGTCAGCGATTCTTTGGTGTTTGGTTGGGTAATTTATGTTTGGCACTGATAGTTTTTGCCCTTCCGTGGCAATTCCTACTATTGGCCTTTTTCATTCTGCCTTTCTTTTATCTGAATGCTGCCACAATGGGGCTGGATAAAACAGGCTTTGGAAAGCGTTTCGGTAAAGGGTTCAATTACAGCGCAAAGAATTATGGAAATGGATTGCTGGCGTTGCTTATCATGCTCTGCATTGTATTTATTGCTGCGCAACCCATCGCCTTTTTCTTGAGCATTCATTACGGTTTTAATGACGAGCCACTCATTTCAGATGTCCTCGACCTAATTGCAGAATTTATTAAAAGGGTAGCACAAATTTTTACGGATGATTACATCTTCTTCGCAAATATATTCCGTCAAGCCGTGTACTTATTATACGTGCTGGTCGTTCTGGGGATTCTTGCCGTGATGATGTCTTTTGCGTACTTCAACGAAGTGGAACGAAATGAAGCTGCCGGACTGAAGGAAGCCTTTAAGAAATTCGGAAAGAGAAATAGAAACAAAGAAACCCCTGTTGACTTTGATTAAGTGGTCCTACATATTGATTTTATGTTGCTTTTTAGCAGGGAGTTCTTGGGCGCAAGAGGATGACGCCAAGAAGAAATCTGAACCCAAAGAACAGACCTGGAAAAAAGAGAAGGATCGACTGATCTATGAACGAGACGATAAGTACAAAGGTCCAGACGACTGGTCATCAAGCTCACCTACCGACATCAGAGACGAAAGATATGTTCCAAACGACAAACTACAGCGTAGAATGTACGGAGGTTCTGGTTCTGGCGGAGGCTACCGAGGTTCAGGAGGCCGCGGGACCATGCGTTACAAGCCACAACAAATTCAGCGACAGCGTCAGAAAACACTCAAAGGTTTCAACAAAGGAAACGGTAGCGGAAACGGAAACCTGAAAAAAGACCCAAAGGTAAAACGACCGAATCGTAAAAAAAGTAACCCGAGGGTAAAACCGAAGCGCAGCTCAGGTTCGAGTAGTTCCTCTTCATCTTCTTCAAGATCATCTTCGGGAGGTTCGGGATCCTCTAGTTTTTGGACTGTATTACTAATTATTATTGTAACAGCTGTGGTGGTGACTTTGCTGTACTTTATGCTTCGAAATAAAAAGCCGAAAGATACCAAAGTGGTGGTGGATGTGGAGGACGAATGGAATCCAGAGGTAGTTACCAAAACAGAATTAGAGCTGAAGCTTGAAGCAGCACAAGAACGAGAAGATTTTCGCGAATGTGTTCGAATCTACTTCACTTTCATCTTGAAAGAATTGATTAAAAAAGGATGGATTCGCTGGAAAAAGGAAAAAACAAATCACCATTATGTAATGGAAATGGGCGGACGCGACGGATCGCTTGGTTTCATGGAGTGCGTGCGTATCTATGATTTGGTTTGGTATGGCGAATACGAAATCGATCGGGACATATTCGAAATGCTCCAACCAACGCTGTTGAACTACTATAAATCACTAGACCCAAGCGATGAATAATAGTAGGAAAATAATGCTCATTGGTGGACTTTTGGTCTTCGGTTTGCTGTTGGTTTGGCTACTAACTCCTGGTGGAAAACTGGATAAACAAAAAGAAAAGACTACTCCAATATACACTTCGTCTGATTGGCAAGATCGATACAAACCTTTCGATAAGAACCCGCGTGGCGCCTACCTGTTCCATACGCTGCTTGAAACGCATATCAAGAAACACGACATGTATCTGTTGGAGCGAAGCCGGCAATTCGACTCACTCCTACAACAAGACAATAAAAACAGAACCTTCCTGTTTGTCGGCAATCGATTTGCCTTAAAAAACACCGAGATTGATTCCATCATTGCGAAAGTCGAGAAAGGGTCGGACGTTTTCTTCAGTTTCGAGGAAATTACAGAGAATGTTCTGGAACGCTTCTTTGATACGGTATACTTCCGTTCGGATTACGATGAAAAAGAACTGGTATACACACCAAGAGCGAAATACAAACTGCTGGAAATTTATCAGAAAGACACGATTGCCAAACTTTGGAATGCCTTCGGGGAAATCAAACCTAAAGGAGAGACGAAAGCGCTTTCTACCTTCATGGAAATGGAGAACTTTTTGGTTATTAAGATGGGGAAAGGAAAAGTATTTCTTCACACAAACCCGAATATGTTCTACAATTATCAATTGAAACGAAACGATGGTTTTCGACATGCCCGATACGTGATTGATCAACTCTCCAGTAAAAAAGATGTTGCCATTCTGGAATTTGGTCGTTTGCCAGATGATATAGAGGAAGTCTCCCCGGAAAATACGGGAAAAGGTGATGGAGAAGAGGACCGAAGTTTACTCCGCTGGTTGTTAGAACGTCCGATGCTACGAAACGCCTTATTATTGCTAATTGCTGGTCTGCTACTGTATTTGTTCTTCCGATCGCAACGAAAACGACCTATTGTGCCGTATCATCCGAAGAAAAAGGACATGACACTGGCCTTTACGGAAACCATTACCTCCATTTACTATTCCAAACAAAATCACTACGGAATGCTCCAGGTGCAGCGTAAAAACTTCTATGCCACCATACTTAAGCATTATTTCGTTGATTTAAACCGTAGAGAGGGCGATCGTGAAATACGAACATTGGCTGAAAAGAGCAACAAGCCTTTTGACGAAATCAAATCTCTGGTGAACCAGTTTGAAACCAAAGAAGTTAGCAAAGTGAACGACCAAACCATTATTCAGTTGGCAAAACTACAGCAAGAGTTTTACAAGGATATGGGAATCATCAGTGAGAAGATTGATCAGCGTTTCAAGAAACGAGAGATTGTCTTCCGCCGTGGATTATTGTTGCCGGTTCTATTGATACTCTTCGGAGTCATTGGAATTCTCTGCGGATTCTACTTCCTTGTAAATTCTATCGGTCCGGGAATCGCATTGTGGCCAGTGGGAGCTTTGTTAATCACCCTTGGTGTGCTTCGTCTGGTGAACCCATACCTGAGAGTTACAGAAACACATTTGATTACATATTCGGAATTTGGACGCAAGCGTGAATACTTGCGTGAAGATGTGATCAGTACTAAATCAACCAAATCAGGAGTCGTGATACAACTCCACGACAATAAGAAAATAGTTATTAATTATTGGGATATGAGCCGCTTCGACCGAGAGCAATTCGAACGGTTTGTTTCCAAAGTTCATACTTTAGACCTATGAGAAACGACGATGAAATGAACAACACAAATCCGGAAGGCGGAGAAAACGCTGGACAGGATCACAGTGCATACATGCCAAAAAGTTCCGAGGAAACATCATCGGAATCAACGCCAGAACAAAGCGCAACGCCACAATCGAGCGAGCCGCAAGCAAGTGAAACACCTGAATCACCAGGGCCAACAGAAGGTGTTTCGGAAGAAAAGCCGAAGGAATCGCCCTCTGAAACGAGTTCACCTGTTGCGAGTCCGACTCCAGCTCAATCTAGCGAACCCGTATCGCCGCCTTTGGGAGCAAGTACAGGTTTTGGATTTGAACGTCAAAACTCGGATTTACTTTGGGTAGCGCAAAAAGTAAGCGATGTTCGAAACGAGCTGGCAAAGTACGTAATCGGTCAAACGGAAATGGTGGACTTAATGCTCGTAGGAATTTTCTCCAATGGACATATCTTGCTGGAGGGAGCGCCTGGAGTAGCCAAAACATTATCGGCGAAAGTGCTTTCCAGATCGTTGAAAGTTGACTTTTCTAGAATTCAGTTTACACCAGATATGATGCCGTCAGATGTTATTGGTACTTCGGTATTTAACATGAACGACGCGAAATTTACGTTCAAAAAAGGACCCATTTTCTCGAACATTGTACTCATTGATGAGATCAACCGTGCGCCAGCTAAAACGCAAGCTGCCTTATTTGAGGTGATGGAAGAGCGACAAATAACCTATGATGGAGACCGTTATCCAATGTCTTTCCCATTCCTGGTAATCGCCACACAGAACCCTATTGAGCAAGAAGGGACCTATAGTTTGCCCGAGGCGCAATTGGACCGCTTCCTTTTCAAAATTAAGTTGGGTTACCCAGATTTACACGAAGAAGAGCAAATTCTGACACGCTACAAGAACAACATCAAGCCGCCAAGCTTGGAGGATGTAGTAGCCGTTTTTGATGGTGATGAAGTTCAAAAGATTCAAAACACCGTAGAAAAGGTAATTGTAGAGGACAATCTGGTAAAATACATTGCAGCATTGATTCATAAAACCAGAAATCACGGTAAAATTTACCTGGGTGGATCACCACGTGCTTCCCTGGCAATTTTGCGCGCTTCTAAAGCCATGGCAGCCATTCGAGGACGTGATTTTGTGACTCCGGAAGACATTCAATTTGTGGCAGTTCACGTTTTAAATCACCGATTGATTTTGACACCAGAAGCCGAAATGGAAGGCGTAACTACTGAGGATATCGTGAAAGAAATTGTACAAACGTTAGAAGTTCCAAGATAATTGAATAAACTCCTGAACATACATCTCACACGATGGTTTTTCGTGGTGTTTTCCAGTACCATTGTGATGTACCTGGTGGCGTATTCGTATCCATTCATGGAGTTCGTTGCCAATGTTACATTGGTGGTGCTTTTCGCAATAACGTTGTTGGATATTTTATTGGTGTTCTCAAGCAAGAAACCATTAGAAGTGAGGCGGAAAGTTGCCGACCGTTTGAGTTTGGGGGATGAAAACCCTGTGAAACTTTACGTGACCAACACTACTGCGCAGCCCATTGCTTACACCTTGATTGAAGGATATCCCTTGGAAATGCAAGAGCGGAGTGCTTCGTTTAGCTATGTTCTGGCTCCAGGTGCTACAAAAGAGTACGATTACACCTTTAAACCGGGGTCTCGTGGTGAGTTTGAGTTCGGCGATGTGTTTATTATTGTTCGATCGGTATTTTTTATGGCTTCAAGGAGTTTGACCGTGCCTCTAAAGCAAAAGGTGGATGTGTATCCTTCGGTGGTTCAGATGAAACGCTACGAATTGTTGGTGTTCCAACAGCAAAAAACGAGTGCTGGGATTAAAAAAATCCGGCGATTAGGAAATAATAGTGAATTTGAGCAGATCAGAAATTATGTACAAGGGGACGAATTGAAGCGAATCAACTGGAAAGCTACCAGTCGACGCAACGAATTAATGGTGAACCAATATCAGGAGGAAAAATCGCAAAACATATTCTGTATCATCGATAAAAGTCGAAACATGCAAATGGAATTCGACGGATTATCCTTGTTGGATTACGCGATAAACTCAACATTGGTCTTCACCAATATCGCTCTTAAAAAAGGGGACAAAGCAGGATTGTACACCTATTCTGATAAAATTGGAACCCAACTACCAGCAGAACGTTCAGCAGGACAAATGCGTCGCATCCAAGAGGCATTGTACAATCAGCGTACGCATTTCAAGGAAGCTAATTTCGAACTACTGTATCAGTCTATAAGAAGATCAATAAATACACGTTCTCTCTTGGTTTTATTCACCAATTTCGAGACAGAGTTTGCCATGAGACGTGCCTTGCCCATGTTACGTCAATTGAATAAAAAGCATGTGTTAGTCGTAGTATTTTTTGAGAATACGGAGCTTCAGGAATTAGCGTATCAGCCTGCAAGAAGTTTGCAAGAAGTCTACAAAGGTGCCGTCGCCGAGAAAATGATGAATCTAAAAGCGAGAATTGCTCAGGAATTACGTCGAAATGGAATTCAAACCGTTTTAACCATGCCAGAAGATCTTTCGGTAAACACCATCAACAAGTACTTGGAATTGAAAGCCAAAGGAGCCATATAAATAGCGTTCTAGTACTTGTTAATCTTGATGCTGCCGTAATCTGTTATCATGAAATACATTCCAGTTGATTGTTCGCTAAGATCAATCGCTTGCAGACTTTTTGAAATTGTTCCTGATTGAATTACTGAACCTTGTACATTCACAATTGTGTACTCAAGTTTCTTGAAATTCGGCGGCATGCTGATATAGACCTCGCCCTGGGTTGGATTCGGGTAAATAAGTATTTTCTCGTCTTTAATTGAAACCTCTTGAACAGATATTGTCGAAGGTTCCCCTTCTTTTCCGAGAAAGATATTTTGGATTCCGTTTGTTGGTGTCTTATTCAGGTTGTTTGGTCCAGTCCAATAACCTACCAAAAATAGATTGTCAGTTGTTGGATCAACATAAAAATCTCCCGTTTCCAAACCATTTCCTCCTTGATTTCCTCCATACTTCCCCCAGATTGGGTTCCCATTTTCATCCAGCTTTGCAATGAATACATCGTCTGCGATATACCCTACCAAAACTGTCGAGGTATCCTCAACGAGTGTGTCATTATTAAAAATTATAGATCCTGTGAAACTTCCTTTTAAGTAAACATTTCCCACGTCTGAAACTTGAATATGTGTACCCATAGCCCCCCATGATGCGTTTGGATATGTTTTTAAAGTTTTTGTTTCCAAGGGATATGGCTTTGACCATTCGTGATTGCCATCTAAATCAAACTTCACCAGAAAAATCTGTTGTTGGTTCGTCGTGTCAACAGTAAGCGTATCTCCGTAGTAGATCTCGTCCATAACAGTGTAACCCGTGAAATAGTAACTACTATCTATTGGGTTGATCCCTGTTCCGAGCATGTAAGAAAAGAATTGGTTTTCATTAGTTGCCAACCAAACCGCATCTCCAGTGCTATTGTATTTATAACTAAAAATACTGTTTGTACCCATTATGTTCGATACGATTTCGGTGCCAACTATATTCAAGTCGAAATCCGTAGTTCCCGAAACGTAAACGTTCAAGTCATTGTCTACATCTATTCCTGCTGCTCCTACTGGGAATGCTGATAAACCAATTTGTACATAATCTTCCCAAAGAAGCGCCGTAAGTGTATCATTGGGACTCGAATAAACGCTTGTATAGGCATGCATTTCATCGGCTGGAATGTTATCATAATTCTGAAGGAAATAGATGTTGTCTAAAGAATCCATTTTGAAATCAACTGTTATTCCATAGGGTTCGGCTGAATTGTAATCGGCAATGGAATTGGGAACTGGGTAATACGTAATGGGAGAACCATCGTTGTCGTAAACAATCATAGTTCCGGCATTGCACAGCACACGAAGATGATTATCCGAATCGAGTCCTATGGCGTTTACGTAATACCCCCAATCAATGCGTGTGATCCACTTCAAAGTACCTAGCGAGTCGAACTTAGCAACAAATACGTGGTCAGCATTCGGATTGCAATAAATTGTATCTGTTTGTACAATCAATTCACCACGAAAAACACCAGCAATGTAGAGATTCGATGTATCATCAACCACAAGGTGATTTGCTATACTATTGTCAGTGGGAGAGCCATAAGTTCCAGTCCATGCCCATTGAACTTGTCCGTTATTTTGCGCCGATGCTGATAAAGAAATCAAAGAAAGCGACAGAATGATTAAGTATTTCATAAAAATGGTTGGTTTTGAGCAAAACTAGTGCAAATCGCAGAATCGAACAAATTCAGTCAATCCAGCCCACGCAATCCATCCAATCTATCCAACTCTTCAAACATTGAACCTGTTCCTTTTTCAATTGTATGCATTATAACTTAAACCTCCGATCATGAAACGAACGTTATTTTTGACTCTAGCGCTACTGGCAATTGTGAGTCTTAGCAATTTTTCTTGTGTACATGACGCGGATGCAGAAACCAATATTCTTGCGCAAACAACAAAGGAATCTGAATCTGGGCAAAGAGGCCCGGAAGGGGCGAGTTTTGTGGCCATTGAAGATCCAACGGAGAGGTTGGTAGATATAATAGCGGCAAAAAACATCCGGAAAGGTGATTTGAAAATTTTTATCGATAAATCAGAGTACTATTTGGCCGTGAAACATGCTGATTCCGTTTTGATTAAGTATCCTTGTGTTTTTGGATTCAATACCGTGGATGACAAGGCGATGGAAGGCGACGGGTGCACTCCCGAAGGTGATTTTGGAGTAAGGAGTATGTATGCACACAAGAGTTGGAAGTATTTCATTTGGATTGATTATCCCAATGCGGAATCATGGAGACGTTTTAAAAAGCGTAAGGCGAATGGAGATATACCTTCTGATGCTACCATAGGAGGAGAAGTTGGAATCCATGGTGTTCCCGATGGAATGGACAGCATGATTGACAAAAGAACGAACTGGACGCTAGGCTGCATCTCTCTTAAGAACGATCACATTACCGACTTGTACAAATCAATTAACAAAAACACGAAAATTGAAATCGTCCCGTGAAAGGATGGTACCCTACATAAAAGCATAAAAAAACCCTGACCTCGATAGAGCGTCAGGGTTTCAATTTGAATAGATTCAATTATTCTCCTTCGAAAGTCATGATTTCATCGTGTCCACCATGATCATCTTTCAATTTCAAATCTTTGTTTTTCAATTGAAGGATTTCATACTCTTCAGTGTCATTCAAAACAGTGATTTTTACTTTCGTTTTATCACTGTTGAACTCCCAAGTACCTGTAAGTGTTATGTTATTGGAACCATCCACATACTTGTACTCAAAAGCTCCTTCTTTATCAAACTTATACGTTGTAGTACCAGTAATGGTTTCTTCTTCTCCGTCGTCAGTAACTTTAACCAAAGTCCAAGTGTTCGCCAATCGTCCTTTAGCCGTGCGCAAAGAGAAGTTAGCTCCTTCCTCGTACTTGTTACAAGCAGCGAATACAAATAGGATTGAAAGCAATCCGAACGTCTTTAAAATGGTAGATTTTTTCATGTCAAATGTTTTTTGTGATGGCAAATCTATAACATTTTCAAGTCTAATGCAATTCTGTTGCAATAAAAAAACCCTGACCTCTTTCCAAACATTGGTAAAGAGTGCCAGGGTTAAAGTCTGTTCGACTGGAAATTTATTCCCCTGTGTATGTCGCTACATAAACGTTGTCATTGTCATCCGTTTGTTGCAACTTCAAATCTTTATTCTTCAATTGAATGATCGTGTACTCTTCAATATCGCCATTAGAGTCAGTAATAACCAACTTCGTTTTGTCTGAATTGAAGTCCCAAGTTCCTGTATCCGAGAAAGAGAACCCGCCACTAGAAGCTGTAATAACTGCCTGACCATCTTTCTTTAGGTCCCAGGTAGTCGTGCCGTTTAATGTTTGAGCATTACCATTCACAGTGTAACTGATCAATGTCCACTCATTCACCATGCGTGCTTTCTTTGTAAGAATAGTGAAGTTTGATCCTTCTTCATACTTACTACAAGCCGCGAAAACGAATAGTAGAGAAAGAAGACCAAATGCTTTTAAAAAGGTTGATTTTTTCATTTTTAATTTTTTAGGTGTTAACTCACTTTCAAAAATACGCAATAAATAAGGGAAGGTTACAAATATTTTCTGTGTCGGAAAATACAGTGCTTGAGAGTGCTACAGGTTTTCAATGTAATTAGTGACTCCGCTAAGGATACTTTGAACAGCGTAGGAGGCCAAAATCAGTCCCATAACCTTACTAATTACCATGATTCCGTAGTTTCCGATGCGTTTTTGCAATGTGTTTGCGAAAAGTAGCATTAACGCTGTTAAGATTACGACTGCAAGCACCTCGGCAGTAGTGACAATTTGTTGATCGAGGGTGTAAATGTGATTGTCCGTCATTAACACAACAGCCATAATTGCACCAGGAGACGCAATGGATGGTATGGCGATTGGGAAAATGGTAACCTGACGATAATCTGAAATATGAGCTTTTTCTCTTTCCGGTTTTCCTTCACCAAAAATCATGGTTAAGGCAAATAAGAACAGAATAACGCCACCAGAAATTTGAAATGCATCCAACGAAACGGACATCCATTCTAAAATGATTTGTCCGATTACAATAAAGAAGAGCAATATTCCAAAGGCGATGGCTGATGCGCGGATGGCAATCTTGCGTTTTTCAATCGCATCAAAGTTTTTCGTAGCCTCCAAATACACGGGAATTGAACCGATGGGATCGATTACAGCGAAGATTAAAAATATATTAGATATGTAATCCATGTTTCGGAGCTGGTAATACAAACATACACTATTCAATGTTACCGCTGTTAGCTTTCAAGCATAATTGTTAAGATTTATTAATGCAGCGTGTGGCGGCTCAGAAAACTTGACTTTTTGGGTACGTTTTAGTATAATAAAGTATGATGACTCACAATATTTTTGTTAGCTAGCTGCGGGCTATACCCTCACACAATCACCCCGTTTTTTATCAAATAGTATTAACCGTTCGATTGAATCGGACACAAAAATTTATTGAATGCAGTTAGAAAGAACACACAAAAAATTAGGTTTAAGAGGCTTGGAAGCCGTAGAAATTGTCGAAAATTTGAACGTTGCGCTCAGCACATATCAGGTTTTCTATCATAAGGTGCAAAATTTTCATTGGAATGTAGAAGGCGCCGATTTTTTCGATATCCATGAAATTACAGAGGAACTCTACAACAATTCTGTCGGAAACATAGACACGATTGCCGAGCGCGTTCGCTTACTAGGAGGAGTTCCGAATTACAGAATGAGTGATTACATCAAATATTCAAAAATTTCAGAAACAACGCATGACGTACCCGGCGAGCACATCAAGCAAATCCTGTTGGAGGATCTTGAGACCTTACTAAAGGTTTTAACCGATACTGCCGATTACTCAATTAGTCACAAAGACTACGGAACGGTCCATGTAGTGCAAAAAATGATTCACAATTTAGAAATGAGTCACTACAAACTGCAAAGTTGGATCAAATAGAATAAGGAAAAACATGATTATCGATTTACAGAGCAGTCAGCTATCAAAGTTGATTTATACGGCGTCGTTAGCGCAGAAGGAAGAAAGGAAACACAGCGTTCGTCAAAAATTGCTGGCATCTTTAAGGGATCCCGTTAAGGCACGTCAAAAAATGAGTTTTATCTTTGAAACAACACGCGGTATTTTCCAGCGGAATCAAAACCCGTAGGACTCACGGAGCGCTATGCTACGGTGAAGGGCGGTCATGTGATTCCGCTGGAAAGTATATTAAAAGTTATTTGATGGAATTCAACGAAATCCAGTACAAGAAACCAGCCTACAAGCTGAAAGTACATATTAGGCAACACCTCAGGCAGTACTCTCGTTTAGAGACACTGCCTGTTTCTTATGATGACCTGCTACAGTTCAAAGAAACTGTACCGAATTATGACGACAACGGGAAAAATACACTATGGTATTCGGCTATTTACGATCAATCCGATACCGAAAGCCTGCATCGTGCCCTAATTCAAGTGTACGAAAAACTCATAAGCGATGGTGACCCAATTCCGTATTTGAGCATTGCTCGGGTAGATTTCTGTACCTTTGGGAATTCGAAGCCGTTTCGTGTAATGGTTCGAAATGAAATCAACGATAATTACAACTACTTCTACGTCAAGCGCGCTGATGCCTCCCGTGTGTATGGGCTAGAGTTGGAGGAAATTTTCTCACCCGACAAAGTCAACTATTTGGTGCACGAACAAACACTCATTGAAGAGCACGTTATTGGTGTTCCCGTTGACGAATTCATACTCGAAAACAAGGATGTAAAAATTGACAACCGCTTGCGCTTCGCGAAAGAGTTTGTGAAGTTCAATGAGCGCTCATTTGTGCGTCTATTGGGAGATATGCGCTCGTACAACTATGTGGTAGAAATCACCCGAGATTTTGACAATGTGCAGTACCGTTTGCGCGCAATGGACTTCGATCAACAATCATATGAGGGGAGAATCAATTTGTACAAGCCTCAGTTCTATAAGGATAACATCGAACTGGTAAAATTGGTGCAGGAGCTGATGACCCATGATGTAGCCCTTCAATATCAAAAAATGGAGCGCGTAGCTATGAAACGGCGATTTATGGCGTCCAGAAAAAGGACGCAAAGTTTGCTCCGTCACATGATTAAAGACAAACTTACAATTCCAGAAAATTTAGTTCGACTCAGAACAGACCTCGCGGAATATCACAAGGACGACCGATTTTTGGAGGCCAAAAGCATGGGGGCGTTGTTAAACCTGCATCTGGAACGCATGCTCAATATTAAGATTCTGACCAAAACGGATCAGTAATTAGAAGGACCACGATTCTGGTCCTTTTCTTTTTAAAAGATTGATGAAATCTTGCCTAGGCTAGCGAAATTGCAAGTATTTTTGTAAAAAGGAGTTTAGTGCAAACGCATGGCCTTTATTTTACGTCTTAGGACCAAGAGATTTGTCGAATTGATATCAAAAACTAAAATGAATTACCGATTTTATTCTTGTTTAATGCTACTTGTGATTCTATTCACAAGTTCTTCGTGTAGAAAAAAACTCACGGAGTTTGATATTGATTATACATCTCAAGTGATTATCAGCTCTTCGGTAGGACAGCTGATTCCTTTCAGTGTCAATACGCCTGAAATGGAGACAAATTCTGAATTCGTTTTTGAATCCAACAATACTCGTGCGGACAAGATAGAACGGATAAATTTAACGGAGTTACGGATGAACATCAACTCTCCAAGTGGTGAAACATTCAGTTTTTTAAATTCTGTGGATATCTTCATTTCAAGCCCAAGTCACACAGAGAAGAAAGTGGCATTCAAAGAATCGATTCCTAACAATGTAGGCACGCAACTCACTTGCGACCTGGTGGACGTCGGATTGCAGGAATTCATAAAAGACGATTCATTTACATTACGACTGGTAACTGTAACGGATGAAACAATTCCACAGGATGTTACTATTGATGTTTACACACGTTTTCGCGTGAAAGCAAAACTGCTGTAAGTCGCGCAGAAGTTTAATCGTGCAACCTTTCTTGTAAGTAAATCCGCCTTTACTACTTCTTAGTTTGTGTTCCCTCAAGTATGTGTTGAGGTCAAGTGTTTCTACCATTCAGGTAGCCCAAGAATTTCGAACACAGTGAATTTGCACCCAAAAATCTAACCTCGGGACGCTAGCTATGCCCGAAAGCAAGCAAGAAGTAGGGCAGTCACACTTCATTTCTTCTCTCTTAAATTGATTACATTTGTTTGCTCAATTGCACGAATATGGACAAGAATCAAGATCTTCTAAATCGAAGAGAAGCTTCCAAGCTAGGAGGAGGAGAAGCAAGAATTGAAAAACAACATGCACAGGGAAAACTGACGGCTCGCGAGCGCATTGAATTGTTGTTGGACGAAGGTTCTTTTCAAGAAATCGGTCAGTTCGTTGAACACCGTGCCACGTCTTTTGGTTTGGATAAGAACAAAATACCAGGAGATGGTGTAGTGACAGGCTTCGGTCGTATTCACGGGCGATTGATTTATGTGTATTCCCAAGACTTTACTGTACTTGGTGGTTCTTTATCAGAAACGCATGCAGAGAAAATCTGCCGTGTGATGGATTTAGCAATGAAAAACGGAGCCCCAGTTATTGGATTGAATGATTCAGGAGGAGCCAGAATTCAGGAAGGAGTTGTTTCCTTAGCAGGATATGCGGATATTTTCTATCGAAATACACGAGCTTCGGGAGTTGTGCCACAGATCAGTGTGATTATGGGGCCGTGCGCCGGTGGAGCCGTTTATTCTCCTGCTTTGACAGATTTCATCATCATGGTGGAAGATACGTCTTACATGTTTGTAACAGGGCCGAACGTAGTGAAAACGGTAACCCACGAAGAAGTAAGCTCGGAAGATTTGGGAGGAGCGAAAGCACATGCAGAGAAATCGGGAGTGAATCATTTCACGGCGGATAATGATGTGGAAGCACTGAAAAAAGTGCGTGATTTGATAACGTTTATGCCTCAAAACGCAAACGAATTACCCCCTCAACCAACGGTGTACGAATTCACAGAATCGAAGCTATCAGCGATTGACGAAATCTTACCAGAGAACAATCAAATGCCATATGACATAAGAAAGGTAATCGATTGTGTAATTGACGATAACAGCTTTAGAGAAGTCCACGAAGATTTCGCGAAGAATATTGTCGTTGGTTTTGCCAGAATCGAAGGCAGAACGATTGGTGTTGTTGCGAATCAACCGATGGCCTTGGCTGGGGTTTTGGATATCGATTCCTCCCGAAAAGGAGCACGCTTCGTTCGTTTTTGTGATGCATTCAATATTCCGTTGTTGGTTTTCGAAGACGTACCAGGATTCTTACCCGGGACCGATCAAGAATGGAACGGAATTATTTCGAACGGAGCGAAATTGCTGTATGCATTTGCCGAAGCTACAGTTCCAAGAATTACAGTTATCACGCGGAAAGCTTACGGCGGTGCATTTGACGTTATGAACTCAAAAAGTATTGGTGCTGACTTGAACTATGCGTGGCCTACTGCAGAAATTGCTGTTATGGGAGCAAAAGGCGCAGCGGAGATCATCTTCAAACGTGAAATCGCAGCAGCCGAAGATCCTCAGGCAAAGTGGCTGGAGAAAGAATCGGAGTACGCAGAAATGTTTGCGAATCCATACCGAGCGGCAGAACGCGGTATTGTAGACGATGTAATTCTGCCGAAAGAGACTCGCTCTAAGGTGATCGCAGGGTTCAAAATGTTGGAAAATAAAGCCGAAACGCTACCGCAGAAAAAACATGGAAATATTCCGTTATAATTAGTTGCTGGGCAGAAAGTTTAAGGCAAAAGGAGCGTTCAGTCTTTCTGCTTTCCGCCGTAAGCTTTTCACTAATCCTTCTCAAAAATATACATAGTATCCACTACATTTCCACGTGTTTCTGGTCGTAGAAAGTCTATGGAAAGTTGGGTAACGCGGAAGCTCGGAATCTTGTGAGCCACGTGGAAGTCCAGATCGTGCGACTCGAAGTAATCTTTGCCCACCTGGTCGGTATACACCCAATCTCCGCTGTCCATTCCTTTGAATAGAGAAGGTTCTTTCGGAACTAAATTGTGATAATAAAAATCCAAAGAATGACTGTGCGTTGAATAGTAGTAGAATTCACCTTCGCCTTTACCATTTTCCCGCGCCAATTTCCCAGCAATTCCCGGTGCTTGATACCCCCCAATTAAATTCGGGTAAAAATGAGTGGACATCATCAAATTAAACCCGATAGCCGTAATTACTGCACTGAAGAAAATCCGGGATGGAATTGAATTCCCCTTTATAAATACCCACCACGATCCCGCGCAGAGTAAAACGAGTACAATGGCAAGGAAAGTATTATCGCTTGGGAAAACATAGATCATTCCAATAGCGCAAACAATCCAAAATAGTACGTTAAAAAATGCCTGCACGTACAGCATTGTTTTCTTCTTCAGACTCAATAAATAGTTGGCAGCAATAACCGCTGCAAAAGGGAAGGTAACAAAGATGTAGTGTGGTAGTTTATACTTCGATAATGAAAGTGCTAAAAACGTGAGTACGAACCCGCCTAAGGTCATAAATTCTTTTTGAGCAGATAGTCCTCCTTTGATGTAAATTCGAATGACCGCGATCAACCCAAGTATAAAGTACAACACCCACGGCTGCAAATCCCATAAAATAGAGTGAAAGAAGAAAAAGAAACCAGCGCCATTATCCCAATCACTCTCACCGGTTATTCTTCCGAAACTTTGTGTCCAATAAAAGAAACGAACTCCAGAAGGACTTTCGATTCCGTAGGCTGTTTTTTCTGGGTGCAAATCGAATTGTGTGTACAGCCCCCATGTCATTGGGGCCAATAAAATCGCTACCCAAACCAGCCCGATCAACCAACGCCAGTTGAAAATCAACTTCCATTCTTTCTTTAACAAGAAATCCGTGCCAAGTGCCATGGCGATGGTAACGATGCCAATTGGGCCTTTCGCCATCATTGCCAAAGCGACACCTGTAAAACCGAGAAAGAAATTCCACCAGTTTTTATTTCGGACGAAAAGCGCCAGTTGCCACACAGAGAAGATTACGAAAACAAGCAAGTTCGTGTCGGTTCTTAGGTCATTTGTGATAAGGAAAAGTGCATTTGATGAAGCCAACATCAAAGCGGCGTATGTTGCTACCTTTTTGGAATAATACAATCGCGCGAATTTGAATGTACTATATATTCCGAGCAATGCCAGTAAAACGGATGGAAGTTTGTAGGCCACGTTCCCAATGCCAAAAAGCGACATGCTGCTGGCACTGAGCCAAAATAGCAATGGCGGTTTGTCGAGATAATCATGCTCCAGATGATAGACATGCAAGTAGCTGTTGTTTTGCGACATCTCCATGGAAATAGAGGCGTATTGCGAGGCGTCCACGTCCATCACATCGACAAATAAATTGCAGATATACACGATCAAAATTCCACCAAGAACCAGCGCGTATTTATATCGATCTAAAAAAGTGTCCATGAACTGCTTGAAATCGCCGTGAAATTAGGAAAAATATAGCGAGGGTGCGAACGGGCTTGTAGGAGGGTTATATTTTGGCAAGGTTCAATGCCCTGATTGTGGAAATGATGAAATTTTCTTCACCTCAAGCTTAGTCGAAATCCAATTTTTATGAAGATTGAACCTTTCCAATACGTGACCAATTCACTACTTTTGCCTCCAATAAACGGAAAACATGTACAGATCACACACTTGCGGCGAATTGCGCACAGAACATATTGGTTCAACGGTCACTCTTTCAGGATGGGTTCAAACAGTCCGAGACAAAGGAAATTTGATTTGGGTCGACTTGAGAGATCGCTATGGAATTACGCAGGTAGTTGGTGAATCTGACAACGCCTCAGAAGAGGTGATGAATAGCTTGAAAGAGTTAGGTCGCGAGTTTGTAGTACAAATTACTGGAACTGTATCGCAGCGTGCTGCCGCCAACCCAAACATTCCAACGGGAGAAATTGAGGTGAAAGCGGAAAAAGTTGAGATTCTAAATGCTTCAAAAACACCGCCGTTTACTATTGAAGATGATACCGATGGAGGGGAAGAGTTACGTGCTCAATTCCGCTACTTGGATCTTCGCAGAAACCCTGTACAGCAGAAAATTCGTTTGCGTAACAAAGTTGCACTCGAAACACGTAAATATTTGGATTCTCAGGACTTTCTCGATGTGGAAACGCCTGTTTTGATTAAGTCGACACCCGAAGGTGCACGCGATTTTGTGGTGCCGAGTCGCATGAATGCAGGACAGTTTTACGCCTTGCCGCAGTCCCCGCAGACCTTCAAGCAATTATTGATGGTTTCAGGTTTCGATCGCTACTATCAAATTGTAAAATGTTTCCGAGATGAAGACCTTCGTGCAGATCGTCAGCCAGAGTTCACACAAATAGACTGTGAGATGGCATTTGTGGAGCAAGAAGATGTATTGACCACATTTGAAGGAATGATCAAGCACTTGTTCCGTGAAGTGCGAAATGTTGAATTAGACAATACCTTCCCACGGTTAACGTACGCCGAGGCTATGGAACGATTCGGATCGGACAAACCAGATATGCGGTTTGGAATGGAGTTCGTGAATTTGAATTCGGTGGCTCAAGGAAAAGGATTCAATGTCTTTGATGCAGCGGAGGTTGTTTTGGCGATCAATGCTGAGCAGTGTTCATCATACACGAGAAAACAGCTGGATAAACTTACAGACTGGGTCAAGCGTCCACAAATCGGAGCAAAAGGTCTGGTGTATGTGAAGTATAACGAAGACGGAACATTAAAATCGTCGGTTGATAAGTTTTACTCTCAGGAAGATTTGAAAGCCTGGGCAGAATTAGCAAATGCCAAGCCAGGAGATTTATTGTTGGTACTCAGCGGAGAGTTGGAAAAAACGCGCAAGCAAATGAACGAATTGCGTTTGCATATGGGAGACGAGTTAGGTCTTCGGAATCCAAATGTATTCAAACCGTTATGGGTGGTTGATTTTCCACTGTTGGAATGGGATGAAGAAACAGAGCGTTACCATGCCATGCATCACCCGTTTACATCGCCAAAACCAGAGGATTTTCATTTAATTGATTCTGAGCCAGGCAAAGTTCGTGCGAATGCCTACGATTTAGCCATGAACGGTGTGGAATTGGGAGGAGGATCGATTCGTATTCACGATAGAGACTTGCAATCGCGTATGTTCGACTTACTCGGATTTACCAAAGAAGAGGCAGAAGCACAGTTCGGGTTCCTAATGTCTGCTTTTGAATACGGTGCACCACCACACGGTGGATTGGCATTTGGATTGGATCGTTTGGTCGCTACGATGGGGGGGTCAGAATCCATCCGAGATTACATTGCCTTTCCAAAAAATAATAGCGGAAGAGATGTGATGATTGACGCTCCATCACCTTTGGATAACGATCAATTGGATGAACTTGGAATCAATTTACAGCCCAAAGCGGTAACAGAATAAACAACACACGACATCATGCCTACTACAATTGAAATTATTGGCTATTTAGCCTCTCTATTCGTGCTGCTTTCCTTTGTAATGAAGAAAATAGCAGTACTCCGTACAGTGAACATCGTCGGGTGTAGCTTTTTTATCGCGTATGGAATCCTTATCGATTCTGTTCCGATCATTATCACGAACGTGGCGATTGTTTTGGTGAATAGTTACTATTTGATACAGTATTACCGAAAATCAAACGCTTGAAGTGGTTTTTGTTAGTCTGACCTAAGAATTTCGTAATTAAAATTGATCTTTCCTAGGGAAAAGTCAATTGCTAAATCGAAATATTTCGATATTCCTTTAAAGCGATATTTGTAAGAATACGATTCCCAACTTTGCAAGAAACCGTATTTTCGAGACAATGCAATGGATCAAATCCAATATCTTCTGGCTGGTGCTTTCAGCTTACATTGTATCCGCAGCAAGTATTATTATCTGCTTTGATGGAACAGGCGATTCAGGGGATAGTATTCTGCATTTTCTTTTCGCACAATCCGCACCCAACCACCCAGAACTTTATCTGAATCATTGGGCCAAACCCGTCTTTACCCTCCTCGCAAGTCCATTCGCACAATTTGGCTTTGTTGGAATGAAGGTCTTTAATGCGCTAGTAGTGTTATTTACATTGTTTTTCACGTATAGAACTGCTGAGAATTGGAATTTGAAACGCCCTCTTTTCACTGTTTTGTTTATCGCCTGCGCACCCTTGTTGATCCGACATACTTTTTCAGGGCTCACGGAACCCTTATTCGCTATGTTTATTGCCTGGGGAATGTATTTAATTTCGAGAAACAAATGGCTGTTAGCCTGTTTAGTTATCTCGTTTCTTCCGTTCGTGCGTTCCGAAGGATTGGTCGTAATAACAGCTTTTGGGCTGCTATTATTGGTACGAAAACAATGGAAATATATCCCCTGGCTTTTGTTCGGACACATTGCTTATTCCATTGTGGGATGGTTTCACTTCAAAGACATTCTATGGGTATTCACCAAAATTCCTTACGCTTCTACGAATAGCATTTATGGTAAGGGCGATCTCTTTCATTTCGTCGACCAACTTCCCTTTGTGATTGGAATTCCTGCAGTACTCTTTTTAGCAGTAGGCATTTCTAGATTGGTGATTCAGTTGATACGAGGACAATTTCACGCGGAACTCCACGCACTTGTACTTTATGGGTTTATCTCATATTTCGTAGCGCACTCATTGTTCTGGTACCTGGGAATTTTTAACTCCATGGGACTGAATCGTGTGTTGTTAGGGGTTATGCCATTCATTGCTATTATTTGCCTGGTGGGAATAAACTCACTTTTGATCCTGATTCACAACAAAAAATTGAAAGTTGCCTTTACAACGCTCTTTGCTGTAGGTATTCTGTCATTTCCTGTTTGGGATAACCCCTCTGCCGTGCATTGGAAACGTGATATGAATCTTTCTGGAGAGCAGCAAGTCGCCAAGAAGGCGGCACAATTTTCAAAAACACAGGAAGGCGTAGGAAGGTTCTTGTATATACCGCCTTATGTCAGTATGGTACTAAATATTGACCACTTTAACCAAGAAAAACGAGGGGATATAAATCCATCGACAATTCAGGCGGTACAAAGTGGCGATATACTTATTTGGGACAATTGGTTTAGTGTGGTGGATGCACAAGTTTCAAAAGAGATGATTGAGCAAACGGGAGCATTCCGAAAGTTGCGAACCTTTTACGGAATGCAGGAAGATCGTAAAGTTATTTACATAGTCTACAAGGTAAAATAGTTTTCCTGCTATTGCAAACAAATTCAATTACTTAACAACAAAATTCTTTCTGAATTCGCATGATTTTCGGAGAATGCAGAACTCAATTTTATGAGTAGAACTACTCACAGTAAATCATTTTACTTAACTTCATCCACCCGCTGATCTCACTCCAATTCCTATATATTGAGCAATATGTGAGATTTGGATTACAGTAACGTGAAAACTACGGGAAATTAATTACACACAACCTTTACCATATTTGTGAACAATGCAACACAAAGGTGAAATTATTGAGAAGGCTGTTCGAGAAAGTGGACACTCGATTACCAAACTCGCCCAAAAAATGGGGAAGAGTAGACGATGGGTGTATCAAATATTTGACAGCGCCGTAGTGCCTATTGATTACATTATCGATATAGGTAAAATTATCCACTACGATTTTAGCGAGGACATTAAGGGTATAAAAATGTATGGCGCTGATCGACCATTGCCCAATGTTGAGGATGGACGTTTTGCAGGTAAAGCTTCTTCGGAAGAGGCCGAACACTGGAAAGAGAAATACATGAATTTGTTAGAGAAGTACAATGACCTTCTTTCCAAACAGAAAAACATCGATTAACGAATAGTTGCGCAATTCCGTCCTTTTTCGGACAACAATTTCTCGGTAAAGGCATAAAATCGTATCCCACCTCATGTAATTTGCGCAAAAGCAGCACAGAACGGGGAAATAAGTTGCTCACAAAGTGACACATCTTTGTACCTAGAATGGTACACCGAGGAGAAATAATTAAGAACGCCGTTCAGGAAAGCGGCTATTCTGTAACAACTTTGGCTCGAAAACTTAAAAAGAGTCGACGTTGGATGTACTATATCTTCGACAAACCGAATGTTTCCATTGATGTAGTTATCGAAATTGGAAAAATTATCCATTACGACTTTAGTAAAGATATCAAGCTTTACACACCAAGCGCAACTTCTACCCAATACGCTCAAGAATCGCGCGTTTTCGATACGAATACAGAAGAAGCGCTGTATTGGAAAGAAATGTACTACGGACTTTTGGAAAAGTACAATGCGCTCCTGGAGAAAAAGGGAGGGTAAACGCAACTCCTCAATTGTAGGTCATTGCTCTTAATTGGCGATTCATCACGCAATGAGTATTATTCCGAATTATAAATTCATAATTCAGGAATTCATAACTCACATCTCGACATTTCGGCAGGCTCAATACATCGCAGGCTTGATGACCGTTATTCAGAACTCAAATTCACAATTCATAATTCATAATTCCTGATTCATTATTCCCCATTCCTATGTATCTTTGATTTTACACCAATAATTATCAAATGAAAGCAGAGGCAAAGCAGCTGAAGATATACGACAGTCTGGCAGGAGAGAAGCGAGAATTTACCCCTTTGAAAGAAGGATTTGTTGGGTTCTATGTGTGTGGTCCTACCGTATACAGCAACGTTCACCTGGGAAATTGTCGCACCTTCATTTCATTTGATTTGGTGAACCGTTATTTGCGTCATCTAGGATACAAAGTACGTTACGTGCGCAATATCACAGATGTAGGTCACTTGGTTGATGACGCAGAGGAAGGAGAAGATAAAATTGCAAAGAAGGCACGCTTAGAGCAGCTGGAGCCGATGGAAATCGTCCAACAATATACTTTGGATTTCCACCACGTTATGGCACAATTTAACACCTTACCTCCGGATATCGAACCCACAGCGACAGGTCATATGATCGAGCAGATTGAGATGATCAAAGGGATTATGGAAAATGGATTTGCGTATGAATCGAATGGATCGGTTTACTTTGACGTAGATAAGTACAATGAAGCGTATCCCTACGGAGAATTATCTGGTAGAAAGGTGGAGGAGTTGATCTCAAATACACGTGCTTTGGACGGACAGGATGAAAAACGCAAACAGCATGATTTTGCCTTGTGGAAGAATGCCGCTCCAGAACATATAATGAAATGGCCATCACCCTGGGGAGTTGGTTTTCCTGGATGGCACCTGGAGTGTTCTGCTATGAGTAGAAAATACCTGGGCGATCAATTTGATATCCATGGTGGCGGGATGGACCTGAAATTCCCACACCACGAATCGGAAATTGCGCAAGGAACAGCTTGTTGTGGAGTATCCCCGGTGAAATACTGGATGCATGGTAACATGTTGACGTTAAACGGACAGAAAATGGCCAAATCAACAGGGAACTCCATTCTACCTGAGGAATTGTTCTCCGGAAACAATGAGTTCATGGAGAAACCCTTCTCTCCGATGGTTGTTCGGTTTTTCATGATGCAGGCACACTACCGTAGTACCCTAGATTTTACGTCAGAAGCACTGGTGGCTGCTGAAAAAGGATATGATAAGTTGATGGAGGCCATGAAAACGCTCGAAAGTCTAAAAACGAGTGCATCTTCAACCATTGATGTTCCTACCCTGATAGGTCAATTCTACAAAGCGATGAACGATGACTTTAATGCACCAGTTTTGGTCGCTCAATTATTCGAGGCGGTCAAGTTTATCAATGGTGTTCGCGATGGTAAGCAAACGGTTTCCAAAGACGATCTGGCGCTGTTGCAAAGCGAAATGAAGAGCTTCGTGGTGGATGTTTTGGGAATTGAGTCCAATTCGGAAGGCGGTAATAACAAATTAAGTCCTGTAATGGACATGGTTTTGGAGTTACGTCAACAAGCCCGTGAAAACAAAGATTGGGACACTTCAGATAAGATCCGCGATGGGTTGGCTGCTGCTGGAATTGTAGTGAAAGATTCGAAAGACGGATCAACCTGGAGCTAGTTTCAGCGAAAGCCAACGATTTTCTGATGTAGGACGTCTTCTGAGATAGGATGTTCAAAGTTTTTCTAATCCTTCTGACTTGTTTGACTTGCAGCGACGCATTCACACAAGATTACACCTATATGCGAACTTTCGGAACGCCAGCAAGTGATTACGGCACAGCTTGTATCGAGACGGATGATTTTGGTTCATTACTCCTTACAGGTGGCGGAGTTACGAACGGTAATGGAGTGCAGTTTGGCGTTGTAAAAACGGCCTATGACGGTACTCTAGAGTGGCACAAAATGTTTCCGATAGGCTCTTTTTCTTTAGCCTTCGACGCAGTAGTTTCCGATAATGGTTATTGTATTTTAGGAAGCACAGGAAGTTCTTTCAATACGCAAGAATTGTTTCTCATGCAACTTGATAATTCGGGCAATGTACTTTGGAAATACAATTATGGATTCGCGACCAACGGACAGCCTGTGCAACTAGTAAAATGTAAAAATGGGGACTTGCTGTGTTTTGCAATTTCTAATTACAATACTGGTGGTTACCCGGCAGCTTTACTCATGCGAGTATCCGCTTCGGGAGATGTCCTATGGGCAAAATCCTATTCAGGATTCAATGGAGTTGATCCCAAAGCTCTAGTGGAACTCACAGATGAAAGTTTAGCTTTTACGGCGACTGTTCGTCTACCGAATGAATCCTATCCTGAACATGTTTTGGTTTCCCGTTTAGATTTTCAAGGTGTTCCAATTTGGACGAAAACCTTTGCGACACCCTATTTGGAGCAGTCAAGAGACCTAGTTGCCAACGACCAAAATGATCTATTTCTTGTCGGTCAATCTTATGACATAGGTAATGAGTGGGATGGTTTCTTATTAAAACTGGATGGTGATGGTAATAAAGTCTTTGATGTGCATTACAACGCAGGAACTTTTCAAGGGGAAATATTTCGAGATATTATTTTAACGAGTGACGGAAGCCCCATTCTTTTGGGAGATATCGGAGGATTCAACGAAAGAAATCTCAGTATGTTAAAAGTAGGAAAAGACAATGGAGCCATAAATTGGTCGCATCAATATCCACTCTCTCCTATGTTTACAAATTATTCCTCAGACATGTACTTGTCGTTTAATGAAGGTGTTGTATTCACTGGAGACGTGAGGCCTCCTTCCTACTGGAGAGATGCAGCACTTTTTCGAGCGAACAGCTACGGTGAGACAGGATGTTATACTGAATCCGTTGCTTTTACTACCAGAAGCAATCTTTTTGAAAGTGATGAGGTTGTGCTTTCTTCGTTTGAAATAGCAAATGTACCACGATCTAATTTCGATTTTAATCCACCTACCGATGCAATCACCGAAAAGACAATATGTGAAGATATAGGGCCGCTTGCTTTTATCTCTGCAAGTATGCATGAGGATTGCCCGCAGGTGTGCGCTGATTTCGCTTGTGAGAGTTATGGAGATCCTACCTCTTGGTATTGGGAATTTGAGGGAGCTTTTCCTTCCAATTCTACAGAAGAGAATCCAACGAATATATGTTTCGCTGGGTCAGGAAACTTTGATGTAAGCCTAACCATATCAAACTCCGATGGTTCAACCACGATTCACACCACGATCGATGTGCCTGAGTTGGATTGCCCATTGGGAGAAATTCCCAATATCTTTACACCCAACGGAGATCAGGTCAACGATCTTTTCGAATTCGAAGGGCTTTCGGGAGAATTTCATTTTTCCATTGTGAACAGATGGGGAAACCTCGTGTTTGAGACAAGCACCCCTGGTCATTTTTGGGATGGTACAAATAGCCAAGGGAACGAAGTTTCCGAAGGAGTTTACTTCTATTCACTTAAAAAAGGAAGCAATACCAAACACGGATTTATTCACGTGGAAAGATAGTACTCATCCTCTTATCCAAAGATTTTATCCTTCGTCAGAAGGTCATTTGTTTAGCGTCTCTCTTAATACAATCGAATACCCAATCCTACTTCGAATCGGTTATCGAATGACTTGAATCCAAATTCGGGTTTGTTCATAGAGGTAAATCCACGGAAATAGTTACCATAGACGATCATGCGTCCGGCAAACTCATAATCTACACCAACACTCCAACCAAACGTGAAGGGAGAGAAATAATCCGATGCACTGGTAGTTGACAATTCACGAACTTCCGTGCTTTGCTGACCGTACAGGGTCGTTACTTCGCTCGAAGATGTGCTACGACTGGAAGACATGTTAAACACCATGCGCGGGCCTGTCACTACTCCAAGTGTTGAATTGGACTTCCATGCGCCTAAATGAGTGGCGATAAAATCCCAACGAAACTTCAAGTTTAGAGGCAATTCTACAGTTGTTTGGGCAAGATTGGAAATAGAGGTTTCAGTGATCGTAATTTCATCGTCTGGTTGTGACGTTGTTTCACTTGTAACACTGCCAGTTCTGCTCGAGAAGAGCACTTCCGGTTGAAAGGAGATCAGATCGTTGAAATCGTAACGGAAATAAGCTCCGCCACCAAAACCGACGTAAGTGTTATTACTGATTTCAGTTGCCTCATTGGTCGCCTTGTAACTAGGAAGGTAATAGTTAAAACTTGCCTTCAATCCAAAGCTTTTGTTGTCTGGAAGGCGTCCTCCGAATTGGCCGAATACAGCCATAGACGTAAACAATGCACTTAGTGCAATTACATATTTCATAACAAGAAAAATCTAAGGATTAGTGCTTCGTGAAAGCGTTTACGAAAACAGGGTTACCGTTCGCATCGCGCTTCGTAATCAAGATGGCAACCGAAACGTTATCTTCAGACCACGATGGATCGAAGTCAGCTTCTGCTTCCAAATTTACACGGTATCCAGCACGGATATTTCCAGCGGCAATCTTATATCCAAAAGCTTGATCTTCCAACCCAACCGGTGTTGCGATATCCACCAAAGACATTTTGTGAGCCGTATTTGCACCATCAGGGTGTCCAGCTTGATTTGCGATTATGCCATCTACAATAATGTACGGAGCAATATAGTAATCCTCTCCTGACAAATCCTGGAAAAATTTAGTCGTTGTTTTTACCTTGATCTTTCCGTTAGCAATTGTCATATCATAGTTCGAATTGGCAACTACTGCCGCGTCCTGATGATTTGTTACCAACTGCCCACTTGTTGTTTGCCCAAGGTTACCATGAAACGTTGGTGTTGCTGAAATACTCAACGCGTTCGCGAAGGCATCGAAGAAAAACTCGTTGTTAGCTCCTCCAAGACTTCCGGAAACAACTGCAACCATCACTTCACTGTCTCCATATGTATCAATTTGCGACTGGAAGTTGGTAAATCCCCATCCACCGCAAGGTCCACACCATGTACCTGTGTGTTTCGCAAGGAAACTACTGTTTGTTTCTGATACTTCTAGAAAGTCGGAACTTGTTTCTTCAACTACAACCTCTTTCTTACACGACGTCAATACCACAGTTCCGATGAAGAACAATGCTGCTACAGGAGCAAAACGTGTCATTTTTTTCAATTTCATAGCAATCCGTTTTTAGATTATAATGTGGTTATTCTAATTACATAGACACAATTAACACGAAAATAGCTGCTTCAGTCGGAAAAAAAAAGCGAGAAACCGCTGAAACGTTGCATTCCTACGGTTGAATGAGTGAATGGTGGTAACAATTGAGTGGATGGAAGGAGTCATAAAAATCGATATTCTTTTTTACTTCTGCGCCGCAAAAATCCCTTTGCCTTTAACGACTCAATGAAGAACGATCCCATAAATTACTTTCCTTCAACACAGACTCAAACTCTTCACCTATTCCATCCACAGTGAACAAACATACACCGCTAGCACCTTTTTTGTTAAAACAATTCTAAAAGGTTTGGTCGTCAAAACTTGACGATCTTGTGCACTTACGAACCAATATTGTCCTAGTGTCCCTCATGCCCCTGCGGTGAACCACTAAAAGAACTCTTTTCCTTCAACACAGACTCAAACTCTTCACCCATACCATCCACAGTGAATAAGCATACACCGCTTGCGCCTTTCTCTTTCGCGAGTTGAATCGCCGTTTTGAAATCTTCCACAGATTCAAACCCTGGCATGTACAATCCTGTGTAGAGCGGATAATCGACATCACGCAATCCCTGCTCCGTTGCAAAACCAATCCACGGAATGCTTTGGCGGTAGAAATTGTGATATATCATCGGGAAAACGTAATCCAAATTCCAGTCGTCCCAGGCTTGGCGTACCATTTGTCTGGACATCTCTGGAAAGGGAAAAACAGCGGCCGATAATCGTTGATCCCCAGCATGCACTTCCTCCGCAATTTCATTTACCAAAGTTGTGATGGCATTCAATCGGAATTGTCGCCATTCGGTGCTCAATTCAGGATGCTCCATATCTATGGGATCTACACCAAAAAGCTCTTTGAATTGATTACGGGCAATGGGATGATATCCATAGTCATACTCATGCATTTCCTTGTCCTGGACCAAATCGTATTTGGGTTGTAAATCGGCGCCGAGAATGACATCAACATAGCGGACGTAATCCAAATGAATGGATGCCAATCCTTCTACTTGCATCAACTTTCGAACATTACTTTTTACATATTCCCGCGCTTCTGGGTGAAAAGGACTGAGCCATTGGTAATAATCGACGTACGCGCGATATTCCAGGGAATTTTTACCCGCCCGATTTACAGCGTACCACTCTGGATGTTCCATTGCGACGGAGTCATTGGGTCGGTTCAAAGTCCACATCCACGCATGGACACGAATGTCAAAAGAGTCCGCTTTTGGCACTAAAGCTTGCAAGAACTCAGCACTTCCACCTACCAGGATTTCAGAAACTCCCAGAGATTGATAACGTTCCAACTTCTCTTTCCAAATGGCGTGATCCATTGTCTTACCGCCGTGTGCCCAGGTCGCTAGTGTAAAGGTTTTCTCTGGAAGATCTTTTCGAGTTAGCTTTCCCAATTGATCAATGATGTACCGACCTTTCTCTCCATCAACAACAAACTCGTAGCCTGCATTGGTTTTGAATGCCGTAACACGTGCAATTGCCGAATCGCCGTATTTAACTTTTATTTCTTGATTCGTACCAACAGTCATGTCGTTGATGGTAGTCATTTGTAGATAACGCGTTTTTCGATACAAGGCGTACAGGGTTTGCTTTAAGGCAAAATCGGGATATTCTATAATCTCCTGATTTGGATCGGTAGACTCTGTGAACTGCACAATTCCCCAATTCTCAGGCATGTGCATATTTACCGCTCCTTGCTCCGTCCAAACCCAATTGTATTCGCGTTGTTCCTTACCGTCTACTTTTTTCCGTTGATATTTTCCATCAACAAGGTCAAAATCCCACTCCACACGAGAAAAGTTCATGCGCCACTGATCGCCTTCTTGAATCGGCTTTCGGCGATCGTTTTTCAATTCAATCAGTGGTTGGAGAGGAATAGCCATCTCAACACTCCATCCTTTGTCAATATCCTTTGATTTGTTCAGCGAGCCGTCAATAGAAACAGCCGTTTTCATTTCATCGAGATTCCAATGAAAATTCGCATATCCTCCTGCACGATATGGCTTATTCAGTAGGAGGTCCCAAACGGCGTTCAGAGCGTTAATTTCTATCTCACCATAGGTTTCGTTGTGCTCTGAAGGATTGATAAATACCTCGAAATCATTATTCCAGTACATGATAGCATCTCGTTCGGTAATGTCGCCCCAAATATGTGGTTCTTCCAATTCGGCGTAGACGTATAAATAAGTATCGTCCCAAAGCATTTTGAATCGCGTGTCGAACTTCACGGGCTTTTCCCCTTCAATATCTATGAATGAATCAGAGAACGGAGCTTTTTCCCACGCTTTGTCTGCTTTTCCGTCAATTTTAATCGCCGTTTCAGCCCTAGCAACCACGTATTTTTTGGGGTAGATGATTTCCTGAGAAACATCCAAAACGTTTGACTGCCCAAAAAGTAAGATAGAAGTGAATAGAAGCAGGAAAAGTAGTCCTGATTTCATGGTGCTCGTTTATGGTTTTGGCATTGCTAAAAATCCGCAATTCTGCGACGAATACCCGCGTAAAAATAGTATTATTAGGGTGAAAAATAAGTGAACGGAGCGACGTCCAATTGGTTTTCTTACACATAGCACCTTCCGTATTAGGAATGTGCGTGTTAGAAATATTCCAAAGTCTTCATTTCTAGAAGTTCTGAACGTCGAACAAATAATTACAGAATGGTAAGTCAGGAACACGACAAAAAACTTTTTTTAATCGATGCGTACGCCATCATTTTCAGGTCGTACTTTGCGTTTGTGAAAAACCCACGAATTAATTCGAAAGGACTGAATACTTCGGCGGCATTTGGGTTTACGAACTCCTTAATTGACATCCTGAACAAAGAAAAACCAACACATATTGCCGTAGTTTTTGATCCTCCAGGCGGGTCGACTGTCCGAAAAGAAGAGTTTCCTGAGTATAAGGCACACCGAGATGAAACGCCAGAAGGAATTCTAACGAACATCGAGCCAATAAAAAAGATCATTCGGGCTTTCAACATTCCCATAATTGAAGTCGAGGGCTACGAGGCGGATGATACCATTGGTACGTTGGCAAAGCTGGCAGAACCTCGAGGTTTTACCACGTACATGATGACCCCCGATAAAGACTTCGGACAACTTGTTACAGAAAAGTCTGTGATGTTTCGTCCTGGTCGTGGTGGTAATCCTGCCGAAATTTGGGGACCTAAGGAAGTATGCGAGAAGTTTGATATTGAGCGAGTAGAGCAGGTAATTGATATCCTTGGCTTGCAAGGAGATGCTGCGGATAACATTCCGGGTATTCCTGGGATCGGTCCAAAAACTGCCGCGAAGTTGTTGAAACAGTTCGGTTCAGTTGAGGGAATTATTGAGAATTCGGATCAGTTGAAAGGAAAGCAAAAGGAGAATGTAGAAACGTATGCCAAACAAGGACTTATGTCCAAATCCTTGGCTACTATCATTACGAATGTTCCCGTTGAGCTGGATGAGGAAGCATTGGTAGCCGAAGAGCCCGATGTAAATAAAATTGAAGAGGTTTTCACGGAATTGGAATTCCGCAATCTTGCCAAGCGAATTTTAGGAAAAGAAATCGTGGTGTCGGCAACTAATGCGGGTTCTAACGACGGTCAAATGGATCTTTTCGGAAAACAAAGCCTGGTAGAAGAACAATCACCAGAGGAAACTTCGGAATTTAGAACGATAGCTACGGAAAAACCAAGTTATCATCTGATTACCAAACCTGAAGAACGTAAGGAGTTGTTGGACTTAATTATGGCGCAAAAATCAGTTTGTTTTGATACGGAAACCGACAGTTTGGAGCCATTGCACGCGAATATTGTAGGAATGTCCTTTTCATGGAAAGCACGCGAAGCTTTCTACGTCGCCACGCCTGCTGATTTTGAAGATGCCAAGTCCATTATTGAAGAGTTCCGACCGTTTTTTGAATCCCAGGAAATTGAAAAGGTAGCGCATAATATTAAGTACGACATCAAGGTGATCAATCGCTACGATGTTGCCGTGAACGGACCGATGTTTGACACCATGATCGCGCATTATTTGATCAATCCCGATTCTAAGCAAAGCATGGACTTCCTGTCGGAATACTACTTGAAATACAAACCGGTCTCTATTGAAACGTTGATTGGAAAGAAAGGTAAGAACCAAAAAAGCATGGCCGATTTGCCACCAGAAGAAGTTTCTGATTACGCTTGTGAAGATGCCGATATAACATGGCAATTGAAGGAGATTTTTGAACCGGAAATTCAAAAAGAACACTTAAAAGAATTGTTTTACAACATGGAAATGCCATTGGTTTCGGTACTGAAATCGATGGAACAGGAAGGGATTTCTATCGATGCTGAAGGTCTGGAACGCTATTCTGCCGAATTGGAAAAAGATTTGGTGCGTCTGGACGAAAGCATTAAAAGCGAGGCAGGCATGGATTTTAATATCGATTCACCACGTCAACTGGGAGAAGTGTTGTTCGATCATATGCAAATTGACACCAAAGCGAAAAAAACAAAGACAGGACAGTACAAAACAGGCGAGGATGTGTTGCAAAAATTGAAACACAAACACCCGATTATCCAAATGATTTTGGATTACCGTCAATTGCGAAAATTGAAAAATACCTATGTGGATCCACTTCCAACGTTGCGAGATCCGAAAGACGGCAGAATTCACACGAATTATATGCAAACCGTTGCCAACACTGGTCGATTGAGTTCCACGAATCCAAACTTGCAAAACATTCCTATTCGTTCTGAAAAAGGACGTGAAATCCGCAAGTCGTTTATCTCTAAAGGAGAAGACTACAAGTTGATGGCGGCAGATTACTCGCAAATTGAATTGCGGATTATTGCTGCATTGAGTGAAGACCCGAACATGATTGAGGCGTTTAAAAGCGGTCAGGATATTCACGCGGCCACTGCGGCAAAGGTTTTCCATGTCGATATTGATGAGGTTACGAGAGATCAGCGAAGCTCGGCAAAAGCCGTCAACTTCGGAATTATTTACGGTCAGTCTGCTTTTGGTTTGTCACAAAACTTGGGAATTTCCCGAACGGAAGCGAAAAGTATCATCGACGCTTATTTTGCTCAATATGCCACCATCAAAGATTACATGGACAACGCAGTGAAAGGGGCACGCGAAAAAGGGTATGTGGAAACGATCATGAAACGTCGCCGCTACTTAAAAGACATCAACTCTGCTAATGCTGTGGTTCGTGGCTTTGCGGAACGAAATGCGATTAACGCGCCAATTCAAGGCTCTGCTGCGGACATCATTAAAATGGCCATGATTCAAGTGGATAAAGCAATGCGCGAAGCAAATATGAAGTCTAAAATGCTTCTGCAGGTACACGATGAATTGGTGTTTGACGTGCACAAAGATGAAGTGGATCAATTGCAAGAATTGGTGAAGCGGGAAATGGAGTCTGCAGTTTCTATTGCTGTACCAATGGTTGTCGAGATGGAAGTTGCGGATAATTGGCTGGATGCCCATTAATACTCAGTACTGTTAAAGCCAAAGGTTGCGGGAAAAACGTGCTCAGATTTCTTTACTAAAGCTTCAACTGAACATGTGTGTACCGTATGCGGCTCCAATTAAAAAGCTAATGAGACCAAAAGCAACGCCTACCCAGGCTACTTTAAACTTTTTCACCGCTGGGTAAATACTAAGCAGCACCGATCCGGCCCCAAGCAGCATCACAATCGTTCCATACGTTGTCTCATAATCGATCAACTCAAACATGGTACGATATTCTTGAGACTCCAAAAATGCTATGCCCTTTTCTTCAATGCCTTCATTAATTTGCGGTTCGAGTAATCGGACGGCTTTTGCATAGATAAAATGTAAATGAAGTGCTACGGAGGTAGCAATGACACTGGCAATAACACCAATAACGCCAAGAACTTTCATAGTGCTAAGGTTTTCCCTCGAAAGATAAATATTTTGAGCAGTTTTAACGCTCTGGCGGGTAGATTTCCCCTGTTTCCGACACCCATCTTTCGCTTTTTATCAGATTGTCGAACATTTCAGCGAGGCCATTGAGTCGCTTCGGAAAGTTGTATCGAAACATAACCGTCTTTAAGTTCCCATCCTCATCGAGAACAGTGATTGTGGTAGACGGCAGGTCCGTGACCATTTCATCATCATACGTATCTTCCATTTCGAAGAACTCGATGGAATTGGCCTTCTCCAGAATGGCGTTCATTTGACTTTCACTGATGTCAGTGGTGTATTTACCAATTATGTCAACATGGCGGGTACCGTCAAACTCAATGCGTCCACTTTCGTAGATTTTCATTTTGTATACTGGGCAGTTTCCGAAACAGAAGGTCCGTTCAATGCTTGCAAACAACTCACGATCTTCCGTGTTGTCTGTAGGAACTGGTGTTTCATTGTTAGCTATTTCGGTTCCATCCGATGGAGCTTCACTAACAGTTTCTTTCAAGTCTAACGCTTCTTCAGTCGTTTTACACGAGGTAAGAGCAAATGTCATTATTAAAATGGGTAGGAGATAAATCAATTTTTTCATAACAGTTCAATTTATACTCAATGATAAGCAAATAGTTTGCCACATGCGAGAAATGCTATCTTTAAAATATGAAAAAGGCACTTTGGTTGGTAGCAATTGTAGCAGTATTTTCATGTGAAAACCAAGAACACGACAATTCGAAACACAAAACTTCGGAATTGAAGTCTTTCACAACGGAAAAACCACTGCAATTAACGCGCTTGCAAGCGGAAGAATTGGCTCAACTGCCATTAACATGTATTGATCAAGAGTATCCGAACAAATTAAATCAAGTAATTGCGGGAAATGAAGATTTGCGTTCTCCGAAGTCTTTACATCCAGCCTTTTATGGTTGTTTTGATTGGCATTCATCCGTACATGGACATTGGTCATTGGTGCGTCTGTTGCGAACGTTCCCAGAAATAAAACAACGTCAGGAAATTATTGAAGGATTACAAAACCATTTAACAGTGGAGAAAATCAAAGGGGAATTGGCCTATTTTGATCATCCGCTTAGTCAGGGATTTGAGCGAATGTATGGTTGGGCGTGGCTGCTGAAGTTATCGGAGGAATTACACCTATGGGACGATCCAATTGCAAGAGAATTAGAGGAAAACCTTGAACCCTTGACCGAAGTAATTGTTGCGAAAGTAGAGGAATTCTTACCAAAATTACACTATCCCATTCGCGTTGGAACACATACAAATACAGCCTTTGCTTTGTGCATGGTTTTCGATTATGCCGAAGCTTTGGAGAATACCTCACTGATGTCGTTGGTCAAGAATCGATCTCTAGAGTACTATAAAAATGACGCCAATTGCCCGCTTACATGGGAGCCGAGTGGATACGATTTTTTATCACCTTGCCTGGAGGAAGCTGACCTTATGCGACGTGTAATGTCGAAAGATGAATTCAAGTCATGGTTAGCCACATTTCTTCCCAACCTGGTTACCTCTGAGTTTGCTTTGAAGCCAGGGATTGTTTCAGATCGTGAAGATGGACATCTGGTGCATTTGGATGGATTGAACTACAGCCGCGCGTGGTGTTTGAAAGGATTAGCAAAGGATTTCCCAGAGTATGGTTACCTGAATGCTTTAGCCAATCAACATATTGAGCATTCACTTCCTGATCTTACAGATGGAAATTACGAAGGTGGACATTGGCTGGTAAGCTTTGCATTGATGTCGCTCACTGAATAGATATCGCTTTATCTCCTGATAAATATTTGAAGGACTTTCTTAAGATGTGATGATGTCTAGTTGTATTGTATGGTCCAGCCCCTGGATTGCATTACAGATTGAAATGTGACCAACTCTTTTGCTTTTTTGAAATGAACGTGTGGCTTGGTAAGGGTTAAAATGTTTCCATCAACTGTATAATCTGCATCAAATGGAAGCGATATTTCGGCGGTAGGTTCATGTATATCCTGAAGCTTTCCAAACCATTTTCTCAATAGATCGATAGATTCGTTATCGCTGATTTTGAAGTCAGAAGATGAAACTGATGTGAAAAAATCCAGCTTTTTTCTTGCCCTCGTAAGCAATACGTTCAACCGTCTACGTCCATTTTCAGTGTTCATGGGGCCAAATCGCATGGCAAAGTTTCCGTCAGGATCTTTCGCATATCCAAAACTAATAATCAAATGGTCGCATTCATCGCCTTGTACATTTTCCAATGATTTTACAAAGGCACTTCCGTCTTCTATTCGTTCATTTAGGCGCCTTAACGTGTTTTCGGAAAGATGCTGTCGAATGCAATTCAATTGCTCCTCTGAAAAAGCTACGATGCCCAATGAGTCGTTGGTCTTAATTAACGCTTCGATGCGTCTCGCTACTTCCTGTGCTTCTAATTCATTTCTACGGTTTTTAAATACTCCGTTAGGCACAAAATAATGGTGAATTGGGTTTTCGATTCCTTTTGCGGGGTATGCGGTTAACTCGCCTTTGTAGAAATGTTGGTTCGAGAATGAGATCAATTCAGGGTGCAAACTTCGATAATGATGCGTTAGCATTTTACTTTTCCAATGAAAGGACGCTTGATGTAATAAGTCGACAAGTTCAGACGAGCCACTTTTAAAGTAGTTTACAGGTCCCATTTGTTGACTGTCCCCGGCAATAATGCCGTGGCTAACCCGCTGTAATGCTCCCAACCCATTTTGAAGAGGAATTTGACTTGCCTCATCAAAAATGGCAACATCAAATAAGTCTCGGTCCAGCGGAAACACCTTAGAAATTTGAGTGGGGTTGCTCAGCCATAATGGAGTGAGTAACTGAATCCATTCGCGTGCTTCTGAAGCGAAAAGCTGCCGAACGGTTGGGTGACTTCGTGTTTTAGCAAACTCTTTTACCAGAATGGACTTCCCTTTCCGTAGCCGTTTTTTACGCTCTTTTTCTTCTTCAGATAATTTTCTAGCTGGAGTGTTCAATAAGTCCTGGTACGATTGAAAACGGCGCTGAATACCGCTCAAAATCTGTTGGGCAAACTGTTTCGATTCTACGCCTTCCGCATTTATTACAGCCTCTGCTTTATCATGAAGGTCGTTCATTTCAAACTCAGAAAAGGAAGGAAAACGCTGGCGGAATTGTGACCAATGACTACTGGCTACAATGGATTCACACGTTGGGTAATCCGCGGCAAATTTTAAAAGTGATAGGGTAGCATCATCTAATTTTTGAAGTGACTTTTGAAGTGCATTGATTTCACCAAAATCCCTAATTAATTGATCCAAAACGGACAGAATAGCAGTGCCATCCTCCAAGTGCAAAAATCGCTGCAATTGTGAAGTGCTATCGCTCAAAATTTTATGAGAATCGGTTAAAATGGAACGCTGCTTTGCTGTGAGGTCTTCAATAATTTCCCATTCGTTCTTATTGAAACTTTGAACAGAGAGATGCAAAACATCTACTTCTTTTTCAGGATTATAAATTCCTATTTCGCAAAAATCAACAATAAGTTGAGATTTTTTATACATCAAGCCCGCTTCTCGATACAATTCATCCATTGCCTGCATGGCTACTGAAGAAGAAAGTTCTGAATACTTTTTCCATTCGCGATCCAGCTTTCTTCGTGCTAAAAAAGATGTCCGTTTGGACTCCTTGTCCGACGAAAGAAGTTGCTGAAGTTGCGCGATTTCGGCACTAGACGGTTTTCGTTTCCAAACAAATGTTGCCTTGAAGTTTTCAATTTCTTTCTGCAGACGATTCCAATCTTTGTAGAGCTTTAAAAATCGTTTTTGTTTTCGCGAGTTAATTTTATAAAGATCGGCGTACTGTCGCTGCTCATGATTTTCAAGATTTTGACACAAAACGGCTTGTTTGGTCACAAAACGTAAATCTGACCATGTAGAAAATGGAACATGAGTGTCGAGCTGCTTCAAAGCATCAAGCCATTGCTGAAAGATTGTCACGATCTCCGAAAAATCATCCCGAGAGAAAGTCGTGGCACGAATGTGACAAACAGACCGATGAATACCTTTTTGAAAAATTGTTTCAAGCGTATCCTTTTGCTTCTGCAGCTCGTTAACCAAAGGTGGATTGGCAATGAAAGGAACGTTTTCCATTTGTAAGTCTTGCATCCATTCCCGAAAATCGTACAGTGAAACGCCGCCAATTGCCTCAGGTTGATTTAGAACATCCAAAGAAAACTGCAATTGTGAGGTATATTGCTCAGATAGGCGCAAATTCAAGGAGGACTCGAAAGTTTGCTGCTCGAAGAAGCGCCAGTTCTCTTCCATTTTTTTCAGCAAGTCTTTGGAAGCATTATCCGAAGTGACTATGAAGCCGAGGCGATCCAAATCGAATGCAGCTAATTTTTGCATCAATACTTCTAAGGCTACGCGCTTTTCGGAAAGCACAATAGAAGACTTCTCTGCCGCAAGTAGCTTGCCGAGAATGTTAGTCAGAACTTGAGATTTTCCTGTTCCAGGAGGTCCTTGAATAACCGTAGAATGGTTCGATACACTATCAATTACAGCCAAGTGATCAATGTCAGCAGGTAGTAGCACGTCCTTCGGAAGTTCAAGTGGTTGCGAAACAGATTTTCCGTCGATGAACAAAGAGGTGAGTGGCGGGCTATAAGTTTCCTGCTGAACCAGATCTTCCAGCTCGCGCAAAATAGCATATCTGTGGTGATGGAAGTTTCCGAAACGTGGCAACGCTTCCGAATCAATTTTAAACCCTGCTTGTCTCAGAGTCACCTCAATTTGTTCCACTTCACTTGGGACATTGATTTGATGCTCCAGTAACAACTGTTCGACATATGGATTAATGAAGGAAGCATCTTCCACTTTTTCGAGAATGAGTTGCGAACGGACTTTGTCCACAGTATACGTAAGCGGTGTTAAAACCAAAGGACTTCGAAACTCACCATCGCCATGGATCAAAAATCCAGTTGCAAGGCAGAGCGTATTTACCCCACTTTCCTTTTTGTTTTTTTCTGTCTCTTTGATCAATTTCCAAACGACCTCGCTTGATGTAAATGGTGCGAGTATAAACGACTCAAATGGCAATGTCTTTCTGAAATCAGCATGCACCAACACATCGTCCCTGTTGAAGGAGCGACATTCCTGAAGCAGTTGCGCAATCGTATTTTGAATCGTTTTTGACAAGAGGCTAAAAATAATCAAGTTAAGGCAGATACAATCATTCTATTTTGTGAGAATTTGGGCACAATCTAAGTAGAAATACGTAGCTATACGTACAAATACGTAAAATGCAATTCGCTGAAAATCGATTAGTTACGCTTGTTATATTTAGCCAACCTCAAAACAAAACAAATGAAGAATTCTACGCTAGCAGCCATTGGGATTGGTGCCGCAGCAATCATTGGTTCAGCGCTTGTGCTTTCGCAAGCAGAACAAGATATTGAACTGAATGGACTAACACCAAGCAGTAAAGTTTTTGAGAAACCTGTTGAAACTTCAGAAAATGAAGCACTAACGATTGTTTCGTTTAACGTTCGTGATATGGCAGGAAGACAACGAACATTAGAAGATTTTCAAGAAATAGCCCGAATTGTTGAAGGGGCCGACATTTTGGTATTACAGGAACTAGGCGCCAAGGCGTTCAAAAAAAGCGGTGATAACGAAGACTTAATGGCTCGCCTTACTGCGGCTACGGAGGTATTAAAAAGTTATTTGGGCTCAGAGTGGAGTTTTGTTTTTGCGGAGAGTGCTACTCCTGAAACGCTTGGCAGCGCTGCTGAGATTCCCTGTATTGGATTTCGAACGAGCAGAGGAGCTATAAATCTTAGCGCAATTTGGACCGGATATTATGATTTGGGGCAGGCTAGAGATATGGGAACCTTTAACGTCACATGCAGAAACGGAGGTAGCAGCGAAACATTTACCATTGGAACCGTACACACCAAGCCGACCTGCCCTGAAAGAGGGTATGAATTGCTTAGAATTGCAGATTACATAGAAGAGCATGAAAATGAGAACTACATCTTACTTGGCGATTTCAATTGGGGCTATTATTCCACTTGTTCAAATAAATATGATGGAGAAAACCGATTGACCGAATTACACGATGATGGAAGCGTCTTTCAAGTGTTCCATACGATATCCTACACGGGAAAAGGAAAAGATGAGAATTTTAGAACAAACTTGGACAAACGTTCAACAGCTCAAATGTACGACCAGTTTTTCGTGTGCAAGAATTACGCTGATCAGATGGCAGAAGGGGGCTCTCTTGAGGAGGATTGCGGATTCGTTTCGTTTAGCAATAACAAGTTTTTCGAATCCAGAATGGACGATATTGTTCGTGAGCAAATCAACGGCGTGAAAGCCTATATGCGCACCAAAGGATTCAATTCAAATGATCCTGAGACCAAAGAAGCAATCAAAATTACAGAAGAGGAAATTCTCGCTTCTTACCTCACTGTTGACAAAGCGAGTCATAAAATGAGCGATCACAAACCGATATGGCTGCGCATTAATTTGTTTTAGGTTCTGTTTTTTCCGTCTTACAGTTTAATTTAAGCAGTTTTCTGATTTCGGAATTGTTTAAATTCTAGCATGTTTCCCCAATATTGAAGGGCTAAATGCGTATTTTTGGTAGATTATACGCTGAGAGAAAAAAACCAAATGAAATTCGGAACTAAAGCGATTCATGCAGGTGTAGAAGCGGACGAATCTACGGGCGCAATTATGACACCAATCTATCAAACTTCCACCTATGTGCAAGAGGAGGTCGGTGTGCACAAAGGATATGAATACTCTCGTACTCAAAACCCAACGCGGCATGCCTTGGAAAAAAACCTGGCTGCCCTTGAGAACGGAAAGTATGGTGCCTGTTTTGCATCCGGTCTGGCAGCCATTGATTGTGTGCTGAAAATGCTAAATCCAGGTGATGAGGTGATCTCAACAAATGATCTGTATGGTGGCACCTTTCGATTGTTTACCACCATATTCGAGAAATACAACGTCAAGTTCCATTTCGTTGGAATGTCCGGGGTAGAAGCAGTGAAAGCAAAAATAAATGAGCGCACAAAACTCATTTGGGTGGAAACTCCTACCAACCCCATGATGAACATTGTAGATATTGCTGCCGTAGCATCAGTGGCAAATGAGGCGAATGTAACGATGTGCGTAGACAATACATTTGCAACGCCCTACTTGCAAAATCCGCTGGATCTGGGAGCCGATATTGTAATGCATTCCGTGACCAAATACTTGGGAGGACACTCAGATGTTGTGATGGGGGCACTGGTTACGTCAAATGAACAAATTGCGAAGGAAATACGCCGTATTCAGAATTCGTCCGGTGCCGTACCGGCCCCTATGGACTGCTTTTTAGTTTTACGCGGAATAAAAACGCTGCACCTCCGAATGGATCGCCATTGTGAAAACGGAGAAAAATTAGCACTTTTTTTACGCGAACATCCCAAAGTAGAAAACGTTTATTGGCCAGGCTTTGAAGAGCATCCAGGATATGAAACGGCATGCAAACAAATGCGCGGATTTGGAGGAATGCTATCCTTTTCGTTGGTAGGGAATAAAAAAGAAGACGCATTTGAAGTAGTAAAAAAAGTAAAGGTGTTCGCATTAGCGGAATCGCTTGGTGGTGTTGAATCGTTGATTGGGCACCCCGTTACTATGACTCATGCTTCCATTCCAAAGGAGGAAAGAGAAAGAAATGGCATTGTGGATTCTTTGATTCGATTGAGTGTTGGGGTGGAAGATGTAGAAGATTTAATAAATGACTTAAAGCAAGCGCTGGCTTAAAAATAGAAGTATGAATTATAGCAAATTTGCGGTAGTAGGTGTAGGACGATACGGTCACACCATTGCGAAACGATTGGCAGAGAAAGGAACACAAGTTTTTGCTTTCGACCCTGACGAAGAAAAGATTGAAAGTATCAAAGACGAAGTGGCCTATGCCGTTACGCTGGATGCGACCGATCTGCGGGCGCTTAGAATGCAGAATCTCGATGAATTGGATGCCGTCGTTGTAGCTATTGGTGAAAACTTCGAAGCAACAGTTCTTACTTGCGTACATTTGATAGACCTTGGTGTGAAACGTGTAATTGCACGTGCCAGTGGAGATCATCAGCGTTTGATACTTGAGAAAATTGGTGTAACAGAAATACTAACACCAGAGGATGAGGTAGCAAATGTTGTAGCTGAAAAACTATTAAACCCAAATATTGTATCTTTTCTACAGCTCCCGGATGAACACGAAATTGCGGAAATCATTGCACCAAAAGGAGTCATAGGAAGAACAATTGAAGAAATTGGCTTCAGAAATAAATATGAAATGACGCTTATTACCATCAAACGTGCCTACGAGGTTACCAAGAATGGTGAGGATACAACGGAAGAACACATAATCGGTGTTCCTAAAAGCGAAACGCCAATAAAAGAAAGTGATACCTTGGTTGTGTTTGGCGCGGCAAAAAGTGTTCAGCGTTTTATTGAAATCAACGAGTCGCTGTAAGTGCCCACCTGCATCGATTCAAACAAAGAAAATATGAATCTATTCTTTAAAGTGGCGGCCATTTTTTTGGCTGTCATGCTAACTCTATCTGTTCAGGCCCAGCAAGTCGACTCTATTCAGTTAAAAGGCGAGCAAGTATATGTCTATCCTTTCAAAGTGGAAGTAGATTATAACGAAAGATATTGGTCCTCCATGGATGGAGAGAGACTTTTTGGTGAATTCATTTCATATGAATCCTTTCAGTTGGAACAACGAATGGCAGGGGTTCCAGACTCGCTAAGAATTACGCGTGAGGAATTCACAAACTTCGTTAAGGCATTTAAGGCTAAGACGTATAGAAAGTTTAAGAAGTATTACCCAGATAAAATTGGGAGAGAGCTCACAAAAAGTGACTTCCAAATGTTCAAACGGATGCGTAAAAACCGTCAGAAATATGAAGGAGAGTACGAGGAACCTAAAATATTTACTTCCAAAAAGTTTAAAAAGGCGATCCGCTCCAACCCTTATCCGTTTCTACAACAAAGTCAAGACTTAGATCAAGACCTTACGCCAATGCTGGACCCCATTCCTGATGGTAAGTATATTCAGTATTACGAACCGTATTGTCTTGTGCAAGAAGATGGGACATGTAAGTATATCGAAGATCAAATTGCGGGATATTTCACCATGAAAAACAACACGCTACATGGAGAGGCAACATGGGTAAATTTGGAAGGAGATACCATTAAGCACGGAAACTTCGACATGGGTCTGAAAACAGGGCAATGGGAGATAATCTACAACTACATCGGTTACTTTGATGAATACCACGCCGAATATTTTATTGAAACAGGCAAGGTTGAACTGGAGTATAGCAAACAACTATTGAATTTTGAGAGCGGTGTGCTTCAAGGACCTTTCGAAAAATTGGTTAAAGGAGACAAAACCGTTGAAAAAGGAAAGTATGACGATGGTAGAATGATAGGCGAATGGGTCACTTATCATGAAGACACTGATTATAATTACCTCGAAGAAAATAACGGAGCTTTAGCTTTGCGTCGTCGGTATACTTTGAATATCGATGATTCATTAATTGTTCACCCTTTTGTAATTCGTGACGGACTGCTCCCTTCGTGGGGTGCCGACCCAGATTCTTTCACTTTCTATTCTCTTTACCGCATTCCTTCGCTGCCAAACATGTACCGTCCAGCCTTCCCGAAGAAACAAAATTTGGAGCTAGAGGAGGAGATGTTTGATGATAGTTACTCGGACATGGATTTATATGAACTGGAAGCTGAAATGAATGATGAATTCTATGAAGAGGAGTATTATGGAGAGTTTGGAGGACGTGGCAGTTGGAATGAATCGTATTTTGAACAATACATTTACGACCCTAATGCGAAAGAACGTGTGGAGCGTGGAAAGGTGTTAGACAGTCTCGGTGCATATCCAAGCTATACAGGTGTGTACGAACATTATTATCCGAACGGGCAATTGGCCTTTCGCTACGAATTCGAAAATGGTAATCTGAAAGAAGAGCCAATAATTTATTGGGATAACGGTATGGTTCACGACAAAATCGAGTTCGATGCCGACTCCAACTATTATGTCCGATCTATATACGATTACGACGGAAAAGAATTTGCAACCCAGATATATGATTCATCTGGACGATATGCGTATCAAAACAATGACTTTTCAGACTTCAATACAATGGAAATTGATGGATTGGTTTTCAATCACGTTGGCTATGAGGATTTTTACCAGTACAATATCCCCGATTCCGTTTTGGCAATAACCACAGATCCGCAAACGGTAGTAGAGCGTAAGTGGAATATCTTGGATACCTCAAAAATAGAAGAACGCTTTTTCAATCCTGAAACACGAACAACCCACTACTACCGTTACAACATTTTTGGTGACACTTTAACGTACTCAGAAATTGTCTATTCGGAAGGGTTTGATAGCTGGACAGGGAGAAGAAATACAAAACTAGGACCATTCACCTTTAGTGGAATCAGATCAGCCTCTTTGTACGATGAAGTTGAGGTTGACTCCATTCCGGTTCTTAAGGTAGATCGCTTCAATGACTTCAAAATTGATGCTGATTATACGCTTTACTACGAAGATGAAATGTTAACCGGTCCCATGAAATTCACATTTGGAGGAAATAAACTAAAATTGGAAAGAGAGGAGGTTACCATTCCTTACGAAATCAAAAACTGGGACAAATACTTACAAGCCATCACTGATTATCGCTATAATGGTGGAAAGATGAAGAAGAAGTATTGGGAGCAGGTGGCTCTGTTTGAAAATCAATTCACTTCATACAACCCAGTATCTTCTGTCTATTCATACTATTTCTCGACGCTGCTTTCCAACGCATTCAGAGTATACAATTCCTTCTACAACGACTTTTACATGGAAGAGGAGCGCTCGGGCAAAAACGAAAGAGCACAGACCGTTTCTATAGAAGGGTATTTTCTCGATGGTAAACCAGAAGGAACATGGAAAAGCTTTGATCAATTTGGAAACCTACGTGTAGAAGTCAATTTCAGCAAAGGAATGTTGAACGGGAAGAAGTTGGAGTATGCCTACGAATACCCAGAGGAGGAAGGTGACTCGTATTACTATGAAATGGAAAAAGATTCGCTTCCTGAAAAGAAAACCTACTATTTAAGTTCTGAATCCAATTATAAAAATGATCTCTTGGAAGGGAAAGCGTATGACTACACATGGTATGGTGATGTGGCCATGGAATCCAATTTCAAGGATGGGTATCGCGATGGATTATCGATCGAACGCAATGAAATTGCAGTGAGTTACTCTGAATTTCAAAATGGAATGCGCGATGGGTACAGTCGAACATATCTGACGCTGCCAGGAAAGGATTCTCTCTTGCTATTTGATTTAAACTTCCAAAATGGAATGCTTCAGGGAGAGTCTGTTTCTTATCACACCAACGGAAAAATTTCCAAGCGTGGATTTTTCTTATCAGGCGAACCGATAGAAGATTATGAGGGATTTGATTCACTCGGGTTTAAATACCACTACGTGAAATTTGAATATGGATTCCCTGTTGAAGAGAAGCTTTGGGAGGAGAACGAGCTCAGCGTACGTTATACTTTTGATTGGCAAGATTCCATTCAGTTCATTCCGTTAGACCTTACAGATTCAGAGTCATTAGATGCTTTGTTGGTGGAAGCTGGCCTTTCTGGGGGATGGGAGTACCGACCTTACTTTGGACGTCAAACGCTTGTTGACAAATCCGGCGTAGATTATCATCTCACAAAATACTTTCCGAATGACACAGTTTCAAGGGATGGTGATATCGTAGATGGCAAAAAGTCGGGTTTTTGGGAGTTTTTCGACTACGATGGTGAGAAATTGTACGAAGTCAACTATTTCGATACCATTTTGGTAGTTAATGATTCCATCAAGTTCAAAGCAAAAGGAATTTACACGGACTTGGATAGCCTCGGAAATGAGTTGTTCAGAGCCTATATTATTGAAAAATCAGAACGTTTCGATTGCTCACACAAAGATCACTATGAAGTGCGTCAATTCTACACCATTTCAGAGGTGAATGATTCTTTAAACCGCATGAACGGCGAGGTATTCAACTACTACGACAATGGAACCTTGCAGAGTTATGGAAAAATGAAAGATGGACTGCCAGAAGGTGAATGGCGCTATTACGATCCTGCCGGCAAATTGAATAAGTACGGTAATTACACGCAAGGAAAGAGAAACGGACGTTGGTTAATTGGAGACCTGTCCAAAACGAAATACCTGGGTGATATCTGCCTGAATCCAAACATGCCAGACATTGAAGAGGAGTTGCGATACCGTGAAAACTTTTTGGATATCGAGATCATTAATTACCAATTAGGTCGACCGCGCAATCGCGACTATTACGATATAAATATGAATGAGTTCATCGAGTTGGAGGAAATCGAGGTGGAGGATTAAAGAAATCAAAGAAATGTATATTGTAACAGGAGTTTCCAGAGGTCTGGGTAAAGGTATTGTAGAAGCACTATTGGCCAAAAAGAAGGCAGTGATGGGTATTGGTAGATCCAATCCTTTTGGAAACGACATACAGTTTTTGGAGTGCGACTTGGGTGATGCAGCGGCAATTAAAGCATTAAAATTTCCGATGTTTGAAGGAGAAGTAACGCTGATCAATAACGCAGGGGTTATAGGAGAGATAAAACGGATTTCAGAACAAGTTACTTCCGATTTGGAACACGTGATGCAGGTTAATGTATTTGCTCCTATGACATTAACTCGTAAGTTATACGCCTCATTAGAAAAAGATCAATCCTTTGTGTTGGTGAATATTAGTTCTGGAGCAGCAAACAGAAGTATTCCATCTTGGTCCGCTTACTGTGCTTCGAAAGCGGCTTTGAACCGATTGACCGAAAATTTCTACCTCGAAGAAATGGAAAGAAACCAAGAGGTGAGGGCATATGCTGTTGCACCGGGAGTGATTGATACCGGGATGCAAGTAGAAATTCGATCTGCTGCTGCAGATGACTTTTCTCAAAAAGACAATTTTGTTCAATTGAAAGAAGAAGGGAAGCTTTTCAGTCCAGAAGAGGCAGCGCACCGCCTGATACAGCTGTTGGAGAAGCCTTTTTCGGGTGATGTGTTTCAGGATTTAAGAAACGTCTAACCGTAAAATCAATAGCTTTTACCGTTCATCAGAATTAAAACCCCGTTCACTCAATAAACTTGCGTTTTGGTAGAGAAGTGCGTATCTTACACGTCCAATCTGGACAAACTGTTGTACTTATGAATAAAACTATGCTCTCCATCATGGCCTTCTCAGGTCTGATGTTTTCTGCGTCGGCGCAGAACGTAAACTCCAATCAAATTGATCCACAAAATTGCCGCGAAGGCGAGTCTGTGGAATACTGTCGTCAACATACCTATCATGCTGAATTATTAAACAATCCAGCGTATGTTCAGTCGCTTGCGAACGACGATGCTATCCGTGCTCAAGAAGCGGCCAATGGTCAGCCGGAAAACGGTAACATCATGTATATTCCTGTTGTGTTCCACTTGTTGCATAACAATGGACCTGAATTTATTTCCGACGAACAAATTCTTGACGCATTTGAAATTTTGAATCGCGACTACATGTTGCAAAACTCAGATGCAAATAACGTAGTTAGTGCTTTCAATGCAAGCAATCCTCAAGCTACGGTAACACCAGACTCTGTATGTATTCAGTTCCGTTTGGCAACGAAAGCTCCCGACGGATCTTGTTTTACGGGAATTACTCATACCGTAAGTTCTGCAGCCTACAGTTCCAATGATAATACGCGCTTAAGTGCGATCATCAATGGAAATGATGTATACAATGGTCAATGGCCAGGTAACCGCTATCTCAACATCTTTATTGCAGGAGATATAGGCGGTGCTGCTGGATACACGTATCTTCCTTCCAACTGGATTGGATCAGGAATGGATAACGGAATTAGAATTTTACACCAGTATGTAGGTTCAATCGGAACTGGTAACCCCGGGACTAGCCGTGCTTTAACGCATGAGGTAGGACACTGGTTAAATTTGCCACACCCTTGGGGAGGAACAAACAATCCTGGTCAAGCGGCAAACTGTAACGATGATGATGGAATCCAAGATACACCTGATTGTCAAGGTGTAACGTCTTGTCAACTAGCGGCAAATACTTGTGACGGAGATAACGGATATTGGGGATTTGATCAAATCGACAATGTTGAGAATTACATGGATTATTCTTACTGTTCAAAAATGTTCACGCCAGATCAAGCACAACAAATGCGTGATGCATTGAACTCATCTATTGGTGGACGTAGCAACTTAAAAACTGCAAATAACTTAGCTCTAACAGGCGCAGATGGAAACCTTGAATTGTGTGAGGCTGCATTCTCAGCAGACAGAACATCGATCTGTGTTGGTGAATCTGTGCAATTTTCTGATGATTCATTCAACGCTGTAACAAGCCGTACCTGGACTTTCCAGGGAGGTACACCAGCAACTTCAACTCAAGAGAACCCAACTGTGACGTATAACACACCGGGTATTTATGAAGTAGAACTTTCTGCTACGGATGGTACAACAACGGAAGTGGAAACGAAAACAGCGTACATCCGTGTATTAGCGAATGGTGGAGCTGCTCCGGTATTAGAAGGGTTTGAAGGATATTCCTCTTTAAATGGAATTACCGAATGGGAGGTAGTAGATTATGGAAACAATGCTGAATGGGAACTAACTTCCTCTACAGGATTGAATAGCTCCAAGTCTGCAGTATTGCCAAACTTTGGTCAATCCTCTGGAAACTTCGATGAATTGGTTTCTGAGCCAATGGATCTTTCGGGTATTACTTCTCAAACAGGAATGACCTTATCTTTCCGCTATGCTTACCGTAAGCGTAATTCAGGAAACGATGAGACAATGAAAGTGTACGTTTCGAATACGTGTGGAGAAACATGGGTAGCGCGTAAAACTTTAACAGGTCCTATTCTGGGTTCTGATGTTGCTTCATCTTCTTGGGCGCCTACTTCCGAATCTGAATGGGTAACAGTACACATGACGAACATTACTTCAGCTTACTGGGTTGATAACTTCCGATTCAAGTTTGAATTCGAAAGCGATGGAGGAAATAACATTTACCTGGATAATATTAATATCTATGAAGGATCTCCTTCAGATGATCTAGTAGCCAGCCTTGATGAGCAGAATGAAATTGATCATGTGACATTGTTCCCGAACCCAACAGAAGGGGATATCACTGTACGCTTCGATGTGGCGAACTCACAGGAAGTAAGTTTAAACGTGGTTGACGTTACAGGAAAAGTGGTGAACACGAGTACTGTAAATGCGAATACAGGAGCAAACATGGTTGTGCTTGGAACCGCATCAATGGCACCAGGAATGTACTTCTTGAATATCGATGGAACAAACAATTCACTTCAGTTCGTAGTGAAATAAACAATATTTGTATAATGGGAAGGATGCACTTTGGTGTGTCCTTTCTTTATTGAAAAAGTTGTGCATGCACGAAACATGTACAATCATTGTAGTCTGACTAAGATTACACTGTACTTATGATGAAAGGCACTCGAAAGGGTGCCTTTTATTTTACCTTTTTAAACGTACCGTTTCTATACTCGATTTGCATTTTTCCATCTATCCAATCGTGAGATAAGGCAAATAAGATGGACGATCGAACAAAATCAGGCGTCACTACTTTCGGCTCAAAGTCAGGAGGCTTATTGGTACTATCATTGGCATAAAGCCAAACGTCATACCATCCAAAATCAATAACTAGTACGCTGTTCTTTTTCTCTTCTGAAAACACAAAAACTTTCTCATTAAATTGCCAGTAGAACTCGCGATTCTCAACAACAATTTTCCGAAGTCCTTTTTTAGATATTGCCACGAGTCGAACCTATACTTTTTTCATAAGTAATGAAGATAAGGTAGATTGGGAAGGTTCTCTCAACACATCAAAATTGAAGACCTGATGCTTTTTCAAGGCCATTGCCGTACTGTCTCCCCAAGCTATTACCGTTGATACACCGTCCAATTTATTTTGGGCAAAGAATCCTTCCACATTTGAAGGACTTGTAAAGACATAAACGTCAAATGTAGATTCCAGAATATGTTCCTGAATCTGCGTTTCATAACAGGTCACATGAATGGTCTGGTCCGGTGGAAGTCCCTTCGAAATGGTGCCCAACGATTTGGTAGAAACGGGAAACAATACTTTTCGATCGCCGAGCCAATTTTGAAAACTAGTTGCTACTTCTGAAATACTGCCTTTGTCTTCCCCTGTGAATGCAACTTCATACCCCATAGACTTCAATAAAGCAGTCGTTTTACCTCCAACGGAAGCTATGTGTACGCCGCTTGGAACCGAATACCGACTATGAAAGAAAGTAACGGCACGTGGACTACTAAAAAAAATAACTTGATATTCTTTGGGAACATCAAAGGGTACCGGTTTGAATTGTAGAAAACTTTTCGCAGTGATTCGAAAGGAATTAGTGTCTGCGAACGACTGAAGTTCTGTGACTTCAGCTGGGTTTTTTGATATAAATAGCGACTTAATCATTGACAGCCATCTGGCGCAATTCTTCAACAACGGTGCTTGCCATGGTCGAGAAGTCCTCTACTTCGTAATGAAGAAATACTGAGGGTTCATGAGCGCTATTGGCATATGCAACGTGCAAATGATGCTCCTCCGTACAGTAGACACCCAAAGGAAGTTGACAACCACCTTCTAACAGGTTTAGCACCTTTCGCTCCAAATCAATCCGCTTTTGTACCTCTTCGTTGTTCATTTTCTGAAGTACCGCATGCAGTTCATCATCTCCCTCTCGAATTTGTAAACCGAGTACACCTTGAGCAGGCGCAGGGATAAATTCGGTTGGATCAAAAACAGTTACATGAAACTCAGAAAGATCTATTTCCAAACGATCGACTCCAGCCTTGGCCAAAACAATCGCGTCGTAGTTTTCCTTTCGTAATTTATCGATACGCGTTGGAACGTTTCCTCTCAAATCTTTCGTTGAAATATCCGGTCGAAGTGTCTTCAATTGAGATTTTCTACGTGCTGAAGAGGTACCAACAACGGCATCTTTTTTTAAGGACCACTTTTCGTTCGCATCCATGTACTCCTTACGAATTAATAATAAATCCGAAGGGTGAGCACGATCTGAAACACACGAAATTTTAAGTCCAGCTGGCGGGTTTGTTTCCAAATCCTTGTGAGAGTGTACCGCCAAATCAATGCTACCATTCAGCAATTGCTCTTCAATTTCTTTGGTGAAAAAGCCTTTTCCTTCTAGCTTGTCAAAGCTAAGATGCTGAATGCGGTCTCCTTGTGTTTTGATGATTTTTATTTCTACGGTACAACCCAGTTTTTTAAGCTCGGATTCTACAAAATGAGCCTGCCATAAAGCAAGATCACTACCTCGAGATCCAATGATCACGTGTTTCATTTCTAGCGTTTTTTAAGGAGTATTTCTTTGGCCATCAGCATGGGCATGCTCATGTATTTTTTCTCCATGTACCCCATAATTTTTTCAACTACCTCACGGGATTCAGAATCCATCGAGGCCAGTTCGTTGTGGAATACATTTTTAATGGCATTGTCACGAATCTCTTTGACCTTTTCAGGCACGGAACGCATTGCCAATTCCACCATTCGGGATTGATGTACATGTTCAAACTCATAAAGTGCCTCTTTTATGATTTGCTCAACATGTTGAATTTCTTTCGAACGTTCTTTTAAGTTGGCATTCGAGATTTCCTGCAGCACCTCTACCGAAATATGGGTGACATTGTTTTCGGCAATAATTTCTGGTGATAGATCTTGTGGAATGGCAATATCGATAACAATTTTTCGATCTGTTTCCCCACATAAGAGCTGCTTGTAAATTTCTTTTGTAATGATATGCTTCTCTGCACCTGTGCAGGTAATGATGACATCAAAACCACCTTCGAAATTTTCAAGTTCCGCTAGTTTGTGCGCTTGTCCGTTAAGATCGTTAGCAAGTTTTTCTGCTTTCTCAAAGGTACGGTTAAACACATGGAACTGCTCAAACCCGTGTTTGCGTAAAAAGCGACTCATGTTTGTGTTTGTAACACCCGCCCCAATAATTAGGATACGAGAATCCAAAGGAACGTTTAAGTCACGTAGTTTGTGATACGCCAGGGAAACAACGGATACAGGACGTCGCGCAATGTTGGTCTCTGTATATACTTTTTTCGCTGTTTCAATTGTATTTCGCATTACCAAACGAATGGTATCACCGGTGAGTTGCATCTTACGGCAATCTTCAAATGCGTTTCTTACTTGCGTAATGATTTCGCGTTCACCTACGACCATAGACTCTACAGAAGAAGCAACGCTGAAAAGGTGTTCAACAGCATGAATACCCGTATAGTCCTCCGCAGAATCTGCAAACAAAGTGCGTTGTTCCTGCGATAGTTTTGGGTACAGAGCGTTGAAAAATTCATGGAGAAAACGATGATCCACGATCGCATCTGTGACAAATAGAAATTCCACTCGGTTACAGGTAGAAAGAAACATAAGTTCCTTCAGTTGCATTTCCGATTTAAACGCACTCAAGCGCTCTTTCTGATCATTCGGATCGATGTGCAGATTACCGATCTCCGATACAGGAAGATTTCTGTGCGTAAACGCAATAGTGTGCAGCCTATTTAAAGGGTTTTCCATCTTCACAATACAAAGAACGCTAGGAAAGAGATTCGAAGTGTCATAGTTTTGTCATGATTATAATTTAGAGAAAGTCTAAATAAAACCATTGGTTTTAAGACGCTCGATTGCAATACACTACAGGCAGGACAAGGGTGGACTCTATTGAGATTTTTTTCATAAAAAATCACAGTTCGAATAACCCTGACATTTCGAATTGAATTTTTATTACTCCTTGCGAAGAAAAGCGTATTGTCGTCACTCCTTAAAAGTCTGGTGTCCGGAACCTACAAGTCTAGCGTCTTTTAGTATATTTAAGCCACAAGAAGCTGAGCATGAAATCGGTCGAATTTGTTTCCGCACAGAACGTAAAAGTTGAGTATGAGTACGCTACGGTAATTCAGCGCACCACGGCTGCTATTATTGATGCTACCACCGTGGCAGTGTACTTAATCATTATGTTCATGATTATTGGTGGAATCAATTCGAAATACACCTTGCTTTTGGAGTTGCTGATCATGAAACTCCCCTGGATTTTTTACCATCCCATTCTTGAGTATCTCACGCACGGACAAACCTTGGGAAAGTATGCCATCGGAATTCGAGTGGTAACAACTGATGGTGAACGGCCTGGACTGCGTGAAATTTTTACCCGTTGGCTCTTTAAAGGGCATTTCTTCTGGATAGCCTTTAGTTTCTTCGCACCTTTCGAAAACTTGCTCATGCTTGGATTGATCCATATTGGTTTCGGAGTTATCGGATTCATGTATTCCAGTGTTTCTGATAAGAAGCAACGAATGGGTGATGTAATGGCGGGAACGATCGTGATTAAGGACAAGTCTGCGGTGCGCTATTCTCTTCGCGATGTGTTGTCCATCAAAAGTCAGAAAAACTACACGCCGGAATATCCGAATGTGATTCGTTTCACCGACGAAGATATGCTGTTGATTAAAAACACCATTCAACGTGTACGAAAGTACCCCAACTCGGAAACCAAAAAGTTTGCGATCGAATTGGCAGATGAGTCTGCGCGATTAATCGGTTTGGAGAAAACGCCAGACAAACGATTGAAATTTCTTCAAACCTTGTTACAGGACTATGTGGTCCTAACCCGTTCATAAATTATGTCCAAACTGCATTTGGTACCTACGCCTATTGGCAATTTAGAAGACATCACCTTGCGAGCCATTCGCATTTTACAAGAATGTGATATCATTTTTGCAGAGGATACGCGCGTTACGAAACGCTTGTTGCAGCACCTGGAAATTCAAAAACCATTGCAACCATTTCACGCTCATAATGAGCATAAGTCGTTGAGTCAAGCGGTAGATAAAATAGCTTCGGTGGAAAATGCTGTGTTGGTTTCTGATGCAGGAACACCTGGAATTTCAGACCCTGGATTCTTACTCATTCGTGAATGCATCCGTCAAGGTATCCCTGTAGAGTGTTTGCCGGGGCCAGCGGCCTTTGTACCCGCAGTGGTAGCAAGCGGTTTCCCTTGCGACAAGTTCATGTATGAAGGCTTTTTACCACATAAAAAAGGACGTCAAACACTTTTAAAAAATATTGCCGAACGCGATATTACCACTGTAGTTTATGAATCGCCTCATCGACTGCAGAAATGCCTGGCACAAATTGAGGAATTTATGGGGCCGGAAAGAGAAGTGTGTGTGGCTCGCGAACTAACGAAAATGTTTGAAGAGTATCAGCGAGGTCCTGTTTCCGCAGTTCGAGCGCATTACGATGCAAATCCGCCGAAAGGAGAGATTGTTGTGGTTATTTCAGGGAAGAAATAGATTCGGTTTGCTCAACATTGAAACTGATCCTTTGTAACTTCGGTTACGATACTCCATCCACCGTATTGACATATTTGTATATGCACAATTTTTTTCGAAAGTATTGGATTACGTTTCTGGGAGTTGTACTGGGAGTTATTGGCGGTTACGTCTACTATTATTTCTGGGGGTGTGTGAATGGCTGCCCGATTAAATCGAACGCCTGGAAAATGATGTTGTATGGCACTTTAATGGGAGGATTGCTCTTCAATATGCTTCAAGATTATATTCATAGAAGAAAGGGAAAGAATTAAAACTACATCCAATTTCCTTCTGATGAACTTCCTTACATTTACAAAAACGTCTCATGGATACAGAAGGATACTTTCTCAGCAAAAAAGGGAGCGCCGAACAAGCATTCGAGTTAAAATCATTCGAGCTACAACCGCTACAATCAAACGAAGTGTTGGTAGAAGTCGAAGCTTTTGGGCTAAACTATGCGGATGTAATGGCACGCCATGGATTGTACCGAGCTGCTCCACCAATGCCTTGTATTTTGGGTTACGAATCGGTTGGTAAAGTAGTAGAGGTTGGAGCTAACGTAGACCAACAACTCGTTGGAAAGCGTGTGATGGCATTCTGTAGATTTGGTGCCTATGCAAAGCATGTAGTTACCATGGAGTATGCCGTTGTTCCAGTTAGTGATGAAGACGAGGTCGAACTGCTTGCGCTCTGTACACAAGGGGTAACAGCGTATTACATGGCAGAGTACCTTGCTCCAGTGCGTGAACATGATACCGTCCTTATTCATGCTGCTGCTGGTGGAGTAGGAACCTTGCTCATTCAAATGGCCAAACGTCGGGGTGCTACGGTAATTGCGAAAGTTGGAGGACAGGAAAAAGAAGCATTGGTTAAGCAATTGGGAGCGGATCACGTGGTGAACTATCGAAACAGTGATTACGCGGAACAGGTAAAAACATTCTTAGGCGGTAAAATGCTAGATGCGAGTTTTAATCCGGCAGGCGGCTCTACTTTCAAAAAAGACATGGCTTTGTTGGGTGCCGGCGGACGCATGTTTGTTTTCGGAGGCTCTGAGTTGTCAGGTGCAAAATGGGGCATTTTATCGGCTTTGTCCTTTGTGTTTAAAATGGGGCGTATCATTCCAGTGATGTTGATGTCTAAATCAAAAAGCGTTTTGGGAGTGAATATGCTGGAAATTGCTGACAGTAAGCCAGAGGTCATGCAGCATTGTTTGAAAGAAGTGGTAAAACTCTATCAATCGGGTGCTTTAAAGCCACAATCTGGAGGAGTGTTCCCTGAAGATCAGTTGGCAAAAGCACACGCATTATTGGAAAGCGGAAAATCGACAGGGAAAATTGGAGTTAAGATTAACAAGAATTAATAAACAAAGGTTCAAGAATAGAATGATAATCTTTACTAATTATTCTGAATTTAAAAAGTAGCATATATGGCAACAGTAACATTAAAAGGAAACGAAATTCACACTTCAGGTGAACTTCCAAAAGTGGGAAATAAAGCTCCCGAATTTTCACTCGTGAAAGATGATTTATCGTCTGCGTCTTTATCCGATTTCGCGGGTCAAAATGTAATTCTAAACATCTTCCCTAGTGTGGATACAGGAACATGCGCGACCTCTGTGCGACGATTCAACCAAGAGGCATCCAATTTAGAAAACACGAAAGTGTTGTGTATTTCCAGGGATTTACCGTTCGCTCAAAAACGCTTTTGTGGTGCCGAGGGAATTGATAACGTACACATGCTTTCCGATTTTAAAACAGGAGAGTTTGGTAAAACCTACGGGTTAGAGTTACTCGATGGACCGCTCGCAGGATTGCATTCGAGATGTATTGTTGTGGTAGATGAAAATGGCACCGTTGTTCATACGGAACAAGTTTCAGAAACGGTCGATGAACCGAACTATGAAGCGGCAAAGGCAGCCGTTCAATAGATGAAGGTAAAAGGAGGAAGGGTTGAGTCCATTTCTAATGTCGTTTTCTTGATGCAACATCCAAACTGATGCTCAAATTCAAGATCAGATGGACAATGGCATTTGCTTCAGCACAAGAGTTGGAGGAAAAATTTGCTGGTAAAAATACAGCGGTTCTTCCTTCAACTTTTGGCAAGGTTTTATGGGTAAAATTTGAAGATGGCTATCATGCGTTCAAGAACAAATGCCCACATCAAAATAAGCCTATGGACCATTGCTGGATCGATCAGGGCGATTTGGTATGTCCGTTTCATCGATTTCACTTTTCCATTGAAAATGGTCGTGGAATGACCACGAGTATGTATAAATACGAAGTAAAAATTGACGAAGGCAAGGTGTGGCTAGGAAAAGAGGTGTTGGCGCTTTCTTTTGGTTTGAAATCGAGGCGGCGACGAAGGAAGAAGTAATATTCCAGTAATTGTCAGGTGTTATTCCCGATGTAAATAACTACGCTCTACTACAAAACAGTCTTCCGGGATCTAGAAATAACAACCTCATTCTTCTTCTATTGAACTACTCTGCTAGAACTTCAGCGTGTAAATCAAGTTGGGAATCATGGACAATTGCGTGTCGTACTCAATACTCTGCGTTCGATCATTATACCACTCGCGAATTCGTGCTTGATTGTTGGTTACATTTCTCACATCAATTTTAAAAGAGTGCGTCACGCGTTTTTTATTTACGCGATAGGTTAACCCTATGTTCGTGAAGAAAATGGGATCACCTTTGGCGGCAAAGCCCTGATCCGTTTGAAATACAGTATATCCCGCCGCTTGCGAAGCTTCTAAGTCAACAGGGGTGTATCTGTTGCCACCAATTAAGGTCACTTTGGTGTTCACACCAAATGTTTTGTTCTTTGACGCCCCAAAAGTCCATTCTTTTCCAAAGAGAAAGTTAGATGCATAACCAGCATCAAATCGAGTACTGCGCGTAACGCCGTCCAGCGCTGTGAATTCTGATTTATATAGTGATCCTGTCAGTAAATAGTAATACCCATGGTTAAAGAATCGCTCCACAGTGAGCTCAATTCCGTAGTTTCTTCCTGTTCCTTCGTTCACAAGATCATAGTCTGGAATGCCTGAAGAAGAATTGACCAGTGATAGGTAGCTATTCGAATCATTATGCACCGGAAGACTATACAAGTGCTGGTAATAAATTTCTGTTTTCAAATAAAGGTTTTCATTGATGTTCCGACTGTATCCAGCCACAAGGTGAACGCTTTTTGAGAAGTCCAAATCTTTATTTTGAGCTACATAAGTTCCGTCGTTTTGCAATTCGGTCCTCAAATAGGTTGAAATTGCTTCCAATCGGCTATGCATTCCAGCACCAAACGAGAAAGAATTGCGCTTGTTCGCTGCCCACTTGAGTCCTAGCCTAGGCTCTAGTGCGGTAGACTGGTTCAGGAAGAAATGCGTGTAGTGCACACCAGAAATAAGGGTTAAATCGTTTGATATTCGGTACTTCCAGGAAGCGAATGACTGAAGCATATCGGCAGACCCACGGGAATCGAGCCATCTGGTCATAACACCGTCCTCGTCGTCATAATCGTCTTCGTAGAAATAATCATACATAAAATGCGTATACGTTGCTCCCGTTTGAATCAGATGTCGTGGATTGATCTTATAATTTAGGATAGATTGTGCTTTCCATTGATGATCGCGAAAATTATCACGTTCCGAAATAAAGAGGGCAGAACTATCCGACTTTAGCCATTGCCCTTCGCCAGAATTTCCAGATGTCGAGGCCGAGATGTAGCTTTTCACGTACAATTTAGGCGATGCAATGAATGAGTGCTTCACGGCAACCATGCCCATGTTGGCACCGAAAGAATACTTTGAGTGAATGAATCCCGTTTCATCATCCTCATCCGTTTGATCAATTCGACTCATGCCACCCATACCGAGTACTTCAAAGGTTCCCAAGTTATTTGTAGGCAAATACATTTTGAAAGATCCATCTTGATAAATGGGAATGCCGTCGAAGTCTAAGATTCCAGCGCGATCGAGCAAAGCAATTGAAGAGTATCGATAATTGGCTATGTAGGAACCGCGGTAACCTTTCTTGAATGGACCTTCAACCGTCCCGTCAATACCAATAATTCCGGCCGAAAAACTGTATTCTCTGTTTTCATTGTTTCCTTGTCGAAGGTTTACGTCAAATACCCCGGAGAGTGCGTTCCCATATTCGGGAGCAAAAGCACCACTGAAGAAATCTGAGTTGGCCAACATGGCACCGTTTAAGGCGGAGATAGGACCTCCAGTGGCACCGTTATTGGCAAAATGATTGGGATTGGGAATATCAATTCCATCCAATCGCCAAAGAATGCCTCGTGGCGAATTCCCGCGCACAACAATATCATTATCGCCCTCGGGATTTCCCGTTACTCCGGCAAATCCAGAAACCATTCTTGCGGGATCATTCAGAGAACCTGCATAGCGATTGGTTTCCTCAACGCTAAATGTTTTGGCACTTACAGAGGCCATTTTATTGAGTGCTTCTGATTTGTCCTTACGTGCAGAAACCTTTACTTCTTCCACCTTTTGAAGATCGCTGGTCATTTCCAAATTTAGAACCGTTTCTTTACCAGATTCAACCAAAATATTGGGAAGAAAGATATCTTGATACCCCAGAGCAGTGATTTGTAATTGAATGCGCCCAATGGCAACGTTTTCCAGTTTAAAGTATCCGTCTTCATCCGAGATTGCGCCTTTCACAGGATTGGATCCTACCAAAATCACTTTAGCACCGTACACAGGTACTTTGGTATCGAAATCGACGATGGTGCCACGAACGGTTTGGTCGAGTTCTTGGGAAAATCCGAAAGAAGTTGCAAAGAGCAGTGCCAGTGTAAGAATGTGTTTCATGTTGAAGTTTGTTTCAACATTGAGACAGACATCTTCGTAGTTACCCCTATTGGTGTTGTGTAAATTTCCTCTTAATCTTCTTCTGGGGATGCCGTAGTTTCTTTGTCGTCATCGCGACTACTAAACCCGTCAAAATCCTGACGCTGAGTGTTTTGCTCCATGCGCTTTTTGAATTCTTCAAGCTGTTCAGGATCGTTGGTTTTCCCCAAAATTGGAACGGTGTGAAAGAGGACATCTGTCACTTTTTCTCCGCGGTACAAGATGAGTGCTACCATCATAATGATACTGGTGATCAGAATGGGGTAAAGAAGCAATCCAGCATCAAATTGTTCAATTTGATTGCTGCTTTCTGCTAAGGTGAAGAAAAGGAGTACGGTAATCAAACCACGTGGTGCAATCCAAAGTTCAGGATTAATGTTTTTACGAACGATCAATTTCAAAATAACCCATCGAACGGCAAACAAAATACCAACTATCGCAAAGCTATTCACAGCAACTTCCCAATCGTATAAGGACGAAACGACAATCGTGAATCCAAATACCACAAAGAAGAAAGTTCGAATTAAGAAGGCCGATTCCAAAGTAAGGTTGTGGAAGTCATGCACAATCGGGCGTACCTTTTCTCGATCGAAGTACTTTTTTAAGAAGCCTTGGAAGAAGAGTTCAGTGTTGTTGAGAACCAAACCAAACGCAAGAATGATAAGAAGAGACGAAAGGTGCAATAGTTTCCCAAGGGCAAACATCATCAACAGAATGCCGATAATGAGAAAAAGTTTCACCTGCATCTGCAAGTGCTGGAACATGTAAACGAGTACATAAGCCACCACCACTGATAGAACAGCTGTCGCTAAGATGTTGAGAAGAATCTCTAGGAAAATGGAACCACCACCGGCACCACCATCGGCACCAATCATGAAGTAAAAGACCATAATTCCCAGAATATCTGAGAACGTACTTTCGTAAACCATGAATTCTTTTTTCGCTCCGGTCAGTCCACCTACACTTGGTATAATTATCGCGCTACTCATTATACTCAACGGTGTTGCATAGAGTATGCATGTGTATAAATCTGTTCCTGGAAAAATGTAATAGAAGAAGAAACCTATAGCAATCATGGAGCCGCCAAGGGCCAAAAGAGCAGTTAAGAAGGATCGAATAATAAGCGGGGCTTTTTCTTTATCGAGGCGAAGGTCTAGAGCGGCTTCCAGGACGATCATTACCAGTCCAACATTTCCCAAAATCTCCAATATCGGTCCAAGATCAATATCTCCAACAAGTTTATAATGCCCCAGGATACCTTTCAGTCCCATTCCGAGAAGAATCAGCAACAAAACCGATGGAATGTTGGTGCGCTTAGCTAGAATGTTGAAGAAAAAGCTGAGGATAATAATCCCTGCAATTCCAACGATGAGTACATAGGTATTCATATAGAATGATTGCTTTGCCGCCAAATTAGTTGTTTTTTTCAGAATAGATTCGATCAAAAGACTCTGGAATTAGAGATTTTTCCACAAAAAAGAAGGGAACCCTTTCGAGTTCCCTACAACTAAATTGACTAACTATACTTCAATTTTACTCCTGAAGTCTCTTTTCGGTTGTTCCGTCGCTCATTACATCGAGAACGACACCGCGGTAGTTTTCATCTACCTTTTGTCCCATTAAGTTTGTTGTATACATCAATACGCGTCCAGTGTAAGTATTATCGATAGATACGATTCTATAACTTCCAGTTTCACCATTGTAGTCTGTTTGGAAGATGCGATAATAATTTACAGTAGCTTCAACATCATCGTGAACAAATGCGTATTGATTTAAAGAGTTCGAGTTTCCAGCTCCTTGAACTTTCCCGATTTCACGCCAGTTTTGTGCATCAAAAGAATGTTCAACTGTGAAATAATCATTATCGATCTCAGTCATTGTTTTCCAGAATAATTGATTGGAAGAGTTGCTGATCGTCTTTACATAAAACGTCATCAACTCAGTAGGTAAAATTGTACAATCCAACCCGGCAGTTGAGCCTGTAAAATCCAACGTATAAGGAGAAGTTGTTGAAGAGAAATTGTCGACAACAAGATAGACAACATCGCCTACGTTCAACCCGGTAAGGGGTGCAACCCAGTTGTCGCCAGCAGCACCCTCCGATAGGTCTACAGCGCCTTGTCCAAGTCCGGTATCGTAACTTCCACCAAGACCTGCCCCCGCTCCGTAAGAGCAACGGTCAACATCCCCATTAGCAGGAGGACACGTTTGTCCAAGTCCGAGAGGATAATGCCACAATGCAAAGTCATAGTCATCTGTTCCATTTTGGGGTGAAATCGTGAACTCTATATCTCCAGGGCTCGAAATCTCAAAGTAGACCCAACTAGACTGGTTTTCTCCTACCAAACAATCGTCATTTGCAGTGGTAAGGTCATTTACACTTCCTGCGCCATTTGATGCCCCGGCAAAGCTGGTACCCCCACATATAGGAATGGCCGTATTACAATCTTGGTTGTTTAATACAACGGGTGGCTCCGCAACACAGAGGTCAAAATCACCAGCAACATCATTTCCGAATTCCCAGATGCGGATATAAACGGTAGTTCCTGGTGTAAGCCCTGTGGCTTGAATAATTGGCATTGTACCTGTACCATCTAGATCATCACATTCAATTTCCGTGAGCGATCCGCAGATACCAGAATAGATGGCCATATCTGCATCGGTAATTGAGTTCGCAGCTGCAAAGTCCACTGTAAAGTTTACTTCTCCTGAAGCAGGAACTGTAATTGAGTACCAAACATCTCCACCTTGATAATTTCCACAAGATGGTGCTGGAGCACCTGCACTTGCTGTAGCTCCTGTTACCGTACCGGTAACCTCTGTACAAATTCCATTTGTTCCAACTGAAACTGGAATGGCATTCGCACAATCGTCATTTGCTGGCGGAGAAGGAAGGCCCGTTACACAAACATCCATCGTAGGTATGGTTCCATTAATCATGGAGTATACGGCAATGTAATAGGTGCCGTTGGCCAGACTAGCCAGGTTTAAAGTTTCTGCACCTCCATTTCCTGTTGCATTCACACATCCTAGGGAAGTCAAAGATCCACATGTTCCACTAAACACTTCGAAAGCTACGTTTCGGGCATTTGGTCCACCAGAACTGTTATAATTGCTAACGTCAATTTGAACTGTTTGAGGACCATTGGCGATGGTAAAGTCGTACCAACCTTCAGATTGCGCGCCTGGGAAACAGTTGTTGTTGTCTAGCGTAGGGTCGGTTGCCGGTGCATTCACCAAGCAGTGCTGTGTATTTAACTGTGGGTCGTTTATTATCTCCACTGAACTAGCACAAGAGGCTTGTGCATTGGCCCAGTTCTGAAAACCGAGCAATACTATTGTTAGAAATGCTATCTTTTTCATTGCTCAAGGTTTTCTGCAGTTAATACTTTGCCATCTTTCTCAATTCGAATAGAAGTGACGGTGAACCCGTAAAGTCCCAAATGCTGTGTTACTCGATCAGCAGGTACGGAAAATGGAACTGAAATTCTGAAAGTACCATTGCTAAAAGTTGGGTGCATCTCGAATAAATCTTTTGCGTATGACTTTATGTCCTTAATGGTTCCTTCATCCGCTTGCTCATTGACAAATTCAACTTCGAATGCATACTGAAAGTTTGCTGGAGAAGGTTCTTGATTTTCTTGACTAAAAGAAAGACCTGCCATAAATAGAAATGCCAAAAGGCATTGCAATGTAGTAGTCATATAATATTAGTTTTAGCTGTTTTCACGCATTAAATGCGCATCGCAAATTTACTTGAACGTGTTAAATAATACAACCCATAAACGGATATAATTTAAAAATATAACAGAATTAGGAGAGCAACAATCGTAGGTTTAATGTTCAAGCTTTCATTTGTGGCAAATTACACTAAACGCTTTTAGGTGTTATTATTAGATGTTAAATGTTTAGAATACAATAAAAAACGAGGATGTCTGTTCATTTAAAAGTTCAATCATTATGGAATTTTGTACGTCTCCTCATCCCCATAAGTGAAACAGAGAATACTTATTTTTGGAGTCTTTTCTGGTATACATTCTATATTAATCGTAATATTGCGATAAATAAAAATTACAAGTGGGCATAACAAAAACGAAACAATACTCAGACACGCAAATTGAATTGGCAGCTATGCTGAAGGCTTTGGGTCACCCGGCGAGAGTGGCTATTGTTCAGGCTTTATTGAAAGCAGAATCATGCGTTTGCGGAGAGTTAGTTACGGAAATTGAATTGGCTCAGTCAACTGTTTCGCAACATTTGAAAGAACTGAAAAGTGTAGGACTCATAAAAGGAACAATTGAAGGAACTAGTGTTTGTTATTGTATCGACAGGGAGAGATGGATGCATTTTAGAAGTATTCTGGATCCTCTTGTTGGTGCCACTGTAGCTTGTGATGATGATGCATGTTGCTAATTTAGAATTGTATGAAAAATACCGTTTATCCACGGATGCATGTGTCCTTGTATGTGAAGGACATCGCAAGTACCATTAATTTTTACACCGCTTTTTTCGGTCAGCCAGCCTCAAAAGTAAAGGCAGGTTACGCTAAGTACGAACTCGAGAATCCTGGCTTAATTATCTCATTTGTTCAGAACGAGGAGCGGGTGCAGTCAAACTTTGGGCATCTCGGAATTCAAGTGGCCACGCGTGAATTGATGGAGGAACGCTTGGAGCAGGCACGAAGACTCGGCATTGTTTCTATGGAAGAAATTGGAACAGCATGTTGTTATGCAGTTCAGGATAAGTTTTGGGCTACTGATCCCGATGGGCATCAATGGGAAGTATATTATTTCCATGAGGACGTGGAGTTTAACGACCCGAAATATGCACTGGAAGAAAACGCCGTTTGTTGCTCACCTGAAACAGTACGTGCAGGGCAAGAAAAGCCAAAAATCAGAATGTCGGATTTACAAAAACAGGAATCGAGCTGCGAGCCAGGTTCTGGATGTTGTTAGAAATGGGAAAAAAAGTATTAGTGCTTTGCACAGGAAACAGTTGCAGAAGTCAAATGGCACACGGTTTTTTGACGAAATACGCAGCGAAAGGAACAGAAGTATATTCTGCAGGAGTTGAAACACACGGTGTAAACCCTAGAGCCATTGAAGCCATGAAAGAAGTGGGCATCGATATTTCAAATCATACATCAAATAACGTTGATGAATATACCAACATCGATTTTGATTACATCATTACGGTGTGTGATAGCGCGAAGGAGCGGTGCCCATACTTTCCTTCCTCTGCGATAAAGTTTCACGAGAGTTTCCCAGATCCTTTTGGTGCTGAGGGAACGGATGAAGAAGTAGCGGCCGTATTCAATAGCGTACGTGATCAAATCGACGTTTATTTTAAAGAATTCGCTGCGGCTTATTTGCCATGAAACGCTCGTACGTAGCAGAGTTTCTGGGAACGTTCCAACTGGTATTCATTGGTACGGGTTCTGTTTTGGTGGTCGAAACGCAACAGTGGAACTATCCGCAGTTGTGGATAGGGTTGGCGTTCGGGTTTGCTGTCTTCTTAGGTATTACCTTATTCGGAAAGGCTTCAGGAGCACATATGAACCCAGCTGTGACTATTGCATTGTCGGTCAAAGGCACCTTTGATAAACGAGAAGTTCCCTTTTATTTACTTTTTCAATTTTCTGGAGCTATTGTAGCTTCTGCTTGTTTGGCCACTATTTATCCTGATCATCCTCATTACGCAGATACACTCCCTAAAATTGGCGAATGGCAAAGTTTTGCTTTGGAATTCGGGCTCACGTTTGTACTCATGTTGGGAGTCGTTTTTGATTTTCACAGCAAATCAACGGTGCTGCAAGCAGCATTATTGATCGGCGCCATTGTCGGCTTAGAAGCGTATTTCGCTGGTCCGTATTGCGGGGCTAGTATGAATCCTGCGAGAAGTTTATCGCCAGCCGTTTTCAGTGGATTGTGGTCGCATATTTGGATTTACATGTTGGCAACCACCTTAGGAGCCATTAGTGCTGTATTACTTTTCAAGCGAAAGTGAATCGACTACTGTAAAGCCTATTTCTTTATATTTTGAGAGCAATCGATAGGATCATAAAGCTTTGACGGATTCGCTTTATTCATTCCTTTCAAAACAAGCTGCACATTTGTCTTTTTTATACTCGTCTCTTTCGAATCCAATCCCAGCCTTCTTTCCCCTAGAAAACTTGATTATTTAACGTAGATTTGTAACTATTGTATCTTATTTAACATTCAAGCAAAATGGCTGAAACAATGACAGATCTAGGAATTGCAGAAGTATTGCAGCAATTCGGAATCAAAGAAAATAACAACGGTGCTTCCACAGGAGGATATTGGTTTAATACAAGAGGTGAGGTAATTGCATCTGTTTCCCCAGTGGACGGCGCAACCATCGCAACTGTAAATGCGGCAACTGAAGCCGATTACGAGGCAGTGGTAATGAAAGCGCAAGAAGGATTCAAAGCGTGGAGACAATGGACAGCTCCTGCACGTGGAGAAGTAGTGCGTCAATTGGCAACGAAGTTACGCGAATACAAAGAACCTCTTGGAAAACTAGTTTCTTACGAAATGGGTAAATCCTACCAAGAAGGATTGGGAGAAGTACAAGAAATGATCGATATCTGTGATTTCGCTGTTGGACTTTCACGTCAGTTGCATGGATTGACAATGCATTCGGAACGTCCAGGACACCGAATGTACGAGCAATATCATCCGCTTGGCGTGGTAGGAATTATTTCTGCCTTCAACTTCCCAGTAGCCGTTTGGAATTGGAACACTGCGTTGGCATGGGTGTGTGGAGATTCATGTGTTTGGAAACCTTCAGAAAAGGCACCAATCACGGCCATTGCCTGTCAGTTAATTACACAAGAAGTGTTCGAAGCAAACAACGTTCCTGAAGGTGTTTCGGGATTGGTAATCGGAGGTGCAGAACTTGGAATTGCGATGTCTCACGATAAGCGCATTCCTTTGGTGTCCGCAACAGGTTCAACGCGAATGGGGAAAGCCGTAGGAGCAGCTGTAGGCGCACGCTTGGGTAAATCTTTGTTAGAGCTAGGAGGAAACAACGCCATCATTATCACACCAACTGCCGATTTGAAAATGGTGGTACCAGGTGCGGTATTTGGTGCTGTAGGAACTTGTGGTCAGCGCTGTACTTCTACACGCCGATTGATCATTCACGAAGATGTATATGATACAGTAAAAGATGCTTTGGTAAACGCGTACAAGCAAATTAAAATTGGAAATCCTTTAGATGAGTCCAACCACGTAGGGCCGCTTACAGATCAGGCAGCGGTTCAAATGTATTTAGATGCTTTGGAGAAAGCTAAGGCAGAAGGAGGAAACATCATCGTTGAAGGTGGCGTTTTGGAAGGAGAAGGATACGAGTCTGGATGCTACGTGAAACCAGCAATCGTTGAGGCAGAAAACCACTTCGAGATCGTACAACACGAAACATTCGCACCGATTCTTTACATCATGAAGTACTCTGGTGGTGTTGAAAATGCTATCGCAATTCAAAACGCGGTTCCACAAGGATTGTCATCTGCAATTATGACGAACAACCTGAAAGAATCAGAGGCATTCCTTTCTGCAGCTGGATCTGACTGTGGAATAGCCAACGTAAACATCGGAACTTCCGGTGCTGAAATTGGAGGTGCATTTGGAGGCGAAAAAGAAACTGGAGGAGGTCGCGAATCTGGTTCGGATGCATGGAAAATTTACATGCGTCGCCAAACGAATACAATCAACTATTCTGATAGCCTACCATTGGCACAAGGAATTAAATTCGATTTGTAGAACATACAAAAGTACCTCTCGGCTCCGCTCGAGGTACTGGACAATTGATATTAAAAGCCGGTGGTCGAGCGTAGTCGAGACCCTGGCTTTTTTTGTGCTATCTTTACCCTATGTTTCAACCTCTTTCCCGTTTTCCTGCCTCTCTTGTATTGCTTGTAGGAATATTTCTAATAGTGAATCTTGTTTCGTGCACAACTAATGAACCTTCGAATCCATTGAAAACGGAAGAGACGAGCAATGCAGAAGGCAAAATATCGAAAGTTGACATTCAGGCGTACGGCAAGGTGACAGAGCTTAAAATGAGTTATGAAAAGAATGTCATCAATATCGAATTTCAGCCCTACAAAGGAAATATGGATTCTCGGGTTGAACTGAACAAAAAAGGTCAAATCCGTGAGGTGATTTCGGGAGCGCAACGCATGCAATACCTATACGACGACCAAGGGCGTAATTTTGGTATTTTCACAGGTAATGGAACGCAGCAAATCATGTTCGATTACCATGAGGATCAAATTGTTGCACAACACTCAATTGTAGGCAATGATACTGTTGTTTCGTACCTGTACGAATACGAAAACGACATGCCGAGCCGCGTGAGCGTTCACCCTATCAATGGCAACGATAGAATTTACCTTTTGGAGTTTAGCACTATTGACAATGCGTTAACAGGATTCAATGAAATGGTGTTGCCTGCAGAAATCGGGGCTATTTTAGGAATCCCAGCAATGTATGGTAAAAAGTATCTTAAAAAGGCCACACGAATTGACGAGGGATTGTTGGAAAGTGAGCCCTTGACAGAGAATTACACTCCTGCACTTGAGTCAGTTCAGTTTGAAATAGCGCGTTCAGGAAAACAGGAAACATTGAAATTAGTGTCGGACGGATCTCGACAATGGAGCGCTACAATTCACTGGTAACCGCCTTTTTACGTATCTTGTGGAGGCTAAAACTAAAGTTATGAAACTCCTCCTCCTTTCGTTCTTCATGGGATTGTCGTCTCTGGTCTTTTCACAGCGTTGGAAACAATTTGCTCAAGATCCTCAAGTGAATTTTTATGATGTTGTTGCTGAAGCCGAAGCGCATTTTGACTCGATTGACAAGTTCGCGAAAGGTTCTGGCTGGAAGGGGTATCAACGGTGGTTGTACGAAAATGAGAAGAAGTACTATCCTTCTGGTGATCGCAGTCAAATTGACCCTTATTTTGCCGAAAACGCCTTTAAAGAATTCGTCAACAACACTCCAGAATCCAATATTTTCAATGCAGGATGGGAGCAATTGGGGCCACATTACATAGGTCAGGTAACAGGACACTACTCGCTAGGACTAGGACGAATTGAGACGTTTTACGGAGATCCAAACGACCCCAACAGAATGTATATCGGTTCTCGAAGTGGAGGCTTTTGGCAAACAATGGATGGAGGTGCATCCTGGAACGAAGGAGCAACGGATTTCTTAATTGCCACGGGAGTGAATACTATGGCCGTTCGTCCAACGAATCCTGATTCGATTCTGATTAACGTTCGGAATGCAAGAAACGGAACCACACACGGAATTTACCGGTCTACGGACGCAGGTTTGACATGGACCGAAACAGCATTCAACCCAACGAACCTTGGTTGGGGAGGTTTGGGGACCAATCGTCAGATTTACGAGGTAATCTACCATCCAACCATTCCTGACTTGGTATATGTTGCGTCCAATGAAGGTCTCTTCCGATCTACAGATGATATGGCTACGTGGACACAAGTATTGTCTGCAGCTACCTACGAAATCCACTTTCATCCAACGAATCCAGATGTCATGTACGTGCGACGAAATAATTCGAATTACATTTATGTTTCTAACGATGGTGGTCTTACATTTTTCAACTCTGGAACAACACCAGGTGGCAACGTAAGCCGACTTTCGGTAACAGCGGATTGTTCAGACTGCATCTATGCTGTGAATGGAACGTATGTCTGGAAATCAGAGAATCAAGGCGCAAGTTTTACGCAAATCTCGAACCACGGATTAGGTATGTATGGTGCATTTGCTGTGAGTGATACGGACTCTAGTCAAATATTGCTTGGAAATATCGATGTAAACATGAGCTCCGATGGTGGCCAGACATTTTCACAAACCACTTTTTGGTCACAGGGAAATGCCACGTATGCAACGAATTCAGCTTATGTGCATGCAGACATTCGTAGGGCAAGGTGCCAGAATGGGGTGTTTTGGGCGAGCACAGACGGGTTTTTAGCACGCAGCTACGATAATGGAATCACTTGGGAGATTTTCGAAGGCCATTCTATTCGCGAGAATTACTCTTTGGGCGTAAGTCAGTCCAATCATGAACGCACCATTACAGGGTCGCAAGACAATGGAACCAGTATTCACACCGAAACGGGCTGGATTGAGTTTTACGGGGCTGATGGCATGGAAGGAATTATTCATCCCTTGAACGATGATTGGATGATCGGAAGCTTGCAGTATGGCGGGCGTCGATTAACAAAAGATGGTGGTGTTACACAATCAGGTGCTACGCCTCCAGGACAAAATGGTGGCTGGGTTGCCCCGCTGGTATACGATCCAAACAATCACATGCGTGTTTATTCATTCGGAGATACGATTTTCCGAAGTGAAGATTTTGGTACAACATGGACGCAACTTGGAACACCAAGCTTTAGCGGAACTATTTCGCACGCTGCCATCTCTGAAGGAGATTCACAAAAAATGATCGTCTCCCGTTCAGAAAATCTTGAAATATCGTTTACTGGCGGAAATACGTTCTTCGACATTCAAGGTTCCCTGCCCAATGCTTCTATAGCTGACATTTGCTTCGATCCCAATGACGACAACACTATTTTGGTTGTCTATGCATCATATCAAAACAATGGTGAGAAGGTGTTTATTTCCAATAATAACGGATTGACCTGGACAAATATCACGTATAACCTTGGTAATATTCCGGTTCGGAACGTTGTAGTGGATCATACCGATGCAAGTACCATTTATGTGGGAACTGAGATTGGTGTATTCAAGAAGGCGATGGCCGATAATACATGGACACTTTACAATCCCGATTTACCCAATGTGGCTATTTCAGAAATGGAGGTAATGTACGGGTCGAATACACTTCGTGCGACTACGTGGGGCCGCGGATTATGGGAGTTTACCTTAGACGGCCGAGAAGACTTCCCAGCGATTCTTACGACAGATATTACAGATGCCCCAACCGAAACTACACCGTTAGTCGGTGTAGATCAATACGTTACTTCAGTGATTTCGTATGATGGAGCACTTTCCAGTGTTTACACAGAGTGGTCGTTGAATGCACCCGTTTTTGGCAATGTAATTCCCATGACGAATACGATTGATTCTACCTGGGTTTCGGATCAACCCTTACCCAATGCACCTGAAGGCACGCGCATCTATTTTAAAGTGTATGCCGTAGGAAGTACTGGAGATACCAGCGAAACCTATAAGTATACCTATATCGTTAAGCCAGAACAATATTGTCAATCAACGGGGAATATGAGCTGGCAAACTGCGGTTACCTTGGTTGATTTTAATACGATTAATAACTCTACTGGTAAAACGCAGCCGTACACAGATTATACGGCAACGCATTCAACTACGGTGGAAGTGGGTAATTCGTATCCTTTAACGACAAATGTAAATACGGACGGCAATTATGTGATTTATGCCAAGGCTTGGATTGATTGGAATCACGATTTCGATTTTAACGATCCAGGGGAAGAATTTGATATGGGATCGGCACAAAATACCGCGAATGGACCAACCAACCAATCGCCGCTCATGGTTACGGTACCCGCAAATGCATATATCGGCACAACAACGATGCGTGTTTCGGCAAAGTACAATCAATCTCCAGATACGTGTGAAGTTGGATATGATGGCGAAGTAGAAGACTATAGCGTCAACATTATTCCAGCATGTCCACCACTTTCATCTACTACCGATATTACGGCTTGCAATAGTTATGATTGGAATGGAAATACGTACACAGCCTCAGGAAGCTATGCTGTTACTCTTCAAAACGCGCAGGGATGTGATTCCACGGCGAACCTCAATTTGACCATCGACAATGTGAATACGACTGTCTCACAAGGTGGAATTGTACTTACAGCTGAAAGCACCACGGGAACCTTTCAATGGATCGATTGTGATAACGGAAACGCAATTATTTCAGGAGCAACCAATCCATCCTACGTAGCAACGTCTAATGGTAACTATGCGGTTATTGTTACGGATGGAAACTGTACCGATACAAGTACTTGTTATTTGGTAGATGAAGTTAGTTTGAATGAAAACTCGTTGGAGGATGTGGCTGTAATTGCACCGAATCCCTCGGATGGAAACTTTAGTATTCATTTTATTGATGCAGAAGAAAAAATCAACATTTCTGTCTATGACGCTGCTGGAAAATTAATCTTAACGGAATTCAGGGAAAACTATAAATCACTGAATTACAAATTGAATGTTGCACCAGGAACGTATTACTTGCAAGTACAACTTACAGATAAGGCGGGGGTGTTCACGCTGCTGGTTGAATAGGATAATTAATTCCGTAGACTGAGGCTCTCGAAGTCTAAGGTCTCAGCATGCTCATCGGAAACTTAAAATTAATATCCGCGAAGTTTCTTCTGCTTCTCTTTATACATCTTGTAGGCATCCATCTTTTCCAATCGAATGGTGACTTGAAGCAATGCATCAATAATGTAAATGTTATCGGGCTCTAAATTGTGGGCATTTTCCAGATAGGGCAGCGCTAAATTGAATTGCTCATCTACTTTCTTTTCCCACTCTTGAGCTTTTTGAAAGTCGAATTCTTCATTAGCTTTCTTAGCATATGCTGTCCCCTTGTTCACTCGATTCGCTCCCGCATTAAATTGGCCGACAGCATTCTTGGGGTTGAGTTCAACCGTCTTTTTGTAAGCTTCGAATGCTCCGTCAATATCGTTTCGTTCGATGAGGTTTCCGTAAACCATCCAAAGATTCGCATCCTTTGGGTTTTCTGCCAATGCCTTCTCAAATTTCGCCACTGCCTCATCATACTTTTGCGGAGAGCTACTGTAAATATCTAGCTCAAATCGGTTCAACGCATCGCTGATGTTTGCAAATTGCACCTCTTGACCAGCTAAAACACGTTGATCAGAGCTTCCATCGTTAAACAAAGTTTGCAATCGATTAATCTCTGACTGCAACAGTTCATTTCCCACTTGAATCAACTCTAGTGCTTTATCAAGATTTTCGTTTGAATAACGCTCTATGATCGCCATAGAATAGTATGCATAGCCAATATTAGCGTCTGGAATCTCCGGTGGACTGGAAATATAACGTTTGGTGGCCAAAGCAAAGTCGTTGTATGCCTTTGTTGAATCGCCCATGGCTAAATAGGTTTGTCCTCGAAGATTGTACACTTGATAGTCTCCAGAAACATTCTGTGATTCAGAGATGTCCGCAGCTGTATTGTAATATTTCAAAGCCATTGTGTTATCGCCCAGTAAATACTGTGTGTTTCCAGAGTTGAATATCACGTAGTACAACGATTCAATCTCGAGACCAATCTGCACTTTTATTTCACCCTTTGGATCCGTTTTGAGAGCTTTCTGATAGCATGCATAGGCATCGAGATCATAACCATTGTATTTCTCCAACAAAGCTGCAGCCTGAATACTCATAGCATTTGAAATCAGCACTTGCTTGGAGCGCCCCAAATAGTACCAACCTTCAGTTACTTCTTTCGTCTTCAAAGAATTAGGAGATTTCATAACTTCACTTAAAGTCTTCACGGCAGCCTCATAGTCGCCTGACTCATAGGAAGAAATTCCTTTTTTTAAAGAAGCAGATTGAGCCATTGTAGTGAAAACACTACAAATCACTAAGAAGGACAATAAAAGTCTCATGGTTGATAGGTGTTTGTTTACCAAACGAATATAGAAAAATTGTGCCAAGGATGTAAGCGAAGCTCTTGGAGTCGCTTACACAATATCAAAACAAACGCTAGTCAACTGCATTCAGTTACTCATTCATTTTGTCGTTATTTTGAGCATTATCTTTTGAGACCTTGTCAGAAGCCATGCTTACTTTTCTTGATTCACTGGCACCACTTACTCCCTTTCCAAGGATATAGCCTGAAATTCCAGACAGGATAGCTGTCAGTTCCTTTCCTTCCAGGATTCCGAGTATCCCAAACAGTATTACGGCGATAATCAAAACAAACAAGGAGACAAATTGCAAACCATGACCAGTTAGGAATACACTACCAATACTTTTATCCGATTTTAAAAATATGATGGCAAAAAATCCAAAGAGCAAAACGCCAATTAACCAGGTGAAATAGAAGCTAATATTTGATCTAAAGTCTTGATCTTTATACTCTGCAGTTAACGCTGAGTCTAGATGTTCTTCACACGAAGAGATATCGATATTAATTTTACGTAGATTTTCCAAAATCAACTTTTCGCGTTGTAGCGATTTTTCAAACCGCTCCAGCTCCTGTTTCAGCTCTGGAATAATGCTAGAATCAACATCGTAGGGATAGATTTTTGAATCGAAAGCATCGTAGTAGCGGTTAATCCCATCGATATCTGTATACTGAATATAGAATTTTTTTAGCGGGTCGTTTTCGCCGCCGTCGTGCATGTTCAAAAACCGCTCACATCGCTTGATTTCTGACTCAAGGTATCGAATAGCTTCCTCCTTTGTGCCGTAACCGTAAATCGGTTCAATCTTTTCGATCAAGAACTTATGCAGCCGCTTTTTGTCTCTTAAGTATTCCCTTAAGTTTTTATAATCTTTTCGGGAATCATTTGTATTAAATTTATTGGTAAAATCGCATTTATAGGTATCCGTTACATACTGGTTGGCCTCATAGAGAATTTGAATTTCATCTTCTTCTGATTGTCCAAATAGAAAGGCAACGGCAAATAGCGCCGATAGAGTGAGAATAGTTTTAAGCATTTTCAGTGAATTAGAGCTGGAAGTTAAACACTTCTTGGTTTAAATCCAAACGGAAAAAATTCAAAACTGCCCTAAGAATCAAAAAGATACATTAGTTCCAATTAAAAAAAGTGTCTCCTTTGATAGAATTACTGAAGGTTTCACGGAGTTGATCGAGTCGTTTGCGCGCTTGAATGTCACCTTTCGCAGCAAGCTCTTTCACACGATAATATTCGTCCATCGTTTCCCCGAAAAGATCATGATCCAATTTTGTTTTTATGGAAGCAATTTTACCATTGATTTCAATAAGAAAATGCTCTAGTTCACCCAACTCTTTGCGTTCGTCATCTGTAATATCGTCTTTCTTCATCAACGAAATATATCTAGGTAGGATTTCGCTGAGGATCAAATTGAATTGATCCAACTCTTTATTTAATAGGCGTTTATGACGTTCAAATTCCATGACTACGACTGTAAGTTAGAAAAAAATGATGCGCTTTACAAAGCAATCCCAAAATTTAATGAGAATCGATCCAATACAAGAAACAAGGGTTGACTGAATCTGACTACTTTTGAAATGTGGCAGGAATTTACATTCATATCCCATTCTGTAAACAGCAATGCACGTATTGCGACTTTCATTTCAGTACTACGTTTCAAAAGTACCGTGAGCGGATGCTGAATGCAATGTTGTTAGAATTAAAGCAACGATCAGATTATTGTGGTGACGCAACTATTGAAACGATCTATTTTGGAGGTGGAACACCGAGTTTGTTGTCAAAAGAGGAAATTAGTAGTTTTTTGGAGCTGATTCATGCGCAATTCAATGTTAAACCTAACGCTGAAATTTCACTTGAAGCCAATCCCGACGACTGCAGTGAAGCCAACTTGACGAATTGGAAGTCGATTGGCATAAACAGGCTTAGCATAGGTGTTCAATCGTTTAAATCTTCAGATCTTGAATGGATGAACAGAGCACATAATGCCAAAGAAGCGGAAGAATGCGTCCGGAATGCACAGACCGTTGGGTTTAGAAACATCACAGTCGATTTAATGTATGGTTTGCCGCAGCTAACTGAAGAAGAGTGGCGCAATCACATTCAAAAAGTTATTGATTGGCAAGTGCCACACGTATCATCGTATTGTTTAACCGTAGAACCGAACACTTTACTTGAAAGAAAAGTTCAGTCTGGTGAGTTGAAGGTGGCAAATGACGAAGAAGAAAGCCGTCAATTCGAAATTTTGGTGGAAATGCTTGAAAAGAATGGTATTGAACAATATGAGATCTCTAATTTTTCTAAGCCTGGATTCGAGTCGCGACATAACAGTAACTATTGGAAGGGCGTTCCGTATCTTGGCATTGGCCCGTCTGCGCATTCATTTCAGGGTATCTCAAGACAATGGAATATTTCCAACAATGCACACTACATGAGATGTATAGAATCTGGAACTTGCTACTATGAGGTAGAAATGCTTTCAGTCGATGATCGATTCAATGAACTCCTCTTAACGGGACTTAGAACTGTTTACGGGGTAAACCTGAGTCAATTAACTGGTATTCGTGAGCTTCCCAAAGGATTTGATGACCAACTACATCAATTCAAAAAACATGGCTGGATGGAAGAGAACGAAAACCACATTTTTTTGACCAAATCAGGTCGACTTCGAGCAGATTTTATCGCTTCTGAACTGTTTATTGCCTAGCACAAAATGTCGTAAATATTCGGTATTTTAACGACCTTAAAAACCGAACGAATATGCGATTATGTACAGCCCTCTTATTTATCTCGATTTCAATAGGAGCGATGGCACAGGAGAAGAAAGTAATTGATCACACTGTTTACAACGATTGGAAATCACTGAAAAGCGCTGAAATCTCGAATGACGGAAAGTACATCTCGTATCAAATTGAACCGCATCGTGGTGATGGTGTTCTGTGCATCTACAGTGTAGAAACCGGAGAAACCGATACCATTCCAAGAGGAGAAAGAGCGCAATTTTCTGGAGGAAGCAGTTACATTGCTTTTAAAATCACGCCAGGGTTCGACACGCTAAGGACATGTGAACTGAACGAGGTAAAACGATCAAAGTGGCCGAAAGATTCACTCGGAATTTACTATCTCGGTCAGGATTCTCTGGCAAAATATCCAGAATTGAAATCGTTTAAAACCAGCGAGGTAAACGATTGGATGGCCGTTCAATTCAGTCATAACAACAAAAAAGAAGCACCATCAAAGAAGAAGAAATGCAAATGGTTCAAGAAAGATAAGGAGCCAAAGTATGATTCAGATGGACATTTGCTTTGGGTCTTTCACCCGGAGTTCAATCAAGAAATTGAGAATGTTACGGGTTACTTCATGGCAAATGAAGGCAATCACTTGGCCTTTAAAACGCATCAAAGTATAGACGAAATTGATTCCGTGAAATTGAATTTCTTCTCTTTTACGGACCGTAACGTATGGACATGGAAAGATCAATACACTAGCTTGGATTTACAAGCTTTCAATACGAAAGGAGACGAACTGGCGTTTTATGGAACCACAGACACCTCGAAAGTGAAGCAATACGATATCCACCTACTAGCCGTGGATGGATCATCACACATACACATCGATTCGGCTAGAGTAGGCTTTGATGCTGATCATGCTATCTCTACACACTTCAATTTGAGCTACACCATGAATGATGAAGTGTTGTACTTTGGAATTGGAGATCGAGAAAAGGAAGAGCCAGAAGATACCCTCACCAAGGATGAAAAAGTACACCTGGACCTTTGGCACTACAAGGATCAACGACTACAACCGCAGCAACTGCTTGAAAAAGACGACGATTTGAAAGCTTCCTTGATGCATGTCTATCATATTACCAATGATAAAATTGTGCAGCTAGAAAGCGACACGCTAGACGTCTACCAGGAATACAACTTGAAAGGGAAATACTTGATGGGCTCCAGCGATGAATCGTATGCCCATACTTACAACTGGGTTTCGCCACGTCCACGTGATTTTTACCGAGTAAATATTGAAACCGGGGAAGCAGAACGCATACTTTCCGGACAAAAATTCTGGCCTTCCATGGCGCCATCTGGAAAGTACATGGAATACTATTGCGATGGGGAACATCATATGTTGGATTTAGAGACTGGGCAGGAAGACTGCATCACTTGCAGCACTGATAATGTTACCTGGACGGAAGACATGAACGGAATGCCAATGGAGGCGTATCCTAAAGGTGCAGGTTATTGGTCCCGGGATGAATCGAAAGTTTTGGTACAGTCCGAATTTGATTACTGGCAGTACGACCGAAACGATAAAACCCTCTCCTCATTCACCCACGAAACAGGGAAACTCAATAATGTGGAGCTAAGCATCAACGTGTGGGAGCGTGACAGTGTTTATTATGAGCCTTCCAACATCTACTTTAGAGGATTTGATAGAAATACAAAAGGAACACGGTATTACGATATAAAAGAACATGATGATCATGTTGATTTGGTTGAAACAGCCTACTTCAATGCGAATGTGATGCAACTACAGCGATCAAAAAACAAGCAGCGTCATATTGTACGTAGGATGACATTTCAGGATTATCCAGAGTTGTACACGTTCACGGATAATATGTCTGAAATGGAGAAAATATCTACTACGAACCCTCAACAAGATGAATACAAATGGGGTACGGTTGAATTAACCAAATGGACCAGTTACGATGGTTTTGAACTGGAGGGTTTGATCTACAAACCCGAAGACTTTGACTCTACAAAATCATATCCTTTGATGGTGTACTTCTATGAGTTGTATGCCGATAGATTGCACACGCATTATATTCCGAAACCAACAGCATCCATAATTTATGCTACGGAATATGCCTCTGCAGGCTACGTGGTCTTCATGCCAGATATTCGCTACAAGCCAGGACATCCAGCGAAGTCGGCGTATGATTGCATTATGAGTGGAACGGATCACGTATTGGAAAAATATCCAAATATTGATTCGAACCGAATGGCCCTTCAGGGACAGTCCTGGGGTGGATATCAAACCGCACAATTGGTAACAATGACCAACCGCTACCGAGCAGCGATGGCGGGAGCTCCAGTAGCGAACATGTTCTCTGCTTACGGAGGAATTCGATGGGGCAGCGGGTTGAATCGTCAATTCCAGTACGAACGGACCCAAAGTCGCATCGGATATACCATTTGGGAAAGACCAGATTTATATGTTGAGAATTCACCTTTGTTCCACTTGCCTAATGTTCAAACTCCCTTGATGATCATGCACAACGATGGGGACGGAGCGGTTCCCTGGTATCAAGGAATTGAATTGTTCACTGGTTTAAAGCGATTAGGTCGACCTACATGGTTATTAAACTACAACGACGATAAACACAATTTAATGCGCAATGCAAACCGAATTGATCTAAGTATTCGAATGCGTCAGTTCTTTGATCACTACCTGTTGGATGAACCTGCACCAAAGTGGTTAACGGAGGGAATTCCAGCAACGGTAAAAGGGATAGAAATGAGGTATGAATGAGTAAGCGGTAAGGAAAGAAACAAAATCCGTTACGATGTAGTGTAAACGGAAAAGAACAATGCAATCATTGAATGTCAAAAAAACGTGATCGAATCCCCGCCGAAGGATGGCTAGGATTTAAAAAACATTGGCGAAACGACCTAATAGCAGCAATCAGTGTGGCTTTAGTGGCATTGCCGTTGTCTCTTGCGATCGCGAAAGGAATGGGCTTACCGCCAATTTCTGGACTAATTACCGCTGCCATTGGTGGATTGATCACCATAGTCTACCGAAGCGGTTATTTGACAATTACAGGGCCTGGAGCAGGTCTAATCGCTGTAGTAGGTGCATCTGCGGTCGCTCTATCGGACAATCCAGGAGTTGAAGGAGATTACTCTGGTTTTCCACATGTACTTGGTGCTATTGTTGTTGCGGGGGCACTGCAGGTTATTATTGGGTTACTAAGATGGGGGCGCATTGCCGAAATTTTCCCCACATCCGTCATTCGCGGGGTATTAGCGTCCATTGGTATTATCATCTTCGCAAAGCAATTTCATGTAGCATTGGGTACAACATCTGACGGTGATAATACCATTGAAATCATTCGACACCTTTTCGAAAGAGTTCCTCATATTGAACCCTATATTGCCGTAATCTCGGGCATAGGAATTCTCGTATTGATTTTTCACTCCTGGATCAGTTACAAGGCACTTCACTTAATTCCTGGCCCTGTTTGGGTGCTGGGGATAACCGTCCCTATTGTACTGCTATACAATTATTTAGAGGTGAATCAGATTGCTGTTTTTGGAAGCGTTTTTGAAGAGCCTGAAGATTATTTAATTGATGTTCCAGACAACTGGATGGATGGATTGGCTTATCCAAGTTTTGCTAAGGCACATACCGGAAAGTTTTGGTTGGCTGTTATTTCTATCAACCTGATTTCGTCTGTAATTTCCCTTGCAGCGGCTAAAGCAGTAGATAAAGTAGATCCGTACAAACGAAAAACCGATTTGAACAAAGACCTGACCAGCGTTGGAGTGGCAACCATGGTTTCAGGCGCTGTAGGTGGATTGCCCGTATTGAATGTAATTGTGCGTAGTACGGTGAATGTGCACAATGATGCTAAAACCAAATGGTCTAACTTTTACCATGGAGTCTTCATTGTCTTGTTCGTCCTTTTCCTCACACCTTTAATCCAATTATTTCCAGTAGCAGCACTTGCGGCGGTCCTTATGGTTACAGGTGTTAAACTAGCTTCACCGCGTGTTTTTAAAGAGATTTACCGGCAGGGACTAGAACAAACAGTCTTTTTTCTTTCCACCATCATTATTACATTATACAAGAACCCTTTAATGGGAATTTTGGGAGGTATAGCAGTGACCTTGGTCGCTCATCTTTTGATTTCTCGCTTGTCTATTCCTCAATTCATTCAGTTGGCTTTCCGATCCGGAACACGATTGAGAGAAAATAAGGATGGCACGTATACCTTGAAGGTGAAAGGAGTCGCGAATTTCCTATCCTTGCTTCGATTGATTGGTATTCTTGAAAAAATTCCTGAAGGTGCTGAGGTAACAGTAGACCTCTCCAAAACCCGTCTCGTCGATTTGACGTTTCAAGAAAAGCTGTACGAATTTCGCGATGCTCACAAGTTAACGGGGGGTAAAGTGCGGATTATTGGACTCACACAACATATTGCCGCCTCAACGCACAAATTGGCATTGAAAACACATGTAGTTCCCAATTTTCAGAAAACGTCACCGCGTCAGCAACGCATGAAAAAAATCGCAGCAGACAACGGTTGGTATTATATACGTGAAGAAAATGTGGAGTCGAGTGAGTTAATGAACTTCTACTTTTTTCGATCACGTCCAATAGAGAAAAAGTCGAACGTAATTGGTGGCGAATTTGAGGATGTACAGGTAGATTGGGAAATATCGGACATCGTCTTCGACGAAGGTGCGATGTTATCGAAAGAGGTGTACAAAACTACTTTGTTAATGGTGCACCTGCCCGAAAATATTGCACAGTTTACATTAGAGAGTGAAGGAATCTTTGACCGATTGTTTGAACGTCTTTCTATTGCCAATCGGAAGGATATTGACTTCGAAGGAGCGCCGATATTCTCGAACAAATTGAAACTTACAGGACCCGACGAGGCAGCGATTCGGAAGGTATTTACTCCAGAATTAATCGCGTTTTTAGAAAGTGAACAGATTTACCACATCGAGTCGAATGGAAAAGCCTTAATCATTTTCAATTCACTGCGCATTGCAAGCCCAGGAGAAGTAAAAAATATGGTTCGTTTCACGGCAGATTTAGTAAAACACCTACCAAAAGGAAGCAAGGAATGAAGTTGGGATTTAAACTCTTAATTCAGTTGACTCTTGTAGCGATTATAGTCGGTATTACTTATCTGAGCTTGTCGCCTTCTCCGAAATTAACAGCAAGCAATGATAAAGTCGGTCATTTCATCGCCTATGGCACATTGATGCTAAACTTAGGTCTACTTACCGTTGAAAATCGTAGGGCATTGTGGTTTTCCGCTGTGTTTGCGTTTGTTTATGGAGGATTGATGGAGTCTGGGCAATATTTTGTTCCAGGAAGATCAGTATCTGGCCTCGACCTACTGGCTAACACGGGAGGAGTTGTCATTGGATTCTTGCTCACCATGGCTATTGCAAAGCCCATCCGAAAGCTACTTCGTGTTCATTGAAATGTGCGTGTCTCTCCCCAGAGTTTGTTGAATTCTATGAATCCGGACGTTCAAAAAACGGTATTTTTAGCGAACATTTTATTTCCATGGAACAACTTCAGAATTTTATAGACGGCGCCTATTGCAACCCAGTGAAAGGAAAATATATTGATAACTATGAGCCTGCATCAGGCAAAGTATACTGTCAAATACCCAACTCTACGGAAGAAGATGTTGAACTCGCTGTAAAGGCAGCTGAAAAAGCGTTTCCAATTTGGTCGAAGATGAGCAATGCCGAGCGGAGTGCCATCATGGTGAAATTGTCTGAAGGAATTCAAAAGCGCATGGATGAATTTGTGAAGGCGGAATCTCGAGATAATGGGAAGCCAGTATCACTTGCGGCCCATGTCGATATCCCAAGAGCAGTATCCAATTTCCACTTTTTTGCGACCGCGATAGTACATTATGCTTCAGAATCGCACAACATGGAAGGGGTTGGAGTCAATTATACCTTGCGTAAACCAATTGGCATTGTTGGATGTATCTCCCCATGGAATTTGCCCTTGTACCTTTTTTCCTGGAAAATTGCACCGGCTCTAGCTGCAGGGAACTGTGTCATTGCGAAACCATCAGAAATTACTCCGTACACGGCTTATTTACTCGGCAAAGTGGCTAAGGAAGCTGGAATGCCGGATGGGGTGCTGAACATCTTGCATGGCGAGGGACAATATGCTGGAGACGCTATAGTAAAGCATCCGAAAATTAAAGCGATTTCTTTTACAGGAGGAACAGCAACAGGAGAGTACATCGCAAGAACAGCCGCTCCGATGTTCAAAAAATTGTCCCTTGAACTGGGTGGGAAAAACCCTAATATTATTTTCGCTGATTGTGATTTCAAAGAAATGCTGAGTACTACTTTGCGTTCGTCATTCGCAAATCAAGGGCAAATTTGCCTCTGTGGATCTCGTATTTTCGTCGAGCGATCTATCTATGATAAATTCAAAGAAGCGTTTGTAAGTAGAGTTAGCAAAACCGTTGTGGCGCACCCTGATAATTCAGAGGCAAAGTTAGGAGCAGTGGTCTCAAAGCCGCACATGGAGAAGGTGCTTTCTTATGTTGAATTGGCCAAAGAAGAAGGAGGAACGGTGCTAACAGGAGGAGAACGAGTAATTGTAGAAGGGCACGAGGAAGGATACTACCTGCGTCCAACAGTGATTGAAGGGTTATCCTATGATTGTCGCACCAATCAGGAAGAAATTTTCGGTCCGGTGGTTACAATAACTCCGTTTGATACGGAAGAGGAAGCTTTGATGATGGCTAACTCAACAAAATATGGTTTGAGCGCAACTTTGTGGACGTCCAATTTACAGCGTGCACACCGTATGGCAAACGAACTGGATGCTGGAATTGTTTGGATCAACTCCTGGTTGGTTCGCGACCTTAGAACACCTTTCGGAGGAGTGAAAGCTTCTGGAGTTGGTCGTGAAGGTGGCTGGGAGGCATTACGGTTCTTTACAGAACCCAAGAATGTTTTTGTGAAGTACTAAATTACTCGTCCCATTCGGTCTGAGGAATTACGGCCGCCAATACCAGTTTGTTCTTGTATTTCCAGGCAGTTAGCGGGTAAGGGTCTTGCTCAAACCGCCACTCCTGGCCATTGTTTGGAACACCCAGTAATTTATCTGCAGCCTCATCTCGAGCTATTGTGTCGTTATAAATAAAGATCATTTCATACAAAGGTTGATTTCCATCCTTATCAAAATAATACACAATATTGGTCATTTTATCATCCGCAATTTCTTCGACATAAACCCAACGAAAGGTGTCGTCTTTCATGTTGTCAGTCTTCGAGCCTTTCAAGGCATTAAAATCAGCTAGGGACATATTAAAATCAACGTCTTTGTTGAGTTGTTCTGGATATTTCTTGCCATATGTTCGTGAGGTTGCACAACTTGTGATTAGCAATACCAGGAATATAATCGGATATAATGCAGTTTTCATTTGTTTCGTTTTTCCAATCTTAAATTACAAATTATTGACATTACTCTTGACAAAATTTATGTGCTCGTTTTAGGTACAAATATTGTTATTTGCTACACAAAGCGTTGGGTTACGCAGAAAATGTTACATTTGAGGTATGCAAATGCACAACACATACTATTATTATTCAATTCACCACGGTGAACTGGATATGTAGTGCGTTGTTTTAAATAAGGTATTCACAGCCCGGTTCTAATATTAGAATCGGGCTTTTTTTTTGATTATGAAACAAGATTTTAACAAGTACGGAAAAGAAGATTTTTTGGTTTGGAAAACGTTATTTGAACGTCAGAAGATAAACCTTGAGGATAAGGCATGTGACGAATACATGTTGGCGTTGGAACGCATGAAACCTGTGTTGTACCCCAATGCCCCGCCTAATTTTGAACATATTAATGATTGGTTTCAACAAAGCACGGGCTGGGAAATACATTGTGTTCCTGGGTTAATACCTGTAGAAGACTTTTTTCAATTACTCGCCGAAAAGAAATTTTGTTCTTCTACATGGCTGAGAACCATGAGTCAATTAGATTATCTGGAAGAACCCGATATGTTTCACGATATTTTTGGACACGTTCCGTTGCTAAGCGATCCTATATTTTCTGAGTTTGCTAACGAATTTGGCAAATTGGGCTGCACCGTATTAAACCATCCAGAGCGCATTATTATGTTACAACGATTGTACTGGTTTACCATTGAATTCGGATTGATTCAGCAGAATGGGTTAAAAATATACGGAGCAGGAATCGCATCGTCTTTTGGGGAATCTATCTCCAGTATTTCGGGCGCTATACCTACCGTGACTTTTGACATAGAAAAAGTGATGCAAACGGAATTTCGCACGGATGTTATGCAGTCCCAATACGTTGTGATTGATAGTTTTGAGCAGCTTTTCGAATCAATTTTGAGCGTTGCAAAGAAATGGAGTGTTCAGAAAGTTAAAGTCAGAAAGGATAGTTAATATGTCTTCACCCTTTTCTCCTCTAACTTCTCACTAATTATTACTTTATTACAAAAAAGGAAAACTATGGAATGGAATAAAACAGAAGATGGAATCAAAGCCACACTAACTTTCGAAAATCAAACAGAGCTGGCAGCGTTTGTGCTGAAATTAGCCGAGCGTTCGGACAGTATGCAGCATCATGCAGATATGGACATCCGCTACAACAAACTTCATTTGAATATAATCTCGCATGACGCCAACGCTGTCACTGAGAAAGATGAAGCGTTATGTGAAGAGGTGGAACGACTTCTGGAGTAAACCAAACAAATGAAAAGGAGCGATGATCACCTCCGGCTCTAATCGGCGTTTCTCAAAAATATGATCTGGTGTTTGGTGTTCTTGTATCTTCCATCTACTTTACCACTAATTTTTCAATAGCGGTGCCGTTTTCTGAATGCACGTATACGAAGTAATTCCCTGATTCCATATTGTTTAGGTTTACTTCCGTTACATCTTGAGAATTCACAATCGTTTGAATTGTGCGTCCTGTCATATCGCGAATTTCAATGGTACGTTCTCCGGTCACACCTGTTGTTGCCACGGTAAAAGAGCCGTTAGTTGGGTTGGGTGCTAAAGTCAATGCTGGAGCTGCTAATTCATTATTCGAAGCCGTTAGGTCGGTCCAAATAATTTCCAATTCTGCATAATAGGTATCCTGTAAGTCGATAATTACGGTGTTTACTACCCCCTCGGTGAGTGTACTCAGTGTAATTTCCTGCACAAACTCACGATCAATAACAGCATCGTCGCCCAGAGCGCTCGTACAATTGGGATTTAAGTTGTCCGTCTCAAATCCTGACATCTCAAAGGTTAAGTTGGTGGTGTTAACATTGGCTTCCGAAGCAATTTGAACATCTTGAATATCGGTCCAAACGGCGTATGCAGCATCGTTGTCATCCTCGAAAATCCAACAATAGGTTTGCTCATTCGCTTCTTGATCACTCACCCAAATATTATACACTGGATCTTGAGGAGCATTGGCACAAAAAGTAATGGCGCCGCCGTCACAATCATCCGCATATGCACGCAGTCGGGTTACAGTTACATCATAGGAAACTTGTCCAAATGAGAATAGAGGGAAGAACATCCCTAGGGTAATAATAGTTTTCATAGGTGAGCGTTTAACTGCTCTAAATGTAAACAATCTCACCCACAGTAATACAAATTACTTCAATCTTTTAATGCTGCAACCTCTTGGTGCAGAGCTGTTAACAGGAATATCAGTACCGCTTCCAATAGCAGCAATGGCATCAAATAAATATGTTTCTAACTGCTCTCGTTTGGTATCCCAACTGTTATCTATGGAACCTTTGAAAACCAATTTGCCTTTTCCGTCAAACATATATACGTGCGGTGTCGTTTTTGCTCCCACTGCATCTGCCAATTGCGCATCGGTATCAATGACATACGGCATTTGATATCCAAGCGCTTCTTTGTGACTTGCCATTGCTTCTTTAGAGTCAACACCATCACGTTTAGCGGCATTACTATTCACGAGCACCATTCCAATATTATTTGCCTGAGCTTTCTCGTAAATTGTGTTGTACTGACCTTCCCAACCTTCAAAACTGTCACTACCAACCACAAACGGACAGGTGTTGCATGAGAAAACGACAATTAACCCGTTGTCTTTTTTTAAATCGTTCAGGGTATATGTAGCATCATCGGCACCAATCATTTCGTAATTTCCCATTGGCATTTTCTTACCAATAGCCAATCCATCCTTACCCAATTTCGAGTGCTGTCCGCTGCTCAAACCAAAACTAAATACTCCCGCCAATAACAACGCCCCAATTCCTTTCACTCGATTCATTTTTGATTTTCTTCTCATAACATTTATTTTTAGCACGAAGATTGTTCTACGCTACTGGAAAAATACAAAATCATGAAGAAACTCGCCCTTATCCTATGTGCTTTCGTTGCACTAAATGTCTCCGCTCAAGAAGTGGTCGAAATTGAAGCACAAACATACCCTTATCACGACATCATCGAATGGAAAGGGCAGGGGGCACTTCTCATGAATCGCGACCCTAATGGAACAACACGCCGAATCGGGCTTACTTTGGTTGGAGATCAAAACTCAAGTATTTGGGACGAAACCTTTACTCCTCGCGATGAAAACTTTTATTATATCAGCAGCGAAAATGCGCGATATGTCTACTTCTTGGACAACCTACAATTAGAGAATGCATCGGTTTCATTTTCTCAGCTGAACGAGGCTGGAAACATAAAAACAACAAAAGTTTCTTTAAAAAATGAGTTGAAGAGTGTTGGAATTATAGATTACACAGCAGCCGAAGTAATTAACATTATTGTTACCGACAAAGCCTTGGTTCATCATATCAGATACGAAGACAAAAAAGAGAAAGTGGTAAAGGAAGTAGCAACATTTATTACCCATCACAACCGATTGCCATACGCTGCAGAAATTGGCCGCATTCCTTTTGATGAATTGAAAGACGAAGATGTAGGATACTGGGATTATATCGGTTTTACCGAAGACAAGATTTGTTTTGCGGGAAGAGGCGTTTCAAACAAAAAGAAAGGGTGGCATATCAAAGAATTCTCGTCAAAAGGAAAGGTAACCGGAAGTAATTTTTTGGAAGCTCCGAAAGAATATATAACAGTTCAAAATATAGGATTCGGTACAACGGGAAAGTATTACCTGGATGAGCGAGACACAGAGGATAAAGGAATGGTTTGCTTTATCAACGATAAGTTTTACATGGTCGGAGGCGAAACCGAAGGGGCTGGCGCTCGACTGATATTGCACGAATGGAAGAACGATGAATGGGTAGAAATAAACCGTATGGAATTGAATTATTTCATCGAGAAAAAAACGTTGAAACTAGGGCTATACCCTATGAATGAAGGTATTGGTTACCATCTGGATCATAACGGATACAACAAAGCAAGCATCATTACTTTTAAGAAACAAGAAATTTCTTCACACAATACATTCACAGAAAGAACCATTTATAATCCAAGTAGTGTGTTCAATCGCAAGGAGAAACAAGAGTTTATGGTAACTTTGCCAGGCCTCGTAATGACATTCGATACGGAGCAACTGAACAAACCTGGACCGGTTAAATTCTTAATGGAGAGATGATTATAGGTATTTGTGGTGGAAGTGGATCTGGCAAAACAACGTTACTAAAGCGATTGTGCTCACATTTTAGTGATCTGCAACCCTCAGTATTTTCAATGGATAACTACTACTTGCCCATTGAAAAACAAAAACTTGACGAAAACGGTATTCATAATTTTGATTTACCAACAGCATTGAATCGCGAAAAGTTAACGGACGATTTGAGAAAGTTGGTTTCGGGATCGAGTATCGTCGTGAAGGAATATCACTTCAATGCTCCACCTGATAAAAATGTACTGATTACCATTGAACCATCGTCCTTAATTATTGTAGAAGGGCTCTTTTTGTTTCATTTTGAGGAAGTGCGAGAGTTGCTCGATTATTCTGTGTTCATTAAGGTTGACCCTGAAATTCAATTGGATCGCAGGCTATACAGAGATCAAGAATCACGAGGGTATTCGCGCGAAGCTATTCTATACCAATGGGAAAACCATGTGAAGCCTTGCTACCAAAATTATTTGCTACCTTTCGAGGAAGAGGCCGATTTTCGTTTCCGAAATGATGCGAACGCTGATGAAGACTTTCAAAAGCTAACGTATGAAATTGGCACGAAAATGGAAGCCGTCAAGCTATGATTCTGACATATTTGAAGCGATTCTACCTTGTGGTGGCCGCCATTGGCGCTGCGATTCTTTTTGCTTCTTACTACAGTAGTGTTACAAATCACGACTATAATGCCGCTGTCAATTCCTTTCAAACAGCATTCCTTGAGGAAGAAAACCGACTGGATCAAGTTTTAGAGTTTACAAACACCCGATTAAACAACGGCGAAATCGCTCCCCATTGGGAAAACCTGAACGGTCAGGAAGGGATGAATATTCATATTTATCGAAACGATTCCCTAATTTTCTGGAATACCAATCAACTTCCAATCATCCGTTTTTCAGATATTCACTTTCCAGCGAATGGATTAGTAAAGCTGCAAAATGGGTGGTACTATGCAAAGGTCTTTTCAGACAGTGAATTTACGGTGTGTGTCAGTTTTCTTATCCGAAATGATTACGCGTATGAGAATCAACATCTGGTAAATAATTTTTCGCCCCAACTACCCTTTGAATACAATGCGGAGATTGTTCCGGATAAAGATGTCGGTTTTCCAATAAAGAATGCGGATGGAGATTACGTGTGCTCTATTGTGGTTGCTAAGGAACAACCGATTACAGAAGATGAGTCAGTTGTTTTGCTCATTTTGCTTTTGCTCACTGTGATTTTCGTTGTTGCTGTATCTTTTCAATTCATTGTCAGACAAAAACCTATGTGGTCGTGGGGGGCAATTGCAGTGATTTTGGCACTTCGATACCTTTCTTTAGAGTACGAGTGGTTCTCAATTTTAGACGAGACTGAAGCGACAAGCCCAACACTTTACGGAGTGAATGATTGGTTGCCGAACTTTCTTGAATATTGCATGCATTTGGTGGTCTTGGTATTCGTACTTGCCATTTTACGCGTTCGAATTGATGCTTGGAAACCATCTAAAGTGGGTCTGATCGCTAGTTATGTTTTACCCGTTTTCTTATTAATTCCATGGATACTTCTGGTGTATTTCACTGTTGTTTTGGTTGAGAACTCTGCGATTACACTCGGGATCAATCAACTTTTCTCTTTAAATGCGTTCTCCATAATTGCGCTGATGGGCTACGGAGTGCTATTCTATGCCATTTTTCATCTTACAGCAAGCGTCGTTAGATTAAGCAAACGCAATAATGTATTGGGTTCACGTAGTGCCGTCATTTACTTCGCTGTTTCATGTTTTTATTTACTCTATGAAATCAATGTGGGGTTTGGATTGTTATTTCCGGCACTATTCCCAATGATGTATTTCGGAGCAGTTTTATACCAAGTGGTGCTAAGTAAATCGGACCGTGGATTCGGCTCTGGATTGTTCGTTCTGTTCAGCTTTGCCATTACAATGTCTGTTACCATAAACCATCTCGAAAGTAGAAAGGAGTTGGGTGAAAAGGAGTTGTATGCAAACCAGTTGGCTACCGAGAAGGACATTGTAACTGAGGTCGAATATAGTACGCTGGCACCACAGTTGAAAGACGATAAATTCCTTAAAAAACTCATAAGTTCACCTTACAAAATTCGAATTTCTGATTTTCAGGAAAACCTCGAACGTCGTTTTTTCAATGGTTTTTGGGAACGCTATGAGATGAAGTTTTCACTCTTCAACGAACAGCATTTGCCTATTGTCGATCGTGTAGAAATGAGTACACAAGAGTACGATGAGCTCCAAAGTATTGTCGATAATTCTGGTGTGCCTTCCGAAATAGACACGAGTATTTATTTTATTAGCGATTACAAGAACCAGTACAGCTACATCATCCGTCAAGAACTCAAAAGTGAAGATTCAACGGCCATCTTATTTTGCACGCTGAAGTCCACTAAGATTCCTGAAGAAATTGGCTTTCCAAGGCTCTTGATTAGCGGGTCAACAACTGTTTTTGAGTCTTTAGATGAATATTCTATTGCCAAGTATCATGACGATAAATTGCTCAATAAATACGGTGATTTTAACTATCCAACGAACATCACGAAAATTGCCAATGAAGATTTAGAAACACCCTTTGTCGACTTTGGAGGATACAACCACTTCATTTTAAGAAAGTCACCAGATTATACTGTGATTTTATCAAGTAAGAATGCCGAACAAATAGAACAGTTCACTGCATTTTCATACCTTTTCTCCTTCTATGGTTTAATGTTATTGCCGCTAATGTTCCGAATGAACAGGTCTACGGCATCGCGCAGAACAATGAGTTTGGCGCTCAAAATCCAATTGGTCCTCATTGCACTTGTTTTTCTTTCTCTTCTTGCTTTCGGTTGGGGAAGCGGAATTTTCGTGAGTAATCAACACAAAGAATATACGCGTGATGTCGTACGAGAGAAATTGAACTCAGTGAATAAAGAAGTCGGTGCAAAGCTCGGTGCAATGGAAGAGTTGGATATTGACGAAAACGGCGACCGAATGCAATTCTATTTAGAAAAGTTTTCGCGCGTGTTTTTTACGGATATCAATTTATATGATGTAAACGGCTATCTGTTGGCAACCTCACGCCCCAAGGTTTTTAATTCAGGATTGATTAGCGAGCAAATGAACCCAAATGCATACCGCGAAATGCGTTACGGAGAACGCAGTGAATATTTGGGAGATGAACACATAGGAGACCTGGAATACAGTTCGGCTTACAAACCTTTCTATAATAAGGACGGAAAGTTGATGGCGTACATTAACCTTCAGCATTTTGGACAGCAGAATGAATTTGAAACACAAATTCAGGAGTTCTTGGTGGCGATTGTGAATGTATTTGTACTACTACTCGCGTTTTCCATTCTCATTGCGATTTTGGTGTCCAACTGGCTCACGGCACCACTACGCATTTTACAGGAGAGTTTCTCCTCTGTTCGATTCGGTACTCCCAACGAACGTATTTCTTACAACAAGGAAGATGAAATCGGTTCGTTGGTAAAAGACTACAATCAAAAGCTAGAAGAGTTAGAGTATGCAGCACAGAAATTAGCCCGAAGTGAGCGTGAATCGGCATGGAGGGAAATGGCGAAACAGGTGGCCCATGAAATTAAAAACCCATTGACCCCAATGCGCTTAAGCGTACAACATTTACTTAGAAGCTACGATGCTAACGACCCCAAAAGTGAAGAAAAGCTCAAGCGGGTAGCCAACTCCATTATTGAACAGATTGATGCCTTAACAAATATCGCGAATGAGTTCTCCAATTTTGCCAAAATGCCGAGACCGTCAGAAGAGTATCTTGATATCATCGGTTTGATTCGCTCGGCAAAACAAGTTTTCGTAAGCGAGGGCATTTCAGTGAAAGTTGAAACCAATCTGGAAGAAGTAATTATTCGAGCCGATCGAAGTCAAATGATACGCGTGTTCAATAACCTGATAAAAAATGCCATTCAGGCAACCCCTGAAGATAGGTCAACGGAGGTGAGGATTATCATCACGCGCACAGAATCCAAAATTCAAATAGACATTTCGGATAACGGGGTAGGAATTCCTGCGGAAAAGAAAAACAAAATCTTCACACCTTACTTTACCACGAAAAGTACCGGCACAGGATTGGGACTTGCCATGGTGCGTCAAATTGTAGAAAACCATCACGGAACGATTGATTTTGATTCCGTAGTGGACAAGGGAACTACTTTCACAATTATGTTGCCAGTTGCCAATCAGTCATAGCAGAAATATCACCATTGAATTCTATATCGAACTTGTGTGATCTTTACGGCCACTACTTTAAAATCCTCGCGCCCTTTGTGCCCTTCGCGGTTAGATCAGAACTCTGGGCATCCATAAACCTAACAAACCCAATTCAATGTAAACACCAACATCGCTTACGTTAAACCATCGAACTTGTTCGAACTTTGCGCTCACCACTTTCAATTCAACCATCCGCTATTGTATCTCGGTAATCAAAAGGCACTATGAAAATCCTCGCGCCCTTTGCGTATTCTAAGGTAAATCCAAATTTTTATCGGACTAAATTCACAAAAGGTTCTTCTCTTTTTACGACAGCAAATATTCTAGAAACAAGTTTGCATGCTATAGCATTGGTCACCGACATGTGATGTTTCCCTTCGTTGATTTTTCTTTTGTAGTATGCTTTGAGTTCTTGATCATGTATAATAGCAGTATTAGCCCCATTAAATAATAGCTTTTTCATCATTTTATTCCTGAGCTGACTTGTTTTTGCTTTGCCTGTAATGCTACTTCCGGATGAATATTGGAACGGTGCTAACCCAGCAAAACAATTAAACTTTCTCGGGTTCTGAAATGAAGTAAAATTATTGGTGTATACTATCATGTAGGCTGATATCAAGGGGCCTACACCCTTTACTGTCTGAGCCTTTTTGTAGTTCTTGTTCAGTTTTGGGCAGGACTTCATGATATTTTCAATAGTGTCGTCGAGAGATTTAATACCGTGATTTAGGCTTTCTATTCTGGCATCAATATCACCAATAATGTTACTAATGTCGTAGGACTTATTGCTTACTATATGGCTTTTTTTGCTGTTCTTAAGCTGTTGCCGCATCCTGACGAGTTGATCCCGATAAGTTAGATGACTTTTGACTCTTAGAAGCTTTTCCTTTGGTAATGCAGTCGGAACTAACTTCTTGGCGTGCATTGCGGCATACTCGGCGATCCTTTTAGCATCAATTTGGTCATTTTTGCCTCTGGTCATTCCTATGGACTGCTTGATTTCTAGAGGCGGGACAATCGAGTAGGTTAAGTCTAAATCCTCAAGAACCTGACACAACACCAGACCATAGCTCCCAGTGTGTTCAGCACAGAACCAAAGTTTTGCATTAACAAATCTGGTCTCTAATGCTTCACAAACAGCTTTGATCTCATCGGAGCTATTCTCCACATTTATTGAACTACCTACCTGATCCTGATCTTCATCACAAACTACAAGATCCAGCCAACTTTTTGAGATATCAATCCCAACAAAAAATGTTTTCATAAATTTGGTTTACACAGAAAGTCTGAGGAACCCAAAGGACGATGGCTAATACCTTTAATAAGCCCCAACGCTTAAAATTCTAAATGGCTATTAAGTCCAGGATCAGCTAGGTCTAATACGCAAATTAGATCGTATCTATGCCCTTGCTTAGTTCACCTTGCTTTTCCAGGTTCTTCAGGTCTGTTGTTATCTGATTAATTTATCAAAACAAACCTAAAGGCCCTTCGCGGTTAAATGAGTACTCTGGGCATCTTCTAATCTCTCCAAAAAACCAAAAAAGGCCGATCAAAATGACCAGCCTTTCTTTATTGTAGTTGAGTTGAGAGTCTCTTACATCTTGCTCAAATCTGGCATCGTACGCGTAAATGCTGGAATTCCAGTAACGTCCATTCCAGTAATCAACAAGTGTATGTCATGTGTACCTTCATATGTTATCACGGACTCTAAGTTCGCCATGTGACGCATGATTGAGTACTCACTGGTAATTCCCATACCACCATGAATTTGGCGTGCTTCACGAGCAATATCTAAAGCAATTTCCACATTGTTTCGTTTTGCCATTGAGATTTGCGCTGAAGTAGCTTTTCCTTCATTTCGCAATTGCCCCAAACGGAACGTTAACAATTGTGCCTTGGTGATTTCAGTAATCATTTCGGCTAATTTTTTCTGAGTCAACTGGAATGCACCGATTGGCACATCAAACTGAGTTCGTTCTTTCGAGTAGCGAAGCGCCTGATCGTAACAATCCATAGCTGCACCCAAAGCACCCCAGGCAATTCCAAATCGAGCAGAGTCCAAACAGCTCAAAGGAGCACCCAAACCTGAACGTCCTGGAAGAATGTTTTCCTTTGGTACCTTTACGTTGTCAAAAATCAATTCTCCGGTTGCCGAAGCACGAAGAGAGAGTTTGCCGTGCATTTCTGGTGTTGAGAAACCTTCCATACCGCGTTCTACTACCAATCCGTGAATACGACCACTTTCGTCTTTCGCCCAAACAACAGCAATATCGGCGAACGGGGCATTAGAAATCCACATTTTTGCTCCGTTCAGAACAACGTGGTCCCCAGCATCTTTAAAGTTCGAAAGCATACCTCCTGGATTTGAACCGTGATCTGGTTCCGTTAATCCAAAGCATCCAATCATTTCACCAGTTGCCAACTTTGGAAGGTATTTTTGCTTCTGTTCCTCGCTTCCGTACTTCCATATAGGATACATTACCAAAGAACTTTGAACTGAAGCTGTAGATCGCAACCCAGAATCGCAACGCTCTAATTCCTGCATGATTAAACCGTAAGAAATCTGATCCAATCCAGGACCACCGTATTCCTCAGGAATGTAAGGGCCAAACGCACCAATTTCACCAAGTCCACCTATAATGTGATTTGGAAAGGTTGCATTTTCATAATGTTCATCAATAATGGGAGAAACTTCTTTCTTAACCCAAGCACGTGCTGCGTCTCGAACCAACTTGTGTTCTTCAGAGAGCAAATCATCCATGTTATAATAGTCAGGATGTGTATATAAATCAGTTTTCATATCCTAGTTTCTTGAGCCACAAATTTAACTATATTTTTGTGCATTGTTAAATATATGTCACTTTCAAACCATAACTTTGACTAACAGCCAAACAAGCGATTTCCAGTTTGAATACATTGAACCAAATAGCGTTGAATATACAAGTGCCTGAAACACTTTCACCACGCGAAACCTCCTTTAATTGGATTTTGGGAATCGTTTTATTTGTGAGCTTGCTTATTTTGGCATTGGCGAGGGCAAGACAGGCTAATGTATATTATGCCGTATCGGTGGGGTTGGTCAAAACAGATTCCGCGAAGGTTTTTTTCAGAGAACACATGCCGCTGCGGAGTATTGCCTCCATTCTGTTGTTGATAAATTACTACCTCTCAACAGGCTTGTTGCTCTTTTTAATGGCACAATATCTAGAATTTGACCTCTTCACCTCCAGAATTATTGCTTTGATAGTCCCGGCTGGAATATTCTTTTTCCATTTTTTCTCGCTTGTTTTCACCGGTTGGATTTCAGGATCCTTCGAGGTTTTCAGGACACCTTTAATCATGAAGGTGGTTGGGGCTCAGGCACTTGGTGTTGTTTATTTTGTTTTGACAACGTTATGGATCTTACAGCCTGATTATGTGGATGTTATTTTTCAAGTCGCTATTTGGATATTTATTGGAGAAAGCATCTTTCGAATTTTAAAAAGTGTTGCGGTTGTTCTTCGTCAGGGAGTTACATGGTATTATATAATTTTGTATTTTTGCACCCTCGAAATTCTGCCCTACTTAGTAACATACTTCTATGTATTGCGGTTTTTAGAGGCATGAAAGCGAAGAGGTTAAACAAAAATTTGAAGCTTTGGCGATAAAGACAATCTTAGTGTCACAACCAAAACCGGAAGGAAAGAAATCTCCTTATTTTGATTTGGCAGAAAAGTATGATTTGAAAATTGATTTCAGATCATTCATTCAAGTGGATGGAATAAGTTCGCAAGAGTTTCGCGCGCAGAAAGTAGACTTAAACGAACACACAGCGGTGATCTTAACTTCTAAGACAGCAGTAGATCATTATTTCCGAATTGCTGGAGAGATGCGTTTTGAAGTCCCAGATTCGATGAAATACTTTTGTATCTCGGAAGCAGTGGCATATTACCTTCAGAAATATGTAACCTACAGAAAACGTAAGATTTTCTTCGGAAAACAAACGATACTAGACTTGGTTGATGTTTTGAAAAAACACAAAAAGGAAACATTTTTGCTGCCATGTGCTGACCGTCTCCGAGATCGCATTCCGATGACCTTAGAAGAAAACAATCTTAAGTTCACAAAAGCAATTCTCTACAGAACTGTTGCAGCGGATCTTTCAGACCTGGAAGATGTGTATTATGATATGCTTGTTTTTTACAGTCCTGGGGGAATTGAATCCTTGTTGAAAAACTTTCCGAATTTCAAGCAAAATGATACGGTAATTGCCGCGTTTGGACCAACAACAGCCAATGCCATTGTAAGCAATAATTTACGATTGGATCTTCACGCACCTCAACCAAATGCTCCATCTATGACTGGAGCTATCGAGAACTACGTGAAAGAGGAAATGAAAAACGCTCAAAAAGCGAAGTAGATTAGCGGTTTTCAAGCCAGTCTTTTATTTGTTCCATTCCCTCCGATGCAGAAGCATTGATTTTCTCAAAGGATGCGGGTACATCCAATTCATCTGCTTTTGGATCGATAAGGAATTTCTGTTGAGCATTCTCTGCATAATGAATCAGTCCAGCCGCCGGATATACCTGAAGCGAAGTGCCAATTACGATAAGTACGTCCGATTTAAAAAGCATTTCAGCAGCTTGCTCATAAGCAGGAACAGCTTCTCCAAACCAAACAACATGTGGGCGTAATCGGTATCCATCTGGACACAAATCCTTTTCGGTCAATTCCCACCCATCGATCGGATAATATGCCTTTTCCGGATCAGGCCCACATGACTTAGCCATCCGAATTTGACCGTGTAGATGCAAGATATCGGAGCTTCCTGCACGCTCGTGGAGGTCATCGATGTTTTGTGTGATAACCTGAACTTTTGCGTACGACTCTAAAGCCGCAATGGCTCTATGGGCATTGTTCGGTTCGGCTTCCAAAACGTTCTTTCGCCTTGCGTTGTAGAAGGCTGTTACCAAATCTGGGTCCTTCGCCCAAGCCTGTGGTGTTGCCACTTCCTCAATACTATAGTTCTCCCATAGACCATTGGAATCCCGAAAGGTGGAAATGCCACTTTCTGCACTCATTCCTGCACCAGAAAAAACACTTATGGTTAGCTCCTTACTCACTGTCATAGCTTGGTTATTTTGAAAGTAAAATACATTTTTTCACAAAAAGCTTATCCTTTGATTCTTATTTGAACACATTTTAGGCAAGTTAGGAAACCAATAATCGTCCAAGGATTTTTTGTGCGCTTTGAACCGAAGGTTTTATTTTAGGCGGAAAATACGAATTATGAAAAGAAATTTACTAGCAGTACTAGCTATCGCTTCCTCATCGTTAGCTTTTTCGCAAGTAGCACAAACGCCAATGATTGAGCACTTTACTCAAGCGTCTTGTGGTCCTTGTGCCTCTCAAAACCCAGCAATGAAAACAACCCTCGATAACTTCGAAAATGGGGGTGGAGAATACGTAAAAGTATCTCACCAGGTTTCATGGCCAGGAACAGACCCTATGAATGCAGCGTATCCTGCAGGACCAGATGTACGTCGTAACTATTACGGTGTATCAGGCGTTCCGAATACAACATTAAACGGTGGTGCTCCTGGAGCTCCAAACACTATTGTAACATCTAGTACTTTGGCAAGTGCAGCAGCACAAACGACGCCTTACGATATTACAGTAACACAATCATGGCAAGATGCCAATACTGTTGATGTAAACATTGACGTAATGAATGCGACAGGTGCTGCAATTTCAGATGCAGACCGTATTTATATCACGATGTACGAAGATGTGGTAGATTACGGAACTGCTCCTGGATCAAATGGAGAAACTGTTTTCTATAATGTAATGCGTCAAATGTATACGACTACAGGATCAACTTCAAACGCTGAAGATGGATCTGCATTGCCAACGATCGCAGGTGGTGCAACAGAGTCTTACTCATTTACTATTTCAAACTTGCCAGCTTACTTGTTTGATAAAGCACAAGTTCGTTTCGCAGTTTACGTTCAGAACGATGCTTCTTCAACTGTGCACCAAGCAGCGAAGTCAGTTTATGCTCCGATCCCAGGAATCGTGAATGTAGCGGCAGGTTCTGCTTCTACTGCAGGTGCTGGACTATGTGATTACTCTTTCACTCCAGCTGTTGAGTTCACAAACAACGATCAAGGAACAGACATCACTTCAATCGTAGCTGAATACTCTATCGATGGAGGTACTCCAGTTCAAGAAACTTGGACAGGTACATTGACAGGAGGTAACTCTACAACAATTACTTTCCCAGCAACTACATTGAACCCAGGTTCTTCAACAGTTTCTTACACGATTGTTTCTGCTAACGGAGGTCAGCCTTGGTCAAGCCCAAGTGCAGTAGCAATTCCAGATGAAATTTACAACAAGTTGAACGCGACAGGTGTTGCGGCTCCAGTTATGGAAACAATGGAGAATGCTCCATTAGAGCAAGGTACAGGTTACTCTCGTGATTTGTCAACTGCTATCTTCGATGCTGATGCTTCTTTGACTTCTGCTGTATTTGGTGTGCTTGACGGACCAACGTACAACTACGGAGCAATTGGAGGTTACGGTGCATCTGATCGTGCTATCCGTGTTCGTTTCTACAGCATCCAGTCTGGAACAATGAACTTGACTATGCAGAAAATCAACATGCCTGCAAACAACTCAACGTTGGCATTCGATCACACATACAAGCAGTACCAGTCTGAAAACGATCAGTTGACGGTTTACGTATCTACTGATTGTGGAGCAACTTGGACGCAAGAGTGGCAAGCAGCTGGATCTGCTTTGGCAACATTGCCAGCAAGTACAACTCAGTACAACGCTCCAGTAGCAGGTGATTGGGCGACAAACACAGTTGATCTTTCAGCGTACGACGGAATGAGCGATGTTGTAATTCGTTTCGAAGCAGTTTCTGCTTACGGTAACAACTTGTTCATGGATAACATCAATGTTGATGAATTAAGCTCAGTGTCTGAAGAGACTGCTGTTGCATTCGCGATTTACCCGAACCCAGCTACTGATAACTTCACAGTGAAGTTGGATGAGTCTTCTGACGCGTCAATTTCAGTTATCGATATCCAAGGGAAAGTGGTAGCAGCTCAAACAGCTTCAGGTCAGTCTGAAACTGTTGTTGATGCTTCTACATTGGCACCAGGAATATACACTGTTCTTGTTTCTACTGAGAACGGAGTAGCTACTAAGAAAGTAGTTGTTGAGTAAGATCAACATCTAAAATAAATAATAGAAAGGGAGGGCATTTGTCCTCCCTTTTGTTTTGGCTCTCCCAGAGTTCGGACTATCAGTTTAAGGCATGGCATCCTTCGAGACGCCGGGTTAAAACTTTCACGGAATATAAATGCTTCGAACCCACTATTCTTCTAGAATCTTCGTAACTTTATCCGCTTCAAAATAGCGACTATGGCTAAAATCAGAAAACAAGACGCACTAGACTACCACTCACAGGGGAAACCAGGGAAAATTGAGGTGATTCCAACAAAACCTTACGCATCTCAACGAGATCTATCCTTAGCGTACTCACCAGGAGTTGCTGAGCCTTGTTTACGCATTGCAGAATCGAAAGAAGATGTTTACAAGTACACGAGTAAAGGAAATCTTGTGGCAGTAATTTCCAATGGTACAGCTGTTTTAGGCTTGGGAGATATTGGGCCTGAAGCATCCAAGCCCGTAATGGAAGGAAAAGGTTTATTGTTCAAAATCTTTGCCGATATCGATGTATTCGATATCGAGGTAGACGCTTCCGATCCTGAGAAATTTATTGAAACCGTTAAGGCCATTGCGCCAACTTTCGGAGGGATCAATCTGGAAGATATTAAAGCGCCCGAAGCATTTGAAATCGAAACGCGATTGAAAGAAGAGTTAAATATTCCAATCATGCATGATGACCAGCATGGTACGGCTATTATCTCTTCAGCTGCTTTGTTGAATGCTTTAGAGTTGGCGAATAAGAAAATAGAAAAAGTAAAAATTGTTGTTTCTGGAGCGGGTGCATCAGCACTTTCGTGTGCACGATTGTATCATGCGCTCGGTGCCAAATTGGAGAATATCTTCATGTACGATTCCAAAGGGTTGATCCGAGAAGGAAGAGATAATTTAGACGACAGTAAAAAACAATTTGCGAAACATAAAAAAGACGTTGCATTCGAGGATGCCTTTAAGAAGGCGGATGTGTTTTTGGGACTCTCACTCGGAGGAATCGTTTCGAAGGAAATGATCAAGAAGATGGCCAAAGACCCAATCGTATTCGCGTTGGCGAATCCCGAGCCTGAAATTTCATACAAAGATGCAACATCGGTTCGTAAGGATATTATTATGGCGACTGGACGCTCTGATCATCCGAATCAAGTGAACAACGTACTCGGCTTCCCGTTTATTTTCCGTGGGGCATTAGATGTACGCGCTACAACCATCAATGAAGAGATGAAATTGGCGGCAGTCAAAGCCATCGCCGAACTAGCTAAAGAAACCATCCCAGAAGAGGTAATTGAAGCATACGGGGAAAAGAATATCTCCTTCGGACGAGAGCAATTCATTCCTAAGCCATTGGATCCTCGTTTGATCTACTATGTCGCGCCAGCTGTAGCCAAAGCTGCCATGGATTCGGGCGTTGCCAAAAACCCTATTGAGGATTGGGAAGAGTACGAAATGGAACTTAAAAACCGTCTCGGGCTGGACAACAAGCTACTGCGTAATATCACAGAAAAGGCGCAACGATCTCCAAAGCGGATCGTTTTTGCAGAAGCGGATAACATCAAAATTTTGAAAGCCGCACAAACCTCTTGGGAAGAAGGTGTGGCTGAGCCGATTCTATTGGGTCGACGCGATAAAATTGAGAATCTGATCGAAGAATACATGATCGAAATTCCTGGTGTGGAAATTATCGATCCGAAGTCGGATGAGGAACGCGAAAGACGTCATGCATTTGGTCTCGCTTTCTTTGAAAAACGAAATAGAAAAGGTGTTACCGAGTTTGAGGCCATCCAAGTTATGCGGGAGCGCAATCATTTCGGCGCCATGATGGTAGAGATGGGGGATGCTGACGCAATGATTACAGGATTGACCCGCAATTATCGTGAATTGGTGCGAACAGCGATTCAAACCGTGGGAATACAGAAGGATATGAATAAGGTAGCGGGAATGTACATTTTGAGTACGAAGCGTGGACCTTTATTCCTTGCCGACACAACAGTGAATTTAAACCCAACAGCCGAAGATATCGCTGAGATCACTTCCAACGTCGCCCGAACCATTCGTAAGTTCAAGGTGACACCAAGAATTGCTTTGTTGAGTTATTCCAACTTTGGGTCTTCTATAGGCGATGATCCGAAGAAAATGGCGAAAGCAGTGGAAATTTTGCACGAACATGAACCAAACCTAATTGTCGATGGGGAGGTGCAAGCCGACTTTGCTTTGAACAATGCGTTGATGCAGGAGAAATTTTCGTTTTCCACTTTGGCCAACAAAAATGTAAATACCCTCATTTTCCCGAATCTGTCGTCAGGAAATATTGCATATAAACTATTGCAAGAAATTACTGAAGGAGAAGCATTTGGGCCTGTTTTGGTAGGGTTGCGGAAGTCGATTCATATCCTGCAAATGGGATCGTCCGTTCGTGAAATCATCAACATGGTAAAAATTGCCGCTGTAGACGCTCAAAACAAATAACATGATTGCTCAGCTAAACGGTCGCCTCATTGAAAAGAACCCTACCTCATTAATCGTTGATTGCGGGGGCGTTGGTTACGAAGTTGCGATATCACTCAATACTTTCAGTGCACTTGGAAGCGAGGAATCGGTGCGGATCTACACTAAAATGATTGTTCGTGAAGATGCACAATTGCTCTACGGATTCGCCGATACTACGGAGCGTGAGATGTTTAATCACCTTGTTTCTGTTTCCGGAATTGGACCCAATACGGCCATGATTATGTTATCGTCATTAGTGCCACAGGAAATTGCACAGGCGATCCAGTCGGAAGATGTAGCAACCATACAGAGTATCAAGGGGATAGGTGCGAAAACGGCGCAACGAGTTATTATTGACTTGAAAGATAAAATGTTAAAAATGACCTTTTCAAGCGAAAATATATTTGCTGCGAACAATACAACACATTTTGATGCGTTAACTGCATTGGTTTCCTTAGGTTTTGACAAGAAATCGGCCGAAAAAGCTATTGATAAAGTGAGTACAGGTAATGAATCGGTTGAAGGCTTAATCAAGGAAGCGTTGAAAATACTATAACGTTGATAACGAAAATACTACACAAGAAACTAACGATACTACTTTGCCTTTTTGGGGCATCGTTGGCGTATGCTCAAAATGGTGATCCAGATTCGCTGGTCTTCCCAATTGAGCCAACGTACGACCCAACACAGTCGGGCAATCAAAGTTTTGATCTGGGTGATCCAACAGGGGTGAATCAAACCATAGTTTATGACCCAATTACAGGAACGTATATTTTCACCGAGACCATTGGAAATGATTTGAATTACCGAAATCCATCGGTAATGACCTTCGAGGAATACATTGAATACGAACGTCAAAAATCGCTACAAGCGAACTGGCGCGATCGAATCGATGAACAAACCGAGGAAAGTCAACCTTTCCAACTACCAATTAAGATTGATAGCAAGGTATTTGAGAACTTTTTCGGATCGGATGAAATTGTCATCACCCCGCAAGGGAACGTGGAACTTTCATTCGGTGTAAACTCATCCAGATACGATAACCCAATTCTACCGGTACGCCAGCGTCGCATCACACGTTTCGATTTCCAACAGCAGATTAAATTGAACTTAACGGGGCAAATCGGGACGAAACTGAAAATCAATACAAGTTACGATACACAGGCAGCCTTCAATTTTGATAATATATCAACCTTGGAATATGCTGGAAACGAGGATCAAATCGTTCAAAAGATAGCATTGGGAAATGTTTCTTTCAATCCTCCAACCGCATTAATTCCTAGTTCTCAAACTTTATTTGGAGCAAGTACTCAGCTGCGTTTTGGTAAGACCTACGTTGATGTTATTGCTGCTTCACAGCGAGGTCAGCGCAAGGAAATTACAATCGAAGGAGAGGCGCAACAGCAACGTTTTGAATTGTCGGCGGATAACTACGAAGCCAATCGCCACTACTTTATCAACCATTATCACCGTGATCATTATGATGAGGCGATGAAAACGCTTCCAATAGCCAATACAACGATCAATATTACGCGTATCGAAGTTTGGGTAACCAACCGAAACGCAACAACAGAAAATACGCGAAACATTATTGCTTTTGCCGATTTGGGTGAAGCATTGCAATCGAATTGTGAAGGTGATCCAGGAAACTATTGGGTGGAGCAATTGCCAGACAACGACGCGAATGGATTGTATGCCTGGGCTTCTGCGAATCCGCAAATTCGTGGTTTTGTAAATTCGGTATCCGCGCTTTCCTCACAAGTGGTACAGCCAGGACCTTTCCAGCAAGCTATTCACTATGAAAAGGTTGAAAACGCAAGAAAGCTTTCGGAGCAAGAGTTTTCTTACAATGCCCAACTCGGATTTATTTCATTGAACCTTCCATTAAATAATGATGAAGTTTTAGGTGTTGCGTATGAGTACACCTACCGCGGAGAAACGTATCAAGTGGGTGAACTTTCAACAGATGGATCCACGGGGCAAAGTGCCTTAATCTTGAAAATGTTGCGTCCAACACTATTGAATCCTAATACGAATACGTGGGATTTGATGATGAAAAACGTATACTCTATCGGAGCTTACCAATTGGATCAGGAAGGATTCCGAATGGATGTGATGTACAACAATCCGGAAACATCTGTTTTAGGGCCATTTATTCCTGCAGAAAATTTCGGATTGGATCCGAATACCAGTGCTTTGGCGGAAGAGCAACTTGTTACGTTGATCGATATGGATCGTATCAACTACAATTATCAACCATTCTCGGATGGTGTGTTTGACTTCGTGCCCTTGGAATTTGACGGGGTAGAAAGGAATAGGATCGTAAATGCCGGAACCATCAACACCAGGAATGGGCGAGTATATTTCTCAACCATTGAACCTTTTGGTACTACGCTGAAAGAAAAACTTCTTTCTGAAGGGGTAGCGCCTTCCGTTGTGGATGGTGTTGCGTTTCAGGAATTGTACGACTCCACTCAGATTGCGGCTCAGTTAATTCCAGCGAAAAACCGATTCTCTTTCTCCGGGCAGTATCAATCCTCTATCAGTTCAGATATTCCTTTGAATGTTTTGAATGTTCCAGAAGGAGGGGTAACCGTTACAGCAGGTGGATTGCAGTTGATCGAAGGGGTTGATTACACGGTAGATTACAATCTGGGTCGTGTGAAAATCTTGAATTCTGGAGTACTGGAGTCAGGAACACCTATCAATATTTCAGTGGAAAGCAATAACGTCTTTGGATTCCAGGCCAGATCCTTAATCGGAGGGCGTGTGTCACATCGATTCAGCGATCGTTTTAATGTAGGTGCAACGTGGATGCGAATGATGGAGCGTCCAGTTACGCAAAAAGTTGATATTGGAAGTGAGCCTTATAAGAACAACATTTTGGGAGCAGATATTCAGTGGAGTGCTGATGTTCCCTTCCTAACGAAAATGGTGGATTTCCTACCAGGTATCTCAACCAAGGCAAAATCAACCATCGATTTTCAAGGAGAATTTGCACACTTGATACCTGGACAACCACGTGTTATTAACCGTGATGGAACTTCGTATATTGATGATTTCGAAGGAGCGCAAAGTACTATCGATCTTCGTTCGTTTACCGCTTGGAATTTGGCTACTGTGCCGCAAGGTCAGCCAGACTTATTTCCAGAAGCAAACGCTTTGAACTTAAGTGCTCGTTTCAAAACAGCGAAAATAGCTTGGTACGTAATTGATCCGTATTTCTATCAAACCTCCGAATGGACTTCCAACCAAAATCAAATTTCTGATAGCCGAATGCGCTTGGTGCAGTTCCAGGAAATCTGGCCGAACCAAGTAAACCAATACGGTACACCTACCAACGTTCCTGTCTTGGATTTGGCGTACTACCCGCAAGAGCGAGGGATGTATAATTACGACACCACCAACACGGTGAACGCTGATGGAACGTTTACAGATCCTCAAAACCGTTGGGGTGGAATCATGCGAGGACTGACCACCAACAACTTTGAGCAAACGAACATCGAATATATTCAATTCTGGTTGCTAGATCCTTTCAACGCAGATGCAGAGGCACAAAATCCAGGAAACCACACAGGAGGAGATTTATACTTCAACCTTGGAAACATTTCGGAAGATATCCTACCAGATTCTCGTAAAAGTTTTGAGCACGGATTGCCTACAGCAACAACTGCTTCAACGGATAATATCGATACAACGGTCTGGGCGAGAGTTTCAACGCAACAGGTAATTGTAAACGCATTTGACGCAGATCCAGAAACGCGTGCCAATCAAGACGTGGGATTGGATGGATGGAGTAGTGCCGATGAGGCTGAAGCGTATCAAAATTACGTGAACTGGGTACAAAATAACCCTACGTTGGACGCAGCAACTAAAGCTCGAATGATCGCCGATCCGTCTTCTGACGATTACAACTATTATCGTGATGATGATTATGATGCGGCAGACTTGAACATTTTGGAGCGTTACAAGCAGTTCAACGGAATGGAAGGGAACTCGCCAACTACAGAAATGTCAGATGCGATGAACCCGAACGGAGGTGGATACCCAACTCTTGGATCGAACACGCCGGATATTGAGGACATCAACCAGGATAACAACCTATCGGAATCTGAAAGTTACTTCCAGTACAAAATTAGTTTACGGCCGCAAGACATGATTGTTGGTCAGAACTACATCATTTCTTCTCAAGACTATACTGTAGGAACGCCAACAGGAAATAAGGTGGAGACTTGGTATCAATTCCGGGTACCAATCGTTGATTTCGAAAAACGCATCAATGGAATTACAGATTTCCGCTCTATTCGTTTCATGCGCATGTTCTTGAAAGAGTTTGATGAGGAGGTAGTACTTCGCTTCGCCCGATTAGAGTTCATTCGTGGAGAATGGCGTCGTTATGCGGAGGATTTAACAGAGCCAGGAGATGGAGTGACAGTCGATCCAAACTTGACGACCTTCAACATTGGAGCGGTGAACATTCAAGAAAACGAGCAGCGTTCTCCAGTGCAATACGTTATTCCACCAGGAATTCAACAGGAAATTGATCCATCACAACCTATTCAGCGACCATTGAATGAGCAATCATTGATGTTGGAAGTATGCGATTTGCAGGATGGTGATGCACGTGCAGCATTCCGAAACGTTCAATTCGATGTGCGTACGTACAAACGCTTAAAAATGTTCGTGCACGGTGAAGCTGTGGCAGGAGCCTCTACACCTTTAAACGATGAAGATGTGACCGTGTTCATTCGTTTGGGTACGGATTTCACAGACAACTACTACGAGTACGAGTTACCAGTGAACTTAACGCAACCTGGAGCTAGTTCTGACCTGGATATCTGGCCAGAGTCAAATAACATCGATATTGAGTTCCAGAAGTTGTTAGACCTGAAGAAGGAGCGAAATGCGGCGGTACTCAACGGAACTGCTGGAGTTGCCAACAACGTGGTATATCAGGCGAAACTCGATAACGAGGAACGCATCATTCGTGTAAAAGGAAATCCGAACTTGCAGGGGCTGAAGACGATTATGATTGGTGTCCGAAACCCAGGAGAGAATTCACACGAACTGGATACATGGAATGAAGACGGTCTGGCGAAATGTGCTGTATTGTGGGTGAACGAATTACGATTGACAGACTTCGTGGATGAAGGAGGATCTGCTGCAACTGCCAGTATGCGTATTCAATTTGCCGATTTTGCCAATGTGAATATGTCTGCGAACTATTCTGGAATCAACTGGGGTACGGTGGATAGCCGAGTACAAGAGCGTCAGCGTAACCAGCAAATAGGATTTGACCTGAACGCGAATGTGCAATTAGGACAATTCTTTGGTCGCAAGGCGCGCGTGTCCTTACCATTCTTCTACGCCTACTCTATTGGTGTTGTGAACCCTGAATTCGATCCGTTTAACCCGGATATTAAATTATCAGATTACGATGATTTGGCGGAACGCCGCCGTAGATCCAGACTGGGACAAGATTTTGCCGAGCGTCGATCCTACAACTTCTCTGGAGTACGAAAAGAACTAAAAGCGGGAGCAACCAATAGATTCTGGCGCATCTCCAACTGGACGGCTTCTTATGCTTACACGGAGAACCGATTGCGAGACTTCAATACGAAGTATGACAATACAAAAACCTGGACGGGGAACCTGGCGTACAACTATTCGTTCAACGCGAAGCCAATTATGCCGTTCCGGAACAACAAGTTCTTGAAGAAGTCCAATTGGTTTAAAATCATTCGAGAATTCAACTTCTATCCAATGCCGAAGAACATCTCGTTCGGAAATGATATCATGCGTTCGTATAATGAAAGAGAGATTCGAAATACTATCGATACTTCTTTCTCTTTCCGTCCGGTGTATGTCAAGCAGTTCAACTGGAACAGAAACTACAATTTGGGTTGGGATTTGACTAAGAAATTGAAATTCCAATTCACAGCGACCAACCGTTCTCTATTTACGGAAGCAGATGGAGAGGTAAACAGAAGAACAGGAGCTGGATGGCAAGAGTTCACGGATAGTATATCGCGCCAGATGGCTACTTTGGGTACTACGATGGACTACACGCACAATTACTCGTTCAGTTACTCGCTTCCATTCGATCAAATTCCAGCAACGGATTGGATTAACGGAAACGTGAAGTACTCTGGAACGTACAATTGGCAACGAGGACCACTGAATCAATCCGAAATTGGAAACTTTGGGAATACCGTTCAAAATAGCCGAAATATCAACTTTACAGCACAGGCAAACTTTACCAATCTTTACAACAAGATTCCATGGTTGAAGCGTGTGAATTCGGACGGTAGAAGCTCTAGAGGTGGTCCACGAGGAACTGCGGTGAGTCCGAGAAGAAATGCTACAGATGGACCAACATCGAATGCATCACCGGAAAGCTCTAAGTTGAAAAAACCAGAACCTCCGAAGCCCGTGGAGGACATGACCAAGAAGGAAAAACGCAAATGGGATCGTACACTAAGAAAGTGGGAGCGCAAAGTGAAGCGTGAGGAGAAACGCGAAAAGCGTGGTGGTAAAGTACATCCAGTAGCTGGATTCACAGCGCGTGCGCTCATGAGCGTACGAAACGTATCAGGTACGTACAGCCTTACGAATGGAACCGTGTTGCCAGGATACAACCAGGACGTTGGTATCCTTGGATTCAACCCAAGTTTCAATTCGGGAATGGGTGGATTTATATTCGGTCAGCAACGCTACGACATTTACGGACGCGAAACGGGTTATGATATTGCCACGACAGCCGCGAACAATGGATGGTTGGTACAAAATGAAGGTTTGAACCGTCAGTATACAAATACCAACAACCAAACATTAAACATTCGATCTACCCTACAACCATTGAAGGATCTTTCGATTGAACTGTCATTGAATAGAACCTATTCAACCAATCAAACGGAGTTCTTCCGATGGAATCCAACGATTGGAACGGATGGTGCATTTGAATCACAATCGCCATTTGAAACGCGCACACTAACGTATTCAAACGTTTCGTTCAGTTCTGCATTTACAACGCTCGGAGGTGACTTTGGATCAAGCGTATTTGATCGCATGTTGGAAAACCGTCGTGACGTATCACAGTTACTCGGAGCCGACAACCCGAATTCAAGTCAGTTGACTTCAGGATACTATGATGGTTATGGTAGCACGCAACAGGATGTTATTATCGGAGCGTTTATGACATCGTTCTCCAATAGAAGTGTCAGTGATAAAAATGTAAATCCAGTACAAAACATGCCGTTGCCAAACTGGTCGTTGAACTACAACGGATTGAAGAACTTCGAGTTCATGAAGGATAAGTTGAAAAACTTTGTGATTCGTCACTCTTACAGCAATACGGTAAGTGTTTCTGGAATGCAAACCAACTTGAACGCGGAATTTGACAATGGTGGATTTGCTACGGCACGTGACTTGAACAACAACTTCATTCCGGGAATGGTAGTACAGAATATAGCCGTTTCAGAACGCTTCTCGCCGTTAATCGGACTGGATGCAACGTGGATGATCAAAACGAAAGGGAAACCACAAGGGTTGATCACGAAGTTCGAGTACAAGAAGGATCGCAACGCAACCTTGTCATTGAACAACAATCAAGTAACCGAAATTCTAGGAAACGAGTGGGTAATTGGTACAGGATACAAGTTCACACAAGTGAAATTACCATTTGGAAAGATTCAGCCAAACGACCTAAATGTTCGTGTGGACATCTCCTTCCGTGACAACCTAACCGTGATTCGTAAGATCAGTGAAGAGACCAATCAGGCGACAGCTGGTCAACGCGTAGTGTCCATTCGATCTTCAGCGGATTACAACCTGAACAAGTACCTGGTGGTTTCATTCTATTACGATCAAACACTGAACACGCCGAAGGTGACAACGTCTTTCCCAACAGGAAACCTAAGTACTGGAATTCGTTTACGCTTCAATCTTGCAGGAGTGCAGTAATGAATATTCGCAAAGCACAGCGTGGTGATGAGGGAACCATCCTTGAGTTGATCAAAGGACTGGCCGAATTTGAGAACGAACCGAATGAAGTCGTAAATACCGCTGAGAAGTTAGGGGAAGATTTATTCGATAAAAATCTCTGTGAGGCGTTGGTCATTACCTCCTCGGATCAGATTGTTGGATTTGCGCTGTATTACACTGCTTATTCTACATGGAAAGGCCCGGTTTTGTATCTGGAAGATTTGTATGTTCTCCCCGATTACCGTGGAACCGGCGCAGGCTCAAAACTCTTCGATGCAGTGGTGAACATTGCCAAGGAAAGTAATTGCGCACGTATGGACTGGCAAGTCCTGAATTGGAATACAGACGCCATAGCCTTTTACGAGCGTAAAGGAGCGTTTATCGATAAAGAGTGGTACAACGGACGCATGTTTTTTCCAGAGAATGAAGGGAAGTAGGTTGGTTATCTTTTAATTTGTGGGTTTACCTGCAACGGTTTATTTTCTGTTATAGCCACATCAGTTCTTTTCAGGAATTGGGACAGTGGGTACATTTGGGTCATATGAACTCTCGGCATCGGGAAAGGTCTCTTCGATTTTAAGAAGCGTGCTTTCGCTCAAAGGGCAACGATAAACACCTATTCTGATAATTTTCTTTAAATCGAAAAAAGATGGTGGCAACTCTGTAGTAGGAGTTTCGGAGCACTCGAAGGTTTCAAGATTTGGGAATGAACTGAAAAAATCAGGAATCGGCTGCAGGCTTCCGTGATCAATCCAAATTTCAGTTACGGACTCCACTAACGGTATAGAGTCTGGTACATGAGACGCGGAACAACCAGAGAATTCTAGTTTTCTGAGGTTTGGAATTTTGAAGATAATCGGATCAATCGTGTCTTTGGGAAAATCAGAAATCATTAGAACTTCTAAAGTTCTCATTTTTGAAAGAGAAGACGGTAATGAATGGAACGTAGAAAACTGCAAACATAGTTCTTTTAGGTTCTTTAGCTTTGAAATTTGTTTTGGTATTCCTTCAAGGGTGCAATGCGCGAGCGAAAGATTTTCTAAGGATTTAAGCTTAAATACCCCTTTTGGAATTGTTGAGAAACCACATCCATTGAGGTTTAATTTTTTCAGTCGTTTTAGCTTCCTAATATTGGGGTGAACACTTGAAATATTGTTCTTAGACAATTCTAAAGTTTCGAGTTTTTTAAGTTTTCCAATATCAGCTGGAATTTCGGATATTTCGTTATCAGCAAGATTGAGAACAACAAGATTTTCGAATTCAAAAATTTCACTTGGAATACTTTTCAGACCTTGCCGATGAAGCATCAATTCAACTACCTTTTCCGGTTGTTTTTTCGCCTCTTCAAGCGAGTAAAAAGATTGTCCAAATAAAAAACCAGATGAAAAGGCTAAAAATAGTTGGAGGATAATGTATTTCATTCTCATTGTGGATAACAGTTCTCAACTAGGAGACGGAGGCTTCTCGACTGTGCCGTGCCTACGGCAGGAAGAGTTGTTTAGCCCGCGCGCCCTGAGTCTATCGAAGGGTGGCTTTTAGTTGATGTTATATACTATCCTTTTAAAACTTGTGAAAGTAATGGTATGAATTGGGTTCCGAAGTACGGACTGGCGACTCTATTTGGTTTGCTACTCAACTTATAACTATTAATACCATTAACGCTCTTGTAAGCTTTGTTTTTGGTTCGCCGAATTAACCAAGGACCTCCGCTGCACCCACCAGTCATATCATTATTCCTCATGCCTATTGTGCCACGTAAATAGGTTGTTCCCTTCGACTTTCTCCCAATCGTCTTGAACATTTGGTTTCCACCCCACACAGCATATTTGCCTGCAGCTGGGTAACCAATTGATTTAAATGATCTTCTAGATTTTTGTCTCAATTTCACACCGAGATAGCTCTTCATTTTAGTTGATCCAGTAATTTTGAATACTGCTAGGTCATAGGCATATTGCCCTCCCGTATACTCCTTAAGCTTATATCCAATAGACATACTATACCCTTGATTATTTTGAGGGTAAGAGGGAATAAATGTGACACCCGCTGCAAAACCTCCAAGCTTTTCATTATACACACAGTGAGCTGCGGTCATTACATAAGTCGGAGAAACCGCAAAAGCAGATCCTACATAAATGCTTCCATTGGGGAATTGCATATAAAGCTTTCCACAACAAGAATAGGGGAACTTTGTTAGATCACTATTTGTAACAGGATTAGCGAGTAAATCGAGTTTTACATCCTCGTCATCGTGGGATGATGGTAAATATGGAATATCCTCATCGTCAACAAATTTGTCAATATTGACATCTTCCATTTCTTGATCAATTTCTGCTACATCAATTAGAGGCAAGGGGATGGCAGGGTATTCCTTATCAATTAAGGAGTTAACATTCAGTTCATGCTTTTTTGATAATTCAAATACTTCTAATTCTGTGTTTTTCATAACGAATAGTTTTTCAGGTCTTTAAGAAGTCTACCATTCAAGGTATTAAATAAAGTTTACTTCGATTGTCAATTGTACACAACGGTTCGGCGCTAGGCGTTTGTGCCGTTTCTCGAATATAACCTTTTTCGGCATAAAGCTTAGGGCATGTTATACGCGCTTCTGTAAAGAGCATGAATATTTCTTATTCTCCTTACCTATATTAATCCTTAAGTAAACAAACGTTTAAAAAAATCCCCTTTTTTCTTATTTATTTCACGCAATTACAGCAATTAATACTTAATGATTGAGTATAAGTACGTATATGAAAGACGGTAAAATTGTTCTATTTTTCGTCGAAAATTTTAAAAGCACAAATCTAGTTATGGACGCAGTTGAAGATATTTTTTGGAGTACTCCAATATGCAAGTATTTTGAAGAGATTGCATCAGATGAAAATATGGTACTTGTTAAAAAATTAGTTTCTGATTGCGTTCCAATTTTAGATAGAATTGTTCAAACTTTTCCGACTTACACACTTCATAATGGACAGCATCAGTTGAACATATTGAACCTATACTCAAAGCTTTTGGGAGAAAAAATAAAGAATCTCAGTGAACTGGAAGCAGCGATATTAATCCTAACCGCATTTTACCATGATATAGGAATGGTTTATTCAGAGAAGGAAAGACAGAATTTAGCTAATGAGGAGTTATTTAAAGAGTTCATAGAATCAGAACCGTCTGCAAGACTTATTTATGCGGAAGCAAATGAAATTCGTAATGATCTCGCAGAATGGTATTGTCGATGGGCTCATGCAAAACGTGTTTGGGTTTATTTGGATGAATTAAATGATTCGTTAGTTTGGGAAGGAAATAATTTTCGAAAAGAATTAGCTCACGTTTGTTTAAGTCACAATGAGGACACGAAGTATATTGATGGAGATGATATTCCATCTAATTTTTGGGGAGATGCTGATCTTAAGTTTTGTGCTATTCTGTTGAGATTAGCGGATATTTTGGATTTTGATAATTCTAGATCTCCTGAAAGTGTGTTCAAATACTTGAATTTGAGTAATCAAAACAATTCGTCAGCAGAGGTTAGTTTTAAGGAATGGAGCAAACATTTAGCATCGAAGGGATTTGATTTTGATGAATGGTCAAAAGATGTTCCGTATAAGATTTATTTCAAAGCAACTCCTAATCACCCTGCTGTAGAGAACGATATACTTTCGTTTCTTGATATTATCGAGCATGAACTTCAAAAATGCAGAACCTCTTTAAATTTTTGTTCTGAGAAATGGAGAGGATTTGTTTTACCTGAGAAAATTGATCGAACACATATTTACAGCCAGGGATATACTTCGGGAGCCTATAAATTTAGTTTAGATCAGAAACAGGTCATGAACTTGTTAATGGGTGAAAGTTTATATGAAAATTCATACATATTTATTAGGGAATTGGTTCAAAATGCTATCGATACGTCTAGACATCGTGAAAAGCATGAACAGTATATAATTAAGTCAAATTATACTTGTAGACCAGTTGAATTTTCAAGTTGGGAAGATACTTCTGGGTACAAATGGATACGGATTGACGACCACGGTATGGGGATGAGCTTGAAGCAAATTGAGAAGTTTTTCTTAAAGATTGGTAACTCATTTTATAATTCTGATGATTTCAAAGTAAGTAAACTGGCTTATCCAGAATCTGAGAAAAGATTTACTCCTGTTAGCAAGTTTGGTATAGGAATACTTTCTTGTTTTATGGTCTCAGATGTGATAGAAGTTTCGTCAAAATCAATTTATTGTAATTCTGGTAATGAAAACCCAGTGAGATTGTCAATGAACGGAATAGATAACTATTATTTCCTATATACTAAAGACGATATTCCCAAAGAAATGCCTAATAAAGGAAAGGTAAAAGAGGGATATAGGTCAGAGGTTGGAACATCAATCGCTCTAAGACTTAATCCAAATTTTGACAGAAAAGAGTTCGATATTCATAATATCTTAGAAAGATTAATTTATTCTTCTCAAGTGCCAATTAAGTACGTAGGTAATACTTACGGTGAAGAAAAAGTGATGGATATTCCTTTTGAGAAGCAAGTTTACAAAATCCCGTCTGAACAAGTTGAACGAGTTAAAGAGTTCATTGATAATCCTGAAATAAAGGAGATCAACCCAGAGATTCATCTTGTTCCGGTTAAATTATCTGACAAAGGAATTCAAAATGCTGAAGGTTTATTACTTACCTTTTTGCTACGAATGAATGTTACATATACTAATGATAATTGGGAGCGTAATAGGTCATATACTAGAAGGGTTGAGTGGAATTTCAAATTTGACACCTACCACACAGATGAACCGCCCAAGTTTGAATTGAAGATTAAGAAACCTGATACTCTTGGGAGGTCTATGGAAATGGCGATTCCTTTGAATCCTTTGATTGAAAAAATTAAGGAGTTTAATGGTAATATTAAGTATAATGCTATTCGGGATGAAGTCTTATTATCCCATAATGGAATATTAATACCAAATAATCCGTCGTATAAAAGTGACGGAGCGAAATTGAGGATATCAATACGAGAATTGGATTCTGATCTTACATTTTGCTTAGGAATTGTAAATCTTAAAGATGAACTAAGACCAAACCTTGACGTTGCTAGGAGTAAAATAATTTCATTCCCGTGGAATTGCTATTCTCAGATTAACTTGCTCCTTAGAAGATCTCTTCGGAAAACGGAGTATCAATTTAAATCTCAAGTAGATCATATAGATAATTATTCAATGAAGGTTGATTATAATAGAAATGATGTGGAGAAAGATCCATTCTTAATTGAACCTCACGGTTGGTTAAGTGAGTTTGATGGAGAAGGGAGTGAGTTGTCCATTCAAAATATTAAAGAAAGTAGTCCTGCTGAGGTGGAAGTGTATGGACGATTTGGATATAGTCTATCTGATTTTATATTCAGAAAAGTTATTTTTAATCACGCTGAGTATAAGATTAAATTATTTCGCAAATTAGTTGAGAACCAAGAAACCAAAGAGTCTAAATATGTACTGAGAGAAAAGGCATATCTCATCAAGCCGAAGAAATTTGAATCACATTTTTTTCCTTCACATTTTACATGTATTTATGAAGGATTTGATGGGTTAATGCCAGAAGAATTAAATTCTTCATTGTACAATATAGAGCATCCATTTACTCAGTGGCTTTCAAGAGTATATTCAATTCTTCACCGAGATTATTATTATCATTTAAGACGAATTAACGAAGCCAGGAATATAGAAGACATAAATGAGGTGTTAGAGAAGTTGGATTTGATATTGCCTGAAAAACAAAGGCCTAATTTAGTCTTAACAGAAAAGGATTTCGAAATAGACTTTGACAAGCTTCCTGATTACAGCTAGTTTACTTAGTACACACCAACAATTCTCTAACATCAACATCCAAAATCTCAGCGATCTGACTTAATGCAGGAATACTTGGCTGAACATCATTTGTGCAGCAACGAAGTGAGCCGCCTCTCGAATATAGATATTCGCGGCTTGATTTGTAGGTGCTGTTATAAGTATATCCAATCAATGCTTCATCCGAGTCTTTGAATGTCTCCTCGAAATCTGAATGCCCAACTTTAGCACCATAGCAATAGTTCTCTTCAAATCTTAAGTGTTGGGTGTTTGCACCTTTAAACATGGTTGATTCAACGCTGCAGTTTTGTATCAATACATTCGACAAGTCTGCGCCTCGGAAATCAGCCATTTTAATATTGCACGAAATGAACTGAGTTCCTGATAAAATGGCATTTCGAAAATTCATAAACATGAAACAATTCCGAAATGTGGCATCACTTAGATTTTCTCCTTCGACGGAACTATTATCATCATTAAAATCCCAATCTTCAAAGATACGTTGTCCTTTGCCATACGCTATGAGTAATTCTTCAACAGTTCGGAATTCGAATGTATTTGTCATAACTTATTCACTTGCATCAACACCTCTCGCAACAGCTCAATGCTCCTGAGTCAAAAGCCGATAATAACCAGGTGTAACTATTTGTGTGTGGTTCAAGTGAACACAAAATACACATTTACCCTAAAAAGCACGTAAATTAGCAGATGAAAGGACCCATACTCCAAACTAGCTACAGCAAATCATTCGCCAAATTCGCCAATTCAGAACGCTCTCCTTTTTCAAGTTTTACGTGGGCGAAGAGCTTCTCTCCTTTCAAACGATCGACCAAGTAGGCCAAACCGTTACTGTTTTCATCCAGATACGGCGTGTCAATTTGGTTCACGTCGCCGGTAAAAACAATCTTGGTGTTATCACCAGCTCGCGTAATGATGGTTTTTACTTCGTGTGGCGTTAGGTTTTGAGCCTCGTCAATAATGAACATGATATTGGACAAACTTCGTCCTCTGATGAATGCCAGCGGGGTAATCACGAATTTCCCGCTCTCTTCCAATTCTTCTATCGCTTTGCGCTTGCGCTCGTTTTCACCAAATTGCGATTTGATAAACTTCAAATTGTCCCACAAAGGTTCCATGTAAGGTCCAATCTTGTCTTTCGCATCACCTGGGAGGAATCCGATCTCCTTGTTGGATAAGGGTACGATGGGGCGCGCCAAAATGATTTGACTGAATTTTTTCTGCTGTTCCAGGGCGGATGCAAGAGCAAGGAGTGTTTTTCCCGTTCCTGCAACTCCCATCAAGGCGACTAATTTGATATCTGGATTGCGTAACGCATTTAAGGCGAAGGCTTGCTCGGAGTTTTTAGGCTTTACACCATACACAAACTCTTTTTCAATGCGCTCTATTCGGTCCAAATGTGGATTATAGACAGCCAACGAAGAGGATTTTCCGTTTTTAAGAATGTAATATCCATTCGCAGCTTTGTAGTTCCCAAGAATGCCATCTTCATCAATATATCCCTTCGTGAAAATCTGACGAATTTGTTCTGATTCAACGTTTTCCACTGTGACCACACTGGTCGGTTGTATGTCTTCATTGGATACTTTCCCCGTTTCATAATCTTCGGAGATGATTCCTAAGGCTTTTCCCTTAATGCGTAAGTTGATGTCTTTGGTAACCAGTGTGACTTCTACGCCTGGCATTTGTTCTTTTAAAAACAACGCGGCATTGATGATTTTATGATCGTTTTTGCCTTTTGCATAAACATCCTCTGCATCAAACGATTGAGGTTGCGCGTTGAGAATCACCTTAAATTTTCCCTTTCCCTTACCGAGGGGAATCCAGGCTTGTAGACTATTTCCAGAGGACAACTTATCGATGAATCGAATGACTTCACGAGCCGAGAAGTTTTTGGTATCGTTACCGATTTTGAATTTGTCCAATTCTTCCAAAACGGTAATCGGGATCGCAACGTCATGCTTATCAAAATTGGTGATGGATTGATGATCGTGCAGTAAAACAGAAGTGTCCAAAACGAAAACTTTCTTTTTACGCGATTTTGTGGTTGATTTTTTAGTGGTTGCTGCAGGCGAGGTTGATTTTCGGGGCATACATTGAATTTTCCTTTAAGGTAGGTTTTATCCTACCATATCAACGGAAAATTAAGGGGTAGTTTTCTACAATTTACTGTTAAAATCGTTGATAATTATTTTGGATTCAAGTCATGTGACACTGCCATCTCAATAACAGTAAGAAGTTCAGAAAAACGTTGGTCATTCATACCGTCTAAATAGAAATGTCCTACTTGGGTGCGATGTCCCACATACGTCAATTTGTCCATTCCGGGAATGTCTTTCATGTGCATGATTCCCAACAGGGGACGGTCTTTTTGAACGTCCAGATAGGCTACATTCTTCCTTAACATGAATACAGGAAGGCCCCATTTTTTACACAATTGCATTCCAGGATGCGAAGCCATTACCTGATCGTGTACCAAGCGTAGCACCTCATGATGCTTTGGGTCTTTTTTATTCAAATAGTCTTCAAAGTTCATTCTGTGGGAATATTGCTTTGAATTAATTGTTCCAATGGTATTTGGAGCCTGCAAAAGTAGGTGTTGGTACCCAAGGAGTCCATATAGAAAGTGTACGGCGTTTTGTTGTACGTAAATAAAATCCTATTCGAGGAACTCGTAACCGGTTCTTCGTAATACGTGGCCGTATGTAACGCGATGGCTCCTTCTTCTTGCTCCAATGCGAGCGGTGGTGAAAAGAGGAGTCTATATCGTTTATCGGGCTTGGTCAAAATACCTTTTACCTTCAGTCGATTGAGGAACTCAGGATAACCGTCGTTCATAGTCATGTAAAGTGAAAAACCTGGAAGCTTGATTGTTTTGTACTTTACTACCTCGGTGATGTTGAAGTTTTCATCCAACTCTGATTCGATGTACTTTTCACTGTATGTCTGTAAGCCTCCTTGTCGGAACGCCACCGATCCTTGCCATGCATGTAAAAAGTCTTGCAGGGGAAAACTTATTTTTTGGGCGATTTGTTTCAAAATCAATACTAGCGGGTCGTTTGGACGATCTTGAAGTCCAGATATGTCCATGTGCAAGTTGGCAAGTGTTTTGGTAAATTCTTGCTGTTCGTACGTGGGGCCGTTATCCAGTAATTTAATCGCGATAGAATCATTTTGATGGATCTGACTGTGCAAGGTCAAGCTCGTACTATCATTCTCCAGGCGCACATCAATGGCATTCAGACCATACGAATCCAGGTCTTTAGAACTCCACTTTGCCACCAAAGGAGCTCCATCCATTTTAGTTTGATTCAGGAAAGCGCGCCAATTCGGTGGAATTTCATTGCGTTTCGCAAAGAGAACGTCATGAAACGTACGTTTGAAATTATCACCGCAATAAACAAGTAGCCAATTATCGCCATATGCCATGGAAAACTTAGTGGCTTTGTGTTGATACACTTTCTGATTGTAAATAAGGGTGTCTGATAGTTTTACCACACTAGAAAGACGGGTCACTCCCTTGTTGATGAGGGAACTGTCCCGCACTTGAAACATCGCTCCGAAATCATCCACATTCCATTCATTTTGCGTGGCGAAAAAATACACGGGCTTTTGTACATCCACCCCGAAGGATTTGGATTGTAGCAATACGAATTCGCGCGTTAAAAATTCCCGAAATGGAATGCGGAAATGATACGTTGTTTGTTCCAACGACTCCGTTAACTCCAACAAGTTTGTTTTACCAATGATATCGGCATCGGGTAAGCGATCGAAGAAGCGTGGAATGTCTTCTTTTTCCGATTCCCAGGGTCGAATAATTAGCAATGCAGCAAAAACTGCTGCAAGAGCAAAAATGATCGCTAATTTCTTACGCATTCTTAGTTAGAAATAACGTACAAGCTATTGATTAAGTCCAAAATGTAAGTCCCTGAATCTTCTTCCGAATCAAAAGTATACGTCAAAGCATAATCGGATTTTGTCCCAGTCGATTTCTCAGAAGTCAATTCAACCGTTCCTGACTTTCCACGGAAAACATCCAACATTTCATTCTCACGGCGATTGAACATTTCTTTCGGAAGCTCGTTGATAGCTCTATTCATATCAGCGTAAGCATAAATACTTCCTCCCTTGAGCGCTGGTTTCAAACGCTTTTTAGAAATGGCATCAGAACCAAATCCATTTGAGTTTTTTGTAGCCAGCTGCTCGTCGTTAGTGACAAGGAATACGCCGTTTTTGTTGATAATGTACATGGAAACACTACCTAGCATTCCGTTTGTTATTTCCCAATAATCACCGTGGTCAATCAACTTAGAGGAGCCCTCCCATCTTGAGTAGCGCATCATGGATCGTTGCGTATGCCCCATTATTCGATCGATCAAATCGTGATTGTCGGTACCAAAGCCCCACGTGAAAACAGGCATGTCTTCCTCTGTTTCCTCTTCGCGTTCAATATATTCGAAGGTTTCTTCGTCGTAATCAAAGACAATTTTTTTCGTTTTGACTTTCTGAATGCCTTTGTACGACATAAACGCGCCTCCTTTGAATGTTTCGAAGAGTGTTTCTTTATCCAAAAATGAGTACAAGACATCAAAGGTAATGGACATGGCCACCATTTCCTCACGATCCGATTGGGTCACTATGGACATGCCTGCATCATAAATTAAATCGTAGGCGTTTTCGTAATCCGCTTGAAATGATGCATAGGCAATATCGTCTTCATGGATGTATGGAATGAAATTTTTATCAAATTTCGCCGAGCCTAATTTTTCATAAATGGCTCCCAGTTCATTTCCGTATTGCGCCTTCATATCCAGTTTAATGGTATGATCATCAATGTAGAAGTTTCCAGAAAGTATGTTGCCATTATACAATTCCTGCATGCGTTGGTAAACCTCCGGGTTGCGATTTTTCATCCACTTGAACTCATTGGAATTCAAAAAGTTTTTTGTGTTGTTAACGAAATAAGACCCTTCTGCGTTCGAGTTTAGCTGTTTCGCGAAATCTGCATTAGATTTCTTCAGGTTTTGCTTTTCTACAAACAATTTCTGTGCAAACGCCTCGATGTATTGCTCGTTTAGGGCTACTTCAACGGAGTCTAATAACTCGTAATATGTTTTTTCAGGGTACGCTTCGTCCTCCTCCTCTTCTTCTTCCCAGGAGTCTTCTTCCATTTCATCCCACTCTTCGTAGTATTCGTAATCGTCGTAATAATCATCATCATAGTAATCCCAACGGTAACCGCCACCTCGGCTGTACCAGATAGAATCTGTGATATCACTCACCAAATCATAATTGGTCCAGATACGATAGAATATGGCATTCTCACCTTGAATTGCCAGTCGGTTGAAGTAGGAAGCATACATTTCCACTCCTGAAACGCCACCTTCAATCAACTCAAAGTCATCGAAAATCTTGAACATACCTTCCTTATCTTTAACTCCGAACGTCATGCCCGTCACATAATACTCCTCTGTCGCTCCTTGAAATACATTCATTTTTTGATCAAAATCAAAACCGGAATCCTTTAAAGTCCAGCCAGCTGTAGAGCCATCTGTCATTTCGTGATGCAATTCTTCCATGAATCGATATTGAACCAATTCATCAAGAGAAATCTTCTGTAATAAGTTGATGTTGTTAATACTTAGAACCGAGATGGCTTCCTCAGGTACTAAATCTTCAGATCGTTGCGCATATCCGCTGATTGATGCAAATATGAGAGTGATTAGTGCTAAATATTTCATGTCTTGGACGGTCTTTTATTTGACCAAAATTATACGACACAAAACTACGAAAATTCAAGTCCTAGTTCGACGAACTTTTGAGATAAATAACATTATCTAACAAATGCGGATTCTGAGTGAGTGAATAGGGATCTGTTCGAATCATGACGGCTTTCTTATTGGCGGAAAGACGCGCGCTTTCGTTGTCGTAATGGTCCACCTCCGATTCGAAACGTGTAATGGATGTATAGGTTCCATCCCGCAACAATGCACGGTCGTTATCATTGATTTCCTTTGACTTTTTAATTGACAATTCCGGAACCGAACGCTGTAAGGTGCTGTCTCTGTACGAAAGCCATTTGTAGTCTAATTCAGGAATCGGTTTGTTTCTATTTTGATCGATGATCACCGCTTTCATGGCAGATTGCAATTGCTCTAGTGATCCAAAATCACAATTCAGCTTGAAGATGAAATTGGTATAATCAGCTTCAATATTTACGTTATCTATTCCTTCTTGTTCGCTTAATAGCGCTTCAATTCGACTTACTTTTTGCTTGATTTCGGGAATAGAAGGGACTTTTTTTCCATCCAGGCTGTCCAAAGCAAGTATCGAATTGATCTTCACTTTACTCGAGCTCAAATTTAAGTTGTATCGAAGTGTTCCGCTCCCATCTAAATTCAAGGTTAAATCATCGATGATCTCAACACAACTCGTGAGTAAAGTTAAAGCAGATACAAACAAAAGAAGCAGGCCTTTACGCATGATGCAAATTTATAGAATTCAAATGTAGCCAAAACTGTACCAAAAATTTCTTCTAAATCCCGTATATTTGCCGAAAATTCACTTATGTCTGAACCATCACGTATTTCTACGGATAGCGCTCCCAAACCAGTTGGGTCATACCCTCATGCTCGGCGTGTTGGAGAATTGCTTTTTTTATCTGGAGTTGGACCGCGTGTAGCTGGTTCAGATGCCACAGATTCAGCAGTGCCTGGCTTGAAGTTGGACAAAAACGGGAATTTTTTAGAGTTTGACTTTGAAGCACAATGCCGCAGCGTTTTTGATAATGTTCGCGCAATCTTGGAAGCTTCTGGCTCCAGCTGGGATGAATTGGTAGACGTTACCGTATTCTTGGTGAATATGAAACGTGATTTCCATACGTACAATCGTATTTATGCCGAATACTTCAAAGACAATCAGCCATGTCGCACAACCGTAGAGATTAATTCGCTACCAACGCCTATCGCTATTGAGCTCAAATGTATTGCAACCATTAAATAATTATGATCGGATTTATTATTCGCTGCGTATTAGCAGCAGGAACACTTTTTGCTACGTATCTTCTATTTGCTGAAGGTTATTGGGGGTGGGGTATTACCATGATTCTCCCTCTTTTCATCATTGGCTTCTCTTTCTTCCGAAACGAGAACATGATTTTGGCTTTGAATCAAATGCGTTTGGGAAATACAGACAAAGCGAAGAAGTACATCAACCGAATTTCTGCCCCGCAATTCTTACCAAAGAAGCAACATGCTTATGTTTTGTTTCTGAAAGCTGTTTTGAATACGCAGGAGCTAGGGTTCGCGAAGTCTGAACAACTACTGCGTAAGGCAATAGATATGGGGTTGAGAACTTCACAGGACAATGCCGTAGCGCGAATGCATTTAGCAGGAATTTGTGTACAAACCGGACGCCGAAAAGAAGCGCAAACTTTGTTGGCTGAAGCGAAGAAAATGGATTCGTCAGGCATGATGAAGGAGCAAATCAACCAAATGCAGGCACAATTGCGCGCTGCTCCATCCAAGAATCAGATGCGAATGGCGCAAATGATGGGTGGACGTAAGAAAATGCCTCGTCGTTAGATAGGATATTGTTAGAACATCGAGCGGAGTCAAGATGTTGTTATTAAGATGAGAGTTGAATCTCGACTCCGCTCGATGCACTACATTCTTGGATAAACCCAAAGTTCACATGAGCAACATTCCCAAAATTTTCTCCGAAGGTTGGCACGATTACGAGTTAATCGATGCTGGTGGAGGGAAAAAATTAGAACGATGGGGTAAAATCATAACCATTCGGCCGGAAGTGCAAGCCTATTTTCGTTCCGGAAAGCCATTTGCCGAATGGCAACAATTGGCGCATTGGGAGTTTGTTCAGAAAGGAGCACAGTCAGGCCATTGGAAGTCGTTGAAAAAAGCACCAGAATCATGGTACATCCGTTACGAATCACTGACGTTTGAACTGCGACTAACAAAATTCAAACACCTGGGTTTATTTCCAGAGCAACGCACGAATTGGGATTTCATATCTGAACGCCTTTCCGATGAAGACCGTTTTTTGAATTTGTTTGCTTACACAGGTGCTGCTTCGTTAGCGGCACGCAATAAAGGGGCAGAGACACTGCACGTAGATTCAGTGAAGCAGCTGATTTCCTGGGCTCGTACCAATATGGAACAGTCGCGGTTGCTCAATATCAAATGGGTTCTTGAAGACGCGCTGAAGTTCGCAACCCGAGAATTAAAACGCGGAAACCAATATCAGGGTATTATCATGGATCCTCCCGCTTGGGGCATTGGCGCAAAAAAAGAAAAGTGGAAACTTGAAGATAAGCTCGATGACCTTCTGGGGAACGCCAGTCAGCTATTAGCACCAAACGGTTTTCTCATTATGAATACTTACAGTCCTCAAGTTTCTACAGATCTATTGAAAGAGTTGAGCCGTCTATACTTTGCAGACACAACCCATGAGGTTTCCGAATTGTGGATGGAAACCACAACAGGAAAAAAAATGTATTTCGGAAATATGTTGCGCGTAGGTTAATCCTGCAAGGCAGTGTGCTCTACCTGAAGAATCGCCATTAGCATATAATAAAAGGTAACACGTGTTTTATGCCGGTTTTCGCTCCCCATTAATTCACACACTCTATCAATTGCTTGATCCAGACGTGGATCATTGGCGTCCAGTCCTAGTTTTCCGACCAAGAACTTTTCTTTGATGTAATGGGTTTCATTTTTATCTGAACAGGCAACCAATGCCGCATCTGCGTTGTGAATTGATGGGCCCAAAAAGTCGATGATTGCCTCTAGCTTCTCACGAAAGTAGAACAACCCCAGCTGCTGCATATCCATTTCAAACTTCTCGAAAAATTTTTCGTTAATTTCCATTTCAGTGATTTTAATGTTGCAGAAAAATAAGAATTATTATTCTACTGGCATGGTTTGGTTGTAATGTCGCTTACGTTTCTTGACGGGAAGATAGTAACGCACAAATACCTGGTGGCGATTGAGTTCCTGGATTTGTTGTCTTCCAAGTATGATATCATAACAATAACTAATTCGAAAGTAGTGGAAGGATAAGCCTAAGTTCGGTCGTAAGGTTTGATCGAAGTGCTCTTCCTGAAAATAAGAAATGGTACTTATGCCAACACTCAAAGGAAGCAAGGGAAGGTTGGTCCAGGTGTCTAACTTAGCACCATATATCCCAAGGCCTGGATTGAATTCCAAACTGAGACCAGCGCCTTGAAAAAATAGTTGACTTGACTTATCCAATTCTGCAATACCGAGACCGATTTCACCCATTGTTCCTTTTCCTTGATAGATTCCGCCAAAAACACCAAAACTAGACTGGTAATGAGCAAAATTTTGAGCCGGGGTTCCCATTCTTTTTTGAGCGAAAGTCATTGGGCAATAAAGGACTGCTATGATTAGAATTAGATACTTCATGCTTCGTTTCATCCAGCAAAAGGTAGGAAGATTGACTTACTTTCCAAAGTGACTCAAAATCTTGGTCGCTAGAACATCGCTCAGCTTGAAATAGCTTTCGTGTGTCCAACCACCAACATGAGGGGAAAGGATAACCTTTTCACTGTTGAGGATATATTGGAATGTTGGATCTAAGTTCTGATCAAAAAAGGACTCAAAACTGGATTTTTCGTATTCGAGCACGTCAAGGCAAGCCCCAAGTATTTTATTGGATTCCAATCCCGCTACCAAAGCTTTGGTTTCAATGATTTTCCCACGCGCAAGGTTGACCACATAAATCGGCTTTTGAAACTTTTTGAAGTAGCTTTCGTTTGCCAGAAAGATGGTTTCGTCGTTCTGAGGAATGTGAAAACTAAGTACATCCGCTTCAGTAAAAATCTGCTCCATGGAAGCTTCAGTAACAAATGAATCACTAAAATGGGTCTTGTACTTGTCATACGCCAGGACTTTCACGTCAAAACCTGAAAGCTTTTTGGCAAAAGCGCCACCATTGTTACCATATCCTATTATACCGACGGTTTTTCCATCCAATTCATAGCCACGATTGCCTTCACGGTCCCATTTCCCGTTTCTTACCTCTCTGTCGGCAAGGTGCAATCGATTGAAAAGAGATAGTAGCATCCCCAGAGCATGCTCACCAACTGCATTCCGATTGCCTTCAGGTGCGTTAAACAACTTAATGCTGCGTTTCTCGCAGTAATCGACATCGATATTTTCCATTCCAGCACCGGATCTTGCAATGAATTTTAAGTTTGGCGCAAAATCAAGAAGCGCAGCATCCATTTTGAATCTGGAACGAATAACAATACCCTCTGCATCTTCTAAAGTTTCACGCAAGGTGTCAATGTCTGAGTCAGAAGCGTCGATGCAATTAAATCCTGCAGAATCCAATCTGCTCTGCAATACTTGGTGTACAGTATCAATGAATACTACGCGCATCTATAGTCCGTAAAATAAAACGCCAATGGATAAATAAATGAACAAGCCCAGAACGTCGTTCAAGGTAGTAATGAAGGGGCCTGTAGCCAAAGCTGGGTCGATTTTGTAGCGATCGAGAAGTAGCGGAATGAGGGTGCCAAAAACGGCAGCGAACATAATAACGGTGAAAAGGGACAATCCAACAACTAATCCCAACGTAGAGCTGTCAAAAATTACGGCAAATGCGTATACGGTGAGTGAGAGTAATATCCCATTCACAATGGCAACAAGTGACTCCTTCCCAATCTTTTTGAAAATAGAACCAAATTGATCATCACCTTTCGCTAAGGATTGCACAACTATAGCAGAAGACTGTACTCCAACATTTCCTCCCATTGCCGTAATCAACGGAATAAAGAAGGCGAGGGCAGGAACCTCACTAATACCACCTTCAAACCCGGAAATTACTTGTGCACCCAAAATACCGCCCAACATTCCAATGATTAACCAGGGAAGTCGAGCACGAGATATACGCCAAACACTACTGCTGGATTCAATTTTCTCAGAGATACCCGATGCCAATTGCATATCTTTTTCAGCCTCCTCCATGATTACATCGACCACGTCATCAATGGTAATTCGACCTACAAGTTTGTTGTTCAAATCGATCACAGGTACAGAAACCAAATCGTATTTCTCCATAATTCGAGCAACGTGCTCGTCATCATCGCTGGTTTTTACAGAGATCATGTTCTTATCTTGATAGAGGTCTTTGATCAAGGTCTTTGGACTGGCGAAAAGCAGCCGTTTGAGCGAGAGAAATCCAACCAGGCGATCATCGTCGTCAACGACATAAATGGTAAATACTTTTTCTACCTCTTCAGCCTGTCGCCTGAGTTCTACCACACAACGATTCACGGGCCAATCAAGTTTCGCTTTGATGAACTCTTTTTGCATGAGTCCACCCGCAGTGTCTTCCTCGTAATTCAGAAGGTCAACAATATCGTCAGCGGCTTCGTCGTCTTTAATATGCGAAATAACCTCCTCGATTTGCTCAGGAGGAAGATCGGCAATCAAGTCGGCAGCATCATCAGAGTCCATGTTCTCCAATTGGGAAGCAATCTCTTCCGAAGAGAATGAACTAATGAGCTCTTCCTGGGTATCGGTATCCAATTCAACCAGAATATCAGCCTGACGTTGCTCTTCCAGCATTCCATAAAGAGAAATTGCCTCTTCCTCATCCAACTCCTCGATAATCATCGCAAGATCGGCATCGTGCAATTCAAATGCATTCGTTTCCAACCACTGGATATCTTTCGATACCACGGCTTCAGAAACCTCTTCCAAAAACTCTTTAGTTAACTTAAACCCCATGATTTAATCCTTGTCGCCTCGAAAATTAAATTTTCAGCCAAAGCAAAAGTACATTTTCCTTTACGGAACGAGAGGGGAAAGGTTAGGTTTTCCGTTGTTTTTTCATTGGAATAATGTACAAACCGTAGAACAATCCGAAGTAGGTAATTCCAGATTGCGTCTCGAGCGTATCTTCCACGAGGTAAGAAGTCATGATGATAATGATGAAACCCAATCCAACCAGTTGGCCGTTTTTAAACTGATCTCGTAAGTAGTGAATGTGCGAGATTAAGAGTAACAAAAGCCCTGGAATCCCAAACCCTAGAAGCATCGTCAAATACATATTATGCGTGCGATCACGATGCTCTTCAGAAAGAAGTGAATTTGTCGCTTCGTAATATTCATTAAAGCTATCTTGAATATCACCCGCACCAACACCAACCAATGCATTTTCCATACCAATATGTATTCCTGCTTTCCAGTATTCAATGCGTTGAAGCAGCGAATGCCCATTCGGGTCGGTGGCATTATTTAACTGGTAACGAAGTCCATTAATACGAGCCCAAACCCCTTTGTGGTAAATACTACTGTGTCCTTGCTCAACAGCGCGAATGTCCTTTTTTGACATGGACTTAAACCCTTGGGCATCTTTACGAACATCCATAGAGGCCATATATCGCGTAAGTGTCCTAAATATGTATTGACCCTTTTGATCTCGACCGTAATAGGGGATATCAGAAACTTTTTCCCACTCACGCTGGAGTTCTTTGTGACAGATGAAAATATCAATGGGTTTGCCGGTTTCCGGAGAAACTTCTCCTGGATTGTTGTAATACCCATTCCCTTCCGCTGTACGTTCTTTGTTCAGGATGTCCTTGTGGAAGACAGCTGGATCATAAGTTATGGGTTTGAAAATCCAAACCAGAACGATGGTAATGAGTCCAACGAAGACGATAAGTCCAGCGAAGGCGACAAGTTTGTATCGATGATACATCCAGTAAAATCCGTAAACGGCGTAAATGCTGATCAGCACAATAGTGCCCGTCAATACTTGAGAGTAATAAGTGTAGAAATGTAGCCAAACAACAATAGCTACCATTGCGAAGACAGGAAGCTTTCTCCAACGATAAAATTGAACTGCGATAACAATTCCCATGACAACCATCAAAGCATGACGAACATGAGAATCGAACAAGGACATTCCCCGAATATCGTCGTAAAACTTCGGGCCAAATACCTGCTGATACGATAAAAAGTTATACAGCGAAGCAAATAACACGGTTGCCAAAAAAATTCCGAGGACCCATTGCAATCGTTTGCGATTGCCAATTGGCTTGCACGTCAGCACAAGTGGAATTACAATAAGTGGCAATGTTACTTTGATGTCGTGAAATCCGTAGTCCAAATTCGCAGACCACAATAGACTAATTAAATGCCACGCAAAAATCAATGCAACCCAATGAAATAGACGGGTTGTTTTTATGCGTTCCCAATAGGACTTGAAGTCTGGCTCCAAAAGAAGGTTGAGCAGCAGGAGAATCATGCTTAAAGACATCACAATTTTACTCACGACGATTCCGCAAGCCAAGGCACACAGAAAGAATACGTGAATTTGCGTATGTATTTTGGAACCGAAATATCGGCTAAGCATGATGAGTAGTTTTGGACTAAGTTAAGAACGACTAATTTCCAAGAATCGTATTGTACTCATCAGAACTTTTGAAAATTTCCATTGCACGTTGCATGAAAACGTCATCCTTGAAAGCATGAACAGAGCGTCCAGTTTGATAATGATATCTAGAAACGATTTCATTTTCAATTAATTGAGTGATCTCGTCTTTAAATTTTTCTAAATCACGCTCTTTTGAAGGCACGACCTTTTGAAGCAAAGCTTCGTACTCGTCTTTCATGTCTTTGTAAAATCCTTCCTCTTCGGCAGTTTCTTTCATTTTCTTTAACTCCTCTTCTGATGCGGTAGAATAGGTGAACTCTTGTTCCAGGACATATTTTTTGAAAGCTTCGTATTCAGATTCAGGCAAGTCGAAATCCTTTGAAGGAACATTGTCCTTATTTCGGTAATAGTATTGAGTGGCGAAATCAAAAATGAAATTCTGTCCATACAACACAGCTGTGAGGCGACTAAATTCTCCCGGATCTACTTCCGCATCCGGCTCAATGCCGCGTCCATCGATCACCTCGCGTCCATTTTTAGTGTAAAAAACTTGAAGCAATGAATCTGGCACTTCTTCAGGTCGGTCCCCTTCAGCGCGGTCGTAATATTCCAAACGCTGTACACATCGCCCCGATGGTGTGTAGTATTTCGCAATGGTCAACTTCATTTTAGAACCGTAACTTAAATCGTAAGTTCGCTGCACCAGGCCTTTTCCAAAAGACGTGGTTCCGACAATTACCGCGCGATCATAATCCTGCAAGCTTCCCGCCACAATTTCGCTGGCAGAAGCAGAGCTTTCATTGATCAAAACAATTACGGGAATGTCTAAATCAACGGGTGAAGTCATGGTCGTATATCTTCGGTTTTCTTCAGCCACGCGCGCTTTCGTAGTAACAACCACCTCGTTTTTCGGAATAAACATGTTAACGATCTTCACAGCTTCAATGAGTAGTCCTCCACCATTGCCGCGAAGGTCCAGAATTAGTTTTTCCATACCATCCGCTTTTAAATCGGTATACGCAGAAAGTACCTCTTGATGCGCTGTTCGCGTAAAGCTATTCAACTTAATGTACCCGACGTTGTCCTCCATTAATCCAGAATATGGAACGTCTGGTAACTTGATTTCATCGCGAATAAATTTGAACTTTTTCTTTTCGCCATTTGGTCGTTCGATTTCCACCTCAAGTTCTTTGCCCTTTGGTCCTTTTAACGCGGTGGACACTTCTGATGAGGGTTTATCCTTCATATCTTTCCCATCGATAGAAAGAATTTTATCCCCAGCTCTCAAACCGGCTACTTGTGCTGGTTTTCCCTCGTAAGGTTCCGTAATGTATGTATAGTCGTCTACTTTTCGAATCAATGCGCCAATGCCGCCGTACTGTCCAGTGGTCATCAATTGGTAATCTTCAATCTCCGTTTCATGATAATAAACGGTATATGGATCCAAATCCTTGAGCATGGCATCAATTGCCGCCTTGGACATACTTCCAGAGTTGAGGTCGTCCACATAATACTTCTCCAGATTCTCATAAATTTCATTCATGATTTCCAGACTACGAATAACTTCAAATCCGTTATTCTGGCTGTAACCAAAGGTGGATATAAACGCTGTGGCGAAGATTAAAATGATAGATCGAAAAGTATTACGCATAGTTGTTTTGTAAGTCGTCAATAATTTTTTGGAACAAAGTCCGCACTTTCTGTTCCAGTTTTTCTGTAAGGATTTCCTCTTTGCCAGTGTAAAGTAAGAAAATTCCCAATTGCTTATTTTGATCCTTCAAATAGGACTCTAATTCTTGTTTGTTTTTCCGAACAGCTTCACGGCATATTCGCTTCACCCTATTACGGCTAACAGCAGTTTTAAAGGTGCGCTTCGGAGCTGAAATAACAATTTGAAAAGGACTAGTACTTTTTAGTTCCTGGACATCATATTTCGCTACAAAGGGATATTGTTTTTGAGAACGCCCCGTTGCAAACAAGCCATCTATATGTTCTTTATTACAGAGTTTGTAATTTTTGCCGAAATGCTGATCCATCAATCCTATTCGTCGTCGTCTTTCACCAATCGGGGTAAGTTGATGTCTTCTTCAATCACAAAACTCGTAGGGAATTCTGCAGTCATTGCGGCTTTAATCTTCTCGGCCTCCAAGCGCGTTCTGAAATCACCCACTTTTAAATAATAGTTCGGCGCATTGTACTCAACATAGGTATCAACTCTAGGATATTGAGCTATAAAGCGTGATCGTGCATCATTAATCGTTGATCGATCTGAGTCAAAATACAATTGAACGCGAAATCCTTTGATTTTGGTTTTCGTGTCCGGTGGTACTACCTCGCTTTGCTTGGCTACAAGGGCGTTTATTCTTGAATCCTTCTTGACTTGAATGTCTCCTTTTTGGGCATATGTCCAACCGGAGAAATTCAAAATCGCAAGAGCTATTAATAAGGTCTTTTTCATAGATGCTGATCAATGTTGAATCAAAAATACAAAAGTTGGGTCAATGACTATGCCAAAATATCTAAACATGCTGGAAAGTGCTGACCGAACACGAGTTGAAAGATTGGATGCAAATAATACAATTTAGAATCATTCTAAATTAATTCAGAGCTATCCAAAAGTGTCATACAAATGTCATGCAAACTGACTTTTGTGCTAAATTTGCTATCGTCAAAACCCGTGTATTTGGCGTAAGACGAACAGTTTTTTACATGAAAATATCTAGTAGTCAGATGTTTAGAAATTTTAACAAATGGTGTCTAGCCGTTGTGACAATCCTATTTTTAACGGGGTCATATACTGCTCAGGCTCAAGATGGAGGAGCTTTATTCAAGGCGAATTGTGCTACATGTCATCATCCTTTCAAAGATGGTACTGGTCCAAAGCTCTCAGGTGTGAGGGATCAATGGTTAGAGAATGCTGACGAAGCGACTCTAATTCTTTGGATTCGAAATTGGCAGGAAGCGGCCGCGAAAAATCCTTACGCTCAACAACGATCAAAGATCAAGGCTTCAAACATGCAGGCGTTTGGAGATAAGTGGACAGACGATGAGATTCTTTCCATTTTCGATTGGATTGACGCGCAGGTTGAAGATACTGGCGGAGGCGGCGGAGGAGCTGCCGGAGGTGCTGAAGGTGCTGCTGTTGAAGAAGAGGAGTCTTCGTTAGGATGGATTTGGATCGCTCTTTTTGCAGTGTTTGCAACTATCATTCTTGCCGTAGGAGGTGTTCGTCGTCAATTGAAACATGCGCAAGCAGAGGTTGACGGAGACGAGGAAGGTGCTGCACAGAGTTACGCCGATGAGTTAAAGAGATGGGCATGGTTCAATCGTAAGTATGTTGGAATTGGTGCTTTGGTTGTTGTAATCGGACTTTTGGTAGCGTTGTTCCAAGGGTTGTACAACATCAACATCATGGAGGACTACCAACCATCGCAGCCAATTGACTTCCCGCACCAAACACACGCAGGAATTAACGGTATTGACTGTAAGTACTGTCACAACTCTGTAACTGAATCTAAGTCTGCTGGATTACCGACGGTAAACGTTTGTATGAACTGTCACAAGCAGATCAACGGGAACGAACCAGAGCAACAAGCGAAAATCAAAAAGATTTACGAAGCAGCTGGATGGGACGGTCAGGAGTACACAGGAAAAACAAAACCTATTGTTTGGAATAAGGTACACAACCTTCCAGATCACGTTTACTTCAATCACCAGCAACACGTTGTTGTAGGAGGATTGGATTGTGCTCAGTGTCATGGTGACATGACCAAGCAAGTGGAAGTTGCCAAAGTTCAGCCACACGAAGAATTGAATAAGGTTCAGGCAAATATTGACGCAGGAATTAATTTCTCTAAATCAACATTGACCATGGGTTGGTGTATAGAATGTCACGATCAGTCCACAGTTTCTGCTGGGGTGCTATCAGACAACAATCCTGAGACCTTAACATACTACGATGAAATCCATAACCGATTGGTGAAACACGACAAGTCTTTGTATAGCAAGTTCCTTGATGATGATAAAGTGAGTCCGAAAGAACTAGGAGGATGGGAGTGTGCTAAATGCCACTATTAATTAAGAACTTGAAGAATTCGAATTAAGAATATGGGAATGAATAGAAAATATTGGAAAGGAATCGACGAGTTGCACGAGACTCCTCAGTTTCTAGAATCCAGAGATCAGGAATTTCCGACTCAAACTTCCGTAGAGGAGTTTTTGAGTGATGATAAATTACAAGAGTCTTCCACAGGGCGACGTGACTTCCTAAAGTTTTTAGGATTTAGTGTGGCTGCAGCAACAGTTGCGGCATGTGAGGCCCCTGTAAACAAAGCAGTACCTTACGTTAATAAGCCAGAAAACGTAACTCCAGGTATGCCAACTTGGTACGCGTCTACTTATTACGATGGTATATCTTACGCAAGTATTTTGGTAAAGACACGTGAAGGTCGACCAATCTTTATTAAAGGAAACAAAGACTTCGGCATCACGAAAGGTGGTGTAAACCCTCGTATTATTGCGTCTGTTTTAGGGCTGTACGATAGCGAGCGTTTGCAACGTCCAACTATTAATGGTGAGACAAAGTCATATACGTCGTTGGATAAGAAAGTGATGGCTGGCTTGAAATCAGCTAACAAAGTTGTTCTTGTTTCCAATACGATTACAGGTCCTACAGCAGGTGAAGCCATTAAGGCACTTGCAAATAAAGTAGGTAAGGATAAATTCCAGCATATTCAATACGATGCAACTTCATACGCAGGAATGCGTGAGGCAAACAAACGTTCATTTGGACTAACAGTTCCAGATCCAAATGCAATGCCAACAACTGAAGGAGCAGAAGGCGCAGATGTAGCTGCTCAAGATGTAGAGCCAGTTGGAACTCCAGTGAATAACGATCGCCCTGGAATCATCCCTGGTTACGATTTTTCAAAAGCGAAAACAATCGTTTCTATCGATGCTGACTTCTTAAACTCTTGGTTGATGCCAACAGTATTTGCAGGACAGTACGGTGAACGTCGTAATCCTGATGGAGAATGGATGTCGAAGCATTTCCAGTTCGAATCAGTAATGTCTGTTACTGGATCAAATGCTGATGTTCGTGGTCAAATCAAGCCGTCTCAACAAGCGAACGTAGTTGCTTGGTTGTTGAACAAGTTTGGAGTTTCTACGTCGGTTTCAACGAAACTGGATGGAACGGCATTGATCGCAGCGAAAAAAGCATACAACGCCCTTAAAGTATCGAAAGATGCTTCTTTAGTGGTTTGTGGTTCCAATGATGTGGATGTTCAAATGATGGTGAACAAACTAAACCACAAGTTGGGAGCTTATAAAACAACAATCAACGTGAACATGCCAATCAACATGTTTATGTCTGATGATGCTGAAATGGACAAATTCGCAAAAGCAGTTGCGAAAGGTAACGGTCCTGATGCAGTGATTTTCTATGGCGTGAATCCAGTATATACACTTCCAAATGGAAAGGAGTTCGCCAAAGGATTGAAAAAAGTGAAAACATCTGTTTCCATGTCGCTTTATGCGGATGAAACAGCGTCTAACTGTAAATACGTTGCTTCTGATCTTCATGCATTGGAGGCGTGGAACGATTACAATGTAATGGCAGATCATTATGCCATTGCGCAGCCAACAATTCGTCCTTTGCACGATACAGCCTCAGCAATTGAGTCTTTCTTGGTTTGGGCGGGTGAAGCAACACGACCATCTGTAGGCAAAGACTCAAAAATTGTACACGATTACATGCGTGGTCTGTGGATTGAATATGGAATGCCTCAAACGAATTACACAGACGAGCATACGTACTGGAACATGATGGTACACAATAGTTGTACAGATACAACTATGGTCGCGCCAACACAACCAGATTTTACAGGAGATCTTTCTTCTGTGAAAGCACCGGCAATCTCTGGAAAATGGGAGGTGGTTATGTACCAGAAGTCTGGAATGGGAATCGGACAGCAGGCAAACAACCCATGGTTGCAAGAGATGGCTGATTCAATGACCAAAGCCACTTGGGACAACTACATCACTATGGCGCCCAAAGACATGGACGACAACAAGTGTACGAAGTATTTCGACCAGGAGAACGGCTTGACATTAGCTACATTGACTGTTAACGGAAACTCAGTAAAACTTCCAGTAATGCCACTACCGGGTCAGGCTAGAGGTACTGTTGGTGTTGCTTTGGGGTACGGTCGTGGAGCGAATGGAGAGGAAATCGGTAAGGCTGCCTACCAAACGAAAGAGTACGGGGGCTACGAAACTGATGAAAAAGGAAATAAAGTTACCATCGGAGCGAATGCGTTTGCATTGACTTCAGTGGCAAACGGAACATATTCACTGTACGGAGGGGGGGACCTTAAAGTACATGAGGATGAGAAGTATTTGGTAGCGGTAACGCAGATTCACGGAACAGCAATGGGACGTAATTCTGTAATTCGTGAAACTACTTTTGATATCTACAAAAACCGCGATAAGTCAGCGTACAATCCTGAATGGACACTACAAAAAGTTGATGAGCACGGACATCACGTGGAAGCGCCAATGGAAGAATTCGACCTTTGGGATGCGCATCCAGTGGAAAATGTAGGGCACCGTTGGGGAATGACAGTTGACTTGTCTTCTTGTTTCGGTTGTGGATCTTGTTTGATCGCATGTCAGTCAGAGAACAACGTACCAGTGGTTGGTAAAACTGAGGTGCGTAAAGGACGTGAAATGGCTTGGTTGCGTATCGATCGTTACTTCGCTTCAACAGAAGAAGCAGCACCAGGTACACGTAGAGACCACGAGAAGAGCAAAATGGAGTGGTTTGATGCAGCTGAAGATCCAGAGGATAACCCAATGGTAGTGCACCAGCCAATGATGTGTCACCACTGTAACCACGCTCCGTGTGAAACGGTTTGTCCAGTTGCAGCAACGACGCACTCAAACGAAGGATTAAACCAAATGACGTACAACCGTTGTATCGGTACACGTTACTGTGCGAACAACTGTCCGTACAAAGTACGTCGTTTCAACTGGTTTAACTATCCTTCATACAAAGCACAAGCAGAAATTAACCCAGCACAGGATGATCTAGGGCGTATGGTATTGAACCCAGACGTAACAGTTCGTACACGAGGGGTAATGGAGAAATGCTCTATGTGTGTGCAGCGTATTCAAGCTGGTAAGTTGGATGCGAAGACAGAAAACCGACCAGTACAAGATGGAGATTACACAACAGCTTGTGCAGATGTTTGTCCTGCGAACGCAATTACCGTTGGAGATTGGAATGATCCAAATTCAGCAATCCGTAAGAGTGCAGATGACAAACGTGCATACCAAGCATTGGAAGAAGTAGGTGTGAAGCCGAACGTATGGTTCAAAGTGAAAGTTCGAAATGAAGAGAACAAAAACTTGGCTGCTGTTCAACATGAAAAGAAAGAACACGGCGGAGGACACGGTGAACAAGGCGGACACGGAAAGAAGAAAGAAACAGCACATTAATCGAAATAAAACCCTGTTGTAATGCATAAGGAAGCAGCAATTAGAGAACCCCTCATTTTAGGTCACAAGACCTACCATGACATTACTGAAGATGTATGTCGTCCAATTGAGGATAAAGCACCACGCATGTGGTACATCCTTTTTGGAATTGCACTGATCATCGGATTGTATGGTGTAGGATGTATTCTTTATCTACTCGGTACCGGTGTCGGTGTTTGGGGACTTAACAAAACCATTGGTTGGGCATGGGATATTACCAACTTCGTTTGGTGGGTAGGTATCGGACACGCCGGAACCTTGATTTCAGCCGTGCTATTATTGTTCCGTCAGAAATGGCGTATGGCAATTAACCGATCGGCAGAGGCAATGACCATCTTCGCCGTATTTATGGCAGGTTTGTTCCCGCTCATTCACATGGGACGTCTTTGGTTAGGATACTGGGTATTGCCACTTCCAAACCATTTCGGTTCTCTTTGGGTAAACTTTAACTCACCACTCCTTTGGGATGTATTCGCGATCTCTACGTATCTATCCGTATCATTAGTTTTCTGGTACATCGGATTGATTCCAGATTTCGCAACCATTCGTGACCGTGCGAAAAAACCAATTCCAAAGAAGATGTACTCGATCATGTCTTTCGGATGGTCAGGACGCGCCAAGCACTGGAATCGTTTTGAATTGGTTTCTTTGGTTTTGGCAGGTTTAGCGACACCACTAGTATTCTCGGTACACTCTATTGTATCCTTTGACTTCGCCACATCGGTTATTCCAGGTTGGCACACCACCATCTTCCCTCCCTACTTCGTTGCGGGAGCGGTATTCTCAGGATTCGCGATGGTACAAACGCTCCTTTTGATCATGCGTAAAGCGATGAGTCTGGAGGCGTACATCCACACAAAACACGTGGAGTATATGAACATTGTAATTATGGTAACCGGATCCATCGTTGGTACGGCGTATATTACGGAGTTGTTTATTTCATGGTACTCAGGAGTAGAATACGAAGCATACGCATTCATCAACCGTGCAACTGGACCTTACTGGTGGGCATATTGGGCAATGATGACATGTAACGTGATCTCTCCGCAGTTGATGTGGTTCAAGAAATTACGTCGCAGCTTGATTTTTACATTCATCATTTCGATTGTAGTAAACATCGGTATGTGGTTCGAGCGTTACGTGATTATCGTAACATCGTTGCACCGCGACTTCCTTCCTTCATCTTGGAGTATGCACTACCCAAGTCACATTGACATCGGGGTGTACATTGGTACAATTGGATTGTTCTTCGTGTTCTTCCTATTGTTTGCACGTTACTTCCCTGTATTGGCATTGAATGAGGTGAAATCAATTTTGAAAGGATCTGGAGAGTCATACAAGAACATGCCAGACGATCATCATCATGAAGAGCCTGCGGAAGTAGTGGAAGCGCCAAAAGCAGAAGCACCTATTGAAGAGCCAAAAGCGGAAGAGTCAACGGAAGCTTCAGATGATGCGAAAGAAGGCGACGATTCAGAAGAGAAGAAAGAAGATAATAACGATAATAACGAATAAGACATGGCAGATAAGGTAATATATGCAATGTATGACGACGACAACGTACTGAAGGACGGTGCGAAGAAGTTGGTATCGAAAGGTGTGAAGGTTTCGGAGGTATTTTCTCCGTTCCCGATCCACGGTATTGATCCAATCATCGGTGTGAAAAACACACGATTGGGAATCATGGCCTTTATTTATGGTCTGACAGGTCTTACGTTAGCAACCATCGGGATGCGTTACTTTATGGTAGTAGACTGGCCGATGAACATTGGTGGTAAACCAAACTTTACATACTTGGATAATATTTTGGCATTCATTCCAATTTCATTCGAGTTTACTGTATTGTGTGCGGCACACGGAATGGCAATTACGTATTTCTTACGTAACAAAACGCTTCCTGGAATGCCAGCACAAAACCCAGATCCACGCACAACAGATGATCGTTTCGTGATGGAGCTTCGCACTTCTGAAAACTCACAGTTCTCTGCTGAGGAATTAGAAAAGATGTTGAAAGAGACAGGAATCGTAGAGTTGGATCAAAAAGATGTAGCATAATTATTCAGTTCAGAAGATGAAAATGAAATTGAGAATAATAGGAAGTTTAGCGATTGCAGCCGTATCCACGTTGATTCTTGGATCTTGTGGTGGCGATCCAGATAGCCCAGGTCTAGAGTACATGCCAGACATGTATCGTTCACCTGCAATTGAGCCGTATGTAGATTACGGACACATCAAGGAGCGTGAAAACACTGAATTGAAATCACGTTTGTCGGCAATGACACCACCGAACGGAACCATTCCTTATTACGGAACGGATTCGGCAGAAGTGTCATTAATGTTGCCTTACAAACACCTTGCTAATGCAGCTTTCAAAAAGACCCATGGTATGTATGGTGAGGAGCTTTCACCAGATGGTGTTGACACGTATGAGTTAGCGAAGGATGATAAAAACCCTTTGGCCTTACCGGCTGAATCTGATTCCGTTGCTTACAAAGCGTTTTGGAAGAATGCCGAGAAGTTGTTTGTAGCGAATTGTGCACACTGTCACGGTGCAAAAGGTGATGGAAATGGAGCAATGATGGTGAATGAAACCTATGTGGGTGTTCCGAACTATGCGAACGTAGCAGCAACGGAAGGTCAAATGTTCTACTCCATTTATTACGGAAAAGGAGCAATGGGATCACACCGCTCTATCGTCAACAAGAAAGAAATTTGGACGATGGTTCATTACATACAGCGTTTGATCGATAAAGATTACGGAACTGCGAAAGCTGCTGAAGCGGCAGATGAGGATCCGGAAGGTGAAGACGTTGACGGTGCAGAGGACGGAAACGAGGATGATGAAAACTAGTTCTGAGTAAGAAGAATTTTAATTAGACGAACGAATTACGATGGAATTTAAAGTATCAAGTAAATCAAACATGATCTCTTACGGTTTAATCGCCGCAGGGGTATTAAGTTTAATCATTGGTTTGATTGTTCACAGTGGTGACGGAGATCTCTTCAAGACGCGCATCTTAGGTGGATTGCTATCCAATAGCTATTTCTACTTCTGTATCGGTTTAGGAGCCTTGTTCTTCCTAGCATTGAATTATGCAACAGAGGCAGGATGGTACGCATACATCAAGCGACCTATAGAGGCAATTGCAATGTTTTTACCATACGGTGCAGGGCTTTTGGCTTTAGTACTAATAGTAATCACAGTGTTGGATGGAGCACACGTATACGGATGGATGGATCCTGAATTGTACGTAGAAGGAGGTGACCATTACGATCATATTGCAGCAGGTAAACAATTTTACTTGAACAAAACATTCTTCTGGATTAGAACAGCTGCATACTTAGCGACATACTTGATCTTCCTTCGTGGTTTCCGCAAGCGTTCCTTAGAAGAAGATAGAGTAGGAGGAACGGAAATTCACTTCCGTAACTACCGTAAAGGAGCATTGTTCTTGGTATTCTTCGCAGTATTTAGCTCAACATCGGCTTGGGACTGGGTAATGTCTGTAGACTACCACTGGTTCTCTACATTGTTTGGATGGTATACATTCGCTGGAATGTGGGTGTCTACAATGGTTGTATTGGTAATGTTGGTATTATTCCTTAAGAAGCAAGGATATTTGCCAAAAGTGAATGATAGTCACATTCATGATATTGGAAAATGGATGTTCGCGATTTCATTCCTTTGGTCATACTTGTGGTTCTCGCAATTCATGTTGATCTGGTATGCGAACATTCCAGAGGAGGTAACGTACTTCGTTGCGCGTATTGAGGAACATAAATTCTTATACTTCTTCATGTTCTTTATCAACATGGTATTCCCAATGTTGATTTTGATGTCACGCGATGCAAAGCGTCACGCAGGAATTTTGACTTTTGTTGGAATCATCATTCTCCTTGGACATTGGTTGGATGCTTACCAAATGATTGCGATTGGATCTCAAGGTCCTTCTGCATATCCAGGATTTATTGAATTCGGTATCGGAATTATCCTTGCTGGAGTATTGATCAAAGTGGTTTTAACCAATCTAACGAAAGCACCGTTGACGCCTGTGAATCACCCTTTCTTGGACGAAAGTATTCACCACGACATTTAATATTTATTGATAGAATAACACACAGAGATGGCTAAATTGTTCGTATTACTAGTAATTATTTTGGGAGTTATAGCTCTTGCGCAGTTGATGCGTGTATATGAGTTGTCCTCAAAATTGACTAACAAGAAGGAGAATGAGATTTCAAATCGGGACAACCGTTTGAATGCGAAGCTCATGCTTGGATTCATGCTTTTCCTATTCATTGGCTTCATCTGGTTGATGTTGAAGTATGGATGGACGGGACGTGGACCTGCTGCTTCCGTGCATGGAGAACAAACGGATTGGTTGTTAGATCTTAACTTCGTGATCATCATTCTTGTATTTTTCCTCACGAATGCCTTATTATTCGTGTTCGCTTGGAAATACGTAAAGAAACCAGGAGTACCAGCTTTCTACTATCCGCACAATAACAAACTGGAGATGGTTTGGACAGTGATCCCAGCGATTGTACTTGCTGTGATTATCATTCTCGGACTTCGCAGCTGGAATGAAGTTACGGACAAAGCAAAAGACGAAGCTATTCGTGTAGAGTTGTTCTCTTATCAATTCGACTGGAATGCACGTTACTCAGGTGTAGACAACAGACTAGGTAAGTACGATTATAAATTGACAGATGAAAGTGCGAACCCTTTAGCTTTGATGACAACGGAGACAATTGACAGAGCCATTGAGTTAATGACGGTTGAGCCGAACGGAATCCAAGATCTTGAAGCTAAATTGAATGACCCGAAGAACGTTTACTCTGAGAAAATCCGTACGGAAATGGAGGAGCGTTTGGCACGCAAAGAGCAGTTGATTCGCTTATTACACCAAATGAAGGCACGTAACACAGGTAAGTATGACAAGCGTGCAAAAGATGATTTCATCACAGATACATTATTCTTGTGTAAAGACGAGAATTACGAGTTAACATTCCGTTCAAAGGATGTAATCCACTCGGCGTATATTCCTCACTTGCGTACACAGATGAATACCGTACCAGGAGCTATTACACGTTTCAAGGTTACTCCGAACATGACAACGCAGGAAATGCGTGAAAAGAAGAACGATGAAAACTTCAACTTCATTCTCATGTGTAACAAGATTTGTGGAGGGGCGCACTACAACATGAACATGATAGTAGTGGTACTTGAAAAAGCTGAGTACGATAAGTGGATGTTGGGTGAATACCAAGAAATTGATGGAGAGAAGCGTCTCATGAAGCGTGGTAAAATTCACGAAGCAACATTTGAACATACGTATTACAAGAAAGAGCCTACGAAAACATATCCTGAATTACAAGCGGAAAAGGCTGAGGCAGAAGCTAAGGCAAAAGAAGAAGCTGAAGGAGGAGAAGAAGGTGAAGATGAAAATGCTATGGACGACCAGGAAGAAGGCGGACCAGCGGCATAAGAAACGATATTTACAATAGTTAGACTACAAAATTAAATTAAGATAGAATGGGGGCAGTAGCGCACGAAGCACACGGACACCACGATGATCACGGACACCACGAGGAAAGTTTCGTATCAAAGTACATCTTTAGTCAGGACCATAAAATGATTGGTAAGCAGTTCTTGATGACTGCAGTTTTCATGGGGGTTGTGGCAATGTTGTTATCGATTTTGTTCCGTATCCAATTGGCATGGCCAGGAGAAGAGTCTGAATTTCTTTCTTTTTTCCTTGGAGATCAATGGGCACCAAACGGAGTATTGAGTGAGGACATGTACCTTGGATTGGTAACAATTCACGGTACGATTATGGTATTCTTCCTTCTTACAGGTGGATTGTCAGGTACATTCTCAAACTTGCTAATTCCATTGCAAGTAGGAGCGCGAGATATGGCATCAGGTTTCTTAAACATGTTGTCGTACTGGTTCTTCTTCATCTCATCCGTATTGATGTTTGTTTCTCTATTTGTGGAAACTGGGCCAGCGATGGCGGGATGGACAATTTACCCACCACTTTCTGCGTTGCCAACAGCAGTACAAGGATCCGGAATGGGTATGACCCTTTGGTTGTTCTCCATGAGTATCTTCATTGCATCCTCTTTGATCGGGTCATTGAACTACATCGTTACGGTATTGAACTTGCGTACGAAAGGAATGTCCATGACACGTCTTCCTTTGACAATTTGGGCGTTCTTCGTTACTGCAATTCTTGGGGTGCTTTCATTCCCTGTATTACTTTCAGCGGCAGTACTTTTGATGATGGATCGAATGGCGGGAACAAGTTTCTACCTATCTGACATCATTGTGCAAGGAGAGATGTTGACGCAGCATGGTGGTTCGCCACTCTTGTACCAGCACTTGTTCTGGTTCTTAGGTCACCCAGAGGTATATATCGTACTCTTACCGGCCTTAGGATTGTCGTCGGAAATTATATCAACGAACGCACGAAAACCGATTTTCGGATACCGAGCGATGATTGGGTCTATTCTCGCAATTGGATTCCTCTCGTTCATTGTATGGGGGCACCATATGTTCGTAACAGGTATGAACCCATTCCTAGGTAGTGTCTTCGTATTTACTACGTTATTGATCGCCATTCCATCAGCGGTGAAGGTGTTTAACTACATCACAACCCTTTGGAAAGGATCTATCGTATATACACCAGCAATGTTGTTTGCTATCGGATTGGTATCAACGTTTATCACTGGTGGTGTTACGGGAATCATCCTTGCAGATTCAGCATTGGATATCGCGATTCACGACACATACTTCGTTGTAGCACACTTCCACATCGTAATGGGTATGTCAGCGGTACTCGGTATGTTTGCCGGGGTGTACCACTGGTTCCCTAAGATGTACGGAAAGATGATGAATACGCGACTTGGTTACGCACACTTCTGGATTACTTTGATTGGAGCGTATGGCGTATTCTTCCCAATGCACTTTGTCGGATTGGCAGGAGCACCACGTCGTTACTATGATTACTCGGTGTACGAATCATTTGATGGTAACACTTTCGAAATGATGATGGACTTGAATGTTATTATTACCATTTTCGCAATTATCGCGGCACTTGGTCAAATTCTATTCTTGTTCAACTTCTTCTATAGTATTTTCCGAGGACCAAAAGCACCTCAAAACCCATGGCGTTCGAATACGCTTGAGTGGACAACTCCAGTAGAGCATATTCACGGAAACTGGCCAGGAGAATTGCCAACGGTGCACAGATGGCCGTACGATTACTCGAAGCCGGGTCAAGATGAAGATTTCGTTCCTCAAACAGTGCCATTGGCTGAAGGAGAGGAAGAGCATTAATAAAGCATTTATCGTAACAAACCCTGACTTCGCAAGAACGTCAGGGTTTTTTGTACATTTGAATAAAGCGGCGAGCATTGGACGATTCATTTGATTACAGAGAAGAGGCAGAAGGCAGATCAAACGATCAGGATTACGACAAAGTCTTACGCCCGAAGCGACTGGAGGATTTTACCGGACAGCGGAAAGTAACAGAAAACCTTGAGGTTTTTGTAAAAGCTGCAACACTCAGAAATGAACCTTTGGACCATGTATTGTTACATGGACCTCCGGGGTTGGGTAAAACTACCTTGGCCAACATTATCGCTAACGAATTGGGTGTAAACTGTAAGGTAACCAGTGGCCCTGTGTTGGACAAGCCAGGAGATCTAGCTGGGTTGTTAACCAACTTGGAACGCGGTGATGTTTTGTTTATTGATGAAATCCACCGATTGAGTCCTGTAATTGAAGAGTATTTGTATTCTGCGATGGAAGATTATACCATCGATATCATGATTGATTCCGGACCTAACGCCCGAACAGTGCAAATTGAATTGAATCCATTCACACTTATTGGTGCTACCACAAGATCTGGTTTATTAACCTCTCCCTTACGAGCGCGATTCGGAATTAATTCACGACTCGAATATTACGATGCGAAAACATTGACATTGATTGTAGAGCGATCTGCAGGTTTGCTCGATATTCCCATCACAGAGGAGGCTGCTTATCAAATAGCGAGCAGAAGTCGTGGAACACCACGTATTGCGAATGCTTTGCTGCGAAGAGTACGCGACTTTGCACAGATTAGAGGGGACGGCACGATCACCCTAGAAATTACAGATCATGCCTTAGAAGCGCTCAATGTAGATAAAAACGGGTTGGATGAAATGGACAACAAGATTTTATCTGTAATCATTGATAAGTTTGCTGGTGGACCTGTTGGAATGTCTACGATTGCGACTGCCATTGGTGAGAACGCGGGTACTCTAGAGGAGGTGTATGAACCTTTTTTAATTCAGGAAGGTTTCCTCATGCGCACGCCACGGGGTAGAAAGGTAACGGAGAAAGCCTACAAACATTTGGGTAAAAATCTCGGTTTTTCACAAGGTGGACTTTTCTGATGGAACTAAATTCCAATGATCCTTTAACCTTAGACATCGTAGAATCTGGTTGTGTGACCTGGGAGGATTTGGTGCGAAGCGTGCGAAACTTTCGATACGGTAGAGGAGAAGATCGAGGTGATTATGACAGTGTTTGGTACCGCCGAATGGGAACCTGCAGCACGAAGCACGGATTTCTTTTCAAAGTAGCACAGCTCAATACATTGGAAAGTGTTCAATTGATTGTTGGTATATACATGATGACACCAGAGAATACACCTAAGGTTGAGAAAGTACTAAGTAATTATGAATTAAAAGGTATTCCTGAAGCACATTGTTACTTGAAAGTTGGATCATCCTATCTGGATGCAACCTCCAATAGTAGTTCTTATGAGAAAATTGCTGCAGATGTTCTTGAAGAACGCGTGATAACACCAGATTTCTTAATTTCCAAAAAGATTGAATATCACAAGGAATACCTGGAGTCTTGGCGCTCGGATTCGAACTCATCATACTCGCTTGAAGAACTTTGGAACATTCGGGAGGAATGTATTCGAGAATTATCGAATGCCTAAACCTTATCTTCCTTCAAACGTGCGGGCTTTTCAATGTAAATCAAGCGCGCATGTTGCGCCACTTTTTCGGCTTGATACTTTGCCCTGCCATATTCAGGTAATTCTAACAAGGAGATGGATTTATTCAGGCCCCGACTGACCAGACGCACGTAATAGTAAGCCTCAGTATCAAATTTTCGTGGGCGTAATCGATTCAATGGAGATCGCTTCATTTTCAATTGATGCTGATAAACGCGCACGCTATCAAAAGCGCCCAATTCCATCCATTCACCGGAGCGGATGCCGAGAAAGGAACGGTACTTGCGAATTTTCCCATTCTTAAAATCCACTTCGATACCTTGAATATCCATAATGTAGGCTGCAATGGGCACGATTAGTGGGAGCAATATCAAACCCAAAATCCAATTATCGTAAATCATAAAATTTATCGAAAGAACGAAAATCACCATCACCGCTATAATCAGGTAAGGCCCGCCCGGTCTGTCAAATTGCATTCCTTGATTGAGACGCAACAGTCCAGAGCTTGGCGTTTGTTTCTTAAACATCACTTCTAAAGTGCGTTGAATGTTTTGATGGTGGCTCATTTGGTGAAAATAAGAGTTCTAGGCAAGTAATAAAGGGAATGTTGATTTTTATCGAAGTAACACTTTTTCGGCTTACAAAAGAAAAACGTCTTGAAATTGAGCAATTTTAAACCCTGCGTCGAGGACTTGTTTTGCTTCCGGACTATCTTTTTTTATAATTGGATTGGTATGATTGAAATGAATGAAGTGAATTTTCCTTTTTTCTTTAGGACTTAAATTTTTGAATGCTTCGAGACTTTCAATCACAAAGGGATGAGGAATTTGTGAAATGTCCCGATTGTTTATCTCCTCACCACTGAAGAATGTGGCGTCTAAAAATGCGTAATCTACTTTTTCAACCTCCTTGATAATGTCTTGTTCCCATTTACTCCACTTGTCGATGTCGGGAATAAATAAGACACTTTTGTTTGGCCCCTCAATTCGATAGCCGACCGTTTCAGAGTATTCATCACGATGTGGCACTGTGATGGGTGTCACCGAAATTTCTGGCAACTTTACTGTTTCAGCAGCGACCAAGGCATTGATACGGATATTCTCGCGTTCGACAAGAAGGTTCCACGGTCCATTGTCTCGAAGAAATTGCTCCATTCTCGGCATAGCGTATACGGGAACGTTTCTTGCATCCATCGCCTCTTTTCCAAGGTACATCAAACCAGTGTAATGTCCAATATGAGCGTGTGTCAGGAAAATGCCGTCTGGAGCATTCGTCTCGGTCTTCTTACCTATTTTTTTTAATATTTCAAATTGACGGGGGAGATCTGGAGATGCTTCGAATACATAATTACGCCCTTTGCTATCAGACACGCCAAGTGAAACTACCATTCGGTTCGGATCTGGATTTTCGAACAAGTCTGCACAGCAATCTTTCTTACATCCAATCTGTGGTGATCCTGCATCCTGAATGGTACCTAATACCACTAAGGCAGGAACGTTTCTTTCCAAAACCAGTTCGGCCAGTTTTTCCTCAGTTGCTTTTTCGTCTGAATTGCGAAAGGTATTCGTATCCGTGCAAGAGGAGATAGTAATTACAAAGTGTAGGCAGAAAATGATAGAAAATAACTTCATAGCAAGGTAGATGAAACGAGATAATGCTAAATATAAAAACCTTCAATCACTTTCACGAGGAACCCTTATGGAACATGCATACGATTCGAAACAAGAAAAACTTTGGCTAACGAATAACGGTGACATGACCGACGTTTTCTCCTGGGACATTATCGGCAAAAGCATACTCCATTTTCCAGGTATATGTTCCGTCTTGGACAGGTTTTCTATTGTAAGTGCCATCCCATACGTAGTTAATATCGGTGGAAGAGAAAATTACCTCGCCCCAGCGATTGTAAACCTCCAGCTCAAAATACTGTAAAGCACAATCAGTATAGGCTCTAAAAACAGGATTGAATTCATCCTCATCTGGACTAAAGCTATTCGGAACATAAATGTCACAGAAACATTCTACTTGAACTGCCTGAAATGCAACAGTATCCGATCCACACACATTAGAAACGATTACGGAGTACACCCCAGGCTCACTGACAATGTACGTGTTACCTGTGCTTCCGTCCTGCCATTGATACGTTACTCCACTGGCATCAATGGTAACAAATTCCTGTGCCGATTCACACAGTTCGATATTATCCAAGGAGACATTTGGAAGTAAAACCTGTTGAATTTCAATGGTGTCAGAATCGATGCATCCAGAATTATCAACCGACACATAATATACACCCGCTGAGGAGACATCCAGGTTGGGGCCCGTAGATCCGTCCTGCCATTCGTATGTGCAATTGGAGCAACTTGCATCCAATACGTATTGCACCGAGCCACAAAACGTGGTATCAGCTCCTAAGTCAATATTTGGCTGTTCAGCTATTACTACATTCACTGTATCCGAGGAGGAACAGTTCCCAATTGAACTTTCAACCCAATAGGTTCCAGAGGTACTTACCGTTAGTGATCCGTTCGTAGAGCCATCTTGCCATACGTAGGAAGCACCAGGCTCGCTTACATCATAAAACAAGGTGGCACTGATATCACAAATTACGGTATCTGGTCCTAATTGTGGATTCGTTCCTGGGTTTACAGTTACTTGAACAGTGTCGGTAGCAATACAGCCACCCAGATCTACTGTCACTGAGTACGTTCCAGTTGTATTCACTTGATAGGTCGCTTGCGTACTTCCATCCTGCCACAAATAAGAAGCACCTACCGTTGTAGCGTCCAAAAGAAGTGTGCCTGGTGAGCAGAATGTCGTATCTGGACCAAGGTCCACATTCACGTTTCCACCCACAACAAAAACAGAATCAGTAGTTACAAAACAGCCGTTAACATAAACATCCACCGAATAGATTCCTGCCTGTGATAGGGTTAGTTGTTGCGTCGAATCTCCGGTATTCCAATAATAATCTGCACTTGTACCCCAATCTGCGATAAGATCGATGGTATTTGGCGCGCAAAACTGCAAGGTGTCTCCACTAACAACATTTCCCGAGCTGGCTTCCAAGATTTGTCCAGTAGAAGTCCCCGCTCCAAATAAATAATTGAATCCATCTATTTGATCCGGCATGAAACCGGCATAACCGTCTAATGGTATATTTGGCGTTTGGGGTGTCGAGAAATCCAAGTCACCTGGCACCATGTTTATCGGCAAAGGGTTGTTAGGATTGGGAAGTACCATGAGCTCTTGAACGTAAGACTTCGTGAAATACAAGTTCCCGTCGTAACAACTTTGCAAACGGCCGATGGATCGTCGTTCCCATAAATTGGTAAGGTCTGCTGAGGACCAAGCATTCCCCAATCCGGAGGTAGGATCGTAGGTACCTAAATCATTTGGCTGTTGCACCTGTACTCGTACTACGTGATTTCCTGAAATGGTTTGATTTAAGTCGATTTGAGCGAGATAGGATATATTTTGGTACGCTCCAGATTGATATCCGCCACCGCAGAAGTAGAGGTAATCACCGTTTGGACTAAATTCCCAACCACTAATTTTCCGTTCAAAATTTCTAAGAAAATCAACACCGGTACCATTGCTTGAGTCAAAAGCGCTAGCTTGATGAAAGAGTCCTGTCATACCCGTTGGAGGGGTAGTAAATTCAATCCAAAGGTCACTAATGCGCACGGTATTTGGTGCTGCTGTTAAATTAGAAGGATCGAATAAGTATACTTCTTGCTGGTTGTTGTTTTGAGTTCTAGCGTTAACCGCTAAGGTGTTTTCTGATGGTGATAATTCTATAGGACTTCCTCCGACCATTAAATTCCAGGAATATCCATTCACAACGCTCGAACTTCCTGTATGAAGAATTTCATCTTGAGTGGATACAGAAAAACGATCTACTTGAAAAGTCGAGCTAATAGTTCCTGAACCAAATGACTGGGTTCTGCGCTGGACATAGATGTCGTGATCGTAACCAACAACAACCGAAGTTCGGGAGGTTGCTTTGCCGTGGAAATACTGATAATTTGTCCCGCTAACGCTTAGTATTCTATCCTGGATAGGGTTGCCAAGTCCATCTAATACATAGTTTGCCGATCCACCGTTTACTTCAATTAGAGAATAAGCTAAAAAGCATGATTGGTAACCTGGATTGCCAGAAGGGTAGGCAGATGGGGCAAGGTTATACACAACGAACCATTGATTGGTATTTCCAGGTCGCCTAACCACTTGCACCTCATCATCACCGGCACTGGCATTCATATCCCCACCAGCTAAGGGCATATAGACACCCGCAGGAGTGTATAATTCTAAAGTTGCGTTTGCCGCATTAAACTCACCGTTGTGTAAGGTGAAAAATTCCAGTTGATTGCATCCGTTGATTCCCGCCTGAGAAGGACCAATTCGATTGCTGCCCGTGCCTGGCAATACAATCGACGCGGGGTTAGCCGTCGTCCAATCCACATATTGATGTGGGGTAATTGAGGTGGTATTATTGGTTGGTCCCGATTGCGGGTACCCTGTGACCAAAGGCCATACAGGTAATTGTCCAAATAAGAAGCCCGAGCAGAATAATAGCGGTATAATATGCAGTCCTAATCTCAATTGATTAATTTCATCTTTTGAATCAAATGTATGTAAATAACGGAGTGTATAGTACTACCGTTGTCTTCAACTCTGGAAAATAGTGAATAAAAAGGAACGACATACCCATTTCATCAAGCAAAAGGCGAAGGAGCTTGGTTTTATGTACTGTGGCGTTTCTAAAGCAGATTTTCTACGCGAAGAAGCCGAGCGCCTGGAGTCCTGGTTGCAGCGAGATTATCACGGTAAAATGTCTTACATGGCGAATCATTTTGATAAGCGGTTGGACCCCAGATTACTGGTTGATGATGCAAAATCCGTAGTTTCTTTATTGCTCAATTATTACCCTGAGGAAACACAAGTAGATTCGGATGCACCTAAGATTTCAAAATATGCGTTCGGAAAAGATTATCATTTTGTCATCAAAGACAAATTGAAGTCGCTAATGCACTTTATCCATGAAGAAATTGGTGAAGTTGGCGGAAGAGTGTTCGTAGACTCGGCTCCCGTAATGGATAAGGTCTGGGCAGCAAAGAGTGGGTTAGGGTGGATTGGAAAGAATAGCAACCTGATTCATCCAAAGCAGGGCTCTTTCTTTTTTGTTGCCGAACTGATTCTTGATTTGGAGTTAGAGCCTGATGGACCGATGAAAGATTATTGCGGAACATGTACCAAATGTATTGACGCATGTCCGACAGATGCCATTGTTGAACCGTATGTTGTTGATGGTTCTAAGTGTATTTCTTATCTCACAATTGAATTGAAGGATGCACTGATTCCAGGTCATTTTAAGGATCAAATGGATGGTTGGATGTTTGGTTGTGATGTTTGCCAGGATGTATGCCCCTGGAACCGATTTTCGAAACCGCACAATGAGCCAGCATTTGATCCGCATGAAAACCTATTGAAAATGTCAAAGACCGATTGGGAAGATTTAACCGAAGACGTTTTCCGGGAACTGTTTCGTGGAAGTGCTGTTAAGCGAACAAAATATGCAGGTTTGAAGCGCAATATTCGATTTCTTAACACTCCAAATGACTGATCGTTAGATTTCTAAATCAGTTTGGGTTTTTTGGCAGGGTTTTCGTAATTTGTGGACTGCTAAACTAAAAAAAGCACTAAGATGCCGGAAAACGAACCGCTACCGGGCGTCTCGCTCAGTCTTACACCGTATGGTGGACCATGGACAAAAGCTGAGGCCGCTCACCTATTACGAAGAGCCACTTTTGGCGCTACCAATCAAGAAATTCTGGATGCTGTAGCTAATGGAATGAATGCAACGGTAACGTCACTCATGCAAATTCCCGCCATTGGTGAACCACTCGCATATCACCCAGACGAAACAATTGTGGCGCAAGGTCAAACTTGGGTAAATGCTGTGTATCCTTCCAATGTGCTCGACGCACAATCGGTGGAAACGGCACGATTGACATCTTTGGCTGGATGGATGATGCAGCGAATCAATAGTGAGTCGCTGACAATAGCAGAGAAAATTTGTCTCTTCTGGCACAACCACTTTTCTGCAACACCCACACAGGATTCTCGAGCAACGTATGATTATCATGTACTCTTGCGCTCGCATGCTTTGGGTGATTTCAAACAAATGGTCAAAGATGTAACAGTCAACCCGTGTATGTTACTTTTCCTGAATGGTGCTGAGAACAATGTATTTAGCCCGAATGAGAACTACGCACGTGAGTTGCTGGAGTTGTTTACCATCGGTAAGGGACCTCAAATTGGACCTGGGGATTACACGAACTACACGGAGCATGACGTTGCAGAAGCAGCAAAAATCCTCACAGGATACTATGTAACAGGATTGCGGAGTGATTCGCAAACTTCGGTGGATGCGGTCTATGATTCGCTTCTGCACGATCAATCAAATAAGACCTTATCGGCGGCTTTTAACAATGCAAGCATACCTGCAAACGGAGCAAACGAATACAATGATTTAATAGATGTCATTTTCCAACAGGATGAAGTGGCGCATTATATCTGTCGTAAGTTTTACCGTTACTTTGTGAACTACGATCTAACACCCGCTGTTGAATCTACTGTAATCGCGGAAATGGCAAATACCTTCATCGCGAATAATTACCAAATTGAGCCTGTATTGACGGAATTGTTCATGAGCGAACATTTCTACGATATTTCAGTGCGTGGTGCGTTGATCAAAAGCCCAATGGATTTGCTTTATTCGATGTTGAATCAATGTGAAGCTGAACCTAATTTCAACCTCGCAACTGACTACGAAATGTTGCTGAATGTGTACTGGTTAGGTGAAGCGATGGGACAAGCATACGCATTTCCACCAAGTGTTGCGGGATGGCCAGCATATTATCAAACGCCATCTTTCTCAAAATTATGGGTAAATGCAACGCACATAAAGACTCGTTTTGACGTGGCCCTCTGGTTGACGATTGCAACAGGGATACCTGTGAATGGCGATTTTTATAAAATCAACGCATTGCATGTCGTCGATAATTTATCACTGCCATCAGATGCTCCTTCAGTTATTCAAGATCTAACAGATATGTTTTGTCCTAAAGGACTTACAGCGGCTCAGCAAACTACCTTAAAGTTAATTTTAACAAACGGTTTGCCTGATTTTGAATGGACGATAGAGTATAATGAATATCAGGCAAATATTGGTGACCCAACATACGAAGATCCGGTGCGTACACGCGTAGAACTCGTGTTATCACAAATGTTCCAGATGCCAGAATTCCACACAATGTAGAACCCTCTACTTCCTTTTGGGAGTACAAACGAACGCAATGAAAAGAAGAGACTTTGTAAGAAATTTAGCCATTGCATCCGCTGGGGTGCCTATAGTTTTTAAAAGTGGTATTAAGATTCAATCGCTAGGGCAGAAAATGTTTCAGCCTGCTGATATGGCAGATGATCGTGTGCTTGTTATTATTCGATTGAACGGTGGAAATGATGGATTAGCTACCGTAATTCCTATCGATCAATATGATAACCTGGTAATCCAGCGATCCAACGTATTGGTTCCTGAAACGAGCATCTTGAATATTACACCAGAAGTGGGGTTCCATCCAGTAATGACTGGAATGGAGACCATGTTCAATAACGGTAATTTGGGTATTATCCAAAATGTTGGGTATCCAGAGCAAAACCGTTCGCACTTCCGTTCTATGGATATTTGGACCTCAGGATTGATCAATTCACCTGCCGATACAGGATGGTTGGGGCGTAATTTTGATAATCATTTCCCGAATTATCCAGATGCATACCCGAATGCTCAGAATCCTGATCCCTTTGCCATAAGTATGGGGTATGAGGTTTCAGCTACGTGTCAAGGTTTGATGGCCAATTTTAGTCATGCCGTGGTAGATCCAACGGATGTATACAACCTGAACACGAGTAATTCGGTAAATGATGGAACGTATTATGGCGATCATATTGAATATCTGACAACACTTATCGGTCAGGCTAACGCTTATGGGGCGCAAATTAATGCGGCAGCGAATTCGGGTAATTCCAATGCGGGATTGTACGATATCGCCAACAATCCTTTAGCGGAACAGCTGCACCATGTAGCTAACATGATTGACGGAGGACTTAAAACCAAAGTGTATGTATTGAATATCAATGGATTTGATACACATGCCGCGCAGGTGGAGCAGAATGATCCTGAATTGGGTATGCACGCCGATTTAATTTGGCGCTTGTCTGATGCGATTGCGTCCTTCCAACAAGATATACAATCCTTGGGCCATGGCAGTCGTGTGGCAGGAATGACCTTCTCTGAGTTTGGGCGTCAAATTGCTTCCAATGCAAGTTATGGTACGGATCATGGAGATGCAGCGCCGTTATTCTTATTCGGTGAATGTCTTGATTTCCAGATAATGGGTCCTAATCCAGTGGTAAGCGACACTATTGTGAATCAGGCGGGAATTCCAATGCAAATTGATTTCCGAGATGTTTACGCTTCCGTGTTGAAAGATTGGTTTGGTGTTGATACAGCAAGTATTCAAAGCTTGTTCGAACACACAGTGACTTTCTACCCTGTTTTAGGTGCTTGTAATGTCGGCATTGAAGAGGAAGAAGAGATTGCAAAAGATCAGGCAATTATTTATCCAAACCCGGCTGGAGCGAATGCTACTGTGCGTTTTGCTTCTATGGCTGAGTGGGTGAAAATCGAAGTTTACGACATGCAAAATCGCAAAGTCCTGGATGTGTACGATGGAAATTTAGCACAAGGGCGTCATGATGTGCCGATGGTTACAGAGAGTCTACCATCAGGAAGTTACGTCGTTCTTATCCGGAAAGAATCTGGTACTGTGCATAGTACGTTGGTGCGTGTAGATTAAAATACTGGAAAAAAGTTGTAATAGCGTAACAAAAATTGTAAATTTACGTTTACATGAATGTAAATATACAACAATGAGCAGCGCAGCCGAACACGTAAACCCATCATCAGGGTTCACCTCTAGCAATACAGAAAAGTACTCACCTTTGTGGGTTGCCTGCAATGTGAAGGACGCTCCTGGCTATCACCTGGAGCTGATTGATCGCATTCGTAACGGAGTAAAAAAATCCGATTGGAAAGGATTTATATCAAGCATTGGTGCTACTGAGAAAGAATTCGAGGATATTCTACCAGTGTCTATAAGTAGTATGCAAAAAAAGCAGGTGTACGGAAGAGAAACCTCTGAGCGTATTTACGAGTTGGCGCGGTTGTTTGGACTCGGTTACGAGGTCTTCGATACCAAAGAAGATTTCAAAGAATGGTTGCTGACGCCCTCCAAAGCGCTTGGAAACAAGGTTCCGTTTGAATTATTGGATAGTAGTCTCGGTTTTGAAATGGTGAGTGACGCTATAAACAGAATTCGCTTCAATGTTTACAGCTAATGGTCGTTTATCGGATTGCTAACACTAAATTCAAACAGTATACACTAACAGGTATTGGCTCTGAAAAGTTCGGAGGTCGATGGAATGAAATAGGCACGCGTGCTGTTTATTGTTCAGAGAATCGTGCTTTGGCCTTATTAGAGTACTATGTGCACTCAGATAATGTAGCTTTACTGCCTAAAGATATTTTGCTGGCAGTAATTGAAATCCCCGACGATTTTATAATTAAAACCCTCGATAAGTTACCAGAAAGGTGGAAACAGTATCCGTATTCGTCGAAAACTACGGCTGTATTTACCAGGTATGCCGAGAACGCAGACTTCTTCGCTTTAAAAGTTCCCTCCACGATTGTACCAATGGAGTACAATATCATTCTCAACCCTTTGTATACACGCTTTTCTGAAGTTAAGATCAAGGAGTTTGTAAAAGTTCCTTTGGATTCGAGGCTCAAACGGTAACGCATTATTTAAGGATATTTTCGAGCTTGAAAATCAATTAATTACTTACTCAAGAAAAGAAAATAGTGGTGTTTCCGTTTATTTCCTTAGTTTTGACCAACTTTCGTGGTGCGGAATGCATTTGAGCATCGCCCTTTCGAGCTAATAATTCCTAAGAGCTTTTCTTTCTTCTTTCGTTAGTAAGCGTGAGTGATATCAGCACTGAACGGTTTAGTGTTGGTAATAATTTAATACCATTTAATATGAGAACAGGATCAGTAAAATTCTTTAATTCAGAAAAGGGATTTGGATTCATCGTGGACACGGAAACAGGAAAAGATGTTTTTGTACACAAAACAGGATTAGTCGACAACATTCGTGAAGACGACAAAGTTGAATTCGAAGAAGAAGACGGACCGAAAGGAAAGAATGCCGTTAACGTGAAGCGAGTTTAATCGTAGATACTTAAAAAAAGAAAAGCCACCGATCTTTACGATTCGGTGGCTTTTTTAATGCCTTTATTTTTCTTCTCTAACTAAAGAAGTACCTGAATATATCATTTCCATTCGCATAAAGAACCAATCCTAGAATCAGGATGATTCCAATGTACTGCGCAATTTCCAATACTTTCTCTGGTGCTTCTCGTCCTGTAATCATTTCATACAACAAGAATACCACGTGTCCACCATCCAATGCTGGAATTGGCAAGATGTTCATGAAGGCAAGAATAATGGAAATTAAGGCCGTTCGTTCCCAGAATATTTGCCAGTCCCATGTTGGAGCGAACAAGTTTCCAATGGCTACAAATCCACCGAGCGATGTAGCGCCTTTCTCCGTAAAGATGAATTTCATCTGCGCCACGTAATCGTGCAAGGTCCAGTATCCCTGAGAAATCCCCGCTCCAATGCTTGATCCAAAAGAATAGTCTACGTGGTACTTTGCGTCGTAATCAATTGTTTTTTGCCCTTTCAGCCCAACACCTAAAGTGCTGCTACTGGAAACACGCGTTTTTAAGTCAATCAGACTGTCGCCGCGCTTCACAGTAAGATCTGTATATTCTTTCCTAGCTTGATAACACTGGTATTGAAGATCGTCGAAGTATTCAATTTCGTTTCCAGACATCGAAACGATTTTATCTCCAGGAAGGATACCAGCACTCAACGCAGGAGCTCCCCACAACAACAACTTGAATTCCTTCGCATTTAAGGAAACAGTTGTTTTCTCGTCGTCGCTAGCAAATGTCACTTTATGACCTTTCTTTCGGAATGTCGGATCCAAAATGTCAATCTTACCCAGCGTTTTTCCGTCAATTTTTTCGATGGCCAAACCTGCGTCAAACTTCTGGTTTTTGAAATCTTCAGAAACCATTATGTGACTTATAGACCCATTGCTTGCACGCATGTCGAACATACCCGCACCGCCTGTTTTCTTAAAGATATTGTAGTCTACAAGCTCTGGAAGTTTGATGGTTTCCACAGAACCGTTCTGGTGCTTTACTTTTAAGTTGCGTCCTCCGCGCACCATGATACGTTTTGTAACTTCATCCGGGCGGTAAACACGCTCCCCGTCAACAGCCAAGACATTATCTCCAGAAACCAATCCGTAGCGCTCCATGTATGGATGAATAGCCATTCCATGATCCAGTTTGTCCACATTCACTTTATCCTGTCCCCAAGCGAAAAGAATACAGATGTAGATAAACATTCCCAGAATCAAGTTTACAATTACACCACCTGTCATGATAATCAATCGTTGCCAGGCCGGCTTCGAACGAAACTCCCACGGTTTTGGTGGCTGCTTCATCTGCTCCTTGTCCATGGACTCGTCAATCATTCCAGCGATTTTCACGTATCCACCTAAAGGAATCCAACCGATTCCCCATTCCGTTTCGCCAATTTTCTTTTTGAAGAGGGAGAACTTATAGTTGAAAAACAAGTAAAACTTCTCAACACGCGTTTTGAATAGGCGAGCTGGGATATAGTGACCGAATTCGTGTAAAACTACCAAGATGGAAAGCGACAGAAGTAACTGTGCAGCTTTGATCCAAAATTCCATAGACATTGTAATTAGGATGCGAAGATAGTCATTTCAAGTTTCAATAAACGTTAAATGACCAGTCCAATACAAAGGAATTAGGTGACCGGTTTTTTGGAAACGTATTCGTTCGCTTCCATGTAATCAATTATGGCTTCCTTGATGAGGTGTTGTTGCTCCCTATCTTGCAGTGGTGGTAACTTTTTAATCAGTTTGAAGTGCGGCCAATTTTCGTTATCCCTTCCCTCAAATTCGTAATAGCCATGAGGTTCGAGTAAAGTACAGATGGCAACGTGAAGCAAGTCCGTTTTTTCGCTTTTGCTGAAGTCTTTGTAGCCTATTCCCAACTCATTTACACCGATCAGAAACAAAATGGCTTGAACGTCCATTCCACCTCCAAATTCTTCCTCCAACTCCTTCACGACCTCTTGAAATCGTAACTCCACGTTAAAATCCATAAGGCAAAGGTATGTAAAAGTAAAAAGGAAGTAAAAGGTGAGAAGTATGAGTATTGAAACTTTTTACTTCTCCCTGTTCACCTCTCACAGAAATCTAAAATATGTTTGCTAACTTCGTAAGAACAGAAAAGCGTAGTTATGAAAAAGCAATTTTACATTTTAGGAGCACTTTGTTTGACTTTTGTTTTGGCGTCTTGTGGAGGCGAAAGTGAGGGAGATAAAGAAGGAGATGGAGCAGCGAAAGAGAAAAAGTGTTTTTACTCTTTGAATCAGGAATCATACGATTTGAATTTCGTAGCGTACAAAACTACGGGAAGAGTTCCTGTCGGAGGTACGTTTAACGACATAACGTTCAATGCAGGTGAAGCGGAAAGTATGGAAGATGCTATTACTTCTATCTCATTTGAAATTAATACGGCTTCAGTTGAAACGAATGATGAAGGGCGAAACGCGAAAATTTCAGAACATTTCTTCGGAACCATCAACACGCCAACGATTACAGGGAGCGTAAAATCTATTGACGCAGACGCAGGTTCAGCGATTGTTTCATTTACGATGAACGATGTAACAGTGGATGTCTCCGGTACGTTCAACATGGAAGGTGAAAACTTTACCTTCAAGACTGAAATCGACGTTCAAAAGTGGAATGCAGTATCTGGAATTACTGCCTTGAATGAGGTTTGTGAAGACTTGCACACAGGTGATGATGGCGTTTCTTTACTCTGGCAACTTGTTGATATCAGTTTCTCTGGTAGCTTGAACAAAGATTGCGATTAAGTAATATCGCGTGAACTTACTGGATGTTGTTTTCCTAATCTTTTTGGGCTTATCTGGCTGGAATGGATTTAAGAAAGGATTTGTTATTGAAATCTTCGGGTTTCTGGCGCTTTTTGTAGGGCTGTATGCCGGGATTTTATTCTCCGATTGGCTAAGCAGATTCATTATTGAGGACTTCGGATCGGATTCGAAATACGTACCAATTATCTCTTTTGCGATCATTTTTATAGCCGTTGGAGCTATGGTTTTCTATGTGGGTAAATTGGTAGAACGCGTTGTTAAGGTCGTTCGACTTTCCCCGTTGAATAAGGCAGCTGGATTATTCTTTGGTCTTCTCAAAATGGCATTTTATCTCGGTGCGGGCCTCATTCTCATGGAATCGTATGATGAACGCTCGGATGTTTTGAGTGAAGAGACAAAATCTGGTTCATTACTCTACCATCCGTTGAAAGATATGACCCGAACTTGTATTCCTGCCTTCGATGAAAGTACTTTAGTATTGAAAAATACGTTAGAAGTACTACAAGACAAATTGCCTGAGAAATGAAAACCTGGGTCATCCTATTTCTGTTCTGCCTGCCATTTTTATCGAACGGTCAGCAGTTGAACACAGCCTATTCAGCACCGCAGAAAAGGCTCATCGACGCCAGTTTGAATGTCGTGAAAACGGGACCATACCTTGGATTGCAGCAAGGACGTTACCTCGTTTTGGAACTAGGAGCAGAACGACAATGGCGTAAAATCCGATTGTTGAAAGCACAAACTCATGCGTTGCACATGGGATTCAATTACAATTTCAGATACAATGTTTTGGGGTACGATGTTGGTTATTGGTACCGTCCCAGTCGACTGGGATTGACGTACGGTGGTAATTTGTTTTTCCGAACAGATTTTGAAAATCCAAAAGTGGGGTTTGCACCTGCAATTGGTTATAAGTTCTGGTGGTTACACCTTCAAACAGGATACCACTTTATGCCGCGACCTAAAGAGTTCGAAACCAATACGTTCTTCATTTCATTGCGTTTTGGAATCATTAACGATCGCGACTTCCAAATCAAGCGCTAAAAAAATCACGATTTTTCATCGTGAAAGTGCATTAAACCACGTTAAATACCTATCTTCGCGGACTCAAACCTAGAGTTATGTCTGCAGGAGTGAAAATATTTGCCGGAAGTGGTACCCAGGATTTAGCCAAAAAAATTGCGGCTTCTTACGGTACTGAGTTGGGTAATGTGACCAAAACGGAATTCTCCGACGGCGAGTTCACGATCTCATTTGAAGAGACAGTTCGCGGTCAAAAAGTATTTATCGTTCAGTCGACGAATCCCCCTGCTGACAATCTTTTGGAACTTCTGTTGATGGTAGACGCGGCACGACGTGCTTCAGCTTATAAAATCTGCGTAGTCGTCCCTTATTTTGGTTTGGCGCGTCAAGATCGAAAGGACAAGCCACGTGTAGCAATCGGTGCTAAATTGGTTGCAAACATGATGATGGCTGCGGGAATTGATCGCATCATGACCATGGATTTACACGCAGATCAGATTCAAGGTTTTTTCGAAGTTCCGGTAGATCACCTGTTTGGTTCAACGATTTTCAATGAGGAAATTGAAAAGTTGAATACAGGAAACTTGATTATGGCGGCACCAGATGCAGGAGGAGCGAAACGTGCGAACTCATATGCGAAGCGTTTGGACGTAGGTTTGGCTATTTGTCACAAGCACCGTAAAAAGGCGAATGAAATTGCTGAGATGACGGTGATTGGAGATGTACAAGGCAAAGACGTGGTATTGGTAGACGACATGATTGATACAGCGGGAACTTTAACTACAGCAGCAGATCTTTTCATGGAAAAAGGAGCAAAGAGTGTTCGTGCTTTTTGTACGCATGCGGTACTTTCAGGTCCAGCGTATGACCGTTTGGAAAATTCACGCATTACCGAATTAATCGTAACGGATACGATTCCTTTGAAAAAGCAAAGTGATAAAATCCGAGTACTCTCCGTAGCAGAATTGTTCGGAGACGTTATTCACCGAGCAGTGAATGACAAATCAATAAGTTCACATTTTATAATTTAAATACACAAACAATGAAAAAAGCGCAATTGAGCGGTTCGTTAAGAGCGAACGTAGGGAAGAAGGACGCGAAGGCATTGAGAAATGCTGGGCAGGTTCCTTGTGTGCTTTACGGTTTAGGTGAGCAAACTCACTTTTCTGTAAGGTCAGTAGATGTAGAAAAGTTGATTTTCTCGCCAGATGTTTATCAAGTTGAGATAGATATTGACGGAACGAAGAAAAATGCAATTATCCAGGATTTGGATATGCATCCAGTAAAAGATAAGCCACTTCACATTGACTTCTTGGAGTTGAGTGATGACAAGCCGGTGAAACTGCAGTTGCCATTGCGCCACACAGGATCTCCTATCGGGGTTATGAATGGTGGTAAATTGCGTCAGCCATACCGTAAACTTCGTGTGGTCGGTCTTCCAGGAGACTTGCCAGAAGCAATTACCGTAGAGATTGGAAACTTACGTATCGGACAGTCTATTCGTATTTCCGATTTGAATTCTGATGGTTTGACATTCTTGGAGCCTGCGAATGCAGTAGTACTTGCTGTGAAAATGGCTCGTGGTGCGGTTGCAGACGAAGAAGAAGAGGAAGAAGCAGCAGAAGGTGCTGAAGACGCACCAGCGGAAGGAGCTTCTGAGGAATAAGAAATATCTTACTCGAAATATGAACCCTGGCCTCGTTAGAGCGTCAGGGTTTTTTATGAATGAAATCACTACATTGAACCAATCATTCTTCTGGTGGTACAAAGAACAAATCGTTATTGATGAAGCACATTCTTTATATCGCATTTCTGTTCGCAGGATTCGTTTGTTGGGGGCAATCCGATGAAGTGACTCTTTCTTTCGAGGACGTATACCAAGATTTATTTGATAGTACAGTAACTGAAACTGAGTTTGTTGAACGCCTTGAATTGTTTTATATTGAGTTGGACAACAAAAAGGTGCTTTCCACAGATTATGGTATCAGTGAAACGCGCGAAGGCTGGTATTCGATATTTGAGGACTCGTTACGATTAAGTGCTGGGTATCAATATCACCCCATTAAAGAAGATTACGCTCATTTAAAATATCGAGATCATTGGATTGTAGATCACCGATCTCCTCGAAGGAAGGTCGAAAATATTTCATGGGAGGTCATGAACCCTGAAGATGACAAAAAGGAGCATATTGCGATTCCGGTAGTATCTGATTCTATTCACTCCTTTTCGGAGACGATTTATAATTATCCTGAAGGTATCAAAGTTACTTTCGATATAAAATATAAAGGGACTCAAGTTCCAATTATAAAGTTAGCCTCTATGACGGAGATAACTCACAGTACTAAGGAAATATTGGAAATTTCGAATGTGCGTTTCACAGCAATTAATGAAGATGAATAAAGACCTGCAGTGTATGCGATTAAAGCCTCTCTTCGTGCTACTGTTGCTATGGATTTCAACTGGAAATGTTACTGGTCAATCGAAAGGTGACACGGACAATTCATCTTCCTTTGAAGAGATATATCAATCGCTTTTTGATACTACTCGAAACGACGCATCAACATTTCGTACAGCTATTGCACTTGATTCAGTGCTCAAAACCTTGCCTCCTATTGATACGGTACAATTGACTTTGAATTACGGTGAGTCTAGGAAAGTGTACTTCGAAGATTCATTAATGCTTGACTACAAGAAAAGTTGGTGGGAATCGGGTAGTTCGAATACGTCTTCTCAGATCATTTTTTATCGAGGAAAACCAATTTCAGCAAAGTTTCACGGCCTACATCAAATTGAAAGTCTTTATTTTTTGGATGATTCTATTCAAGTTCAAACGAGAGCAGGATCAGCTCCACTCAGGGAGAATGCAACTTTAGTTCTCTTCAATTTTTGGAATAGAAAAATGCTCATCCTCGAATACGAATACTCGATCCCTATCGATTTTGCTGTAATCCATGAATTGTATCCGTCACAAATCGTACTTATCCGGTATCCCTTCGATTTAAAACTGGTGAGGAGGAGATACGAGCCCATTGCAGAGGACCATTTGCTTATGGAGTATCTGGATGAATCCATCCCTTATTAAGGACAGTTACAATTTGCTTAACTCCCGAACTACGAAAGAATTCCCAACTTGAAGAATCAATCGATAGTGACCGCTTGCGAGCTCTGAAATGGAGACTTGACTTCCTGATTGAATATCCTTTTCAAAACACAGCTTACCTGAAACGTCGTAGACGATAACTTTAAATGGACCCTCTAGCCCCAAGATGTTAATGTAATTCTCCGCCGGATTCGGATACACATTCACCGCACTCCAATCTTGAGTTTCCAATCCGAGGTTATCCAAAAAGCGCTGCCCGTCTGTTGCGAAAGTATCTATCAATCCTGCGCCATTCACAGCACGAACTGAGATGTAATATACTTCATCATGCACCAGGTTTCCCATTATTTGTGAGAAGGTCGCTGAAACGCCATTCGGTGTCCAGGATACAACATCATCCAGGTTAGGAAGCGTCCCAATGGCTACCTCGTAACTCACGATGTCAGAATGGATGTCCTGAATAGACCAATTGGCCTCTAAAGTGGAGGTAGTTACTGTATCGATATCAGAAGTGATTCCATCATTTAAGCTGAGTAATTCTGGTGCAGTGAAATCCAATAAATACGTTTCTGTGTCGATCAAGGACCAGTTATCGGTAGAGTCAACTACTGTGGAATACACAAAGCCAGTAGGTGTAGCGCCTTCGCTTTCAATGGACATCAACTCGCCAAACCCTGCTGGTATGGACACCTGAGAACTACGCGATTGGTATACCCAAACGTCATCGAACATAACATTACAGCCTCCAGATCGCAATGATATAGAATTTCCACTCGTTATGGGTGTTGGATCTTGCCATTCGCCAACGAAATTGTCATCTACAAATACTCGAATCCAACCAGAGGATGGGTCGTATTGTACTTTACAAAAATGCGTAACATTCGTGTTAATAGTATAAGGAATATTGGCTTGCAAGGTGTAGATATCATTTTCCACAGAGTAGATCTGTACCCAATCTGAAGCTCTTAGATAGACAAAATAAGAGTTCCCGCGATTGGGAAGTGTGGGATCATCGCAGAAGAAGTGCAACCCAGCCCGTTGATTGGACGCAGTTCCTTCAATTTGTTGCTTCCACATATACAAATACGACTGATTGGCATTTTGGTCAACCATGGCGTACGCATTGGAATTCTGTTCCGAAGTATCACTTAGAGAATACATTCCTGCATTGATTGAAAATGCACCTGTTTGATTGGTCCATAAATTAGATCCATCGGAAAAAGACTCATTCATAAAGCCATATGCACCGTTGCTCTTTGGCGTATTTTCTGAGAGTTCTTTCTCTGAAACCAAGTAATAACTTTGGCTCACACCTGATTGATTGTCCGTATCCACAAAGTTCACTGAGAAATCATCTGTTTGCCAGATATTTCCTGCCAAAATGGATGATTGTGGAGGTGTATTGTCAAGCGGAACTGCTGTATAATTGGCTTCCCATCCCGGAGCTGTGGTGGCACAATCACTTCGGAATTCGAGAAGTAAAGCACCTCCCGAAGAGGTAACCTGAGGAATAGTATTTCCTGTAAACTGACCAATCAAGGGATCGTTAATGGAGTCACCGTCATAAATGAACAAATAATCCCAATCCAATTCAATATCAAACATATTAAAGTCTAGCGTAATGTAGTCGGTATTCGGTGGTTGAATCAGCCAAAAAAGTCGTTCATCATCGCTATAAGCCCCTGTGGATCCACCTGAATCATAGAGAGTACCACTTGTGTTTGTTACAGTCGTATACGTTGGACTGTCATTGATTAATTGATAGTAGCGCTCCCAGTCCCAATTGATACCTGGATCCGTATGTGTTTGGTTGGGATAGTGCTGATGACCTTTGATCTTGGTGCATCCTCCTAAAACATCGACTGCTGCTGAAGAAGGGCCAAAATACGTTCGGAGTCCATCAATTCCGTAACCGCTATTGATGATGTCTTTAGACAAATCTGCCGAGGAATTATACATTGCATCGGTATACCAACTCGGGTCATTTACGTATCCTTCGTGCTCATAGCCAATGGTATAAGGATTCTCACTTCCCACATGCCAGCCTTTATCTTCCTCCAGCACCATTTGGGTAACCTGTCCGTCTGACGAGCGAATCACGTAATGGAACGAAACATTCGAGGCACAATTTTGCGACCAGGAAATCGCCCCTGCATACGACCCTTGTATGGTGTGGATCGTGATAGCCGAAACCGCCACACCGTTTCGAGAGCTAAAATTGCATGAAGGCGCTGGATTCCATATTGCAGGTCCGTATTGAACACTGGCGTTTGCATTGGCGAGAAAAATGTCGCCATTTTCATTGGTTATTCCTGATTCGGATAAAGAAATTCGTTTGGCACTTAAAATAGCGTAGTGTTCTGCTCCAAAGACTTCTTCCAGATTGAATTTATGTTTAGAGAAGCCGTATGTTTCAGCATGTTTGGTTTCGTTCATGAAACGAAGCACTTCGTAAACCTGCATTTCACGGGCCAATAAATTAACCAATCCCGTATCGGGAATTTCGCTCAATTGCATGAGTGCCGAAGAAATGTTTACGGGGTCTAAACTATTGTTTGTCTGGTTCAAAAGAGATTCTAATGCTATCGCGTAAGCCTCAATTTGCAACTGTGGGTCGCTTTTTTGCTGTGCGATGGTGATTCCAGACAAATTTTCGACGGTTTTACCATTTTCAAAGAAGTAATTATGGCCATTATCGTGCAATCCCATTATTCCATAAGCACTGGGATATCCCGAACACGAGGGCGCTTGATTTTGTAAATGTTGCATGCGGGTGTTGGTCCAGGCAACCCCTTCCAGAACGCCTTCTGGCAAAGTTGGATGATTGCTGTAGACCTGCTCAAAAGATACTTGAGCGGTCATATGAAAGCCGAGAAACAATAAAGCGAGAAGCACAAAAGACCGCATTCGTAGTAGATTTTAGTATTTCAAAAATACGAAATCAGGTCGTTTTATTCTAATGGATGTTGTGCTAATAGTGTGATAAACAGTGCTAAACCGTTTTTCAAAATGTCGGGAAGATCTGGGTAGGTGGAATGCTGAGAGTAAAAGGCTGAAGGCAAAAGTAGAAAGAGCAATTTCTTTTTACTTTCCGCTTTCCGCTTTCCGCCATCTACCTTCTACCAACTCCATGATTTCGTTTAATTGGCCATTTTAAGTCGTTGCGTCTTTTGCACCAATTCAATAAATTCAGTTCTGTAACCGTAAGGATCACGTCCCAACCCCTGGCGCGCATTTTTCAGGATACGATCAAAATTGGCAGTCCCTTTAAATTCAGAGTTTCTTAGCAGCAAACCAAATTCTACCACGGCAGTTATAAATCGCATGTCGGTGCTACAAATCGATCCTTTTTCAGAAATCTTTGTTTGAATCAACTTACTGGTTGACCCTTGTGGTTCTTTGTATCGGAATTTCAGAACCGCCAAATCGTCGCCGTTGTATTTTTTGCCGGTAAGGCTTGATTCTAACTCGTCCATAAAGTCTTGACTTTTCGTCGAATTATTTTTTGCTGGTATAATTTCATAAATCGCTGTAACGGTATGGCCTGCTCCAAGTTCGCCAGCATCCACGGCATCATTATCGAAGTCTTCATTGGCCAACAATCGGTTTTCGTACCCAATCAATCGATAGCTTTCCACTTTTTCGGGATTGAAGTCTAACTGCAACTTCACATCTTTCGCGATGGTTTTTAGTGTGGCTCCCATCTCGGTTACCAATACCTTTTTCGCCTCTAAAATGTTATCGATGTAGGAGAAGTTTCCATTTCCGTTGTTGGCTAATTTCTCCATTTTCGAGGATTGAAAATTATCGTGTCCAACTCCTAAAACCGTCAGTGCCACACCTGATTCACGTTTGCGCTCGATCAACTCTACCAAAGCATCATCATTGGAAACCCCCACGTTGAAATCGCCATCCGTTGCCAGAATCACACGATTATTTCCCTTAGAATTAAAGTATTTCTGCGCTGTAGCATAAGCCAACTCAATTCCTTCGCCTCCTGCGGTGCTTCCGCCTGCTTCCAGTCGATTGATGGCATCCATAATTTTGTCCTTGTTGGCACCTGACGTTGGCTCAAGTACCAAACCAGCAGCACCAGCGTATACACAAATGGCCACACGGTCTTCTTCGCGCATTTCCTGAACAAGAAGGTTGAGCCCTTTTTTAATCAATCCGAGTTTTTGTGGACTGGTCATAGAGCCTGATACATCCATTAGGAACACCAAATTGTTCGGTGGCAATGCTTCTTTTTCAATGGATTCCCCTTTGATGCCGATTTTCATCAATTGATGCTCTGTATTCCAAGGGCATTCGACTACTTCTGTGTGAAAAGCGAAAGGATGTTCCCCTTTTGGTTCTTCGTAATTGTAAGGGAAATAATTGATCAATTCCTCCAGGCGTACAGCATTTGGGTTGGGCAACACACCGCGTTGAATCATGCCACGGACATCACTATACGAAGCGCCATCGACATCAATGCTGAAGGTAGAAACAGATTCCTTTTTGGTGGAAACAAACACATTTTCAACAATCGTCTCATAAGTAGATCCGTGTGTCGATTCTTCATCTAATCTTGGTTTATATTTAGGTGTAATGGCTTTACCATCCCTGTAAAATAAGCCAATAGGAGCACTCCCATCACCTCGAGTGTTTCCAGACCACTCGTAAGCACTGTAATACATGTTAGCGTATCCATTTACAACCGATGCGTTAGAGGCAGAAACATCAGCTATCATATTCGTAGAAACTTTTCCTTGATTTAGTTTTACTTTCTGTTCCTGTTTTGATTGTGACCGGGCTACTTTATTCACTTTTTGTTTACTACGTAAATATGAGCCGTTGGAAGGCTTAGCTTCTTGTTGTTGTGATATGGCTATTTCTTTCTTAGCTTCAAAAGCGGCATATTCTTGATTATTACTGAAAACAAGTAGGGTAATTATAAGTAATGCGGCAATACTTGATATAGTGCTTATCCATTTGATTTTACGCTTTCGCGGTTCATCCAATTTTTTTTCGATGTTTTCCCAAAGTGTGTCGGGTGTTTCAAACACATCGTATTCTTGATTATATTCCTTTCGATTCATGCCTCAATTTTTTGTTTGATAGATGCTCTGAGTAGCTGTTTTGCTCTACTCAATTGCGATTTCGTGGTAGATGTTGTGATGTTTAGATGTGAGGCAACTTCCTCGTGTTGCAATCCTTCAAAGTAATACAGCGTGAACACTAAGCGGCATCCTTCGGGAAGCTCCAACAAAGAACTGTTCAATTGCATCATCAAAGCAGCTACATCTTCCTGACCATCTTCCTGCTCCACATGCGCTTTTTCAATCTCGGGCAAATCATAATGCACGGGTCGGCGCTGCAAATGGTTAATAGACCGATTGACCATTATTTTCTTTGCCCAGGCACCAAAGGTGGACTTATACTCAAAGCTGTCTAACTTTTTAAATATTTCGAGGAATACATCCTGGGTGACGTCTGCAGCATCGTCTGAATTCCCAAGAATCCTCATACCAATGTTATACAGTGCTTTGCTGTACAAATCAAAGAGCGATTTCTGAGCATAGCGTTCGCCTCTTTTGGCTGCTTCGATCAGATCGCGGTGCATGTGAACTATTTCTTTCATCTATAATAAAAGACACGGCCTTTTTTGAAAGGTTGGAAGAAAGGTAGGACTTTTTTTATCATGGGTAATTTCCACTGTTGACTGAGGATATCAAGAATTATAATGAATGCATATGAAATAGTTGTAAGTGCATATAATAACACTAGAATTATTTCACAACAGGGAAGTAATGTGTGGCATAATGAACACATAATGAAAGTATTAGTGGTTCAAATGTTCGACTAATCTTTGAAGATATTAACTCAGAATCATAAAATACTCGACGAGGGAACATTTTGTCAAGAATTTAACAACTAAAAGCGTTTAGTAATTCTTAACCCCTTCAAATATAAGTAGTTATATTCGCGATCAACTACGAACATTTGACTAACGACACATGAAAATGACGACTACTATTTTGCTGGTACTTTCGGTAGTATTGTGCAATACCACTTTCGCTCAAAACGATGCAAAAAGTGACCTTTCCTTAAACAGATCTGTTCTGCGTTATTATAACGGATTAGAGATTCTAGCGTTTGAAAATGAGGCGCCGAGTCAATACGAAGTGCTATCGAATTATTTTACAGAGTCCTTTATCGTAAGTCCCAAGAAATGCATCCAGTGTGAAGTGAATTACAACCAATTTTTCAATCAAGATTTGTTCAACATCATTGAATTTGAAGGAATGCGTCATCAAACAGATACTGTTTCTTTTTTATTCAAGGATAAATACAATGTTTCGTTGTTGCCCTTGAGTGATCTCAGCGGAAGTTTGAATGGTGCCGATGTTTTTACTCTAACACAACTTGTTGCACCAAGGCCTTTACCAGAATGGAGTGCAACAGGAAACGATTCGGAAGACTACGAAAACTACAAGAGATACCTTCATGTATGGATTCGGGATTTTCCTGAAAAATACCGAGCACTAACATCAGACTCGTCTCTTACGAAAATTCGAGTTGCTGATTTTCTAAACATGCCTACAGCACGTAGAAATACTATCACAGCAACGCCGGGCACCTATCTTATTATTGACTAATCTACCTACTCCACTCATCATGAAAAAAAGAATAAAAATTGCAGTATTGTTCGTGTTTGTGTGCATGGCCACTACGTCCTTTTCACAGTGTATTAATGGTTTCTCATTTGGGTCAGCAACGGCGGGAACCAATACCACGCCAGTATCCATTAGTGGTTGTAATTGGCAAGGAGATTATGCTACGATCAGTGGAATTGTGGCAGGAAGCACGTACGAAGCTGGTGTAGATATTGGAGGTTGTGTTACGGTTACCAGTGGTACACCGGGAGGACCAGTAGTAGCATTTGGAAACGCACCACTTTCTTTTGTTGCACCAACTAGTGGAACGTATTATTTTCATTACACCACCGATTGCATTTCGTGTGGAACAGCCAGCAATTGCGCTGCTACAACAGTAACTTGTACTTCATGTGGAGGTGGTGGTGCTCCTGATCCATGTGCCAGTATCACCAATATCCCTGCATGTGGCTCAAGTGTTACAGCAAATATGAACGGAACAGGAGCAGGATGGTCTACCTCTTTTTGTGGTTTTGCAACACCGGGAGAGGAAGTGATCTACAGTTTCACACCAACCATTTCAGGAACATACTCAATTGATGTAACAGCAATTTCAGGAGGATTTATTGATTTCGCCTGGGTTGATGCAAGCCTCGGTTGCTCTAGTGCCGCTCCCTGGAACTGTATTGGAGATATTTTTTCTGCTGGAAACTACGGTGCCATGAACTGGGTAGCTGGAACAACTTATTACATTCTATTGGACCCTGAAGGAACAGGAGCATATTCTACTACCTTTTCGCTACAATGTCCAACGGCAGGAACCGGACCGTGTGCCTCTATTACCCCTCTAATCGGATGTGGTACAAATACAGGGGCTACGGTAAGCGGAACCGGCGCGGGTTGGGACATCAACTCTTGTGGGTTTACCACTCCGGGAACAGAGATAATCTTCAGCTTTACAGCCACAGCAACAGGCATACACTCAATCGATATCAACTCATCCAATGGTGCTTTTGTCGATATGTTTTGGATGGATGCCACCACTGGGTGTTCACAAGCCGGGCCCTGGAATTGTATTTCCGACTTCTCAGTGCCGGGTAACTATGGGGCCATGAATTGGACTGCAGGAAATACGTATTACATTTTGTTCGATGCGGAAACAACGGGAACAAGCGATTGGACTTTTGATGTCAATTGTCCAAACCCGACGGGACCAGTTACCGCGAGTGATTGTTCAAGTAGAGCACCTGTTTGTACAGATTCGGCCTTTCAAATTGATCCGAATGGCTTTGGATTGGTAGATGAGTTGTGTACGGGATGTGTTTCCAACCCTTCAACAAACCCAAGCAGCGCTAATGATGGATGTTTGAATAGTGGTGAATTGAACAGTACCTGGTTTGAGGTAAATGTAAATGTTGGCGGTACATTGGAGTTTAGTTTTGGTACTGCGGGTACTGGAAATTGCTATGACTGGATTATGTGGCCTTTGACTCCTACTGCCTGTGCTGATATTATCGGCAACACGCATGCTCCTGTATCGTGTAATTGGAATTTCCCATGCGATGGCTTTACGGGCGCTGCAGGAACACTTCCTCCTGGTGGGCAGGCTGGGAACTTTGAACCAGCCTTGACTGTGAATGCGGGAGATCAATTCATCATTTGTTTCTCCAACTTCAGTAGTGCTTTGACCACTGTTCCTATTGATTTCTTCGGAACGGCAGATATCAGTTGTTCAACCTTACCCTTACCTGTGGGACTCATCGAATTTAGTGGAGAAGACTTGGGAGGGTTTAATCTCTTGCGCTGGAAAACTGGAGCTGAACTGCATAATTCAGGCTTCTACGTAGAGAGGAGTGAAGACATGGTGAATTTTGAGAGTATTGGTTTTGTAGAAGGCATGGGAAATACGACTGATGCAACAGAATACGTGTTTAAAGATTTAAACCCATCGAGAACGGTGACGTATTACCGCTTGAAGCAATTAGATTATAATGGATCGATTACGTATTCGAAAGTGATCTCTGTGGTGCAAAGTGGTATTGACGAAATGCAAGTGGTAAACTTCTACCCGAATCCGGCTCAGGATCAATTTAATGTGGACCTTGTTGCCGCAAAGTCAGGTAAAGTGAACATTGAGGTATACTCTACTGGCGGGAACGTACTATCCACTTTCACGAAATCAATTGAAGAGGGATCGAATGCCTTGCATTTGAACACAAGCGAATTAAAGGCAGGAATGTACATGGTCCGAATCATTAATGAGGAGTCAGGTAAAACGGAAGTCATTCGCTTTACGGTAGAGTGATTTCCCTTAATACGCAATCACTTTTCCTTGTTTTAAAAGTTGTTTGGCCTCTATCCAATTGGGAAGCGTTTCGGCTTCAATTGTGATCGTACGAATTTCCTTTGCCATGGCGCCACTTGCTTTCATAGCTTCTAAATGTGCTCCGCTTTTGGCGAATTGCTTTAATTCTTCTTCATTGTTCCACAATGTCATAGTGTAATGAGTGGTCCAAAAGCCGCGTTTTTTGAAGTCTTTACACTGGGTTGTTCTTAATTGACGAATGATTTTAAGAGCCTGTGATGACAAAGCGAAAAACTTGAAAGGGCCTTTTAATTCAATGGATGTGATGGTAACTTTCACAAATGCTTCAAACTGAAAATTACGCGTTTTCAAGTGGGACAAATTGTACCAGCACGAACAAATAGGCAACAAAAGAAAACAAGAAAAGTATCAGAGCCAGAACCACGGTGCCTGCGTATCGAAGGATCGTATATTTTTTGTTGAAGGTTCGTTTCAACGCAATTATTGAATACCAGGCAATGTATACCAATAATACTATTTGAATGATGAGTACCACAATGTCACTGATCAGACTGTCTTCAATACCAATGGAAATAGGCAGAAATATCAAGCGTATCAAAATTCCTAACGTAAAGAAGAACGAAAAAAGGTGGAGCGTAAAAACAAAGAAGTTAACGTAAAACGAGCGTTCTTTTGATCGAAAGAAAATCATGACCACCAGCGCATGAAGGGGCGTAAACAATAATATCATCAAATTGATATTTCGTTGGAAAATTTCACCCAATTCGCTTTGTCCTGTAAGGTCGTTGTTATTCAATGATATATTAAATCCATTGTCTCCCCCCATTATGTAGGAAACCCCGAAATAAAGGAAAGAAAGAAAAATAAAAAGTCGAATTGGAGGGACGAAACGCACTCGTTTTCCATCTAAATACTCTTGTGTGAGCTTGCCTGGCTGAAACAATAAGGGACGCATGCTGATGAACAACTTACTGTCAAAACTCAAATACGTATCCACAAAGTCCTTAATGAGAAGTCGCGTTGATGCCTGTTTGCTATGATTTTCTTGTCCACAATTTGGGCAATAATTCTCACCATTGAGCAGTTGGGTTTCACAATTATAGCAAACTGTAGATTTCCTTCGAAGTTTCGGCATTGCTAGCGTTTTCTGAGGGAAGATACGAATTTCACCGCATTGCGAATTGACCCCTAGAACTTTAAGTAGCCGCAACTCTATCTTCAGAAAAACAAGTCGAGCCAATTCTTTCAATTAATTACTTTTTACGCCCTTTTTTACGTTTTTCAGCCAACCATTTTGGCATTTCTTTATGCGGCTTGTTATTGCGTTGCGATTTCGACTTCGCTCGATCCAAGCCTTGGTTCTCACCCAAAAGTTTTTCCGCCAGATCATTGCGATTGGCTTTCTTCAAAGTGTTACGAATGAAAGAATGATTCTCTTTCTTATACCAAAAGAAAAACCGTCGTTGATTTAATTTCGCTTCTTTCTCTTTTACAGTATTGTAAGGCTTTAGGGTGTACGGATGCACTCCAGCGTAATAAATAACTGTCGCAACAGTCATTGGAGTTGGCGTAAAATCCTGTACTTGTTCCAACTGGAAGCCCATGTCTTTGGTTTCCACTGCTAAATTCGCCATATCCTCGTTTTCACAGCCAGGGTGGGACGATATAAAATAAGGAATCAATTGTTGATTAAGCCCGTGTTTAGCGGAGATCTCATCGTACTTTTCCTTGAACTTGTGGAAGTATTTAAACGAAGGTTTTCGCATTACCTTCAAAGTAGCATCAGATGTATGCTCCGGCGCCACTTTCAACCTTCCACTGACGTGCCTTGTAACGACTTGTTCTATGTATTCATCATGGTTGCCGTCATCGTTATTTTTATTGAAGTCATCCACCAATAAATCGTAGCGAATCCCCGAACCAACGAAAGCTTTTTTTACTTCAGGAAGCGCATCCACCCTACGGTACAATTCTGTCATCGGTTTGTGGGAAGTATCAAGATTGCTGCAAATTACGGGGTGAATGCAACTCGGACTTGTACAACGTTCACAGATGGCTTCGTCTTTACCCTTCATTTTGTACATGTTCGCTGAAGGTCCACCCAAATCTGAAATATAGCCTTTAAATTCAGGGTGCTTCGTGATTTCATCCACTTCAGACATGATGGACTTTTCACTACGCGATGCAATGAACTTACCTTGATGCGCAGAGATGGTACAAAAACTACAACCTCCAAAACAACCGCGATGCATGTTCACCGAAAACTTGATCATGTCATAGGCAGGAATAGATCCTCGTTTCTTGTATTTTGGATGCGGTTCTCGTGTGTAAGGTAAATCAAACGAAGCGTCAATTTCTTTTTCGTCCATCGTTTTGTACGGAGGATTGATCACCAATCTTTGATCGCCAACATCCTGCGTAATTCGGTTTGCTTTCCATTTGTTGGACTCTACCTCTACAACTTTGAAATTCGCAGCGTATTTAATTTTATCCTCCAAACATACTTCATGACTCGCCAATTCAACCGTCTCCCACTGTTTGTTTTTCGGCAAAGGCAATGCTTTGTCTTGAAGAAAAGCAACTTGTTTAATCGTGTGTAAATTTTCGAACGGAACCCCCTTTTTCAGTAAGCGCAACATTTCACGTAAGGGTTGATCGCCCATTCCATAGACCAATAAGTCTGCGCCAGAATCTACCAAAATTGAAGGCATCAATTTGTCTGACCAATAATCGTAATGTGTTACCCGTCGTAGTGAAGCCTCAATTCCACCGATCATTACAGGAATTTCCGGATAAAGTTCTTTCAAGATTTTTGTGTACACAGTGGTCGCGTAGTCAGGTCTGAAACCTGAAACACCACCAGGTGTATACGCATCCGTTGAACGCAATCGTTTGTTCGCAGTGTAATGATTCACCATGGAATCCATACATCCAGCCGTTACGCCGAAAAAATATCTCGGCGCACCAAACTTTTTAAAATCGCGCAAGTCATCTTGCCAATTGGGCTGCGCAATAATGGCAACTGTGAATCCTTCATCCTCAATAATCCTCCCGATAACTGCCGTTCCGAAAGCAGGATGATCCACGTAAGCATCCCCTGAAACCAAAACAACATCAACCTGATCAATGCCACGCTTTGTAAGTTCCTTTTTGGTCAGCGGAAGCCAATCTGTAATGGGGCGTTGTTCCTGCATAATGCAAAGGTAGTGAAAAGGGAATTGGAAAATCAGAGAATTTGTGAGAGTGTCGTGTTATTCGACCTTCAGCCGTGTTCTATTTTCTTTCTGGTTTTCACTTTTTTACGGGTCATTACTACCCGCTGTCCTATCACTTTTTAGTACTTTTACCACATGAAATTGAGGCTGACGTTGTTATTCATTGTCTTCGGGATTGTTCTGTCCTCGTGCTCGGAAATTAGAAAGAGACGGAAAAAGGTACAACAGCCTGAATTAAAAGCCTTCGTTTTTAAAACCAATTACTTCATGACCGGTGAGGAGTTGAATTATTCTTTTCCAACATGGTTCAATGATTCCATTATAGCCGATGCGAAGATCAAAACCGTGGTACACAAATGGTTCAATGTTTCTGACGATAGTGATTCTGGTGATTTGCTGCGTCTGCGCCGCTACACGTTTGACGGTGAAGGGCGTTTGACGTCGGTGCAACAACAGCGTTTTTACGAGAATATGCAGGTTGAAAATATCACCTTTCAATACAGAAAAGCACCCGATCAAATGGGCTACGCCGAGGTAGAAATTTTTGACTCTCTTCATGCAGAAGGCGCGGTGGAGTACACTACTTATTCCAAGGATACATATCGTGATGGGTATGCGGTTTATGAAAACGATCACTCAGGAGATTTACTGTTCTGTTTGCTACGCAAAGAATATCAGGGAATTATGGCTGTCGACTCTTTGTTTGGGCCAACTCCTGACGATATCATTCAATATGGAAAACCGTCGAAACCGTATAAAAGATATCAGATTCAAAACTTGGTAGAGGAGATAAAAGTAGTACGTTATAATTACTTTAAGGAATCCTCTGAATTGCGTTCCCGTCGAAAAGAGAACTATCCTTTCTTGAACAAAACGTTTGTAACCGTGGGAAAGGACGGACAGTGCACTGGTTTTATTGATTCTACCTTCAGTGCTGGCGAATACCTAAACAGAACAGTGAGCACCTTCTCTTATAATGAAAGCCAATTCCCAAGTCGCTTAACGCACAAAGGCATGCGCAATGGGAAGTATGAAACGTTCGAGTATTCATTTTACGAGTAATAGTTTTTTGAAGGGCGGAAAGTACCTTTTACACGTTTAAAATTTCCGCCGAAAGCCTTCTTACTTTTGCCAAAACAATGTCAAATGGGTTAGCTAACGAACTCTATACCATACACTTCGTCTTTACTCAAAAAGTCTTTCAATATGATTAAATTTGTATCTCTATTGAAGGCGCATGAAGATTAAGAATCAAGGGAACTGGGAAGAGGTCAAAAATCGAATAATTATCGTTTCAGAAGGAATGGACGTTGCACCGTTTTCGGACTACGAGAAAACATTGATTTCACGGTTTCAGGAGCAGAAGAAGGAGGTGGTATCTGTAAACGATTTGGATGCACATCTAATCTTGGTGAAAAGCAATGAAAAAGACGAAAAAATGCGTATGCATGGTGCGTCTGTTCGTTCAACCCTGAATACTGATGTGGAGGAGGTTGCCATCGCAGGAACCTCAGATGAGAGTTTTCATCTGGCCGAAGGATTACTACTGGCGAATTATCAATTTTTGAAGTATTTCAAGGAAGAATCCAAAAAGAAGAAGACCAATCAACTGCAAACACTTGAGCTTTCGGCAGCTGTATCCAACGAAGCTTGTCAGGAGCTATTACACACGTATCAAGCGGTGAGTTGGGCTCGAACCATGGTCAACGAACCAGTTTCATTCTTAACTGCCGAACAACTGGCCGAAGAAATGAAAGCTATTGCGAAGGATGCCAATATAACCGCCACGGTTTTAGAGAAAACGCAATTAGAGTCATTAAAAATGGGGGGGATTTTGGCAGTGAACAAGGGAAGTATAGATCCTCCAACCTTGACGATTTTAGAGTACAAACCAGATAACGCAAAGAACCAAAAACCCATTGTGTTGGTTGGAAAAGGAGTTGTGTATGATACGGGAGGATTAAGTTTGAAACCTACGCCCAACTCCATGGATTCCATGAAAAGCGATATGGGCGGTGCAGCGTGCGTAGCTGGAGCTATTTATCTGGCAGCGAAGCAACAACTGCCGTTGCACATAATGGCTTTGGTTCCTGCTACGGATAACCGACCAGGATTGAATGCGTATGCACCGGGAGACGTAATCACTATGTATAATGGACTCACCGTTGAGGTGCTGAATACCGATGCGGAAGGACGCATGATTTTAGCCGATGCATTGGCTTACTCAAAAAAGTTCGATCCAGAATTGGTGATTGATGCAGCAACGCTTACTGGTGCAGCACATCGCGCAGTAGGTGAACATGCCACATGCATCATGGGTAATGCCGATGAAAGCTATTTTGAGCAGTTAACTGTTGCAGGAGAAACAAGCTATGAACGCACTGTTCGCTTTCCATTTTGGGAGGAGTATGGCGAAGAAATGAAATCGCCAATAGCTGATTTGAAGAACTTGGGTGGTCCAACAGCGGGAATGATTACTGCAGGAAAATTTCTTGAGAATTTTGTTGAAGCACCTTACATCCACATGGATATTGCTGGGCCAGCTTGGCGCACGAGTGATAGTGGGTATCGTACCAAAGGTGGTACAGGAGCAGGAGTGAGACTTTTATATCACTTCCTCAAAAACTATAAGTAATGGATAAGTCAAAAGATAAAGTGAAACGAGGACCAATTCGTGTAGGAATCTCCATAGGAGACATTAACGGTATTGGACCAGAAGTGGTGATTAAGGCTTTGAACGACTCTCAGATATTGGTCGATTGTACGCCAGTGATCTATGCTTCGAGTAAAACGATTAACTTTCACAAAAAACGCGTTCACGCCGGAGAGTTCAATTATGTTTCGGTGAATTCAGCAGATGAAATCAAGAGCCGTAAAATAAACATTGTCAACGTGTGGGATGGTGAAGTTCCAATTGAATTGGGAAAGATTACCGAAAGTGGTGGGAGCCACGCCTTGAAGTCGTTGGATTGTGCTACGAAAGATTTGGCGTCTGGGAAAGTGGATGTTCTGGTGACAGCACCTATCTCCAAAGAAGCGATGGCGAAAGCCGGATTCAAATTTCCTGGACATACTGAGTACCTTGCTGATATGGCAGGGGAGAAGGAAGCGTTGATGTTAATGGTTGCTGGAAATCTGCGCGTTGGGTTGGTAACCACTCACATGGCATTAAAGGATGTTCCTGCGGCAATGACCATCGAAAAAATTCACGGAAAAATTAAAGCATTTGAACAATCGCTTCGAAAGGATTTTGGTATCCGCCGACCAAAGATTGCGGTGCTTGGATTAAATCCGCACGCAGGAGAGAATGGGAAGATGGGTGATGAGGAACATGAGGTAATTGCGCCTTCGATTAGTAAAGCAAAAAACGAGGGGATTTTGGCATTCGGACCGTATCCGGCAGATAGCTTTTTCGGTTCCTCAAATCGTTTCAATTTTGATGGTATTTTGGCCATGTTCCACGATCAGGGCTTGTCGGCCTTTAAAGCCATTGCATTTGATGAAGGTGTAAACTTTACGGCAGGACTTCCTGTAGTGCGAACTTCTCCAGATCATGGAACAGCTTTCGATATTGCAGGGAAAGACCTGGCATCTGGTGCTTCCATGCGACATGCGATTTATTTGGCAATGGATGTGTATCGCAATCACCAATTGGAGAAAGAAATAAACGCAGATCCGCTAGAGATCACACCACCAAAAGAATACGAGCGTAAGGAGAGAAAAGGGAAACCAGGTCCAAAAGGCGGGGATAAACCTCGAGGTGGAGGAGACGCAAAAAAGAATACTTCATCTCCAAAGAAATCCGAAGGAGAAGCACCTACGAATGCCGGTAATTCGGAAGAAGTACCAAACAAGGACACTACAACCAGTTCTTCATCAAATCAAGCGAAAGAGGAGAACAGTTAAATAACTTCGTCTCTATCGTATCCTAAAGCCTCAATTTCGCCTCGATGAAATCGATTGATCTTGGGTTGAAGAATCCAAATACCAATGAAGTAAAACCAAATCAGGAAGAATTCTCCGACAAAATCGGAGAAGGTTACCGCACGTTGTAGTTCCACTGTCTTTAAAGTTTTTGCAACGAAGTTTAAAATGTAGAACATGCAGAAAATAGAGAATAAATGCAAGGGAACAATCAACGCTATGACACCCGGATGCGGTGCATATCCGTTTATGGTTGACACCGAAAAAAGTATAATCAATCCAATATAAATTACGGGAGTCCAATAAAAGGTTTTGAATCGTTTTACGTTCAGCTCCACTCCTTCGGGAACCTTGGACTGCAATCCTATTGCGATGGAGTACATCCAGCCCATCAGTGTACCAACAGAAAGCAGAATTACGGCGGCAATTCCTACGAAGAAAATAGGCATCAAAACGTTGGGCTCGTTACTTGCTCCGCCCTCGATTTGATGACGCATAATCGTTCCAACGAAAACAGTCATGAAGAAGATTTGAAAAACGATAGGAATCCCGACGATTAGTAGGAACAATTGCCAATGCTTAGCGCGAAGGAGTCGATTCATAATGTTGGTTTGGTACTATTGAAGCTAAGATAACTGGAATTATAACATCGTGAGCTGATCAACATGTTCCTCTTTCCGTGTCGCAGCTTTCAACTGTACCTACCTGGGTAGGGCTAAGTGATTGTAACGCTTCCAGAAAAACTTCAGGAGGTTGAGCACCACTAACACCAAACTCATCATTGAAGACAAAGAACGGAACACCCGAAACGCCTCGGTTTTGATAGTGTTGAATTTCAGCTTTTACTTTGGCGGCAATGTTCGCATCCGAAATAATGGCATCTACTTTTTCTGCATTCCACCCGAAATCACTCAAAATATCGTAAAGTTCCTTTCGCTCATTGAGGTGTTTGGATTCAACGAAATAAGCAGAAAGAAAGCGCTCTTTCAATTCAGCACCAAATCCTTCTTGATTAGCAACGTGTAGTAATTGATGCATTTCAAGTGTATTTACCGCCAGCCATTGATCTCCAAAATCAAAATCAATATCTACCGTTTTTCCAACCTCCGTCAGGTGGTCAATCATTTGCTGTATCCGGTCCACACTGCCGAATTTTGAAGTCAAATAGGTTTCGCGGTTCATCCCTTCTTTGCGCATTGAGGGATCTAGTTGAAATGGATGCCAATTCACTTCCACTGGAGCACCTTTCCATTCCTTCAGCGCTGCTTCCAACCTGCGTTTTCCAACATAGCACCATGGACAGGCAACATCGGAGATTACGTCTATTTTAATTGTGTTTTCACTCATGATAGTACTTTAACGAATTAAGGGTTGTTTTCTTTCAGCACTTCTACCGTCGAAACTGTTGCAGCGGTAACAGAGAATGGTATGGCGATTAAAAATCCAACAAAAGGAATTAAAAGCAGGAGTGAGAAAACAATGCCGTTTCCGATCGCCAAACCTTTATGCCCCTGAACAAAAGCAATACTCTTCTTAAAGTTCATATGCCTTTCCAGCGTATAATCCATATTCCCAAAACCAATAAAATAAGATTGAATTAGAAATAGAATGGGAGCGGTAATTAACCCGATAATCGGAATAAAACCGAGAACAAAAAATAAAAATGTCCACAGCAATTCAAGCAGTAGATTTCTCATATTCACCCGAAGTCCTCTCCACAATAACTCTAAAAACCCAGCATCTGACTTTATTTGTTGACCAGTAATATGTGCTTCAATTTTCTCGGAAATGGGAGACATAAAAGGTGCGCTAAGGGCCATTACTAAACGTTTGAAAATGAGAAAGCCTATCAAAAGGATGATTAAGAATGCCATGATTTCAAAAATGGCATGCATGGTTTCTCTTCCCCAACTCCATGTCCAGCTTTTCATAAAATAATCAGCGACATTATCCGAAAGACCTAATGCAGCGAAATAAATGGAGGTAGCGAGCAAAAGGGAGATGACGATTGGAATTAAAAAGAATTTCCAAAGATTCAGGTCATTAATCAATCGAAATGTGCCTTTGTAGTCCCGAATACCTTTTGTAATCTCTTTAAACATGTCTGCCTAAATTACTCATTTGGATAAAGCTGTTTCAACTTTTTGCTGAATAAACTGAATCCGGCAAGGTACGATAACATTGCTGTATTCACCATTCTTCCTACACGAGTAAGTGAACGTTATTCTGAAATAGTTTTCGGTCCATTTTCAGAACATCCGAATCGTAGCGATGATTTTTTTAACGAATTATTTTCCGTCCAGAGCATCTACCTTTTCGCTAAGATCTTCCAAAATATCATTTACCTTGTTAAGAACTTCTATCGTTTTCTCCAAAAGGTTATCAAAGTTGGTGTCTTCCTTAAAGAGCTTATCGACGAAATTTAACACCGAAATAGCCTTATCAAGCTTGTTCTCTATGTTGTCCAACATGTCACCAAAGTTGTCTAGCGAGGCTTGCAGTTTTGTTGGATCATTCAAAGTAGCGTATACTTTATCCCCCGCATCGATAACATCTTGAATTTTTTTATCCGCGCGTTTTCTTGTGATTTTTCGGTCACGAACAAAAACCAAAACATCTTTGATCTGTGGCCAGTATTGGTTGTAAAAGGTGATGAAATCTTCCTTTGTTTGTACGTCTACATTGATTTCATCAAGATTTTTGATTTTTTCCTTTAACTCGGCGAGTCTTTCTTTAAATTTTGACATTGTGAATAGTGTTTATATGAGTTTTTTGGTGAACGCTTAGCGAATATTCACCGACCTAAATATAGCACAAAGAAAAAATGATTGAAAGCTAAACGGATGATTGCGTAATTAGTATCACCGAGTAGAAACTACCTTAATCGAGTTCCTCGTACAATTCTCCCCCCATAAAACCGCAGGTGAAATGCCCTTTGTCCGTATCAAATTCTGTGTACCCTTTCACCCATTTTTCTTCATGGAATTGATTGTACAGATAATCGTGAAAGGTGTCAATGACTTCCAGCGTTTGAGTAGAATGATGCGGCCCCCAATACGTGAATTTTCCATTTTTTAGCTGAAACATAAACTCGATGTCAGTTTTCACATCTACAATATGAAATTGGTACCCGCCATAAATAACAACGGGTTCAACGCCAAGGAGACTGTGCAACCGTGTGTAGCTTTCGGCTTTGATCAATTCGGAATCTAGTTCGGGTTCTTTCACGATTTCAAGGTGGCTTATGTGATCAGGATTGGTGTATCGAAATCTACGCTCCATCGGTAGGTCATGTTTCCATAAGCAATTACGAACCTTTTGTTGATGTTCCCGTCTGTCCGATTCTGTTTTAAAATCGCTCATTGTTAGAAAAGCCTTACAATGTCGGTCTACTGAGTCGGAAATTACCATAAGTGAATCGAATTGTGAATCGGTAAGGTTTTCATTCATTACGGCCTTGTGAATGGCGTCTTGCGACACTACGCAATCGCAAAAGCTCCATTGCGTGCCATATTTCGACTCAATTCTTCGGATGTTTTCAAAGTCTTCCCGGGTTGTTTGGGAAATAACTGAATGCATGGCGAACAAAGCCATCAACGTCAATGATATTTGAATTGGTTTACTCATCAACCAACATCTTTACAGTAAAAAGTGCGCTGCTGTCCAATGGATAGAGATGGAAATATTGTGATAAAAAGTAACCAGAACTTCATTGCGTAGTAAATTTCAAAAAAAAGGCTGATAGGAATAAGTTCAGTCACTCGGAGTCTACACCAAAATATAAAGCCTCCTCAGTTATCCAATCATCAGAACCAAATGGTTTCACTCGTTGCTCTTCCTCAGAAATGGATAAATTTCCAGAATCATTGATTCGGTAAACGTTTTTCTCCCATTCGGGTAACCAGTCTAGGCGCTCCGTCTGGTAATTGTAGGTGAGCACTATAATGGCGTCTTCTTCGATTGTTAGTGTTTCACGGCTCCAATACCGATAACCGTCCGCCTCTTCTTCACTATACGTTTGTAGGAGCAAATCGGGCATTCTGTTTTCATTACCATTTTTGAAAAAGACCAATAATGTATCGTTGGTACCAAACGCGTTATCGGTGACCTCCATTTTTGCGATGTATTCTTCGCCTTGAAAGGTGAAGCTATTCTCTTGGGAATAGACGAAAAGGGGAGCAAATGCGAATAAGAGTATTAAGAGCTTCATACGAGGAAAAATACAAATTTTCTATAACTAAAATCGGAAAGCACCTTTGATGTGGTAAGCTAGTCCAGATTCGTTATTTCAACGAAATACATACCAACAGCTCCGCGATTTTTCACTTCAATTTCACCTCGGTACTCCGTTTCAAAATGGTCTTTGATCAATGCCTGGGTAGTTCCAGAAATATTGATTCTTCCGGGTTCTCCAGCAGATTCGATTCGACTTGCCACATTCACGGCGTCGCCCCAAACATCGAATGCAAATTTTTTCGAGCCAATAACCCCTGCAACCAATTCACCAGTATGAATTCCGATACGAATTTCCCAGCTTTGCAGACCTTGTTCCAAACGCCTCGTATTCCACTTATCCAACCAGGAAATCATATCGCACGCCACATTTACGGCGTCAACCGGGTTGGTTTTATTTTTCACTGGGACACCTCCTGCGCACATATAAGCGTCTCCAATGGTTTTAATCTTTTCAAGGTTGTGCTTCTCAACAATTTCATCGAATGCGGAAAAACACTCATTAAGTGTTGCAACCAATTCTTGCGGATCCATATCAACAGCAACCTTTGTAAATCCCTTGAAATCAGTAAAAAGGACAGTCGCTTGCTCAAAACTCATAGGTGTTGCTTTTCCCTCTCGTTTCAGTTCATCAGCGACCTCTTGCGGAAGAATATTGAGAAGCAGTTCATCTGATTTTTTCTTCTCTTTGTCTACCTTTTTCTTTTGTTTTTCAATGGTTCTTTTTTGTTTACGTGTAACGCGAAAACGATTGTACATAAATGCCGCGAAGATGACTAGTAGAGCCAGTCCACCAAAGAGTGCGTATTGTTTATTGCGTTGAGCCGCCAATTCAGCATCCTTTTTGTCAGATTCTGCATTTTTTCGCGCAAGTTTCGCTTCTGAAAGTAATTCCTTTTGTGCAAAGGTTGCCGAGTCTAATGCAGCTTGTTTGTTGTACTCGTATTCAAACTCTTGTCGAATTACCTCCTGGCGATTTTCTTCACTTTCAATGCTATCACGCAGTTGAATATGTAATTCAAGCATTTCGAGACTCTTTTTGAATTGCCCCATCAATTTGTACGTTTCCCACAAGAATTCCGCTGCCACTTTTGATTGTTTGATTGCACCTGATTTTTGGGAAAGATTCAAAGCTTTATTGCCTAACGATAGAGCTTTTGAGTACTTCTTTTGTTTTCTATAAATGGTAGCTATTAATACCAACGAACTTGAAACGGCCCGTTGATCGCCGAGTTTTTCGCGCATTCGAAGGCCACGTTGTTGATATTCGAGAGCTTTGTTGATATCTCCACGAGACAGGAAAATAGTCCCCATATTACTCAGTGCACCAGCCATGGTTCGTTCATCATTATACTTTTCAAGTATAGGAAGGGCTTCTTTGAAGTATTGTAAAGCAGTGTCATCTTTTTCCATGCTCTGATAAGAACTTCCAATATTACTCAGCGTGACACCCACGGCGAGACTATCCCCAATGCTTTTTTCAATTTCAAGGCATCTCTTAAAATAGGTCATCGAACGTTTATAATCTCCTTGATCTGAATAAATCAATCCTATATTGTTCAGAATACTGGCCATCCCAGGCTTGTCATCAATTTGTTCTTTTATTTCTAGAGAGCGCACATAATAATCTATCGCCAAGGCAGCATTCCCCCGGATAAAAAAGGAAGATCCTTGTGTATTCAATGCACTACTTTTTATGGAGAGTAATATTTTTTTATTCCGGTTTTTAGTTAGCCGTTTGTTGATGAAATCAATTTCTAGCTGAGCATAATAGAAGGCGCTATCTGGCTGTGTGAAGAGATAACCCCGCCATGCATAACTGTCCATTGCTTTCGCGCGCGCGGAATCTGGTAGATTGGAGTTTTTCCAAACGCGCCATAAAGAATCAGCAACGTTGTCAGGAAGGCTAGACTGCGCAGCCGTTCCAAATGAAAGCAATAAAATAAATACTAGAAGAGGTTTATGCATTACGGATTAGCCTTTGGCTCTTTTTGTTTAGAGCTTGAAACTTTCTTTTAAAGGTCAAGATAACAATGATTTTTGGTATCCAAAGCACTTTTCTATTCAGTCTACGAAAGTATTACAAGAGATTACTGAACTACCCATTCAGATCTTCCGTAATATTTATAACGATCATAGATGAGTTGCAACGATCTATCGTTTTTCAATACATAAATACGCTTCTGCCATTCCGGAATCGGGTTAATGCCTGTTATTTGAAAATGGTGGGAGAGTAAAACGAGACGAGTGCCTTCTACCGTTAATGATTCCTTCATCCAAAATAAATTGTTGCAGTCACCACCTTGATCTTGGTAGGAATAAATAGTGATTACTGGATCACCTTCTTCTTTAGCTTCGAAATAAACAAGTTGAAGGGTGTCGAGAGTTCCCCATTCATTGGGAATGATCTCCGTTTTCATCGTGAAGCCAAAATCATTACAGTAAAAAGTGCACTGCTGTCCAAAGGAAACCACAGGAACCAGTGAAAAAAGTAGGAACAGAATTCTCATCATTCGAAGTGTAAATAACTACTGGACAACCAACTTTTCTGTGGTAGATTGACCGTTGCTCGTCGTGAATTGGATGAAATATACACCGCTTTCAACACTTGAAACGTCGATTTTATTATTCGTCAGTGTTCCGCGAAGGACTGTCATTCCCGAACTATTGATCAGGTTGTAAGAAAGTGGTTCCACACTGTTCGTCTGAACAAACACTAGATCTCGTGCGGGGTTTGGGTAAATAGATGTTTCAAGTAGTTCCTCGTTGGGCTCTATGGCGAGTGGCAATTCATAGGTCCAAAATTCATACTCAGCCCTCTCAGGGTTTAGCCTAGTCGCATCGGTGTTGGTAGCACGCACATAGAATTTTGTAAAATTTCCTCCCATATACCATGGGAATGCTGCCGTGTAGTAATTGTCGCCAGCTACGGCATCACCGTTCGTTCCGTCATCCACCATCGGTACAGACACAAATTTTGAGTTATACGGACTCGTAGTTACCATAAGTTCTACTGATGTCGCATTTGTAACATAGCTTGTAACATAATTTTGCCCCTGAGGTCCTTGTTGCAGAACAATCGTTGGGTTTTCCACTGTTGGTGGTGCAGCACTGAAAGATGGTAAGGATTCTAAATAAGGCTTGCGAAGATCGATGGTGGAAGTAATGCCCGCCGCTGAAAATACGAAGGGAATAATCATCTCGGAAGTGACATTGCTGTAGTATTGATTCATTCCGAACAGTTTATTCGTATCTGCAGTAGCCGCGGCTTGCCCCAAACTTTGCAATGAATCAACAAATGTATGAATCGTTTGCGCATCGAGACTTTCGTCCAATATCGTTCGCATGTGCGCAGTATAGATTTTACCGTAGTGTGAATTTGGGTCTGAGGTTAACAATTGCACGAGCGGTGTCCATGACGAATTGTAGCCGTTGTACGGATCGTACTCGTACAGCTCGTTGAAATTTGGATTGAACTGCAACAAAGCTCCAACGAAACTCTCAGAAACGTCCCATGGAATCATTTGAAAAAGTCCATCACCTGTTTGGTAGAGATAGTAATTGTGCTGAAACAATCCGTTGTAGGTGTCCAAATTGGCAATCACCTGATTTACGGCAAAGGCCCAGAGAACTCGATCAATATTCAAAATCGTATCTAAATTCGCAGGATCGTTATTCAAAACGTCAATCAATTCGACCAATTCGCTCCAACCACTCAACGAACGTATTTTGTAATGATCGTAGTACAAAGAAGTGTCGGGTCCCAGCCACGTCAAGTCCGAGTTTCCGGTGGGTCCACCCGTTTGTCCAAATTGCTGAATGGGGTCGCATTTGAACAAGGCACCATCACTTTCGCCGAAGTGCTTTTCAAGAAAAGTTTTGTCAACAGCCTCTGTATTCACGTACAATCCCAGGTAGTCGCCCTGCACATTCAATCGCATAAGGTTGGCTTGAGGAGAAGGAAGATAACGGCGGTAAATATCGTACCCGGTAATCTCTTTGGCAAATGTTGGATCGAAGGCGGCGTTCGCTAGTTTCATTTTTCGATACCCCATTACAAATTGTCCAGGAACTGAATCGTTGAAGTCGAGGTTGTACGGTAGCTTTGGATTGTTGTTGTCATTAAAAACAGCGAAGGTGGAATTTCCCTTGTAGCGTACCATCACGTTGGAGTAGAAGATACCATCAAACAACACCGTCGCAGGCAAACGAATTCCAGTTTCGTTCGTCCAGCCATCCACCAAAATTTGATGATACCCAGGGTCATGGAAATTGATGTCAACCGTCCGCAAATAATTCGGGTCGAATAGTCCGCCAGGCCCGTCGTAAAGCGTTTGTGGGTCGTAGAGTGTTTGCGCATTCCCGAATTGAATAGAGAACACGAGCAGTAATAGTCCGATCGATTTCATTACGTGCAAGTTACGAAAGTTCAAAGTAATGGTTCGACAGTGTTATAATGGGAAGGTTTAAAAACGACTCAAAAGATAGGTTACAAAATAGTATAGTCGTGAATGCCAAGGGCTAGTGCGATGATTTTTAATGTTCGATTTCGTTCATCCATTAATAAGTTCTCCCGTTTTTTGTAGAAATAGGCATCTTCTTTATCGACCAACATGTAAAGCCCGAAGAAAGAGCTCAAGGAGGGGTCGATGAGAATGGAAGCATCCATAATTTCAGACTCATAGGGCAATCTTTCGAAATAAAAATTGAGACTCTTTGTTCTTCTCATCCAACTTTCTCCGGGAAGCCAGTATCTATAATCGGCAAAAATGTTCATGTTGGATTTGTACAAAGGCTCTCGTATAATTGAGACTTTCAGTTCTTCATTTTGTGCCAATATTCGCTCTATTTTTTTCTCTGCCACGGTTTTTCTATACGCACTTCAAACTGTAAAATTCCTTCGGGTTTGTATTTGTTAATTAAGTAAGCATGGCGTTCTTCTTCAGTATATGCGTCTAAATTATGATAGCTACTCACTATAGAAATGAACGCGATAGAATCAATTTTATCTTCCGTAAAAAACTCTTCTATACTGCGTTCCCGAAAGACAAATCCACTACTGTCCTTGTAGTTCTGGTAATTCTCAGCACACGATCTGCAAAAAGTCACTTGAAATCCCTCTTTCGTTGGTTCTAAGTACCATTCATCACCAATGAGAAATTGAATTTCTTCGTACAATGAATCTAGGAATTCTTTACTTGGCTGGGCGTGTGATTGCCAGCTGAAGAATAGGAAAATGGCGAGGAGGAATTTCATCGGGTTAGTGAGCTTGTGTGTTCCCTCGAAGATAAGGAATTATCGAATCCTCCCCCTCAATCCCCACTTCGACAGGCTCAGTGCAGCGCTCCAAAACGATGCATTGAGCCTGCCGAAATGGGGGAAGCAAATCTGACTTCAGGACCTCGGCGTACTTTCGGTGACAATAATCGTATCTCATAACTCATCATTAATAATTCATAACTTCCCTTCCGAACAAGTCCAGCATCTAGTGTCCTTAAAAAGCAATAATCCGTAGGTCAGGATGTTTAACTTTGCTGAAAGTGCACTTCGACAGGCTCAGCGTACTTTCTGCTTTCAGCTTTCCAACTTTTAGCTAGAACAAAAAGAAATCCCCACTTATCTGTTGATTTCAAATAAAATCTTTACCTTTGCCGTCCAATTTTTTACGCAGTGGCGAAGACTGACAGAGCATTTGTGATACCCTTTGTGGGACTGAAAATCGGAATGCATACGTTCGAATTCGACATTACGAATGCGTTCTTTGAACAAGTTGAGTACTCTTTGATCGAAAAAGGAAACGTCCATGTGACGCTGAATTTGGAGAAAAAAGAAACCATGATGATTGGTGATTTTATCATCAATGGGAAAGTTGAAACAAGTTGCGACTTGTGTAACGATCCAGTTGAGGTAGACATCGAAGGGGCATATCAGTTGATTTTTAAATTCGACGATAAACCCACAGACGATGAAACACTGATTATCGTATATCCTGAAGAATTCGAAATTGATATTCGGGAAAACCTTTTGGAATTAATCTCCGTATCGCTTCCTAGCAGAACTATTCATGCGGATGGTGAATGCAACGAGGAAATGTTGGAGCTACTCAACGAGTACCGTGTCAATGCTGACGATGAAGACTTTGATGAAGAAGATTTGGAAGAAGCAGAAGATATGGACGAAGAATCCGATGAAGACGATGAGTACATCGATCCGCGTTGGGCCGCATTAAAGAATTTGGGAAAAGACAAAAAATGAAGTACACTGAGCCTGTCGAAGTGCACTTCATTGATTGAAATAAGAACAAGAACAGAAAATTTTTGAATTTAGAATTTTCAATTTTTAATTGAATATAAACAAAGTAAAATGGCACATCCTAAACGAAAAATATCCAGAACGCGTCGTGACAAAAGAAGAACACACGTGAAGGGTGAAGCGAAAAACATCGCAACTTGTCCTACAACTGGACAGCCGCACTTGTTCCACCATGCGCATTGGCATGAAGGAAAATTGTACTACAAAGGAAAAGTAGTAGCAGAGAAGGAAGTTGCAGTATAATTTCTGTACTTTAGTTCTTCTTTATGAAGATAGGTATAGACGTACTTGGTGGTGACTTCGCTCCTGAAGCTAATTTGGGTGGCGCAAGCTTAGCACGAAAAGAACTTCCAACGGACGTAAAAATCGTTCTGATAGGCGACCAGAAGAGCATTCTGAGTGGCCTTTCTTCGTTAAATGAGGACGCCTCAGACTACGAAATCGTGCATGCACCTGATGCTATCACGATGCACGATCACCCAACCCGCGCTTTATCGCAAAAACCAAATAGTTCCATCGCAGTAGGTTTTGATCTTCTGGCGAAAGGCGAAATCAATGTATTTGCAAGCACGGGAAACACAGGTGCAATGCTTGTTGGTTCCATGTTTAAAATCACCAGCATTCCTGGTGTGATTCGACCTTGTATTACATCTACCTTACCGGGAATTGATGGAACCAAATCCATCATCTTGGATGTTGGAACCAATGCCGATTGCAAACCCGACGTTCTGCATCAGTTTGCTGTTCTTGGATCCTTGTATTCGAAAAACGTGTACGGAATTGATAACCCGCGTGTGGCCCTCTTGAATATTGGTGAAGAACCGGGAAAAGGGAATGTGCTGACGCAAGCAACGTACAAGCTCCTCGAAGACTCAGACAACCTGAACTTCATCGGAAATTTGGAAGGGCGTGATTTGTTCCTTGGCAAAGCCGATGTTGTAGTTTGTGATGGTTTCACCGGAAACGTTGTACTCAAACAGGCGGAAGGAATCTACGGCATTATGCGCAAACGAGGCATTCGTGACGAGTACTTCGATCGATTTAATTATGAAAACTACGGAGGAACGCCAATTTTGGGCGTGAAAGGAAATGTGATTATTGGACATGGAATATCCAATGATATCGCCGTAAAAAATATGTTATTACACTCACACGAAGTTGCCGAATCTCGATTGGCCGCTCGTATTGGAGAAGCATTTGAATAAATTATGAAAACCACAGCTGCAATTACCGGTGTTCAAGGGTACCTGCCCGATCACATTTTGTCCAACGAAGACCTTTCTAAAATGGTTGATACCTCAGACGAATGGATCACCACGCGAACTGGAATTAAGGAACGACGCATCATGAAAGATGGAGCCTCCTCTGATATGGGAGTGGAAGCCGTAAAAGGATTGTTGGAGAAAACCAATACGAGTGCTGATGAAATTGATTTGGTCATTGTGGCTACAGTGACTCCGGATTATCCCTTCCCAAGCACATCGAATGTTATTTGCGATAAAGTAGGAATGAAAAATGCGTGGGGGTATGATCTCATCGCGGCGTGTTCTGGTTTCATCTATGGGTTGGCAACAGGAGCGCAGTTTATTGAAACGGGACGCTATAAAAAAGTGATTGTTGTAGGGGTCGACAAAATGTCTTCTATCATAGACTACGAGGACCGTGCAACGTGCGTGATCTTTGGGGATGGATGTGGTGCTGTGATGTTGGAGCCAAATTCGGAAGGATTTGGAGTACAGGACTTCATGCTGCATTCAGATGGTTCCGGTCGTCAATATTTATTGCAGAAAGCAGGAGGATCTGCGAAACCTGCATCCATGGAAACTGTAGAGAAACGCGAACACTACGTGCACCAGGAAGGGAAGCAGGTATTCAAGTTTGCCGTAACCAATATGGCAGACGTTTCTGCAGCAATAATGGATAAAAACAACCTCTCTAGCGATGACGTGGATTGGTTGGTGCCGCATCAGGCGAACCTGCGAATTATCGATGCCACAGCTAATCGAATGGGACTCGCCAAAGAAAAAGTGATGATAAACATTGAAAAGTACGGGAATACCACAGCTGGTACTCTACCGCTTTGTCTTTGGGATTACGAAAAACAATTAAAGAAAGGTGATAATATTATTCTCTCCGCTTTTGGTGGAGGATTCACATGGGGTGCTGTGTACCTGAAGTGGGCCTACAATTCTTAAAAAATACTATTTTTAAAACGAAACAAAACCAGAAAACAATGAATATCAAGGAAATACAAGATTTGATTAAGTTTGTTGCGAAATCCGGTGTGAGTGAGGTGGAGATCGAGCAGAAAGATTTCAAAATCACTATCAAGTCTGAAGATAAATCGGCGAAAGAAGAAAAGCAGATTATCGTTCAGGCGGCAGCTCCAGCACCTGTAGCAGCACCTGCACCAGCGGCAGCAGCACCTGCAGCACCTGCACCAGCTCCGGCGGCGGCAGCGCCAGCAGCGGCAAACGATGATTCGAAATACGTACAGATCAAATCTCCGATGATTGGAACCTTCTATCGTTCTTCTGGTCCGGATAAAGATCCATTTGTACAGGTGGGAGATACGATTTCATCTGATACTACGGTATGCATCATTGAGGCAATGAAGTTGTTCAACGATATCGAAGCTGAAATGTCAGGGAAAATCGTGAAGATTTTGGTAGATGACGCAACTCCGGTAGAGTACGATCAGCCATTGTTCTTGGTAGATCCGTCGTAAGACAAACCTACAACTTCATGATATTACGCCTTTTCAGGCTCAACTAATTCGAAAATTATGTTCAAAAAGATATTAATTGCGAACAGGGGAGAAATTGCGCTTCGTGTAATCCGTACTTGTAAAGAAATGGGGATTAAAACGGTGGCTGTTTATTCTACTGCTGATAAAGACAGCCTTCCTGTTCGTTTTGCGGATGAAGCGGTTTGTATCGGACCAGCGGTAAGTTCTGAGTCTTACTTGTCGATTCCAAATATTATCGCAGCCGCAGAAATTACTAATGCAGATGCCATTCATCCAGGATATGGTTTCCTTTCCGAGAATGCAAATTTCTCGCGTCGATGTGCAGAGAACAACATCAAGTTTATTGGAGCTACACCAGAGCAAATTGACGGGATGGGAGATAAAGCAAATGCGAAAGCAACCATGATTGCAGCAGGCGTTCCATGTATTCCAGGATCTGATGGTTTGTTGGAAGATATTGCTCACGCAAAAAAGGTTGCCAAAAAAATCAAATACCCTGTCATTTTGAAAGCAACCGCCGGAGGTGGTGGTAAAGGAATGCGCATTGTTTGGGAAGAAGAAAAGCTTGAAGAAGCTTGGGACAAAACACGTCAGGAAGCTGGTGCAGCATTCGGAAACGATGGTATCTACATGGAGAAATTCATTGAGGAACCACGCCATATTGAGATTCAAATTGCCGGAGATCAATTCGGAAACGCTTGTCACCTTTCAGAAAGAGATTGTTCCATCCAAAGACGTCACCAGAAATTGGTGGAGGAGACGCCATCGCCGTTTATTACAGATGAACTTCGGAAGAAGATGGGAGAAGCGGCAATTAAAGCTACGAAAGCAGTAAACTACGAGGGTGTAGGAACTGTGGAGTTCTTGGTAGATAAGAACCGTGACTTCTACTTTATGGAGATGAACACGCGTATTCAAGTTGAGCACACGATCACAGAAGAGGTAATTAATTACGATTTGATCAAGGAACAAATCAAATTAGCCGCTGGTGATAAAATGTCGGGTGAGGATTACTATCCATCATTACACGCAATTCAATGTCGTATTAACGCAGAAGATCCACACAATGGTTTCCGTCCATCTCCTGGAAAAATTACAAGCTATCACGCTCCAGGTGGTCACGGAATACGAATCGATACGCACGTGTATGCAGGATATACGATTCCACCACACTACGATTCAATGATTTCAAAGTTAATTGTAGTTGCTCAAACGCGAGACGAAGCGATAACGAAAATGAAACGCGCGCTTGACGAGTACATCATTGAGGGGGTTAAAACAACCATTCCTTTCCACCAGAAATTAATGGAAGATCCAAAGTTCGTTGAAGGTGACTTCACCACAGCGTTTATGGAAACCTTCGAATTCTAGGAAGAATAACAGAATATTAAAAAACCTGACATCGTGAGATTGTCAGGTTTTTTTGTTTTGTTTTTTGAAATACATTGAGCGTGTCGAAGTGCGCTTCAAATTCTGTGTTTCGCTATCACCTTGATATGCTCGATGTCGACTTATTTTACTGTCGGCACATCCCCAATCAACTTCCATTGACCATCAGCGTGTTGCACAAGTATCATGGTTGAGATAAAAGTTGCTTTTGATCCTACTTGCGTTACTTTTGCAGAAGCCGTGTTACCATTGACTTGAATATTTTCAATAGTGACCTTGCGAGTATCACCTCCCCACTCTTTGGATTCAATTTTAGAAAGGTAAACATCTTTTGAAATTACCATTACAGCTGAACTTCCGAACAGTTGGTTCATTACCACACGATAATTGTCATCGAGAAAGGTATCAATACTTTTTGCGTCATTCTGGTCCCCAGCTTTTAGGAATCCGCGAACTGTCGTTTCAATTAGAGTGTAGTCACTCTCTGTTTCATTTTGTGCATTTGATGCCATAGGAATAAAAATTGTGCACAAGAGTGCAATGATGAATCGTTTCATATGATTGTGTTTTGAAATTACATAGTTAATTAGTCAATAATTGATATATCAATAAAAGTTATAAAAAAAGGGTTACTTCATGTTTTGACGTATTTTCAATAAAGTAGCACTTAGTTGTTCCAGTTCTTTTGTAGAGATCCCCGCTGTGCTTTGGTTCCGTTGCGATTGGACAAAAGGAGTATGCTTCCTAATAAACCCAATGCCCGTTTCTGTCAATAGTAGTTTATACTTACGTCGGTTTCCTTCAATGGGTTCTCTTCGCAAGAGTTGTTTCTTTTCCAATAAATCCAAAGTTCTTGTGATAGAGGCAGGATCTCGAAAAGATTTATCAGCCAATTCCTTCTGTGATATTCCGGAGTGCTCCGAAATGATCTTTAAGACCACCCATTGTTCCACTGTAATTCCCAAACCTAGGCGATCAAAATCAGCCTGAGCCCATTGTTTTGACAGTTTGCTAGTCAAATCAATTTGAAACAAAATTACATCTTCAATGGGAGTCATGATGCAATTATAACACAAATAAATGATATATCAACAATTGATATTTAAATTTATTTAGTAGATAAGTACCTGAGGATGAAATTATCGTAGGAAATCTAACTACTGATTCATGAGTGACATTGCCTATATTGTGTGGGAGTCATACCCTTCAGCTCCCGAAATTTTCTGTTGAAATTTGACAAATTTTGAAAGCCAGATATTTCGCTTACAGCTACTACTGGCAGGTCGGGTTGGTTTACTAAAATTTTACCTGCGTGTTCGATGCGAATCTCTAAAAGAAATTGAAAGAATGTTTTTCGCGTTCTCTTTTTGAAGTATCTGCAAAAAGCATTGGGTGTCATATTGGCAAGGTCAGAAACATCTTGTAAGCTTATCGGCTCTCTGAAATGAGAAATCGCATAATTCATTACCTTACTCATGCGTTCCCCTTCGTCATCAGAGTAAACTTTATGATAGACGAAAGAAGACAGCGGTTCAGAATGCAGCTCTGCTCCCAATCGTAAGAGATCTAAAAAGGTTTGGAATCGTTCAAAATGCGATTGATTTTCCAGTTTCAGAAACATACGTTTGAATACCGACGATTCATCTAGAATTCTTATGCCGTAATCCAGTTTTCGAAATAAAGGTTGCAGCGATTGCATTTCGGGCAAATCGAAAAAAGTAGGTCCAAATGAGTGCCTTGTGAAAAATAGCGTAAGCATATGTGCTTCCTGACCCGGAATAACGGTATTTCTGAATAGATGTGGAATGTCAGAACCAATGATAAAAACATCATCGGGTTTAAAAGAATTTACGGTATCCCCAACTACTAACTCCCCTTCTCCGGAAAGCACCACAGTTATTTGAACTTCTTCGTGTTGGTGTAAATTAGGGTATAATTGAGCAGCTCGATCTACTTGATAAATCAATGCCGACTTTTCAGGTTTGGGAATTTGAAATGGAAGTACCTTCAATTCTTAAAATATTATTCGTAAATATTTATTTGGAATACAAAATAGGGTAAAATAGTATTATATCTGGCTAATTGAAGAGAATATTTCGTCAATCGATCCTAGTAGTTTTGAATCAACCTTTATAATAATAAGAAAGATGAATTGGAATGGAGTTTTTCCAGCAGTGACAACCAAGTTCAAAGAAGATGACACTCTGGATCTACATATGTTTGAAGTAAACATCAAAGCACAGCTCGAGGCTGGAGTTCACGGAATCATTCTCGGTGGCACCCTGGGAGAGGCTAGCACCTTATCGGATGATGAAAAGAGAACTTTGGTTCGCGAAGCTGTTAGAGTGGTGGAAGGACGTGTTCCAGTCGTAATAAATATTGCGGAGCAAACAACCAAAGCTGCCATAAACGCGGCCAGAAAAGCGGAAGAAGACGGAGCAAGCGGGTTAATGATGTTACCTCCCATGCGCTACAAAGCAGATAATCGGGAAACAGTCGTTTACTACAAAGCGGTGGCCAACAGTACTGATTTACCGATAATGGTATACAACAATCCAGTCGATTACGGCATAGAAGTAACATTGGATATGTTTGCAGAGCTATTACAGGATTGTCCCAATATTGTGGCCGTAAAAGAATCTACCAGAGATTTGTCGAATATTACGCGGCTACGCAATCGTTTCAGAGATCGACTAACCATTCTATCGGGTGTTGATACGCTGGCCCTTGAAAGTTTGTTCATGGGTGCTGATGGTTGGGTGGCCGGTCTGGTTTGCGCCTTTCCAAAAGAAACAGTGGCCATTTATGAGCTTGTAAAAGCCGGGCGCCATCAGGAAGCATTGCAGATTTACCGTTGGTTCTTACCTTTATTGGAACTGGATATCAATTCGAAATTGGTGCAAAACATAAAACTGGCAGAAGTGGCTACAGGAATAGGAACAGAAAATGTTCGAGCACCACGATTGTCATTAATCGGTGAAGAGCGAGATCGCGTTTTGCGTATTATTGAAAAAGGATTGGCATCACGTCCGACTCTTCCAGAATATAAAAACCTAACAACTGTTTAAAATGATTACAGGAAAAAGTTACATCGGATTCAGTCTGAAGGCGAGCGGTTCAACATCCTATAAAACCATCGACCCAAAGTTGAACCTTGAAAATGATTGGTTGTTTGTAGAAGCCACCTCTGATGAGATTAATCAAGCAGTTGAGTTGGCATGGTCGGCCTTTAAAGTTTATAGAAACACGTCCGAATTGAATCGTGCAAAATTCTTAAGCGCCATAGCAGACGAAATCGAAGCGCTCGGAGATGATTTAACAAAAGTGTATTGCTCAGAATCTGGTTTACCAGAGGCTAGGGCTATTGGAGAACGAAATAGAACAATTTTCCAATTGAGATCATTTGCAGAAATGCTTCATTCAGATGATTGGAAGCAAACTACCATTGATGAAGCCATTCCGGAAAGAACGCCAGCGCCTAAACCCGATTTAAGACGTAGTGTCTTGCCACTAGGACCTATAGCTGTGTTTGGTTCGTCCAACTTTCCACTAGCGTACTCTACGGCGGGAGGAGATACCGCGAGTGCTTTGGCTGCGGGGTGTCCTGTTGTTGTGAAGAGTCATCCGATGCACGCAGGAACAGGAGAATTGATTGCAAGCGCTATCGTTCGTGCTGCTCAGAATACAGGAATGCCAGAAGGAGTGTTCTCCAATTTAAATAGCAATGGAATTGAGGTAGGACAGCAGTTGGTGAAGCATCCAAAAATAAAAGCTGTTGGATTCACCGGAAGCATTCGTGGTGGTCGAGCTCTATTAGATTTAGCGGCACAGCGAGAAGAGCCAATTCCTGTTTTTGCAGAGATGGGCAGCATCAATCCTGTGGTAATTACACAAAATGCCCTGAAGGAAAACGGAGCGAAATGGGCGGATACGTATGCAGGTTCAATTACCCTAGGGACTGGGCAATTTTGTACGAATCCCGGGTTGATACTAGGAGTTAAATCTCAAGAATTGACAGCATTTGCTCAAGCGTTGGCGAAACAAATTACGACCATCGATCCCATGGTGATGTTGCACCCTAATATAAAGTCAGCCTACGAAAAACTGAAATCAGAAGTAACCAGTCAAAATGGAGTATCAGTTTTAAGCGCGCCGCTGCAGGTAGAAACGAATTGTGCAGATCAGGCTGTGGCGTTGGTGGATGGAGATACCTTTCTATCCAATCCAAAATTGCATACAGAGGTTTTTGGACCTTTCTCCATAATTGTACAATGCGAAAATGAAGCACAACTCCTCGAAATAATTGAGAATTTGGAAGGGCAATTGACAGGAACCATTCTTGCAGAAGATTCCGATTTTCCTAACCTACATAAAATTGTGGATGAAATGCGCCAACGCGTAGGTCGTTTGATTTTTAATGGAGTACCAACAGGTGTGGAGGTTTGTCCTTCAATGAATCATGGCGGTCCGTATCCTGCATCAACTGATCCGCGCTTTACAGCAGTTGGAACCCACTCTGTGAGACGATGGGTACGCTTAGTTTCGTACCAAAATATGCCTGAATCGCTTTTACCGAACGAGTTGCAAAATGGCTAGGTCAGTATTTCGATGCATTGATGGTCATACTTGTGGAAATCCAGTGCGTGTAGTAGCAGAGGGCGGCCCTGACTTAAAAGGAGCCACCATGTTTGAAAAGCGGCAACATTTTCTTCAAGAGTTCGACTGGATTCGGAAAGGATTGATGTTTGAACCACGCGGCCATGATATGATGTCTGGGAGTATTTTATATCCTCCTGCAGACCCAGCGAACGATGTTGGTGTCTTGTTTATTGAAACCAGTGGTTGTCTGCCAATGTGTGGACATGGAACAATCGGAACGGTGACAATTGCCCTTGAGGAAGGACTGATTCAACCGAAAACACCTGGAAAATTGAACCTGGAAACCCCTGCGGGACTGGTACAAATTGAATATACACAAGAAGAAGATAAAATTACGTCTGTAAAACTGACGAATGTTCCTTCTTTTTTAACGAAAGAAAATGTTTCCGTGTTTTGCTCTGACCTGGGAGAACTCCAAGTAGACATAGCATACGGAGGGAATTTTTACGCGATTGTTGACGCTCAGGAAAATTTTTCTGGAATTCAAGATTACTCAGCAGACCAACTAATTCGTTGGAGTCGAGAAATTCGCAAGAAACTGAATCAGCGACATACTATTCAGCACCCAGATAACGCGGAGATAAAAGGGGTGAGTCATATGTTGTGGACAGGAGACACCCTTGATAGAAGCTCAACAGCCAGAAATGCCGTTTTTTATGGAGATAAGGCCATCGATCGTTCACCATGTGGCACGGGGACATCAGCTAGAATGGCACAATGGCATGCAAAGGGTAAATTGAAACAAGGAGAATCTTTCATTCATGAGAGTATCATTGGCTCGAAGTTCACAGGAAAAATTGAACAAGTAACCACCTTAGCGGGGAAGCAGGCGATCGTTCCTAGCGTGGAAGGCTGGGCTCGAGTTTATGGTTACAACACAATTTTTATTGACGATGATGATCCTTATGCTCATGGTTTTCAGGTGATTTGATGGGAAAAAAAGTGGTCATACTAGGCGGTGGAGTTATAGGTTTGTTTTCGGCATATTACGCAGCAAAAGCAGGTCATTCGGTAACTGTTTTAGATCGGCAAAACGTAGGGAAAAGTTCTTTAGGGAATGCCGGTATGATCGTACCATCGCATGTAATTCCTTTGGCTGCACCTGGTATGATTTCTCAAGGAGTTCGTTGGATGTTCAATAACAAAAGTCCTTTTTATGTGAAGCCAAGGTTGCGTGCTGATTTAATTACCTGGGGCTGGCGTTTTTATCGTTCAGCCAACCAAAATCACGTCGATAACAGTACTGAGGCACTTCGGGATATTTCTTTGCTTAGTAAGAAACTTTACCAAGAATTGGCGCAATTGTCCAATGATTTCGAATATGACGAAAAAGGGTTATTGATGTTGTATCAATCCGAAAAAGTTGGTTTTGAAGAACAAAATGCCGCTAAAGTTGCCATGGATTTAGGTTTGGAGGTAGAAATTCTGAATCGTCAAGACTTAGACGCACTGGCATACGGTGCAGAGACAAATGCGATTGGAGGTGTGTGGTATAAAAGCGACGCGCATCTTCAACCAAATAAGTTGATGGCTTTTTTACGTTCACAACTGGATAGCATGGACGTCGAAGTTATCCAAATACCGAAGTGCAGAGCCATCGAAACATCCAAGGGAAAAATTGATCAATTAGTGACAGATTCAGATGCGTACAAAGCTGATGAATTTGTTGTTGCGGCTGGAGCCTGGAGCAGTGAAATTGCAAAATTGGCTGACGATACACTGCAACTACTACCAGGTAAAGGATATAGTTTTACACTACCTAAAATGGAGAATTTTCCAACGATTCCAACCATTCTTTGCGAAGGAAAAGTTGCCGTTTCTCCTTTTAATGATCAGATTCGCTTTGGCGGCACGATGGAAATTACGCATTTGAAGGATCAAAAAATTAACCGAAATCGTGTACAAGGAATTGTGAATACCGTCAATGATTTCTATCCTCAGATGAACCTGAAAATTCCCGATTCCGAGGACATTTGGATGGGGTACCGTCCCTGTTCACCCACGGGGCTTCCCTACATTAAAAGAAGTTCAAAATGCTCTAATTTGATCTATGCGACAGGCCATGGTATGATGGGACTTAGCTTGGGACCTGCTACCGGGTATCACGTGGAGAGAATCATTTCGGAAGAAATAGCCACCTTTCAGGCTCATTAAATCACCCTAATTTCGAGAAATGCGACTGCGAAGCGCGAAGTTATTCTACACACTTGTGCAATTTCTCAACACATCATCTTCAAATAAAAACAATAAGACCCAGTAAATCAGATAGATAAGGTTTTCGGTTTGAAATTCGCTCTGTTTCAAGTACCAAAAGGGAAAAAATAATTTCTAAAACGTTAACCAAAAAAGAAAAATAAAATGAAAGTAGTATTGTACACGTTCATCGCTGGAATCATGGCGACATCGTTTGTAGCTTGTAATAACGAAGCAGAAGAAACTGAAGAGAAAGTTTCAGAAGAGCTTCAAGAAGGTAAAGAAGAGTTTCAAGAAGAAAGAGGAGAAATGGAAGAGGAGCTCAAAGAACTTCAGGCCAAAATAGAACTTCGCATTAAAGAAGTAGATGAAAAATTGGAAGAAGAAGGAGAGGAAGGTAAAGCTGAATTGCAAGAAGCGCGAGTAGACCTTGAAAATGAAGCCGAAAGATTGGAACAAGCTATAAAAGATCTTGGTAAGGCCACAGAAAATGACTGGGATCAATTAAAGGCCAATACGCGCAGCACGATTGATGATACAAAAGAGTGGTGGGCAGAGTTTGAGCAAGACACCCGTGAATTTTTCAATGGAGAAGAATAAGATAAAACCAAAGAAATAAAAAGACTAAAGAAACTCAAGTTGAGTGGTTAGTGAATAGTGAAGGGGCTGCCTGGTAAGGCAGCCCCGTTTTTTAGTTGTATTATTTCTTCTCAATCACTCCAGCGTCAACCAAAGAACCAAAAAATTCAGTAACAGTGTCTTCAAGAGGACGGTACTCCATACCTAGCTTCTCAATACTTTTCGAGTTATCGGCACTCCACGGGTAACCAATGTTTTTTGAAACCATTTTACGGGTCATGCCAACGGAGGGCGCCATGAGCCAAATGATGAACTTCGGAAGTTTTCTGGTGCTAATAGGGTAGTTAGGGTAGTTGTTTTTGATGATAGCAGCGATTTCCCCGAAACTGGAGTCATGAGCAGAAATGATATGTCTACCCTCAGCGTCTGGTAATGTTCCTGCTCTATAATGCGCTACTGCCAAATCACGTACATCAATACATCCAATGTTGAATTCTGGGGCTCCCATTTTGAAGTCACCCTGACCAATTTGTTTCATAATTCCATAGGATTCTGAAGTGGCATGCGGATTGATTCCAGGCCCGAGTACAAACGAAGGGTTAATTGTTACCAACTTCCATCGATCTTGCGCCTCAGCAATCTTCCATGCTTCTTTTTCTGCCACTGTTTTCGAGTATGAATAGGGCTGGTGCTCCAACGAAGAAGTAGTATTCCATTGATCTTCTGTGAGCTGTTGATTTGGCATCTCCAAAACATCTTTTGAATCTCCATAAATGGCCGCACAACTGCTTGTTACTACCACGCGTTTTACACTTTCGGTGCGGTTCGCACTTTCCAGTACATTACGTGTTCCCTTCAAAGCGGGATCTACCAAATCTTTTTTCGGATCATCCACTTGTAAAGCGAATGGAGAGGCAGTATGATAGACTACTTCGCATCCGGCCATCGCTTCGTCATACGAACCTTCGTCCATTAAATCAGCTTTGAAATACTTAATGAGTCCTGGAAGCTTTTCTGCAAGCGCATCAAGGTATTTTGTTTTCCCTTTGTTCTCAGGGCTACGTACTGCTGCGTGAACGGTGATTCCTTCAGAAAGTAGTTTCTCAACTAAGCGTCCGGCAACGTACCCAGTTGCTCCCGTTACCATTACTGGTTTTGTATTATCAATTTTTTGCATATCCTACTGTTTTTAGATTTGGCTTAACTCTTTTAACGATACAAAGGAAGACAATCAACGTGCATATAATCAACACGAATCTAAGAAGAACTAACACATTTTACTTATTCCTTACAAATCAATGCTTTAAAGGTCCTGTTTTCTGGGTTTAAATGTACAAAGGTGATAGAATACACAGCATTGACTTAAAATTGAAAGTCACCCTTTATTTGCAGTTCATTAACAGTTTCGCTGCGTCTACTTTTGTAATTTTGTTTCATGAAAGGTCTGATTTTCATTATTTTCCTTCTATTCAAAACGATTGGTTTTGGGCAAGATACTTTACTCACGAAGTCTGATTCAATTGTACAGATTGCTCAATCACAATTAGGAATTCCATATAAATACGCGACGAGCACTGAAGGTGTAAGTTTTGATTGCTCTGGATTTACCTCCTTTGTATACAGTTCTTGTAATGTGCCGAGTTCGAGAAGTTCTAAAGCATACGGTGATTTGGGAGTTGAAGTATCCTTGGAAACATGTCGGCCTGGTGATTGTATGATTTTTTCTGGAACGGCATCAGGAAGCACCACAATTGGACATGTCGGAATTGTAGTTTCTAATGATGAAAACGGACTAAAGTTTATTCATTGTTCTAGCTCTAAAAAGCACTTTGGCGTGGTGATTACAGACTATTATCAATCCAATTACCCCAAACGATTTTTACAGGTAAGAAGGCTGTTTTAAGGGCACAAACTGCTGTTAAAAAAAGTTAAGCATCCCAGCTACCATGGGGCTTTCCACTACATTCGACAAAAACGAACAGTGCAGAGAATACGATTGAATACAGTAATCTTAATGGTAGTTGTGGCCATGATTGCGTTGCTCATCATTCAAGCCTTTCAATCCGCACAACTTTACGATCGTGAATCTACCGAGTTTGCCGACCGCATGTCAACCATCATGGACCGAATCGCTATTCGACATGAAAAAGCAGAGGACATACGCCGCTACATGGCACTTGGAAACCAAGATTTTGGAGTACAATATCGAGATATTTTAAAGGAAGAGTTTAAATCCATGCTCGCCGTGGAAGAGACCATTTCCATTCAGGATACATCTGTTTTCGAGAACGGCGAAATGCAGGACTATTTGATAATTCGTGGAACCTCTTATGATTCAATTTCTGGAGTTACCGCAGAGCAAAAAGTCTTAGCACGAAACATGACACAGCTGCGTGATTTGTTCAAGAAAACGGATGATCACACCATCGGCAGCGAGAGTAGTCTTTCCGTTCGTCTTGACCAACGCGTGGTGCAACAAATATTTAAAAAAGCGCGCTTTGTAAATGAGATGATGCTGGACGTATTTAGGTCTGGTATTAGCGGTTCACCAGCAGAACGCGTCGATGTGGTTTTTTTGGACTCTGTCCTTAAAACCGAGTTGGAGCTTGACAAACTGCCGGCACATTACGAGTTCATGATTGCGGATGCCAACAGCAAACCCATACGATTTAAAAACGCTCCTAAGCATTACAAAACAAAAATAGATACTTCTAAAAGTCACAAAACAAAACTTTTCCCAGCGAACGATCTCGACGAAGACCTCTATCTCTATGTCTCGTTTCCAAAGCAAAATAGCATTTTGCTGCGAGGGATCGGTGGAGGACTAGCGATCAACTTCACTTTGATGATACTCATCATTGTGGCACTCGTTTTCATGTTTAGAACCATTCTGACTCAGAAGAAATTGTCCGAGATGAAAAATGATTTCATTTCGAATATGACGCATGAATTTAAAACACCCATTTCCACAATTTCTCTGGCTTGCGAGGCCATGAATGATTCAGACGTGGTTGGTAGCATGGATGAGCAAACCAAACCTTACGTGAATATGATCAGTGAGGAAAACAAGCGTTTGAGTTTGCTGGTAGAACGTATTTTACAAAGCGCAACCCTCGACAAAGGGGAGCTAAACATTAAAAAGGAACTCATTCAATTAGACGAGTTGATTTCGGGAGTAGTGGAAAATGCGCAGTTCCGAATTCGAAACTCAGGGGGAAGCATAAAACTCAATCTACCGAAAGAAAAAATATTGATTAAGGGCGATCCCATGCATACGGCAAATGTGATCTCAAATTTGGTAGATAATGCTATCAAATACAGCGATAAAGCACCTCAAATTTCTGTGGATCTAAAAACCAAAGGGAACACGCACGAACTGACTGTTTCCGATGAGGGTATTGGAATAAAAAAAGAACACTTAAACAAAATATTCGATAAATTGTATCGTATACCAACTGGAAACATTCACAACGTAAAAGGCTTTGGACTCGGCCTAAGTTATGTGAAGGCTATTTCCGACCTACACGGATGGAACGTGAGGGTACGTAGTAAATACGGTGCAGGATCTGAATTTACTATTGAATTTAAAGCATAACGGAACTATGGAAAACGGAACTTCAATTCTACTGGCTGAGGACGATGTAAACCTTGGACATCTTCTTCAAACTTTTTTGAAATCAAAAGGATTTAATGTGTCTTTGGCACAAAATGGCAAAATCGCCTTTGAAAAGTTTAACAACGGTAGTTACCATTTTTGCATATTGGATGTTATGATGCCTGAAATGGACGGTATTACCCTGGCAAAGGAGATTCGTGAGATCGATAAAAAAATTCCTATTCTTTTTTTGACAGCCAAGTCTATGAAAGAGGACAAGTTGGAAGGGTTTTCTGCAGGTGCCGACGATTATTTGACAAAGCCCTTTGCGATGGAAGAATTGCTCGCACGTATCAATGCCATTCTTCGAAGAACGGGTGAAGATGCAAAGCAAGAGGATTCCTACCAAATTGGTCGTATCAAATACGAACCGGAAATCCGTTTGCTTCATTTGAATGATGAAACAAAGAAACTCACGACCAAAGAGAATCAGTTGTTGCATTTATTGGTTAAAAACCAAAACGAAATTTTAGATCGTCAAGCTACGCTTCGCGCTATTTGGGGTGATGACAATTACTTTAATGGTCGAAGTATGGATGTTTATATTGCCAAACTCCGAAAGTTGCTTCGAGAAGATGAATCCATTGAAATCTTAAACGTACACGGGAAAGGATTCAAGCTCGTCGTTAAATAACAGCCAACTTTTCCTATTTTTGCGCCGTTTGAGAGGTATAATCTCTTCTAATCAAGCTACGTCCGTAACGCGCAAACTGCATGCAGAAAAAGTTCATTTCCAACTTGGCTCTGATGGTTCTTCTGAACCTTTTGGTGAAGCCTGTGGCCATTTTTGGAATTGATGCGCAAGTGCAAGAGGCGGTAGGTGCCAAAGAATACGGGATTTACTTTGCGCTATTGAACTTTTCTTTCCTTTTCAACATCCTCCTGGATTTAGGAATCAACAATTTTACAACGAAAAATGTAGCCCAACACCCGCAAATGGCGGCAAAGTATTTGGGAAAAGTACTTGGGTTTCGCTTTATGCTTTTCGTGGTATATGCCCTTGTATCCTATGCGGTTGCTTTTGCCTTACAATGGAATGGATATCAGTTATTTCTACTTAGTTTTCTCGTTTTTAATCAGTTCATTATTACACTGATAGCATACACCAGGAGTTATTTCGGTGGAGCGTTAATGTTCAAGACAGACGCTATAATTAGTGTATTCGACCGTTTCCTCCTCATCATTTTCTGTGGAATCTTACTCTTACTTCCTGAGACGAAGAAGAACTTCCAAATTGAATGGTTCATCTGGATTCAAACGGGTTGTTATTTGTTCACTTTTGTTGTAGCTGTCATTCTTCTATTTACCAAGTTCGGTGTCCCTAAGCTAAAGGTGCAACCTGCCTTTTCTTACAGTATTGTACGCCAAAGTTTCCCGTATGCATTGCTTATCTTTTTGATGATGATTTACACCAGAACAGATTCGGTGATGATTGAACGTATGCATGCCAATGGTGAGGAAGAATCTGGTTTTTACGCAATGGGATTTCGGCTCATCAATGCGTTTTTTATGTTTGCTATGATATTCTCAAGCCTACTCCTTCCCATTTTCTCGAGGATGTTTCAAAAGTCGGAAAATGTGCGTCCGCTTTTGAAAACCTCCGCGAAACTTTTAATTGGTGGATCCATATTACTGGCAGTGGTGACTTATTTCAACAGCGAATACATCCTCGATTTGATTTACAGTAAAAACATTGAGGAAAGCAATCAGTCGTTCCAGTTGCTGATGTTCAGTTTTATCGGTATGTGTTCTACGATTCTTTATGGAACATTACTTACCGCGCGAGGAAACATGCGCTTCTTGAATGTTGTCTCGGCTATAGGTGTGGCAGTAAATATTGCCATGAATTTTTACCTCATTCCTGAATATGGTGCCACGGGAGCAGCTATTGCCACTGTGATTACACAATCTTCCATTTCAGCAATTCAGTTCGTTTACAGCATTCGTGTGTTAAAGGTGGCTTTCTCACCAAAGGATATTCTTTTATTCGTTTTGTACCTTGGAGGTCTAGTAGGAATTTGTTACTTCCTTCGAGCAGATAGTCTGCTTACTTTCTTCGCAATTCTCGCAGCGTCATTGGCCTCCATGTTCCTTTTCCGAATAATTGACTTGAAGAATTTGTTTCAGGTTTTTAAAGGAGAAGTCTGATACGATGAATCATTGGTGTGAAACGATTTCCGTATCCCCATAAGGGTAATGTACGGGAAGAAATCAGTCTTTAATCTTTTCTCTTTTTGACCTATTCCGTTACCTCGAACCAGAAAGACCCTCCGTGTTGCTCAACACCTCTGAGGTTTTCATGCTCCCAGACAGGCGCCAGTATCTTCTTCAACTCGGCATCTTCGCTAATAAAGTAATTCGGCAAGATCGGTCGATACTTCTTTGGATTCGCCAGTAGAAATGCTGCCAGAACATATTGTTCAGAATACGCGCGATCGCACATAAACTGAGGATAATCGTACGGGATGTAAATATCATGTACGTGAACGATAACACCCTTCTTTAATTGAGGCAAAAGTTCAAGAAAACAAACGGTAACATCAGAATTGGGCAAGCAACGATGGCTGTTATCAATGAACAAAACATCACCTGCTTCCAGGTTTACGATATCACTGTAATCTTCTAGGTCTTCAATGGGCTTGCGAACTACCTTGTTGGCAAGGTTATCAATGTGCGCTCTGGGATATGGGTCAATAGAAGTGATCTCGGTATCCAGTTCTCCCTCTTTGATAGCTTTTCGAGCCACTTTTGTTGAGTTTCCAGAGCCAATTTCTATGTAACGCTTCGGTTGTAATTCACGTAGTAATCCATACATCGCCACAATATCCAATCCCGGAAGAAAATCATTGTTCCACCCAGGTTGGTTTTCATCCGATTCCTGATCGGCAGAACTGATGTCGAAATAAACTTCCTTATACTTCAGGAAAGACTCCAGATATTTGGCGTAGGTCTCGCGCTGGGCTTCAACAATGTCTAACAACTGCGGATGTGCGCCACCATTCCCGTGTCCAAACCGAGGTTTGAAATCGACTTTGTAATCCAAAAAAACATTTTGAAATTTTCCGGAAAAGAAACGATACACAGTTTTGATCATTGCCTTTTTTTTGCGGTGCAAGTATACGGAAAATGCGGCAATCAGTAGGCAAGCAGAATGAAATCGATGGGTAATACTGAATTTGTTGCGCTTGGATATAATAAAAAGTAATTTCTGCGTTATAACATTGCTACGTTCAGGTTGCTTTGCAAAACTTTGTTTTAAAGCTTCCCGGCAACGAAAGGAAAACTAAAAACAAACCTCGAAGAACAAAGAAACTGTATCTTCGCGCTACTAAAAATCGAAAATAGTGAACGAATTGGATCAGGAACGCCAAAATCTATTGGTGTTTATTTGGAAAAAGCGTAAAATCATCATCATCGGGACGTTCATTGCTTTTGCAGCGTCTATTGTAATTTCTCTATTGCTAACGCCGAAATTTAAATCGACAGCAGTGGTGTTCCCAGCAGCAACCAGCACGGTTTCTTTCTCGGAACAACGAAATGCGAAAGCGGCGGCAATGGACTTTGGGGAAGAAGAACAGGCAGAGCAGTTGGTGCAGATACTTACCTCTTCACGAATTCGTAATAGAATAGTACATCAGTTTGACCTTTTGAAGCATTATGATATTTCTGAAGATGACCCGAACAAACAGTTCAAGTTGGGAAAGGCCTACGACGATCACATTCAATTTACGCGTACGCGATACGGATCTATTCAGATTGATGTTTGGGACGAAGATCCGGTGCAGGCAGCCGAAATTGCAAACAAGATTGTGGATTTAATTGATACGGTTAAAAACGAAATGGTTCGTGAGCGTACAATTCCTGCCTTCGAAATTAACAAGCGTAAAAAAGACATGCTAGAAGAGGAAAAGCGAAATCTTCAAGCACAATTAGACAGTCTTTCCGAAATGGGCGTCGTTCCTATCGAGGGTCGGGCAAATTTGTTCCGTGCATACAACGAAGCAAAGAATGCAGAGGATAGAGCCTACTACAAGGAGCGCATTGAAATCAATTCGAAATTTGGAGCCACGTATGATGGACTTCAAACACAGCGGGATGAGCGCATCATTAAACTTACCAAGTTTGAGGACTCGTACGAGCAGTCGGAATCGGATGCGAACACAGATTTCAATCACAAATTCGTGGTAGAACCAGCTGTTCCTGCAGATAAAAAGGACAAACCAAAGCGAATGATCATTGTGCTTTTAGCTACCATTGGAGCTTTTGTATTCATGGTCTTTACTTTGCTGATTATCGATCGAATCAAAGAATTACGAAAAATAGCCTAAGTGCAGTCATTGCGGACGCATATTTGGGTGATTTTCTTCGGTGCGCTATTTGCCGCATTGGCGGGCTATCTCATATGGATGGATCAATCCTATTTCGTTTTGGCTCCCATCGGTTTACTCGGTATTTATTTTGCTATTTACCGCACCGAATACACCTTTCTGGCGCTGGGCTTTTTAGCACCGCTTTCCATCAATATTGAGGAGTACGCGGAAGGTTTCGGGCTTTTTATACCCACTGAACCGCTACTTTTTGGATTGATGATTCTTCTGCTCATGATGGAGTTTCGAAAGGCCATTATTCCAAAGTATGTTTGGCGTCATCCCATTGTTTGGGCCGTGGGATTCTTCCTATTTTGGATCTTTGTGACGTCTATCACCAGCACAGATCCTGTAACTTCTTTTAAATTTTTACTGGCGAAACTTTGGTTTATCGTTCCATTATTACTTTTCGGCCCTATTATTTACCGAAGACGTAAGAACATTGAGATCTTTCTGTACCTCTTTTGCATTGCCATGATTGTGGCAATCTGTTACACAGTTGTGGTGCACGCTAGTTATGGGTTTGGCGAAGAAGAAGGGCATTGGGTGATGTGGCCGTTCTTTAAAGATCATACGATTTACGGTGCAACGGTGGCTTTTATTACTCCATTGATCTTTGGTCTATACCTTTCCAAAAAACACAGTCCGCTTGTGCAAACAACGCTAATCGCCTTAATAGGGATTACCTTAATTGGATTGTATTTCTCCTACACACGAGCGGCCTGGTTGAGCGTTGTTGCGGCAGTTATGGTTTTGATTGTCATCAAGCTTCGGGTCAAGTTTTCCATTCTAGCCGGATTGACATTGATAGGTGCAGTATTCCTGTACATGTCCTGGGACAGTATTCAAATTGAATTGGAGCGCAACAAACAAGAACATACGACTGAAGAGTTTGGAGAACGCTTGCAAAGTGCGACCAATGTTACAACTGATGCTTCCAATTTGGAGCGACTGAACCGTTGGGCCTGTGCCATTGAAATGTTTAAAGAACGTCCTGTTTTTGGTTTCGGACCTGGTACCTATGCTTTCGAGTATGCACGTTTCCAGGAGCCAGAAAATACTACCATTATTTCCACTACGAACGGCGATATGGGAAATGCACATAGCGAATACCTGGGGCCTCTTTCAGAAATGGGATTGTTGGGTATGCTTGCCATGTTTGCTATCGTCGCAGCTATTTTCTATAAGTCGATTATGCTGTATTATGCCTGGCCGGAAGAGGACAAAAGGATGCGAACCATTCTACTGGCTATGATTATGTCATTGGTAACCTACTTTGTGCATGGAATACTAAACAATTATCTTGACACCGATAAAGCAGCTGTTCCTATCTGGACTTTCTGCGCAATTTTCATTGTGCTGGAGGCTCAATTAAAGAAAAAGGAAGAGGTATTGTCGTAATTGAAATTGATTGTCCTTAGTCTGAAATCAGGCTTTGTTCAAGAACCAATCTACCATATTCAGTTTGATTTCTTTATCTTCATTGTATGAAAACTATTCTGTTCAGTCTGTTAATAATCAGCGGTTTTTCCACTTCTGCTTTTGCTTCACTCATTATTAAAGGCAAGTACCAAGGAAAGAATCTTTACGTTCAAAACCCATACGATAGTGAAACGAATACATTCTGTGTCACAGGAGTCTTAGTGAACGGCCAAAAAGTGGCAACAGAAATCGGTTCAACAGCGTTTGAAATTAAACTCAGCAATTTAGGCTTTGACATGGGAGACCAGATTATCATTCAGATTGATCATAGGGATGGGTGCAAGCCTGTTGTATTAGGAAATGGGCTTACTCAAGTGAATCGAGCTATTCGTATCGAACCAGCGTCGCTGACCAATGGAGTCTTGCGATGGAAACACCACTCTGAACTGCATTCGTATGAAATCGAGCAATACCGCTGGAACAAATGGATCAACGTGGATGTCAATATTGATGACCTAGATGCTGAAGGATATTATTCTACCATGCTAAATAATGATCTGCACAGCGGGACCAATACTTTTCGAATTATTGCTCAAAACGAAAATGGTACAAACGCTTACTCGAATAACCTTACGGCGGAAAGTGGACTGGAGCCCGTTTCGTATGAAATGCGTAAAAACGAACGTCTGCTCACGTTTAGTTCTGAGACCCAATTTGAGTTATACGACGCTATGGGTGAGCAAATTTTAACGGGAAAGTCAATTGAGCTTGATTTAAGTGGACTTTCGTCTGGCGTTTATTATTTAAACTTTGATAATTACAACTCGAAGATTGAGGTAAAGTAATTTGATATGAATGCTCGCATCGTTTTTATTCTTTTCTTTTTATTTCAGAGTGCGCATTCATTTAGCCAGTTTCGGGTAAAATATGATGATTATTTCCAGCGAATAGAAGTAGAGGGCTTTGAGGTCTATGTGGATTCCACAAATCATCAAACGCTGGTAATTCAACGGAATGATAATAAACAGCCTCGTTTAATTGCTTTGTACCGTCGCATAGATGCAGACAGCATTTGCTCAGAATTGACGTATCCTCCTGTATTCTCGAATGCCGCTTATTTCTTTTTTGAAGAACGAAAAATCTCAAGGTTTGTTTCGGATAAGAACGACGAATACTTTGTGATCATCGATACCAAGGGACCTGAATCGGTGTATCGTTTTTATAGAGGTCAGGAGGATATTTTTGGATTGGTGCTTTACGTGAAACACCAGAAGGTTACAAAAATTGTTTTAGGAAACCCAGAGCAAAATTTCCAGCGAGATGGCCGTTAAATTTTAGTTTTACTTGTGATGGGGCTAAAAGCTTGAGTTGAGGTATGCTCAAAGCTGCCATTTGCAATCCTTAAATATCGCTAAATAGCAATATCGAAATATTTCGATACTCTACCATGGTAGGTAATTTGATCACTAAAGAAAAAGACTAAATATTTAGCTTGTGAAGCTTCTTCGTGTCAAGCTCTCACTCATCACTCAGACTGATCCTATTGGTGTACCCAAAGCGAAGGATTCAAACAAGTAACCGTGCTACCAGAAACTTTATGAATCTCGAAGTGCGCTACAGAAATACTCTGATTTTTCTTGGACAACAAAGAGCCAATGACTTTCTTGGTGGATACCTTCTGACCAACTGTGACGTACGTATCTTGCAGATTGCTATAAACCGTTCGATAATTTCCGTGTTTAATAATCACCACTTTACCCGCACCAGGAATATTCAGAACACTTGTCACCTCACCTTCAAATACCGCTCGAACCTGGGCATTTTTAGGCGCACTGATGTCAATTCCACGGTTATTGGTCGTAACGTTTTTTAAAGTAGGATGTGGATTCTTCCCAAAATTCTCCGTGACAGTACCTTTTTCCACTGGCCAGGGAAGCTTTCCTCGGTTTCCTTCAAAATTTGCACTCAATGCTGCGGCTTCCTTGGTTGACTGAAAGCTAGGTGAAGTAGTAGTGGAACTGTTCGATTTCGTGGGGGTACTAGCCGTGTTATTCTTTGTGCCCGCATTTTTAGCTTCAGCTGCCTTTCTTCTGGCTTCGGCTTCAGCAATTTCACGCTGGATAGCATCGTTAATCCTTTGACGCAATACTTCTCGGTCTCTTTCTTCCTTCTTCAATTTTGCCAGAATCGCATCTTCTTCCAACTTGAATTCTCGATATATGGTCTCTTGACGTTTACGATCTTCTTCTATTGCCGCTCGTTCCTTCTTCTTATCGGCTACAACAGCCAGTTTTCGTTGCTTTTCTTCATCAATTTGCTGAATTTCTTCCTTAATGAGCTCCTGGTGTTGAGCAATAGCAATGAATTGATTTTCCTGAATCTCTGCTACGCGCTTGAGATAGTTATTTCGCTTCATAGCCTCGCGATAAGACTTCGATGCGAAAATGAACATCATTTTCCCGTACTTATTTCGATTCTTGTAAGCGTACAAAATCAGTTTCTTATACTGAGCTTTTAGCCTTTCAATTTTGTCTTCGTAAGCTTCAATTTGGGCAGTTTTTTGTTCAACCTTTAACTCAGCACCCCTAATTTGATTGTCGTAGTTTTTTAAGAGTTGCGAACGATAGTAAATCTGATTTTCTATTACTTGAAGTTCGTTATAAGATGCTTCTTTATTGCTCTGCGTTTTCTTCAAAAGCATTTTGGTGTTGGCAATCTTGTTTTCCAACCGTTGTTGCTCTTTTTTAAGCTTGTCACTGGAATCTTGGGCGTGAACTGCGCCAACACCCAACAAAAGCACCAGTAGAATCTTACTTACATTCGCCATAACTCTCAGGGATTACGAATTGGATTTCTTCATTTTGATTGACTCTTGTCTTCGTATAGTCTAATTCAACGGTCATTGCTTGACGCGGAGATGTAATACGAACGATTACTTTTTTGGGCGAATTGAATCCATCCACAATTTCACGTTCGTTGTATTCAAGGTTAATTTCAGTGGTGTCTTTAAAACTAACGAGAGTCATCCCTTGCAACTCATTCAAAGACTCGTTGAGTGTGTAATAGGTAATTATCTCGTCAGAGTTTTCCAGTTTGATTTGCTCTATGTCTTTTAATCCGTGTGTACACAAGGACAAGCTATTTTCCTTATTCTGATAATATGTCTTCTCTTTATCGAAGTTGGTAGGAATTCCAAGAAGTATGTCCTGAAGATTAGTCAAGCTTAATTCTGTTCCAAACTGTTCGCTGAGTAAATCCAAACTAGCATTTCGATAGCATTTTGATCGTCGATCTAGAACGGTTACAGAATCTTGTTCCATCAAGGCACTTGCAACTGGAAAATTTGCAAATTTAATCAGGAAATATGCCGCGCTATCCGAGATCATCCAGGCGGAAGTCTTGAACGAAAGACTGCGCGTTGAATCTTTGTAACTTGTTGCTATCTTAGAATAGTAGGAGTCAAAACTTGTCTGAGACAATGAGTCTAAGGTAAGTACCAATTCTTCTCGCGCCACTTCACCTTGCTCATTGGATTCAAGCTCCTCAGTGGATTTACACGAAGTAAAAACCAAGGTTGCTACAGTGATGAACGCCACCGTACGGATGTATCGTTTTATTTTGTTACTCAGGAGCATAGTACTTTTTATCGGCAATTTTTTTATCGATTGTTTTGGATTTAGATCCATTCTCTTTCGCCAGATTCCAGTTGTTAACTGCTTCTGATTTGTTTCCATTCTTCATTTGGGCATCTGCAAGATGTTCCAGAATAATTGGGTTTTCCGGAGCCAATACCAGAGCTTTTTCGAACACTTCTTGAGCTTCCTTGTAATTTTTCCTGGCGAAAAGTACCATTCCTTCGGTATCCTTGAAAATGGCTTCGTTCGGATAAACTTTTAGGACCTGATTGATCAAAGATTCTGCGAGATCAAGATTTGTACCAGACATTGCCAATCTGCGCGCATAGTTGTTTTTGATGGAGTAATTATTTGCATCTAAATCCAATGCCTTCTTATAATTTTCTAGCCCGGCAGATTTATCGCCATTCCCAAAATGGGCCTCACCAAGCTGACTATACAACTCAGCCTTCAATGGGGCATCGTTGACAATCATTTCCATTCCTAGCGAAAGTGTGCCAATCGCTTCATCGTACTTCTCAATGTTGTTGGCGCTAATTCCGTTTAAGAGGTATACGGTAGAGGCTGTTGGGAAGAGTTCTAAGCACGCCTTACTTGATTTATACAGCCCTTGGAAATCCTCCTTTTCGTATTGCATAACCATGACCTGATTCCATAGAGGCAACTTGCTTCCATCCAATTCCACTGCCCGCAAATATGCATCTAGCGCCTCGTCGTTTCGTCCTGCAACCAAAAGATAATCTCCATGCACAGAGTGTGCTTTAGAACTTTCAGGGTTCGCATCGACAAAAGCCTCTACAATCGGATACATTTCATCGGGAATTTTGGAGCTCTGTTCCTGAATGTTGATCAAGACCTTCATTTTGGTGTCGATATCCAAGTTGGGAGATTCCACTGCCAATTTTAAAGCCTTGTAAGCTTTGTCCATTTCATTTTTTCGCTGGTAAATATCAGCTAAAGCTAATTGCGCACGCCCATTTTCTGGATCTGCCGCTACCAACTCCACGAGAAACTTCTCCGCTTTATCGTTCTGCTTTACATGATAATAGTGATCCACCAGGGCTCCAATAATACTCGCATCTGTTGGAAATTCTTCTTTTCCCTCTAGCAGTACTTTTTCTGCACCGGCCTTATCTCCAGACTGCATTAGAACTGCATAACGTTGCAGTGCGAAGTGGGGGTGTTTTCCAACCTGTGCTTCCATGGTATTGAAAACCTCCAGTGCCTCCTTGTTTTGACCGTTTCGCGTTAAGGCTTCAGAATATGCATATTGCCAATCGATGTTTCTCGGCTCTTTTTCTACCAGCTTTTTGAATTGTTTGGCAGATTCTCCGAATTCTTGCTTCTCGAAATACATGTATGCCAATTCCTCGATGTACCAAATGTTTTGTGGATCAATTTCATGGGCCTTTTGGATATATTGTCGAGATGCTTCCGGATTTCCACGCTCTAATTCTAGCTTGGAAAGAGCGTAATACACGGCGTCGTCGTTGGTACGAATAGCGAGGCATTTTTCCAATTCTACGATTGCCTCTTCTGTTCGACCTTGAACTTTGAGCTGAAGTCCTTTGTGGAATGCTTCGATGTACGGATAATCTTTCGCAGAAACAGGTGCTTCCGATTTTTGAATGGCACCCGAAGGTGATTTACAGGCAACCAGCAAAAGACTGGTCAGTGTTATATAGAATAATTTATTCATCAATACTTGTATAGTCTCCAAGACTCAAATCCCGCGCCAAACCGTTATACTGAACCTTGGAGCCGATCATAGAATCTGCAATCACGGCATTGGTAATTTTCGTTTCGTGCTGAACGATGGAATTGCGAACCACGCTATTTTCAATAACGGTATTCGCTCCAAGAGATACATGCGGACCTACTACGGAATTCGTTAATTGGACATTTTCACCAATAAAACAGGGTGGAATGACCGTGGCGTTCGTAAGTACAACGGACTTGGAGATTGTGTTCACTCCTTTAGCCGCTTCGTTTTCGAGTACTTGCGCGTTGGTTTCTACAGTTACTTTCTTGTTTCCACAGTCCATCCACTGTTCCACAGTTCCTGTTTTGAATACTTTACCGTGGGCCATCATGCGCTTTATACCATCATTAATCTGATATTCTCCACCGTTGATGATATCGTTGTCTAAAACATGCTGCAAGGCATCTTTTAGTACTTCTACCTCTTTGAAATAATAAATACCGATTACCGCTTGATCACTTACAAACTCTTGCGGTTTTTCAACCAATTCGGTGATTTCCTCTTTTTCATTTAACTGCACAACTCCGTAAGCCGATGGATTTTCGACACGTTTGGTCCAGATTACAGCATCTGCCTGGGGATCTAAGTCGAATTCTGCTTGAATCAAAGTATCTGCGTATGCAATCACTGCGGGTCCCGACAGAGATTCTTTGGCGCACATGATTGCATGCCCTGTCCCCAATGGTTGATTTTGACGATAGATGGACGCTTTCGCACCCAACCCTTCTGCCAACTCAGTTAGGCTTTGTACAACATCCTCACCGAAAAATGCTGGGTCACCCAAAACGAAAGCTACTTCTTCAATAGGTGACTTTACTACTTCTGCAATATCCTTCACCAATCGATGTACAATTGGCTGTCCCGCGACAGGAACTAAAGGTTTTGGGACAGTTAATGTATGTGGTCTTAGGCGGCTTCCACGGCCTGCCATCGGTACGATTATTTTCATTGTTTTCTGTTCAATTCGGCTTTCGGTTCCGTTCAAGCTTCTGAAATCCGAGCATTGAGCAGAGCCGAAATGCGACTTAATTTTATTTTACCCCCGTGCTTCCAAAGCCATCGGAACCACGTTTCGTTTCTGAAAGTTCTTCTACTTCATCCCAAACAGCCTGCACAACCGGAGCGAACACCAACTGTGCAACTCTTTCACCGTCTTCTACAACAAATGACTCGTTAGAATGGTTGATTAAAATCACGCCAATTTCACCGCGGTAATCCGAGTCAATAGTTCCAGGAGAATTTACTACTGAAATACCTTTTTTCAAGGCCAATCCACTGCGGGGTCTTACTTGACATTCATAACCAATGGGAATTTCTATGAACAATCCCGTTTTTACCAATGCGCGATCGCCTGGTTTTAGTTCAATGGACTCTTCAATATTAGCGCGGACATCCAATCCAGCGGCAGCAATTGATTCATACATCGGCAATCCGTGTTTGGATTTATTTATAATTCTAACTCTCATTTCGATTTGGTTATTCTCTCAAAAATAAGAAAAGCGATGCGTGAAAAGGGCTATAAATGGGCGAGTTACTAACTATCTAACGTTAGTTAACATTCGTTCGGAGTTTTTGAGGTTTTTCGATGAACCAAACCAAACCTACGTAGGCCAAAATCAACAAATTATGGAACAAAAACTTACGGAAGGTGAACTCGCCAGGATCCATATTTATCAATGTGGTAATAAAGAAGAAGAAAACAGCTGCTCCGAAGTAGAGCGAGAATTTTCTGAGATTATATTTGATTGGGTAATACTTCTGTCCAAGTAAGTACGATGCTACCATTTGTGCTGCATACACGATCAGCGTAGCCCAAGCTGATGCCCAATATCCGTAAACAGGGATAAATATAAGGTTGATAATTACGGTTAGTGATGCTCCGCCAATGGCAATATAGGCTCCAAATTTTGTTTGGCCGCTAAGTTTGTACCAAATCGATTGATTGAAGTAAATCCCAAGGAAAACTCCTGCCATTAAAAGTATTGGTACCACTCCCAAACCTTCCCAATACACTTCATTCTGAATGAAATATTTGAAAATATCAATGTTCAAACTAACTCCAAGAAAAATCAAACATACAGCAGCGACAAAATAGTTCATGATTTTTACATACGTCTTGTTGCGATCCTTGTCTTTATTTAAAGAGAAAAAGAAAGGTTCTGCTGCATACCGAAAGGCTTGTAAAAAAATTGTCGCCAGCATCGCTAGCTTGTAGCAGGCACTGTAGATTCCCAATTCTGCCTGAGCCGCTTTTACCGACATCCCAGTACGGTTGTGTAATACATGCTTAAGCAAGGCTCTGTCTAGTGTCTCATTGATAATACCGGCAAAACCAGCAATCACTAAGGGAAAAGCGTACGTGAGCATTTCCCTGCCCATGTCCTTGTCGTATTTCAATTCAATTTTGAGGAATTCCTTGTACGTTCCTATCACCTTTACAAATGATGATAACAAATTGGCAATTAGAATAATAACAACTCCTGTAGAAGGGTTGGACTTGTCGTAAAAGAGTAATAATAAAATGAGGTTTAAGCTGATATTGACTCCAATGGCAGAGAAATGAATGAATGCAAACTTCTTCGCTTTCATTTCCGACCTTAGCTTGGCCATTGGCACAGCCGTTATTGCATCCATGAATACAACCAACCCCATAAGAATAATGTACTCTTGATGATCACCGAATAACATGGCATCGGCAATTGATTGGTTGAAGAGAATTAAAATGAGTAAGAAGAGCAGGTTGATTCCAATAACAGTCAGAAAACTATTGCGGAGTACTTGCTCCTTATCTTCCTTTTCGTTGAAAAACCGAAAATAGGTGGTTTCCATTCCAAAGGTTAGTAATATCATCAGAAACGCCACCCACGCGTACAGTTCGGATACTGCCCCATAGGCATGTGCATTCGAACCGAATATGCTCGTGTATAGCGGAACCAGTAAATAATTGAGCAGTCTACCTACAATTGTTGGTAAACCATAAATGGCTGTTTGCCCTACTAAACTCTTTAAGGGATTGCTCAAATTTTATCCTCTGAAATTAGGCTTTCTTTTTTCCAAAAATGCCGTTGTACCCTCCTTAAAATCTTCGGTTCCGAAACATTTTGCAAACTCTTCAATTTCTACCTCGTATCCGTTTACTCCGTCTTGATAGTTGGCATTCACCGAACGAATGGCAGAAGCAATGGCCGTTCCTGAATTATTCAAGATTTTCCCAGCGATTTCCTCAGCTTTCGCCATGAGTTCTTCGGGTTCTACAACATAGTTTACCAATCCCCAGGTAAGCGCTTCGTCTGCTTTGATCATACCTGCAGTAAACACCATTTCATTCGCTTTACCGCGACCAACAAGTTGTGCCAATCGTTGCGTTCCTCCATATCCAGGAATTACGCCTAAGCTAACTTCAGGTAATCCCATGCGAGCGTTCGAAGATGCAACACGAATGTGCGAGCACATAGCCAATTCCAATCCTCCGCCAAGTGCAAATCCATTCACTGCAGCGATAACTGGAGTCGATAGGTTTTCAACGAAACTAAAGAGCAATTCTTGTCCTTTTGCCGCCAATTCTCCGCCTTGTGGCACAGAAAAATCCGCAAACTCTTTAATATCTGCTCCTGCGACAAACGATTTCTCACCAGAACCCGTAAGGATAATTACACCAATGTTAGCATCTTCATCTGCAGCTTTCAAGGCTTCATGTAATTCTCTTATGGTCTCTTTATTCAGTGCGTTTAACTGATTTGGACGGTTTATTGTGATTCTTTGGATATGACCGTTTGTTTCTGTAAGTATCGTGTTGTACATGGGAAATAATTGTTTGGTGGATAAAGTTAATAATATGAAATTATGAATGTTGAATAATGAATTATGATTTCTCGAGTTTTCGCTTTGTTGAGGAGTTTTTAGTTCATTACGAAGCTTGTCTCCAATAATCTTATTTTAGCAACCATCAATGAAGAGTGCACTGTCCATATTGAAAAAACCGTTGTTTTGGTTTTCGCTTTTCCTGGCATTTGTTACGATTGACAACAATTTGCTAGATGGTGAGTTCAAAAACGTCATTCGCTCTGATGGTCGTGGTTATTATGCATATTTACCCGCCGCTATCCTGTACAATGATCCAACGTTTGAAGCATCTTTGGAGGCTGAAACCCGAAATGCACAACCGAACTTTAATCAATATTATTTGTACCAAAATGAAGAGGGAAGGGTTTTTAATAAGTACTTTCCTGGAATTGCTGTATTGCAAACACCTTTTTTTGCTGCAGGATGCCTAGCTGCCGTCATTTCAGGTGCCCCCGTAGATGGGTATTCCGAACCGTTTGAGTTCGCTTTTTTACTCGGAAGTTTGTTCTACACACTACTAGGAGTATGGCTGTTTCACCGTTGCATTCAGATGCGTTTTCCCTGGCTCAAAGATAGGTCCCAATGGCTCGTAATGGCTATTTTTCTGTGCACGACCTTATTGATGTATAATACGGTAACACTTGGTTTATCTCATCATTACAGTTTTTTCCTTTTCTCTTTGTTCACCTACCTCATTTTAAAATATCGGGATGGGCTTCAATGGAGGTACGTGTTGATGGCTGGACTCACATTGGGACTCATAGCATTGGTGCGACCAACAAATGTTTTGGTTCTTTTGGCTGTGCCTTTGTTGTTCAACGATTGGGCTGAATTCAGGGATACCGTTTCCAGGTTGTTCGAAAACAGAGGACGTTTTTTGCTCAGCGCCGTGGGTGGATTTTTGGCCGTTTTTTCGATACAGTTCTTCCTGTGGAAATGGCAGTCTGGACATTGGATTAATTGGTCCTATTCGGGAGAAGGATTTAACTTTTTGCACCCGGCATTTTGGGAGAACTTATTCAGTTTTCGAAATGGATTGTTTTTGCATACACCGATTATGCTGGTATCCGCCATTGCTTCTTTTTGGCTGTTGCGCGAGAATAAGTTTCTCTTTTTCAGTTGGTGGATTTATTTTCTCGTGAATACCTGGGTTATTTCATCTTGGTGGTGCTGGGATTACGAAACCAGTTTTGGCAATCGGCCTTTTACAGAGCATACCTTTCTGCTTTTGATTCCGTTGCTCCAATTGGGTCAGTTTAGAAAGAGATTTCTCTGGTACACGCTCTGTTTTTTCTTTGTTATAGGATGGATTAGGTATCAAAACTACAGTACTGGAGCTATGATCGATCAACGGTTTACACGAGATAACTACCTGGCCAGTCTGACTTTTTGGGATGACGATAATCATGATAGATGGCGATATGGACGCTCAGTGGAGCCTTTTGGAAACCGAATTAACGAAGCCATCCTCGCGTACGATAAAACGGAAAAGCACGTAGCCTCACAAGATGAATTCATTCAAACGGTTGAATACGATGTGCCCAGAAACAGAACCAACGAGCGTCTGTATTTCAGAGTTTGGCTTGAAAAGAAATCGTCGACACCTCTTGAGCATGTTTCACTGGTGGTGCACGCTACCGACAACGATTCTGAGTTTACGCATTACCATGCGATACCCCTTTACAATGATAGACTGGCAGGAATTAATGAATGGACAACCGTATCATTGAGTGGGCAAATTCCCGATCATTTCAACGACTTTGAAAAAGTGAAAATTTATATCTGGAATCAAGGAAAAGAAAGCTTTGATTTGAGAAACATTCGCATCTTTATAGACACGTATAAATCTTAAGTTGTATGAAATTTCAATACCTCTTAATTGCGACTTTAATTGTAGCCTTAACTTCTTGTAATTCAGAGTCAGAATCAACCGAAAAGAAGAAAAACAAGAACAAAGCTGGAATTATATCTCAAACCGTTGAATATCAGCATATAATTCTGGAATCTACGAACGACTATCCCATGACGCTTCGATCTGTACAGGACGAGGTGGTTTACGATCGTATGATTCTGGATATTCGATTGAAGGCGGACGGTTCATTCACAATCGAAAATGAAAATGCCGATTGGGATGACTTGGAAGAAGAGGTTCAGAAATTCTTTGAAATGAACAGAAAGTTATCGACTGCACAAACTACAAAATACTTCAAGAATCCAGATTATAAAGGGTACAAATACCCGTTTTTTACGCGGTTCAGCAGAGATTCCTATCAGAGTTATGTAGATCAGTTATCAAAAATGGCTGAGAACGATATGAACGCTGGAGTATATCTACAACGTCATGCACGAAGAATTAAGGCTTTTGATGCAGTAGATGATAAGGAGTTGGCATTCATCAATCCATTGGTTATCATTCGTTATGTATATCCAGATGATTTTGAAAAGGACAAACTGGCAAGTTTTGAAAAAGTTTTGGCGAAAGCGATTGTTGAATTGCGAGAAGAATTGGCTGCTGAGAAGTTTAATACCACCTACGAAAACATTCGAAAAAGTGCCCATACAGACGGAGATGCCAGAAGACGACTTTTATATCTTCAAGAAATGTATCCTGCTTATTTGATGCAAGTGAAAGAATCTGAATTAGAAGTACCTGAAAAAATTAAGGTTCCGATGGTAGCTCCACCACCGCAGCCTGAGTTGATTGAAGTGACCGAAGAGGAAAAGGTGAAAATTGAAATGCCTGAAAATTAAGACTTCGAGCGAATTCGTTTGTACATTTTGATCGCAATCATCAAACCAATCGCAACGGCGAAAAAGCCTACCGTTCCTTTAATCCAGTTCATGGAGTCTTTGAGCATAACGATGAATACAATAGCAACCAATGCGAGAGTCGCGACTTCGTTCCACAAACGGAGCATATTGGATTTCCAGGCATACTTGCCTTTTTTCATGTCGAACATGATTTTCTGACAAACGAAATGATAGACCAATAACAGCCCTACGAAGGCTAATTTGATGTGCATCCACCTGCCAGCTGGCGATTCGAAGAAGTACTCCCACCGTTCAAAAAGCATCCAAAACCCGAAGACGAAGGTCAAGATCATGGCAGGGGTGGTGATGATCCACCACAGTCGTTTTTCCATAATTTCAAACTGGTCCGAAAGTACTTTTCGAGCGGTTTCCTCCTTTTGTTGCGCCTCGGTATGGTAGATGAACAAGCGCACGATATAGAACAATCCCGCAAACCAACTTACCATAAAAATGATGTGCAAGGCCTTGATTGTTTGATAGGATTCGAATTCCATAGTGCAAAGATAATCAGAAACTGGAGAGGATAAACAGATCCGAAAAGAAGGGACGAGACAAAAAAAACCGATCTCTCGATGGAACTCAAGGATCGGTTTTGAACAAATATGAGTACTTTCTTACAAGATCAACATGGCGTCTCCGTAAGAGTAGAATTTGTATTTTTCTTTTACCGCTTCGTCATATGCTTTGAACATCAACTCGTGACCACAGAATGCCGAAATCATCATTAAAAGTGTTGATAGTGGCGTGTGGAAATTTGTAATCAACGCGTCGGCAATACTGAAATCGTATGGAGGGAAAATGAATTTGTTTGTCCACCCATCAAACGGCTTCAACATTCCATCCGTTGAAACTGAACTTTCAATGGCACGCATAGATGTTGTTCCGATAGCAAATACTTTGTTTTTGTTTTGCTTTGCGTTGTTTACGATCTCTACACAAGTATCATCAATGATTACCTGTTCGGAATCCATCTTGTGCTTGGTTAAATCTTCTACCTCAACTGGGCGGAAAGTTCCTAATCCGACGTGCAACGTTACTTCGGCAAAATCAATTCCTTTCAATTCCAATCGCTTCAACAATTGCTTTGAAAAGTGCAACCCTGCAGTTGGTGCTGCCACGGCTCCCTCTACGCTAGCGTAAACAGTTTGGTAACGATCTTCATCGTCCTTCTCAACATCGCGCTTGATGTATTTTGGAAGCGGTGTTTCACCTAGTTCTGTAATGGTTTTCTTGAATTCTTCGTACGGCCCGTCAAACAAGAAACGAAGCGTACGTCCACGAGAAGTTGTATTGTCGATTACCTCGGCTACCAAAGAATCGTCTTCTCCAAAATACAGTTTGTTACCGATTCGAATTTTTCGTGCAGGATCCACCAAAACATCCCAAAGAAGGCTTTCGCGATTCAATTCGCGCAGTAAGAATACTTCGATTTTCGCTCCTGTCTTTTCTTTGTTACCGTACATTCTTGCCGGGAAAACTTTGGTGTTATTTCGAATCATAACATCTCCCTCATCTACGTAATCGATCAAGTCTTTAAATAACTTATGCTCGATTTTTCCTGTCTCACGGTGCACTACCATTAGTCGTGCCTCATCTCTGTTCTCGCTTGGATATTCAGCAATCAATTCTTCCGGTAGGTCGAAGTTGAATTGCGATAGTTTCATTTTGTTCATACGGCTCCAAATTTTTCGAAGGATGCAAAGATAGAAACATTGATAGTTTAATAGTAAATAATGACTTATGAATTGTGAATGCGTGGTATAAATGTGAGTTATACTCCTTTGGTGAATTCTTCCCTATAGGCTTCTTCGGCAAGAGAGCTGCACTTCGGCTCCGCTCAGTACGCTAATGGTTCGGAAAGAGCACTGTGAAGGAAACGCCTTAATTAACCCAAATCTTCGGCATTTTGGATGATTTCAATCCATTGATCCACGGATTTCGCATCTTCAATTTTTTGTTCTCCTGACCTGTTACGGCGCAGCGCAATGAGCGTCCCTCCCGAGTTTAGTGCTTTGCCGAAATCGTGGGCGATGGAACGAATGTAAGTTCCCTTACTGCACGAAATTTCAAAGTCAATCTCTGGAAAACGAGAAGTATTTATTTTGAAATCAGTAATGACAATTTTATTCGTCTTCAACTTCACTTCTTTACCTGCTCTGGCTAAATCGTAGGCGCGTTTCCCATCAACCTGTTTCGCTGAAAAGATAGGCGGCATTTGATCTTGTTCTCCTAGAAATGATGATCTAGCTTCCTCAAGTAGCCGCGCATCGATATGTTCTGTAGGGAATTCTTGATCGTATTCGGTTTCGAGATCGTAAGATGGCGTGGTTTTGCCTAAAAGGATCGTTCCAGTATACGTTTTTTCTCCTGCCTGGAGTGTTTCAATTTGTTTGGTGTGTTTTCCAGTGCAAATTACCAATACTCCGGTAGCCAATGGATCAAGCGTTCCAGCGTGACCCACTTTGATCTTCTTAACCTTTAATTTTTGCTTAAGATTCCAACGGATTTTATTGACTACATCAAAAGAAGTCCAGTTTAAAGGTTTATCAACGATGAGGGTCTTACCTTCTTTAAATTCTTCGATGTTCATGTGGAAATATAGTGTTGACTGCGGCTGAAAGCAGCATGTTACGTGAAGGAATAAATAATAGCAACAACCCCTACGGCGAAACAATAGAATGCGAAATATTTGAGTTTGCTTCTCTTTACCAGGCGTATCATCCATGTGCAGGCAAAAAGTCCTGTGATGAATGCGGCAAGAAATCCTGCACCGAGAACCATTGGTGATGTGGAAGTAAAGGGTCTGATTTTCGCATAATCATCGTTAACTACCTTTTCCACTTGTATGTCGCTGAGTCCTGCGATTTTTAAATTTTCCTGGTAGCGTTGTCGCAAGCTTTTGGTTTGACACGAACATGTGACTCCAAATTTTTTCATTTGTGCCCAGTCGCGTTCCTTGGCTGCAATAGCGGCTACGACCTCATCCTTTTTAATAGCCGGGATGTCATCTTGTAGCTCCGAAACGATCATTTCAGCACGTTTGTTTTCATTCGCTGTTGCGTTTAATTCTCTCAGCTCAAGATAGTCTTTTGACTTTACGGCCATTGCCCCCAAAATCAAAGGAACAACCATTAGAAATGAAAATGTAGCCGCGCGTTGACGATCAATTCCCAACAAGACGGAAGTTCCAATGGTAGCGCCAGATCGTGAAATTCCTGGTAAAATGGCAATGGCCTGAGCGATACCAACGATAATGGCTCGTGTGAAAGTTACTTTACCTTCTGTTGCACGCGCTTTGTCTGCTACGAATAATAATCCTCCCGTAACAATTAACATGGCCCCGACAAGGCCTAAGTTCCCGCTAAAAAAACTGTCAATTTGATCTTCGAACAGAATTCCTACAAGTGCGGCAGGAATCATGGAAACCACTACGTACAAGGAAAAACGTGATTCTTCGTTGTTCTTAAATTGAAAAAGTCCCTTAAAAATTTGTAAGATGTCTTTTCTGAAGATGACAATTGTACTTAGTGCTGTTGCGAAGTGCAAAACTATGGTCATTAGCATTCCTTCTTCTGGAACACTGCCCAAAACGGCTTTCCCCAACTCCAAGTGTCCAGAACTACTAACTGGCAGAAATTCGGTAAGTCCTTGAATGACTCCAAGAACAATTGCTTCAATAAAATCCATGATGTATTACTCCTTGTTTGCCTTTGCGCGACGCATAATCGCGTAGGCGATAATCGCATAACCAAGAACGATGAGCATTGGAGCTATTGTAATGCGTGTGTGACTGAAAAGTTCAGATTTATCAAACTTCGCTGGGTCGTCTGATCCTCCTCCAATCATGAGTAAGAAGCCAAGAACATTCACGCCCAAGCCTACGAGTAGAAACAAATAATTGTTCGCGCTGAATGAGAAAGGTGCTGATTTGCTATACTCCAATAAGTTCACTTCACCGTCGTTATTTTTCGGTGCAGACTTCGGTTGCTCCTCTCTTCCGATTAGTGCTTCATCTAGTGTGTCTTTGGCTTTCTTTTTGCTCATAGAGCCAAATTTAATACAAATCATCCAATTTCATCCTCAAATATTTGTTAAGTGCAAAATAGGTGGAAACCATTGTGATGATAATCCCCGAAACCACTAACAATCCGAAGATTATTCCGAACAATTTTAAGTCGATGGAAATTTGATACGTCGTTAAGATGTTTTCCAGAGCAAAGACAAGTACCAAAAGAATCGCCATTCCGATAACGGCACTAATAATTCCCATTCCAATGGATTGCCAGATGAACGGTTTGCGAATGTAACGGGATGTAGCGCCAACCAACTGCATCGTTTTTATAGAGAAACGACGAGAATAAAGTGCGAGACGAATCGTATTGTTGATCATCGCTACAGCAATTATGATCAAAAGTAGAGCAACGGCTCCGAAGAGAGCAGTAATTTGTTTGAAACCAAGATTGACATCCATTACCATACTTTCCTGGTAGTGAATTTCGAAGATACGATCTCCATACGCCGCCATAATTTTTCCCTTCAGTTGTTCCATTCCTTCCAAGGTGGCGTATTGTTCTTTCGGCTTATACGTGATACTTGACGGAATTATTTGTTCGCCTTCGTACCATTCTTTCAATTCGTTTTTCTCGTCCTGATTGAAGAGTTCTTCCAAAGCTCTATCCTCAGGGACATAAGTCAAATCGCTAAACTCGTCCCAGGTTTTTAATTCCTGTTCAATTTGCTTGATATCTGCGTCGTTCAATTCTGGGTTGAAGAAAATATCAGCAGCGACACTTTCTCGTGCTTGTGTTTGAAGATTGTCCAATCCCATGTAACCGCCGAAAACTCCACCGATTAGGAACAATACCAGTGAAATACCGATTATTGTCGATACGTAGCTTGTACGCAATCCACGACGGGTACTGTTATCTCCAGTTTTCTTCATAAATCAAATGTACGGAAGAACTTGAGTGAGTTTTTGCCCGCGCCAATGAGTTTTAAAACGCGCATTGTTGATTGTAACGAAAGTGAAAAGTAGCAGTGAAAAGTAGCAGTGAAAAGTGAGAGGTGAAAAGTGAAAAGTCAGAATTCACTTTTCTCTTCTGACTGAAGATTCACCTGTAAAATGTGTTATTACGTCCCTACTTTGTGTTTAAAATCCTTGTCGGCTCGAGGTAGTTTTGTAATATTAGATACATAGCAAAAAAATGTCAGATCAAATTATTCATATCACTAACCTCAGTCAAGCGCATGAAATGATGGGAATTGAACCGCCGAAACATCCATTGGTTTCTGTGATTCATTGGGAAGAGGTTCCTAAACTTGAGACTTTGGTTGCAGGTCGCATGATGAGTGACTTCTACACAATCATGTTAAAAGACGCTGATTGTGGGTTGCAATATGGACGCAATTATTACGATTTTAATGAAGGCTTGCTGACGTTTATCGGCCCAAAACAGGTATTTGCCACTACCAATGAAAATTTTAGTGCTACTGGTTGGATGCTAGCGTTTCACCCTGACTTGATTCGACAATCAAACTTGGGCAAAAGTATTGGCAATTATTCTTTTTTCAGTTACGACGTCCACGAAGCCTTGCACCTTTCGAAAAAAGAGGAGGACATCCTGGGAGATTGTATTCGTAAAATTGAGTTTGAATTAGAGCAAAACATTGATGCGCACAGTAAAAATCTATTGGTTTCAAATATCGAGTTACTTCTCAACTATTGTAACCGTTTTTACGAACGACAATTTCATACGAGAGCGGAGAGCCACAGCGATATTGTAACGAATGTAGAGCGCTTGATCAAAGCATTTTACGACAATGGAAAGCAGCTAGAGGAGGGGACACCATCCATACAATACCTGGCAAATGAAGTGAATTTGTCCGCAAATTATCTTAGCGATCTTCTGAAGAAGGAAACAGGACGCAATACAAAAGAACATATCAATCACTTTGTGGTGGATCGTGCAAAGACGATTCTCTTGAATTCTGAAATTAACGTAAGTGAAATTGCCTACGATTTAGGGTTCAATTATCCACATTATTTCAGTCGCATGTTTAAAAAGGAAACAGGCATGACACCGCAAAAGTATCGTGAGCAAAACTTGAATTGATTGGAGTAGAAACGTACTGACTTGGCAGCCAGCTCTCCTCGCCCTGTGTTCACGTGGTGAAAAAGTCCTCGAATTATATTCTCTTAAAAGCACGAATTTTACCCTTATTACGTTGTATTTTCGTGAAGATGTCCTTTCTGTTCCGAAGTTTGGGATTTGTACTACTGCTGCTTGTTGGTGAAAACGCTTTCTCCCAGCAACAGAGCTTTCGTGTGCAATTGATTCCGGCATCTGATACTTTAATTCGAATTGACACGCTCTCTATTGATCCTACCTCCTTCAAATTAAGGTGCGGGGACACTTTTTTGGAAAAATCGGCATACGTCTTACTGCCTGCCAGGTCAGAATTTAAGCTATTGGAACCTTGCAAGGATTCTTTAGTTGCCGAATACCGTGTTTTTCCCATGGATCTTTCACAACGTTTGCAGCTATACGACTCGACCAATATCTACGATCGAATAAGAGGGGATAGGGACAAGTTTTTAATAACGACTACCGATATCCAAAACGATATTTTTGGTGGTTCTTCACTCAATAAGTCGGGGAGTATTTCCAGAGGTGTGACCTTTGGTAACAATCAGGATCTCGGTGTAAATTCAACGCTTAATTTGGAACTTTCGGGACAAATTGCGCCGAATTTAAAGTTGTTGGCTTCCGTTTCCGATGATAATTTACCCATTCAACCGGACGGAAATACAAATCAATTACAAGAGTTCGATCAAGTTTTCATTCAGGTGTACAATGATCGATTCAAGATGATTGCAGGTGATTTTTGGTTGTACCGACCGAAAGGATACTTCATGAATTATAAAAAGAGAGCACAAGGGCTTACCATAAATTATCAATGGTCTGAGGACTCGGTAGGCGTTTGGAAGTCACAGTTTAGTGGGGCACTTTCTCGAGGGAAATTTCAACGACAAATCATTCAAGGAATTGAGGGCAATCAAGGTCCGTATCGATTGGTGGGGGCAGAAAACGAACCTTTCATTATCGTTTTGGCCGGAACAGAACGCGTTTATATCGATGGGCGCCTTTTAGAACGTGGACAAGAGTATGATTACGTGGTAGATTACAATACAGCAGAAGTTGTTTTTACCGCCAGAAATCAAATTACCAAGGACGTCAGAATTGTTGTGGAATTCCAGTATTCGGATCAAAATTACGCGCGATCTCTTTTTCAGACTTCCCAAACGTATCACGGAAAAAAACTCGACTTTTGGTTCAATGCTTATTCGGAACAGGATGCCAAAAATCAATCGTTACAACAAACATTAACGCTTGGGCAAAAAGAATACCTGGCAAGCATAGGTGACACCATTGATAAAGCAAGAGTTTCTAGTATTGACTCTATCGGTTTTTTCGAAAATCAAAACATGTACAAGATCGTTGATACATTGTCGAATGGGGTGTTATACGATTCCGTTCTGGTCTCCTCTGTAAACCCAGACTCAGCCTTGTATCGGGCAACTTTTGAATTTGTCGGTGCCAATCAAGGGAATTATGTCTTCGAAGGATTCAATGCTTTGGGGCGCGTTTACCGATGGATTTCACCCGATATCAATGGAGTGCCTCAAGGTGACCATCGTCCCTCGCGGTTAATAGTTACGCCCAAACGGCGCCAAATGGTCACCACGGGAATGGAGTATCGATTCAATAAAAAACTCAAGTTGATTTCTGAAGTATCATATACCAACAATGATATCAATACCTTTTCTCGTCTGGATGCAGACGATAACCAAAGTGTTGGGGGATTTGTGAAATTGATTGGAGATGTGCCGTTAAGTCAGGATTCTATTCCACGATGGTTGATGCGAACAAAAGTAGAGGTGGAGGGGCGAGAACGAAATTTCGTTCCTATTGAGAATTACCGTGCTGTGGAGTTTGATCGCGATTGGAATACGCGAAATCGAGGCTACGAAGGGAATCAATTGGCATCGTCTATCGGCGCAGACTTTATCGGCCCAGGAGGAAATATCAATGTAGAAGGGCAGCAATTCTTAATCGGGACGGATTACCTTGGATTGCGTGCAGCGACTGAGGGTAAATGGGATCAAAAGGGTTTTCGCGCCAATTGGGATGGAAGTTTCTTATCCAGTGAAGCAACGGAAAACAATCGATTTATTCGTCACAGAGCGGACATTTCAAAATCTTTCAAGTATTTCCGTATTGGCTACAAAGATGATCACGAGCGAAATGAATTCAGAAGCAATATTCTGGAAAATCAAAGTTATGAGTTCTTCGATTATCAGTTTTACATCGGGAACGGTGACTCTATCAAAAATGATTACCGCTTGTTTTATCGTGAACGAATTGACCGGAAATCGGACAGCACGCGTTTGACACAAGCTGCGAAGGCACGATCCATTGGTGGAGAGGTTCGATTTACAGAGTGGGAAAATCAACAGCTGAATATCGTAACAAGCTATCGCGAATTGGAAGTCCAAGATCCAAGTCTCATCAATGCGACGCCAGAAAACACTTTGCTTGGACGTATTGAATACCGCTTGTCGGCATGGCAAAATGCAGTTTCGTTGAATACTTTTTACGAGTCTGGATCTGGTTTGGAACTTAAAAGAGAGTTCCTGTATATTCAAGTGAATGATGGTCAGGGCGTGTACACTTGGATTGATTACAACGGTGATGGTGTAAAGGACTTGAATGAATTTGAGGTGGCGCAGTTCGTGGATCAGGCCAGTTACATTCGAGTGTTTACACCGAGTAACGAATACGTAAAAACGTTTTCAAACGAATTCAATCAATCTATTCAATTGCGTCCGCAACGAATTTGGGCCAAAAAGAAAGGTTTTTTAAAACTACTAACGCGATTCTCAGATCAGGCACGATTCAGAATTCAACGAAAAACCAACTATTTTGAGGGAGTCAATGCCTTCAATCCATTTGTCTCGGAAATTAGCGACACCAATCTGATTTCCACCAACTCGAACATTCGAAACACGATTTTCTTCAACCGAACCAATAGCATTTTTGGCGCAGATTATACTTTTCAGGACACGCGCAGTAAAACGCTATTGGCAAGTGGTTTCGACTCACGCACCAATAAGTTTCACGAGGTGAAGGTTCGTTGGAATATCAAACGCAAGTTTACAATAGAGGTTTTATCAGGTACAGGAACACGATCAACCAGCGCCGATTATACGTCGGGGCGTAATTTTGATATTGAGTTTGTCTCTTTGGAGCCCAAATTGATTTTTCAACCGAATACAATTTTCCGCGTTTCGTTGGAAGCCAGAGGTTCTGAGAAACGGAATGCTCAGGAGCTGGGCGGAGAACTGTCCACCGTAATGGAATTAGGCTCTACATTTAAGTTAAACCAACGCGAAAAAGGGAGTTTACAAGGAAATGTCCGCGCCGTGAATATACGTTACAACGGTGAACAGAATTCTGCGCTAGGTTTTGAGATGTTAGAAGGTTTAAGACCAGGACTGAATTTTACGTGGAACCTGGGATACCAACGATCTATTTCCCGAAATCTTCAATTGTCGATTCAATATCAAGGAAGAAAATCGGAAGACAACCGAACCATTCACTCGGGTGGAATGGAGGTTCGCGCTTTGTTCTAAAATTAAAAACGCTTCAGTATACCAATGCCCAAACCTGCTTGCAACGGAGCACGTAGTGTAGCTGTGTATTCCCTGTTCATTACTCAGCCACCTCGTTTAGGAGATTGACAAAATGGGTTAAAATGTATACCGAATGCCAAGCGCGCCGCCGTACCAAGGCCCTCTATAATAATTCAGGAAGCCCCACATTGGCCGTGTATCTATACTGAGTTGAATAGGAACTCCGTGTTCGTTGAAATCGTATTCAAGGCCAATTTGTCCGCCTATATTGAGGATAGCGCCGCTTTCTCTGAAATCATCATCGTCGTGATCATGATAATGAGGATGACCGTGACCATGTCCGTGTCCATGAGAATGATTGTGTCGATGGTTGTAGAAGCCTAATTGTCCTCCAGGACCAATGTACCAATTAAGTCCTCCGTCAATGTTCCAACGCCAATGATAAATGACGGATAATCCAATAATGTTGTAATGATAATTAGAACGCAATCCGAAGTCTAATTCCAACCGATTCTTTTCGGAAAATCCATGTTGATACGATACTTCCGCAGCGTTTCCGAAATTTGATGGACCAAGTCTTAGTCCAATTGCTCGATCTTGACCAAAGGAGACTGAATGGATAGCCAAATAGAAGATTGAGAGCGCAAAGGTTAGTCTTTTCATTGTTTTGAGTTTACGACTAAAGAAGGATCAAACAAAGTACCACTTTATACTATCAATGCTTTGTTGAAATATTGAGGATAATTAAGACGCTGTAAAACAGCTGTTTTTAGTTGGGTTTTAAAGTAGTTAGTTATAACGGCTTCATTCAAAAGGGTTGCTTATTTTTTTCAAAAAAGAATCTATATGTTTCAAAATGAAAAAGCGCATCCTCCCACTTCAAATTGAAGCGAGAAGATGCGCAAAACCAAATCTTTAATTTGTAAAGTCTATTAGAAGGTATATCTCAATCCGAGAGCACCACCATAACCAAATCCACGATAGTAATTAAAGAATCCCCACATAGGTCTGGAGTCGATACTCAACTGTATCGGTGCACCGTGTACATTGAAATCATATTCCAATCCAATTTGTCCACCAACAGCAAGCAGCAATCCTGACTCGGGGTAATCGTCGTCCCAATACGGATGTCCTGGCTCGTAACGACGATAATTGTAAAAACCGACTTGTGCCCCTGGTCCGATATACCAATTTAGTCCGCCAGTAATATTCCAGGTCCAGTGGTAAATTCCTGATAAACTTAGAGCCCCGAAATTGCGATTACCACGCCATCCCAAATCAAGTTCGAATTGGTTACTGGCACCGATTGCTTTTTGGTATGAAATCTCAGGACCGTAGCCAAAATTTCCTGATCCTCCTCGAATACCAATAGCGTCTCCTGAGTTCTGAGAAAAACTGACAGGTACAGCGAATAAGACAAGAATTAATATCATTAAATAATTGCGCATTTTGAATGTTTTTGAGTTTCCTTTTGCTAACGCAATTTAAGTTCCAAAACGAAAGGGTAGGAACAGAATACAGGATCGTAATGCTGTAAAAAGCATATAATCAATACTATATGATCATTTTGCTATATAGGTAAAGTAGGAGACAACCCTTAAAAGTTGTGTAGATTTTCCCCAATTTGGATACAGTTTTCCCACGATGACGATTGACTAGACGAAGGAAAACTGAATTTGACTTCGTTGTTGCTTTGCGGTTGCCAATAAATATTGAACCTCTTGCCACAATCTAGGAAATGGCCGCCTCGGAAGGTGCGTGTTAAATATTATGGAAAGGGAAACAAAGGGGAGAAATACGACTTATTTTTTTCTGAAGAAAATCTTAATCGGCACGCCCTCGAAATCAAAGTTTTCTCGCAGTCGGTTTTCAATGAAACGCTTATAGCTTTCTGGTATATATTGAGGCAAATTACAGAAGAAAGCAAACGATGGAGCATGCGTTGGCAATTGCTGTGCATACTTAATCTTAATGTATTTTCCTTTACCGATGGAGGAGGAGTGGCCTGAATAATTTCCAGCATTACCTCATTGAGCTCAGAAGTTGGAATCTTTTTTATTCGATTGTGATAGACTTCTGTTGCCTTTTCAAGCGCCTTGTGAATGCGTTGTTTGGAAATGGTTGAGGTAAAAACAATAGGAACATCATTGAAAGGAGCTAACTCTTCACGCACCTTACTCTCAAATGCCTTCATGGTTGAGTGATCTTTCTCGATTAAATCCCACTTATTGACCAAAACGACAACGCCTTTCGAGTTTTTTTCAATGATGTAGAAGATATTAAGGTCTTGTTTCTGAAGTCCTTCCTTCGCATCAATCATGAAGATACAAACGTCTGAATTTTCGATCGAACGTACCGACCTTAAAACCGAGTAATACTCGATGTCTTCCGTGACTTTCGCCTTTTTACGAATTCCGGCTGTATCGATAAGCATGAAATCAAAGCCATAAGCATTGTAACGCGTATTGATGGAGTCGCGGGTTGTTCCAGAGATATCTGTTACAATATTTCTTTCCTCGCCAGTTAAAGCGTTGACCAGCGATGACTTCCCTACATTCGGTTTACCAACAATGGCAAAATGAGGGAGCTCGCGTTCCTTGTTTTCTTCTGGTTCGGCTTGAAATTCTTCACAAATAGCATCGAGCAAATCACCAGTACCAGATCCATTCACCGCGGATAAATCAAAGACTTCTCCCAACCCTAAGGACCAGAACTCAGAGGATAGTCCAACACGTTCCGTATTATCAACCTTATTGGCTCCGATGAAAACTTTCTTACCAGATTTTCGCAATAATTCAGCAACGGTCAAATCCAAATCGACAATGCCTGTCATTACGTCCAGCATGAATATGATAACATTGGCTTCTTCGATCGCGATTTCAACTTGCTTACGAATTTCTCCCTCAAAAACGTCATCCGTGCCACGAGCATATCCTCCTGTATCGATTACTGAAAACGGAATACCATTCCACTCACCACGACCGTATATACGATCGCGCGTAACTCCGCTAACTTCCTTTACAATGGCTTGCTTGGATTCTGTTAAACGATTAAATAACGTGGATTTCCCGACATTCGGGCGTCCTACTATGGCAATGATATTTCCCATGTCCGCGAATTAGAATGCAAAGAAACGAATAATTTAAGAATCAGGCATCGGAATAAATGAATGCTAAAAGGTATGTCTTATCCCAGCACCATGGGAGGAGGAAGTGATTTACAAAAAACGCAAGGCATTTCAGTTCGCTCATAATGTGTTATTTAATGATACATTCTAAGAAATGTAGGTTGTACGACTAGCCCTTCGGAAGTTTACTTCCTAGATAACGGCAAATTCGAACAAGAGAAAGCGTAAGCTTTTGAAGACGAATTGACTTTTGCGTTAGCAGAAACAAACGAAGGTAGTGCGGAGCCGAGATGTACATTTCAACTCTGTCATACTGCATCTCGGCTCCGCTCGATGCGCTAGTTACCTGTATTCGTCAGAAGTAAACTTCCAAAAGCCCAGCGACATGAGCCTTTCCTTGCTGTAAAAACGATGCCTTGCCTTCCTGATCGCCAGCAGGCGAATTCTCCAGAGAATCGCCACTTCAGAGGGCAACTTCCTATTTAATGGGACGAAACCCTAATTTATTTCTTTTGCAAAAGCGTTTCTTGTGCGAATATACCTACTTCCCCCATTTCGGCAGGCTCAATGCATCGCTTTGGAGGGGGGCGAGGGGGAGGACTTGAACAAATCTAATCTCAACATTCAGCAAGGATCTCCTGGTGCCATTCTCTATGCAATCGCCACTTGAACGGAGGCTGGGTGGATGATTACAAAGATCACAAAAAAAGCGCTGATCTTCCAACCAGCGCTTTTCTACGAATTATTGCTTTTAATCCTGAATGACAATTTTTCGAATAGCTCTGAGTTCTCCTGATGCAAAACGAACAGTATAAACTGCCGCCTCCCATTGACTTACATCAATCGTTTTAGACTTCGTTCCTTTCGCAAGAGTTTGACTCCAAACGACTCTACCATCCATGCTTATCACACTAACTTCCGTGTCTTGATTCAATGGTTGTGAAAACTGAACGGTCGTTTCATTGTTTGCAGGATTTGGCATCAAAGTCAAATGCAAACTGTTTAATTCATCCACTGATGCAAAGGACTGAACCTCAAGATTGATATTATCCAGGAATAAGTTATTTCCATATCCACAAATGTTGACGAAGCGAACGATAGCATTTCCTCCGATGTATGCACCCAGGTCAATGGTATCATTTCTCCAATCCGTTGCGCTGGAAGGTTCCCAATTCGATGTTGAATTTGGCCCTGTTGCCAAAGTCGGTCCGTCTTTAAAATATACTTGTGTATAGGATTGACCGCAGTCACCAGAAACATCAATTCGCATGTCATCTGAATAATTGGAACTATACTCACGGTAAGCCACATCAAAGGTTAAAATTGCCGTAGCAGGACTCTGAACATTGCTTAAATCAAAGTTGACGAATTTCAATTCATCTTCTTGACCTGCTGCGTTATAAGAGAAGTTATTGATGAAGGTTGCCGTCGTTGCGTTTCCATTAGCACCGGTTGTATTGACTTCTTCCCATGTCAAACCGCCATCTGGATTTACCACTTCCGCTGTTGATGGTGGAAATCCTGATTCGAAGTCCTCCGAAAGTGGGAAGGTGGCAATGGAGCTAGAAACCGTGATTATTTGAGTGATTGTATCGTTGCAATAAGTACTGTCGTTATTAAGTCCAGTCCAGGTTTTTAGCTCGTATGTACCACTGCCTGGGAAGGTGATTTGTGAGCCAAAAGTATGAGTTGCACTTCCTCCAGGAGCCAGGCTTCCCGTGTAAGTTTCTGTGATAACAGCTCCATTATCCAATTGATAATGTACCGGGAAATTCGACTCTGTGAACAGCCCAATGTTCTCCAAATCTATCACTACATCCGTCGTGGTGTTTCCTGAACATGATTGAAAGCTCGCCAGTGGTTCTGTTAAGGCGGCAACTCCCACATCTGAATCAGAGAAGCAAGAGAGAACACAGTTCCCATTTCCACCAGCTCCAGGGAAATAAATAGCGATTTGGCGGTTACTTCTTAAGCCATTAGCACCTTTCGCACGTACCGTAAACCATTGTGGATCGGCTACATCCGTAACTATAACGTCAAACTCTTCAGTTGTCGCAGAACCTATCGAATCCATGAATTGAGACCCCAACATAAAAATGTCGTAGCCTGTAGCACTTTGAACTGGATCCCAACGAAGAACTACTGTGTTCGTACTCTCACAAACACGATAGACTTCTATATTTTGTGGACGCTCCATTATGCTGAAGTTCGCTGCGCTTTCCCCTTGAGATCCTCCACGAGAAACACGAACACGAACCTCTCCAGAAATAATGTTCGGTACGTTCCATTCGTAAATGCGGTCGGCTCCGTTCACATTGTTTGCAATCGTATTCCATGAAGCTCCGTTATCGTCGGTGTATTCCAAGGTGAAATCACCTGTAGTTCCGTTGGCATCCCAGTGGATTCGATCGTTTGAGCCTGGAATCAAGCCTTCCCCACCGAATGGGTAAGTCACGGTGATATCACTTGTTATAAATTCCCATACCACGTAGTATTCTTGTGGTCCAAATGGAATGGTTGTTCCAGTAATATCCAATGTGTAGGTACCCGTCATAGGATTATCGATAGCAATCTGCTCCACATTGTTAAGGTGATCCGGTCCAACAGTTGCAGGCAGAGCCAAAGTTGTAGCGTTAGGTGTGTGGTCCAACAGCCAAGGTTGGTAAGAAGCTAAGTTGGGATCGGTTAGCAATGCATCTAAATCGTTTACAAGTGCAGTTGAGGCGCTGGTTGATGCTTCTTTATCTGCCCAATATACCATCACTTTTACTTGCTCCACACCAGCTGGAACATTGATCGATATCTGATCTGTTGCACCTTGAGAAATACTTCCGTTGGTATATCTACCATCTTCCAATAATTGAACTGCCTTCAATCCATTTACCTTACCCCAACCATAGATGAAATCAGGGCCTTTGTTCCCAAGGTCGTTCGCAGTATTCATAAGGACTGCTTTCAATAGTGCAGAATTTGCGGTTGTCCCGTTCATATCCTGATATGCGTGATGTAACTGTGTCATAACGCCTGTAATTCCTGGCGCTGCAGCAGATGTTCCGCCTCCGGCAGCATACGTGTTATTCGGGTCTGTTGACATTTGTCCTGCCCCGTGTGCAGCAATATCTGGTTTGATGCGACCGTCATTTGCCGGACCACGACTGGATGAGTTTACAATGCCGTCATCGTTATCCAAATTGGCGGTGGCAATCACGTTTTTCCCCATTTTATGTCCTCCGGTGATATTTCCCCACTGATTTCCAGCTCCATAACCACAATTTTGATTGTTCGAGTTCCCTGCCGAGAACACCTGCATGAGTGTTGGGTTTTCATAAATTTCTTGATCCACCAAAACGGTTGTATTTGTATATCCAGCATTACAACCGTTACTGTATGATGATTGAAAAATAAGCACATTGCTATCCAAGTGTAAAGGCATGGTCCCGGCCATAGAGGAAACATACTGTCGAATGTGCATGTAACAGGCAGGTGCCATACCGCGCATTGTAGGGTCTAAGTTTCCAGCTGCGCCAACAATTCCAGCAACCATATCACCATGATCGCCTACAAAATCGCCAGCTACATCGTCTTGATTCACACGACCAGTATAGTCGATATGTGGACCAACAGCTCCATCGTCATTCACAGCAACGGCTATACCAGCTCCATCATACTGACGCGAACCAAAGTAGTCCCCATCAATAGGATTCGCTCTATGAAGGTTTCTTCCGTCATCAGATTCTGGTGTCCCAGGGTCCGGTGCAATATCTACATATTTCATGAAAGATTTGTTCACCAAAGATGGAATATCGCTTGGCATTATCTCAACAATGGCCATATTGGTATGTGCTAATGGCACGTTAATGCGGACACCTTCTTTCTCTAAAGTCGCCAATGCCTGCTCGAAATTTACATTATCATACAAGGCAACGCTTAACATTACCGTTCCGAATTTAGTAACGGCCCACTCTGGATACGCTTCATCTTGAATGCGTTGTCCGTATTTGTAAATGGCATCAATTTCTTCCACACTACGGACGTTTAATTGTGTCAATTCCGACGCTGAAATAGTAGAGGGCAATGAAGCGATGTAGGTGAAGTTTGGAATGTATTCCAGTAATTCTATCCCACTTTGCTCGATGGCTATTTTCTCGGCATCAGTAGGGATGGCATTGAATTGAACGAATCGATAGATATTGTTTTGCCAGACTTCCTCGGAGGAAATCGAGTTGGCGTCAAAGTTCTTGACATTTGCGTCAAAAGATCGTGCCCCTTTGTAGAAGTTCACGGTATAATCTTGCGCCAAAGCAGTAGATCCGAAGACACAGGATGCCAGGAATAGGAGGGTGTAACACAGTTTCATAAGTAATTTCTTAACAGTTAAGTTTAAATTCTCACAAAGGAAAATTTAATCGCACAAAAAGATACGAAATAATCGATAGGGTTTGTAGGATAATTTCCTGAAGGTGTTGATTAAAACATGTGATTATTGGAATTCTGAGTAGGAAGGTTGGCGTTTAGTTCGACGTTCTTGAGCGGTAGGCGATAAGCCAAAAGTCACATTTTATAATGTGTAAAATACTAGAAATTTACAATTTCGTAATTAGACATTTGTCGAATTTGAGCAAGAAAATACACGTAAATTGCACGCATAATCACAGATATTCAAATCCGCGCTTAGGTCTCACTCTCAAAATTGATAAAACTCACCCTCCTAATATCCATACTTCTTCAGCTTCTGGTCAGAAGAACGCCAGTCTTTGTCCACTTTAACGAAAGTTTCCAGGTAAATCTTCTTTCCAACGAAGCGCTCCATTTCTTTTCGGGATTCACGACCAATGCGTTTTAGCATATCTCCGCCTTTCCCAATGATAATTCCTTTTTGAGAATTACGCTCCACAATAATCAAAGCACGGATACGAATCATTTCGTCTTCCTCCAAATATTCCTCTACCTCCACCTGGCACGCGTACGGGACTTCTTTCTTGGTATGAATAAAGATCTTCTCTCGGATGATTTCCGATATAAAGAAGCGCATGGGGCGATCTGAAATCTGGTCCTTATCAAAGTATGGTGGACTTTCAGGAATGTTTTTGCGAATCTCTTCCCAAACCCCATCTATGCCGAACCCGTGCAGCGCTGAAATAGGGAAAATTTTAGCGTTTGGTAGTTTTTCTTGCCAATAGGCCAGGCGCTCTGCAACGGCTTCCTGGTCTGAAAGATCCATTTTGTTGATCAGGCACAAAACGGGAGTTTCTAATTTTTGAATGCGTTCCAAGGTCTCCTTGTGATTCATTTCATTTTCCTTGGGATCGGTAACAAAAATTAAGACATCTGCATCTTTGATAGATGTGTTTACATACTCCATCATATTGTCGTGCAGTTTGTATGCAGAGTTCACAACTCCTGGTGTATCCGAAAAAACGATTTGGTAATCATCATCATTCACGATTCCCAATATACGATGACGCGTGGTTTGCGCTTTAGAGGTAACAATGGATAATTTTTCCCCAATAAGTTGATTCATCAAGGTCGATTTTCCTACGTTAGGACTACCAACGATATTTACAAATCCTGATTTATGTGCCATTTGGATTGATTTACTGCTCACTAAAGTCGAGAGCGGCTACAAAGGAACGGAATTTTTTGTGCTCTGGGAAATCTCATCCCTTGCTTCCATTAGCGCGAAACCAAGTAAATTCAAACCTCTCCAGTTTTTTGGGTTCTCAACGTTCATGGCATTCCTAGATCGACCGATGCCCCAAATAGGATCTACAGGGCTTGCTTCGACTAGTACCCTAGCCTTCGTTTTTATCAGGTACTCTTGAAGTCTTGGGTTTTGTGAAAACTTTAATTGGTTTCCTTTTACTACAATTTCAAATCTTTTGGCTTCCCATTTTTTTTGATCAAAACTTGAAACTTTGCGACCAAGTTTTTTTGCTTCACCAGGTGAATCACATTGAATAATTTCCTGAGCTATTTCACTATCGTTGAATAGAAGAGCTTTTTGATACATCATCCAATGTTCTGCCGATCTAAATATGATACCCTTTTCTTGAAATTCAGCAGGATACCATTGACTGAGACAACTTGCGTCTATTTCGTTGGCTGATTTTTGCGTATGTCCCCAGAAGAACAAATACTTTACTTTTTCGCCCTCTTTAATTCGATTATTTAGCCAATCAAGACTATAAGTCATACTCATTAAATAAATGATGAAAGATTGACTAAAAATAAGTTAATCCTGAAAGAAAAAGGCCACTCTTTAAAGAAAGAGCGACCCATTATATCCTGAGAAGGACTATTTTCTTTTTCCTCCAGATTTACGTCCGGCGTTACCACCTTTTCTGCCCGAAGAAGTACCAGGACGTTTTCTTGCCTTTGAGTTTTTCGCACCAGGACTTCTGCTTGAGTTTGGCGAGGCCGACTTATTTTTCGAAGGTTGCTGTTGCGTAGTTGCCTTCTTTTTAGGAGCGGAAGTGTTAGAATTTGTCGTTGTTACCTTTTGTGTGTTCGGTTTTGCGGCAGCCTTGGTGCCCTTCGAGGAATTTTCTGTTGATTTCGTTTTAACTGTCCCTTGCTTTGTCGAAGTGGCTGGGGTACTGGTTTTGGTAACCGGTTTGTTGCTAGCTTTTTCCTGCGATTTTGTGCTGGATTTCACTGTCTTTCCACCTGTGTTATTGCTTCCCGCTGATTTTCCGGAATGCTTGTGATGATGTGTTTTATGGAATGATACAGAAGAGGTACGACGGTAGAAATGCACGTGGGCATGACTGAAACTTCTTCTATATACCCGGCGACATCCTCCCCGATATACAACAACGTGTCTGCGGTATACTCCCCAAGATCTTCTCTTCCACGGTCGATACCATCCTGGGTACGCTCTGTAGCGCCAAGGTGAAACCCACAATCGGTATCTTGGTCCCCACATGAACCGAACAGGTCGCCAAGCGATGACGTTAATTACCACCGGACCGTGCCCAGCTGATTCCGGAAGTAAAACATAATTTTCTCCATATAATTCTTCGTCACCAACAATTTGAAGTTCTACGACATCGACATCGGTCTGTTCTAATTCGATGGTAGCAATGTCTTGTGATTCGTTTTCATTGACTGGGACTTGTAAGGTAAGAACGTGAGCGGTACTATCGCCAGAATCGACGACACGGATATAATCCACTTCTCCGTCTCCGTTTAAGTCTAGGTTGTTAACGTTAGAGCTCTCGGTATTGAGTTTCTTTTCGAAATCTTCAGGAGATTCGGAATCTTGAAAAATGGCTAAAACTGCGGATAAATCTAAGTGGTCTCCTTCCAGTCCTGTTGAATCTGTTTCTGCCGCGAATGTAAAAATTCCCAGAAACAGGGTGCTAAATAAAAGTGTTGATTTCATGCGTCGATTTTTAAACTGTCCGAGTGTTAGATAGCTGACACTCAAAAAGGTTTAAAATGGCACGAAACTTTTTCTGAATATTATAAACCGCCTGAGGTTTTCGTTTTGGTTGCCGTACTTTTCGTACCTGGTCTTTTGCGCTCTGTTGCTCCAGAATTTGATTTCGTTCCAGGTCTTTTACGAACGTCGGTCGCATTAGACTTAGTACCAGCCTTGGTTCCCGGTCGTTTGCGCGCATTGTTTAAGTTCGAATTGTTCTCAGGTGTAGTTTCTTTCACCTTCTTGGTTTCTTTTTTAACGGCTTTTTCAGTCGTTTTTTTCAAAGCTTGTTTGTTCAACTTGATCTGACCGAAGGAAACTCCAGTTAAAAGTAAGAAAGCGGCGATGAGTAATGATTTCATGGCAGTTGATTATAGTACAAAGGTAAGTAATTATTCCATAATACCTTCAAGGTCAAGTAAAAAGGCATATTCCATGGCGGTTTCTTTGTAGCGCTCGAAACGTCCTGAAGCGCCGCCATGGCCCACATCCATGTTGCAATACATGAAGAGTTTGTTGTTATTTGTGCGCATTTCGCGCAATTTGGCAATCCATTTGGCGGGTTCCCAGTATTGTACCTGACTGTCCCAGTAACCCGTAGTGATTAACAGATTGGGGTAATTTTGTGCCTTTACATTATCATATGGCGAATAGGACAAAATGTACTCGTAGTATTTAGGGTCTTTTGGATTGCCCCATTCGTCAAATTCACCCGTAGTTAAAGGAATGCTTTCGTCCCACATGGTGGATACAACATCAACAAATGGAACACCAGCAATGACGCCATTCCATAAATTGGGCTCCATGTTAATAATAGCTCCCATCAGCAATCCTCCGGCACTTCCACCTTGAGCGTACAGGTGTCCTTCCGAGGTGTAATCGTTTTCAATAAGGTATTTTCCACAATCGATAAAATCATAGAATGTATTCTTCTTCTTGAGAAGTTTTCCGTCTTCATACCACTGTCTGCCCATGGTTTGACTACCGCGAATGTGAGCGATAGCGTAAACGAACCCTCTGTCCAAAAGACTCAGGCGAACTGAGCTAAAGGACGGATCAATACTGTATCCGTAGGATCCATAACCGTATAACAAACACGGAGCTGAACCGTCCATTTTAGTGTCTTTGTGATACACAATTGAAACGGGAACTTTTACACCGTCGCGAGCTGTTGCATAAATGCGTTCACAAACATAATTATCGGGACTAAATTTTGGATCCATCACTTCCGTGCGCTTCATCAAGTCTGCCTTACGCGTTACCATGTTGTAATCGTAAATTGAGTTCGGCGTCGTCATGGAGCTGTAGCCGTAACGCAGAATTTCCGTATCGAAATCGTAATTACCAGTGGTGTATGCATCATAAGCTGGGTCATTGAATTTGATATAATGCGCACCACCTGTATACCACTCTTTGATACAAATATTCATGAGTCCGTTTTTCCGCTCGCTAACCACTAAAAAGTTCTTGAATATTTCAACGTCTTCTAGCAATACATCAGGTCGGTGCGGAATTACTTCCTGCCAGTTTTTTCGCTGCGTTGCGTCGATAGGTGTTTTAACGAGCCTGAAATTCTTGGCGTTGTCGTTGGTAGTAATATAAAAGTGATCTTCGAAGTGATCTACAGAGTATAAATGATCGCGCTCCCTTGGTAAAATGACTTTCCAAATCCCATTTGGATTGTCTGCATGAATAAAACGTACTTCGGAAGACATGGTTTGGTAACTACCAATCATTATAAATGCCTCCGATTTAGATTTAGAAATGGAACAGCTAAACGTTTCATCCTTTTCGTGGTAAACGAGCTTGTCTTCCTCTGGACTTGTTCCCAGCACGTGCGAATAAATGTAAGCGGAGCGTAAGGTTTGCGGATCTTTCTTGGTGTAATAAATAGTTTTGTTGTCGTTTGCCCATACAGCACCTCCTGTGGTATTCTCAATTTTATCTTCTAAAATTTTTCCCGTTTGCAAATCTTTGAAATGCAAAGTGTATTGACGCCGTGAAACCAAATCGATGCCATATACCAGGTACTTGTTGTTTCGACTCACGCTTGCACCTCCTATGGCAAAGTAGGATTCGCCTTCTCCCATTTCTGGTCCGTTCAGCATTATTTCCTCGATATTCTTACCGTCATCTTTCTTTCGGCAAACCAATGGATAATCTTCTCCTTCTTCGAAACGGTTGTAATAGAGGTAGCCATTTTTCTTCACAGGAACGCTTTCATCGTCTTGCTTGATTCTTCCCGTAATTTCATCGAAGAGCGTTTTTTGCAACCCTAGCGTATGTTGCATTCCTTGGTCCAGGTAGGCATTTTCTATGTTGAGGTAGTTCACCACCTTCTCCGTTTGGGCATCTGGATTTTTTGCCTCCTTTTGCTCATCAGAAAGACGCATCCAGAAATAATTGTCCACACGTATGTTGTCGTGTTCCTCCAGTTTGGTTGGGATTTTTTCTGCTTTCGGTTCTGTCATATTCTGTGCAAATAAGTTAGTGGCAATAAGGGTACAAACTACCGTGTACACTATGGATTGAAAGTTCTGCATGATTCGAGAATTACGATGGTGTAACAATAATAGTTAAAGTTTCTTTTACCTTTTTCAAGAATCGGCAAGAATGGTTGAATTCTCGTATATGTGGTAGTAATCAACCGTTCGTTATCATCTTCTGATAATCTACCATGCTTTGCTTTACGATTTCCTTTGCTTTCTCGGCATTCTGGAACTCCTCTACTTCCACCGTTTTATTTTCTAGCTTTTTGTAGTCTTCGAAGAAATTCTGCAATTCACGAAAAAAATGTTGTGGTAATTCATCAATGTCTCGAATGTGATTCACACTCATGTCGTTTTCGGCCACTGCAATGATTTTATCATCCTTTTCTCCGTTATCGAGCATTTGCATCACACCAATTACCCGAGCATCTACAATACACATAGGAACGATAGAGGCTTGAGATAACACAACAATATCCAACGGATCTTTATCGTCGCAATATGTTTGAGGAATAAATCCGTAATTGGCAGGATAATGCATGGCTGAGTATAACACACGATCCATTTTTAGCATTCCAGACTCCTTGTCCAATTCGTATTTTGCTCTCGTGTTTTTCGGTATTTCAATAATACCATTGACGATTTCTGGTGCTTGTTCTCCGTGAGAAACTTGGTGCCACGGGTGAAAGTAGTTTGAATTCATTGATTTTTGTGCAAAGGTATCAGTTTGACGGCAAAGCGAAAAGTTGACGCGGGATTAAAATTAAAGGCCCTCCCAGGTGTGTGTAATTAAATGAACCTCGTTTTCTCGGAAGTGATTGAAATTCAGTGTTTCTTGTTCCAGGTGTTAAGACATAGTGGATGAGCTCCGAACTTCTTTTCAGATGGGCGCTTAATCTACTCTTCATTTGCCTGGAACCTCGTTCCATTCAAGAATGTTATTTTAGTGGCATCTACTCCATGAATTATGAAATTTAGCCTGCTAGTAATCTCGTTATTCGTTACTTACTCAGTCGTATCTCAGAATAGTTTTCGTGAGACGCTCAAATCGAAAGAATACTCCCTAGAAACACTCAAACAGAAATTAGAAGATGAGAAATCATCGTATAAAAAGGCAGTAATTTGCAATCAAATTGGTCTTAAGTACCAGGGAAAAGGTGAGTTTGAGTCGGCAAAGTCGTTCCACCGTAAAGCACTCTTTTATTCGCGAAAATCTGGAGAGTCTGAAGAGCAAGGCATTTCCCTGAATAAAATAGGAATTACGCATTATTACGGCGGGGATTTAGATTCAGCAATTTATTATTTCAAAGCGTCTGTGCCCTTGTACAAAGATCCCTTGTTGAAGGCTAATTCCATCAATAATTTGGGGTTGATGTATAAGTTGAACGGTGACCCTGACAACGCCATTAAACAATACTTGAAGTCTTTGGCCATTTTCAAGAACATCCAAAACTTTACAAAATGGGCGGCCGTACTAAATAATATCTCCGCATTACACTGGCAACGAGACAATAAAATCAAATCCAAGGATTATGCCCGTCAGGCAATTGCTATCTCAAAAAAACACAACATTGAGTCCGAATTAATCTCAGGTAAAATTAATCTGGCAAACGTTTTAAAAGAACAGGATTCAGTACGTCAAGCAATAGTGTTATATAATGACGTGATCCGCCGTTGTGTTAGAAATGGAGATTTATCTACACTGGCAAATTCAAAGAACAATTTGGCTATCTGTTACGGCATACTTGGGGAAACAGAAGAAGAACTTGCTACCTACCGAGAGGTAGTGCAGTTATATACCCAATCGGGCAATGAGCAATATTTATCGGCAGTTTGGTTAAATATTGCCTCAACGTTTTACAAGTTAGGAAGTTTGGACTCAACGCTTGCATATGCTAAAATGGCTGAATCCAACGCGAGAAAGTTTAATAAAACTGAATACCTGGAACCAATTTTCAAACAATTGTCCTCCGTATATAAAGACTTGAACAATTATGACTCTAGCATTTATTATAAAGATGCCATCTTAACACTAAGAGACTCTTTGAATGCAGAAAGAGAGGAGTTAACCATGCATGCGCTTGAGGAGAAATTCCACAACAAGGAACTAAAAGGCGATTTAAGTGAAAGTAAAAAAGAATCGAAAAAAACAGCTTCTTATTTAAAGAAGGTATTGATTATACTGGGAATCGCACTTTTGCTGTTGGTGGTTTCATTGCTCCTCATCAGAGTTTGGAGTAAGCGTTCGAAAAAGTTGACCACAGTGGTAGTAGAGAAGGAAGTGCAACTGGAATCCTTGCAAGAAGTGGTAACTGTGAAAGATCAAGAAATTGAAGAATTACAGTTTGTCAAAGAGAAAAAGAAGCTTCCCTATCCTTCAAATTTAACCCCTCTGACCAATCGTGAAAAGGAAGTTTTAGAGAAAGCAAGTAGAGGGTTAAAAGATCAAGAAATTGCAGATGAACTTTTCTTAAGTATAAATACTGTTCGCACTCATATGCGCAAATTATTCGTAAAAATTGATGCTAGAAATCGTGCTGAGGCTATTCAATTTTTTAATGAATTTGATTTAGGTTAGCTCTGTGATCCCCGAAAACACTGGGTTTTTTAAATATCATTATTTCTGATGAGGCTTGAATTTCAACTTCACCTCAATTTTGTCATGTATCTGAAACATGCAAAATATGAAACTGAAGTTAACATTGATTTTATTGCTGATGCATTCTTTTATATCAGCAAATGCTCAACAAGAAATTCCTCCTCCAGGATGGACGAAAGCAGAAAACGATTTAAAGAAATACGAGCATAAGTTCCTGAAACAAATTGGAGCATACGGCTTCCAAACACTGGCGGGTTTTACTTGCGAAAAGAGGTTTCCCCAAAGGGAGAATCAAGGAGCATATGCGAAGTACTCAAGGTCTTCCTTTCGATGTTATGCAAATTTCACTTCTACTTATTCTGATGTTTGGCCAGCAGATTGGTATGTCTATCCATTTCTTGCCAAATCACCAGAAAACGAGAAAGGTGAGTCATATGAGTTTATTGTAAATGTCCGTTATTCACGTTCCAGCTTCAAAGGCGACAATGGATGTATTGGAACGTTGAAAAACAGTTATTCATTTCACGCCATTACTTCAGCAGTAGATAAAATTTCTGGAAATGAGCTGTCGAATGAAAAAATGCGTAAACTACTGTTTTGGCGTCTGGATTATGACAAGAAACTTCAATACTCCTATGAAGAGGTTGAACAAGAAGGCATCACCCGAATTGATTCTGTAATATTTGTCCAGGATCACTCATTTACGCACAGCAATAAGTTTCTTCAAGAGTATGATGTGACAATGTTTGCTGAATACGCGAAATACGATGATTATTTACCCGAGCTTGCTCAAAAGAGACTGCTTCGCTTTAGAGTTCGATTTGAAATTGAACCAGGAAAAGAACCTCAGATTTACATAACTCCGAAAGGAGAAGAGGAGCAGCGCACCCTTTCTGTAAAAGACTATCCGAATTGCCAGACATCGAATGCTGCGGGGTGCGAAAATGTATACCAAAATTATGTTTCCGTAACGGTTCCAGTTGTCTCCAAAAAAAATATGAATAATGTTCTGAACGGACTAGAAACAAACCTCGAAGATGAGAAACTAGTGCAGTTGTTTCAAAAACCTGAAGATTTAACAAAGCTCAGCGAACAACATTCAGAATTAACGAAAGGAATGTGGACCATTCATGAGAGTGAAACGCAGTTCTGGGTTGACAAGTACTCACACACCAAAGGTTGGGTAATGGTCAAACGAAAGGTTGAGAGAAACCTAACCAAAGATCAGCAAAAAGCAATTAAAGGGAACGTCTCGAAAGCGTCGGAAAAAGCTGCAAAGTACCATCAGTCAGGCTACGTTGGCTTTAAAGTTCATTTTGAGAATGTAGGTGGAGACCTGCGCATTTCAAATGTTGAGCTTATCAATCAAGTTATAAATAAATAGAAACCATTAAATCAATCATTATGCAAGAGAATATAGATTATGTCTTCGCAGAAAACGTAAAATCTGTCGACAAAGAAAACATTCGTGAAATTTTCACAGGATTGTTCGTCGGAACAAAGGATTATTTCTTCTTTTTTCCAGAAAAGGCACAGCTGCATGAGCAAAGTTATGCTTTGGACACAATAACCAATACTTCGTTCACTTACAAGGGGAAATCGGTTCCGGAATATGTATTGGAGGTCCTGTCTTTGTTGCCCAAAGCGAAGGAATTTGAAGAATTTGTCACGGGAGAATTAATGCGTGAATCCAACGGTGAAATCAAAGTGTTTCCCATGAGTGACTTGTCTGAATTTAAAGTACAGGCAAGTGTGTTTGGAAGTGGTGTAAACGTTCGTTTTGCCAATAAAGAGTATTCAGGAATGCAGAAATTTACCGCAACTCCTGTCGCTTTTAAGCTTGGTAAGAAAAAGAAGTCCATTAAAGCTTTCTATCAAAATCACCCGAAAATTGTAGCGAAGTAATGTTGGGGTTACCACCAAAAGTAGAGCACATTTTATTCGCTCGCGCGGATATCCAATGGAATCAAAGAATTGTTATTGAGTGGATGAAAGGGAAAGGTTTTGAAGTAAAGGAGGTTGCGAGTTACACCGTTTCAGCGCACTTGAATTTTAGATATTCTTTCCTATCATTTTTCGCTATGGGCAGGCCCAAAATGGAATGGCATGTCTTGTTCACAGAAGAAGGTCGGGTTACCATTCGATCTTCTTATGACTACGATTCTCTGTTCGGAACGGCATTTAACGACTTCGGACGCCAACGACGATACATTTCAGAATTAGAACAAATATTTAAAACAACGTGATGAGAACAAATATCCACATAGGTATACCGATACTGCTTGCACTTACAATTTTTGGCTGTGGCAATGCTGTAGAAGAAAGGAAAGTATCCAAGAAGGAACGCTATGAGAGTCAGTTATCCGATTTAAAAACAGAGTTGCTTCCCAAGTTAAAAGAGAAATTTGATCTATTGAATCAATTTCGAGACTCCTTCTTTGCAATTGAAGAGGTACATCCTCCTGAGGAACACAAAGAGCTTCAAGTTCGAACGGGCGTAGGAGAGCGTAAAGGTGAGGATTTTAATACGCTCTTTTTGAATAGCGGATACTTCCTTGAAAACGCTCCGTTTCCAATTTCATACTACAAGCATCTCGATAATATTGAAAGGCTTGTAAATGGAGAAGCATTGGTCTGGGAGGAAAGGGACGCATATCCGATTACAGAACTGAATAAGTTTATCCTTTTCTGCGAAAGTTTTGCTTCGGCAGAGTACACCGTATTGGAACGTGCGTTGCAGGTGCAAGACCCAGATCGAGTGGCAGAAATTGTAAAAGGGAACAACGAAGCATTCACATCAGGTTATTACAAAACCTTCGTTGCCCTTTACAAGTTTGACAGTTCCATTCGGTTGTTAGACAACTTTGTACTTCTGGCGACTAATGATACCGAAGTAAAAATTCAAAAAAACCTGGATTTAACCTATAACCTGCTAAAAAACGTGAGGGCCGCTATTCAAAAAGAGATGCAGTTGCGATACAGCTTTTCGGGAGAAATACCTTATCGAATGTAAGCTTGAAACGAATCATCAAAACAAATACTAATCACCAATTTATAATACTATGAAAATCAAACAATTTTTTGCGGGATCGTTACTACTCTTGCTATTTGACATAACAGGATATGCTCAGTCTACGGGGCCAACAAACACGCTCGACTGGGTTGTTCCATTGGCAAGTCTGAGTCTCGCTAAAGAGATAGATGCGAAGGTAGACCAGAGTGGAAATGTTTATTCGGTTGGTATTCACCAAGCAACTATGGATTGTGATCCCGGTCCTGGAATTTACACCGTTCCACACCATTCAGACTACGATATTCATTTTACGAAATTTGATAACAATGGAAACCTAATTTGGGCAAGAGCGATTGGTGGGCCAGGTCGCGATGAGGCTTCAGCAATTGAAGTAGATGCAGCGGGAAATGTATATGTCATTGGAACATTCAAAGAAACAGTTGATTTTGAGCTATCATTATCTTCCTCCACCTCCATAATGTCTGCCGTTGGAACCTATTCAACTGCATTGTTTATTGCGAAATATGATGCAATGGGTTCATTGGCTTGGGCCAAGAAATTTGACCACTACCACTCCTATGTTTCAGAATCACTTAAAATTGATGATATCGAAATTGACGACAACAACAATATTCATTTGGTAGGAGCTTTCTATGATACACTTAATGTTGTTCCTCAACCTGCCGGGAGTGGCTCTCCTTCATCGGTTTTACTAATAGGTAGGGGAGAAACTGATGGGTTCGCTGTTGTGCTAGATACAGATGGGAACTACATTCGTTCGCGACAATTTGGAGGGGTAAGAAGTGATCGGATTCGTTCTGTTTGCGTCGACTCAGATTTGAATGTCTATTATACTGGTGAATTTCGCGAATTCATAGATGTTTCGAGCGATTCTACAATCGTCTTAGTGGATAATCCAAGTCCCGGAGGATCTTCTTCAGATCAAACGGCTATTGTTATAAGTGATGATTCCAATGGTAATTTACGATGGGCCAAAAGGTATGTTGGAGATACGCATAGTAACGGTATGGCAATAGATTGTGACCCTGATGACAACATCGTTGTTGTTGGAGAGTTTATGGGAACAACTGATTTTGATCCGAATGTTGGTATACAAACATTTTACGCGAAAAAAAGATCAACTTTTATTACCAAGTTGGATTTCAACGGGAATTTGATTTGGGCAGAGTATATAACTCAAATTACAACACTTCTGGATGCTATTGTAGTCCCGACTGACGTAACAACGGATATAAATAGCAATGTGTACCTATTCGGTTATTTTGACGGAATTGTAGATTTTGATCCTGATCCTTCAGTTCTGGAAGGTGCATCCGGTCAAAACTTTTCTTACGACTCATACATATTAAAATTTAATCAGCACGGCGATTTTAATATGATGCGACAAATCAGTGGCGATTTATGGGAGACTCAAGGCAAATTGGCTGTAGATGAATGTGAAAACATCTATGCTGCTGGATTATTTATGGGAACAGCCAATTTTGCTACAAATGCAGCAGTTCCTGTTACCTTAACCTCTCCAAATACAGATGGCTATCTACTGAAGATAAAAAAGCAAGCGCGTGGTTGTGGAAACTTGAATAATCCTATCGGAAATAGTGCCAACAATGATCGTGTAATTCAGAATCAAGCTTTGATATCTCCGAACCCAAGTCCCGGGAAGTTCCATGTTTCTGTAGAAGAAACACTCATCTCTGAAGTAGTGGTTATTGATGCTACAGGACGTCATGTCTTATCACAAGAGGTGAACGGCAGAGAGGCTGATATAGATCTGAGCCAGTATCAACCTGGGGTTTACTCTTTGGTTGTGAAAAGATTGGATGGGACTGCCACCCAACGAGTAATGATAACTAATTAATAAACTTCATTTTATGAAAAAATCAATCAGTTTAATGGGATTGTTATGGCTACTTGGCACCCCATTATCCGCACAGGAAAATTCAGAAAAGAGCATTTTTGCTAATCATACACATAACGTCAGTCTTGGCTACGACTTCGGCAATTTGGCTAGAACTCGTCCAGAGTTTGGTCCCATGCATCTTAAATATGAACACCGATTATTCGGGCGTTTTGGTGTGGGAGGAGCATTCTATGTGCATTCGGATCGTGACAATTCCTTTCGAGAGGATTGGTCGTATCCCAACGGTCAGACAGGCAGCTATAGAAGTGAACGCTTCATACGCGGTTTTGCTCTCATACCAAAAGTGAGTTGGCATTTTTTAGCAAACGAGACCAAAAGTGTCAAACTGGAGAAATGGGATATTTACGTTAGCCTCGGTGCTGGATACGGATTTGAACGCGTTACTAAAGACTACACATTTGGTGAAAATATTGACGCATCAACGGTATTCATTTACAATGACTCAGACGAGAAGAAACATTTTATTGCAACAGAGATAAACCTTGGCGCGCGCTTTTACCCTATTGAGAATTTCGGAGTTTATTTTGAAATGGGACATGGCATTTCATTCGCACAAGTTGGACTCATTTATACCTGGTAATTATGAAAAAGATACTAATCGCAATGATAGGGGGGCTTTTCGCCTTCTTTGGGCAAGCACAATTGGTGACTGATGGAGATTATCGCTCCATGGGAATGGGAGGAGGATTTATGTTCACGATTGACGATGCCGCGTTAAATACAAACCCTTCTTTACTGGGGTGGCAAGCGACAAATTATGAACATAAATTTGCAGTGAATCTAGAAGATTTTCATTTCAAATCATCTGTAGCTTTGGCTGACTACCTTTTGTTTGACAGCCTCGGGGTTAATATAAATTCGGATGATGTAACCATTCTTGAACCTTTCGAGATTGCATGGGAGGCGTTTGAAAGCTATGATCCAAATGCAAATATCTATTTCACATATGATACTACGGTATCTCGCACTACGCGAGCCAAGTTCAAGGAGGCACTGCTGAAGAACAATACCTTCAAAATGAGAAATACGATTTTAGGAGCTACTTACTCTAGTGATAGTTGGGGTACTTTTTCGTTGAATATAAGCAATGAGACAACGTTCAGATCTCAACTTTCTGAACAGTTTGCCGATTTTATGGCCTATGGAAAAACAGCTTCCTATTTCGATACACTTGTACTCATTGATGGAACTCGTGTTGCTAACGAAGAAGCAAACTACCAAAACGATATTTTAATAAATGCTTATTATGCCTATTCGACAGACGATTCTCTCGATTTTATGGATATCGTTGGTGGTTCACGGTTTGAGTTCATTCGCACTAGAAATCACTCGCTAGGTTGGGGTAAGGAACTCACGGTCGATAAACCAGATTTACACTTGTTTGTTGGTGGAAATGTGAACGTGATAGAAGGATTACAGTTTCTATCTCTTGACGGCACCGGAAATGGAATCTCCATGGCGAACTTTGGTAGAGGAATGCTAGAGAAGTCCCCCTTTGGGAATAGTGGTTTGGGAGCATCAATTAGTGCTTCAGCCACCATTTTACTGAAAGAAAAATGGATGTTCAGTGCTGGCTTCAACAATCTTGGAGCAATTCGATGGAAACGTCGAAAAAGAAATACGGTAGGATCTTATGTGACAGAGGGAGATAACTCTCAGTTCGAGAACTACGTATACGGGGTCTCACGAACAGAGCATTTTACAGATCAAATTGATGAAGCTAATTTCTTTTGGTACTTAAATGAATTCCCTCAAGAAGATGCTGCAGTCATGCTCCCAACGGCATCAACAACGTACTTGGGAATTCGAAGAAATTTTGGAAAACACTTTGCTCTTGGATTGGATGTAATTCAGCCCCTCGTAAAGTCTGCTCCTGGAAGCCTTTCTGAGACATATGTTTCCTTCAACTATCAACTGACGTTTAAAAAGTTTAGTCTTTTTAGTGGTATCAACAATGGGCTAAATGGTCAGGCGGCAATGCCCATGGGAATTTCATTCGGAAGTCGTACCTCAAAGGTTGAATTTGGGTTATCTATTGCGGATTTACTTGGGTATTTGGATAATAACAAAACCAACAATTTCTCTGCTGGGGTTGGTTTAACTTATAGATTTTACTGAGAATTGAGCGTACGTACGTAAAACTTTTTGTTAGGTATTTTGGTCGGTTTCGAGTTAGAGCGTATGGTTCAAGGAATAAGAAAAAGCCTTCAGTCATTTGACTGAAGGCTTTCTTAGTAGCGGGGGCCAGACTATTCATGGACTGTATTTAAAAAAGCTAGCCCAAGTCAAGCCTTCCAATTCTTCGAATTGTACTTTGTTCATTCAAATCTTTACATGAGCAAGCTCCTGACAGCTTTAAATAAATAAAGCCTCCAGTCAAATGACTGAAGGCTTTCCTTGTAGCGGGGCTGAGACAATTATCGAACCAACAATTGGTCGATGATATTGCATTGTGTGTTCAATCATAAATCAAAAAGTAAGAGTTATGAATTGTAGACAATGTGGAGAAGAATTGATTGGTAAAAGAGAGGACGCCATCTATTGTAATCACAACTGCCAACAGAAATACTTCAAAAGAAAAAAGCGCATATTGAATCGCATCCAGAAATTGGAACGCGACAAAAAGTCGAATGAGGAGTACATCGAAAAAGTCCGAATTGATAAAGAGGAGAAACGAGAACGTGAGAAAGCGAGAAAAGAAAAGCTATCGAAATTTGCCGAAAAACTCCGAAGACGCATTACGGCATTAGAAACGTTTTTGAAGTTGAAAGGAAGCGCTTTTAGGGTTGAGTTGTTGCGCTATTTGGAATTGAAGGAACGTAACCCTCAGTTTAATCTGGCAATTCTGAAAAATGGATCAAGAGTAGAGCAACTTGATTTGATGCGCGAGTTTCAGGGAATATTCAATAATATGTTAGTTGATGCTCGAAAACAGTCAAAGAAAATTAGCTTAGAATTGGTTACGCTCGGATTTCCGTTCACACCCTTATTTGAAGAGGAATCGAAAGAGGATCGCATCGTCCGAAAATTGAAGTCGGAACTAGAACAGTTTGATGAAGAGTTGGAAGAGTTACGTGGGATCGATTTGGATCGTCTGCCAATAAAACCAAGCAGAAAAGCAAGGCTGAACAGACCGAAACGGGTTTCACCATCTAAGGCGTATTCTGGCAAAGAGATTCTGAATATGAAATTTGATGGGGTTGAGTTAAAAGGATGTCTTGGCAAATTTTTGGGTAAACTTCAGCGTGAGAAGTGCGCTATTGCGCTCACAGGTGATTCAGGAGCGGGAAAGTCCACATTTAGTTTTCAATTAGCCAAGGGGTTTATCAACAAAGGATTATCGGTAGCTTATTTTTCTTTGGAGTCGGGAATCACCGAATCGACGCAAGAGTTGATTTCAAGATTTGATTTGGAGGATTCATTATTCAGGACTTTTGAAGAGGGAGGACTTAAAGATGTTCGAACCGAAGCTGAGAACTTTGATTGTGTTATCATTGATAGTTACTCAAAGATTTCGTCCAAGGCGATTGACTTTGAAGAATTAAGGCAAGACTTTCCCAATACATACTTCGTAATAATCTTTCAAAAAACTACAGATGGAAAGATTCGCGGAGGATCGTCTATTTTATTTAACAGTACTGCTACAATTGATATTATAGTCTCAAATGATGGAGAGAGACTAGCTTTAATGAAAAAGAGTAGATATGGTAGAGAGAATTATATCTATTCAATTACAAATGATGCTCTTATCAAAGAGAATAGAAATCCTTTATCTCCAAAAGATATTTGAAAACTGTATTTAAGCATTTGCTTAAACAATAAGAATGATCTAACTTTGTATTTAAGAAATTGCTTAAATATGGAGAATTGCATACGTGAATGTGCGGATAAGGATCAGTTAAGTAGATGTCAAACAGCATTAGATGAAGTTCAATCAGAATTGCAACGAAAGGCAAAAGTTCTCAATCTAGCAGGAAATGAAGTGCGTCTAAAAATCTTGTTCCTGTTAAATATGGAGGGTGAAATGTGTCCGTGCGATTTAAGCGATGTATTGAAAATGACTGTTCCTGCAGTATCTCAACATTTGAAAAAGCTAAAGGATGCGGATTTAATTACGAGCAATAAAGAAGGACAAACTATTTTCTACTCGATCAACAAACAAGAAGCATCCATTTTGCTTCCGATTATAGAATCATTAACGGGAATTGCAGCATGAGTACAACAAAATCAAAAGGAGTAGTCTTTACAGGAGTATTTGCAGCAATCGCAGCTTCATCCTGTTGTATTCCACCAGTTATTGCAGCCATTGCCGGAGCGGGCAGTACATCATCCAGTTTGTCTTGGATGGAACCGTACAGACCTTACTTAATTGGATTGGCAATACTTGCAATTGGTTATGCATGGTACAGTCATTTAAAACCAAAAACGGTAGATGATTGTGGATGCGAAATTGAAAAGCCGAAATGGTATCAGACTAGAACATTCTTAGTTAGCATGACCTTATTTGCTGCGTTATCAATTAGTTTCCCTTACTATTCAGGGATCTTCTTTCCTGACAATGCAAAAGTTGTAGTAGCTGATGAAGCTAATATCGAAAAACTAGAAGTTAAGATAGACGGAATGACCTGTGATGCATGTCAAAATCATGTGAACCACGCAGTGAATGATTTGAAAGGAATTGTGAGCATTGAAACTTCATACAACAAAGGCAACTCTATAATTGAGTACGACAAAACAAAAACGAATCAAGACGAGATAAAGAAAGCAGTTGAATCAACCGGATATACTGCAACTGAACTAATTCAGCGATAGAATGGAAAAGAAGGAAATTATTCTTGAATCAACCCTTACGTGCCCTAAATGCAATCATAGCAAAACAGAAACAATGCCTACTGATGCATGTTCCTGGTTCTATGAGTGTGAAGATTGTAAGACCTTATTGAAACCAAAAGAAGGTGATTGTTGCGTTTACTGTTCCTATGGCACAGTACCATGTCCACCTATTCAGGAAAACGGTTCATGTGGAAGTAACTGTTGTTAAAAGTTAACTTATTGTATATACAGAATTTACTAACTTAGTCCGAAGAATGGCAAAGCGCACCATCATATCAATGCTCTTGATCCTCACCTATACGGTGGGTTTTGCGCACAACCTTATTCCACACTGTAACGACGATCACCCTAACGGAGTTCATGTAGAAACGCACCACCATGCACATCATACACATGCATCCGATGATCACTCAGCGGAAGATCACAGCCATGTAGAACACGGAGATCACTTTGATGAAGGATTTTTAGATTATCTCGTCTGTCTATTTGAAGGCATCCAACATCACGACAACGCGTGTGATGTAGAATGTTACCCACAAGCGAATCAAGTAAAATATTCAACCGAAAATTCGGTTTCAACGGATGCCGTAATAGCAACACTCAGCAATCAATTTCACATTGAAAACACATCTGTAAAAATCAACTCAGATGTACTTCAAGTTCAATCTCAAAAAGGACTTGACACCTCACCCGGCAGGGCGCCCCCATACACTTATTTATAGCACAACCTCTTAGGAGGAAATACATCGTTGAAAGGAAAACCTTTCGACCCAAGAACGCTTTATAAATAAGTCAAAATGATCAATAAAATAATATCGTTTTCCATCAACAATAAGTTGATAATTGGATTACTCACCATAGCATTAATTGCAGGAGGAATTTGGAGTGCAAAACAAGTTCCCTTAGATGCCGTTCCCGACATCACAGACAATCAAGTGCAAGTAATTACACAGGCTCCGAACCTCGGAACCGAGGATATAGAACAATTCGTAACATACCCTGTCGAAGTCAAAATGTCCAACTTGCCTGGCGTAAAAGAAATACGCTCCATATCACGTTTCGGACTCTCGGTAGTTACCATCGTATTTGAAGATGACATGGGAACCTATCTCCCAAGACAACTCGTAGCAGAGAAACTAAACGAAGTAAAAGAAGAAATACCAGAAGGGTTTGGAGAACCATTTATGGGACCAATATCCACAGGACTAGGTGAAATCTATCAATACACCTTAAAAGTCGACCCAAAATACAAAGGACAATACACCGCCACTGACTTGCGCACCATGCAGGATTGGATCGTAGCCAGACAAATGGCAATGGTTCCAGGCGTAGTAGAAATAAATGCCGTCGGAGGAAATGTAAAACAATACGAAGTAGCCGTTAAACCTCACGAACTAAACGCAATAGGCATTACAATTACAGATGTATATCACGCGCTGGAAATCAACAACCAAAACACAGGAGGAGCGTACATCGAAAAGAGCCATTTAGCAAACTTTATCAGAGGAGAAGGACTGGTAAGAAACCTTGCAGACATTGAAAACATCGTTATCAAAAATGTCGATGGTATTCCAATTCTCATCAAAGACGTTGCAACAGTAAAATTTGGAACAGCCGTTCGTTACGGAGCACTCACACAAGATGGCGAAGGAGAAGTAGTTGGAGGAATGGTGATGATGCTCAAAGGAGCCAACTCAAACGACGTCATTCAACGAGTGAAGGAGCGCATGGCAGAAATACAAAAGTCATTGCCAGAAGGAGTAATTATTGAACCCCTATTAGATCGAAGTAAACTCATTGCCCAAACCACTGGCACCGTATCTACCAACTTAATTGAAGGAGCATTGATCGTCATATTCGTACTCGTGTTCCTACTAGGAAACTGGCGCGGAGGATTAATCGTAGCGTCTACCATCCCATTATCTCTATTGTTTGCCTTCATCCTGATGAATTACTTCGGTGTTTGGGCGAACCTTATGAGCCTTGGCGCAATCGACTTCGGAATTATTATTGACGGAGCAGTGATTATAGTAGAAACCACCGTGTTCATGCTATACAGCTACCTAAAGAAAAACGCCAATATACCACAGCAAGAAAAAGACAAACTCACATTGAAAGGCTCTAGTAAAATGATGAACTCAGCCTTTTTTGGTCAGCTAATCATCCTAATCGTATTCATCCCAATTCTCGCACTACAAGGAGTAGAAGGAAAGATGTTCAAACCTATGGCGCTCACATTCATATTCGCAATGATTGGAGTGATGATCCTCTGTTTGACATACGTTCCAATGATGTCCGCATTGTTCTTGAAAGTCGGTAAAAAGAAAGAGAAGAAATCATGGGGCGATCGCTTCGTTCAATGGCTCGAAAGAGCATATGAGCCCATCCTGGGAGGAGCTTTAAAAAGAGGTAAATGGATTGTACTTTCTGCCTTGGCTCTGCTCGTTGGAGCCTACTTCACATTTTCTAATATGGGAGGTGAATTTGTTCCACAATTAGATGAAGGCGATATAGCCTTTCATGCCATATTGAAACCAGGAAGCTCATTGACAGAAACCATAGAAACGACTACCAAAATTGAAAAAATAGTAAAATCTAAATTTCCAGAAGTAGATAAAATAGTTAGTAGAATTGGAGTAGCAGAACTTCCTACAGATCCAATGCCGATGGATCTTGCTGATGTCTTTGTCATTCTCAAACCAAAAACCGAATGGCCAAGTCCAAAAAGCAAAGATCAACTCGTAAGTGAAATCAAAAAGGAAGTTGAAAAAGTACCAGGTGTCAACTACGAATTCACGCAACCTATCGAAATGCGTTTCAATGAACTCCTGGAAGGTGTCCGTGAAGACGTAGCCATTAAACTCTATGGAGATGATATAGAATTACTCGCTTCAAAAGCAGAAGAAATCTCTAAAATCATTGCCGGCACAGAAGGAATTGGGGACATGAAAGTAGAAGCGACAACCGGACTACCTCAAATGACGGTGCATTACAAACGCAACAAACTCGCTCAGTACGGATTAAACATACAAGACCTCAATCATATTGTTCAATCCGCATTTGCAGGAGGAAAAGCAGGAGTAATCTTTGAAGCAGAACGACGTTTCGATTTGGTTGTACGCCTAGATCAAGAGCATAAAAAAGGAATCGATGATCTTAAAAACCTCTTTGTTGACCTACCAAACGGCACTCAAATCCCATTAAACGAAGTTGCAGAAATAGCCTACACACCTGGTCCAATGCAGATCAGTAGGGACAATACAAATAGGAGAACTTATGTTGGAATCAACGTTCGGGGTAGAGATGTTGCGTCACTTATTGAAGAAATTAAAACCAAACTTGATGCAGAACTAGAGCTTCCACCCGGTTATTACATTCGCTACGGAGGAGCATTTGAAAATCTGGAACGAGCAAGTAATCGTTTAAAGTATGTTGTTCCATTAGCGTTGGCATTGATTTTCCTACTGATTTTCCTTGCCCTGCGTTCCTTCCAACAATCAATCATGATCTTCATGGCAATTCCACTCGCAGCAATTGGAGGAATCTTCTCACTCTGGCTTCGAGGAATGCCATTTAGTATCTCCGCAGGAGTAGGATTCATCGTATTATTTGGAGTAGCCGTCTTAAACGGACTTGTACTAATCAGTGGTTGGAATGAACTAAAAGAAGAAGGTGAAAATGACCTTGATTTGAGAATCAAAAAAGGAGCGAAAAGAAGAATCAGACCAATCTTACTAACCGCATTAACCGATGTTCTCGGATTTCTTCCAATGGCGATTTCTTCCTCAGCAGGAGCTGAAGTACAACAACCATTAGCAACAGTTGTAATCGGAGGAATGATCTCAGCTACCTTACTCACACTCTTTGTCCTTCCAATACTCTATCGATGGGTAGAATCACGAAAAATGAAACAAATGAAACCAAAACCCGTCACAGCAGTTATCGCCATACTCATTATCATGGCACCATTAAACTCATTGAACGCACAAACCGATACACTCACATCGATTGATCAGATTATTGGTTTAGCCATGGAAAACAATGGGCAACTCACAGCGTCACAACTGAATGTTGATGCAACGCAATTGGAAACGAAAAGTGCCTGGAATATTGGAAAAACGGAGTTCAATTTTCAGTATGGACAGTATAACAGTTTTGAAAATGATTTCGCCTTTGATGTAAGTCAGCAAATTCAATTTCCAAGCGTATACGCGAAGCAACGAAAGTTAGCGCAACAGCAAGTTGAAAGCAGTGAAATCAATGTCGCCATATCTCAAAATGAACTCAAGAGAGACCTGCGAATGCTCTGGTCGCAATTAGCCTTTTTACATGAAAGCAAGCGACTATTGAATTATCAGGACAGCCTGTATGCACAATTCCTCAAAGCAACAAAACTGCGTTATGAAACAGAAGAATCCAATTTTCTTGAAATGGCAACAGCAGAAACAAAAGTCATGGAAATACAGAACAACCTCACGCTCATCGAATCAGACATCACAATATGTCAGGATCGTTTAAATGTTCTTATCAATGACAGCATTCAGCACACGTTTCACCCCCCTATTCTTGAGAAAAGCGAGATCGCAGACTTATACAACACCGATCTCATTTTAAACAACCCACAAATTGCCTGGTATCAAAATCAAGTGGACATTGCCAATGCAGAAAACGCACTAATGAAATCCAAGATGCTTCCAGACATTTCAATTGGTTACTTCAATCAATCTTTGATCGGAACAACAACAGCGAATGGCGGAACAACAACGTCAAGTGATCGATTCACAGGAGCGCAAGCAGGAATATCAATCCCGCTGTTCTTCGGATCATATAGAGCAGACATCCAAAAATCTAAACTGCAAACCGAAATAGCACAGGTAAATGCCGACTACAACGAAAGTTTGTTGCGCAATACCTATCAAAGTCATTTAAACGAATTGCTGAAACAGACCAATAGTTTGAATTACTATGAAACCAAAGCACTCCCACAAGCAGAATTAATACTGGAAAACGCTAACAAAGGATTTACCTCTGGAGCCATTAATTACCTCGAATTTATACAATCCGAGAGTCAGGCATTAGAGATCAAATTCAACTATTTAAAAACACTCAACGCATTTAATCAAGCAGTTATTCACCTTGAATACCTGATCAATAAATAACCCATTAAAAGCAAAACGATGAAAACAAAACAATATATCTCAGTCTTGTTCATCCTTACAACCCTACTCATCTCATCATGTGGAGGAGGAGATGGACATGAAGGACACGACCATGGCGAACATGGACATGGGGAACATGGAGAAGAACAACATGACGAAGTTCACCTTACCGAACAACAATTCCAATCCATGGAAATGATGGTAGATACAATCGGCTATCGAAACATCAACTCTTACGTTCAGGCAAATGGACAGCTCGAAGTACCACCACAAAATGAAGCCATAGTAACCGCAATAATCGGAGCAAACGTAAGAAGCATTAAAGTGATCGAAGGCGACAAAATCAAAAAAGGACAAGTACTCGCCTACTTAGCTCACCCAGATTTGATTACCATGCAATCTGATTACGCAGCAAACTGGAATCAACTTGAATTCCTCAAGTCAGATTACGAGCGTAAGAAGAAGTTATACGAAGAAAACGTATCCTCTGGCAAAGAGTTCCAGCAAGCCAAATCAGCTTATTTCGCCATGAAAAGTCAAGTAAGTGGTGACGAATCCAAATTACGTTTGTTAGGACTAAACCCAACCAAAATTCAGAACGGAACCATCTATGATCAAGTTGCCGTAACAAGTCCGATTAATGGACACATCAGAACCGTTGAAGTAAAGACAGGGCAATTTGTCCAACCATCAGCAGAAATGTTTGAAATCGTCAACATCGATCACATTCATGCCGATCTAATGGTCTTTGAAAGCGACTTGCACAAAGTCAGAGAAGGACAAAAAATTAAATTCACCATCGCTTCCCTTCCAAACACAGAACTCGAAGCTAAGATTTACTCCGTAGGAAAAGCCTTTGAGCAAGATCCAAAAGCCATTCACCTACATGCCGAAATAGAAAACAAACAAGGCGTACTAATTCCAGGTATGTACATCAGTGGGCATATCATTACCGAAGACGTAGAATCCTATGCATTGCCCGAAGAAGCCGTCATAAAAGAAGGAGATAAATACTTCATATTTGCGGGCGAAGAAATCACAGAAGGAGAAAACAAAGAATGGGTATTCCATCCCATAGAAGTTAACATCGGTGGAACAGATAACGGATGGGTAGAAATAAAACCACTACAACCCATTCCAACCAAAATGACCGTAGCTTACAACAACGCCTATTACCTAATGGCAGAAATGAAGAAAAGCGAAACAGGACACTCACATTAATTAAAGCAAATCCTTAAATACAAATCATATGAAACGTACATTAAAAACAATCAAAATCTCAGGATTTATTCTATTCGCAGCATTCGCATTCGCAAGCTGTGACAACGACAAGCACGATCATGACCATGATCACGATGGACATGAACACCATGATGATCACGACGGACACGATCACTAATTAAAACCTATCGAACATGAGTTTTTATCAAATCGCCCTACCAATTGGGACCTTGCTTTATCTTCTCCAAGTGTTCGTAATAAAGTCTATTATCCAATACAAACGAACGGGCGTAAACCCGTTCGTTTTTGGAAAATCAGATTCAGCGCATGACTACATTTCCACCGTCTATAAAACCATGATTTTCGGTCTTTGGATAGCCATTGCAGTATTTTCCTTTTTCCCCGACTATTATTCATACCTACTTCCTTTTTGGTATTTAGATTTAGAAATCCTTCAACACATCGGAGCATCTCTCGTTGTAATCTCCTTTATTTGGGTCATTATTGCTCAAAACCAAATGGCGAAATCGTGGCGTATCGGAATTAATTACGATGAAAAGACAGAGCTCTGTACAAATGGAGTGTTTAAATATTCCCGGAACCCCGTCTTTTTAGGAATACTAATCTCCTACATCGGAACATTTCTTATCATCCCCAATGCAATTACTTTTACCGTATTAATCATGACATTCGTCTCCTTACAATTTCAAATTAGACTAGAAGAAGAGTACCTCCTAAACTCACACGGTAAAGAATACGACAACTACAAAAAGTCAGTACGCAGATGGATTTGAATAAATTAGTGAGTTGGCAAACTTAAAAGAGATCTCCCAAAAGCATATTAAAAATAAGTACTAAAACCAAATAACCAGGTCGCCGTACGCACCTTTGGATTCATTAGTATATCAGTATCCCAGGAATAGCGGTAATTCAGTCTTAATACCGTTTGCTTTGAAGGTCTAAAACTGATAGCCGGTGTGATGGAAAGTCTATCTTCACCTATATTGGTATTCGATTCGTTGAATACACCAACATTCCAGTCCAAATAATCCAGACGTGCTGCAAGGTTTAAAGAAGCATCATCCCAATCCAAAATCTTTCGCCTTAAAATTGGCTGAACAATATCTATAAACATTCCCCATTGTTTATTTCCGTACTGTTGAGTATAAGTCTCTGGAACACCGATCATGGTATAAGATGCTTCCCCGACAATATACGTTCCAATTTTTGGCAGTGTCGTATTGAAATCGAACGCAATAACATCCAATCTTCTCTTATCATCGACAATAAGTCCATCTTCCCTAAACGTGTTATAAACACCGCCCATATACGACAATCCAATCTCACCAATTTTTCGATTCTTGATGGCAACCTTACCTGATAGTAACGGAATCCCATTATTGCTTTTTTCAAACCTTGACTTATTCTCTTTACTGGCAGGCATATAGGTTTTATTATGTTCATTATCAATTACAGAATCGTCAAATCCATTGGTTAAATAAGCCTCGTAACCAAAAATCCAATTTCCGCTGTAAGCCTTACCAAAGAGTCCAAACCCAACGTTAGACCATGTCGCTGGTAACATTTCAACAGCTTCATCAGGTCGTTCGATAAATTCCCATTTCGGACCGTCATGATTTTGGTTGAAAGCACCAATAGGATTCATAACAATACCACCTCTTAAATTCAATAATGGGTGAAGCGAAATGTCCATTGCAGCAAACTCAATCCCAATTTCCTTCGTTCCATCTTCATATTCCAGTTCTGACAGGAACTTAATTCGCTTAGTAATCGAAGCAGACATAAATAAAGTCAATCTTCTGGCTTGAAACGACAAGCCATCAGTAACCCCTTCTGTTGTTGAATGGATAGAATTCGCTTCTAAATACCCCCCAAAAGCCACAGGAGTTTTATTAATGTTGAGAAATGGTCTATCGTACACTGCATCCATGTTCAGTTTGGTTGAACTGGTATCAACTGGAGTTCTTGTAATCACAGAGTCCTTCTGTGCATATGACTGAACATTCAGGCTACAAAAAATGACTAAACTTAGCACTCTAAGCATTGAGTATATAGATATTTTCATCATCAGTTTTAATTTGATACATTTTTAAATTTACGTCGGCTGGACCTTCCAAGACCTCGCCATTTATTGAGAATTCGCTACCGTGACAAGGACAAGTATAAATACCTCCTCCTACATTCAATTCACATCCACGATGCGTACATTTCATAAGGGTTGCAACGTAACTGTTATTATTCGTTTTTTGAATGCAAATGGGAAAACCTTCACTTCCACCGTCCAACAGCACAAATTTTCGATGGACTTTCTTTTCATCTCTGAATTCCCAAAACTCTGATTTAGGCACGACCAAATTTGTATTATCTCTTGTATAATTTGCATAATAGTTCATTCCGCAAGATTGGATACTACTTGCAACTATTGCCCCCCCAACACCAAGGCAACAAGCCTTTATAAACTGCCTTCTTTCCATCTTATAAAGATTCTAAAAAGCGAATAAGTTGTTCCTTTTCTGCAGGTGTTAATTCATTGTACAATGCTCTTGAATTGCTTGCTTCTCCACCATGGAGTTGAATAGCTTCTTCAATACTTAAAGCTCTACCATCGTGCATTAAATAATACACGCCTCCCTGAGAATCTTTAGATAGTCCTAATCCCCAGAGAGGAGGTGTTCTCCATTCAGATGAAATCGCATATCCTTCGGTATAACCATCATCTAACTCGGGTCCCATGTCATGTAACAGAAGATCTGTGTACGGGTAAAATTCTTTGTACGATAAAACGTCAATAGGGGAATATCCTGTTTGCAAAGCGGGGGTATGGCATTTTGCGCAATCAATTTGGCTAAACAAGCTCTTCCCCGTAATTACATCCGGATCATCAATGTTACGTTGTATCGGAGCTTTTAGCGTTTTTAAATAAAACACTAAATCATGCACTGTGGCAGTACTTACTTCCGGATCAACCTCCAATCCAGTATACGGATCAATCGGTTCGAATAAAGAAGTAATTCCCATATCCTGATTGTAGGCACCCGCTGTTTGATGTAACAAATCATACGCTGCTCCTTTTTTTCCAAATCGACAGATGTATTTACCATTTGCTTCTACAGAATTAGCTCTTAGAGCAACGTAAGATGGAATATTATTATAATGAGGTCTACCACTAATCCCATCTCCATCAATATCATTAGGGTCTGAAAGAGCAATTAAATAGGCGTCTTCAACGGCATCCAAATAACCAAGACCAGAAACGGCAGGTGCAATTAACACGGTAGATGGTGCTCCATTTGGTAAAATCTCAGGTGAATAACCAGGCAATGCTTTGTGTTGTAATTGTGGTCCGCCAAAATTTAAAAACTGATTTCCGGTAGTGTCACTTTGTCCAAAGCGCGTGAATTGAACGAAAGGAGCTCCCTTTCCATCTCCGGCATGACAACTCGCACATTGATTAGCTACGAAAATTGGTCCCAATCCAGTCTCGGCTGTGAACACCTCTCCAAATGCTTCATCCCCTCTTATAAACTGACCTAATTCAGCTTGGGACAAGCCTTCAATTGGTCCATCCAGAACTTCAAACTCTTCAGGTTCTCCTGGAGCAAATTTATTACATCCAATAACCACTGATAGGAGTATAAACAGTAGGAATAATGGAACTTGAATTTTATTCATGTTAAAATATTTTAGTACAAACCTAACAATAATTGTTAGGCTAGTCTAACAATCTTGTGAAGTGATGTAAAAATAAAATCGAAAAAAAAGTAATGCCTTAGCCACGCAAATGATATGAACAGCGGATTAAATCCCGTAAATGTGAACTCGTGAAGAGTGAAAATGACGCTTAATCATTAACTTTGAGATCGTGATTGATGAAAAAAACCACCTTCAAAATATCAAAAATGGATTGTCCTTCCGAGGAGAACCTAATCCGAATGAAGCTATCTGATGTTTCAAGTATTGCCCATTTAGATTTTGACATTCCTAATCGAGAACTAACCGTATTTCATAAAGGCGATTTAGAGCAAATCAGTCAGCATCTAATACAACTGAATTTAGGAAGTGAATTAATCGAATCGAACACCACTGACAGGAAGGATTTTGGAGAGAGTCAGCTTCAAAAGAAACTACTTTGGACAGTTCTAATTATCAACGCATCGTTCTTCTTAATTGAAATGATTTCAGGGTTGATTGCACAATCCATGGGATTAATAGCTGATAGCTTGGATATGTTAGCAGATTCACTGGTGTACGGTATTAGTTTATTGGCTGTTGGTGGCACATTAGCACGAAAAAAGAGCATTGCAAAACTCGCAGGCTACTTCCAAATTACGCTTGCCTTAGTAGGTTTCATTGAAGTGTTACGAAGGTATTTTGGTTTAGAATCTGCTCCAGATCATTTATTAATAATCGTGGTTTCCTCATTCGCGTTAGTGGCTAACGGCGCTTGCTTGTACCTTTTGCAGAAATCAAAAAATCACGAAGCACACATGAAGGCAAGCATGATATTTACCTCCAACGACATTATCATTAATACGGGAGTAATCGTTGCAGGAGTATTGGTTTACTCCCTACATTCTTCGCTTCCAGATTTAATAATCGGAGCGATTGTATTTGCGATTGTTACGAGAGGTGCGTTTAGAATCCTATCACTAGGGAAATAATAATGTCTATCGCTTCTTACAGCAACCGTCAAGGTTTGCATAAGCGTCAGGATCAGCTTCTAAATCATCTGCCTTATACCCAGCTAGTGAAATTGCCTTTTTAATGTCCTCCACCGTAGTCTTTCCAACTTTATACTTGACAGTAATTGTATTGGTTTCTGCTTCAATCGTAACGCCTCGTATTCCCTTATTTTGCTCTTTGAGTTTAATAAAGATAAGCTGGTCACAAGTTTCACATTCTGAACAATGATTACAGAATATTTCGGTTTGAATTACAACTTTTTCAACTCCTTCTGATTGAGCTTGAATTGAAAAAGATACAGTAATAATAGAGATAATGAGTATGAGGTTTTTCATAAGGCAAGTTTAAAAATAAGTGGTTAATCTTCAAGTTTATATTTAGGATTATTCAGAAAGTCTTCATCTGTGAGTGCTTCTAAAAATCGGATAAGGTTGTTGCGTTCCTCTGAGGTAAGTTCAAATGGTACTATTTCCTCTCCTTTGCCTGGGTGTTGATGTCCTCCTGATTCATAGTGTCTGATTACCTCCTCTAGTGTATTCATGCTGCCGTTGTGCATGTAAGGTGCGGTAACCGCAACATTTCTGAGTGTTGGAACTTTGAATATTGCCCGATCCGCTTCAATCTCTGTCAAACGCATTCGACCAGAATCTGCGTAAGCGGTGTATAGACCGTTGTTTGTTAGTCGATCTTCTGTAAAGTCATTGCCAGAGTGACATTGGGCGCAATGCAGGGTTTCAAAGAAGAGTTTCATGCCTTTTTTCTGTTCACGGTCTAAGGCATTTTGATCTCCTCTTACGAACTGATCATAAGGAGAGTTGTCGCTTATTAATGTGCGTTCGAATGAAGCAATGGAGTTTTTAAGTACCCATTCCGTTACTTCTGAGCCATATCCCTTTTCTGCCCACTCTGAATATTTTGGTACTTTATTGATTCTGTCAATGACCAGAAGAACATGAAAGTCGAACTCGTTGTGTTCTTGTATTGGTACACCTACTTGAGATTCTAGAGAAGGGTTCACCCCGTCCAATAGAAAAATCGTTCTATTTCCCACATTAGTAAGAGTAGGAGAGTTTCGAGTTACCATTCTATCTCGAATACCAACGCTTTTAGCAAGTCCATCAGTGAAAGCTAACTCTTGTTTGTGGCAGGAAGCACAAGAAACAGTTGAATCCCTTGAAAGAATTGGATCATAGAACAGATGCTTCCCCAACTCAACTCTATAATAGTTTGAATCCAATTGGGTGATTGTAGCGGATTGCTCCATATTTGCTTGTTGCATTGCTTCTACACTGGCACATTGTATTAGAACGAATGCCGTCAACAAACAAAATCCAAGATAAATAATAGTTTTCAAAAGACAGGGGACTTAAAATTACAAACCCGCGCCTGAGAAGACACGGGTTTGATTGAGAAGGTTTAGTTGATTAGTTCTGAACCACAAATCGGAACTGTTCGTTGATAGTTCCATTTGAGAAATTAATCAAGTATGTTCCGTCAGGAAGTTCTTTACGAACGAAATAGTTTCCTTCTGGATTCTGATCTTCAGCTTCCAAAACAACTGTTCCTGACATGTCAACTACACGAATGTCTACATTCTCTCCGGTTGCTAGATCATAGTATATCGTTGGTGCATATGCCATTGTGTAATCTGCATAGATTGAGTGATCGCTCATTGATGCTTCATCAAGACTAAGTGTTCCAGAGGCTGTAAATACAGTTTCAGGGTTTGTATTGTCTGCAACAGCTACGTTGTTTGGTCCACCATCGTGAGAGAATCCCACCGTTTCAAGGTTAATTCCTTTCAACCAATCCGCCACGTTTACGTCGATAGCAACGGTTACAGTGCTACCAGATAAGCTCCACCCTGTGAATGGATCAACGTCGCGTAGTAATTGGTTACCCAATCCATGGAATTGGAACAATTTGTTAGGAGTCCCGTCTCCGTTATCATCTACAACTCCTTCAATCGTCCAGAAGAAGTAACCACTAGGCCAACTCCAATCCATTGATGGTGATTGAGATGAAAGTGGGTGTCCCTGAGGCCATGAAGATGTTCCCATGCTGTTTCTTGCTGCATCTACTCCCAAATCAAAAGAGATTCCTTCTAAAGTTGTGAATGTCTCTTGTCCTAGAGAATAGCTACTAACGTTTCCACTTCCCAATACATAAGTATCAGGCATAGACGTTGTTTGTCCACCATCGTGTGTGATTTCAAATCCACTTAAATAGTACTGAACGCGGTCTAGTCGAATTGCTCTTCCCTCGAACTGGTAGACAGCACCGTATTGAAATGCTGATCCATCAAACTGATGGTTCAAGTTAAGCTCAAGAGTCGTTTGCGCAGAGGTAGTAGCAGAACCCGCAAGCAATAGTCCTAAAAGTAAATGTTTCGTTTTCATAATTTTTCGTTGGTTAATTTTTTACGACAAATCGAAATTTTTCAGTGCCGTATTTGTTTGTAAACGTGATTATATATATTCCATCTGGTAGCTCCTTCCGAATGAAGTAGTTTCCACTTGATAGTTGATTTGGATCAGATAGTACTTCCTGTCCCAAGCTATTGAAAACAGCAATATCAGTATTTTCCTTTACCCCCAAATTATAATAGATGGTAGGTGCATAGGGCATTGTGTAATCTGCATAAATGTTGCTCTCGGAAATTTCGTCTACCGCGATACCTAATTCGCTGTTCAAGGTGAATACACCGTATTCGTTAGTGTTGTCTCTGACTCTTTTATTGTCCTTTCCTCCATCATGTGCAATGCCAACCGTATACAAATCAATTTCTCTGAGCCAATCTGATACTTCAACGAAAAGTTCGATGTTTATCTCGTTTCCTGAAATGTTGAGATTCGCAAATGGGTCAACTCCTTTAAAAAGTTCGTTCCCCATTCCATGCAATTGAAAGTGTTGATCAGGAACACTGTCGTTATCACTATCAATTTTACCATCAATAATCCAGAAAAAGTAGCCGTCTGGCCAACTCCAGTCCATACTCGGAACCTGAGCTGACAATGGATGCCCTGTAGGCCAACTGCTAGTATTCATTCCGTTTCGTATTGAATCTACGCCCAAATAAAAAGAGATACCTTCCAAGGTGGTAATATTCTCTTGACCCAGAGGATAATCTGAAACATTCCCACTTGCGAGCACGTACAGATCGGGCAAATCTAACGTCTGTCCACCATCATGCGTCAACTCGAAACCACTTAGATAATACTGAACACGTGAAAATTCAATTATTGCGCCGTTGAATTCGTAAATGGTTCCGTATTGGAAGTAAGCTCCTTCAAATTCATGATTCAACTTCAAATTGACATCAACCTGAGCTTCCAATTGCCCTGGAATCAGTGCGAACAGGCAAAAGATTATTTGAACCGCTTTGCTCATCGTTGTACCATTAATTTAATGCGTTGAGATGCATTCAGGTGCTGTAGTAAATACGTTCCGTTTGGAATTTCGGAGATATCGTACTCAACTTCATTCGAGTTCAGAACTGCTACTTGACGCCCAGAAAGGTCGTATACTTTCCAGTTTCCGTGATAAGGCAATTGAACAGTTGTTGAAGCTGGGTTGGGATAAGCCGATTGATCTGTAAAAGATTGTTCGTCTAATCCAATAAAACCAGTAATTGTCAAATCAACCTCTTGCGTACTTTCAATTTCCTGCGTGTTTAGATTCACGAAGTTTACTTGAATAATATCGTTGAACTCTGAATCTGCTTCAAGCATCACGCCAAAACGTTCTCCAGGGTATACATCAATTGTATCAGAGTTAAAAGGGGAGGGTAGTGGTCTACCATCAGAAGCAATTATTTGTGCATTCATTCCTGACGGGAAAATAACTTCGTTCGCATAGTAACCAATGTTGGCTAATCGGAAATACACCTTTTCACCAACGCTGGCGGTAATAGGTGTGGCATCCAATTGCGTTTCGGATTTTCCATTAATCAAGTAGTGCTGCGGGAAGTAATCTGGAACTGTGTGCAACATGTTATTTGGGTCGTACGGATGGTTTACGATTGAATCATGATGCCAAATGGTGTCGACTTCGGACATCATCCAAGCATGTTCGCTATCAAATTCATAACCATTCTCCCAAGTCAAGTTTGGATTGCTTTTCGGCTTAACGATGAGCAAACCATACATACCGCCCTGAACATGAATAACCGAGGTTACATGACAGTGATAAATGTATGTTCCGGGATGCGGTGCTTTGAAGTAATAATTGGCAGTACTGTCATGCGGTATTTCAAAGGATAAAGACGGCACTCCATCATTCTCTTGATTTACGTCAAGCCCATGAAGGTGGATCGTGTGCGGAGCGCCTTGGGATAAATTCCAAAGACTAAGATTTACCGAATCGCCTTCCTCAAAAACAAGCGTTGGAGCAGGAATATTCAATGGTGCGGAGATCAACTGCGCAAATCCCATCAAGTGAATTAAATTACCATCATGCAATTCGTACTGCTCTTGAAAGTCAACCTTTGAGATCAACTGTAAAGTTGTATCCATTTGACCAAATGCAGGATTCAACAAGAGCGTTAGCACCAATCCGGCGAGTATGTTTCGACGCTTGGCTGTTTTTTTCACTTTATTCTTTTTAGTTACATCTTTCATCATGGTGCAATTAATAAAGTGGTGAACATTCCGTATCCGTATTCATTACCGCCTGTAGTTCCAATCAAGTTGTGATCATGAACGGGATACTCCCCAGGCTGATTCGGAACCAATTCCAAAATCAATGTTTCCGACGGGAAAATTGGCATAGAATCTTTCGACCAACCAACGTGCGAAGGTTCTTTCGATGAATACACAATTGTAGCATGATACCCGTGAAGGTGCATGGAGTGTATACTCTGACCTGTATTCGCCATGTAGATGTAAATGGTATCATTGACATTACCAACAACGCGCGCATTTGGGTCAGCATTAATATCTGGAGCACTCTTTCCGTTGATCGTAAAATACTCTGGGTAATACGTTGACCAACTAGGTGAAGTTCCGTTAAAAACCAAGGTGTTATTACCAACCTCATGTTCTTTAATGTTCCAATAGAATCCAGCGTGCGAAGTATTTCTAACTACTAACATTCCAGACAAACCAACAGAGGCATTGTCAGGGAAATTCATAGGATCGTGGAAGATGTAAACACCAGCGGTATTGCAATCGTACAAAACCTGTACTGAGTCCCCAACAGGAATAGATACCACATTGGTTTGACCCTGAATTCGAAACTCATGTACTTCCGAATCAAAATTTACTACCCATAAATCCAGTTGATCGCCTTGATCCACCACAATTCTTGCATTCGTCGAGCTATACGAATTGTTTTCGTTAAACGTAGCATACGGCAAAGCTGTACCATCGTTAAAATGGATGCTATCCCGAAGAATGTACATTGTAGTGTTTACGGTAGCAGCCTCGACTTGGAAACTTCCAAGAAGAAGCAACAACATCATAAACTGCTTCATAGTTTCACAAATCTCTTTTCGATAACACCAACATTTCCTGTCAAACGGATTGTATAGATTCCTTCAGGAAGTTCTGCTACATTGATTGTTTGTTGTGAAGCTGAAATTCCCGTTGAGCGTACTACTTGACCAACAGAATTTATGATTTGCGCATTATTCAAATCGTAATCAGAATCAATTGACAAACTTTCAGATACTGGATTTGGAGCAATTTGTACGTTGCTTGCTAACAATTCTGGTGCATTCAATGTTCTGTTTAGGATGAAAGTTGCTGTATCCGTTTCATTTGGAAATTCTACGTCCCAAACCATTACTTGAAATTTAGCTGTTTCCGTTCCATTAAATGGATTTACTGTTAAACGAACCATTCCTTGATTTGACCCTTCAATTGGCCACATCGTAGCTTGAGTCCCTACGGGCGAAATACTTCCTAGACACTGTCCGAAAATGCACAGCATCCCATCCCATGCTTGAGGTACATCATTATAAATTACTTCGATCCCCAAAGTCACTGTGTCATTTCCAACAGCATTGATGTAAAGTGGATATTGAGCCGTTACATTGGCATCTAGGTTAACGTCGATAGAATCATTTGTGTCCCATTGAAATGTTGATTGGGAGAATGCTGATTCCGTAATAATTAATGCAGATAATAGCAATAATGTCTTCATAGTCTTGTGTTTAAATTAATTTCGGCTTTGATAAAAATCTAAAAATGCGTGAAAACCTGAACACGCTTGTATTCCCAACTTTTAAATAAAAGATCAGATGCGGAATACTTGAATAAGAATGTGTAGGTTTTGCCTGTAGAAATTATCAGGTGGAGGACGAAATGATACGTCCGAGAGAATCTTGTTTCTCGTTGCTAATTCGTATCCATCGCTCGGTTCAATATTACCTAAACTCTCATGGTCTGCGAACGAGTTTGTTTCTCCAGATTGATTTTCAAAGTCTGATTTAAAACAAACCTGTTTGTTGTGACAGCAGCTTCGTTTTGTTAATGCCGGCTGTCCTGAATCGCTAGTCTTCTTAGCAGTCGTGGAAGGTTTGCAGCACTCAGGAACTTCCTTAGAAGATGATTTAAACATCTTACAGGGTTTCGCTGTTTCGAAGATTCCGAAGGATTTTGCCTCTCCATTACAATAATGAACATCTGCCCCAAAGCAAGTAGACGCAACAATGATGTTGAACGCCCAGAAAAGGATCAGAAATTTGGAGAATAACCTCATACCACCAAGATACGGAACGGTAGTCTATCTGTCAAAAACATTATTCGTTAATCAAGAATTCCTAAATAGGTTATATACATGGTATTTATAAGGTTTCACAAGAGATGGAAATCGTTGCATCTAATAGTTAAAATGAGTTATTCTTTGAGGGATAAAGAGGGTATGAAGCACTAGTAAATTTTCAAGTATGTACCTTGGTTCAATTGAAATTAGTCTTTGGATATTGAAAAATAGTAACATATGAATCTTAAATTTTCTGTTTTAATTTTTACGCTCGTGTTAACTGGATTGATTGGATGCAGTTCACCTCAAGAAGAAGAAAAAAACGAGGCGACTTATTCTGACATCGAAATTGTCGGAGCGATGAAAGAGGTAATGTGGAAAGGTGAGTTAGGCGGTAAGATAAAGTTAGATACAATCTCCAATAAAGAGGGATTATACGGACTTGGACCAGTCAGTTACATGAAAGGTGAGTTACTGATTAATAATGGTCAGAGTTATGTTGCAAAAGTGAATTCGGATTCAACAATGACCGTGGAAAAGACGTTTGAGGTTTCGGCTCCATTTTTTGTGTATAGCAATGTAAATGAATGGGAAGAACAAGCGCTTCCATCTGAAATTAAAACAATTCAGGATTTAGAAAATTTTATTGATGCCAAAACGAAATCGTCCAAAAGACCCTTTTCTTTCAAGTTGATAGGGCATGTTGCGGAGGCAAAGATTCACATTCAGAATTTACCAGATGGGACTGAAGTATCTTCTCCTGAAGAGGCGCATCAGGGTCAAGTTAGCTATGCAGTCAATAACGAAGATGCTGAGATAGTTGGTTTCTTCTCCACTGAACACAAAGGAGTATTCACACATCACGATTCATTCCTTCACATGCACTTGATTACGAAAGATGAAACGAAGATGGGGCATTTGGACGCGCTCGAAATAGGTTCGATGAAATTGTATCTTCCGAAGAAATAGAGAGTTTGAAATAAAGCCCTAGAATGACGGCATCAAACTAGCTGTCTTCTTTTTCTAATGCTTCGATTTCCTCGATCGGAAGCCCTGATACTTTTGAAATAATCTCCTTCGCTACTCCCTCATTTAAAAGACCTTTAGCCATTTCGCTTTTGGCTAGAATAGTTGCTCGTTCGTCATTAGCTTCTTTAAGTCTTTTTTCCAATTCGAAAGAAGGAACATACTTAGTACTTCTACTAAGAATTTCAAGAAGTCCGCTGTCGCGGAAACTGTAATAAGTTTTGTCTGTAATTATCAAATGATCGTATACTGAGGTGTCAACTATATTACCTACTTGAATCATTCTATCAGTAAGGTCTTTATCAGAATCGGACGGTTTCACTTCTCCGCTTGGATGGTTGTGAACGAGGATTATGCTCACAGCTCTTTTCTGAAGCGCAAAACTGAAGACATCCATAGGTTCAGCAAGTGTTTTATTCACCGACCCCAAACTGATTAATTCGATAAATAGAATACGGTTGTTATTTGCTAATCCAACAATCCAGAAATGTTCTCGGTCTTGATCAATCTTTTCTTCACGCAATAGGATTCGCTGCATGATTCCATAAAGATCATCACCATTCAGGATTTTGATTTTCTCTTCTTCAGATAGATTGATGTTCATGTGGCAAAGTTAATTAATACGGAAAGATACAAATTCGGAATCTAAAAGTTCAAGGTGGATAGAACGAACAGTCTCAAAATTCTTTTATGGCATAATTTTATTGAAAAAAAGGCATCAGCCCCATATCAATATGCATGTCTGAACTATTACTATATATAAACCTAGACAGCACCCCTAACTCGAAAAGTCAGGTTTAGCAAGGGATTCAGAGGTTGATATTTATTCCTCCCAAAAATCGGTCATAATTGATTCGTTACTTCTCCGCATGTCAACATTCTCGATCCGAAGTAGGGATTTCGAATTTTTTCTTCGTCGCTCAACCAAGAAGCACCATTGCTTTTATTCGCCATTGGACAGTATTGTTCGAAAGATTTTTCAAGAACCCCATAGGCTTTTACTGAGCGAATCATAGCTTGTGACAATTCAATAAATTCTGTTCTTTGTTTCTCTAAATCACTTGTACTTGAAATTTTCTGACCGCTCTTTTTTATTCTTTGTACCTGTTCCATCCAATACATGTGCGCATCTCCCTCGAGCAGTTTCATATCAACTTTATTTAAAGAGAGTAGGAATTTATTTGCGCCAGATTTGGCTTCCGTTGAATTGTCAGCAACCAGCGCATTTTTCAACTCATAATAACTAGAAAGTAGTTCAGTGAGTTGTGACTTAAAGTCCTTTTGGGTTGAAGCTGAATAATCGGGAATTTCTTCGGATTTAGAATTTTCATCTGAGGCGAGTAAATTTTGATTCATCATACTTGATTGATTGTTCAACTGCGCTGATGCATCAATTACAAATGCTCCATTGGTAACAACTTCATCACCAGATTTTAACCCTGAAATCACCTTGTAAGATTCTCCAACCGCTTCTCCGATTTCCACTTCTCGATACTCGAAAGTTGGAGCAGATTGATTCGGTAACTTCAGATAAACCACTGATCTTTTGCCAGTCCAAAGAACTGAAGATTTTGGAACGAGTAATGTTTCGCGAGATTCTTCCAGACTTTGAATTGTTCCAGAAATGAACATGTCTGGTTTCAATTTGGAAGAAGTATTCGAAATGCTTGCGCGAACAGCTAGTGTCCTTGTAGAAGGATCAATAAGCGGATCAATGAAATCTACTTTTGCAGAGAACTCTTCATTCGGGTAAGTTGAAGTTGTAAATGTTAGGGGAGTACCGAGGGCAACGTTTGATATATCGGTTTCATAAACATCGAATACTGCCCATACTTTTGATAAACTTTGTAGATCATAGAGTGCCTCTCCCTCATCCAAATAGTCTCCTGTTGTAACACGTTTCGTTTTAATTATTCCGGAATACTCCGAATAAATTACAAAGGTCTCAATAACATCTTTGCTGTCCAGAATGGATTGAATTTGGTTGTTGCTAAGTTTCCAATTCTTCAATTTGTTTACCGCAGCATTATAAAGTGAAGGACTGCTATCTTTCACTTTATTCGCTTCCAGTAACTCTCTTTGGGCTGTGATCAAAGTAGGAGAATAGATCAATGCAATTTTCTGCCCTTTCGAAACTTTCTCACCAGTGAAGGACACATATAATTTTTCTATCCTTCCAGGCACATGAGTAACAACGCTTGATGATACTGTTTCATCGGCTTTGATTTTTCCAGACAGCTTTAGTGTACCATTTGTAGCGTTAGCCCCACCAATTATAGTCGTTTGAATATTGGCAATTTTGACAGCTTCATCCGACATGGTGAAAGTTAGCAAGTTTCCACTACCTTTAGTTTCAGCAGGAATTAAATCCATTCCGCAAATTGGACAGTCTCCTGGTTCTGACTTACGAATCTGGGGATGCATTGAGCAGGTCCAAATTGCATCATCATTTTCTAAATGTTCGTGCTTGGATCGCTTTTCGTTATTCGACTGACCTCCACCAAATATAAGCCAACCGATGAACAAACCTGAAAAGACAAGTGCGATGTAGATTACTGCATGCTTCATTTTTTGTTTTCTAGTTTTTTAATTAGTCTATTCATCTCGGCTATTTCTTTTTTTTGAGCCTTGATTATTTCATCTGCTAACTTCTGAACTTCTGGATCCCGAAAATCTGCGTAAGTGCTGGTCAAAATTGCTGAGGAATGATGGGGAATCATGGCTTTCATCCATTGGACGTCATTGACCATTTTTTGCTTTCTTAACCCAAACAAAGAAGCAGAAAACACCAAAATAGATGCGCCAATGATTAAGAAGTTTAGCTTCTTATTTTCGTACATTTTCCACATGAACAGAAGCATAGAAACAGCCATTGGAGCAACCATCAATAAAGTCATGTAGGTTCTTGTTAAACTTAGCCTTGCATGACTTAATTGAAATATGTTCAAAAACATTACAAGGTACATCACAACGAATGATACGAGCATCATCACAGCGAATTTTGAATAATTGGATTTTTTCATTTTATGTGTTTTTTGTTGTTTAGGTAATATTTTGTGATCGAAGCCTCAAAGCATTGGCAATAACAGAAACGGAGCTAAAGCTCATGGCGATTGCTGCAATCATCGGAGAAAGCAATATTCCGAATATTGGATACAATAAACCTGCTGCAATGGGCACTCCAAGTGTATTGTATGCTAAGGCGAAGAACAAGTTTTGTTTGATGTTGCGCATCACTTTTCGACTTAAATTAAGCGCTTTAACGATTCCAATAAGGTCGCCTTTAACAAGAGTTAATTCGGAACTTTCAATCGCAACATCGGTTCCCGTTCCCATAGCAATCCCAACATTGGCTAAAGCTAATGCAGGAGCATCATTAACTCCATCACCTGCCATTGCTACAATCTTTCCTTTTTCCTGTAGTTCTCTTACTTTATCTAATTTATTTTCAGGCAAGCAATCAGCAATGAATGCGTCGAGTTTTAGTTCCTCTGCAACTGCTTTCGCTGTATGATGATTGTCACCTGTCATCATAATTATTTCTAGCCCTTTACCCCTTAATTGTTGAATTGCACTTTTACTTGATTTTTTTATTGCGTCCGAGATAACAATAAATCCAACAACCTTATCTCCTATAGCAATGTAAGGAACAGTTTTCCCCTTAGATTTTACGGTATTAGTTTTAGATATGATTGTAGAGGAAAGTTCAATGTTTTTAGCATTCATCAACTTTTCATTTCCTATTAATATGTTAGTACCATCGATTATTGCTTCGACTCCTTTGCCAGTGAATGAGTTGAATGAATTCACTTTTTTTAGGTCAAGTTTTTTTGATTCTGCATACCTTACGGTCGCTTCGGCTAACGGATGTTCGCTTTGGCTGTTAGCAGAAGCTGTAAATACGGTCAAATCTTTTTCACTTATATCTGAAACTGATACAATTTTTTCCACAGAGGGTTTGCCTTCGGTAACAGTACCTGTTTTATCAATTATTAAAACATCAATTTGATTCATCTTCTCTAAGGATTCCGCGTTTTTTATTAATACACCCTCCTGCGCCCCTTTACCAACACCTACCATAACTGACATTGGAGTGGCAAGTCCCAAAGCACACGGACAGGCGATTATTAAAACAGCAATGGCGTTTATAAAGGCAAAAACCAGCTTTGGAGAGGGACCGAAAAAATACCAAACAGCAAAGGTGAGGATGGATACACATATTACAATGGGCACAAAATAGCCTGAAATAGTATCCGCTAATTTTTGAATAGGTGCTTTACTTCTACTTGCATCATTTACCATGTGAATGATTTGTGATAAGAGTGTATCTGAGCCAATTTTTTCGGCTTTCATAATGAAAGATTGATTGCCGTTTATTGTTCCTGAAGTTACCTCATCCCCTTGCGTCTTATCGATAGGGATTGGTTCTCCAGTTATCATAGATTCATCAACAGTACTTTCTCCTTCCACAATCTTCCCATCTACTGGAACTTTTCCACCAGGCTTAACGCGCAACAAATCACCCAATTCAATTTGGTCAATAGAAATTTCTATCTCTTCACCATTAACTATTTTGATTGCTTTGTTCGGAGCTAATTTTAGGAGTTCTTTAACCGCTCTGTTGGTCTTGCTGTGTGCTTTTGCCTCTAACAATTGGCCCAACAAAACGAGAGTTAAAATAACAGTGGCGGCTTCGAAGTATACGTGTACCGCACCTGATTCGGTTTTGAAATCATCTGGGAAAACGCTTGGGAAGAGAATAGCTCCGACACTGAAAAGCCAAGCTGCTCCGGCACCAATTCCAATCAACGTAAACATGTTGAGATTTAACGTGATGATGGAGCGGTAAGCTCTTTTAAAAAACATCCATGTGGCATAAAACACAACGGGTATCGATAGCAGTAATTGAATCCAATTCCAATGTTTTACCCCTAGCCAATTGTGAAGTGGGTTATTCGGTATCATTTCTGACATGGCTATAACAAAGATGGGAAGTGTGAAACTTACAGCTATCCAGAACTTTTTCAATAGTTTGGAATACTGCTTTTCTTCTGCACTTTCATTACTTTCCAATGGAACTAAATCCATGCCACATTTCGGACAAGAACCCATTTCACCTTGCACTATTTCAGGGTGCATGGGACAGGTATATTTTTCATGAAATGATTGAACTTGAGCAGTTGGCACTAAATCCATTCCACAAACAGGGCAGTCTCCAGGCTCATCGTACGTTTTATCCCCTTCGCAATGCATTGGACAATAAAACTCTGATCCGTCTTTGGTATTAGAAGACTTTTTTGGAGTGATCGGCTCATCCGTAGTATGGATACCGTAACGAGAATCTGTAAACAACGATTTTAAGTCCTGAATTGGGATATGTTCAGAAAAAGTCACTTCTACCGATCCTGATGATAGATCAACCGCAACGTCGTTTATTGACGTATGTGATAATAAGAGCTTTTCAACGTGACTTTGACAGCCACTGCAAGTCATACCGGATATTTTATATTTATGCTTCATTTCATTTTTTTGTAAACTTCAGAAGTTCGTTGCTTTATGAAGTGTCAAATTTTGGTTATAACGTATCTAATTTTGATCGTACCCCATCTTTCTTGAAATCCGAGGTGGTAATTCCTGTTACTTGTTTGAATTGTCTGGCTAGATGTTGAGGGGAACTGTAACCGAGTTCATAAGAGATTTCAGAAACAGATAAATGTTCATATTTGAGTAGTTCTTTTGCTTTTTCAATTTTCAGTTCAATAAAATAACGCTCGACTGTTTTCCCTTCCGTGGAAGAGAAAAGACGACTTATTTGATGATAATTTTTTGATATTCGCTCGCTGATGATTCCCTGAAGCGTTGTATCATGCAATTGAGTTTGGTTTTCAACAACTTCAATTAGAACGTTTTTAACCTGTTCTATGAGTTGGTCTTCCGCTTTGGTCAGAATCTCAAAGCCAACAGCTTCTAGTCTTTGTTTTAATTCGTTCTTGGTCTTTGTGTCAAGTTCATTTTCAATTGATATTGAACCAAGTTCCACATTGATAGCTGACAGATTCAATTCTTGGACTATTTGTTGCACTACCAAAATGCAGCGCGCGCAAACCATATTTTTGATTGGAATCATTACCATTAAAAGTCTGTTATACGTTCAATACTCGCTTGTGCCACTCCCATTTGGAGAACACTTACCTCTCGCTCCAATTTTAATTGAATTAGATTGTTTTGCGTTTTTAATAGGGCTTCCATATTATTACCATTGGCGCTGTATTCGGCAAGTAGTATTTCATAAGCGCTTGATATTTTTTCTAATTGATCTTCCTTCAATTCGAGTGAAATTCGGGCACTGTTCAAATTCGCTTGGAATTGTATCAACTTATTGAGCATGTCGTCTACAATGCTTTCTTTCCTGTAGTTGATGGCTTCTTGAGTCAGAGATTCTTGTGAGATAACCGCATTGTGCCGTTTTCGATAAATCGGAATACTCAGCATGACGCGCGGAACTAAAATGTCTCGCCCATTGTTCGCAGGATTCGCGTCTATTCTTGGGTTGACCATGCTGTAATCTAGTCCAACGCCAAAAGTTGGTTGCTTCATTTTTTGGCTGACCTCAACTCGACTTTGAGATGCTTGGAATTGATAATTCAGCTGTTGGAGTAGTGGATGGTTTTGTTCTAGCTTTAATCGCGTTGATTCAAAATCAAGAGAGATGGACTTATACTGAATGGAATCAAGGATTTCGATTTCCTGATCCAGCGGAGCCTTAATCAGTGTATTAATGTCGGCATTGAGTGTTGTCTGCTCCAATTTTATTAGTTCCAATCGAGCCTCAATCGCCGCTATTTCTGATTGTATGCGCAGTACTTCTGATAACGACGCGTTTCCCGCCTCAACCTTTGCTAGTGCGATTGATTCAAGAGCATTGTAGTTGTCTAAATTTTCATGGATAAGTTCTATTTCCTTTTGAAGATAATTGAGTCCGTAGTATGCTGTTTTAATCTCATACATAACGTTGAGTCTTTCCGCCATCAACTCTTCGTACCTCGCTTTGGCTATGTGAACAGTTAGTTCCTCTTTAGCATCAAGCGTTCCGAACCAAGGAAACATTTGAGAGGCACTCAGCATTACTACCTGTGGTCCGAGGCGTGTTTCTGGTCTTAAAATTGGTATGCCTGTTCCGAGTTGAGGTTGGGGCAATTGAGAGACTTGATCCTTTTTCGTTAACTCAGCCTTATACTCCAACTCCAGTGCTTTTAGTTTCGGATTATTATCTACCGCCAATCGGTAAAGAGAATCGAGTGTTTGCGCGTAACCAGGCGAATACAAACAGGTAAGCAAAGTTAAGGTCAGAAATATTTGAAGTGTCTGTTTCATATTTCTTGAATTAAGAAGTTGTTTGTTTATTCAGTCTTTTGAATTGCCATGCTTTCCATGTGTAGTAGAGGACAGGAACTGTGAACATCGTAATGATGTTTAATACCATACCACCAAAAGAAGGAATTGCCATTGGAAGCATAATGTCCGATCCCTTTCCAGATGAAGTCAATACGGGCAACAAAGCTAGAATGGTCGTTGCAGTCGTCATCATGGCTGGCTTTACTCTCCTTAATCCACCTTCAACAACGGCATCTTGAATCTCGCTTAAACTTTTAGGATTATTCTTTTTGAAGCTATTCTTCAGGAAGGTAGCTACCAAAACTCCGTCGTCCGTTGCAATTCCGAAGAGTGCCAAAAAGCCAACCCAAACCGCCACACTTAGATTGATTACGTCCATTTGGAATAGTTGACGCATGTTAGTTCCGAAAAGATCAAAGTTCATGAACCATCCTTGGCCATATAACCAAATCATAATGAAACCTCCCGAGAAAGCAACAAAAACGCCAGAGAATACAAACAACGACGTAACAACTGACTTGAATTGTAAATAAAGTATTAGGAAAATTAAAAGCAGTGCAATCGGAATAACAATCCCAAGTCTCTTACTTGCTCTAACCTGCTGCTGATAATTTCCTGCGAATTGATAATTGATTCCATTTGGAATTACGAGTTCACCAGACTCACTTTTCTTGTCTAAGAAGTTTTGAATATCGTTTACCAATTCCACTTCTGAATACCCATCTTCCTTATCGAAAAGAACGTAACCAACTAAAAAACCATCCTCACTTTTGATAGCTTGCGGTCCTTGCTCGTATTTGATGTCTACGAGGTCTCCCAAAGGAACTTGGGCGTTCCCTTTTGTTTGAATATAGATGTCCTCAATTTTATCGGGATCGTTTCGTAATTCCATTGGATAACGTACACGGATGCCATAGCGTTCGCGCCCTTCCACTGTAGAGGTCATAACCATACCACCAACAGCTGCCTGAATTTGTTTCTGAACTTCTACTATACTTAGCCCATGCCGCGCAATGTTCTCTCGATTCAAATCAATAAGCAAGTAGGGCTTTCCAACGATCCGTTCAGCAAATACTGCAGACTTTTTAACGCCATCTACACGTTTTAAATGTTGTTCGAGTTCCAAACCGAACGCTTCAATTTCTTTAAGGTTGTTCCCTTTGACTTTTATTCCCATCGGCGCGCGCATTCCGGTTTGCAACATGACTAAGCGCGTTTCAATGGGTTGAAGTTTGGGAGCAGAAGTAATACCTGGCAATTGAGTTGCTTTGACAATCTCATTCCAGATATCATCAGGGGAGTGTATATGATCTCGCCATTGTCGATAATACTGTCCGTCTGGATCTGGAATTAGTGCGTCGTTTTTATCTCGTAAATAATTGCCCTCATCATCAACTTTGAAGCGCATTTTATGCCCCTTTTCATCGAGTTTATACTCTGATTTGTAGGAGATCATATTCTCGTACATTGACATCGGAGCAGGATCAAGAGAGCTTTCAACACGTCCAGCCTTTCCAACCACCATTTCGACTTCTGGAATTGATTGAACAGACATGTCTAAAAGTCTCAGGTTTGCTTCGTTCATTTCCATTCCTGCATGTGGCATGGAGGTAGGCATGAGCAGATAAGACCCTTCATCTAATGATGGCATGAATTCTTGTCCTGTATTTCTGTAGATACTGTACCCAGCAAACATTAAGAGAAGAAGTAGTGTTATGAAAAGAAAGCGTACCCGAATCAAGAATCGCAATATTTGACTGTAAAAGTGAATCACCAAGTAGAATCCTCCAATGAGAATTCCAACGATTAGCACGACAAATACAAGGTTCATGAATTCACTTTTGGCTACACCAAGTGGCATCCATGTTTTCGATAGAATCCACGCAACAAGTAGCGCGTAAACTATATTCTTGATTATGTCAAATCGCCTCAACCATTCCTCTGTTGCTTTGTCAGACTGATAGGCGCTAACTATCCCGCCAATTCCGACGATTATACCGATAAACCCAATGAACGCGTAATTTGTAAAGACCAATACGAAGGAAAGCACAAGAAGCCCTGCATTGAATATGTACTTAGATAAATTGGAACTTCTCTTAAAACTAAACAGTGTTGTCGCAATTGTTGGTAATACGGTCAGTGCAAGAATTATAGCCGCAATTAATGCGAATGATTTTGTGAATGCAAGAGGCTGAAAGAGTTTCCCTTCGGCAGCTTCGAGCGTAAATACGGGAAGAAAACTTACAATCGTTGTTGCGACAGCCGTAAGTACAGCTGAAGAAACCTCAGTAGTTGCTAGGAAGACTGTCTGTTTTATAGACTGACCTTTAGGGGCAATACTCATCTGGGTGGAAATACTCTCGGTAAGAACAATTCCCATATCGACCATGGTTCCGACAGCTATGGCAATCCCTGATAATGCTACGATATTTGCATCAATACCTGTGTATTTCATTGCTATGAAACACATCAAAACGGCAACAGGTAATGATGCAGAAATAAGTATAGAAGACTTCAAGTTGAGAAGCATCAAGATCACGACAATAATGGTGATTAGTACCTCAAGCATCAGTGCTTCTTCTAAAGTCCCTATGGTTTCGTTAATGAGTTTTGTTCTATCGTAGAATGGTACAATGGTAACAGTGGATTCCGTTCCATCTTCAAGTGTTTTCGAGGGAAGTCCATCCTGAATTTCATTGATCTTGGCTTTTACGTTGTCAATGACCTGAATAGGGTTTGCTCCATAACGAGCGACAACCACTCCACCGACTGCGGGAGCGCCTGATTTATCCAATATACCTCTGCGTGTTTTGGGTCCAAGATGAACGACAGCAACATCTTTGATTCGAATCGGTACGTTGTCAGATACCTTGACCACGGCGTCTTCGATTTCCTGAATGTTCTCGACATATCCAAGTCCACGTACAAAGTATTCGACTTTATTAATTTCAAGTGTTTGCGCCCCTATGTCTAAGTTGCTTTCTTTTGCAGCCTTCATGACTTGGGAAAGATCGATGCCAAAACCTTTCATCTTTTCTGGATCAACATCAATTTGATATTCCTTCACAAAGCCTCCGATAGAAGCTACCTCAGAAACGCCACCAGAAGATTGTAAAGCGTTCTTGACATAAAAATCTTGAATCGTCCGTAATTCTTGTAAATCCCAACCTCCTGTTGGATTTCCGTCTTTATCCCTTCCTTCAAGTGTGTACCAATAAATTTGACCTAGAGCTGTTGCATCGGGACCAAGAGCAGGTTGAACCTCTTCAGGCAAGAGATTGTTTGGTAAGGAATTGAGTTTTTCCAGTATTCGGCTTCTGCTCCAATAGAAATCAACATCGTCTTCGAATATCAAATAGATACTTGAAAAACCAAACATGGAGTTACTTCGTACACTTTTAACTCCAGGGATTCCGAGAAGGGTGGACGTTAGCGGATAGGTAATCTGATCTTCTACATCTTGTGGAGATCGCCCCGCCCATTCAGTGTAAACAATCTGTTGATTCTCCCCAATATCAGGAATGGCATCAACCGTAACAGGATCGGTAGGAATACCAATATTTGTGTCAAAAGGAGATGTTACCAATCCCCAAGTGATGAAGAGTAGAAGAATGATCCATACAACGACCTTATTGTCCAAAAAGAATTTAACGAACTTAGATAGCATACTTACATTTTAGCCAGTTTCGCATTAATTATTTCGGCATCGCCTTCAAAATAAGCGTTTTGCTGCCAGACTATTTCTCCTTGAGCGTTAAAAAGAATCAGGTAAGGAGCATTGTTGATTCCCATAGCTCTTCTAAAATCTCCATTGATATCTGAATACATTTCGTAATCCCAACCACTTGAATTGGCTACTAAGGGAAAGCTATTCGAAGTTTTCGCATCATCGGTAGCGACAACTTTCAAGTTGTGATCATCTACCCAATCAACGAAATAATCATCTTGAATTTCAGTTAGACCTGTTGTAGTATGTGAACACCAAGTTGCCCAAAAAACAAGCAAGATGGGCTGACCAGTTTTAAAAATATCTTCCGTACTATGAGAAAGCCCTTCCAGAGAGGTCAACTGAGTAGTAGGGATTGAATTTTGCGCAAATTGAGTATTAGCAGCCAAGTAAAGCAATATGAAAAGAATTGTTCTCAACATGTCTCAAAATTAAAGTGTAAACCACAACAAAGAATATCGTGCCCGATGAATCGAGCCGATACTCTTGTTGCGTAACTCAAACAAAATTTGAATTATGAAAAATTATTCAGGACGGTCGTACTGACAGCATTGTGGTAAACCACTATAGACGTCATCCGATGCACGAACTTCATCAGTATCGTATCCAACGTTTGCGATCTTTCTTTTGATCTTTGATAAGTCCGTTTCGCTCGGGTTATACTCAACAGTGATCATTTTACTTTTGATGTTCCATTCCGCCGATTCGACCCCTTTCGCACCTTCCAATGAAGATTCAATAGTTACCTTGCACATTCCACAGTTGCCGTAGACCTTGAAGGTTTCAGTTTTAATGTCCTCTGAAGTGCAAGAAGAAAAGACTAGTAATAGACAGATAGCAACAAATGATAATATTCTCATGATTTTTTGATTTATGTATATACTTATGTTAGTTCCGACTAGAATCGGGCAAAGCAATACATCAAATCAAAAAGACCTGAGTTAAGGAGAACCATATTTTTCGTTCGTCACGAGGAGGTCGGAACAAATTAAATTCCGTCTCTCTGGTGTCAATTGTAAAAGGCAGATAAAGAGAGAAGGATGGATAGGTTCCTATTATTTCCGAAAAGTGCGTTCCTGTTTCAGACGATATTAGATCAAGTTTGGAAACCGCTCTTGTCACCTTACAACAAGGGCTAGTAGTGATTTCCTCTGATGATTGACCAGAAGATTCTATAGTTGAGGAAGGTGCATGGCAACAACTTGACTTGCGTACTTTCTTTTTGCCGTTTTTACATTTCTCAGCATTACCAAAAACAGAATATGAGTATAAGTCTTCTTTACAGAAATGCTGCTCAAGAGCAAATACTGTAGATGTTCCAAGAATGTGAAACGCCAGTATTAAAGACAATATTTTCCTAAACAAACTCATTACAAAGGTCGCTTATTGTAATACACAGAAGCTTCCCTCAATATTGTTAAATCTCTTCAAAAATACAAATAGAAATGGCAAAACGCCTTGGAATCCTATGGTAAAAGATTATGTTTTGATGAGTTAAATTGGATTGAATTTGTCACAGATTAGTGACTCAATTGATAAATGCTGGGATGAGCATTAGACTTGTTAACGTCTTGATATATGAGTGTTTGTACTCATTGCATAGGTCAAGTTAGAATACTATGTTTGTGTCATAATTGTGAAATATGAAATTAAAATCCTACTTACTGCTTATTTTTTTGAGTTTAATTCAATTCTCAAATGCCCAAAATGCCAAAGTCATTGTCCGCCTGAACCACGTTCTCTTGGATAAGGAAGTTGTAAATGATCAGGAAATAATTCAAACAACAATTGGTAACTTATTAAATGAACAAGGGTTTCAAGAGTTAAATTCTCTGAACGATCTTGGACTTCTTGAATTATCTTCTCTTTCTGCAAAAAAGTTGTTTCCTCATTTAACTACAAATGATTCGATTTCTATAGGTCGACAAGGAAACAGAGTAAGGATTCCCCCTTTTTACGCTACATTTTCTATTACAGCACCAGACAGCATGAGTGAAAATCATTTCATCAGAAGTTTGGAAAGGTATTATCCAGTTGTAATATATGCACATCCAGTGTATGAAATTGAATATCAAAACATCCCTAATGATACATTATATACTGAGCAATTGTCGTTGTACAATGATTCGTTAGACAGTGCACACATAAATATTGAAGGTGCTTGGGCTATAGAAACAGGAAAGCAGCATATCAAGGTTGGTGTATTTGATACAGGAATTGATACAACTCATGAAGATTTACAGGTGCTCATTGGATATTCCTATGAGAATTTTTTGCTACCTGATTATGGTACAGATATTCGAGGTCATGGCACGGCAGTTGCGGGTATTATTGGAGCAAGAGGAAATAACGATAGTACAGGAATTGCAGGAATCGCTGGAGGAAATGGATTAGATACATCAGGGGTTAGTCTATTGGATTTTGCATACGGTAATGGATCAGTTGCCGAAGTTGAATACTTTTCAACGGCAATAGTTGATGCGGCAAGAGCACCTTATACTTATTATGATTGGTCGCCTGGAACTGCACCTGATCAACTTCCTTATTGGAACAATGCACCCGGATATGGTATTTATATAGGAAACCACTCATACAACCTTCGGAGAAGTAATGAAGGACCTGGGGATGGTGGCGCTCAAAGTGGTCCAACAATAGATACAGTCGATGTAGGTGGTGGCGGTGATGGACCAGGAGGCACATTTGCCAAATGCGATCTCTGTAAAGAGTCATTTCTGTTTTCAATGAGAAATGGTGTTGTTAACGTAGTCAGCAGAGGTAATATAATCCTTGGCGGAATTAATAATAATGATCCATACGGCAGTTACAATGATCCAAAAAAAATTCCAGCAGCATATCCTGATAGTTGGATTCTAAGTGTTGGTGCTTGTGGGGATGATGGCAATAGATTGATAGGTGGAGTAAATACAGGACTCGTTAATGAAGGATGGTTCTCACCCCAAGGGAGAGAGATGGACGTATTAGCACCGGGAACAAAAGCAACCGTTGTGACTACGCTATCTGACTCGACTTCGAATACGGGGTATGTGAGGTTCAATGGTACATCTGCGGCTGCGCCTCACGTATCAGGAGTGGCTGCTTTGCTTCTTAGCAAGTACAACAAGAATTGTTACTCCCAATTGAATTTAGACCCTGCGGATGTTGAGTACATAATTGAACAATCTGCTGTTGACGTTGACAGTAGTGGGTACGATGTAAACAGTGGTTGGGGGAGACTTGATGCCACCGCCGCAATGGATATGATCGACTTTCCTACTCTTCAAATCGTGCATCCGCATGATTCAATTATTAGTACAACATTGATTCAGACAGATACCATTTCTATTCAAGTGGCAGAAACTTTTTACTCTAATACACAAGGTCCATACAGTACTAATTACCCCTTAGATGATGAGGTTGATTACCGCGTGGAAAGACTCAAATACGAAATGCAATACTATTTCGGTGACTATATTTTACCAACTACTGATTTACTTGATGTCTGGGTTAGACATTCTCAGACCAATTCGCTAGGCTTATATAATGATACAACTGCTTTTGATACTCTCGGTGTACAATTCTTAGAAACCATAGATACATTTGATGTTGCGCCAATGGCTCAAATAGAATCATTTACGGATACGACAATTACGCTGTCGGGCTATTATTATCACTTCATTGGTAAGTATGATCCTGTTAATGGAGTGGAGGGTTCAATTGTTGCAACTGAGGATTACTGGTATCCAATAGACCCTTTCAATGATACACTGAAAATGGCATATTCTATTTATATACGGGATTCAACCCTTTTAGAGAGGTATGATTTTTCATGTGAAGGAGCAAATGCCCTACTTGATTCACTAATTCCAACACTCGGACACGATGAGTTGACCATATTTGATGGTGCGATTCTCTATCCAAATCCAGCAAAGACCGTTGTAAAAATGGACCTGGAAGTTGGGTTTAATGGAGATGTTGTATTACTTGATGTACAAGGTAGGATAATAGAGGAAATACTTGCGGTTGGTGATCAAAAACACTTTGAGTTTGACATTGCCAATTTGACTTCAGGCGTTTATTTCATTACTTTGAATGGAGAGAAGCCGTTAACTCTTAAATGGATTAAGGAATGAGAGCAATAATTATCGCCGTATTTATCGTTTTGTTTAGCGATGCAGAAGCGCAGAATTGGACAACCGTAAATAGTTCTCAATATGCACCGCTTGGTTATATTTTTGGCGGTAACGGATGGAGAGAAGGGAACAAGCAATTTGCAGTCAACAAGTTTGATAATTCGGTTTGGTTCGCTTGGGATAATTATGTCCATGGTTTTGATAATCAAGGCAATTATTTTAAGTATGACGATTCAAATGTTCCAGTTTTTGAGGACAACACGAATGTCAGTACAATTGTAGAACTAGGATTTGCTTCAGACAGAACGTTTGCAGTGGATCGGTTTATCGGTTTGATGCACTTTGACGGTGTGAGCTGGACTATTGTTTCAACTGTTGATGATGGGAACTCGATTTGTACGGATGCTGATTCTGTTTGGGTCGCAAACGATCAGTTTGGTTACACTTCTTGGAAGGATGGATTCACCACAGATCATAGCGACTTCACCCAAATGGAGCGATTGGTTTCGAGAAAAGGAGAAATGTGGGGGAGTAGCGGACACGACAATGGCTTTATCTACAAAATTGAGAACTCTACACCAAACATTCAGTTGGCGGCATCGAATGGCTATTTATTGGATGATACCAACTTTGACTTTAAATTTTCACCAGTTAGCGATTCTCTATTTGTTGCAGGTGAGAAGGGGATTTCCATCGCTTATGGCGGAGCATTTATTGATACCATTACTATGTTCAACTCAATCAACATGCCCTCTTCATCTGTGCGAGAAATTGAAATTGATCAATTTGATAATGTTTGGGCTTTATTCGGTTCTGATTGTTTTACGAATACATCTATTGGCTACTTTGAATTCAGTACTAATGAGTGGACAATGATCTACAATGATTCTAACTCGCCCATTAATTGGTCGGGCAGAGTTAGTATTGAATTGGACAGTCAAGGAAACTTGTACGTTGCCGATAACACTGATTTACACGTTTTGAAGATTAACAACTGGCCGCAGTGGTTAGATGCTGATGAGCAAAACTTTGTTGAGTTTACGGTTTACCCTAACCCATCAAACGGAGAACTAGCAATTAGAATCGACAATAGTATTTGGATTACTGACATAGAAGTTCTTGATATAAATGGTCGAGTTCTGAAACGAACGCCGTTTCAAAATAAAATACAACTCGATCAAGAAAGTGGAGTTTATTTCCTTCGTTTGAAAAATCAAGAAACCATTGTCGGAACGAAGAAAATAATTCTGAATCAATAAGAGTTAGAGAAAGCATTTAGCGAAAACTTATCGATAACTTGCCGAAAACCCTGCCACTCGCGACAGAATGGCAGGGTTTTTCTTATTATTCGTTAATAAATACCTTACTGTTTGGTAATTTATTTATTTGGTCGTAAATTTGTACTATACCTATTAGTAAGGTAAAGTAATTTTCAAGGAATGGAATTAGAAGAAATTGAGAGCATAAAAGTTATCTCCGAAGCATTAATCAAAGAACAGTATCAATTATCGGATATTGGTCTAACTTCAAAGACCGCCTTTGATTGGCAAAAAGCAGGAATTTATCCAAAGGAGAGAAAATCTAAGTTCAGACGTAAGTACAACGGATTGGAATATACTTGGCTCAGAATGGTATTTGAGTTACGAGAGTTGGGCTTGTCTTTAAGTTCTATTTACCGCTTAAAAGAATTCTTATTCAAAGAAAACGATGTAATTGAGTTTATGTTAGAAGCCATCTTTGAAGAAGGTGAAGTCGAAGACAAAGAGTATCAAGAATTCAAATTATTACTACAACAATCTTTCAAGACCAAACAAAATTTAATAGAGGAGATTGGGAAAGCTGATATTGACCTTTTAAATACAACCTACGGTGTTCTATTATTTAGTGTGGCTTTTTCAAAAAGCGATACCCACCTTTTGATTAATAAGGATGGTGGTTGTTTTGTTTTCGATGATCCAATGCAAGACACCTTCGCATCATCTGCAATTATGAAGAAGCCGTATGTCAGTTTTCCTGTAAAGTATGTTTTGTCTGAGTTGATAGATCAAGAGCATCTTTTCGAGTTGGAAAACCTTGAAGAGTACATTAAACTTTCAGAAGAAGAGAGAAAGGTTTTGGAGTTAATGCGCCTTGGCGAAATCAAAAAACTAACAGCACATTATAAGAAAGACAAAATCACTATGGTCGAAGTGGATCAAATCGAAGACCCGCGACTAGCCAATCAAAAAGTTATTGATGTAATGCAAAGCGATTACGAGAATCTCAGTTATGAAAATCAAGACGGGGAGATAGTATATGTTGTAAGAAAAACGAAGTACAAAATATAAGAGTACAAAAGTGACCGAAGACCTCGGAGCAATTAAGAATAAATGCTGCCATCTAATCGAAGACCTCGAAGGATCAGCAAGTCTTAAACAAAAATGAAAAATAGAAAAGTTTCAAAGAATGAAAGAGTAAAGAAAGAGTTAGAGAGAATCAAAACGATCAAAAGAAGAGTCGCTGAAAAAATGACTCCGCAAAAGCTGAGAACGTTCAAAGGCTTCAAGCACGTTTCTGATGAAGTAGCCAATGGTATTATTTCAGGGCTAAAAGAACTCGCAGCAATTACATTATGTCAAATCAACCGTAAAAACTATAAGTCATGAGCAAATTAGATCAGTTTCAAAAATATGCAGGGGTAAGCAACTTGCCTAGTACGGAAGGAAGAACGAAAGCAGTCATTTATACGAGAGTTTCGACAAAGGAGCAAGCAGATAATAATGCCTCTTTGAGTACCCAAATGAAATACTGTGAGTATTACGCGCATCGAAAAGAATTGACGATAGTAGAACGTTTTGGTGGTACTCACGAGTCTGCTAAAACAGACTCACGTAAGGAATTTCAACGTATGTTGACTTACGTAAAGCGCAGAAAGGACATTGCATATATAATCGTGTTTTCTTACGATAGATTTTCAAGATCAGGTACAAGCGGTGCAAGTATCAAAGAGGATTTGAAGAGTAAAGGGATTGAAGTATTGTCTGCCACACAAGAGATTGATACATCAACACCAGCTGGAGTAATGCAACAAGACGTGCTTTTTGTGTTTAGCAAATACGACAATGATGTACGAAAGGACAAATGCCTTACTGGAATGCGCGAGAAGTTACGCAAGGGATATGTCCATGGAATTACACCATTCGGTTACACCAACTTGAATCCTGGGCGAAACAAAGAACAAAAGCTGGTAATCAATGCGCAAGGGGAATTGCTCCGCAAGGCTTTTCACATGAAGGCGAAACAGAACCTTACATACGCCGAGATAACCAAGCGATTGAAAAAGCATGGTTGGACGAAGAATTACAAACAACTTAGTGCATACTTCAAGAACCCCATTTATTGCGGAATCATAACAAGTTCATTGATACCAGGAGAGGTTATTGAGGGTAAACACCCACCGCTCATATCAAAAGAGTTGTTTCTAAAAGTCAATGCAATCCTTGATAGGAAGAATTTCGGAGGAGCATATAATAGAGATGATGAAAACCTGCCGCTAAAACAATTTGTGAAAGCAGACAGTTGTGGAACTTCCTATACAGGTTATCATGTCAAGAAGAAGAACTTGTACTATTACAAGAATAACCGTCAAGGAAGTAAAGAGAATAGAAATGCTACTAAAATGCACGATCTCTTTGTTCAATTGTTGTCCCAATATGAATTGAGCGACGAGAACCTAAAGCCCGTTCTTAAAGATATAATTTACGAAGTGTTCTTTGAAATGCACGAAGAGAGTCTGAGTGATGTGAAGTCGTTAAGCGCTCAAGTATCGAAGATCGAAAGTAAGATTGAAAAGATCGAAGAACGCTTCGTACTGGGAGAAATCGACAAAGGATTATACACTAAATACAAAGTACAATTTGAGGGCGAATTGGATGGAATCCAGCAAGAGATTGAAAACTCCGGATTTAATCTATCGAACCTTGATTTAGCGATTGAAAACGCGCTAGAGGATGCTCTGAATCTACCGTTCCTTTGGACTTCTGGAGATTTGCATGAGAAAAGACGCATTCAAAAAATGCTATTTCCAGAGGGAATTATGTATAACCATGAAAAACACGAATATCGAACCATAAGAGTCAATTCTCTGTTCACCGCTATCTCAGCGGTGGCGGGGAATATAGACGTGAATAAAAAAGGGACAAACTCAAATGATATGAATTTGTCCCGTTTAGTAGCGGGGGCCAGACTCGAACTGACGACCTTCGGGTTATGAGCCCGACGAGCTACCAACTGCTCCACCCCGCGGTGTATTTTGCTTTCATAAGTAGTAAAAGCGACCTTTCCGCTGCCAGAAGCTTTGCAAAGGCGAGGGCAAATATACGACTCAGATACCGTTTTTACAAGCTTTTCCCATCTTTTTTCCGATACTTTTTCCCAATTCCTTCCAATCAGTGGGTTAAACAATAAGCGAAGGCAATTTTAAACCTCGTTATTAGTTTGTTACTTTTGTCCACAGAAACATTATCCATACAAAAGCCCCCTGAATATGAAAATCAAATCGCTCCTTATCCTTGGTTCAGCAGTACTTTTATGGACAGCATGTTCCGACGAAACTCCAGACAAATCAGAAACAAAGTCAAAAAAGAAACCCGCTCCAAAGGAAGTATATGCTGAAAATGAATCAGCCGGTGAGTATGAAGACTATATGGCTGTTGTTGATTCAAGAAATGATTTTTTCATCGGGAGCTCCATGTTTTATTCCAAAAACCCAGACATCTCGGGTGAAAATTATCAAGTGTACCTTTTACTCGATAGTACCTCTAATATTGTCCGTATCGAAGAGCAATACACCAAAGAGCGTGGAGGAAGTTTGCTGAGAAATTTTCATTATTTCAAGGATGGAGACAGAGTGGCATCCAAAGAGTATTTTAACAAAGGCGAGGGCGAAAATGAATTGTTCTACGAGCGCGTTACCTATTACGAAGACGGCAAACCAGTAACCTCCAAACTGCGCTCGAATCGTTTTGAAGAGTACCTCGAAAATGAGTTATTCAAAATTGTGAGCCCGGTATCCTGTCCGTTGGAGCGTGCACAACGCGCTATTGCGCAAGAAGGCGAATTCCAGACAAACTTCATGGGAGTCACAAAAAATGCAGGTTTGTTCTACATTGAGGTGGGAGAAGGTGACCCTAAAGGGTATAGTACAAATCTTCTGGTTCAACAAGTGACACCTCTTGTTCAGGACATGATCAACAATCCAAATAAATACAAGGGTAAGAAGGTGAAAGTAGATTTCCGTGAAATGCCAGATGGACAAGGATTCACCTTTCAGGCACTGATGGGAATTGAAATGGCGAAATAAACAGAATCGAAAGAAATCCTCATCCACAACTTTTGCCCTTTTGTAAGGCAAAATACACCTTTAAACATTTTTAACGCAGGCATGGGAGTTGGATTCCGTAGTATTGTCTTGCGAAACAATACAGTTTACACAATGATGGCAAGACAACTACTACTTTTGATAGTACTTTTTCTGGGGTTTAATGGACTATCCCAGGAAATGAGCGTGAAGGGGACAGTTTACGATACCACGGGTACCAAACCCGTAAAGAATGCCTTGGCGATGGCAGTTAGAGTCAGCGATTCCATGTTATTGGACTTTAAACGAACGGATGCTAACGGTCAGTTCGAAATTACTGGATTTGAAATCGATACCTTCTCGCTCATCATTAGTCACCCAGATGCCGATGACAAAACGTACTTCATTTTTGGTGCCGATGACAATTTTGACATCACCATTCCTTCCATCATTTTGCCGCCAAAATCTCAAGAATTTGAAGAAGTTGTCATATATGCCTACAAAGACCCCATTTATTACAAGGGAGATACACTCGTGTATATTGCAGACTCGTTTCAGGTGGATGAAAATGCGGTCGTGGAGGACTTGTTGAAAAAATTACCTGGAGTTACCATTGACAAGGATGGAAACATCACCACTCAAGGAGAAGAAATCGCAAAAGTTTTGGTTGATGGTGACGAATTCTTTGGTGACGACCCTACAATTGCGACTAAAAACCTGGGAGCCAAAGGAGTTGAAACAGTAGAAATCTACGAGAAAGAAAACGACGAAGGCATTGGAGGGGATGACGAAAAGATCAAAGTTTTGGACCTCCGACTCAAAGAAGATGCTAAAAAGGGCTATTTCGGACGAATATCAGGTGCATCTGATTTTGCGCTTACACCCATTGACGGTGAAATTGGAACCAATCCATTCTACGAAGGTGAGTTACTATTCAATAAATTTAGTGGTTCGCAGAAAATTTCAGTTTTTGCATTAGGATCGAACACACCACGCTCGAACTTTGGGTTTGGAGATGCCGCAAAATTTGGTTTGGAAAATGAGTCCGTAGCAGGGAACCGATGGAATCCTGGGGCTCAAGACAATACGAACGGAATTCCGGAAACATTCAAATCTGGAATTTATTATTCTGATAAGTTCGGTGAGAAAAAACAGCACAAAATTACAGCGAACTACTCATTTTACAGAGATCAATTGGATGCCAGAGCGGCTCAGAATTCGTTCTATATCTTGCCAGACACTTCTTACATTACAGACGATTCAACGAGAGATTTCACATTGAATACTTCGCATCGTTTCAATATTGATTACGAATGGCAGATAGATTCATTAACGCGCATTCAGATCAAGCCAAATTTCAGCTTGGATGCCCGTACTCAAAATCAAACAAGTTTATCTGATTTCTTTACCACGACCGGAGTTCAAACCTTAGGAACAGAAGTTTTCAACGATTCTGAATCGGATGGAATTAGCGGAGGTGGATTTGCACGAATTATTCGAAAATTCAACAAACCAAAACGAGAACTAGAAGTGCGCTACGATATGTCGCTCACAGACAACAGCACTACAAGCAACCTTCGATCGTACAACACTTATTTCGATGGTTCATCTGTAAACGATACGTTGGATCAGCGAAAGTTTAACGACAATGCTTCGATTGATCACTATGGCCAGGTTACCTACATTGAACCGCTTGGAAGCAAATTTGCTCTTGAAACGGAATACCTGTTTGAAACAGGAAGGGGAAATCAAGATGTTGTGGTATTGGATCGCAATGCAGCGGGAGAATACATTGACACCAACAACAACTTGACAAACCTTTTCGATAATTCCACGATACAAAACCGAATAGGAGTGAAGTTGATCTTCGATCCGAAAAAGCACCGTGTAGCAGCAGGCGTTCGCGTAAGAAACATCGATTGGCAAAACGTCAATCGTGAAACAGGAGCACGTATCGATCAGGACTTGACGAACATCTTACCTTCATTTGAATACCGTTACCGTCCATCGATGAGCAAACAAATTCGATTCAACTATAGAACAAGTTCCCAGAGACCTTCTTTGCGCAACCTTCAGCCAATTCCTGACAACTCCAACCCTAACCGAGTATTAGAAGGAAACCCAGAGTTGCGTCCAAATTACATGCACTCAATGAACGTCATGTTCAATTCGTGGAAAGCACTCTCAGGACAGTACGTTTGGTCGGGCGCGAACGTGATCCTTACACAGGATGCCTTTGGAGATTCTACAACATATGACAATTTCGGACGTCAAACGACCCGAACGGTCAATGTAGACGGGAACATCATTGCGAACATTTATGGAGGTGCAGGATTTTCAATTCTAGGTCGTAAAATTGAATTCCGCCCGGGACTAACAGGTTCCTTCTTCCGAGGTGTGAGTTACATTGAAGCGTTGGAGAATAAAACTGACAATTTGTCTATTGCGCCAAGCTTGGGTATTACTTTCCGCTTCCTGGATGATTCTTTGGAGATTTACTCTGAAAACAGCTATTCTTATAGTAACACGACAACATCATTCAATTCAACAACGACACCGTTTACCACCCTGACGAATGAATTAGGGTTTAAATGGCGAATCAAAGGTGGTTGGACATTGAGCTCCGATGCTACCTATACGGAAAATGCTGTTCCTGGAGATGCTGATGGATTCTTCAACACTTCGTTTTTTGTATGGAACGCTGAATTCAGCAAAAACTTCTTAAAGACACAAAACCTGAATGTCGCTTTGCAAGGAAATGACATTTTGAACCAGAATATTAATGCACGACGTGAAGTAACAGGTACCATTATTACGGATTACCGCACGCAGATCATTTCGCGCTACTTTTTACTAAAAGTGACCTTGCGATTTAATAACCGTCGAGCTCCGGAAGAAGACTTTAAAATGTTCTAATTATGAAAGTTTTAATCACATTAATCAGTATTGTTGTTGCAGCGAGTTCGTTCGCGCAGGTAACCCAGGGTCGGGTTGTTTTTGAACGTCGTACCAACTTGAAGAAAACCTTGAAAGGGAACGAACGGGCAGAACAATTCATCAATGAAAAGAATAAAATTCGTACAGAGCAATTTGAATTGCTATTCAACGAGTCAGGATCTTCTTTTAAATACATCGAGCCTGAGGTTGAAGAGGAAGGGTTTATGAAGTTCTTCACGCAGCATCATACGGTGTATCAAAATCTGGATGAAAAGGAAAATATGGTGGTGTTGAATCTCTGGGGAAGTGTGGCATACATGCAGGATTCTTCTTCTCAGCATCAATGGAAAATTACGGATCGGTCGAGAGAATTTGATGGGTACAAAGGAATTCGCGCCATATGGGAAATGAACGATTCCACAAGAATTTATGCATGGTTTGCACCAGACATTGTGCCTGTTTCAGGACCCGAAGGTTTCAATGGACTACCCGGCCTCATCCTCGGTTTGGCTACTGAAGATGGAAGTATCGTGTATTTCGCTAAGGAAGTAGAAGTTCGTGAAGTTACAAACGAAGATGTCGCATTCCCTGAAACAAAAGAAGAGAAATATACGAAAGAGGAAATCAAGAAAATGTTGTTAGAGAAAATGGGTCGCTGGATGAAAAAAGAAGATCTGGACGCCATGTTCTCCTGGTACTAAAGAGCAGTTTTGAGAACGGAGCGCGAGAGCAGGTAGGGTTAGAGCCATTTCATCTATCAAAGTAGCTTGAACGGATCCGAAAGGCACTTTGATCAAATCAAATCCTCAATCAAAAAAAACAATCTTTTGAGGTTTTCATCATTACCGCTTTTTATTTAGAAGTTTGAACCTTGCTCTAAAAGATCTCTGTAACCTCTATTTTTCCCTCAAAGGAAAATTCATCGGGGCATGAAGGCTCTTCAATTAATCCGAAACACTCTTCCAAATTATCAAAAGTAACTTTGATTTTTGTTCCTGTTGGGTAGGAAGACAGCGCGTCTTCGTTACACACGTAATAGTCCTTTCCAGATTTATCCCGTAAAAAAGTACCGTGACAATTTTTAACTACCTCCATGCGCACGCGCTCTTTGTTACAAGATTCCAAGGTTGGGAGCACCAATGCACCAAGAAATAAAATCAAAAAAAGCTTCTTCATACTTATTCGTTTTCAGCGACTACCTCCTGTACTTCCGGGAAGTGTTGCTTTAATAAGGTCTCAATGCCTCCTTTCAAAGTTGCCGTACTTGAAGGACATCCAGAACAAGATCCTTTCAATAAAACGTTTACCGTTCCATTTTCGTATCCCAGGAAGTCAATGGCGCCACCATCATTTGCCACGGCAGGAGCCACATATTCGTCCAAAACTGCTCGTATAGCTTCATCCATTTCAGATGGAGCGTATGTTTTCGCTGGTTTGCTATCATCCGCAGATTGCGGGGTAGCCGAGGGCATCATGATTAATATGTCCTTTCCATCCTCGATCCAATTCTTGATAAACTCACGCAATTCCATGGTGATAAAATCCCAGGAGAGATTGTCTGTTTTCGTAATGGTCACAAAGTTAGATGCAATAAACACACCATTCACAAATGGCAAATTGAACAATTCTTCTGCCAATGGTGAATATCCTTTCGCCTCGGCCTTACTATTAAATTGAGCAGAATCCCCAGTTCCAAGTAAGTGCTTGTTGGCAACAAATTTCATGGTAGCTGGGTTGGGAGTCATTTCTGCATAAACAGATACGGGCACTTTCATAATCCTAATTTTAAAACAAAATTACAGGAAACATTCCAAGAATTAGACGAAAAGCGTTTGAATTTCTGACAAGATTTGGCGTATTTTTGTCTTGTGAACGTAGTAAAGTCTATAGCATTTTTAACGCTTACCGCCTTTCTTTTCGTAGGGAGTATCGGCGTTGGTATCTTCTCAAAGGTATGTACTGAAGAGGGGATAAACGTTTCTTATTTTGTACCCGCGGAGAATGAGTGCTGCAAGCGTCAGGCTGAAAGCTTTAAGGAAGACTGTGGTGATTGTTGTACAAAAGATCAACACACATCTGAGGACGATTGCTGCTCGGTTAGCTCCGAATTTGTCAAGCTACATCTTGACTTTTTAAATAAAGTTCAGGTCCAGCCTATTCTCGTACCAGTAGCCGAAGTAAAACCTATTTGGGAACTAGAAACCTGTCTTTTTACAGAAGAAATTACTTCTTATTCTGGGTCCGATCCTCCTCCAAAACTAAGACAGGAACGACTCACAGACACACAGCAATGGTTGATTTGATATGCGATTTTCGAACCCATCGAAAGTTTAACGTATCAATATCATCAAAATGAAACTCACACTTATTATTCTAAGCACACTTTGGTTCGGTGTCGCTTACGGTCAAATCAAAGGAGTCGTTCTGGGCGAAAACGCCGACGGCAAGAAAGAACCAATTTACGGAGCAAAAGTACGATTGCTGCAATCAGGGAAGAGAGATATCACAACCGAATCAGGTGAATTTCGCATCATACTACCGAAAGAATTGCCAGACACCATGGTAATTTCCGCTCGGGGATTTTACAACGATACGGTGGTCGTAACGAAAGAAGATCGATTTACCGGTATGGCAATTACGCTGTATTCCGATGTTATTTTGCCAAGCGTCGTTGTTTCGTATTGGAAATCCTCTAAAAGTGTATCCCGAATGAAGGTCCTGCACGTAGAGGAATTGTCAGACAAAGAACTTCGAAAAGCGGCCTGTTGTAATTTGTCTGAATCCTTCGAAACGAATGCATCTGTTGATGTGAACGTCACTGATGCTGTGTCAGGTGCGAAACGCATTCAAATGATGGGGCTGGACGGTGTGTACACGCAAATTCAAATGGAAAATATTCCTTACTTGCGTGGATTGGAGACATCTATGGGACTAACTTCTATTCCTGGAACCTGGATCGAATCCATTCAAATTACCAAAGGCACTGGAAACGTTGTGAACGGGTTCGAATCTATGGCTGGGTTGATTAATCTGGAATTGAAGAAGCCTCAGGAAATGGAGCGTGTGTATTTGAATGTCTATGGCAATCGAATGGGGCGAAACGAGATCAACTTCAACTCTGGGTTCAAACTCAGTGAAAAATGGTCTACAGGTTGGTTGGCACATTATTCCTCAATCCCACTTGAAATGGATGGAAATAACGACGGCTTTATGGACGTGCCCACAGGTCTTGCCTTGGCGGTATTAAATCGCTACAACTACGAAGGCGAGAAAATGGAAGCGCAATTTGGAGTGAATGCGCACATGGACTCGAAAACTGGAGGGCAGATGTCTCGACTCAGTGTAGCAGGTGATCGCTACGTGGTGAATATCGACTCTAGACATATTGATGCTTTTGGTAAAACGGGATTCTTCTTGAAGAAACCGTATAATTCTATCGGCGTTGTATATAATTTAAAATACCAATCACTCGATGCTAATTTCGGCCCGAGAATCTTTACGGGAGAAGAAAAACGCGGGTACATCAATGCCATTTACGACGGGATCTTTGGAAATACAGATCACAAATACAAAGCAGGAATAAGCGGCGTATACATCGATATTTTTCAACAAGCCGATTCATTGGTACAAGACAGACAAGAAATAATTCCTGGAGCGTTTTTCGAGTACACATTAACCAGTTCGCGCCATTCCTTGGTTGCTGGGATCCGTGGTGATTATCACAACCTCTTTGGTTTTCAATACGCCCCACGCGTGCATTATAAATTTGCACTAACAGAATACACCGACTTGCGTGCAACAGGAGGAAAAGGTTGGCGCGTGCCCAATTTTATGGTGGACAATATATCCCTCTTGGCCAACAATCGAGAATGGATTGCGCCGAATGAAACACGACCTGAAATCTCATGGAACTTTGGCGGTAGCCTGGTACAACGCTTCAAACTGTTCAAACGTGAAGGCTCTATCTCTTCAGATTTTTATCATACGCGCTTCGAAAGTCAACTGGTGGTTGATCGTGACGTGAACATTGGCTCCATTACCTTTACAAATCTAGAGGGTATTTCATATTCTAACAGCTTTCAAACAGAGTTAACCATTCGACCCTTTAAGACAATTGAGTTGCGATTTGCCTACAAATACTTGGATGTAAAATCAGAATTTGATGGAGTGCTCCAACAGCAGGTTATGGTTCCGAACCATCGCGGGTTTGCCAACTTGGGACATGTATCACGAAACAAACGATGGGAGTTTGACATTACTACTTCCGTTTTCGGTCAATCAAGATTGCCACAAGTTATGCTGCCAAATGGAGAGTTGTCTCAAGAGAATACCAGCGAAGTATTTGCCATTGTGAATGCGCAGCTAACACATGTATTCAAAAGATGGGATTTTTATCTCGGAGGCGAAAACTTAGGGAACTACCGTCAATCCAATCCAATTATAGACGCAGCGAATCCTTTTAGTGATACCTTTAATGCTACCCGCATTTGGGCGCCTATTTTTGGGGTAAACATCTATGCAGGGATACGTTTTTCTATTGAACAACCTGAGAATAAGAAGTAATAAAGTATTGTTCGTATCAATTAAGACAGTCTAACAAATTTAAAATCTCTTAAAAATACCAAACAATACGAATACTTCCCTGCACGTTTCTATCTTTAATGTAGCGTATGAAAAATGGCCTTTTGCAGTGGAAGTTTTGGCTGGGATGCATGATTGCATGTTTCCTCTTGACTTCCAATGCATCAGCGCAATCGGTATTGCCCAAAGCTCGGTTTGTATCCAGTGATGTGCAACAATTCGGATTTGACGATTACCGAATTTATCAGTGGCGCGATAATTACCAAACGATATATTATAGCGACTCGCTAGAGCAGGCTATTCCCTACAAGTCGGTGCTTAAAGGAAGTGTCGATCGCGTGAATTTGGTGTTGGATACGTCCGTGGATACATTATCGCTGCTTCAGTTCCAGATTGGAGATTCCAATATCCTCCTAAATTATGCACGGATATCGCCAGACACCCTGCAAATTGAGCTTCCAGCAGCGGATACAAGTTACCAGTTAGAGGTTCTCTATAAAAATCAGCTAGAGACTGCATTGAATGTGGTAGTTTATCGTGATCGCACGGTTAAAGTGAAACTGATTCCCTTGACAGGGAGTGTAGACTCCGACAGCCTGAATCGATACCTCAATAAAGTGTATGCACAAGCTGGAATTGGACTTGATGTTACCTTAGAAAAACGATATAAGTTAAACTCAGAAATCGATAGTGTTTTTGCAAACCCCAGCAAGGACCATGATAGGTACACGCAGCAAATGATAGAGGTGCGTGATGATTATTTCGACAAGTTTGGTCAAGAGAAAGGAACCTACTACGTCTTCATTGTTGCAGATTTCGTTTCTCCTGAGATCGACGGTTACATGGTTAGGAATAAAGGTATAGGTTTTGTGAAATCCAATGCAAATGATTTCTACCGTGAAGTCGCACACCAACTCGGCTATGGGATTGGTCATTTGAAAGACTTATGGAGAGATGAAGGTCCTTCAAGAGGAACAACGGTGAACCTCATGGACGTCCGCGGAACGCATCTTACACATAAACAGTGGAGGATGATTCGAAAGAATGTTGAGATGGTTTCCTACTATGATGACTTTGAGGATATTCGATCCAACAATGGAATAATTGCGTTCTACTTATGGGAGGAAAACAAAGATGGCACTATCAAGGTGGAGAATGATGATATTCGAGGAGCGATTCGACGCCCTTACAAGCGAAATACCTATTCGCTGTATCTGGATATTGATAACTTCCTCTTTTATCAACTTTTTGAAATAGGCCCATACCAAATTTGTCTGTTGCACATTTTCGCTTTCGTTTTGATGGCTTTTAGCTCAGTTCGGGTGCGAAGAAAAGTAGTAAATGGGGTAAAAATCATTCAAAGCCGCCGAATTTTTCGATTTCTCACCAGAATCGCAAGTTTTGGTGTTCATGGCGCTCTTTTTTGGCTAATATTTCTGTTTATACATCAAGGATATTATCTTTTTGAGGTTCACAATGGTAAAATCCCGAGTTTGAAAGGGAAGTCGCTTTACAGAACTGAGCGTGAAATTTTCAACAATCAAAATTTACGACGAAATAAAGAGGATAACCTCGGTTCGGAAGTATTAAGAAGAAAAAGCAATGGAGAGTGGATTCTGGAAAAACGTAAGCCTGTTTTGTACTTCGAAGTTCGAAAGAAAAATGGAAAAAGAACGCTTCGATTCACAAAGGATACTGAATTCCTTCGCTTTGAAACCATAGATTTCCACAGAAGGGTTCAAACACATTATTTCGTGTATCAATATTACGATGCAAATGATAAAATTGTTGAGGAGAAAGTATTCAATCATGTTGGCGTAGATATAACCGACAAACTTTTCTTAAAAGATCCTGCTGAACGCATAGTGCTTTTTGTGAACGGCTATCGCCCCACATCCACAGGAGGGTCATTTGAGGATAATTTCGATAGCATCCAAAAAAATGGCTTGGAGCACAGAAACTCATCCAATGTGATTTTACAAGATGACTCTCGCTTCCAATATTGGAAATGGAATGAAATCAACACGCTATTTACCCGCAGGCTTAATGGAACAGCGACCTATTATGCAGATGGACATCACTCTGTATCAACGTCCAATCATGAGACCTTAATTGATTTCACACAGCATTCTTTAAAATATCCCAAACGATGTCGGAATCGAAATCATCATGTATGCAGGTATCAAAAGCGAGGATCAAAATGGTTGGGACTGCAAAGAGATGTTCCTACGTATAAAACGCAGCCCTTAAAACCCAATGTTGATGGGTTTAAAGAACGATTTGAGAATGGAAGAATAGCCGGAAGAAATTTGTTGCAATTGCTGAATGAAATTCCAAGTGATTCGCAAAACGATTCTCTGTTCATTGTAGCACACAGTATGGGTTATGCCTACGCGCTCGGGATCATTGAAGAAATGCGTGGAAAAATCAATTTTGGGGGCTTTTATATAATTGCTCCAGAGAATGCCGAGTCAGGAGAGGTAAATGAAAATGAATGGCAAGAAATATGGCAGTTTGGAAGTGACTTTGAAGCCAATAAAAAACTTGCTCCGTGTTTATTGGACGGTATTGCTCCTCAAACGAAGGCGGCGGGATTGTCTCCTCGAAAACGGGTGTACATACCAGAACAGTATTATAATCGAATGGGCTTTTTCGACTCCCATTTCATTGGTCACTACACTTGGATTTTTGATATTCCGAAAGGAGAACCTGGATATATTCGGCAAAGGTAAGTCAGGCCAATGGGGTTGCACTCGATAAATCAAATAGTGCAGTTTATCACACTAAGTGAGCCAGTCTGTATTTATTTCACTTTCCGCAAAACAAGTCGTGAAAACTCTCCTACGGAAGCGGTATTTGTTTCTAGAACCATTCGCCAGGGGGTGAGTCGAACAATGGTGTATTCACGGTACTCAAAACCAAAGCCATTTGAAACGGTCATTTCAAGTGTTCTGCCACGATTGTCAATGCGGTAAGCTCCCGTCCTTAAGTCATCTGTTTCGAAATTGTGCACCGAAAAATCGCAGAAGTCATCGTGCCGTAGTTTACAGAACTCAAATTCATATATCACATCGGGATCCGTACTCCCGAATCCTTGAATATCGGCATTTACTACATTCCATTTTCCGTCAATTCGATTGACTTTGCGTTGATTTTTACTGCAAGAGGAAGCTGCCAAAAGAAAAATAACCAGAAGTGGTAAAAGTGTTTTCATAGGATCGTTTTTAGAAAGACAGCAAAAAGTATTCCACCCCCTACTCAAGCCTTAAAAATCAAGTGTGATTCAGATTAAATTGTTACTTTCGCACTTCTAAAGAAAATCGAATAATATGTCATATTTGTTTACTTCTGAGTCAGTTTCAGAGGGACATCCGGATAAAGTTTCAGATCAGATTTCAGATGCATTGATCGATCATTTCATGGCCTTCGATCCTGAATCAAAGGTAGCTTGCGAAACCTTGGTTACAACGGGGCAAGTGGTATTGGCAGGAGAAGTGAAAACGAATACGTATTTGGATGTGCAGTCCATTGCGCGTGAAACCATTCGCCGTATTGGATATACCAAATCGGAGTACATGTTTGATGCAAATTCTTGCGGTATATTGTCTGCCATTCATGATCAGTCAGATGACATCAATCAAGGGGTGGAACGAGAAAATCCTGAGGATCAGGGGGCTGGTGATCAAGGAATGATGTTCGGGTACGCAACGCGCGAAACAGAAAACTATATGCCATTGGCTTTAGATCTTGCACACAAGATTTTGCAGGAGATGTCTGATATCCGTAACAATGAGCCCGAGTTAATTTCGTACTTACGTCCTGATGCTAAATCTCAGGTAACAATTGAATATTCTGACGATAATGTGCCGCAACGAATTGATACCATAGTTGTATCCACGCAGCACGACGATTTTGATTCAGAAACAGTGATGCTAGAAAAAATCAAGCAGGACATAACGAACATTGTTATTCCGAGAGTGAAAGCGAAATTAACTCCTGAAATTCAAGCATTATTCACAGAGGATATTAAGTATCATATCAACCCTACCGGAATTTTTGTAATCGGAGGTCCTCACGGTGACACAGGATTAACAGGTCGAAAAATTATCGTTGACACCTACGGAGGTAAAGGTGCTCACGGGGGAGGAGCATTTTCAGGAAAAGACCCTTCCAAAGTAGACCGTTCTGCAGCGTATGCAACACGTCACATTGCGAAGAATATGGTGGCTGCGGGATTGTGTGATGAAGTTTTAGTTCAAGTATCTTACGCGATTGGTGTGGCTGAGCCATGTGGATTGTTCATTGATACTTATGGAACTTCGAAAGTGGATATGACGGATGGAGAAATGGCCAAGAAGATTTCTGAGATTTTTGACATGCGTCCGTATTTCATTGAACAACGATTGAAATTGCGTAATCCTATTTACTCCGAAACAGCAGCTTACGGACACATGGGGCGTAAAAATGAAAAGGTAACAAAAACCTTTACAGCTCCTGATGGCACTACCGTCACAAAAGAAGTGGAATTGTTCACTTGGGAAGCCTTAGATTACGTTGACAAAATAAAAGCAGCGTTCGGACTTTAAGAACGTGATATTGAAGATAAACCCCCGTGTTTCGATGTTTCGAGATGCGGGTTTTTTTATGCCATCTACTTTACTGGAGTTAAACCGTGTTTGATAGCGTAGAGTAGAACACCAACGACATTTTTAGAACCTGTTTTTCGCGTAATGTTGATGCGGTGATTGTGTACGGTACGCACGCTTATGTTAAGGTTTTCGGCAATTTCCTGATTGGTGTTCTGGTCGAAGAGTTGTTGAATAATTTCGATTTCACGAGTTGTTAATTCTTCAGGCGGCCTGCCGCTAGAACCTGGCGCAATGGTATTGTCTTCCACCAGTTCGGCGATTAAATCTGGTGAAACCTTGTCAAAAAAGTAATACCCCAGGTTATCAACATCGCGAATAGCTTTCACAACCTTCTCAAACTCCACGTCTTTACAGAGATACCCTCTGGCTCCCAGTTTCATGTATTTTCGTACGTGGATGTCGCTGTATTGTAAACTAAGTATTATCACTTTTACAGATGGAAATTCAGAACGTATGATTTCGAGAGCAGCAGGACCATCCATTACGGGCATGTGCAAATCAAGAAGAACAATTTCTGGAACTTTGCTTCGCATTTGCGCAATCAAATCCGAACCGTTTGCAGCCCCGATAATCACCTCAATGTCTTTCTTTTTATCCAGAGATTCACTCAACATTTCACGGAATACCGTGTGGTCCTCAGCAATAGCAACTTGAATCACGTTATTGATTTTAGCATTGAAATATAAAGTGATTGTGTCGCTTCAAACGAATATTACGCAGTAAATTATCGAAAAAGACACAAATTAGAGTAGAACTACTTAGTGTCTCAAAGTGATTCTATATCAGTGAGTCCATTTCGCATCGCGTAAATGAGCAAACCAATACTTGTTTTTGCACCAATTTTTTTTGAGATGCGCAGCCGATGGTTCTCAACTGTGCGCTGACTTATTCGAAGTATTTTTGCGATCTCTTGACTCGTTTTCTGCTGACATATCAATCTCAGGATTTCCGTTTCACGTTCAGAAAGTGGGGTATCAATGACCAGGTTGGAGTCTTTTCTCGAATTTCGAATAATTTCAGAAACCAATTGCCTTGAAACCTGTTGATTGAAGTGATATCCATTCGCGTAAACGTCTTTAATTGCACGAACAAGGGCAGGGTACTCGCACCCTTTGGAAAGAAATGCATTCGCCCCAAGAGAAACATACTTTCGGATATGATCTGATGAATGGTACATACTAAGAATAATTACGGCAGGTCTTCGCGAAGATTCAATTCTACTCAAAGACTTCAATGTTGCGCGTCCATCCATAACAGGCATATTCAAGTCTAGAATTACGACATCTATAGGCTCCTCAACCATTTTATCGAGAAGTTCCTGACCGTTAGACGCTTCGATGACCACAGAAATATTCTCTTCGGATTGAAGAAGCTTGCCCATGGTTTGGCGCAAAATATCATGATCATCGGCAATACCTACTCGAATGGATTTGGTCATTTTGTTCTTAGTGTACTTCGAATATAATAGCTTGTGTGAAAAATATGTGAACGAATTCAAAAAAAGAATGTAGAAATTTCAAAAATTGAGTAGTTCTACTTATTTCTCTTCTCAATTCCGTGAAATACGGCGTCCACGAATTCACGTAGCTCTTCATATTTAGTAAATATATAGCCGAAAATCAGTAAAATATGAAATAAAGCCAGTTCGATATATAGGTATATGTACCTATCAAGAATAGGTAGTTATGCGTAAAGTTCCATTCACTTGATAACTGTAATTCATGCAATGAGTGCAACTATTATATGTAGTTGGTCTCTAATAATTTTGACTTATAGAAGGATTCTGGAATGCGTTTTACACGACCAATTCTGCATCAACATAGTTGCTTCAAAGCATGCGAAAGCTGTCTTTTCTATGGTAAGTAGAAACCACAAATGAACTACGTATTACTACGTAATTATCCAATGCGTACTAATACTGGTTGTCTCCCATAAATCTCCTTTTAATCAAACCATTGAAGGGTATTCTTTTACAGGACTCAATTTTAAAATGTATAAATTGCTGCGCACATCTTGTTAACTTAAGGAAAAACCTAAAAATTACAGATTATGGCAGGAGAAATTATCACATTGAGTGAAGCTGCACAAATGACAGCCGCATGGCGTAGTGACTTTCCTAACTCTACCAAAGGCGTAAAGGTAGATAAGGAAAAAGTTCTAGATATTCTCAACCAAGAAGGTTGTGCGGGCATTAGAATGTACTTTGCTGAAAACTCTGATGGTGAAAAAACTTTAGTTTTGGTGGGGACTGATAGCGGTGGAAACGATTTGTTTAATGGAATGATCGTGGACAAGTTGTCTAAATGTCCGAATGATTGTCCTGACCCAAATCCTCTAAACAGTTAAAACTGGAAGATTTTTATCAAATAATGAAGTACATTGGCATAATTTCGACAATTATGCCTTTACTTTTTCTATATAAGGTAAGAAGAACTAAGTACACCCAGATAATTCCTATTTTTTTGGTATCATCTTTCTGGCTAATTTGTGACCTTACTGGTTTTGTGCTTGCTTCAAATGGAATTAACACAAACCCTTTATTTAATGTCTATGACATAGTTTCCACCTTGCTATTTCTTAACTTATATAGAACTATGTTTTCGCAAATTGTGATAAAGAAAGTAATTGTATTGATCGCGTTTTGCTATGCTATTTCAATGGTTTCTATCTACACTTTCTACTCAGGTTGGATGTCTTTAAACCCGTTGTGTTCTGCGATTACGGGAACCATTCCAATTTTATTGTCGGTAGCGTACTTTTACGTACTACTTGCTAAAGCAGAGGTGAAAAGGTTATATTCATATCATCTTTTCTGGATTAATTCGGCAGTGTTGATTTACTTCGGTTTAGCTTTTTTAGTAAATGTGTATAGCTATATTCTCGCCTGGAATGGAAGTTTATCATTGATGCTCTGGCCTGTGCTAATGGTGTCTAACATATTATTCAATTCTATTTTATCAATTGGTGTATGGAAAATGAAACCGACATAGTAGTTCTGGTTCTTACAGGAAGTTTATTGTTTTTCTTGTTGGTATTGACTATTATCACGTTTACTGTGATCTACAACCGCCGTATCATAAAAAAAGACAACGAACTAAAACTCACCAAGAAGAACCAGGAATTGGCTGTGTTACGCGCTTCTATTGAATCGCAATCAATGGAGCGAGAGAAAATTGCATTGAATCTTCACGATGAAGTAGGGCCGCTGCTATCTACCATGAAGCTGAAAATGTTTCAAAATCAGAAGAACTTTAAGAAGGGAGAACTGCAGAACGAAACATTTGAAAAAGACAGAGAGTTTCTTGACACCATCATAAAAATTGTAAGGAAAGTAAGTCATGATTTATCGCCATCCTTTGTAACTAAATTCGGGATAGAAAGGGCCATAGACAACTTCATGAGCGAAATGCAAGGAATTGAAGTGGAATTCGAAAGCAACATAGATGACGACGTAGAAATCCCCAATTTCATTAGCTCAAACCTTTACTACATTATCACCGAACTCATCAACAACCTTATCAAGCATGATGGAATAAAGCAACTTCATATTTCATTTCATTTGGATGAAGAGGAATTGACAATTTCCATCAATCACGATGGAATTGGATACACTCAAGAAGAATTTGATATCTTCGAAAAGAATTCAGAAGGACTCGGACTGTCATCAATAAAATCGCGAAGTATTGTCATTGGCGGTGAATTGATATTCAGAAAGCATCCGGATTCGCCGAAAATTGAGATCAAAACGCCTGTAAACGCAACATGAGTAAAAGCATTCGAATTGCCATAGCTGAGGATCACGATTTAATGCGCCAGGGATTGGTGTCCCTGCTTGATTCTGAGGAGCATATTAGTGTAGTCTTCGATGTTGAAAATGGCGCACTTCTTTTTGATGAACTGAAGAAAAAAAAGGTAGATGTAGTCTTACTGGACCTCGAAATGCCAGTACTAAACGGTCATCAAGCCTTAAAAATACTTTCTACTCGATATCCAGAAATCGCGGTCATCGTTGTTAGTATGCACTATTCGGATGGATTTATTTCGGAGAGTATTTCTGCTGGTGCTAAAGGTTTTCTTCCAAAGAATTGTGATATTGATAAAGTCGTGGACGCTATCTATGCAGTGCACGAACAGGGGTACTACTTTGACGATAAAATTTCTAAAGCTCTTTTAAATCGCATTATTAACAGCGAAGGTCCCAAGAGCAAATTTAGTCAGGACCCGCTCACTAGTCGAGAGCACCAAATTGTAGAGCTTGTTTGCTCAGGCAAAACGAATAAGGAAATCGCGAATATTCTCTGCTTGAGCGTCCGTACCATTGAAGTACACCGCAATACGATTAATAAAAAGACGAATACCCGAAATATCGCAAGCTTAGTGACGTACGCCATTAAAAACGGTTTGTATACCGTTTAAGCCCACACCTTCGTGCCTTCGGAACAATTCTGACAGATATCTATTTGATCTCGATGCTGCAAAACTGCATTTCTAAATGCCTTGTATTGCGGGTGACGCCAAATTTCCTCAAAAGAAGCTGTTTTTAAGTCGCCCAACACGTGCTTGGCATCTTTATCAAAACAACACGGAACCACTTGGCCGTCCCAGGTGAAAACCGAAGAAGACCACATGCGCCAGCAGTGATTTCCCAAAGCATATTTTAGTTTGTACGTTCCGTCCGATTGCAACTTATAGCGACTATATTTTTCGTTTTCAGGCATTAACGGGTTCCCCTTTTTATAATCGTACAATTGGGCTGTTTTAATCCGTACTTCATCAATCCCCATATCCTTTCCTAGCTTAAAAACCTCGGGGATCTCATGCTCGTTGGGTTTCACGGCTAGAAATTGGAAGATCAAATGAGGCGTATGCGAGTTTAGTTTTTCTTTTGCCGCCAAAAGATGTTTCGTTCCCTCAATAACCTTTTCTAATTTTCCATGCACGCGATAATTCTCGTAGGTGGTTTGTGTTAATCCGTCAATCGAAATAATCAATCGATCCAATCCTGATTGCACAATTTCAAGCGCCTTTTCCTCTGTAATGAAGTGGGCGTTCGTTGAAGTAGCCGTGTAAATTTTACGTCGCTTGGCTGACTTTATTAAATCAAGAAAGTTCGGATGCAGAAATGGTTCCCCCTGAAAGTAATAATTGATGTAAAAAACAGAGCGTTTCGTTTCATCCAGCATTTTTTCATGAAGATCTTGTTGAATTTTCCCCGTAGGGCGTGTAAACTGCTTTAATCCGCTGGGACATTCTGGACAGCCCAAATTACAGGCGGTAGTGGGCTCAATACTTAAAGAAAATGGCAATCCACGGTGACGCGATTTTTTCGAAATTCTGGAAATCCAATAACTAAAATAAAGCACCCAAACATTCCAAATACGGTAAAATGTGAGGTGACGTAGGATGTTGATATTGTCTCGAGTAGTTGCGATAGTGTAAATTTACGTAATATGTAGCTAGCTTCTCGTCTCGTACTCTTGTGGGAAGATTGTTTTAATCCTTTGACCCGGTTTTATCTACTTTTTCAGCTGTTTTTCAAGTAGCTACTACGAAATCAGCTCACTTTTATAGCAACGATACAAACGTCATCAACTTGTTCCAAATTACCGCGCCAAGCATCAAATTGCTTGGAAAGTTCTTCATATTGCTGATCGATGCTTAAGGATTGCAAATCAAGTAAAGTCCTCTTCATCGGTGCATATTTCATCTTTTTTCCATTCGGACCTCCAAATTGATCGGCATACCCGTCGGTAAGTTGAATAATGGTGTCACCAGCAAATACCTGGAAATTTTTGTTTGTAAAAGGTCTATTCGTTCCGTCGACAAATCCAACTGGCATTTTGTCTGGTTCTATTTCTAGAAGTTGTAAGGCACTTTCTTCGGTAGTGGTGACGCGTTTTACAGAATCGGGTGTTTCAGAACTTTTATGTCGAATAATCCAAAGTGGGTTGTTGGCTCCTGCGTACTGCAGTTCGTTCGTTTTTCGGTTCCATACACAAATAGAAACGTCCATTCCATCGCGGGCTTGATTTTCTCCCTGCTCGCCGAGTGCCGCGATAATCTTTGATCGCAATTGATTGAGTATTTCAGCAGCATCTGAGGTGTCGCGTTCTATGACGATTTCATTCAAAAACCCAAACCCTAACATGCTCATAAACGCCCCAGGAACGCCGTGACCCGTACAGTCGGCAACCACCCAAATCGACAAATCTCCTTTGTTGTGCGCCCAATAAAAATCACCGCTTACCACATCCTTCGGTCGGAAGAAAATGAAATGCGACCCTAACTTGTCCCATTCAGACCGCTTATTGATCATAGCAGATTGAATTCTTTGAGCGTAGTCTATGGAGTCCCTTATTTCCTTATGCTGCATCTGTATTTCTTCCTTCTGACTATTAACCAGAGCGTTTTGCAGCTTGATCAAGCGGTTGTTTTTCAGAATGAAGTAACCCGCCACAAGGAATAGAATCAGTGCTACAGCGAAAATCCAGATCAATCGGTCACGAGAGGCCAACCGCTCGTTGTTTATTTTTTCCTGGTTTTCAAGTTCAAGATTTTGCTGAACTGTTTTCAAGGAGTCCTGAATGCGCCGTTTTTCAGCCTCGAATTGGGATTCGGATGACATTGCGGACTCACGTAAATTCACCAGGTTCATGCTGTCCTTGTAAACATAAGCATGTGTCATACAAATATATGCGTCCTCATATTCTCCGTTTTCAAAACACAAAAATGCCAGATTGGCAAAAGAATTCATTTTGACCTCCCAATTTTCGGAGAGTAATGCATATTCCACGGCGCTATCCGCTGCATTTAATGCTTCATCCAACCTTCCCAAATCGTATAAATTCATCGCTAAGGCATGGAATCCAATGGCAGTAGATCGATAGGAATTACTTTTCTTACTGATATCAATACTCTCATTGAAGTATTGCATCCCCTTGTCCGTGTCACCACGACGCATGTAGATGTTCGAAATATTGTAGAGAATTTGAGATTCTTGCTGCAGAACTTCGGCCTTTTGAGCAATTTTCAATGCTTTCTCGAAAATAGGAAGGGCCTCGTCTGGTTTTCCTTCTGTTTTTAAATTTAGCGCGAGATTGTTAAGCGCGTTCAGCATGCTTAACGTATCCTTATACTTCTTGGCAAGGTCGTAACACTGGTTGTTGTAATCGTTAGAGCGCTCAAGATTCCCAAGCTTTAAAAAATTATACCCAAGCGTTCCCTTAGCTTTAATTGTGAGCTTTTCATGGATGGCACTCCCTTTTTTTATTGCTTCAAAACAAACTTCCGCGGACCGATCAAACCGTTCCTGATATGCCAAAACTGCGGCTTCTTGTTGCAAACATTTCACCTCTAATTCTCTCATTTTTCCACGTAAAGCAATCGGCTCAGCCTTTTTTACGTAGTACATGGCAGAGTCATTCTGGTTCTGGTATACCTTGACACTACTCAAGGCAAGATACGCGCGTACTTCGCCCTCAGTGGATTCTATTTGATTAGAGATGGATAGTGCTGCTCTGCACAAACCTTCCGCACGATTCGTTTCCGTGTATGTAAGGTCAATTGCTTTATCGATGATGTCATAAACCAAACTTGTGTCACGAATCGCCCAATTATTCTTACCATAGTAGCCTTTTTTAACAAGAAAAGTATCCCGCTGCTGAGCGGTTGCCTGCAAGGAAAAGAGTAGCAAAAATCCGAGTAGAAGAGTTCTCATGGTCTTGGTTTCGAGTTAAATATAGCGAACTTCCTCCACGAAATCTTCGTTTTAATCGTTTTCGAACGCATTCCACGTATATTTGAAATTATGAAAACAGGCTTGACGCTACTTCTTTTGATAATGACATCCATAGTATTTGGACAGAAATCCTTTTATATCGTGGATGATCAATCTCAAGAACCTATCCCTTTTGTAAAAGTAACGCCTGATGTGGGGCAGCCTTCATTGGCAGATTTGGACGGGCGATTTACCGTTGTTGATGGAGCAACTTCTGTGAGTTTGCATTTTAACGGATATGAGGATACCACGGTATTGATTTCAAGATTATCCGACTCCACAATCATTGTGATGCAGCTTTCGGCGCAACAGTTGGACCCCATAAAAGTTACTCCAGGAATCAATCCCGCACATCGAATAATACGGAATGCCATCGCCAACCGACGGATGAATCACCCTGTAAAACACGATGCATTCCTTTATAAGAGCTACAGCAAGTTTTTACTAGAAATTGACCCGGACTATCTGGCATCCATCACGGAAGATACCAAAGACACCAATTTAATCGAGCTAAGAGATTTTGCCGATTCCATGCACTTGTTTTTAATGGAAAGTGTCTCTGAACGCTACTTTCAGCCGCCGTTGCGTGATCAGGAAAAGATTGTAGCATATAAAATTTCAGGTCTGTCTGACCCGCGTTTTTCCACCTTTGCCAAAAGTTTACAATCGTTCTCATTTTATGATAACCAGTTTGAGGTAATGGGGCGTCAATACGTTAATCCGCTAGCGTTTGGTGGGTTGAATAGATATTTATTTTCACTTCAAGACACGACCTTGAATGAATCGGATACTACGTACACAATTTATTTCCGACCGAAAAGTGGGAAGAATTTTGACGGAATAGAGGGATACCTTTACATCAATACGAACCAATTTGCTATTGAAAAGGTAATTGCAGAGCCATATCAGGACTCTACCGGTCTCTCCATTAGAGTTGTTCAGGAATACGAGTTCACGCAGAACAAACGGTGGTTTCCGAAGCGATTGAACACTGAAATTGATTTGAGCAATCTTATCAATACCGCGGATCCAGATGGGAATGCTGATGACCCAGCGCCCAGAATTATAGGAACAGGGTACACTAACATTGAAGAAGTAACATTCGATCCAGAGAAAGTTAAATGGGCAGAATCGAGTATTGCCCTTTTTACCGATGAGAATGCCAACGAACTTTCTGAAGAAGAATGGAACGAATACCGTCGGAATCCAATTACGGATCGAGAGCGAAATACTTATACCACTATCGATAGTATTGCAGAAGAGGCGAATATCGATCGAATTATTAAAATAATTGACGTGCTGGCAGATGGTAAAATTCCTCTGGGATATGTCAATTTGGATTTAAGAAGGTTATACCGATACAACCTTTATGAAAAACACCGTTTGGGATTGGGATTGGAGACTTCTCAAAAGTTAATGAAACCCCTCACGATTGGTGGGTATTTCGCATACGGAACAGGAGATAAAGCTTGGAAATACGGGGGGCATATGCATTTTCACTTGTGGCGAAAAAAACAAATGCGTCTTGAGCTCGCCTTTCAAGAGGATGTGATGGAGCGTGGAGGAATCCAATTCAATGCTTCTCAAAATTCCTGGTTGAGCACCGAAAGTTATAGAAATCTGTTTATTCGATCTATGGATCGTCAGCGTCTGGCGGAAGCTGCTTTTCGAACGGATATTCGGGCTAATCTTTCAGTACGTCTGACGCAAAATTATCAGCGATTGGCATTTACAGAAGACTATAGATTTACGGATTCTGATGGCGTTTTGAGGGATGGTTTGGATGTTGCCGAATCTTCCATCGATTTGGAATGGAATCCTTTCGCGAAGTATCAGGTATTTGGTAACAGAAAGCTGGTAAAAGATGCGAAATTCCCCAAAGTTCGGATGCACGTGGCAAAAGGTTGGAAAGGAATTGCATCAAGTTCACTGGATTACTGGCGTTTTAATGCAAGTCTTACACACAAACTAACAATTGCCCGAATTGTAACTCTTGACTGGAAGATTAATGCTGCCAGAACCGTCGGTGATGTGCCTCTTTTCTTTACACATGTAGGAGATGGAACCGGTGTAAACTGGAATATCTCAACCCCGGGTGCATTTGAAACAATGCCATCAGGCTACTTCTACACCACACAGCAAGTAAGTGCATTCGCTCGTGTGAAGTTTAAGGCATTCCGAACAAAAGCATCGTGGAACGAGCCGCAGATATCTTTACATCACGCTTGGGGAATAGGTATTTTCGAGAATCGATCACTGCATAACTTCTATGTAAATTCCTTTGATAAAGGTTACGGTGAAGCAGGATTAATTATTGATGGACTTTGGGTGCAGCAGTTTTCAGGATTTGGACTTGGTGCATTTTACAATTACTCGCCAGAGTTTACCTCTGAAGTTTGGTACGAAAATATTGTACCTAAAATATCCTTTAGCTTTATTCTGAATTGATTAGCGAAGCACGTTGATGTGACCCGAGATGAAATGATCTGGATTTAGAGGCTCGCATGTTTTATATCGAAGGGTATATCCGTAAGTTCCATCCTGGACGTATTTACCATTAAACGTGCCGTCCCAACCTATTGAGGAATCAAACGATTCAAAAATTACTTGTCCCCAACGATTGTACACCCTCATTTCCCATTCCGAAACATCCAACCAGTGCTCAGCAATGAATACATTGTTGAATTCATCTCCATCCGGAGTGAAGGTATTTGGAATAAACACAGACCAAGGTTCGATGTACAACTCACTATACGCAGTGTCTTTACATCCCCACTCATTGGTTGCCACTTGCATTGGGTAATGCGTTCCATCAAACAAATACTGATGAATTGGATTTGGATCTTCTCCCATGTAAAAAATGGTAGAATCATCGTACCAGTAGAAATATTGCGTAGCTCCAACAGATTCATCAATCATCTGTACTTCAGAATTACAGATGTCTGTAAAGTCAGGAGTTACCGAGAATCCTGCTTCCGGAACAGGGCGTACATTCACTAAATCAGCTTGCGTAAGTGTGAGCGTATCTATACATCCAGCATCGGTGGTAATGGTTAAAGTAACAGGATAATTACCGACAACATCATAAACATTGGACGGATTTTGATCTGTAGACGTATTTCCATCTCCAAATTCCCAATAGTAAGAGATGGGTGTTTCTGCCCAGCTCAAGTCGACAAACTGTGCAGAGAACGGGGCACATTGCAATCCCGGTTCGATAGTAAAATCAACAGTTGGAGGTGCGTAGATGTACAGATTATGAACAGCTGTTTCATCGCACTGATCTAAAACGCCGGTTAGAGTGATTTCCACATTACCTGTCGTGAAAAACTCTACATCAGTAACGTCTTCGGCTTGTGAGGTTGTGATGGATGCGTCCGGTCCAAAATTCCAGGTAAATTCAGTACCAGGTGGTCCACTCATAGTTCCATCAAAGTCGACAGAATTCCCCGTAAAACAAACAGAAGGTGGTGCACTAATAGATACCAGAATTGGATCGTTAATGGTAATGTCTTCGGTAACGGTGTTGGTACACGCTCCACCTGAACTTGCCGTCAACGTAATCGTATAATTTCCAGGTCCACTGAAGGTGTAGGTGGGGGTGAAAAGGTCGGATGTATCACCTTGCAATTGAGATTCACCAAAATCCCATGAGTACATCGTGGCATCTTGAGAAGCATTTCCAAAAGTAATGGTGAGTCCCTTACATTCCACCAACTCAGGGACAATTATGTCAGCGACAGGTTCCTCAAGTAAGAAAACCGTATCTACGAATTCGTCTTCACATAAATTGGCCTCACCGTAAACAGTAATAATCTGCATTCCAGGTGAGGAGAAGGTAACGTTGTTGACATTACTTCCCGTCCCGTTTCCAGGCGTTCCATTCGGACCAAAATCCCACGTGTAGTTGAGGTTTTGCCCCGCCGTTGTAACTGCAGTAAAATCAAATGAGTTACCAATTATACATTGGGAATCCACGGGAGTGACCCATTCAATTTCATATTCATTATTGACATAGATATCCATGTAGGCGGTGTCTGTACACGGCCAACCAGGATTTACCACGAGCATTGCTGTGTAGTTGCCATCGGTAGGGTAGGTGTACGTTGGTGCGAAGGCTGTACTGTTATCATTCGTTGTGGTAGGATCACCAAAATCCCAATAATAATTCGTCCCGCCGTAGGAATCATTTTCGAATTGAACTGTCAACCCTTGGCAATAAGAAACAAAAGTTGATAGCTGCGTTTGAAGAGGTAAAACAGCTTCCATAGAAAGCTGACAGTTGAAAACTCGGAACAAGAAGTCTCTTACGGTAGTGCTTAACAACACGCCATTTCTCCACTCTTGCACTTCAATTCCTACAACAAAAAGTCCCGTTAAGTTAGGAGATGCTTCCAGAAGCCCTGTATTCGGGTTGATTGTGATACTGGAACCTGGACCCAAAGGTTGTGCCGCTGAAAACCCAGCTCCTGCCCATACAACAGGTGCATATGGAGGTGGTGGAGGTGGACTTGGTGCTGGTGCAAAGCTCGTAGCCCCAGAATTCGGAGTGGTTAATGCATACACCAGTTGATCTCCGTCTGGATCTGTTGCACTGTGATCGAAAATTAAATCTTCGTTATTACAAAGCAATAACGGTGGGTAATTGGTGAATCTTGGGCTACTATTGGCTTGAGCTCCAGTATTCGAACCGGGCACGTGAGCTACCAGGGTAATCCCTGTATCATCTGGATTGGAGAGATTGGTAATATTTGGCCCGCGGCAACAACGTTGGTAGGAAACATAATATCCGCCGTTTATTGGAGGCAACGTTAAGGTAACCTGGTATGATGCCAATTCCGTACAAATGTTATTCGGTGGAATTACACAAGGATTATTGAAAACAACGGGTATTTGTTGCGAGCCCGGATATGTCACTGGAACATCCTGAATCAAAACACCACTGGCATTATACACTCCAAGCGCTAATGGGTTATCGAATTGAGCACCAGTGGAATTACAATCTCGGTACAAGTTGATTGTAAACAAATATTGGTTATTGCCAAGGTAGTCGTAGTAAATATCACCACCTACGATGTGTGACGCACGCGCTGGTGTGAGACTCATCAAAAGTAGTATGGCAATTACAAATTTCATTGTGCTTTGTTAGTCATAAAATTATTGCAAAAGTCGTTCCAAAAACGGACTTTTTTCTTTCAACCCAGTGATCCTAATTTACTTAACGTAAAAAATCATCAAAATTGTCAATTGGGTGACGGTACCGAAAAGACGTATCCCCTTCAATAGCGTTGCCGATTATCAGTCGGTTTTCAGCCATTTCCGAACCAAATAAAGGTGGTTCAATCCCAAAATGCTCCGCCGCCATTGTATAATACGTTTTTTTTGAGGTATGGTTTGGATTCACAAGGTTGTAAGTATGACCAAAATGGTCAATTTCCATAAGCCTTTCAATAGCCAGAACGATATCATTTGCATGAATTAAGTTTATGGGATTCATTCCATTATTTGATAGTTCCCTCCCACTTAGCGTGTGTGCCGGATGTCGCTTCGGTCCAATTAGCCCTGCCAAACGTAAAATTGTCAATCGTTCCCCAAGTTGTTTTCTCAATGCTGACTCGGCTGGGAATAACCGATTTGGAAGATTTGGGTCGATGCTATAAGATTCATCGTAAACCCCAGAATCTTTCGGGTAAACGCCCGTCGAACTTGAAAAAATGAATTTTGTCGTCGGGAAGAATTGTTCCGCGAGCTCTGAAACAAGCGTCTCGTAGGAAACACGTTTAGAGGATGAGGGTGTGATAAAAATAAAAACATGTGTGGCTTGGTCTATAACGGATTCGGTTAACTCAGACGATGTATTGTAATCCAATTCAAACCCATGAATTCCAATTTTGTTAAGTTTCTCTGCAACTTCTGGCCTACGATAAGAACCAAAAACGGATATCCCTTTTTTAGTAAATGCTTCGCCGACGATTTGCCCAAGCCATCCGCATCCTAAAATCACCACTTTCTTTCCTCCACTGTTCATCTCTGCCCTTTTTCTCAAAGGTAGAAAATTACGATTGAATAGACTGCGATCCGTGAGTTTGCCGTATTTTTGTACTATGAATTATTCGAAGGCATTTGTTCGTTGGAACTGGATTGCGTTAGTGTTCATTTATCTCATTTTCGTTGCGGGAAGTTTGGTGCGTATTACTGGAAGTGGAATGGGATGTCCAGATTGGCCAAAATGCTTTGGACAATGGGTTCCACCAACGGAAGAAAGCTCCCTGCCAGAAAACTACAAGGAAGTTTTTTCTGAGAAACGTGCCAAGAAAATTGAAAAGTTCGCGAATTTGCTCGAAACGCTCGGCTTTTCATCAGAGGCCATGATGCTTCGAACAGATAAATCACTGCTTGAGGAAGAAGATTTTAACTGGCGAAAAACGTGGACAGAATACGTAAACCGTTTGGTGGGTTTCATCGCTGGGAACATGCTTCTATTGGCTTTCCTATGGATGCTGATAAAATATCGACATCGAAAATTGATTCTCATTGCCGGACTTAATTTGATCCTTATGGCATTTCAAGCCTGGTTTGGATCCATTGTAGTAGCCACAAATCTCGTTCCATGGACGATAACCGTGCATATGTTTTTAGGATTACTAATCGTTGGAATTCAATTGTACATTATTCGCTTGATCAGTCCTTCACAACAGGTGAAAATGCCGCTATCCAAGTTGATGTTGGTGTTGCTATGGACGGTGTTTTTAATCACTGCGTATCAAATGTTTCTGGGCACGCAAGTGCGTGAGGAAATTGACACATTGGTCAAACAGGGGTATAGCAGAGAGCAGTGGCTCGCGACGGTAGGTTGGCCGTTTTATGTGCACCGCAGTTTCTCTTGGTTGGTGTTAGTTTTATTGGGATGGATGGCTTGGACCAATGAAAAAACGACGAAATACAAACCGATTCGTTGGGTGATAGGACTTCTAGCAGCAGAATTACTTTCAGGGATTTTATTAGCACATGTAGATATGCCAGCGATCGTTCAAACTATGCATTTGATCTTCGCTTCGGTTATGTTTGGGATTTTAACACTGCTGGTATTTCGCTCGCGTCTTGTAACTCAGATTACACAATGATCTGAAATCATGTAGTACTTTAGCGGCATGTATTTGTTGGGATTATTGCTGTCATTAATCATCGGAATCGTTCTCGGACTGGTTGGCGGTGGTGGCTCCATTTTAACTGTCCCCTTGGTGCATTATGTTTTTAAGGAGTCGCTCTTTTTGGCAACCACATATTCACTTTTCGTGGTAGCGATTGCTTCGGCAATAGGCGTGGTAACCAGAATTCCGAAAAAGCAAATAGATTTTCGTGGAGGGATTGTATTTGTTATTCCCAGCATGATCACTGCGTTTGTGATTCGGCGATACGTCATGCATTTGTTTCCGATTTCTTTCTCTCTCGGTGGTTTCGAGCTTTCACGTGATGTGGCCATTTCCGTCTTGCTGATCATAGTAATGTTGTATACGGCGTTTCGCACGATGTTCTCCAGTAAACCGCAATCGGGCGGAAGTGTTGGAGCGCCAATTGTTGTTCTTTTCGGAGTTTTTACGGGACTTTTAAGCGGGTTTATTGGCGCTGGTGGAGGTTTTATTATTGTACCTATTCTTTTGCGGATGGGCTTGGAGATGAAAAAAGCGGTAGGGACTTCTATGTTTATTATCGCAATACAATCGGCGGTTGCTTTAATTGGTGACTTCTCAGGAAAAGCACTTCAGGCCGATGATCCGATTGATTGGCAATTGCTTTCGCTTATCACCCTTATCACTGTGCTCGGCGTAGTAGCTGGTGGATTTTTACAGAAGTATTTTTCGGGTGGAATGTTGCGACAAGTATTCAGTTATGTGCTCATCGCCGTATCTTTTGGAATGATAATTCAATTTACAATTCCCTAGTTCGTTTGTCATATTCGGCGGGAATAGTATATTTGCCATCGCAATATTCGAGATTAACTTGATCTGATGTTGCAGGTGCTATAGCTCAGTTGGCCTTGATGCGCATAGCGATCAGGGTACCGACAGCATCGTCAGTATTAGAGCACTATATTATTCGTCCAAACGAATTAAAACTTTGGGATTGGTCCTATAGCTCAGTTGGCCCTGATGCGCATAGCGATCAGGATACTGACAGCATCGTCAGAATTAGAGCATTAGATTATTCGTCCAAGCGAATTAAAACATTGGAATTGGTCCTATAGCTCAGTTGGCCCTGATGCGCATAGCGATCAGGATACTGACAGGATCGTCAGTATTAGAGCACTATATTATTCGCCCAAACGAATTAAAACATTGGAATTGGTCCTATAGCTCAGTTGGTTAGAGCACCTGACTCATAATCAGGTGGTCCCTGGTTCGAGCCCAGGTGGGACCACCAAATGGGACAGATACGAATAAAACTCGTTCTGTCCCTTTTTATTTTCTCTGAATTCCGCAGCATACCTGAGAACTAGCGCAAGCACAGGATTGATAATTGTGGTTCGAACCTGTTTCCCATCGAAAACCAATTTTTCTGGAAAGATCGAACCAAGCAATTCCTTTTTCTGCTGAACACTACTGTTTCTGTACCATTCGAGCATATTGGGTAAAACTTGGATGGTTTGCTTCAATTGTTGCTGAAAGCTAGATTTTGTTTCCTTTAGTTTTGCAATTTCTGCTTTCAAATCCTCAATTGCGTATTCGATCTTCTTTTTGAGTTCTGAGTAATCCTTCGCTTCAATATCTCCATCTAAGAAAGCGTTTTGAAGATTCTCTTTGCGCTCTCTCATTTTGTTCAATTTCTGAACGAGTGTAGATTTCTTTTGCGCTTGTTGCTTTGGATTTCCATTTTGCTCACTCTCCAAAATTCTCATGTAGAGGTTTTGCACTTCTTCATTTACTTCCATTGCTTCGAGAAGTCCTTCAATAGATTCGTTTGCAGAATCAGCTTTGAATCGCTCTTGTTTGCACTTATTACAATGGTAGTAGAAGTGACGCTTCCCGTTTCTACTTCTGGATGCACTCCCTGTGATATGGTGACCGCAGTTTGAGCAAGCGAGTAACCCGCGAAGCGGAAGTTCTTCTTTATCTGTGAATACGCGATGCTTGTTCAGTTTTTTGATCCTTCCATCCATCGCTTTTTGAACTTGATAGAATAGGGTTTCGCTTACAATAGGTTCGTGAATTCCATCTGCTAAATATGCTTCTTCCGTTTCAGTAGCTTTGATGTAGATTTTCCCCATGTACGCAGGATTTCGAAGCATTCTACAGAATGTACTTTTCTGTATGCATACTCCCTTTGAATTCAACTCGCGTCGAATATCATCCCATGGACGAACTGCTTTCGCTGCTTCTTTGAAAGCCCATTCAATGTGATGTGCGTTTTCCGCTTTTACAATGATCGGTTTGTTTTGCTCATCCCTTCGGTTCAAATATCCGATGGGTGCTTTTGAAGTCCACCGACCCAATTTATTCGCTCCACGTATTCCAGAGGTGATTTTCTCTGAACGAACATCGTTATCCACTTCTGGAAGCGTGAGATAGATAGAAAGCATGATTTTGCTTTGCGGAACGTTGAAATCAATCGGTTGTGTGATTGCTTGCGGTTCAATGTTCCACTTTCGCAGCTTTCCGATAATCGTATATGCATCTGGTGCATTTCGTGAGAACCGATCCCATGATACAAAAAGGAATTGATCAATATTGCGATAGTTCGATTTTGCGTACTCCATGAATTTTTTGAATTCTGGTCGCTCAAAATCTTTCGCACTGTGATCTTCTCTGAATAGTTTTAAAATCTCAATTCCCTGAACTTCGCAGTACTTTTCGAGTTGTTCCTGTTGAACTCCCAAACTATATCCGCGATCTGCTTGTTCATCTGTACTTACTCTGATATATAATACTGCTGTTTTCATCTAACTGTTTTTCTTTCGTTTGACCCTTTCTAGTTGTGCGAGTAAATACAACCACTCGCGCAGCTTTCCAATTTGTTTATCTGTGCATTTCTCGAAACGTTTTCCGAGGATTTTTCTGCACTCTTTAATTGATAACATTTAAATGGATTTCGTAATGAAGTAATTTTTCTAAACTCCGACCCCTGTGAATAGTTTTAAAATTTCATAAAAAGGGTTGAACGATCCGAATCCTCAGAAGTTCAACCCATTCTGAATTATGAGAATAACTACTATTATTAACTGCTTAAAATCAGGAAAGTTTCACGAAACCGAATAAAAATAAGTGCCCACCAAATGGTGGTCATTTTTGAGTTGAAAGATTCGAATAGCGTTAGTAATGGATGACTTCATCAATTCAATAATTGAGCATTGCCGTGATGGATAAAAGCTACCGATTAGAGAAATAATTAGCAGCTTCATACCGACTAAGTTTTAACTAAAACGTAACTTAAATTCAACTAGAATCGAGTATCGACGAATTTTACTTTTTAATCAGACGAATGGTAGGATTTAACTAGACGAATTTTAGTTTTTAAGTAGACGAACAGTTTGAAATTTCATGTTTAACTAAAAGTCGAGTGGAATGCTTTTGAAATTGTTAAGGAATGAAAAAAAAACGATGAAGCATGTAACCTTTTGGCTTTTCAGGGCGTTAGTATAGTATAGCATCGTCCCAACAGGTGCGTGAGATAGATTCCTACCACTCAAGATCTCACTTTACAAGGTTTAAAATTTATTCACATGAAAAATGGAAGACAAAAGCCGTGGGAAATACTCTATTAGCGAATTACTTACACTACCTAATCATCAAATCTTAGGAAAATGGTCAACACTAGCATCGTTGATTCGATTGCATGAATATCCAAACCATCCAGAAGATGTCTGGGGAAATGTTTGGCATCCATCCAGAGAAAAGGCGATTTATCTACTGAAATCGGAAACGGCAGAGGATTATTTGAACGATGTTCGAGAGCATCACGCCAATGTAAAACGAATAGTCGAACCTATTGAAACAAAGGACGAGGAACCGATAGAAGAATTAGTAACAAATGCTCAATTTGTGGAAGAGGTAGAGACTGAAAAATCGAATTACGATTTGTTCATCGAATTGCTCCCTGAATTTGAAGAGCGGTTGATCAAAGAAGAATCGCTTTATGCTGTCTCAGATGTTTTAGGATATCGAGGCGTGGTAAGTATTGCACCCATCAATTTCAAAGCGGATACTGCTCTAGTAGCGATCAGACATTTTGTTCCATCAGGAAAGGGCTTCGAATTGGAAACGGACTTTCGAATTAGAGTGGACGTCCCTGCAATGGCGGTTCAATGCATTACACAAGGCTGTAATTCCAGTTACAAAAAAGCCATTCACTTCAAAGATGGAATCGAATTAGTTGATGAAGCGGAGAGAGGGAGACAGAAAGAGTTGCTAACTAATTTCTTGAAGCATCTGATAGACAACAAGCACATATTTTTTTGGGTAGAGGATCGCAGTCCTGAGTATAGAAGATTCTTCTGCAATGTTTATTACGATGCTGAAGAATACGACGAAGACGATTATCTTGATCCGAAGAGTTTGACCCAATATAGTCAAGATCAACTTGAAGCAATAATTTTTGAGTTAAACGAGAAAAATCAAGCACTGGAAGATCGAATTGCCAAGTTCGAAAAACGGCGAAGAAAAAAGAAAGAACGCAAGAAGGAGAAACGAAGACTTGAAGTACAAACAAAGTTTCTTCAAAGTGCCAAGGAAGAAGCGATTCAAAATTTGATAGACAATATCAATGATTTCATACCTGTTTCGCCAGTTGGATATGTGGAAATGCTTGAGGAATACAGAATGCTTGGGGTTTCGGAAGAAGACATTGACGATTTAAACGAATTTCAAAATACGATACATTTCTTTCCTAAGAAGGGATCGAAAATGCGAGGATTCAAACTAATGCCAAACGGCAGAATAGAGTTTGATGCTAACAAGGGCGATAATCAAAAATCACGAGCATGAATAACGATAATTTAATGCCATTAAGCGATTTGCCTCATGAGAGTTTGCTACATCAAGCGAACATATCTAAGGATTCGTTGAGCGCAGCAATTTTGAATGCACTGAGCGAGTTTCAAAATCTTTACAACGATGCTATGACGAACGGTGTTGATGAAGCTACCATAGCTGCCATTCGTTCCAAGTCGGAAGAAATCGCTGTGATGATCCAAAGCGGACTTCAAGAGGAGCAAAAGTCTGGGAACTCAGGATTGGGTTTCCTAGCTGTTCTTGGCGTAATTGCGGGAGTTGCTTTCGGAGTTAGGGAAATCACAAAGTAGGATATTCAAATCCAATTTTAAATGCCTCTGATTTTTCAGGGGCATTTTGCTATTTGTTAATCTTCATCCCGAAGTAACTCAATTTCTTCAAGCGAAAGTCCCGTTAATTCAGAAATCAATTCGGCTGAAAGCCCTTTTTCAAAGCCCTTCATTACAACATCGCTTTTTGTTAGGAGTTCGATTTTTTCACTGTAAGCCTCTTTAATTCGTTTTTCAAGTTCAAATGAAGGCACATATTTCGTGCTTTTGCTCAAAATTTCAAGAAGTCCAGAATCTCGGAAACTATAATATGTTTTTTCCGTAATTATTAAGTGATCATATACTGGCGTGTTCACAATAATTCCAACTTGAATCATTCTATCCGTTATGTCTTTGTCGGCATCGGAAGGTTTGACCTCACCGCTAGGGTGGTTGTGGACAAGAATCACATTTACCGCCCTTTTCTGCAAGGCAAAACTGAAAACGTCCATTGGTTCCGCAACCGTATGATTGACCGAACCTAGACTTATCAATTCAATGAAAAGAATTCGGTTATTATTTGCCAGACCAACTATCCAGAAATGCTCTCTGTCTTGATCAATCTTTTCTTCACGCAATAAAATCTTCTGCATGATTCCGTATAGGTCATCACCATTTAAAATTTTAATTTTCTCGTCGTCAGAAAGATTAATGTTCATGTTTTAAAAGTAATCAATAATAATTCTCGAAATATACACATTCAGCTTTATAACTCTAATTTGCCCCTTGTATGAAGGTCAAAAATAATGCGAATCATAGGTTCTCAAGAGTTTGGACGGAAAATGACCATCTGTTGGTGGGCAAAAATGAAGTAATTGGGAAGTTAGAGGTAGTTATTACCATTTTTGACCAGTAAATGGAGGGCAGAAACGAAGTTTAAGTTTTAAACTATTAATATGACCACCTAAAGGTGGTCGAATCCGATGTTATCATTTTTGACACACGCCTAAATTATGTCAATGTTTACGGAAAAGTGCCTTTGACATGTGTAAATGCCTGAAATATGAGTGTTTATACTCATTGTATGAATGTCTTTTAAGTGTTATGTTTGTGCTTTAAATGTGCAAATAATGAAAATAAAACTAACCTTAATCCTAATTTTTGGATTGTTCGTTGGTCACTCCTTCGCTCAACCTAACTACGATACAACAAATGTTGTTACACGCCTTAATTTTAAACTCCTTGACTGGTCTGTCATCGATAATGAATCAATACAGTCTGGTAATCTTGAAGATTTTTTGAATGATGAAGGTATAGAGTACCTTTTGCAAATGGCAGACAATGAGATTGATGTAGGCAATCTCTACCTTCATAAAAGTTTTTCATATCTAAAAACAAGTGATTCACTTTCGACAAGTCGTCAAGGTGAAGTTATTAATGTGCCTCCGTTTTGGGCAACATTTAGAGTTGAAGTGCCTTCGAACATTGCGTTCGATACATTTTTGAAGCAACTTAAAAGTTTGCATCCACTTATTATTTATGCCCATCCGAATTTTAAAATTGAATACTTCAATGCGCCAAATGACACGCTATATGTTGAGCAAGAATCATTAAATATTGATAGCCTCGGCATATTTGCGGACAGCGCGTGGACTGTTGAAACAGGCGAACGCTGGATAAAGGTGGGAGTGTTTGATACTGGTATTGATTCAACACATGAAGATTTGAAATTACTAACTGGATTCTTCAACGGTACATCAACAGGTAATCAAACTTGGGGTGTTGATATTGATGGGCATGGAACACAAGTAGCTGGTATTATTGGAGCAAGAAGAAATAATGACAGCACAGGTGTCGCAGGAATTGCAGGTGGAAATGGCAGCGATACAAGTGGTGTTAGCTTACTAGATTTTAGAAATGGTTTTGGAGGTATTGAATTTGTGGATAATTGGTGCGCTTCAATTATTAATTCGGTGCGTGCTCCGAGTAGTTACTTTGATTGGGATTACAGTATTGGGGAAGTAGGCAATCCCGATTATGTCTATTACTATGAAAATGCTCCTGGTTATGGTGTTCATGTAAACAATTTCAGTAGTGGCTTTCGAATCGATTCATACGAAAAAGGACCAACGGAAGAACCCGCACCTCCGGGCGGACCTGCCTTCTTTGATGATTGTAACTTATGTTATGAGGCTTTTCTTTTTTCAATACGCAATGGAGTTGTGAGTACTGCATCGCGCGGTAATCCAGTTATAGGGACAGGAGTATTTCCGTCCACATATGAGGGACCAAGAATTTATCCAGCAGGTTTTCATGATTCTTGGGTTATGTCTACAGGATCATCAGGTAATGATGGTGAACGACTGATCCAAGGGCAGAATACTTCTAGTTTGTACTTCTCACCGAATGGGCAGGATATTGACATCATAGCTCCAGGATCATTTGATATTGTAAAAACAACTGAGTCCAGTAATGTTGATTCTACCTTCTTGTACGGTCAATTTGATGGAACTTCTGCCGCCGCTCCCCATACTGCTGGTGTCGCTGCACTCCTATTAAGTCATTACAATAAGGCGTTTTGTTACTCGAATTTAAATCTTGATCCAGCAGATGTTGAATATATAATCCAAACTTCAGCAACTCAGACGCAAGAAAATATTAATGCAGGGGGGTATCACCCTGGATCAGGCTGGGGAAGGTTAAATGCCTTTGAAGCCTTAAAGATGATAGACTTTCCAGAGTATCAAATTGTTCACCCTGACATGCCATATATCGGAAGACAAACCTTAGCTATTGATACCATTTCCATCAATTATTCAAAGCCGTTAAATAATGAAGAACAAGGTCCGATTGGAAGTGGATTTCCTCTAGTGTTAGATTTTCCATATAAGGTGGTCAGATACAAAGAACAACTCGTATATGATTTTGGACAGTATATGCTTGATAGTACCGTTTTACTTGATTCTTGGGTTCGTCATGGACCTTCCAATTCTGCAATTCTGAACGAAGACACTACAAAAATATTCGAGTATTCTGGCGGTACTATTATCGATTCAACTGTTGTTGGTGAATATTTCGGTATTGAGCAAATGGCATATATTGATTCTATCGTAGATGATTCAATTATCTACTTGTCTGGTTATTATTATCATTTTGTAGAAAGGTATCTGAATGAAGAAATAAACCTATTACTCTACGACAATGGATCAGTACCAGTAGATTATTGGTATCCTTATAATCCTTATGATCCGCAAAGTGATCTCCCGAAAATGGCATACTCAATCTATATTCGCGATACGACGTTACTTACTCGTTATGATTTTCCGTGTATTGATCCGAATGAATTACTCGATTCCTTGGCGAGTTTAGAAGATTTACAATCCCAATTGGATTTTAAAGTATATCCTAATCCTGGTGCTTATGAACTCAATATTGTTTTAGAAAATAACCATTTGGAGGGGGCACAAATTACATTGATTGATGCAACAGGAAGGATAGTCAACCACGTGGACGTTACACAAAGTAAAATCTACACTTTGGATGTCTCTCATTTGAAAACTGGACTATACTTCGTACATTTAACTAGCCCTCGTGGCACCCAAAAATCAAAGAAATGGATAAAACAATAATAGTATACATTTTGGCATTGGTGTTTCCATTCTCAATTCAAGCACAGGATTGGACTACTATTGCTACTAGCGATTTAGGGGTTCAAGGATATTGGTGGTCTCCTCCAACGGGAAGAAAGTCTTTTAAGATTAACAGGCAAAACAATGATATTTGGTGGGCACGTCAATTCAGCATTTATAACATCAATCCACAAGGGCTATTTACTACACATAGTAACGCCACGGATTCAAACCTTCCGCCAACAGCTAATGTTTCATTTCAAGAAGTAGAATTTCTCAATGACGACGTTTTTGTGATCAATGACAATTCTGGGTTCATCTATAAGTATGACGATAATACTCAATGGAGCCATTATGTTGGTCCCACAGATGCTGTCTTTATGTCTGTAGAGGAAGACAGTCTTTGGGTATGCAGAATAGGAGAGAATCTGCAAAAATACGTGAATGATATACCCACGAATTATCCCGACGGGCAACGTAGAATTCAATCTAGGAATGGACACGCATGGTCATGCGGAACACTTGCAGGAAATGGATTAGACGTCATACGGTACTATGAGCCGTTAACTTTTGATTATCGTTCGGCTGACACAGCAGAATTCATACTTGATAACTATATCAATGATTTCAAGTTTATGAATAATTCTGATACGTTTTTCCTTGCAGGGAATCAGGGGTTTTCAATTGCTTTGGGAAGTCAGTTTATTGATACCTTAACCTCTTATAATACAATCAATCAGCCAAGTGGTAGAATCATTGAGTTTGAGTTTGATCAAGACGATAATGTTTGGGCTTTGTTTGGAAGTTCGATTACAAGTATAAATAGCTTAGCATATCTTGATCGTTCTACCAATGAATGGTTACAGTTTTACGACGAGAACAATTCACCTATCCAATTCGGTGGATTAGTATCGATAGAGCTTGATAATCAAGGTAATGTATATATTATCACTAATGATAAGTTGCATATTCTTGAGGTTGGCATGCTTCCTAGTTGGCTTAACTTAGAATCACCAGAGCAAGTTAAATTTGAGGTTTATCCGAACCCCTCAAATGGTCAATTTACAATTCAAATTGATGAAGACGTTTTGGTGACAGACATTGAGGTTGTTGATTCCAAAGGAATGATTATAGACAGTATGCCATTCTCGAAATTACTTCGAATCGAACTTTCCAGTGGACTCTATTACCTAAAAATTATTAATGATCAAGAAGTTATAGGAGCTGAGAAATTGATAATTAATTAGCCTTAATTGATATATGAAATCCTTCTTTGATAAAGACAATTACATAAAAGGATCTGAGACTTTTTTGCTAACGCACTTGAATCAGTATCAATTTGTTCTTGGTTCAGATTTGGATTTCTTCGCTAAGGATAGCGACACATTTAGTGCAGATAATCCCTGCAACATTTACTTCGTACTTGCCAGACCCAGAGTTACCGTTGACCCTAATTCAGTTAAAATTCATGACAAAGTAATAAACCTTAGTTTTATTGCGCATAATCCGGAGGACAAACAACAAATTGATTTGAGTTTTGAATTTCGAAAGGCAAAGTCAAAGTTAGAATTCAAATCAAGTTATCCACATAACGTTTTTCAGATATTTGATGGACAAAACTTCATTTTTGGTGGTAGACCAGGAACAATTATCGATTCGAGTATCGCTCTGAATAACAGTGATGTTGAATACCTCGATTACGATGTTCTCTATATTGGACAGTCATACGGAGCGAATGGAGAAAGAATGGCAATTGATAGGTTGAAGTCACACGAGACAGTACAACGAATATTTGCTGACGCTTCAGCAAATAATCCTGACTTCGATATCTGGTTTATGCTTGCCAATTTCGAGCAAATTAGCGTGGTTATGAATTTACCAGACTCACTTCGAGGGGATCGAGTGCCCCTCAGGTCTGAAGATGTTTCTAATCCCGGAATTGATGGTGAGAGGGCATTATCCATCGATGAAAAACAAATGTTGAACTTTACGGAAGCAGCCTTAATAAATTACTTTAAACCAGCTTATAACGTAATGTTCAAGAATAATTTCCCTTCCAAAAGTCACAAGTCCTACCAAGACTGTTATAATTTTGATTTAAAGGCACTCTTTCTTGAACTTGATACCTCTGAAAACTCCAGAAAAATATATACGGACTACGCAAAAAGAACTGACTACCACACTAAAATGTTTGAGTTTAATTCTGACGAAGACCGAATTAGTCTATTGAATTTTGCTACGCGGATCAGCGACCAGAAGATTAAGTGATCATTCCTTTAAAGTACAACTGCGGCAGCATCAATACCATCATTTTCCGTAATTTCTGGAACCTCGAATATCATTGGGACATTGGATTTCATCGCTTTCCCTGCTGCAATTGCTTGTCGAAATTTTAGGTTTGGTAGTGAATCGGCAATACCTTGTCCGAAGTAATTAGCGAGAAAATCACTGCTTGTTTTGTCAAATTCTTGAAATGATATAATGGTATTACATTGTGTAAGTACGGTTTTTGAAACATTCGCCGTCCGTTGCGCTATTACGAGCAGTCCAACATCATACTTTCGTCCTTGAAGTGCAATTTGGGAAATACTATTTAGAAGTGATTGAGAAGACTTATCTGAGATACCAACAAAATTCCATTCTGGAATTACGGTATGCGCTTCTTCAAGGACAATACATACCTTGTTTCCAAAGCAACGATTTGCTTTAGCAATGTTGAACAGAGCCTTGAACATTTGTCGCGTGTACTCTAAAACCCCTGATGTATTAACCACGTCTGGAAGTTCAAAAATTGTAATTCTCGAATCCTCAGATTCAAGAAAAGATGTAAGCCCTTCATTTAAAATGGTGGCGATGCGCTCATCTGCTTCTTTAAGTTTTTTCTTATCCTGTTGATTGCCAAATTTCTCTAATTCATTTGATACCCATTCGAAAATTTTATAAAGCTTTTCGTTGTTTTCATCAGATATGATTTGGACAGGCTGTAAGTCTTGGAATTTATTTCTGTATTCACCAGTAAAATCTACACAGATTACTTTAATATCATCTTCTTCCAGATATTCTCGAATTAAGTTTCGAGAAAAAACTGATTTCCCTGTTCCTGTAACTCCAAGTACGGCAGTGTGATGAGTTAAAGCAAGTTCTTTATTGAGAACTACAGGAAAATTTGTTCCAGGGATACTTCCTATTTGTAAGAATCCTTCTTCAATTTCGGTAACTTCAAGGTCTTGGGCAATTGATACTAGAGTATTGATATTCGGTACCCATCCATATTTATCGAATCTCATATTATCTGAATCCCATGTACCAAGTTGAACAGCTTCTCCGACAGTATAGCCATCCTCGTTTCGTCCTTCCAAATGCTCGAACTTAGTTATCCCTTCGACAATTTGGTAATATACCAAATCTTCCGATTCGTTCTTCTTTACTTGTAGAAGTTGACCTTCCTCGACAGGGTTGTTTCCGTAGTACATAAATCGAAGACGCGAAATGTTAGACCCCTCTTCAACCAGACCCACAAACCGATCCATGAATTCAGGTTCTTCTTCAAAATCAACTTTATAAATTATGTCTTTAGAGTGATGGGCTAAGGTTTTCGGTTTATGGATTTCTTCTTGTAACTCATGTGATGCAAGGACCTTTAACCACTTTTCTTCATTCAAGAAGTACGATTCGAGCACAACTCCATGACTAACACTTAATCCATTGACAGAGTAATTAAACTCAACAAAATCTAACGTTGCAATGTTCTGATTCTTGTCAGGAAATAACTTAACCCAAAAAACACTCTTCGCTTCAACTTTGAATATTTTACCAACCGATAGATCGTCGGAAAACTTCTTTTTTCTACTAAACAAGTGATTAAATGTTTTAGCCAGCGAAGGTAAGTTCAGAATCATAAAAACAACCCAAAAGAGAAGTAGTCCGTTAAATTCATTACTATTTACACCGAATTGAATTACTACGCCCCAAATAAAAAATGCGGAGAAAATGGCTTCAGGTCTTCCAATTTCTCTATTGAGCCGCGACAGAAAACTAATCCATTTCGGTTCTTCGCTCAACTTATTATTCCTGCTCCACATTAGTATTAGACTTGATATTGCAAGGTATAATGTGATTGCAAGAAAAGACCAGAAGACCCAATTCCTTAATTCTATATGGACTAAGAGAAGAGAAATTGCTCCAGTTGTTGCGTTTACGAAAATATTGGACTCTGTCGAGAAATGTGGTTGGTCAATGAGAGATAACAGAATTAGCAAAAGCATTCCAGATGTAAACCAAAAATCATCTAATAAAAAGTCAAAGTCACTGGTTAAAATTCTACCTATTGATACTAGTGAGATTACTGATAATATAAGAAATATGAGTCGCGTTCTTTTATTCATACGTTAGGATTATATCGTAAAGAACGGAAGTAGAATGATTAATGTCAATAGGTATAAATACTTATGTCTTTGAAAGGAACTTTATTAATTTGATGGTTCCATTCAATGGATTGTATCTTTTTGAATCAATCCTTGCTTTTCCCAATTCGCTCAGAAATAAGATTCATTAAGATACCCAACTCAATTCTATCACGCTTATCGATAAAACGTTTAAATCCAAAAATTCGAATGATGCGAACAATCCTGTTCACTTCTTTAGATTTTCTCATTTCTTTTATACTCATTATTATTCGCCATGGTTTTGGGAAATACACCCATCTTCCATTTATATGACACCATATACTTTGATTAAAACCATGCTCATCATCATCTTTTAGATATTTGATGCTGAAAAAACGAGTTCCCGGACGAAGTGCATTTTCATGAAGGAAAATTTGACGCATTCCGCCTGGTAAATTATCTGTGAAGTTTTGAATATCAGTTATAGTGCTACTTTCGATCTTTACTCTGGTTTTATTTCCAAGTGGGTAGCTGTTTTTTGCCTCTGCTATATTCCGAAACATTACATGGTATACGTCAGAAATGAAACCCGCATACTCATTAGAGAACACTTGTTGACAATCGGAAAATGTCGGTTGGGCGCTTGACATTACTCTGATTGCTTGCTGATTAGATTTCGTTAATGCAATGAAGAAGTCTTCTTGTTCTTTAATTGTAGGTAGGGAGTTGTTATCGGAGGTTTTTAAGTCGTCGTAATAAAGTTTTCCAATTTGCTTGTGCTTGAGCATAAGGTCTCGAATGAAGGCGTGACCCCAATGTTGACAATCTATTGTGTCAGAGGGAAATTTCTCGTCGAACCAGTCCATCACTCGAAAGTCAAAATCTTCGGGTGTTACGAGAATCCATTGATCCATCTCAGGAAACTTCTCAATTGCATTTTTGTATGATTTTATCACAGATGATTTCTGACTACTTGACATGGTAGTTGGATAAAACTTGAATTGAAAACCAATTTTTTTACCATTCACTATTGCAATAGCATCTACACCTTTATAATCACCCGATGCATCAGATGTAGTTATGAATTTGTATCCTTTTGCAAGAGAATCCGCGGTAAGGAGTTGAATTAGAATTCTAGCAAATTCATGTCCGCCTTCACTTCCTTTTTTAATTTTTTGGTAGAGTGTTGGTGCGTTTTGTAATGACATAATTGATAGAGATTTATTTCATGAAAGAATCAAATGCCTGACCAAATACCTCTCCAATTTTCTTTGTTCTTGAAAGATCTTTCAGCATTCCCATTTGTTTTATTTTAATGAATATTGATGTCTTCGAAACATTGAAGATATACGACATTGATTCTACTAATTCGTTTAGTGTGGCATGGGTGCTAGGATCGTCATTAATTACTATTGGTCCATTTACCTTCTTTAATCCGTAAGTTCTTTTAATTGCGCCCACCAGCTTTGTTGAGAAGGACCCTTGGTGAAGAACGAGTGACTGCGCGAATTGATTGGCTTGCCATTCTATCCAATCTTTTGGTGTATTCAGGCGGTAGTTATGAACACGAAAGTTGTAATCGTTATCTTCAAGGATTTCAAGTTGATTACTTCCAATACTTAGCTTTGAATGAAGTATGTAATGTCCACATTCATGAGCTAATACGAAGAAGCGCCTTCGTTTTTTATATAATTCATGATTAAGACTGATTCGGTTATTTTCAAAGTCACATTTACCAAGGAAATTAGGGGAACGAGATTCGACAAAAGAAACTTTATAGTTCTTTTCCATGTAACTAATTAAGGAGCTTTCAGATAATATCCTGCCATATTTTCTTAAATCAGGGTCTATTGAGTCTAGAATTTGATTTGCTGACGCTTCAATGTCTTGCTTTGATAGTCTATTAATACCATAACTTACTCTGTTGTCAGTAATATGTTTTGAGAAAGCTGAGTAAAGTTGTTTATCAATTTTATTGATTAGTGATTTTGCCTCCTCGTTAGGCTCAGTTTGTTTTAACACGAAAGGAATATTAAAATTCCCTTTAGTTCGAGTTGATTCTCTATACAATACTATATCATATAGCCCATTCATATCGGCTTGTATATGCATAATACCAAGTCTTTTACAAATTTCTTCACCACCCTTTTGCAGTGGCGCATCTGTAATAAAGACACCCTTGACATTATGTTTACCTAGTTGGATTACCTGACTATGAAAAGTTTCAACTTCATCGACTGGAATGCGAGAAGAGTATGACTTGCATTCAATTAGGTACAAAAGTGAATAGTTTGCAGCATTTGGGTTTGTTACTTCGATTGAAATGTCGAATTCAATCATCCCATTTCGGATAGGAGAGTGGTACTTCTTTTTTTGGAATACCTGGGCATGCTTAGGGTTAACACTGAACTCATCAGAATTCAAGGCATCATAAACGATTTGCAATGCACGCTGTTCAAATTTGTTACCTTTCTGTACGTTACTCAATTTACTTCATTCTTGAAGACAATTTACTAATGATCAATCAAATAAAAAATAGGTATAAATACTTAGGCTTTTGGACTTGACTTTTAACACTATTCATACGCTAAGTGGATTATTTTTTTTTCATTTTCTGTGATACATTCATCAAATCTAATATTGGACTTAAGTTCTTCAAACAAATTATTCTTGACAAATTTTGTGTTGTAAAAATTTTGTAGGATAAACGATGTAAATCTCTTTGGTGAAACTGGATGACTAATTGGTATTCTACAATCTTTATAGTTTCCAAGAGTTGCGTGTGCCCTCGGGTGTATTATTTCTGTATGCACATCTGAAAAATCAAATCTAACAGGAAAAATAACTTGTTTATCATCGAAAATATCGGTGAATAACTCATTTCCAAAATACAATTCTTCAAAAAACTCAGGATTATCTTGAAATCTCTCAAAGTTTGGATTTGGGAAATAACCAAGAACATGACTTTCTATTTTATTTCTTTTAAATTGATATTTGAATTGTAGAAAACCGCCGTCAAGAAGCATTATATTATAATCCTTGGCTTCAATGCAAGCATTATAGATTTTTTCGTAAGACTCGTTTTTTAGTATAAAAGCCATATTACTATAGTTCTCCCAGTTGACCTCATTATCGGCATACAAAGGGAAGTTTTGATTAATTGAAATGCTTTGATCAATCAGAGAACTGGTCAAGCTTTTGATTTCCTTCATTATGGCTTTCCGATCATTCATCCATCAACTTTTTTATGATTTCCTGAACGTCGACTGGGTAGTCCTCAATGTAGACTTCTTTACGTTTTATTTTCTTAATAATTTCTTGAATTCCAAAAAGTGATTCAATTTCCGATTTTATTGCATCCTCTTCTGATTTGGTAATATCCCTATGAATAATGTTCATTTTTTTAATTTCTTCAGAAGATGGGTAGATAAAATCTAATTCGAATCCTTTCGATTTCACACGTTCATATTCTTTAATTAACAAGTTCATATCTTGACCAACACCAACTACTCTCACCCATGCCTTACTTCTTGTTATAGCAGTAAATAGTATATTTCTTTTACGGATCAAGTCTCTGTTATTAAAAATTCTTCCGGAATAACAGTCTTGAGCATTTATAATGTATACCATAGGAACTTCATTTCCTTTCGCTCTGTTGATTCCTGTAAAAGTTACAGAGTCCTCTTCAAAGAATCTATTTGCGTTAACAACACCCGAGATATGACTATTAATACTCTTTTTTAGTAATTGCGAGCGAACCAAAGAGACTTCATCCTTAGTGGTAAGAGACATAGGGTTGATAACGATGATGTCATCATGTAATAATTCATCATCTTTTAGATTTTTTTCAATTTCATTTGCAACATAAGCTGCTTGCTCCATTTTAGTCTCGAATGATTTAAAAATGATCAAATCATCCAAAGGAGAATGGTTCTCAAGATGTTTTGGACTTGATGTCTCTTTACGATTTAAAATAATGTTCGAATTTGCTTTGAACTTTCCTTTCTTTATGGAGTAACCTACATCTTTCCAAAGCTGCGGCTGATCAAAGAATTGAACTAGATTTGGGTTTGCGTCACTAGTTTCCCTGTAAATCCCAAAACCGAGTGCATGAGCTGTAACTAATAACGGTCTTGAATTTCTGTAGCATACCTTTAAAATTCGATCATCAAATTTTTTTGTTTTCGGAATTAAAAATTCCTGTGGATTCGGTAAGGACTCTCCTTCATTCAACTTCTGTAACTCATCATAAGCATAAATTAATCTTTTTTGCGGTGTCTTGAGAAGCTTGTAGCAAATATTCAAAAACTCCTCCGATAAATCTTGCGCCTCATCAACCAGAATCGCATCGTATTTCTCTACGGATTTTTTTGCTTCTTTCAAGGCTTTTTCACAAGCATACTTGAAAGGATTTCGAGGGTATAAACGTTTTGCCTGACGGAAGTCCAAATATTCAGCTTGATTCGAAATACAGAAATCATAGTAGATTCCCCGTTCATCTTCCGAATCCTTTGAACTTCCCCATGCGTTAACTATTTTAATTTTTTTCCAGTTCGGGGTTTCTCTTTTCTTCTCAACACAGAACCTAGTTATAAGGTCTCGGAATTGATTCTTTAATGATCTGGTATTGAACGTAACTGCAATATTCCATTCTGGATTTTGAGTGTGGAAGTACGCAGCCTTGAGTGCTAAAACTATGGTCTTTCCTGACCCTGCAAGCCCCCTAATTCTTTGGATTCCCTCAAAATATTCAATAACGGCTTTCTCTTGATTTCGGTCTAATGTGGCAATTGTAGTTTCAAGATCTTTGACAATGGCACCTCTTGAATTATCTTTTTTAATCTCTCTTGTCGAGACTTTCTTGAGACTTACAACTGATTGGAGTATTGACAATACCTTCTCGAATAATCCTCCATAATCCCACCCGTCTTGCTTCCGAATAAAACTATCAAGATCAGATGTATTTGATACTAAGAAATTATCAAAGTCGGTCTGACACAATTCTCCTGCATAGCTTATAACTTCAATATTTACAAGAAAATCTCTACGTCCTTTTTTTAACTCTGGGTAGGCGATGAGCTGAGATTCAATCTTACTAAATATTAAATCTTGTCTTTTTATGTGATTTTGAATTTCATCAATTTTTTCAATCAAGTCGAAGATTATTATACCATATTCTTTTGAAATCCAGAGAGCATCAACAGTCACGCTATCCTCACCAGTAAATAGTATTGGGTAACCTATGTACAAATAGCCTTCGTAGTTAGATTTCTCGAAGAAATCGATAAGAATTTTACTGGTTACAGGCTTTTTAGTTATCCCCTTATTTATTTCAATCATAGTGCTTTTAATGTCGTGCCAAAGGTTCAAAGATATTGATCTAAACCAATAGCACCAGTTTAGTAATTAGGTTAAGGTTTGAGCAGAAGTTTCGCTCGTACATTATAAGTTACAAGAATTTATCCAATGAAAATAAGTTTAAATTGTTTTTGTTATTTCTTTTAGTTGGGTAATACTGATTTTCAATAGCAGAAATGGGTGAATTTGCCTTCAGATTTTTATATTACTTGGTGAAATTGAACAGTGAAAAAAGAGAAGCAACATTTTGTCCCAAAATCGTACTTGAAAAACTTTTGTGTTGATGAGACCGATCATTTCTATGCATCGCGAAACATTAGACGCCAAAACAAATGGGGAAAGCCTAGAAACAGGCATATTAGTTCTGTTTGTTACTCACTAGATATTTACGATGTGAATAGTCAATTCGCCCAAAGATTTGATATACCAGAAAACTATGTCGAAAAAAATGCTTTTTGGTATGAGGGTGACTTTTTGAAGAAATTACTTCTTCAAATTGATGCTCAGGGACTTGAGATTGGAATCCTTCAAAACTTCCCGATTTCTATTTAAGCATGGTATCACGGAATCCAGTGTTTATGACAGGGTTTAACGAAAATAAAATTGCGGACGAATTAGATAAAAACCTTAATCAGTTAAAAGAGGAATCAGAGTTCATCAAGCGCATGACGGGTTTAGTCTCAGAGAGAGACATCGAAAATTGGTTTCATGCGCTAAGGGATAAGTTTATTTCTGAGCAAACTCAGCAACAAATGTTTTCTACTTCAATCTACAAACAAACTGTTGGGAATAGCGATATTTTTAATCAAGTAAGAAATAGACTAAAAGAATTCAAGATTGTATTCGGAGTTGTTAAGGATTCAAGCGAGTATCTTCTTACAAGTGATTCACCATTCTTCTCAATGACGTCAGATAACAAGTACTTCTCGCTAAAATTTAAAGATGATATTTTTCAATACATTCCTCTATCCTCGAAAATTGCACTGATGTTTATGAATGCTCAGGAATATCCGCATATTCCGTATTTATCTATGATGGATATTTCTAAAAAGGAAGTTGAAATATTTAATTCATACATTATTGAATCTAGCATTGAGTACATTTTTTGTGAGCATTTTGAGTATCTAGCTAAAATTGTAGATAGGAAGAATCAGAACTAATTCTGGTTCGACTTCCGTTGCGATGCCTCCACCAAACTAAAAATGCCCACCATTTGGTGGGCATTTTTAGTTTAAACTCAATATATTCCATCATTATTTTGCATTCTGCCCATTAAATGATGGTCATTTTAAGTCTAATTCGATTTAAATCTAAATGATTCATGACCGAGACTGTATTCAAAATATCTAAAATGGATTGTCCTTCTGAAGAGAATTTGATCAGAATGAAGCTTTCCAATATTGATAGCATAGCGCATTTAGAATTTGATATTCCAGAGCGTAAACTGATTGTATTTCACAAAGGCAATTTACAACAAATCGACGATCACATATCACAGCTGAATTTGGGGAGTGAATTAATCGAAACAAATACTACCGAAAGAAGAAATTTTGGAGAAAGTCAGCTTCAAAGAAAACTACTTTGGGCAGTCCTTATTATTAATGCTTCGTTCTTCTTAATCGAAATGATTTCAGGATTGTTAGCACAATCAATGGGTTTAGTAGCAGATAGTTTAGATATGTTGGCAGATTCATTAGTGTATGGCATAAGTCTTTTAGCAGTCGGGGGAACCTTAGCGCGGAAAAAGAACATTGCAAAACTGGCGGGCTACTTTCAAATTACACTAGCCATTGTAGGGTTTCTTGAAGTGTTAAGAAGGTATTTTGGTTTAGAATCCACACCAGATCATTTGTTGATGATCGTTGTTTCATCATTAGCGCTAATAGCTAACGGAGCATGCTTGTATCTATTGCAGAAATCAAATAATCAGGAAGCGCACATGAAAGCAAGTATGATTTTTACTTCAAATGATATTATCATTAATGCAGGAGTAATCGTTGCAGGATTGCTAGTTTACACGCTGCATTCTTCATTACCCGATCTAATTATCGGAGCGGTGGTATTTACGATAGTTTTGAGAGGTGCATTCAGAATCTTATCCCTCGGTAAATGAAGTTTTCAGAATATCAATTATGTTCATCGGGATTGGTTCGACTTCCGTTGCGATGCCTCCACAAAAAACCCGGTCATCGAGTGAAGTCGAGATTCGGGTTTTTTTGTGCTTGTATTGGCGAGAAGTCCATGCTGAGCAAAAGTGCAGTCGATAGAAATCCAGGTGAGACCGCAAGCCAGAAGTCTCATCTTTCTGTTTGGAACTTGAAGAGTTCTACCTAAACCATTATAATGCGGATTAATCCGGTATACCCAGTTAAATTAACTAAGGAATAACTCTATTCCAACACAATCAACCGATGTTACCGAAGGTGTTTCCAATATGTGAAATTAAGTTAAAAACAGCGACTATGCCTTTCCAAATTGCACGAAGAACGGTTTTCATTTCTGTATTTAAAATAAGGTGAGCGGATCATCCATTTCAGGGTAATGGTATTCCTGTTGAACTTCGGGTACGTTTCCTAATGCATTTCTGCCTTTTAATCGCCGAACGGTATGCGCCTTGATTTCAACTTTTGATGGCGTCATTAAAGATTCAATTTCATTAGCGTTGCCATCCAGCCAAGTTTCAACATTGGCTTCATTCAATATTAATGGCATTCGAGGTTCTTTCAACTTCGGGTTGTTGTGGATTTCCTGCATCAACTCACTTCCCTTCGTTGTTACAATAGACAATGATTGAATAACTTCTCCTGTTGTAGGGTTTGTCCAGTGACTACTCAAGCCAGCGACCAGCATGTTTTCGCCATCCGTTTGTTGAATGTAGTGGGGAAATGTTTTGCCGTTTTTGTGATGGTGTTCAAAGAATCCATCTAAAGGAATGATTACACGATTTTTCTCAGCCGCGTCTTTGAAAGATGGTTTTTCAAATATGGATTCTCCCCGGGCATTGAGCGTTTTGTTCCAGATGTCAGTGGCTTGGTTCTCATCCTTTACCCAGTGTGGAATCAATCCCCAGGTGAAATGATCGAGTTCCAGGTGATTATCTTTTTTGTAAAATGCTACCAATTCAGGATGTTCGAACCCGCTGACATGATAGTATTTATTGGAAGGTTTACCCCGCTTTTTTTCTTCCCAATTCTTACGAAGATACTCAAGCTCTTCTTCGGAGGCACCCGCTCTTATGGCGTCGCGGTAAATACGTTCGGCAAGTTGGGCAGATTCGTAGCACATATAAGTTCTGTATCATTAGAAGATAAGGCGAATTTTTTGCAAAAACTACTAAATGCTTCAATACTTAAACGCATTTTTGCGGTGAAGGGTTTTTATCAAAATCAGGAATCCCTTGTGAACAAAAGCCTCCAAACCATATCTACACCACAAAAAAAAACGCCAATCTCAGATTTTTGAGATTGGCGTTTTTCATATTATTCTTTCAATTATGCCTTTCCAAGCATTTCTTTCTTCAATCCTGAATCGGCAGGCTTGCTTCCCAACCAAATTGAGAACAATGCTTTTTTAAAGTCTAAACCTTCAACCAATCCTTTGTAGCTACCATTGATCATTACGGCAGTTCCTTTACCTGGCTTATAAATGATTTGAATGTCATCACCTTTTTTGATTGCAGCCGAGAAGAACCCAGTAAACTTTGAAATTTGAGCACTGGTAGCTTTTCCTTCAGTTACTTTTTCAAATCCTTCTTTTACCGTTTCATTGAACTTCTCACGAGTTACCTTATTAGAAACGATCTTGATGTTAATAGCTTGAATCTCGTTGGCATTAATCACCTTATTTGCGTCGGTAGTTTGTTTCGGAACATATAACGCCGCAACATATAAGTCCAAAGTGTATTTCTCACGCAAACCTGCACCGTTAAAAACTAGATTTGTTCCTTTTACATCCAATTTTGCAGGAAAAGTTTCTCCAGCCACCGTTCTGCTTTGAGCAAACAATCCCGCAGACAACCCTACAAAAAGGACTACTAATAAATTTTTCATGTTACCAATTTTAATTTTCAGTTCTTTATGCAAACACCGTGCTAAAGATGCCCGAGTCCTACATTTTACTATATTTAGAGGTATAAATATAACCATAAAGACATGATTTTGCCAATTGTAATATTTTCAGTGATCGGACTTGCGTTTCTAGTTTTGGGTACGATGATTAATAAACAAGCAAGCAGTGGAAACCGAGAAGTTAACCAACTGTTTGTAGCATTGATGCGCTGGTTTGGGCTAGCCGTGATTATTATTGGAGTTACCTATGCCGTTTTAGATAACAAGGCTGGAGATGGCGATTGGTCAACGGCCAACGTTCGGAATTTTGCGAAAATCGCATTGATTACACCTGTTCTGATGATGGCATTGGTAGGAGTGCGTTTCATTCGCTTAAATGCTCGTGGAATTGGGAGAGTAGCTGCCATGTTGTGGGTCGTACTTTGGCTAGGTGCAGGTGCTTATGGTTACATTCAAATCCATAACTCTGACAAAGGTTGGACGAAGGAGAGCAAGAAAAACATTACAGATAAAGTAATAGACTTCGACCGCTTATGCTACTTAGAGCAAATTATGAAAATGTACGATTCGCCAGAAGAGTATAACAAAAGGATAGAAAAGGACCGCGAAAAAATCCGCAAACACATGGAAGAGAATTGTACCTTATGTGAAGTTGAGGCAGAAGAGGTGGAAGGGCTTCCAGATGATTTTTAACTAATAGGTATGCCAGCATTCGATAGAGACTGAAGACGTATTTCTTCAATTTCCAAATCTTCAATTTGCTGCTGCAACGTATCAATTTCCTTTTTCATTAGGGCGAGCTCGTTCTTGTCGGTATAGCCCATTGTACCTTTCAATGTGTAGTATTTATCGATTAGCAATGTCTCTTTTTCCGTCAGTCTTTTCAATTTTAATGCATTGGATTGTATTTCAATATCTGCTTTGACTTTATTGATCCTTGATGCCTCGGCGTTTTGCCTCGCTTTCTCCTCTTCTTGCTTCTTTTTGTCCAGGTCGAAGCTATGACTTCTGAAAGTTTTAAATATTCCTTTGGCAGTTTCTCCAGAGGTAGAAAGAATGGATCCCAAATCAAAGGTGGATACTGCGCTCATCTCGAAAAACGCTTTCGTTTCGCGCTGCACAATTTCACGAGATTCTTTTAGCTGCGCCAAGAGTTCGTCTTCCATCTCTTCAGTGAGCATGAAATTAATTTTGGAGCCGGTTGTTTTATTTTCTTCCTCAGAAGTTGGTTCCAGCAGGTTCGCATCTGCTCGTAAGAGATCCATCTTTTCTTCCAAAGCAAAAAGAAGGTTCTGTAGATCTGTTTTTGCTTGAAAGAAATGGCTTCTGTATCTGCGTTTTTCCATCCAGGAAGTGATGAGTTTATGTACGCCAATTACGGAGGCGAGTAAGACCGTAAGCGAAGTTCCAATAAGTTCGGCTCCGTCATAATGGAGTTCATCCGCATTTACCGTGGCGAAACCTATAGTGATAGGTACGCCGAAAACAAAAATTGCTGTAATCCAGGCGTAAAGCAAACGAAAACTATTCTCGCGGATGATCTTCAGTTCATACCAACGTATATTTCGAATATTATTGCGAACGAAATTCTTTAGCAAATTGGCATGTTTTGGGTCCAACTGGCTTAAAGTGGTATTCAAGGTCTCGTCCGTTTTTGATTCCGGAATGGTATCGATAATTCCAAACTTCTTCAATAATACGAAGGTATCTTGAATACGTAATTCGTCTTGAAAACTCCTGTCGTTTCTGGCTTGTTGTCGAAGGGAGAAATTATAACCTTCGATTTTTTCGAATGAATAGTTATGCATAAGGCCAAGGTTTATCAGTTACTAAGGATTTCCAGTTAAAAATTTCGACTTGTTTGTCATGGTAGATTCGCGACTTCATTAATTCCAATAATTTGTATTCTATCTCGCGTCCGTCGAAATAAGACGTGCTTACCCCGGGATAATAATGCTTGTTGGGTTTGCCTTTATCCGTTTTTCTGCTGAAAAGAGGGCCGCCTTCGTTGTAATCAATCGTGTTGTTTGGATCGATTAAATGTGCGCATATTTCCACTACAGATCCGTCCATGTCTAAAGGGTTTTTGCACTCTATTGAATTATAGTGAGAAGTTCCGGAAGCGGTTTCCTCTCGATCATCATAGTGTTTAAATAGCTTGGATTTAGCCATGGCTTGTTGTCGCTTTGGTTCAAAAACACCACCTGCTAGTGTACCGCTCATATAGTTTCCGCCGAACAAAAAATCAGGGGACTTGATATCCTCAGAGAGTTGCATAAGTCCTTTGAATCTTTTTTTTCGGAATTTTCGATACTCTAGCCAGCTTCCGAATAAGTTGCCCATGGAACGAAACCCAATCTGCCCATAATACAATCGCTCGCGAGACCTGGGACGCATGACAGGCGAGCGCACTGGAATTCCCGTTTCTTTGGACACCCTGAGAAAAGCATTGTAGTACTCATCAAAAAAAATGAGGCTATCGTGGTGACTGCTGAGGTGGTCCACGACGACATGTTTTCTCATGCTATTTAATTGTTCCACCAGTTCGGTGTATACAATTTCCTCCAATTCTTTTCGCTTATTTTCATTTCTCGGGAACCGCATTTTGGTATACTCCCTGAAATAACCGTTATTCTTGGTCAAGTAACGACAGTTTTTCGCAGCATCAGAAAGTGGGCGTCCTGAAGTAATTGTAAAGTGACAGCCTACACTTAAATGGTCTACCTTACTGTCAGAATGAACGAGTCGTTTTGCTTCATAATCATCTTGGATTTGTTTGAGGAACCCTAGTCTTTCAGCAGAAAGATATCCGTTGGGTAAAGCCGCGATAGAAGAGATCAATCCGCTCTTCGCAGCATTGATTATTCCTTTGTCAACTTCATTTGAGAAGCCATAATCGTCAGCGGTGATGATGATGTGCGTTTTTGTCTTGTCCATAGTGTGTGGTCAAACGAATGTACAATATTTTCCAGACTATCGAGCACAAAAAAAGCCCCAACATTGTTGAGGCTAATTCCTTTATTTCGAAGAGTATAATTACTCTTTATCTTCAAAAATGCGCTTTGGTTGAATTTTTTCGAACACCCCCAATGTAATCCAGTAAGGAACGACAAATCCTAACAAGAACAATAGCATCCAAAAGGCCATTCCACCAATTAATAGAAATGTTACAATACCAAATACACTCATGATGTCTCTTTTTTTATTGACTGTAAAATTAAGCAATTATTCGGTTCTTAAATTCAATTGATACACATTTTTATTAGAAACTTGATTTGTGTCATCCTACAGAGTTATTAACATAAAAGTTTTGTCGAAAGTAAAAGGAACGCTCAGCCTGATTCATAGAGAAGTTTCGAAGATTCATACATCATTCGTCGAAAAAAAGAGGGTATTCATGGTATTTCTGGAAATGGCTGTCTCATTTTTCGTATCATTGTTTAAGCTGATAACACTAACGTAAGCCTGTTCGCCACTACAAAATTGTATTCCATAGGAATCAAAAAAGAAGGAATGGGAAAATTAATACGTATTGCAATTGCTGAGGATCATGCACTATTTCGAGAGGGCTTGTCTTCCTTGTTGAAAGAGGAAGAAGGAATTGCACTAGTTTTCGATGCTGCTAACGGGGAAGAATTACTAGACAAATTGAAATCCCACAAAGTGGATGTCATTCTTTTAGACTTGGAAATGCCAGTCCTGGGAGGAAAACAAGCCCTGAAAAAACTCATTACCAAGTTTCCTAAAGTTCGCCCAATCGTGCTCTCGATGTCTGTTTCAGATAAGGATATTACACAGGCTATAAAGCTTGGCGCTAGAGGGTATCTGGCCAAGAATTGTAGTATTGAAAAGGTGGTAGATGCCATTTATGCTGTGCACGAGCAAGGTTATTACTTCGATGATGAGGTGTCCAAGGTGCAACTGTTTAAGCTTGTAAGCGACGGTAAAGTGGAGCCAAAATTTTCAGACGAGGAATTGAGTTCCCGCGAATTGGCCGTTCTTGAACTCATTTGCAATGAAAAAAAGAACAACGAAATTGCTGATAAGCTATGTATTTCGGTTCGTACGGTTGAAGTACACCGTCAAAATTTGTTGCGAAAAACAAATGCCAAAAATGTAGCGGGTCTGGTAGTGTACGCCATCAAAAAGGGCTATTTTGAGATTTAGTCTTCAAGACTTAATTTGAGCCAAGCATTTTCTTCCCAAACATTACTTTAACTTTCCAAAAGGGGTATTTGTTTGTATGATCGTTATACGTGTAAGTATTTGATATACAAATAAATAGTATGTGCTTATTTTGAGTTTTCATCACTAGGAAGCCCAATTCTATCGTTGGGAAGTTCTACGCCCATTGCGGCAATTTTCATGAATAATTTGGATGCAGTTCTCATCTAAAAATATTCAAAATGGAAAAGTTATTATCCTCTTTAACGGCATCATTTTTAGTCTTGTCATCATTCACAAGTATTGCGCAAAGCGAAAGTAGCCCATCGGTTTGGGTTACTGTAAAGGAATCTACTTCAGTACCGTTCTTTGAGAACGGGAAATTGGTGTCTAAAACACCTGAGATGCAACGATTGATTGACGAATTTTCAATTTTTTCTGTAGAAAAAGCAGTACCAGATTCTAAAAGAGAATCACTTCAAAAAGTTTACGAATTTCAATGTGACTGCAACATCGATGCACTCATGTACGCAATGAATAGAAATGAAGCGCTGGAAAATGCAGAAAAAGGACCTGAATACGAGTTGCTTTCTTCAACAAATCCTGATGACTATAACTTAAACTTCACCGAGGATTATGCCTTAGATTTGATAAACGCTGACGAGGCGTGGAATTATACTACAGGAGATACGAATGTTATTCTCGGTGTTTCTGATGGTAGCTTTCTAGGGTATCACGAAGATCTTGTAAACAAATACGTTTCTCTGCACAATTCGTCGGGAGTTCAGATGTACTACTATTATCATGGAACAGCTGTTGCTAATGGAGTTGCAGGTGCCACTGATAATGGAGCCGGTAAAAGTGCTATTGGGTATGATTGTAAGTTGGCTCTTTCCACAATGGGATACAACCAGTTATTACAATTGGCTTACGGGGGATCCCGTGTGATTAATGCTAGCTGGAGTTCTGGTTGCTGGCATAGCTCTTATTATCAGCAAATCATAGATGAAATCAACGATCTTGGAGTTATTGTGGTTGCTTCTGCTGGAAACGGTGGTACATGCGGAGGAGCGAACAACTATGTTTACCCTGCTTCACTGGATGGGGTTATTTCCGTGACAAGTGTTGGACCGATGGATAATCATGAGCGCACACCTGGAGATCCTAGTACAACGCATCAGCACAACGATAAAGTGGACTTGTGTGCACCTGGTTACGACGTTGCCTTAACCGTTGCTCCTAACTGGTATTTGACTGGAAACGGATCTAGTTTTGCCTCACCTTATGTAACGGGAACCATAGGGTTAATGCTTTCAATGCGCCCGTGCCTGACTCAAGACGAAGTATTGTATATACTACAACAAACCGCAGCTGACGTCTATGCAGTAAATTACTCAGATTACTACGGATTACTGGGAGCAGGACGCTTGGATGCAGGGTCTGCGTTGGAGTATGTTTCAAACATGATTCCATGTGAAGAGCTGCCAACTACGCCGACTGTGGTAGGTCCGGGTGTTGGAGTGCTGTCTGCTAATAACAATGTTGCCCCAATGCAACCCTTCGATAGCGAAGAATTATCCTATGCGGATGCGGCGCAAGCCGTGCGTCATGCAGCTACTCTGGATGAACCACAAATGGCATCTTTCGAGGCTATGGCATATCCAAACCCTACGAATTCAGCCACTTTCATTCAGTGGAACAAAGCCATCGAAGCAGAATTGCAGATCATTGATGCTACTGGGGCAGTAATCCAAAATACCTTCATTGAAGGATCTAGCTTGTCACAAGAAATCCACCTCGAGCAAAAAGGTATGTACCTGGCTCGATTGGTACAAGGTGGCCAGTTGCTTTGGTCAGAAAAACTTATCAAATTATAAATCTCATTGACTAGAGAGAGAACAACGAGGATCGTCAGTACAGCTGGCGGTCCTTTGTTTTACTGCTTTAAAATTTTCATTAATTGATCTTTCTTACGTATGGATACAGGAACAATACTTCCATCAGTCATGAGCAATTGTCCTCCAGTTCCACGCATGTACTTTTCAATGTGATGTATATTCACAATGTTAGATTTGTGGACCTTTAAAAAGTTATTGCGCGTTAAAATATCTTCGAATTCTTTCATGGATTTGGAAACGAGAATACTCTTTTTTGAAGCGAGATGAAAGCGACAATACGCGCGTTCTGCTTCGCAATAAATCAACTCAGAAAAAGGAACCATTTGTAATCCGGATTCACTTGGGATGGCTAGTTTTTCATTGTGAATTGCTGGCTTTTGAGATGCACCACTTGTTTGTTGCCAAGAATTTTTTTTCGTTTTTCCAATCTCAAACGCACCGCGCTGAGCAAGTCATTATTATCGAATGGTTTTAGGATGTAATCATCAGCTCCAAGACCTAAGCCCCGGCGGATATCGTTAGGTTCTACCTTTGCTGTTAGAAACAAGAATGGAGGTACAATGTCGTCCTTCATTCGCTCATTGATAGCACCCAGCAATTCAAATCCGTTCATTTCAGGCATGTTCACGTCACAAACCACGATATCAGGAGTATCATTAATTATTTTTTCGAATCCTTCTTTACCGTCCTTTGCACTGCTTACTGCATATCCAGAAAGTTCAAAAATTTCTTCCAAGGTCTCTCGAATGGAAGTTTCATCTTCAACGATTAAAATTTTTTCCATGATTTTAGTTGTTAAGTGTGATTGTAAACTCGGTACCCACTCCTAGCTCACTGTGAACTGAAATGGTACCGCCTATTAACTCGATGTATTCTTTTGCAATGGCAGTCCCTAGACCTGTTCCACTGTATTCTTTCACGTTTGATGCGCGATAAAAGGGTTCAAACAAGTGTGGCAATTCGTCCTCTGGAATTCCAATGCCTTCGTCCTTTACTTTGATTTCAATATTCTTTTCCTTGAAGTTCAAGGTAACTTTCGGAACCTTGTCTTCATTTGAATATTTAATGGCGTTGGACACCAAATTGGATAGTGCATGTGTAAACAGCTGTTTATCGAATAAAACATCTACGGGATCGCCGAGCACCTCCAGGCGAAGTGATTTTCTTTGGTTTGAATAACTATAGCTCTCCAAAATTTCCTGACATACAGGCACAAGCGGCTCGCGAATCAGACGCAGCGTAATATTTCCTTCGTTGATTTTTCCCAGAATAAGTACGTCATTCATCAGGTCGGTCATTCGCGTAATTTGTACCTTAACCCGATCGTTTATTTTTTCGAACTTCTCTTGAAAGGCTTTATCCTTTTGAAAACTTTGAGATGCTTGCATGTGCATGTCGAGCACGCCAATATTTGACTGAATTACAGAAAGCGGTGTTCTGAACTGATGAGAAGCCATTGAAACAAAACGAGACTTCAAACGACCCAATTCTTTTTCTTTTTTCAAACTAACAGCCAGCTCTTTTCGTGCTTTTTCTAACTCTTTGGTGCGCTCTGTTACTTTTAATTCTAATTCTTTTGTAAAGGCTTCTTTGATTTCGAAGGCTGCCCTTTCTGCTGCCTTACGATCTGTAATGTTCAATATGATTAACATGACACCAGAGAAATTGCCATCATTATCGAAATTGGGCGTAGCAGAAACATTCACCCATAGTTTATCTCCATTTTTGCGCAACAAGATGGTTTCGTATAACCCCGACTGACCTTTTTTTCGATATTTGAGCTTTTGCTTGAGTCGTGAGGCAGTATCACGATCTAAAAGCAAATCATATCCATTCTTACCAAGCAATTCTTCCGCACTGTAACCTAGCATATCACATATACTCGGGTTCACATTGACAATAATTCCTTCAGGGGTTGCGCTTAACAATCCTTCATTCATGCGTTCAAATAGTCCGCGGTATCGTTTTTCACTCTCTTCAATCTGTTTTTGAATGGCTCGCTGTTCGGTTATGTCTCGCCCAATTCCATAGTATGATTGATCATTTTTAGGGCACATAACGGTCCAGGAAATGAACCGTACTTCTCCGGGTTTGGTGACTATAGAACTGCGAAATTTTTGAGTTCCTACCCCTGCTTCCAACGTATAGTGAAGACTCGCGCAGGATGCTTTATCACTTTTGTCAAAAATGTTCAGTAGTGGTTTATACAAAAGCTCCTTTTCTTCATATCCTAAAATGTTGTGAAACGCAGGGTTAACATAAATTAATTCACCCGATTTATTCATGGTACAAATCAAATCTTCTGATAGTTGTAAGATTCGATTTCTGTTAATTTCTGATTCTAATTTGCGAATTAGAATACCGATGTTTCTTCCAACATAGGTTAAAACTTTAAAATGAAATTCGTTGAATGTACTTTCTTCATTTTCATCAATACAGCCAATTACACCTATACAAGCATTCTCTGTTATGATGGGTACACCGATCACACATTGTAAACTATCCGTCTCAAGGTTGAGTTGGTATTGAGCGTTGAGCGTTTGAAGTTCCTTGTTTTTTTGCCATAAAGGTTTTTTCGTGTTGATAATGTACTCGCTTAGGCCAGTGCAGTTCATTCGAAATTTTGGCGTAAAGTGTTTGATCTCTTCATTTTTGTAAAAAACCATGCGGGACTTTTCAGAGTTTTCACGCAAAACAGCAAAAAAGTTATTGCACGGGATGTGTTGCATCAATTCCTCATACAGTTTTTGAAAGAATGTAGAAATAGAACTTTCAGATGAGCTAATTTTTCTGGCGACTTTGGAAATTATACCTTCCCAAACTTCGCTCAGCTTTTGGTTCGTAATGTCCCTTATGATAATTGCATAACCAGCGCTTTCGCCTAGTTCATTGAGTTGGTTTGAAATTCTGATATTCGCCCAAAAACGATCTCCATTCGTTCGGGTTAGTACACGGTCAAACTCCAGAAAGTTGCTGATGTCTGATATTTGAAAGTCTATGTCTGAGACGGGTAAGTTTAGTAATGTCTTGATATCTTTCCCAATCAATTCCTCTAGTTTAGCCAGAAAAAGTTGGCATGCAGCGGGATTCACTATAGTAACGAGACCTTCTGTGTCTACCTTCACGAACCCTTCGTTTATTCGATCAATCAGGTATCTGTATTCGAGTTGTTGATCTTTGATCAGTTGCTCTTTCTCAGAAACTAGTTTCCGGTATCTAAATGCTTGTACGGACCGATTGATAGAAATATGGAGTTTTTCCAGTTTGCTCTTTAACACAAAATCTGTGGCTCCGGACTTGAGCATATCGACAGCACTTTCTTCACCAACGGCACCAGAGACATAGATAAATGGGATATTATACTCCATTGAAAGCGCAAGCTCCATGCTTTCAAGCCCTACGATGCCTGGAACATTATAATCCGATAAAATAACATCGAAGTCACCTTCCTTAAGTGCTGCAACGTACTCGTTTCGAGAGCGTACGTGCTTGACTTCGTACTCGTTATAATATTTCTGCAACTCGATTTGAATCAACTCTGCATCAGCGATATTATCCTCGAGATGTAGCAACCGAATTTTCATAACCGATTTTATTTAAGCGGTGGTTCATTGAGCAATAGCCAATAGAAACCCAGCTCTCGAACACATTCAGAGAAGTTTTCAAAGGCTACCGGCTTAACAATATAGCTATTCGCCCCGAGGTTATAAGCTTCCAATCGATCGTTTTGTTCACGACTAGTGGTGAGTGCCACTATAGGGATGGTTTTAGTAGCGGGGTTGTTACGAACGGCCTGTAATACTTCGAGTCCGTTAAGTTTCGGCATTTTAATGTCGAGAAGCACAAGTTTTGGGTGCGGACTGCCGGCACGATCTTCATACGCACCTTCACAGAAAAGGAAGTCTAGTGCTTCTTGCCCGTCTTTTACCCATTTGATGTTGTTTAGTAATTTATGCTTTTCCAAAGCTAGAATGGCTAGCTCTGCATCTTCTACTCGGTCTTCTACTAACAATAAATCAACAACATTTTTGTCGTTCATGCTTTTTCTTTTTTAAAGGGTAGATAAAATTGAAATGTGGCACCACTTCCTACTGCGCCAACAGCAGTAATGGTACCCTTGTGTTTTTTTATAATTCTTTGAACATTGGCAAGCCCCACACCTGTCCCTTCGTAGTCTTGCTGTGCATGTAAGCGTTGGAAAATTCCAAATAGTTTTCCTGCATGACGCATGTCAAAACCACTTCCGTTGTCTTTAATGAAATACGTAACGCCATCTTTCTTCGGTTCCGCCCAAATGCGTATTTCAGGTTGTTCGGTTTTTTGTGAGTATTTGAATGCGTTGTCAATAAGGTTTTGCCATATAACGCCCAACATGGTGGGATCTGAGAATAGGTCTGGGATGTCCTCGTCTACTACTACTCTTGGTTTTACTTTGTAACCCTCCTGAATTTCAGTTATTTTTTCTTGTATGAGCGCTTTCATACTGAACTCAGATCGTTTGATGGGAGCTTGCCCAATTTTGGAATAATCAAGGATATCGCCGATCAGATCATCCATTTTTGAAGCGTTGTTTTGAATAAAATGCAGCCATCGCATTCCTGTTTCGTCTAAAACAGATTCATATCGCTCCAATAGGTTTTTACTGAAACCTTGAAGTGCACGCAGAGGAGCTTTTAAATCATGAGATACTGAATAACTAAAGGTCTCCAATTCTCTATTCACGGCATCCAATTGAGCGTTTGTTTCCGAAAGTTGTCGGGTACTTTCTTTTAACTGGGTAATGTCGAAATAGACGCCAACATAGCGAGTAATAGCGTTGTTATTGTCAATAAATGGCTGGATGGTTGCGTAAACCCAGTAGATCTCCCCGTTTTTATTCCTATTACACAACTCACCTTGCCAGGTGCCTCCATTGGAGATGGTTAACCAAAGCTTTTCATAAAGTTCAGGACTTTGTATTCCGCTTTTCAACTTATTATGTGAACTACCAATTAACTCGACTGAGCTGTAACCACTTCTTTCACAAAAGGTGTCGTTCACTTCAATAATTTCGCCTTTTAGGTTGGTTTCTGAAACCATGGCACTTTTACCCAGTAATCGTAACTGTTGTTCCAGTTCGACCTTAATTTTATTTAATTCTGCCGTTCGTTCGTTTACTTTTTCTTCCAACTTTGTGTTCCACTCTCTGATTTTGGTTTCATTCTCAACACGCTTGCTCACATCCTTGTTAATGCCAATCATACGAGTTGGTTTGCCAGAGTTATCTGTAATTACGGATGCGTCAGCTTTGATATGTCGAACTTCACCTGATGCAGTAACCACTCGAAAGGTCATGTGTAAGGGTGCTCTGTTGTCGATGCTTTCGATTACCTTATTGTGCGCCTCATCAAGATCTTCTGGGTGTACTGTATTTTTCCACGCTTCGTATGCTCCCGAGAAATCTGACTTTTTAATACCATACATTGTGTACAAGGAATCGTCCCAGGTAAGTACATCGTTCACAAGGTCCCAATCCCACATACCTAATTTTGCAGAATCTAATGCAAGTCGCAAACGTCTCTCCTTCTCAGCGAGCTGTTCCTGTTGTCTTTTTTCAGCGTCAATATCTGCAAAAGTTCCTCGAAGCTCTTTCAATTGGCCGTCAACAAAAACAGGGTACCCCAGCGCTCGCACCCATATCTCTCGGTTTTTGGCAGTTACCAATATTGCTTCAAAATCCCAACTTTCGTTCTTTTTTATGGCGTTATCTACGGAAGAACGCACCATTTCTCTAAAATCTTCTCGATAAAAATTAATGCCGTCCTCCACATTCATTTCTGCACCCTTCTCTATTTCGTGGATGGCATAAACAACCTCATCCCATTGCAACTTATTCTCTTCCAAATTCAAAGACCAAACCCCGGTATTGGAGAGTTTCTGTACCGCTCGATAGAGCTGATTATTTGATTCAATTGTTTGCTGCAGTGCAACTTTTTCAGTGATATCTCGGCCCTCCGGAATGATGTAGACTACCTTTCCATTATCATCGAACACGGGTTTTAAGCTGAAGTCAATAATGATGCGTGTATCATTTGTACCTACAACCTCTACATCGTACCGAACAGGTTCTCCCTCTCGCGCTTTCTGAATGGCTGCTATTAAATCATTCTTTATCTCTTCACTGGCTGACCACCAAGGTGCATCCCAGAATTTGTTGCCTACCGCTTGCTCACGGGTAAACCCGCCAAAAATAAGAGCGGTTTCATTCGCCTCCAATAGTGTGCCATCTGGATCTAGTAGCCCAACAAAGGAAAGTGATTTGATAAATACGGAATGCAGTTTGAATTCTGCAATTTGATGTTGCTTCCGTTTTGACCAAAGCGAATAAAAACTGAGCCAGTAAAACAATGAAAAAAGAAGATACGAAATGAGCAATATCCAGGCAAAATCAGCTTTCCAAATGGTGAAGTTTTCTAAGGGTGTGGCATGAATAAGCGTAAACTCGCTATTGGATTTATTGCTAGGATGTAATACGCGTGAGTTTTTGGCGGCTCCACCCTGGAGACTCATTTGAACAGCTGTGTAATAATATTGATCATCCTCGAAAGAGGAAAGCCGTTTTTTGGTGTCATTAATGGTTCCTTGAAGCTTATGTTTTGGGAATTTTACTTTTCGAGATTGTTTTTTACTCAGTAAAGAGACCAGTGAAGTACCCCGTTCATCAATAATGTCGAAGCGATTTCCGTTCGGTATTTTGAGGTTGTAATTATCCAGAAGAGAAAGAATCTTGTAGTTTATGACAAGATAGCCCACCTTAGTGTCATTGTTGTAGATGGAGCTTAACATTCGGATGACAGGTTTTCGGGGTGTTTGGACCTTGCCGTGCTCCTTGTTGAGAGAAATAGGCGAAGTGTAAAATTCACCTTTACCCAGTTTTCGTGCTTGGTGGATATAAGAACGATTACTTTTGTCTTGAAGACTAGCAGAATCTACTATTATGGGGGTGTTTTCTGCATTGATTCGTATGACTTCGTGTCCTGTTGTATCGAAAATCCGAACTTGATCAAATCCTGATTGGGTCTTCATAAAGTGAAAGAGGTCGTTGGAGGCTACAACTTTGTTGCCTTGAAAGTCTTTGACAGACTCCAAATTTACCATGAAGGCAAGTTCTTCCTCAAGGTTGGAAAGTACTTTTTCTTGCTTTCCTTTCATGTAAAGCAAGGTGTTTTCACTTTTCGTGACTGAGCGTTCCTTGTGACTGTCGTGAAGTATTAGTCCAAACAGTAGAAAGACACCTGTGCTTAGACAGAACAGGCCGAAGCCAAGTATCCCGAAGCGATTTTTACGAAGCAGGTCCATTTTGTAGCGAATGTATTCATCTCGATCTCATTATTAATATAGGAAATCTCAGGAACAGGGCTGAAAGTAGCCGTTTTGGGGTGCTTCAGGGTTAATACGTGTTATACCGTTTTAGTAAGTTTGTAAGGTTCACGAACACAGAAGAATAATTAAAACGCTTCAAGGCACAAAGTTGTGTTCCTTTTCATAGGGAATTACGAGCTTATAGCGCGCCTTACTGGTAGTTTGCTCAATAAACTTATTCAATCGTTCAGCGAAAATTGCGCTTTGCTCAATTAAGTAAAACTACGTAGCGCAAAATATGTGAAGTAAAGTAAATAAAGCCCCGTATTCACGGGGCTTCAGCTAACCAATAAACTACTAATTACACTATAAAAGTCTTAGAATTTGATACCGAAACAACTAACAATCTACGAAACTAACTAACTAACCTTTCTTCGGTATCGTTTCTGACTGCAAGTACGGGATAAACTCGCTGTTGAGAAATCGATTCCATCCCAACGTTGACATTCAACTTCCTATCGATTCAAATCTGTTCCGAACGAAAAAGCCACGCTCATCGAGAAGCGTGGCTTTTCTTTTGAATGGTATTTTGACTGCCAACGGTGCCTTGAGCTTAGTCAATAGGGACTATTGCTGATTCAGCACCTGCGCCGTGGCTTCGGCGAAGTAGCAATCTTCGTAATTCAAGAACTTGTTTTCATGCTACCAATCATGTCTTCTGGGCGAACCCATTCGTCAAATTGTTCATTGGTAACCAAATCAAGAGCGATTGCAGCCTGACGTAAAGTGGTTCCTTCTTTATGTGCTTTTTTAGCAATGGCCGCAGCATTTTCATACCCTATATGTGTATTCAAAGCCGTTACCAGCATCAAAGAGTTTTCCAATTTTTCTTTAATTACCGCATCATTCGGAGCAATTCCCACTGCACAATTATCATTGAACGACAAGCAGGCATCTCCAAGTAATCGAGCAGATGTCAACACATTATACACCATCATCGGTTTGAAGACGTTCAACTCAAAGTGACCTGTCATGCCTCCGGTAGCTACGGCAACATCGTTCCCGATGACCTGAGCGCAAACCATAGTCAATGCTTCACATTGGGTTGGGTTCACTTTACCTGGCATAATGGAAGATCCTGGTTCGTTCTCAGGAATTACTATTTCTCCGATTCCACTTCTTGGGCCAGAACAGAGCATTCGAATATCATTCCCGATTTTCATCAAGCTCACCGCAAGTTGTTTTAAAGCTCCGTGGGTTTCAACCATAGCGTCGTGAGCGGCTAATGCCTCAAACTTGTTCTCAGCAGTGATCATCGGTTGGTTGGAATACGTGGCAATTTTTTGAGCTACCAACTCAGCATATCCTTCAGGCGTGTTTAATCCCGTTCCAACAGCCGTTCCTCCCAAGGCCAATTCTGATAAATGTGACAAAGTATTTCTTAAGGCTTTCAATCCATGGTCTAATTGTGATACGTATCCAGAAAATTCTTGTCCAAGACTTAAGGGTGTAGCATCCATAAAGTGAGTACGACCAATTTTAACTACATCCATATACAGTTCAGACTTCTCATGTAAGGTATTCCGAAGAGTCTCAATTTTTGGAATGGTATCTTCCACGATTTGCTTGTAGCTCGCAATGTGCATCGCTGTAGGAAAGGTATCGTTGGAAGACTGCGATTTGTTAACATCATCGTTGGGGTGAATGAATTTCTCTGCATCCATTAATGATCCGCCATTGATAACGTGCGCACGGTTGGCAATTACTTCATTCATATTCATGTTAGACTGCGTACCCGAACCCGTTTGCCAGATTACTAAGGGAAATTGATCGTCTAATTTGCCTTCCAGAATTTCATCACACACTTTGCCAATCAATTCTGCCTTCTCTTTGGGTAAAACACCCAATTCGGCATTTGTTTCCGCTGCTGATTTCTTTAAAATGGCGAAAGCCTTCGTAACTTCCAGCGGCATGCGCATATTGGCACCCCCGATTTTAAAGTTGTTACGAGATCGCTGCGTTTGTGCTCCCCAATACTTGTCCGCGGGCACTTGAACTTCGCCCATCGTATCTTTTTCAATTCTGTATTCCATCCGTTGCAATTTTATGGCCTTAAATTTAGGTAATCTCGTGCGATGGACACGAATTGAACTTGGGTCAAATTGAAGTTTCTTTCAACAAAAAAAGACCGCTCGTCGAATAAAACATCGAGTCACGGTCTTTCAATTTCGCAGCTAGTGGTTTGACTAATCTAGGACAAAGGCTATGGGTAAGCGAACATATGTGCGTACGTACTTCCCTTTGAGCTCGCCCGGTATCCAATTAGGGAATGATTTCACAATACGTTCTGCTTCTGTCTTCAAGTCGGGGCATAGTTCTTTGCCCATTGCTTTTACATTGGAGACTGAACCGTCTCTTTCCACAACGAACTGAACGTACACTTTTCCTCCTTCTCCAATCGATTGGCAGTATTCAGGATATTCAACCTTGGTTTGAATAAACTTCATCATAGCTCCTGTACCGCCCACATAAGAAGCTTCTACATCTGGGTGTTCGATAATAGCAGGTTCTACCTTTCGAATTCCAAAGGAAACCTTCTCAGGACCTTTGATACGTTTCTGATTACCAGATGTTGCTGAAGCGTCGCTGCTTTCTTTCGAGTTTTCCGTCGACTTCATGTTCTCGCTCAACTCCTCCAATGCTTCCGTTTGTAGCACGGGGTCGTCTTGCAATACTTCTTCAACGACTTCTTCTGGTTTTTCCTCAGGAGCGTTTTCCTGTTGAATCTCATACGACACCACCGTTTGTGCCGATGCAATTTTTGCTTGTTCCACTTCCAAAGGAGAAGTGTAGGTGAAGGCTGCCAAGGTAAATGAGCCCGCTGCGAGTAGGCCAATACCAAAAATGGTCATCCTGTTTTTCTCGAGATTTACTCTCGAATCTTTCTTTTCAATCATAAGATAAAAATTTAAGTTTCCGTCTCTAAAAGCCTCAAATGGTATGCCAAAACGTGAGAAGTAGACTGCCACTGATCTTGACCAGTTTTTTGTTAATTAGTTGTTAACGAAATTTCTTAGAAATGGCGGGAGTTGAAAAGCAGAAGGATAGGAAGCCATCGACTTTCAACTTCTTACTTTTACCTCTCACAAACTCCAATAGTGCCCGGGCTTGTTATCATCAAATTGTTAATTCAAGGCTATATTATTGCATACCTTGATATCATTCTTACACATTTGAGTACATTCGTGTAGGTGTTCGTTTATGGCGAAAAAGAAGAAATACACGCTTGAGTTGGATGACGATCTTGACTTTGATATTGTCGGGATCAGCTCCCATCATAGTGACTATCGACTCGCCTGGGGTATCAATCAAGGGCTTGGGCTGCACCTGGCTAAATGCGACGAACCATACTGCGTTACTGATAAAAAGGGAATTGTAGTATCAGCGCATTCGATGTACGAGTATGCAGACGATTCAGACCGTGTGATTTATTACCTCATAAAAAACAAACACCAGGGCAAATACCTGATTCCTGAGAAGCCCGGAATAGACTTTTTTTTGTTTCTATGTGATAATTGGGCGGTTGAAATTCCGGAATTGGTGGTTGAACTCAAAGCAGTGCCAAGCGTTTTGGGAGTATTTCCCTTCAGTCCCGATGAGCTAAGCTCTGCGCAAAACATTGTTTTTTAAAATGGGAAGGTTCAGGTGGGTTTGAGTCTTAAGAAGATAAAAGTAAATCGTTGAGAAACTTGACTTCCCAATGAATTAGAATAAAATATTGATATGAAAAGAACCAAAATAGTAGCGACCATGGGGCCATCCACCGCAAAGCGGGATGTACTCAAACAGATGTTTGAATCTGGGGTGAATGTTTGTCGTTTAAATTTTTCTCACGGCACACACGAGGATCACGAGGATATTATCCGCATGATTCGTGATTTGAATACGGAAACAGGAATGAGTGTAGCAATTCTGGCAGATTTGCAAGGACCTAAGATCCGTACTGGGAAGATGACTGATAACGGCATTTTGCTTGAGGAAGGAAACGAAGTGAAGATTACTACCAAAGATGTTCTTGGGACGTCAGAACGTTTTTCCATTAACTACCAAGATTTGCCGCGTGATGTCAAGCCAGGTGAACGTTTGCTTTTGGATGATGGTAAATTTACACTTGAAATTGTAGACTCTAACGGCAAAGATGAGATTACGGCGAAAATTATTCTGGGAGGAACCTTGTCTTCACGGAAAGGGGTGAATTTTCCCAACACCAAAATTTCCATGCCATCGCTAACCGAGAAAGACCGTATCGACCTTGATTTTGCCTTGTTGCATGAGGTAGATTGGATTGCCCTTTCATTTGTACGATCGGCTGTAGATATGCGTGAACTTAAAGAGATTATCAAAAAGCAAGGCAAACACACAAAGGTTATTGCGAAGATTGAAAAGCCAGAGGCCATTCAAGAAATTGATGCGATTATTGAAGAAAGTAACGGATTAATGGTGGCGCGAGGAGATTTGGGCGTTGAAATTCCCTTCCAAAATGTACCGCTCATTCAAAAGATGCTCATTCGAAAGTGTCGTGCCAATGCGAAACCCGTAATTGTTGCGACGCAAATGATGGAAAGCATGATGGACAATACGACACCAAGCCGAGCTGAAGTAAATGACGTTGCGAACGCTGTGTTCGATGGTACAGATGCTGTAATGCTTTCAGGAGAAACTTCTGTTGGAAAGTATCCTGTTGAGGTGATCAAAGCTATGGCAAATATTGCGCAGGAAATTGAAGCGTATGAAGATTTGTACAACAAGCACGAACCACCTAAAAAGGATCAGCGCCGATTTATCACAGATTCCATTTGTTTTAACGCCGTACGATTGTGTAAGCGTGTGGATGCGAAAGCGATTCTCACCATGTCATTCACGGGATACACAGGTTACAAAGTGGCCTCACAACGTCCCAATGCCAATATTTTTGTCTTTACAAGCAACCGACGGATTCTGACGCAACTGAATCTGGTTTGGGGTGTAAAAGGATTTTACTACGACAAAACCGAAAGCACGGACCAAACCATTTCCGATATCAAAAACATGCTGAAAGATGCTGGAAGAATCAATTCTGGTGATTTGGTGATCAATATTGCGTCGATGCCGATAGAAGAGCACGGGAACTCTAATATGTTGAAGTTGAGTTACGTCGACTAACCAATTAATCAGTAGAACGCTCCAAATACGAAACAAATTGGAGGGTATTGATGAGCTTGGTTACTTTTGTCTAATAAGACCAAACATGAAAACTGAACGATGTGGATTAATTGCCGCTCTTTTGTGAACAACTCCATATGAAATGATTCGGAACTTACTTTAGAAATGATGTAAATTTGCTTCGCCCATGAGATTAAGAATCATACAACAAGCCCTATTTGCAGCGTTCACATTTGGTGTGGCTGGTGCTTCTCACGCACAAGTTCAATGTGACATCGATGTTGAAATTATTGAAGGTGACAGCATTGAAATGTGTGCCAACGCGATTGTTCCACTGAATGCCACGAATGGCTATGTAGACTATGTATGGACGGGGTCAACACCAGGCTCTACGCAACAATACTTCCCAACGGGCTCAGGACAGCACATCGTTTATGCTGAAGACGCCATTGGCTGTATCTCTTCTGACACCATTGAAGTAATTGTACATCAACCACCTACAGATAACATCATTTCAAGTGCGGGAGATACTTTGTGTGGAGGAGGGACATCTACTTTGAGTCTGAGTGGTACGTATTCCTTGTACAGTTGGACAGGCGGTGTTACAACACCTTCACTTCAAGTAAGTGAGTCTGGAACGTATACGGTAAGCGTGGTAGATGGAAATGATTGTGTGGCTACATTCAGTTATGACATCGGAATTGTAACGGGAGATATTCAGGTCATCAGTCAGAACAGTTGTTTAAACACTATCGCGTTGCAGGCAACAGGAGGGTCTTCTTACAATTGGTCCACGGGAGAGTCATCCAATGTAATTGTTGTATCCCCAGAAACTTCTGCTACCTACGATGTAACCATTACAGAAGGTTCATGCGTTATCAATGAATCTATAACGGTATCGCCCATCCCGTCGAATACAGCCAACTTTACCATTCAGGATACATTTTTTGTTGAAACAGGAGAAGACCTTTTCATTTTAGGTCCGAGTGGATTTTCAACGTATGAATGGTCGCCAGGCGGACAATTACAGGATTCTACGACGAGTTCAGTCACCTTCAACGGTACGCAAACAGAAACGATCACACTCACAGCTACGCACCCTGATGGATGTGTGTTTGAAGCCACATTTACTGTTATCGTGGTAAGTTTAACAGTTCCAGATGGATTTTCGCCGAATGGAGATTTAATCAATGACACCTTTGTAATTCCAGAGCTGGATGGACTTGTTGGAGACTTGGTCGTTTGGAATCGCTGGGGTGATATTGTCTACGAGGCCAATGATTATCAAAACGATTGGAACGGAACCTGCCTTGGGAATTTCTGTTTTCCCAATGGAGGAGCATTAACCGACGGAACATACTTCTACCATTTAAATGTTGGAGGCGTGGAAAAAGAAGGGTACATCACATTATTACGTTAGGCGATGAGAGGATTGATAGTGATTTTAGCGGTTATGACGTGTAGCTGGAGTTCAGCACAGAACTTTCAACGCTTTTCACAATTGAATTTTACCCAAAGCTTGCTCAATCCGGCAGCACTTGCCATTGATGCGAAGTATCAGGTAGATATGGTTTACCGAAACCAGTGGTTCGGTTTTGATGGAGCTCCGTCGACATTCGCAGCAAGCGGACAGTATGAGCTAGCGCCAGATATGGCTGTAGGACTGAATTTTTATAACGATCAAATAGGAAAGTACAGTAACAATGCTGTGAATGCCCAGTACTCCTATCGCTTGCTTTATGATAATGCAAACGCCTTGATTTTTGGCGTTGGTGTTGGGATTGAAAGCAAGGCAGCAGATTTGGCTTCCACAGTAACCATTCAACCGAATGATCCAGCATTTGCACAGGGGTTTTCAAAAGTGTTCTTCCAAAGCTCTTTTGGAATGTATTACTATTCGCCGATTTTCTACATCGGTGCATCCATTCCGCAAATGTTTCAAACGAACTTCGGGAATGATGACGGCTTCAGGCCCAGCGAATTCCATTACTATCTTTCTACAGGCTGGTATTTAAGTCCATCTGATCGTTACACATTTCAACCCAATCTTCAGTTAAAAGTAGTTCGAGGCGTTCCAGTGCAGGGAGATTTGTTGCTGAGAAATACCTTCAACGGTCGCTGGAGTGTGGTTGTTGGATATCGCTCTGAGAATTCAATAATCGCTGGTTTGGATTTCCTTATTACGCCATTTATGCGTGTGGGGTATGCCTTCAATCACGACGTAGGAGGATTGGCCCGATTCAAAGGTATGTCCAACGAATTGCACCTCGGATTCGGATTCCCATATCGAAACGATCGCTACGACTTTGGTGAACCACGTTACATAAGTAATAAAGGACGCTTCCGAAGGGATTACAAGCGTAAGTATAATCGTAAGCGCAAGCGTTAGAATTTTCACCAAATTCCACTTCTTTTTAGTTCCTTTTGCTCGTATATTTGTACCTCACTTTTATTTGTACGAGCATGAGAGGATTTTCAAATAGACACATTGGTCCAGACGCAGCTGAAAAACAAGCTATGTTGGACAAGATTGGAGTAGGTTCGATAGAGGAGTTGGTTGCTCAGACAATTCCTGCACACATTCGCTTAGATGGTGAATTGGACATCACAAAAGGGATGACCGAGCAGGAGTATTTGAATCATGTAGAAGAACTAGCGTCAAAAAATCAAGTATTCAAATCATTCATCGGAATGGGATACAACGAAACAGTTGTTCCTTCGGTGATTTTTAGAAACGTTCTGGAGAATCCAGGATGGTACACGGCATATACGCCCTATCAAGCGGAGATTTCCCAAGGTCGTTTGGAGGCTTTGTTGAATTTCCAAACCATGGTCATTGATCTAACCGGAATGGAGCTTGCCAATGCTTCCCTTTTGGACGAAGCTACGGCTGCTGCAGAAGCAATGATTATGTTGTACAACGCGCGGTCACGTCAAGAAATTAAGGACGGAAGAAATAAATTCTTCATTGCCGATACACTTTTCCCACAAACCATCGAGGTAATTGAAGGTCGTGCTATTGCATTGGGAGTTGAGTTGGTATCAGGGAACCCAGAAACTTTTGAAGGCGATGCGGATTTCTTTGGAGCCATTGTTCAATATCCAGATAGATATGGAAAGATTGGCAATTTAGAAGCGTTTATCACCCAAATGCACAAAAAAGATATCAAAGTTGCGGTAGCAGCGGATATTCTTGCATTGGTATTGTTAAAATCTCCTGGTTCACTCGGAGCGGATATAGTTTTCGGATCATCACAGCGCTTTGGAGTTCCCATGGGGTTCGGAGGTCCGCACGCAGCGTATTTTGCGGCGAGAGAGTCGTACAAACGACACATGCCAGGTCGTATCATCGGTGTTTCAAAAGATGCTGATGGAAACGTGGCCTTACGTATGGCGTTACAAACGCGTGAGCAACATATTAAACGTGGACGTGCAACTTCCAATATCTGTACAGCACAGGCATTGTTGGCAGTAATGGCAAGTATGTATGCCGTGTATCACGGTCCGGAAGGACTGAAAGAAATTGCGAACGATGTTCATGAAATGGCATCTATTGCTGCTGAATCTTTGAAAAATGCTGGATATGAAGTCGTGGAGAATGAATTCTTCGATACCATTCGCATAAAAAACATTCGCACGGAAGAATACTTAGGAAAGGCAGAAGCGAACAAATTGAACTTCTTCTACATCAACGAAGATGAACTTTCTATTAGCTTTGGAGAGGCTCATAATAGAGAAGATCTTGCAGCCGTATTGAGCGTGTTTGATATCGAGCCAGAAGATTTTCAAGATCCAAAACCGATAGACGCAGTTTACTTACGATACGATGATTTCCTAACGCACGAAACATTCAATGCATATCATTCCGAAACGAAAATGATGCGCTACTTGAAGCGTTTGGAAAACAAAGATTTGTCTTTGGTGCACAGCATGATTCCGCTAGGGTCATGTACCATGAAGTTGAATGCAGCAAGCGAGTTGATTCCAATCACGGATCCAGAATTCTCGAAAATTCACCCGTTTGCGCCAGTGACGCAGACTGTTGGGTATCAGGAAATGCTCTCGGAGTTAGAGAAAGACTTGTGCGAATGCACCGGTTTCGCGGGAATGTCACTACAACCCAATTCAGGTGCTCAAGGAGAGTACGCAGGATTGATGGTGATCAAAGCTTATCATGAATCACGTGGTGATCACCAACGCAAAGTAATGATCATTCCTTCATCTGCGCATGGTACCAACCCCGCTTCAGCAGTAATGGCAGGATTTGAAGTAGTGGTTACTGGTTGCGATGAGAACGGAAATATCGATATCGAAGAATTGCGCGATAAAGCAACGGAGTTCAAAGATACTTTGGGCGGTTTGATGGTAACGTATCCATCAACGCATGGTGTTTTCGAGGAAGGAATTAAGGAAATTACATCCATCATTCATGAGAATGGAGGACAGGTGTACATGGACGGAGCCAATATGAATGCGCAAGTAGGATTGACGAACCCTGGAAATATCGGGGCAGATGTTTGTCACTTGAACCTTCACAAAACGTTCGCGATTCCACACGGAGGTGGTGGACCAGGAATGGGACCAATTGGAGTAGCAGAGCACTTGGTGCCGTTCTTGCCAGGTTCCCCAATGATGCGTACAGGAGGAGATCAGGCAATCAAAGCAATTTCAGCTGCACCGTTTGGAAGTGCCATGATTTTGTTGATTTCTTACGGATACATCAAAATGTTGGGAGCAAAAGGATTGCGTCATTCAACTGAAATCGCTATTCTAAATGCGAATTACATTCAAGCAGGATTGAAAGGACACTACGATACTTTGTATTCAGGAAAGAACGGAACGGTAGCACACGAAATGATTGTGGATTGTCGCGAGTTTAAGAAAACAGCAGATATCGAAGTAGCGGATATTGCGAAGCGATTGATCGACTTTGGATTCCATGCACCAACAGTTTCATTCCCAGTGGCTGGAACGTTGATGATTGAACCAACGGAAAGTGAGGACAAGGCAGAATTGGATCGATTCATTGAGGCGATGATTAAAATCCGTGAGGAAATCCGCGAAATTGAAAATGGACATGCCGATAAGGAGAACAACTTGTTGAAGAATGCACCGCATACAGCAGAATGTATCATCAATCAAAACTGGAACTATCCGTATTCGCCGCAAGAGGCTGTGTACCCATTGGATTACTTGAAAGATTCCAAATACTGGGTTCCAGTGCGTCGTGTGGACAATGCTTACGGAGATCGTAACCTTGTATGTACGTGTCCAAGCGTGGAAGAATATGCGTAAGCAGAACTAAGTGTTTTGGTTGAACCCTTCCTCCCTTAAGAAGAGGAAGCGACTCAGGAGTTTTCGATAAACATGGCGGAGGGTGATAATTGAACCAAATTACTTACCAATATTGAACCCTGTTCGTCCCGAAAACTTTTGGGAGAGTGGGGTTTTTTACATACTAAGGTTTTATTAGATTCTAACCATTTACCCGCTCTGTATAGCGAAAATGGCTATCTTCGAAAGGCAGTGTTTTTAACGACTGAAGCTAAAAGAAATATAGCGTATGGGTAAGAGAACAACATATTTAGGGATATTGGTATTACTACTTTTTACGAATTGTACAGAAGACAAAGAACTTAGTTCAATTGATCCAGTAAATTGGAATAAAAGAACTACTCACTTAAATCAAGCAGACTCTTTGATTCATGGTCAGACCTACCTCTCAGTGTACTCGCAGATTTATAGTCAGACGGAACATAGCAGACATGACTTAACTGCTACGGTCAGCATGAGGAATATGAATACCTCTGATACGATTTATATCAGCAAAGCTCAGTATTTTGATACCAAAGGGAAATTGATCCGAACGTATTTCGAAAAAACCATTTTTATTGCACCCATGGAAACGGTTGAGATTGTTATCGATGAAGATGATCGCAAAGGAGGTACCGGTGCAAATTTCTTGTTTGATTGGCAGATTGAAGCGGGCGTGATTGAGCCTTATTTCGAGGGTGTAATGATTTCTACAACCGGCCAGCAAGGACTTTCATTTACTACCCAAGGAAAACGAATTGGGTTAGCTGATTAGCGTAATTCATTCCCTTCAAACACAGTACTATGAAGTATTTATCGTTTCTTATATTTTGTATCAATGTCTCTATTTCCTTTTCCCAAGAACACAAATCCTTAAAAGATTATCAACCGACGGCAGAGTACGACAACATCCACGTATTGAAAATTGCTGAAGATGATTTGCATTCAACTTACATTATTTGGGTGAAAGAAAAAGTAGCTGAGCATTATCACGCATCGCATACAGAAAACATCGTAGTGCTTCAAGGAAAGGCGCGCATGACCTTAAACGACGAAGAATTCACTATCAAAAAAGGGGATTTTATCAACATCCCTGAAGGAACAAAACACGCTGTTTTGGAAGTGACATCACACAAACCATTGAAAGTGCTTTCTACACAAACGCCTATGTTTGATGGTAAGGATCGAATTTTTACGGAGAAGGATTGAATCTCGATACTTTGTTATGCGGCGTTAAGTTCGTATTTTCAATATCGTAAAAACAGAATTATGATTGTTACAACCACAGAAACAATTCCAGGGAAAGAAATTACAGAAGTTGTTGGCATTTGCCGCGGTAGCACCGTTCGAGCGCGAAATGTTGGGCGCGACATGCTGGCTGGACTGAAAAATATTGTTGGGGGCGAGATTGACGGTTACACCAAACTACAGGCAGAATCGCGCGAGCAGGCGTTGCAACGCATGACACAAGATGCAGAGAAGTTAGGTGCAGATGGTGTGGTCAATGTACGCTTTTCAACAAGTACAATTATGCAGGGTGCCTCGGAAATTTTGGCGTACGGAACAGCCGTGAAATTGTCATGAAATTTTTAATCGCCATCAGCGCAGCGTTGATTCCCTTTGTCATTATTTTAGGTGTCCTTGGTGTGGTCATTTGGTTGATCGTAAAACGGGTACAGGAAAAGGAAAACGAAACGTTTGAAAAAAGGGATAATTAAGCCATGAGTATAGGTGCGATCATCAACTTATCAATATTGTTCCCAATTTTTGGAATTGCGATTCTGGTGGTGATTCTCGTATTAATTGGAAAACGCGTGCAGGAAAAGCGAAAAGAAACATTTGAAAAAAGAGATAATTAATGCAATCAATCGTTTTGCTCCATGGAGCTCTGGGGTCTGACCGGCAATTAGAGCCACTAAAAAATCATCTTTCCAATACATTTGATGTACATGTTTTGTGCTTCGAGGGACACGGCAATCGTGCATCGGATCGCCCTTTGGCTATTCAACATTTTTCAGAAAACCTTACGACATTTTTAAAAGAAAATGAATTGGAAAGCACATTGGTGTTCGGATATAGTATGGGAGGTTATGTCGCCCTATATAATGAAGCGCAATCGCCAGGGACTTTCTCCAAGATTATGACGTTGGGAACAAAATTCAACTGGACGCCAGATGTTGCTGCACGTGAAGTGCGTATGCTGAATCCTGAAATTATAGAGGAAAAAGTACCCAAATTTGCAGCCCATCTTTCGCGAATGCACCAACCTAATGACTGGAAGGAAAACATGCGCAATACGGCTGCAATGATGGAAGCAATGGGTGAGAACCCTCCATTAAACGAAGTGGATTTATCCAAAATTAAATGTCCCGTGCACTTGCTTTTGGGAGACAAAGATAATATGGTCACAGAAGCGGAAACGCTCGTGGTGAAAGAACAGCTTGAGAATGTCAAATTTGACTTGATACCAGACGTTGAGCACCCGATAGAGAAGTTGGATTTGAAAAAGCTGAACGACTTTTTGTAAAACAACAAACACGTTTATAAAGCGGAGAAGTTAAAATTAGAGTAGTACCGATCAATAGTCTATCTCGGAACAAAATCTAGCTCGCACAAGTAAAGTACCATTCCCTGTTCTGTAATTTGTACTGATTTTTTTACCCTCATGTATTCGTAAAAGTTGCGCATGGTTCCTTCCGGAAAATAACCGTTAACGTATACTGCAAACATATTCGCGCCACCGTCCAAATGGAGTTTGTAAATCAATTCTGGACTAAAATCATGAATGGGAATGGACCAACCGTACCTGCCAGCCTCTTGCAGAATGAGCGGACATTGAGGCGTTAACCCGCCATAAAGAACCACAACGGCATCCTCCCGAGAAGTGAATTCTCGAATTGCTTTTGCCACCTTTCTAGACTCAACATGCTTAGTGTAGTAATTGGCTTCCGCATATCTCAACCCCTCAACCAGAACAAATAAGGGCAGCAAGAAAAGAAGTGTATATCTCGACCATTTTTTTGAAGGGATTTTGTCCAAAAGCCATTGAACTCCCATTGCCATAAACATAGAGCAGCACAGTACAAATGGCAACTGGTAGTAATTGTGCATTACGTTGAGGTTGAAGAATATAATCAGATAAAGTAGTGTGCCAAATAGCAGAACCAAAGACCACTTGTAAGCTTTATTCTTCTTGTAGAAAAGCAGTCCGAAAATTAGAAAGAAAGCTCCGCTGGCACGCAAGATTTCGGCATAAATACGCTCTCCGACTAAAATCCAGTTATTACCCACCGACCGTTGATGAAGTGTACCAAAATACCAGTAGGACATGTCCGTAAACTTATTAAAGTTGGCAATGTAGTCCCAGTCGGGAATTTGCGAGTTTATCTTGTGAGAATATTGAATCCAGAAATAAAGGGCAATTCCAGAAAGAAGAAATAAAGGAGCGCGCAGAAGAAACCATTTAAATCGACTTTCATGATAGGCGAAAAGTAAAATGGGAAGGGCAAAATAGAACACATACGGCGCTTTGATCAACAAGCCTAACGAACCACAAAAAACGGCAATTAGTAAGGAGGTGAAATGTCGATTTCGAATCGCTTTCATTGAAAAGTAAAGCATTGCCATGGCCAAGGAAATCACAAAAAAGTCGATATGAATGGCTCTGGAATAGAACAGTGACAGTGGCACAACTCCCGCAAAAAAAGTGGCGATAAATGGCACATTGTTGTCAAAAAGAAGTCGTAGCGCTTTGTAAAAATAGAGCATGGCCAAAGCGAAAAACAAAAGGAAAAATAGGCGCGCAACAATTAGGCTTGGACCAAATACTTTGAAAATTTGCGCTACCAAATACTCGGGTAAGGGAAACTCTAGAATGAGTATTTTATGTTGTCCCATCCAGCAAACGGTGGGTTCCAAAAATGGAGCGTTGTCATAGTAATAGCCCTCGATGTATTGTTTGGTATCGTATTGCCGCCACGCATGCGGGTCATCTACCTCAGAATCTAGATGGAAGAAGCGCAGAGCAATCAGGAAGACAATTATTCCCGCAATTCCAATTTGATGTATCTTAAACCTGTTCAATGAAAATAATTCTGATGGTATTCATCCGCAAGTGCACCAGAAATGGCATCTGATTTTGAGTCGCCAAAAGCGATGGAATAACGTACCTCGGGATGTTGTTGGAGATAGTTTTTTAGTGCTTCATGCTTGGTATGGCCCGTCATGTTTTTGTCCTTCCATTCACCTGTACATGCGTTATTATCAAAAGATAGTTCCGTGCAAATTAAATCGGCGCCAAATGCTCTGGAGAAGGGGCGGAGCCAGGGTGTGCATGATCCGGAAAGAATTAAAAATCGGGTGTTTTCTCGCTGTTCTTTGGCAATCCATTCCAAAGCAGAAGGGTAGCATCTTTTTACATACTTGTCGTAGAATTGATCCCCTTTTTCATTGAGTTCTTCCTCAGAGTACCCTGCAAAATTGTGTTTTAGAAAGAGAGCCTTTAGATCGTCTCTCGAGGCATTTCCAGAAAGCATTTGAAGGTAGGGGAACAACAGTTTGAATAGTGAGAGATAGTAGCGAAAAGGATTTAAAAATCGGGCAAAATCGCGCATCGAATCACCACGATACAAAGTGCCGTCAAAATCCAATATGGCCAATTTCTCTCCGTTCATAATTGCTTTCGTTTGAAGATGGGCTCAGGAATGTTGCGAATAATCCAGGAAATGGGTCGCCAAATGGATTTCGTATAAATAATATTTCTGTTTCCCTTTAATGCGTGTTTGACGATGGTTTTGGCAACCTCTTCAGGTGAAGCGGTCAGTTTCTTGGGGAGATCCAACCCTTTCGTCATTTTCGTGGCTACAAAGCCAGGGCGAATGGTAACGACACGAATCCCTTTCGAATGCATGTATTGACGTAATCCTGCGAGGTAATGATCAAATCCACCTTTCGCAGATCCGTACACAATATTGGATGTCTTTCCTCGTACAGCTCCCGCAGAACTAATCCCGACGATGGTCCCTTTCTTTTGATCGATGAACTTTTTGGCAACAGCCCCCAGAATACGCACGGCTCCCGTGTAGTTCACAGCCATTGTCGTATCAGCAACCGGTCCGAACAACGCCTCCTCGTTCTCAGGCAAATTTCCAGCAGCATACAAAACACCGTCAAATTGCAGCGAGGCTATAGTTTGAATCGCTTCCTCAGGTTTGGTAACGTCCATTTCTATTACCTCATGACCTCCTTCTGGTAATTCATTGGGTTTGTGAGAGGCCAAAATCAACTGTGCTCCACCTTTTTCGAAATGAGGGATGCATGCCTGAGCGATGTCGGAATTGGCACCAATAATTAGAAAACGTTGATTCATGCTGGTTGTTAAGTTAATGCGATTGGAGAGAAGTGACTGTATCGATCCGTCGTTATACTTGGAAAGCCGAGCTTTGAAATTAGCCGCCTCTGGATACATTTTTTCGAACGTTTCGCCGTCCATCAAAGCGTCTTTCACCATGTAAACACGACCACCAAGATTAGCTATCTCGCGGTTTAAATTTCGGAGAAAGTCAACCAATCCTTTTCGATAAGCGAAGTCAAAGGCGAAGGAAAATCCGGGTTGTACAAACGACAATGTGCCGGGCGATTTCAGTTCTCCATGTTTTTTTACCACGGCCAACACCGGAATGTATTTCGACTCCAAAATCTTCAGTAGGACCGTCTTCATTTTATCTGAGATTCCCGCTTTCGGAAAAGAGAACTGTAGTTGATAAAATCCACGCGACCCGTAGAGGTAATTCCAGTTTGAAATGGAGTCTAAAGGGAACAAAACGTCATCAATGCGAACTTCTTTTTGAGATTTGATAAGTTTGCTTGCATACCGCTTGTTATAGATTTTCATCAACGAAGGTTGTACGAAAGGAAATGACTTAAAGGGAACTTTGATTTTTGCTTTGCGCAATTGAAAATCTGAGGGAATTTCCGCACCTTCTTTTGGCGAATTTTCCAGCAGTAAAAACTGGTTCATTTGGAAGAAATCAAACCATCCCGTTTTGTGACTCGCGGTACTTTGGTCCAAAGCTTCAAGTAAGGATTCTAATGAAGGTAATTTCGATACATTTTGCTCAAATGTCGTCGTTTTAAGAGGGATTAATTTAAATTTTGCGGAAATAATGACTCCTGTCAAACCCAAACCTCCGATAGTCATCTCGAAGAACTCTTCATTTTCTGATGCACTACACACTACAATTTCACCGTGCTGATCTTGAACTTCCATCGATTCTATCCAGCGCCCCAAGCTACCGTTCAACTCATGGTTTTTCCCGTGTACATCGGCGGCAATTATACCTCCAACAGTTGCGTATTGCGTACCTGGAATTACAGGCAAAATGTATCCCTTTGGAATGCTGAAATTGAGAATATCCGTTATGGTATATCCCGCGCTTACAGTTAGAATGTTTCCATTCAATTCAAGTATTTTCTTGTTCCTGGTACAGTCAATAATTGTTTGCTGAAGTGAAGCGTCTCCGTAACTTCTTCCATTGCCACGAGCACATGAAGCTTCGGGCGATTGTTTTCCCTTTTCGAATGGAATCAGCGTTGCATTTTCCACCACCGGTCGACCGTTCCAGTTTGTAACTTTCATAGTACGAGAGAAAGATACTATTAATCGTTTTGGATTGTATTGCTTTCCAATGTTTTTTAGCAAAAGGTAGAATGCAAAAGGCGGAAGGTTACATCCTTATACTTTTAACCTTTGGCATTTAACCAAAAACAGGGTAAAGGGTAACAACAAGTAATAAGAAGCTAATTCCAACAAACAGCAAACTCCAGAAATTGGTGAGTAATGTTGAGATGGGATCTTTCTGAATGCGTTTTTGAGCGCGTATGTGATAACTAAAAATCGCTACGTAGCACAAAGGAATTGTGAGGTAAGGAAGGTAGCTGAACGTATCTGGATATTTCGAAAATACAAAATGGATATAAGCGGCATATACCAGAATGATTGCATGAATAAGGGTTAGCGTTACGACAGGCAAATGCATTTTAGAATAGAATACTACGGTTTTTCGATGTTCGACACCAGATGATTGAAATAGTTGAACATCTCCTTGTCGCTTCATTAATACGAGGTACGTGGCAAGCAACCCCACCATGATCAAAATCCAAATACTTAAGGGAGCATTGGCAATTTCTTCGCCAATTAGTAATCGAATGAAGTAGCCAGAAATAATGGGGATTAAATCAATGAGTGGAATTTGTTTGAGCACTTGTGAGTAAAGCAGGTTGATGATCAGGTAGGCTACTCCCAGAATGAAAGCTTTATTAGAGATCAGAAAGAGCAATGCTGTACCCGTTACGATAAGAGTCAATTGTAAAATTCGTGCGTTATATACGGAGATTTCTCCCGACGCGATGCTTCGTTTTTTCTTCTCTGGATGTTGCGCGTCGAGTTTTTTATCGGTGATGTCATTGTGAACATAAACAGCTGAGGCAATCAATGAAAACCCGAAGAAGGCGAGTGTCAGTTCTAAAATAAGGTCTGTATTCCAAGCAACCGTCGCGAATACCGCGGGAATGAAGATGAGTATATTCTTCAACCACTGATTGATAGATAAGACGCGCAGAAATTTCACTTTTGGGTTGCGTTTTGGGTAAAGATATTGAAATAGTTACACCGAAATTACATCATTCACTCGAGAACCATTCCCCCTTCGGAGGGGGCTAGGGGGAGGATGTTACGCCGAAATTGAATTATTCACCCGAAAACCATTCCCCCCTCGGAGGGGGCTAGGGGGAGGATTCTACAGCTATCTATTAAAAGCAATGTTGACAGCATCTTAATCAACCGTTGAAAACTTTTTGATTAAAAACTAATCAAAATACGATTAGATTTTCATAATTTTGTCGCTCAGCCTCACCGTCCGACTCAACCTCCGGACACATCAACAACAACATCATGTATTTGAACGCGCACACATATTACAGTCTGCGGTATGGGGCTATGTCGCCAAAAGAACTGGCAGAAGAAGCAAAGAAAAACGATTGCTTTCGGTTCGCGATAACGGACATCAATACCACATCCGCTTGTTTGGAATTGCTTAGAGAAGCGCCGAAGTTGGGCGTGGACCCTGTTTTGGGTGTCGATTTTCGTAATGGAGTCGATCAGAAGTTCATTCTCCTTGCTCGTAACAATACAGGTTTTGAGGCCATTAATACTTACCTCTCGCAGATGTTGCACGAGGAGAAATCGTTTCCCGACGAAGCACCACAATTGGAGCACGCCGTGACCATTTATCCGTTTAAAAAAGGAAAAAACAGAGAACTGAAACGTTGCGAATACATAGGTGTGCGCTCGGAAGATTTACCACAAATTCGAATCCACAAGCTGGATACCTCCCGCATGGTGATTTTACAACCCGCTACTTTCCGACATAAAAAAGATTTCAATGCACACCGACTACTTCGAGCAGTTGACCTAAACATTCTCCTGAGTAAGCTACCAGTCACCGAACAAGCGAAAGAAACCGATGTTTTATGGAGCAGAGAGGCACTGCACCGAACATTCAGTGAATTTCCTGATTTAATTGAGAATACCAAATCGATTCTGGATGCCTGCAAAATTTCCTTCTCCTTCGCACCGAAGGTTGTTCCTCAGAACCAGAAACATTACACGGGAAGTGAAGAAGGCGATCTTGCCTTGCTGGAACGCTTGTGCAATGAAGGGTTGTTTTATCGATATCCGAATATCACGGATGAGATATACGCCCGCATTAAAAAGGAAATGGACACCATTAAGCAGATGGGCTTTGTTTCGTATTTTCTTATGAATTGGGACATCGTAAAATACGCTCGAAACAAAGGCTATTTCTACGTTGGGCGCGGAAGTGGAGCAAATAGTGTGGTAGCTTATTTACTGCGAATTACGGATGTAGATCCCATCGAATTGGACCTGTACTTCGAGCGTTTTATCAATTTGTATCGCGAGAATCCTCCCGACTTTGATATCGATTTTTCCTGGCGCGATCGAGAAGACGTCACCCGTTATATTTTCGAGCGTTTCAACAATGTTGCTTTGGTGGCTACGTACAATACCTTTAAAGATCGTGCGGTGATTCGAGAATTGGGAAAAGTGTTCGGACTACCGAAGGAAGAAATTGACAAACTTTCAAAAGGAGATGTGCAGCCTTGGGAGCTGAATCATCTTTCATCCTTGGTAATGAAGTACGCGAAATACATCCACGGATTTCCCAGTCATTTGAGCGTTCACGCCAGCGGAATTATCATTTCGGAGAAACCAATTTCAGCTTTTTCAGCAACGTTTTTACCCCCGAAAGGCTATCCAACCATTCAGTTCGATATGCATATTGCCGAAGATGTGGGCTTGTACAAATTCGATATTTTGAGTCAGCGGGGGTTGAGTAAAATCAAAGACACATTGGATATCATTCAAGCAAACGATCCGCACATCGAGATTGATATCCACAACATGACGATGCTGAAAAAAGACCCGAAAGTTCGGGAGATGCTCATCGAAGCCAAGCCCATCGGTTGTTTTTACGTGGAGTCTCCGGCCATGCGTATGTTGCTCACAAAATTACGCGTTGAAGACTACCTCGGATTGGTCGCTGCAAGTTCTGTGATTCGTCCGGGCGTCTCAAAATCAGGGATGATGCAAGCGTATATTCAGCGGTTCCGTCATCCCGAAAAACGAAAAGAGGCGCACCCAGTATTGTTGGAATTGATGCCAGAAACGTATGGCGTGATGGTGTATCAGGAAGATGTGATTAAGGTGGCGCACCATTTTGCCGGGCTCGACCTGGGAGAGGCGGATAAGATGCGTCGCGGAATGTCGGGCAAATACCGATCGCGGGAAGAATTTCAGGCAGTGAAACGAAAATTTTTCGAAAACTGCCGAAAGAAAGGCTACGAGGAACAACTGACGCGAGATGTTTGGATGCAAACAGAAAGCTTTGCGGGATATGCTTTCGCAAAAGGACACTCGGCTTCATACGCCGTGGAAAGTTATCAGTGTTTGTTCCTCAAAGCCTACTATCCGCTGGAGTTTATGGTAGCGACGATCAACAATTACGGAGGGTTTTACCGCACTGAATTGTACGTCTACGAAGCAAAGCTTTTTGGAGCAACCATTCTTCCGCCGTGCATCAATACCAGCAACTTGTACACGAAATTGAAAGGGACCGAGATCTACCTCGGGTTTCACTTGTTGCACTCTTTCGATACCAAAACCGCCACAATGATTATGAGAGATCGGGAAATCAATGGCCCGTATGAAGATTTGGACGACATCCTCGATAGAATCCCCATATCGATGGAGCAGATTGTCATTCTCATCCGCATCAATGCACTTCGATTTACTGGAAAGGACAAACGAACGCTTTTGTGGGAGGTACACGTGAAATGGAATAAGGAATCACAAAAAGATATCCTGATGGCCGATTTGTTCCGTGTAAAACCCAAGGAATTCGAAATCCCAGCTTTGGAAAACACCTGGCAAGAAGACGCATTCGATCAGATGGAACTGTTAGGTTTCTCGATCTACTCACCTTTCAATCTAATCCCAGAAGAAGATAAGAAGGCTATCAAAGGTCATCGAGCTTGTCGAGATGCCGAGATGCCGAATCAAAAAGTACCTTACGTCCTTGCCAAAGATCTTCCTAACTACAAAAACAAAGAAGTTTGGATTATGGGACATTATATCCATGCCAAGCGCACTACAACATCTGGAGGTGAACACATGTTCTTCGGGACTTTCTTGGACGAAGAAGGAAACTGGCTGGATACAGTACACTTTCCTGATGTTGCACAGCAATACCGATTTCGTGGAGGAGGCGTGTACAAAGTGAAGGGAAAGGTAACCATCGAATACGACGCATTAATTGTAGAAGCGAGTTATATGGAAAAGATGCCAATAATGGAAGATCCGCGCTATGCGGAAGTACGAACTGATAAAAATGAAATAACATGGAACAAACGAAGAGACTATGGCAAACGAACGAATAGAAAAGATGAGTAATCCCTAACCACTATGGGAAAGCAGACGCAAGAGACATGACATGAAGCGTTGTGTTTCTTGCGTTTTTTGAGGAAATGATAATCAGGGACAGTAACCATTCCCCCTTCGGAGGGGGCCAGGGGGAGGATGTTGCACCGAAATTGAATTATTAACCCGAGAACTATTCCCCCTTTGGAGGGGGCTAGGGGGAGGATGTTGCACTGGAATTGAATCATTCACCCGAAAACTATTCCCCCTTTGGAGGTAATTGCCTAGATATTGGCAAGATGCCCACAATTGAGAGTCTACCACAAGGCCGCAAGGCGCACGGAGTATTGTTTAAAACCTAGGATAAGTAAAGAACACGGAGGATTATGACGAAGTCATAATCTAGTGCCCCTTTTTAAGCAGCTTTTCCTTACTTTTCGTTGTGTTCTTTGCGCCACTGTGGTAAAAAAAGCATAGTTTGCCTTTATCTAGGAAATCGCCCCTTTGGAGGGGGGCAGGGGGAGGATGCTACACCGAAATTGAATCATTCACCCGAAAACCATTCCCCCTTCAGAGGGGGCTAGGGGGAGGATGCTACACCGAAATTGCATCATTCACCCGAAAACCATTCCCCCTTGGGAGGGGGCTAGGGGGAGGAAAAAAAGCGGAATTATTTTAAAAGAAGTATAATATGATTTTTCGTAACTTAATTAGGAAATCTAACCTAATGAACAACCACTATAACAAAGTATTGCGCGATCGAGCGCGAGCACTTCGAAATGCCTCAGTTTCTAAGGCAGAAAAGTTTTTATGGAAGCGACTACTGAGTAGAAAACAGCTAGGTGTAAGCTTTAAGAGACAAAGACCAATAGGAAACTATATTGTTGACTTCTTCGCTTCCGAAATTCAAATGATTATTGAAATTGATGGGAACTCTCATGTAAACAAGGGAGATTATGATAGCATCAGGCACGAATGGTTGAAACGACAAGGGTATACAATCGTTCGATTTTCGGAAGGCGACGTTTTGAATGATTTTGACTCAGTCAGAGTGCGACTGTCTCATGCTGTTTACTGCTTGAGGGATGAGTGACGCAATCGTTGTGGTCCTCCCCCTCGAATCCCCCTCCAAAGGGGGAAGTTGTGTTTCCTCACAGAATCGTTAATGGAATTAGTAACCATTCCCCCTTCGGAGGGGGCCAGGGGGAGGATGTTGCACTGGAATTGAATCATTCACCCGAGAACCATTCCCCCTTCGGAGGGGGTTAGGGGGAGAATGTTACACCGAAATTGAATCATTCACCCGAAAATCATTCCCCTTTTGGAGGGGGCAGGGGGAGGATACTCCAAAAGTCAAATTCAAAACTGTTATGAAGTCTGTATTACATCTTGATCTTGACACCTTTTTCGTTTCTTGTGAACGACTGGTAGACAGTCGACTCAAGGGGCGACCCATTCTTATTGGAGGTACTTCCGATAGGGGAGTTGTTGCCTCATGCAGTTACGAAGCCCGTCGCTTTGGAATTCATTCGGCAATGCCTATGCGAATGGCGAAACAGCTGTGTCCCGAAGCAGTAATTCTTCGCGGAAACTCCGGGTTGTACTCGAAGTATTCGGGAATTGTCACCGATATCATCAAAGGAGAAGTACCGCTTTACGAGAAAACCTCCGTAGACGAATTCTATCTCGATCTTTCCGGGATGGACCGTTTTTTTGGCTGTCAGAAATTTGCCTCTGAGCTTCGACAGAAAATTATTCGCGAATCTGGACTACCCATTTCCTTTGGTTTATCGATCAACAAAACAGTTTCCAAAGTAGCTACGGGAGAAGCCAAACCCAACAACGAAATTAGCGTGATTGCAGGAACGGAAAAACCCTTTCTGGCGCCATTATCCGTGAAGAAAATTCCAATGGTTGGCGACAAAACATATCGCGTATTGTGTGATTTGGGCGTAAAGAAAATCCAAACCGTACAGGAAATGCCCATCGAACTCATGGAAAAAGTGTTGGGCAAGCACGGAACTACGATCTGGAAAAAAGCCAATGGAATTGATAACAGTCCGGTGATTCAATACCAGGAGCGAAAATCCATTTCTACGGAGCGCACCTTCGACAAAGACACGATAGATGTCAACAAGCTGGAAGGAATCATGATTGCTATGGCGGAAAACCTGGTCTTTCAATTGCGTCGGGGAAACAAACTCACGGCGTGCATTACCGTAAAAATCCGCTATTCTGATTTCCAAACGTACACGTTGCAACGAATGATTCCGTACAGTGCTTCCGATCACACTATTTTGCCGATTGTACTGGAGTTGTATCGAAAATTATACAACCGTCGTGTACTGGTGCGGTTGATCGGTGTTCGCTTTAGCCATTTGGTGGAAGGAGCCCATCAAATTAGCTTGTTCGAAGACCCGAAAATTTTGGATTTGTACAGTGCAATGGATCATATCCGAGATCGTTTTGGAGATCGGGCAGTGATGCGCGCCAAAGGAATGGAGGCCAAAAGTATCAGCCGCTGGAATCCATTCAACGGAGAACCGCCGCCGTTGCTGGCGAATAGGAGACAATGAGGGGTAAGCGTTTTGGTCTTCCCCCTCGAATTCCCCTCCAAAGCGATGCATTGAGCTCGCCGAAATGGGGAAGCAGCATATCCCACAAAATTGATAACGAGCGACAGGAACTACTCCACCTTGGGCTTAAGTTGTGAAACTACGTGAAAACAAGTATGTCGAAAAGTCGAGATGCCGAAAATAGGCAGGAAGTAAGTATGGTAATTACTTCGGAAAGAAAAAATGGACTTGATTAGATCCTTCAGGATTCATTGGAGCGATGCGATCTTCTTGAAGTACAAGAGTGTCTCCAACACGCTCAGGTCTATCCTTTTCAAACGTTAGGAAGAGTGTATCAGACACTTGTCGATAGTGACCTCCATAAAGTGCACTAAAACTTCCCCATCCTGTCCAATGAATATCGAACTTATTCTTTGGACGTAGACTCAAAAAAGCCATATTCATTGTTCCAGAGTATCTTCCTACCATAATAGGCTCTTCCTTCCGCGATAGTACTAACCTGTTTTGAATGAGACCCCTAAAGGAAGATCTGAACATAAACAACATAAATAAGCGTTCAATTGCGGTGCCATCATCAGTAGACTCGAAAGCTTCGAATAGTCGGTTATGGTAATCCTCCACCATTGCCACATTCACGGAATCCTCAAAATACTGATGAAATCCATCCATCGTGTCAAAACTGTTTAGAGCAAAGAAATAATAGGCTGAATCAGAGACAGGGGTTTCGTTGTGATTTTGAGTCACCGACTTTGATGCTTCTGGTTTCGCTGAACACGCGACGATGGTAAGCCACAATAGTATATAAAAGAAAATCAAAGTATTCTTTCTCATTAACCGCACTTTTACTAAAACGTACACTCAAACTGCCCACGTTCTTTACTGAAATACACTTTGGTTTCCAGCGATCGATTGGCATAAACTTTTACACCATATTTTAAGAGCTCATTTAAAAAATCAGCGATATCCTGACCATTTTGATGAATCGCGAAGTAAAAGACTTTTCTCGGTCCGAATCCTTTGCTGAATTTAATTCTCAAGTATTCCGAACCTCTTCTTAGGATAATTCTGGCGTCAGCCACTTGGTCGGGACGGAATTCCTTTTGACTCATTGGAAACTTCAACACAATGCTTCCATCAACATAGTCAATCTTCATTGCATAAAGCCACAGGAAAATGATAGAAGCAACAATGGATGCGAAAAGCCCCACTAGGTAAAAATCCAAATCTTGCCACGCATACGCTACAATAACTACGCTGCCCACATTGGCAGCAACTATTAAGGCAATCCCCATGTAGAGGGAGAACTTATTCTGGGTCCAAATGGTAATTCGTGGGGAGGTAGCCATTAGTCATTTTTCTAATACTGGTGAATATACAACAAAAGAGGACTACTAAGAGCAAGCAGTTTAGCAGTCTGAAACATTCTTATTTGAGTTCAATGCCATTAAAAATAGTACCTGCATCTTCAACTAAAACGTTGCATCGATAAAAGGACGCTGAATCTATTGGAATCATTCGACGTTCAAATTTCATCGGGTAATCACCATCAATTTTAACCCTGGCGCAGAGCCCGCCTTCGTTCCAAAGAAATGTAAAAGAATAATCGTGTTGCGCCTTCCTATTGAATTTGAAGTGCCTAAAAGTTAGGTAGTAATTATCGTTGTACGTCAGTAGGAAATCATTTTCACCGTATTCATTATCGATATTCGATTGGACGCGCCCATTTTCGTACACGATTTTGTATCCGTTATTTTTTTTGAATAACGCTTGATCGTTTTTACGATTGATCGAACCAGCACCAATTCCAAATTCAATTTTCACCTTCTCAACAGTATAGGATTTACCCGTGCTCACCTGTATCGTATTCGAATTCCAAATCGGATAATAGTTATTGTTCACATAAATCAAACCAACTAGTATCGCACCAATAAAGGCCAATATGAGTATGCTATTCCGAATTTTTTTCTTCAAGGACACACGAAGTTTGATTGTAATCCCCAAGATACAATTTAAGATCAACAAGGCTGAAGTGTGAATCAAGAAGCAACAAAAATCTAATCGAATATACATTGAGGAGAGATAAGGAGGAAGATGCCTTCGACTGACCTTGTATCACTTCCAGGGCATTCAAAAATTGTTGTCAACAGTCTAATAACGTTGTCAATCGTAGGGAAAATGGAATTAGAAAACCGTAATTTTAGCCTATGAGTACGATTGTGAAATATGCCTTATTTATCGCTGTTACTGTTTGGAGTTTTTCCATGCAAGCGCAATCGCAAAATGTTCAAACCCTTTTTCAGGAAGCAGAACAATTGGATGACCTGGGACTTTACGGTGAATGTCTTCAAAAGCTCGATCAGATTATCGCAATTACAGAAGGTCGAAAAGATAAAACCGAATTTCTTGAGGCGTCGATAATGAAGGCTGAGACATTTCGGAAAACAGAGCGTTTTAGAAGAGGACTTAGCATCTTAAAAGAACTCCAGAATACAGAAGCATACCCTGAGTTACACGTTAAAAAGTTAGGACGAATAGCGGCGATTAACAGACAAGATGATCGTGCCGACCCGGATATCGATAATGACTCGATACAGAAGATTTTAAATGAAGCTATCCGACTTACAAAACGTTACAACTTCCGTCTTGAAGAAGCAGCGCTTCGGAACGAACTTGGCTATATGCAATCGCAAATTGCTGACCAATTGGGTAATGCGGGGGAATTACAAACGGAAGAAACACTTTTCCAAAAAGCGGAACGAAACCTCAAAATTGCGGCAGATATTTTCAGAAGAGAAGGAGATACTGAAAATGAACTGTGGGTCATGCGCAACATATTGGTGCTGAAAGTTTGGAAAGGCGAGTTCGACGCATTCAATTCAATATACCCGGAGGTAGTAGAACAATTGGAAGGAAAGAATTGGTATCAACTTCAATCGGGAATTTTTGGGTTGATCGCCAATGTGAAAATGACAGAGGGCGATAGCTCGAAAGGGTATTACTGGCGCGATCTGGCACATGGCTCAACGGCTGCATTTCATGCCAAGAAAAATTCAGCGCAAATGGCCGCTTTTACCAACCTGCACGACACACAGAGGTTTAAGAAAGAAGCCATTCGAAAGCAAGCTGCGCTGGATCGTCAACAATACGAGCTCAATCAATACATTTTCTTTTCCATCATTTTACTATTGCTCGTCCTATTAGGGGGAGTAATTCTTGTTCGCGAGCGGCGGTTGAAAAGAAAACTTAATCGGAATGTAGAAGAGTTGAATGTTTTGAACGATAAATACGAAATGCTTCTGGTTGAAAGTAATCATCGTATCAAAAACAATCTTCAAATGATTATTTCCATGTTGGAGTTTACCAAGAAAGGAGTTGAACATTCCAAATCGGATATAATTCAGAGCATTTCAGGGAAAATTCAAACGATCTCCACACTGCACAAGCACCTCTATTTGGATATGCATAATGCTCATGTCGACCTCAAATTCTACTTCAGTGAATTGATTGAACAATACCGACAAATGGAAGTGAAATTCGAAATTCACGCCGAAATCGAGGAGGTTCAAATTCGAAGCGAACGCATTGTTTATTTTGGATTGATTCTCAATGAGATGATTTCTAACTCGCTGGAGCATGGGAAGCCTGGCGGGCAGCCGATTTTAATTGCTGTGAAGGCGGTTGGAGACAGTTTTGTTTTCGAGTATTGCGACCATTCTCCTCATGACGAAAGTGCGGCGCCTGGAACGGGATTGCAGCTAATCAAAGGGTTGGTAAGTAGAATTGGAGGTAAGAAATACACGCTTAACAAAGAAACAGGAACGTATCGATTCTATTTTGAAACGGAATCCTCAAAAGCGATGATGGCCTCTTGATACGGGAATGGTGTGTCCGTGTGCAATAATTTCGTCCGCGCGCGTTTCTTCTACATAATCCAGATTTACGATATACGAACGGTGACTTCGTACAAAATTTTCGGGCAGTTCCGCTTCGATTTCCTTCAATAATTTACGCTGGACAATTTTTTTTTTCGTCGTCTGAATTTCGATGTAAGATCCATCTGATTTTACAAAAATGATGTCGTTGGGGTGAATCTCCTGTGAGCCAAATGCACCTTTCACGCGTATGCTCTCCGTCCGCTGTGAGTCAATAATTTCCAACGCTGCAGCAATATCATTTTCGTTGAAAGGCTTGCTAATATAGGCTTGTGGACTGAGTCTTGCCGCTTTTTTCAGGGTCACATGATCTTTGTTCGCAGTAAGGAAGATAAACGGTCGATTTTTCTCCTGAATAAACTGCGCAACTTCCAGTCCCAACATTTCTTCCGAGAGAAAAATATCGACAATAGCGGTATCGAAATCCCAATCCGTTTCGTTCAGGAAAGACTCTCCGCTATGATAAATTCCTTTCACCTCATACCCCAATTTCACAATCAAATTGGAAAGATGGTCGGCTGCAAAAAATTCATCCTCAATTATTACCGTCTTTAACTTCGACATGCATTCTCTTTGATTCAAAGAAAGAGAATTCCACGAAAAGGAGAATCATTCATTTTTCGAATTGTTGTAGAATGCGTTCAATTGTTACGAATGAGTTTCCTCAAATCGGGTAGATAAAAGTCTGATTCGGTGAAAACTACCTTCTCACCTCTCACTCTTCTCCTAATGCTCCTCATCCTTCAATACCCACGGCATTTTCTTCTTGAATTTATTCAATCGCGGAACGGATACCGATCGAATGTAACCCTGGTTCGGATTCAAGCGCTCATAATCCTGATGATATTCTTCTGCCTTATAAAAGACATCTAATTCTTTTACTTCAGTTGTGATTCGCGAAAACGTTTCCGCCTCTCGATATTCCTCAATTTTTTTCCGAATGATAGCTGCTTCTTCATCGTTTTGATAAAACGCAATCGAACGGTATTGTGGTCCGTAATCCGGGCCTTGCGCATTTTTCGTTGAGGGATCGTGCGAATTGAAGAACACTTCCACAAGGGTTTCAAAGCTTACTTTAGACGAATCGTAATACACCTCCACTGTTTCGGCATGTTTCGAGTTTCCTGAACTTACAATTCTGTAGGTTGGATTCGGTTTCTCTCCTCCTGCGTAACCAGAAACTGCTTCTTCAACGCCTTCTACCGATTCGAAAATCGCCTCTACACACCAAAAACATCCGCTGGCAAAATAGGCGGTTTGCAGGGAGTCCAATGTTTCCTGACTCGGTTTGTCCAGGGCTTTGGATTCTGACGACTGCTGTGCGCAAGACATCAACGAGAAAAACGCCAAGGGAAGCAACAATAAACTTTTCATATCATTCTTTTTTAATTAGTCGTGTGGGGTTAAGAATGCTTACGAAATGATTTCGAACAAATGTTAATTAACGGGCTCTGCGACCGGATTTCCGTCGCGGATCTTTCGGAACCGTTTACGCGATTCCTCCGTGTACAAGCTGCCTTTGTGTTCAAACAGGATGATTTTGTAATAAGCAGCGGCCTTTTCCTTATCCATCAAATGATTTTCATAGATGTCTCCCAGTCGGAATAAGGCGTCATCAGCGAGGATGTCGTCTGGATAGTACTCCAACAACTCTTCCAGTTCTGAAATCGCATCGTTCCAACGACCCTGTAACTCCATAGCTCTGGCACGTTTCAATTGAATTTCATCGCCCAAACTATGTGCCGGATATTCCTTGATGATGCTGTCAAATTTTGAAAACGCCGCATCGTATTGGTGTTGTTCAATCAACAAATCCGCCTGAGCAAACCAGTTCATAGCTATGTAATTACTATCCAAACCATAATTGTCTGTGATCAGCAATGAAAGGTTGATCGCATCGTTCGAAATCAACTTCGAGGTAGAGCGTTTCAATACATCCAACTGCGATTGTGCGTAATCAAACTCTCCGTCGTAATAGAAGATTCGAGCGTTTTTAAACTTCGCTTCTTGCCCAATGGTCTCAAATTTGAAATCCGAATCAATTTGCATGTACAACAACGATGCTTCCCACATATCACCATCCAAAACGTGGATGTCTGCCAGCAACATTTTCGCTTCAGCGCGCTGCATGTCTGTCAAACCTGAGATCTCGAGAACTTCTGTTAGCAATTCAATCGCTTCCGTGGCTTTGTTGGCGTAAAACGCTTGAATGTGCGCCTTTTCCATCATTAGGTTGAAAGAGGTTCTTCGCTTTCCGAAGAGCTCCAGCGCAGCGTCATAATCGGCGAGGGCGGCATCCAGTTCTTGTTGGGTAAAGTTGCGTTGCTGCGTGACTTCGAGGAATCGTACGTTGAGCAATGCGTTATAACCGCGCACATAAATGGGCGATTTATCCCCCAAATCCACCACGTATTTAAAGGCTTGTCGCGCTGTCGTGTAATCTTTGTTTTCGACACAGGTAATGCCCAAATCGTAAACAAGTCGACCGTCGGCTTTCGTTCGTTTGTCCATGGCTTTCACATGAATCAATGCTGCAGCAAAATTTTGACGTTGCACAAAAAGCCACGTGAGCATTTCGGCATAAACCATATTCCCCGGGCTGGATTGTGTGCGCTCGAGAAGAGCAACTTTCAGAATGTCATACTCTTTGGAATTCTCCTCCGTAAAATCAATTTGATTCATCAAAATGCGCTGCAACGAACTCTGGTACGAGGCATGATAATCGAGCAAATCCAGATACTCTTCCATCATATTTTCCGTATCACCTTGCGATCCGTAATACTCGGCAAATTGAAAATTTAGCGGGTAGGTTTGTTTCAACAGCTTACGCCCGCGCTGCAGGGTTTGGAAGGCGTAATCGTTCTTGCCCTGGGCCTTAAAAGCGTTATAGAGATTAATGACTTCTCTTGAATTCGCCGACATTTTGTCAATGAGCGATTCGTAAATTTTATCCGCTTTGGATTGCTTATCGGTGTACTCGTAATGTTTGGCCAATTGAATTTCGTACTCCTGATCGTTCGGGAAAAAGTTGATTTGTTTCTTCAGCAGTTTCTCAACGTCTTTTTCATCTTTGGTGCGCTCAGTACAGATGAGCAAACGATTGAAATAATGCTTGGAGCGATCCATTTCGTAGAGGCGCTCGTAGTAATCGTATGCTTTGTCATATTCCTCGCTATCGAAGTAATGTTGCGCAAGCTGTTGGTCGGATACCGGCTGAGCGCTGGCACCAAATCCAATGAACAATACAACAATCCAAATCCACTTCATCGTCTTCATACTCGCAATTATTGTACCTCTTCTGAAAGGTTTCGTTCAGAAATAATGGTATTCACCCTTTCTTGCGCCTTGGGCATCTCTGTTTTCAATTCTTTGTAGGTACTTTGGTACAACGCAAATTTCTGCTCCAATAATGCTACTTCTTTTTCCTCCATTGTTAAGAATTCGTCGTACTTATCTCTTCGTCCGTTTCCTTCTTCAATGTCGTTTTTTAACTTTTCCAAGCGCTTTTGTATCGCCTGAACCTGGTTGGAACAATTTTCTTGTCCTTTCCGCACCCCCGGCAGCATCGACTTCAGGTTTTTATAACGGTCAATGTCCAACGCCGTCTCAAGGGGAATGGTATCGGCTTCCAACTGTTTCAGCTGCATGGTTGTGTTTTCGGCATCTTCATTCCACTGTTCCCACAGCGCAACATCGAAAGCATCCAGCTTTTTTTCTAACGTCAAAAGCTTTTCTTCCATTTCGCGTATGCGGTCCAACTGCTCTGATTGTTTCAGGTCGGCGCACCCCGTAAAAAGCAAGGCAATCGATATGAAAAAGGTCCATTTGTACACGAACAACTAAAAATACGAAGATTCACAGAACAGCACCGAAGTTTTTAGGTCTTTTAACGGAAGGCAGAAGAATTATAAGATAGTTGCAACAATTACGTAGACGGTTGCAACAAATACCTGAAATGTAGGCATGTGTGCTTTTGTTGTGCAGGATTGGGTATTTTGTGGGGGAGTTGCTCTGGGGTAAGCAAATGTAATGAGTTGTAAACAATTGTGACTAAGATGAAATGTGTGCATAGCAGGCTTAATGTGGTACTTAGACGTAATGAAGTAGTAAAAATAAATTGTGAAACAATTCAAAAGAAAAAAATATGTTCGCGAAAGACGAAGAAAAATATCTAAAAAGACAAATCGGAAATAACCAAGTACTCCTTTTCCTTGGAGCCGGTTTTTCAAGAGATGCAACTAATTTAAATGGCCAAAAATTTCCGTCAGCATGGGAATTAGGAAATTTGATGTGGCAATTTTTGGGTTATCCAGGTGATTACGATAATACCTCTCTTCCTGAGATGTACCAAGCCTTTTTGAATGCTCCGAAGAAACTAATTGACAAGAAGGATTTTCTGGAAAAAAATCTTCTAAATTCCAAAATTCCAGAATTCTACGACGCAATTTCCAAGCCCTTTTGGTTTAAAATTTATACTATAAATATTGACGATATACTAACTTCAATATTCAAAAACTCTGACGTACCTGTTGTCGAGTTGTGCTTTCCTCATGACGAGTACATTGAAAGGGACCAATCACTTGAAAAAAGACAAATAAATTATCTACACGGAAAACTTCCTTGCGAACCTTCTGAAGTGGTATTCTCTACCCAACAGTATGCTAAATCGCAATTGGCTCATCAACCGCTTTATGGTCAGTTTGTTTACGACTACGCTAGCCTACCTACAATTTTTGTTGGTACCGAGCTAGACGAGCCACTTTTTACTAGATATATTGAGGCTCGTGAAGGCAGGTTTGGATTTAGAGAGTTAAGACCTAAATCATTTTTAATAACACCAAGCCTCTCACCAGTAAAAATTGACAATCTGAAGAACGATTATAATGTTCATCATATTTCAGGAACCACAAAAGACTTTTGCAAATGGCTCTCATCGATAACTGCTGAATTACCCTCTAAAGAAGAAGTTTTAAAGCGTACTTTTCCAAGCTTACTCAGTGCTTTGGATTTTGCAGATATTGCAGGTGTTTCAAAAAAATCAGTAACACAATTCGCAAGGACATTTAATAGAATTCCTCGAGAATGGCAAAAAAGAGATGTTAGATCGGCATTTTTGGAAGGTGCCTCTCCGAGATGGAATGATATTGTACGCGAACTAGATGTTCCAAGATCAATTACGAAAACTTTGCTTCAGAATATTGAAGGTCAACTTTCTTCAAAGGATACCTCGGAAAAAACGAAGCTCTATGTTATAAATGGTTATGCTGGATCAGGTAAATCAACTTTATTAAAACGACTTGGTCTTTCACTTTCGCAGAATGGTCACACAGTTTTTCTTTCATATTCCGATTTTTTTGCCCGAATAGATGAAATTTCAGAGGTCTTAAGATGTATCGATGCCAGAGTAGTTTTGATGCTAGACAATGGTGATAATGCCATTGGTATTTTGGATCGTTTGATAGAAGAATTGAATAAAAAGCTAAAATACGCTCCTATTATAGTTATGACTCTTAGAAGTAATTATATGCAAAGGTTCCGGGAGCGATCTTTTAACGAGAAAGCGGAAGTTTTCGAGCAAACCATTCCAAATCTGGATGATGATGAAATTGAATACATTATCCAAAAATTAGATGAAGAAAACTTACTAGGAGTTTTAAAGGGTAAAACAGATGCTGCAAGAACTAGACAGTTCAAGAAATTAGCCAATAGACAGATTCTGATCGCTATGAGGGAGGCTACCGAGGGTAAGTCATTTGACAAAATAATGTCAAACGAGTACGAATCACTTGAACCAAAAGAGGTGAAAATTCTGTGTACATGTCTAGCTTTAAATACTGAGCACGGTTATCATAACAGTCGACAAGATTTCATTGGGTTTTCTAATGCGAGTCACATAGAGACTTTGAACTATTTAGAAGGTGTTATGCAGGGAACAATTCTTTGGATTGGTGATGAGACAAGATTTATGCTAAGACACAGAGTTTTTGCAGATTATATAATTAAGAATTGCGCTAATTCCAATGTGCTTAAAGATGCGTACATAAGAGTACTCTCCGTTCTAGCTCCAGAACTTACCGAAACTAGAAACAAATCGAAGAAATTTGGCCTTTTCAAGCGCTTAATAGATCACAAAATATTATATCGTAGATTTAAAGAGGACATCGATAGCGCGCGCGAGGTTTATGATTCAATATCGTCATTTTTTGATCATGATGCTCATTTTTGGCTTCAATATGGTTCACTTGAAGTGGAAGGAAAAGGTGGTAATTTGGACAAGGCAGGAAACTACCTAAATCAGGCTGAATCTCTTGCACCAAAATCAGACTATATTAAAAATGCGCAATGTAATCTTCTGTATCGAAGAGCCTTATTGTCAGGTGATCGTGAGAGTGCTTTTTCGCTGTATACAGAAGCAAATGAATTAGCAAGAAAGCAAATTCTTAAGCTTGGTAAGGAGGAACCGTATATATATCATATTTATTGCAGCGGCAGGTATCTTTTCGTAAGAAGATGGGTAACAAACCGTACAGATAAAATAGTAGAGTTAGATGAACTGAAAAGTACAATAAGAACAGCTACTACCTTTCATCCAGTAAACAATAAATTGAACGTGTTATCACAAGGGATTAATCGTGCCTATCTTCAGATGGGGTTAAACAATGAACTGGAAGAACCCGATTTACCCAGTAGTGAATAAAATTAACGTTTCATAACAAAGCCTACACACAATGTCATTCGAGATAATGCGAATCTATAAAACCAATATTCAATAAATAAGAACAACCCTACACATGGCAGAGTTTCTAACCACGAACGGAACATCATACCACATTGAAAATGTGATTTTAGGTGCAAAGCAAAAGCTGGTTCTTGTTTCGCCTTATCTACAACTTTCAAAAACCTTTTATGAAAGACTAAAAGATGCGGCAAATAAGGGAGTAAAAGTTAAAATCATATACGGTAAGGACGAACTCAAGCCCAATGAAAAAAACTCACTTGCTGAACTGAAAAATCTTGAATTATTTTTCTTCGAGAATCTACATGCAAAATGTTATTTCAATGAACGTGAAATGGTTATTACCTCAATGAACATGTACGAGTTTTCTGAAAAAAACAATCGGGAAATGGGGGTGTTTATAACCAAAGAAAAAGATCCAGAGCTTTTTGAAAAGGCTGTAAACGAAACACTTTCAATAGTAAGATCTTCTGAAATAATCGGTCTTTCTAAAACAAAAAGAACATTTTATCAAGACAAAGCCGATAAGAAAAGTAGTGTGGGTAAGAAGAAACCAAAACGGGGATATTGTATTCGTTGCGAGGATAGAATTTCTTACGATTTAGGCAAACCATATTGCTGGGAATGTTTTGGCACTTGGTCACAATTTGAAAACCCAGAATATGAAGAGAACGTCTGCCATGGTTGTGGTGAGTTTGAAGCAACTAGTATGAATAAACCAGTATGCTATAGTTGTTTCATGCAATATGAGAAGTAGATGCTTATTTCTTCAATAGGAAGCCCCGCCATGAACAGAAGAGCATAAAAAGGCTTTGTCAATCATATTTCGTAAAAAGTGATCGTCAAACTGTTTTGACGTGAATTTCTTAAATACAAATTCAGTTGTGCGAATTAGTAAGTACGACGAAGTTAATAATGAGAGCTCGCTGAGCTTTAAAGCTGTTGACTTTATTTATCGTATCTTCCCTCTATGAAACAGCTGCTATTTATTTTGTTGCTTTCCACGAGCGCAATTGGGTAAACGCACCAAATTCCTTTTCCGGATAGCAATGCTGTTTGGGTGCAATTTAAAACGAAGTTCTATGCCCCGGGTCAAGGTACTGATGAGTTCTGTCCCTACATCATTTATTCATATGATCAATCAGAGAATAATGGTGAGACCTATTACAATGTCTATGCACAATCCCATACGCAAGGCGTAGATTATTTGTTTGAATGGGTTTGGATGGGCTGGCCGATGGGTGAGCACATTGGTCGTTTTCGAGTAGACAGCCTTAAAGTCTATTACCAACGCATACAGCACGGTTCCGTGAGTTGTTGGGATGGACTTTCGTACACGGGACCGGCTTACACAGGGTACAGCTATGATGTCAATGGTGTGTACGATGAATTTTTAATGTATGACTTTGGACTTCAAGTGGGAGACACGTTTCATTTGACGACTTCAGATTCCATTGCATTGATTTCTATTGATTCGGTTTTGATTGAAGGAGATTATTACCGCCGATTCAATTTTGATCCACTCACGACAGTTGTAGGCGGCAATTACTATTGGATAGAAGGTATCGGAAGTAAATTCGGTTTCTTTCCCTACTTCTATTCGTTCGAGCAAGGACTTTCATTTGACTGTTTCCACGAAGATCCAGATAGCAGTTTTCTACAACCACTATTTAGTTATGCTCATGGGAATTCGGGCTGTAAATTTGTTAGCATACCTGATATTGAACCCAATGTCCCAAAAGAGCTCGTGCGCATCACCGATCTTATGGGGCGCGAAAGCAAAGACATTCCAAATACGACTTTGATTTACATCTATTCGGATGGTACCACAGAAAAAGTATATCGAATAGAGTGATGTATCCCATCGATAGCTTTGCGCTTTTCGCAACTCCCTTTAACTAACCTCTGCAATTCCGTTCTGCAATTATGTGCCATACCACTAGATTCGGTACATGAATCGTTATGTACTTCTCTTCGCGTTGGTGCTGTTGGGTTCCCACGTACACGCACAATATCCTCCCTACTATAAAAGGAAAAAAGGGCGTAATTTTCACCCGCACGGCAATGTCAATATTGTGGGGCAAATTGGCATCGCAGCAGGACAGGAACATTTCATCAGTGCTCCAAAAGGAGGTGTTTTTTTCGATACAGGATGGGAATACCCAACTCGATTGAAGATGCGAAAACTTGATTGGGACTCATTTTCAGATATAGGATTTCATGCCGGACCACAATTGTCGATGTTTGTATTGTTTGGCGGATGGTTTTCTTACGGTTTTCAAGGTGGTTTTTCGGTGAAACCCTTCACGTTTGATGTCTCGGTAACCCGCACAATCGTGTTGAATCCTGATAGCGATGTTGTAGGAAGGGATAACACCATCAATCCGAAACTCGGCATATTCATTGGTCCCGTTTGGGTTCAAGGCGGTCCGTCGTTTGCGATGAACGGAAAAAGCGAGAATTTCAACAACATTATCAGGCTCAATGGGCGCCCTTTCAATTTTGAGTTGTCTTATATCCTGGAACTTTAGTAATCACCACTACCAAGACGAACGATTTGTCTGATACCCGGTCGTTTACTGTGATAAAAAGCTTGCTCAAGCTACCACTCGTAACTAAGATCGCGCAAAAGTGAGTAAATCAGTATAGTTACCGTTATCAGCCCTTTTTAATGCTAATAGGTATTGCGAACGTGCATCGCTGGCTTTCGATAGTATTGAATTCGATTGACCCCATGTAAAGATATGGCGATCAAAAATTTTTTCCGCGATTAAGTCTGCCATAAGTCGACTATGTCTGCCGTTCCCATTGGGAAAGCAATGAATGCTTACAAGTCTATGTTTAAATCGAATGGCAATTTCATCCTCAGGATAAGTGGAATTAGTGATCCAGAATTTGGTGTCCTCTAACAATACCTTTAATTCCGTAGAAATTTTCCAATGCGTAATTCCAATATTTTTTTCGCTTTGACGAAATGTACCAGCCCACTTCCAAACTTCACCATACATTCTTTCGTGTAGTAATTTAATGAACTCTTCGGACAGTAATTTATCCACTTGGATTTTTACGCCTACAGTCCATAAAATGGCTTCTTCGATGTTTTTTTGTTCAAACTCATCCAATTCTCCTTTTGTAGAAATAGAATGGATTTTTAACCCCTCGATTTCTTCCTCATCAAGGGGTGTTTGACCAGTTGAATATTGAAGGTTTAATCCCATAACTTTTTAGGCATTTCTTCCATGAGTTCCTTCGTTCGCTCCTCTATTGCTTGTCGAATTCTTTCTGGTGAATTTTCCTGATCCTCCAACTTCATATTTACTGAAGTACGCATGACTATTTCATAGGCAAGGTTTCTTGCCTTTTTTTCAATTAGCTTATCAATGCTTCCGTCAATTGGTACGTAACCATATATAAACTTCATCTCCATGGCTCTTCCAACCTCTTCCATTGTTTTTAATGTAACTCCACCATGAGATTCTCGCTCTTCCATGCGCGCTATACTTGACTTATTTCTATCGAGTTTTTTACCTAGCTGTGCTAAAGACATACCAAGTGTGGAACGAACAGTTTTTATCCATCCTGCTTTTGGGATAACAATCGTCTCAGCTTTTCTTAAGGACTTCATCTTGTTCTCCAAATGTTCTATTTGCAATCTTTTCACCTTCATATTGTATACCTTTAGTGCAACTTATGTGGTTTAAATGTATGCATATAATGCAACAAAACAAAATATAAGTTGTTAAATAGTGCAACAAAAAAATATCGATACGTTGTTGTAAAGTGCAACTTTTGTCGATAAAGCGTTGAAAAACATTATAGAATTGTAGTAATCACTACTACAAACCCAACAAATTGATCATTCATTACAATGAGGATATTCTATGGCTCTTCACCGTCTATTAGAAAGGAAAAATGATCTTATCGAAACAGTATATGCTGCAGAATTAAGAGCCAATTCAAAATTCATAACTCACACTTCGAGTGCCTCAGTGCCCGTTATTCAATATTCATTATTTCCTATTCAAAATTCATAACTCACACTTCGAATACCTCAGTACCCGTTATTCAAAATTCATCATTTCTTATTCAATATTCATTATTCCAACCTAGCCCCCAATCGTAATCATCGAACGATTTTCATACGCCTCCAAAGTGTCGTTGTCCAATTGTTTCAACCCTCCCAAGCCCGCTTTCTTCATGAACAAGGCTGTTTTCACAATCGGTGTGAGGTCTCCTCCATTTCGGTACGCGCTCAGTAAATCCGCTTCGTCGTTCGAGAACAAACAATTCTTGATTTTACCATCTGCGGTGAGTCGAATGCGGTTGCAGGAATCACAGAAAGGATTCGTCACAGTGCTGATAATACCAAAAGTTCCTTTCGCACCTTCAATCTTGAAGTTTCGTGAGGTAGAATGTGCTGCATCTTCCAGTTTGATCAGGTTTTTAGCTCCGAAATGGTTTTCTACAGTCGAGATGATCTCTGCTGCTGAAACCGTTTTTTCGCGATCCCAGCTGTTGCCGTCAAAAGGCATAAACTCGATAAATTGCACGCTGATTTGCTCTCGAACCGACCATTGCACAAAATCGACAATTTCATCGTCATTCGTTCCTTTGATGAGAACCACATTGATCTTCACGCGAAACCCTTCGTCCAGCAACAATTGAATATTGTCCATGATCTGAGTGAAGTAGTTTCGCCTCGATATAGCATTGAAACGGTCTTCCTGAAGAGAGTCCAAACTCACATTCAATGAGGTGATTCCAGCTTCTTTAAAAACATGGATGAAGCGGTCTACGAGAATTCCATTCGTCGTCAGTGAGAGCGTCACAGGCAATTTTCCCAATTCTCGAATGATGTCTTCCGCACCTTTTTTTACCAGCGGCTCTCCACCTGTCAAACGAATTTTGGTCACGCCCATTTTTACAAATGCTTGTGCTATGCCAACAACTTCTTCCGTAGTCATGAACTTGGCTGCTTCACGATGCGGAACACCTTCCAGAGGCATGCAGTAAAAACAGCGCAGGTTGCACTTTTCGGTCAAGGAAATACGCAAGTAATTGTGTTTTCTCCCGAAAGAATCAACGATATGTTCTATGTTCTCTTTCAATCGTGACGTGCACCTTTAAAAATTCGAAAACTGTGCAAAACGGCAGGGAAGAGGGCGTCCATGGTTTCGGTGGCTCCTCCGGTTGATCCAGGCAAGGTTAAAATCAAACTTTCATCTTTTGTTCCGGCAATACTGCGCGACAGCATCGCATACGACATTCGCTCCTGTCCATAGCTACGCGCTGCCTCTACAATTCCGGGAATTTCACGATCCAAAATAGGGCGGATGGCTTCCGGAGTTACATCTCGGGGCGACAAACCAGTACCTCCTGTGAACATAATCAAGTCCGTTCCTTTGGCTACTTCTCCCAGTGCCGCGGCCTGAATCTGGTCAATTTCATCTGGAATAACTTTATAATGAACCGTTTCTACACCGTGCAATTCTAATTTTTCCTGAATGACTTTGCCTGCCTTGTCTTCTTTCGTTCCAGCGTGAACGGAGTCGGAGCAAACGAACACCGCCGCCCGAATCGCAGATTTGTACGTGTCGCGATAATCCGATTTACCACCCTTTTTGGAAACGAGTTTGATGTTGCCAATTTCAATCCCTTTGTCAATGGGTTTTAACATGTCGTACATGGTCAAGGCGACAACGCTCACACCATGCATGGCTTCCACTTCAACGCCCGTGCGATAAATGGCTTTTACTTCCATAGAAATATGAATTTCGAGGTCGTTGATCTCATAAGAAACATGCGCATACTCCACAGGAAGCGGATGGCAATCGGGAATCATATCAGACGTTTTCTTTACAGCGAATAGTCCGGCTGTTTTCGCCATCTCAAAAACATTTCCTTTGGGTACTTCATTATGCACCACCGCGCGGATGGTATCTTCAGAACTTACTTTTACAATTGCCTGGGCGATTGCGGTTCTGAGAGTCGTGTTTTTATGTGTAATGTCTACCATTTTTAAGACTTTAGACTGCTAGACTATAGACGCTAGACAGTTTTACTTTCTATTTTAGTGTTTTCTTTATTGAGCAGATTTTGTGGGTCAAGTAATTGGTCATGCAGCACTCTGTCATGCAGTACTCTGTCATCGAGCTTGTCGAGATGCCGAGATGTCGAGATGCCGAAATGCATAATTGTAACCAGGTTGAGCTGAACTTTCCTTTTGTCCTCCCCCTCAGTACCCACTTCGACAGACTCGGTGCAGCGCTCCGCAGGGGGAAGTGGTTTACCGCTGAATTCATAATTTACAATTCATCATTCAAGAATTAACCTTCCAAACATGTGTTTCATCCGCAAAAATCTCCTTCCCGAAAACGGGTGCCTTCGCTTTGATTTCCTCCACTAAGTACTCAATGGCTTCCATAACGGCTTTGCGTCGAGGAGAGGAAACAAAAACAAACAGGCAAATTTCTCCTTTGTTCACGCGCCCCAGACTGTGATAAATATGCATGCAGGTCAAGTCGTATTTTTCAAACGTTGCTTCGCGAATTTCATGAAAGACTTTGTTCGCCAGTTCTTCATTGGCTGAGTAATCAATCGCTGTGACTTCTTTCCCATCTATTTCATCGTTACGAACTTGCCCCAGAAAAATCTGATGGGCACCAATTTGTGTCTTTATCTGGTGATGCGCAATGGATGTCGCTATAAAATCAGGAGAAATGGCTCCTTCTCGAAAACAGTTTTTCATAATTTGGTGTTTATCCCCCTGCAAACGGAGGCATGAGATCAATTTTATTTGGTTGTGATGTTTCACTAAGAACCTCTTTGTATTCCAGATCAACAGCAGCTAAAAATGTAAGTCCTTCTAGTTGTGGATGCACGTTTTGAAAGAAATTTCTGAGATTTACTTCGCCTGAGGGTAATTCCAGCACCTCCGAATCCATTCCGAGCCTTTCTGCGAGCATCCCGTAATAGGCAACCGTTACTTTCCTGTGAGTTGTTCCCATTCTTCTTGTGTGTTTATGTTTTGAAAAGCTTCAGACAAAGTTTTTGGAAAGTCGATGCACTTGGCATTTAAGGCATCCAAAACGTCGTGCATTTTGAGTTGTTTTTTTTCGAGTTGCGACTGGATTATTTCAAGCGAACCTTTGGTGTAAATCCCAATCAGCGGATGAACACGCCCACTGCAACTCGCAACAATTACCCTTTGATCCGTTTCTGAAATAAGCCTGTCCAAAATTTCGGTGGTTAGCAACGGTGCGTCGCAACTTATTACAATGCAAGATTCATTCGACGCAGCTAAAAGTCCCGCTTCCAATCCAGCAAGTGGACCCGAATCCTGATAGTTATCCGAAACCCCAATATCTCCGAAAGCATGGTGTTTTTGTTCGTTTGAAGCGATAATGATTTCGTTACAATAATTCTTCAGTCCATTTGCCACTTGTTGTAGCATCGGGATGCCTTTGAGTTCCATCAAGGCCTTATCCTGCCCCATGCGCGAGCTTTTACCTCCTGCCAATATGATGCCGCTATAACTCATTTTGCAACCAGATTTCTTGTTCGCGTAAAAATGCGTGTTCTTTTTCTTGAAGTTTGGTATAGATGCGAATTGCCTTCAACCCCGCATCGCTTAGAACCGTTCCTCCTCCTCCTTTGCCGCCAATTTTTTGTTGTACAAAGGGCGCTTTTGCATTGCGATTCATTTCATCCACCAATCTCCAGGCTTTCTTATACGACATGTCCATTGCTTTGGCAGCTTTGGAAATCGAACCACGTTTGTCAATCTCGCGCAGCAAGGCAATCCTTCCTTCTCCCAGTAGCATTCCTTTTTCAGAACCTACCCAAATTCGACTTTTGATTTGATATTCGCTCACCGCTATTTCTTGTAAGATATAACGATCAAATGTAGTTAGTACGGAGAAGAAATGCAATTATGTTTTTTGGGTAAAAGTGAGAAGAGATAAGTACGCTCAGAACAAGGTCATCGATTACTCAGTCGTCGAGCGGAGTCGGGACGCCGAGATGTCGAAGTCCAACTTTTAGTGAGCCTTACTTCTCGACCACTTCGACAGGCTCAGGGCGAGCAGGCTCGAAGACCGGCTTTTTATATTTTTCCCTATTCGGGCAAAATATAAATTGAGACCAATTCCCCAGGCCCTAACTGCTCTACTTCTTCCGGAACGACAATCAAACAATTAGAAGTAGCAAATGAGTTCAGCATGGAGGAACTTTGGTGTTCCAGAGAGGATACTCCGTTGTCATCAACGCGCCCTTTGAGGAAATGCGTTAATCCAGATCTCTTGGAATAAGAATTCAACATGGGAAGTTTACGCATCTCCAGGCTGGTTGATGAAGAGCCAAGCATTTTTTGCAACGCAGGATACACATAAATATACGTGCAGGTTAGGGCAGAGGCCGGATTACCTGGCAACGCAAAGACATGACACGTATCATTGTACCCGTAGAGTAGTGGTTTCCCTGGCTTTTGCTTCACTTTATAGAAAGAGGTTTGAACTCCATTCTCCTCCATAGCCTTCCCTACAAAATCATAATCGCCTACGGAAATACCTCCCGAGGTGAGCAAAACATCGCATGCTTGCAATAATTCACCAACGATTTTTGTTGTAGCTTTCAGATCATCTGATACACGGACAGCAGAAGCATCAAATCCAAGTTCTCTCAACGCGCTAATGATAGTTATGGCATTTGATTCATAAATTTGACCGGGTTGTAACTCATTTTCCGCTGCTACTAATTCATTTCCGGTGATCAATAACTTAATTACAGGTTTTCGGTGCACTTTGACCTCTACAATGCCTAACATTCCCAAAAATCCGATGGCCGCGGCATTTAGCTTTGTTCCTTTTTTCAAGGCTATGGCACCGCTCTGAATCTGCTCCGCTTTTTTGCGAATATTACCACCAGATTTAAAATCATCCGTAATCTTGACCGTTTTTCCCTCCCTGAAGGTAATTTCCTGCTTCACGACTGTCGTAGCTGACGCAGGAACCATAGCACCCGTGAAAATTCTTACTGCTTCTCCCGGTAGTAAAACAACTTCGGTTGCATTCATGCCCGCTTGAATTTCGGCAACCACCGTGTACTCGTTCGATTCCCATTCATGAATCGCATAACCGTCCATGGCTGAATTGTCAAAGGGCGGCATGTCGATGGGGGGGCGAACGTCTTCGGCAAGAACGTACCCCAATGCTTCTGACAGTTGAATGTCTACCGCTTTCAGGGCTGAATTACTCTTTAGGATTCGTTGAAGTGCTTCGTTTACGGAAATCATATTGTGAAATTAAAGATTCTAACGGACTGAAAAGTACGCTGAGGTTCTGGAAGTGTACTTTTCATGTGAAATTGTTCACTTCGAGAGCCTCAGTGAACACGATATTGTGGTCTTCTTGCACGGATTATGACTTTCAAAACAGGTTCATCGTCTAGAAGCGAAACCGTCTTTTTCTCTTTCGTCTTTTTGTCTTTGTTCTTTATTCTTCTTGTCTATGCTCTATCTCACCTTCTTAAAATCTACCGTCACCCGACGATTTTGCTTGCGTTCTTCGTCAGTGGTTTCCGGCCATATTTTCGGTTGCGAGTTGCTGTGTCCTTGATACGTCAATCGATTGGCGGCAACGCCTTGTTTCATTAAGAATTCGGTGATCAATTTTGCGCGTCCGAGTGAAAGTGGATAATTATCGCCACAACACACATGCCCGTGAATATCTGCACTGATTTCGGGATGCGTCAGCATAAAGTCTTTGAGGGCTTTTGCTTCCGGGATCGATTCTGACATCATAATGGTAGTTCCACCATGAAATAAAATCGTCAAGTCAATACGCGTAATTTGCGAGGTGTCGGCAGCAAAGGAGTTCAGCTTCATCGTGAGCAGTTGCGCATTTGTGGGAGGTTGAATTTTAATGAAAACATCCACTCGCCGATAGATATCGTGCGAATAGTTTTGATCTTCTCCAGCTTTCCTCTCGCTATACACCTTTTTAATTGCTGTACTTACATCCCATCGATCGTTCTCCAATAATTCTAGAACTGCGTCCATTCTACGCTGCGCCAGGTCGTCGTTGTAATCCATAGAACCTGTGGTATCACAATGCGCTGCCAGCAGGGTTACGCTCAGAAAACCGTCAACTGGTTGCTCATAATTGGCGTATTCTGTGGTTCGGTTTACAATGGGACGGTCAGAATCTAAGGCGAAATAAATGGAAATGGTGTCGTAGGTTTGTGCAGAACTAACGACCGTGGTGTGAAGAAATAGGGAAAGGAGGAGTGTTTTTATAATTCATCGGATTTACTGAATACTACAACTACTCTCCGGTTTTGCTTCTGATCTTCCTCGGTTACTTCAGGCCAAACTTTGGGTTGCGTGTTGCTGTGCCCCAGGAAATCCAGTCGGTCTCTATCAATTCCATATTCCAGAAGGAACAAAGCGATGGCTCGAGCACGCCCTTCGGACAATTCCTGATGTGGATTACAACATACGTGTCCGTGGAATGTGGCATTCAAAGATGGGTTGTTTTGCATGATTTCTAGCAATCGAAACAATTCCGGTTTGGACTCCTCCAGCGGACGGGTGGAGACATTGTGGAAGAGAATACTTAAGTCAATTTCAAGCTCTTCAGCTGAATCGTCTTCCAAGAATTTTTCGACAGCACTTTTTGATAAGTTAGGACTTTTAAATGGATCGGGTTGCGTAGAGTCAATTGTTTGTCGATTTTCGATGTTTGATACAACAGTGATGTCTTCCTCAGGGGTTGACTCAACGTCCGTCGGTGGCTCCTCTACTTCAATATGTTCCATGTCGTATATGGTCTCTTTTTCAATGACTGCCTCAATGTAATAGACATCTACACGACGGTATTTTGCAAGCGGCAAGTTAGAATTTTTCGCCATCGATTCTCCTAAGGCTTCATTACTTGACTTAGACACATCAAATCCCTTATTTTTCAAATAGCGACGCACATGTTCCATGCGTTTTCGGGACAAATTTAGATTGTACTCTTCCGATCCGCGGGGATCACAGTGCCCGAGAATAGCCAGAATTCGACTTTCCTTATACAAATTGTTCAAACGCGTCTGGTCTTCGTTGGATAACGTAAACGAATCATGCTGATCCGTATCAAAATAGAACTGTAGCGTATCTGGCCCTTGAGAAAAGGAAAAAAACGATACGAATAGGGCTCCTACGCTTAAGCTTCTAGCGCAGGCGTGAAATAAGATGGAGAGTTTCATACTTATGAAACGCCATCCAGCAAAAAATGTTACGATTTTACGAGATTGTATCGAAGCTAGTGTACTTTCTCAAGACCTCTGGAATTTCAATGCCATCTTCTGTTTGGTTATTCTCCAAAATGGCAGCCATAATTCTTGGAAGCGCTAAGGCTGATCCATTCAAAGTATGACACAATTGTGTTTTCTTGTCGGCATTTTTGAAACGCAACTTTAAACGCGATGATTGGAACGTATCGAATCGAGAGACAGAACTTACTTCCAACCACTTCTCTTGTGCGGCTGAGAACACTTCGAAATCGTAAGTCATCGCCGCTGCAAATCCTGTATCGCCTCCACAAAGACGAAGAACGCGGTAGTGCAATCCTAGTTTCTCTAACAATCCTTTTACGTGGTTGATCATGTCTTCCAAAGCAGCATCCGTGTTGTCTGGATGTTCAATGCGAACAATTTCCACTTTGTCAAACTGGTGCAAACGGTTCAGTCCACGAACGTCTTTTCCGTATGATCCTGCTTCACGACGGAAACATGGGGTATATCCTGTTAATTTGATTGAGAAGTTTTCATCCGGAAGCATAACATCACGATAGATATTCGTCAACGGAACTTCGGCCGTCGGAATCAAATACAAATCATCTTCGGTAATGTGGTACATCTGCCCCTCTTTGTCTGGAAGCTGTCCCGTTCCGTAACCTGAAGCCTCATTGACCACGTGCGGGGGAATGAATTCCTCGTATCCTGCCTTTTCTGCTTCTTCGAGGAAAAAGTTGATGAGTGCGCGTTGCAATTTTGCTCCTTTCCCTCGGTAGATTGGAAATCCTGCGCCGGTTACTTTTACGCCTAACTCAAAATCGATGAGGTTGTATTTATCGGCTAATTCCCAATGTGGAACAGGTGTGAATTCGTAGGTTCTTTGTGATCCTACTTCTTCCAAAATTTCATTGTCTTCTTCCGATTTTCCTGCTTTCACCAATTCGTTCGGAACGTTTGGTAGTTGATACATCAAACCAGTAATGGTCGCCTCCAAGGTTTCTACCTCTGCTTTGAGCGCAGTTTCTTGAGCTTTCAGTTCGCCTGTTTGCGCTTTTGCAGCATTTGCCTCTTCTGCCTTTCCTTCTCTGAAAAGAATTCCGATTTGTTTAGAGATTTGGTTCATCTGAGCAGCAATCGATTCCAGTTCTCCTTTTTTGGAGCGCCAGGAAGCATCTACCTCAATCAATTCTTCTACGATTGGGCGGGCATCGAAATGACGTTTTTTCAACCCTTCGATAATGGCTTCTTTTTCGTTGCGTATGCGCTGTATCTCTAACATAATACCTGTTTGTTTGGAAGTGCGAAATTAAGGGAAAATGAAGAATGGAGAATGAAAAATGGAAACAAAAAGTACGCTGAGCCAGCTGAAGTATGTCGAAGTTCACTTTTAAATTTTGAACCCATCGCGTTGATTATCGATTTTGGTATCTTTCGAATATGCGACCAAAGGCTGCTTCTAGACTTTTTTTCATGGTTTTACTCTTCGCGATTTCTGCTTGCGCTGTGCCGATTCGTGGTGGGAAATTGCGTAAATTAAAAGTAGATCGATCTCCTAAGGAGGAAGTTTTGAACGTGAAAGATGGAAGGAGTGAAGTTTATGCAGTGGGTATAGAATTAAGAGAATCAGTTAATGAAGATCAAGAATTCCGTGAAATCCATATAAGCGAACCTGAAAATATGAATGAGGTTCATCGAATCGTGGTGGTACAAGATCGGATACCTTGGGTGTCAATTGAAGAGGTTGTTGGGGATAATCAACAAGAAACAGCTGAGTCCAGACTTAACGAATCTACCAATAGTAAAGATCAAAAGGAAAAGATGATGAAAGGTTGGCAGATTGATCTGCTAATTCTGCTCGGGTTTTTACTTTTTGCCGCAATAATTGTAATGTCTATTATCTATGCGCCAAGTTTGGGGCTCGCTATGGTGTACACCTTTGTCGGACTGATTGTGTTAGGGTTGGCTTTTTTACTAGGAATGCTTGTTTACTTTATAATCACAGGCATGCCCATGGGTTGAGGCAATGATGATAAATTTTAAAACGCTGGTCTTCGAGCTTGTCGAGAAGTAAGGCTCAAATAAGAAAAGTGCACTTCGACAGGCTCAGCGTACTTTTCATTTCTATAATCAGGTCTTTCTGGTTATAGACTGAGGTTATCGAAGCCTACAAACAAAAAAAGCGAATCCCGTAACCGGAACTCGCTTTTTAAAAATGTGGCGTTCTTCTTACGCTTCTGCTCCTTCGAAAGGTACTACAGATACGAATGAACGGTTGTTTTTCTTTTTACGGAATTCTACTACACCATCAGTCAATGCGAAAAGTGTATGATCTTTACCCATACCAACGTTTTCACCTGGGTGGTGCTGAGTTCCTCTTTGACGAACAATAATGTTACCAGCGATTGCTGCTTGTCCTCCAAAGATTTTTACTCCCAATCGTTTACTTTCTGATTCACGACCGTTTTTCGAACTTCCGACTCCTTTTTTATGTGCCATTTTATTTCGTTTTTCTTTTATTCACATCTCGACTCCGCTCGATGCGCTTAAAAGTGTTAATTCGTAATTCAATTAGCTCAATGCAGCAATCAAATCGGCTTTCTTCATTGAAGAAATTCCTTCGATTCCTTTTGCTTTCGCCATTTCTTTCAATTCAGCAACCGTCATTTTGCTCAAGTCATTGCTTGCTTCCGCTTTTGGAGCAGCCTCTTTCTTTGGAGCTTCTGCCTTCGGTGCTTCTTTCTTTGGCTCTTCCTTGGTTGCTGAGCTTGTCGAAGTATTCTTCTCAGCCGCTGGCTTCGAAGCTTTTGCACCACTCGCTTTAATATCTGTGATTGTCAAAGCAGTGAAATGCTGACGGTGACCATTCTTCTTACGGTATCCTTTTCTACGCTTCTTACGGAAAACGATTACCTTATCACCTTTTACGTGCTCTTCAACTTTCGCTGAAACTGCTGCACCTTTTATAGCCGGGGCGCCAAGAGTCACTTTCCCTTTGTCCTCAATAAGAAGTACTTTATCGAAGTCTACCTTCTTTCCTTCCTGAGCATCCAAACGGTGAACAAAGATCTTCTGGTCTTTCTGCACTTTGAACTGCTGCCCTGCTATCTCTACAATTGCGTACATATAGCTTGTTTGTTAATTATTTCTACTAAAAATTGGACGACAAAGATAGCCTTTTTTATTAACAAGCAACTATGAATAAGGAAAAATTAATAGGTTGCCTTGATCGCACCGAAATACTCAATATTCGAATTCCAATAAGAATAGATACAGATAAAAAGCGGTAAAAGTCCTTAATAAAACTATTTTTAGGATGAATTAATAATAACAACTACTACTTATTCAATACTAATTATGAAAAATACGTTTAGAAAAATTGCTCTATCACTTCTTGTTGTTTGTCTTTTTGTTTTCAATCAATTCGCACAGGATTTTCAAATTCCGGAAACAAAGCTTCGAGGATTAGAAAACGTGTATGAAGTACCCGGCAAAGGATATGCCGCTTGTTACTACCAAGGGAAACAATCAGGTAAAGAGCGTATTTTTGATGTTAAGTTCCTAGACTACAGTTTCAGCGAGTACAATTCTTCTAAGATTGCATTGCATAAATATGCGTACAGTACTGGTAGCGCAAAAAATGACAAAAGACTAGCATTGAGCTTTGTTGAGGCAAAAAACAAGGTGCTTAAGATTTTTCAATTTGATGACGAGGGAGAGCAACTTGGAGTGACAGACCTTTCTTTTGAAACTGCGTTTTCAGAAGATATGCATTCTTATATGCCCGTTTCGAATATTTATCCTGCTGAAGGTGGTTTTTTGGTGACTTTATTAAAGAAGAAAGGGTTGAAATATAGCTACAAGATTGCTTTTATCACAGATGATATGGAAGTTGCCTGGGAATCTGAATTGGGTGACCCTAAGGAAACTGTAATGGTCCATGATGCAGTTGGTTCCAAGGAGAATGTATATGTCAGTTACATTAGAGGTAAAGGAATGAAGTTTGCCAACTTTGATAATTACGTAGCAAGCTTTGATGCTTCAGGTAAAATGCAATTTGAAGAGAAATTAAGCAACGCGTTTTCAGGTTCAGATGAAAAATTGTACTATGCGTCTATTCTCAAAGCGCAGAATGACCGATTATATGTGTTTGGTTCGTATTATGACAAACGCAGCCCATTAGGTTTATTCGGTGTGGCGTTCAATTCCGAGGGAGGTGTTGATTTTTCTTCGGAGTTAAAATGGGCTGATCATTTTGCTAGCAAGATTCAATTCTTGGAGGATCAAGATGAGGAAAGCGATAAAAAAGACAAAACAAATGTGGATGAAGATCCATTGCTTATGATTGGAGACGTGTTTCTTCAGGAAGATGGTAGTTTTCAGTTGATTGCTGAGACTGTGAAGAAGCGAACCGTGGTTGGAGCGAGTGCCTATGTGTCAACTGGAGGAGGCGGAGGCTCTATTCAGATTAATACCGCGTACTTTTTTCAGGATATTGTTGCCATAACGCTTGATGAAAACTTAGAGAGTCCGGAAATTGTCGTGATTCCTAAAAAACAAAACAAGATGATCGTTGAGGGAGTTGGGCACCACTTTTCTTTCCTGCAGCAACGAATCAAAGCATATTCGGTGAACAATTATCGTTTAAGTATAGCCAATGACGACGGTTCTCGAGATGTGATTTATACCCTCCGTAAAAAGTTCAGCAGTGAACTAAAGATTGCTTATGCCACAGTTGATGGCACAGAGGATAAAGTTGAAAGCAATGTATATCAATCAGAAATTGAAAAACTAAAAAAGATCAGAAGGTTTGGAGTGTTAAAAGGAGAGGGATCAAGTGTAATGGTTTATTTGCACGAAGATGATACGATTAAGTTCTTCCTTTTGGAGCGCTAGTATGCTGTAGTATTTAACTGACCTGACTAAGAGATCAAAAATCAGCATACATAAAAGAAATCTGCTCGGTCTCCTTATTCATGAGCATGTAAAGAATTACAGCTGCTATTGCCAAGGCAAATGATATGCGTATCAACCATTTATTCATAGAGTTGAGATTTTATTGTTTGATACATTAAGTAGCCTCCATATTTTGAATGGTGCTGCTTGTCAATAAACGAGTGTGGGACGTCTGAGATCGCTGTCGCATCAATGTAAGGAAATCCAGAGCCATTCAATTTCGATTTTAAATCCTCGTACAATTGAGCGTATTGAGCCGCAATCGCCTCTTGACCGTTTTTCTCAGTAAGGGTTTTGTTGTACGGGCCAATCACAAAGGTGGGTTGTACATTCAACTCTTTGCACAATTCTAGAAAGTAATCAAGTGCTGTGTTTCGATACTTCGAATTCAGGAAGAGTTCGGTCATTAAATAGTCTCCCGTATTAATGAACTCTTGTGTACAGTTAAAGTCATCCAAAACTTCTGATTTTGCTTGCTCTAGTAATTCTGGAGAGGTTCGCGCCTGTAGTCCCGATCTATGAGAGTGTGGTGTGTAATGTGCGATATTTTCTCCCTCTAATCCGAAAAATTGATGCAGCCTTCCGTAGTACAGCTCATGAATGTTTTTTTCGATCCAATTGTTGGCTTGGTTCATCTGTCCCTTCGCAAATCCAACGCCGCTTCCACCAAATAATAAATCGAAATCTTCTTTCCGATCAGATTTGTCGCGTGCCTTTTTCACTTCGCTTTCATTCATGTAACGTTCGTGGTATTCCAGGCTAAATCGAGACAATCCTTCGCGCCAATACACAGGGTTAATGATCACAATCAGCTTTTGATTGCGCCAAATCTCTGGATTGTTGATCATGCTCGGAATATACCGTTGGCAGAACCTTCCTGCACCATACAAAACTGAAAATTGATGCTCTAAAGAAGAGTCAGCATTCAACAGTTCCCAATAGTTATAGCCGTCCAAATACCCAGATTCCGAAGTGCCGAGCACCAAATAATCTTCATTTTTCCGAATCCGATGCATGAATTCGTGGAAGTAGGCATCGTCATTTTTTACATGTGTAGCGTCCACAGTCAGAAAGCTTTGTCCAGCATTTTTGGGCAATTCCATCATGTCATTCGTAGAGCGCAAAAAGAGAAAAGCGAACAATCCAAAGAGTGTAACAATGGCAAGAGCCAACGCTCCTGTTTTACCTACCTCCTTCAACGTAGAGAAGCGATAAAATTTCGATATGTACTTTTCTAGCTTCATCGGATGCCAAGTAATGTTTCAAATACAACCGTTAAATCTTCTCCCTGGTAATGGAAAAACAGCCAGCCGACGGTTACGAAGGAAAAGGTGATGATAATGCCCGAAAGGGTTGTTAGTCCTCGCTTTATAGTACTTTGCGTGTTGTGCAATGTAGTGAACGTCTTCGAAGAGCTCCACACCTTAAAAATCGCCAGTCCAAGTCCGTGCCACAACCCCCAATAGACGAAGTTGACGGTATCACCGTGCCAAATCCCGCAAATGAAAAACGTGATAAAATAACCGATGATGGAAACGGTGTTTCGAAACGGTTTTAGCTTCGTTTTATTGATGACTTTTACGACAGGTTTGAAGATAAGATCACGTAAAAACTCTGAAAAGGTCATGTGCCATTTTCGCCAGAACGCTGCAATATTTGTGGTGAGATAAGGGCTGTCGAAATTCTCGGGTGTTTTAATTCCCATAATATATCCTGTTCCAATGGCAATGTCGGAGTAGCCAGAGAAATCCAGAAAAATATAGGCAGAATAGCAAACGGCACTTAGTAGAATAGCTCCTTGCGGTGACATATATTCCAAAAAGGGCTCGTAGCTCAAGGCATATAGGCTAAACAAAGGAATTATCGCATATTTTTTCAAAAACCCGAGTACAATACGGCCAACGCCTGGCCAAAACAAAGCATTTTTCAAGCGCCCTTTGGGACGTGTGAAGTGTCGCTGGAAATTCGAGAATTTATCAATGGGTCCCGCGAGAAAATTTGGAAAGAACAAAATGAAGTTAATGTAGTCAATCGGGTTGTTGGCTGTCAGTCTTCCTTTTAAAGTATCTACTATCGATTGAATGTTCCGGAAAAGAATATAGCTGATTCCAAGGCGCTGAATGAGAAGCTCTGGGGAATTGCCCAATTGAAAGGATTCAAAACCGAAGGCTTTGGGGTAGTTGCGCATGCAAAACAACACAATCAAAGTCAAAATGGAAAGCGTAGCTATAACGGTTCCTTTTTTGTTTTTATTTCTTGAAATAATGGAGAGCGTTGCAAATACCAAGAGTGAAAGCAGCACATGAATTCCGAGCGTTGCCAACGAAATTATGGTGGATAGAATCAGGAGGTTTCCCAATAGCAACACTATTCTTTGAAACGCAAGCGCCAGGTATTTTCTTGTTACCCACTGGAATAGCAAGAAGAAAGCGATAAGAAAAAATTCAGCTCCTGAGGAGAATAACATGCTGCTGCTTTGAAGTGCAAAAGTAAATAATTTAGTCTGCGTGTGTATTTGTGAGGCTTGAAAGCCTTGCCCTTCGCTTGTGATCTGCAAGAAATGCTAACTTCGTGACATATTCACAAACAACGCTACGAATAATGAGAACATCGAAATGGTTGCTTCTTGCGACACTATTAATCTTTACAGTTAACGCTAAAGCCCAAGGTAAAATAGAATGGGGTGACCTAGAAAAAAGTGCTGGTAGGCTATTGAATGTGATCCCGGATCAAGGTGATTCTTTTTACGCGTTGCGAAGAAGTGGGAATGGCCTTTTTGGTAAACTCGAAGGCTCTTACCATAAAAATTTAGAGTTGATTAATGAAGGGAAGCTGGAGCTAAAAGCACCGAATGGTAGTATCGCTTCTTTCGAAGCGGCAACGATGGTTGGAGAGAAGTTTGTGGTGTTCCTATCTGATCGACAAGAGGGACAAAACTTGTTCTTTATGCAAGAATACGGAACAAACATGGAGCCCTCTTCAGAGCCAGAGGAGTTAGCTTCCTATACATTAGAAAGTAAGAGACGTAAATTTCAAGGGACATTCAACATTTATCAATCTGAGAATCGAGATTACTTTGCCGTTGTTTGGACAATTCCTGGTCGTCGCGAAGAACAAGCCACGTATGGATTTAAAATTTACGACGCCAACTTAGAACTTCTCAATGAAGGAGAGTACGAAGTGCCGTTTCAAGAGCAATTTTCAACCATTAACGGATTCTACCTTTCAGATTTTGGCGATTTGTTTGTAACCATAACTGAATACGAGGAATCGGATGAGAAAAAGTTGTTTCGAAGCTTTACAGATTACGTTTCTGTACATATTTATCACTTAAAAGGTGGGGATATCGAAGAAATGGAAATTGATTTGGATGGAAAGCGAGTAGAAGCCATATCCTTTAACTCGGATAATGATCGAATCTTTGTGATAACCGGAATTTATGGTGAAAAAGAGGCTAGTGGGGTGAAGGGATTGTTTTATCTCAAGGCTGACTTTAAGAAGCAGACCATTCTAGACGAAGGATTTGAAGAATTTGGAGATGATTTTATTACCTCAGACTGGAGTGATCGTGCCAAGAAAAAACAAAAAAGAAAAGAAGAGAAGGGGAAGGCGAGCGAGCCAACCTTATATAGCTATACCATGAGAGAAGTACATCCTTTAGAGGATGGAAGTATTGTTGGAACGATGGAGCAATATTATGTTCGAGTGGTGCAAAATTACAATGCTCAAACAGGTACATGGACAACCACTACCTACTATTATTACAACGACATAGTGGCTTATAAAGTAGGGTCAGACGGAGGTTTTGAATGGTTAGCGAAAATTGATAAATATCAGGTCTCAACTAATGATGGTGGATATTTCAGCTCCTATGCACGCTATGTGGATGGCGAAAAATTAGTGTTGTTCTTCAATGATAACGTGGACAATTATGATGAGGTATCAGGTGAATTTGAAATGGATGGAAGCGTGAAGTCTTCGAGAGTTTCGAAAAGAAAAAACACGGTGGCTATCTGTGAGGTTGACTTGCAAACTGGGGAACAAAAACGAGAAATGTATTTCGACAGAGATGAGCTAGGTGCTATCGTGGTGCCAAAACTTTTCAATGTAGATTATCGTACCAATGAAATGCTTTTTTACGCTATTCGTGGAAGAAAAGAGCAGTTCGGCCGATTGCTTTTCGGTGAGTAGCAGTAGTTTTTAAGAGGTTTGTCTGAAAGGCGGTTTTTCTTAAATCCGAATTCCTAACAAGCATACATCGTCTACCTGTTCCTGATTGCCTTTCCATTCGTTAAAGAATTGGTCCAAATGGTTCATTTGCTCGGCAAGCGTAAGTTTACTCGTTTCAAGAAGGCGCTCACGGAAAGTTTTATATTTCAATTTTTTGCCTTTCTCTCCACCAAATTGATCCGCATAACCATCAGAGAACATGTATACAGAGTCGCCTTTTTCTAGTTGAACTTTTTTACTGGCGAATGGTCGAGGTGAAAAGAACTTTCCAATGGGCTGCTTGCATGGTTTTAGTTCCTGCAATGAGTTGTTCCGTACAATATAAACAGGGCTGTTGGCGCCCGAATACTCTAGTTCATTCGTTGTAATGTCAAAACGGCATAAAGAGATGTCCATTCCGTCTTTAATATCATCTCTCGAGAATTCAAACTTCTGCGTGACAATATCTCTGGTTGCATCCAGAATTTTATTCGTTTCACACAGATGCTGGTCGTTAATGGCTGAAAAAAGTGCATTCGAACAAATAACAGAGACCATAGCGCCAGGGACTCCGTGTCCCGTGCAGTCTGCTGCTGCAACATAAATATGATTTCCGCGCTGCTCAATGAAGTAAAAGTCTCCCGCAACAATATCTTTTGGTTTGTAAATCATAGCAAACTCACTAAACGCAGAGGGTAGGTTATCGAGTTCTGGCAAGATGGTATTTTGAATTTTCTGAGCGTAATTGATGGAGGCCGTGATTTCCTGATTTTTCTTGGAGATAGCGTTGGCTTGTTCGTGTAAAAGTCGCTTTTGTTCATCCTCTTCACGAAGGATTTTTCTGGCAAAAGGAAGAACGATGAGGGCAAGTAGAACAATGACTGCAAAAGCAATCAAACTTTCCTTGAAAAATTTAGAGCGAACAGCTTCGATAAACGTGCTGAAATCTTTGTCGGCTTGCACGACTCCTACCACTTCGCCTTTGCTGTTTTTAATAGGATGGAATGCTGAGAGCCAATAGCCGTGCTCGTCTTTGTAAGCGGGAATGGTTCCTCCGACTTTCATTTTTTTTGCAAGAATTTCCGGGTAGTCCTTGTATTCATGTCGAAAATACGGGTTTGGATCAGAGGTAACGCCAAATTCAAAGTGTTGCGTTTTTTCATTGAAGACCATCGTGTAAATGGCAGTTTCAAGCTTGTTCTCTTTTACGGCCGATCGCAATTTGGCATGGATTGTAGCGTAGGTGTCATTCTCTTCGGTGGTAGAGATAATATCCTTCTTTTTATTCGACAGCATCATTTCCTGATGTGCGTCACCATCAACGGATGTTGCAAGGGTGGATACGATCGCTGTGAGTTGATCGTATTGATGTTTTTCCTGAAGGTCAAGCTGTGTGTAATATCCGAAAGTGAGAAAAAAGGCAGTGACCAGAATAAGGCACATGTAAAAAATGAACATGATCCTGGTGGAGGCATTTCGGAATATTTTAATCGCTAAGTTACTCATACTATGATATTAAATATTCAACAAACGTTTCATTTACTGAATGAAATCAAAACAAGCTTCCGCGCGCGCGGAATTCAATATAAGTACGAACAAGTTAATGATTTGGATTTCGAAAAACGAAATTATTTTGATTTCATCGCTTTTCTACCAACGACATTGGCCACAAATACACCGCTTAAAATAATCAACATTGAAGCTATTTGATACGTGTTGATTTCCTCTTGAAAACCCAGTCCAATGAGCAAAGCAACTACAGGAATTAGGTATGTGACACTGCTTGCAAATAGAACAGAGGTATTGGAAATCAACCGGTTGAATAAAATTACGGCGAAAGCAGTTCCAACGATGCTTAAAATGGAAATGTAGCCGAGGCCTGTCCACGCATGGGGATTTTGGCTCAGAGTTTCGAAAGCCCCGGAAAATAAAACTGCGGGAATTCCTGGGATCAAAATTATAAAGAATGAGAGTGCAGTGATTTCGCTGCTCTTGAGATGTTGTAAGGTGTATTTTATAGTGTTTAAACTGATAGCGTAGCCAAGCGTTGCCAGTACAACGGCGCCTACGTGAATCCAGCTACCGTTCAGAGAGACGCTTTGTCCCGAAAAAGTAAGTCCAACAATTCCAAATGTTCCGATAATGACCCCGAGAATTTGCCATGTATTGAGTCGGTTTTGAAATACCAAAAAACCTATGATCAATGCAAAAATGGGCGTACAACTATTTAACATGCCTGCGTATCCAGTAGAGATTCCAGTTTCCGCGAAGGTGAATAGAAATGCTGGGGCAAAATTTCCGAGAATTCCAACAATGGCAAGTTTCCAGGCATTGCTCCAGCTTAACTTCTTAAAGGTTTTGAAGACGATCGGAAGGAGGAACAGTGCTGCGATGCACATGCGAATAGCGGCTACCTGAGTGTGAGTGAAAATAGGTTCTCCTGAGGTAGTTTCCATGCCCAATTTCATGAGAATGAAGCTACTCCCCCAAATGGTTGATAAAACCAAAAGTAAAATCCAATTGCTTAGCAAACTATTCACCAGACAAAAGTACGCCAATTTCCAAAAGCTTATGCGAAAAGATTACATGTTCATTGTCACAAAGTTATCAACATGAAATGGAGTAGTTACCACTTTATACCACTTTAAATATTCGTTTACTAAATCCAGTAATTTTGGGCAATTTGAAAGAACTATTGCAACCTTTTTAAGTTTCTATCGTTTATATTTATCAACAATATGGAATTTGGTGGTAAAAAGTGGTAAAAATCGACTATTTTTATCGAATTATAAACCGTCATGGCAGGACTTGTAGGAGAATATGAAGTGAAATTGGACGCAAAAGGGCGTTTCATGTTTCCTTCCGGATTACGGAAGCAGCTTCCTCCTGCAGCACAACGCGATTTCATGTTGAACAAAGGTTTCGAGGATTGTTTGACACTGTTCCCCCTACACGAATGGGAAAAGCTGAGTGAGAAACTTGGGAAAATGAATCTCTTCAAACCGAAAAATCGAATGTTTTACCGACTCTTTCATCAGGGCGCAAAACTGGTTTCGCTGGACAAAGCGGGACGCGCATTGATCCCTGTAGCTCATATGGATCGGGTTGGGTTAAAACAAGAGGTGATGTTGATTGCATACCACGATCGCATTGAAATCTGGGATAAGACCAAGTACTTCGAGATGATTGAAGGCTCCATGGCGGATTTTGCTGATTTGGCAGATGAAGTAATGGGAGACCTTGATCATGAAGAATAATAACGCCTATCACATACCGGTAATGCTGCAAGAATGCCTGGACGGATTGCAAATTCGACCTGACGGGGTATATGTGGATGTCACTTTTGGTGGGGGCGGACATTCCCGTGCTATATACGAGCAATTGAATGAAAACGGAAAGTTGATTGTTTTCGATCAAGATCCGGATGCTCGAAAAAACGCATGGGAAGCTTCTAATTTTTATTTCGTTGCTGCAAATTTTGCCTATATCCAGAATCACCTCCGAATGTTGGGGATTAAACAGGTCGATGGAATTTTGGCAGATCTCGGTGTTTCTTCGCATCAATTCGATGAAGGTTCGCGAGGCTTTTCAATTCGAGAGGATGCGGAGTTGGACATGCGCATGAATCAAAACGGCGACCTGACTGCCAAAAAAGTCGTGAACACGTATGAAGAGGATGACTTGTTTCGAGTATTCCGCTCATATGGTGAAATTCAAAATACAGCAAAATTAGTCCGAACCATTTTGAAGGAGCGTAATGCTGCTCCAATAACCACTACAGGTCGACTGGCAGAGATAGGCGCGTCTTGTGCTCCGAAATTCAAGGAGAATAAGTACAACGCTCAAGTTTTTCAGGCAATTCGTATCGAAGTGAACGATGAAATGGGGGTATTGGAATCCTTCCTGAAAGCAACGGAAGAGGTGTTGGCACCTGAAGGTAGATTGGTCGTAATGTCTTATCACTCGCTGGAGGACCGAATGGTTAAAAATTTCATGAAGCGCGGATCGTTGACGGGGGAAATTACCAAAGACTTTTTCGGGAATGTAATTAAACCGTTCACTGAAATCGTTCGCCACCCGATTACGGCAGGTGATGAAGAAATAGAAAAAAATAACAGAGCACGTAGTGCCAAATTAAGAATAGCTGAACGCAATGGATAACGAGTTTTTAGACCGGGCGCAGCTAGAGGAAAAAGAGGCGGCGCAGAAGAAAAAGGAAAAGAAGGCGGCAGAAAAAGCTGCGGCAAAAGAAAAGAAAAGAGCGGCGAAGGGTAGACGTTCGTCGAGTGGAGCGAAACAGAAGCGAAAAGGACCAAGTGCCTTCGTTCAAATTTTGAATGGAGACTTCCTTACAAAAGAGTTCATGACCAATAATTTGGGCTTCATCTTCTTTATCATTTTTCTCATGCTTTTGGTTGTGGCAAAAGGGTATTACGGAAAAGAGTTAACGCGCGACGTGAATGCAACACAGTCCGAATTGGATGAGGTTTCATCTGATTATTTCGAGTCAAAAGCGCGATTGGAGGAAGAAACAAGACGCGTTCGCCTGGTAGAGCAGCTGGAGTCTCAAGGTCTAAAAGAAACAGTGAACCCGACGAAGGTTATTCGGGTGAAGAGCTCTTCGGCTAAAGCTTCGGCGAATGAAGAAGGATAATAAATGAGTGAGAAAAATCAACATAAAGACATATTCCTGAGGGCATACATCGTGTACTTCGGCTTTGCTGTGCTTTTGCTTTTGGTGTTTTTTCAGACCATTAATATTCAGATGCAAGATGGTCATGGCGACAAGCGAACTGCAGGTACTACGCAAAAGCGTCTTGCAACGCGTGCAGTTGAAAAAGAGGCGCGTCGAGGGCAAATTCTGGATGTGAATGGAACGCCGCTCGTGACTTCGGTTTCCTACTTCGATATTCACATGGATCCAACAGTAGTGTCTGATGAGGTTTTCGCTTCCGACTTGAATGATTTGTGTATTGGATTGAATGAATTGTTTCCCGACAAAACAGCTGGTGAGTATCAAAGAATGATTCGAGAGGCGCGTACAAAAAAACGAAGATACCTGTCCATTAGAAAAAAGGTGACCAACCTGGAGCGTAAAAAAATTCGGGAGTTACCCATTTTTAAACTCGGTCGATTCAAAGGTGGAATTATCGATAATATCGAAAACATCGAACGGAAATTGCCACATGGTGAGTTGCTTGCAAGAACACTTGGGAAGTTGGACCGGCAGACGGGAGAACCTCTTTACGGTTTGGAGAGTGCCTACGACAATTACCTAACGGGTCAATCCGGACTGGAGGCTGAAAAACTCTTTTCTACTGGTTGGAAACCTATCGGGGTTGTGGTGAAAGAGCCGTTGGATGGAGCTGATATTGTTACCACTTTCGATATGACCATTCAAGATGTGGCGCACACTGAATTGATGAGTCAACTAGAATCGCAACAAGCCGAGAAGGGATGTGTGATCGTAATGGACGTCAAAACAGGGTACGTGAAAGCGATGGTTAACCTGCATCGAAGCGCTGAAGGTGGCTACAACGAAAGACATTACAATCAGGCGATAGGAACGAAAGAAGTACCAGGATCGACCTTTAAGTTGGCGTCCTTAATGGCCTTGTTGGAGGACAAAAAAGTTCGATTGTCAGATCTAGTAGATGCAAAGGGGTATTACAAATTCTACAACAAAACCTTCAAGGATTCCAATCCTTATGGATACGGAGAGATTTCTGTGCAACAAGCGTTTGAGAAATCCTCGAATGTCTTTACCCAAATCATTCACGAAGCATATAAAAACAATCCTTCACAATTTATCCGACGCTTGAAAAGCTTTGGCTTGGCGGATAAACTGGATATTTCACTAGAAGGTGAAAAAAAACCAACGCTTTACGAGCCAGGTGATGCAGGATGGTCAGGATTGTCGCTCCCGTCTATGGCTATCGGGTATGAGGTGCAGCAAACTCCCCTGCAAACATTGACATTCTACAACGCTATTGCGAATAATGGAACCATGGTGCGCCCACAGTTTGTGAAAGAAATTTACAGAGGAAACGAGCGCGTGAAAGAGTTTAAGCCTGAAGTGATGATTGATCAGGTATGCTCTGACCAGACACTTCGTTCGCTTCAAAAATGCCTCAAAGGTGTGATGTTGCGAGGAACAGGAAAGGAAATCAACTCGGCAAACTTCTCCATTGCTGGTAAAACGGGGACGGCGAAAATTTTGGATGACAAAACGACCATGGATGATAATAAGTATCAGGCGTCGTTTGTTGGATATTTCCCAGCAGACGATCCTATTTACTCCTGCATCGTAGTGGTGTCCGCTCCGTCGCAAAGTATCTACGGAGCGGTAGTTTCTGGTTCGGTGTTCAATGCAATTGCAAATAAGGTTTATGCGTCCGCGCTGAAGTATCACAAGCCTGTTAACATGGGAAGACCGAAGAAGAAAGAGCTTCCTATTTCTCAAGACGGGTACGCTTATGATTTGGCGCAATCCTATCGCTTATTGGGGATTCCTTTTGAGCAATCGCAAGAATCAAACTGGGTATTCACGCGTTCACGGGAGCCAAAGGTGATTATGGAAAACCGATATGCTGGTAGAACAACGGTTCCCAATGTTGTGGGAATGTCTGCTCGTGATGCAGTCTACCTCATTGAGCGTGCAGGAATGAAGGCGAGGATCGAAGGGTATGGAACGGTAAAAACGCAATCGCTCAAAGCAGGTGACCCAGCAGTGCGAGGTAAGCTAATGAAAATCACATTGAAGTAATGCAAGAATTGAAAGATATATTGTACGGCGTACACATCAAAGAAGTAAAAGGGACTACCTCTGTGGAGGTTGATCATTTGACCTTTGACTCGCGCAATGTGACGAAGTCTTCCGTGTTTTTTGCCATGAAGGGCACAGTTCGCGATGGACATGATTTTATTCCACAGGTAGTGGAGGCTGGCGTGTCTGTGGTTGTTTCTGAGAAGGCAGTTGACGTACCAGAAGGTGTGCAGCTGGTAGTGGTTGAAGACACTTCAGAAGCAATGCCTATCGTTGCGAAAAACTTTTACGACGATCCTTCTTCTAAGTTGAAGTTGATTGGGATAACAGGAACCAACGGAAAAACGACTACGACAACGCTCTTGTTTAACTTGTATCGAAAGTTGGGGTATGAATGCGGATTGATTTCTACGGTAGTGAACAAGATTGGAGCACGAGATATTCCCACCAGACATACTACCCCAGATCCCATTTCCTTAAATGCGCTTCTGGCTGAAATGGTGGATGAAGGTGTTTCTCACTGCTTCATGGAGGTAAGTTCGCATGCAATTCATCAAAACAGAATTCTCGGATTGAATTTTTCAGGGGCGGCATTTACAAATATCACCCATGAACACCTGGATTATCATAAAACATTCAAGGAGTATATCAACGTCAAAAAGGCCTTTTTCGATGGTCTATCAAAGGACGCATTCGCGCTCACGAATTACGATGATAAGAATGGGATGGTAATGCTGCAAAATACAGCCGCTAAGAAGCGTGGCTTTGCTTTGAAAACAATGGCAGATTACCACGGGAAAGTGTTGGAAAATCAATTTTCTGGATTGGTAATGACTATCAACGGAAAAGAATTATGGACACGACTGATTGGTGACTTCAATGCTTACAACCTCCTTACAGTTTTTGGTGTTTCTCAGGAACTAGGCGATGACGAAACCGAAGTGTTGACTGCGCTGAGTGAACTTGGATCGGTAGACGGTCGATTTCAGTACACAAGAAGCAACGATGGAGTGATTGCTATTGTGGATTACGCCCATTCTCCCGACGCACTGGAAAACGTGCTGAAAACCATTGAAAATATCAGAACTAAAAACGAGCAGGTGATAACAGTTGTAGGTTGTGGTGGAGATCGCGATAAGACGAAGCGCCCAATCATGGCCGAAATTGCCTGTAAATTTTCCGACAAAGTCATTCTAACATCAGATAATCCGCGCACGGAAGACCCTGATGCCATCATCGAAGATATGATGAAAGGTGTAGATGCGGCCAACTTCCGAAAAACGCTTTCAATCAGCAGTCGTGGACAAGCGATTAAAACGGCGGTGTCCATTGCGGAAACAGGAGATATTATTCTGATCGCAGGGAAAGGACATGAAAAATACCAGGAGATTAACGGAGTCCGACATGATTTCGACGACCTGGCAACAGTAAACGAACTACTCACAAAACTTCATAAGTAATGCTGACCTATTTATTCGATTATTTACAAGAGTTTAATGTTCCAGGAGCTGGACTTTTCGAGTATATCTCCTTCCGGGCGGCAATGGCGTTGATCACATCATTGATCGTTTCCATGGTATTCGGAAAACGCCTCATTGGAATGTTGCAAAAGCAACAGATTGGCGAAACAGTGCGTGATTTGGGACTAGAAGGTCAGTTGGCCAAGCAAGGAACACCTACGATGGGTGGATTAATCATCCTGGCTGCAATTTTGATTCCGACTTTACTTTTTGCAAAACTTCATAACATCTACGTAATCACTATGTTGCTGGCAACGGTTTGGTTGGGTGCTATCGGTTTTATTGACGATTACATTAAAGTTTTCAAAAAGAACAAAGAAGGGCTTGCAGGCCGATTCAAAGTCGTGGGTCAAGTTGGCGTTGGTTTGATCGTAGGTTGCATCTTGTACTTCCACCCGGATGTTCAGGTGCATAAGAAGGTCGATTCGTACCACCAATTGTCCAAAAACGAGGCACTCGTAACGGATATGCATGAAGATCTCGAACCAGAAGATGATTCGAAATGGGTTCGAACCAAAGATATGACGACGACGGTGCCTTTCGTAGCTGATAACGAGTTTAATTACAACTGGTTAATTGGCGACTGGGCAGGAACGTACGGATGGTTGTTGTTCATTCCAGTAGTGATTTTTATCGTAATCGCCGTTTCTAATGGAGCCAACATGACGGACGGGCTGGATGGACTGGCCACGGGAACCTCTGCCATTGCTGGTATAGCGTTGGCGATTTTGGCATACGTCTCAACCAATGTCAAATTCGCCGATTACCTCGATGTCATGTACATTCCGTACGCCGAAGAAATGGTAATCTTCATTTCCGCTTTTGTTGGGGCGTGTATCGGTTTCCTTTGGTACAACTCATTTCCAGCACAAGTGTTTATGGGGGATACAGGAAGTTTGGCGCTGGGTGGAATCATTGCGGTGTTCGCTATCTCCATTCGTAAGGAATTGTTGATTCCCATCCTTTGTGGTGTATTCCTAATCGAAAATATATCGGTAATGATGCAGGTAGGATGGTTCAAATACACCAAGAAACGGTATGGTGAAGGAAGGCGGATTTTCCGAATGGCACCGCTGCATCATCACTATCAGAAAAAGGGACTGCACGAGGCGAAAATTGTATCCCGATTCTGGATTGTCGCAATTCTACTCGCAGTAATAACCATTGTAACACTCAAAGTACGATAAATTGAAACCTACTCCTGGACATATTGCCATATTGGGCGCCGGCGAAAGCGGTGTTGGAGCAGCCATCCTTGCGAAAAAGCAGGGCTGGGATGTCTTTGTCTCAGATTTCGGTCAGGTGAAAGAGAAATTTGCCACTGAGCTGAATGAGCTAGGAGTTGATTGGGAGCAAGGTAAGCACTCTGAAGATCGCATTTTGGAATCAAAATTAATCGTGAAATCTCCTGGCATTCCAGATACGGCACCTTTGATTTTAAAAGCCATTGCCCAAGGGATTCCTGTTATTTCTGAAATAGAATTCGCGGGTTACTACAACACGGCGAAAACGATTTGTGTTACGGGTAGCAATGGAAAAACAACTACAACCATGTTGTTGTATCACATTCTTAAAAAGGGTGGACTTAACGTTGGTTTGGGTGGAAATATTGGAGATAGCTTCGCAAAGCAAGTAGCCGAAAAAGACTTCGATTACTACGTGTTAGAGTTGAGTTCTTTCCAGTTGGATGGGATGTTTGAATTCAAGGCGGATATTGCGCTTTTGATGAATATCACGCCAGATCATTTGGATCGTTACGAAAATAAAATGGAGAATTATATCGCCTCCAAGTTTCGTATAACACAAAATCAAACCGCTGAAGATTGGTTCATCTACAATTTTGATGACCCCAACATTTCGGAAGTCATTTCAAAGGGCGATTTCAAAGCAAAATTTGCCCCATTCTCACTCACCGAGCCACAAGAAGTCGGAGGGTACATCAATAGCAACGAACAAATAACAATAAACATAAACGATCAATTCACTATGTCAATTCATGATTTAGCCCTAAAAGGCAAGCACAATGCGCAGAATTCCCTGGCGTCGGGAATCGCATCCAGAATTCTGGAAATCCGTAAAGAATCCGTTCGCGAAAGCTTGAGCGACTTTGTAAATGTTGAGCACCGATTGGAGTTTGTAGCAAAAGTTCACGGAATCGAATTTATTAATGATTCCAAAGCTACAAACGTAAATTCTACGTGGTTTGCTTTAGAAAGTATGGACAAACCAACGGTATGGATCGTAGGAGGAGTCGATAAAGGAAACGATTATTCGGAACTGTACGAGTTGGTAAAAGACAAGGTGAAAGCGATTGTTTGCCTTGGGAAGGAAAACGACAAAATCAAACAGGCATTTGGTGCTATTACAACAGAGATTTACGAAGCATCTTCAGCAATGGAGGCTGTAGCCTATGGATACCGCCTGGCTCGAAAAGATGAAACCGTATTGCTTTCTCCAGCATGCGCAAGTTTCGATTTATTCGAAAACTACGAAGAACGAGGGAACGAATTCAAAAAGGCAGTACGCTCTTTGTAAAATGAAAAAACTATCAACTAATACTACTGAATCCGACCTCCTTCGAGCCAGGAAGGAAGGTTTGGAACGGGCGCGCTCGTTAGAGGCGATGAGGCCACTGGGGAAATGGAAAAGCATGGATGTTTTTGCATGGGCTAATCCGCATTTCGACGCACTTACTACTGTCATCTCCAATTTTCCTTTTCCAGTGGTCTGGGTTGGGAAACAAAGTCAAATAAAATGTGCTGTGCGCTACTATCCCGAAGTTTTAGACACCATCGAAACGGTGGTCGTAAGCGACTTTGGAAACGTTCGGCTCAGTGGAGAAGAAATCTACACTATAGATAAAGTTGCTGGTGTAGGAGGTGTGAAAGCTTCGCTAGATTTGGTACGTTCTTTTGAAAATGCACGGCGTGTTTTCTTGTTTACCACGGAAGGCGAAGAAGCACATGAAGAATTAGAATTATTAGAAGAATACATTCATAGAAACGAATGAGTGAATTGCTGAAGCGTTTGAAAGGAGATCGGGTGATTTGGATTGTCACCTTGTTGATGCTTGCCTTTTCTTTAGTGAGCGTCTACAGCTTCGTGCCTATTCTGGTGAAAATGGAGGGGGGTACGCCATTCAAATACTTATTCAAGCATTTCATTTATGTTTTAATTGGATTAGGAGTCATGTTTTGGGTGCATCGACGCGATCCAGCCTACTTTTCCAAGCTGGCCAAATTCGGATTCTATCTTGCCATCGCGCTTCTATTATTTACCTTTTTCTTCGGTGTTCGAGTCAACGACGCTGGAAGGTGGGTGCGCATTCCATTTGTAGGACTAACCTTTCAATCCTCTGATTTTGCCAAGCTCGCATTGATCGTTTATGTTTCGCGATTGCTTGTAAAAAAGAAGGAGGTGATGAACGATTGGAAAGAAGGGTTCTTGCCTTTGGTTACACCTATTGTTGTGATTTGCGCACTTATCGTAAAAGACAACTTTTCAACGGCAGCTATCTTGTTTGCAGTATGTCTAACGCTAATGTTCATCGCAAAAGTTCCTTTTTTGAAAGTGGCTGGATTGATTGGTGGCGGAGTCGCATTGTTTATGTTTATTGTGCTCATTCAAAAAGCGGCGCCAGATCTACGGTTACTTCCTCGACTGGAAACCTGGGAGAATCGTATGTTCAATCATGCGAATAGCGATGAAAATATTATCGAAAATGCGCAGGTTCAAAATGCTCTCGATGGAATTTATTCTGGTGGAATCCGATGGACAGGAGAGGATAAAAGTTTCCTGGGAGGACAAGGAATTGGCGACGGCGTAGTCAAAGAATACATTCCGGAAGCGTATGCCGATTTTTATTATGCCAGTTTCGTAGAAGAGTTAGGGCCGATTTCAGCAGGCGTGCTTGTTATGCTGTACCTGATTTTGCTCTATCGAATTATGCGCATCGGTCTCAATGCAAAGAAAATGTTTGAAAGTTACCTCTGCATTGGAATTGGAATTTTGATTTTGAGTCAGGCGGCTGTGAATATGTTGGTCTGCACGGGGATGTTTCCAGTAACCGGTCAAAACATGCCATTGTTGGCTATGGGTGGTTCCGCAATGATCATGACATGCCTTGCACTAGGAATGGTGCAGTCCATCGCTTACAAACAACAAAAGGAGTCTGGAGAGGTGAAAGAAGAGGAAGCGATATTGGAGGAAGATAAAGAAGTATTTGAAACCGTATAAAATGATCAAAAGAGCAATTGTTTCAGGTGGTGGAACGGGTGGACATATCTTCCCGGCAATCGCCATTGCAGATGAAATCAAACGAAGGAACCCTGAGGCTGAAATTCTTTTTGTAGGTGCTACGGGAAAAATGGAAATGGAAAAAGTTCCTGCTGCGGGTTACAAAATTGAAGGTTTGGAAATCGTCGGCCTGAAACGAAAATTGGCGTTGTCAAACTTTGCCTTGCCTTTTAAAATCGTTAGAAGCGTGATGAAAGCGCGGAAAATTGTCAAGGAATTCAATCCAGATATCGTTGTTGGAGTCGGCGGATTTGCCAGTGGTCCCACCTTAAAAGCAGCCTCCATGTTGAAATATCCAACAGCACTTCAGGAGCAAAATGCGTTCGCCGGAAAAACAAACAAGTTGCTCGCTAAAAAGGCAAAAGTAATTTGTGTGGCGTACGAGGGGTTGGAGTCCGTTTTTCCAAAAGAAGTGATTGTGATGACGGGAAATCCTACCCGAAAAAATATGGTGGACATCAAAGGCAAGGAAGCGGAAGCGCACAAGTTTTATGGTTTTGATCCTAACAAGAAAACCATCCTCATTATTGGTGGAAGTTTAGGGGCTCGAACGCTGAACGAAAGTGTAGTTGAACACTTAGAAGAATTACAGAAAAGCGATGTTCAGGTGCTGTGGCAATGCGGAAAACTCTATTTCAATACTCTCAAGCAACAATTAAGCGGATCATCGAGCGGAGTAGAGATGGGAGCGGAAGGAGAACTAAACCTGAACAACATCAAAATGGTCCAATTCATCACGCGAATGGATTTGGCGTACGCCATGGCAGATGTGGTGATTTCCCGTGCTGGTGCTAGCTCTGTTTCTGAGTTATGCATCGTCGAAAAACCTTGTATTTTGGTCCCTTCCCCGAATGTGGCAGAAGATCATCAAACCAAAAATGCAATGGCGTTGGTCAATAAAAATGCTGCAATTCTTGTAAAAGATGCTGAAGCAAAAGAGAAATTGATTCCTGAAGCGTTGGCGTTGATTCAAGACGATGTAAAGTGTGCGGAGCTTAAGAAAAATATCGCGCCATTGGCAAAGCCTGAAGCAACCGCTAGTATTGTTGATGAATTGGAAAAAGTAGCTCGTAAGTGATTTCTAAAGAACATATCGATCAATTCGATCGTGCCTATCTTATAGGTGTCGGAGGTATCGGGATGTCTGCTTTAGCACGTTATTTCAATTCTTTGGGTTGGCCTGTCGCTGGTTATGATAAAACGCCATCACCATTAACAACAAAACTGGAAGAAGAAGGAATCCAGATTCATTACGAAGATTTTGGTCCGTCCATTCCAGAAGGTTTCAGAGACACAGAAAAGACATTGGTGGTATATACGCCAGCTGTTCCGAGAAATTTCGGTGAGTTACTGCATGTGCAACATGCGGGATTCGTGGTGAAAAAACGAGCCGAAGTTCTTGGAATGATTACGCAAAATACAAAAGGTCTGGCCGTTGCGGGAACGCACGGAAAAACGACGACAAGTACCATGTTGGCGCATATATTGGACGTTTCCGATGAGAAGTGTAATGCTTTCCTAGGCGGAATTAGTGCTAATTTTCAATCCAACTTCGTGCAAGGAGAAAGCGATTGGACCGTAGTAGAGGCCGATGAATTCGATCGTTCGTTCTTGCATCTAACGCCATATGCCACCATTGTAACCTCTACCGATGCTGACCATTTGGATATTTACGGAAACAGTGATACGTTTCTTCAGGGATTCAGAGAATACGCCGGTCAAATTCAATCCAAAGGTTTGTTGGTTCGACATGTGGATGTAGATCTTAGTCATGAAAATGCTTTCACGTATGCATTAAGTCGTGAGGCTGATTACTCAGGTTGGAATCCGCGAGTGGAAAACGAATTTTTCACGGTTGACGTAAAAACACCAAAATCTGAATGGAAATCAGTACAGTTAGGTCTTCCTGGAGTCCATAACGCAGAGAATGCCATTGCTTGTATTGCATTGGCTGAGTTTGTTGGTTTGGACGAGCAGACCATTCGTCAAGGACTCAAAACTTTCAAGGGGGTCAAACGTCGGTTTGAGTATCAAATCAGAAAAGAAAATTTGGTGTACATAGATGATTACGCGCATCATCCCACCGAAATAAAAGCATTAATTGATTCCGTCGAATTGCTCTATGCAGGAAAAAGAATCACGGGTATATTTCAACCGCATTTATTCACACGTACCCGTGATTTCTTCGACGGTTTTGCCGAGCAACTCAGCCGATTGGATGAAGTGATTTTAATGCCTATTTATCCTGCCCGCGAGGAGCCTATTCTTGGAATAACCAGTGATGCACTACTTGAGAAGGTTTCGGCTAAGAAGAAGTATTTATTAAATCCGAGTGAGGTTTTACTGCACGTCAAGAATGGAACCCAATACATCGAGCGGAGCCGAGACGTGAATAAAACAGGTTTCGCTGAAAACCGCGTCTCGACTCAGCTCGACGCTCAAGATGGCCAGGTCATCCTCACCATCGGCGCCGGAGATATCGACCGTATTGTAGAACCTCTCAAAAATGCCTTGCTGTCATGAGGTCTTGGGTCAAAATAGCGTCGTGGTCCGTATTGGGTGTGTTGGTTATTGCCTTGTTGGTTATTACACAGCGAGCTCAGAAAAATATCCCAACAGACGAGCCGCAGATTGAAGTGCATGTGGCTGGAGAGGCGCATTTCATTACGGAAGATGAAATTCTGAACGAGCTGGATTTTCATAGATTATGGAAGAAAGGAATGCGATCTGGGGATATTCCCATCGAAAAAATTGAAGCCTATTTGAAAGGCATTTCTCAAGTAAAAGATGCACGAGTGTATCAGAAGTTGGGAGGCGAATGGAAAATTGAAGTGACTACAAGAAATCCTATTGCCAGAATCTTTAACAAACAAGGAGAAACATACTACCTCGATGACGAAGGAGTGAAGATGGAAACTTCCGAGTTGCACGCGGCGCGAATTCTGGTTGTAACAGGCGAAATTCCAGACCGTTTCGAGGGGCAAAATATTTCCGAGATTATTAACAACGATTCCTTGAAAAGTATTCAAAAACTGGATGATATCTATCGTATTTCAAGTTATGTTTGTGATGATCCCTTGTTCCATTCTCTCATAGGTCAAATTCATCTAGAAAAGAATGGTGATTTTGTACTAATACCACTGGTGGGGGATCAAAAGGTAGTTTTTGGTTCCGCATTGACTGAAGAAGAGGTCGCTGAGAAATTCAAAAAACTCAAGATATTTTATAAAGAAGCCATGCCTTACGAGGGCTGGAACACATATACTGAAATTAGCCTCAAATATGAGGACCAAATAGTTTGCAAGAAAAAGGAAACGGATGGGTAAAGTTATTGTAGGATTGGATATTGGTACCACGAAGATCGCATGCTTCGTTGGGCGTAAAAACGAACACGGTAAAATCGAGATTTTGTCTATGGGTAAAGCCGAATCACTCGGAGTGATGCGTGGTATGGTATCCAATATTGATAAAACAATTCAGTCGATTACCGGCGCGGTGGAAGAAGCTGAGTCGCGAATCGAAGGTCAATTGAAGATCAATACCGTGAACGTTGGTATTGCAGGTCAGCATATCAAAAGTATTCAGCACCGCGGAATTCATACGCGCACCAATCTCGAGAACGAAATTTCGCAGATTGATATCGATTGTCTCGTAGACGATATGTACAAGTTGGCAATGCCTCCTGGAGAGGAGATTATAACTGTTTTGCCGCAGGAATACATCATTGACAGTGAGCAAGGAATTAAAGATCCAATCGGAATGTCAGGTGTGCGTTTGGAAGCAAATTTCCACATCATTACGGGCAACATTGGAGCTTCCATGAACATTCATAAGTGTGTGGAGCGTTCAGGATTGAAAGTGAAAGATATCATTCTAGAACCGATTGCTTCAGCAGATGCTGTATTGACAGAAGAAGAGAAAGAAGCAGGAGTGGTCCTTGTTGATATTGGTGGAGGAACAACCGATGTCGCTATTTTCCACGAAGGAATTATTCGTCACACAGCAGTGATTCCATTCGGTGGTAATGTGATTACCGAAGATATCAAGGAGGGATGCACGATCATGAAACGCCAGGCAGAAAAACTAAAGCAAAAATTTGGTTCTGCATTGGCAAGTGAAAGTCAGGAAAACGAAGTTGTGGCTATCCCTGGATTGCGCGGACGTGCGCCGAAGGAAATTACACTTCGAAATCTGGCGAGTATCATTCAGGCGCGAATGGAAGAAATTATCGATTTGGTGCACTACGAAATTCGCAACTCAGGATATGAGAAAAAACTAATTGGTGGAATTGTGGTCACCGGTGGTGGATCGCAACTGCGCCACATTACACAATTGTTCGAGTACGTTACTGGAATGGATACACGAATAGGATACCCAACAGAACACTTGGCAAATACAAACAACGAAGCAATTAAAAGCCCGATGTACGCAACTGGTATCGGTTTGGTATTGAAAGGCTTTGAAGATTTGGAGAAGTCGGTGAAACGTCAGCCCGAAGCGGCAAGCACGGGCGATGTGAAAACGCACTCCGAAAAAACAAGAGGATCATTCTTCGATTCGATTATCCAGCGTGGAAAAACCTGGTTCGTCGACGAGGAATAACTCCTGAAGTGGAATCTGTTCCCTCTTCGGAGGGGGACCGAGGGGGAGGGTTTTCACACTTCAACTCCGCTCAGTGCTCAGTCGAGTTTTGAGATGAGTCATTCCAAGTTCATCGAGCGGAGTCGAGATGATCTTGGATAATTGAATTTGAACAACAACTAAAAAATACACAGAATGGATTTTGATCTACCTAAAGACGAAAAAGCCTCAATTATCAAGGTGATTGGTGTTGGTGGTGGCGGTGGAAATGCCGTAAATCACATGTACAACCAAGGTATCAAAGGTGTAGATTTCATCGTCTGCAATACCGACCTACAAGCATTGGAAATTTCTCCAGTGCCACACAAAATTCAACTTGGACCTTCATTAACCGAAGGACGAGGAGCTGGATCCTTGCCAGAAATTGGTAAGAATGCAGCAGTAGAAAACATTGAAGAAATTCGCGATTACTTAAGTGGAGGAGCGAAAATGGTATTCGTTACTGCCGGAATGGGCGGTGGAACCGGAACTGGTGCTGCTCCCGTTATCGCGAAGGTTGCGAAGGAATTAGGAATCTTGACAGTAGGAATTGTTACGGTACCGTTCAATTTTGAAGGGCGCAAACGTCGCATTCAGGCCGAAGAAGGATTGGAGGAAATGCGCGAAAACGTGGATACTCTTTTGGTAATCAACAACGAGCGTCTTCGCGAAATCACAGGAAACTTGTCCATCACCAATGCTTTCGAAAAAGCAGATGATATTCTGGCAACTGCAGCTCGCGGAATTGCGGAAGTGATTGCAGTTACAGGAGCGATTAACGTGGATTTCAACGACGTTAATACGGTAATGCGAAACAGCGGTGTAGCGATTATGGGTAGCGCAGCTGCAGAAGGTGATAACCGTGCGATGAAAGCCGTTGAGCAAGCATTGGAGTCTCCGCTATTGAACGATAATGATATTAGCGGTGCGGAATACGTATTGTTGAATATTACCTACGGAAATCAGGAAGTTACTATGGATGAAATCACAGAAATTACGGATTTCATTCAGGATGCCGCTGGTTCTACCGCAGACGTAATCTTTGGTCACGCAAAAGACGCAGATTTAGGAGACAAACTGAATGTTACTGTTATTGCCACAGGTTTCCAGTCTTCTCCAATTACGGGTTTTGAAAAAGCTCCTAAACGCAATATTACGACCCTTGAGGATGAGAAAAAGTCAGAAGTGAAAGAACCTCTTTCTTCTCCGACAGAATCCAATGCAAACGTTTGGGCCGGTGCAAAAGAAGTAACGGAGGAACAAGACGAGCCGTTCTTGAAGAAAGTGAATCCTGAGGAAACGAAGACAGAAGCGTCTCGCAAAGTTGAAGAGCCAACATCTTCATACAATGCAAAGGAAGAAACGGCCGCAGAGAAGTCTTCGGAATCAGAGTCAGCACAGATGGAATTGGGTTGGAGCGTAACGCCTACAGCTGAAGCGTCCACAGGAGCGCCAAAGAAAGAGGAAAGCGAAGTGAAACGCTATACCTTGGAAGATGATATGGAAGAAATGGATTTGGATACATCAAATTCAAAACGTGTCATTTCTCCCGAAGAACAACAAGAACGTTCTCAAGAGCGCATGTCTAAAATTCAAGAGTATACGCAACGTTTGAAAAAAGCGGATGGTATTCAAGATTTGGAAAATGAGCCAGCGTATGTTCGACGAAACGTTCAACTGGATGAATCTGTTCCGAGCGAGGAATCGTCCAAAAGCCGATTCAGCGTTTCTAAGAACGAAGACGGATCATCATTGAATAGCAACAATTCATTTTTACACGATAACGTAGACTAATGGCATTCATGGATCAAATCAACGCGGACATCAAGGCAGCGATGTTGGCGAAAGAAAAAGAGAAACTTGCTGCTTTACGAGATATCAAATCCAAATTGTTGTTGGAAGCAACATCCGGAGGAGGTGAGGTAACGGAAGAAGCTGCGGCGAAAATTGTCATGAAGTTGCACAAGCAGCGCATGGACACGCATGCTTTGTATATAGAGCAAGGGCGCGAGGACCTGGCAGAAGAAGAAATGTTTCAGGCCAAAGTTATTGAAGCGTACATGCCAGAAATGATGTCTGAAGAAGAGATCAAAGCCGAAGCCGAAGCAGCAATTGCTGCAACAGGAGCCTCAGGACCTCAAGATATGGGGAAAGTGATGGGAATGTTGACTGGTAAGTTGGCTGGAAAAGCGGACGGCAAAGTCATCGCCGCAACGGTGAAAGAACTTTTGACGAAGTAAACAAATTCTACCTGTCCAGACGGAAACGTCTGGGCCTGGTTCTGATTGGGATCTCAGAACCATGCTGATTTCGGTCAGCACGTATTTTATAGTTGTAAAAACCCTGACGGGAGATCGTCAGGGTTTTTTGTATTAGAGCGCAGTGTGGCACTATTCGGCAATTTGAAAACGTACCAATTTTTTCACGTTGCCACTCTTGTTATAGTGATTCGGAGTTTGATTCAGACAAATCTGTTTACGAAACAAATACGAAATCTGAATGCTGCTTCAAACATGTGGTTATTGAGTAATACATTCACACTCAAAAATCGTTGCTCCCTTCCGTTTAAAACCATCCCTGTAAATCACAAACTCCAACTTTTCTGAAGGAATATCCCCCCCACAAAACGATTTTGCCAATTCCTTAAAGGTGCGCTCCTCGGGGTAAAATGCCACATTTAACTCCTCAAGTGCCCACAAATTCACGTAGATCCAAAACTTTCCGTTTGGTTCGTCTACCGCCCAGAAATACTCATACAGTTCGGGGTCAATTTTCTTATACTGATCTTGATCCAAGCCCACACAAAATGCTCCGTTCGTTCCCGAGTACAAATGAAAGGACAGATAATTGTCCCATAAACCTAAGGGATTCAACGCCGGAAGCAGTAGAAAAAACAACGCCCCCGAAGCAATTTGGAGCTTTACTTTATTACCAACAGCTGAAGATTGCTGTTCTGCGATATTTGACGAGTCTTGGTTGGATGAAGTATTGCTTTCCAGTTGTTTGTTCTGGGCACGCCGAGCGGCACCGCCCTGAGCAAGCTGAAGGGAGTCGGATGTGGCACACCGAGCGGAGTCGGATGTGGCACATCGAGCGGAGTCGAGATGCACCCAATCCACCATTGAATTTCCAGCCTCGTAAAAACACAAAACCACCAAGAAAATCATAGCGAAATTCCATGGGTAAATCACTGAGTTCTGCTGGTTGGTAATCACATAAATCAATATGATAATATGGGTTATAACAGCAAAAAGAATCGCTACATGCCGTGATTTTTTGAAGAAAAGCCCAATGGCAATCAAAATCTCCATTATCGGAATTCCATATCCCAAAAAATGCAAGGATTGCCGAGTGCTTGAATCATCAATATAAAGCAAGGTGCGCAACATTTTATCCCACGTGAGCTCGATAAACGATCCGCCAAATTTGAAAGCTCCACTCCAAAGGTAAATACCAATCAACAAGAATTGGAAGTACGGAAGGAGGCTTTCATCCACCTTTTTCCAAAGGGCAAATGGAAACAAGAAAGCCACGTAAATGTACACCCATGGTTGCCAGCGCATTTGATCTTGAAGCAACAAAAAAATGAGCAATACAAACAACCCAATGAAATATTTTCTCGATCGAATCACGGTTCCTAGAAGTAATCCGAAAACTAAAATCACTGCGAGAAAACCAGAAATATCATCCGTAGAAGAAGGCATCCAATCGAAAACGGGAAGCACAGGAAACAAGCGATCCGTGTGCCATACTTTAAAAGATAATCCTATGCCTATCACAAAAAACAGACAGACAAGGATTCGAAGAATCATTATTCTTTTCTCTAAAACTTTGGCTCGCATCGGAACAATGTACAAATACCGTCAAAGTAGGTTCAACAATTGTTCAATTTATTTCAGAAAAAAGGATCTTTCGTAGGATTTTCCCGTAGTTGTGGCAAATCTCTACAATTCCCAATGTCTCAGGTTGCGTAATGTGCAGAATAACAGGGTTGTAATCTCTTGGAACGTTTTTTTATATTCATAAGTAAAACATACAACAAGATGGACAAGATAAAAGGTACTCTTCATAGCTATTGGGAAATTTTCTTAGAAAGCGTTCCTCGAATAGCCATTGCTCTGATAATTCTTACCGTATTTATACTCATTGGTCTACTGATTTCCAAAACCTTGAGGAAACGAGTACTGCATAATTCTGAATCGCCGCTCGTCGCCAATTTTATTGTACGACTTATTAAAGTTGTATTTGTATTGGCAGGACTTATTCTTGCAATCAACGCTCTCGGTTTCAAGGATATCGCTGGTGGATTGCTAGCAGGTGCTGGAGTTGGGGCAATCGTACTTGGGTTTGCTTTCAAAGAAATTGGAGAAAATTTCCTTGCGGGGATTATACTGGTTTTCAATCGACCTTTTAGTGTAGGCGATACCATTACTATAAATGACAACATCGGCGTAGTGAAAGAACTAACATTTCGTACCACCAAGTTGAAAACATTTGATGGCAAAGATGTATACATTCCAAATAGTGATATCATTACCAACACGCTTTACAATCACACCGAAGATGGTTTTCTTCGTCAGGATTTCGTTATTGGAATTGATTACGACGATGATATCGATAAAGCAGTAGTGCTGATCGCAGACGTTGTAAATGCGCATCCAGAAATTCTAACAGAAGAGAAAACGCAAGTGCTGGTAGATGAATTTGGTACGAATACTGTAAACCTGCAAATTCTATTTTGGACCAAAACGAAGGACTATAAAGTTGGTGCCTTGCAAGTGAAATTTGAGGTAATGCGTGATGTCAAACGCGCTCTGAGTGAGGGCGGATTTGGAATGCCGGCGAACATCCAAGAGGTGAAACTTTACCGTGATGCTCCAATTCAAGTAGAACTAACATCGAATACTTCGGAATAAGGCCCTAACGAAAAGTTCATCACGAAAGCGAATCAGTTCGAATCATAATAATGTTTAGCAAAATTGGATAAAAGTTAAACAAATTGTAATTTCGGAAAAAAAGAAAGATGAAGAACTACCTCGTTATCGGCGCATCAAGTGGCATCGGTCGAGCGCTAGCAGTGAAGTTGGGAGAACATTCAAACGTAATCGGAACGTACTTCACAAATGAACCGGCGCCAGCAAAGAATGTAACATACAAACATTTCGATGTACTCAAGGATGATATTTCCGAACTATCGATTCCTGAAACACTCGACGGAATTGTCTACTGCCCTGGCTCGATCAATTTAAAGCCATTTACACGCTTTTCAGAAGAAGACGTATTGAACGACGTGCAATTGCAAGTCACTGGCGGTTTGAAAGCAGTGCAGGCACATATCAAAGAACTGAAAAATGCAGCAGACGCATCTGTTGTTTTTGTGTCAACCGTAGCGGTGCAGCGCGGATTCGCTTTTCATACTCAGGTAGCCATTTCAAAAGGAGCTGTTGAGGGAATGACAAAAGCACTCGCAGCCGAATTAGCCCCCTATGTACGCGTCAATTGTGTAGCACCTTCCCTTACAGATACAAACCTCGCAGGAAGATTGTTGGGGACAGAAGAAAAGAAAGAGACACATGGAAAGGCACATCCCTTAGGACGAGTGGGAGAGCCGGAAGACATCGCCAACACGATTGCATTTTTGCTTTCGGAGGAAGCTTCATGGATTAGTGGGCAAATTATTCACGTGGACGGAGGACGTTCCACATTAAGCAAGTAAGAAATGTTTGGATTATTTAAAAAGAAATCAGAGAAAGAAAGGTTGAATGAAAAATACATGAAACTCCTTGAAGAGTCGAAGCGCATGAGTACTAGCAATCGCACAGAAGCTGATAGAATCATGGGAGAAGCGGAGAAAGTATTGGACAGAATTAAAGCGATTGAAGCCAATGAAGCAGGAGCTTGATATCGATCGAGTAATAGAAATGGCCTGGGAGGATCGAACACCGTTTGATGCGATCTACCTCCAGTTCGGTTTGCGTGAAAACGACGTAAAAAAAATCATGCGTACCCAACTCAAACGTTCCAGTTACATTCTATGGCGCAAACGAGTAGAAAGCGGTACGAGTAGTAAACACCTCAAGAAACGATCGAAAGAAATCAATCGATTTAAATGTTCTCGTCAACGGAGTATTTCGAACAATAAAATTTCAAAGCGATGGTAACCCGTTATGAAGAAATAATGCGCTTGGTGGAATCTTTTGATCCAAGTAAATATGGTGCCACCCGAAATTACAAATCAGGATCGGTCTCGAGACTTTCGCCATATATTTCACGAGGCGTTATCAGCACACGAATTGTATACGACAGTCTTGTTGAGCGTTTTGGTGATATTCGTCCTTATGAAAAGTTCGTACAAGAACTAGCATGGCGTGACTACTGGCAACGGGTATGGCAAATCACGAACATTGACGAGGACATCAAGAAACCCCAGGATGAAATCAGTCATTTCGAAATGCCACAAGCCGTAATAGAGGCAAAAACAGGAATTGAGGCAGTTGACGAAGCCATTGAAGAGCTTTACGAAACGGGTTACATGCACAATCACATGCGTATGTACGTGGCTTCCATAGTCTGTAATGTTGGGCAATCCTACTGGAAAGAAGGAGCTCGCTGGATGTATGCGCATCTTCTGGATGCCGATTGGGGCAGCAACGCCCTCAGTTGGCAATGGGTAGCGGGGAGTAACAGTGCAAAGAAATATTACGCCAATCAGGAAAATATCAACAAGTATTTTGAAAGCAGTCAAAGGAACACTTTCCTGGATGCGCCCTACAACGTTTTGATGGAATCGGCAGTTCCCGAGGTGCTGCAGCCAGAAAGTAAGCTGGAAATAGAAACGAAACTACCGGAGACGAAGGCACAATTAAAAACTGATTTACCTACGATGGTGTATACCCATTACAATCTGGACCCTAATTGGAATTCGGAAATGGAAGCCAACAGAGTGCTGCTTTTGGAACCCGAACATTTTCATCAATATCCGTTAGGGGACAAGACGATGAATTTTGTACTAAAATTAGCGCAAGAGATAAGTGGCATGCAAGTTTTCGTGGGCTCTTTTGAGTCATTAAGTTCGCAAGTTAGCGATGCCATCTATTTCAAAGAACATCCGTTTTCGGCACACTTTTCAGGAAATCGTGAAAACAGAGACTGGCTGCATCCGGATGTCCCACTGGAAAAATCATTTTTCCGCTACTGGAAAGAATTACGAAAAGCCTTACCAGAGTTTGGGTGAGGCGATAAATATAGTTTGGTTCAAACGTGACCTTCGTACGCAAGATCATGAGCCACTGAAAATTGCTTCAGACGAAGGAATTCCGATTTTACTGCTGTACATTTTCGATGAAGATGTTGTTTCGTACCACGATACGGCGCTTCGTCACCTACAATTTGTGTATCAATCGCTGTTGGAAATGAATCGTAGTTTAGAAATAACGGGGCACCATGTAGAGATTTGTTACGGGAAGTCAGCGGTCATTTTTGAAGCGCTTTGTGATGTATATGAAGTGAAAAAGGTCTTCAGTTATCAAGAATCAGGACCCCAACATACATGGAATGTAGACAAGGAGGTTGCGACCGTGCTTAAAACGAAGAATGTGCAATGGGTGGAGCTGGAAAAGGATGGTATTGTACGAGCACTTCCTTCAAGAACTGGTTGGGAAGACCATTGGTTCGATCACATTGGAAAGCCAATTATAGAGAATGATTTTGAATGGCAGGGGGTTCCGGAGAGTAGGGTTGGTTTTGAACTCCCTGCCGATTTTCTCGAAAAAATTTCAGCCAAAAATCCACAAATGCAACCGGGAGGTGAACGGGCCGGGTGGAACTATCTGTATTCCTTCGCTAAGGAACGCGGCAGAAACTACCAAAAGCATATTTCCAAGCCAGAGTACAGCCGAAAGTCTAGTTCACGATTGTCGCCATATATCGCCTGGGGTAATTTGAGCGTCCGACAAATATTCCATTACGTTCGATTTCATCCAAATTACGATGGAAACAAGCGTGCTTATCGAGCTTTTTTAACGCGTTTGCAATGGCGAAGTCATTTTATTCAAAAGTTTGAAGTAGAATGTACCTATGAGACACAATGTGTCAACAAAGGCTACGAGTTGTTGGAACATGAGCGAAACGAGTCATTTATCAAAGCTTGGGAACAAGGGAAAACAGGGTATCCTTTGGTGGACGCCTGCATGAGAGCTTTACATCAGACAGGTTGGATCAATTTCCGTATGCGATCCATGTTGGTCTCCTTCTTCTGTCACCATTTAGATCAAGATTGGCGCGATGGCGTGTATCATATTGCACGTCTCTTCCTCGATTATGAACCCGGCATTCACTATACACAGTTTCAAATGCAAGCTGGTACAACAGGCGTAAACACCGTTCGAATTTACAACCCTGTAAAACAGTCCAAAGATCACGATCCGAAGGGACGCTTCATTCGTACCTGGGTGCCTGAGTTACGAGAGTGTCCTGATGAATTCATTCATGAACCCTGGACCATGACACCTTTCGAGCAGGAAATGTACGATTTCAAATTAGGCGAGAAATACCCAGAGCCTTTGGTTAATTTGGAGGAAAGCGGTAAACATGCTCGCAGTAAAATCTGGGGACATCGCAAAAACAAAGAAGTTCAAGACGAGAAAAAGCGAATTCTTGCCGTACATGTAAAACCCGGAAAACGCAATGGCGCATCGTAAAGTAAATCTACCTGAAAAAGTCTGCGTTAGGTGTCAGAAACCATTCAAATGGCGCAAAAAATGGGAACGAAATTGGGAGGAAGTGAAGTACTGTAGCGAGCGCTGTCGTAGAAACAGAGCCAATTAGTGATCATATTCCACCATACCGATAATCATATAGCGTTCTTCTCGGTTGTTCGGTTCTAAGCTTAGGATATAGTTGGTGTGGTAATCATTGACAGGAACATACATTGTTTTGTAATAATTGCCTCCATCTACTTTTATATGACGAATCTTTTTTCGCTCTAACTTTTTACTGCTAAGATAAATTTCACCATCCTTATTCGATTTTACGTCGAACACCACATTCATGTTAGCATCCAGAAATTGAACCGAATAATCAGGAATTGGTGCCCCATTGTTCTTGTTAAGGAGCGTAAAACTAATTCTGCCCTTCGTTGCATTCAGGTTTTCATCTTCTGAATGATTCTGAATCAACTCTATAAGATTGAATGCCATATCTATTGAAGGGGCGTCATGGCCAAACGAAGGAACAGTAATTAACAATCCTAGGCCCATAGCAACAGCTTTTAAATTGAAGGTTCTGCCATTCCTATTAGAAAAATCTACCAATGGTCTCTGCAACTGAGTCTCACTGGCACGGATACAAATAGTACCTGTTTCCTCTAACTTATCCATTATTTGTGTATCCGTGAGTGTAGATAAATCCAATAAGGTAACATCGCATAGGTCACAGTGACGACCTATTTGGTTCGGAGTCATATCAGACCATTTTTGATCGCAAGGTTTAGGGATGTTTATTTTCGGTGCTTTTTTCATAGGGTTGGATGTGCATTCAAGGTAATTAGATTTTTCGAGAGTCTTTCAATTTAAGGATACGACAATTTTTTTGGCGTGCTCCTTGCATTCGTTTCAATAGACCTTTTTAATTTTAAGCTATGAAAAAATGGACATTCGTACTGGCGTTATTGGTTATTGCACTTGTTTCATGTAAGTCTATGAAGGAGGGAAAAGATACAACAGAATCTTTGGACTTTGAAGTGATTCAAAGCGGAGTTTTGATGGGAGCAGGAGCTGAGGGAATCGAGCAATCCCTTGTGGTTTGCAATTCTGAAGCAGAGCTCAACGAAATCAAAGAAAAGATGAACTCTGTCAACTACTCCACGGAAGCATTGGATAAAATGAATGTAGATTTTGAAAAGGAGACAATCATTGGATATTTCGATGCGGTAAGATCTTCGGGAGGCTATGCGTTGGATGCCAACTACCTAAAACGCATAAAAACGAAGGAGGAAACAAAACTTGTAATGAGTTATACCCTCACCTCACCACAGGGAGCTGCAACAATGGCGCTGACGCAGCCATATCACTTTATCAAAACTGAAAAAATTGAGGGAAATGTGGAGTTGATCGTAGAAGGAACGGATTCACTTTAACCTTAAGGCCTAACCACATAACCTAAAAATATTTGAGGTTCATGCTCCTGCGCTTCTGTTGAATTCAAGGTTATAATCAGTTGCTGATCGCCATCAGGTGTCCAAGTAATGGTCTGCGCTTCAAATTTCTCACTCACACTAATTTTTATTTCATGAATGCGGTTCCTTTCCAATGACTCGAATGAATAAGAGGCATAACCGTCTTCATCCGTTTTGATAACATCTACGAGCTCTTTTTGATCGTTGAAGAGTCGAATCTCCGCACCGACAATTCGATTGTACTGATAGTTGTCGAACACATAAAAATGCGTTAACGAATCTTTCATTGCGTCATTGAACTGTGTCGGTAAAGATTCATTTGTATGCAACTGTTCAATCAGGTTAACAGGCGACTTTTCACATCCAAAATCAGCGGCTAGAGAGGGAAATGTCATCAGAGTACCGAGACCAGCTGCCACAGCGTAAAGATTGAAAGTCGGAATCAAGCCGCGGTTTTCCTTTAATAGAGGACGGTCCAATTGTTGAGCGGTGAAACGACCACAGACGTTCTTTTCAGATGTCAAAATTCCTATTAATTCGTTGTCGCTCATTTTCGTGAAATCACGAATATTTCTCTCGCACTTGGCGCAGTCGCGGCCTTTTCCATTTAAAGGCATTGCGTTCCAGTCTTCTTTACATGGTTCTGGTATGGATAGTTGATATTTCTTTCCCATGATGTAGTGTGTTGTTTGCTGGATTAATGTACAACTTTAAAATGGTAAGGTTCAATTTGATTCGTACATTCGTATAAATTCAATATCCATGAGAATATTTACAACGTTTCTTCTAACATTTTGTTTGTCAATTACTTTCGGACAGGTAAACTCTACCTACATTGACAGCATAGTAAATGCATCCATGGAGTCTATGGAGCAGGCGGGAATTGCCGTTGCTGTAGTGCAGGATGGAGAAGTAATACATTCGAAAGGGTATGGTATCGCCTCGTTGGAATCAGGAACGAAGGTAGATGAGAATACCTTATTTAGCATCGCATCGAACAGCAAAGCGTTTACGACTGCGGCTTTGGGTATACTTGTAGATCGAGGAAAACTAGCTTGGGATGATAAAGTTGTGGACATCATTCCTGAATTCAGAATGTATGATCCTTACGTTACGGAGCATTTCACGATTGTAGACCTTGTAACACACCGCAGCGGATTGGGATTGGGAGCAGGAGATTTGATGTTCATTCCAGACGGCTCGGATTTTAAAGTGGAAGATGTTTTGACCAGTTTTCAGTATCAAAAGCCTGTGTCAGAATTCAGAACGAAGTACGATTATGATAATTTACTGTACATCGTTGCAGGGGAAGTTATTCATCGAATTAGTGGGAAGCCATGGGATCAATTTGTGGAAGAGGAGATTATGGATCGAATTGGGATGAATCGTTCTGCGGCATATCGAGAAAACTTACAAACGTCAAAAAACATTGCAAAGCCGCACTCTACTGAAAATGGCGAGCTGGAACAGATCAATGAGTATTCGGATGAAAACAAATTGTTCGGTCCAGCTGGTGGCATTTATGCAAGTGTTGCTGACTTGACGCACTGGTTGCAATTGCAATTGAATGCAGGGATGTATGAAAACGATACACTTTTGGACCCAGATACGCACTCCAAAATGTGGGAAATGCAAACCATTATTTGGTCGTCTGCAAAGGGGCAAGGGGCGTACAATACACATTACAACGCTTACGGATTGGGCTGGGATTTAGAGGACAAGAATGGATATTCTATCGTAAGTCATACAGGAGGAATGCCAGGAATGCTTTCTCACACTGTGATTATTCCTGAGTTGAACGTGGGAATCGTGGTACTGACCAATACAGCTCCAGGCGGATTGGCTTTTGTTTCAGTAATGAACGAAATTGTTGATGCGTACATTGGAGCGGAAGATGTGGATTGGATGGGGCGCATTGAAAGTTATCTAACACGATCCACTGGAGCAGCGAATGAAGTAGTGAACGCCGTTTGGGAAACCTGTGCAACTGCAAATAATGACCATTTGAATTTAGACGATTTTGTTGGCATCTATCAAGATGATTGGTTCGGAGATGTCGAAATTGAGAACAGAAACGGGAAACTTTGGTTTGTGTCGAAGCGTTCGCCAAGACTGACAGGAGAAATGTTCTTTTATAAAGCCAACACGTTTGCTATTAAATGGGAGTATCGCGAAATGAACTGTGATGCCTTTGCATCATTCACCTTGGATGAAAACGGAAAAGCAACTGAGATTAAGATGAAAGGTATTTCTCCCAACATCGATTTCAGCTTCGACTTCCATGACTTAGATCTGAAGCAAGTGGAATAAAAGCAGAGGGCATCTTGACAAGCTCGATGACCTTAAGGCGGGAGGTCATCGAGCTTGTCGAGATGCCGAAATGTCGAAATACCCTTTTCGGTTCTTATTGTTTCAGAAACTTAACAACGTCCTCACCCTTTGCATGCCTTACTTTGAGAAAGTAGGTTCCAGACGGAAGATGGTCTACTGCGATCTCATTCAAAGCAATCCCAGATGACCAGATCTGTTGTCCGCTGAGGTTTACAATTTGCATATGGTCAACCTCCGAAAGTTCCGAAATGTTCTGAACGTACAGTGTTTGGGACGCAGGACTTGGAAAAACGTGAATTGCTGATTGTTTGTTCTCCTCAACGCCCATCATAATGGGAACTTCACAATTGGTGGTATCAACGCAGCCGTTTAATGTTATTATCGCTGCGTATGTTCCGGCCTGACTCAAATTGATATCTTGATTGGTTTCTCCAATCATTAAAGTATCAGCATCACAATTATACCATTGATACGAGCCAGTTGTTTGATTGGCTGTTAGTTGCCATACACCAATTGTAAGTGTGGTATCAATAGAGGTGACATTTAAAGTTAACTCCACAATTGAGTCACAACCGTTGATATTCGATAGCGTAGCAACGTTCAACCCAGCATTGGATTCATCTAAAATTTGACCGTTGAAATCAAAAGTTTCGCCTTGACAGATAGTTTCTGCAATCTGAACGGTATCCAAAGGAAGAACATTTAAAGTCAATTCGACAGTTGAGTCACAGCCGTTCGATCCCGTTGTTGTAAATGTGTTTAGTCCGGCATTTGACGCATCCAGGGTTTGTCCGTTGAACTGAATGGTCTCGTTAGAACAGATAGTCTGGGAAAGTTGTGTAACTGGATTCTGCAATACAGTCAAAGTCAGATTTACTGTAGAGTCACATCCATTCGTTGCCTGGAAAATCTCGGTATTCACACCAGCATTTGCGGCGGTTAATGTCTGGCTGCCAAATTGAAAAGTCTCATTTGAACAAATGGTCGCTGCGTCAGATACTGAATACGTTTGATTGATTGTCACGTCAAATGTCGCTGTTTCAGTGGCTCCCGTATAGGTAACAGTATACGTGCCAGGGGTTGAACCTAACAAATCAATTTCTCCAGAGGAAGTATTGATATTCAACCCTGCGGGAGCACTAAAAGAACCGCCTTGCTCTCCGGTAATAACAGGAGTTGGGTTGGCTACATTAGAACAATATGGGTTGCCCGGGAAGTCAATAGTCGTTGGTACATCTTCGCTTAGACTTAAACTGAAAGCAGAGCTGCCTGAATCACCACTTGTTCCTCCATTTCCATTTACGGCAATACCATTTCCATAAATGGTTACTGTACCTGTCCCAGCCACTGGCGCTGTCCAGTTTACGGAGAAAAACCCTGAGCTGTTTACACCCGATTGTTCCAGAAATTGAACTCCTCCAATTGTGGAAACTTGTGTATTCGCTGTATTCACAGTTCCATGATTTCCAGCATTAGCGTTGCTAGAGGTTAGCATAGTCGCTTGCATTCCATAACCACCTGGGCTACCACTAGTGGCGGCTACTGTGTATTCAACGGTATATTGCGCGCCAGGCGTGTACGAATTCACAACATTATTGCCAGCATCTTTCACCTCAACCTGAAAACTGGGTGCAAACGAGCCTCCAAAATGACAACTTGAGCAAAGTCCTGAGGATATAGGGCTTCCCGTTCGGTCTTGATTGGCGATGTTTGCCAAACCTCCAGATCGAGGAGGAGCGGATCGAATTGACATTTTTGAAGAGGTGTAGTTTGCAGAAATCAGGCAGGCTCCTAGTAAAAGAAAACCAATAGCAGCAAAACTGCTTCTAGTTCGATTCATAATGGTAGTTTATTTTTCGTACCTCAAGTTAAGGAAAATCTCCGCTACTTTCCTTATACATGAACATATCGAGGAGGAGATAGCGACATTTGCACCGACTCAGCTCTTTGTTTCAAGTACGTCAGAGTGTGCATAAAGATTTGATCTTTAGATTATTTCTTTGGAGGAGGTCCCGGTACGCCTGTTATTCTTCGGAGTCCTTTTTCAATTATTTTATCCAGTTTTTTGCGTTGATTTTGGTCGCAATGAGATGCCACTTCACTGAAGAAACGATAAGTCATACGATCCGTTCTAACGCGATTTTCGCGGATCTCCATCAAGATTTCAGCAGATTTTTCTTCGACTCCCAAGGTACTGTACAATTGCTTTTGTAGTCTGAAGTTCCTCGTGATTAGAGACTTCTTTTCTTTGTGATGCTGAATTTCCAAAGCGTCCACGATCTTCTTTTTAGAACCGGTCAGTCCAATTTCTTCTGCCAATCGAGCTTCTCCTGGTGTGGGTGGTCCTGGAGGCCGATGCATAAAGAAGATCGTGAGTGTTACGATGTTCAAAATCAACAAGATAATACTAAGAATCTTATAGAATTTAATCGATTTCATTTACAAGGTCTTTAAATGGTCGAAATACGAAGCTGTTTCTTGCGAGGTGCTTTTCGTTTCGGCGTAGTCCCGAGCGGAAAGAATGTTCAACACAATTAGAAGTGCGATACTAGCCGCCGCAGCCCAAACCACTTTCTTCGGCACTTTTGCATAACCTGCACGCACCGATTGTGGTATTTGTTTCAATCGCCCCATCAAAGCGTCTGAAGCAGGTACTCTTGAGATTCGATCTCCTGCCTCAATGGTTCTCTCTATTTCGCGTTCGTTTGGTATCATTGTTATGTAGTTAGTTGTCGTTTTGAAACAAAACTTGCGTTCATTTTAAGTTTTCACGATAATATTTTTCTAAAAGCTGCTGCAATCGCTTTTTTGCACGGAATAAAAGTGATTCAACCGAAGAGACGGAAATATCCATTATTTCAGCTACTTCTTGATAGCTCCGCCCCTCAATTTTATTCAAAGTGTATGCAATCGATTGGTTTTCTGCTAATTGATCAATGGCACTGAACAGGATAGTGGCCCTTTCTTTATCCTCTAAAACTACACCAGGATGTTGAAAGTCAATGATTTGAATTGGCACAAAATGCGCATCTTCTTCTTCCAATTCAGCGTGATATCCAAACCGTTTTTTACGGGTTTTCTTGCGTAAGAACTCTTTGCATTTGTTGGCTGTAATAGCGTAAATCCATGTAGAAAGTTTTGAATTTCCTTCAAACGAATCCAAAGAAAGGTAGATGGTCGTGAAGACTTCTTGAGTGGCATCTTCAGCATCTTCCATGTTGCGCGTAAGGTTCAAACAAGTACTGAAAACACGGTCGGCATAGGCATCTACCAAATACTGGTAACCTCGATCTGAATTGTGCGAAATCGCCTCAAGAATGGATTGGTCGTCTAGATGCATGCAGTGTGTTGAGCGTTATGAAGTAAACGAAATTATTTTCTTTCTAGTCTTTCAACTGGACCTAATTTCGACAATTCATGATAGACAAAACTGATCAGATGAAGCATTTGATTCCGCCCTTTGCTTTGTCCAATCTTTGATGCGACAAAGGCGGAGGATAGCCCAACAATACCAAACGGAACTACCCAAAGCCAACCAGAATAACCCTCGACATTGTACTGCGCCCAACCAAAAAATCCGCTGAAAAGTGTCAATAATAAAATGGAGGTATAAATGAACGCCCAAAGTGCCCAAACTGACTGTCTTGGTCCAACCAGGCAAGAAACTGTGGTAAAATCTGTGAACTCTTCAATTTCAATTCGCACAGATAGTTCTGGTGACCAATAGTGCTGCTCGGATCCAGGAACCTTTAGGAACAAATGATTCCTCGAGAAAACACCTCCAACGGTAACATCTCTTTTAAATCCTTCCTCCAAACATGCCATTGCTTTCTCTGGTTTTTCAGAGATTTTTAGGAAGAATCTGGGGCGTATCTCGCCTAGCACAGAATGATTTAAACGATTGAAGGGCATGCTCCAAGATAAGGAGTCGCATGTTTAGAATGAAACTGAATTAGCTGGGATGCAGTAATTTGAAACTACCAATTGCGGTTTAGGAGAAAGTCAGCTAGTGAAACCAAACCAGCCTTTTTTGCTTCGGGAACTTGAATGCCTTCCAAAGCCATCATTGCTTTTTCCTGGTATGCCAACATTTCTTCGCGGCATTTTTCTTTCGCTTCTAGATGATCAAAAAGCTCGCGGGTACGTGTTACTTTTAATTCGGCATTTTCCTCTTCCTGCAATTGCTTAAGAATTACCATTTGTTCTGCATTCGCGGTGCCTACAGCCATTAGATGTAGTAAGGTTTTCTTATTAGCTACCACGTCTCCACCGACCATTTTGCCAAACTTCTCTGGGTCAGCGTATAAATCCAAAATATCATCTTGAATTTGAAAAGCGATGCCCAAGTACTGTCCGAAATCATAAATACGCTTCCGATCTTCCTTACTTGCACCAGCAACGATTGCACCGATCTCCAGCGCTCCACCCAACAAAACTGAAGTTTTCAATCGAATCATTTCGATATACTCGCTAATGGATACGTCCAATCGACTTTCAAAGTTCATATCCATTTGTTGTCCTTCACAAACTTCGACAGAGGTTTTATTGAATACCTCCAAAATTTCTGGAAGCTTCTCTGCGTCTACCTGTGCTAACAACTGATACGCTTTTATGAGCAACACATCTCCTGAAAGGATCGCAATGTTCGTATTCCATTTCTCATGAACGGTTGGCATTTTGCGACGCGTTGGCGCTTCATCCATGATATCGTCATGGATCAACGTGAAATTGTGAAACACTTCTATCGCCAGGGCTTGAGGCAATGCTTTTTCGGCAGTACTACCAAACATTTCAGACGAGAGTAACGTCAGAACGGGGCGGATGCGCTTTCCTCCAAGAGCAAGAAAGTATCGAAGCGGATCGTAAAGTTCTGCAGGCTGCTTAGGAAATTGATCTTTGGCCAACTCTTTTTCAATGAGTGCCGTATAATTTTTAAGGGCTTCCACTATTCGTCGTCTTCAATTGATTTAGAATCGTCTACTTCAGTTTCGAGATCCAAATGTTCCCAGTCGATATCACTTTCTTCTGCATATGCATCAAAGTATGGCTCCTCGAATGATTTTGTGGTGATACGTCTTTCTAAAGACAGAAGAAGTGTTGGAAGCAAAACGAGATTTGTTATCATTGCGAATAGAAGCGTCAATGAAACCAGAATTCCCAATGCTTTTGTACCACCAAACTGAGAGAATGAGAACATAATGAATCCGCAGAAAAGAATAATGGATGTATAGAACATTCCCAATCCTGCTTCTCGAATCGCCATTACAGCGCACGCTTTTAAATCCCAGTGCTTTGTTTTTAATTCCTGACGGTATTTAGCCAAATAATGAATGGTATCATCTACTGATATACCGAAAGCGATGCTGAAGACTAGCAAGGTGGATGGTTTCAACGGGATACCAAACCATCCCATAATTCCAGCGGTAAATAACAATGGTATAAAGTTCGGTACAAGAGAAACGAGGACCATGCGCCATGCACGGAATAAGATGGCCATCAATATCGCGATGGCAATAATGGCAAAGATCAAACTTGTAAACAAGTTGATGACCATGTATTTCGTTCCTTCAGCCGCCACTTTTGAAGTCCCCGTAAAAACTACGTCGAAATATTCCAGATCGATAGCACTGCGCAGGTTTTCCGTGAATTTCTTATCGCTGGATTTGGCTAATAAATAGGCTACAGGTTCTGTATCGTAAGCTACCTGATCTTCGTCACTATCAATATACTTCTTCGAAAGTGCATTGGTAACGGCAGGGTAGTTTCTTAAAAGGGAATCTAAGAACTGCTTTTTTCCTTTCTTATAGCCCTTGTACAACGATTCAATTTCCTTTTTATCCGGATTTAAAATCGTATCCAGGCGAATTTCTAATTTATCAATATGATCAGAAACTTCGTAGGAACCAAGGTCCTTCATTTGTGTTCGAATCCGCAAAACATAGGACGACGTATCCACCAACTCGTTTATGGCAACACCAACGCCTTCTGCATCTGTTATATACGAACTACTATCGATGTAGCGATTGATTCTAGCCAGGTGTCTTCGGGAAGTTATCAAACGATATTGCGATGAATCTCCATCGTAATAGGCCATATTCGCTGCTTTCAAAGCATCGATGTAAGAGAGAGACTTAGAAAATAATTTGTCGTCCGCAAGGTATTGTTGAGCGCTTTCAATTTTAAGAAGGGTGCTCTTTTTACCCAGACGGCTTGGCTCTTTATAATCAATCAGAATTTCAAATGGAATAGCTCCTCCGAACTTCTCTTCCATGAATGTCATGTCCTCTTTGATTTGATCACCGTTCGGTAGATCTCCTGTGAGGTTTCCTGTAGTTTCAATTTGTAACAAACCGGCCACACTCAGACCTACAACTGCAATGGTAGTAACGTATACCCAACGTCTGTGATTCACCGTGATATGAACAAGGGTGTTCAAAAGTCCTACCGCCATTTTTCGCTCAAGGTGCTTGAGATGTTTCGGCTTCGGTGACTTTAACAGAGAGATAATGATGGGAAGAATGGTGATGGAAAGAATGAAAACCATCATAATATTGACGGAAGCCGTAATTCCAAATTCTACCAATTTGTCCGAGTTGGTGCTTACAAAGGTGAGGAAACCTAGAGAGGTTGTTAGATTGGTTAAAAAAGTCGCGGTACCAATTTTTTTGATGACACGAGAAAGTGCTTTCGCTTTGTTCCCGTGTTCTTTAACTTCCTGGTGATATTTGGTAAGCAAGAAGATACAGTTGGGAACTCCAATGACAATCATCAGCGGAGGAATCAACGCCATGATGATGGTAATTTTGAAGTTGAAGGCTCCTATGGATCCCATCGACCAAATTACAGCGACAGCAACAACCAGATTACAAATGAGCACCACCCGCATCGAACGGAAGAAGAAATACATCAGTGCGGATGTCATTACGATGAGCAATCCAATGAAAATGTACATCTCCTTAAGTACACGGTTTCCAATAACTACCCGCAGGTGGGGCATCCCAGCAAATCTGGGTTCTCCAAAGTGGGATTCATAGGAGCGCGCCAGGTCTTCAATATCAAAAACAACATTCGCTTTTTTCCGATCGACAATAAAGTTTTCATCGATATTGATCATCATCAGAGAGACCGTCTCATCATCGTTGTAGAGCGTTCCTCGATACAGTGGATTGCTTCTTACCTCCGTTTTTATGGAGTCTATGGTCTTTTCTTTGAACTGTATATCGGAGAAGACTTTTTTTGCTTCGAAGCGCTGTTTTTCCCGGTTGTTGTATACAGAAAACAGTGTTGCTTCGGATATCACTGCCTTTACACCCTCCATTTCCAGAATGGAATCTCCCAATTCTTTCCATTTCAAGAAATTATCTTCTGTGTAAAGAGAGTCTGTTTCAATGGCGATAACCAAGGTTCCACCATCTTCACCAAAAAGCTCTTTAAAACGGTCGTAGTCTTTTTTGGCTTCGGCATTATTTGGAAGAAGGATTCCGTACTTGTTATCCAGTTCAAGTCCTGAGAACGCCTTGTAACCGAAAAAAACAGTCATCAGGGAAAGTACCCCAAGGATGATAAATCTATTCCGTAAAATGATGTTCGCAATGGACTGCCACATGTTTTGCTGCCAGAATTTTCTGTAAGATGACAAAAGTAGTGTTTATAAATAAGCACTCAAAGCAATTTGGAAGGCAATACCTGTGCCAAAGTGCTGCGATTCTGGAAAAAAATAAGATTGTGATCCTAATTCGACTTTCTACCCGATTTTAGACGGAGGTAGACGAAGAAAACGGCGAATGAACTAATCGCAAGAAATGACAGCATTAAGGCGGCTTTCCAACCTTTAAGAGATCCGTTAATTCCGAAGAAATAGACAATACAATTTACCAGTAGCAGCCCAAAGATCAGGACCAATAAAAACAACAAAGTTCGACTCAATAGTTCAATGTTAGTGACACCAAGCTACTAAAAATCAATCAGATGATCAAACTTGTTAGAAGTTTTTTGCGTCGAGAATGTCCGCCATTTGATGCTGCAACGACATAGCGGCCTCCCCAGCCTTTTGTGCAAAGTCATCTTGATTTGAAGCGTATATGATCCCACGTGATGAGTTCACAAGCAAGCCACAATCGTCATTCCAACCGTAGTTCGCTACATCCTCCAGCGATCCTCCCTGGGCGCCAACCCCTGGAACTAAAAAGAAATTGTCAGGAGCAGCTTTTCGAACCTCGGCTATACCTTCCGCACGCGTTGCGCCAACGACGAACATAAGATTCTCTGGAGTTCCCCACTCTTGTGATTTGGCCAAAACCTTTTTGAACAGAGGCGTATTTTGATTGTCAACCGTTAATTGAAAATCCATCGCCCCTTTATTCGACGTCAATGCAAGTAAAATGACCCAGTGGTTCTTATACTCTAGAAAAGGAGAAACGCTATCTTCTCCCATATAAGGTGCTACAGTTACAGAGTCAGACTGGAGGTAATTAAAAAAAGTGTCTGCGTAATATCGAGAAGTGTTTCCAATGTCTCCTCTTTTTGCATCAGCTATAGTAAAGATGTTGTCCGGAATGTAGTCCATGGTTTTTTTCAAAGACTCCCATCCTTTTGGACCGTGACACTCGTAAAAGGCAGTGTTTGGTTTGTATGCGACGCAGAAATCCTTCGTGGCATCTATAATGGCTTTGTTGAACTCAAAAATAGGATCTTCTGAATCGAGTAGATGTTTTGGAACTTTATTTAAGTCAGTATCCAATCCAACGCACAGAAATGAGCGTTTTGTTTTGATTTCGTTTATGAGTTCTTGTCGTGTCATATTTTCGATTGTTCGATGCTCGACTTTTCGAAAGTAGTGTAATCGGTCTGTCGAAAGATCAAAGAGTCTGTATTACGCTTCTTCGCCTTTTAATTTCTCTGCGTTTTCGGCCATTTTTAGTGCGTCGATCATTTCTTGAATATCGCCGTTCATGAAGGCATCTAATTTGTACAATGTTTTGTTGATGCGATGATCGGTGACACGTCCCTGCGGATAATTGTAGGTTCGAATTTTCGCCGATCGATCCCCTGTTGATACCAAAGACTTACGCTGCTCTGCACGTTCGGATTGAATTTTATCCAATTCGATTTGATACAAGCGAGAACGCAACATGGATACGGCTTTCTCCATGTTTTTGTGCTGGGATCGTCCATCTTGGCATTCCGCGACTACCCCCGTTGGAATGTGAGTCAATCGTACCGCTGATTCCGTCTTGTTTACGTGCTGTCCACCTGCTCCTGATGCTCGATACGTATCTTTACGTACATCCGACATGTTTAGTTCAAAATCCACGTCTTCTGCTTCTGGGAGAACGGCAACCGTAATGGCAGAAGTGTGAACACGTCCTTGCGATTCCGTTTCTGGAACGCGTTGAACACGATGTACTCCTGACTCAAATTTCAAAACCCCGTAGGCCGCTGGAGCATCAATATTCAATGTGATTTCTTTGTAGCCCTTTACGGTTCCTTCGTTAGAGTTTACCACCTCATAACTCCATCCGCGTTCCTTGAAAAACATGGTGTACATTCGGAAACAGTCCTCCACAAAAATACAAGCTTCGTCTCCTCCTGTTCCCGCGCGCAATTCCATAATGGCGCTTTTTTCATCCTCTGGATCTTTTGGAATCAACATCATTTTGATTTGCTCTTCCATTTCTGGTCGAACCGTTTCCAATTCGTCAATTTCCATTTTCGCCATTTCACGCATTTCCGGATCGTCTTCCTCTTGCAATAACGCTTTGGAATTTTCCAGATTCTCGATAATGTTCTTGTATTTCTTGTACACCTCGTCAATTTCCTCGAGGTCTTTGTACTCTTTATTTAGCTTCACATACCGCTTCATGTCCGCGATTATTTCCGGATCGACGATAAGCTTGCCCACCTCCACAAAGCGAATGTGTATGGCTTCGAGTTTTTGTAGTAATTCGTTCATTATTCGTACGTAAACTCTCCATGTGGAGACGTAATTGTTAGTTTTTTCCCCTCGTTGGTCTCAACACGACCTACAATTTGAGCATCGACACCAAACGACTTTGAAATGTCTATAATGTTTTGTGCATGCTCCTGAGGAAGATAAATTTCCATACGATGTCCCATGTTGAACACCTTGTACATTTCTTTCCAGTCTGTACCTGATTCTTTTTGAATCATGTCGAAAAGCGGCGGGATTTCAAAAAGGTTATCCTTGATTACATGTACATCGTCTACAAAGTGCAGTACTTTGGTTTGGGCACCTCCAGAACAGTGTACCATGCCGTGGATGTCATCGCGATGATTGTCCAATACTTTCTTGATAATCGGTGCATAAGTTCTGGTTGGAGAGAGTACTAATTTTCCTGCATCCAATTCTGTCTCAGTAGCTTCGGTCAATCCTTTCGATCCGCTGTAAACCAAATCGTCTGGCACCGAAGGATCGAAACTCTCAGGATATTTGGTCGCTAGAGATTTGTTGAATACATCATGACGGGCCGAGGTCAAACCGTTACTTCCCATTCCACCGTTGTATTGCGTTTCATACGTAGCTTGTCCGTGTGATGCCAGCCCAACAATAACATCTCCAGCTTGAATAGTATGATTGGAAATTACCTCAGAACGTTTCATACGACAAACGACTGTTGAATCAACAATGATGGTGCGTACCAAATCGCCTACATCTGCTGTCTCACCTCCTGTGGAATGAATACCAATTCCCTGACTTCTTAAATCTTCCAGTAATTCTTCAGTTCCATTGATGATAGCTGAAATGACATCTCCAGGAACCAAATTTTTATTTCTTCCTATCGTGGACGACAAGAGAATGTTATCTGTGGCACCAACGCACAAAAGATCATCAATATTCATGATCAGAGCATCTTGCGCAATTCCCTTCCAAACGGATAAATCACCGGTTTCTTTCCAGTACATGTACGCCAGAGAGGATTTCGTTCCAGCTCCATCTGCGTGCATCACGACGCAATAATCTGGGTCACCAGAAAGAAAGTCGGGAACGATTTTACAAAATGCCTGAGGGAAAAGCCCTTTATCTACATTCTTTATTGCGTTGTGAACGTCTTCTTTTCCTGCGGAAACGCCGCGTAGGTTGTAACGAGTATCTGCCATAAAATTCGGTAAGTCGCAAAATTAGTAATTCTGTGGTAGTTAATTGCCTTGAATGCGTGCAGAGTTGGAAGATTTACCAACAAGTTTTCATTGTGTGAAAAAGAACTATTATTGCACCAAAACAAACACTACAAGAATGGAGCAGGCACTATCAGAAAGAAGTAACAAGTTATGTGAGTTGTGCGGGGCAACAGAAAATTTAGACGTTTTTGTAGTGACTCCGAAATCGGGGAATTCAATCGACGAGGTAATTCAAGCGTGTTCAAAATGTGTTTCGCAAATGAATGATCCTGATTCGGTAGATCCCAATCATTGGCGCTGTTTGAATGACGCTATGTGGAGCGAAGTTTCGGCTATAAAGGTAGTCGCTTATCGAATGTTGCATCAGCTAAAGGGAGAAGGCTGGCCGAATGACCTATTGGACATGATGTATATGGAAGAGGAGGATTTGAACTGGGCGAAGAAAGGAATCGATGAGGAGAGTGGAGAAAAGCATGTAGATTCCAACGGTGTGGAGTTGAAGGCAGGAGATAGCGTGGTAATTGTGAAGGACTTAAATGTCAAAGGATCAAGTATTACAGCGAAGCGCGGAACGGCAGTTCGAAACATCCGGTTGGTCCATGATAACCCGGAACAAATTGAGGGGAAGGTTGATGGCCAACAGATTGTAATACTTACGAAATACGTGAAAAGATAACGCTAGTCGGCTAAAGGCATTCGTTGTGATAGCTCTTTAAAACGCAGTTTATAATGCGTACCAGGTTCATCATGACAACGTATAATTTCGCCCATCAATTGTTCACCGAGGCTAGTAATGAGCTGTAAGCCTAGTGTTTCCGCTTTTTCAATTTCTACATCTTGAGGGAAACCTTTGCCGTTGTCTCCGATAGAAAGGCAGAACACTCCACTTCCTTCTTTTGTGATGCGGATATAAATTTTCCCTTCGTCTTCACCCTTCAATCCATGTTTGATTGAATTGGTAATGATTTCATTGATGAGCAATCCCAGTGGAATGGACGTGTTGATATTCAAGGAAATATCATCGGCTTCAATGTCCAAGTCGACTTTGGCTTTGTCCTGTGTCATGGATTCAAGTAGCGGAGTAACCAATGTTTCCAAATAGGTGCCGTAGTTGATTTGAGAAAAGTCTTCGGATCGATAGAGGAGGTCATGGACAAGGGCCATGGAGTTAATGCGGTGCAAACTAAGTTCAAAGAGTTCAACCGTTGCTTGATCTTCAACGGAGTTGGCTTGAAGTTTTAGGAGACTGGTAATGATTTGCAGGTTGTTTTTTACACGATGATGTATTTCCTTCAGCAGTAGTTCCTTTTGATTGTTCGATTTGCGGAGCGTGGCGTTTTCTGCTACAATTCTATCCGTTAAATCTGTGGTGCTTAAGTATACTTTCTCATAGTTTTCCTCGTATCCTTTCACAACGGTCCATTTCATGTGAACATGGACAACATTGTTGTTGAAGGTTCGCAACTCCGCATCAAACTCACAGCTTTTTTCTCCATTGGCAATGGCTTCGAATTGATTTATGGCATATCCTGCAGATTTTGAATCGACGAGTTTGGTGAAGTTTTCCAGAAGGTATGCTTTGCTCGGAGCTTCGTTCAGGTCGACGGTGGCTTGATTCACATCATTTACTCTGAGTAGTGCCGAACATTCAATAACTGCATCCATATTATTTTCGAAAAAGGCTCGAAAATCAGTGACTCCTTGCTCTTTTAAACGGTCAATGTACTTTTTGACCTCGGAGAAATCCTCGTCCCAAATGGGAACAGGAGAATCCTCAAACAACGATTTATACCGACGTTCCTGTTCAATTCGTTTTTGCTCCTTTTGTTTGTGAACCGTTATGTTACTTAGCATACCGAGGGATCCCAGGTATTTTCCATCTTTCATCAATGGGCTCGCATTTACAAATACCCAAACTGTTTCGCCCTGTTTGTTGCGCAGCCGCAGCTCGTACCCATCAGAACTACCTACCTCACGACGTGCGTGCATTTGACTGATGATTTCTTCGTCTTCAGGAAAAGTGAAATCTTTAAAGTGGCGTCCAATGATATTTTCCTCTGAATCGCCGAGCATTTCTGCCATTTTACCATTCACAAAGGTGGTAATGTGGTTCGCGTCTTTGATCCATACGCCTTCGTTTGCAGTCTCGATAATGAGCTGGTATAAATCCTTCTTTTGAAGCGATCCTAGTTGCGCAGTTTCTTTTTGGTTTTTCACTAGATTGAGTGTGGAATATACGAAAAACCGATGAAAAAGAGTGCGTTACAAAATATCGGTTGGTGTTTAGTTACGACGGTAAATGCCGTGGAATAGAACGTTTATTACCTGGTCGTCACGATCGACAATATTCCATGTTTGGGTTACTGATCCGTCTGGTTGTTTTTTCCAGATAATTTGATTCCGATATTCGGTTCCATTCGCACTTGTCGTCCAATCACTACTCATAACCATGCCATTCTCGATGGCGTTACCTTTCAATTCCAATTGTGATCCCGAGTTATCCACCCAAAGTTGATTCCATGTGGAGTCTGAACGGTTAAAATAATTGTAGCTCGTTCCTGTGGAGTTGGTGGATCGCCATGATTCTTGCAGCACGCAATTATCTTGCAACTCAACAATGGTGTTTTTTCCGATCTCTGTACCTGCGGTGTCGTATACATTCCAGCTGCCAACCCAAAAATCAAATTGATCGTGATGTTCATCGCAACAGGCACAAGTGCTGGTGTTTTGCCCGAAACTTGCAGTAGTAATTAAAGAAAAAAGGAACAGTAATTTTCTCATGATTGCGTCAGTTTTTTTACCAAATGATCCGCTACTCGGAATGCGTTGGCATAAATCGTAAAAGTGTATGTGACACTTCCACCTGTTGGCATGAAGCTCCCGTCGGTAATATATAAATTGGATACTTCGTGGGCTTTACAGTTTTTATCGAGTACGGATGTCGTAGGGTCGTTTCCGAAACGGCAGCCACCGGCCTGCAGATTTGGAGATACGCCTCCACTGATGTTTGACTGAACGTTTTTTAAGCCGGCTTCTTTGAATAATTCCTCGGCTTTTCTAGCAAGATATTCCCCTACTTTAAGGTCATGTTCGTGATATCCCAGCCAAACTTTAGCCACAGGATCGCCCCATTTATCTTTTACATCTTCATCCAGCTCAACGAAACAATTGTCGTTTGGCAACCAGTCCACAAAAATTTCAAATTTGAACTTACGCTGCTCGGTAAAATAGGTGCGTATTTTTTCTTTGAGATCTGAACCAAAAACCAGGTTACCTTCTTCATTCCACTTTAAAGGAATTGTTTTGGTAACAGCATTTGCGTGTTCGGAGACAAAATCAATAGTACCACCTTTCATTGGTTTGTCTGAAAACTCTTCGTCATTGATAATGTACCATTCTTGTGACGCACGATTGATAAAAACACCAGGGGTCTTAATTTTTTCAGCTTCTTCTGGTTCCAGATCTTCAAACTTAACTTGACCTGATCCTACTCCACCTCCTGAAAAGACGATGTTTTTCCCTACGTTTCCATTATTGTTGGCGAGGCCGTTCGGAAAATCTTTGTTTTTGCTCATTAATAATAGACGCGATGTTTCTACTGCTTGAGCAGCAATTATAAACGTGTTGGCTTCCACGAATTGCTTTGCCCCATCGATATCGTAATAATTAGCCCTCACAACAGTTCCATTTCCATCCGTTTCTAAATGATATACCTTGGAGTTGGGTAAGATGGTGCAGTTACCAGTTTCTATGGCATGGCTAATGAGTGCGGCGCGAGAACTACCTTTCGCATCGGAACTACAGCCGTAACTCCCACAATAATTGGAATAGTAACAAGCTTTACGATCTTCTTTTGGTTGAGACAGAATTCCACGTGGAGAAGTGAAAATCTCGTAATTCAATCGCTCAGCAGCGCTATCCAACCAACTTGAAAAAATATTTTCTGAAAGTGGTGGGTAGGGAAATTCTTGCGTGGATCTCGGCTCTTGATGCTTGTGAGGCGTTACTTTTCCGGAAACACCGACAATCTCTTCTGTTTTCGTGTAGAAGGGTTCAAGGTCAGCGTAGCGAATCGGCCAGTCGACAATGTTCGCTCCTTCAATAGCACCAAACTCGCTTTTTAAACGGAAATCAACGGGTTTAAGCCGATGAAAATAGGCGCTCATAAAATTGGAAGATCCTCCCACGGCGCTACCGTTCCAGAAATCACGCCCCGAAGAGTATGTCGATTGACGCATCCATTTTCCGGCCGCGTTTTTTTTGACCAACACGTGGCATTCGTCCTTGAGGTTTGGTGTATAAACACTTCTTCTGGTTGCCACCATCTCATCCTTGGTATAATCCTTTGTTTTCAACCAAGGTCCCTTTTCCAGCACTACCACTTGAAGTCCAGCTTTGGAAAGTTCGTAAATAACAGGGCCGGCACCAGCTCCACTTCCTACGATGCATACATCAAACTTCATGAGAAATGGTTAAGATGGTTGGGTAAAGATGTTGTTCGTCTGGTCTTGGAGATCCCGGATCATGGTCGAGCCATTTCCAGCCAATGCCATCCGGATTGCCACCGTATTGCGGATCTACTAATAAGGCTTCAAATATCAGTGTAAGCATTCTCGATAAGAAACGCTCTCCCCATGCCTTTTTTGAAAGGTCTTCCACAATGACGCTCTGTTCTCGTGGATTCAAATCGTAGAAGTTGTATTTCAGTTTGTCCTTCGCAAAGGCGTCAAACATTTCGATTTTTTCAATAATATATTGATTTTCATCTGGATCGAGAAGGTCATCACGCAATACCCAAAGAACATAAGCGTCTGCATTCACTTCATACGCTCCTGGACCGTTCCCATCCGAAGGAAAAAGGGTGCTTTGAAGTGCTTGCAATACTTTGAACTGATGGTTGGAGAGGGGGGTGGTGTCGCCTGGGTTATATCTTCGGTCCTCACACGCTGCTAACCAAGGCAGTTGCAAAGCTGCACCTCCTAAAAGGAGAGACTTCACAAATTTTTTTCGAGAAAGAAGCCACTGTTCTTCTGTTTGCATGGTTTGCGAAAGTAATTGGTTATAAAAAAAGTCCTGATGCTCCTTGCGGATATCAGGACTTAAATTACATAAAAAGATTGGGATTAGTTCCCGTCAGTAGTTGTTTTCGGAGAATCTCCACGAAGTGATTTCTTCACGGGCTTTTCTTCTGGAACTTTTGAGTCCATTTCCATGTTGTTGACTCCTTTACCGGCTTGTTTTCCTTCGCCAGCTTTTCCGTCCTCACATTTTCCTTCCCCGCATTTTCCGTCTTCACATTTATGCTCGCCGTCTTTTCCGTCTTCGCATTTGTCGTCATCCATTTCAGCGTCGTCTGCGTCGGCGTTATTTTCATCTGTTTGCTCGGTTCCTTCTCCAGTTGCATCTTCTTCTTCGCCTGCACAGCTATTTAAAGATACAGCAGTTACAAGTGCTAGCCCCAACATGAAGCCTACCTTGATAAAACTTTTCTTCATAGTGTTTTCGTTTTAAAATAGTTGGAATGAATATACAAATTCTAATTGGTTGGCGAGTTGCGTTAACAATCTTTTTAGATGATTATTTCTGAGGGGTTTCATCTTTTCCTTTCTCACTGCACTCGTCTAGAATAGCTTTGTATGTTTCAGGGTGGTTATTTATGTCGGCATAATTCTTAAAGGCATGCTCAAAGTTGAATCTCACGCATTCGAATACGAGGTCCGTTTTTTCTTTGCCCATTTGCGCTTCGAACCTCGGGCGTAGCTCACTCAATTGCTCTTCCATGGTAACTTTATCTTCATCACTCCAATCTCCATAATTACTGTTTGGGTCTCCTACTTCTTCTTTTACCAAAGAAGCTTCGTCATTTTTAAGTTCTGGAAAAATTTCTTCCTCTTCCAGACATTCCAACGTAAGCTGCGAAATTCCATCGTTTGAATTGTTGACAGCCTCATCCATGTTGCTGAAATTTTCCTGAAGTTTTGATACCACGCAGTCGAATAAATAATCCACTTTACTCGAGTCGATGACATTATTCATAACGTTTCTGGAATATTCCAGACTTTGATATGCTTCAGCGATCTCTTCTTCACTCCAATTGCCCTTAACGCTGGTGCTTTTTTGTGGTTTACTTTCAGTGTTGAATCCAACCGCTTCCAAACACTGTAGAGAAATAGACTGTATGGTATCTGACTCAGTGTCCACAGCGTCAGGGTTTTCAAACGTTTGCTCTAATTTATCGGCAATACATTGAATTAGTGGGTCTATTTGTGTGCTATCCAGAAAAGTCTCAAATATTTTTCGTTGCCCATTGAGGTCGGCAATTGCCTGATTTTTGTCTTTCTCGGACCAATTTCCTTTGGTCGACTCTTGACTCCATAAGTTCTCACATGCGAAGAGAAAAAGTGTCGCAACAAAGAAATGGACGGTTCGAGACATAGATGAATATTTTCGTGCTTTCACGTACTCCAAAGTAACGAAATCTTGCGGGGAGAAGGTTGGTGCAATACGCTCGGAATTATTTTTCTGGAAGTTGGTCTTTTAATAGTTCATCGAGATTATTGGTAACTTCTTTCAGTTTTTCGTCTGAAATCTTTTCTTCCGGAATTTCTTCTGAACGCACCAATTCGTTGATGCAACCGTAAGCGAGTTTGGCACATTCGACTCTGTTTTCGTTGGCGTGGTCGTAGCTCTCATAATTTAGTACAGCCTTGTTTAAGTAGCATGCCAGAATCTTCTCAACTGCTTCATCGCCCATTGCTTGAATGTTTTCAGGAACACTCGAACTTACATCTTTCATAAATCGTTTGGCATCTTCCTCCGTCCAATTGCCTTTGTAACTCTTCGGTTGGCTTACTTCTATCTTCTCTTTCGGTTTGGAACTTTCTTCCTCCTGAGCTTCAGTACATCCGACAATGAGAATCAAACTGAGCGTTAAAAATAATATAGCTTCTAAAGATTTGAATGACCGCTTCATATTTTTGATTTGTGCGAGCAAAATTAGGGATTACTGTTTCAAACCATGTTACGCCTGGAATAAGTTATTATCCTTTTTCGAATTGAATGTTAAGTGTTTCATCCAAAAGGAATTTTCCCTGTACTTTTTCATCGCCTATCGACAGTCCTTTGATGGTGGTGGTTTTTCCTTTTGACACTAAATCGTGCAATTGTTTTTCGGTTAGTTTCTTATTCATCAACACAAAAGGCACTTTGAAACTACAGACCTTATAGTTGGAACATCCAACGGCGGTCTTGCCTTTGATGAGTTTGTGCTGTTTGCATTTTGGACAATCCAGTTCGGTGATATCGACTTTTTTCTTTGTTCGCTTTTTCGGAATTGCCTTTGTGGTTTGTTCGGGCATCATAAATGGTCGGTGGGTATTGAAAATTACTTCGTCGGTAATTTCACGCACCATGACGTACAGTTCTTGCTTGAACACATCTAAACTATACTCTCCTTTCTCAATCAAGCGTAGTTTCCGTTCCCAATCGCCCGTAAGTTCGGCGCTTTTTAGCAATTCATTTTGAATGGTGTCAATCAGTGCAATTCCTGTCGCAGTGGCAATGATATTCTTGCGTTTTTTTGCAATGTATTTTCTTCGAAATAAGGTTTCAATAATATTCGCTCGTGTGGAAGGACGACCAATACCATTATCTTTCATTAACTCGCGCATTTCCTCATCATCTACCTGTTTGCCTGCAGTTTCCATGGCGCGCAATAAAGTTGCTTCTGTGTAGTGCTTTGGCGGAGATGTTTTCCCTTTATGAATGAACGGTTCGTGCGGACCTTTTTCGCCTTCCTCGAAATGTGGCATTATCTTATCCTCGTCTTTCGATTTTTTTGATTCTTTCTGATCGGCATAGACTGCACGCCATCCAGGTTTCAAAATTTGTTTTCCTGTTGCTTTGAATTCCAGTTCATCCACTTTACCTAAAACAGTTGTGTTTGATACGATGCATGGAGGATAGAATACAGCGATGAACCTGCGTGCTATGAGGTCGTATATTTGTTGTTCCGGATGAGAAATTCCTGATGGCAACACTCCCGTCGGAATGATCGCGTGGTGATCCGTTACTTTCTTATCGTCGAAAACTGCCTTTGATTTCGGGATTGGTTTGGCTAGCAATGATTCAGTGAAGCGCGAATAATGCTGCATTCCGCGCAAAATATTCGGTACTTTCGGATGCAAATCTTCTGAAAGGTACGTTGTATCCACACGCGGATAGGTAACGAGCTTTTTCTCGTAAAGACTCTGAACCATTTTGAGGGTTTCATCCGCCGACATTCCAAACTTCTTGTTGGCATCCACTTGAAGAGATGTCAGGTCGTACAATTTCGGATTTCCTTCTTTGCCTTCTTTTTGTTCAAAGGAAGTAATTTCAAATTCTTTGTTCTGAAGGTATTCTAAGCCACTTTTTGCCTTTTCCTCGCTTGATAACCGTGAAATTTGACATGCGAACTCCTGGTTTTTATAGTTGGTTTTAAGTTCCCAGTATTCGCTGACCTTGAAATTATCAATTTCTTTCTGCCGCTGAACAATCATTGCCAGGGTGGGGGTTTGCACCCGTCCGATGGATAGCGTTGATTTTCCTTGGCCAAATTTTTTAGTGAACAAGCGTGTGCCATTTATTCCAAGCATCCAATCGCCAATGGCTCTGGCACTCCCTGCCGCATACAAATTATCGTATTTTGTCGCTTCGTGTAGCTTCTCGAATCCCTCTTTAATTGCTTCTTCGGTCAAGGAGGAAATCCACAAGCGCTTTACGGGGGCCTTACATTTTGCCTTCAATAAAACCCATCGTTGAATCAATTCTCCCTCTTGACCGGCATCCCCACAGTTGATTACCTCTTCGCAGTTGGTGACCAATCGTTCTATGGTATGGAATTGCTTTTCGACCCCTTGATTTTGGATTAGTTTGATACCAAAATTATCAGGCACAATAGGAAGGTCTTCTAATTTCCAATATTTCCAATTCTCGCGGTAATCGTGTGGCTCTTTGAGCGTGCACAAATGTCCAAACGTCCAGGTCACCTGATAGCCGTTGCCTTCGTAATAACCATCGTTCCGCTGGGTAGCGCCTAAAACTTCGGCGATATCCTTAGCAACACTGGGTTTCTCGGCAATACAGACTTTCATAGAAAAAAATGAACCTTAAATATAAGCAATGAACCTACTAAAAACAGTTACAATTCGTTAGAGTTATCAACAGTTAGAATACGCAAATGAAGGGTTTAGCATCATTTACATTTCTTCATTTTCGCTTCATCTTAATTTTGAATTTAGAAGTTAGCTGTTTCAGAGGCAGTCGATTGTTTGTGATTAAAACCATGTCTGGGTTCCTGTGCACTATTCGAGCATCTTTATAATTCAAGACTTCTTGTTTGTTTGCTAAATCGTAACCGTACAACAGGACATTTCGATGGGGGAGTCGGATAGCTGAATTGAATTTCCAGGTTCTCCTTTCGTACAAAGAAATTACAGAAGCATTCAATCTTGAATCCATGAAAGAGCAACCGTAATTTAACAATTGAGTATGAGCATCAGAGTGACTCCAGTGGGGGACAAAAACAACAAGATCTACTGGGTGTTGATCTAAAATGGATGAGATCTGTCCACAATCATTCTCCAGCGCATCAATGGTAGAAACGTGCAAAATGTTGAGGTCTCTATGAGGGTCCAATTCTTTTATTTTGACCGGGAAATAGAATTGTTTAATGGATATAGTTGCCGCGGCTACAACCAAAAAGAGATATGAATACCTTGTCACTCTTTTTTCTCTTGCCTTGGAAGCCCAATGTAACGCCAGTCCTAGTAGTAATGGAACGGCGAGATACATTCGCGTAGAAGAGAAGAAAATCCAATCTTTTCCATCGTGAACCTTATTGATTCCAAAGGTTATGATGATAAAAGTTAGTGCGAACAATACCACAAGAGAATGCCGTTTATTTTTCCGGTAGAGTACAATAGCAAGTATCAGTAAAATGGGAAGAATGATCCAGTTTCCAGACCAAAATATAGGCGTTATTCCTGTGAAAAATAGATCGAGGTAATTGAAGGCTTCACCGATCCATTTCCATTTAAAAATCAATTCCCACATGCCATGAACCACATATTCCGGATTGTCAGAGTAAAACGATTTTGAGAAGTAAAGAATAGTCAATGCGGGTAGCGCCGATACCGCAGTGAGTGCGTAGAATCGGTAATTGGAGAAATTGAAGGATAAAAGATAAATACCAACTGGGACTGAAAAAATCACAGAGTTAGGATTCATAATAAACCCGAATGAGGCTGCTAAACCAAAAATGATAAATGATCGAATTTTTTTTGGTTCTAAGATGGGGTAGACGAGAAAGGAACAGAAGAATATTCCACTAACGAATCCACGGCTTAAAGAAGAAAGAATGTCGTATTCGATGGAAATCAGTATCGGGATCGAAAGGAAAATGTACGCTCCGATGAATAAGCGTCTTCTGAAAAATTCAGAAGCGAATAAAACAAATGGAAAAGTAGCAAGAATAGTGGTGCTTAACGGGACAGCCCAGTATACAGGAATACCCAGCCAGAGAAATGGGGCAGCAAGCAGTGATTCCAACATGAAGTTGTAGTTCTGACCATAGAAGTACGGTTCGTAAAATATAGCACTTGCATAATCCCTTGCACCCTGCCAAAAAATGACATCATCATTACTGGTGTATGCAGTTGAAAACCGAACCAGGATGAATGTTTTGCTTAGTAAGAGTAGAAAGAGTAAACAGAAGAAAATTATCTTTTGTCTATTGATATTTTCCAAATTATCAGGAAGAAAGTCGGTATGACGCTGATTGCCTTTCACGATGCATTCGAAAATAGGAAGAATAAAACGGTAATGAAGCCTAAACTACTTTTTCGAGTATTTCATCACGGTGAAACTTGCTTCGTGTCGTTCGTCTTTTTGCTGTTCCATTACTGTTTCCACTGTCCAGTTTGAAAGGTTGAATTCTGGGAAGAACGTGTCTGCTCCATAACGATGATTGATGTGCGTAATGAACATTTCATCTACTTCGTTGGCTTCAAGCGCAAGACGATAAATTTCGCCTCCGCCAATGATAAATAGGGTTCGGTCTGTTTCTTCCTTATAGTGCTCCAGACAGGCGTTCAGCGAGTGAAAAACGAAGCAATCATCTGCTGTGAATTCCGTGTTTCGCGTTAGCACAACATTTTCTCGATTCGGTAACGGTCGGTATTTTTCTGGAATGGAGTCATAGTTCTTTCTACCCATGATCACGATATGGCCCTGAGTAGTATCCTTGAAGAACTTCATATCATTCGGAAGATGCCACATCAAATCATTGTCGCGTCCAATTCCTCGGTCCAGATCCATGGCAACTATTAAACTTACTTTCATGGGTTCGCAGGGTTTACGTGAATACCATCTTCTCCGTAGTGCACTTGTACAATTGATGTTGTTCCAATTCCCAAATCGTTCATGTAGTTGCGTACTGATATCGCTTCTTCTTGAGTGGAACACACCCCAGATATCATGTGGTGCTTACCTTTTTTGTCTACAGTTACCTGGAGCAAATCCCCGATCAATTCATTGTGAAGTAAAGCTTCGTCACCTTCGGCTATTTCTACTGCGTAGAAATTCGTCAAGAATTGTTTGTACAATTTTCTGGTCTCACTATTCTCAGAAACTAAGCGTTCGGTAGCATTTTTATTGTGCTCCGAGAATAACTTACGACTGTCTTCCATAAATAGCTTGTAGTGTCCTTGATTCTTTGCATCTATGAAGGTTGAGGCGTGTATATTGTAGTCAAAATCTGGTAGAATGTAGTATTGCGTCACTTCACCTTCCGATTTCTTCATTACATAAACCAGATAGTAATGCGCCTCTTTGATGTTTATGTCATCGCCTTGTTTCTCGATTGTGCTGCCCACCATTAAACCGCCGCGTGTAGGACGTGTTTGCATATTGGAAACGAAATTCCCGAGTGACCAAACGGTCAATTTTTCTTCTCCTCCAACTTTTTTCCGTTCGATAGGTTGAACTACGTGCGGATGTCCTCCAATGACCATGTCGGCACCCTCTCGATAGCACAGTTGCTCGTATGTTTTCTGGTAGTTGTTTGGCAAGAACTTGTATTCTGTGCCCCAATGCATGTTGCAAACAATATACTCTGCCCCTAATTCTTTAGCACGTGCAATATCCTCTTTTATGACTGTGCTGTCTATATAATTGATAATTAGCGGTGCAGCTACTTCAAGTCCGTTGGTTCCGTACGTGTAGTTGAGCATCGCTATTTTCATTCCGTTTTCTTCCAGGATCAATGGATATGTTGCATCGCGCTCTTCCTTACTTCGGAAGGTTCCTGTGTGAGGAACACCCAGTTCGTCCAGCTTGTCTAACGTACGAATAACACCTTTGGCCCCGCGATCGCATGAGTGATTGTTGGCAGTGAGAATAACATTGAAACCGTTGTTGACCAATGTCTCTGCTAGTTCATCAGGTGCTGAGAATTGCGGATATCCTTTGAAAGGTTTTCCTGCCAGCGTAACTTCCAGATTGGCTACAGCAATGTCGTATTCGTTCACAATAGGTCGAATAAACTTCCAGCCATCTTCATAGTCATACGAGTCATTAACATCGTTTCGTGCTGCATTGATTTGGCCGTCGTGTTGCATGACGTCGCCTACGAAAAGAAAGGTTGTCTCATTGTCTTGCGCAAGAGCGGCAGAACTGAGAATAAGTAAATAACTACACAGCCACTTCGCCTTTGATATGCGGATGCGGATCGTAGTTGATAAGTTCAAAATCTTCATATTTAAAATCAAATATGTTTTTCACTTCCGGATTGATTTTCATGGTTGGAAGTGGACGGAAGTCTCGTGTTAATTGTAACTGCACTTGCTCCATATGGTTACTGTAAATATGCGCATCACCAAATGTATGAACGAAATCACCTGGTTCATATCCACACACCTGAGCCAGCATCATTGTTAGCAGGGCATAAGAGGCAATATTAAACGGTACACCGAGGAATGTATCTGCGCTTCGTTGATACAACTGACAGCTTAATTTACCATTCGCTACATAAAATTGAAACAAAGTATGACACGGTGGAAGTGCCATGTTATCAACGTCGGCAACGTTCCATGCGGAGACAATGTGGCGGCGCGAGTCAGGATTGTTTTTCAAAGATTCTACCAACTTGGTGATTTGATCTATGGTGCCACCGTTACCATCAGGCCATGAGCGCCATTGGTAGCCGTAAACGGGTCCAAGGTTACCATCTTCATCTGCCCATTCGTCCCAAATTCGAACATTGTTGTCCTTGAGATACTTGATATTCGTATTTCCCTGAAGAAACCATAACAGTTCGTGGATGATAGAACGTAAGTGTAACTTTTTCGTTGTTACACAAGGAAATCCTTCCGATAAATCAAAACGCATTTGGTAACCGAAAACGGACTTGGTTCCTGTTCCCGTGCGATCTTCTTTGGTTGTTCCGTGATCCAAAATATGTTGGAGCAGATCGTGATATTGTTTCATGAAGGTTGTTGTTTCTAAACGCAGTCTCGAATTTACGGTTTTTGTCAAAATGAGAAGACGCTTTGTTGGTAAGTGGCAGGAATGTTGAAAAAATGAGTTGTAGGTTGAAATTATGAATTATGAATTATGAATGATGGACTTGATTTTTCGAGGAGGTTAGTCAGATATTGAAGGTAGCATTAGAGTCTTATTGAAATTTAATACCTTTAGCTTATGAAGCAACTTGTTTTAATTGCGTCGTTACTTTTTTCTGGACTTGTTTTTGGTCAGGATGATATCAAATTGAAAAAGAGATATCAAGGCTATTACGAAGGGATTATTCCAGAATATTCCATTCAATCCAATCAGGAGTTGCATTTTGTGAGTAGTACGCCAATATCCATTACCATTGGCAAGGATGTGATTCAAGTACGCGTTGGTAACAATGAGATGATGGGAACGTATGAAGTAATGTTCAAGGCAGATAAGTATTATTTACTGGATGTTGATATAGATGGACAACTGGCAAACGAACGCATTATGGTGTACAAATGGGGGAAAAGGCTTTCCAGAGATGGTATGTTTCCGCAGCCGATCACCACGCTAAAAAAAGTGCGCAAAAGAAATCGCTAATTTAAACAGGGATTTTTACTGTAAACGTTGTACCAAGACCTACGGTGCTTTTCGCGCTAATCGTTCCTTTGTGCTTCTCAATAATCGTTTTCACATAGTATAATCCTAGTCCAAAACCTTTCACATCGTGAACGTTTCCTGTAGGAACACGGTAGAATTTGTCGAAAATCATTTTAAGATTCTCCCGTTTGATCCCTATACCATTATCCTCAACCGTTACAATCAACTGATTCTTTTCAGAACGCGCGCTTATTTTTACTTCTGGCGATTTTTTACAATACTTGATCGCGTTGTCCACCAAATTGTAGAAAACATTGGAAATGTGCACGGGATCAGCTGTGATGATCGGATTGTCTAACTGTATATCCGTGGTTATTGTAACCGGACGTCCTTCTTGATTGAACTCGAAATTGTCTTTGAGTTCGCTGAAGTACTCAGAAATATCAAACGGTTCCAGGGATAGTTCAATTTCACTTTTGTCCAATTTGGCGATTCGTAACACGCGCTCTACCTGGTTTTCAAGACGTTTGTTTTCCTTGTAAATTAAACTTGCGTAGCGCTGAATTTTTTCAGGATCTTTGATTGTTTCAGGACGCATGATCATTTCTGAGGACAAACCGATAGAGGAAATAGGAGTTTTGAGTTCGTGCGTCATGTTATTGATGAAATCCGTTTTTACCTCCGATAATCGCTTCTGTTTCAAAATCACAAATACGGTATACCCAAAGAAAATCAGAATTAGGATCACGATAAAAAACAGGTACAGATACGGCGAAGATTTTCCAACTTCGGGAACTTCCTCTGCTTCAAATCTATCCGTAACTCCGGGGAAATAAACGGTAAAATAATGACCATCCTTTTTCCATTTCATGTCGGGAAATGTAATTTGCTTCGAGGAGTCTATCTCATAGTGCCGCTCTTTGTCGTACCGAATCAGGTTTCCGAAGACAATGGAATCGGTGTAGCAATCATAAATACCATACTGGAAATTCTGATGGACATTTTGATCGTACAGTTCCCTTTTCAGTAGTGTTTCCAGATGGTATGGATTCAATTCTTCATTTATGTCAACATAAAAATAATTCGATCGAATTCGGTTGACCGCGCCGTACAAATCTGAGCTGTCCTTGTTCATGGTGGTCAACTGCTGTAGCACATTTCTCAAAGCGATGTGGGTTTGCTCTGTAAAATGTACCATGTTCAGGCTATCCTCTTTTACTTGAATGGCCTGTTTGGTTTCTTGAATTTCAATATTCTTTTCTAGAAGCGATTGCGTATTTCGAATCCAAACAAACTGGATCAATAGAATGCTAATGACTGAAACGATTCCTAACAGAAATACCGCGTTGATGGTGCGCCTGCTCATAATTTAAAATTACGAAATTCTGATATGGCGTACATGGGCGAATCGCTTTTTATCAAATTGTTAACACAAAAAAGCCTCTTCCATAAATGAGAAGAGGCTGCTTTATATCTTGCGAATTTTTTAAAATCCAGTTACTCCGTTTACAGTAGTGTATTTTAGCACGTTTTTCTTATCCGGGTGAATGCGGGCGAATGCTGATTGCACTGCCAATGTGCCCTCATGGAAACCGCATAAGATCAACTTTAGCTTGTTTTCATAGGTATTCACATCGCCGATGGCATAAATACCAGGGATATTTGTGGAGTAATCAGTAGTATCAACTTTAATCGCATTCTTATCAATCTCCAGTCCCCAATCGGCAATAGGGCCCAAACTAGGTTTCAAACCAAAAAGTGGAATAAAGTGATCTGTTTCTTTCGTAATCTCACCTTCCGTTTTGTGTTTAATTACAACGTTTTCCACTTTTCCGTTCCCACCGATCCCAACAACTTCTGCCTCGGTAATCAAGTTCACTTTTCCTTCATCTGCGAGGTCCATTACTTGTTGCACGGAATCTAAGTGTCCACGGAAAGAAGAGCGACGGTGTACTAATGAAACCTCTGAAGCAATGTTGTTTTTTGCCAGGAAAATCGCCCAGTCCAATGCCGAGTCACCGCCCCCAGCAATTACGCAACGTTTACCACGATAGAAATTCGGATCTTTAATGATGTACTCAACGCCTTTATCTTCGTAGCTTTCCAAGTTGTTAATAGGTGGTTTGCGCGGCTCAAAAACGCCCAGTCCCCCAGCAATCATAACAATAGGGGCGCTGTGCTTCGTCCCTTTATCTGTTGTTACGATAAATTCATTTTCCGAAATCTTGTCGATGGACACTGCCGCTTCTCCCAGGGTGAACCCAGGCTTGAATGGGGCTGCTTGCTCCATTAGATTATCGATCAGCTCTCCCGCCAAGATGGAAGGGAAGCCCGGAATATCATAAATCGGCTTTTTCGGATAAATTTCCGAACACTGTCCACCTGCTTGAGGAAGAGAGTCAATAAGATGGCATCGCAATTTCAACAATCCAGCTTCAAAAATTGTGAACAGCCCTACAGGTCCTGCTCCGATGATGATAATGTCCGTTTTGATCATTTTGTTTGATTAATGAGGGGACAAATGTAACAATAAGGTGAGGAATTGTGGAATTTCTGCAGCATTTTTTTCGCCTAAATACCAGTGCTGTAGAAGAATTCAGGGATTCAGACCACCTAAAACCCTATTAAGCATATAGGGTAAATAGGTAATAAGATGTGTTTTCAATAATGAAAATCATTGGCAACCCCAGTTGTGTCATATTCCGAGGACATTTTATTACATTAGAGACATGAAAACTACTTGTACTCTCTTATTTCTTGCCGTGTTTTACGGTGCGTCTGCACAATGGACGCAAAAAACGAACTTACCAGCAGCTGGACGAAACCATCCGGTGACATTTTCTATAAACGGCATTGGTTACGTTACAACGGGTGGAAATGATGGTCCTCCTTTTTACTTTGATGACATGTGGAAATACAACCCAGTGACAGATCAATGGTCGCCCTTGGGTGATTTTCCTGGTGGAGATCGCTCGTTTGCGTACGGAGTTGAGCACGGAGGTTTTGGTTACGCCGGGTTCGGTGCATCTGATGATGGTTTCACGATCACTTACTACGATGATTGGTATCGCTTTGATCCTGTGAGTGAAACTTGGTCTACTATGGCGACATTCCCAGGGACGAATCGAACACACCCTGCAATGGTGGCAACCACAGATAAAATTTATGTGGGTTGTGGCGGAAGTTCAAATGGTGATTTAAAAGACTGGTGGGAGTATGACATTGCCACAGATTCGTGGACCCAACGAACGGACTTCCCCGGGACACGCCGTCATCATCCGTATTATTTCTCCATTGGAGATGATGTTTATGTAGGTATGGGGCATCATCAATCAAGTATTTTTGATGATCTGTATCACTACGATATCGAAAATGACTCTTGGACGCAAGTGGCATCAATTCCTGCAGAAGGACGGGTGGCTGGAACACAGTTTACGTACAATGGAAAGGGATATGTACTGAGCGGTCAAGGCGAAGATCACTTGAACTTTGACACAGGAGAGTTTTGGGAGTACGATCCGGTAAATGATTCCTGGACACAATTACCTCCGCATCCGGGATCAGGTCGCTGGGCACCCGGAAGTTTCGTAATTGGTGATTCTATCTACATGGTTGGTGGGCAAAACAACGATATTCAGCCAGATCAACGTGATTTGTGGATGTTGAACTTCCAGGATATCGCGACTGTGAGCGAGATTTCCAATTCCTCAGCGTTACAATTGTACCCGAACCCAGCAAATGATAAAATTGTCATTGATTCGGATGTATTGATTGAATCAGTCAATATCACAAATCTATTGGGTGAGGTTGTTCTGGAAAACAAGCAAAAGTCTTCAGAAATTTTCGTTGGTAGCTTACCGTCAGGTGTTTACATTCTAAATGCACAGACAGCATCGCAAAAACTTTCCAAAAGATTCGTGAAAGAATAGAGTTGACCGAGTAGTTAGCATTCTAGTTTGAAATGGATTGAAGGTCCGAATGCTATTGCCCTTCAAGAAAGAAAGACTATCTTGCCGATCTAATAGATGCTATGCAAGAAACCTTTATCCGTTTTAACAAACAGGACAACCCAGACTTTTTCAAAACCTTAAACCAACGGGTAAATCAATATTTCTCACAACGCGGAATAACCAGATATGGAAACACACAAATGGTAATTAAGTCCATTTTTATGTTTGCTATCTACTTCACACCATTTGTGTTGATGGTGACTGGTGTTGTTTCAGGTACCCTGCCAATTTTAGCCATGTGGTTTACCATGGGTTTGGGCGTTGCAGGTATTGGTTTGTCAGTAATGCATGATGCTAATCATGGGACCTACTCGAAAAGTCCGACAATCAATAAATTCATGTCGATATCTTTAACTTATCTAGGCGGCTATCACATGAATTGGCGAATTCAGCACAATGTTTTGCACCATACGTTTACCAATATTGATGGCTATGATGAGGATATAGAGAAGAAAGGAATAATTCGATTTTCTCCAAACCAAGAAAAAAGATCCATCTTCAAGTTTCAAGTGTTGTATGCTCCGATTTTATACAGCATCCTTACTCTGTATTGGGTTACTTACAAGGATTTTGATCAACTCAGAAGTTACCACAAGCGTGACTTATTGAAATCACAAAAGCTAACATTAAATAAGGCCTTGTTTCGTATCATTTTAATCAAAGTGATGTACTATGCTATCATAATTGGACTGCCACTTTTATTTGGAACGCCATGGTGGCTTGTCCTGACAGGATTCCTAATCATGCATGCCGTAGGAGGTTTGATTCTGGCCCTTGTTTTCCAATCGGCGCATGTTCTTGAATCCACTGAATTTGTATCTCCTGAGGAAGGGGCAAGCGTGGAAACGAGTTGGGCCATTCATCAAATGAAAACAACATCCAATTTTGCCGTTGGAAACGCTCCGTTAACATGGTTTCTAGGTGGATTGAATCATCAGGTAGAACACCATTTGTTTCCCAACATATGTCATGTTCATTATCCAGCGATTTCAAAAATTGTAAAGAAGACGGCAAAAGAGTTTGACGTTCCTTATTTGCAGCACAAAACCTTTGTCGGAGCGATTTCAAATCATTTCAAGTTCTTGCATTACCTCGGTAAGAAGGCAGCTTAGGCATCTATCTTTCTTTTTGCAAACTCCCATAGTACCACACCCGCACAAACGGATACATTCAGGCTGTGTTTTGTTCCGAATTGTGGCACTTCGATGATGTAGTCAGATAGGTCTACAATACGCTGGTCTACACCGTTCACTTCATTTCCAAAAACCAAGACATGGTGATCGTCTTTTGGGAAATGGGCTACCTCTTGTAGAAAAGTCGTTTCCTCAGTTTGTTCGATCGAGCAAATCTTCTTTCCTTCTTTTTTCAATGATTTCAATAACGTAATCACATCTTCTTGATGTTCCCAATTCATGGACTCAGTGGCACCAAGGGCCGTTTTCTGAATTTCACGGTGCGGGGGAGAAGCAGTGATTCCGCAGAGGTATAACTTTTGGACGTTAAATGCATCGCATGTGCGAAAAAACGAACCAACATTTGTGAGGCTTCTCAAGCTATCTAGAACAACGGTTACTGGAAACTTTTCTTGCGATTTAAAATCTTCTTCCGAAGGACGATCGAGTTCCCAAAGTTTTAATTTACGGTTCATGGGACGAATTTAAGGTATTTGTATGCAAACATCTTTGCAATAGAATAAAAAATGATTTTGTAATTTTCATCCATGAATCGGATAAGTAACTTTACGACGCTACTATTCTCTTTGTTAACTATCGCTTTGGTGCATGGACAAGAGACAGTGGAACCTTCTCCAGCACAATTGGAAAAGTACCGACAAAATCAGTTTGAAATTGATCGAAATAACGGCGGTATTGGCTTGTATTTGGCGCGTCCCAACTTCGGAAGTGGAGTGCGTGTGAATAGGCCATGGGTAGGTGTAAATATTTTAGCCGATTTCCTAGAAATCAAGTTTGCTACTGGTAAGGTGGAAAAAGTTCGAAAGATTGATTTCGTACAAGGTGAGCAGTTGACGCCTGGCTTTAATCAGAAAACAGACTATGGTTACATGCTCACCGTTGGAGGGAATATTCCAATTAAGGCCTTGACTTTTGGTAAGTACGAACGATACAATTCGGTCTTCCGAGGGCATCCCATACTTGGCATTAGCACGGGAATGTACGGAATCAAAGATAGTATCGATTTTACGAGCGTACGAGACTATGAAAACATGTGGATTTTTGGCATCACGCCTGGGTATCGCATCCGACTTCCTTATGTTTCTATTGACTTCAATATTGAAATGACGGCGGGAATGCGTTTTGGCGACTTGGACGAGTACTATCGTGCTGCAGGCATTTATCCGTCCATTACCTTGCGCGCAGATGCACTGAAGCAATTGTTGAATCCGCGTATGGTTTCAGTAAATTATCAGCAAGCTACTGTGACAAACGTAGAGTCGGAAACGTACAAGTCTACTACCTATTCGCGGGGATATAAAATTGATCGTTACACCACATACACTACTGCAGATGTAAATGTCTCCAGTGGAACCGTCGGGGTTCAGGATATAGGTCCAGTTGGTGGTATTGGAGTGAAATATTTGTGGCAACCGATTGCCCGTCAACCCTACATGGGTGTTGGTAGAATGTTTGGAGTGAATGCGTACTTGCGCGGAGGTCCGATGGATGCTGGGCTAAATTTTGAAGGCGGCCGTATCGGTCACGGTTCCACTTTGGAAGGAAAGGGTGAAGGTGAATACCGCAGAAAAGTGGAACGAGACGATACACATGGTGTTGGATCCATTTCAATGGGAGCTGCTTATATAAATCTGGGGATAGATGTTTCTTCGCTGTTTTTAATGCCCTTCGGAATCGCGATGGATAAAGGAGAGGCTACGTCGTTTTTCTCAGCCAGTGTTGGTGTTGTGCTAGGAACACATTTTGCATTCGATCAACAGTTTGATGAGCCAACGGTTGCCGAGCCAATTTATGCGCAAGAAATTACCGAACATCCAGAAATCAAACCAAAGTTCATAGATCCTGCCCAGCACGAGGTTACTGGTTTTCTAGGAGGGTTTTACTTTTCAGTTCATGTAGGTGCACTGAACTTTACCATCCAAAACAATCGTTATTACGGTGCGCCATTCGCTAGTGGAACCATGTACAGTTTTGCCTATCGTTTCCCTTTTGGTGGTAATTAATTGCGTTGCCGTCTTTGGCGATGACCAAATATTTAGAAAATCACCTTTTTAGTGGGCGAATATTCTGAAGACCTGTCGTTGAATACTTTCTGCTTTTGTGAATAAGATGCGCTTTTGAGATTTTGAATCCTGTAGGGTTCAGGGTATTTTTGTTTTTCGACCGAAACTCAAGGTAAATTGGCCAAAACAGCTACAAAAAAGACGCAATCGAAAGCTCCGAAGGAAACTCCTTTGATGAAGCAATACAATCAAATTAAAGCTCGTCACCCTCAAGCATTACTATTGTTCAGGGTAGGAGATTTCTATGAAACCTTTGGGGAAGATGCCATCACTGCGTCTAAGATTTTGGGAATTGTACTTACCAACCGAAACAATGGAGGCTCGAAACTGGAACTGGCTGGGTTTCCACATCATTCCTTGGATACGTACTTGCCGAAACTTGTCCGTTCCGGTCAGCGCGTTGCAATTTGCGATCAATTGGAGGACCCAAAATCTGTGAAAGGAATTGTGAAGCGTGGCGTTACGGAATTAGTGACACCAGGTGTTTCTTTCAACGATCAGGTTCTTGAAACCAAAAAGAACAACTTCCTGTGTTCCGTCCATTTTGAAAAAGACCGCATTGGGTTGGCGTTTCTGGATGTGTCTACTGGAGAGTTTATGGTCGCACAAGGCGATCAGGAATACGCAGACAAGTTAATGCAAGGATTCGGTCCTACAGAAATCATTTACAACAAACAACGCAGCTCCGATTACGATCAAATGTGTGGGAATCGATATTATTCCTTTCGTTTGGAGGATTGGGTGTTCTCAGAGGATTTTGCTTACGAGAGTTTAAATAAGCAGTTCGGAACAAAATCTCTCAAAGGTTTTGGAGTGGAAGGTTTGCATTTAGGAATCATTGCTGCGGGTGCGATTATTCATTATTTATCCGAAACACAGCATGATAAGTTAGGTCACGTAACCGCTATATCTCGTATTGAAGAGGATAAATACGTGTGGCTCGACCGATTCACTGTTCGTAACTTGGAGTTAATTAGCTCGCCACACGAAAACGCTACGACCTTGTTGGATGTTCTGGACTACACAAAAACGCCAATGGGTGGTCGATTGCTAAAGCGTTGGATGGTGCTTCCGCTGAAAGAACTCGATCAAGTGCAAAAACGTCAGGATGCGGTAGAATCTTTGTACGATGACCCCGATAATTGTCATGAATTGAGCTACTTTCTTTCGGATATCAACGATATGGAACGTTTGATTTCGAAGATCGCGGTTGGACGCGTAAACCCTAAGGAAGTGGTACAACTGTGCAACACGTCGCAAAAGGTTATTGCGGTGAAGGAGTTGTTTGATGGCGGTACAAATGAGGTTGCCAATATTGCCAAGGCGATAGATCCATGCCGTGATATGATAGATTTGATCGAGCGGACTATACAAGAAGATCCTGCGGGGCAGATTGGGAAAGGAAAAATCATCGCTGATGGGTATCACGACGAATTAGACGAGCTTCGATCAATTGCATTTTCAGGGAAAGATTACCTCGAAAAGTTACAGCAAAGAGAAAGTGAAAAAACGGGTATTACGAGTTTAAAGATTGGTTTCAACAATGTTTTCGGTTACTATATCGAAGTTAGAAATACCCACAAGGATAAAGTTCCTGAGGAGTGGATACGTAAACAAACACTTGTTAATGCAGAACGCTACATAACGGAAGAACTAAAAGAATACGAGTCTAAAATACTAGGGGCGGAGGAAAAAATCCATGTGCTGGAAGGGCAGTTGTATCAATCGTTGGTAGAAGAATTATCGAAATATATTCGACCTGTTCAGAAAAACGCCTTTCTTATTGCAAAACTGGATTGCTTACTGTCGTTTGCAGAAGTTGCACAACAACGATGGTATACCAAACCAGAAATGAACGACTCATTTGTGATCGATATCAAAGAAGGGCGTCATCCTGTGATTGAAAGTCAGATGGGGGTAGGAGAGGAGTATGTTTCGAACAATGTGTACCTCGACAATGATACGCAGCAAATCATGATGATTACTGGTCCGAATATGTCGGGTAAGAGTGCCTTGTTGCGTCAAACAGCATTGATTTCATTGATGGCACAAATGGGTTCGTTCGTGCCTGCAACAAAGGCTTCCCTCGGAATTGTAGATAAGGTATTTACGCGTGTTGGAGCTTCCGATAATATATCTTCAGGAGAGTCGACATTCATGGTGGAAATGAACGAGACGTCCAGTATTTTGAATAACCTCTCCAATCGATCCTTGATTCTTTTGGATGAAATCGGTCGTGGTACCAGTACCTACGACGGAATTTCGATTGCATGGGCTATTGCTGAGTATTTGCACGAGCATCCAACAAAACGAGGGAAGACGCTATTCGCCACACATTACCATGAATTGAACGAGATGACGAATCGTTTTGAACGGATCAAAAACTTCAATGTTTCTGTGAAGGAGGTTGGCAAAAAGATTCTCTTCCTGCGTAAACTGGTTGAAGGTGGAAGTGAGCACTCGTTTGGTATCCATGTAGCGAAACTGGCCGGGATGCCAAAAGAGGTTGTGGCCGGTGCAGAAAATATGTTACAGCAACTGGAGGCTTCTCATGATCTCGCTGAATCTAAAAAGAAAACGGGAGCTAAAAAAGTGGAAGGTACGGAAGCCGATGCTGACTTGGAAAACATGCAAATGAGCTTTTTTCAATTGAATGACCCTGTTTTGGAGCAAATTCGTGAGGAGCTGGTGAGTATAGATATCAATACGCTAACACCCGTGGAGGCTTTAATGAAGTTGAATGAGATAAAGAAGTTGACTGGAGGATAAACGTTTTCTAAGAAATTAACGAAATCTTTTAGCAAAAACTAATAAATGCTTAAATACATAAACGCATTTTTGCGTTGAAGTGTTTTTACGATATTCGGCTATTCTTTTTATAATGGGCCATTAAGGCCATTTACCTGATGTAAAAAATTTACTTTTCTTTCAGTGCGAATTGAAAAAGACTAGGTTAATCATACCCTTCTTCGTTTAAATCACCCTCAAACGTCTTATCTGAATCAGCTGTCAATCGATTGAGTTCTGCCAACTCCTCCTCAGTAAAATACCTCCATTCTCCCACAGGTACATCCAACTCAATATTCATGATGCGTACGCGTTTCAATTTGCGTACACGGTAGCCCAAATGTTCACACATGCGACGAATTTGACGGTTCAATCCTTGTGTTAAAACAATACGGAATTCGAACTTTCCTACTTTTTCTACCTCACATTTACGAGTCACAGTGCCTAAAATAGGAACGCCGTTACTCATTTTCCGGATAAAATCTTGATTGATGGGCTTGTTTACGGTTACATAATATTCCTTTTCGTGATTGTTTCTTGCACGAAGAATTTTGTTCACGATATCGCCATCGTTGGTGAGAAAAATGAGACCTTCACTTGGTTTGTCCAACCTGCCGATAGGAAAAATGCGTTTTGGATATTTCAGAAAATCGATGATGTTGTCCTTTTCCACCCGAGTATCCGTAGTGCAGACGATGCCAACTGGTTTGTTCAGGGCGATATATACAGGATCCTCTTCAGAGGCACCGATGAGCTTTCCATCGACACGAACTTCATCGCCAGGCTTTACTTTAGTTCCCATTTCGGGTACTTTGTTGTTGATTGTTACGCGACCTTCATCGATAAGCTTATCTGCAGCACGACGCGAGCAGAATCCAGCTTCACTGAGGAATTTGTTGATACGTACTTCTTGCGACATAGAGCAAAGGTAATAGGAATGCTGATTTTTTTTCAACCTTCATTTCGTTATTCGTAAATTCCTTTTAAATTTGTCTCCGCTCCGAACGAGGGGTAAAAGCGGGCGTAGCTCAGGGGTAGAGCATAACCTTGCCAAGGTTAGGGTCGTGAGTTCGAATCTCATCGCCCGCTCAACAGAAAAGCCGTGACGACAGTCACGGCTTTTTTCGTTTGACGAAAATCAAAGCTCGCTTTGCATTTTAGACAGGCGAAAAAAGCCACTGATCGCCTTGCGTTCGGCTTTTCTGTTGATAGCCTCTCCACCGGAGATCACACGCCGACGCGCAGCTATGGCGTGTAATCTAGTTTGAAATTTTAGGAATTCGCTTTGCATTTTAGACAGGCGAAAAAAGCCACTGATCGCCTTGCGTTCGGCTTTTCTGTTGATAGCCTCTCCACCGGAGATCACACGCCGACGCGCAGCTATGGCGTGTAATCTAGTTTGAAATTTTAGGAATTCGCTTTGCATTTTAGACAGGCGAAAAAAGCCACTGAACGCCTTGCGTTCGGCTTTTCGGTTGATAGCCTCCCCACCAGATATCACATACCGACCCTAAGCTTTGGAGTGTAATCATCTAATAAATTTTTATGGGATTATAGTCAATTGTAAAAAGGTCGGTGCAAGCTTGCATCTGTTCTGTGAAGGGCGCACTTGCCCTACTTGTAAAAAACGATCGTTAATTATCCGATGGGAAACGTTGCGAATTAAATTCAATTATTTACATTTGCCCTCCCGTAACTATTGGTTTCGGTTTTGAAATAGGGAGAATTTTCCCTTTAAGTCCAATGCTGATAGCGATCAGCTCATTCATGCTCGAGTGGTGGAATTGGTAGACACGCCGGACTTAAAATCCTGTGACCTTTTTGGTCGTGCGGGTTCAAGTCCCGCCTCGAGTACATTTAGCCCTGTAACGTAGAGTTGCAGGGCTTTTTTGTTGGTTCTCGTCAAAACAGGGCAACGGTACTAATTCTTCTGTATCTATTGATATTACTGCATTTAAGCGGTTCGACATATTTCTTTCAGTACATTTGCGTTAACGAAATAATGGGAACAGTTGCTATACATAAAGCTAATCGAAAAGATTTACAGGACCTTCAAAGTGTCAGTCGGACTACTTTCAAGGAATCCTTCGGAGAGCAGAACACTCCAGAGGATATTGAGAAGTACCTACGTGAGAAGTTTAACGAGGAACAGCTTTTATTGGAACTTGATAATCCCGACTCAGTGTTCTACATAGCAACGCTTGACGGAGATGTAATTGGTTATCTTAAGTTGAATTCAGGTAAAGCACAAACTGAATTGAAGGACGAAAGTGGGCTTGAGATTGAAAGAATTTATGTTCTCAATAAATTCATTGGAAAAGGTATAGGCAAACAACTGTTCAATCTAACATTAGATATTGCACGTCAAAAGAAATCACATTTCATCTGGTTAGGTGTTTGGGAAAAGAACGAACGAGCACTTACTTTCTACCACAAAAATGGATTTGTAGAATTTGATAAGCACATATTTGTACTTGGTGATGACCATCAAACAGATATGCTAATGAAATTAGAGTTGAGCTAACCATCAATTTGATTCGACAATGCAATCATTGCGGGTACAAATCTGTTCTTTCCCTTCTGGGAGAGGACCTTTTTTTGTTGCTGGGTGTTGGCTTGGACATACAATAACTATTATGGGTATGCGGGTACACTGCAAAGCAGCACGACCGAAGGGAGTAAAACCGCCTCGAGTACAATTAGCCCTGTAACGTAGAGTTGCTGGGCTTTTTTTTTAGTCAATATAGGTCTGTGTTTTTGTATAAAATATAATGTCTATTCCTATTGCTGGATTCATGTACCAATTAGTTTCATCTGGTCTCAACCCGTACTTCCAGCCGCGATTGAAGGTGCTGTCTGACTTGTCCAGTTTCATGTAATAATTCTGGATATTATCCCGAACAAATTTCGGTTCCAACCCTTCTTGAGAAACGCTAACGGTATCTTTAGGATAATATAATTCACTAAAGAAATTACCAACAACTAAATATTCATCACCAAACTTTTCTCCTATGTATTCTCCAAACAATTTCTTTGGTCTTGTGTCCTTAGAGTTTTCATCTAGTAAGGAAAAGTCTTTGGTTAAATGTGCTAAATGAGCAAATAAGAGAACGTTTTTACCCTTTTCTCTGTTCATAATCCATTCCAAATTGTCAAACATAGCTTGCTCCCTGTTGTTGTAACTATAGTCAGGTTCTCCACCCATTGCTAGCAAGAAATCATCCATCCACTTTGAACTTTTCACGGCACGATGCCCCCAGTCGAAATCTTCATTTGAAGAGTTTTGGATATAGGCTGATTTATTGGATTTAAATAATTTGATCAGCTCATCAATCATGGATGTCAATTCCTTTTTTTTCACTTCTGATAAGTCCCTGTACTCCTTGGAGGTATCATCGGGTGTTGGATTGATATGTAGGAACTCAAAATAGAAGCTCAATTTATTACTATACAACTTCCAATTTTCATTGTCCACTTTCTTTAAATAGTTGAGTGTCTCAGACAATGGAATAGCTATATCCTCATTCCAGGGATTAGTAGGAATTCCCGGAATGTCGAAACCATAGAATTTCACTTTGTGAACATTTGAATCGTTCTCATTATAGTTCCTCAGCCATTCAATCAGCGTCTTGTTTTGTGGCAACTCGTTGAACCCTGGCATCAGTCCGTATTTCACAACGGTGTCAATATCTCCGTTGCTGCCATTGATATAGTCATGAACAATTCTTGATTCTAATATTCCAGATTCAATTGCTACCACATCAATTCTTTTCTCTGTAACGAGAAACTTGATTAGTTCATTCCTAAAGTCGAGTGGTTCGTTCATTCCATGTGTTCCTTCAGTGATTCCTATAAGTGGTGAGTTTCCAATCATAGCTAAAAAGGGTTCAAAACTCTCACTTGGAATTTTGGTTAAATCATCAGGTAATTCAACAAAGTGAATGGGTGATTGCTTTATATTGTCCGCATCAGGATTTTTGGAATTGCATGATTCAAGCACCAAAAATGAAAACAAACAAAGGGGTAGCATGAGTTTCATGGACATAATTCTTTTGAGCAATTCAAAGTACGGAAACTCGTAAAAGCAGGTCTTGTTTCATCGTTAACACTTGTTAAAACAGCGTTATCAAAATTCAGTTTCTGGTTAGACAATGCAGTCATTGCGGGTACATTCAAAAAGAAAGCCCTGTATCACACTGATACAGGGCTTTTTGGTTCGATAGTTACCGAAAACGCTTCGACATTTTTGTCTGTTATATCATTTCACCTCTTGCTGGGTATCCCGATTTGATGATATAATCAACTGCTTTTACAAAGGTTGGGATGTAAGGTCTTCCCCATGGGTTGCTATTGATATTGGAGTAGTACACTTCATTTTTATTGTCAATTAAAAACAACCCTGGTTCGCTAAAAATTGCAGGCTCACCATCTTTAATGGCTTTGCTTAAGTACAATCCCCATTCAACAGCTGATTCTTTACTGAGCTCATAACCGAGTGTAAGATTAGGTAGTTCCCAATCCTTTCTTGAGAGGCGTGCTCTTTTTTCGGAATCCATACTCACTGCCACAACGTTTACACCTCTTTCCTCAAAGGCAGGAATTAATTCATGTATTTGCTGGAGATATTTTTTACACAAAGGGCAGTGCAGGCCTCTATAAAACACTACCATTGTAAAATTCTGTGGCCGTTGGTCATTTAAAGTCCATTGCTCACCATTAAGTGTTTTAAATGTTAGGTTCGGAGCTAAATGTTTTGGTGTTGGTCTCATGATTACGCGTATTGTTTAAGATGGTTATCAAATCGTTTAAAGTCATCCTCAATTTCTGGGTTCTTCATAACATCATATGCAAAATAAGTTGGGAGCTGCTCCAATCCAAACCATTTAAAGTTTAAGTGCATTGGAAGCAACAAATCATCTTCGCTTATACCGTTAAAGAACTTCTCATTCGAATCATTAAATGCTTCTTTAGGAGCATTAGCCGTCACTGAAATCATATATTTTCCATTCAGTTTCCCACCGAGACCATAGTTCTTTTTGGGTTCGTTACTTGTTCTACCATCTCCATTAGACATCTCGCCCATCATACCTGTCGAAAATACTTCATCAATGTACTTTTTGAATGACCATGGAACACCCATCCAATTCAATGGGGTTTGTAATAGAACTAAATCCGCCCATTTAAACTTTTCGATTTCCTCGTTTACATCATAATCATCTTCCATTGTGGTTACCCTAATTTCGCAATCTTTGGATGAAAAATAGACCTTCGCTTTATCTACCAAGCTGGCATTCAATCTTCCTTCAGAGAATGGATATTTTTGATGCGCATTTATTATAAATATGTTCTTCATGTATTAATTTTAATTATTAGTATCGCAAAGAAACTAATAAAGGTGTATATTTGATACTAAATAAGTAACGGGCTGATAATTTAGTGGTTACCAAAAAGTAACTTATGTCGAGAAAGTACATTGAAAACCCAAACTCATGCACTTTAGTGCATACAATGAATATCATTGGGAACAAGTGGAAACCAGTATTGATTTATTTACTTTCCAACGGACCTTTGAGGTTTGGGAAGTTACATGTTCTGACCCCAACCATATCCAAGAAGGTGCTGTCTGCACAACTAAAGGAGCTAGAAGAAGATGGATTGATTCTGAGAAAATCCTTTGCTGAGACTCCTCCAAGAGTGGAGTACTCTTTGACCGATAAAGCAACAGGATTATTGCCTATTCTGGTAGAGCTGAGTAAATGGGCTGAAAAGAGTTTTCCTGAAGTAGAATTTGAGGAATGCAGAATTCATTTGTCAGATTGAATTTGATTCGACAATGCATCACGAAGTAGATTCGAAGGAAATCATTGCGTGAACAAACGCTCTGATCGCAAGGTTTGAGCTTTTTTGTTTTCTTAAAATGTTGTAGAGTCGTTAAGGTTGGTCCCCAACGCAACATAACCGAAAGGTAGAGAGTAACTCACGCCTCAAGTACATGTAAGAAGAAAGCCTTGTTAAATTATAAGCAAATCAGCATGCCGTTCAAGCAAAGTGCTTGTGTGAGCCATCACAATTAGGCATCCGCTTAGAATGACCGCAAATGCAATCCCTTATCCCTTTGCCCATCATTATCCGTTCTCTAAACTTTTCGATTCTTGCCGTTCGTGTTGCCGATTGTTTCGCTTGAGCAAAATAAAGCAAATAGCCTTTTTGCCTTCCTGGCGTCAGATTCTCATATGCAGTTTTGAAGTCTGGAGATTCGATGAATTTTTGATTCAGCTCCTCGGGAACCTCATACTCCGAAACATCCTTCATTTTTACTTTGAGTCCTTTTTGCTCAACTTCAATGGCCTCAAAAATATAGGCCCTGATTAAATCACGACTTTCGGAAATTTCGGTCCGACTGGTAAACCTCAATTGTCTCTCCGATTGGATGTTTTTGATAGTGTGTAAAAGTTTGTTCTCGTCCTTCAGTAAGGCTCCTTTGAAAAACATAAGTCCGCAGTAGTCTTTGAATTCATGAATAAGCACTACATTCTTTCCTATTAAAGTGAAACAAGGGTGTTTCCATTTGAAATCTTCCTCAAGTCCGCAGCTCAATGCAATCTCTCGAAGAAGGAGTAATTCGTTCTTCCACTCGTCGAGTTGTTCAAAGTATTCTTCTACCTGTGCGATCATAAACCTAAAATTAGAAAATTAAGATTCCATTTGTTTTTACAAAAACGTGCGTCTCTTGATTATTTTGCCTTTTTGATGCAGAACCTTCGTTTTATTTTGGTCGTTTTTAATCAAAAATGATAACAATACGAACGCTTATGGATCTCCTTGTATTTCCGCGAAAATCGGTACGACACTTTTCTTAATTTTAAACATTGAATCTTATCATTTATGAAAATTGCACTATTTGGAGCCACGGGTAAAACAGGAAGGATATTTCTCTTGAAGGCGTTGGAGAAGGGACATCATGTTACTGCGCTCGTTAGAAATCCGTCGAAACTACAAGTTGAAGATGAAAAACTAAATGTAGTGAAGGGGTCATTACTGAATAAACAAGATATTCATGATACGATTAACGGCGCGGAACTGGTTGTTAATCTGTCTGGACATGTAAAGGATTCTCCCCCAAATTTACAATTAAGCTCTATGGAGCATATTGTGAGTGCGATGCGAGAAAACGGTGTTCAAAGAATAATTACGCTTACCGGCGGAGGGGTACGTGACCATGCAAATGATCAGCCCAAATTCATAGACAAACTCATTGTCTTTATTATGAAAAATTTGGCAGGTAAGGGAACACGAAACGCACTTCTAGATGGTATCGCTCATATAGATTATTTAAAAAATCAAAAGGACATAGAGCATACCGTAGTTCGTGGTCCAATGCTCAAAGATGAGCCAGCAAAAGGAAAAATTGAAATCGGTCATGTGGGAACCGTTCAAGGAATAAAATTGACAAGAGAAGACCTTGCAGAGTTTATTGTGAATGAAGTTGATTCTAAAGATTATATCAACCAAATGCCATTTGTAACGAATGGAAAGTAAGAAGATATTTATTACGGGAGCAACTGGTAATATCGGACGGGCAGTTATAAAACATTTACTCCGGCAAGAATTACCAGTAATGGTCACGGCAGGAGTGCGAAACGTTGAAAAAGCTAGGTCAACATTTGAAGAAAATGACCAACTTTCATTTCGTCAGTTTGATTTTGAAGCCCCTTTTACCTACAAAGATTCTCTCAAAGGGTACGATGTCATTTTCTTATTACGTCCACCACACATTTCGAAGGTAGATGTTTTTATTCCACTAATGAAAGCGATTAAATCTGCTGGAATTGATGAGATTGTATTTCTATCAGTGCAAGGGGCCGAAAAGAGTAAAATTATTCCCCACAATAAAATTGAACGTCTAATAAAGCAATGTGAGATACCCTACATTTTTGTGCGTCCAAGTTACTTTATGCAGAATTTGACCACAACACTTCACCAGGAAATTAAGAACAAACGAAGCATCACACTACCTTCGGGAAATGCGAAGTTTAATTGGGTTGACATTGAGGATATTGCGGCTTGTACAGCACAACTTATACTCCACTTCCAAAAAAATAAAAATCAAGCCCTGGAGATTACCGGAAATGAAAACGAGTCATTCGGAAAAGTTGTAGCATTAATTAACGAAGTGGTGGAAAACAAACTTACCTACCATCCAGTGGGGCCGTTTCGGTTTTACAGACTCAAGAAACAAGAAGGTATGCAGAAGGGTTTCATCATGGTGATGCTTTTGCTGCATTATTTGCCGAGATTTCAAAAGGAGCCGACAATCTCTGGTAATGTTAAGATGCTCACGGGAAAGGAGCCAACAACTTTAGAGGCGTTTGTCAAAAGGGAAAAGGAATTATTCAGTTGATTGGTTTGTCATTTAATTTCAATTTCATGGATCGAGTACCCCCGAAAGAATTTATTTCAGCATTCAGTAATGCTAAAAATTATCTATTATTTATTGTGTGTAGTTAAACAATATTATTTGAACGAACAATCAATTGTGATGACGCCCAAAGAGAAAGCCAAAACGTTTCTGAAAAACTTTTCATTCTACCAGCGATTGGTAATTATGAATGGTGTGGGCGTCAATTTATTCTGGACGTAGCACTATACTCAGTTCAGACTCACTCATCATACGTTGGCTTGCATTCCAGCCTGGTTTTTATTCGCATTGCTCTTGAGAAGTGTTTTGGGCGATGAACAGAGCAAGATAATCGCGCTACTCTTAGTTTTCATTACAATTCCAATAGGACTTTTATTTCATTTTACCGGCAAGCAGACGGTCAAAAAGAATCGGTTCATTATGGAAAATTTATCGGCTTTTCGAAAGTTGTATTTCGAGTCTATGGCAGCGTATTATATCCTTTTGCTTCTTTTGTCGTTTGTGACTTATGGACTTCTGTTCTAGGCGTTTTTAAATTAAGAAACAGACCTGTTCATCTTTGCTTTTTTGCCATTCATCTTCACAATTTTTATAATGGACGAACTTCTTTTCATATCCCTGATTTTCCGCATCAGTATTGCTAAATTTGAAGGGGTATGTGGACCGCAACCAAAATAAAAACTGAAGATACTTTCGTTGATGTAATCAAGGAAAAAAAGATTTCTCATGGAGTCATTCAGCTTCGTTCTGACAACATTTTGGTTTTTCGTCCTGACGTACATACTTTCAAAGAATACGACTTAGACATTCTGATAGAATTGCGCGAGCACTTTATAGAAATTACCGACGGAATTCCGCGCCCGTACATGGCTGACAATCGACATATCACGGGAATTGTTACCAAAGAGGAAAAGGAGTATATCCATAAGCACGCGGGTGATTTCGCAACGAAAATGGCTGCCCTCACACATTCGCCAATTATGAAAGTGATGTTGAACTCTTACGTAGCCATGTTCAAACCGAAAATGAAGATGAAACTCTTTAGCAAGGAAGAGGAAGCTGTGGACTGGCTAACATCAAACGGTCAATAATCATCAAAAAAAGGGAAATGCTGAAGCACTTCCCTTACAAACGAGCGAGTTACTGCTTTTATTCTCGTCTCAATTCTTCCTGAACCTCTAGGTCAGATATAATTCGTGAGATGCGATCGTCATGATTTGAAATGAAGAAATTCACTCTAAATAGTTGGTTTACAAATTTCTCCGTGAATAATTCGTAATGATAAATGAGATCAGATCGAACATGATGGAAACGAATTATTTCCAAATCATCATGGCGCTCAAACATAAAGTAAGCATCCTTTTTTCCCAGATATTTCATCAATGCGTTATCCATAAATCAACGTGCTTAAGTAATAAATTAAGAGAAGCAAGCACAACAAAATAGAGGCAAGCGTCAATCGTACTTTAAAACCGTCTCTTTTACGTCTACCAATCCCGTTGGGACGTAATGCATGCTGCTTTCTCAAGTATTCGTTCCGTATTGTTTGAACTACTCGTCATCATCCTCTCCATCGGTCTCTAACCCTTCAAAATCGGAGTCGTCATCAAACTCATCCTCCAACTCATCAGATGAAGCATTCACCAGATAGTTATTGAGTTTTACCAAATAGGTAATATCATCCGAGTCCAGAAGTACGGCATAAAATGGCGTCGGGGCGTCGATGCGCATTAATGATTCCTCAAAACCATCAGGATAAGCCTTGAGAAGCTTGCGTTTTAACGGTACGTCCAGTTTATCAAAACTGATCAATTTTCTTGCTTTCGTTAGCATAGTACTTAATTTTTAACTTTTTGTAAAAACACGATCGTATTGCTCCCCGAAGGTTTTAAATTCGATCGCATATCCATTCGGATCCTTCACGAAGAAACTCTCTTGTTCATTATGCTCCCCCTCGTAAAACAGCGAGGGTTCAATCAACCAACTTAGGTCAGTTTGTTCAATATTCTCTTTCAAAGCTTTCCAATCTGTTCGGGTCAGAATTACACCAAAATGCCGAACTGGGAAAAAACGATTTCCGCGCCAACCAGCATCCATCGGAATGACATTCTTTGGCGAAAGCTGTGCCGTTAATTGATGTCCGAAAAAATTAAAATCAACCCAATTCGCTGCTCTACGCCCAATCTTACAACCGAGTAAATCTCGATAAAAGACAATGGTTTCATCGATATCTCGAACCGCAATTGATTTGTGAAACATTCCAGTCATGTCCGTTCTTTTTTATTTAGACACAGAAAAGTCAAAAAGTCACATTCGCGCAAAAGATTTTTCTAATTTGCAGTGAAAACAGAATGTATTGGAAAAACTATTATCGCAGAATGCCTTCCTAAGAGATGTAATCGACGAGGCTCCTTATGGAATTGTTGTTTTTGATGCTTCAGGAATTATCTTGCTCGAAAATGAATTGGCGCGTACCTTTATTTCGGATGACCACAAATCTCTTGTGAAGCGAAATGTCAAAGATTTATTCCATGTTTTTGAGATGGAAGAACTACTGACACAAATCATAGAGGGCAGCCGCGAACGCTTTGACGTAATGGAACTGATTGCTGATGAAAAAGTTTTGACTGTCCGTTGCCGAAAAAGCCAGGATTGGAGTATCCTCACGGTTCAGGATATCACCCGGTGGAAGCACATAGAAATGAGCGCGGTTCAATCCATTATCGAAACGCAAGAGAAAGAACGCCAACGAATTGCTATTGAAATTCATGATGGAATTGGTCCGCAAATAAGCAGTACCATTCACCAATTGGAAACAATCGCTGAAGGAATCAAAGAATCGGACCCGAAAACGGCAAAACGGATTGACTCTCTTGTAGAACAAACTAACGAGGTTTCCACAGAGTTAAGAAGCATTTCGCATTCGCTGATGCCACGTGTCTTGTTGGACTATGGACTTACGGCTGCCCTGCAAACACTGGTAAATAGAATAAATAGTGGTAATCGTTGCAAAGTGGAGTTTATACATTCCTTTTCCGGGGAATCCATCGATCAATCCGTTGAATTAAATTTGTATCGCATTTGTCAGGAACTCATTAATAATGCTCTGAAACACGCCAAGGCGAAAACTATTTTTGTACAATTGGTAAAAACCGAGCAGCGATTAACATTGATGGTGGAAGATGATGGTAAAGGGTTTGATTTGAGTAAATTAAAATTTTCAGAAGGAATTGGACTCAGCAATATTGAAATGCGCACCAAAGTCATGAACGGAGAATTAAATATTGATTCGTCCCCAGGTAGGGGCAGTGTTGTGACGATAGAAATTTCGTTAAATGAAGATTAAAATTTACATAGCAGACGATCATGCCATGTTTCGTGATGGAATTAAGGCGATGTTGAACGCTGAGAACCAATTTGAAATTGTTGGCGAAGGGGAGGTTGAGAGCACCATTTTATCCGATTGCGAGGCATTGAACCCAAATGTGGTATTGATGGATATCAGCATGAAGGATACAGATGGGATTGAAGTGACGCGAAAACTTCGAAATGGGAATTCGTCCGTAAAAATTTTGGCAGTTTCAATGCACAATGAGCCCGAATACATCAAAAGTATGCTAGACAACGGCGCTAACGGATACATTTTAAAATCTACGGGTAGAAATGAAATGATTGCCGCAATCAAAGCGGTACATGAAGGTGCGACGTTTCTCAGTAATGAAGTCAGTCAAAATTTACTGAAAGGTCTAAACACGCCACAAACACAAAGCAATATCCGATTGACACCTCGAGAAATTGAAGTGATGAAAATGATCGCGGAAGAGTATACCAATCAGGAGATTGCAGACGCCCTTTTTATTAGCACAAGAACTGTGGACACACACCGAAGAAACTTGTTAGAGAAACTTGGGTTAAAAAACACCGCCGGTCTGGTGAAATATGCCATCATGCAGAAGTATATCTAATCTAAGCATAAAACAACGACCTCACTCGAAAAAGCATCTGACTAATTACATTTTCAGCAGCAGGTTTTTCGAACCGTCTCAGTTGAAGAACGGATCTGCGAGAATCTCGCAGAAACAAATCCAAAAATCACGTATGTAATTTCAGAAATAAGCGTACAAATGCGCCTGTTTTCCGCTGCACCTTTGTCTTGTTATTTAAGAGCAAGGACCATGAAAAATGAGGTTCAATTATTAGAAGGTTTACGAAACAACTGTCCAGAAGCAATGGGTGCTATTTACGCACATTACTTCGACAAAGTTTACAACCGTTGTTTGTCCATATCAAAGAATCACGCAGACGCATACGATTGTGCGAACGACGCCATTCTTATCTCTTTTGAAAAGATTGATTCTTTCCATGGAAACGCTTCCTATGCAACCTGGCTTTACGCCATTGCGAGCAACTACACGGTTTCATTTTGTAAGAAGGCATCGAAATCCATACCGGCACAAAACAATTATTTTAATTCATTTGAATGGCCAGAGGAGTTTGAAATAGTGCCCATTGCCGATGTGTCTGAATTGTTGGTAAAAATATTGGATGCTATTCCGCCAAAAGACAAAGAGCTTCTTATTGAAAAATACTCGAACCGAAAAAGTATCGAAGACTTACAACTTCAATTTGGCATGGGAGCCAGCGCCATAAAAATGCGCCTTTCGAGAGCAAGACAACGCGTACAGGAATTGTATCAGACGCAACTTTCACTTTCAGCATAATCGCCGTGAACAAGTATCCGAAAATATTATTGCCGACCAATTTGTCGCAGTCGGCGTGCGATGCAGCAGACTTCATTGTTTCCTTTTTAGGGCGCAATGCAGAGTACGAATTGCTCAATAGTTTTCCATTAGTGTATCGCTCGGGTTTTTACGATTCTTTTCAGAATTATACGCCCGATTACGATGAAATCCCAATGGAGAAACTGAAGCGCGAAAGAAATCGATTGATTAAAAAATTTGGCAATCAGTCTATTGATATTAAAGCGATGTATGGCGATCCGGTGCAAGACTTGATCAAAACAGCGGAAAACAGTGCAGATCTGGTTGTGATGGGAGAGGAGCAATTTTCCAGTTGGAGCCATCAGAAGATTTCTAAGGTGGAAACAGCTATGGTTCACCTGGAGATTCCTTTGATTTTCGTGCCAGCCATGGAGTCGTTTGAGAAAGTACATCGTGTTATTTTCATTCAAGACGCGACTTCAAAACATCGTGTGGAGTCCATGGAGCTGCTACGTCAACTGTGTAGCGTCTCCAAAGCATCGTTTGAAGTGATCGTGGTTGAGGATGAATCAACACAAGATGAGACAAATTGGATGTCAAAATTTACTATTGAAGACACATCGAAAGAAATCCAAATTGTTAAAAATCGAGTGGAATTGAGCGAGTTGTTAGCCGACACTTTGGATGCTTATTCCATTATCGTTTCAAATGTTGAATTTGATGATTCGCGACTGGCTGAATCCATTCAAAAGCTTTTTGAGGACAAGGCAATCATTCAAACAAAACTGCTCATGCCTAGAAAGTCTAGTGAGAACTTTTTACGTGGAGCTTAATTACCAGAAAAAACAGAATAAAATGAAAAAAATCACAGTAACAGTAGCTGCGCTATTATTTAGCGGAATGCTGCTAGCACAAGACTACACACCTCCTTCGAAGGCGGTGAGTACTTTTGAAACCCGGTACCCTGATGCAATTGTCGAGGAATGGTACGAAGGGTTTGAAGACGTTGAATGCTATTTCGAAAACAATGGGAATTTCGGTAGCGCACACTTCACCGAAGAAGGTGTTTGGATGTACTCTGAATTCACCATTGAAGCATCAGAAATGCCACGAAAAGTTTCAGCGATGCTAGCAGAAGACTTTGAAGCGTACGAGGTTTCAGATGTTGTGATGACAGAAAAACCGAAAGTAACTACCTATGCGATCACAATCAGTAATGATGCGACAGATGACAATCGAATTGTAACATACGATGCGTCTGGAAATTTGATAGACGAAGTAATAATCACAATGGATGACGATTCATTCGAGTAAAAACCAATTAATAAAATGAAAAACAAATACATCGATCTAATCGATCAAACATTTGATTTTCCTCAAGAGGAGTTCCAATTAACACAAAACAGTGCACTAACCTGGCATGGCGTCGAATTAACTGCACTTATTGAGGAGTACGGAACTCCTCTTAAAGTTCGATATCTACCGAAGATTTCCGAAAATATTAACAATGCAAAAAACTGGTTCCAATCAGCTATTGAAAAACACAATTACGAGGGGAATTACAACTATTGCTACTGTACTAAAAGCTCACATTTCAGTCATGTTCTGAAGGAGGCGTTGAAAAATGACATCCATATTGAGACATCATCTGCTTTCGATATCAATATCGTAGAAAGTTTGAAAAAGTCTGGGGAAATAAGTGATTCTACTTTTGTTCTCTGCAATGGATTTAAACGCGATCAGTATATTGAAAATATCGCACGATTGATCAATTCTGGACATCGCAACTGTATTCCAATTATCGATAACTACGAAGAAATCAACCTGCTCAGTGATCGGATAGAAGGTGATTTTCCAATTGGGATTCGAATTGCATCGGAAGAAGAACCAAAATTCGAATTCTACACGAGTCGACTGGGAATCGGTTATAAAAACATTGTTCCTTTTTACAAGAATGAAATTGAGAAGCGCTCCAATGTTTCTTTAAAAATGCTGCATTTCTTTATCAACACGGGTATTCGAGACAATGCATATTACTGGAACGAATTGCGCAAGTGTTTGCGTGTATACGTAGACTTGAAAAAAGTGTGTCCTACTTTGGATAGCTTGAATATCGGTGGTGGTTTCCCAATTAAAAACTCCCTTGGTTTTGAGTTCGATTACGCGTACATGGCGTCGGAAATTATTCTTCAAATCAAAGAGGTATGCGAAGAAGCAGGAGTGCCTGTGCCTAATATTTTTACAGAATTTGGAAGCTACACTGTGGGCGAATCGGGAGCAATGTTCTACGAAGTATTGTATCAAAAACAACAAAACGACAGAGAAAAATGGAACATGATCAACTCTTCGTTTATTACAACCTTGCCAGATTCCTGGGCGATCAACAAACGATTCATCATGTTGCCAATTACAAACTGGGACAAGCCTTATGAGCGCGTTTTGCTTGGCGGATTGACATGTGATAGTGACGATTATTACAACAGTGAGCAGCACGTAAACGCTATCTATTTACCGAAGTTCCCTACATACAAGCCATTGTATATTGGATTCTTCAACACAGGTGCGTATCAAGATACGATTGGAGGTTTTGGTGGGTTGCAGCACTGTCTCATTCCACAGCCGAAATACGTAGTTATTGATCGCGATGAAAACGGAAATGTAACAACAGAAGTATTTGCAGAGCAACAATCAGCCGAAGCATTTATGAATATACTTGGATATGAATAACAACAGAACATTCGCAGGAATTCCGAACGAATTGGCTACGCTTGATAAAAGTCAAATCGTATTGGTAACCGTTCCTTATGATGCAACAAGCACCTGGGGGAAAGGAGCAGATAAAGGGCCGGAGGCATTCTTAGAAGCTGCTGAGAATATGGAATTGTACGATATTGAAACCAAATCAGAAGTATACAAAGAAGGCATTTTTCTTAGTCAACAACTTGCCGATTATGAAACTCCTGAGGCAATGGTTGAAGATGTGCACTACATTATCAAAAACTTCATCCTCAAGAAAAAATTCGTAACGGTATTCGGAGGGGAACATTCTATTTCGATAGGATCAATTCGAGCGTTTAATGAGTGTTTCGAAGATCTAACCGTTTTGCAAATTGATGCCCACGCGGATCTTCGTGCGGAATACGAGGGGACCCCGTACAACCACGCATGTGCTATGCACGAGGCAAATGAAACTACCAACTTAGTGCAGGTCGGTATTAGAAGCATGGATGTTTCCGAACTAAAGTACATCAAACAGGAGAATGTCTTCTTTGCACACGAAATGGCTGAGGATGATTTCTGGGCAGATAAAGCACTGGATTGCATGACTAAAAACGTCTTCATAACCTTTGATTTGGACGGTTTTGACCCTTCTGTTTTGCCTGGAACCGGAACTCCGGAGCCTGGAGGGTTGCATTGGTACGAAACAATGGCTTTCTTGAAAAGAGTGTTCGAAACGAAAAACGTTGTTGGTTTTGACATTGTTGAGTTGTGTCCCGAAGAAAACGATCGTGTATCATCGTTTGCAGCAGCAAAACTTTATTACAAGATGTTATCTTATAAATTTCAAGACAATTGGATTTAAAAGCGCTCACATATCACCTTGGGAAGCGGTTACAACTCAAGGCGGTGCGGTTGCTCTTTGATGAGAAACCGATCAAGTCTGATAGTACATTTTTGCTGTATCAACTGCGCGAAGATTCTTTTGTTTACGTAAAGGACTTCGGATGTTTGACGTTCATCAATGTCCCAAGTGAGAAGGTTGATGTTGTAGTACAAGAGCTGAGCGGTGGCAATGACGATTGGATTGGATACGACTCGTTTTCCATAAAAATTGACAAGCAACAAGAATTAACCGTAGACTTTGATACGGTATGTATTCCTGACCTGGAGGTCGATCTCATTCACATCATTGCGCTGAATTTGGCACAGTCTGCTGCACTAACACACTACCAATCCATGACAGATGAACTGTTGGAGAAGTCTCGTGAACTCTCAACGCATTTGGAAGTTACTGGAGTGGTGAAACTAACACGTAGAAAACTTTCTAAATTTATTGGGCAGACCATGAGTTTACGAAGTAGAATCGCAGACAGCCTTTATATTTTCGAAACGCCACCATTGGCATGGAAAGATGCGCGATTGACAGAATTAGACGCTATGTTATCCAGCGAACTCGATTTCGAGAACCGATATCGAGCGATGCAATCAAGCCTGAGCGTCGTTAGGGAAAACCACGAGTTTTACAAGGACGTTTTACAGCACAAACACAGTTCACTCTTGGAGTGGATCATTATCATATTAATCCTTTTTGAAGTAGTTCAAATATTTATAGACTAAAAATGACACAACCAATCAGAAATTTCATCAAACAACATTACAAACATTTCAACGCCGCATCGCTTGTAGATGCCGCGGAAGCATACGAAACTCATATTGAAAGTGGGAAGAAGATGTTGATCTCCCTCGCAGGGGCAATGTCTACTGCAGAGTTGGGGATTTCCCTTGCAGAGATGATTCGCCAGGAAAAAGTCCACATGATTTCGTGTACCGGAGCCAATCTGGAGGAAGACATCATGAATCTGGTGGCGCACAACAGTTATGAACGTGTTCCCAACTACCGAGATCTTACACCAAAACAGGAGTGGGATTTGTTGGAGCGTGGGTTGAATCGCGTTACAGATACATGCATTCCTGAAGAAGAAGCATTCCGCAGATTGCAAAAACACATTTTCGAAATCTGGAAAAAAGCAGAGAAGGAAGGAAAGCGATTTTTCCCGCATGAATTCTTATACGAGTTGTTGCTTTCAGGAATTTTGGAGCAGTACTACGAGATCGATCCGAAAAACTCCTGGATGCTGGCAGCCGCTGAAAAAAACTTACCGATAGTTGTTCCAGGTTGGGAAGATTCTACTCTCGGAAATATATTTGCGTCCTACTGTTTGAAAGGAGAACTGAAACCACAAACAATGAAGTCTGGAATTGAATACATGATGTGGTTGGCGGATTATTACAGCGAAAATGCGGGGACAGAAGGTATTGGATTTTTCCAAATTGGAGGAGGAATCGCCGGAGACTTCCCGATTTGCGTAGTTCCAATGTTGTATCAAGATATGGAAAGAACAGATACCCCTTTCTGGAGCTATTTCTGTCAAATTTCAGATTCTACAACCAGTTACGGTTCGTATTCGGGTGCAGTACCCAATGAGAAAATTACGTGGGGAAAATTGGATATCGATACACCTAAATTCGTTATCGAGTCTGACGCAACGATTGTGGCGCCGCTAATATTTCAATTTTTATTAGAAAAATCTCAGGTGGCTTAGGTTGTTGCCATTGTTTATCGGTTTTTGATTGTTTCGGCCATCTGAGAAAGGTCCTCTTGCAATTCGGTAAGAGGACTTTTTTAAATTTTGTAGTTATCTTTTACGTCCACATGGAAAAATGGCACTTATATCTGGTTATCGGTTGCATTTTGGTAGGAGCGCTTTTGCTCTCTAGATTAATCCGTTGGCTCATTGCGAAAGCTTTGCTGAGCGAGGATAGCAAAATTAAGACCGACAAAACACGCGTCAAGTTCATTAAAAATGCGGCTTCTTTCATTATTTGGATGATCGCCACAGGGTTAATCATTTTTCAGATTCCCGAGTTAAAATCTTTGGCTGTTACTATTTTCGCTGGAGCCGGTATTTTGTTGGCGGCCATCGGGTTTGCTGCACAAGAGGCTTTCGCGAACATTGTCAGTGGTATTTTCATCGTCATTTTCCGACCTTTCCGCGTAGGAGATATGATCAAAGTAGGCGATCAGAATTATGGAATAGTAGAAGACATAACCTTACGCCACACGGTTATCGTGAGCTTCGAAAACAAGCGAATGATTATTCCGAATTCAAGAATCAGCTCCGATGTGATTATAAATGATAGCATTCAGGAGCCGAAAGTATGTCGATACATTGAAGTTGGGATTAGCTATGATAGCGATATCGATTTGGCTATGAAATGCATTCGGGAGGAGGCGACGAAGCATCCTTTGGCACTTGATAACAGGACAAATAAGGAAAAGAAGGCAGGTGCTGATATGGTGGAGGTAGTTGTACTCCGTTTCAATGAATACTCCATCGATTTGAGAGCCTATGTTTGGACGAAAAACCCGCTGCTCGCTTTGAGAATGCACAGCGACATTAACATCGCGATAAAAAAGCGCTTCGACAAAGAAGGAATCGAAATTCCGTTTCCGTACCGAAATCTTATCGTTAAGGATGGAAAACCCATATCAAAAGATCCAGCGTAATAGGCAAACACACCCTTGGAAACAAAAATTAAATTTAAAATCATGAAATCAACCCTACTATTTTCCTTTACGATGCTTATAGGTTCGGCATTCGCGCAGTTCACGAACGATTTTGATGAAAATACGGGGACAAATTCTTACAGCGGATTGAGCGCAGGAAACTGGGTCGATGTAACGGACGGTTTAGGGATAGCTGAACAAGCCGGCTTCGAATTTTTTGCTTCGGCGAATGGCAATGCAACGGGTACTTTTTCAGATCGGGGCATTACGAAAACATTGGGTGGAACGATTGAAGACCATCCATACCGAGTTTCTTTCTACATTGCTGTGTATAACGATGGATCTTCACCGCTTGTTGGAGTAGAGTATAGCGATTTTTCCTTGTTGAAAATTGGCGGACCAAACGGAACGATGGTATGGGATTCCGTTCCAACTCCAACCGTCTATGGACAATGGGTAGAGTGGTCTGGAACGTATACACCGGATGCTTCCGACTTGGGACAACCGTTTACTTTTGAATGCCTTTTCGATTTAGATGGATATCATTCTGTAGCCTTTGATGGTCCATTCACGATGGTAGATCCTACCCTAGGTGTTTCGGTGATGGAGCAAAAGCAGAGTAAAAAGTTAGTAAAAATTGTAGACGCTTTGGGGCGCGAATCTGATGACAGTTCGAACCAAATGCTATTTTATATCTACGACGATGGATCCATGGAGAAAAGGTATACTGACCACTAAATTTGCAAAGTGAGAAGTTCCACAATAACGATTCTTTAATTCGCACATGTTGGCTTCAGGAGGAATAAAACCTCTCGTAATTTGTAACTTTCGGACCAAACAAAAATTTGAATTTCATGAGAAAACCAATTTTTACGTTCGCAATCGTATGTGCTACGGCTTTTAGCTTTGTTGCTTGTTCAAACAATGATGATGCTGAAGGAAGCGATGACAATACAACCCAGGAATTGAATGACTCCGAAACCGAAACGGAAGATGTCAAGGAAGAGGAACCTTCGCCATTTGGAAACTTTGAGGAGATAATCGGGGTGTGGCATGTTGATGCTGCAACTGCTGGAATGGATGTTACTTTGACTTTTAAAGAAGACGGTTCGTTTTTGCAAGATATGGGACCGGTTCAAGGCCAGGGAACATGGGAAGTAGTTGATGATGAACATATCAAAATTGTCACTCAAAATACAAAGGAAGAAGGGCAAACTTGGCTGATTGAAAATCTAACTGGAGACAGCTTTGAATTAACCTGGAATCCAGAATCAGCGAAGCCAAATACATTACCTATGCAAAGAGTGAATTAATTTGTACAAAGGTTTACTAAGATTTTTAAACTCGGCACGGAAGTAGGTTTTATAGCTTACGGAAGTCCGAGTTTTTTTTGTGGAAAAAGTTGTGTTTCGCGCAAATGTCCTGTCAGTAGTTGCTGATTTTACTTTTCAAATTCTAAGTCGCGTCGGTACCTTCAACGTATGAAAATTATCATACAAACGGCCTTCGCGATATTATGCATGGGATATTGCTTAGGACAGGAAGAAAAGAAAAATGAGATATTTCAAAACTTGTTTACCACTGAGGATAAAGTATACCAGTTTGTTCAGCTAAGTTCCGGATACTCAGGTAGACATCCCTTAGTAGGCGTACAATACAAACGAATTAACAGCCAATTGGTGTACTATTTCACCATGTTCACCGGATACAGTGTTGCTGCCCATTGGACTAGATTAAATGGAGAAAACGCATTTCAATCTAGCTATGAACTGCACGCAAAATCGTATCCATATTCGTTAACACTTCGTTTGGGGTTGGGAGTAGATTTACAAACGAATTTTTCGGATCAGACGTACCTATCCGTTTTCCCATCTGTAGGATATGATTTCGGATTTGCTGAAATTTCCTATGCGTATCTCATCAACCGTCAGGAATCTTACATTCTACCGAAACATCGGATTCGCCTTTCAATTGGACTCTGTGTGAAAAAGTCGGAGCAATAATTTTAATTACCCGCAATCGGCGAGTTAAAAATTCCGACTGCCATTTCTATCCAAATGAAAATCAATGTCAAAAATGCACCAGAGAGAAGACCGATAAGGAGTTTTTGTTTTGTTGACATGCGGAGAGCTTGTTTACTCTCCTGAACGATTTGAAAGTGTAGATATTATAAAACGTCATTTAAAAATCAGTCGTTTAGGCGCTAATGCGTGTCCATTCACTGTCAGATTTAAGAGATAAATACCAGAAGATTCGTCCAAAATGATCTCTAATTGATCTTTATTGAAAGCAGTTTCTTGCCGAATAACTCTCCCAGAGGCATCTGTGATGGTCCATGAAACTTGTGATGCTAGATCGGATAGTTGGATGGAAAAGTGACCGTTGGACGGGTTTGGGTATACTTTAAATTGCTCAGCATCCGGCCCTTCGATTGCCGCGACTTCATCCATAACAACTGAGGCTTTCGGGTCTCCAATAATTACGAATTGCGAGGAAAGTCGAACCTCTCCGCTGTAAAAGCTTTCCGCAAGGTTAAAGTTCAAATTAGAGTTGAAGTAACGTTCAATAAATTTGGGGGAATCAAAAAGTAGTGAGTAAAAGGTAAAGTCTACATAACCATGGCCACCTGTGCAGCCTTCGGAAATTAAATCTGCTAGAATGAGATAATCGTTGAAATTAGAGTCTAAATCAAAGGTAAAGGCTGAATAACCGCTTGTTAAAGATGCTACGGAACCATTCGTCCATGTATAATTTAAATCTGTATTTGGGTCAGCTACGAGTACAGTTCCAGTATATGAAAATACATCACTTTGAGCAGATAATATGATAGTATCGTTATCCAAATACACGTTCCAGTTGTTCGAAAGAAAGTGATTATTTACGGGCGTCAAATAGTTCTGTTCAAAATATGATCCATCTGCCGAGGGGCCATAGTAATCCAAAATCGCTTGTGCTGTAACTGGGTTAATAATTGTATTCGGACCACTTCGATCAATTAGATCAAAAACATCTTGTGAAGTGTATCCGTCTAAGCGCGTCACAAGATAAATTCCAGTATTTGAGCGTGTGAAATTTCCCATGGCGTCATACGTTTGATTGTTGACGACGGACAACTGGCCTATTTCGCTTGCAAGAACACCCAATAACATAGTAATTTCAGAATCAAAAGACCGCGTAGTTAAAACCGTAGTAGAGGAAGGAGCAAAATCGATAGCGAGCGGAATATCTTTTGTAGTAACCAGGTAATTGATGTCATCCACCATATTATTATTAATTAGATGACTTTCAATTTGAGCTCGAACAAACTCGAACTCAGTGCTATCAATGGTCTCTTTTAGAGGTGCATCAACGCTAATAATATTGCTGTTTGGAATATTGCGTGCTTGTTTGAAATAATTGCCTATTGCAATAGATTCACTGCTGTTTGTGTTCACGATTATTGCGACGTCATCGTAAGTTACGGTTTGTGTAAAGCCAAAAATACTGATCGATATGAAGAATAGAAATGTGGTAGTTCTCATACAATTGAGTTGCGTAATTTGCTCTACTAACTCATGAATTGTAAAATTATTTTTCTCAAAATGTTAAAATTAACAGGGAGAGAAATGAAGAATTAAAAAAGGAACACTTTCAAAATAAAAATGCTCCTACTATTCATTGTTATCGGACTTATTTCTTTGGTGGCTTGGCCAAACATTCACGAACCTTCATTAAGGTTGGGTTATCGGGGCCAGAAACCTCTGTTCCGTTGACCTTAAATTCGAGATCTACTTCTGGACTAAACGCCAAAACGATGGAAGAACCGCCGTATCCGAAATGTCCCATGTAGTCGCCTTTCTGAATTTCGGGAGTTCCATCGCCCAAACCATTGATGATACTTCCGACACCCCAGAAACCAATGGCAATCATGGCAACCAATCCAAGATCTTCCGTATCAATAATCCAAACGTAGCGCTGATGTTTGCCAAGTTTTTCGTACCACCCAACACGATCACTATCAGAAGTACGGTTTGGTGCGTAGAAATCACTTGGGTCGTAATCGCCAAAATCGTAATTGTAAGAACCGCGGTACAATCCATGATGAATCACTTTTCCTGAGACAGGTGCATGGAAATGATGGTAATCTGTGAACCAGAGCAAAATGTCTAAAAGCGGTCCATTTTCAAAGTATCGTCCGTAGCCCGGCAAAGCTTTCTGTAAATTGAATGTGTCCGATTTCCCTGGAAGATCATGGTCTTGATTGGCCGAATGATTTCCCTGAGAATCACCCCGATTCAGAAAGAAAATACCCCCATCACATGGTGCTACTACGGTTTTTGGATCGCCAGCGTGTTTGCACAGAGGACGTTTCTTTTCTTTTACATTTCTCAAAAAGAACTGATTGAACGATTCAAATCCACAGGTTGGACTTTTCGCATCAGGTAGCAAAAAATCATTGATATCAAACGGATGGGCTGTAGTACCAGTGTCTTTTTTCCATTTGTTTAGCTTCTTTTTATCCGCCGAAGCATCACTGTTAATAAAGTCACTATGGAAATTTAAGAACGTACGAAACCATGGCTTGAACGATTCATCATTTGCTAAATGCAACCCAGAATTGGTATTCACTAGATAATCCCAGTATTCAATATACAAACCTGGATTTTTGGGGACAGGAATAAATGTAAGCCAGTCTTTAAAGAAATCCACCAACGATTTTTTCTTCGTCATGTATGGCTCCCAATATTTCGCGGTTTTTTTACGAAGAGGATTGCTCTGTTCCATGTACAATTCTGTCAAAGCGCTGATATAGTTCACCTCGTTATTACCCTGCTGCAAAATGTAGGGCAATTGTTCAATGTGCTTATACGCTGCTGTTTCTCTGGTTTTCCATACAATCGGCTGAGGTAGAGGAATGGTATAAAGCCCCTTGTCTTTTTTGTTTTCAGTGGTAGTGCTCATAGTTGTTTATTTAATTCTTCAACAATGTAAACACTATTTCAGTAGAATACCGCTAGAATGATACAACCCATGATTAACGTGTCACGAAGCGGATATATGTTGTGACGAAATAATGACGAAACCTTAACTTGAGTTTACGCTAAGCATTAAAGACACACTCACTCTTTAACATAGTTGGTTCCCCATTCTTTCATTGATTGAATAATCGGGAACAAGGATTCGCCCTTCGGCGTAATAAAGTACTCCACTCTGGGAGGAATCTCAGGATAAATCACGCGCTCCAAAATCCCATCCGATTCCAGTTCACGCAATTGTTTCGTTAGCATCTGCTTGCTAATTCCATCAATGTTTCGTTGCAACATTCCAAACCTGTTGACTTCTTTTGAGATCAAGAACAAAATGATAGGCTTCCATTTACCGCCAATTACGCTCATGGTATAAGTAACTGGACATTGAACTCGGGAGTTGACTGCTGATTGCATTGAAAGTGTATTTGTTACTATAATAGTCTTTTTTTCAATCCTAGGTGAATTTCAATAACAAAAACAAAAAAAGAGGACGCAGTATATAAACTTCCGTCCTCTTTTCCCTCGCTCAATCACTTCATCTCAATCTGCACAGCGAGATAATTTTACTGTGGCTCTTATTTCATAAATGCAGAATACATCCACACCAATTTCTCTTGTTCACGAATATAGTCGCTCATCAATGCGTTTGTACCTTCATCATCGGCTTGATCACTTAAATCCAGGATCTCACGCTGCTTGACGAGAATCGTTTGAAAACCATCCAAGACTCCTTGTACCGTTCCTTTGGCGTCGGTTGTTTCCTTGATCGCTTTCACCTCGGCCAGTGAGGAATAGTCGCTAAAAGTATGCAATGGCATTCCGCCTAACATTAAGATACGTTCCGCTACTTCATCAATCTTCAAGGCCAAGTCATCGTATAATTCCTCAAACTTCACGTGCAATTCAAAAAACTTATCTCCCTGAATATTCCAGTGGAATCCGCGCACGTTCATGTAAAAGACCTGATAATTGGCCAATAATTCGTTCAATCCGAAAATCAATTCGGAACTTTTATCTGTTTCCAAACCAATTGCGTTCATGGTTTGCTTTACTTCTGCTGTATTGTATGTTGAATTTTTCATATCTCTAAGATACGGAACCATCCACTTCACTGAAATTGATATAAGTTATTCAGGCATAGATATTGTTTATATTTGAGGTTTAGTAACACCTTGAACGTCTCAAAGGCAAAAACAGAACCATTCCATCTGTTCATCATTGAAGCAGCCCATCCTTCCGCTTTCCGCCTTCAACTTTCCGCAATGTTCGAAACATCAACATAGCCTTCCACTTTCTGCCTTCAGCCTTTAGCTTTCCACAATAGTTGAACCATCACCCCATCCTTCCGCTTTCCGCAAACATCAAAATATTTCATTCCTAATAAATACCATGGTAAATAAAAAAGAAGTAATTTTGTCCCATGGCGAAGAAATTTATTCCAGCATACCTCCTCACTTTTGTCAATGTACTTGGCTTTAGCATACTCTTGCCAATCCTGCCGTTCGTAGTTGAGTCCTACGGAGCACCAGAGTGGGTATTTGGATTACTTCTGACCTTATATTCTGCCTTTCAGTTCATCGGTGCGCCTTTATTGGGAGGCATGTCGGATAGCATGGGGAGGAAACGCATTCTATTAGTGAGTCAGGCTGGAACGTTTCTGAGCTGGGTGATTTTCGCGATTGCACTTTTACTGCCAGATTTCCGCGTATTCGGATTCGCATTGCCACTAATCATTATTGCGATTTCTCGTGCTCTGGATGGAATTACCGGTGGAAATGTCTCCGTGACGAATGCTTATATTTCTGACATCACGACCCGTGAGGAAAAAAGTTACATTTTTGGTTACCTCGGCGGAATTATAGGGATAGGAATGATCATCGGTCCAGGACTCGGAGGATTAGCTGGTGCAACCTCACTTGGTTTTCTGGGTACCATATTCGTGGCTATGGCAGTATCAATTTTAGCTTTAATTGCCATTTTCTTTTGGCTTAAAGAGTCCAATCCACCAGAAAATCGTGTGCCACGAGAAAAAATTTCATTCTGGAGGTTACTCAACATTCCAGGTAGAGTGCGCCGTGCCGAACCGTCAGAAGTTGTGAAATCTATTTTTACCGTTAAGTTGCTCTTCTCAACGATGATGGCGTTTTATATCGGAACTATTTCGCTATTTCTGATAGATTTATTCCACTTCGATGCTACGGAACTCGGACTTTTTCTCTTCGTTGTCGGATTATTCCTGGCATTTAATCAGGCCGTTCTTTCCAAGTTATTCGTAAAACAATTCGGAGAGTTTCGAACACTTTTAATTGGACTTTTGCTTTGCTCGTTGGGATTGGTAGCAATTACATTGACATCGAATTTGTATTTGTTTGTAGCCTTTTATTACGTCATGAACTTAGGCCTGTCTTTGTGTTTCCCAACTTTTAACGCGCTTATTTCTATGCATGCCAACCCAAAAAAGCAAGGAGAAATTATGGGAATTAGTGAAGCCATAAACTCACTTACCATGGCACTATTCCCTGTTGTTTCTGCGTATTTGTACGGCGTGTTCGGATTCAATTTGTATTTCTTTATAAGTGCTTTGCCAGCAGCTGGATTGGTACTCGCTTTAATGAGTATGAGAAAAGTGGGAGTGAAAGCTTTCAGTTAAAATCTCAACCTTTTTAGGCTTCAATTCGTTGGTAATAAGGCAGAGGAAGGGATTAATGGTTTATGGAAATCTAACAAATGCCCTATCTTTGCGCGAGATTTAGCAACGAACTATGAACAAATTTCTGTTTTCTCTTGTTTTAATTTTTCTAACTGGTCTGGTCCACGGGCAACTGAATACTTCTCATAGAGGGAAAACTCCAAATCCGCGTATCACGCACAAACAAGCTGGGGTAGCGCCATCAACAGTTCAGAGTAAGTCAATTATTTGGTCCAGTACATTTTCAAATCCATTAGATTGGCTCATAGGAAATTCAGCTTCAAACAATGCCAATTGGGAAATTTCTTACGCTCCTTCTTTTTGGTGGTCGGGAAATGCTCCGCTAGCTTCTAATTCTGGCGGGAATGCTGCATCTTTTAACTCAGACAGTTTCGCTCAGGCTGCGAATCAAATCGAAAATAATGCATGGATTCAATCGACACCATTCAGTTGCAGTAACGATGCAACCGTGGCCGTCACGTTTCAGCAGTTTTTTAACAAATGGACAGGGCGAACCTTTATTCAGGTATCCAACAACGGTGGACTATCATGGGTAGACTATGAGGTGAATGCTGCCATGGAGAACAACGACGAAACACCAAATCCACAAGAGATAACAGTGGACATTACTGCAACTGCAGCTTTGCAACAAGAAGTAATGATCCGTTTCCTATACCTTTCGAATGCTATTTCTGATGGCGGAACCAATAATTTGATTGGCGATGGTTGGGATTACGGTTGGATTGTGGACGATGTGGTAGTTGCAGAATTGCCTGATGATGACGTCGCTTTGGTAAACGCTTGGCATGCAAACGTAATGGATGATTACGAGTATTCAATGACACCGCTGTCGCAAACACGAGAAATAATTCCTTGTGCTGTCATTTCAAACGAAGGAGCAAATACGCAGTCATTCGTTTTGTCAGCAACAATCACAAGAAATGGAACAATCGTAAACCAAGCTACGCAACCAGTATCCTTGCCATATGGAGCAACAGATACCATTTGGTTTAATTCGGGTTATACACCTGATTCAATAGGAGAGTACAATGTTTCGTTCTCAGTACCGTTCGATCAAGATACTTCCGATAATTCCATCTCTGCTGCACCATTGTATGTCAATGCTGATGTAATGGCCCACGATTATGGGAATGCAGAGATTTATGGCTGGGATCCCAATTCAACAAATCAAGCAATAGTTGACTTCGCCAATGCGCCTCATTCATGGGGTAATATTTACATCCCGGAAACAAATGAAACACTATATGGTGTAGAAGTAAATTTTGCCATTGGGACCACACCTGGGTTGCCGCTACTAGTGCGTGTTCAGCGTTTCGATCAAATTGGTGGCATTCAAGGAAATCTACAATTGGTTACAGAACAATTTTATACTGTCCTAGCTTCGGATATTGGTTCAGCAGTGACGACGATTCCATTGGCGCAACCAGCAATGTTAATTGGCGGCGCTGGATATATCATTGATGTTTTCAAAGTTGACGGAACAAGCAATGGTGAAGCGTTATTCATTGGAGGGTCCGAGAATGCTTCAGAAGATGATGATTATGCGACTGTTGCCTACGGATCTTACGGCCAGGGCAGTAGTGCCAATTACTATACAAACTGGGGTTTTTCACCCTTAATTCGTGCCAATTTCGATCAAGTGTTAGGCGTTGAGCATAATGAAACTTCTAAAATCTCTATATACCCGAATCCCACTTCTGGAATCATCTCCATTCAAAATCCAGGAAAAGTACTAAGCGCGATAACGGTAACAAACCTTGAAGGTCGTCAAATTTTGCATACGGAGATTAATGGAACCAAATCCTTGGACTTATCTAATAATGCATCAGGTATCTATCTCGTTACTGTTTCGAACGAAAAAGGAACAAGCACCAAACGCATCGTATTGAAGTAATACATCAAAAGTCCAACATCAAACAAACGAAAGCTCGAACAGTCCTTCCGCCTTCCACTTTCTGCCTTCTACCTCCAACCGTCCACCTCAACTCCCCACCTCCCCAACCACCGCCAAACGATCAATCAGTCGAAAGGTCTAACAATCCTTCCGCTTTCCACCTTCCACTTTCTGCTTTCCACTTTCCACCTTCAACCTTCCACCCCTCCCATCAAACAATCCCGCTTCCATCTAGCCATCCAACATCTTATTTACTACTTTTGCTCAAAACTTATAAAACATGAAAGCATACGTTTTTCCAGGACAGGGAGCTCAATTCTCAGGCATGGGTAAGGACTTATACGATACATCTGATGTGGCCAAGGAAATGTTCCACAAAGCGAACGAGGTACTTGGGTTTGATATCACCAAAATCATGTTCGAAGGAACAGATGAGGAATTGAAAGAAACCAAAGTAACACAGCCAGCGATATTTTTACATTCCACAATTCTAGCAGCGTGTTTAGGAGATACATTTCAACCAGATATGGTTGCGGGTCACTCGTTGGGAGAATTGTCAGCGTTGGTAGCGAATAAAACCTTGAATTTTGAAGACGGTCTACGTCTGGTATCAAAAAGAGCTTTGGCAATGCAAGCGGCATGTGAGGCAGAACCTTCAACTATGGCTGCAATTCTAGGACTAGAAGATGAACAAGTAGAAGAGATTTGTGATAAGGTTGATGGAGTAGTGGTCGCTGCAAATTATAATTGTCCAGGACAATTGGTTATTTCAGGTGCAGTTCCTGCTGTAGAAAAAGCATGTGAACTAGCAACAGAAGCTGGTGCTCGACGTGCGATGGTATTGCCAGTTGGAGGAGCGTTCCACTCGCCACTTATGGAGCCGGCAAGGGAAGAGCTCGCGGCAGCCATCGAAGCAACGGAATTTAATTCACCGTCTTGTCCCGTTTATCAAAATGTAACGGCAAGTGCAGTAACGGACCCCGCGGAAATAAAGAAGAACTTGGTAGCGCAATTAACAGCACCTGTTCGTTGGACGCAAACTATGAACCAAATGATTTCTGACGGATGCGAAGAGGTTATTGAAGTAGGACCCGGCAAAGTACTCCAAGGACTCTTCAAAAAAGTAGATCGCAAGTTCCCAACTTCCAGCGCTGCCTTAGAGACAGCAGAGTAGGTTAGAGAAATATTCTAATACTGAATTACCCTGGTCATCGAGCATATCGAGATGCCCAGGGTTTTTTATGCCCTAAATTTACTTTTCCAAACCTCCAAAAGTCCAATCATCTCAAAATCTAACCGTCGAAAAGTCAATCAACCCTTCCACCTTACGCCTTCCGCTTTAAGCCTTCAGCCCTCTGCATTCTGCCTTCCACCTTACGCCATCCACTTTAAGCCTTCATCCTTCAGCATTCTGCCTTCCACTTTAAGCCTTTAGCCTTCCGCCTTCTACTTTCACTCCCTCAAAAACTCAAAAATCCAACACAACCAAAAAAATCAAAAAACTTTTATGGAAATCTAAATTCCTTCGCATCTCAATAGCAAACAACGTAGAAATTAAAATCAATTCTTATGAAAAAAATAATGATACTAGCATGTTTGATCTTCGGGATGGGATCGACATACGCACAGAACGCTTTGGGTGAGGTAATTGGAGAAGTGGTAGATCCAGACGGAGCTGCTGTTTATGATGCTCACGTTTTCATCGACGATGTTTTCGGTCAACGTTATCAAGCCAAAACAGATTTTGACGGGAGGTTCAGAATTTCAGGAATTCCTGTTGGCGAATATTTACTGAATATTCGACAGTTAAAAGATACGATGCAAGGTATTCCAGTTGATGTTCCACGTGATGGATTTTACAATTGCGGAGCAATTACTTTCGAAGGAGGAATCTATAAACTACCAGAAATCTTTGTTAATGCAGACCGATTGAAAATGGTCGACGGAAACCTTCCCGTAACAACGATGAAAGCGGCCGAAATCCAAGAAAGTGCATTGAAGTTTGATGTCGCTGGCTTGGTAGAAAGTATGTCTTCAGAAATTCAGAAAAATGCCAACGGTGATTTAATCATTCGAGGTTCACGTCCTGGCGATATGTTGTACCTGATCGACGGAGTAAAAACTGCAGAAATTGGTGCCATGCCATCCGCAGCCATCGGTTCACTTACAGTTTATACAGGTGGAATTCCAGCAAAATACGGAGATACACTCGGTGGAGTAATCGCAATGGAAACACAAAGCTACTTCGACCTTTACCGCGAATGGAAATCAAAACAATTGAAGGCGGGAAAATAGTAAGCTCTAGTAAAGCATAAGCCTTCGCAAAGGGATCTCGTAGTTGCTGGGATCCCTTTTTTTTACAGTAAATTAATGATCGAAAATTCAAGCTGACCTTACCTTGCCAAGTACAGCAATCCTTCAGCCTTTTGCTTTATACTTTCTGCCTTCCAACAATCATTAAAAAGCCGAATCAATCCAACCCCTCCAAAAGTCAAACCGCCCAAAAGTCTAAAAGTCCAATCTACCTGTTCTTTACAATCCATCAAGCCTTCCTTCAACCTTCTGCTTTTAGCCTTTTACCTACAAAGCCCCTCTAAAGCTCCTTCATAAACTGCTTCAACTCCTGCTCGTTCTCCTTACGCAGAATCATCAAACGGTTCTCAGATTGAATCACAATGTAACCATCCAGCCCATCGATAATAGCTTCCGTCCCATCCTCTAGGTTGATGATGCTATTGGACGTGTGAAAAGCGTGAACTTTATCCCCAATCAGGGCGTTTCCATGTTCGTCATGAGATAAATGTGTGTCCAAGCTTCCCCAGGTTCCCAAATCCGACCAATCAAAATTCGAAAGGACGACATCGATATTATTCGCATGCTCCATAACCGCGAAATCGATGGAAATATCCTCACAGACTTCAAAGCAATGATCTACTTTTTCCTGTTCTTCTGCAGTGTTGTAGAAGCTCAAATCACCCGCAAACAAACTGTGCAGTTCTGGTTGAAATGACTTCAGAGCATCTAGAACCGTTTCTGATTTCCAGATGAAAATTCCCGAATTCCAATAGAAATTTCCAGCCTCAACGAAGGATTTCGCTGTTTCTAAATCGGGCTTCTCCCGAAATTGGTCCACGGGAACACAAGCATTCGGTGTCGTTTCAGTTGCCGCATCAAATTCGATGTAGCCGTATCCGGTATCGGGGCGTGTCGGTTGAATTCCTATCGTAGCAATACGATCGTTTTCAGCAGCCTCTAACGCTTTTTCAATCGTTTCAGCAAAGTTCTGTTGATTCACAATCAAATGATCAGCAGGGGAAATGACCAACTTCGCATTCGGATTCATTGCATGAATTTTAGCTGCAGCATAAGCAATACATGGCGCCGTATTTTTTCGTTGAGGTTCCATCAACACCTGTTCAGGTTTCAAATCAGGCAATTGCTCCAATACCAAATCTTTGTACGCCTTATTGGTAACGATATAAATGTTCTCTGAAGGCGAAACATGCAACAATCGTTCGTAGGTCATTTGGATTAACGACTTTCCTATTCCTAAAACATCCAGAAATTGCTTGGGTCTTTGGGGAACTGACAATGGCCAGAATCGACTACCAATACCACCTGCCATGATTACGCTGTAATTATCCTTCATGCTATTTTTTTGACTTGCGCGAGCGCGCTGATTAAATATTTTCTTTGATTGTTTGTGTTCGTGCATACGTAGCGCGTGCGGCGAAGGTTTCCTTTTCTATAGGATTTTCCGTTCAACTCAAAAACACTATCCATTTGAAGCGATTCTAGCGTAACCCAACCTTCTTTCGGTTTGTCGTACTGCATCAAAACACGATGCAAATTCTGATCCGTACAAGAAGATGCTTTCACATTCAACAAAGAACGCTCAATGGCCTTGGAAACATCCTCGGGCAAATGACCAGCTTCCACTACCGGATATAACATTTTCGAATAGGTGTTTTGCCATTCTTTACCATGTGGTTTCACACGTGGGCCGTAATTATTGAATGTCACCAAATGCGCAAATTCATGAATGGTGGTAATCAAAAAGCTGTACGGATTTAAATCGCCGTTGACCGTGATTTTATGAAGCCCCTCACGCTCCGCACGAAAGTCTCCCAGTTTGGTTTTGCGTGGTTTGGCGATGCGAAATTGAACAGGATGCTTGATAAGTAAATCTACCACGTACGAAACATATTCCGCGGGAACGTATTTACTTATCACCTTGTTGTATTGCGCTACCTTATTACTCACGAAGCAAAAATAAAGCTTTCCCTTATCTATCCAATCTCTCTGATCCCTCCAAAATTTGAAACATCAAAAAAAAACGAGCATTCCAGCTATTGTACTTGGTCTTAAAGTCAAATCTTTCCAATCCCTCAAATCCATCCAGCCCTTCCAATCTTTCCAAATAAATTGCCAGTAGAAAAAATACCGCTAAATTAGCGTCGATGCTAAAGATTCTAAGGAATATTGGTAATTACATGCAGATGCTTTGGATCGTGTTTTCACGTCCCGAAAAGTGGTCTGTTTTCCGTCGACGTTTGTTTGAGGAAATCCAGCGGATTGGAGTAGAATCGATTCCAATTGTTGGGTTGATGTCCGTATTTATGGGAGGGGTAATTGCGCTGCAAACTGCCTCAAATATGGATTCACCGCTACTTCCAGAGTACACCATAGGTTACATTACGCGATCCTCAACTATTCTAGAGTTCTCACCTACCATTATGTCACTGATCCTGGCGGGTAAGGTTGGGTCAAATGTCGCCTCTGAGATCGGAACCATGCGCATTACAGAGCAAATTGACGCACTCGAAATTATGGGTGTGAATAGCCGAGCTTATTTGATCTTACCCAAGATTTTGGGGGCCGTATATTTCTTCCCCATCTTGATTATTTTTTCCATGGGACTTGGACTCGTTGGTGGATGGCTAGCGCTTGTCGCAAGTGGATTGGCCTCTACGGAAACCTATCTGTATGGAATTCGGGCCTGGTTCGAAGTTGGAAATATCTTTTATGCATTGACAAAAGGAGTGGTTTTCGCGTTTCTAATCGTGTCGATCGCTTCCTGGTACGGATACTACTCCAAAGGCGGAGCGGTAGATGTTGGTAAATCGGCGACCAGAGCGGTTGTAACTGCAAGTGTTGCCATTCTCATCGCAAACTTCTTACTAACCCAAATGATCCTTTTATGATTGAGGTAGAAGGAATCAATAAGACGTTTGGGGACAATCACGTTCTGCATGATATCAACGCCAAGTTTGAGCGTGGAAAGGTGAATTTGATTATTGGTCAATCGGGACAAGGTAAATCTGTTCTTACGAAATGTATCGTTGGTTTGCACCACCCTGAAACGGGACGTGTACTCTATGATGGGCAAGATTTTACTTCCATGGACCGAAAAGAGAAAGTATCCATTCGAAAGCAAATAGGAATGTTGTTTCAAGGTTCTGCTTTGTTTGACTCTATGACACTCGAGCAAAATGTAATGTTTCCGCTGACCATGTTCACGTCGATGTCGAAAGCGGAGAAGTTAGATCGTGTCAACTTTTGTTTAGAACGGGTGAACCTGGAAGGGCGCAATAACTTGTTTCCTGCAGAATGTTCTGGCGGAATGAAAAAACGTGTGGCGATTGCCCGAGCTATTTCGAACTCTCCGAATTATTTGTTCTGTGATGAACCCAATTCAGGACTTGACCCGAAGACATCCATCGTTATCGATAATTTGATTCGCGAGATTACCTACGAATACGACATCACGACCGTCGTAATTACCCACGACATGAACTCGGTAATTGAAATAGGCGACAACGTCATCTTCATTCACAACGGACGAAATTGGTGGGAAGGCAATAGAGAATCTATCATTACCACAGACAACCAAGAAATTCTGGACTTCGTGTACGCATCCGACTTTATGAAGGAAATTCGCGCAACCATGCAAGACAAGCGGAAGTAATTCATTGAAATATCAATCAAACGGTTATTGTTCTGTTTGGAAGGATTCACTCTTCCCCCTTTGGAGGGGGACTGAGGGGGAGGACACGCAGAACGTCAATAAATTAATCATCTAAATCCTCACTTTTATCAAACATAGGGTTATTGTTCTGTTTGGAAAGATTCAACCTTCCCCCTTTGGAGGGGGACTGAGGGGGAGGACACGCAGAGCGTCAATAAATTAATCATCTAAGTCCTCACTATTATCAATCAAACGGTTATTGTTCTGTTTGGAAGGATTCACCCTTTCCCTTTGGAGGGGGACCGAGGGGGAGGACACACAGAACATCAATAAATCAGTCATCAAAATCCTCACTTTTATCAATCAAACGATTATCAATCTGCTTTGAAGGATTCACCCCAAGTTTCTTCAAATTCTCCACACGGCGTGTCAAGTTTCCAGTACCGTCTGTCAACTTCTTCATGGAATCTTCGTACGTTTTTGTGGCGGTTCGCATTTGACCGCCTAGCTTGATTAAGTCTTCCGTGAATCCAACGAACTTATCGTAAAGGTTGGCGGCCTGACGCGCAATTTCCTCAGCATTCTTATTCTGTAAATCCTGTTTCCATATGTAAGAAATTGTTCGCAAAGTTGCCAAAAGGGTAGAAGTAGAAACGATCACAATATTTTTATCCAAGGCCTTCTCAAACAAAGTTGGATCTTCCTTCAAAGCGAGATTCAACGCTGGTTCATTTGCGACGAACATCATCACGTAATCAGGAGAATTAATTCCATGTAGCTTTTGATAATCCTTACCTCCTAATAATTTTACGTGTCCATTTACACTGTCGAGGTGCTGTTTTAAGTATTGCTCTTTCTCTCCATCATCTTCTGTATCAAAGTACTTACTATATGCTGTGAGTGATACCTTCGAATCGAGAATCAAGTGTTTACCATCGGGCAAATTGATAATATAGTCCAGGCGCTGGTTATCACCATCTTCCGTTTTCAAGTTGGTTTCCTTTGTGTAGTGAATTCCCTTTTCCAACCCGGCTTTTTCAAGAATGGATTCCAATTGAAATTCGCCCCAATTTCCCTGAGTTTTTGAGTCACCTCGAAGCGCCTGAGTCAAGCTTTTGGTTTCCTGTGTAATCTCACGATTCAACTCCTGCAGCATTTGAAGGTGTTTGTCCAAAGCCGCTGATCGCTCCGTATTCTTCTCATTACTATCTTCCACTTTTTTCTGGAACTCACCGATGCGCTCTTTCAACGGGTTTAAAATAGAATCAAGATTTTTCTTGTTTTGCTCTGTGAATTTTTCCGACTTCTCTTCCAGAATTTTATTCGCCACCAACTCAAAATCCTTTCGGAATTGCTCCTGAAGCTTTTCCAATTCACTCTTCTGAGAGGCTAACTTCTCTTCCAAGGAAGCGTATCTGCTTTTCAGTGTAGCTTCGGACTGCAACAACACTTGATAATCGGATTTAATATCCTTCAATTCCTCTTTGGTGGTCAACAATTCCTGCACCATTCTGGCATTGTCATTGCGAAGTGTTCCCACCTCTATTTCCAGTGAATTGTCAACTTCAGCAGGTTGCTCCTTCTTCCTCAGTGATGCCAACAAAAATCCTACGGCGCCGCCTACTACGAGCCCAATGATCAGTGCGATGTAATCCATAAATTAAAAATAGGCAATATAACCGAAATGGACTTTGCTGGAGTTGAATTGAATTGGTGCATCAAATTGACTCCCCAAAGCATACGAGATAGAGAATACTCCTAAATTCGTTCGAAACGAGAATCCTAAGCCAAAACCGAAGGGCGTATCGTTAAAATAATCACCTGAAACGTTTTCATACCAGGTTTGATCATAGAAAGCGAATACATGCGAATTCTTATCAAGTAAGAATCGATATTCCGCGACGAAAGAGGTACGTGTTGTTGCCAATAATTCATCTTCATTGAAGCCTCGTTGAGCTGTGAGTCCTCCAAAGCGGAACACCTCATTTTGAAAGATCTCATCAGCAATATAGAACTCGGTATTATTCGCTAAACGTAATATATGACGTTTGTATATAGGTACAAACCACTCCAATTCAATCATTCCTCTGTAGGTTGTGGAGCGCGTGATCTGTGCAGAATCATTTCGCTGTGCCGTTCTGCTACCGATGCTGGACTCAGCTTCTAATCGAAACCCTCTCGATGGATTCGGAAAATAATCAACTCGGGTGGAACTAAAGGCCAATCCATAGTTATTGGACTGCGTATTTCCAAGGTTCGAGAATGTTGGGTTATTCGCTCCTCCCGCCAGAACACTTGATGTCAATGTCTGATAATAAGCCTTGATGTAATTCCCTCGACTCAGAAAGTACTGGACACCTATATTTCCGTTTAACTCCAAAAAGGAGGTGTCCCGTTTGTACAAATCAAATTTTCCGTCAATTCCAAACGAAGTACCAAAAAGAAAAGGGTAGTTCAAGCGAGATGTCAAGGACTGCGTTTGATCACGAATACTCTGCCATCGAATGTTTAGTAACTCCCCTCTCTTCAGCACATTCATCAATCGTAAGTTCAAGTCTCCTGTGATCTGCAATCGCTCCGAGATAGGATCGGGTTGCAATCCCACCACTCCGTTAAAGGAGCTAATGGCAACCGATTCCACGTAGACAAAAAGTTCTGCTCCCTCTTTCGTGAGTAGAATTTCGTGTGGTCGAATTTCTTTGATAAAAGGAACTTGAGTTATGGATCCAGTGATTTGTGTTAATTGTTTACGACTATATACATCGCCTTCTGAAATCCCAATGAGGCTGGTGAGATACTTTTGACTCACAGCCGTATCTCCTTTGATATGTACTTCCTTCCAAGTAAACAAGGGACCTCTTTCAATTTTAATGTTCGCGGTAATTTGAATCTCATCAATAATGACTGAATCTAGCTGAACGCTAGAAAGAGGATAACCATTATTCAGATAAGCGTTGTGAATGCGTTGTAAATTGCTTCCAAGTTCTTTGGGTGTTAACGGAATGTCTGCCAGAACTTTCTCCGATAAACGGGCATTTCTGCGTACAAATGAAATTTCATCTTCTGGAAGCTGCAATAGCGCCGACTCATATTGATTTCCCAAATAGAAAGAAACCACGGCTGCATTTTTTGAGTAACGCACAGAATCGATAGAAGCAAGCAGGAAACCGTCATTGATGGCATCTTGTCGCAAGTTTTGAATGTATTTAGCAGCTTGAAGGCTGTCCTTAAATTGTGTGGTTGGGTGTTTAATCAGGGGCTTCAAAGACGAACCATGCCAATCAACAACATAACTCTTTTGCCCTATAACGGATAAAGGAAGAAGTAGAAGTAGCAAAATGCGAAACTTGTCCATCGAATTAGAAACGTACAGAAAAATACTTTATTCCACATAATTAGCGAAAAGCAATTACTTTCTACCAGATTAATGGTTATGAAGAGCGTTTAATTTTCCAGAAATTTGACTGATTCCGTTAATAACTTTTCAAAATCGCAGGTTTAATCTAGGGAGTTTAATTACGAGCAAGTCTCGCTATTGTCAGTTTCAGCGTGACTTGTGGCACGATTCCTGCCAAGAAATTATGTGATTATCACTTTGTTGTGGATAAGATTATTTCGTTCTACATACAATTTATCGTAGATTTGTCGTTATATTGTAACACAACAATCTTATAAAACCTTTAATTCAAACAGCATGAAAAGAGTAATGGCCATTGCGTTCTTGGGGCTTGCATTAACTGCTTTCTTGGCAGCATGTGGATCTTCAGGAGGTGGGCACTGTGATGCTTACGGAAACAAAAGTGGAAGCGTTCAGCAGCATTCTGATCAACTTCCATCTTAATCCACGCAAGTAAAAGAAATTAAAAAAGCACCGAATTCTCGGTGCTTTTTTTGTGTCTTTCCGTTTGCAAAACAAACGTGTATGTTAATTCAGATGAAATTTCTGAACTGTTAATCTTGATTATTGAACTTGATACGCGACAGTATAGTTCGCTAAGCTGTCGTCTACTAGTATGTAATTTTCAATCGTGCGCAACTCATCACAACCGTCGTTACATTCTTGAACAGTCATGGTAAATAGTGCTGAGCTTGCCATTGGGTTGGTCGCTAAATCACGATCAATTGCTGCATCACATTTTACAGCCAAAGGGTAACCGATAATATTGTATTGTGTGAAGTCAACTGCCTGACGCGTAATTCCTCCGTCAAAACTTACTTCAAACCACTCTTGCTGAGTGACTGGAGAGTTTGCTGTGATATGCATTCCATTCGGGAATGATGAAAGAAGTCCACCTGAAGATGGGTAAATCACCACTTTCTGTTCGTTTACCTCTGTTATGATAGGTCCTGAAAACGTGTCCTCTTCTGGGATATTACAGTTTTTCTTACATGAAACAGTCAAAAATAAAACTGCCGACAATCCGAATGTAAATAGTAACGCTTTTTTCATAGTTGGTTGAAAATTATGTGTTTCTGGCTGTTAAGCCGCAGCTAATTTATTCAATTTTTGCGAGGATTAAAACTATTTTTTTCGCAATTCAAAATTACGTCCTAAATAAACTTTCCGAACTTGTTCATCAGCTGCCAATTCTTCCGCCGTACCAGATTTAAGTATGTCCCCTTCAAAAAGTAGGTAAGCTCTATCGGTAATAGACAGGGTTTCCTGTACATTATGGTCTGTTATCAAAATGCCAATATTACGTTCACGAAGATCTGAAACTATACTTTGAATGTCCTCTACCGCGATGGGGTCAACTCCCGCAAAGGGTTCATCTAAAAGCACAAACTTGGGGTCTGTAGCCAGAGCTCGAGCTATTTCTGTTCTTCGCTTTTCCCCCCCAGATAACCGAGATCCTTGGTTTTTGCGAACGTGTTGCAAACTAAAGTCGTTTAATAGCTGCTCCAGTTTATCAAGTCGTTCTTGCTTAGAGAGTTTGCCCATTTCCAGAATGGCCAGTACGTTGTCCTCAACACTCAACTTTCGAAATACGGAAACCTCTTGTGGCAAATAACCGATTCCCAATTGCGAACGTTTGTACATGGGGTAATCAGTAATATCTGTATCGTCGAGGAAAACACGCCCGGAATCTGGACTTACCAACCCAACTATCATATAAAAGGAAGTTGTTTTTCCGGCTCCATTCGGTCCCAACAGTCCGACGATTTCTCCCTGATTAACCTCTACGCTAATGCCTTTCACTACATCGCGCCCTTTGTATGACTTCGCTATTTGTTTGGTATGTAATTTCATAATCCTAGAAGTTAATTGCGTAGCGAGCACGAATGCCAAAATTTTCAATATTGTGAACAGGTACATTGGGTGCAGTGTGCGTCAACCGCCAAAATACATCAACGCGCCCCACTTTAAATATATTTTCCAATCCCATGCTTACCTCTACGTAAGGAATGTTGTTAAACTCTCTTGTGAACGAAGGTAAGTACATTTCTTCCAAATGTCGATCGTCTATCCATCCAATTGCAGCGCGTGCACTCGTTACCAATCGTAATTTTGCCTTACGGACACCCGGAATTCGGTCTAAGAAAATCCCTTCCCAATGGTTTTCAATATATCCGGTCACATAGCGATCTGAAATGAATTCAAAGAAATCCATTTTGTTGAAAGTATTTAATTGCAACCAGTACGATTGATTTCCTTCATGAACTTTCAGGAACGGATAGGCGGCAGTTCCGAATATGTAGCCGACATTGACTCCGTAGCGCATTCTACCCAAATAGCCGATTCTTGCGATGTGCTCCATGATAAAATCGAACTTTTGATAATTGTAGTCGGCGCCGAATACATCTTTAATTCCAAATACGCCTTGCAACGTTAAAATGGGATACTTCGACCGAACTGATGTGCGATCAAAAGCACCTGAAATGAACTCTTCATCTTTGGCCCAACGATAGCGTAAAGTTATCTCGCTCGTCTGAATCTGATGAATAGTATCATGTACTCCAGCAACGTCTGTTGGACGAACGTAATTAGCCAATCCAAGTGCAGTAAATTCTTTCCATTCAACCCCACCATATAAGACGACATCTTTCCGAACGTCTTTCTCCAAATTAACACCAATTCGCTCCACAAATGTCAATCGATCCAAGGGACCAGTGCGCAGCAAGGTTCCAAAGGTAGAGCCGATTGCAGCAGCATCAGGCGATTGACCAATTTGCTCGATGTCATAGGAATAATAGCCTGTAAGCATACCGCGTTTTTTTGGCGTGACATTGAATCGAACCGATGCGCCGTACTTAAACCTTTGATCACCAAAACCGTAAGCCAACCTTCCTCCCAGCTCGATGCGTCTACTGAACTGATTGGATGTTCTTAATGCCACCGCAGTTCTGAATTTCTCAACAGGGTTGAACGTAACCAAAGAGAATGCACTACCGATTTCTATCTTACCCACTCGATAATAACCTGTGGTGGCGAGATAAATCACGTTTTTTAAAACGTTGAAGAATCGCAGGTCATTCAAGGAGTCGATCATGTTGTCAATGCCTTGCTCTTGAATTGTCAATGGCTCATGCCGTACCTTAGCCCAATATTCATCTGAACGTTGTTCTGCACTATCCAGAATCTCGACGGTAGTTCCCGACCTATAAAAATCATCGGATCGAGCCTGATTGATCACAAAGTCTTTGCGCATTGAATGTCGTCTGCCAAAGAAGCCGTAAACGTCTGATTTTTTCGTGATTTTCAAGTCCGCCACCATTTTTTCGCTCGTAAGCATCCATATTTCGGGTTCCACTTGATCGAATTTGTGTTCGATTTGCAATGCTTGCACGTAGTTTATGTTCGCCGACTCAGAAATGTTCATCGTAACTTGCTTCACTGCATACGTAGTATCGTGAATCCACATATTACCTTGAAAGGTCATGTCTCCCTTGCGCTTGGGAACAAATCGCAATTGATAGCACCATTGGTTGTCAATGTAAGTGGAGTCTTCAAGATAAAATTTGTAGAAACTTTGAGCAGAATTCGATGCGGGGCTTACAAACTGTTTGTTGAATATGAGGAGGTAATTATCGTAGATATTGAAGTCCAAGTACATATCTCCCAGTAGCTGATTCAATTGTAGATTTTCAACACCGCTAATACGTGTGGCTTTCACCACTTCTCTCTTTTTCTTCGGATGGTTTTTGAAGTAGAAATCAGATACAGACTCACTTAAAATTACGGGAAGATAGTTTGTTCCGTTTTCTGTAGAATCCAAATAATCAGTGATAAGGTCCATGCGTTTAACGAGGTCTCGCTCCTTGAACTTATCTCCAATATTATTGATGTCCAGCTGCACCTTGTTATATACCTCGTATTCGTACGAACCCAATTTTTCCTTGTTATTCGCTGGCTTGTTCTGAACCATTCTGCGGTGCAAAATATCGGAAGGTCGCTCATCTGGCGCTTTCACCATTACTGGACCAATTTCCGTTTGAATCAGTTCGAGTGTGATGTTAATGTCTTGAGCAACATCTCTTTGAACCGGAATAACCTGAGGTGTGTAGCCTGAATAACGTACGATGATTGAATCAGTAGCATAGTAGGTTTCCAAATAATAGGCACCGGCAGTATCTGTAAATGCTCCAATTTTTGAATCGACGAATTGCACTTTAACAAACGGCATAGGCTCTCCAGAATCACCATCCGTGACAATGCCCTTCACGATCGTTTTTTGACCTAATGAAAAACCGCCCAATAGCAGAAAGAAAGCTAGTAGTACTCGATGCATCGTTTATTTTAAAGCAGTAGTAAAATAACGAAGAAATTACCAAAAAGGTGTGGCGTTAGACTTGATTTTTCCTTTGTTTTTCAACACGCTTCGACACGAGAATACCAATTTCGTAAAGGATGAGAATAGGAATACCAACGATTACCTGGCTAATTAAGTCTGGAGGTGTGATGAAAGCGGATAAAACCAAAATGGCAATAATGGCGTGTTTTCTGTATTTTTTCAGGAAATCAGGACCTAGAACTCCGATTTTGGTTAAAAGGTACGAGAGAATCGGTAGCAAGAATAACAAACCGGAATAGAACACGGTTGAGAGAACCATACTCATGTACGAGTTGATTGTGAAAATATTTTCAATCTGCTCGGACATTACGTAACTTCCAAAAAATTGGATACACAGTGGAGCTACGACGTAATATCCAAATGCAATTCCCGTGAAGAAAAGTAGCGTTACATAGAGGATGATGCCTTTTGCTACAGATTTCTCATTTTGACGCAATCCTGGTTTGACGAATCCCCAAAATTGGTAGAACACAAAGGGGAAAGCTACAACAAAACCTCCCATAATACTCATCATCAAAGCGTAAGAGAACTGACCAGTTACGGTGCTACTCATCATTCGAACGGGAACATTGTCAACACAAACACCAAAGTATTCGCACATCATCCAAAACGTTGGAAAATTCTTGAAGCGCATGTTAAGGAACAGGTTGTCGAGAATCCATTCCTGAAAAATCCAGATTACAACTGCCACAATCAGAATCGCAATAGCAGAACGCACCAACCGCCATCTCAATTCTTCGAGATGCTCTAAAAAGGACATGCGTTTTTCGTCTGACATAGCGACGACAAAAATAGCGAAACATCCGCAATAAGAGATGCATTTCCAAAGCGTGAATTATTTTAAAACTCGGAGTGATGAATGTTAAAAAATTGTGTATCTTAGATAGGATAATAGCTATAATTTTTTCACTACATGGACTTAAAAGAAGCATTGAAATCGTATTTCGGTTTCGATAGTTTTAAAGGAGAGCAAGAGGACATCATTCATAATGTCTTAAACGGGAAGAATACGTTCGTAATTATGCCTACTGGTGGTGGTAAGTCCATGTGCTATCAGCTGCCAGCGATTATTTCTGAAGGAACAGCGATTGTGGTTTCACCTTTAATCGCCCTAATGAAAAATCAAGTGGATGCGGTGCGGCATGTCAGCAACAACGAATCCATTGCACATTTCCTGAATTCATCCTTAACAAAAACAGAAATTACAAGGGTCAAAAACGATATTTCTGCGGGCAAAACGAAATTGTTGTATGTGGCACCAGAATCTTTGATCAAAAGTGACAACATTGATTTCCTAACATCTGTGAATATCAGTTTTTTTGCAATTGATGAGGCACACTGTATTTCAGAGTGGGGACATGATTTCCGCCCGGAGTATCGTCGATTACGAGAAATTTTTGAGCGGATTTCCAATGTTCCCATTATAGCTTTAACAGCTACAGCCACGCCGAAGGTGCAGTACGATATTCAAAAAAACTTGAATATGTTGGACGCCACGGTGTTCAAATCGTCTTTCAATCGTGAAAATTTGTATTATGAGATCTACCCGAAAAAGGAGGTGGAGAAACAAATCATCCGATACATTCGAACCAAGGAGGGGAAAAGTGGTATTATCTATTGCTTAAGTCGAAAGAAAGTAGAAGAAATAGCGGAACTACTGCAGGTGAATGGTGTCAATGCGCTTCCGTATCATGCAGGTCTGGATGCCGCTACACGTGCCAAGCATCAGGATATGTTTCTCATGGAAGAAGTAGATGTTATTGTCGCCACCATTGCCTTTGGAATGGGGATTGACAAACCAGATGTTCGCTTCGTTATTCACCACGATATTCCAAAATCTCTCGAAAGCTATTATCAAGAAACAGGCCGTGCTGGTAGAGATGGTGGAGAAGGAGAATGTATTGCTTTCTATCGTTATAAAGATGTGGAAAAACTGGAAAAATTCCTTCAAGGTAAACCGGTTGCCGAGCAGGAGATTGGAAGACAGCTTCTGAACGAGATTGCTTCCTATGCGGAAACTTCAGTTTGTCGCCGAAAAATGATTTTGCATTACTTCGGTGAAGAATTTGATGAAACAAATTGTTCCAACGGATGTGATAACTGTAAAAACCCACGAAATAAGTACGAGGGAAAGGAGTATGTTCAGAACTTATTGAAGACGATTGACGCTTTAAACGAAACACAGCGCTCAAAGCATTACTGTGCGTTTTTGGCTGGCAAAGTAACGGCTGACATCAAAGCTTACAAACACGATCAACACGAACTGTTTGGTGTAGGGAAAGAAAAAGACGAACATTTCTGGAACGCTGTAATCCGTCAGTCGGTAGTGACTGGGCTTATTCGTAAGGATATAGAAACCTACGGTGTGTTGAAGTTGACTGAAGAAGGTCGTGCCTTTATGGAGTCACCAAAATCTTTCATGTTGATTGAGGAAAGAGATTATTTGGTTACCGATGAGGAGCCTGTTGTACAATCGAATAAAGGGGGGGCGTTTGATGAAGCTTTATATTCCCAACTAATCGAGTTGCGTAAATCGCTTTCGAAAAAGATGGAGGTACCGCCATTTGTAATCTTTCAAGAACCATCGTTAAAAGACATGTGTCTACAATACCCAACGAGTATTGAAGAATTGACCAATATTCAAGGGGTTGGCAACGGAAAAGCAACACGTTACGGAGCACCTTTCGTTCGCTTGGTGAAAGATTACGTTCAGGAGAATAATATCGACCGTCCTCAGGATATGGTGGTAAAATCCGTTGTAAACAAATCTGGGTTGAAGGTCAAACTGATTCAAAACATAGATCGCAAATTGCCATTGGAGGACATCGGGAATGCACAAGGGAAATCTGTAGAGCAGATAATCGATGAAATTGAAGCCATTGTTTCGTCAGGAACACGCGTAAACATCAACTACTACATTGACGACATTTTAGACGAAGACAATCAAGAAGAGATTTACGATTACTTCTCTGAAGCCGAAACAGATGATTTGATTGAAGCTTATAAGGAGTTTGACGGTGATTACTCCGAAGAAGAATTACGCCTCATGCGCATTAAATTCATGAGTGAAATGGCAAACTAATTCTGTTTAGTTTTTCTGAAGAACAAATGAATGTCCAATGCCATTTTCTTGATATTCGATCTTTAAATCGTCCTTACTTACAACATGAATGGTCTGATTGATCGTTTCAGAAGTAACCGGTTCCGTAAAAGTCAGTGTGAAGTTTTTTGCTTTCTCTCCTGTTATCATCATGTTGCCAGAGCGATTTACAAGAACCCAGCCAGATCCATTATCATAGCTGAACTCCTCCGTATAATTCAGATTTCCATTCCCTAAATCTTCAAATTTTACCGTGCCTTGCGTAGGATATTCTGTTCTAAAACCAGCGCCCGTAATTTGAGTGTAGCTGTAAATGGTCCAGGTACCATTCATTTGTTTGGCATGCTTCTTCTGCTCGTTACAACCAAGAGCGAGAATTGAAATGAGCAATATGAAGAGTAAATTTTTCATCATCAACTGAATGCAGCGAGAGCCATCATTTGAATCCCGATACGTAATGCTTCTGGGTCAATATCGAACCTAGGGTGGTGTACACCGTGGACAATTCCTTTCTCCTCATTTCTAACGCCGAGGCGAAAAAAGCATGCGGCTACTTCCTGCGAGTAGTAGGAGAAATCCTCGGCCGTCAAACGAATCGGGAGATCATGAACGACTTCCTCACCGAGATATTCTTTCGCCAATTCGCGCATGTTCGCTGTCGTCTCTGGGTGATTTTCCAAATACGGATATCCTCTGCTGATGTTTAAAACCACTTCAGCACCGTTGGATTGAGCAATGCTTCTAATGCTATTTTCAATCAATTGCAAAGCCTCTTCACGCCAGGGTTCGTTCATTGTTCGGAACGTACCCTTGATATGGGCCGTTTCCGGAATGACATTCGTAGCTCCCAAGGCTTCAAAATGTCCAAACGAAAGAACGCAAGGGATTTTAGGATCACACTTTCTACTAACAATTTGTTGTAATGAGGTTACGATTTCTGCTCCCGTAAAAATAGGGTCAATACATCGATGGGGCGTTGCACCATGTCCACCTTTTCCTTTGATGGTCAGATGAATTTCATCGCAAGAAGCCATGTAAAGCCCTTCTTTGAATCCGACCTGCCCTGTATCCATATCGGGGAAAACATGTAATGCGAAAATGCGATCTACTTTCGGGTTTTCTAATGCTCCATCGCGAATCATATAGGTAGCTCCACCTGGATTTTTCTCTTCTCCTGGTTGAAAAATAAGCTTCACAGGTTGTGGTAATTCGTTTCGAATGTCGTTCAGAATTTCTGCCGCTCCCAACAAAACAGACGTATGCACATCATGACCGCAAGCATGCATGACCCCATCTACTTTAGATTTATAAGGAACATCGTTCGCCTCCAGAATGGGAAGAGCATCGAGATCTGCTCGCAAAGCAATACATGAGGCCTGCTCATTGTGGTGATCGCCGCGAATGATTCCAACTATTCCTGTTTCACCAATACCCGTTTTGTGCTCGATACCAATGGCAGTAAGTTGTGCGCTCACATATTTCATGGTTTCATGCTCTTGATACGACAACTCAGGATTAGCATGGAGGTGCTCACGATACGCACGTACTTTTTCAAAAATCCGATCGGCAGTGGCTTGTATGTGATTTTTGATCTTAGAATTCATTGTTCAAAGTCTTAATTCCTGAAGTAATCATACGAATGGAAACATACGCCATTAAGAGTCCGAAAACAAGTTTCACTATGGCAGGGTTGATTCGCAGCGCTAATTTGGATCCAAGGTATCCTCCAGCAACGAAAGTTAAGGCGATGATCATTCCAAATTTCCAGTTGATATGGCCAGAAACCCAATAATTCCGAACGGCTAATATTCCAACAGGAAGTAAAAGCACGAAAAGACTGGTTCCTTGGGCCTCGTATTGTGACATGCTGAAAACATACATTAAGGCTGGAACGATGATGACGCCACCGCCAATGCCAACAAAACCACTTAAGATGCCGGCACCAACACCGATAGCAATGAGAAATATGAGGGTTTGCGTTTCCATGGAATAAAAGTACGGAATTGGTTTGAGTAGTTATCGTTTTGTTAAAACAGTATTACTGCTCCTTAAATGAGTTATCTTCTTTCAATTTAAATGAAATGTCTAATCATATGTCTTTTGGTTGTTGCGTTGAAACTTAGTTTTGCGCAAGATACTTTACTGAAAGTATATTCAGAATCATATCATGGAGACAGACTAATAAGCACGAATGATATTATCAGAAATGACAAAGGCGATGCGCTAAAGGTGCTATGGAGCTTCCCTGGTGACAACAGCAAAAATCAAAGGATAGAATCACGGTACGATAGTATTTCAAGGGTACTTCATTCGGAAACATTCAGGGATGGGAAAATACAACTCGTTGAGGATTATCAATATAAAGGTGACACTACTTTTATCGTCACTAGAGGTGAAAACTATAAGACATCAACTGTAAAGTTGGGAGAAAAGAAGATAGTAGAGAGTGAAAATTTAGAGTTCGCATTTGATGGAAGTGTTTTGCATAAAACTCATTACTGGGTGGAGCAAGACACGATAAATAAAAGGGAATATTCACATTCTTGTTTTTACCGTCGGTTGAACCCTCCTTTGCGAAAGAATGCTTCAAGTCACAGCAACCGAAATGATCCATTTTCAATAGTTTCCGATGAGATCAGACTAGAGAATGACAATGTGCAACATGACACGCTGGAAACAGGTGAAGTAATGAAGCTTTCAGGCTGTCGTAAAGTGGATCAAAGCTACAATGAGAACGGGCAGCCATTAACAGTAGTAAAGAACTTTGAGAAAGGATATGAATCATATCAATACACATATGACTCTTTGGGAAGGAATGTTCTCACAGAGAGCTTTTCATCCGTGGACTCTTCCTCTAATGTTAGTCGAACCCGATATGAGCAGGTAAGCGATACTTTGTACCGTTACGTTTCAAACACGAAGTCACCAAAAACCTATTTGTCCAAATCGTTTCATGTTTTCGGTAAAGAGGAATCAAGAACTGAGACACATCTCAATTATGAGGGAGATGTGTTGGTTCGGAAGATGACAATCACAGAATTATATAATTCAGAGGAATATGATAAGATTGTTGTAACAATCTATGAAAACCTAAGAGAAAATTTAAGTGAGGATCACGTCAACTTTCGATTACCCCGTCTGAATAAAAGAATTGACTATTATCAATCCTTCAAAAAATTGAATCATTGACCGATCATTAGATTACACCCCCGAACATCTGAATGATCAAAACGCCCCATGATTTCGAATCCCATTTCATGGAGTTTTCCGAGGTCTTGTGTTTCAACAAACGAGCAACTATATAAATTGGCCAGGTCAATGATGTTGATTCCTCCCGTTTTTCTGTTTCTCACATAGTTATAGGGGTCGTTGACTTCACGAATGAGCACTTTCATGGTAGATCCCGGAACAAACAATCCATCTTTTCTGCTATACCCTTGAGAGAGTAACTCCGTCATTCCATATTCTGATGAAATATGCGTGCAATTCAATCCTCTTTTTAGAAAGTGATGAAGTTCCGCCTTCGTCATTTCTTTGCGACGGCCCTTCATGCCACCCGTTTCAATAATAATGGCTTTCGCTAAGTCTGGACTTCTTTCGGCCAAATCGAGCAGTGCATAGGAAACACCAAAAATGACGACCTGCTTGTTTGAGTTCAATGCTTTTCGATAACGATCAACTATTTCATCGTATTCATTCAATAGAAAGCCCGATTGTTCCGACGCCGTATCTTGGATCAACTCATCAACCATGTAGACCAAACTAGATTCTCCTTGTTCAAGGTAGTTGGGTAACAAGGCCAAAATCACTTGATCTTTTGGGTTGCCTATTTGACTCGCGTAGATGCGACGGAAGGTATGCTTATACAATTCGGTAGAGGCGATAAAATGAGTGCTCCGATTGCCGCCTGTTCCGCTACTTTTGAAAACGGTTTCTGGTTTAACTCCTTCCACTAAAACACCATGACTTTTAAAAAAGTGAATCGGTAAAAAGGGGATTTCTTCTAGCGTAGTGGGGTTTGTTCTTCCTGAATAATTACAAAAATCTCGATAAACGGGAACGTGCTTGAACTGAAATTGGAATATGTCCAAAGCCAATGCCTCAAAATTGGATCCATCAAAATTGCGAATACGTTTTTCCAAGGGATGCATCTGGCAAAGGTAATTATGAATTAGCACATCGAGCGGAGTCGAGATGTGAATTATGAATAACACGAGTATATACCTCGAATCAGAACAACACCGCGCCGTGCGGAGTCGAGATGTGAATTAAGAGTTACAAGGTCATCCCAACAATCACAGCTGTCAACAAACAAGCTATAGTTCCACCAATGAGAGCACGTACACCAAGTTTGGATAGCAATCCTTTGCGTGTTGGCACCAAAGATCCAATTCCTCCAATTTGAATCCCAATGGAAGCAAAGTTGGCAAAACCACAGAGCATATACGTACTCATGATGATCGATTTTTGCCCAATCATTCCAGATTCTTTCATTTCCCCAAGTCGTGGATACGCCACAAATTCATTGAGGATGGTTTTCGTCCCCAAAAGTTCACCTACGTAAATAGAGTCTGCCCAATCAACACCCATCATCCAGACAATAGGACGACAAGCATAGCCTAGGAGGAACTCAAAAGAAAGCCCTGAGTACACTCCACCAGCTGCGATGGCTTCATTAGCGCCTGTCCAGCCTCCAATGATTCCAAGTAACCAGTTTCCAAGCGCCATTAAAGCGGTAAATACTAAAAGCATTGCTCCAACATTTACAGCAAGTTTCAATCCATCCGTCGTTCCGTTTGAAAGTGCCTCTAGGGCATTCACCCCAATTTTTTCTTTTGAGATGGACATTTTTTCATTGATGGTCTCTGTTTCTGGCACTAATATTTTTGCCGCGATTATGGCTGCAGGAGCTGAAATAATGGATGCGGTTAATAAGTGTTTTGCAAAAAAGGCTTGTTGTTCAGGGTCGTCACCTCCAAGGAAACTGACATAAGCAGCTAATACACCACCAGCGATGGTCGCCATTCCTCCCGTCATCAAACACATGATTTCCGACTTTGTCATTCCTAATAAATACGGTTTGACTAACAACGGAGCTTCTGTTTGACCAAGGAATACGTTTCCGGCAGCTGCTAAACTCTCAGCTCCTGATAATTTCATGAAACGCTTCATGATCCAGGCAAATATATAAACAACCTTCTGCAAAATACCCCAGTAATAGAAGAGGCTTACGAGAGCTGAAAAGAAAATTATCGTAGGGAGAACCTTTATGGCAAAGGTAATCAAGGGTGGTTGAACGGTTCCAGTGCCCATTTGTCCAAAAAGGAAATCAACTCCGGCATCCGTTTTACCAATGATTTCGACGAACACCCAGCTTATTCCATTGAAAATATCTTCTACAAATGGAACCTTTAGCACCAAGAATGCAATTATAAATTGTAGGGCAACGCCCTTTCCGATTAAACTCCAATTAATGGCACTTCTATTGGCGCTGAAAATATAGGCAATGAAAATAAGGAAGGCCATGCCCAGCAATCCACGAATTACAGACATAAAATTGAATGCCATGCCTTTATCTGGATTGATTTGCGTAGGCTGATAAACAACATCATTAATGCCGTCCCCTTTAAAATGTAGCCCGCTCTTTTTCTTACTAACCGTTACGTTTTGCACACCAATTTCCTGAATCAATGAGTCACCGATCGTGGTAGCTACGTGAGCGCCGTCACTATAATGAAGTAATTTGGATTTACTTCCTTCGCGAACAAGAACAGTAGAATCAATGTTTTGAGTGATATCGAGCTCCTGAACTAAGCGGAGTTTATTTCCATTTAATGACCATGCACCTGAAATGGTGTCTTTCGTTTTTCCAAAATTATGCTTGAATTGATCGCCGTTGAATTCTATGAAGTGCTTTTGACCCTTCGGGCTCCAAATACCTTCCAAACTTTTTGGATCAATCGAGTCTTGTGCCGTCGCCGACAGGTGGCCCAAAAGAAGAATGGGAAGTAGTAGTATGTAGGAAAGTTTTTTCAATACCTAATTGCTAGAGCGCTTGTTCAGCTCATCACGTATTTTCGAAGCCAATTCGTAATCCTCGTTCTCGACTGCTTCTTGCATTTGTTGATTCAGTTCTTCGTCGGTTAAGGATTCTAAAGTGCCCCCAGCTTCAACGGGCTCTTCTTCCATGCTTTCAGCTATCAGGTCTTCTTCACCGTCATTTTCATCCAGCATGATGCCAGCGCTTGAAAGAATGGATTCATATGTGTAAACAGGACAATTGAACCGAACGCCGATAGCAATAGCATCTGAAGTTCTGGCATCAATTTCCAGGGTTTCGCCTTTCTGCTCGCAGATCAATTTGGAGTAAAAGATTCCTTCAACCAAATTGTAAATCACGACCTCTTTCACAGCGATGTCAAAAGCCAAAGCAAAATTTTTGAAAAGATCATGAGTCAAAGGCCGTGTGGGAACCATTTTTTCTAACTCGATAGCAATTGCCTGTGCCTCAAATCCACCAATAATAATAGGTAGACGTCGTTTCCCATTAGCTTCAGAAAGTACCAAAGCATAGGCGCCAGATTGCGTTTGACTGTAAGAAAGTCCGACAATTTCGAGTTTTATTTTTTCCATGGTGCGGCTGGGCGTTTCAAACAATCAGGGAAGCTTTTGGGGCTTCCCTGAGAGTGTAAAAATAGTACTTCTTATTAATTAGCCGCTTTGAAGTTCTTCACAGCTTCTGTCAATCGAGGGATTACTTCAAATGCATCTCCTACGACACCGTAATCTGCTGCTTTGAAGAATGGCGCTTCTGCGTCAGTGTTCACCACCACGATTACTTTCGAACCGTTCACTCCTGCAAGGTGCTGAATAGCTCCAGAAATTCCTGCTGCAATGTAAAGGTTCGGGCGGATGGCAACTCCTGTTTGTCCCACGTGCTCGTGGTGAGGGCGCCAACCGATATCGGCTACTGGGCGCGAACAAGCTGTTGCTGCTCCAAGCTCCGATGCCAATTCTTCAATCATTCCCCAGTTTTCAGGACCTTTTAGTCCACGTCCTGCAGAGACAACAAGCTCCGCTTCTGGTAAAGGAATGTCTCCTTCCGGTTTCTTTGTTTCAATTACTTTAATCGCTGCGTCGCCGGCATTCCCATTGAATTCCTCAACGCTACAAGCACTACCTCCTGCTTCTGGTTGGAAGCTATTAGGCAATAACGAAATGATTTTCGTGTCGGTATTCACTTCTACAAAACCAAATGCCTTCCCTGAGAAAACGTTCACCTTTACCTTGTTTCCTTCTGGAACGTCAATTGCTCCACTTACCAAACCTGCTTTCAGTTTTACAGAAACGCGAGGAGCGGTAGCTTTTGCTACGAAATCATGAGAGAAAACGATGGTGGTAGCTCCAGTTGCTTCAGCTGCTGCCTTAACAACGTTTGCAATTTGCCCAGGGTCGTTCGAAGTGACAGAGCGATCAACCATGACCTTACCAGCTCCATATTCTCCTAGAGTAGACAAAGTTGCTTCGTCGGCACCTCCTGTAGTTACAACGTTTACATCGGCACCTAATTTCTTTCCATAAGTAACAGCTTCCAAGGCATTCTTCGCCAAGCCGTCGTTACTGTTGATATATACTAATGTTGACATAATTTCTTTTTTGGTCAAAAGTGGAAGGCTGAAAGTTGAAGGAGTCCTTCTGCTTTCTACCTTTTGCCTCCTTCTGTAATTAAATGACTTTCGCTTCGTTGTGTAACAATGCTACCAACTCGTCCATGTTTTCTGGATCAATCATCTTGCACTCTGACTTAGCAGGTGGCAAAGTGTAACTTACGAAAGAAGTTAAAGATGGGATGTCCGCTGGAGCAACAACGTTCAATGGTTTTGTACGAGCTGCCATAATTCCGCGCATGTTCGGAATTCGCTGCTCAGCCATTCCTTTTGCACAAGAAACTACAGCTGGAAGTGAAACCTCTACAGTTTGAACCCCTCCAACAATTTCAGTATCCAATGTAGCGGTTGAACCATTTACATCCATTTTGGAAGCCAATGAAACAAACGGAACATCCATTCCCTCTGCAATCATGCCACCAACTTGTGAACCATTGTAATTGATAGTTTCTTTCCCTGTCATCACCAAATCATAGCCATTCGCTTTGGCATACTCGGCAATCTGCATGGCTGTAAAGTAAGCGTCAGTCGGCTCAGCATCGATTCGAACCGCTTCATCCGCACCAATGGCTAAGGCCTTTCGAATTACAGCATCGTCCGCTGCAGTTCCAACCGTGATAATGGACACCGATCCTCCTCCAGCTTCTTTCAATTCCAGCGCTCTAACTAAAGCGTACCACTCATCATACGGATTGACAATATATTGTACTCCGTTCTCGTCAAACTTCGTATCGCCATCCGTGAACGCGATCTTCGAAGTGGTGTCCGGAGATTTACTTATACATACAAGAATTTTCATGAGATTTTTGTCTTTAAAATCGAACGCGAATTTAACAAATTCTGAGCGGTTTATCTAGCATTTCAAATGATTATTGACGGAGCTCGAAAATCTTACATGAAATTTGTACATTTGGCGTTCTATTTTGGTTTATTTGACTGTTTAAAACACGAACATGAAAACTTTACAATTCCGAGAGGCGTTAAGAGAAGCGATGTCAGAGGAAATGCGTGCAGATAATAGCGTATTTTTAATGGGTGAGGAGGTAGCAGAATACAATGGGGCCTACAAGGTGTCGCAAGGGATGCTCGATGAATTTGGTCCAGATCGTGTGATTGATACCCCAATCGCTGAACTCGGTTTTACTGGAATTGGTGTTGGTGCTTCCATGAATGGATTGCGTCCAATTGTGGAGTTCATGACTTGGAACTTTGCCATTCTGGCAGCCGATCAAATTATAAACAGTGCAGCCAAAATGTTGCAAATGTCTGGTGGTCAGTATCATTGCCCTATTGTTTTTCGAGGTGGAAATGGTCAGGCTGGACAATTAGCGGCAACACACTCACAAGCATTTGAGGCGTTTTATGCGCACGTTCCCGGATTGAAAGTGATCACGCCTTCAAATCCTGCTGATGCTAAGGGATTGCTGAAAGCAGCCATTAGAGATGAAGATCCAGTCGTGTTCTTGGAGTCCGAGAAAATGTACGGAGATAAAGGTGAAGTACCAGAAGGAGAGTATATTATTCCAATTGGTGTTGCTGATATCAAACGTAAAGGACACAGTGTTACAATCGTATCCTTCGGAAAAATCATTAAAGTTGCACACGAAGCAGCAGAAGTTTTGGCAAAGGATGGAATTGAATGTGAAATCATTGATTTGAGAACCGTTCGTCCTATAGATTACGCTGCTGTGGTGGAATCAGTAAAGAAAACCAACCGTTGCGTAGTTGTCGAGGAATCGTGGCCACTTGCGTCTATTTCATCCGAGATTGCCTATCATTTACAGCGTTACGCATTTGACTTTCTTGATGCGCCTGTAATGCGTGTAACACAGACGGATACGCCATTTGCATTTTCACCTACATTGATTGACGAAGCTCTTCCGAATGTAGAACGTATTGTAAAGGCCGTGAAATCGACACTCTACAGAGATTAGAAAAGTATATTGAATAACGAAATGAAAAGGAGTTCTTTATAGGGCTTCTTTTTTCTTGTATTGAGGCGCCTGTAATTAAAACTTGGATACGTCTTGGTCTTCTCAAAATAGCCCTCAGTAAAACAATTAAAAGTCTTTGGAGGTAAAGCATTCCTTGTTTCAGAAACTCCTTACTTTCGGATTAAGCTCGTCGCTTTAATCTTAAAATCCTGTAGTTGCACCAAAGCATTGCCTGTATTTTGAATGTAAATCTGCATGGAGTCTGCTTCGTGCCGAATGTCCGGAAGATTGAATCGAAGTGTATCGTATATGTCAACCCCTTGATTTCTACCAAGCGATAGTTCGAGATTGTTCCAGCTATAACAATTGTAGCGACTTACACATTCCATTCTAAGGAGTGCACTTTGCGTGGAATCGGAAGTTGAGAAAACTACCGGGACTTCCAGCAAGGTTTCATCCGTTTGGAAAGTTTTGAACAGGTGTATTTTACCCAACGATACGTCGCCATTTGCAGGTGGGGTTACCGGTTTCTCTTGATGGTAAACCTCACGGGAATAGATATCAAAGGGCAAATCTTTATCTTTTGCTAACTGTTTAGGCCAGTCCAAGTCCTCTCTGTTGATGAGTAAATACCTGTGATGAATTTCTTTCGAGTTTAGTTTCCCGAATACATGCCAGTAATGTTCTTTGGTCATTCTTTCACTGTGTATTATGCCTTTTCGAATTTGCTCACTCTGAAGAAGATTTAGTCCAAGGCAACTGAGAAGAAAAATACCAGCTGTAATTTGAGCGGTTCTCGTTTTTAAAGCGTCTATTATAAAAACCAAGGGGATGGCCAGAATCGGATAGATATCCACCATCACACGTGATCCAAAGGAGTTGGCGTACCACCAGCACTCCCATGCGCTCATTACATAAATGTAAAGTAGAGAAAACGAGAACACGCCCCAAAAGAGGATTTTGTTCCTTTTGAACATGAGCCAAAATCCAATTGGTAGGATTAAAAATAATGGTGAGTATAGTAACCATCCTTTTCTGTACGAGAAAAGAAAGTCGTACAAATTGGGGTCGCTCAATACAATGTCTTCCGTATGCAAATTCAATATCACCCACTCTCCACCAACAATTTTCCAGTATAAAAGCTGTGGCATATTGCAGAGAATGACCGCTCCACCAAGAATGACCAAATGACGTATGAATTTTTTCGTTTTACCGAATTCGTTGTAAAGAAGAATGAAAGGGATTATTCCAAAGATCAGTTGTGTTGGTCGGATACAAACTGCCAGCCCGAAAAGTAGTGCAAAGAACCAGAAAGATCGATTGTTGCCCTCTTTAACAAATCGCAGCAGGTGAAAGAAGGCTGATGCATTAATCGTAAAGAGGTAGAGATGTGGTAGATCGTATTGGTAGTTGAATGTAAAGTACGTGTTTGCTCCTAGCGTAATCAATATCAGGGCCAGTACTGTAGCGGTTTCACTAGCAAAGAAACGAAGAAGCTTTCTTATGTATAGAAGTCCCAGGAAAATGAAGAGCAATGCATTTAATTTATAGCCTATGTGATATGGTGTGGAAAAGCCGTCTGTAGGGTAGCCGCCCATTCTCGCAAATACATCTGAAACCGCATAGGAGGGCAGCAAAACAAACGACAACCCCATGTGGTAAATATTGATTTCAGACTTTAGGTTTCTTTTCTCAAGTTGATACACTTCTGCGCCAAAACAATATTGGTCTTGTCTACGCTGCATCCACTCTTTATCGAACTGTAAATCGCCTTTTTCATAAATCCGTGGCAAATACGCGTAATAACCATAGCCGTCGTATGCGCAGAGACAAGGTTTTTGCCCTGAAACAACCTTCGAAACCTTGTCAAAAGTAGTTAACGCGAAGACGAGCGTTAGCAAAAGAACAAATTTTCCCGAGGTCGTGCGAATCCACTGCATGTTGTAAAAATAGACTTTCTTGTCATAGAATGATATGGAAAAGAACACGGCTCACATCCGTTTTTCTAATTTACCACCTATTTTAGCGGTTCAAGTTGAGCTATGTTCGGCATACTAACAATATTTATTACTGTTCTTTTGCTACTTGGTGCATTTTGGTCTCAGCGTAGATCCAATTACACCTTGACTCTGCTGTTACTCATTGGTGCTGGTGCAATGTTGCGTTTTTTCGTTATCAGCGACCCTGTTTTGCATCCGTGGGACGAGCGTTATCATGCCTTGGTGGCGAAAAACGTCTCAGAACACCCATTAAAGCCAACATTATATGAAAACCCAGTAGTGCCATATCAGTATAAAGCCTGGGCTAGCAATCATGTTTGGTTGCATAAACAACCGTTGCCGCTATGGACGTTAAGCGCAAGTATTTCTGTTTTCGGGACGAATGAATTTGCCGTTCGTTTTCCTTCTGTCGTACTATCGTTGCTTGGAGTCGTTATAATTTATTTCTTCGGCAAACGTCTGTTTAATCTAAGGGTGGGGTTTTACGCAGCATTCTTCTTTACAATCAATGGTTGGATTTTAGAAATGGTAGCAGGTCGGGCACCCACTGATCACGTAGATGTCTTTTTCTGCTTTTTTATATTGCTAGGTGCTTATTTGGCTTATCGATTTACGGAAAGTCGAGCCTGGTGGATGAATTTGCTTTGCGGTGTTGCAATCGGACTAGCAATTTTATGTAAATGGTTGCCTGCTTTAATTGTGGTGCCAATTTGGTTGATGTTTGCGCTGCAATATAAGTTCAGATTCAAAGATGTCGTCATTCATGGTTCGATTTTGGTTCTGACCATTTTGTTGATTGCTCTTCCGTGGCAATTGTTTATTCATTCTAATTACCCCTTGGAAGCAGCGTGGGAAAGTCATTATAATGTTTTACACTTTTACGAAGTTTTGGAAGGACAAAGCCGACCGTGGTATTTCCATTTGGATGTCATGCGGGTGTCATACGGCGAGTTAGTGTATATTCCATTGTTCTGGTTCATAACTCGCAGTATTCAATTGAAATCCAATTTTAAAATTTGGGCTTTAGTAATATGGGTTGTCATTCCCTTTCTATTTTTCACCATCTCTGCAACCAAGATGCAATCCTATACCATTTTCGCTGCTCCTGCTCTGTTTCTAATAACAGCGTATTTTATCAGTGAGCTGATAGATGGTGCTGTTCGCATACCGTATAAGTGGCTCAAGTACGCATTAATCGGATTACTTGTTCTTTTACCAGTGCGATATACCTATGAAAGGGTGAAGCCATTCTCTACGAAAACGGAACCACAATGGAGGGTGGCAATGGAGGAATTTAAGCAAAGCACCAGTCCGACTGCAAGAACGTTGGTTTTCAATACACCACATTCTATTGAATATATGTTCTACACCGATGCTACGGCATACCCAACAATGCCCGCCAATTACACCTTGGACTCCCTCCAAAAAATAGGCTACACTATATATTGTATCGAATCGAAAGATGCTCCCGTGAAATGGAAAGGATTAGAAGGCAGGTGAAAGCATCAAGAAATTAATGGTCCTATTCATCTGGTCATCCAACTGTCCAACAGTCCAAACCGACCATCCTCTCCAGAAGTAAACTTATCCTTACACCTTCTACCTTCTGCTTTCCACTTTCCACTTTCCGCTTGTTGCCTTCTACCAACCCCGCGCGTCCTCACTCTTCGTTAATAAACTGTTGAAAACTTCAAATCCATCTGTTCACTATCCAATTATCAGATTTCTATATTTGAGTAACTGAAAATCGTACCGAAATAGTATTCGGAATTCTTAAATAAGGATTTTCATTTTTTGTTCGCAAGAAGATGTAAACATAGCAATGTGAAAAAACACGTCTTTTTTTGCGAAGTCCCTTGATTTATAAAATTATCCTTCTATCTTTGCACCCCCAAAAGTGTGTTTGGGCTGATTTTATATTAATTAAAGTTAACAGTATTTTTTATGCCAACTATCCAACAATTAGTTCGCAAAGGGAGAAAGCAGGTGGTTAAGAAATCAAAGTCTGCGGCTTTGGATTCTTGCCCTCAGCGTAAAGGGGTATGTGTGCGTGTGTACACCACTACACCTAAGAAGCCGAATTCGGCTATGCGAAAAGTAGCCCGTGTCAGATTGACAAACGGGAATGAAGTGAATGCTTACATCGGAGGTGAAGGTCACAACCTACAAGAGCACTCGCTAGTATTAGTACGTGGAGGTCGTGTTAAAGATCTTCCAGGGGTACGTTACCACATCGTTCGCGGTGCGGAAGATACAGCGGGAGTAGAAGGTCGTACTCAGCGCCGTTCTAAGTACGGAGCAAAACGTCCTAAGAAATAACCTTTTAAGCATTGAACGATGAGAAGAAGAAAAGCGAAAAAAATAGCCATCCTTCCGGATCCGAAATTCAACGATACGCAAGTAACGAAGTTCGTGAACAACTTGATGTTCTCCGGTAAGAAAAACTTGGCATTCAAAATTTTCTACGATGCAATTGAAATCGTAGATAGCAAAGTAGAAGACGCAACAGGATTGGAAACTTGGAAAAAAGCATTGGAAAATGTAAATCCATCTGTTGAGGTACGTAGCCGCCGTGTTGGAGGGGCGACGTTCCAGATTCCAACACCAGTGCGCGAGTCTCGTAAGCACTCTTTGGGTATGAAATGGTTGATCGGATATGCACGCAAGCGTAACGAGAAAACAATGGCTCAGAAATTAGCAGCAGAGATCATTGCAGCATCAAAAGAAGAAGGTGCAGCATTCAAGAAGAAAGAAGACACGCTTCGAATGGCTGAAGCGAACAAAGCATTCTCACATTTCAGATTCTAAGAAAGATGGCAAGAGATCTTAAATACACAAGAAACATTGGTATTGCAGCACACATTGATGCTGGTAAAACAACAACAACCGAGCGTATCCTTTACTATGGAGGTATTAACCACAAAATTGGTGAGGTACACGATGGTGGTGCAACAATGGACTGGATGGAGCAAGAGCAAGAGCGTGGAATCACGATTACTTCTGCTGCCACTACTTTGAATTGGAACTACCGTGGGCAAGATTACCACATGAACATTATTGATACTCCGGGTCACGTTGACTTTACAGTAGAGGTAAACCGATCTCTCCGCGTATTGGATGGATTGGTTTTCTTGTTCTCTGCTGTTGATGGTGTAGAGCCTCAGTCAGAAACAAACTGGCGTTTGGCAAACAACTACAACGTGCCACGTATCGGTTTTGTAAACAAAATGGACCGTCAAGGAGCTGACTTCTTGAACGTTTGTGCTCAGGTGAAAGAAATGTTGGGTAGCCACGCGTTGCCACTTCAAATCAACATTGGTGCAGAGGACGATTTCAAAGGTGTGGTTGATTTGATCAACTTCAAAGGTATCGTTTGGAACGAAGAAGATATGGGAATGACTTTCGAGGAAGTTGAAATCCCTGCAGATATTTTGGATGAAGCGACACAATTGCGTGAAGAGCTTTTGGAAGCAGTTGCTGAATTCGACGATAACTTGATGGAGAAGTACTTTGAAGATCCAGAGTCTTTGACAGAGCGTGAAATCCTAGATGCATTGCGTGAAGCAACAATCGCTGGTAAAGTTGTACCAATGATGTGTGGATCTGCATTTAAGAACAAAGGAGTTCAGGCAATGTTGGATATGGTAATGGAAATTCTTCCTTCACCAGTTGATATCGAAGCAATTGAGGGGACAAACCCAAAAACTGATGAGCCAGCTTCTCGTAAGCCATCTTTCGACGAGCCGTTCTCAGCATTGGCGTTTAAGATTGCTACCGACCCATTCGTAGGTCGTTTGTGTTTTACACGTGCTTACTCTGGTAAATTGCCAGCAGGATCATACGTACACAACTCGCGTACAGGAAAGAAAGAGCGTATTTCACGTATCTTCCAAATGCACGCAAACAAGCAAAATCAGATTGATGAGCTAGGTGCAGGAGATATCGCAGCTTTGGTTGGATTTAAAGACATCAAAACTGGAGATACCCTTTGTGCAGAGAACGCACCAATCGTATTGGAATCAATGGACTTCCCGGATCCAGTAATCGGGGTAGCAATTGAGCCTAAGACAAAAGCGGATATGGACAAATTGGGAACTGGTTTGGCTAAATTGGCTGAAGAGGACCCAACATTCCAAGTAAAAACTGACGAGGATTCAGGACAAACAGTAATCTCAGGAATGGGAGAGTTGCACTTGGATATCTTGATCGACCGTTTGAAGCGCGAATTTAAGGTAGAAGTAAACCAAGGTGCACCTCAGGTAGCATACCGTGAGAACATCACTACTCCTATCGATCACCGCGAAGTTTACAAGAAGCAGTCTGGTGGACGTGGTAAGTTCGCAGACATCGTTGTGAAAATTTCTCCTCAGGAAGACCCAGAAAAAGTTGGATTGGAATTCATTAACTCTATCAAAGGAGGTAACGTTCCAAAAGAATTTGTTCCATCTGTAGAGAAAGGATTCAAAGATGCTATGGTAAATGGTGTTATGGCAGGATTCCCTATCGATGCTATGAAAGTAGAATTGGTTGACGGATCATTCCACCCAGTGGATTCCGATCAATTGTCATTCGAATTGGCAGCGAAAATGGCTTTCCGTTCAGCATTGCCAAAATGTAATCCAGTTCTTTTGGAGCCAATGATGAAATTGGACGTAATTACTCCGGAAGAAAACATGGGAGACGTTGTAGCGGATTTGAACCGTCGTCGTGGTATCATGAAAGGTATGGATGACAAAGCAGGTTCTAAAGTAGTTAAGGCGGATGTGCCACTTTCAGAAATGTTCGGATACGTAACTCAGTTGCGTACAATCACTTCAGGTCGTGCAACTTCAACAATGGAGTTCTCGCACTATGCTGAAGCTCCGAAAAACGTAGCTGAAGAAGTGATCGCAAAAGTTAAAGGTGTAACAGCTTAATTGTAAAAAAGATGAGTCAGAAAATCAGAATAAAACTTAAGTCTTACGATCACAACTTGGTGGACAAATCAGCCGAGAAAATCGTAAAAACTGTTAAGTCGACTGGAGCAGTAGTAAGCGGACCAATTCCACTTCCAACTCACAAACGTATTTACACAGTATTGAAGTCGCCGCACGTAAACAAAAAAGCGCGTGAGCAATTCGAACTATGTGCATACAAACGTTTGATGGATATCTACTCTTCATCATCAAAAACGGTTGACGCATTGATGCGTTTGGAATTGCCAAGCGGAGTTGATGTAGAGATCAAAGTATAAGTAAGTAAACAAGGTTTAATAATTAATAGTTAAAGTATGCCAGGAATAATTGGTAGAAAAATCGGAATGACTAGCGTTTACAGTGCCGAGGGTAAAGCGATGCCATGCACAGTGATAGAGGCTGGTCCTTGTGTAGTGACGCAGGTTAAGACACAAGACAGAGATGGTTACGAGGCTATTCAATTGGGATTCGGAGAGCGTAAAGAAAAAAACACTCCGAACGCATTGAAAGGTCACTTCAAAAAAGCTAAAACCACTCCAAAGACTGACCTTGCTGAGTTTGACGGATTCGATGCAGAATTGAATCTAGGAGACACAGTAGGCGTAGACATTTTCGAAGAAGGAGAATACGTTTCAGTAGTTGGAACGTCTAAAGGAAAAGGGTTCCAGGGGGTTGTAAAACGTCACAATTTTGGTGGTGTTGGACAAGCAACACACGGACAGCACAACAGAATGAGAGCGCCAGGTTCAATCGGTGCGGCATCCTACCCAGCACGTGTATTCAAAGGAATGCGCATGGCCGGACAAATGGGGAATGCTCGCGTGAAGATTGAAAACCTTCAGGTCTTGAAAGTGTTGGCTGACAAAAACCTATTGTTAGTGAAGGGGTCCGTACCAGGACCTAAAGGTTCAACCGTAACAATTGAGAAGTAATGAAATTAAAAGTAACAAGCGCAAAAGGAGCTGCTACTTCTAAGGAAGTGAGCTTGTCAAAAGATGTTTTCGGAATCGAACCGAACGATCACGCAATTTATTTGGACGTGAAGCAACATCTTGCAAACCGTCGTCAAGGAACACACAAGGCGAAGGAAAGAGGAGAGATTCAAGGATCTACTAAAAAGATCAAGAAGCAAAAAGGAACTGGTGGAGCTCGTGCGGGTTCAATCAAGTCTGGTACACGTGTAGGTGGAGGTCGTATTTTCGGGCCACGTCCGCGTAACTACAGCTTCAAATTGAATGTGAAAACAAAACGTTTGGCGCGTAAGTCAGCGTTCTCTCACAAAGCAAAAGCGGATGGAATCATGATCATCGAAGATTTGAAATTCGACGCGATCAAAACAGCTGATTTCAAAGCATTGTTGAACAACCTGAAATTGGACAACGAAAAGGTTCTTTTCATCATGGGTGAAAAAAATGACAACGTTTACTTGTCATCTCGTAACCTTAAGAAGGTAAAAGTCGTAACTGCTGATTCTGTAAACACTTTTGATGTGTTGAACGCAAACAAAGTAGTGATGGATGCCTCTTCAGTTGAAGCAATTGAAAAGATTCTAAACTAATTCGGAATGAAGACAATTATTAAAAAGCCAATCATCACAGAGAAAGCGACAATGCAAAGCGAAATGGAAAACCGTTTCACTTTCGAAGTTGCACCATCTGCGAATAAGATTGAGATAAAGAATGCCGTCGAGAACATGTACGGAGTTCAGGTAACTGACGTACGTACAATGAATTATGGCGGTGGAAAACCCTCTACAAAATACACGAATAGAGGTATCGTTGAGCAACCAAGCCGTCGCTGGAAAAAAGCGATTGTAACCGTTGCAGATGGAGAGACGATTGATTTGTTTAACTTTTAAGTTGATTTAAAAAATGGGTCTTAAAAAGTTCAAGCCTACAACTCCAGGGCAAAGACACAAAGTCAACCACGATTACTCCGAAGTAACGAAAGGCGCACCAGAAAAGAGCCTCGTGAAAGGAAAGAGTAAATCAGGTGGACGAAACAATGACGGACGAATGACCATGCGCTACATTGGTGGTGGTCACAAACAAAAGTACCGTGTCATTGATTTCAAACGCGACAAGCATGGGGTACCTGCAACGGTAAAATCGATCGAGTACGATCCGAACCGAACTGCACGTATTGCTTTGTTGTATTATGCAGATGGTGAAAAGCGCTACATCATTGCACCAGAAGGATTGAAAGTAGGAGATACTTTGATGTCCGGTGAAAAAGCGACACCAAATGTTGGGAACACCATGTTCCTTTCTGACATTCCTTTGGGAACTGTAATTCACAATATTGAGCTAAAGCCTGGTAAAGGTGGTGCTATTGCTCGTGGAGCAGGTACTTACGCTCAATTGAACGCACGTGACGGTCGTTACGCAATTGTAAAAATGCCATCGGGTGAAACTCGTATGATTTTAACAACATGTTTGGCAACGATCGGATCCGTATCCAATTCTGAACACAACTTGACGGTTTCTGGTAAAGCAGGACGTACAAGATGGCAAGGTCGCCGTCCTCGAGTACGTGGTGTAGTTATGAACCCAGTCGATCACCCAATGGGTGGTGGTGAAGGTCGTAACGCCGGAGGTCACCCTCGTTCACGTAACGGTATGCCTGCTAAAGGATACAAGACACGTGCGAAGAAGAAGTATTCAGATAAGTACATCATTGAAAGACGTAAAAAATAATTAGGATATGAGTCGTTCATTAAAAAAGCCACCGTTTGTGCACTACAAATTGAACCAACGAGTTCTAGCTGCACAAGAGTCAGGTAACAAACAAGTTATCAAAACATGGTCAAGAGCAAGTACTATTACTCCTGATTTCGTTGGATTGACTTTCGCGGTACACAATGGTAATAAGTTCATCCCTGTATTCTGTACAGAAAACATGGTAGGTCACAAATTGGGGGAATTCGCTCCAACACGTAACTTCCGTGGTCACGCAGGGAAAAAGGATAAGAAAAGATAAAATAGCAAGTTATGGGTGCTAGAAAAAGATTAAAAGCAGAAGCTCGTAAAGAAGCGAACAAATCAATTGCATTTGCAAAATTGAACAATTCGCCGATCGCTCCTCGTAAAATGCGTTTGGTTGCTGACCTGGTGCGTGGTGAGGAAGTGAATAAAGCTTTGAATATACTACAACACAACGCTAAAGAAGCGTCTAACAGCCTTGAGAAATTGTTGCGTTCTGCTATCGCTAACTGGGAGCAGAAAAACGAAGACAAAAACATCGAGGAAGAAACACTTTATGTGAAGGAAATCCAGGTAGGATCTGCAGGTATGTTGAAACGTATCCAACCAGCTCCACAAGGACGAGCGCACAGAATTCGTAAAAGATCAAATCACGTAACTATCGTCGTAGACGGTAAGGACGCAGAATAATTTTAGATAAATGGGACAGAAAACAAATCCAATAGGAAATAGATTAGGTTTCATCCAAGGATGGGAATCTAACTGGTATGGAGGTGACAACTACCGTGATAAAATCATCGAAGATGATCAAATTCGCCGTTACCTTCGAGCTCGTTTATCTAGAGCAAGCATTTCGAAAATCATCATCGAGCGTACCCTCAAGTTGGTAACCGTTACTATCAACACAGCGCGCCCAGGAGTGATTATAGGAAAAGGTGGTCAAGAGGTTGATAAGCTGAAAGAAGAGCTTAAAAAATTGACGAAAAAAGAAATCCAAATCAACATCTTCGAGGTGAAACGTCCAGAATTGGATGCTCGATTGGTGGCTGATGGAATCGCTCGTCAATTAGAAGCACGTATTTCTTTCCGCCGAGCAATCAAAATGGCTATCGCCTCCACAATGCGTATGGGAGCTGAAGGAATCAAAATTAAGATTTCAGGACGTTTGAATGGCGCAGAAATGGCTCGCTCAGAGATGTACAAGGATGGACGTACTCCGTTACATACGTTCCGTGCTGACATCGATTATGCGCTTTCAGAAGCACACACAACTTACGGTCGCCTAGGTATCAAGGTTTGGATCTGTAAAGGTGAAGTGTATGGAAAACGCGATTTATCTCCAAACGTTGGACAAGCTTCTGGTAAAGGAGGCGGCGGAAAACGCGGTGGAGGTAACAAAAGAAGACCTAAAAAATAAATTTCTCGCCGCCTAGCGGATGGGAATAACAGAAAAAACTAGGAGAAAATGTTATCACCGAAAAGAACCAAATTTAGAAAGGCTCAGAAGGGAAGAAACCGCGGTCTTGCTCACAGAGGAAGTACAGTGGCATTCGGATCTTTTGGATTGAAGACTTTGGAGCCAGGATGGATCACATCTCGCCAGATCGAAGCAGCTCGTATCGCCGTTACGCGTTACATGAAACGTGAAGGTAAAGTGTGGATCCGCATTTTCCCAGACAAACCAGTTACTGCGAAACCAGCAGAGGTACGTATGGGTAAAGGTAAAGGGGCACCAAGTCACTGGGTAGCTGTAGTGCGTCCAGGTCGTATTATGTTTGAAGCTGATGGAGTAGACTACGAAACAGCAAAAGAAGCAATGCGACTAGCGGCACAGAAGCTTCCTGTGAAATGTAAATTCGTTACGCGTAACGATTATGTTGTACCGACAAAATAATTGAAGGATGAAGCAGGAAGAAATTTCAAAGTTGTCCGCACAGGACCTACAGGATCAGATCTCAAACCGTACTGAGCAATTGCATAAAATGAAGTTGGGACACGCTGTGTCACCAATGGAAAATCCATTGCAGATTAAGCATTTGAGAAGATCCATCGCAAGATTGAAAACAGAATTAACAAAACGTCAAGCTGAGGCTTAGGCCCCAGTGAGAAATTAGCTTGAAGATGGAAAAGCGAAATCTAAGAAAAGAACGTATCGGGATCGTGACGAGCAACAAAATGGACAAGTCTATTGTCGTTTCAGTTGAGCGTCGTGTAAAACACCCGAAGTACGGAAAGTTCATTAAGAACACAACTAAGTTCGTAGCTCACGATGAAAAGAATGAGTGCGGAGAAGGAGATACTGTTCGTATCATGGAAACACGTCCACTTTCCAAGTCTAAGAACTGGAGACTAGTGGAGATTGTTGAACGCGCTAAATAATTTGGAGTAATGGTACAAACAGAATCAAGACTAAAGGTAGCAGACAATTCAGGAGCAAAAGAGGTACTAGTTATCCGTGTTCTTGGAGGTACACGACGTCGTTATGCTTCAGTAGGAGATAAGATTGTCGTTACTGTGAAAAGTGCAATGCCAAACGGACAGGTCAAAAAAGGGACTGTTGCAACGGCAGTAGTAGTAAGAACAAAGAAAGAAGTACGTCGTCCAGACGGTTCGTACATCCGCTTCGATGATAACGCTTGTGTTATCTTGAACCAAGCAGGTGAGATGAGAGGAACTCGTATTTTCGGACCCGTTGCTCGTGAGCTTCGTGATGCAGACTACATGAAAGTAGTTTCATTGGCTCCTGAGGTACTTTAAAAATAATGGAAGTCATGTCACAGAAATTACACATTAAAGTAGGGGACACAGTAAAAGTAATTACTGGAGAGTCCAACGGTCAGGAAGGAAAAGTACTTTCGATCGATAGAAAAAGCATGCGTGCCACTGTTGAAGGTGTGAACATTGTAAAGAAACACCAGAAACCAAGTGCGCAAGATCCGCAAGGGGGAATCGTGGAAAAAGAAGCAGGAGTACACGTTTCTAACCTTATGATTGTCGTTAAAGGCGAAGCATCACGCATCGGCCGTAAACAAGACAAGAACGGAAAATCAGTACGTTATTCTAAGAAAACAGGAGAGGAGATTAAGTAATGAGTTACACACCAAGACTTCGAGAACAGTATAAGGCAAGTATCATTCCTGCCCTTACTGAAAAGTTCGGTTACAAATCTGTAATGCAGGTGCCGAAACTTACAAAGATTGTTATCAGCCAGGGTATCGGTGATGCCGTAGCAGATAAGAAATTGGTTGACACAGCAGTGGAAGATCTTTCTCGTATTGCTGGACAACGCGCTGTAGCAACAATTTCCAAAAAAGACGTTTCCAACTTTAAGTTGCGTAAAGGAATGCCAATTGGAACAAAAGTTACGTTGCGAGGAGATAATATGTATGATTTCCTTGATCGTTTGCTAGCAGTTGCATTGCCACGTACACGAGATTTCCGCGGTGTAAATCCAAAAGGATTTGACGGAAGAGGAAACTTCAACATGGGTGTGAAGGAACACATCATCTTCCCGGAAATTGATATTGATAAAGTGAACCGTATCATGGGTATGGACATCACTTTTGTTACAACAGCGGAAAACGATGAAGAAGGAAAAGCATTGCTTGATGCCTTCGGATTCCCATTCCAGAAAAAGTAAAAAGAGATGGCAAAAGAATCAATGAAAGCGCGTGAGCGCAAAAGAGAAAGACTAGCGGCTCGCTACGCGGAAAAACGCGCAGAGTTGACAAAAATCTTGAAATCTCAAGATGACTCTGACGAGATGTGGGAGAAGAAGCAAGAAGCAATGATCAAATTGCAGAAGCTTCCAGCTAACTCATCTAAAGTTCGTGTACACAACCGTTGTGGTTTGACTGGACGTCCTCGTGGATATATGCGTCAGTTCGGAATTTCACGTGTTACATTCCGTGAAATGGCCCTTGACGGAAAGATCCCAGGTGTCAAAAAGGCAAGCTGGTAACACAGAGAGCTAAAGATTTTAGATAAAAGATGACGGTCAATTAGGCTATCATCTTTTGTCTTTATATCTTTGCCCTCCAATTTTAGACTCTAGACCAAGAGACTTTAGACGCTAGACCGCATTAAATCTAGTGTCTAGCTTCTAACAATCTAGCGTCTGACAAACAAGTATTAACTGGATTCAGGTTCGGAAAAAAGAAACCGAAAACCGCTTCCGCAAATAAAGTATATGAATACAGATCCAATCGCAGATTATCTAACGCGAATTCGTAATGCAAGTGCAGCACGAAAGAAGGTAGTAGAGATCCCTGGTTCGAATGTGAAACGAGCAATGACTGAAATCTTGTTCGATCAAGGGTACATTACCAACTTCAAATTCGAAGAGGACAACAAGCAAGGAATTATCAAAATCGCTTTGAAGTATAACAATTCGACGAAAGTGCCAGCAATCACAAAATTGCAACGTGCATCTCGTCCAGGACTTCGTAAGTACAGCAGCGCATCAGAGATGCCGCGTGTTTTGAACGGATTAGGAATTGCTATTGTTTCTACATCGAAAGGTGTACTTACAGGAAAACAAGCAGAGAAAGAAAACGTAGGAGGAGAAGTTCTCGCTTACGTATATTAATATTTTAACGCTTTTGCATAGGTGAAAGCATAAATTAAGTAGAATGTCAAGGATAGGTAAATCCCCAGTAACAATCCCGAGTGGAGTAGAAGTGAAAGTTGACGGTAACGTAGTTACGGTTAAGGGTTCTAAAGGCGAGTTGACGCAAGAAATGGATTCTTGTGTAAGCATGTCTATCGAAGATGGAACCATCTCTTTCACCCGCGAATCAGACGCACCGGATCACCGAGCTAAGCATGGTTTATACCGCGCTTTAGTTCAGAACATGATCGTAGGCGTTTCGGAAGGGTTCAAAAAGGAACTTGAAGTAATTGGAGTAGGATACCGTGCGAACGCTCAAGGTCAAAAACTTGAGTTGTCTCTAGGTTATTCTCACCCATTTGTAATCGAGCTTCCTAAAGAAATTAAGGTATCAACAGTGTCTGAAAAAGGTAAGGCGCCAATCGTAACATTGGAGTCTCACGACAAACAACTAGTAGGACAAGTAGCTGCCAAAATTCGTTCCCTCCGCAAGCCTGAACCATACAAAGGAAAAGGTGTTAAATACGTTGGTGAAGAATTAAGAAGAAAAGCTGGTAAAGCAGCAGCGAAGTAATAACAAGATACATTAATTAAGTTATGGCATTTGACAAAAACGCTCGTAGAGCAAAAATCAAAAGAAGAATCAGAAAGAACATTTCTGGTACTCCAGAGATGCCTCGTTTGTCTGTTTTCCGAAGCAACAAACAGATCTACGCACAAATTATTGATGATACTACTGGAACAACTTTGGTTTCAGCGTCTTCATTCAATAACAAAGCAGCAAAGGGCAACAAAACCGAAGTAGCTGCAGTGGTAGGTAAAGAGGTAGCAGAAAAAGCAGTAAAGGCCGGGATTACATCAGTAGTATTCGATCGAAACGGATACTTGTACCACGGTAGAGTTAAATCATTGGCTGACTCAGCACGAGAAGGCGGACTAAAATTTTAAGAGGAAATGGCAAAAGAAGCAAACAGAGTAAAATCTGCAGATATCGAGCTTAAAGACAAGCTTGTTGCCGTGAACCGTGTAACGAAAGTTACGAAAGGTGGACGTACGTTTAGTTTCTCTGCGATCGTAGTAGTTGGTGATGAAAACGGTATCGTAGGACACGGTCTTGGTAAAGCAAAAGAGGTAACAGAAGCAATCGCGAAAGGAATTGATGATGCGAAAAAGAATTTGATTCGCGTGCCAATCCTTCATGGAACTGTTCCTCATATTCAAAAAGGAAAATACAGTGGTGCTCGAGTGTTGTTGCGCCCAGCTGCTGAAGGTACAGGAGTAATCGCCGGTGGTGCGATGCGTGCTGTATTGGAAAGCGTTGGTGTACACAATGTCTTGGCAAAATCTCAAGGTTCATCAAACCCACACAACGTTGTAAAAGCGACGATCGATGCATTGTCACAAATGCGTGACGCAAACGATGTAGCGCGTCAGCGTGGGGTTTCACTTGAGAAAGTGTTTAACGGTTAATAAAGGCAATCATGGCGAAAATTAAAATTAAGCAAGTAAGAAGCGCTATTAATCGTACGGCAAGACAAAAAGCAACGATTAAAGCATTAGGATTTAGCAAATTGAACCAAGTGGTAGAACACGAGGAGACTCCGCAAATCCGTGGAATGATTAATAAAGTTCAACACCTTATCGAGGTTGTTGAGTAAATCAAACCGCTTTAACTGAGGATTTGATGTCCTCAGAGAAGCACAAAAAGCACTAAAAATGAACTTACATAATTTAACTCCGGCGAAAGGTTCTACAAAGAACAAGAAGCGCATCGCACGTGGTCAGGGATCTGGTCGTGGCGGTACTTCAACACGTGGACACAAAGGAGCAAAATCAAGATCTGGATATTCAAAGAAAGTTGGATTTGAAGGTGGACAAATGCCACTTCAGCGTCGTGTTCCAAAATTCGGTTTTAAAAATATGAACCGTGTTGAGTACAAGGCAATCAACTTGGATATCATTCAAAACCTTATCGATCGCAAAAATGTAACGGAAATTAACCCTACTGTATTGCAAGAGAATGGTTTATGTTCAAAGAATGAATTGGTTAAAATTCTTGGTAGAGGCGAATTGAAAACGAAGATTGATGTGACAGCTCACAAATTCTCGGCTACTGCAAAAGCAGCAATCGAAGGACAAGGTGGGAATTGTTCAGAAATCTAATTAAATTTGCCAACATTTTTTACCGATGAAAAAGTTAATTAACAATCTACAAAACATCTGGAAGGTAGAAGAGCTTCGAAAGCGTATTCTTTTAACGCTTTTCATTATTCTGGTATACAGAATAGGCTCCTTTATTATTCTTCCTGGTGTTGATTATACTGTTCTTCAGGCTGCCAACAATGCAAGCAGTGGAAACACAAATATGTTGGAAGATCTACTTTCTTTATTTACTGGAGGTAGCTTCACCAACGTTTCCATTATGGCATTAGGTATCATGCCGTATATTTCTGCATCAATTATTATGCAGTTATTGGGTATGGCTGTACCAGCTGTTCAAAAGTTGCAGAATGAAGGAGAATCCGGTAGAAAACGTATCAACAATTACACACGAATCCTAACAATCATAATCTGTGCGGCTCAGGCACCAACGTACATCTCGTTGTATGCATCAAGCAAGAAGGCAGATATTGGAGAAGGACTGCAGTCTGCTTTTGGACACGATACAGGATCTTTTATGTGGATCTCGGCTATCATTCTTCTGGTTGCAGGAGCTATGTTCGCAGTGTGGCTGGGTGAACGAATTACTGACAAGGGAGTAGGGAATGGTATTTCCCTCTTGATTACTGTAGGTATTCTAGCTCGCTTGCCACAAGCTTTTATGGCAGAAGTTGGTTTGGAGCAGCAGAACTTGATCAAGATTGTTCTTGAAGTAGTCGCATTCATGGTAGTGGTACTCGGTACCATACTCATTGTTCAAGGGGTTCGAAAGATTCCTTTGGAGACTGCCAAACGCGTGGTTGGTTCTCGTAATGTAGGAGCACAAGGGGCACGAAGCTACCTTCCAATTAAGGTGAATGCATCTGGGGTAATGCCAATCATCTTCGCTCAGGCGATCATGACGGTACCAGTAATGATTTTCACCAGTCAGGATGGAAGCGGATGGGCATCGCAAGTGTTCGGAGACATATTTGGATTCGGATATAATGCGATCATGTTTATTCTAATTGTTGTCTTTACGTATTTCTACACAGCGATCATGATCAACCCGCGAAAAATTGCGGACGATTTGAAAAAGAGCGGAGGCTTTATCCCAGGAGTACGTCCAGGGGAAGAGACTGCGAGTTATATTGATACGTTGGTTTCACGCATCACCTTCCCAGGTTCATTGTTTCTGGCATTTATCGCCATTATTCCAGCATTTGCGAATATGGCCGGTATCAATGCCTCTTTCGCAATGTTCTTCGGAGGTACATCTTTGTTGATTATGGTTGGGGTTGTTCTCGATACATTACAGCAAATCGAATCGTATCTATTAAATCGCCAAATGGACGGTTTGATGGAAGGTACTCGTGTGAAAGGAAGACGAACACAAAACGAAATGTCAGGATTTTAAGGTATGGCGAAACAAGCATCCATAGAACAAGACGGAGTTATCATTGAAGCATTGTCGAATGCGATGTTCCGTGTGGAATTGGAAAACGGTCACGTGATTACAGCTCACATTTCCGGAAAAATGAGAATGTATTACATCAAAATTCTTCCAGGAGATAAAGTGAAAGTAGAGATGTCGCCGTACGATTTGACAAAAGGACGAATTACATTTAGATATAAGTAATAAGGAAAACGAAGCTTTTGATATACGAACTGAAAAGGTAAGTGATAACCTGTTTAGAACTTTAGTTTGGATATAGGTTAAGCATCAAGAGCAGATTAATACAAAAAAGATGAAAGTAAGAGCATCAGTAAAAAAACGATCTGCAGATTGCAAGATTGTAAAGAGAAAAGGAAGGGTTTACGTGATCAACAAGAAGAACCCAAAGTTTAAACAAAGACAAGGGTAAATCTTGAATGATGAATAAGAAATAATGAATAAGAAATAGCTATTCATTTTTCAATATTCATGATTCATAATTAGAAAGAATTATGGCACGTATAGCAGGAATAGACCTACCAAAAAACAAACGAGGTGTAATCGGATTGACTTACATCTACGGAATCGGACGAAGCACGGCTGCGAAAGTATTGGCTACTGCGGGAGTTGACGAAAACATCAAAGTTCAAGATTGGAACGATGATCAGTTGGGAGCAATTCGTGAAGCAGTAAACACAATCAAAGTAGAAGGTGCATTGCGTTCAGAAGTACAATTGAACATCAAACGTTTGATGGACATCGGATGTCAGCGTGGAATTCGTCACAGAGCGGGATTGCCATTGCGTGGACAGCGTACTAAGAATAACTCTCGTACAAGAAAAGGAAGAAGAAAAACGGTTGCGAATAAGAAGAAGTAGCCCTGCTACTTCTGATTTGTTTCGCTGGTAAGCGGAACGGGAATTGTCAGAAGTACGGCGGAAAGCTTTTCGGTCAGACGGTCCTCAAGATTTTATAGTCTCGTAATAATCGTCCCAAAAGCCAAGAAGCAGCAGAGCAGGAACCACGGTTCCTATTCAACTGAAAGCAATAAACATTAACGCAATTGCGGACATCGAGCTTGTCGAGATGGAAGCAAAAGCAAAAAGCTAATAAAATGGCAAAGACACAAAAAAAGAAAAAGAACGTCAAAGTGGATGGGCTTGGACAAGCACACATCCAGGCAACATTCAACAATGTAATTATCTCTTTGACGAATAATTCAGGTCAAGTAATCTCTTGGTCTTCTGCGGGGAAAATGGGATTCCGTGGGTCTAAAAAGAACACTCCTTATGCAGCTCAGGTAGCAGCAGAGGATGCAGCAAAAGAAGCACACGATGCAGGTCTTCGTAAAGTAAAAGTTTACGTAAAAGGACCAGGAAATGGTCGTGAGTCAGCTATCCGTTCTTTGCACAACGCAGGAATCGAAGTAACAGAAATCATTGATGTTACTCCACTTCCACACAACGGATGTCGTCCACCAAAACGTCGTCGCGTATAATTATGCTGAAGGCTTCCTGGACAAAGGCTGAAAGTTTTCCTTTCTGCTTTTCTCCTTTTGCCTTCTGCCAAAACAAGTAAATTTTAACAGAGGGGAATAAGCTCATCGGAGGATAAGCCTTAATTCATGTGCTCCCTCAAACACTAATAAAAATGGCAAGATATACAGGTCCAAAATCAAAAATCGCTCGTCGTTTCAAAGATCCAATCTTTGGTCCAGATAAAGCGTTGGATAGAAGAAGCTACGGTCCAGGACAACACGGTCCAAACAAACGTCGCGGTAAACAATCAGAATACGCAATCCAGTTGGGTGAGAAGCAAAAAGCGAAGTACACTTACGGAATTCTTGAGCGTCAGTTCTCGAACTTGTTCGAAAAAGCGTCTCGTATGAAAGGGATTACCGGTGAAAACTTGTTGCAGTTGTGTGAAGCGCGTTTGGATAACACAGTATTCCGTTTAGGAATTGCTCCTACGCGTCGTGGTGCACGTCAATTGGTATCACACAAACACATTACTGTGAATGGAGAAGTAGTAAACATTCCTTCTTTCACTACGAAGCCTGGTGATGTTGTTGGAGTTCGTGAAAAATCAAAGTCTTTGGAAGCAATTTCAAATTCATTGACAGCGAACACGCAAACATTCGATTGGTTGGAGTGGAACCCATCACAAATGGAAGGAAAAGTGGTAAGCGTACCAACTCGTGAGATGATCCCAGAGAACATCAAAGAGCAGCTTATCGTAGAATTGTACTCTAAGTAATCATATAAACACATTGGTTTTCGGCCAAAGGGTTTGATTGACCTTCTTCAATCTCTCAAACCGCGCAACCGGAAAACAATTAAAAAGAAGAAAAACACATGGCAATTTTAGATTTTCAAAAGCCGGACAAGGTGATTATGATCCAGTCCGATGAACACGAAGGACAATTCGAATTCCGTCCTTTGGAACCAGGTTATGGTATCACAATTGGAAACGCATTGCGTCGTATCCTTTTGTCTTCATTGGAAGGTTTTGCAATTTCATCTGTTCGCATCGAAGGTGCTGATCACGAATTCTCAACGATCAAAGGAATCGTAGAGGACGTAACTGAAATCATCCTGAACTTGAAGCAAGTACGTTTCAAGCAACAAATTGAAGGGACTGATTCAGAAACAGTAGTAGTTTCTATCGCTGGTCAAGACAAATTGACGGCAGGTGATATCGGTAAATTCACTTCTGGTTTCCAGGTATTGAACCCAGAGTTGGTTATCTGTAACATGGAGCCTTCAGTAAAGTTGGAAATGGAATTAACGATCATCAAAGGTCGTGGGTACTACCCAGCTGAAGAAAATAAAGATGCTAACGCTCCTTTCGGAACTATTTTCGTAGACTCTATCTTTACACCAATCAAGAATGTACAGTACGCAATTGAAAACTTCCGTGTAGAGCAAAAGACGGATTACGAAAAATTGGTATTCAACATCACGACGGATGGTTCAATCCACCCGAAAGATGCATTGAAAGAAGCAGCGAAAATTCTGATCCACCACTTCATGTTGTTCTCTGATGAGCGCATCACTTTGGATAGCGAAGTAAAAGCGGAGACAGAAGAATTCGACGAAACGTCATTGCACATGCGTCAGTTATTGAAAACAAAATTGGTAGATATGGATCTTTCCGTACGTGCCTTGAATTGTTTGAAAGCAGCAGACGTAGAAACATTAGGAGACTTGGTTTCTTACAACAAGAACGACCTATTGAAGTTCCGTAACTTCGGTAAGAAGTCTTTGACTGAGTTGGAAGACTTGGTAGACAACAAAGGTCTTTCTTTCGGAATGAACGTTTCTAAATACAAATTAGACAAAGAATAAGTATCGCATTGAATTGCTGCCGTTCATTGAGCGGAATCGAAATGATTGGCAGCAATTATGTAAAAGTAAAAATGGCGTAATAGGTGGCTGGTCTGTCGCGATACACACAACAAAGTTCAGCTAACCGTTACTTACGAAATTTAAGTTATGAGACACGGTAAAAAATTCAACCACTTAGGAAGAAAAACAGCACACAGAAAAGCGATGCTGTCAAACATGGCTTGTTCATTGATTGAGCACAAGCGTATTAACACAACTGTTGCAAAAGCAAAAGCATTACGTGGGTACGTTGAGCCATTGATCACAAAATCAAAGAACGATACGACACACTCTCGTCGTACGGTATTTGGATACTTGCAAAACAAGGAAGCAGTTGCAGAATTGTTCCGCGAGGTGGCACCAAAGGTAGCAGATCGACCAGGAGGATACACGCGTATCATCCGTACAGGATACCGTTTGGGTGACAATGCTGAAATGTGTATGATCGAATTGGTTGACTTCAATGAGTTGTACAGCAACGAAGGGAAGAAGAAAACAACACGTCGTTCTCGTCGTGGAGGTGGTGGAGCTAAAGCAACCACTGAGGCTACTGAAGCAACAGAAGCTACTGAAGACGTTGCTGCTGAATCTGAGGCATCTGCAACAGAGGAAGCCGCTGAAGAGACTAAAGCTGAAGCACCAGCGGAAGATACTCCATCGGAGGAATCTCCGAAGGCTGAAGCGGATGACACTTCTGAGTCTACTGAAGGCGAAGGAAACGACGAAGAAGAGAAGGCTTAAGCCTTTGTAAGCTGAGGCGAGGCCTGGAAGGGTTAAGAAGCCGAAGGAATTTCTTACAAACAAAATTGAAGGGATGTTCATAGAGCATCCCTTTTTGTGTGCTCAGTATTTTTACTTTAAATTCGTACACAATGAAACACTAATTATGAAGAAAATCTACTTAACTACTTTAGCGGCTTTGCTAACTGTTGCTGCTTGGTCGCAATGCGAAACCGGAGTGACAGCATCTGATACTTCTGTTTGTCTTGGTGATACTGTGAACCTATTCGGAACGGGGCCTGTGAACATGGTAACCACAACATTTGGAGGAGGTAATAATCATCGTGGGAATATGTTCGATATCGTTGCTACCAACACCGTCACAATCGAATCATTTGATGCCCATCCAATGGGAAACACAGATTTTGAGATTTACTACAAGACAGGAACATACCAAGGATCAGAAACGAATGCGGGAGCATGGACTTTGTTGGGGAGTGCTACAGGAGTCATTGCCCAGCCCATGGGAACACCTACTCCTATTCCCATCAATATAGGGGTAACTATCCCAGCCGGTCAAACCTATGCATTTTATGTAACATCTACGAATACAGCAGTTTCCCTTAACTATACTGATGGATCAGCTGTGGGGAACGTCTATGCAAGCGACGCAAATTTACAATTCTTAGAAGGGGCAGGAATGGAGTATCCTTTCGCAGCCGGAGGATCAACTTTTTCACCACGTGTGTGGAATGGAAATATTCATTATTCAACAGCAATTGCCACCATGTTCGCATGGAGTACAGGAAGCACCAATGCCAGTGACACGGTTGTCCCTGCGGCTACGACAACTTATTACTGTGATATTACTCCATCAGGATGTCCTACTGTAACTGACTCGATAACAGTAACCGTAGGGTCTTTGCCTATTGTTGACCTCGGACCGGATACATCTGCATGTCCAGGAACTCAAGTCTCATTGGACGCAGGAAACCCTGGTGCGACGTATAGCTGGAATGGAGGAATCGGAACACAACAAGTATTCAATGCTTTACCAGGAACCTCATACCAAGTAACGGTAACCAATGCAGAAGGGTGCTCAGCTTCTGACACTATTTTTGTTAATACTCAGGCTGCACCTACTGTCGACCCAATTCCTGATCAAGAGATTTGTGAGGGAGATAACACGACTGCAATCAATTTTTCAGGCGGAGTAGTAGGTACAACATTTGACTGGACTAACTCCGATACAGGTATTGGAATAGGGGCTAATGGGACCGGCGATATCGGTGTATTTACTGGAACCAATTCCACAGGTTCTCCTTTGGTTGGAAACTTTAGCGTAACCCCATCTGCATCAGGATGTACTGGAACACCTGAAACATTTACAATTACCATTAATCCAAACCCCACGATAAATGCGAGTAACGACACTACTATATGTTTGAACCATACGGTGTCTTTGGATGCAGGAGCTGGATTTATGGGATACTTATGGTCTAGTTCGGAAACAACCCAAACGATACTGGTAGACGGAGGAACTGTAGGTGTTGGTAACCATTCTTATACTGTGGAGGTTACAGATTCCAATGGTTGTTCAGCAACGGACACAGTTGTAGTAATTGTTGATGCTTGTGCAGGAATTGGTGAATTGGAATCACAAGGAATAAGCGTATATCCGAACCCGGTAAGTGATGTTGTAAATATCGAATTAGAGGGATGGAACGATAAGGCAACGATTGTTTTGTTCAACATGGATGGTAAAATGCTGAATTCATTCACTTACAATGGTGGTAGCAGCCCTATCGAACTAAACGAATTGGCCTCTGGAGTTTACCTTCTTGAGGTACGCTCCGGTAATCGCGTCGGCAAAGTTCGAATTGTGAAAAATTAACCGGTAAATAATCGTACTGAAAGGGGCGCTAAATAAGTGTCCCTTTTTTTTGTGGAAAATCTCAACCTTTTTCTTTCATACTCGTTACTACTATCAAACGAAACAATAACAAATGCTACGAATTCTACTCTTAACTCTTTTAACCTCCTTTACATCAAACTTATACTCCCAAACGCTAGTTCAACTTGGATTAAACAAAGCATATCACGGAGTCTCAGATGGCTATACTTTGTTCGCCCCATTGCTGAATTCAGACGTCTATCTAATCAACAATTGCGGTGAGTTAATGCATCAGTGGGATACCGGAACAAAACTTGGCGGCAATTCTGTGGAACTTTTGGAAGATGGACGTCTTCTTAAAACCTCACGTGAACATCCACTTCCAGCAACAGCTATTACCGGTGGTGGAGGCGGACAATTCGTGGAGTTAATCGATTGGGATGGAACAGTCCTATGGCAATACGAGTATTTCGATAGCGCGACGGTACGTGCGCATCACGATGTTGAATTCTTGCCGAATGGAAACGTATTAATCCTCGCTTGGGATTTACATGAATATAATGATTGCATCGACTCAGGGCGCGATCCGAACTTCTTACCTGATAGTGTAATCTGGAGTGAACACATTATAGAGGTGGATCCAAACACGGACCAAATTGTTTGGGAATGGTGGCTTTGGGACCATGTTGTACAGGATTTTGATTCAACTAAGAATAACTATGGAGTGATCGGTGATCACCCAGAACTCATGGATATCAATTTTCATGGACTTATTGGAAACCCTGGATTGGACGACTGGATACATGCGAATAGCATTGCGTACAACCCAGAGTTGGATCAAATCGTGATGAATAGCCGTCATACAGGAGAGTTTTACATCATTGATCATAGTACAACCACGCAAGAAGCGGCTGGGCATACTGGAGGAAACTCAGGAATGGGAGGAGATATTTTATACCGCTGGGGAAATCCAGTCGCATATGATCAAGGAAATATTATAGATGGACAGTTATTTGGAGCACATGATGTACAGTGGATTGCCGATAGTTTAGAAGGACCGAATAAGTTGTTAGTATTTAATAATGGCTGGCAACGCATCTCTTCCAACGACTATTCCAATGTGCTTAAATTGGAGTTACCTTGGAATGCCCAAACAAGTAAATATGATTACACCCAGGGAACTGCTTATGAACCGCAAGCACCATACTGGGAATATCTGGATACTGTAAATACGCTTTCGCATGGAACTAAATTTTACAGTGGGTATATATCTGGTGCTCAAGCATTGTATAATGGCAACACATTTATTTGTGATGGTGCGTACGGAAGGTTGTTCGAGATTGATACGAACCAGGCAATCGTTTGGGAGTACTACAACCCCATAATTCAGACAGGCATACTAAACCAAGGAGATTCACTTCAGCCTTTTGCGTTGGGAACAGGGAACCCAGTGTTTCGAGCATTGAAGTATCCAAAAGACTTTTCAGCTTTCGCTGGAAAAACATTTAACGGAACGGCAGAACCGCTAGAAGGAAATTATTCAGTTCCCTACAATTGTGCAGGTTTTGCAAGTCTTCTTGAAAAAGAAATTCACGATATTTCCATTTATCCAAACCCTTCAAGCTCAATTCTAACAATTGAAAGTGATAAAGCATTCGACACGGAAGCATTCATTTGTAACAGTTTAGGACAGAAAATGATGTCCGTAAACCTTACTGGAAAGCAAACGAAAATTGATGTAAGTCAATTGGCGAATGGTTCTTATTATCTCGTTGTTCAGGGAATGAATGCTATCAAGATTAATGTGATGCATTAGTCCTGAGGGGTAAATGGTTCCAAAATGATTCTAGGGGGGGAGCTGTGCCAGACCTAACGGTAAGATTGTTTTCGATTAGAACTATCAGAGAAGTTCGGATATCGACAAACAATGCAAATTAGATTTTAGCATTGCGTGGAGTTTCCAGTGTAAAGGAATTATTAACAACCGTGGATATCTATCCGCTTAAAATCGTTTTAGGTTTCATTCGATTGTCTAACTTTGTGAAAAATTTTCAGCATGCAGGAGAAAAAAGAAGCCGTTCTCGTTTTGGAAGACGGGACCGTTTTTGGCGGTGTAGCGATTGGAAAAATTGGAACTACAACCGGAGAGATCGCCTTTAACACTGGCATGACGGGGTATCAAGAGGTGTTTACAGACCCTTCGTACTACGGTCAAATTTTGGTCATGAACACTGCGCACATCGGAAATTATGGTGTCCATGAAGACGAAGTTGAGTCTGATGGTATCAAAGTGGCAGGAATGGTTATCAAAAAATTCTCTGATGGCTACTCACGCCCTTCGGCAATGGGGTCTCTGCAAGATTACATGGTCGATAACGACAAAGTAGGAATTTCTGATGTCGATACGCGTGCTTTGGTACGCCACATTCGAAACAAAGGAGCCATGAACTGCATTATTTCCTCTGAAAATTTGGATATCGAAGCACTGAAAGCACAATTGAAAGAAGTTCCTTCAATGGAAGGTTTGGAACTTTCATCAAAAGTCGCAACGACAGAGGCTTATGAGGTGAAGCCTGAAAATCCATTATTTAAAGTAGCCTTATTGGACTTCGGAGTGAAAAGAAATATCATTCGATGTCTAGTGGATCGTGGTTGTCACGTGAAGGTTTTTCCTCTTCATGCATCTCTGGAAGAAATTAATGCATTTGAGCCAGACGGTTATATGTTGTCAAATGGACCGGGGGACCCTTCTGCAATGCCGAAATCCATTGATTTAGTTAAATCCATCGTTGAATTGAACAAACCTGTTTTTGGAATCTGTCTAGGGCATCAAATCCTGGGGTTAAGTCAAGGGTTGGAAACCGAGAAAATGTTTAACGGACATCGCGGAATAAACCATCCTATAAAGAACCTGAAGACTGGAAAAGGAGAGATTACATCTCAAAACCATGGCTTCGTGATCTCTAAAACAAGTGCAGAAGCAAATGCGAATATTGAGGTTACTCACATCCACTTGAATGATGGGACGGTCGCAGGAATTGAGTTGAAGGGGAAAGGTGTTTTCTCAGTTCAATATCACCCTGAAGCATCAGCAGGTCCGCACGATTCGCGTTACTTGTTTGATCAGTTCATTAATAACATGAAGAAGCATAAATAAGTATATAGCATGAGTTACATCGCAAAAATCGTCGGTCGTCAAGTTTTGGATTCCAGAGGTAATCCTACCGTGGAAGTTGACGTAATTACTACTTCTGGTGCATTTGGAAGGGCTGCTGTTCCTTCTGGAGCGTCAACTGGAATTCATGAAGCCGTTGAGCTTCGCGATGGAGATCCTTCATCATACCTGGGAAAAGGAGTATTGAAGGCAGTGGCCAACGTAAACAGCATAATTGATGAAGCGTTGAAAGGCTTCGACGTTTGCGATCAAAAAGCAATTGACTCGAAGTTATTACAGCTTGACGGTACGGAGAACAAATCCAATTTAGGTGCAAATGCCATTTTAGGAACTTCATTGGCATGTGCCAAGGCAGCGGCAGACGAAACCGGATTGAGTCTTTTCCAATATGTCGGTGGAGTTGGCGCCGTAACGATGCCTGTTCCCATGATGAATATTCTTAACGGGGGTTCTCATGCAGACAATAAAATAGATATTCAAGAATTCATGGTAATGCCTTTCGGTGCTGACTCGTTCGCACAAGGTTTGCAGTGGGGGACAGAAATTTTCCATCATTTGAAATCTGTTTTAAAAGATCAGGGAATGTCTACGAATGTGGGCGATGAAGGAGGATTTGCTCCTAATCTTGGGTCTAACGAAGAAGCCATTCAAGTAGTTATTCAAGCCATTGAAAAGGCAGGCTTCAAACCAGGAGAGGATGTGTTTATCGCCCTTGATGCTGCTTCTTCTGAATTCTATGATGAAGGAAAGGGAAAATACATATTTGAATCTACAGGAACCGAAATGAGCTCGGCTGAAATGGTAGAATTCTGGAAAGATTGGTGCTCGAAATACCCAATTGTCTCAATTGAAGATGGACTCGCTGAAGACGATTGGGATGGATGGAAAATGGCAACGGAAGCCTTAGGTGATAAAGTACAATTGGTTGGTGACGACTTATTTGTTACAAATACAAAGCGCCTCTCCCGAGGAATAGAAGAAGGAATTGCAAATTCAATCTTGGTAAAAGTAAACCAAATTGGTACGTTGACTGAAACTATAGAAGCGGTTCAAATGGCAACCAGAAATGGTTATACTTCGGTAATGAGCCACCGATCTGGAGAGACAGAAGACAATACAATCGCAGATTTAGCTGTTGCTTTGAATTGTGGACAGATCAAAACAGGGTCTGCATCACGAAGCGATAGAATGGCGAAATACAATCAATTACTACGAATTGAAGAAGAGTTGGGACAGAATGCTGTGTACCCAGGAAAACGCTTTCGATATTTATAGAAGCATATAGAAAAGTGCTGATAATTGTTAATTAATTAACAAAGTTCTTAAAAACTAATAAGAAAATAGTTTTTCACACTATTTTTTTTCAAACGCGCAACTTCAGTAAGTAACTTGCGTCTATCTATTGAAATTAAGGTACTCTGCCTTATACAACTGACTTGAAGAACTACTTGAGAATTATGAAAGCGAAATTTTTCAGCTTAAAACTGTTTTGTTTTTACATTGTCACATTCGCACTGACTGGTGCGTTTGGTCAAACAACAGAAACATTCAACTTTACCGGAGGTGTTCAAACTTGGACAGTGCCTGTTTGTGTTACCAGTATCGAGGTTACAATAGCAGGAGCACAAGGAGGAGGCGTAGGCACCGGAGGTGGTAATAACGCCTTTGGAGGAAACGGTGCAGTTGTCACAGTGACGATACCAGTTGTTCCCGGTCAAACTTTTGATTTAACTGTTGGTGGACAAGGAAGTGTACCGACACCAGGTTGGCCAGGCGGAGGTAACGGATACAACGGAGTCGGTGGCTCTTCTGGCTCTGGAGGAGGTGGAGGATATTCTGCTATTGAATCTGGAGGAACGTTAATCGCGCTTGCTGGCGGTGGCGGTGGTGCTGCCGGAGGTGATCCATCTGCTGCCGGAGGTGGCGGTGGAGGTTGTGCCAATGGAGTACAAGGACCAGGATCTATCTACACAGGAACTGGTGGGGGCGGAGGCTCTCAGGTTGCAGGTGGTGCAGGTGGTCCACCATGGGGAGGCGGTCAGGCAGGATTTCCTGGATCGGCATTTCAAGGTGGTAACGGAGGATATTACGATTTCGCTTCTGGCGGCGGTGGTGGCGGTGGCTACTACGGCGGTGGTGGCGGTGGTTCCGATAACTGTTGTCAATTCGCCAATGGCGGCGGTGGCGGCGGTGGAGGTTCTAGCCTTGTTCCAGCTGGAGCAGGATGTAACCCCGCAGCGAATCCAGGAAATGGTTATATAACCATCACGTATGTAGGCGGAATTCAAGCGACTGCAGCCAATACGGGTCCATATTGTGAAGGTGAAGACATTCAGTTGCAAGGTCCCGGTGGAGTTGCTACGTATCAATACAACTGGACAGGACCAAATGGATTTACATCAAACGTTCAAAACCCGGTGATACCGAACTCAACGTTGGCTATGGCGGGAACATATCAGTTAATCCTTACGGACAGCAGCTGCCCAAGTGCGGACACCGCGGAGACGATCGTTGAAATCAATCCCGTACCAACTGTAAACCCCAGTCCAGATCAAGTTGTTTGTCATGGTGACTTAACGCAAGATGTGATCTTTACAGGTGCCGTTGCCGGAGCTTCATATGATTGGACAAACGATAATACAACAACAGGACTCGGTGCGAGCGGCACTGGCGACATTGCTGCGTTTCAGGGGAATGCCATTGGCGTATCAGAAACATCGACTATTGAGGTAACGCCATCAACTGCGTTCTGCGTTGGGACACCAGATACATTTGAAATTACTGTGCTTCCAACACCAGAAGTGATCGTTAGTAATGACACGATAGTTTGTGAGAATGGAACTGCAACCTTAGTAGCAGAGGGAACTGGAGGTGGTGGAGGCCCATACACCTATTATTGGGGCCATACGGCTAGTAATGACTCCTCACAACAAGTAAGTCCAACATCGCCATCAAACTATACGGTGTATGTTGAAAACGTTTATGGATGTGTTTCTGCTACAGAAGATATTAATGTGAATTTACATCCTCCTTTATCAGGAAATATTTCACCATTCGATACGATTTGCCCCGGGTACCCAACGGATATTTGGGCGAACTGTTCGGGAGGAATTGGTCAACCATATACCTTCACATGGAGTACTACAGATACTCAAACGGGTCCTGACAATCACACGATCAGTGTGAATCCTCCACAAACGCAAACATTTACGGTTACTGTAACCGACGGTTGTGAGACATCACCGTTGATTATGTCAACTGAGGTATTTGTTGCACCGTTGCCTGTTCCTGAATATCAGGTTTTGGATCCCGAGCAGTGTGAGCCGGCCGTATTTACCATTGTGAATACGACGGACCCAGCCTTAAGCGAATACGTTTATTGGTGGGTGGAGCCAAACATGCAATTTTTAAATGTAGATACCATCGTTACTGATACGTTAATGGCAGGTTTCTACGACATGCAAATGATCGTAACCACGGACCTAGGTTGTATTGATTCGTTGACCTTTGATGATGCCTTGCACGTTAAAGGACAACCGAAGGCGAATTTTAAGCATTCACCGAATCCAGTATTGATGTTTAACACAAGCGTTTTGTTCCAGAACTATTCCGTTGGAGCTGTAGACTATCAGTGGTTCTTCGAGGAAGGAACCCCTGCGACATCACAGCTGAATAACAACGTACAAGTGATGTTCCCTGACGGTGAGACTGGGGCATATGATATTACGCTCATTGCGACTTCAGAATTAGGCTGTTCCGATACAATGGTGTATGAGCTTATTGTGTTCCCGGAAATTCTAATTTACGCGCCCAATACCTTTACACCAGACGGTGATGAGTTCAACCAGAATTGGAAAGTGTACATGGAAGGTATCGATCTTCAAGACTTCAGTCTCGTGATTTACAATCGATGGGGTGAAATAGTTTGGGAGACAAAAGACATCTCTGTCGGATGGGACGGGACGTATGGCGTGAATGGACGCGAAGTACAGGACGGTACCTATACCTGGTTTATCAGAGCATCCGATGCACTAAACGACGATAAATACGAATACAGCGGTCATGTAAATATTATCCGATAGGTATTCTAGATAGGATTATTGCCCAGCACAAGGTCATCTAACGAATTCGAGATGCAAAGTGCTGGGCTTTTTTGTGTTCAAAACTTGGCATTTCGAAAGAATTCCTATCTTGAGCGTAAATAATTATAAATGAAATGGTTACTACTTTTATTGATTCTTAGTATCTCTTCACTATCGTACGCGCAAGACGAAATAAATGTTCCCAAAAATGAAATCAATTTTGAGCATGGCTATATGAACCGTGGACTCCTCGGATTAGCCTATTGCAGAAACTTTGCTAAAGGCGAGAAAACATATTTTGGGGTGTCCGCTTTTGGTGGTTTAGGGCTACAAATTATTGATGCCAGTTTTTTATTTGATTCGTATCCAATTCAATTTTTTGGGATCGCACCTTCATTCCAATACGGTGTGAAGAATTCATTCCTTTCTTTAGGACTGGAAGCAAAGGGCATAACATCGAGAGAGGCATATAATGGAATGGGAGTTGGCGTCTATGCAGGCTATAGTTATAATGGACCAAAAGGATTTCTTTTTAAAATGCGATTGGGCGCTACCAGTTGGTCAGAGGGTACAACAGGCACACCTTACTACGAGTTTTCAGGACAACGAATAGCAGTTCCCATGATTGGCTCTTCCATTGGTTTTAGTATCGGTGATCCGTTATAGACCCCATGATCTAAGCAATTATTTTTTTGGAGGGTCTTTATCTTCGTGAAATTTTATGTTGCATGCGATTCTTACTAACTTTGTAGTATGCATCTATCGAAGATTGAATTTCGTTCCAATACGCGCTATCCTTAGGGATTACTTCAGTTTTTAAACTCAAGTTAAATCCTTAATTAGACGTAATGACAAACGAAGATTTTCAAAAAGACATTTTAGCGGGAATTCCCACAGAAATTCCAACAGCACCTGAGAAAGAATCAGGTATTAACCACGCGCCAAAGCGAAAACAAATCTTAACAGAAGAAGAGCGAAAACTAGCACTTCGCAACGCACTTCGATACTTTCCAAAGGAGCAGCATGCACAACTTGCACCTGAGTTCATGGAGGAGTTGAATGAATACGGTCGTATTTATATGTTGCGTTACCGACCGAAATATAAAATGCATGCACGCTCTATAGATTCGTATCCAGGTAAATGCGATCAGGCGAAAGCTATTATGCTCATGATCCAGAATAATCTTGATTATGCGGTGGCGCAGCACCCTCATGAATTAATTACTTACGGTGGAAATGGAGCAGTTTTCCAAAACTGGATTCAATACCGCTTGGCTATGAAGTATTTGGCGGAAATGACAGACGAACAAACATTGGTTATGTACTCTGGTCATCCAATGGGATTGTTTCCAAGCCATAAGGATGCACCACGTGTTGTAGTTACCAATGGAATGATGATTCCTAATTATTCGAAACCGGACGATTGGGAACGATTCAATGCACTCGGCGTCACACAGTACGGTCAAATGACCGCAGGTTCGTATATGTATATTGGACCACAAGGAATTGTCCATGGTACCACAATCACAGTATTAAATGGGTTTCGAAAAATTCAGAAATCACCCGTAGGTTCATTGTTTGTGACATCTGGACTAGGAGGAATGTCTGGAGCTCAGCCGAAAGCTGGGACAATTGCTGGCTGTGTAACTGTTTGCGCTGAAGTGAACCCGAAAATTACCAAAATTAGACACGAACAAGGTTGGGTGCATGAAATCATTGAAGATTTGAATCAATTGGTGAAACGTGTGCAAGAGGCACAAGCCAATAAGGAAGCCGTATCTATTGCATACCTTGGTAACATTGTGGATGTATGGGAAAAGTTTGATGAAGTCAATTTGCATATTGATCTAGGGTCGGATCAAACTTCTTTGCATAATCCATGGGCCGGAGGATATTATCCAGTTGGTTTGTCGTTCGAAGAATCTAATGAGATGATGGCAAACAACCCCGAGGAGTTCAAAGCAAACGTGCAAAGCACTCTACGAAGACACGCAGCTGCCATTAATAAGCATACAGAAAAAGGGACTTACTTCTTTGATTACGGAAACGCCTTCCTTTTAGAAGCCTCAAGAGCCGGAGCTGATATTATGGCAGATAATGGAATTGATTTTCGTTATCCATCCTATGTACAAGACATAATGGGGCCTATGTGTTTCGATTATGGATTTGGACCATTCCGATGGGTTTGTGCCACCGGAAAACCAGAAGATCTGCAGAAAACAGATGATTTGGCATGTGAGGTGCTAGAGGAAATTAAGAAGAACAGTCCGCAGGAGATTCAGCAACAAATGGCTGACAACATTCAATGGATTAAAGGTGCTCAAGAAAATCAATTGGTGGTCGGGTCACAGGCGCGTATTTTGTACGCTGATGCCGAAGGTAGAATGAAAATCGCGAAAGCATTTAACGATGCAATTGCTCAAGGAGTTATTGGTCCTGTTATCTTAGGGCGTGATCATCACGACGTTTCTGGAACAGATTCGCCGTATCGCGAAACATCTAATATTTACGACGGTTCACGATTTACAGCTGATATGGCCATTCAAAACGTCATTGGAGATGCTTTCCGAGGGGCTACTTGGGTTTCTATTCACAACGGAGGCGGCGTTGGTTGGGGTGAAGTCATGAACGGTGGATTCGGAATGTTACTCGATGGAACAGAAGACGCGGAAAGACGACTCACTTCAATGCTGCACTGGGATGTAAACAATGGAATCTCGAGAAGAAGTTGGGCGCGAAACGAAGGTGCAATATTCGCTATCAAACGAGCAATGGAAGTAGAACCACGATTAAAAGTGACAGTCCCGGAGTTGGTTGACGACGAAGTAATCAATTCGATTTTTGAGAAGGTCAACTAGCACCAGCGACGTATCAATCTACAGACTGGAGTTGATTTAGGGTAGTGTAGTATATGAATCCTCGAACATTCGGGTAGTCCATTTCTCGCAGCGCATTCCCGTACATTTGGGTTTGCTTGATATCTCTATCTTTAGGAATTCCTGTTTTAAAATCAATGATAATCGTTTCGCTTTGCTTTAAAACCAGTTTGTCGGGGCGAATGATTTCTCCGTTTAACATTAAAATGGATTGTTCACTAAGAATTTGTTGAGCATCAGAAAGAAGTGCTGAGTATTCAGGCAAATCGAACAACTGGAACAAACGTTTTCTTAAATCGGAGGTGTTTTGTGTGGAGATTTCATCTGCAGAGAGCGCATTTTTCAAGGCATCGTCAATTTCATTTTTATCATGAACACGACTAGCTAATAAGTGGAATTGCAGTCCGAACTGCATTTCTTCACTCAGAAAATCTTCTTGTTGCAGTTCGTCTGTATCTTGAAAAGCAATGTGAGGAAACCACAAACGATCGCTTATATTCTGCGGAAAAAAGTTTTTGGCAAAATCCTCGCTTTTTCCTGGTGTTCGTTCACCATCTGAAATCGATACAACCAAAGTATCATCGTCTACTTCCGCCAGACCTGTATCTTTTAAAACGTTATGAAACAAGGCTCCGAAACTCTTCGAATCAAAAAAGTTGCGAATATAAAGGCGCTCTACAGGACGCGTCATTCCCACATAGCATAGGTTGACGATATCTGTAAGAATTTGGTTTTTCTCTTTTTCGTACAACGTAACCAAAGGATTGAGAATTTCGGATTTTGTCGGTTGTTTATAGAGCAGGAAATCCTTCCAATCCACCAAAAAACTGCTTTTCATTTCAAGACTAATATTCAGCGAAGGCAAAATCACCACGGGAAACTCCAATCCTTTCGATTTATGAATTGTCATGATATTGATGGCATCTTTGGCAGCTGGAACTTGTACCGCGATGTTTCCTTTCTTTCGTTCGTATTCTTCAAGGAAAAGTGCCAAATTCGGACCACGATTCAAGCCATACTCATGCGCCCAATCTGCTAGGTGATGCAAGTAAGGATTTTCCAATTCCTGAAGATTGGCGATTCTGTAAAAACCCTGAATTAAATCATAAAGATGTTCGTATTTGAAGAAAAACCGTTCTTTCGAACCGAAATGATCCTGTAAGAATTCATTATCATCAAAATAGCGATATCGTCGGCCATTTTCAGTAGTACCTTCCTTCAAATATTTTCGATAGACCTCATAACTTTCATGCTGTAGTCGAAGAAACATTTCAGAGAACTGCTTCTTTTCGTTTTCGCCAGATGGTTTAAGTCGCCACTTGAGAAAAGCAATAGTTAATCGAACTTCTGCACTCGAATCAATGAGTAAAGAATCGGAGGAAACTACTTTGTATCCAGCTTGATCCAGAGCAACTGCCCATGCATTGCACTCTCGGTTCCGTCGTCCCAAAATACAGATATCAGAAGCATCAAACCCATCTTCGAGGCATTGTTCAATCCACTCCTTTAATTTAGTGACAATAGCCTCATGCGAATCCTTTTCCTCTTTCGATTCAATACAAATCAAACCGTTTTTCGCGCTTTTAGGCTCTTGTCGGACTGCATTGTAAAAAGTAGCAGTATCCTCTGGTAAGTGGTTGCGGAACTCTTCAAAAAATGCATTATTGAAATGCACTATAGATGGACTGGAGCGCCAATTGCTATCCAATTCTTCCACTTGACCCATTTCCTGAAAAAAGGACGAAATTGCCGCAATTTTAGGATCGTTCTCAGGATTGTAGATCGCTGGAAGTTCAACAAACTGCTCTGCCACACCATTTTTGAAGCGATAAATCGACTGTTTTGGGTCACCTACAATCAAATTGGCCTGATTGTGCCCCAATGATTCATAAATTAACGGAACAAGATTCAACCATTGCAAATGCGAGGTGTCCTGGAATTCATCCAGCAAAAAGTGATGGTAGCGTGTACCCAATCTTTCATAGATGAACGGAGCATTTTCATTCTGAATCAATGCTGAAATCAAGCTATTGAATTCAGAAATTCGAATCAATTGTGCATTGTTTCGGGAATCATTTAAAGCTCTCGCCATGTATTGCAGCAGCGCCATATTGAAGAAATTCTTCAGAAATAAATGCGTCGCAACATATTGCTGCAATTCGGCTTCCCAAAATTCATTGATCTCATACAAGCGCGTGCGTAGATCATCGGGTATGTCTTTTTTACCGTCCTGTTTCTCCAGGTTTCCAGCCAATCGTTTTTTTATTAACTCGGATTGAACCGGGAATTGTTCCTGTTTTATAAAGCTATTAATATCATTGATCGTGTTACCACCTCCATGAATCGTTTTGGAATCAATTAATGCCAGTATTTCGCGGATAGGAGTTGCACGTTTCACGTATTGGTGATCTACTTTTTTCTGACGTGCCTGTAATTCGCGAAAGCGGTCTGTTGTCAGCTCCAGTTCCAAAAGTTGTTTCACACCTTCCTGGTGCCGCTCGTTTTTCAGAATACTTCCAAATTCTATAAGGTTTCTTCGAAAATTCCACGTCTTCTCCTCATCAACATTGCTTTTTGCATACTGAAACATGAGTTGGTTTAAGTCACTACTTCCTTCTTCTCCAAGTTGATTTAACAAATCATCAACCACTCTTTCAATAAGTTCAGATTCATCCAAGACCACTTCAAATTCTCCTGGCAAGTCCAGATCACGACTGAAGGATTTGATTAAGCGCAAATTAAACTTGTCAATCGTCATTACATGGAAATCTTCATATTGATGAAGAATCATTTCCAAAACCTTTTGGCAACGCAGAAAAACCTCCTTTGGAGATATGTTCAGCGTTCTCGCGAGATCCATTTTCAACGATTCTTTTGAAAGGTCTTTGTTGGCAATACCGTCTAATGCTTGAATAATTCGCTCTTTCATCTCCAACGCTGCCTTATTCGTGAACGTCATAGCTATAAGGTGCTTGAACGCCGTAGGCGAGGCGTGCTCTCCTATCAGTAGTTGAACGTATTCTTGTACAAGGCGATAAGTCTTTCCACTGCCGGCAGAAGCGTTTAAAATTTGAAGAGGTTTTTGGAGATTTTCGCTCATAGTTAAACTAAAAGTAAAAAACAGAAGCGTTTGAAGCGTATGATTGACCTGAAATATGACATCGCAAACTTTTAAATGCGTGGCTATTTCGCTAAATTTGAGTGTATGAACAAGTTATTTTTTGTTGGATTGATAGGAGGGGTATTGCTTACTTCAGCAAGTTGTAAGGAAGATCCACCCGCTCCAGAACCAGCTCCTGTGAATACCGTGCGTATAGATGTTCAGCCCATTTTTAATGGCGCCAATCTTTATTTGGACTCCACTTATACCACAGCAGAAGGGCACAAAGTACAATTTACGGATATCAAGTTTTACTTGGAAGATGTACGGAATGGTAGCGTATTACTCACTGATGCCATGCTTTTTGATTATGGAGCAAGAGGAACGCAGCTTTACGATGGAGAAGGAGAAGCGGGAAATTTCGGTTCGCTTTCGGCCAATCTTGGCGTCGGTCCTGCAAACAACAATAGTGATCCAACCGAATTTCCAAACGATAGTTGGTTGAACATTTCGAACTCCAATGATATGCACTGGGGGTGGAATCCAGGGTATATTTTTGTCAAAGTGGAAGCGCGTGTGGATACTATTCAAGACGCAAACGATGTTTTTGATCACTTTGTGATACTGCATGCCGGTAAAAATGAAAACCTTGAAACATGGTCTCTTTCCAATTTGAACTGGAATAGTGTGGGTAGTAACCGTCATCAGTTATCATTGGAATTAGATATGAGTGAATTCTTGCAATCTTCCGTGAATACGATTGATTTGCAATTCGAAAATTCCACACATTCAGCTCCTGGACAAGAAGCGTTAACTACGAAAGTGATGGAGAATTTTAAAGAAGCCTTAACACCGTAAGCCACATGAAGTACGTACTGATTGCTCTTTTATTTCTGGTCTTCGGCGCTATAATCGCGTGTAAAAAAGACTCTGTTGCGTATGAACCGACACCTTACGAATTAGAAATTCCGTCACACTTTCCTGATATGCCTATTCCTGCAGATAATCCAATGACTGTGGAGGGGGTTGCGTTAGGAAGAAAGTTATTCTACGAGAAAAAATTAAGTGGTGATAATACGATGTCCTGTGGTGCATGTCATTCGCCGCAAGCCGCATTCTCCGATCCGAATCAGTTTTCTACGGGTATTGATGGCTCAGTAGGAAATAGAAACGCCATGGCCCTGATCAACTTGGGGTGGGACTCATTCTTTTTCTGGGACGGTCGTGCGAAATCTTTGGAAGAACTCGTTCTGGAACCCGTGGAAAACCCGATCGAAATGCACGAAGACTGGTCGAATGCGATCAGCGAAATTTCGCAGGACGTGGAATATAGAAACATGTTTTACCGTGCGTTTGGAGATCAAGAGATTGACAAGTATTTGGCAGCTAAAGCGATAGCCCAGTTTTTACGGACTATGATATCAGGTAAATCAAAGTTTGATGTGATCTACAAGAATGCCAATTTTATTCCTTTGTCTGCGGAGGAACAAGCGATATTGGCAACGGTCACGCCTGAGGAAAACGCTGGCTACGACTTGTTTCAAAGCTTAAACGGAGCAGATTGTTTTCACTGCCACAATGGACCTTTAATGCGTGTTGAGAAATTTAGCAACAATGGACTAGATGCAACGTTTACAGATTTAGGACGTGCTGATGTTACCGGTGACATGAACGATGCAGGAAAATTTAAAGTTCCAACTTTAAGAAATATTGAACTTTCAGCGCCTTACATGCACGACGGGCGCTTCCAAACACTGGATGAAGTGATTGATCATTATTCACACAATATTCAATTGAGTCCTACTATTGACCCATTGATTGAGTTTGCAAACCAAGGCGGTGTGCAATTGGATCCATTTGAAAAAAGCTTACTCAAGGCATTTCTATTGACAATGACGGATTATGAGTTTATCAATAATCCGGATTTTCAAGAGCCGGAGTGAATTAATTTAGTTTTTTTGTAGCGGAAGAGAGCATTATGATAGACGAAAGAAGACTTACTACAGAGGAGAAAGCATTAAAAATCAACCTAACATCTGATATTTATGGATGTTTTGCTGAAATTGGTGCGGGGCAAGAAGTTGCTGCAAATTTCTTCAAAGCCGGAGGTAGCTCCGGTACTATCGCTTACACCATGTCGGCCTACGATATGAAGGTGTCAGATTCTATGTACGGTGATGCGAGACGGTATGTCTGTGAGGAGCGTCTGATCACTATGCTGGATACAGAATACAACAACCTGAAAGGACGTCTTCCTAAAAAATACGAAGAAGCGCGATTCTTCGCTTTTTCGAATACGGTAGAATCGTTGAATTATCATAAAACCAATCAAGGGCAGGGTTGGGTTGGAATGCGCTTTCAACTGGACCCGACTCGTAAGCCGAACGACGTTATTTTGCATGTAAAAATGCATGATAATAGCAACAAGGCGCAGCAAGAAGCATTGGGAATTTTAGGGGTGAATCTTGTTTACGCTTGCTACTTCCACAACGATGATCTAACAGAGTTTTTGGAAAGCCTGATGCACAGACTTCCGCGCGAGCGAATGGAAGTGGATATGTTGCGCGTTTCTGGTCCTGATTTCGAGCAGGTAGATAACCGAATTATTGCGCTGAACCTTGTTAAACGGGGTATTACGGATGCAACCATGTTCGACTTGAGTGGCAACGTATTGCAGCCTGCAACGGCACTTTATAAGAAGAATATCTTGCTAATGCGTGGTCGTTTCAGACCGGTAACCAAGGTGCATATTGATATGATTGAACGAGGAAAGGAAGAGTTCCTCAAAGAAGATATTGCCGAAGAAAACCTTCGAGTTGTTTTTGAATTGACTTTAAAAGATCTAACAGCTGACGGAAAAATTTCAGACAAAGACTTTGTAGATCGTGCAGAGTTGCTGGGAACTCTTGGATATACCGTAATGATTTCCAATTACCTCAAGCACTACAAAATGGTCGATTATCTCTCTACAATTGCCCGAGGTTATCAAATGGGGGTGATTGTAGGGATTTATAATTTACAGACCATATTTGACGAACGCTACTATGATAATCTTCCCGGCGGATTATTGGAGGCGTTTGGGCGTGGTTTTGGACACGCAGTTAAAATGTATGTATATCCCGCAAACAATGTAGAAACGGGTGAAATTTATGATTTGAACAATTTCAACATCCCTGAAAACCTGCGAGGGTTGTTGGGCTACATGAGGGCAAATAACAAGTTGGCACCTATTGAATCTTACAATCCTAAGTTGTTACATATCATGTCAGATGATGTCCTTTCAAAAATCAAGGCGAAGTCTACGACCTGGGAGGAAGATGTACCGAAAGAGGTGGCAAAAGCCATTAAATTCTACGAGCTTTTCGGCTATGAAAAGGAAACGGTGTATTAATCACTCCGTTACCTGAAGTAGTCCGCTAAATTCGTTACTTTTTACCAGATAAATACCTGGTTTGGTATTGCGAACATCCAAAATGACTCCAGTAGTACTTTGTTCGTATTCTATAAGCACTCGTTTTCCACTTAAGTCTGTAATAATAAGTTCTCCTTTGTCATCATTGGACAGTAGCAAGTGCGCGTAATCCGAAGCTGGATTCGGGGCGATAATAATTTCGTTTTTTTGAACAGACTGTTCTACCTTAACGCCACGCACTGTATAGTCACTCTGAGTACCATCAAAGTCGGTTTGACTCAATCGGTAATAAACAACTTTGGATTGAATATTATGATCAGTGAATGTGTATTGTTTCGTCTCTGTTGTGGTTCCAGCTCCATCTATGACTGCTGCTTCTTCCCAATTTTCCCCGTTCAATGATCTTTCCAGGGTAAAATATGCATTATTATCTTCTGATTCGGTTTGCCAGGATAAATGAACATTTCGATTTTCAGAAAATGCTTCGAAACTAGAAAGAGAAACATCCAAAGGGGAACCTAAGTTGTAATGAACCGTTCCGTTGAATTCACGATACGAAAAAGTTAAGCCAAATGGATACGATTTTCCAACGCCTCCATAGACAGTAATATTCGCGTCAGAGCCTAAATTGTTAGTGGCAGACGTTCCATCAGTGTAGGAAGTTCCTGCACCAAAATCATTGGTTACATAAAAACCATAGGTTTGCCCTGCCGGGATATAGACATTCACAGGAATTGGAATATTGGTAGCCACGTTATTTCCTGCAGAGGTGAGGCCCGTAGTGCCGCCTACAAAGGTCCAGGCAGCTGCATTGGTTTCATTTCCTATGTATGACCCAGAACGATAGTATATTTCGTAGTCAGCTGTTGTACCTGCGTACAAGTTGGCATCAAAGCAGGTAATTATCACATCTTGAGCGGCGGTGATATTAAACATACAACCGCGTTGACCATTATTGGAAGCGTAGTAAGTAATTAAATTATCAGTCGAAGCTGGACATTGAGCGTGTCCCGTATTTACCACAGCCAGGGCAAAAGTCAATGAAACAATTATTCCGAATTGCTTTATTTTCATAATTTAGAACAGAACTTGGTTAGTTGGCGCAATATTAGTGATAACAATTTAATTATCAATGACTTTGATATAATTAAAACAAGAATTATTTATGCCTCACATAAAAAATGCCTTGATTCGTTACCGTATAATAGATCGATGCATACGTAACAAATACAAGCCTTATCCTTCAAAGCAAGATTTACGAGAAGCTTGCGAAGAAGAATTGTATGGAAGTAACGGTGGTGGGCACATTTGTAATTCTACCATTGAAAAGGACATGTTCTCGATGCGCGAGGAGCACGATGCCCCTATCAAGTACAGCAAACGTGAAAAAGGTTACTACTACGAAGATCCCAACTTCACAATGAACGATATTCCTCTGACAGATAACGATATGGAAGCCATTGCGTTTGCGGCGAAAACTTTGATGCAATTTAAAAATGTAGATATGTTTCGTCAATTCGGAAGCGCCATTGATAAAATTGTGGATCATGTAACCGTATCTCAAGATGAAGATGCCCGAGAATTTATTCAGTTTGAAAGTGCCGTTGCAGATGGAGGAAATGAGTTTCTTCCTCCACTTTTAGAGGCGATCAAAATGCAAAAATTCGTTCGTTTCGATTATGCAAGTTTTGTTTCAGGTGAACTAAAACCTCGAAAAGTGCTTCCGTTATTATTGAAACAATACAGAAACCGTTGGTATTTAATCTCCTTTGACGAGAGCAAACAAGATTATATAACGTATGCTCTGGACCGTATTGAGGATTTAGACGTTACTAAGGAAAAGGCGAGTAAACCAATTGATTTTGACCCCGATAACTACTTCAAGCATGCGGTAGGAATAACTAGTGGGAATGCCACACCCGAGATCGTGTTATTAAAAGTAGGCATAGTTGCATCAAAATATCTCGATAGCTTACCCATTCATCCCTCGCAGAAAATTAAAGAAATGAACGAGGATCACTTCGTTTTTCAACTATACGTTTCCATAACAGAAGAACTGATCCGTGAAATATTAAGTTACGGAGGAGAAATAAAGGTGTTGCAGCCAGAATCGTTGAAGGAAGAAATCAAACAACGTGCGCTAAAACTCTCGAGTTAAATTGTTTTATTGAGCATATTGTTTATGCGCTGCAAAGATTACAACAAAAATGAGCGGCATAAATATACCGCTCATTAGCGTTTTTACATATGTCCGTTTTGCTAACACAAAGTTCGTTAGCATGCTTCTCTGCGTGACTAGTTGAACAGAACTGTACATCCACCTCCTGAACAGTTAGCGTCGGGACCAACACCATTTCCAGTGATTGTGTTATTCGATAGAACGCCTGCAGCATCGGTAACTGTTGCTCCTCCAACGACTATCGTAGTGCTGGAACTCACATACATTCCCCAGCTATTCGAGTTTGAAATAGTACAGTTATTCAATTCTAATCGGGCACCTGTGGTAACGTTGAGACTAGAGTAGGTATCGGCCCAGTAGGCGCCACCATCCATTATTGTTGCATAAGCCAATTGGTTATTCGGGTTGTTCGATTCATACCGAACTGATCGCCAGTACCCGGGTGTATTGAAACGTCCAGCAAAAGTAATGGGGTTACTGGAAGTTCCGATCCCCAGTAAAGAACCGGAAGACTCAACGACAATTCCAGAATTTGCTTCGAAAACAAAATTTGCACCTTCTTCCAATGTCACAGCTCCAGTGATTTGAGTTTCACCATTGAACAAAATCGGTGTGCTCAAATCTGGCCATGTTTGGTTTTGATTCACGGTTGCTGCACGAGCGTTTACGAACGGATTCGCGTTTCCAGTGCTGTAATCGCTAGCTGGATCCAAACTTCCTATCTGATTTGCAGTCACATTAATTCCAAAGTTTCCATTGTTTGAGAAGGTGTTCGAAATGAAATTATTCAAAGTTGCGGTTTCACTGGTATACAAACCATCAGCCGAACAATTTGTTACGGTGCTGTTACTCATCGCTAATTGACTCTGGCTTTTTACGTAAATCGCAGCATCTGAGAACGCCCAATACCCTCCAGCATCACTAATAATAGTGTACTGAAGATTGTTGTTTGGGTTGTTGGAAGCAAATTCAATTCCATCCCAGAATCCAGCTGAGTTAGTTTCCCCCTGAATAATTACCGGGCTGGTCACTGATCCTTCCGAGGAAAGCGATCCAGTGGCTGAAATTCTCAAGGATGCTCCCGCGCACATATTCAAAACAGTCCCCGCTTGAATGGTTACAGCAGCTTCTAAATCAATATCGCCACAAACAGCTACAACACCAGAAAGAGTCGTGGGAGTTGTGATGTCTGAGGTTATCGTATTTGTGGTTCCACCACCGCCACCACCGCCACCCGGGTTGTTTGGGTCGTATGAGCACGAACCGTTGTCATGATTCGCGTTGCTATCATAATTAATAGCTAAAGGATCAGTACATCCTTCTTTTTTACAAGAAGCGAGGGCTAGCCCAATTATCAACGCTGATCCTAATAAAGTTACTCTTGAAGTTTTCATGTTTAAAATTTATGTTCTGTCCTTTAGTGAGACCAATTTTAAAAAGGTGACCAGATGGAACAACTTTTTTATTTTTGGTTACCTTTTCATTTAAAGCAGCACTAAACAATTGAAGGACTCGCAAATCATAGCAAGTTTTAAGAAGGATGACCAGAGAGCCATAGAACAACTTTATGGTCATTTTCGTCCGAAATTTATGAATTGGTTAAAAGGAACATATCGTATTGGTTCGCAGGAAGAAGCAGGAGAGATATATCAACGCTCGTTTACTATTTTGTACATGCAAGGCAAGAAAGGCAAGTTGGGCGAGATTCGTTCTTCTATTGAAACGTATCTCTATGGAATTGCAAAATATCAGGTTTTAGAGTTTCAGAGGGAACAACAAAAAAATGTTGATTCCATAGAGGTCGAGGGTGTATCTGAGGAAGAAATGCAAAATTTTCTCGGAGTTTTTGAAGCTGCAAACGTGGATGATTCACTGGTCAGGAAAATTCAAAAAGAACTTTCCGAGCTCGGAGATCCATGCCGAACGATTCTTCGATTGTTCTACTGGAAGGGATACAGCATGGAGGCTATCGCCAGAGAGACTGGTTATAAAAACGAAAGTGTCGCAAAGAAGAAAAAATACGGGTGCCTTCAGAAGTTAAAGCAAAAAATGAAAGGGACATGAATTTTTCTGAGGAACATATTGCCGTATTTAGTTCGTACTTGAATGGAGAGATGTCTGCTTCTGAGAAGATTGTATTTGAGAAGCAATTGGGCGAAGATCCAGTTTTTCGTCAATCTTTCGAAGATTTCAAACAATTTGAAAATGCCATTCGTGATAGCGAAACTTTGGAAACATATGACCAGGTCAGACTATGGGAGAAAGAACAACAACGGAAGAAGAATCCTGCGAAAATTAGAAGATTGTGGGTGGCTGCAGCCAGTATTGCTGCCGTCCTAATAGTTGCAATGTTCATCTGGAGACCAGACACACAACCAGCACAAAATGAGTTGGTATCAGAATACTTTCAACCCTACGATAATGTGATTACTGTTCGTGGAAAAAAAGAAGTATTGGACAAGGCCTTGTTAGCGTATGATCGTGAGAATTATCAGGAAGCATTGCAGTTATTCGAAGAATACCCGGACGACTCCGTTGCTGTTTTTTATGCTGCTGAGTCCTTAATGGCACTTAAAAAGTACGACGCATCCATTGCTAAATTTGATCAAGTACTGTCGCATAATAACGTTTTTCGCGAAGTAGCTATGTACCATAAAGCACTTGCTTTACTCGGAGCAGGTGAAAAAGAAAAGGCAGCCGTTCAGTTAAAAAGTATTCCAAAAGACAGTTTTTATTTCGAAAAAACACGTGCCCTTCTGAAACGCTTATAAAGGATTAACGCTAACAGAATTATCACTCCAATGATGATCCATTGCCAGCTGCCTGTTGCATTTTCTTCAGTAGTAATGTGAATTTTCGAATCATCACCGTATAGCACATAATTAGACCAGAAGAATGGTTGACTTTTAAGAGCATCTGCATTTTTTAAGTAGTTCCTCTTGGCCATTGTTAAACTTTCCGATTTTCGGACATTATTGAAAAGATGACGATAGAAACCACTAATAATTTTTGAAGAGCTTTGATCCTGAGCACTCCACAAACTGCCTAAGGTTGATGGTACTCCTGAGAAATAAAAAGCGTTCGATAGACTTACAATTCCTATGTCATTGTTTTGAATGCCTTTCGCAGAATTGCACGAGGATAATACAACAAGTTGCGCTTGAAAAGCGGTGGAGAAGATTTCAGACGCTTTTAGTTGGTAATGTATTGTGCTGTCTTTTTCTTCAAAGATTAAGTACGAATTGTAGGGGTTTTCAGAATTTAAAATGGAATGTGAGGCAACATGTAGAATTTGGGCATTATTTGAACTCTTCAGAAATTGTTTTTTTGTTGCCCTGTCACCTTTGAAAGTTCGGGTTTCAACACAGGAATCAAGTGTGGAAATTTCGTTTTGAACATGAAATAAAGTAGCCAGAGAATCATTTCCGTAATGTTCTGGTTGGAAAGCTAAAACCTTGTTGGAGCTGTTTTTATTTTTTGTTTTTCTAAGTAAGGCAAACAAAGATGAGGTATAACTAATGTTTCGGTCTTCAATAAGGTATGTACTCTTTGAAGGTTTTAAAGCTTCAAAAGATATGTAGCTCATTGTCCCCATAGGGTACACCAGGACATTCGAAGTAGTGATTTCTTTTTCGATGGGTTTTACAATGATATCGTACAAGGCGCAATTGAGTGAGTCTTGATGGTTTAATTGCTCTGGATTCGTTAAGAATCTCGAGTTTAGTTGATACAATTCATTAAGCTTGGAAATGAAATCAGGCTCCACTTCTACAACGCGAAACAGATATCGATCTGGGTTTCTTCCTATGATAAAAACTCTTGAAAGGGGTTTCGACCAATAGTATGTTAAGACAGTCTTCTTGTTTTGTTTCGAATATTGCTTCAATCGACTTAGAAATTCTTTTTGTCCGAGTTGATACTCAGTAGCAATTTCATCTTTCTTGGTTGATAAGGCCAAGATGCTCAATTCCTGAGTGATTTCCTTTGACTTTTGTTGCAATGAGACAAGACGCTCTTCATTGCCCTCTGCTGTTTGCATTTGCTTAAAGAGGCGTTTCAAGTCTTCTTGTAAAAATTTTTGCCGATTCCAATCTTTGCCATTTACCTCATTTTGAATTCGATTCAAATGCAATTGGGTGGAGTGGAAAACGTCCAATGTGCGCACCAGTTGTCCAATTTCATTTTGCGTCAGAACCCCTTCTTCTTGAAGTAACTCGTAGTTTTTGAGCGTACTTGTTATTTTTTGTTCGGGTTTGCTGATTACCTGCCCGAGCCTATCTACCCCATTTTCAATTATTGCATACTCTGCTAGATCGTAAGCACAATTCTGCCAGGCAAGAGCACTTTGCAAAAGTTGCTTGTCATTCGTACGTTGGAACTGACGAATTTGAGCATAGGTGAGGACAAAAATGTTGGTAAGAACAACCGAATATTCCGAAACAGAGATATTCTTTATGTTGTTTTCAAGGCTTTCAATAGTTTCGAATAGCGACTCACTTTTCATAAAGGCAATTACCTCTCCATACCTTTTTTGTGAATAAAGATTGCCAATTTTCGACTGGATCAATTTCTGAGGAATAGAGGAATTCTTATCTCTCGAGCGATAGGCAAGAATGGCAGCATCGAAGTACTGCATCGCTTTGTCAGTTTTGTCCATGGACCGATACAATTCACCTAAAAGTCGGTTGGATTCACCAATCAACTTTGGAACCTCGCTTTTCTCTGAAAATTGAAGACATTTTAGTCCATAGTTCTCAGCGCGTGAGAATGCTTTCAAATGGTAGCAATACGAAAAAGCTGTAGTATAAACGGCAGTTGCCGTTGTGTAGTAATCAACTTCGGATAAGAGGGGACGTAATTGTTGAAAGTATTTCTCGGCTTTTTGAAAAGAATTTTCCGCTTGATCAAGATATCCAGCTGTGGCTTCAACTTTCGCTTTGTTTAAGTGGAGATCTAGTAAATCGCGCAAATCTTGAGCACTCCATAGTTGTTCAATTTCTATTCTTTTCTTGGTGTAATCAATGGCTTGTTGAAGGAATACAATCGATTGTTCGTTGTTATTAATGGATTGATAGAAAAGCGCCAGATCATTACTTATGATGGCTTTTTTATCGAGAAGTTTGGGGTTGTCCGTTTCTCCGATTTCTTCAAGTTCCTGAAGTTTGATATTGGCTTCTTCGCGCGTTAGGATAGAGCCTGAACCAACAAACAAGATTACTGCAAGTAATAAGATGTTCAAAAGACGCAAACCAACAAGATTAAAGTCATACTACATAGATACGAAAAAGAGTCACCTCCTCGAAGAGAAGATGACTCATATTTGGTTGTTGTGCATTTAAAACTTCAGAGTCGCACCAATCTTTACCCAACCAAAAGTGTTGCGCCCTCCCTCGAGGAAAACGCCAAAATTATCTGATACATAATAGCGTGCACCTCCGGCAAAATTGCTGATGTACGCGGATTCGAAATATCGAGCCTCGTTCGGAGTGGCGGTTGGGTCTCCCGTACGCCATGTTTGTTTGGAGTTGATCCATTGATACCCACCAGACCCCGTCACATAAAGATCCACTTTGTCCAGTGATTCGCTTGACAACTCATCCGGAAACCAACGACGTAATAGGTCCAGATAATGGAATGACAAACGCGCTGTTATTGCCTGATATTGGTATTCATAATTGTAGGTGAAAGCTGTAGGGTTGAAGTCTTCATAGCGTCTGGACATATAGGTTCCCTCGAGTCCAATTCCAAACAATTCACTCAAATGATATTCGAAATTTAAACCTACAGGTGGAATGGCACTAACACGATTCAATCCATAGCCGTAATCGTACCAGCCGAGTGTAACAGATGGGTTGATTAATAGGTCTCCTTTTTCATGAGTAGACTGAGCAGAAGATTGAAATGTAGTCGTGGCAAGTAGTGCAACGAAAACAGTTTTGGTAAAGATTTTCATGTCGTTTTTATTAGTTAGTGCGTTCATTTTTGAAGAGGTAACCAAACGGACGAAAAAACTTGATATTTGTTTTCAAATCCACGAAATGGAGATTCTCGACTCATCATTCTGATTATCTTTATCGGAGATTCGAATTACACTATGGAATTAATTATTACTCAAAACAACGGCGTTTGTGAATTGAAGCTAAACCGCCCGGATGTGTTTAACTCCTTCAATAAGGAAATGGCCATGGCCTTGCAAAAAGCGCTGGATGAATGTGCAGAAAATGCAGAAGTGCGAGCGATTGTAATTACAGGTGAAGGCAAAGCTTTTTGTGCAGGTCAGGACTTGGCGGAAGCTACCGATCCAAATGGTCCAGAGTTACAGAGCATTGTGAAGGAGCATTACAATCCAATCATCCGTCGAATTCGAGAAATAGAAAAGCCCATCATTGCCGCTGTGAATGGTGTTGCAGCAGGTGCAGGTGCAAATATTGCCTTGGCTTGTGATATAACGTTTGCTAAAGAGAGTGCAAGTTTTATTCAGGCGTTTTCAAAAATTGGTTTGATTCCTGATTCAGGAGGAACTTTTTTCCTTCCCCGAATTATAGGGATGCAGAAAGCTTTGGCCTTAATGATGACAGGTGATAAAGTAAGTGCCTCGGAAGCGGAAGCAATGAATATGATTTACAAATCTGTTGCAGATGATGCCTTTGAAGAAACGGTTCAGCAATTCGCAGCAAAACTGGCGAAAATGCCAACACGTGGCTTGGGATTAACGAAAAAGGCTGTGAATGAAAGTTGGAATAATTCTTTGAAGGAGCAGTTGGATGTGGAGGAAAGGTTGCAAACGGAAGCAGGACAAACGCACGACTTTAACGAAGGAGTCGCAGCGTTTTTAGAAAAGAGAAAACCGGAATTTAAAGGAAATTAAAGACGCTAGACATGGAGACACTAGATTCAAGACAATCAAGTCTAAAAGCGACTTTTAGGAGCGGTCTTGTGTCTAGAAGCGAAGCGGTCTAAAATCTAAAATAACACTATGACAGTAGGAGTATTAGGAGCAGGAACAATGGGATCTGGAATTGTGCAAGTAGCGGCACAGAACGGACACGCAGTAGTATTGGTAGATCTTAACGAACAGATTTTAAACAAATCCAAAACACAGCTTGATAAGATTATGAATAGGCTGGTGGAAAAGGGCAAGATTTCGCAAGAACAAGCGGAGCAAACACGGTCCAACGTTTCTTACAGTCAGGATATTCACGACTTCAAGGATTGTGGAATTGTTATTGAAGCCATTATCGAAAATCTCGAGATCAAAACACAGGTTTTGTGTCAGATAGAGCAAATTGTGCCAAAGGGTTGCATCTTGGCCTCCAACACAAGTTCATTATCAATTGCCTCTATTGGAGCGGCGCTCAAAGAGCCTTCACTGACCATTGGAATCCACTTTTTCAATCCTGCGCCTTTAATGCCTTTGGTAGAGATAATTCCTGCGGTGCAAACCTCAGAGGAAACGCTAAAGACAGCCAGAGACTTGATTGACGCTTGGGGAAAAGTGACTGTATTGTGCAAAGACACGCCTGGTTTTATTGTAAATCGAGTGGCACGACCTTTTTACGGTGAGGCTTTGCGTATTTATGAGGAAGGAGTCGCAGATTTCGCAACCATAGACTGGGCAATGACAAGTTTGGGAGGATTCCGTATGGGCCCATTTACTTTAATGGATTACATCGGAAATGACGTGAATTATACAGTAACAGAAACGGTGTTTGAAGCATTTTACTATGATCCGCGCTACAAGCCGTCCTTTACGCAGAAACGTCATTCTGAAGCAGGATATTTGGGAAGAAAGTCTGGAAGAGGTTACTACGACTACTCTGAAGGGGCCGAGATGCCGAAACCGAAGGAAGACGCTGAGTTGGGCCAGAAAATTTTGGATCGAATTGTGGCTATGTTAATTAATGAAGCCGTTGACGCTTTGTTTTTGAATATTGGAACGAAAGAGGATATTGATCTTGCTATGACGAAAGGAGTAAACTATCCAAAGGGGTTGTTACAATGGGCTGACGAAATTGGGCTGGATGTTGTATTGCAACGATTGGAAGACTTGTTTCATGAATATGGAGAGGACAGGTATCGACCAAGTCCGTTGTTACGTCGCATGGTACGTGATGATGAGCGATTTTTCGGGTAACGAGATTTATCGCATTTCGACTCCACTCAATGCTTAGAGTTTCGTTTGTCTGAAAGTTCATCGAGCGGAGCCGAAATGATCTTTGCAGAAACAAAAAACCGTTGAAAAACAGAAGTTTAATTCGGATTTTTTATTTTTAAGTAAAATTAAGCGCTATGAAAAACATTGTCCTGCTTACGGCTACAGCATCGCTACTTTTCTTTTCATGTGGAGACATTAATAAGTTGCCTGTAAAAATTAAGAAGGAACGTCAGGATGTAGTGCTCACAGAGAACGATATCTACAAAGGAAATTTAGTAGCAGCATTTCTTGACAATGACAAGAAGTTCGTAAAAGAATCAAACACTTTGTTTTTGCGAGGAGTAGATTCGTACAGAAACAACAACAAACTGGATAGTGCAGTAGTGTACTTTACCAATTCCATTATCAAAGAGCCAAGCGCGAAGGCCTATTTCGAATTGGGGAATGTGCACATGGACCAAAAAAAGTACGATGATGCTCTAAATGCATACAAAATGGCGGAGCAATTGGGCTATCAGCCTTTTTCGAAAATTCTTTACAACAAAGCCTGTATTTACTCACTACAGAAAAACACAGATTTGTCCGCGCAATACTTAGAATATGCACTTCAGGCAGGTTATACAAATATCGCACACATGCAAAGCGATAGCGATCTAGAGAATCTCCGTTCCAACAAGTACACATTTCAACGTGCGGTAGATAAAGGGCTGCGAGGAGTTTCGAATGCTGAGAACTTGTTCTGGTTGCAATTCACAAAGTTATTTCCAGCACTTGGGAAACCCATCAAATTGAAAATGCAACTAACTCAAGAAGAATCACAGGCATTGGAGTATATCTCGTACGATTACGAAAAGTATATTTCAGAAATGCGCGATGCTAAATTTGCACGTGACGTGACAAGCAGTTACTTGTATTATGCCAATGCTTACGAAACAGATAAATTCGTAGCATTGGTCTACATCGTAAAAGATGAATGGATGGGAGATGCGGCGCCTTTGAGATACAAGATGGCGACTTTCACACATGAAGGGAAGCTTATTGACAAGAAAATCATCGCGGGTAGTGCGGACTCTGATTTGGATGGTGTTTTCCTTCAGTCAACATTAAATAAGGACTTGACAATTTCAGGAGAATTGGTGCAACCGAAATATCAGAAAGATCCAGACGAACACGGCTATTACGACAATAAGATTCTCTCGTACAAAAAAGTAGGGACGCAAAACTTTCGTATCACAAAAGCGGGTAAGATAGTAGAAGAAAATGTTAGCTTACTTACGTCGAACTAGCTTATAATAGTTCAACAAATACTCAGGATACTTGAGTAAAATCAGAAATTCGACGAAAATTAAATTCGGAATCCAGCTCAGATACGAGACGATGATATACGTTTCCTCCTGGCCCATTTGTGGTCCGTATGTATTAAATAAATAGACATACGTTCGCAAGGTAATCGCCGAAAGGGTAAGGGCAAAACTTCGCAGATTCCAAATCAAATGCTTGCGTACATTGCCTTTTTTAATTTGGCGATATCCGAGAAATGTAAATAAAATCCAAAGGACCGAAAGTGTCGTGAAACTGATTTGGGCAGGATAACCTCCGTTGGCCATTAGCGACATGACAAAAGCAGCTGGTCCCGTAATGAAGAGAACAACAATAGTGTAGACATACCCAGAGATTTTATGAACTCTTGGTTTATTGGCAATAATCCAACGATTGAATTGAAGGAGCCCTGCTAGAATGACTAACGGACTCGTAAAAACGTGGATGTAGAAACTATACTTCCATGTTTTGATGTGGTAAATGAGTTGCTTTGTTGCTAAAAAATCTGTGTGAGATTCACCATCGATGTACGGGACAGATAACAGTATCAAAAAATAGGAAGCATAGGCAATAACCAGGAATGTACCTAAACTCAGAAATTGTTGAACAAATGATTTAGCGTTCATTTACCACCACATCATCCAAAGTTCGTGATCCCCTTTGCCTTTCAAGGAATATTCATACTCCCCATACTTGTGAATGGTCAAATCCAGACGATTGCCTTTGAACACATCATTTGGCTCCCAGTTTATCGTAACCTTGTCTCCCTGAAGATCCCAGGACCCTTTAATTTCCCGGTATTGCTGTTGATCCCAGTCTTTCTGCGTATCTGGATAGTATTTCAAAGTAACAAAACCGTCTTCCATGAAAGTATACTGCCCTAAAGTATCCGACATTTCACCAAACTTGTCGGCAAAATTGAACATAGTGATTTCTTCGCTTTCGCTGTTTTCGTCGAATACTATTTTTTCCAGGGTGAACTCTTGACCCGGAATTTTCTCATTATTTGCCACCCATTTCCCATTTGGTTTAGAATCAATTCCATTGAATTGTAAGGTAAATACACCATCGAATTTGTTGTCGCCTGGTTCAGATAAAACAAGTCGAACCGAATCTCCACTGCGTGTAACAGATCCCATAATATTTCGTTGAAGCCCTTTGTGAAGGTTGTAACCGATGGCATTTGTCCCGCTCACGTAATTCAATGCAATGCGAATGGGACTACCACCGAAATCCGCCATGTACAATCCTTGAAGAGTGTCGTACGGAAATTCATCCAATTCTGGGATTTCAGCTTCGACCTTTTCGATTTTGATTTCTTGTTTTGGAGGCTTCTGATCCTTACAGGCGATTAATGCAAATCCAGCAGCGATCATCAGGATGTAGGATTTCATAAATGTAGTTTTGGTTCTTCGTAAAGCTACAAAACTAATCCTTAAAATAAACCTACTGCTGCTTTGAAATACAACTTATCGCGCTCTTGCTCATCAAGTTCCAGGTCTTTGACGTAAAGATCTGGTTCACGAATTGCTAGCGGATTCTCAACGGGGTCTAGGTGCGAATAGAAAGTGTTTGGGTTCACTGAAATGAACAGTCCAGACTGTGGTAATTTCACGAGTAGCGTGCCAGCATTTCCGGAGTAAAAACTCCCTCCGGCGGGACGTCCAACAACCCTAGCTTGTGCCAGTGTTTTTAGATGACACGCGAGTATGGCAGCCGATGAGAAGGTGCCTTCATCTGTAATCACTGCAACTTTCCCTCTGTAAATTAAATCCTCATGAACAGGGTCAGTGTACACCGTTCCGTTGTCAAAGGTTCCGTTGCGAAGACTACGTTTCTGAGACCAACTCAAAAACGCATATCGAATGAACGGCATATTTACTTTTCTTATATATTTATTATCCAGTCCTTTAAATGGTTTGGCAATGACGTAGCGTCCAATATTTACGCCGCCACCGACAAAATATTTGATAAAGTCGTATTGCATGACGCCACCAGTATTTCCTCGCAAATCGATTACCAATTCGTTGATGTTGTTCCTTTTTAATTTTCGAAACGACTCCTCAAGAAAGAGGTCATACTCGGCACCAGATGATTGGGCAAAACTGGTAAATCGAAAATAACCATACTTGTTATTGACAATTTTAAACTTGCCAAAATTACCCTCGTTTTGGTAGTAATCTTCCGCTGCATCCATTAATCGCTTATTCATGGAGTGTATGGGGGCCTTGCCAGGCTGGAAGAACCTGGTTATTGTATCCAATTTCGGTGAAACGTAAGTGACTTCAACAGAGTCCTGCTCAAGCGGAAATGCAAGGTGCCTGTAAAATTCAAATAACTCTTTCGCCTGATAATACTTGAACCCCAGCGAGCCTTCGTCTCCGGACAAATACCTACCGATACCATCCATCATTTCCGGAACAGTTTTCTTATCAATAGTTAAGATTTCAGAGCCTACTGGGATTTCTGAAGGTCCTCCGTCAGGGTCGTTATCACGAATAGTGTTTTCATAATCATCTGGAATTATTTTTCCAACTATCAAATGACGCCCGATCAAATACATATCGATGGGAAGTGATTTCTCTTCAAGGAGCCATTCAGCTTGAACTTTTCGATTGTTCAACACTTGAGTGTGACCTTGTTCCAGACGGGCAATCATCTCTGAGTACAGCTTAAATTCTTCTAAGTCTGATTTATCCTTGGACAACGCCACTTGAAGTTGATCTAGATAGAATGAAATGCTGTCCGCGCTGAGGTGCATATCTAGTGTGCCTTCTTTGCTCTCCAAAACAGTTCGAAAGACATGGAAATCTTGCTGCTGACTCGAGATGGTGTCTGAGTAACTGAGCGAGGTTAGCAAAAGTAAACCTCCAAGAAGGAAATAATAGTAAGCGTGTTTCAATTAATACTTTCTCTTGATTGAAATAACGAAAAAAAGAGCTTCGTACTGTAAACAACGCTAAAAATTCTATTTCATTTTAGCTTCTGCTCGTTTTTTATAGAACCCGCCTTGATCAATGATCTTTTGGTAATAGCTTCGTGCTTTATCGACCTGGCCTAATTCTTCGTAGCAGAGTGCCGTCATCCATTGGGCTTCCTCGTTAAAGTTGTTGTAAATACTTAGTCGACAAGCCAGAAAGCGATCAATTGCCTCTTCGTATTGTCCCAAATTATACAAACACAGCCCGCTGTAAAAGTTGGCATTTACGTCGTCATTGTAGGTTTCTAAAATGATATCGAAACGAGAAAGAGCATTTTTATAGGAACCTCTAGAAAACTTACTCATCGTTTTACTAATGTATTCGATGTATGGAATTTCAATTTCCTTCATTTCTGAGATTGGCGCATCAGATTCTCTACCTTCCTGACTTGCTGGAGTACCCGTTAGTACTACCTGTGTTGTCTTAACTTTTGGTTTGGAACGGTATTTTCTGTAATCCACAAGTTTCAAGCGGTGTAGATAGATTTCGGCTGCAGACTTACTTTCTTTAATGTATTCTGGTTCCACTTGTCGAATCTGCATTCGGACCTTGTCCAAAGGAATCATTTCTATTTTCGGTTGTGGCTTGAACTCATATTCAGTTTTCATTTCTTTGAATTCCAACTCAATTTTTTTGGGCTCAATCTGCAATTCTTTGGGAGCGTCTTCAAGATTAGAAATGGAGTCCGGGAGAACAATATCTGATTGCTCTAATGTCACTTTTTGGTCTTCTAACAACTCCGTAATCTGCCCATCGGCCTGAGCAAGTTGTGCTTTCTTCTTCTCTTCGGGACTAGCGTTCAATAATACAACTGTCACAATCGTTGCCGCCACAACTACTGATCCCGTAATGTACCATCCGATATTCGAGGATCCCATGAATTTCTTGTCCAGATTCTTCATGACACCTACATCATAATTCATAGCTTCCCAACCTTCCATGGCATCTGCCTCGAAAGAACTGGATACGCCTTTTGCCTCGACACTGTGTTGTGTGGATGCGTCTGAACTGTTACCATAATCGGTAATGTCCTTTCGACTGAGTGGCGGGCTCGCACCGAAAAATTTATATATCCGTTTTAAATTCATTTCTACCCTCTAAGTTTAACTTCAAATTACGCTTCCCATTCTGAATGGCGCTCTTCACCTTTTTTAAATCCAATTGTAAGAGTGCCGATATTTCCTGATAGGATCGACTTTCCAAATAAAACAACTTGATACAGGATTGTTGTTCATCTTTCAAGTCTTCAATCGCTTCTTCCAAAGCATTTAATTGTTCTTCTTTTTTAATAGTGATCTCCAACTCGTCCTTCGCTTCAAGTTCCCGCGTAATTTCTGCAGTAACATGTCCTTTCTTTCGAAGCAGCATCAAACACTCGTTTTTCGTTACCATATACAGCCATGATTTGAAATGCTGTATGTTATGAGACTTTAACTTCTTCGGTAACTTTTCAAATAAGTTCATGACCAAATCTTCCGCATCGAATTGGTTTTTTAAGTACTTCATTGCCGTACCCATCACCAGATGTCCATAGCGTTTGTAAAACTCCCCGATTACCTCGGAGGCTTCTGATTCACGAAAGGCTAGTAACAATTCGTGATCTTCTAGTTGCTTGTATTTTTTTCGCTTGCTGGAAAACATCTGTCAGTGAGATGAACTTTTTTCTGAATTCCATAAAGATATACGGATTTCTTTTCTTCTTACTTTTAGTCCATGAAACGAATCGCTCTTATTACTTCTGGCGGAGATGCTCCAGGAATGAATGCATGTGTACGTGCAATTGTCAAAACGTGTTTAACGAAAGGTATTACGCCTGTTGGATATTACAATGGATATCAAGGCATGATGGAAAATGAATACAAAGAGATGACCTCCTCTGATGTGAAGAACATTATTCAATACGGAGGAACTATTCTCGGCACAGCACGAAGTCAAGCGTTTCGAACCAAAGAAGGAAGAGCCAAGGCAATTGAAAACCTTCGTGAAAATCGAATTGATGGCTTTATATGTATAGGGGGAGATGGTTCCTTCAAAGGAGCACAAGCGTTATCAGAAGAAATGAGCATTCCTGTAATTGGAATTCCAGGTACTATCGATAATGATATGTATGGTACCGATCGTACCATTGGGTTTGACACAGCACTGAACACAGTGGTGGAGGCTGTAGATAAAATTAAAGATACTGCCGGGTCGCACCGTAGGATCTTCTTGGTGGAGGTGATGGGGCGCGATGCTGGATTCATTGCTCTGGATGGAGCGTTGAGTTCTGGAGCGGCCAGCGTATTGATTCCGGAAGAACGATCGAATATTGAATTGTTGGCGGAGGACTTGAAGTCACAAAGCAAACGACAGGGAAACTTAATTGTAGTAGTTGCTGAGGGTGACGATGCTGGTGGGGCAGCTGATATCTATAACAAACTCCTTCCTTTGATGGAAGGGTATGAACTTAGATATACAATACTTGGACATATTCAGCGTGGAGGTCGGCCCTCTGCCTTTGATCGCCTGGTAGCGACGCGGATGGGAGTACTCGCAGTAGAATTATTAGAGAAGGGAGAATCGGATGTTATGATAGGAGCAAAAGGCGATGATCTCCACACAATTTCCTTAAGTGAAGCGGTGAATAATACGGCTCGTGCTGAGGTATCGAAATTAAATGCAATAAAAATGCTAAAAACAGTCGTTTGATTTATAGCTAATTACAATAATTTTCGTATCTTTCTCGTCCGCTTTTCAAAAAAAGATTGTTTAAAAGTGTTGCTGATATAAAAGAGATGTCTATCTTTGCGGTCCGCTTACGGAGCAAACGAGCTAAAGTAAGAGATCAAAATCGCGAGGTTTTGGTAAAAGTTGAAAGGATGGTCATTGTTTGAATAAGCGATACTGAAAAAAAAATAATTTTTTTTTGCGAAAGGCTTGTTAGAATAAAAAGAGTGTCTATCTTTGCGCTCCCGAAACGAACGAGTTGAGGGATTGAAAATAGCCCGAGAGGGTATTAGTTTAAGAGTTGAGAGACTTTTAGATTGACAAGAAAGTTCTTTGAGATATTGAGAAATAATAAGGAAACAGCGTAATTGAAAAATTAACACATGAGCCTCAAAATTAATTCAACGTTTTTTACAACGGAGAGTTTGATCCTGGCTCAGGATGAACGCTAGCGGCAGGCCTAACACATGCAAGTCGAGGGGTAACAGAAAAAGCTTGCTTTTTGCTGACGACCGGCGCACGGGTGCGTAACGCGTATGCAACCTACCTCTTACTGGAGAATAGCCCTAAGAAATTGGGATTAATGCTCCATAGTATTATTCTTTCGCATGTTAGAATAATTAAAGGTTACGGTAAGAGATGGGCATGCGTCCCATTAGCTAGATGGTAAGGTAACGGCTTACCATGGCAACGATGGGTAGGGGGCCTGAGAGGGTGATCCCCCACACTGGTACTGAGACACGGACCAGACTCCTACGGGAGGCAGCAGTGAGGAATATTGGTCAATGGAGGCAACTCTGAACCAGCCATGCCGCGTGCAGGAAGAATGTCCTATGGATTGTAAACTGCTTTTATTTGGGAATAAACCTCCTTACGTGTAGGGAGCTGAATGTACCAAACGAATAAGCACCGGCTAACTCCGTGCCAGCAGCCGCGGTAATACGGAGGGTGCAAGCGTTATCCGGAATCATTGGGTTTAAAGGGTCCGCAGGCGGACTTATAAGTCAGTGGTGAAAGCCTACAGCTTAACTGTAGAACTGCCATTGATACTGTAAGTCTTGAATTCGGTCGAAGTGGGCGGAATATGTCATGTAGCGGTGAAATGCTTAGATATGACATAGAACACCGATAGCGAAGGCAGCTCACTAGGCCTGGATTGACGCTCAGGGACGAAAGCGTGGGGAGCGAACAGGATTAGATACCCTGGTAGTCCACGCCGTAAACTATCAATACTCGTTTTCGGCGATATACAGTCGGAGACTAAGCGAAAGTGATAAGTATTGCACCTGGGGAGTACGATCGCAAGGTTGAAACTCAAAGGAATTGACGGGGGCCCGCACAAGCGGTGGAGCATGTGGTTTAATTCGATGATACGCGAGGAACCTTACCAGGGCTTAAATGTAGATGGAATGATGTGGAAACATGTCAGCCTTCGGGCCGTCTACAAGGTGCTGCATGGCTGTCGTCAGCTCGTGCCGTGAGGTGTTGGGTTAAGTCCCGCAACGAGCGCAACCCCTATCTTTAGTTGCCAGCGAGTAATGTCGGGGACTCTAAAGAAACTGCCTACGCAAGTAGAGAGGAAGGCGGGGACGACGTCAAGTCATCACGGCCCTTACGTCCTGGGCCACACACGTGCTACAATGGTAGGTACAGAGGGCAGCTACCCCGCGAGGGGATGCGAATCTCGAAAGCCTATCTCAGTTCGGATTGGAGTCTGCAACTCGACTCTATGAAGCTGGAATCGCTAGTAATCGCGCATCAGCCATGGCGCGGTGAATACGTTCCCGGGCCTTGTACACACCGCCCGTCAAGCCATGGAAGCTGGGAGTGCCTGAAGTCGGTAACCGTAAGGAGCTGCCTAGGGTAAAACTAGTAACTGGGGCTAAGTCGTAACAAGGTAGCCGTACCGGAAGGTGCGGCTGGAACATCTCCTTTTTAGAGCAGGTGATTGTGTTTTACAATTGCGTTTGTTTCCCTATTTCTCAATGAAATTAAGTCCTTCTGACTATAACTGGGGGAGGGATGAATAGTCCCGTAGCTCAGTTGGTTAGAGCACTACACTGATAATGTAGGGGTCAGCAGTTCAAATCTGCTCGGGACTACCAGAACATGAATTATAAACTTTGATCGGTTTATAGTTCACTGGAAACAGAAAGGTAATTTAACTGGGGGCTTGCACAGCCGACTACAGATGTGGTATTGAGTAAGCGAAGTTAGATTGCTGGGTTTCGAAGTTCATTGACATATTGGAATTGATTGAAGTAGAGAATCGAGTAAAACGAGATTAATAAGTTACTAAGGGCACACGGGGGATGCCTTGGCTCTCAGAGGCGAAGAAAGACGTGATAAGCTGCGATAAGGTTCGGGGAGGAGCAAATATCTTTTGATCCGGACATTTCTGAATGGGGAAACCCGGCTAGTTGAAGACTAGTCATCCGTAAGGAGGCAAACCCGCTGAACTGAAACATCTAAGTAGGCGGAGGAAGAGAAAACAATAGTGATTTCCGTAGTAGCGGCGAGCGAAGTGGAAATAGCCCAAACCGGTTTTGTTTCGGCAAAATCGGGGTTGTAGGACTGGGACATCCGACTGTTAGTATAGTAGAACCATCTGGAAAGTTGGGCAATAAGGGTGATAGCCCCGTATACGAAATGCTAATTTAGGTACCAGTATCCTGAGTAGGGCGGGACATGTGAAATCCTGTCTGAATCTGCCAGAACCATCTGGTAAGGCTAAATACTCCTGAGAGACCGATAGCGAACGAGTACTGTGAAGGAAAGGTGAAAAGAACCCTGAACAAGGGAGTGAAAAAGACCCTGAAACCGTGTGTCTACAAGCGGTCGAAGCCTTTAGGGGCGACGGCGTGCCTTTTGCATAATGATCCTACGAGTTACTCCTCATTGGCAAGGTTAAGATTTTAAGGATCGAATCCGAAGCGAAAGCGAGTCTGAATAGGGCGATATAGTCAGTGGGGGTAGACGCGAAACCTTGTGATCTACCCATGGCCAGGTTGAAGTTTTGGTAACACAAAATGGAGGACCGAACCAGTACACGTTGAAAAGTGTTTGGATGAGCTGTGGGTAGGGGTGAAAGGCCAATCAAACTGGGAAATAGCTCGTACTCCCCGAAATGCATTTAGGTGCAGCGTCGGTATAGAGTGTTATAGAGGTAGAGCTACTGATAGGGCTAGGGGGCTTCACCGCCTACCAAACCCTGACAAACTCCGAATGCTATAACATATGACCGGCAGTGAGGGCATGGGTGCTAAGGTCCATGTCCGAGAGGGAAAGAACCCAGATCATCAGCTAAGGCCCCCAAATGTATGTTAAGTTGATCAAACGTTGTGCGATTGCATAGACAGCTAGGATGTTGGCTTGGAAGCAGCCATTCATTTAAAGAGTGCGTAACAGCTCACTAGTCGAGCGATCGTGCGTGGATAATAATCGGGCATTAAACATACTGCCGAAGCTATGACATCTTTAAGATGGGTAGGGGAGCATTCTATGTTCGTTGAATGTGTGAGGTGACTCATGCTGGAGAGCATAGAAAAGCAAATGTAGGAATAAGTAACGATAAAGCAGGCGAGAAACCTGCTCACCAATAGACTAAGGTTTCCTAGGCGACGCTAATCGTCCTAGGGTTAGTCGGGACCTAACGCGAACCCGAGAGGGGTAGTGGATGGATAATGGGTTAATATTCCCATACTTGTATTAACTGCGATGGGGTGACGGAGTGATGACCGAACCGCGTACTGACGGAATAGTACGTTAAAGGGTGTAGATATTGGGACTGTAGGCAAATCCGCAGACCTAGTCGAACCTGATAGTACCACAAAGCTTCGGCTGCGTGGATAGTGTTCCTAAACGCTTCCAAGAAAAACCTCTAAGCTTCAGGTTAATACAACTCGTACCGCAAACCAACACAGGTAGTCAAGTAGAGAATACTAAGGTGCTCGAGTGATTCATGGCTAAGGAACTAGGCAAAATGGTCTCGTAACTTCGGGAGAAGAGACGCTCCGATTTATCGGAGCCGCAGTGAATAGGCCCAGGCGACTGTTTATCAAAAACACATGGCTTTGCAAAATCGAAAGATGAGGTATAAGGCCTGACACCTGCCCGGTGCCGGAAGGTTAAGTGGAGATGTTAGCTTCGGCGAAGCATTCAAATGAAGCCCCGGTAAACGGCGGCCGTAACTATAACGGTCCTAAGGTAGCGAAATTCCTTGTCGGGTAAGTTCCGACCTGCACGAATGGTGTAACGATCTGGGCACTGTCTCAGCCATGAGCTCGGTGAAATTGTAGTATCGGTGAAGATGCCGATTACCCGCAACGGGACGGAAAGACCCCGTGAACCTTTACTATAGCTTCACATTGGTATTGGGTAATTCATGTGTAGGATAGGTGGGAGACTTTGATGCTGCGTCGCCAGGCGTAGAGTAGTCGTTGTTGAAATACCACCCTTGAATTATCTGATGCCTAACCCGATGAGGGGACATTGTGTGGTGGGTAGTTTGACTGGGGTGGTCGCCTCCAAAAGAGTAACGGAGGCTCCTAAAGGTACCCTCAACACGCTTGGTAACCGTGTGTAGAGTGTAATGGCATAAGGGTGCTTGACTGAGAGACCGACAAGTCGACCAGGTAGGAAACTAGAGCATAGTGATCCGGTGGTTCCGCATGGAAGGGCCATCGCTCAAAGGATAAAAGGTACTCCGGGGATAACAGGCTGATCACTCCCAAGAGCTCACATCGACGGAGTGGTTTGGCACCTCGATGTCGGCTCGTCACATCCTGGGGCTGGAGAAGGTCCCAAGGGTTGGGCTGTTCGCCCATTAAAGTGGCACGCGAGCTGGGTTCAGAACGTCGTGAGACAGTTCGGTCCCTATCTGTTGTGGGCGTTAGTTATTTGAGAGGACCTGCCTCTAGTACGAGAGGACCGGGGTGGACGTACCTCTAGTGTACCTGTTGTGGCGCCAGCTGCATCGCAGGGTAGCTACGTACGGATGAGATAAGCGCTGAAAGCATCTAAGCACGAAACTCACCTCAAGATGAGATAACTTTTAAGGGCCGTGGAAGACGACCACGTTGATAGGCTACAGGTGTAAAGACGGTGACGTCAAAGCCGAGTAGTACTAATTACCCGTAAACTTATAATCCGTTGATTCTTCTACTTCAATCGCTCCGATATATTTAGACATTCGTCTAAAGTGAAAAGTAAACTAGTGACTAGTCGCTTCTTACATCTCACTTTATGACAACGATTTTAGGTGTTTATTGCAGCATGGTCCACCTCTTCCCATTCCGAACAGAGAAGTTAAGCCTGCTTGCGCTGATGGTACTGCCCTTTTGAGGGTGGGAGAGTAAGTCGACGCCGCTTTTAGAGAACCCTGATTACTTCGGTAGTCAGGGTTTTTTCGTTTAATAGCCTCAAAAGAGCAGCAACTGCCCTTTAGTACGTCGCATTTAAGGCGCAAGTCCGCCTAATGCTCCTCTTCGGAAGCTATGCTTCCTCTGGTGGAAAAGTCCCGATGTAGTTCCGCCGATAGCGATCGAGACAAGCACAAAATTGAAAGTTTTGGCTTCGTTATCGATAGGTCGACCCGCCTGTTCGGCGTGCACAGCTCCGCTTTTAAAAAGTCTTCAATTTCACGGTTCGAACCTATGTTATTTTACCATTATGGAGTAAGCCCTGATGCAGCTCCGCTGATCAGGATGCTGATCGAAGCATCAGCATCGACGCCGCTTTTAGAGAACCCTGATTACTTCGGTAGTCAGGGTTTTTTCGTTTAATAGCCTCAAAAGAGCAGCAACTGCCCTTTTGTACGTCGTATTTACGGCGCAAGTCCGCCAAATGCTCCTCTTCGGAAGCTATGCTTCCTCTGGTGGGAGAGTCCCGATGCAGCTCCGCCGATGGCGATCGTGACAAGTACAAAAATGAAAATTAAGGCTTCAATATCGATAGGTCAACTCGCCGGCATGAATTTAATTTAGAAACTCTCTATCAATAATACCATCATAATCTGTTTCCTGAGTCACGAGAAGTTTCTAACCTACAGCTTAACACCCAAAACACAAATATCATCGGTTTGTGGCTCATTTCTGCTCCATGTTTGTAACTCGTCTAACAGGATCTGATACTGCGCAACGAAAGGCTGTGGCGAAATATCGTACAAAAGTTGATGTAAGTTTTTGGAACCGTATTTTTTGGTCTGATTTCCCCCAAACTGATCTTGATATCCATCAGATCCCAAATACAAATTGTCAAATTCTTCGAAAGAAAATTGAACGGCCGTATAATTTCTTTTCTCCTTTACTTGCCAGCCTCCTAACGAATACCCATTACTCTTATACACTGTGGATTGCCCCTTTCCGTTGACGTGCAATAGCTTACGATTGGCCGATGAAAAGGAGATATTTCTTTTCCGATCATTGATGCAAATGATGCTCAAATCAACCCATGGATTATCGAATGGAATTTTATCTTGGGTATGACTAAAGCTTTCAATGTAGCGTTTATCCAATTCATTGAGAATATTATCTGGAGTAGTAACGCCTTTATTCATTATAATATACTCTAACAGATTGAGCATAAGAACAGTGACCATTGCTGCTGGAATTCCATGTCCACTGCAGTCTCCAACTACGATGTAGCGATAATCACCTTTACCACCGATCCAATAAAAATCCCCCGACAATATTTCCTTGGGTTTGTACAATACAAACGAATCAGAAAAGAGCTTATCAAAGTGTCTTTGTTTTGGAAGTAATGCGCGCTGTACTATTTCAGCACTTCGCAATCCCGCCTCAATGGATGAAGTCATATTCTTTTTCTTTTTGATCGAAGGTACTGTGAAAAGTAGCATTCACGATTACGATAAAATTATGCTTGTTTCACCGAATTAGTACGTATATGGCGGCAATGGGATGGTTTGTTCCAGCTAATTCGGTAAAGTTCTGGTGGTTGACCAGTTCATAAAAAGTTAATAGAAATAGATGCAGCGTTTCCGGAGATCCGACGGAACTTTACACCAAATAATAATGCTTAAAAAAGTTGATCTATGGAATTACTCTTTATGAGTTTTGGTGCTTTGATTTCTGTCATTAACCCGCTCGGAACACTGCCTATTTTTATTTCTCTAATGAAAGATAAAGAGAGGAAGGAAATAAATGAAACGGCAATTCGTACCGTGTTGAATGTATTCGTCATTATGATTATTGCCTTTTTCCTGGGACAGTACGTGCTGGGATTTTTCAGTATCAGTCTTGAAGCACTAAAAATTACGGGAGGATTGATTATAACCAGTTCTGGGTTCGCATTACTTTCGGGTAAATTCACAAAACATAAAGGAATGCGTCACAAAGAAAAAGCGGATGCGCGCTCACGTTCCGACGTTTCACTTACCCCATTAGCACTTCCTATGCTCTCAGGTCCTGGTTCGATAAGCCTGCTCATTACCTATAATCAAACTTTAAAATCAAACTTAGAGTGGTTGACAATTATAGGGGCAATTCTCCTTACTTGTTTTGCCACACTTATGCTGCTTTTATCAGCTCGGATCATCGTTCGGAGTCTGGGAGCCTCTGGAATCAATGCGCTTTCGCGAATTGTTGGGTTTATTGTAATTGCAATCGGTGTTCAATATATTATTTCGGCTCTGTTTGTTCTGGTAGCTCAGCTCAAATGAGCAATTGCAAGCCTTTAGGCAGCAGAAATAGGTGGAAATAAAAAAGCCTCGACGTTAGTCGAGGCTTTTCAATGCTACAACAATATCCCATAGTTGCTATGAAATTGAGATGATGATTGGGATATCGATTGCTTACCTAGGAGCTGTAAACCCTAATTGCTCCGTTATTTTTATCTAAGTCAATAGAATTCATTATTTCAACGCATGAGCTTCGTTCTCATGATAGTGCCTTTGACTATGCTTCAGTTATAGCGAAAGACGTTCCAAAAACGAAATATTCAGCAAAGTATTGATATACAAGGGATAAGAATTTTAATTAAACCCCATTCTTTTTCAAAATGAAAATAATCTTGGCATTTTGAAAATAAATAGGGCTGAAATTCGAGATGCAGTTACTCTAGAAATAATTAATACTCTCTACACGAATCACTGGCTTTAGCTTAAATGTTCCTTGTCCAGTTTCTACAATAGACGCGGCAGCATCGAAATCAATTAAAACTTCAACCAAATCATTAGGAGAAATGGAAGTGTTGATATTTAATTTTAACCCTGTATTCGCTTGACTCGATAGTTCTAAAGGGAATGTCAAACTATCAATAACGACACTATTGTTTGAACCAAGAATCAATCGCATTTGTTGCAAATCTCCAACAGGAAGTACATTGGTATCCACCAATACGGTTGTAATGTCATTCTGTAGTTCAAGTAAGTTATATATCCCCGAATTCGTATTTAAATCGATCCACCCGTTATTGCTAACGTGTACCTGGACTTGTTGAATATCGACAAAGACACTGTCGAAATCACCAGGGGCATCTGTCATTTTTACCCGTAAGGCTCCTGTCTTTTCATTGGTCTTGCTACAAGAGATGGCAAGCGCAAAACTTACGACTGCTAAAACTATTATTTTGAAAATTCCTAATCGTTTCATAATTCTTACGTTTACTGTTACTAATTGTGTCCGCAAGAAATTATGCTAAAGTTATTCCATTTTTAATAATGTTCAGAATAACAGGTGTTTGACATGTATTCGGATTCAAAAATACTTTCGAATTGAAAAATGGCATTTCAATTCGAAAAATAGCTTTAATTAACCTTTGACTTCATTTCTTTCAGCATTCGATACACGGTTGTTTGTCCAATGCCTAACTTCTCAGCAACCATAGCCGTATCATTATTGCATTGGTTCATATAAAAGTTCACAATTCGGATTGAGTACTCTCGAAGCGTTTGTTCCTTGGTGAGTAAATCAGGAAGCAAATCCGAACTTGTAGAGAATGTAAGGTCATCTTCTCCAATTTCTGAATCATTCGTCATGACGGCCGCTAGCTCTACAATAGACTTTAGTTCACGAACATTTCCTGGCCACTGATAACTCAGAATTTTGTGTCGAGCTTCTTTACTGAAGCGTTTTTCTTCGAAACCATTCTCTTTGCAGAATTGAACCATAAAGTGATTGGCGAGAATCAAAACGTCGTCTTGTCGATCGCGTAGCGGAGGAAGCGCTATGGGTAATCCGTACAATCTGTAGTACAAGTCTTCACGGAAATTTCCTTGTTTTACCTCCTCTAAAAGGTTTCTGTGTGTTGCCACGATGATGCGACAATTTACTGGGATGGCGGTGTTACTACCAATGCGCGTAACTTCCTTTTCTTGAAGTACACGTAGTAATTTAACTTGTGCATTGAGGTCCATTTCTCCAATCTCATCTAAGAAAAGCGTTCCTCCATGTGCTTCCTCAAACTTTCCTTTTCTTCTTGAGATAGCACCAGTAAATGCTCCTTTTTCAAAGCCGAAAAGTTCACTTTCGATAAGTTCTGAAGGGATAGCCGCGACATTAACAGCTACGAAAGGTTTATCTTTTCTATTCGAATTAAAGTGAATCGCTTTTGCAACCATTTCTTTTCCGGTTCCAGTTTCTCCAGAAATAGATACGGTAATATTATTGGCCAGCGCACGGTTCATCAAATCGTACACCTTCCGCATTCCCGGGCTATTACCGATGAGACTATTCTCGAAAGAATATTTTTGTTGCACTTCTTTTTTCAGGCTGGCGAGCTCTTTGCGTAAATCAAAGTTCTTGCAGATATGATTTACGGCATTCAGCACCATTTCCTTGATGTCTTTGGATTTTACCAAATAATCGTACGCACCCGCTTTTAGCAGAGAGACAGCCGTTTCAATTTTTTCTTGTTCAGATATGATGATTACCTCAATAGATGGATCGGCTTCTTTAATTTTTTCTAGTAATTCATCTCCTTTGATATCCGGTAAACCGTAATCTACAGTTATAACGGCTGGACCTTTATCCAATTCTCGGAGTACTTCTTTTGCAGAATGAAAGCCCTTAACAGTGTAGTCAGGGTTGAGAGACAAACTATGTACCAACAAACGGTTGTACCATTCGTCGTCTTCAACTACGTATATTAAAAATTGTGAATCCATATTACTTTTCTTTATCTCGGTTCAATTCTGATGCTACTGCTTTTATTATTTCGCTTCCCATTTGTGAAGCTTGAAGCAAAAGTTGTTGCAATTCATCGCTCGACGGTGGGGTTGATTTTGATTCTTGTTCTATTTGCTTCAAAACATCATAGAGTTGTTTTGCTTCCAAATGTTTGCAGGGAGCGCTGATTCTGTGAGCCACTTCTCCCATCCGTTGGTAATTTTGTTCACTCAGCAATTCCTTCATTTCGGATAAGCCATTTTTAGTGCCTCGGATAAAGGTTTCTAACATTTCGTTATAGAAGCTATCATCCTGACCGCTTAAAGCACGAAGTCCGGAAAAGTCCAACGCACTTCCAGTTCGCTCATCATCGTTCTCATCAATTATATTCATTTGATCGGCTATGGCTTTCAATAATTCAGATTCACGGAAAGGTTTCCCCAGCACTGCATTCATACCTGCTTGAAAGTATGATTTCTGATCCTCATCAGTAAACGCTGCAGATAAAGCAATAATAGGTGTTTCGGTGTTTTTACCTTGCAGTCGGATGGCACTAGTTGCCTCGATACCATTCATTAGAGGCATTCTGGCATCCATTAAAATGATATCAAAACTGGTGTTTTCAGCAAGCTTTACTGCTTCTTCTCCATTTTGTGCCTCTACAATTTCTGCATCGTACTTGATTAGTATCGTTTGGATGAGTTTTCGATTGAACTCTTCGTCGTCGGCCACTAATACCTTAGCACCCTTGATTACCGGTTCCATTGAATTTTGAGGAGTTTCTGACTCTAAATCCTTCAATTCGCCAATTGGGTACGGAATTTCTATCACAATTTCAGTCCCTACATTCTCTTTACTATGAACCTGAACCGTTCCTTTGTGTAGTTCGATTAGTTTTTTTGTAATGGAAAGCCCGAGTCCAGTTCCTCCGTAAGTTCTCGAGGTACTTGCATCAGCCTGTTCAAAAGCTTCAAAGACGCGTTCTAATTTTTCAGGTGACATTCCAATTCCCGTATCGGCTACAGAGAACTCCAGAATGGCCATGTTTTCGCTTACTTTCAAAGGAGTAACAGAGACAGAGACGATTCCTTTCTCTGTAAATTTTACCGCATTACTGGTAACGTTTATCAAGATTTGAGATAATCGGACAGCATCACCAAGCAGTACCTCCGGTGTTTTATCGTTGATAACAAACTCCAGATCAATGCCTTTTTCTTCTGCAAGAGGTCGCATCAAGTGATGTACCTCGTCTAATGTTTCACGTAATAAGAAGTTACGGGTTTCCAACTCCAGTTTGTAATTCTGCAATTTTGTAAAATCCAAAACCTCATTGATCAGCTGTAGCAAGTGAGAAGAGGCCTTGATTACCGTTTCCAATTGGTCGCGCTGTTCTTGGTTTAGCTCCGAGTGCGACAATTGTTCTGTAAATCCAGAAATGATATTCATTGGAGTACGAATTTCATGGCTGACAGTAGCTACAAAATGTTCTTTGGCTTGAGCGAGGGATTCTGCTTCATTCTTGGCACGCTTTAATACTTTTCTATAACGTGTGCTTCGGGAGATGTAACGAATAATGGTATAGCATGTGATTAAAAGAAGTACAGAAATTAGAATACAAAAGATGACGATTTGAACATTCGCTTTTTTGACAATTGCCTGGGTGCGTTGACCTCGAACTTTATCGCGTTTGAGTGCTTTGTTTTCGAGGTCGGTTAGAATTCTACTCAACTTAGCTGAGTAGAATTGATCCATTTCTAGCAATCGATACTCTTGTAGCAACTGTTGCTCCTCTCGGGTAATTTCAGAGCTTTGAATTTGTGCCAAATTAGATTTCACTGTTTCATAATTGACGCGCTTTTCTTGAGAAATATCGAAAGATTCATCCAAATCGTTTTCGGTATTTGTTTCGTCATCGTCTTGTTTATCACCTCGTTTGTTACGGTTTTTCTTTTTTTTCAATTTGAAAAACAAAAACCGACGCTCCTCTTCTGCTTCATCCTCTTTTGTATTTGAGGTCGCGGTTTTTGATGGCGTCGTTGTCGGTATTTCTTCTACAGCACCTTCAATAGATTGATTGACGCGTTCCAAAGCATGTTGCACTCTAAATTCATCTTGAAGTACTAATAAGCTATCGTAAATATTTAGTTTGTAGTTGATGTACTTAGATAGTGTGTCTAGCTGTTTCTTGTCTTTTTGAGATCCCGACTGAATGGTATCTAATTTTGATAATTGATTTAAAGTATTCTTTCGAATAGATTCGTACTGCGCAAGAAATACAGTGTCTTCAGTAAGCGTAAAGGTTTTTACCTTGTTTTCAGCCTCAGTTACGTTGTAGATGACATTTTTGGTCATGGCAAGCGTTGGGTCTGGTTTTCCAGACTCTTTTGCGTTATCCAAAACCTTCACAAACTCCCGATAAGTAATAAAACCTACAGCACTCACCAAGATTAGGATGAGAATCATAATCATCAAGAATCCTTGCGTGATCGAAAATTTAAATTTCATTGGCTAAAAAGCTTTTAATTAAAGTACAATTTTCAATTTGAATCAGATGAAAAATAGATGTCAAAATGAAAATTATAATTTTTTCGCGCAAGTTTCAATCGGCATGCCAAATTTACTCGTTGCCGAATCTTGCCTGATTAACAGTTCTTCATAAAGGATTTTGAATACTTTGATTCTGGAAACTGATTCACAAGGGAAATAGTATTTTCAAAATGAAAATTAGGCCATGTTGCGTTTTCCGCGATCCAAACCGAAGGTGAACGTACTACCAACACCTAAGGTGCTTCGAACAGATATTGTTTGTCCGTGGGCTTCAATAAAGTGCCGCGCAATGGATAGACCGAGTCCTGAACCACCTGCGTTTCTGTTTCGACTTTTCTCAACACGATAGAAACGCTCAAATAGTCGAGGTAGGTCTTCTTCAGGAATTCCTGGGCCATTGTCGGAAACTTCCACCGTGATTATGTTGTTTAGAATGTAGAATCGGATACTGGTTTCACCTTTTTCGTGACCATAAGAGATGGAGTTTCCAATAAGGTTGGTGAGTACTTGTGATATTTTTCCTTTGTCAGCGTAAACAAAAATCGGGTCGAAATCTTTCGCAAATTTTAGTTTGATCTTCCGTTTGTGTGCCCGTCGCTCCAGTTCATCAAAAATATCTTCTACCAATTCTACAATATCAAAGTGCGAATACTCCAATTCGATGGCTCCAGCTTCCATTTTGGAAATTTTGTCAAGATCTTCCAGAATGGTCGTCATTCTGTCTGTTGCTTTCGATGCACGTTCTAAAAATTGTCGATTGACGTTTTCATCTTCCAGTCCTCCCTCCAGCAATGTTAAGATGTAGCCCTGAATAGAAAATACTGGAGTCTTTAATTCGTGAGCCAAATTCCCAAGGAATTCGCGCCTGAACTCTTCTTGTTCTTTGAGTTGGTTGATTTCACGTGTTCGTTCATCCGTCCATTTTTTTGTTTCTACTTCAGCTCTTTCAATCACATCTTCGAAAAGGGAGAAGTTTTCATTTTGTTGGTTGACAATCTTTCCTTTTCGGATGGAGCGATACAGTATTTTCAGTTTTTGTGTGATGAAACGACGCAACAAAATGGAAAAAACAAGGTAGCAAAGCCCACCGAACCCAAGGGGAAAGACAAAATAGAACCACAAGGGGATTGCTACAAACTGATGCAAAACAATCAGCATGAGCAACGCCAGGAAGAGAACAGAAAGACTTCCTAACAAAAGAACTTGAACGGGTTTGAGGTTTTTCAAAATTCGTTAAACGTATATCCTACACCTTTAATAGTGCGAATATAGGTATTACCGAGCTTCTCTCTAAGTTTACGAATATGAACATCAATGGTTCGCTCTCCAACAATGGCACCATCACCCCATACAATGTTCAGGATTTGATCGCGGTTAAATACTTTTCCTGGGCGACTTGCCAAAAGTTCCAGTAGTTCGAATTCCTTCTTCGGAAGCGTAATGTCTTTTCCTTTAAAATTCACTAAAAACTTCTCTCGGTCAATGGTAATTTCTTTCGATGTTTTTTCACTTTCGATTTCTTGTCCGCGGCGGAGTAATGACTCTACTTTACTTACAAATAATCTCGGACGAATAGGCTTGGTAATGTAATCATCTGCACCCGCTTCCAATCCTGCAATTTGAGAATAGTCTTCTGCGCGAGATGTTAAGAAAGCAATTACGGGACGATTCATGTGCATTTCATTTCTAATGATTTGACAGGCTTCGATACCATCCATTTGTGGCATCATGACATCCAATATGATTAAATCTGGGTTAAGGTCTTTTGCGAATTGTATCCCATCCGCTCCGTTTGTGGCAGTATAAACTTTATGTCCTTCCTTTTTTAGTGTGTATGACAGAATGTCTAGAATGTCCTGTTCATCGTCTACGAGTAATACGGTGCTTTCTTTGTTGATCGGAGTCATTTTCTCTGGTTTGTTATAATTACAAAACTACCGTCTGGCTTGACGTACAGAGTTATTGAATATTTACAGTTTGTTTAAGGAATCGGAAATGACCTTTAAGCGAATGTTACTATTCACAACGTTATCAACAGGTGATTCTAGTGAATACTGAAAGGTTATAGTAACATGTTAATATTGACTTAACATATTAATGATGCAATCGTAAGTTTTTAGAAAGTTTCATTTCAACAAATCGCTCAATCTTTGCAGTGTTCAAAATCGAAAAACAAAAAGATGAAAACAAAAACGATGAAAGTTGGTATGATGGTTCTTGCAGTAGCTGCTATGTCTGTAGGAACAGTATCATGTAAGAAAAAAGGATGTACAGATCCTGCAGCTCCTAACTACGATGCTTCTGCTGAAAAAGATGACGGATCTTGTGAAGAGCCTACAGGTGGATCTGAAGCTGGTGTAGTTCAAAAGTACGGTGCTATTACTGCAGATGAAACTTGGACAGCTAATAACACATACGTATTGAACGGTAAAGTTGTTGTTCCGAACGGAGTAACTCTTACTATCGAAGCGGGTACTCTTGTAAAGGGTGCTGAAGGGACAGGAACTTTGGCTTCTGCTCTATTGGTTAACCGTGGAGGTATGATCATGGCAAACGGAACTGCTACTAACCCAATTATCTTTACATCTGTTTTGGATAACATCCAGCCTGGTCAATTGACAGGAACTAACCTTACTGAGGCTGATCAAGGATTGTGGGGTGGAATCGTAATTTGTGGTAACGCGCCAACTTCTGCTGGAGACGGTGACACTGAGACACAAATTGAAGGTATTCCAGCTGACGGAGTAAACGGAATCTTCGGAGGAACTGATGCTAACGATAACTCTGGAGTATTGAACTATGTATCTATCCGCCACGGTGGTGCATTGATCGGAGCAGGTAACGAAATCAACGGATTGACACTTGGAGGTGTTGGTGCTGGAACAACTATCAGCAACATCGAAGTTGTAGCTAACGTTGACGATGGAGTTGAGTACTTCGGTGGAACTGTAAACTCTTCTAACATCTTGGTTGGTTTCCAGGGAGATGACGCTATCGATATCGATATGAACTACTCTGGAACTGTTGACAACTTCGTAGTTGTAAACGGATCTAACTCTGATGAAGGTTTGGAAATTGACGGACCGGAAGGAACTACTTACACAGATGGATTGTTTACTTTGATGAACGGAACAGTTTACACATTTGGTGGAACTGAAGCGCGTGGAGATTTCAAATCAAAAGCTCAAGGTACTATCAACAACGTATCAATGGGAGAAGCTAAGATCCGTGCATCTTACGAGAACAACTGTGCTGATCCTAAAACGGATGCGTTCACTCACTTGACACAAGCAACACCAACATTGGTATTTACTGGTTCTGAATTCTCAGCAGTATCTGTTTACACAGGATCTGAGGACAACCAGCAAAACGCTTGTCCAGTACCAACATTGGATCAAACAGCTGCAGAAGCTGCAATGACCTCAACTGTTGCTACAGGAGCTGACGCTACTGGGTTCGCATCTTGGACTTGGATGGGAGTTAACGGTAAGCTATAAGAATTAGAACAATCTAATAGATTTGGGTGTCTGCTCTCTTTACGAGGGCAGACATTCTTTGTTAATAGACATAATCGCAATTTTACGATCTAATGAACAGTAAAATTTTAACATTGTTTTTTGTCATCGCCGCTACAACCCTATCGTATGCGCAAGGAACAATTCGTGGAGTTGTCAAGGACAATGAAACACAAGAGCCCATTCCTTTCGCTACTGTAAAGTTGAAGGTAAATGGAACCAACAAAGGAGCTAAAACAGACTTTGATGGTGAATTCCAATTAAATGTTCCCGCAGGAACTTATGATGTTACCATCAGTATGTCTACTGAAGGGTATATCGATCAGGTGAAAAGCATTACCGTAGCAGACGGTGCAATTGAAGTGCTTGATGTAGAGCTTTCAAAAAGTGCCGAGGTAAAAGACCTAAATGCAGTCGTTGTAACAGCAGTAAGAACCAGAATTGGTAAAACACTGGAAGATGATGACAAACGACGAATGAATGAATCCGGACCTACCGACGGAATGAGTGATGAGCAAATGAAAGAACGCGGTGTTAATACCGTTGTAGATGCTGCTCAGGCTGTACCCGGGGTAACCATAGAGGATGGAAAAAGTGTGTACGTAAGAGGATTGGGAGACCGATATACCAAAACGATTTTGAACGGAATGGAAATTCCTGGTTTGGATCCCGATAGAAACTCTGTACAGTTAGACATTTTCCCGACAGCCGTTGTAGATAACATTACAATTTACAAAACATTTCTACCAAACTGGTCAGGTGATTACTCTGGTGGATTGGTAAACATTCTTACAAAGGACTTGCCGGCCGAGCGCTACATTTATGCAAAAGCTGGCTTGGGTTACAACAACTTCGCCACATTTAACTCCAATTACATAACGTACGATGGTGGTTCTTTGGATTTCTTAGGTTTCGATGACGGAACACGAAAACTTCCAATTTCGGAACGTGCTGACATCCCGAACCCGGTATTGGACGATCCAACTTTAGAGGCACAAACCAAAAGCTTTGACAGAACAATGGCTGCCTCCAGAGCGTCACAGTTTATGAACCAAACGTACGCATTTGGTATGGGGAACAGAATTGTTTTCCGTGATTCATTGCCACCGAAAGACCAAATAACTTACGGTTACAATGTTGTGGTGAACTACCGTAACACGCATCAGTATTTTGAAGGTGTTGAGTACGGAGAATACCGTTTGTTCCCGAATTTGGGAGAAGATATCAATCGCCTGGAACGAAATCGTGTATCTGTAGGAGATCAATCACAACACAATGTACTTTGGACGGCTTTAGTGAGCCAATCTGCTAAATACCGCAGATCAAAATTGGACTTGACTTTATTCCATACGCAGAATGCTATTTCATCGGCTGCATTTTTTGACGAGGAAGAGTTTGAGGACAATCCAATTACTGTAGAAAGAACCAACCTTGAATTCACACAGCGTTCTGTATCAAACGTGAACTTGGCAGGGCGTCACTTCTTGGATTCAACAAACCAATGGAGTTTGGAGTGGAAATTAAGTCCAACGTATTCCTCTATTCAAGATCCGGATATTCGCTCCACATTGATTGCCTACGACACTGATGAGAACGGAAATCAGGTAAACCTTGAGTTGAACGGACCTGGTGGCCAGTCTACACGAATTTGGCGATACCTAACGGAATACAATTTGGGAGGTCGATTTGATTTTGCCTACAAATTTAAGGTAGATTCTACTCGCAAGTCGGAAATCAAGTTTGGAGGATTGAACACGTACCGAAATCGTGATTTTAAGATTCTACAGTACTTTACAAAGTATCGTAATGTGAACGGGTCGGATTATAATCAAGATCCAAACTGGTACTACCAGGATGAGAATATTTGGTCTGTAGAATCAGATCAAGGAACGTATATTGAAGGAAACTTCGAGCCAGCCAATAACTTTATTGGTCGTCAGAATGTCGCGGGAGCTTATGTAATGAATGAGTTACCGATTTCAGAAAAATTTGAGGCTACCTATGGAGTTCGTGTGGAAAATGCGAAAAACTGGTATACCGGTCAAAATAATGACGGTTCGGAGGAGTACAACGACCGTCTGATTTTGGATGAATGGAATGTTTTGCCTTCCCTTAATATGGTGTACAAAATCGAACGCAAAGGAGATACGCTGAATCCTTACGATCGTCGCATGAACATTCGTGGCGCGTATGCAACTACGGTGGCACGTCCATCATTCAAGGAGAAATCACTTGCGCAAATTTTCGATCCACTTCAAGGGCGTACATTCCTAGGAAACATTGACCTTTTGCAAACAACGATTCATAACTTCGATGCGCGTTGGGAGTACTTCTTCGGAAGAACAGAGTTGATCTCTTTCAGTGGTTTCTTCAAGCAATTCCAGGATCAAATTGAGATGATCGCTATCAGTACTGCACCAGACAACGTTACACCATGGAATACAGGGTCGGCACAAGTATTTGGAGCAGAAGCAGAAGTGCGTAAAGCCATTGGATTTAACAAAAAAGAGAAAGAACACCTTAGCTTTGTATTGGGTGCGAATTACACGTACGTGGTTTCACGCGTAGACATGCGCACTTCCATTCTTCCTGTCGGAGATACCTTAATCATCGAAAAGGAGAACCGTGAATTGAATGCACGCGAGGGAGAAGTAATTGGAAATTACCGTCAGATGTACGGTCAGTCTCCGCATATCATAAACGCTTTTGCTACTTTCCGTAATGATTCACTTGGGCTGATTTTCAACTTGAACTACAATGTACAAGGGAAAAAACTAGCGGTTATTGGTACGGGCCGAATTCCAGATGTATTCGAAATGCCGTTTCATAGCTTGAACTTTAAAGTTTCCAAGCGATTTGGTTCGCAAAGAGAGTGGCAAGCAAGTGTTACTGGTAGAAACTTGTTGTTAGCAAAGCGTCAATTATTGTATGAGTCTTATGGTGCAGAATCGGAAGTATACAGTGCCTGGAGTCCAGGGATGAATGTTTCTTTCTCAGTTTCCTACAACCTTACAGGGAAGAAGGACAAGAAGCCAGAGGTTCCGCCAACGGCGCAATAATTTTATTCAGAAGCATAAAAAAACGGGAACACTTTCATGTTCCCGTTTTTTGTTTTGTATTATCTAGATTTTATTGGCCTTATCCCACACCTGCTACAAATTTGTAGCCTACGCCTTTTACGGTCTTGATGTACTCATTCCCAATCTTTTCGCGAAGTTTTCGGATGTGAACATCTATGGTTCTGTCTCCAACCACAATTCCAGCTCCCCATACAGATTCCAGAATGATGTCACGCTCGTATACTTTTCCTGGTTTCGATGCTAAAAGAGCAAGCAGCTCAAATTCCTTTCTTGGCAAATGGATTGGTTCTCCATTTTTAAGAACCACGTATTTTTCACGATCAATTACTAAAGAATCATCTGAAGTGGTAGGTTTCGCTGCCGAGGCATTACTTTTTCTTCTAAGAATAGCCTTTATGCGACTCGCAAGAACTTTCGGCTTCACGGGTTTTGAAACGTAATCATCGGCTCCAGCGTCTAGCCCCGCAATTTGACTGTAATCCTCATTCCTCGCTGTTAAAAAGCAAATCCGAATGTCCTTTGTTTTAGGGTTTTCGCGCAAATTTTGACAAACTTCGATCCCGTCCATCTCAGGCATCATCACATCCAACAGCACAAGGTCTGGTTTTTGAGCGATGGCTACTTCAATCCCTTCACGCCCTGTGGAAGCCTGAAATACTTGATATCCTTCTTTTTGTAAATTATAACCGAGTATTTCTCTAATATCTTCCTCGTCGTCAATGATCAAAATTCTATCCATGGGCGCAAAATTTGTGAAATCTTTTTTTTCACCGCGAAATAATATAAAGATAATATTGGAATCTTAATAGCAATGTAAATAACAGTGTTTTCACTTAACTAAATCGTTTAACTGTCGAAAATTATCGATAAGACTGGGTTTTCCCCTGTTAAATTATTCACGCCCTATTCGGAATCAGGGAATTTGCCCATGATACTCATGGGAAGCTAAAAAAATAGCCCCTCAAAAAAACAATCTGTGAGACTTGCATGATGTGAAACTTCCTATATCTTTGGAATTGTAGTAGTAGGTTAGGTTGATTAGTGTAGCGAGAGCCTTGGACGCCTGTCTTCGGCTCTCGTTCTTTTTTTATGCACTTTACGCTAAGGTTAAGTTTACGTGAATACAATCAAATAAAGCGCGTCCAAATCATCCCAAACTTTTCAAACAACTATTTTTGGGGGAAAATTAGGCCCCATGGTTTCTCGCTTAAACGCAAAGCACTTTTTAGTCGCTCTTACCCTTTTGTTCGTTGGTCAGCTATTCGCTGGTGAAACGGAATCTCCTGTAGAGAATATTTCTTCCAAAGGAGGCGCAGGGGAGGTAGAGATTACCTGGAACTTGATGTATGACAGCATACCTCTCGGACGAAAACTCGTGATTCGTTACCTGCCAAGCAATCAAACAAAACTAGACGTAAAACCGGACTGGAAATACACCAAACTTATTGACCCTAAGAAAACGTCATTTGAGCTGAAGGGACTTTCTGTTAACGAGAAATACAGCTTTGCAATTGGAGTTGTACAGGATCCAACACTTAAAAAAATAAGTGCAAAGAATGGGGACACTGCTGTGACTTGGAGCAGTGAAAAATCGTTCAAGACGGAACGCGGTTGGTCGCTCGGAACCGGATTGATCATGCGAATCTTAATGTTGCTTGGCTCACTCGGGGTGTTTATTTATGGAATGAAGGTAATGAGCGAAGGGATCCAAAAAGCTGCGGGTCAAAAGCTTCGTGAAATTTTAGGTGCCATCACTAAAAACAGAGTGAAAGGTATTTTCACAGGATTCCTCACCACTGCGATTATTCAGTCATCTTCCGCAACTACCGTAATGGTTGTAAGTTTCGTGAATGCAGGCTTACTTTCTCTAAAGCAGAGTATCGGTGTCATAATGGGAGCCAACATTGGTACCACAGTTACCGCATGGATTGTTGCCTTTCTCGGCTTCTCCGTTTCCATGTCGGATTACGCTTTACCGATATTTCTAGTCGCAATTATATTTTTATTTACGAACCGTGACAATTTGCGTTCTTGGGGAGAAATGTTGGTAGGGTTTGCCATACTCTTCCTTGGATTGGAATTGTTGAAATCTGGTGTTCCAGATGTAAAAGGAAGCGTAGATTCATTGGCATTTTTGGAGTCGCTGTCCGGACATGGTACGTTTAGCGTGATGTTGTTTGTGTTGATGGGAACCATTGTAACCATCATGGTACAATCATCCTCTGCGGCAATGGCAGTTACTATTTTGCTTTGTGAACGAGGGATTATTCCTTTCGAAATGGCAGCAGGAATGGTGTTGGGGGAAAATATCGGAACGACGATTACTGCGAATATTGCTGCAATTATTGGAAACGTTCATGCCAAACGAGCAGCACGAGCACACCTGGTATTCAACGTGGTTGGGGTGATTTGGATGATCGCTGCATTCTATTTATTTATTGATTTAATCGATTATCTCGTTTCCACGCAGCTGCCAAGCCCGTTGACACATCAGGAAAGTCGACCAATAGCGCTTGCGTTGTTCCATACTGTCTTTAACATTCTCAATGTGTTGCTACTGTTTTGGTTTGCGAAGCACATCACAAAATTGGTTATTTGGATGGTTCCAAGCCGATCCGATTCAGACGAAACCATCAACCTGGAGTACATTTCTGCTGGGGTGATGGTGACTCCTGAGCTCTTCTTGCTGGAGGCTCAAAAGGAGCTTGCCAAATTTGGAAAAATCACCTCCAAAATGTCAAAGTTCTTCCAATCACTAATGTTTGAGCAGGAAAAGAAGGCGAAGAAAAAACTGTACGAGAAAATTGCCAAGTACGAAGAGATTACCGACCGAATTGAAATTGAAATTTCGGGATATTTGAGTGACTGCGCCGAAAATGATCTTTCGCAGGAATCTGCGATGAAAGTTCGAGGAATGTTAGCCATTACCAATGAATTAGAACGTATTGGAGATGTTTTTTATCAAATGTCGTTAACGTATAAGCGAAAGGATGAACAGAAGATCTGGTTTACTCCTGAACAACGTACAAACGTGAAAACAATTCTGGAAGCGGTGGATTTGGCTTTTGAAGAAATGCTCCGAAACCTGAAAAAAGAACAAAAAGATGTGACTTTGGATAAGGCAATGGAGTTGGAGAACAACATTAACGATTTGCGCAATAGATTCCGGGCAGAACACCTTTCTTCCATCGAAAAAGATGAGTTCAACATCCGAAGTGGAATTATTTACACGGATTTGATTTACAGCAGTGAGAAATTGGGAGACCATATCATAAACGTAACCGAGGCATTGGTTGGGAAGAACTTAATTGGTGAAAATCTACCGAAGGCGGATTAACAGTTCGTTAAGATTTCATCTTCAGATTTCTAGCTATCTTAGCCCCATAACACGCATTTATGAAGGTCAAAATTTTGCTTGTCGAGGACGATACCAGTTTGGGTTTTATCATCTCGGATCAATTGAAGGCAGAGGGGTACGATGTTACGCTTTGTACAGATGGAGCCGAAGGTTTTCAGCGCTTCACTGAAGATACGTTTCACATGTGCATCTTTGATGTTATGATGCCCAAAAAAGATGGGTTCAGTTTGGCAAAAGACGTTCGTAAGTTGAATGCCAATGTCCCAATCTTATTCCTCACGGCTAAATCCAACGATGAGGACAAGGTCCAGGGGTTTAAATCTGGAGGAGACGATTATCTTACCAAACCTTTCAACTCGGAAGAATTGCAGTTGCGTGTGGCAGCGATGCTTCGGCGAATAAATATTGAAGCAGAACCGCGAAATCAGGATGTATATGACATTGGTGAATACGTTTTCGACACGGTGAACTTTGTATTGAAGCATCCTAATTTTGAAAAAACACTAACCAAAAAGGAGGCACAAATTCTAACCATCCTGTGTAAGTTTATGAATCAAGTAGTGGCCCGTGAAATTGTACTAACCGGCGTGTGGGGGCACGATGACTATTTTGTTGGAAGGAGTTTGGATGTGTTTATCACCAAGCTTCGGAAATATTTAAAAGAGGACGCGTCAATTCAAATTACAAACGTTCACGGAATTGGATTTAAACTGGAAGTAAAATGATGAAAAACTTATTACTCGTATTGTTTTTGAGTATAGTAGGGTTTGCTCAGGCAGATCAATTGGCTTATATCTCAAAAGAAAAGGCAGAAGAAGCTGCAGCCTGGCTGGATAAAGGGAAAACCGTGTACTTGTTTTGTGGTTGTTGTTCGATTGTTGAGCCCGAGAAAGTAAAAATACTCGAGGCAAAAGCCATGCACACGGGGTACGAAAATTACTGGGAGGTTGAAATTCGATATGAAACCGAATCGGGCGAGGTGAAAACGGAGCGAATTGATCTGGCTTATGTATGGAAAAAGGGACTTTTCGGTGCTAAAACCCTCGGGACAAAGTTCAATATGAGCCATGATTACTGTGTGAAATTGAACGATTGGGACAATCCAAAACACGTTGAGAAGGACATTTAATGGCCATCATTTTACATCTTGAAACTGCAACCAAAGTGTGTTCTGTTGCCATCTCTCAGGATGGAAAACAAATTGCGCTAAAGGAAATTGAGGAGGAAGGATATTCCCACGGAGAAAATCTCACACTTCTTATTCAAAGTTTAATTAAGGAGGCTGATTTGACGATGCAAAGTCTAGATGCGGTATCGGTTGCTTCAGGCCCTGGTTCATACACAGGTTTACGCATTGGTGCAGCAACTGCCAAAGGTTTATGTTATGCACTGAATATCCCGCTTATTTCTGTAGATGCTTTGACCAGTCTTTGCGAATTGGCACGTGCTAAGCATTCGGAAATGAACCTTTGTGCCCTCATAGACGCACGCAGGATGGAAGTGTTCGGACTTATTCAAAACGCTTCTGGGGAAACCATCAAAAACATTTCGGCGGATGTTTTAGAGACAGATAGTTACAAGGATTTTGAACCGTTTGTTTACTTCGGAGATGGAGCTTCTAAGTTGCAAGAGATTTGGTCGAGTCGAAATTTACAGATCGATCAAACGATAAAATCCTCGGCATTAGGTCAAGTCCGCATTGCTCACGAAAAATTCCAAAATCAGGAATTCGAGGATGTCGCATATTGGGAGCCCTTTTACCTCAAGGATTTTGTGGTTCAATCGCCAAAACGTTCGAAATAAACGATTTTTCTTTTCCCTCAGATAATGCTTTAATATAGGCTGAACCTATAATAGCGCCGTTGGCAATTTCATGTACAGCTGCAATATCTTTCTGTGTTTTTATACCAAACCCAATCATCAAGGGCGTCTCTCCAACAGCAGATCGAATCCGAATAACCTCCTCTTTACTCAAACTCTTGCTCGGAGTCTCATCGGTGCCGCCACCAGTTGTCATAGCAGAAGCAACGAGATAAATAAAACCATTTGAGCTATGTTGACTCATTTGAGATATTCGTTCGGAAGTAGTTCTTGGTGTAACTAAGAAGCACAATGTCACACCAAACTTTTCAAACTTCGATTGATACAATTTCTCATATACTTCCAAACTGATGTCGGGGATTATGACATGTGAAATATTCACACGATTGCACTGCTCGAGAAATCGTTCCAGCCCAAAATGTAAAATCGGATTGAAGTAGCTCATTATAACCAGTGGAATGCTGGACTTCACTTCCGCTAACTGATCGAATAATAAGGAAACCGTCATGCCATTTTTCAAAGCAACATCACTAGACTCCTGAATGGTTGGTCCATCTGCCATGGGGTCTGAAAATGGAATTCCTACTTCAATGAAGACGATACCATTGGCCTCTAAAAAATCAATTTGATCAGGCAATGCGCTCAAGTTTGGATATCCCGCCGTGATGAAAATACTGAGCTGATTATTCTTATTAAAGGGATTCATAATTTTTTTGATAGGTTGACATGTCCTTGTCGCCGCGCCCAGACAGGTTGACCACAACAATTTCATCGGTTTTAAAAGTTAATTTTTTCAAAGCTGCGATAGCGTGTGCGCTTTCTAGCGCTGGAATTATTCCTTCGTTTCGAGTTAGCTCAAATGCAGCTGCCACTGCTTCTTCATCTGTAACGTTGATGGCTTTCGTACGTCCCTTCTGTATAGCACAGGCATGTTCTGGTCCGATCCCAGGGTAATCCAATCCAGCCGAAATGGAGTAGGGTTCAATCACCTGGCCGTCTTCGTCTTGCATCAATAAGGTTTTGCTGCCATGAAGTACGCCACTCGCTCCAAGAGCAGAAGTTGCAGCAGAGTTGCCACTTTCAATTCCAAGTCCGGCAGCTTCCACAGCGATCAATTCTGTGGTTTCCTCGTAAAAATGATGAAAGGCACCGGCCGCATTACTTCCTCCGCCTACGCATGCAATAACTGTGTCTGGAACTTCAGTTCCTTCCTTTTTTCGCAATTGTTGTCGTATTTCTTTGCTGATGATCGATTGAAAATGCGCCACGATCTCAGGGTAAGGATGCGGTCCAACCACGCTACCAATCAAATAGTACGCATCGGGATTGTTGATCCAAAATCGGATGGCTTCGTTCGTAGCGTCTTTTAAGGTTTTACTTCCGCTCGTCGCAGCCACAACTTTTGCACCAAGCATGCGCATTCGTTGTACGTTTGGTGCTTGTCGTACCATATCCTTTTCACCCATAAAAACGGTGCATTCAATATTTAGTAGCGCACAGGCTGTTGCTGTAGCTACCCCATGCTGTCCTGCTCCTGTTTCCGCAATAACATGCTTCTTTTTCATGTGTTTGGCAAGTAGAATTTGTCCTAGCGCATTGTTGATTTTGTGAGATCCAGTATGGTTGAGGTCCTCTCGCTTCAGGTAGATTTTTGCTTGGTATGATTCACTCAAATAATCGGAGTAATACAGCGGTGATGGACGACCTACATAATCTTTTAGCAATTCTTGAAACTCTTTCTGAAATAAGTCGCTTTCCTTCGTTTTTCGAAAAGCCGTTTCCAGCTCTTCCACGTTAGGGCGTAGGAGCTCTGGAATGAAAGCACCACCAAATTCGCCATAGAACCCTAACGAATCGGGTTGTTTAAAATCAATTATTGAATTCATGAAGAAACTGTTTTAAGAGAAGAATATTTTTAATGCCTGGTTGTGATTCAAATCCGCTATTGAGATCAATCCCTTTCAATTGCGGGTGCTTGACTTCTTGAATTTGCGGTACTATTTCAGGACGCAATCCACCGGAGAGAATGAATGGAGTGCTTCCCGAGTACTTTTGAAGTAAGTGCCAATCAAATTGTTTTCCAGAACCGCCGTGCTGGGAAGTTTTGGTGTCAAAAAGAAAATAATCAACGAACGGTTCATAGGCTTTCAGCCCATTGAAGTCAAAGGCTTCATCAATACCAAAACTCTTTATGACCAGCACTTGTTTGTTCAACGCGGCGCAATATTCGGGCTTTTCGTTTCCGTGCAATTGTACTGAATCCAACTTTTCAAGAATGGCCGTTTGTATAAGCTCCTGAATAGGTACGTTGACAAATACACCCACCTTTTTTGCCTTCATAGATGGGAAGGAATGTGACACAAAACGAGGCGATCCCGGATGAAAAATGAAGCCGACGTAATCCACCAATTGAGAAATTTCGTAGGCTTGCTCTGGGTTTGTAATTCCGCAAACTTTTACGAACATGTTTCTGGAATTTTTGAAATGATACTTGATGGATTTTCTGATCTCATTAGACTTTCACCCACCAATGCTCCGTGATAACCTATGGCCTGAAGTTTTTGCAAATCCACTGCAGTTTTAACCCCCGATTCTGAAATGCACAGGCGGTGTTTGGGTAGGTAGTTGAATAATTCAATTGAAGTCTGGAGGTCCGTTTTCTGAGCGTGTAAATCGCGATTATTAATTCCAATGATATCTACTAATTCATTTATTTTTTCGAGATGAGCACGGTCATGTGCCTCCATTACGACTTCCATCCCCAGAGATTGGGCAATGATGGTTAAATGCTTCGCGTGTTCCGAATCGAGAAGCTCTGAAATAAGCAAGATAGCATCCGCCCCATGCGCCTTAGCTTCGAAAATTTGAATTTCATCCAGGATGAAGTCTTTTCGTAAAATGGGCAATTGCGAATACTCTCTAATCGTTTCCAGGTCGCTCAATTTCCCGTCGAAATATAGTTTATCCGTAAGGCATGAAATCGCGGAGGCACCTGCTTTTTGATAGTTTGATACTATATCCAGAGGATTTGCATTTGGGCGAATTGAACCTGCACTTGGCGATTTTCGTTTAAATTCTGCGATAATTCCAAACTCTTTTTCCTGAATTGCGCGAGATAAGGAACGGGTTTCCACGTTGAAGAAGACCATGGATTCAAAGTCTGAAAGCTTAAATCTGGATTTTATGGAAGCGATTTCAAGTCGCTTGTTTTCTGCTATTTTATCAAGTATTGTTTTCATAATGTTTTGAATTATGTTTTCGCGCACCGAGAAGAGTCGAAGTGCGCTAATGGTCATTTAAATTTGAAATGTTTCGCGGTTTGTCCGCTTAGAATAAATTGATGCGCTTCTACATAAGCATCTCTGAGCGAGGTTTGCGGGGTCATAGTTTGAATGGCTGTTGCCACATTCGCTGCTACCACTTTTGTTTGAGTTTCAGATCCGTTTCCACTAGCAATGGACCGTAGAATTTCTGATGCTTTGTCAATGGTTCCGCCTGACTTCAATTGCTCTGAATTGACAACTGTCTCACCGAAACTTTCCGCAGAAACCATGGAATCGTTATCGTTTTCCAACAGTCGTGCGGAATCGGTTAATGTAATTTCGTCGTAACCGTCCATCGCATAAACCACCGAGAATGATTTTCGATTTGGACGCAAGACATGTTGATACATTTTGGCCAGTTCCAAAGAATACGTTCCTGTCAGTTGATAGGAAGGTTGCACGGGGTTTACCAGCGGCCCGAGACTGTTGAAAATCGTTCGAACACCCAACTGTTTTCGCACCGGCGCTACTTTTTTCAAAGTCGGGTGGAAGAGCGGAGCATGCAGGAAACAAATATTCGTGCGTTCCAGGTCATGCGATAAGTCCTTGCTGTTTGTCTTGAATTGAAAACCTAATGATTCCAACACATTGGAGGAACCGCAGCTAGAACTAACGCCATAATTGCCGTGTTTGATGACTTTGTATCCCATAGCGGCCAGCACCAATGCAGAAGTCGTTGAAATATTGAATGTATCTTTCCCATCACCTCCAGTACCGCAGACATCAATACAGTTTTCACTATCAATTTCAGGCTTCAAAGCACGTTTCAACAAAGCCTCTCGAAATCCATCCAGCTCATCGAGGGAAACACCTCGGAATTGGATACCTGCCAATATTGCAGCGATTTCTCCATCCGAAATAGAACCTTCACCGATAGCGTGAATGAATTCAGAAGCCACTTCGCGCGTGAAGTACTCTTTATCCATAATTATTTCTAAAAATCGTTTCATATCGTTACGGGAATTGATTGTTTTACGGCTACAAGGAAGTTTTGAATCATCGTTCTACCTTCAGGTGTTAAAATGGATTCAGGGTGGAATTGCACTCCGAAAATGGGAAGCTCATTGTGCTCAAATGCCATGATTTCTTTTCGGTAAAATGCAGTGACTTTTAAAGGTTCGGGTAAGGGAGCGTCGGCAATCCAGCTGTGGTAACGACCTACCTCGAACTCGGCAGGAACATTTTTGAATAATCGAGACGATTCTGTTTTCAAAATTCGTGAAGACTTTCCATGCATGGGAACTGGCGCCAGCGATAACGTTCCACCGAAATATTCGGCCAGGGCCTGATGTCCAAGGCATACCCCAAGAATGGGTTTTTTCTTGACGAAATGCGCAATCACATCCATCAACGCTCCGGCTTCTGAAGGAACTCCTGGTCCGGGAGAGAGTAAGAATCCATCACAGGACTCTAACGATTCAAAATCCACTTGATCGTTGCGTTGAACGATGACCTCGCATCCTTCCTCTTTTAAATAACGAACCAGGTTAAATACGAAGGAATCAAAATTGTTGATAACGGCTATTTTCATGACGTTGCGGTTTTTTCAGTTTCAGATTGAAAGCTGTGTGCCTTTCGAATGGCTTCACGAACCGCCTTCAATTTATGGTGTACTTCTTGAGTTTCTCGCTCGGGATCAGAGTCCAGAACTATTCCAGCGCCAGCCTGATAATGCAATTGATTTTCTTTGCTCAAAATGCTTCGAATCACAATGGCCATGTTTGCATTACCATTGGGCTGTAGCATTCCGATAGCTCCCCCGTAAAAACCGCGAGGGTTCTTTTCGTATTGATGTATGAGCTCCATGGCACGTGGTTTCGGTGTTCCAGACAAAGTGCCTGCAGGAAAAGCCTGACTCACAGTTTTGAATGTTTCATCTGAGTTGGTTTGTCCTGTAACCTTGGACACCAAGTGAATTACATGACTGAAATGCTGAATTTCCTTGTACGCTTCAATTAGGACCTTTGAACAATTTCTACTGAGATCGTTTCGAGCCAGATCCACCAGCATGGTGTGTTCTGCATTTTCTTTTTCATCTTTTTTGAGAAATTCCAATTGTTGCGCATCTACGGACTCTTCTCCCGTTTTCGGAACAGTTCCTGCAATGGGATGAATTTCTACTTTGCCATTTTTAACTACCGTTTGGGCCTCCGGGGAAGAGCCAAACAAGCGATACGATTCAAAATCGAAATAGAACAAGTACGGTGAAGGGTTGGTTCTTCGCAATTGCCGATATACATGGAAATCATCGCCAAAGTAGGTTTGTTGGAATGCATTGGAGAGCACCAATTGGAAAACATCACCACGCTTGCAGTGATGGATGCCGTTCTTCACTAAATCGGAGAATTCAGAGTCAGAAAATGATGCAGATTCTTTACCGATTGTTTCAAAAGGTAAAATGGAGGGAGCTGGAAGCCGCATAAAGGTTTCCATGGAGACGTCCTGAAAATCAGTGGAGAAACTGTTTTCTAAAAGAACTCCCTCATTGGTAAAATGGTCGATCACAATCACATATCGAAAAAGAAATAAGTGCAAAAGAGGAATGTCAGTTGGTGTGGATTCGATTGTGAGATGTGTCTCGTCCTGATGTGCGAATTCGAAGCTCATTCTTCCGAAGAATCCATTGTGTTCTGGATGCTGGAAGGTGTATTCATTAAGGAGTTTTTGAACTTGATCGGTCAATGAAGGTTTCACCTCGGTTCCGACCTGTGTGCTGCTCTCTGGTTTATCATTAGTACCTCGAGCGGAGTCGAGAGGTACATTTTCAGCAAACTTCATCGCATTTCTAGCGGAGTCCTTAGTACTTCGAGCGGAGTCGAGAAGTACTGGAACTCGAACAGTTTCGCCCTCCTTTTTAATCTCGAAATTAGAATTTTTCAGTTCAATTGAGACAAGCGGGTCAAAGCCTATAAACGAACGGCTGTCTTGTCTTGAGTGGTAATCGTTACTCTCCAACAAACAACAGTTTCGGTAATGATGCCTAAGCTGAAGGTACAATTGTACCGGGGTATGGGTATCCGCATTAAACGTGCGGGTTTTTGAATAAATCATTGAAAAAAAATAAAATGGGGTAAAAAAAAACGACCTGCCAGATGTGACAAGTCGTTTCAATATTTAAAATCTACATATACTAACGCTAGGCACACCATCGAAGAGTTGTGCTCCACCACCAATTTTGTGCTGTCGTGTTGATATGTGATGTTGAATTCATTATTACAAAGATCTGAAATTATTTTTCTAAAATTCAACGATTAAGTGAAATATTTTTTTTCCCTTTGTGATGTAAATGATTACAAACAACACATACTTCTGGTACTGGAACGACCGAATTTAGGGCCGTTCGTGTGTTGTATGATATAACAAAACCAACCCGTTCGGTCACTGACTGAAACGGGTTTTTTTATGAATAAAGATGAGATTAGCAGACAAAATCAACCAATCCAACCGCTCATTTGTAGTGGCAGGACCGTGTAGTGCTGAAACGCGCGAACAAGTACTTTCGATTAGCGCTGACATTGCGAAAAATGACAATGTTCAGTTACTGCGTGCGGGGATATGGAAGCCAAGAACGCGCCCTGATTCCTTCGAAGGGCTGGGTGAAGAAGCACTTCCGTGGTTGGTGGAAGCTGGAAAATTGAACGGACTTCAAACCACAACAGAAGTTGCGAATAAAGCGCACGTGGAAGCAGCGTTGAAAGCTGGTGTTGATGTGCTTTGGATTGGAGCACGGACCACAGTAAACCCATTCGCAGTTCAGGAAATCGCCGATGCTTTAAGCGGTACTGGGAAGCCTGTCATGATTAAAAATCCCATCAATCCGGATTTGGCCTTGTGGTTGGGAGCGTTTGAGCGTTTCGAGAAGGTAGGATTAACAGATTTGACGGCAATTCACCGCGGCTTTTCGGTGTACAAGCATGACAAATACCGAAACGTTCCGAACTGGGAAATTCCAATTGCCTTGAAGGAAAACCGACCTGAAATTCCGATCATTTGCGATCCGAGTCACATTACAGGAAACCGAGATTTACTGCTCGAAGTAAGTCAGAAGGCTTTGGATTTGAACTTCCACGGATTGATGATTGAAACGCATCCCAATCCTGATAATGCTTGGTCGGATGCTGCACAGCAAGTAACCGCAGATGGGTTGAAAAACATCTTGGATCAACTTGTGGTGCGTACCGTGGATTTCGGTACAGATGTAGCGGAGCAAATTAATGAATTGCGGGATAAGGTGTCCATTTTGGACGATCGAATGTTGGATTTGTTGAGCGCTAGAATGCAGCTAAGTGAAGAAGTGGGATTGCTGAAGCGTGAGAACAACATCACCATTTTACAGCAAGAACACTGGGCAAAAGTCATTTCCATGCGTTTGGATCAGGCAGACGATTTGCACTTAACAAAGCAGTTTGTGCGGCAGATTATGGATGCGATCCACCAGGAATCGATTCGTCACCAAACGAAAATTATGAATCCGAAGACGCTGAAGGGGTAGCGGTTTTGCAGCTATGCTTTCGTGCCGACTCTCGAATATAGGGGATAAAAGGCATGAAGCGTGAGCCGATGTTATAATCATTTATTCGCTATGATCTGAAGTTTGGTAAACACCTTGCCTTGATTGTTGAACTTTTTCTTTACGAATTTTGAGAGTATCAAGTAAAAAATGGTCTCGATTATATTGTCAAACTCGTTCTGAATTTCATTTAGATTGTACGATTCAAAAACATCTTGATTCTTCAATAATTCTATTTTGCCCAAGCTTAGGTCAGATCTCGACACTTCGTATACATTGAATCTTTGGTTAGTGTCATCATTATTTAAATAGTTAGAGGGATGGGCTCCAATCTTATTCCTTAATTCTATCATTTGAGTAGAGGAGAGTTGTTCCTTGTATTTGACTTTATTCGGTAGTTTGAATACCTCGATAAGATTTTCAATTGCATTTTTTTGCTGATAGCAGGAGTTTAAAAACCCATATAGTAGGAGATACCGTTCTCCTACATCTTGGTATGATGTAAATTCTCCAAATCGAAACTTACGAAATGATTCCTTAGCCATCTCGGTATCGTCGAACACGTATAGAGCATTCATTAGGATATTCCATCCAAATTCATTCTCGAAGCCAAAATATTTCATAGTACCGACTTCAAAAGAATCTGTTTCACGTTCACCATCCCAATTAAGAGCAAATCTGCCGAGTATATCATGCAGTAGTTGCCTGTATCGATCAATTTTGGTTTCAGTGGTTTTCTTCATTGAGTATAATGGTTCGGCGCTAAGCAAAGTGGCGCTTTCTCTCGAGTATTATCGTGCGCCATATTGCATAGGGCATGTTAACCACATCAATTTAATAATTGTTTAATGTCGAAATCTTTAGCTTGGCTTTCTGTTAAAACGAAAAATTTTAAAGCTTGGTAATTGATTTCTTTTTCAAGAAGATTACATGCCGAAACGAATCGATTAATTTCTTCAAGGTTTGCGATATCTTCTTTATAAACGATAATGAATTTCATTTTCGCATTTCTTTTGGCACTAACAACATATTTACTATGTGTCTCTCTGAATTTTTTATAAGAGTCTCTTATTAATTGCATGCTCAGCTTATTCTGTAAGTACTTTATTTCAATTAACACGTCCGGTAATCTTTTGATATTATAAGAATGGAGTAGTATATCGACTTCACGGCCATCAACAATTTTGACGTTTGAATTTGGTTTGAAGTCAAAAGTATTGAAGGCTATGATCTTCTCAAAAAACAAACCCTCCATATCGATAAGATTGTTCTTCAAAGTTTCTATATCCGGCTGTTCCACTTTAATCTCATTCTCCGTAATATCCGATGTTGAAGAAATTTCTTCTGTAACTTCTTGTTCAGCTTTTTCTCTAATTTCTGAGGTGTTCAGCCGTTGGATTTTGGTTCTCAACTCAGTTAAGTTAAGTTCTTCGGTTTCGTCAACTCTATTTTGTTTTTTCTTCCAATGAAATAATCCAAAGCCAACTAAAAAACCTCCGCCTAAAAACAATGCCCCCGAAATCCAAGGAATACTGCTAATTACAAATGAGCTCAAAGCTATTCTCTTGTCTGTTAAATTCTTCGATTCTATTATCAAGTCATTGTATTCTGAATTTGAAATTGCGATACCAATTCCTTCCTTCATGAATAGCCAAGGGAGTAGAAAAGCTGCGGCGATAAATATTAGTCCAACTGAAGTAAGAAACTTATATAAATCTGAAAATTCTATTCTGTTGAGCATGTTTGTCTATTGTGGTTAACTTATCTATACAGACATCCAAATTAAGTACCACATACAATGGCCAAAGCCAATAATTACCATTTTCAAATACTTGTAATTAGGAGTGCTACAACAATATACAAATACTACCTCGCTCCGAGAAGACTCTTTCTAATTTCAGGTATTTATTGCAACAAATAATGCACTATTCACGCACGCAAACTTTCCTTAAAGCTCCTCCGTCACATACGCCCAATCCTTGATCGCTTCGAAACGCGCTTGCGCTTCTTTGTTGGAAGGGTGCTGCAATAGTGATTCTACAGAAACGGTAGGCACCAAATCGGTGAGGAGGTCTTCTCTCAGGAAAATGAAATTGAAGCCGAGTTCGTTCGACCCTACCAAACGATAGCCTTTGCTTTTTGCGAGTTTGGTCATCGCGATTGGAGATGCACCGTGATAATCTGGGTGTTTTCCAGGATAGAAGTAGTTTGGATCGTAAGGGACGATGATGTCGTGCAGTCCAAATTCGTTGTGCGTTTCAATCACTACCACTTCAGGCTTCACGCAGTCAATGGCTTTCCAAACCCAGTAATCGTTTCCGTCAATGTCTATAGATAGAAAACCGATATCGCCCCGCAAGCCGCCTTTCGCGATAAGTTCGTTGATGTTCTCAGCCGTAATCATGGCTTCCATAAAAGTGGGAGCCGCAACTTTCGGATTTCCGTGTTTTTTGTAGAAATGCCGTCCGCGTTCAATAGCCTTGGGATTTCCATCCAGAAATAAGCCAGTGAAATCATGGTGGAAGTGCAAATTGGCCGCATTGCTGTTGATACCATCGTCAGCCCCAAACTCAATGAAAGTTTTGTTTTTCGTTTCCAGCAATGCAAAAAGGTACAGTACCAATCCGTCCTCCTCGAATTGTGAGAAATTTTTAAATCCGTTTTCAGAAAGAGGAGAGAGCTTTCCATCCTTAACTTCCTGCTGAATTCTTTGTACAAACAATGCTTGTTCCTCGCGCTTGCTTTTCGACAAACGATCACGAACCTTGTAATACTTCAGATATTTCTTCAGGTAATGCTTCACTCCACAACTTAGAAGCCCTGCTCGGCCGAAGTCCTGCACTACAGTAGAAATGCTAAAGGAGAAGCTTCGCAAAGGCGACGGCAAAGATAGCCATTATTTACGAGTCGCCTGATAGTCTTCCGCCAACTCGATGGCATTGTAAACATTTACAATTCCGCCCGTTTTCGAGAGGTTGTCCAACGTTACCATTTTTTCTGGATCACCCGGCAAAGGCATAGTTTTTCCTGTTTTCTGTACCGATTGCAAAATAATGTCACGCACTTCGAACATGGTCAAATCGGGATAATACGACTTAATCAATGCCGCTGTTCCCGCAACCATAGGGCCCGCCATCGAAGTTCCGTCGTACAAATCGTATTCATTGTCAGGAACGGTAGAGTAGATGTCGTGTCCAGGAGCAAAAACGTCTACGGTATTATTTCCGTAATTGGAGAAATCGGCCGCAATGCCATCGCGTAAAATAAATCCGTCTTTCACCTTTGCTTTTTTGTGTCGCGTAGAAGCTCCCACTTCAATCCAGTTGGTAAAGGCTTGATCCATGGCTGCATATTTCGGTCGTGGGTAATTCTCCGAAATGTTGTTATCTGACGCTTCGTTTCCTGCTGCATGCACCACCAAAACACCATTTTGCTCCGCATATCGAAAGGCTTCAATCACCTGTGCTTGCTCTGGAGAATACGATTTCCCAAAGCTCATATTAATGACTTGCGCACCGTTATCAACTGCATATCGAACTGCCAGTGCAATATCTTTGTCCCACTCATCCCCATTCGGTACGGCTCTTAACGACATAATAGCAACATCACTCGCAACTCCGTCGTTACCAATTCCGTTGCCTCGGACTGCACCAATAATTCCGGCGCAATGCGTCCCGTGACCAGCATCTGGGCCTTCGTAATCGTTGTTTCCATATCCGATACTGAAATCGCTTACGTCATCACCAATTACTTCCTTCCGCGGGTCAATATCAGGATTGTAATTGTACTCCAACACTTCATTACAATAGTCCAAATAATCTTTCAAATCTTGAACGCGCACACCCTCTTGCATCAGCAGGTACATTACTTCAGCTGCCGGCCCTAAATTTGGATCTTTTCGTGCTTTTTTGATTTGTTTCAGAGTGTAATTTGCACCCAATTCTTTCTGTAAGTTTTTATCTAATTCAGCGAGATATTTATACGTCTCGGAGAGTTCATTTTTAACGGATTGTGCCTCGTCACGCTCATCCATTACCTTTTTCTTGACTTCCTGATATAAATCGTAATCATCTTGATGTTCAGAAGGTATTTCGTACCGAGGAAGGTCTGCAAATTGCTCGCGTAGATCGGCGTAAATTCGTGTAACCTCCAGGCGGACATCACTGATGTTTTCACCCTCAGCATTTCCAAGGAAGTTCCAGCCATGTACGTCATCGATAAATCCGTTGTTGTCATCATCAATTCCGTTATTGGGAATTTCATCCTCATTGATCCAAATTTGTCCTTTCAGGTCTTCATGGTCAACATCTACTCCAGAATCAATTACTGCCACAACAACCGTTTTCGAGCTCTTCCCGTCCAATAGTTTCTTGTACGCTTTGTCGGTATTCATTCCCAACCCTTTTCCATTGTACCAATTTTTTTGTTCGTTGGTAACACTCTGTCCGAAAGAAATATTAGCGATAAGAAGCGTTGAAAATAGCCCCGTAAAAATGTGGTTTGATTTCATAGTTTTTATTTGGATGCTTAAAAGTAGGGATTTATTGACGTGAAAAAAGGCCGCTCATCCCTTTTGATTGAGAAAACGTTTCTTAGACGACAAGAATTTGCAAGATTATGACAGGGTCAGAATCTAGTGTTCTGGTTAATCGATTAACGCTACACTTCCCCATTGTATTTTGTGGCTTTGTGGTGAAAAAACGTACCAATTGCTTTTTATTGCGTTTAGAAAATCGAATTCTCTATGACAAGCGAAAAAAAGGCCGTTCATCCCTTTTTCGGAGAAACGACCTTATGGTGCAAGGTATAGTTTTTTAAGATTATTTCCCCGTAAATACCAAGGATACGGCGATGTTGTGATGATTTAAATCGCTGAAGGAATCACTGTTGGTGATATTCGTAACCCCATACGAGTAGCGCAATTCAGGCGACACTTTAAATCCAACTAAGGGGATATCCAGTCCAACACCGACATCAATAGCCACGTCGCTTGTTGTTGGAACATTGTTGTCGTTGCGATTCGCCAATGGAATGCGGTAGTTAGGTCCAGCTAATATGTAAGGACTAAAATTTGAGCGCATCATTCGGTATTTCAAATGTCCCATTAGTTCTAAGCTTGAGGCGCTTACAGCATACTCTGTATTTTCTCGGTTCAGTTGTCCAGCATTGAAAGAGAGGTCGGCTTTCGGAGTAACTACGAAGCGTTTACCCAACCGCAACTCAGAAACAACGCCCAATCGGTATCCCATTCCGTTGACGATTTGATCGCCATTTTCTTGTGTTTCGCCAAATTGAAGGTTCGATCGATTTATTCCAAGTGAGAAACCGAAAGCTGCAATTTTTCGGTCACGACCATTATCCCCATTACATCCGCATTTTAAACCTGCAGGTTGTAAGGCGAAATTGTCTTTATCTATTTGTTGTTCAAAAGGGTTTTGAAGTACACTATTCTCGAGAGCATCCGAAGATGCTAAATCTTGTGCAAACATACTTCCGGAGAGTAGAAGTGCTGCGAAAAAGCTACATTTTTTCATGGTTCTAGTTTTAAATATTTGGGTATTTCTATTCATGGTCTTGCGTGGATACTTCAATTAACGTGCCGAAGTTGCATTTTATTTCCTCTGCTTGCATAATAAGAATGTCTCGATGATGGGGGGTGCCCGAGAATTGTCGTATTAATTGCTTGCTATTCGTTTCGGTCAGGATGATTTTCATGGCTAAAGGATCAATTAATACTTATGGTAAACTACAGGGCTCAGTTTATCAACGTTTCGTTGAAAACTATTCTTGGCGGTCAGCAATTTCATCTTGGTTTGAATGTACCGATTTGGCATTTTTGTTTTATGGAATTAAAAGATACAATTGGTGCAGTTGAAGCGTTTCATAAAGCGTTTCGCATCGAGAATAATTATGAGCCTACGGTAGACCTCTCGGATGCTGATATTTTATTGCGCTACAAGTTGATGCGTGAGGAAAATGAAGAGTATTTGGAGGCGGCTCAAAACGGCGATCTCGTAGAAGTGGCCGATGCGTTGGGCGATATGCTATACATCTTGTGCGGAACCATTCTAAAGCACGGAATGCAGGATAAAATTGCTGAAGTGTTTGAAGAAATTCAACGTTCAAATATGAGCAAATTGGACAAGGATGGAAATCCGATTTACCGAGAAGATGGAAAGGTGTTGAAGTCAGATCAATACTTTAAGCCGGATATTGCAGCTATATTGAACAAGTAGTTATGCGATTATTTGTCATTTCTCTGTTGTGCTTTTTTCCACTTATAGGCAGTGCTCAAAATTGTGAGGACTATAAAACTGGAACGTTTAAATGCCGCCTGGAAGGTGGTGAGTGGATCGAGAATTATAAGATTATCAGAAAGAATAAATGGCAGTTGGAATACTCGCCAGATGGATTTAATAAATCAAAGGTGGTATGGCTGGATTCCTGCAGCTATGATTTAATCCACATTAAAAGTGATTACCTGGATCTCCCAAAAGGCAATGTTACTCATGTAAAAATTGTTCGTACAACTAAGAACGGTTATGTCGCTGTAGGAAGTTCTGATGCTTTTCCTGGACGACAACGTCGTATTGAAATGGAGCAAGTAGAATGAAACGATTTAACTTGCGCACATACGCGATCATAATCAATGACTCCAATGAAGTTTTGGTTTCTGACGAAAGGCGTTTTGGTCGTTCCTTTACGAAATTTCCAGGCGGTGGACTGGAATGGGGAGAAGGACTAGCTGATGGTTTGAAGCGCGAATTATTAGAAGAAATGAATATGGAAGCGGATATTGGCGATCTATACTATGTGAATGATTTTTTCCAAGTTTCTAGTTTCCGCAAGGAAGATCAGTTGATTAGCTTTTATTTTCGAGTTAAACGAATAGATTTTGAGGCAATTCCAGCAACGATCCACGATGTTCCACTCAAAGAAGAAGGTGAGAAATTCCGATGGGTGCCCCTTTCTGAACTTTCTGAAGACATGATGACTTTTCCTGTAGACAAGAAAGTTGCTTCGAAGCTAACGAGCTCTGTACACTGAGGTACTCGAAGTGTTCACCACCAGCAATTAATACACTTACTAAACTGCGAGCAGGCACGACATGTGCGATAATTGGTCATCCCGCGGACGCGCGTTTAGCGCAATAGAAGCGGTCGAGATGCCCTTTATTGCAGCTTCTCATTGTCCTTGTGCCGCGAATGATCTCGCTTCGTTTTCTTTTCCAGGTTTTTGCGAACGGCCTCCTCTAAGTCAATTCCCGTCTGGTTTGCCAGACATACCAGTACAAAAAGTACATCGGCCATTTCATCGCCTAAGTCCTTGTTTTTGTCCGACTCTTTTTCACTTTGTTCGCCATATCGACGTGCCATAATTCGCGCTACTTCGCCCACTTCTTCCATGAGCATGGCAGTATTGGTCAACTCGTCAAAATAGCGCACACCGTATTCTTTGATCCAGTCGTCTACAACTTTTTGAACTTCTTTGATTTCCATAATTACTTGTTTGTATCGAAATATATATTGAACCCTAGAGAGTGGAATTGATATTTGTTCGTAAGCCCAAAGCCAGAAACCCAGTCCAATTGGATATTCTCACGAAGTAAGAATTGAAGTCCAAAATCAACACCGTAATTGTCACCGCTGAAAACGGAAAGATCGCCAATTATCAACTCATTGTAATTGCCAAATACTTCTCCAAAAGCAGTCCAGTTATCAGCGAATTGAAAACTGTAAACTGCCGAAAATGGAATGGCATACATGCTAGTAATTGGATTTGGGTCTCCCGGATTCAGTCTAAATAAAGAGTAACCTAGATTGGCTCCAACGGTATGTTGCTCCAAAAACGCGTGACTAAAAGTCAACGTAATATCCCCTTGATTTCCGTCCCAGTTTCCATTGAAAGGCGAGTACCGAACAATCGCCGCCAAGTTGGTATTGCCTTCATTGGGTAGAATGGAATACTTCGCCCCAATTCCCAAGTGATTCATGCGGTAGCTTATATTTCCGTTGAAATGATTCAGGCCAGTGTTCTGCTCTAGGCGCAATTCCAAACGATTTGTCAGTCCGTAACGCATCAAAAGAAATGGTAATTGATCGAATTGAGCATTGGGATTAACACCATTGTCTTGAATGGACACTTGAGTACTTAACTCACCTTGCAAAAATCCTTTTGGAACCGTCACAGCACTCGCTGAAACAGAGGGCGCTTCCGTGCTTATAGATTGAGAAAAGCCTGTCACACAAAGCAACAGGCTCAAATTAAATGCAACTAGTTTCATGCAATCAAGTTTCTGGGATTACATGCCTCCGCCGCCCATGTTTTTCATGGCGTCTAGTCCTTGAACTTCTACGCCTTCAGGAATTACTACCTGGTAATCATCCATATCGGCTTTGTCTTCAAATTCAATGGCAGTGTATTTCATTGTCATCCCTTCCGATCCAACTTCAAATTCCAAACACAACCCTGGAATACCATTTGGCATTTTATCCATTCCTTCTGGGCGCTTGAAATTTTCAGTGTACCAGTAGGTGGCAACATTTCCTTCATCGTCTTTGATGATCGCTTTCTTACACGTCTCACCAAGGATTTTCTTTGTTTCGTTCACAAGTTCAACGTCTGGTTGTTCTGTTTCTTCCTCACCGTCTGATAATTCGTCAGCATTTCCCTGGAAGGCCATTTCACCCATCATTCCTGTCATAAACATGGTCATCTCGTTGCTCTCAATGTCCATACCCATTTCCATGGTCATCATAGTCCCCATATTTGTTTTAACATAGGTTCTTTCAGCGTTAGAAGCTATCTCCATAGTCGAGCCATTTAGCATCATGGCAGCCATTTCACCTTCCTCGCCGGTAGCGTCAATTTGTGTTTCGTATTTTACGTATACACCCTTCTGTGCGAACCCAGCGAATGTAAACGCGAGAACAGCAACTAAACTGTAAATAAATTTCATTTCTTTAATATTAGATTGATTTGCCCCTAAATTACAACAATTGTTCCAAAACAAATCATTGTTTATCACGGGAGTCGATCCAAATAGTGACGGGACCATCATTGACCAATGACACCTTCATGTCCGCTCCGAACTTACCTGTAGCAACAGGAAGATTTTGCTTCATCAATGTGTTGATAAAAGATTCGTACAAAGGAATGGCCACCTCAGGTCGTGCAGCTTTAATATAACTAGGGCGGTTTCCTTTTTTTGTGGAAGCGTGCAGCGTAAACTGACTGATAACGAGCATGCTTCCCTGCACGTCTTGCACGGAGAGGTTCATTTTTCCATCATCATCTGAGAAAATACGCATTTGCGATACTTTTTTTACCAACCAATCAATGTCCTCCTGGGAATCGTTATGCTCAATGCCTAGCAATAGCAACAGCCCTTGATTTATTTGACCGTGAACTTCTCCCTCAATAGTTACCGATGCTTCGGATACGCGTTGAATTAAAACTCTCATGCAAATGGATTTTTGCGGTGCACTTCGTTTTCGTCTTCTTCCATTAGCTGCAAATAGGTATCGTAGCGCGATTCAAAAATTTCTCCTGATTCCACTGCAGCTTTGATGGCACAATGCGGTTCGTTGATGTGCAGACAGTTGTGGAACTTACAATCTTGCATACGTTCCCGCATTTCTGGAAAATAGTGGGAAATCACAGCCTTGTCCAAATCTACAATTCCAAATGCTCGAATTCCAGGGGTGTCGATGATGTAACCTCCTGTCTCCAATTGGTGCATTTCAGCAAATGTAGTGGTATGCTGTCCTTGTTGATGCGCTTTGGAAATTGCTCCGGTTTTTACATTCAAGTTAGGGTCAAGGGCATTAATGAGCGTGCTTTTTCCCACACCGCTATGTCCCGAGATGACCACTTGTTTCCCCTTAATTTCTTCACGAAGAAAATCTATATTGCCTCCATCTTTTGCCGAAATAATTTCACTTGGATAGCCACATTCACCATACATGAAACGCAATGCTTCTATGTATTCCAGTTCATCTTTGTTGAGCAAATCTGTTTTATTAAAAAGTAGCGTGGTTGGAATTCGAAAAGATTCTGCTGCTACCAAAAATCGATCTATAAAGGCGAGGTGCGTTACGGGCGATTTAAGGGTTACAATGAGGTAAGCTCGATCGATATTTGCTGCTATAATTTGTTTTTGCTTGCTGAGGTTCGTCGATTTACGAACAATGTAATTTCGGCGTGGGTCAAAATCTTCAATCATTCGATTGCCTTCCCCATCAATCTCATCCGAAACGTGCACAATATCACCAACTGATAAAGGGTTCGTTGTGCGCAAACCGTCCAGCCTTAGTTTTCCACGGATACGACAATTTACATGTGAACCATCGGGCATAGCAACAATGTACCATTTCCCTGTTGATTTCACCACAACGCCTTTTTCTAACATGTAGCAAAAGTAATGAAGTCAGTTTGTTTTTGGTAATGTTTGTATAATGACAAACGAAAGTTGTACCTCAAATAGATTCTAGCGTTAAACCTATTGATTCCATGGTTGGAATTATTGAATCAATGACCAATTGAATCGTTCATAAATGTGTAAATTCGTGCTTCAAACCTGATGACATGTCAATAGAGGTAAAAAACCTATTCAAATATTATGGCAATCAAGCTGCAGTTAAGGATGTTTCCTTCAATGTAAAGAGTGGAGAAATTGTGGGGTTTCTTGGGCCAAATGGAGCAGGAAAGTCGACCACCATGAAGATCATTACCGGTTACATTAATGCAAGTCGTGGTGATGTCAAGGTTTGCGGTAAAGAAGTGACTGTCGATACGTTGGATACACGCAGATTGATTGGTTATTTGCCCGAGAACAATCCGCTCTACTTAGATATGTACGTGAAGGAATATTTGACCTTCGTTGGGAACATTTACCATGTACCTAATGTAAAGCAAAGGGTTGCAGAAATGATCGATAAAGTAGGTTTGGAGATTGAGCAAAACAAGCGAATTGGGCAACTTTCAAAAGGATACCGACAACGGGTTGGGTTGGCACAAGCCATCATTCACGATCCAGAGGTCCTAATTCTTGATGAGCCAACCTCAGGCCTGGACCCAAATCAGCTTGCCGATATTCGTAACCTGATTAAATCTATTGGTAAGGAGAAAACTGTCATGTTATCAACACACATTATGCAGGAAGTAGAAGCAATATGTGATCGTGTTGTGATAATCAATCGCGGAGAAATCGTTGCTGATAACAAGGCGAAGGATTTACAAGTCGCAGGTTCTGTGCAAACAGTTTTTGTTGAGTTTGAAGGAACTATTTCGAGAAATAAACTCAAGAAAATCGCAGGTGTTGGTCGCGTTGAACAGTTAGGTGAAGGATGGTTGCTTGAGAGTTCAGAAGACATCGATTTAAGAAAAAGCGTTGCTCAATTTGCGCAGCAAAACGATCTGTTGGCAGTAACGCTTCGTAAGGAAGAAAAGTCACTCGAAGAAGTATTTAAACAATTGACTAAGAGTTAGAAATGCCCGAAAATTTTATTCAAGAATTGCAATGGAGAGGTATGATTCACGATATCATGCCCGGAACGGAAGAAGCACTGAACAAAAAGGTTTCCAGCGGATATATTGGATTTGATCCAACGGCAGATTCTTTACACGTGGGTAGTTTGGTGCAAATCATGATTTTGGTGCACTTTCAGCGAGCAGGGCACAAGCCATACGCACTCGTTGGAGGAGCAACCGGTATGGTTGGTGATCCATCCGGAAAATCGCAAGAACGAAACCTTCTCGACTCAGAAACGCTCAACCACAATGTGGAATGCGTTCGCAAACAACTGGAGCAATTTTTAGACTTCGATTGTGGTGAAAACTCGGCGCAGATGGTTAACAATTACGACTGGTTCAAAGACATGTCGTTTTTGGATTTCATTCGTGATGTAGGAAAGCATATTTCTGTGAATTACATGATGGCAAAGGACTCCGTAAAATCTCGCCTTGAAACTGGGATGTCGTTTACGGAATTTTCGTATCAATTGGTTCAGGGTTACGATTTTTACCATTTGAACAAACACCACAATTGCATTGTTCAACTCGGTGGTTCTGATCAATGGGGAAACATTGTGACAGGAACAGAGTTAATCCGTCGTAAAGGCGGTGGAGAAGCGTATGCAGTTACAACTCCTCTTATTAAAAAGGCTGACGGAACGAAGTTCGGAAAAACAGAAGGTGGTAACGTTTGGTTAGACGCCAACCGAACATCCCCTTATGAATTTTATCAGTTTTGGTTGAACTCCTCAGATGAAGACGCGGAGAATTACATAAAAATCTTCACGTTAATGTCGCGCCATGAGATAGAGACATTAATCGAAACGCACAACGAGGCAAGACATGAGCGTGCATTACAAATCGCCCTGGCAGAGGATATTACAAGACGTGTTCACGGCGAAGAAGCCTTGCAAACAGCTCAGGTCGTGACAAATTTACTGTTTGGAAAAGCATCGCATGACGATGTGGTTTCCATGTCGGCAAAGGATTTTGAGGGAATGAGAGGAGCGGTAGATGTTGCAACAATATCGAAAGAGGAATTCGGAGAGGGTATCGGAATTCTCGATGCTTTATCCGGGAAAACTGGGTTTTTAAAATCGAATGGCGAAGCAAGAACTGCAGCAAAACAAAATGCCGTTTCTGTAAACAAAGAGAAGGTTGACGATCGTTTTGAACTCACTCCAGATGCGCTGATACACAACAAATACGTACTGTTGAGCAAGGGAAAGAAAAATAATTACCTTTTAATTGTGGAGTGAGACAACTCATTTAGTCGTTATTACGTCTTCCTTGTGTCTGATTAAAACACTGATTATCCATTCGTTATGTTCGCATAGGAAATTGGCGCTTTACCTCAGCCTTCGTTATTTTTAACTTTTAACGACTTACTACGTATGAAACTACCACGCTTGCTGCATGTTGTAGCCTTTTTACTATTTACTTCGACAGCCTTCAGTCAAGGAGGAATTATCCCCACAGTGGGAAAAGATTTTTGGATGGGTTACATGAACAATTATGGAACTTATGCCGGAGCAATCGACCTTCAATTATTCATATCTGGTGGAACTGCCACAACAGGAACTGTTGAGGTGCCACTTCAAGGATGGACTCAAAACTTTAATGTGGTGCCAGGAGCCGTTACTACGGTTACGGTGCCAACTGCAATGGCACATCACGTGTTAAATGATGTGGTTGAAAACCGAGGGGTACACATCACCACTCAAGATACCGTTAGTGTCTTCGCAATTAATTTCCACCCATATACCGCAGACGCAAGTAAAGTATTGCCTGTGCGATCCTTAGGTACGGAATATATTGTCAGTACATTTCAGGGAATTGGAGGTGGATTCCAATTGAACTCAGAGTTTTTAATTGTCGCCACTGAAGATGGTACCGAGGTTGAAATCACACCGTCCGTTGCTACCTCGGGAGGAAATGCCGCTGGTGTTCCTTACATCGTGCAACTTGATGAAGGGCAAACCTATCAGGTGAAAGCTGCGGCCAATAATACCGACCTTTCGGGTTCTACCATTGTTGCCACCCAGGCGAGTGGTACATGTCGTCCCTTCGCAGTATTTGCTGGAGCACAGTGTACCAATATTCCTAACGGTTGTACGGCTTGTGACCACATTTACGACCAACTTTTACCGACGGATGCCTGGGGGAACGAGTATTATATTGTCCCGTTCAGTGGTACTTCAGGGTATACGTATTCTGTAACTGCCAGAGATAATGGTACATCTGTTACCGTTGATGGAGGTGCACCGTTTGTTTTGAATGCTGGTCAATCACAGTTTTTCAATAATGTACCTACAGGAGTTCAAGTTGTGGGGTCTGCTCCGATAGCCGTTACACAATTCATGCAGGGAGTTACTTGTAGTATTACAGGTGACCCAGCGATGTTATCCTTAAATGGAGATGACCAGAAAATTTCAAATGTGACCTTTAGTACAGTGACTTCAGCAGTCATCAATCAGCACAATTTGAATGTCGTCGTGGAAACCGCAGATATAGGCACGGTACTACTAGATGGAGTCGCGATACCAGCGGGTAACTTTAGTCCATTTCCAGCCAATCCATTAAACTCTTATGCTTCAGTAGGGATCACGCAGGGTAGTCACAACCTTTCAGCACCTAATGGCTTCAGTGCATATGTTTACGGAACCGGAAGTGCCGAGAGTTATGCGTACTCTGTAGGTTCTTTCCAGCCAGAACCACCACTAGTTGTGGATACGGCCTTATGTACCAATGACACAGTTTGGTTAGCACCTCCTCAAACGTTATTCAGTCCGGAGTGGACTACTTTGTCGGATACGAACACAGTAATTGGAACTAATAATCAACTAATCCTGGTGCCGCCGATTGTAAACGATGTGTATATCATCACAGGAAACTCTTTACTATCGGGTTGTGAGGAAGAATACCTTTTCAGTGTTGCTACACCTACACCGCCAGTAATCGATGTTACGGCAAGTGAAGATACGGTTTGTATGTTCGAACAAGTTCAAATGAACGTATCCATTGCTCCACAAGGAAGTTACGACATACAATGGTCACCTTCATTCTATTTTGACAATCCGACAGCTCAAAACCCTGTACTGACGGCGCTTGTAAGTGGATGGTATTATGCCGATGTTTCAACCATCGGTTCTACGTGTAGTTCTGCTCGCGATAGTATCTGGATAGAGGTAAACGGAGGAAGTATTGGTGAATTGGACTTAACTACGACAAATCCTTTCATTTGTGCTGGGGATTCAACAGAGCACAATTTAGACGTATACCAAATTATACACTTCGACGATTTCAATGGCGGAAACGATCCGAACCTTTGGGACGACCTTGCTGGATTCACGAATTCCAATGTATGTGGATCTGTGACGGGAGACGCCCTTTTGTTTGATGGTGCAGCTCCAAGACATGCCGAAACCGCAGACATGAATACAACTGGTGGTGGAACGATTGATTTCAGTATTAAGATTGCAAATGGTGCGGCTCCATGTGATGATGCAGAGTTCGGAGAAGACGTATTGTTGCAGTACTCGAATAATGCAGGAGGAACATGGACAACCATTACAACGCTCTTCGAAAATGCGTATCCAAACTTTACGGTAATGTCGGTGCCAATTCCAGTTGCTGCACAAACCGCTGCAACTCGATTCCGATGGGTACAACCAGTATTTACAGGTCTTGCAGAAGATGTTTGGGCGCTGGACAATGTTTCGTTCCAGGTTCTGGACAACAATGGATTTACATTTACATGGACGCCATCGGCTGATTTAGCCGATCCTAGTGCACTCAATACCATGGCTGGACCATCTGCTGATACGTGGTACGTAGTTGATATCGTGCAAGGTCAATGTATTTATACGGATTCAGTTTTTGTTGAGGTAGATGACTTTACAGTAGACGCTGGTCCAGATACAAGTTTGTGTTTCACAAATGGCTATCAAATGAATGCCTCTACAAACTCAGGGAATCCAACCTACCAATGGAACCAGGGGCCCGTTCTTTCAAGCACCACGGTGCTAAATCCAACGATTCAGGCAGATACGACCTTAACATATACGCTTACGGTTGATAATGGAGTCTGTGCTATTTCAGATTCGGTTACGGTAACGTACATTTCTGGAACGACTATTGGCTCGCTTGGTGACACCACCATTTGTGAAGGCGATTCTATTATTGTCGATATGACAGGAAATACGAATATCCAATGGTCACCACTAACGGATATTACGAATCCAACGAGTACCAGTCCGATTTTTAGTCCGACTACCGATCAAGTATACTACGTAACCTATACAACACCGCTGAACTGTTCGTTGACCGACTCAATTCAGTTCTTTGTTAACGAACAGCCAGATGTGACAATTACAACGCCGGATACGACGGTTTGCTTAGGGGAGCCGGTAACGATTAACACATCAATAAACGGTGTTGCCAATCCGACGTATGAGTGGGTAACTACTGAAACAACATCTTCCATTACGACGAATACTGCAGGTGTTTACTGGGTCACGGCTACATCAGCTTGTGGATCTGATACCGACGCCATGACCATTTCAAACTTTGCCCCAATCCCATTAGATCTGGGCAATGATACCACTCTTTGTGACGGTGACGATCTTTTACTGAACGTTACGATACCAACCAATGGATCAGCATTGTGGTCGGATAATTCGACAGGAAATTCTTACACCGTATCCACAACTTCGCAAGTATGGGTTGAATTAACTGATTCGAATGGATGTGTGATTGCAGATACCATCAATGTGGGATACCACCCAATTACAGTTGTTGATCTCGGTCCGGATTTTGACATCTGTGAATATGAGACAGTGCAAATCAATGCGACGGTACCGACAGGGTCAACTTATCTATGGTCTCCTGGTAACCAAACCACTGCGGAAATTGATGTAGATGCAGGTGGTACATACACAGTGACCGTTACAGATATTTATGGGTGTGTTTCTGATGATGATGTAGTAGTCACTGAGATTCTCGCTCCTACGCCGGATATTGTCGGGCCAACGGATTACTGTATTACGGATACTGTTAATTACTCTTTGACACAAGCTTACAACGCGTATAATTGGTCAACGGGAAGTGTAGCGCCAACAACCGAACTTTTCGGACCGAATAGTTTTGTTGCAGTTGCAGTTACAGGGCCTACGGGATGTATTGGTTACGACACTATGGCGGTAGAAATGCACGAAATTCCTACCATAGGATTGCAGCCTTTGTATTACTTGTGTGATACAAATACAGTGGAGGTAACGGCAACCTTGCCAAATGCAACATCTTTCACCTGGGATAATGGAATGACAGGACCAACCGTTGTGTTGGGAGCTGGAACATACACGGTAACAGGAGTTGCAGTGTGTGAAGTAACGGCGTCAACCGAGATTATCGTGGGTGAAGTTGACTTTACCTTGGGTAGTGATCGACATATCTGTCACGATGAAGCGGTATTCCTCTCTCCACTCATTAACAATCTTGATTCTATTCTTTGGTGGAACGACGGTTCGACAAATTACATATACAGTCATGAAGAACCGTTTAGTTTCTTCGATACCTTAGAAATCGTTGCAACGGCTTACGGATGTGGTGATGTTACAGATACACTTTATCTATACGTAGACGATTGTAATTGTCCGTTCTTCGTGCCAAATACATTTACACCGAACGGCGATGAGTATAACAACTCATTATCTATCGGACACGACTGTTTGTTCGAAGAATTCGAATTCCGATTGTTTAACCGTTGGGGGGAAGTTATCTTCGAAGCGCAAACTGCTGACTTTGTTTGGGATGGAACCTACAATGGCAATACCGTACAAGATGGTACTTACGTTTGGCAAGCCGTTTATAAATATGCCTACAATCAAGAAAGGACGGAGGTATATACACGTACAGGCCACGTAAATGTGATAAAATAGCGAGAAATATATAAAAAAAGAAAAGGGACTCGAAAGAGTCCCTTTTCTTTTACCAAAATATTTATAAGTTTCAGTTTCCCACTCTACTTTATAGCCTTCAAGGTATACATCAATGGCATCTTGTTCCCAAATTTCGTAATTCGATACTCGTCGGGGCCATCTTGCTGCATACCACCAAAACAATCGTAAGGAGAAAAGTCATACTCCTGAAAGTGCTCAATGGTTAATCCATGATCTAATAAACTTGTCATGACTTCACCAAGTCCATGATTCCATGATATGGTTTTAAACTCAATTTCAGCGTCTTTTTGAGCGTAGGTACCAGTGTAGGATTCAACGATAGGGTCGGAAGTAAAGTAGTTGTAGAAAACACTTTCATGATCGTCATCGAACATCCAAATTGCAGGGTGAAATTCTGCGAATACAAAACTCCCGCCATCCTTAAGGAAATGATGTACGACCCCTGCCCATTTATGTAGGTCGGGAAGCCATCCAATCGTTCCGTAAGAAGTAAAAACAATATCAAATTTTCCTTCCATTGCATCTGGTAGGTCGTAAATATCTGAGACCACAAATTCCACGTCTGTGCCACATGCTTCGTTCAATTCCTTTGCTTTTTCAATGGCTGTATTGGAAAGGTCCACGCCTGTTACTTTCGCCCCCATCCGACTCAGAGAAATAGAGTCCTGACCGAAATGGCATTGCAAGTGCAAAATTGATTTCCCCTGCACGTCTTCTAGAAGGGAAAGTTCGGGTTGTTTTAAACTGTTTTTGCCTTGGAGAAATGATGGAACGTCATAAAAGTCACTCTCTATATGAACCTTCACGCGGTCGTTCCAAGATCTTCTATTTACTTTTTTGTAGTCCATTGTATTCAATTTTCCAGAGAAACAATCCTTGGGGCGGTACTGAAGTCGCTGCTGCTCCTCGATCTTTTGCCTCCAGGATGTCTTTCACTTCATGTGGTTGTACTTTACCGAGGCCAACCTCCAGCAGAGTTCCCACCGTCGCTCTTACCATATTTCTGAGGAAGCGATCTGCCCTTATCTCAAAGAACAGAGGGGTATTGTCGGAGTACCACTTCGCCTCAGTGACGGTGCAAATATTTGTTTTTACGTCGGTGTGCAATTTTGAAAGTGATGTAAAGTCTTGTGTCCCCAAAAGCAACTGCGCGGCTTCGTTCATCGCTTTTACATTCAATTTTTGAGGGAAATAAAGACTGTGACGTGTTTCAAATGGATCCTTTTTTTGATGGATGAAATACCGATATGTTCTAGAGCTGGCGCTAAAGCGGGCATGCCAATCATCTGAAACGGGATAAACATCCTGGATAGCGATGGAATCCGGAAGCATTCGATTGAGTTTGAATTGAAATTTATCCAAGTCATCTACATGTGGAATGTCGACATGTAAAATATAGTGATACGCGTGAACACCAGTATCCGTGCGTCCGCAACCTACAACAGAAACAGGCCGATTGGAATGCAGTTTGCTTAACTGAGTTTCAATAACCTCTTGAACAGAAATGTCTTTTGGCTGTTTTTGCCACCCGAAGAAATCCGTGCCATCGTAACTAAGCTCTAAAAAATAGCGTTGAAGCGCATCAGCACTCGAATTCATCGTATTCTTTTCCTCTGGCTCAATCGTCTCTTGAGGGGTAGGCTTATTGTTAGCCTTGTTCCTATCCTTGACGATTGAAGGTTTCACTTTTTCTTATTCTGGGAATTCGAAATTGGTTAGGTCAATCTCGTACAAATCCATACTTGCTTTTTGACCTGAAATTTCCAATCCAGCAATGTAGCCTTTTTTGTTCGCCGCATCGTACACAAAATGTGTGTCGTTGTTCACCGTATTGATGCCGGCTCCGAGATTTACGGGATCTGTCCACTCGTTTTTACCAATTCTCTTTGATACGTAGATATCAGTGCCTCCCATTCCTTCTGCTTGTCCGTCGGAACTGAAAAACAAATACTTTCCATCAGGAGTGATGAACGGAGTCGTTTCTCTTCCAATTGTATTGATGTTGTCAGGCAAAACTTCTGCCGTCCCCCACGACTTACCATCACGTTCTACACGATAGATATCCGTAGATTTCTTCTCTCCTTTTCGATCGGAAACAAAGTACATCACGTTTCCGTCAGCAGTAAGCGACGCGGCACCATCAAAAAATGACGTGTTAATTGATTTATTTGAAATGGGTTTTGGTGAATTCCAGGTTCCTTTGTTGTTCTTCTTAATAACACAGATGTCAGACACGCGAGTGGTCTTTTTCTCGTCTGTCATAGTGTTGTTTAGGGTTACGATTCCCCAATGTCCGTCGGCTGAGATCCAGTTCAGACAGTCAAAGCCTTCGCTATTCATTCTTCCGAGATTGTTCGAGGCTTCATCCCACATTTCCAATTCTTCGTCATAAACAACACGGTAGGTATCCTCAAAGTAAAGCTGATCATCAGGATTCATATTTCCACCCGTTGTATTCGATCTTCGGGAAACAAAGTAAAGAACAGTATCCTGCCCTGAAAGAACAATGTTGTAATCGTTGTAACCTGAATTAATACTACCAGCCATACGAACGCGCTCAAATTTTGCGCCAGCTTCCAATTGTTTCTTAGCATACATACATTTATCGATATCTTGTTGGATACGAAGTTCATTTGCACGCATCTTGGATAATTTCTCCAGTGCTAATTGGTAGTTTTTGATGGCTTCATCAAGATCGCCATTTCTATGATGAGCAAGGGCCAGGACGTAGTACAATTCATCTGTAACCTCTTCTTTTCCGATATCGAGTGCATCTTGCGCATATTTCAATGCATAACCAAAATTGTCCATTCTGTAATGACATTTCGCGATCCAATAAGGAGCTCTCCATGTAAAAGGATCTTTCACAGCCGCTTGACGGAATTTAATCAGTGCGTCACGCACTTTTCCTTCACCCCACTTGGTTTTACCATCTTCAATCAAAATCAAAGCGGCAGAGCGATCAATCAATTTGCTGGTAGAATCTTTTGGCTCTTCGAAACTAATGGCGCCAAAGGATACATTCATAGCGAAAACAAACAAGCAGCTTAAAGCGATACGGTACAATTGATTCATAGTAATTTTTTTGAAGTTGCTTAGGTAGTACAAAAGTTGTGCAAAACAATTAAAAATCCCAAATATTCAGGGCTCTTCTTCATCGAAAGTATCGATTTTTTGCGAGTAAACGTTTGTTTTTAAATCAACAAGGTCGTCCATGGCAATAGTCGCAGCAACAATCGCGAGAATTGGAGCAATGGATGCGCAGAGCCAAAGCGATAAGTGTTTCAAGAATGGCAGGAATTCAAAATTCGACCAATTGAAGAGTATTCCAACGTCTACGGGAACAAATATCATTAGGGAATAAATACTTCCGATTGCAATGGTAACGCCTCTGTGATCTCTCACAAAGTGAATACTTTGATCCAAATCCATTCGTCTGCGCTCCAAGATATAATCCAGGAAACCGAAGCCGTAATAGAAACAACCTACCAGGTACGTTAGATAGAAGAGTGGAGACTCTCCAAATTTGGAACCACTGAAAACATACGTAACAATAAGTATGACAATGAAAATAGTGTATTCCCACATCATATTTCGGACAACGATGCGCATGGCTCGTTTGATATCCAAAATGAGCTGTTTGAGGTTAAATGGGTATGTATTTCCTGTGAGAATTTTCTCTGTTCGAATACTTATCTCCGAAAGCAGTGGCGAGAGAATAATGATGACCAGGTACTTGGCAAACTTCATCAACAACAGAGCGATGGTGATCTCAACCAAAATCTGAATCAAAAACCAAACGATTTCATTCATGTTCTCTGCGTCAGAAGCAATGTGTCTGGACTGCAACCAATCACCAATTTTGTAGATAACCAACATCAAAACGGCAGGTATCAAAAAGAACCAATACATCCGGTGTTCAATAATGAACTTGATGGCTTTGAAGTAGGATTTATAGCCGAAAAAGAGGTTTCTCAGAAATCGCATAGTCAAAAATAAACAAAGCATTCAATATCCCGTAGTTTCTATGGTATTTGTATCTTTGCGCTTTCATTTATTGTGCATTCACTAAGCAAAATCGCATGAATTTCAGCAGTTTAACAGCAATTTCTCCCGTTGATGGAAGGTATCAGGGAAAAACGCAGGAATTACAAACGTACTTTTCTGAATTTGGACTAATCCGTTACCGCGTAATCGTAGAGGTAGAGTATTTTATCGCTATGGTTGAGTCAGGAGTAGCGCCGTTACAGTCCTTTCCAAAGGAAAAATACGTTGCACTACGATCTATTTGTACGACCTTTTCGGAAGCAGATGCTTTGTGGATTAAGGATACTGAAAGAGTGACAAATCACGACGTGAAAGCCGTGGAGTACTTTGTAAAGGAGAAAATGCGCGAATTGCAATTGGATGATTTCCTCGAATTTGTTCACTTTGGCCTAACATCGCAAGACATTAACAATACTTCGGTTCCTATGTCGCTTAGAGATGCCGTAAAAGAACAGTATTTGCCTTTGTTGGATGAGATGATCGCTACCTTGGAAAAATTTGCACAGGATTGGAAAAATGTATCGATGCTGGCAAAAACACACGGACAACCAGCCTCGCCAACACGATTGGGTAAAGAAATTCAAGTCTTCTCTGAACGACTACGGGTTCAGAAAGCACAATTAGAAGCCATCGAATATTCGGCTAAATTCGGCGGAGCGACAGGAAACTTTAATGCGCACCATGTGGCCTTTCCGGAAAACGACTGGGTGGCATTTGCCAATAACTTCGTAAATACAACTTTGGGATTATCAAGAAGTCAGACAACGACACAAATTGAGCATTACGATAATCTTGCTGCGTTGTTTGATGTCTTAAAACGGATCAATACTATTGTTTTAGATTTGGATCGCGATATGTGGATGTACATTTCCATGGAGTACTTCAAGCAAAAATTGAAGGATGGGGAAGTAGGTTCATCTGCAATGCCTCACAAGGTAAATCCAATTGATTTTGAGAATTCTGAAGGTAATATCGGCATTGCGAATGCATTGTATGAGCATCTTGCGGCAAAATTACCAGTTTCTCGACTGCAGCGCGATTTAACAGATTCCACGGTGCTTCGTACCATTGGTGTACCTATGGCGCATTCCTTTATTGCGTTCAAAGCAACCTTGAAAGGACTGAGCAAATTGCTGTTGAATGAAGCTGCGTTCGAAGCAGATTTAGAGCAAAATTGGGCAGTAGTAGCTGAGGCAATTCAAACAATTTTGCGTCGTGAAGGATTCCCTAAGCCGTACGAAGCGCTAAAAGGCCTTACCAGAAAAAACGAAGCAATTACCAAACAAACTGTACATTCTTTTGTAGATTCGTTAGAAGTGTCCGATGCTTTGAAAGCGGAGTTGAAAGAAATTACACCGCAAAACTATACAGGAATTCAATTGGTAAAGTAGCATTGGACTGATTATTGAAGTTCAAATTGCTGGTGAGAATACTATTTATTATACTTGTTTTATGCTGTGCAACGCCTTCTTTGGCGCAGCAGTATGATGTAGATTGGGGCGAAATGCAACGATCCAACGGCAGGATGGTGCAAATTTTACCGGATTCACTTGGTAATTTCTACGCCCTTCGCTGGGTTGGAGGAAATCTGATGGGACGGTACAAAGTTTCGCGTCATGAAAATCTCGAACAAGTGGCGCGTGGAACGATTTCACTACAAGTTCCTGGAGGCATTGGCACATTTGAAGGAATTCGTTTGATCGGTGATAAGCTGATTGTCTTTCTTTCTGACAAACGTGGTGACACGCGCTTGCTTTTTATGCAAGAATACACAAAGGATATTGAAAAGGAAGGGGAGCCTATCCAATTAGCATCTTATGATGTCGACAAGTTAATCGATCGCGGTTGGTTCGATGTCATTCAATCAAACAACAAAAAATATTTTTCTGTTATCTGGGAAATTCCAGGAAAAAAGGATGAACGAGACCGTTACGGTTTTCGCATTTACGATAAGAACATGTATGAAATCAATGAGGGGGATTATCGCTTGCCGTTCACTTCTGAGTTGTCTACCATCCATGGGCACTACCTCTCCAACAGCGGAGATTATTTCTTGTCGATATCAGAATATAAAGAAGGAGAACGGAATCTCGTGTTTCGGGATAGTCGTGAATTCATCGCTTTGCACATTTATCATATAGCACAGGATGGATTACAGGATTTTACACTGGATGTTGACGAACGTCGTATTGAAGCCATGACACTTTCAACTTCTTCATCGGACAGTCTTACCGTTACTGGTATCTATGGAATGAAAGACACGCCGGGTGTTGACGGTGTTTTCTACCAACGAATCGATTTGGTAAATGGAGAAACAGTCATGGAGGGTTTTGCGAAGTTCGATGAAGATTTTATTACGCAGGATTGGTCCGATCGTGATATTGAGAGGTCTGAACGGCGCGAGGAACGTGGGCGTGGAGGCGAACCTCAGTTGTATAATTACCGCATGCGTGAGGCACATATACTTCCAGATGGTAGTATCGTAGGTACCATGGAGCAATACTTTATTCAGATTAACAATAGTCAGGGTGGACAAACAGGCGATTTTTCCAACAACTACCATTATTATTACAACGATATTATTGCTTACAAGATTAATCCTGAAGAGCAATTTGAATGGGTTTCAAAAATCAATAAAGTACAAGTCTCTACCAATGACGGTGGGCCTTACAGTAGTTACGAGAGTTTCGTATCAGGTGGAAAGTTGAATTTCATTTTTAACGATCACATCAACAATTATGATCAGAACGGTAACTTCATTGATGCACCTCAATTGTACGCGGCAAATTACAGTCGCCGGAGAAATGTCGTGGCACTGGCCGATATTGACATGAAAACAGGTGAAATTGGCAGACAGCCTTTCTTTGATCGAGAGGATATTGACGCACTGGTGATGCCGAAATTATTCAATGTAAACTATCAAAGCAATGAAGTTTTGATTTACGCGATCTGGGGCAGAAAGGAAAAGTTCGGATTGTTGAAGTTTTGAAGGGAGTCATCCGGAAAGGTGCGATAAGAATGGTGCTTCTCGACTTCAGATTCCAATTGCTCACCATTAATAAAGTCAGTGCGACTTCGATTGTAGCAAAGCCTTTAATTTCTCTTTTTCTTCATCGCTGAAGGAGTACTCGCTGAGGTGTCTAAATCGTTTGGATTGTAACATTTCATCCATAGCATCGCTGTCACGAAAATATTGACGACAACCTCTGCAAATGGACTTATGCAAACCAATGGCGAGTCGGTCTCCCATTGTGATTCTCTCGATTTTAGCTCGCTCGATGAGTTCTGATATCTCTTGACAGTCTTTCATTAGCGTTCCGCTTTAGTTAGGCAATCGCGGAGTAGCAACTTCGCGCGGTGAATTATTACCCATAAATTGGAAGGAGTGATTTCCATTTCCTTACAAATATCTTCGCTTACTTTTTCCTCGAGGTATTTAGATGCAATAACACCTCGCCATTTTGACGGCAACTTTTCAATACAATTGTAAAGCTCCAAAGTAGCCTCCTCTTTGGTGATTTGGTCAACAACGGATTCTACCGATGTACTGTTCTTTTTATCGAGCCAATGTCGGTGTTTGTTTTCCTGATCAAAAAAGGAGGAAACAGGATCGGTATACCGTGTTTCGGCCTTACGCCAATGGTCAATAATCTTACGGTTAAGAATACTTGTCAACCAAGTACGGATATTACTTCGATTCTCAAAACTATCCAATTTGGTAATTGCTGATACGAAGGTGTCTTGGACCAAATCCTTCGCTAGCTCTAAATCCTGAAGCTTCGACATGGCAAAGGATAATAAATAGTCACTCTGCTCCTCAACCAGCTTCCCTGTATCAATACTATTCTCGCTCACTTTGCAAATAACTTTTTGAAACGCCTAACAAAGGTAAAAAGTAAAAGAAATATGGAGACGAAACCAAAACTTCGGCCCAAAACATCTCCGTATTCTGAATAAACGGTTGAATTGCTATTCAAGTTTACTGTAGCGTTTACAGCGACTTTTTCCCTCCATTTGGTTGCCTTTAATATATCTCCACGCTGATTGACCACACAAGTCGTTCCCGTGTTCGCAGATCGAAGCACACTGCGCCGATTTTCAATGGCTCGGAGGCTTGCAAAGCTAGCGTGTTGTTTGTAGCCTGGTGTATCTCCCCACCACCCATCGTTCGTAATGATGCAAATAACTTCGGCGCCCTTTCTGCATTGTTCTGCAACAAATCCGCCAAAAATAGATTCATAACAAATTACCGGAGCAAATTTGAATTTTTTTGATTTGAAGATTTTCGGGGAATCTTCGATACCATATCCAACTTGTGTTCCGTCCATGGAAATAGCCCATTCAGACATTATTGGGAAAGTGTTGGCAAATGGTACTTTTTCCACTCCTGGAACCAGTTTTGATTTGCGGATGAATGCTGGTTCAGCTTCCTGATTGAGGTGCAAGGATGCGTTATAGTCTTCAATAAACATTCCTTCACTATACGGACGCGTAGTTACAGATTTCCGGCGTTCAAATACTCTGGAGCTTGCCACGCCCCACAAAATATCAGCATTGTTCAAATAGGGTTGCGCACTGCGCAAAAGTCTATACAAGCGATTTGATTCTACCTGGTCTTCTCGTATCTCTTGCCAATAAGACGTTTCTGGCGCCAGTACAATATCCGTTTTAGAGGTGACCTTTGCCGCAGCTTGTTGTACCATTTCATTGCATTGCATCAGTGGATCACTGCCAAATTTTTCTGACGATCCATCTTCCTGCATCATTGGGTCCAGATTCGGTTGAATTAATACAGCTTCAATCGGATCATTTTTCTCTTCGTAAGAGTAGTAGGTGAAGAGCGAAATGGTTAATGGGATGATCAAACCAGCACCTGCAAGGTAAAACAACGGTGTTTGAATACGCCAGGTCTCTTTTCTCAGGTACACATTTTCTAGTGTTCGGAACAATAGTAAATTGATAACCAAAACCCAAAGTGTTCCGCCCAAAGCTCCTGTTACGCTGTACCATTGTACCCAGCTCGGGTGAATACTAAATACATTCCCAAAGGTTAACCACGGCCACGAACTTTCCCAATCGTAGTGAAAGTATTCAAATCCGATCCAGTATAAAACGAGCGCAATAATTCCCTCTTTATGTCCAACATATTTTTTGGTAAGGTGAAAGCCATAGAAGGCCAGAGTCATAAGGAGTGTATTTAGGAGAAAGGCCAAAGCTGCTCCGCCTGCACTTGCGTACCAAACCCACCAGGTTGTTCCAATGTTGTATATAAAAAAAGTCAAATAGGCGTGAATAAACACTTTTCCTGAACGGTAGTTTTGCCGAGAGATGTACGACTCAACAAAAAGTAGGGGAATCCAGGCAACGAAAACCAAGGGCGTAAGACTACCTGTAAAGGGAAAACATAACACCATGAGCAGTCCAGATAAGACACTCAAGAAGTACCGATGCATTCTGCTTAATTTCATCGGAATAAAAGTAGGCAGAAAAAACCAGTTGCGCACCGCTTTGAATTAGGAACTCTTTTGAAAAAACAAGGGCCGCCTCTCGTGAGGCAGCCCTTTCGTATTTCTAACTGTTGAGGTCTAATCTTACTCGAAGATAATTGTCATCTCAACACGTCTGTTTTTCTGTCTTCCTTCTGCAGTGTTGTTATCACCGATCGGTTGTGTTTCACCAAAGAACAATACGTTTAGACGGTTTTCGTCAATTCCTTTGCTCACCATGAAACGCTTCACTGATTCAGCACGCTTCTTAGAAAGAATCAAGTTGCTCTGAGCATCTCCCACGTTATCAGTGTGACCTGCAATTTGCAACTTCCATTCTGGACGCTTCACAAGAACATCAGCTAAAGCTGTCAGTGATGGGATCGACTCCTCTTTGATCTTGTCTCTTGCTGTTTCAAACTCGAGGTTATCAAATGCAGTCTGAAGGATTTCCTTCACTTCTTCTTCGATTTCAGGACATCCGTTTTTACCTTCCTCCGATGAAGGAACACCTGCAACCGTTGGACAGTCATCATCTTTGTCTAGGATACCGTCTTCATCTGTATCAGAATAAGGACAACCATCGTTTTCAACAGGACCAGCGATGTAAGGACACTTATCATCTTTATCCAACAATCCGTCTTCGTCTGTATCAGGCCATGGACAACCGTTGTTTTCTTGCGGTCCAGGGATTTCTGGACAATCATCCAAGAAGTCTAAGATTCCGTCATTATCTGTGTCAGGACATCCGTTGTTTGCTAATGGACCAGGAACATCCGGACAAGCATCGTCTTCATCTTTGATTCCATCTCCATCTGTATCTGGACATCCGTTGAACTCAGCCAATCCTGGCGTTTCAGGACAGTCATCTTCTGGATCAATAATCGTGTCGCCATCAGCGTCTGGGCATCCGTTCAACTCTTTTTTACCAGCCAATTCTGGACAGCTATCATCCTTGTCAGGAATGCCGTCTCCGTCTTTGTCTGGACATCCTTTGAACTGCTCCAAACCAGCTTCTAACGGACATTCGTCTTCTGTATCTTGAATTCCGTCACCATCCGTATCTGGACATCCGCGGAAGGCCCAAACTCCTGGAGTAGTAACACATTCATCCAAGTCATCCGAAACAAGGTCACCGTCTTCATCTGATGGGTGTCCGTAAAGCACTGGAATTCGTAAACCTGCGTAGAATTCAGTTCCTCTGATTTTTCCGAAAGCAAATAACGATCGCATATCTACGACACCCACTGTTATTGGTCCGAGTCGTGTAGCTAACCCTGCTCTGAATCCAGAGTATTTATTCATCGCCATTGGTACGTGCAAACCGAACCACGCGTGATCAAAGCTAGGTGTAATCGATAGTTGGTTTGCCGTACGCACACGATGAGGGTTACGGCGGTTTTGAATACTTGCTATACCTGTTACGTTAACGTAAAACCATTTATAAATGTGATAATCGAATTGTAAGCTAAGGGCAGTAGGCAATTGCATGAAGAATGTTCCTCCAGCATCTTCCGTTGCTGTCCAGTCAGGGTTATTTGTGATAACTGAATCAACGATACTATCAAATGTTATTAAACTAGAGGCTTCATCAAACACTGTCAAATCGAACAGATTGTTTGTGTTCACGCTGAAATCACGTGAAATTCCTCCTTTTGCGAAACGCATTCCACCAATATCAAGGATGGAAGCCCCTGCACGAATTTTGTATTTCTCCGTGTCACGACGCCAAATGTTGGTTTCACCATCCATGTCGTATTTGTATTCTTCCCAATCAGGACGCCATTCGTAAACGAATCCAAGATCCAAACCAAGACCAAACTTTGATGCTGATTCTGGTAATCCATCATACTCCTGACCTTCCAGAAGTCCTTGCGAGTGTCCGTAAGCAAAGTCCCCTTGAAGGTATTGCGTGGTGTCATCATTGAAAAGGTTATAGCTTAAATTATCTGTGTGCACGTATGCTGCTGTATATCCTTGCAACCATTTTGCTTTACCACCAGCTTTCATGAAATGCTCTCCATCTTCTCGAATAACTTGCGAGTACACCAATCCGTATTCTGCCCAAGACATGTGATTTAAGTTCAACAGTTCTTCATCAAACTGCTGGTTCCATAGGGTAGATATATCCAAATCGTTTTCAGCTAATAGCGCAAGTTTTGGGTCAATATCATCGATGTTAGTAATGGTTCTGAATTTTACTGAAGCTCCTACGGCAATTTTTCGATTGATATGGAACATGAAATTCAATGCATCTACTTGAACATTATTGTAAAACCCAACTTTTTTTGTTGAGTTTGCATCATAGTTTCTGAATATATATCGTTCATCAAACGTGGAATCAGGAAGAATCCAGTCGTTGTGTGGGTTGCTCCCTGTCAAGTTATACTCTCCAGTATTTGGATTGTCTGGCGAGAAAGACTTTCTCCACCATTTTGGCATATCCCGTGTGTCGAAATAACCCGCATTTGTCCAAAGGCCGAAGTTGGCACTGAACAAATTTACGTCGGTTACAAATCGACCGTCGACAAAGCTTGCAGGCTGTAGGTCAACTCCCATCGCTCCTGCGTAATTACTTCCGGTGATTCCGAGATAGTTTTGAGAAAACCCTGTAAAACAGAGGTTAAGTGCTACAAGCACTCCAAGTAGATTTAGCGTTTTCATTCGTTTTCGTTTGGTTTCAGTCTTCAATATACTGTATCACAAATTGATCTACAACTGTCGTTATACATTTCGAGTCACCGACCGTTTGCAAATGCACACGTGTTTGTCCCTCTAATGCTTTTGTACTCAGTTGCGATCCATCAGTACCGTACAAATATACATTATTCTCTAATGCATCAATTAGACAAATATAGGTTTTACCAGATTCAAGGGTGGTAATGTAGATGTCGGCTATATCGCTGAAAGGAAGGGCGATTTGACCATAACCAATGCCTTCCTCGTTTAGTAAGGATAGTGTATTGTTCGTCTGTATTGCTAATGATTTATCGTTGATAAACAGTAGTTTGCCGTCAGGGAATCGATCAATATTGTCCTGTCTTCCTTTTTGATCCATACGCACCAACACATCGTCCGTTACAGAGAATCGGAACAACTGATTAGGAACTTTAACCGATTTTGACCCCGAAAGAATATCAAATGATCTTAGTTTTCGGCGTTTGTCAATTTCGAACATGGTGAATTGATTGGCATTCGAGGCAAGACCTGCAAACAAGCGTTTTTGACTTACCCAAATATCAATTGGCTTTTGGATCGAGTGCTCAATTTTGTAGACGTCCAACTCACGACCTTTGGCATCGAGTTGAATAAGTTTATTATTTTCAGTTCCTACTAAGAAATAACTTCGCTCGCGCCATCGATAGAATTTAGTAGGAGCGGTAATTTCAGTATCAATTTTCACCGGGAATCCTGTGGCTTCATTACCTTTTAAATCCCAGAGGTACAAATTCTCAGAAGTATTCAGGTGGACATACATCTCACCGTTGTAATGCAAATCGACCAGTGATATAGAGCCAATGATTTTATCGTTTATCTGTTTTTTCCAAGCCAATTTTTTGTCCTTGAAGCAGGCAATTTCGCCATTTGTTCCCAATACAACGATGTTGCCAAGTCCCGGACGTACAACGAAATCTTTTACATCGAATCCGCAACTTAGGTTTACGGAAACACTCAGTTCCTTTGAAGCTTCGGGTACTGGTATGCCTGTGTATGTCTCCATTAATCGACCTTGGTATACAGACTTGGAATAACTTTTCTCTTTTCCAACAAACCGTTCAGAAACAGCTTTAGGCAACTCACCAAAATATCGGTATCGTACGTTGGTACTGGAAGCAATGGTGTTGCCCAGTTTATAGTCTGCAAGCATTTTATCACAAGCAGATTCACTTTCAGAGAAAACGACAAGGTCTTCTAGATATTTTACAACATAAGTTCCGCCGTTCGAAGGGAAGTCTTTTGTCAAACGATTGTCGAAGCGGTTGCCATCTAGTGTTTGATTAATGTCATTCAGAATCAAAATAGGGTCTTGCCCACCGAGATAATCAGAAACTAGTACTTTTTCTCCATCGTAATCCACAATTACGAATCCGTTCAGAAGCCATTGATACATGGGGCCCGTAGCAAATTCTTGATCTAAAGTTGCGTAATAATCACGCTCGTAAAAGTGGTAATTGGAAATGTTTCTGGATATCAATCCAGCAAATACATTTTCGTCCTTTACTTGAGCACCCTGCTCAATATTAGCATTTCTGGTGACGAAGTTTACGCGCCCATTCCCTTTGAAATAGATATCCGTCGTATTTTTAACACCTTTTTCCGAAAAAGTAATTAAGCTCGCAGATGCCTTTTTATCGAGTGGGAATATTCTGTTTTCATCGCCTTCATGGAGTATCGAGCCTTTTGAAAGATAGAGCCCATTTTTATAGAATTTTCCTGAAAAACCATCAACGGTTACCTGGTCTCCATTAATTTGAGGAGTTTTATCTGGAAAGAGATTTTTAATTGACTTGGTGCTCCAATTGGTTTCTGAAATAAGGAGAAAGTGAGGTCTTTTTTGACTGAAATACCCTTTCTGATAGATGCTATCATTAAGAGCTTTAACCAAATTCAGTGCAGGAGCATCTTGAAATGACTCTATTGCTTCAAAATTTACTTCATCTGGTCGCAACACCACCAGCAATTGACCGTCGGCTTCGGAAAATACAATTTCCGGGATGTAATTGTTTTTATTTCGGGCGATGTCCCATGCGTAAAAGGCTATCCAAGCCAAACTTGCGAAAAAGAGTAAACCGAGAAGTATGCGTTTGAACATACGTTTTCATTTTTACCAAAAGTAGAAAGAACGTGGTATGGATTTAAAGCGATCTTCAGTAGAAATGAACAAGTTTGTGTTTACTCTAGAAGAGTTCTAACTGTTCAGGTGGTAATAAGGTGAACGATTGTCGATGGTATTTACAATCTCCGTGGTTTTGAATGCCCAAACGGTGTTTTTTTGTTGGGTAACCTTTGTTGCTGGCCCAATCATACATCGGAAACTCTTCAGCAATGTCCTCCATGTATTCGTCACGATATGTTTTCGCAAGTACAGATGCTGCTGCAATGGACAAGTATTTTCCATCACCCTTAATTATACAAGCATGTGGATATTTGGGGTGTGGATTGAAGCGATTGCCGTCAATCAACAAGAATTGCGGTGTTTTTTTTAAAGCATCTACCGCTCGATGCATCGCTAAGAAACTAGCGTTTAAGATGTTTACTTTATCGATTTCGTTTGGGTAAACAAAGGAAACAGCATGAGCAATAGCTTCTTTTTCAATGATAGGGCGCAAGGCTTTTCTCTTGGCTTCTGTAAGCTTTTTTGAGTCGTTAAGAATTTCGTTCTTAAAATCATCAGGAAGGATAACAGCTGCTGCAACAACCGGACCTGCCAGACATCCGCGGCCTGCTTCATCACAGCCTGCTTCAACTTGTCCTTTTTGGTAATGGAGCAAAAGATTACTCATACTGACAAATTTGGCAAAAATATTGTAGTTTAGTTCACCTGAAACAACGTTTCGAACGAATTACACGTCTAATAAAAAAAGAATAAGATAAGATGAAAAAATTAATCTCTACGTTGGCATTTGTACTTGGGGTGGTTGCATTAAGTTTTGCCCAGGATGTCAAGAATACTGCAGTCTCACAAGGAGCAACGGAATTGGCAAACAGTAAGATGAGTGGGACGTACGTTTATACGTTGCCAGAGGGAACAACTGACGAGCAAGTAACAAAGGCTGCTTCATACTACACTGATTACTTTACGGTTTCGTACGATGCTTCATCGCGTGAAGCGACTGTGGATATAACAGGAGAAACGGCACCAAGCTCTCAAGTAATGCTTCGTTTTCTTTCAGGATGCGGGGTGATGTACGTGGATGTTGATGGAGAGTCTCATCAATTGAACTTGTTTTACGCAGATTACGTGAAATAATTACTCTTAAAAATATGTTATCCCTGATACTCTTTGGAGGTCAGGGGTTTTTTATGCTTATTTTTGTAACAGTTTTACAAGAAATCTAATTAATCGACTATGAAAAAATATATGATTGCATTTGCAGTGGCTGCTATCGCGATTGCTTGCTCTGCACCGGACTCAAACAAGGACGAAAAAGAAAAACTGGGTAAAAGCTACGGACCAGTGAAGGTGGATGTAAGCAAGGCTATCTCCGTAGATGAAATGTTGAAAGACATGAAAGGCAAGGAGGGGAAGGTAGAATATACCTTTGAAGCCGAAATTTCGGAAGTGTGTTCAAAAGCTGGATGCTGGATTAACATTGATAAAGGAAACGGTGATACCTTCATGGTACGTTTCAAAGATCACTTCACTATTCCCCCTAAAACCGATGTAGGAACAGGAGCATATTTGCACGGAGTAGCATTTATGGATACCGTTTCAGTTGCGGATTTACAACATTTCGCAGAAGATGCTGGGAAAAGTCAGGAAGAAATTGACATGATTACTGAGCCTGAGTATGAATTAAACTTCATTGCCGACGGAATTACGTTGAAGAAGTAAGCGTGCTTACCTTAAAATAATAACCCTGACTTCATATGAGGTCAGGGTTTTTTTATGTCCTAAAAATTGAGACTACCCAATATTGCAGCTAGACCCCCAGTTTTGATTGTTAATCACAGAAGCGTCTGTTAATGATGCAACTGAATTCGCTGATAATTGGCAAGACATTGGCCAGGCACCTTTTTCTTGAGGCTCAAGGATGAATAGTCCCAGATCGCTTGTCGTTGAAATGGTAATAGAATTCGTAGAAGGGGAGCTATTACTTTCGGCAGGTGCAAGCGACCCTAACACGTACTCTCCTTGTGTAGCCTTTAGCTCAACTGTAGCGTAATTCATAACAGTAATGGTTGTGTCGGGTGCGAAAAATGGATTTTGTAAATCAGGGTCACACGTAGTTGGTGCTGCGGTAGGCTTTGGATTATTGGAAGCTGGCATTGGAACGGTTTTACTTTTTCCTGCACTAAATTGAGATTTCAACGCGTCAACTCCACCCAAAGGCATAGTGTCAAAATCACCCCTTTGATCTTCGTTTTGTATGTATAATCCCAGATTGTTTTTTTCGTTGAAGAAAGAAAATGCTATTTGTCCCGAAAATTGATCGTACAACAACTTAGTTTTATACATGTATTCAATACATGCCCAGTCTCTCGGCCATGTTTGCACTGCGGAGATTGCGCCAATTTCAGAAAAAATGATTGGGACTGGCATTCCAGACCAGTCTTTGGCGATATCGTTGTAACATGTTAAAGGGTCCTTTGATGAATCCTTGGCAGAAACGTATCGGTACGTATTTAGACCGATAAAGTCTGCCCTTTCTTGTGGCGTTCCAGAGGCATAGTATTCCGCACATATATCCGTTCCGATCGCACCTGAAGGCGAGACTGATTTCTGAAATACGTCTCGGATTGCTACTCCAACGGGGATGGAGCGATAGCCTTTTGTTGCGATGTGGGCTTTTAAGTCACGAATGAATGACTTGATGGAAGAGGCAATCTTCAATTGTGTTGCTACCGTTCCGGATACACTATTACCATTACGAGAATAGATCAACCCAGGATCCTCCGTTTCGTTTCCAACGGAAAATGCCAGTGTGTTCGGATACTGTTGGAACATATCTACCACCTGAACTCCGCGCATAAAAAGCTCGTATGTGTACTCGGGAGTTAAGGTTTTAACGCAAATTTCTTTGTTTTCAACTTCAAGCATCACGTAGATTCCATTCTCTTCCAGAAGCTTCATGGTCTTATCGTGTGAAGCAGTAAGGTCGATTTGATACACCCGAATCATATTGATGTTTAATGCTTTTAAGTATGGTAGAATCACAGTACTCGTGTAATCATAATTCGAATCGGATAATGGGTAATCGTAAAAAGTAATGTCTTTTCCTGGCTGTAAACAAACGCCGTTGGCCATAAATCGATCTCCTGTTGATAGTTTTAATGCTTTTCCGTCTACAGAAACTGTTGGGATTGAAGTACTCATAATGTTTTGTTTAAAAATTTGATTTAGCAGAGCCGCCAGGCTCTTGTTGGTATTACCAAAGTATTTCAATCTGCCTTTCAGCATGGAAGGTATGTCACAAAACAGGATTCTAATGATATAAAGGATGATAATTATGCTATTTGTGGATACTACAAGGATATCAAATTGGAATTGTTTCAAGTTTACTTTCGAAGTTCTTGGTACAATGTTTTAAACAAAAAAAAGGCCGTCTTTCGACGGCCTTCCGATTCATTCAAAATCGAATCTTAATAACAATATCCATTGGCTTCTATGAGTTTCTGGGCGATGGCTTGCCGCGCTTCTTTCACATTGAAAGGTTGAGTTTTGGTGAAGCGTTTCAGTCCCATCATCATCATTCGAAGCTCGTCGCCTTCAGCAAATGAATTCACAGCGTCTTTCCCTGCTTTGTTGATTCTATCAGCAGTGTCATAGAACAACGTTTTGACTATTGCAATTTCTTCTTTGCAAGCATCTTCTCCTTGCTTATCAATTTTCTGTTGAACCCTTAATAAAGTGGATTCTGCGATGTAAGTATCGATGGACATATCTGCAATGTTCATCAAAACCTCTTGTTCCTTCGCTAACGATTGCATGAGTTTCTGAACCGCGGATCCGGCAACCATAAGGATAGACTTCTTGAACCCTTGTAATGCGTCAAATTCTACTCCCAAAGGTCCTTCCGTTGGATCTTTCATTTCTGGAATACTCACCAATTCGTTGGCAACGCTCATCGCGGGTCCCATTAAATCCAATTCACCTTTTAGGGCGCGTTTCAATACCATGTCTACGGTTAGCAAACGGTTAATTTCGTTAGTTCCCTCAAAGATTCGGTTAATTCTGGCATCTCGATAGGCGCGCTCCACTGAAGACTCTGCCGAGTATCCCATTCCTCCGAAAATTTGTACAGCTTCATCTACTACATAATCTAATGCTTCAGATCCTGCGACCTTTAGAATGGCACATTCTGGCGCAAACTGCTCAATTCCTTTCAGCGTTGCTTCTCCTTTGTCCAGACCTTCATCAATATATCCCTGGATCGCATCATCGATATTTTGACCTGCACGATAAGTGGCCGATTCTAGAGCGTACGTTCGGATGACTTGTTCTGCTAATTTGTAACGAATAGCTCCATATTTTGAAATGGAACGACCAAACTGTTCGCGTTCGTTTGCGTATTTCACAGAATCTCGGATGGCTTCTTTCGCTCCTCCCATTACACCGGCTGCCAACTTAATACGGCCGATATTAAGGATGTTCAGGGCTATTTTGAATCCATTTTGGCGCTCTGATAGCATGTTCTCAACGGGAACTTTTACATTATTGAAGAAAACCTGTCGTGTAGAAGACCCTTTAATCCCCATCTTCTTTTCTTCGGGGTTGGTGGAAATTCCTTCTGAATCAGCCTCAACTAAAAATGCTGTGAGTTTATCATCGTCATCAATTTTAGCAAAGACAGTGAACAGGTTGGCAAAGCCACCATTGGTGATCCACATTTTTTGTCCGTTCAAGGTGTAGTGACTACCGTCCTCCGATAAAACTGCTTTTGTCTTACCAGAATTTGCATCTGACCCTGCACCTGGTTCTGTCAAACAGTATGCAGCTTTCCATTCACCTGACGCTAATTTTGGAATGTATTTTTGACGTTGAGCATCATTTCCGTAATAGAGTAGAGGCAGAGTGCCAATTCCTGTGTGTGCTCCATACGCTACTGAAAACGAGTAACCAGCTCCTAGGGATTCGGTTGCCAGCAAACTCGTTTTGAAATCCACGCCCATTCCTCCTAGGTTTTCAGGTACAGACATGCCAAGCAATCCGAGAGCACCGGCCTTCTCCATCAGTGAAGGCATCAAACCTTCTTCCATGCTATCGATTCGGTCCAAATGTGGCTTGATTTCTGTATCAATAAAATCCTGACACATTTGTTGAATCATGCGTTGCTCTTCCGACCAGTTTTCGGCTGTAAAAATATCTGCTGGGGCTGTATCTCGAACGATAAATTCGCCTCCTTTAATTGGGTTTTTCTGTGATTCCATATCTTCAATAAATTAGCGTTCTACTAAAATAATAAAACTTAACAATGCATTATGCATGCATAGCTAATAATTTTCAATTTTTTGCTTTTTTTATCACGAATCGTTTGCCTTTGATTCGCTTCATGTGAACATTATTTAAAGTGGATTTAAGTTTGCTTGATTTAATCGCTGCATAAGCCATTCGATCCAGCAATTCTACTCTGCCGATTTCGTGTGGCTTTAGCTTCCCTTGTTGCGATAAGAATCCGACAATATCTAATTTCCGCAATTTGTCTTTTTTACCGCCACCGAAGTATAATGTTGTCCATTCTGGATTGATGCTTTCTTTTTTTGGTTTCGGAAAAAACTCTTTCTCTGGTAATGTCAAATAGTTTGGGAGGTCTTGTGTTGATTTGTACAAGATGTAGGCGTTGCCTTCATTTTCGGAGCGTGCCGTTCGTCCGTTTCTATGAATAAATGCCGTTTCGGAATCTGGAAATTGATAATGAATAACATGTTCAATCCCCTCTATATCCAGTCCTCTCGACCCCAAATCTGTACAAACGAGTGTATTGGTACTTCCGTTGCGGAATTTGATTAGTGCCAGCTCTCTTTCTGATTGATCCATTCCTCCATGATAACCAACGCATGAAACACCTTCTATTTTAAGTCGTTGCACTACATCATCCACCACTTCGCGATAATTGCAAAAAACGACGGATGCCTCATTTTGGAAATGGTACAGGCAATCTATCAGGGATGTAAAAATATCCTGTGCGGTGACTTTCCATAACGTTAAAAGAGATGGTTGGTCTACGGACCGATAGTCCAATATCTCACTTGAAACTGTTTTCCAAGAGTTAGGAACATAATCAATTTCTGTGGCCGATACCAAAACAGATTTGATCGATTTTGGTAGGTGTCGCCGAATGGTTTCCATCTCCTTCTCAAACCCAAATTCGAGGCATTTATCAAACTCGTCGATGACAGCAACGCTGCAAGCGGAAAGGGTTACATGTTTGCGCTCCAAATGATCCACCAATCTTCCAGGTGTCGCAATAATCACGTTGGGTAATTCGCTGAGCTCGTTTTTTTCTGTTTTCACCGCGTGTCCTCCATAGCATACAGTGCAAGAAATGCCAGACCTAAGTGATTTGAAAACGTCAGCAGTTTGTAGTGCTAATTCTCTGGTAGGAGAGAGGACGATCATTTGAGCGCCATTTTTCGTAGCGTCGATGTGCTGAATTGCCGCCAACAGAAATGCCAATGTTTTTCCAGATCCAGTTTGAGCAAATAGCTGCACATGTTGGTGTTCGCGGAAGGATTCTATGGTGGCTTCCTGAAGCGGCAACAGGGAACTGTGACCGCTATTTTTCAGGAGTTCTTTAGAATTCATTACAACATTTCAATCACGCCGGCAGCACCTTGTCCTGTTCCGACACACATGGTGACTACGCCATATTTCTCATTGCGTTTTTTCAACTCGTTCATGATTTGAACGGTTAATTTTGCGCCTGTACATCCCAGCGGGTGGCCGAGTGAAATTGCTCCACCATTCACGTTGACAATATCTGGGTTCAGTTCGGCTTTACGGATCACTGCGAGCGACTGCGATGCGAACGCCTCGTTCAATTCAAACAAATTGATATCGTTGAGATTTCTTCCAGCTGCTTTTAGTGCTTTTGGAATAGCGTCTACAGGTCCGATTCCCATAATTCTTGGTTCTACACCAACAACACTGTATGAGGCCAATCGTGCTACAGGCTCCAGTCCTAACTCTTTCACCATTTTCTCAGACATCACCAAGCAAAATGCGGCGCCGTCCGAAGTCTGTGATGAGTTTCCAGCTGTTACCGATCCGTTTGCTGCAAAAACAGGGCGCAATCGAGCCAAAGCTTCTGGAGTACTAGCTCTCGGACCTTCATCTGTGTCAACCGTGTACGTTTTTTCCTGACGTTTTTCGTTCTCATCCAGGAAAATATGATTCACTTCAATAGGGACAATATCATCTTTGAATCGACCAGAATTAATGGCGGCAATTGCTTTTTCATGTGATTTTACCGCAAATGCGTCCTGATCTTCGCGAGAAACACCAAATTCGTTGGCAACTGCCTCTGCGGTCAGTCCCATTCCCCAGTACCAGTTCGGATTTTCCTTTCCAACTTTGGGGTTGGGAACAATACGCCATCCTCCCATGGCCATTGTAGACATGGATTCAACGCCGCCAGCCAAGATGCAATCTGCCATTCCTGCTTCAATTTTTGCTGTGGCAATTGCGATTGTTTCCAATCCTGATGAACAATATCTATTGACGGTCATTCCCGGAACTTTGACAGTGTCAAGTCCCATTAAAGAAATCATTCTTCCGACGTTTAATCCTTGTTCTGCTTCTGGTGTTGCATTTCCAACAATTACGTCATCAATGCGTTCTTTGTCCAGTTGCGGGACCTCCTTCATGATATGTTTAACGACATCGGCAGCCATATCATCCGGACGATAAAAACGGAATCCGCCCTTATTGGCTTTCCCAACCGCTGTTCTGTAACCTGTTACTATATATGCTCTGTTCATTTTCTTATTATTTAGACGCTAGATTTTTAGACGCTAGACACTAGACAAGTATCTTTTTAAAGCCTCTCAACATCTTTTGTAGTTCATTTAATTCTTCTGTTACTGACTTGGATTCAATTTGGTAAATATTCTTGCACAGGATTAATTGAGTTTCGAGTTCATAGCTCGACGAAATACTGATATCAATAAAGCGCGCGAACTCTTTCGTTGAAGTTCGACCAGATCCTTCCGCTATGTTCGAGGCGATTGAGACTGATGATCGATTCATTTGATCAATTAGTCCAAACCTTTCAGATTTTGGTAAATCCTTTGTTAATGTGTACACATTTTTACTCACGTTTATTGCGTATTTCCAAATTTTTAGTTCTTTAAAATTGTGATTCATAAGGGCTAGGTTTCTACTTAAGTTAGTAAGAATTATTCTGTTAATTAAAGAATATTCATGTCTAGCTTCTAGCAGTCTAGTCTCTAGTGTCTCACTAATTTCTCAACACTTTCCCTGTCTTAATAATACTCTCCAATCGTTCCAGAGTCTTGCGTTCACCACACAATTCCAAAAATGCTTTTCGTTCCAAATCGAGTAGGTACTGTTCTGAGACAACAGTGTTTTCGGATAAATCACCACCGCATAGTACAAATCCAAGTTTTTCGGAGATCACTCTGTCGTGTTCTGACATGTAGTTACCTGAGAGCATTGAATTGGCTCCAACGTAAACAATTCCCAATCCTTCTTGTCCCATGACTGTAACGTTCTTTTCACGTTTTGGACTTACGTAGCCCTTCTCGGCCAATTCGAGACAAGCTTGCTTCGCGCGAGTCAAATGCAGCTCTCGACTTACGATTATTTCGTCGGTTCCTTCTCTTAAATAACCAAGATCGAAAGCTTCGTAGGCTGAGGTTGAAACTTTCGCTTGTCCGATAGTTAGGAAGCGATCACGCATACGATTTATTTTGATATCGCCATCGTGAAGTTCATCCGAAAGTCGTTTGGCAAATTCTTTAGTTCCGCCTCCACCTGGAATCAAACCGACACCAAATTCAACGAGTCCCATGTATAGTTCTGCGTGTGCGACTACTTTGTCGGCGTGCAGTGCCAATTCACATCCGCCTCCAAGTGCCATGTTATGTGGTGCCACAACAATAGGAATGTTCGAGTAACGAACACGCATCATGGTGTCCTGGAACGTTTTAACGGCAAAGTTTAATTCGTCGAAATCTTGCTCTACTGCCATCATGAAGATCATCCCCACGTTGGCGCCTGCTGAAAAGTTCTGACCGGTATTGGAGATCACTAGCCCTTTTTTCGATTCTTCGGCTAGATCAATCGCTTTGTTGATTCCTTGAATTACCCCGCCACCAATGGTGTTCATTTTTGTATGGAATTCAAGATTCAAGATACCATCTCCAAGATCAACAATGGTCGTGTCATCGTTTTTCCAAAGTGTATTTCCTTCACGAAGAGCTTCCAGAGAAACACGACCTTCCGATCCAGGGACAATTTTGTAGTCCTTGCTTTCAATGTCAAAATAAAATTGCTCTCCCGCTTCAAACTTGTAGAAGCTGGTAATTCCTGCATCTTTCATGTCAGAAACCCAGGCCGGAATAGATTTTCCTTCTTTTTCTGCTAATTCAATTCCTTTATCAATACCAATTAAATCCCAGGTTTCAAAGGGTCCAAGTTCCCAACCGAATCCTGCTTTAAGGGCATCATCAACCTTATAGAGGTCATCAGAAATTTCTGGAATTCGATTGGCGACGTAAGCAAACAGGCCTCCGAAAACTTTGCGATAAAATTCACCAGCCTTGTCCATACCCATGAACAGCATTTTTGTGCGTTGTTTTAAATCCTCAACGGGCTTGGTCATCTCCAGGGTCGGAAACTTTACTTTTTGCTTTTCGCGATATTCAAGCGATTCAAGGTCCAGGACAAGAATGTTGCTCTTACCGTTTTCGTCTTTCACTTTTTTGTAAAAACCTTGGCCTGATTTAGAACCCAGCCAATCGTTTTCAACCATCTTTGAGATATACTCCGGAAGTTCGAAAAGATCTTTTTCTTCGTCGTCTGGGCAGTTTTGCTTCAATCCGTTAGCGACGTGAACGAGTGTATCCAGTCCAACCACGTCGCAGGTGCGGAATGTTGCCGATTTTGGTCGTCCCATTACAGGACCGGTAAGTTTGTCAACTTCCTCGACTGTCAGTCCCATTTCCTGAACGGCATGGAATAAAGACATAATTGCATAAACCCCCACGCGATTTGCTATGAATGCCGGAGTATCCTTGCAGAGTACTGTTTTCTTTCCAAGCATGCGTTGTCCGTAATCCATCAGGAAATCGATGATTTCAGGATCGGTTTTTGGCGTTGGGATTATTTCCAACAATTGCAGATAGCGCGGCGGATTGAAGAAATGTGTTCCACAGAAATGCTTTTGAAAATCTTCACTTCTGCCTTCGAGCATCATTTGAATTGGAATTCCAGAAGTATTTGAGGTGATTAACGTACCATGTTTTCGGTGCTTTTCGACATTTTCGAACACTTGCTGTTTTATATCTAAGCGTTCGATTACTACTTCCATTACCCAGTCGCAGTCGGCAATAAGTGCCATGTCGTCCTCAAAGTTTCCTGTTTGAATACGAGATGCAAATGACTTCCTGTAAATAGGTGAGGGGTTTGATTTCAGTGCAAACTGCAAGGCATCGTTCACAATTCTGTTTCGGTGTGCTTTAGAGTCGGTGCTTACGCCTTTTTTCTTTTCAGTCTCATTGAGTTCGCGTGGTACGATATCCAGCAAAACTACTTCGCAACCAATGTTAGCAAAATGACAAGCAATTCGAGATCCCATCACTCCAGATCCCAAAATCGCTACTTTACGAATGTGTCTGTTCATATTTTAAAAATTACTTAATTCTCTATCGAGGGCCATGTCAATGCGTTCAGCTACCTCGAAAAATGTGTTCAACTTTCCTTTAGGAATTGAGTCAATAATGCGCTCATTGAAACTCAAAACAACATCTTTAGCAATGCGTCTTTTTTCTACTCCGTCTTCGGTTAAAAAGATTAAGACTTTGCGCTTATCGTTTTTATCCACTTCTCGTCGTATCCAGCCTTTTTCTTCCATTGTTTTCAGTGTTCTGGAAAGACTGGTGGGCTCCATTCCCATTTTAGGTCCCAATTGAGTGCTTGGGGTTCCTTCTTTATCGATATTCAGCATGATGAAGCCAACGGAAATACTAACTCCATAATCGTTCGCTTTTTGATTGTACATGCGAGATGTTTTGTGCCACAAATGACGCAGGACAAAATCTACCATGTAAGCGCGTTCTTTCTTTTTACTCATAGCATTGTTTAAAGTCCTTAAATCTAACAAATATTTCTATGCATTCACAGCAATTTTACGCTGCAATGTATTATGCATGAATAATTTTTAAGAATCTTTAACCTTGGCTTATTGTTTGAGTTTGAAGCTGTCAAAGAATTGGTGCGCTGCCTCCTCAGCAATATTCTCCCTTGAGCCTATGCCAATGCGGATGAAGTGTTTTTTTGTGAGGATGTAGAAGAAGTAGATTTTTTCTGTGGATGTATTCGCAAGAAATTGGAGTGTCGGATTGTTTTCAAGTTGTCCTTTTTTCTTTTCGCTTATTTCTGCCATCGTCCAATAGCTAAGCCAATCTATTTCACTTTTAAAAGTTTGATGCTTATGGTCTTCTTCCGTTCTGTCACGGTACACTAAAGCATACATGATGTTATTCTGATCTTGAAATGAATAACTGTGTTTCACAAGGAGTAATGAATCTTGAAGTGTATCGCACTCAAATTCGGGAATTCCAGGAAAGTCAAGGGTAAAGAAGTCGGTTTCGAGGGTAACACTCGACGGTTGTTGTGATAAAGTTTTTTGCTGAATGGCAAAGAATATGGATATCATCAGCAGCCAACGCATATTCTAAGTTACCAAATTTCTCGTGAGATATTCACAGTTCCTTTAAACATTGATACTTTCTCTCGTTGCTCATTGCATATTTGGACTGTATAAATAGCAAAAGTCTTTCCCCGATGAATTTCATCACAAACTACCGAAAGTATAGCGCCTTCTTTGACAGGGAGTAAGTGAGAAATAGAGGTTTCAATACTCACACATTTATTCCCATAAGAATTGGCTGCGAAAGCCAAGGCCGAATCAGAGAGCGAGTAGGAAATTCCACCATGAGCGATATGATGACCATTTAGCATTTCAGGGCGGACCTTGCAAGAGAGTGTGCAGTGACCTGGTTCAAGTTTATCAATGGAGATACCAAGCCAGCGACTGAAGGCGTCGCCTTCCATCATCAAGTCAACAATTTCTTTGGGTGTTTTCATGCTTCAATGGCACGGGACATCAAAGTGATCATTGCGGCTGTTACAATAAAAAGTTGCGTCGCTGTATCGTCATCTAATGACGTGCCATCCTCGTCTTGTGTGGTGATTTCCATCATCATGAAACGGATTAATTCAGACTGCTCCGTAAAATCGTGAATAATGTCTTCGTCTTCCTTGTCAAAGTATTCATCCAACATCTCAAAAAACGGTTGCTCAAAAGCATCAATATCATCTTCCGTAATTTGTTTTAACTTGACTTGTTCTTGCGCGAATGCCTCTGAAATCAAACAGTAGTAATAGATGAGGAGTCCTTCCAGCTGTTCGTTTTTGTATTCAACGGAAGCCGACATTACGTAACCTAGCAAGGTTTGTTGAGCAAGAGCATAGGTTTCCGAAATACGCCCCAACCCATCATCATCAAGATTGTCGATTTTTTTAATTGCTTTTTCAATACTGTTGATGCTTACTTGCTTCATGCGGAAATATTTCCCGTAAAGGTAGCCGATTTTTGAAAACCGCTTATCCATTCTTTCTGAAATCATGCCAAAGGTTCGTTATATTTGGAAGCGTTGTGGCATTCAAGTATCGCGAAAGAACAGCGAACAGATTCGTCATGATTCATGAACCTCAATAGCAAAGTAAAAATACCGTAAATGAAAAATATCTTATTGGCCTTTGTTGCCTTTGCCCTCAGTTTTCAAGGGGTAGCACAGCAGGAGTTAACGTTAGAACAGTCTACTTCAGGATTCCGAAGCGTTATGCCTGAATCTATTTTGGATTTTCAGTGGATGATGGATTCAAAGTGTTACACACAATTATCGGCCGACTATCAATCTATAGAAAAAGGAACGGCAACCGGCGATGACTTGGAAACGCTTGTAAAGCTTTCTGATTTTAATAAAATCGCAAGGGTTGAATTTCGTCACATGTATGGTGTCCAATGGAAAGATGCTTCAAAGTTTTGGCTCAATCAAGGCGGGAAATATGTAGAGTTTGATATTAGTAACAACACGGCTAAAACATTGGTAACACTACCGGAGGAAGCTGAGAATCCTAGTCAAAGTGGTGCGGTTGGTCACGTGGCCTATACCGTAGATAACAACGTGCGCATTCAAAGCGTGGATGGAAAAACACATTCTGTCACGGAAATTGAGGATAAAAACATCGTTTCAGGGCAGGCAATTGCCAGAAGTGAATTCGGCATTACACAAGGGTTTTTCTGGTCGCCCGATGGTTCAAAATTGGCCTTCTATCAAAAGGATGAAAGTAATGTTGCTGACTATCCGTTGTTGGACAACTCAACAACACCTGGAACTTTGCGCAATATCAAATATCCGATGGCTGGGCAAGGTTCAGAGAAAGCACGTGTGGGTATTTATGATTTAAAATCGAAAAAATTGGTCTATTTCGAAACCAGAAATGGAGAGGATAACTTTTTGACGAATGTTTCGTGGACACCGGATAACAAATATGTTTTTGTGGCTGAGGTGAATCGCGATCAAGATCATATGTGGTTGAACGTTTTTGATGGCGCTACTGGAAAGTTTGTCAAAACACTATTGGAAGAAGAAAGTGATACCTGGGTGGAGCCAGAACATCCTGCTTTTTTCCCTGAAGATGACTCTTACAATTTCGTTTGGATTTCAGAGAAAGACGGATTCAACAACCTCTATTATTACAACTTTGAAGGCGAGTTGATCAAAAAATTGACGGATCACGATTTTGTTGTCAATGAAATCATTGATTTTGTGGATGGTCGTATTTATTATCAAACTACAGGTGAAACACCTATTGAATCGCACGTGTATTCTGTTGATCTAAAAGGCAAAGTAAAAATTATTACCAGAGCTGCTGGAACCCACAGCGTAACTATTGCTCCGAACGGGAAGTACTTTCATGATCAATTTTCAAGTCATAGTCTGGAGTATGCCAATAATCACTGGATCTTGGATGGAAGAGGAAAGATCGTTACGAAAAAGCTAGAAGCAGAAAACAAACTGAATGGATACAAGGTAGGGGACATCGAAATTGGCACGATTGACGCCAAAGATGGAACCAAGTTGTATACAAGAATGATTAAACCAAGTGATTTCGATCCGAATAAAAAATACCCTGTGTTGGTCTATGTTTACGGTGGACCGCACGCTCAAATGATTACTGATTCTTGGAATACCGGTGCCTCTGGCTGGATGCTTTGGATGGCGGAGCAAGGCTATCTTATTTACACGGTGGACAACCGAGGTTCTGCCAATCGTGGGAAAGCTTTTGAATCACAAATTCACAGACAATTGGGAACCGTTGAGATCGAAGATCAGATGACAGGTGTGGAATATTTGAAATCACTTCCGTATGTAGATGGAGATCGTTTGGCGGTGCACGGATGGTCCTTTGGTGGATTCATGACGACTTCATTAATGTTACGTCAGCCAGGCACTTTCAACGTGGGAGTTGCAGGAGGTCCTGTGACTGATTGGAAATATTATGAAGTGATGTATGGGGAACGCTACATGGATCAACCAGATCAAAACCCAGAAGGGTACGAGCAAGCATCTTTGTTTACTCATGCCGAAAATTTGGAGGGTGATTTGTTGTTGATTCACGGAACTGTGGATGACGTGGTAGTGATGCAGCACAGCCTCGCATTGGTGGAGAAGTTTATCAAACTAGGCATTCAAATGGATTTCTTCCCATATCCAATGCATCCGCACAATGTTCGCGGTAAAGACCGTGACCACCTGATGCGTAAAGTGCTTGAGTACGTGATGGAGCATAATCAGTAGAGAGGCGTAAGACCTTCGAGCCTGTCGAGAAGAACTTACTATGAATATTTAAGTAATCTGATAAACTCATTAACTTGATTTATTGAGGCTTACAACAGGGCTTCTCGACGGGCTCGAAGTCCTGTTGTAAGCGCGTAGCTCGCAACAATTCTTTTAGAATTAATATTTTGATTCTAAAGAAAAGGATCAAAAACTTTTGAATTCGAATAGGAAGTGAAACGATTAACGGTTCTAAAGCGATAGCGCAATCATTGCAGAGAGTTTGTTGATGCTTGGTTTGTCTTGAAGTTCTTTGGCTAACGCAAGTCCTTTCAAGTACCATTTTACCGATTCTTCGATTTTTCCAATTTCCCCTGCCTTGTTTCCAAGTTCCAAAAAGTAATTTGGGTCGTGGGTTAAATTTTCCTGATTCGATTGTTGTAAAACTTTCATCACCAACAAGAATAACGTAGAAATATAAGTTGTTCATTAAAGTCACGTTAAACCCATATTATTTCTACTTAACATCCCGTTTACAATCTAGGTCGCGCACGACACTATTTCTACTGCAGCCTATTTTATTGAAATTATCAATTTCAATCATGCTTGACCTTACCAAGGCGGGTTGCTTCGATCTTCTGGTGGTTGCGACTCAGGTTTGGGAGTCTTCTTAAACGTGTACAAAACACTTGCGCTCGCGGCGCCGCTTAGCGACTTACCTCCCCATCGATCCCAAAGGTAGTTGGCGCCTAAACCTGCATAAAGAATGACTTTTCTTGATAGTGGAATGCTGTAGGAAAGTGTCGTATTGTAACGGTATCCAAAAAACGCATTTTGTCCTGTACGTATGTTCGCTCCAATCCGATGCTCCCATAGAATAAACTTATTTCGAATCCTGAATCTGCAGCCTCCGTGTATAAATACAGGAACAGTATACGCTCCAGGATATAGGGCAAATCCCGTTCCAACTCCGGCAAAAAATCGTGGGTTTAAGATTGTCAAAAATGATTGTTCCAGGGCAAATGACGGACGTTCTTTGATGTAAGAACCTGCATGTGGGTAGCCCACTTCAATTCGGGTCATTCCACTTGGAACGAACCAATTCTGGCTCCATGCGTTGCCGGAAAGTAGCACTGCGAGCAGTATTAGTTTAACATTATTCATCGGCTCCGGCATTTATTGGGTTTATTCGTAAATCGCCATCTATATCCACACTTGGTATGTCGGGGGCTAAATTGGCGAACCCGATGGCTTGAGATGTGGCAGTTAGATGCAAATCTCCATTGGTCATGTTTATAAAGCCAATATCTTCTGATGTAGTCAAATTGTAGGAGTAAATAGGCAAATCATAAAACGTTCGGATGTACTCTTGCGATTGATTTACGGCAATATTTCCATAGATCTCAATGTTGGTGGTCGTTTCGAAATCACCCGAGACGTACATGGAGTAATTTTCGCTCTGAACCATGCTATTAAATCGAATGATCACATTTTCATTGTGAAGCGATAAATCCCCTAGAGTGCCGAGTGTTATAGAATATTCGTTATCAAACAGGAAGTTGTTTTCAATAAGTAGTGTATCTCCCCCGGGGTGATTCGAATAATACATAATTCCATTTTTCGGGAATCCAGATATTACGTTTTGTCGAACAATTCCAGAACTTCTGACGCTTATTCCATTTCCGAACGGTTGGTTCGCCCCAGTGAATTTGCATTTCTCAATGAGCACGTTTCTACCCTTCCAATAAATTGCATGATGCGGTTGTGCCATCGCTGCTCCCGTTTGCGAAAGAGCAACATTTTTGAACGAGCAGCCAGTGATGACCCCATTTGGCGCATTTTCATGACTGTCAATACCATTATATCCGATATTTTCGAAGGTGCAATTTTCAATCCTGATGTTGCTGGCGGGACCAATAAAGCCTACTTTAATTCCATCCCATTTCATGTTTTTAAAGGTACAGTTGCGAACGGTTACATAGTCGGCATTGCCTATACTCAGTGTTGCCCCATCAAAAACACAGTTTTCTATGACAAGGCTATCAAAGTGATGTCCGTCAACGCGCAAGAAGGTAGTAAAGGTTTCACCTGATACATACGACGTAGGTTCTAAGTCATCTTTTTTGATGCATCCTGAAAGAAAGGAGAAGGAAATAATGCAACAAGCCAGAAGTGTTGATTTCATAATGGAAATGTAGTTTTTCACAAGTTACTAAATGCAGTTTATGTATATCCACAAACGTTGAAAATTGAACGTTATTCTTATCGATTCCGAAACAGATTCTCTTATTAATTCCTACTGAATCCGTATATTCGTAGTCCGAAAAAACCAGACAGAATGGGCGAAGCGACAGCTAAAAAGAAAAAATCAACCATCAAAACATCGAACGAAACACTTCTGGAGGCCTTCAAGCTGATGTGTACAGCAAAAACGCTGGCAGAAAAGTATGAAGAGAATAAAGAAGTGACGTCAAAGTACGTACATGCAACGTCACGTGGACATGAGGCGATTCAGCTGGCTTGTGGAATGCAATTAAAACCGCAAGATTGGGTGGCTCCGTATTACCGCGATGATAGTATTCTCTTGGGTATCGGAATGACCCCATACGATTTGATGTTGCAGGTTTTTGCCAAAAAAGATGACCCATTCTCAGGAGGAAGAACCTATTATTCGCACCCTTCATTAAATGACGATGATAAACCTAAAATACCGCATCAGTCTTCAGCGACTGGAATGCAAGCCATTCCCACCACTGGGGTTGCGATGGGGGTTCAATACAAGGAACTTCAAGGGTTGGCAGAAGATTTTGGCGGAGAAAATCCGGTGGTTGTTTGTTCGCTTGGAGATGCATCTTGTACTGAGGGAGAAGTTTCTGAAGCATTCCAAATGGCCGCGCTCAAGCAATTTCCTATTATTTATTTGGTGCAGGATAATGGTTGGGACATTTCTGCAAATGCCGCGGAAACACGTGCTCAAGACATAACTCATTATGCTCAGGGATTCAAAGGAATTGAAGTGCGTACCATTGATGGAAGTGATTTTGATACTTCCTACCAAACTATGGAGGAGGTGATTCGAACCGTGCGTAAAGAACGTCGTCCGTTTATTGTGCATGCCAAAGTTCCGTTGTTGGGACATCACACCTCTGGAGTTCGGAAAGAATGGTACCGTGATGATTTGGAAGAGGCGGCCAAAGACGATCCATACCCAAAATTGAAAGCATTGCTTCGTGATGCAGGAATTGACGAAGCTGACATAATAAATATTGAAGCGGATACACGCAAACATATCGACGCAGAATACGATCGCGCGATCAGTGCCGATGAACCAGAGCCAGATTCTATTACGGATTTCATTTTCGCACCTACGCCAATCACCGAAGAGAAAGGCGAACGTGAACCGAAAGGAAAAAAGAAAACGGTAATGGTAGATTCCGCCCTTTTCGCAGTTCGTGAATTGATGGCAAAACACCCAGAGGCGCTGTTATATGGTCAGGATGTCGGTGGTCGCCTCGGGGGAGTTTTTCGTGAAGCAGCAACTTTAGCGCAACAATTTGGAGACGAACGTGTCTTCAACACACCTATTCAGGAGGCATTTATCATTGGTTCTACCGTTGGTATGTCGGCGGTTGGTTTGAAGCCTTTTGTTGAGGTGCAGTTCGCCGATTACATTTGGCCAGGACTCAATCAGTTGTTTACAGAGGTAAGCCGTTCGTATTACCTTTCGAATGGAAAATGGCCTGTAAGTTGTGTTATCCGTGTACCAATTGGAGCATATGGTTCTGGTGGCCCGTATCATTCATCCAGTGTGGAGTCTGTACTGACAAATATCCGCGGAATTAAGGTCGCCTATCCATCTACAGGTGCCGACTTGAAAGGTTTGATCAAGGCAGCCTATTACGATCCGAATCCAGTAGTTCTCTTAGAACATAAAGGGTTGTATTGGTCCAAAATTCCAGGAACAGAAGGTGCCATGTCTATTGAGCCAGACGAAGATTACGTGGTTCCATTTGGAAAGGCAAGAACGGTAATTGAAGCGGATGCAGATAAAATTGAATCGGGTGAAAGTTGTGTTGTGATTACCTACGGACGTGGTGTATACTGGACTTTAGAAGCAGCAAAAGACTTTGAGGGACAAATCGAAATTATCGACTTACGAACTTTGAATCCTCTAGATCACGATGCGATGAATGCCGCAGCGCAAAAACACAACAAGGTAATGTTAGTCACGGAAGAGTCGGAAGAAGCGTCCTTCACACTTGGTTTGGCTGGAAGAATTCAACGCGACAATTTCGAGGCATTGGATGCTCCGGTTTCTATTGTTGGATCAGTGGATACGCCTGCAATACCATTGAACTCAATCTTAGAAGCGACGTTGTTAACGAATGGTGAAAAGGTAAAATCAGCACTTGGAGATCTCTTGAATTATTAATTTTTATCTATCTGAGTAATGTCATAACTTCGTGACATGAAACGATTGCCGCTTCTTGTTTTTCTGCTGTGCTTCGCAGTTTCAGGTAAGGCGCAAAATTATCTTCCATTTCCAGATTCTGCCGCTATTTGGGTGAATGCTGGATATAGCGTTTCCCAATCTGGCGCATCTTTGCAATATTCAGAGTACTTCTGTGCAAATGGTCAGGATACACTTATCGATAATGTTGAGTATACCAAAATGGAGTCTTGCATCAACGGCGATTATATTGGCGCATTTCGTGATTCCGCTGGAATAGTGTTTTACCTGCCCAAAGACTCAATCGGTGAACGACTGATATATGATTTATCTGCTTCGCCAGGCGATACACTTAATTTTTACGCAGAAGATCAGGTGTACGGTATCGGCTGGTTCGATTACACATTATCCGAATGGGATACTGCTAGCACAATCATTAATGGTGTGAATAGAAGGGCAATTTACATTGATGGTGAGCAATGGATAGAGGGAATTGGATGCACTTCTGGATTCTTGCAAGTTCCTTTTGGTAACGTTTCGAACTACGCTCCAATGCTTTATTGTATGAGTCATTTGGATACAATATTGTACGGAAATAGCGCTTCGCAGTCTGGACAGAATGTAGCATGTGATTTCTTCATAGGCTTGAATGAGTTGGAGAAAGAGAAGATAGAAGTCTTTCCGAATCCCGTTGAAGACAAAGTGAATTTTACCACGGAATTACAAATCCATGCCATTCTGATTTCAAATGTCGAGGGCAAATCGATAACGGCGGACTTCAAGCAACAAGGAAATACGATTAGCGTTAGCATGGAATTCTTACCTCCCGGTAGTTATCTGATGATGATTAAAACTAATGAAGTGCTGTACAAGGCAAACGTGATAAAGCAGTGATGCTAATCCTTCATCAACTTAAGTATCGTAAACAACTGCCAATAGAAATTGATGCTTTGCTTCGGTTTCATTGCTTTCAAGTTTAGTAGGCCGTTGTGCGATAAAATCAGTTGTTGTAATTCATGCTGAAAGACGAAAGATTCCAAAGGTTTGTTCTTGCGTGCTTCCAAAAGTCGCTCGGGTAAAAAGGCTTTCAATTTTTGCCGATCGTGAATTCGTTTTACCTCCTTTTGATTGGCAACTTCCTCCTTCCAGTTCGGATTCATGACTTCGTGCAGATTTCCTGGATATTGTTGATATAAATGATGGTACAAACTGCCGTATTCTTTCGTGTTCTGTGGAATACTCAAGCAGGTTTCAATTAAAATGGGATTGTAAAATGGCGTGGTACTCCAAACATATTGTCTGTTGCGATCTTCTCCTTCAAATGCCCAGTTAATCCCTGCTTCACGGATGAGGTAATACACATATTTATCGTCGAAGGAAGCGTATGGATATGCATCCAAATGACCGATGATGTTTTCCTCCAATTCTATCGTTGAAATGCCAACCAGTTTTGCTGCAGTTTCCAACGAGCAGAAAGCATTGTAACGCATAATGTACCGCATAAGTGCTTTCATGGATCGAAGCGATTTCAGTGCAGACAAATCGACAAAAAACTTACCTCCACCATCACCTGTTATAGTTGTGAACTCTCGTTCTGCATGCATCCGGTAGTATGGAAGCACGTAACTCATAGAGAGGTAATTTATACCCTGCTTAAATCGCAATAATTCTTCGGCGTCCTTCAGCTCTGGAGGATGAATTTCAAAAATCTCATGGTTTTTAATGACCAAACGTTTGACAATTGCTTCTGACGAGGAGTCGTCCAAATAGTCCGTCCCATCTTTTCTGCTATAGGTAATGAATGGGATGTCTTGTTCCAGTTTTTTCACTGCTGCGGCAATCAGCCGAGAATCCAACCCTCCGCTAAGTGAAACCGTTGGATTTTTTAATTTCTCCAAACGACTCTTCAGCGAGGTGTCAAACAATTCTTGAATGTTTGGGGCCACCTCTTCTAAGGTCTTCTTACCGCCAACCGTATCCAGGTGGAAGTACTCATATAGGGAGATATGTCCGTCGCCATGAATGTGCAAAATGCTTCGCGGTGGCATTCGATGTACGTTCTTCCATATAGTATTCGTTCCCAGATCAGTACCGAGCAACAAATTCATTCCTAAATGGAGTCGGCTGTACTTTGGTTGGGCGTAATGTGTAATACAAGAAATGTTTCGGCTTGCGATAAACTGATCACCTTGCTGCCAGTAGTACACGGGTAAACGCCCCCAGGAATCATTCACAATGTACATCGACTTTGAATTGCGATCACGGTGCATGAAAACAAATTCACCATCCCAAAAACGAATTTTTTCGATCACTTCGTCAAAATGATAGGCATCTAACAACTCGGTTAACTCCTTGAAATGTTTCTCAGGGTTGAGATTGTAAACCATTCCCTCGAAGTAAGAGCCATGTTTCTCAATAAATTGATGCGGATAATTTTTGGGATATTGCCCCGTAAACTCGAAATAATCGTTGGCAGACCATTCCGTAAGTTCTAACCCATCGTTATGATAGGGAACGTTCTGAGGGTGTTGTAATCCGGAAGAGCGAAGGTTGAATCCTGGCATAAGTTTGCACGTATCAACACAAATGTACAATATTGCCGTTATTTTGGAATCATATCTTCAACTGTCCAGTGGAATTCATCCTGAAGCAATGGAAGATCTTCATTTCGAATCCGCTTGCAACGCCAAAGCAATTGGTTTCCATCTACGAAAAGCCATTCCTGGCCATTTTTGATGGCTTTTACACGTTGTCCATTTGGTAACTTAAATTGATTGGAGCCCTCGGGAATGTGAATGGGAAAGCTATGAAAAGTGCCTTCAAATGTCTCCGTGATTAAATATCCATGCGGATGGAAGTGGATTCGTTTGTACTCTTGTTGAGGTATACCTTCTGGACACTGCTCTGTTTCGAGAATGATCAAGGATTGTTGATTAATTGTTTTAGGATTGAATTGTGATTGAGGTCGATCTATAGTTGGCCAGATACACTCCAGCAGGATAAGCGTTACCACGAAGCCCTTCAATCCTCGATGCAAAAGTGGTTTCATGTCAACGTTATGATCGGGCAGAGGCTTAACGGGTCGGTTGGATAAAAGTCGAAAAACAGGCCGTAAAGTTGGCTCGATGAGATAGAAAGAGGCCAAAACCAACGCCAGTGAAAGCAGTTTTACAGAAATGTTGAATCCAACATTAATGGCGAGTACATTTACGAATACGCCAAGTGCAAGATACCCTCCTAAAAACCGTGTCTTTCTGAAGAACAGAAGAATACCTGCTGCAATTTCCACAAACCCCATAAATCCAGCATAGGCTTTGCTTGATCCCATCAAGCTCCAAAACAAAATATCCTTATCCAAACTTCCTACTTCGGCATGTAAAATGTTGGGTGGCGGCAAGGGGAATTGTAATCGTGTCCATTTCTCTATGCCATACTTCAAGAGGAAAAAAGCGAGGATAAACGTTACTCCGGTTCGAATCCATGGAAGAACAATGGATGCTTTTTTCCATCGGTACAAAACGAACGCAATAAAAGTGGATAGTACTCCAAGTAAAGCTGTTTGAAGATAGAGATGGATGCTATCAGAAAAGCTGTGAGTACTTGAAAGTGTTTCAGTACTGGTCGAGCTCAAGCTTTGGGTGAGTGGAAGGAATAATTGGCTGATATGAGTGCCTATTTCCGGTACAATATCAAACGGAAATGGAAGAAAAAGAAAAAAAAGGCACAACCAGGTGCCTGTAATTAGTGGTATCGGTTTTAATTTTTCCAACTCAACCTTGGTTGAAAGATGTATGCACCCAAACCGAGTATTAAAAGAGGGAGCAACAACCAACGGATATTACTCTTCTTTTGTCGATTAAAGAAAGGATTGCTTTTTGCCTTTCGATCTGAGCCCTCTTTATCGAAGCCGATAAAAATAATTTCATAGCCATAACTTTTTTCAATCTCCTTAGGGTCGTAGCCGGTTTGTTGGTAATGCCAATGGTCACACACAGTGTCCTTAAAGTAAGTTTCACCCTCCATTCCCCAATCTTGTTCGCGGATATAGTGAACCACGCAGGTTTCGTTAATTCGCTCAATGGTATCGATCCAACGTTGGGGTGGGGGAATGCCAAATTTATCCTGGGACAAATGTAGGTCTTCCATGTCTCCATGATGACTTTTTAACCGAATGACAGAAGTTTGCGCGAATACAGGTAATCCGCAGAAAATGATCAGTGCAGCAAGAAGAGTTTTCATATCAAATAATCAATTATTGTTGTAGGTGAGTACAACCAGAAGTGGAAAAGGTTCATGGCTATCAACAACTTTACGCTCATAACATTTTGAATCCCGCGAAAACACAGTGATGAATGATTGTATCTTCGAATGATAACACCTCAGTATGAAGCTTAAAAAAGAACATACCGTAGCTGAAATAGCAGCGTTGATTGATGCAACTTTTGTAGGGAATGCGAATCATTTGGTTACTGGACTGAATGAAATTCACCGTGTTGAGGCGGGAGATTTGATGTTCGTGGATCACCCCAAATACTATCAAAAAGCGCTAAAAAGCGCAGCTACGACCATTTTAATTGATCAGGAGGTGGATTGTCCAGAGGGGAAAGCACTAATTGTTTCGAAACGTCCTTTCGATGATTATAATAAACTAACACGTCATTTCGCACCAACGATTCCATGGACTAGTAACGTTGGTGAAAATTGTACGATTGATCCGTCAGCAACGATTTATCCGAACGTAACTATTGGGCACGAAGTGACCATCGGTAAAAATGTAGTGCTGTATCCTGGAGTTGTTATTGGTGATAGAAGCGTGTTGGAAGACAATGTCATTGTCGGATCCAACTCAGTGGTTGGACATTACGCTTTTTACTACAAAAAGAAAGACACCGGATTCGACCGAATGCATTCGTGTGGTGATGTTCGCCTGGAAAAAGATGTTGAAATTGGAGCGCTTTGCACCATCGACGCAGGCGTTTCTGCAACCACAATCGTTGGAGCGGGAACAAAGATCGATAATCAGGTCCATATTGGACACGATACCATAGTAGGGAAACATTGTTTGATGGCGGCTAATGTTGGTATTGCAGGATGTGTGACCATTCAAGATCGCGTAACGCTGTGGGGTCAGGTTGGAGTCGTGAGCGATGTGGTTATCGGTGAAGGAGCTGTCGTGCTTGGACAGGCTGGTGTCGGAAGAAGTTTGGAGGGAGGAAAGTCTTATCTGGGAAGTCCTTGCGATGAAGCCCGAAAGAAATTTAGAGAAATTGCAGCCATTCGAAAGCTGCCCGAAATAATCGAACAACTGTAATGGAAGCAGGCCTGCTGCGAAATATGGAAAACCAATTGCAGCTGAAGGAATTCAAGCTGCACTCTTTGCTGGAGGTGACCAATGCCATCAATCTGAACAAAGATGTGCGGGATTTAACGCGCTTGTTTGAGTTCATCGTTCGTGAGCAACTCGGCTACGACAAGTTTATCCTTTTCAACAAACAAGAAGAGTGGAACTGTCTTTTAAGAGTGGGCGTAAAAACAAAAGTCAGAAAGTTCGATGTGGAGAAAGAACTCGGTAGGTTTAGAGATATTACCGTAATTGAGTCTTCACATTCCAAGTTACTCAGTGATTTTGATGTCATCGTTCCGGTGCTTCACAAGGGTGAGGCGTTGGCATTTCTATTAATTAAGGGAATTGAATACGACGGTCATCTGAACAAGCAGATTAATTACATGAGCTTCATTCAAACGCTAGCGAATATTATCGTTGTAGCCATTGAAAACAAGCGCATGGCAAGGGTAAATATCAAGCAAGAACGATTGAAGAAGGAGTTAGAAGTGGCTTCTGCAATGCAGCAGTTATTGTTTCCTTCAAGTTTGCCCACCAACAAAAGAATGGACATTTCTGCTATGTATAAGTCGCGACATGAGGTCGGTGGTGATTACTATGATTTTATTCCTCTCGGAGACGATGAATATATTATTTGCATCGCAGATGTATCAGGTAAGGGAATCAGTGCAGCCATGCTTATGGCAAACTTCCAGGCGACCTTGCGCACTATGTTCCAATACCGCGAATTCAATATGGAGGAATTGCTTTTTGAGCTCAATGAGAATGTGATGTCGAGCGCGAAAGGAGAAAAATTCATCACATTTTTCATAGCTCATTACGATGCAAACTCTCGTAAAATGCAGTACGTCAATGCTGGGCACAATCATCCGTTTTTGACTGATGGGCGTAACTTTACACCGCTAGACAAAGGAACCATTGGTCTGGGTATGCTGGACGAACTTCCTTTTCTTGATATTGGCGAGGCAGAACTAGGTCCCAATACGACGCTCGTACTTTATACGGACGGTGTAGTAGAATTAGAAAATGAGGAAGAAGAATTCTTTGGTTCTGATCGATTGCAAAAACTCATCAAAAGTTACTATCCGCTGAGTATGGGAGATATGAACAGTCTGATTTTTTCAAAGCTCGATGAATGGAAAGGACCGTTAGACCTTGTAGACGATACCGCGATTTTTAGTTGTAGATTTTTTTAGGGTTAGTGAAAAGCAAGAAGCAAAAAGTGAAAAGAACTTCTCACTTCTGACTTATCACTTATCACTTTTCACTTCTGACTTTGGAACAGTCTATCGCAACAAATACATCTTTCCGAAGTTCTTAGTAAAGTACTGATCTGCGCCCGATTCACGATGTTCAATCGATTCTCCGTTGATCCGTGTTTTAACTCTGTACAGATACACTCCGTTGGCTAATGGGTCGCCAAATTCATCCGTACCATCCCAGGCAAATTCAGTAATGTTGCGGCCAATATTTATTGGGCCAATTTCATCTTCTGAGATTTCACGAACAACACGCCCGGAAACTGTCATAATTTGAATCAAAATGTCATCCGGTACTTCGGAACCAGTTAATGTGAATACAAATCGTGTACTGGTACTAAATGGATTCGGATAGTTCATCATCGCCGTAATGGTGGATTCATGAATCACTTCGAAATCTACCAAATACTCCAAATCACCAGACAGGTTACCACTTTTGTCCGCCCCTTGTACTGACAAGGTATACTTACCATCCATTTCGAAGTTGGTAGGCCAAATAATTTGGAATCGCAGGTTAGAAGCGTCTGCAGGAATCCATTGCATTACCGTATTTCCAGAAGCATCAACAAATGGAATTCGCTTTTGAGTTCCGTTTGGGTCTGTCAAATAAATTCCAAACAGAGACGTGTCGGCGATATCGTCCATTATTAAGAACGGGTTATCGTCTTTAAGCGTAATAAGTACTTCGCCATATGGATTAATGATGTCTCCATTCAAAATATGGTGTCCATCAAAAGTCACATCTAGAATAGGTTGTTCGTCATCGGCACCCACTACAAAAGGTATTTGCAGTAAGTTGTTAAAGTGTTCTTGTTCTGGCTGGTCCGTTACCACAAAACTTCCATTCACATACGGGTTAATTTCCATCCAGAAAGAGTTGGTGCCTGCCATCCCGAGCGTCGAGAAAGTTATGGTATCTCGCAATAAATCTGGAACTCTCAAAGAATCTTGTCTCGGATAGTTTAGAGGAATACGAATACCGTTTTCATCCTCCACCCAATAATTTACAAGGAGCGAGTCCATGTCTATAGTGTAGATATTCCTCACATCCACTGCAAAGGAAATGGAATCACCTTCTTGGATTACGTCCGTTCCTGCCGACCAATAATGCCCACTACTACCGTCAATTGCGGCTTCAGGTAACGGTGAATATAACACATGCCAACGATCAATTTGAGCCGGAGTCTGATCAACGCTATCCACGTAGCTTGCTCTTAGGGAAATGTAAGGATATACTGCAGCATCCAAATTCAAATTTAAGTTAATCAGCGAGTCATTCAATGAGAATTCCTGGGTTATGATGGTGTCTAAAACTCCGTTGACGTCGTAACCTAGAATGGAAAGAATGGTTGTGTCGGTAGAAGGCATTTCCTGTGGGTCTTGCTTCCAATAAACATTATCCCAATTAGACGCAGGTCCAATCAATGGAGAAGATTCAACACCGCTGCTGGAAGGTCCTAAAACACTTGCTACCAACTGGTAAGTGCCGCCTGGTGGCGCGTATCCTTCAATTTTCGTACTGGGCAACCCTTTTTGAATGAAGAAGGAGAACGGCAATTCTGGATGACTGGCAATAATACTGTCGGTACCCAGATTCTGGAAGGTATTGTAAATGGTGGTTGAATCGAAGGAGTTCCATGAGTTGTGCAGGGTTTCCATCGGAGTGTATATCAAAACGTAGTCACCATTTGGGATGACATTATTCACGAAATTACAGAAATTTGCCATCGAAGTGGAGTCATTCTGCAAAAATTGGAATTCATTACAGAATGAGGTCGTATTGATTTGTCCTACGTTCTGAGAACATGATTGCGCAGGCTCTAAGGTTGTTCCATCAAGCCAAGCAACATGAATTTTTCGAGCAAATCCAGCTCCAACTCCATAGTGAATCAGTTCTCCATTGATATACCAGTTGTTCTCGAAGTAAATGGCGGGAATAGAGGTGCTGGTTCCTACGTTGGACTCGATTTCGACAACGGCAGGTTCAAATACGCGCTGTCTAGGGCCGCGTTGATAACCAGTGTTTGAAAAAGTATTATCCTTGAATTGGAAGAAATGATCCTGACCCCATCCAGTCTTTCCTTCAATATATTGAAAGGAGGATTCATGCCAGATAGTATCACCTTCAATGGCAACACGCCAGAAGTAGACCACGCTATCTTCACAAACCAAAGGCATGGACGCATTCGTGGCAGCACTTAACCACTGTGAAGGATCGATAGATTTAACGCCTCCTGTTCCGCTAACCAAGGCATATCTGTACTCAGGACTTTGAGGAAGTGTTCCCTCAAAATCAATGGTATCAATCTCGAACCGATAGGTATTGAACGGTGCAATTGGGTCTGTTGTTGAAGCCTTGACAGTGACGCTGTCGTTTGGGACGACGGCAAATTCATAAGGAATTACGGGTACAATTCCATCCAGGTTGATCAACAAATTACGCGTAATCTGGTTGTTGTTGATCTCATCGTACTGCTCTTCAACAAATGATGGAATATCAACACGAACCGTAAAAGTATTCTCCCCTAACGAAATCTGTGGAAGCAATGGGATTTTAAATCGAAGTGTATCGGTATGATGGAGTTCCGGGTAATAGAAAACGTATACAGAATCGCCATTTCCATTAGGGAAGCTGCGTGTTAGTTCTACCTGGAACGTGTCTGTAATTGAGTGCCCCAAATTGGTGAGGTTCAGCTGAATTTCCAAACTATCTACTGTCCAATCAAGATTTGTAGGTGAAAAGGAAAGGTCGTCAGGCGTGATCTCTATTTCTGGGTTTTCGTGCCAGTTCAATTTCAACATTGGATCGCCATTTAGAACCATTTGCATACAGGTCGTCTCGTTGTTGATATTCGTGGATTGCCCTTCGATGACTTCTGTTGTTAATGTCAACTGCTCTCCTAATGTTTTACCATAATGATCTCTGCTCCAGTTATTGTATAGCGCTTGAGAATAGCTGTTTAAGTTAGGTGCCAGCCCGACGCCAACTGAAGCAATGTAAGCAATCGCTCCACTGTTTGCTACCTGAACAAATTCCTCTGATTTAGAAATGCTCGACTGGAATACGTTTCCATTGTAACAAGAGTTTACATACATCACCGGATACTTGTTTTGATTGTTCCAGTTATTGGGGTCATCCAGATTGATTTCAAAGCCACTGTTCGTTCCAGTCGCATGCCCGAAATAGGTCATCAAGGAGACGCCTTCAGAGATACGGTCGGTTACTTCCGATAAAATATTTGGATCCAATGGATTGCTCGACTCTTTGTATACTTGATGCACAGTAGCGCCAAACAAGCTGTCACTTATTTTTGCTTCCATGGCGTTCATATTCGCTTGAAAGGAAGTCTGCTCAGCAGCACTGGACCCTCCTGCAAAGTGTAAAACGTGTTTCTGCCAATCTTTTGATGGCGTATCATAAATACTTGAAGGGTCTTGCTCATTCTCATACACCATTACTTTGTCAAGGTAATCTTCAAGCTCTTGATTAGACTGCACTGAGATGCGTCCTGTTGGAATTAATGGTTTCCATTGCGAAGAGCCTTCAAGTCCTGCTGTTATAGCTGCATCGCTTGATGGTTGACCATACGAAGGAATAAGGGACATGGCATAATTTGCAGGGTTATTTCGCGTTCCTTCACCATTGAAAGAGGTTTCATTGATCTTGGCTTCGCGAATACCTTTGCCCATTAGGAATAAACCTCGTGGCTTTTGTGTGGAGTTGGTGTATACGAAGTGTACAAATCGGCGAATACCATATATGTGTTTCGGAATTCCGCCTCCAAACTGCAGATACAATTCGTCCACATTTGCCATGTAGGGCGACATTCCCTCTGCTTGCCTGTAGTTGTAATATGCCTGAGAAGCTTGTTCCAGACTGCTATGATAAACCATCAAAAGCGCACTGTCTTGAACCGCTGTGAAATCAGTGAAATTCGGATTGTTATTGGCGTTTACCGTAGTGACATTTTCAATATCCATGATTAAGGAAACATCCTTCACTACTACCATCTGCTCATTTCCTGAAGTGCTATTTGGGATCAAAGCAGAGAAAAAGCCTCCATTTGTGGCAAATGGAACAATTCTCGGTGTGCTGCCCAGAACCATCGCCATCACATTCGAAGTTCCTACATTCGTAAAGTCCAGGCGAATTTTACCTTGCGGGTCATTGTTTACGCGGAACGTTAACTCATTGGCTCCGTTAAAATTCAATTGACGTGGATATTCCAGGTTTAAATACTGAAAGGCCTGAAAGTCGGTTGCGACATTCAAGTCAGGAACGATTCGCATGGTGATTGGAGTAGTGCCGTTCGAGATCAACGTTGGAGATATGGCTTCATCACATCTGGCTTGGTCGTAACCTGTCCAGGTACTGTCTAGTAGAACGGTATTGGAAGTACCAAATTGCCAGCGCAAATGGTGGTTAGCGCCTGTACCTGTAGTTGCCGCATTGGAAGCAGAAACGGATCTTCCAATGAAAAAGGCATTCGGTGCGCCTGGCCCTGTATAAGGAAATGGCGTTTGAACGTTTAAAACATCTGGAGTGTAAGGTGGACTGGTGCTATACGCATCCTTCTTAAAATTACCCCAGCCCTCTCCACGGGTGTACCAAGAACTCGAAGCGTATTTGGTGCGAACCCCGTCGAAGTACTCATCTTTGCCAAAGCGCTCTACGTTGTATGTGATATAATCCGCAACATTGCTGTAAGCACCGAAATTGACATCGGTTTCAACTGTGAATCGTAAATTGTTGGTTGAAGTATTCCAGGTAAAGAAATACATCAAGGTATCATTGTAAAGGTTATAGCCTGGATTCCCTACATCTGTTGGCGTTGAATACATGGTCGAATCCAACCAACTATCATTTTTTTCCGCATAGAACAAAATGTAATCCCCTGGGTCGATGCTGTTGTCACCACCATCCTCTATATGAATTGGAATTTCGCGTTCCTTTCCGAAGATCTGAATATTATCTGACTGAAATGATGTTAAAGGTATGTTAGCATTGTTCAATGCATCGTAGTCCAGTCGATATATTCCATCCTGGTAAATGGCAAATTTGTAGTAAGATTGACTGTAATTGATCCACTCGTTTCCAAAGGTTTGAGCCCACAGAGAGACTGGAAAAAGTAGAAGTAGTAGTAATATGGTCAATCGCGCTTGTTTCATTCCCTGGCGTTATTTGGCTTGTCTAATTTAATTCTTAATGAGATAATATGCGAATACAGAGCAACTGAGGCATCTCCAATGTCTGTAAAAGCATAATCCAGATAGAAGTTTTTGATATTCAGCCCAATTCCGACGTTTGGCTGCACGTTCAAGGAACGCGTATCATCAAAGTCAGAAACGTATTGCACATTACTCAACCCCGCACGCAATTGCACATAGTTCTTGAACCCGAAAGCCAATCCCAGATGCGGGTCAGCTGATACCAATCCTGTTTGGACCAAAGTGTTTCTTTGTCCGTCAGTTGTAACGGTTAAGTCCAATTCTCCTGCGGCGTACAAGCCCTTTTGGCCCAACTCAAACTTTCGATATCCACCCAAAACAAGTCTTGGAAGTGTTAACTCTAGTCCATTCTCAGGAAGAGCATTTCCAGTATTTAAGAAAACCTCCTTCGTTTCATCGTTTAAGGTGAACATCCAGGCATTGAAGGTGGAGGTGGCATCACGTAGAACTCCTCCAAATTTCCAACCTTTCTTTGTTTCGTATTGAGCACCTGCATCCAAGCCGAATCCCCAAGAACGAGCAAAGTCACCTACGCGTCGATGAATTACCTTAACATTTCCACCAACACTCAATCCCTCCACGGGCAATTTCCGAGCATAGGAGAAAATAAATCCATAATCTGCTGCAGTAAATGTTGAAATGCGGTCGTAATCGATATTACCATTGTTATCAATGAGCTGTGTTGTATTAGGGATGTCGTCAACGGCAAAACGAATTGCCGTGAAGCCGACTGTGCTCTTATCATCAATAGAATGTGCCAACCCTATGTAGTCGTATTTTGCAATGCCTGCGAAGTGCTCTGCATGCATGGCGCCTGCTTCCAGCCACTTGTCAACTTTGGTTAAACCCGCTGGATTCCAGTATCCAGACATTACGCCTCCCGTTTGAGCCACAACCGAGTTTCCGAGTCCTAAAGCATCAGCACCTACACCAATGGCAAGAAATTCGTTGGAATATTTTGGAGCGATAGCATTGGTAAGGCTCTCTTGTGAAGAGGATGACTGTGCAAAAGCGTTACTCATAAATAAAGTTACAAAGAATACAGCAACTCCGTACTTTACAGAAGCTGCGCAGAAAGCAATGCTAGATTTCATAAATAATTTAATTTTCACCTCCTTTAACAGCGTTTTTTGCAAAAAATTGTATTCTTTGTGATGTATATAGTAATTAGACGAATGAATCACCTAAATCGTTGACGATTACCACTACAAAATTAGCATTTCCCAAGGTTCAATGATAAATCTACCCAATCTGTTTACCGCAGCCAATTTACTTTCAGGAATTGTTGCTATCCTTTTGGCTTTTGCTGGAAGAATTGATTTAGCACCCTTCGCTATTTTTGCAGGGGCATTTTTTGACTTCTTTGATGGATTTCTTGCACGCAAATTAGGTGTGGCAGGAGATTTAGGTAAGCAGATGGATTCTCTAGCGGATATGGTCACCTTCGGGGTGGCTCCTGGAGTCATAATGATGATAGTCATGTCCATGAACTTGAACGATTATTTGGAATATCGAGCAGAAGGAGAGGTTTTTCCGGAGGTGATTTATATGGATTTTGGTGCTTACATCAATCAGCTATTGGACGGGACAACACGATATGGAATTCCACTTTTCGCATTGGCCATTCCTTTCTTTTCCATTTTCAGATTGGCAAAATTTAATGTCGATTTGAGACAAACGGATCAATTTATAGGTTTGCCAACACCGGCCAACACACTTTTTTTCATGACCTTTCCTTTAGTGTTGTGTTATGGCGATTTGACGGATCGCGACATGATTCTAACTGTTTGTCAGCCAGAGGTGTTAGCTGTTTTGTGTGTAGTAATGAGTACCCTTTTGATCCTCGAAATCCCTTTGTTTGCGCTAAAATTCAAGCAATTTGGCTGGAAAGGCAATGAAATCCGTTATTCTTTTTTGTTGATAAGTGCTGGATTAATTCTCATATTTAAAACATGGGCAATCGCATTAATTGTATTTTTGTACTTGATTTTATCGCTGTTATATAACGTATTTAATAAAAAGAAAACGGATGAGATTTAAGGCAGAAATTGATGTAATGCCATTAGACGCATTGCTTGATCCACAAGGGAAAGCGGTTACAGGAAGCATGAAGAATATTGGACTTGATGCTATTGATGGTGTGCGTATCGGAAGACACGTTCGCTTGTTTGTAGAAGCTGCCTCAAAGGAAGACGCCGACAAGATGGTGGACGAAGCATGCAAGAAATTGTTGGCGAACCAAATTATGGAGAGCTACGTCTACGAATTGGAAGCAGTTTGATTTGTGCTAGAGTTCATTTTGGCATTGCCTTTGAAGGTGACCAGAACAAACTCAAAACAATAGTATATGTCTGAAGAAATTGTAAATAATAAAAAGAACAACGGTGCGTATATCGCAGTCATCATCATTTTAATGGTGGGAGTTGGGATACTCTTTTTTGCCTGGAACAACGTTCGAGGGGAATTGGTGAAAGCCAATAATGAAGTAAAAAAAGGGAATAACAAGTTGATTCAAATGAACAATCGGATGAAAGAATACTTTGGTTCTGATTCCGATGATATTGCGGCGAACTTCAATTTAATGTTGAAAGATTACGCAGAATTGAAGAAAAACGGGACACCTGAGCAGATTGCAGCTATTGAACAACAAGAGGCGAAGATCAAGGCTTTGATGGCGGAGAATGAAGAAATGAAATCGCGCGATAAGCTGAACGTGGCCTTTATGTCCAAGCTCCGTCGTGAAAATGACGAGTTGCGAAGAATCATGAAGGGCTATGTGTATGAAATCGATTCCTTAAATACGCTTGCACTCAATCTCCGGAACGATCTCGATGAAAAAACATTTGCGTTGGAGGAAACAACCATGGATCGCGATCAACTTCAGGTAAAGGCAGACGCTCTTACACAAAAGGTAAAAGAAGGACAGATGTTAGTGGTTGATAAAAGTTCTTTCTCTTCACGTGGAGTAAAGCAAACTATCACCAATAACTTTAAGGAAACAAACCGGGCTAAAAATGTCGTTCGGATTGAATCGGAGTTTACCATTGGTAAGAACGCCATCACAGATCCCGGTGAAAAAACGGTCTACATGCAAATCATAGGGCCTGATAATAAAACGCTACAGAACACACTTTCCGGTGTTGTAGAAACAGAAAAAGGAAACGTTCCTTACTCACACAAACGTACCATTGACTATCAAAACGCAAGCGTTGATATTCTAATGACATACAGCGTACGTTCGGAGCTGAGCGGTGGAACCTACAAAATTAATATCTACTGTCAAGGCCAATTGATCGGTGTTGATAGTTTTACACTCAAATAAGTTAGATGGTCAATATTTTTATCGCGAATCTTGACTGGAGCATTACTTCAGAAGACCTCAGAGCTACTTTTTCGTCGTTTGGCAAGGTAGATTACGCACACGTTGTATACGAGAAAAAAACAAAGCGCTCACGCGGTTTTGGATACGTTGAAATGGAAAGTACCGATGAAGCCATTCGTGCTATAGAAGCATTGAACGGAATGGAAGTGAACGGTCGTAAATTGGATGTGAAAATTGCATCCCCAAAGGAAAATCGCCCGAAACCCAAAACATCGAATAAGTAATTTGTTATGTCAGATGCAATCAACCAAGGAAGTGTAACTTTCGAAATTGATGACAAAGGAATAGGAACAATTGAATTCGGTCACCCGCTGAGTAATTCTCTGCCAGGGAAAATCCTTCAAAAATTAGCCGATACGGTTACAGAATTAGGGCAAAACGATGCCGTTAAGGTAATTGTGCTTAGATCTCAGGGAGATCGTGCTTTCTGTGCTGGGGCTAGTTTTGATGAACTGATTTCCATCAAGGATTTCCCTACTGGAAAAGAGTTTTTCTCGGGGTTCGCAAAGGTGATTAACGCCTGTCGCAAATGTCCCAAACTCATCATTGGACGTGTACAAGGAAAAGCCGTTGGTGGTGGAGTAGGAGTAGCTTCGGCTGTGGACTATTGTTTTGCAACCAAACACGCAGCGGTAAAGCTTTCCGAGTTAGCTATCGGGATTGGTCCGTTTGTAGTTGGTCCCGCTGTTGAGCGCAAGGTAGGTCGATCAGCGATGAGTCAATTGGCAATCAACGCTACCGAATGGCGATCTGCAGAATGGGCTCGAGACAATGGATTGTACACAGAAACATACGATTCGGCGGAGGAAATGGATGAAGCAATTGAGAAACTTGCCGGTACTCTTTCCAGTTCAAATCCAGAGGCGATGGCCTTGCTCAAGCAAATTTTCTGGGAAGGAACGGATCATTGGGACGAATTGTTGGCTGAACGTGCTGCAATGAGTGGCAAACTTGTTCTTTCTGAGTTTACGATCAACGCCATTAACGCATTTAAGAAGAAGTAAAACTTTCCGAATAACGAATTGAACCGTACACTGAGGCTCTCGAAGTGTAAGGTTTTTTTTATTCCTCGAACTCCCGAATAATCTTAACTTTCGGTCCAATGAGTCGAATTAAACCATCGCATCTGTTTTGGTTGGCGCTGTCAGTAGGGCTTCTGGTGCGGTTGATCATCATCTTTCAACCAGAGGCACAATTACTCACGCGCTGGGGTTCTGATGACTTGTATTACTACTCACAGATAGCGGGACATGTGGCATCGGGAGATGGATTTACCTTTGATGGGATTCATCCAACGAATGGGTTTCAACCCTTATTTCTATTTCTACTGGTTCCTCTCGGAAAGTGGATGCTCCATGATTGGTATGCTTCCTGGGTAATCGTTTCTTTAATTGTAACCGTTTTGTGCGTTTTGACGAGTTTTCAACTCCGTAAATGGACGCAGGAAATGGGATGGTCTGAGTGGTTAGCCGTTATTCTTCCAACAATTTTCATTTTACATCCAAAAATCTTAAGCGTTACCTTCAATGGAACAGAGGCTGCCCTGTCATTTCTCATGCTAACTCTTACGCTCAGAGCATGTACATGGATGAAAGAAAAGCGACGTTTCTGGCAGGCGATGGTAGTTTTTGCTTTGTTTGCCATCACGCGCATGGAGTTTTCGTTGGTTTTATTTTTTCTAGCTGTGTACGCAATGTTACAAGGGCAGTCTATGAAAAAGTGGCTGCTGGTAGCTATCGGTCCAATTGTTACTTTTTCCTCCTGGATGATTGTCAATTTTGTTGCATTCGGTCATCCCGTACCTTCATCTGGGCAAGCAAAAGCTATTCATGCTACCTGGTACAAGTTCTCTTTTTTCGAAGGATTTAAAGGAGCACTCGGCACTATCTTCTGTGCAGAGTCGTCGCTGAGTTTTGTAATTATTGGTCTAACGTTGATTGGGCTGTATATCACGTTTCGCAAAAGAGATAAAAACCTATGGGGAGTGCTTATCAGTTTAGGCTTTGCTTCGATTATCCTAATGGTTTTAACGTTAAAAACGCTTCACGGTTTTCGTGATTGGTACTTTATTCCGCAATTTTTACTCTTGTTAATTCTTGTCGCACATGCGTTCGAGTGGCTTACAGAGGGTAGGAAGTGGTACTTACTTTTGATTCCCGCAAGCATCGGCGTGTTGTGGGGTGAAGCACAGTTAGCGCCAAGAACGTTCAATGGACCATTTATTATTAAGTCGTGTGAGGTTGTGAAGAAAATTGTACCGAAAGGCGAAAAAGTTGGGGTATACAACGCCGGACTTCCTTCTGCTTGCCTTGGCGACAGAAATACAGTTGTAAATTTGGATGGGGTTGTAAACAATAGCGTACTGACTCCGTTGAGAAAGGAGATGCTGGATATTTATGCGCAAGACAACGAAGTAAGATATGTGTTAGACAATAAGGCTTCGTTGCTTTTTTTTAGGGACCACTCCAACTTGTTAAGCAGTCCGGTTCATGTATTTTACGACTCCTCAAACGTATGGCAACTTGAAAGTGTCTGGGCTGCAACCTCCCGATAAATCGCTTCTTTTCATAGGGAAATGTACCGGAAACACTACGTAGTATCACGTAAATGCATTGATTTTATTTGTTTTTTAGTATTTCATGTACGTATATTCAAGTTGCACACTAATTCACAATCCTATGAAAGCACTGATTTATCCCATCCTACTGCTACTTCTTTTACTTTCTGGTTTTGCATTATCATAAGACGACACAGAGTGTGGCGGGTCAGACGAAATCTGTTCTTTTTCAAAACAACTCTGCTTGATATTCCTGATAGGATTTCAGGATAATGGTGGCGGGTTGTTATGTCTGTAAATTGCCAACATTGGGCTAAACACGAAAAGATAATAATCAAAAGAAATAACCGTATCCATCCCTTATATCATGTAACTTCTCCCTTTTTAGAGTATCCCCTCAATTCTTTATTCAAAAGGATTTGTTAATAAATCCAGAAATCATATCTTTGCACCCCCAATTTAGGGGAATTGTCTTATTTAATAAATGTTTAATTGTGGATACATTAAGTTACAAAACCGTTTCCGCTAGCAAAGAAACTGCTGATAAAAAGTGGTTCGTAGTGGATGCTGAAGGCCAACCTCTTGGTCGTTTGGCAAGTAAGGTGGCGAAGGTGATTCGTGGAAAACACAAACCCAACTTCACACCGCATGCTGACTGTGGCGACAACGTTATCGTTATCAACGCAGAGAAAGTTGCCTTTTCAGGTACAAAACTCGTTGACAAAGAATACATCCGTTACACTGGTTACCCAGGTGGACAGCGTTCTTTGACAGCAGAAGAGATGTTAAAAAAACATCCAGAAAGATTAGTCGAAAAAGCAGTAAAAGGAATGCTTCCTAAGAACAAGCTTGGACGTCAGTTATTTACTAACCTAAAAGTGTACACAGGTTCTGAGCACAAACAAGAAGCACAGAAACCAGAGGTACTAAACTTGGATACATTCAAATAATAGCATGGAAGTAATTAACACATTAGGAAGAAGAAAAACATCCGTTGCCCGTGTATACCTTACAAAAGGGAAAGGGAACGTGACTGTAAATAAACGCGACTACAAGGATTTCTTTCCAGTAGCCGTTCTTCAATCAAAAATTGTTCAGCCATTCGCATTGACAGACACAGTTGGTCAATACGATGTGAAGGTAAACGTATCAGGTGGAGGAATCAACGGACAAGTTGAAGCCATCCGTTTAGGAATTTCTCGCGCACTTGTAGAATTGGACGCAGAATTCAAACCAATGTTGAAAGAAGAAGGATTAATGACACGTGACCCACGTATGGTCGAGCGTAAGAAGCCAGGTCAGCCGAAAGCACGTAAGAAATTCCAGTTCTCGAAACGTTAAGAAAACTATTTGGCGGTTGTTTAGTATCCAAGTTCGAGAGTACCCGTCAGCACTGCTGATCCCTTTCGGATTGATTACTAAAGGAACGTAAACAATTAGCTTTGGCTGTAGCACCTTTTCCTTGAACTAAGAAGGAAAAATTCAGTGAAAGCACTTTAAAAGAAAGAAAATGTCAAAAGTAAAATTTGAAGATTTATTAGAAGCAGGTGTTCACTTTGGACACATGAAAAGAAAATGGAACCCGGCGATGGCGCCATACATCTTCGAGGAGAAGAAAGGTATCCACATTATTGACCTTAATAAGACAATTGCACACCTCGATCAGTCGGCGGCAGCATTAAAGCAAATTGCAAAGTCGGGTAAAAAGATTCTTTTCGTTGCAACAAAAAAACAAGCGAAAGATATTATCTCTGAGCGCGTGAAGGAAATTAACATGCCATATGTAACTGAGCGTTGGTCAGGTGGTATGTTGACAAACTTCCAAACAACACGTCGTTCCATTCGTAAAATGACGTCTATCGACAAAATGAAGACAGACGGAACATGGGAGACGTTGAACAAGCGTGAGCGTTTGTTTAAGACACGTCAGCGTGAGAAGTTGGAGAAAAACTTCGGATCAATCGCGGACATGACACGTCAGCCTGCAGCAATCTTCATCGTAGATATCGTAAAAGAACACATCGCATTGAAAGAAGCGAAACGTTTGAATATTCCTGTATTTGCAATCGTAGATACAAACTCGAACCCGAAATTGGTTGATTTCCCAATTCCAGGGAACGATGACGCAACAAAATCAATCTCTATCATCATGGATACTATCTGTGGTGCTGTTAAAGAAGGATTGACTGAGCGTAAGAATGCTAAAGATGCTCCTGCGAAGGATAAGGAGGAAGCTCCGGCTACTGAAGCGAAAGCGAAAGAAGCACCGAAGGCTGAAAAAGCTCCAGCAAAAGAGGAGGCTCCTAAGGTTGAAGCGAAAGAAGAAGCAGCTCCTGAAGCAAAAGCAGAAGAAGCGAAAGAAGAAAAAGAAGCAAAATAATTTTCACCACTAAAAAGTTTAATCCATGGCAATCACAGCTGCAGATGTAAACAAACTAAGAAAAATGACAGGAGCAGGTATGATGGACTGCAAAAAGGCTCTTGTTGAAACAGATGGCGATTTCGACGCGGCAGTTGACGTGCTTCGTAAGAAAGGTCAAAAAGTAGCTGCTAAGCGCGGTGACAACGAAACGAAAGAAGGATTGATTTTCGCTGAAACAACAGAGGATGGAAAATCAGGAATCGTTTTCGCGTTGAGTTGTGAGACTGACTTCGTAGCGAAAAACTCTGACTTCAATGCATTCGTTCGTTCATTGGTGGACATCGCAATGAAGCACATGCCAGCTACAAAAGACGAGTTGTTGGCGTTGCCTTACGACGACAAATTGACGGTTGAAGAGAAAATCACTGAGCAAATTGGTGTTATAGGTGAGAAGCTCGTTATCTCTGGTTACGATGTAATCAAAGCAGATCACGTTGTAGCATACAACCACCCTGGAAACCAGTTGGCTTCTTTGGTAGGATTGAATAAAGCTTCTGAAACTGCTGCTGACGCTGGAAAGCAAGTAGCAATGCAGGTAGCAGCAATGTCACCAATCGCTTTGAATAAAGACGGAGTTGACGAAGAAACTATCGCTCGTGAGTTGGAAGTTGGTCGTGATTTGGCAATCCAGGAAGGAAAGCCAGCTGAAATGGCTGACAAAATCGCTCAAGGACGATTGGGTAAATTCTTTAAAGAAAATACTTTGTTGAGCCAGTCTTTCGTTCGTGATAACAAAATTACTGTTGAGCAGTTCTTGAAAAATTCAGAGGACGGATTGACAGTAACAGAATTCAAACGTCTGGCAATGGCTTAAGAAACCATCCAAGGATATAAGAAACCCTGACCTTTCCAAGAGCGTCAGGGTTTTTTGTTGCAGGAAATGAGTGAATTCAACCTTTATGCGTGATATACGTTTAGCTTTTAAAAGACTTCGCTTGAATGAAACAAATCACTCTATTTTTAATCGTCTTTTTCTTGCTTGTTTCTTGTAGAAAAGACAAACTCGAAGGTGGGTACGAAATCTTACAAGGCAAGTGGAAATGGGTGGGAAGCACTTTTCACGACAAAAACTATTCCTACGCAACAAATACTGAGTATACCACAACAACTTGGATCCCAGCGACTAGTGAGTCGGATGATTACTTTCTTGAATTTGAGAAAAAGGGAAAGCTCGCCATTTGGATGAACAATCGGGAGATCAAGTTTTACAGATTGCACACTGCCCATTTTATGGGGCCTGAGGAATCTCCATATACAACATCAGTGCGTATCGGGTTGCACTTAAATTACAATAACGACAAGCAGTTTTCATGCACTATTAACAACGATACACTTCAAGTCGTATGTGATTATCTCAAACTACCGCTACCTAATTACCCGATTGAAACCCCAAAATCTAAAGATTTTTTCAGGCATACCTATGTGCTTATTAATTAATCATCAAATAATAGGGATTCAGTTCGACAAGCCTCCATTTTCAAGTAATACAAACCGTGTTTTCTCAAAAACGAACATTTTTTAAGGAAAATTAAGAAATACACAGGTAAGCTTTTTCCAAAATGCTACGTCTTATATATTGAAGGCACGTCCTGTGCCTTTTCAGTGAATAGTGGTTAGGTGAGAGCCGAGGTCGTAAGATCTCGGCTTTCATTTTTACATAAAAAACCCCGACTTCATTAAAAGTCAGGGCCTCTTCGTGCTATCTGCAGTGTATTATTGTCTGAGTAAGACTACATCCACTTCACCGTGTGGAGTATCCAAATACCCTTTCAATTTTTTCTTGGTAACATATACATGATGAATTACCATTTGATGAGACGAACTGTCCGAACTTCGGGTTAAGTCCAGTGTAAGCACGTCCGTTACACACTCATCAAGAGTTTCTGTCGTTTTCACCCATGTGCCATAACTTCTGTTTTGTGTTTCATCGTCATAATATTCCACGGTAAAGTCATCTTTGATGATAAGCTGGTCCGCATCATATTCACTCATCACATTTTCTGTGCCAATCATGCCGGATGGTACCGTAGCTTCATCATAGGTCCAGGTTCCCACGAGTTTTCGTTCGGTACGGTCCATTTCTCCTTCCTTTTGGCAAGAAAACAATGCTAAAACTGATAATAGCGCTACTCCTCCTAAATACTTTGTAATCCTCTTTCTCATACGCTTAACTTTTAAATTTCGTAGAGAAGATACGCATTATTCGGTGGTAAATTATGTTCGAAAATCGTATTTAGGACTCTTTAACAGTCAGTAAGTCAATACTTAAGGGAAAATAGGACACACAGTGGTGTCTTATTTTGGGAGATGAGGACATTATGCGTTAATTGTGTGTGCATAGCGAAGCTTGCTTGGTTTTCAGTGAATTCACTTATTTTTGATCTATGAAGGAATTATTAATAGCACTTTTGGTGCTTGCGACCGTCGGTTGTGCACCTAGTAGATTCGTTGAGCCTCTGGAAAAAGACCAATGGGCTGTTGGTGGTAGTGTTGGCGGACCAATGGTTGGCTTTGAGGGAGTGGGAATACCCGCGCCTCTATCTTCGTTAGAAGTAGGATATGGTTTGGATTCAAATCTGACAGTGTACAGCGCTCTGCATACAACATCCTTTCTTTTTGGAACGGGGCATGCAGATGTAGGTGCGACGTATCAACCTCTTAAACAAAAGGGCTATTGGCCCAACGTGAGTGTGTCTGGTACAGCTCAATTGGCTTATTCACCAAGTACACGAGCGTTTAATTTTTGGCCGATGATTGATGCAAATGCTTACTGGAATTACGGAAAGCGTCGAAATTATTTTTACGTGGGGTTCAATAACACTTTTATTCTTCAATCAGGCATTGACTTCGATCGACCGAACGATCAATGGATGTTGTTTAGTCCTCAATTTGGACATGTCTTCAAAGCCACGGAAAATCGTTATCAACTATTTGCGGAAGTAAAATTGTTAGGACCTTACATCGATAGCGAAGATGCATTTGTACCGTATACTGGAATTTTGGGTACTAACGGTGCCACTGGAGTTTATATCGGATTTAGAAAAACATTAAAGAAGAAGAAGAAATGAAAGTTGTAGTTGGATTTTTAGCGGTAGGCGTGGTGTTAATCGCATGTCAGAAGTTCAAACTGGATAGTTTAGCTTTTCCAGCAACTGCGTTGGATGCGTATCAGTTTGAAAATTATGAAGACGAACAGGAAATTGATATTCCGGATAGCCTGGTAGTGAAGGCACCAAATTATGAGTTAGTTACCATGCCTTCTTATGATGCTGTTAACGATGTTACTCACACTATTTATGGCGTTTATATTGGTGATATGAGTACCATTGCTACCGATACAATCATTCTTTATTTCCACGGGCAGTCAAAGCATATGGATGCTTATTGGGATAGAACATCACTGCTAGCCAATTTAGGTGGCAAGTACAATTATGGCGTATTTACCATTGATTACCGCGGATACGGAATGTCGCAGGGAAAATCCTCGGAGCAAGGCCTTTACGAAGATGCAGATGCTGCAATTGATTGGTTGATTGCCAACGGTGCGGATCCGTCCAGAACATTTTGCTATGGCTTTAGCCTGGGGGCCATTCCTACGATTGACCGTGCGGCGTATCGAGCCGATTTCCCATTCGCTAAAATCATGATTGAGGCACCTTTAGCCACTGTTCAAAATTTAGTGAACAGCTCAACGTTAGGGATGAGTGCAGGGTTTGTGACCACATTAGAATTTCCGAATTCAGAGAAAATTAAAGACGTATCGATGCCTCTTTTATGGATGCATGGAATAGAGGACTCCTACATTGCTATCGATAACGGAGAATTGATTTACGCAAATCATGGAGGGTCTGAGAAAAAAGCTATTCGTGTGCCTGATTGCGACCATGGTCAGGTACCTCTGAAACTTGGATACTTCAACTATATGGATCAAGTCTTGGAGTTTATTAGAGAATAAATGGTGTAATTATCTGGTTAACAGTTCATTTTCAGATTATGATCTCGTTTGATGGCAATGAACAGCGTTATTCTTTTTTCTACTTTCCTTGGTGAAAGAAGATTTCGAGTACTAAAACGTTGTATCAATTTCGCTATATTTGCTCGGTTTCTAAATGCACAAAATGAAGTACAAACGCATCCTTTTAAAGCTCAGTGGCGAATCACTAATGGGCGATAAGGCTTTCGGGATTGATAACAATCGCTTGGCATCGTATGCCAAACAAATTAAATCAATTTACGAAGCAGGGGTAGAGGTTGCTATTGTCATTGGAGGTGGAAACATCTTCCGAGGGGTGCAAGCAGAAGAAGGCGGGATGGATCGTACGCATGGAGATTACATGGGTATGTTGGCAACAATGATCAACTCCATGGCACTTCAAGCAGCATTGGAGTCCGTAGGAATTCAAACGCGTTTGCAGTCGGCAATTGAAATGAAAGAAATCTCTGAGCCATTTATTCGGAGAAAAGCGGTTCGCCATTTGGAACGCGGTCGTGTTGTTATTTTCGGTGCGGGAACGGGAAATCCATTCTTTACAACAGACTCTGCGGCATCATTGAGAGCCATAGAGATCAATGCGGAAGTGATCTTGAAGGGGACACGTGTAGACGGTATTTATTCTGCCGATCCAGAGAAAGATCCGAACGCGACGAAATACGATACCATTAGTTTTGATGACGCGTATGCGAAGGGATTAAAAGTAATGGATATGACAGCGTTTACGCTTTGTAAGGAAAATAACTTACCTATTATTGTTTTTGACATGGATACTCCGGGGAACCTGCAGAGGGTTTTGGAAGGGGATCAAGTAGGCACAATTGTAAGAAATTAAGAGCTATGACTGAAGAATTAAACATGATTTACGACGAGTTTAAATCGTCAAATGAGAAATCAATAGAGCATTTTGAGTCGGAATTGATGAAGATTCGTGCTGGTAAAGCCTCACCGGCTATGCTCCAAGGTGTTATGGTAGACTACTATGGATCAAAAACTCCACTTCAGCAAGTGGCCAACGTAGGAGTTATGGATGCTAGAACCTTAACAGTTCAACCTTGGGAGAAGGGGATGTTGGGTGAATTGATGAAAGGAATTGTGAATGCGAATCTTGGATTTGCTCCTCAAGATAATGGAGAAATGTTGATTATTTCTATCCCACCACTCACAGAAGAACGCCGTCGTGATTTGGTGAAACGTGCAAAAGCCGAGGCTGAAAATGCGAAGGTAGGAATTCGTTCTCATCGTAAGGACGCATTGGATATGATCAAAGGCTTGAAGGATGACGGGTTGTCCGAAGATATGCAAAAGGATGCTGAGAGCCGCGTACAACAGATTACAGATGACTTCACGAACAAAGTGGAAGAGTTGCTCACATTGAAGGAAAAAGACATTATGACGATTTAAATGTGTCAATAAAGGATAGTGGAGCCAGTTTCGAATTCGGAGCTGGTTTTTTTGTGGAGAAAAAAGTTTGAAACAGGTAAAAGGGATAAGCAGAAGGATGCACATGGTTTGTTTTCGGAAACCTGTTTGTGATATCCCTGATTTCAGGAACCGGCCTGTTTTTATTCAACTTCCCAATTCAGTTCACACGTTTTGAAACAATAAAAAAGTAATTCTGGAAATACGTAATGCTTTGAACCCCATTCGAGCGCACAATGACGGTTGGGTTTAAGATATACTTCGAAACTAAAAAGATTTCTATCTATACCGGTTTTTTCCAATAGGAATTCTGAATCCACTTTAAATTGAAAAAGTGAGTCCGATAATCTTTTCACATGAATGTTAGGATCAACTGGCATTAGTTTCGTATCACAGAGGTCATTGATATCATAATTCGTATTGCTCCAACCTCCACGCCACGTTACCCACGTATCGAAAGGGTAAACATCGTATAAACTGGTATCGATCAAACGCAGACTAAAATGGGGTTTTTCGAGATGCTCATCGGAAATAAAGATGGTATCAATGTTTGATTTGCTTTGAGATGCCTCAACACTGGTAATTGAATTATTCTGGTCAGTATTCACCGTACATTGGTACAGCAATCCAGCTAAACAAACGAAAAGGAAAATCAATCGCATTTATCTAAGATAAGAAAAAGAAAGCCTTCGGTCTTTTGTCTAGTGCCGCAAACTCTAGCATCTAGCATCTAGCGTCTGAAATTCTAGCGTCTAGTATCTGAAAGTTTAGTGTCCCCTGTCTACTTAATTAAAATCTCCACCCGGCGATTCGCCTGCTCCTGATAGGTGCGAAGTGGATTTTCATAGATTGGACGTGTATTTCCATATCCAACGGCAGATAAGCGATTTTTGTCAATGCCATTGTCCACAAGATAATGCATCACCCGTTTCGCGCGAGCTTCTGAAATTCGCTGTCCAGCAAAACTATTGTCACCCATCGCGAAAACATGACCCTGAATCTCTACTTCGAGTGTTGAGTTGAGTGCAAGGAAATCTTTCAATCGACGCAATTTGGGCTCTGAACTTTTCAAAATCTCACTTGTTCCTGGTACAAATTGAATTTCTTCGATCTGCAAGCTCTTTCCAGATTCAGCTCTATCCAGAAAGATTTCAATGTAAGTGTCTTCGTAGCCAGAAATTTCAATAAGGCTGTCGTAGAAGAAATATCCTTCCAAATCACAACTCAAATTAAAATCTTTGGTGGAGGTGATATTGAAAAAGAAGTCCGAACCAATGTACATTCCCTGCAAGTCTTTGCTGCCGTCTATAATCAATGCCGCTGTTAGTGGATTTCCAGACTGTGCATCACGAATCGTGAAGGATAATGTTGGCGCAAAGTCATCGTCGCGGTAGTCAATTACCTTCTTTTCATGAGCCGTTATTACTTCCTCTTCAAAGGTCCAGTTCAGCTCCATTTTCTTTTTCGAATCTTCATTGGTCGCAAAAACCACATAAATTTTCTGACCTGGATTCATTTTGTACTGGTACAGGTGACTCTCGTCGACATTTTTGCTAAGGCCAACGCTGTTGCTCTCTTTAGAAACCAGCATACGCTGAATTTCTGCCACTCCTTGCTTGATATCCTTGCAGATATCAATCGATTCAGGTTTGAAGATGACCATCTGCAAGAATCCATTTTTTACCGAAGCGTCTAAGGTGAGCCAACCCGTGGAAGGTGCGATATAAGTACACCACAACGTGTTTTCTGATTGGAACTCCGAAAGTGTTGGATATGATTCAATGATATTGTCGCTCCCGCCGTTGAAGGCAAGCTCGAATTCGCCGCTTTCAAAAATATTGATAGCGCCCTCGCAACTGTTCATGTTATGACCATTCTTGCCAACTTGATGATGCTGGCTAAGAGTGGACCACGACAGAAGCAAAGAAATAAGGAGAAAGGTTACTTTTGCCATAGTTCGTCTTGCATCAAATATAGTTAAACTAATTGTACTAATCCCCCACTAAATTTGTTTAGTAAAGGCATGGAAAGCATTTATTCAAAAATTGGACCACAGCAATTAAGGGCGATCGTTGACACATTCTACGATCTTGTATTCGATAGTGAAATCATTGGTCATTTATTTCAAACCGATAAATCACTAATTCGTGATAAACAGTATCAATTTTTAACACAATTTCTAGGTGGACCACATTTGTATTCAGATAGTTATGGTCACCCAAGAATGCGGATGCGTCACTTGCCACATGCCATTGATCAGGCAGCTATGGAAGAGTGGTTACGGTGTATGAAGACTGCTATATACCAACATGTTGAGGATGAACAGTTAGCCAAAGAATTGTACGATTGTTTTCCAAGGTTGGCACAACATATGGTTAACAGTTAGTGTGAGTGAGAATTCATAGGAATTTTGAATAAGAAATAAAAAATAATGAATAGTGATGATGATGGAGTTGAGGCGATTTAGGAATTCAATTCATTATTTTACATTCATGATTCCTTATTAACCCTACATTTTTATACCCAAATGACCAGTAGAGGAAACGCGCATGAATAATGCATCTTCTCGGGGGTAGATATAATCAATTTTGATGTCATCGATGGTTCCGTTCATCCAAACTTCTTTGTCAATCTCTCCATTCAAACTTTCTTCTATCGTAGCTTTAAAGGTCTTTAGATACTCTTCGAGGTCCAAGTTGGCAGCCTCTCGAATCATGTTGGTAACCTTCTTGTCGAAGAGCCACTTGGCACTTTTCAAAAGAGCGCTTTTGGTTTTGATGTGAAACTCTAAATCAGGAAATGAAATGTGCTGTTTCTCGGCGTCAAATGAAGGCGTTCCAGTTAAGTAAATTGTTCCTCTCTTTTTTCCACTGAAGTCTACTTTTATGTGGAGTTGCTGATAGGCCGCACCATGAACTTCTACATCTTCAAAAATAACCTTGTTGCCCTTTACTTCGGTTTCCATTCCGCGAATATCCCTTGTCAAAATGCTACTTAAGGAATCGTACTGTGCCGTGATGTCCATTTTGACATCGAAGCCATCAGCTATTTCAATGTCGGAAAGGTTTGGAAGTGGTGTAGGTTTGAATCCAATAGTATCCGATCGTACTTCTGGAAAAGCGTGCAGGTATGCATCTAAATACGCCGTGTCACCTACGTATTGAATATTGCTCATTCCAACCATTTTGGGATTTAGAAACAGATAGCCATACCCTTCAAGATCCATGGGTTCTTCGATGGCTTGCCAGGTAAGTTCCATGTCGGGTTTTAAGTCTACTTCTTCAATGGCTTTGTCAATATCTTTTTCGTATGGCTTTAAAGCATTTCTCACCTCTTTTTCTAAGGTGTTGGTTGCATTGAAATTGACAAATGAAACCTCACAAGGTGATAGTGCTTTTACTTCACGAAGCTTGGTAGAAGAGGTGAGTCGATAGGATTCGCTTACGCCGATTTTGGATTTAAAACCTACACGCAATTTTCGCATGGGTTCGTCAATTCCACACGAAACCTTAATTACAGGGCTGATGCACGACGCACCAGAACCAAAAATGTCGATACATTCGGGACAATATTTCAACTTCATCCAGTAGGAACCGTCCACTGAATACTCTAGAAAGGAACCGGTTCCTTTGAATTCGATGGGTTTTCTTTTGAAATAATACTTGTAGCTCACACCAGCACATTGAGATTCGTTTCCCCGGAATTCTTTTGGTACGGATTTGTTAGTTTCGGCGAAGTAAGGTGATAAATCAATTTTCACTGGAACCTTTACCACTGAAACTGGCTGTTGTGGAATTACCAGGGATTCTTTCACGTCAATTTCTGGAGCTTCAGGCTGAATGCTTGCACAAGACGCCAAAAGAGATACAGCTATGCCGATTGCAATTCGTTTCCTCATGGCGTTCGAATAAACAATGCGGTTTGGTGCAATGACGGACCATAACTTTTGGCTTCCACAGCTTCTTCACCTTCAGAAGTAGTGACAAGAGGCTCGGCCATTGGAGCTGCAAAAAGGTCGTAATAGATGTTTCCGTCCGTATATTTCATGGTTGTAATAAACATCATATCCATGACCTCGTACATGCCGTAAAAGGTTCCGTCCATGAAGGACAATTCCATGACGATACCATTATTCTCATCAAGAAAAAAGTTGTTTCTATCCTCCTTGGATTTTGCCACAATCTTGTAGTCTTTTACAACAGTGCCAAATTTCTCTGAGTAGAATGTCATTTTATAGGACCAAACGGAATCTTCTTCCAAAGTGATCATGTTAAATTCTACATTAATGGTATCTGTAGGGCGTCCTAAATTCGCAATTAACATTTCGCCTTTATACGACCCGAGCCAATCCTTAGGGAATTCTTGCGAGATTCCTGCGAAGGAGATCAAACAGAACAGAAGAAAAATACCTTTCATCAAATCAATTTTGCCTAAAAATAAAAAAGGTTTCGGCATGATGACCATATGGGATTCCTCAATGCTCTGTAATTCTGGCTTCTTTTATGAGGGTTGCTATCAGATTGTTAAATGTAGCGCTCGGTCGCATTGCATTGCTGACCTCCTTCGTATTCGGGTAGAAGTATCCTTTTAAATCAACAGGTTCTCCCTGTACTTCGTTCAGCTCTTCGATGATAACATCTTCGTTCGAAGCGAGTCTTTGGTGTAGATCTTCAAAAGTCTTTTTGAGATTTTGATCTTCTGTTTGATTTGCTAAAGCCTCTGACCAGTACAAGGCAAGATAAAAGTGTGACCCCCTATTATCCAATTCTCCCACTTTTCGCGAAGGTGCTTTGTTTTCCATAAGGAATTTTGTCGTCGCTGTGTCTAAGGTTTTAGAAAGGATCAAAGCTTTCTCGTTCTTATATTGAATACCAAGGTGCTCTAGAGAGACAGCGAGTGCTAAAAACTCACCTAAAGAGTCCCATCGTAAATGATTTTCCTCATTGAATTGTTGTACGTGTTTCGGAGCGGATCCTCCAGCACCCGTTTCAAACAATCCACCACCATTCATTAATGGTACAATTGAAAGCATTTTTGCCGAGGTTCCTACCTCCAAAATAGGGAAGAGGTCGGTAAGGTAGTCTCGAAGTACATTTCCAGTAACCGAGATGGTATTTTCACCTTTCTTAAGTCGCTCGAGGGTAAAAGTCGTAGCCTCTTCTAAAGAGAGAATTCGAATATCGAGACCCTCTGTATTGTAATCTTGTAAATAGGTTGAAACCTTTTTTATGAGTTCGGCATCGTGAGCTCTGTCAGCACTCAACCAGAAGACGGTAGGCCATTTGGTCGCTCTCGCACGGTTTACTGCAAGTTTCACCCAATCCTGAATGGCTGCATCTTTTACTTGACACATGCGCCAAATATCTCCCTCTTCAACAAAGTGTTCGGTGAGAACGTTACCATCTTTAGAAATGACGGCTACTTTTCCATCTGAGGGAAGGATGAAGGTTTTATCATGGGATCCATACTCTTCCGCTTTTTGTGCCATCAGACCAACGTTTGGAACGGTTCCCATGACTGTAGGGTCAAACGCGCCGTTTTTCTTACAAAATTCAATAGTGGTGTCGTATAGGGGTGCGTAACTACTATCTGGAATGACGGCCTTAGTATCTTGTGGGTTTCCGTTTTTGTTCCACATTTGCCCTGAGGTACGAATCATTGCTGGCATGGAAGCATCGATGATTACGTCGCTTGGTACGTGAAGGTTCGTAATTCCACGGTCGGAGTTAACCATGGCTAGATCAGGTCCGTTCGCGTAACAGTTTTCGATGGCATTTTCAATCGCCGTCTTTTGTTCCTCGTTTAAGTTATCGATTTTTTGAAGTAAGTCTCCAAATCCGTTGTTAACGTCTACACCAATGATGTCCAATGTATCACCGAACTCGTTAAATACATCTTCGAAGTAGGCACGAACAGCATGTCCAAAAATAACTGGATCGGAAACCTTCATCATGGTGGCCTTCATGTGTAACGAAAATAACACACCTTGCTGCTTCGCTTCCTCTATTTGATTTTTCAGGAATTCTTTGAGTTCTTTCTTCGACATAAATGTGGCATCAATAACCTCTCCTGATTGAAGGGGAATTCCCTCTTTTAAAATAGTACGTTCGCCTGTCGAAGTTGAAAACACGATGTCAACTACAGTAGCCTCTTTTACAGTAGTTGATTTCTCATTGGAGCGAAAATCACCCGATTTCATATAAGAAACATGGGATTTGGAGTCTGAGCTCCATGTGCCCATAGAGTGCGGGTTCATTTTTACAAATTCCTTGACTGCTTTCGGCGCTCTGCGATCGGAATTTCCTTCTCTGAGGACAGGGTTTACCGCAGAACCTTTTATTTTATCATATCGACTTTTAATTTCTGCCTCTGTGTCATTGGAAGGTTCTTCGGGGTAATCCGGCAACGCAAATCCAGCTGCTTGTAATTCTCGAATAGCGGCTTTTAATTGCGGAAGCGATGCACTAATGTTGGGGAGCTTAATGATGTTTGCTTCAGGCTTTTTCGCCAATTCTCCCAATTCCGCCAAGGCATCGGCCACTTGTTGATCAGGCTTCAGATAATCTGGGAAATTAGCTATGATGCGACCTGCAAGAGAAATGTCACGCGTTTCCACCGTTATACCCGCAGTAGAGGTGAACGATTGAACGATAGGTAAGAATGAGTACGTTGCTAAAGCAGGTGCTTCGTCCGTTTTCGTGTAGATAATCTTCGACATAGAACGAGATTCGAGTTAAAAATTGTTGTTTCGACGGTGCAAAAGTACCTCTAGATTTGACAAGAATCAAACTGAATTATTAACAATAGCTGATTAATGGGTGTACTCGTTCAAAAAAGCAACAAGTTTTTGTACAGCTCTGCCACGATGGCTGATAGCATTTTTTTCGTCCATACTTATTTCTGCAAAAGATTTGTCATAGCCCTCCGGTGCAAAAATGGGATCATAACCAAAGCCATCAGTTCCCTGTTTTTCGGAAAGTATTTCCCCGTTGATTATCCCCTCAAAATCAAGTGAAATTTTAGGAAGATGCAACGCAATTACTGTTCTAAATCTCGCCGAACGATCGGGGTAGTTTTTAAGTTCTTCCAAGACCTTCTTCATATTGTCTTCGTCACTTCGGTGCTCCCCCGCATAGCGCGCAGAATGAACGCCTGGCCGATTGTCAAGGGATGCTATTTCCAACCCTGTATCGTCAGCGAAACATGGGATTCCAAATTTTTCCGTGATGTAGGAAGCTTTTAAGTGAGCGTTTCCTTCCAATGTATCGGCAGTTTCAGGGATTTCTTCGGTGACCTTTAAATCTTTGAGAGTAAGAATCTCTATGGAATCTGGTAAAAGGCGAGCAATTTCTGCTGCTTTGTTTATGTTCGAGGTGGCAAAAACTAATTTCATTCGAATAGCGATAAATAGTTGGTTGTGTTGGCAGATACTGAATATCGATTTTTCACTGTTTGATGTCCTGCTTTTCCTACATTCTCCCTTAGTTCGGTGTCCAGAATAAGTTTCTGTAAAACGTGGTGCCAGTCCTCTTCTTCTCGAATAAGAAAGCCGTTTACTCCATCCTCGATAATTTCTGTATTCACTCCAACAGCAGACATGACAGAAGGAATTTCCAGAGACATGTATTGCAGTCCTTTGAAACCACATTTTCCTTTGGCCCAAATAGAATCCTTTAATGGCATTACACCAATTTGGATTGCTGCTAAATCTTCAATCTCGGTTTCTTTGTTCCATGGTACATATTCCAAACATTCTAAATCGATATCCGGGGGATGGTTTGAAATGACCCGAAATTGTATCGGATGCTCTTTTTCAAGTCTTTTTAATGTAGGGACAAGTAAAGGCAAGTACTCCATGGTAGTGTGCGAGCCCGTCCATCCTATGCGAATAAGATCTTTTGTGTGCGTTGTTTTCTGATTGTGAACATTTTCGAGGTCAATGGTTGTTGGAATGACTTGAACATTTGTGTTAAACTGGGAAGCGTATTCTGCTAGAAATGCATTCCCAACCGTTACAGTATCCGCCCAACGAATTATTTTTTTCACTTTCCCGTAGGCTTTCAAACGATGAAACCTTGCGTTGCTTTGACTGTAATTGGGCAACCAAATGGCATCGTCGAAATCGTAAATATATTTCTTCCTCAAAACTTTTGAGATGATGAACTCAAAAACGGGTGGTCCAATCATGGATGCTTCTCGATGTATGAAAATATAATCGAACTTTCGAATTTTGAACATGAGTGCCCAACGCTTCAGAAAGCTTCTACACATGCTCCAACCTTTGCGGATAAATGATCCTTCTTTGTAAAGTGGTGCCCAATCTTTTTCACTGAGAAATGGTTCAACCTCGACTTTGTACTTCGCTTCTTTTAATGCCGGAATGTACTGCTCGAAACGGAACCGTTGCGAAGGGGCTTGAGCATGTGGATAGGGTGCTATGAATAAAATACGCTTATTCATATATTTTTGAGTACACATCAAGGAATCGTTCTACGCCCGTTTCCAGCGCGAAATAGTCCTTGGCACCTGCAGCAATGGTTTTTGAATCAAATTTCTCGGGATCGATAATGTTGTTTTTGTACGTGTCCTGATCAAACGAATCAATCACTGTTCCAGCTTTGTATCTCGAAACGATGAGGTCAGTATCCCCGACGTTGGAATTGCAAATAAGCGGAACTCCCATCGCCATAATTTCCCCTTGCTTGGTGGGAGACGATGCTTTTTTCGAATACGAGGGCTTGATAAAGAAAATCGAGGCATCCATCAATGCGATGTAATGGGGTACTTCGTGATGTAAAACGGATGTTACTGCGATTGCATCAGATGCTATGCCTCGCTCATTTGCTGCCTTCTTTATGTGCTCCGGAGATTCTCCCGTAACGAATAAGAATTTGGCATTGGGTATTTCCTTCTGAAGCACTTTGAAGTAATCGAGCATTTCTGGAAGCATGTACCAGGTTCCGATAGAGCCTATATAACCCAGGATGAATTCATCTTTTGAAATGTTGAGGTTTTTACGACAGTTTTCTTGTATCTCCTCTGAAATTTTTTCTGTGTCGAACAAAGCCAGATTTGTACAACACGGAATAACTTTTATGCGAATATCCTTGGCGGTTGTCGGCCACGAAAGCATTTCATTTTTTCCGTTTTCTGTGAGTGAAATCACATAATCCGCCTCCTTTAAAAACGCTCGTTCTTTTCGCTTGAAGTAGTTGTAAATTTGCTTGTAGAGCGCGTTGTTCAGATTCCATAAGCCACCATCAACTCTTTCATCTGCCCAAAAACCGCGCATGTCGAAAATAAATTTTGTTCCGAATTTACGTTTCATTCGCATGCCAGCTAAAGCCGCGATATAACTCCGACAATGCGTTATATCGAAGTTGTGTTTGCTGTGTAAGTAAAAAGCAACTTTGTTCAATCTACGAACTTGTCGTAGGGTGTTCTTTAATCCTTTTCCTTTCGCATAGTGCTGCGGATGCCAAACAATTCCGTCTTCATCGCAGATCTCTTGAATCACTTTCTTGTATTTCGCAAATCGATCGGGCTTCTCGTAACTTATCAAATGAAACTGGTATCCATGTTTCGATAACTTCTTAATATACGGTAGTACTTGGGATTGCCCCAAGGGGTCGGTCATGCCGTCGTATGATATGTAGAGAACTTTTTTAATGATGAGTGATGAGTTATGAATTATGAATTGTTTTGTTTGGACGAAATTATGATACTTTTTAGAATTCTCAACAGTTCTTTCGCTTGATCTGAAAGAATTGAATATTGATCGTTTGCAAGATAGTCGGCTTGATACAAGAGTTCTAGCCAGTAAATAGATTCATCACATTCTTTTTGCGATATACTTAACTTGTGAATAAAATCTTTTCTTGATTGTGCATTTTGGGCCTCTCGGACGTTTGCACCAACCGAGGTGCCGGATCGAATAAGCTGCTTGGACAGGATGAATTCTTTCTTTTCTTGGAGCATTTTTCCCGTCTTGACTACAGTAAGGGCGAATGAAAAGCTTTTAACAAGAATTATGTTTTCCTTGTTCATTATAAATGGGTTAGGTTTCTAATTCAAGATAATGAAAAATGTCATTTAATCCACGCCGAATATACTTTTACCAATTCCCTAATTCATAATTCATCATTAATAATTCATAATTCCTTACTTCTTCATCCACCGCTCATACCACATCTGGAACATTAAAATGTACCAAAGCTTCATGTCATATTCTTTTTTACCGCCGAAAAAGGCATCAAGGATTGATTGAATCTCCTTCCACTCGAAAAGGCCTTGTTGTGTGATGTTTTTCTCGTTAATGTAATCATGGACCAAGTCGCGGAGGTCGTTTTGAAGCCATTGCGCAATAGGAATCGCAAAGCCCATTTTGGGTCGGTCCATTAAAGATGGAGGAACGTAATCATACACAATATCTCGAAGAAGTCGTTTTTTGATGCCGTGGTGGTACTTGTATGAATCAGGTAGTTTGGCCACGTATTCCACAATTCGATGATCTAATAAAGGCTCACGTCCTTCCAAACTGACGGTCATTGTGGCACGATCTACTTTCTGCATAATATCGTCCAGCAAATACGTTTGAAAATCGATCGCTTGCATATAACCAAGCGCGCTGTTTGTGTTTAAGTTCAATTCATCTGACAGATACATGGTCTCTAACTGCATGGGATCGTGTTGCATGATCTTTCGCATTTGCTTGTCAGTGAACTGTTGACTCAAACTGAGCATAATTTCCCGATTTGAAGGGTTTTTCAGAACCTGTTTGAGCTTCTCGTATCGGTTGTGAAAGTTGTACTTGCCTCGAAGAACAGGAATACGATTGGAAGGGATCACATTCATCGCACCAACCATTGAATGTCGGATAAACCCAGGGATACGATTGAGCTTCTTTCCGTATCGCAGCATGTAGTCGTATCGATTGTAACCAGCAAAAATTTCATCACCACCATCGGCGCAAAGTGCAACAGTTACATGTTCGCGTGCCATCTTAGAGACCAAAGTTGTTGGGATAGCACTGGAATCTGCAAAAGGTTCGTCGTAATAAAAAGGTAATTCATGAATATGCTCAAAAACTTCCTTTTCTGTGCATTCAAACTCAGAATGATCTGTTCCAATGTGCGCTGCAATCTCCTTTGCATACGGGGCTTCGTTCAACCCGATATCAGGAACACCAATAGTAAAAGTCTTTAGTTTCTCGGTGCGATCGCTTTGTAGAATAGCGGTGACGCAACTACTGTCAAACCCTCCGCTGAGGAATACACCCACAGGGACATCTGCGACCATGCGATAATTAAACGCTGATTGCAATAATGATTTTACTTCCAACTTGGCAGTGTCATAATCAACCTTGGATTTAGGTGCGTTATAATGATCGTAAACATTCCAATATTGCGTTTGAGAAATGCTTTTATTCTCAAGGTTTAGCACGTGGTAATGTCCAGGTTTCACTTTGAAACAATTCTCGAAAATACAATGGGGAGAAGGGACATTTCCGTACTGCAGAAAAGCGCTCACGGCATCCTTGTTAATTGCTTTCTCAAATGCCGGGTGCTCGTGAAAGGCTTTCAATTCAGAAGCATACAAAAGCAATCCTTTGTTCCAATATACAAATAGCGGTTTCACTCCTGGTCGATCACGAAGCAAATACACTTCATTTTTGGAAAGATCTACCAGAACTATCGCAAACATTCCGATGAACTTGTGGACACATTCAATTCCCCATTCTTGATAGGCGTGTAGAATCATTTCTGTGTCCGACCCACCTGTAAAATGATGTCCTAACTCTTGAAGTTCAACTTTGATTTCCTGGAAATTGTAGATTTCGCCGTTAAAGGTGATCCATAGGTTTTCAAGCTGCATGGGTTGCGTGCCATGTTCGCTCAAATCAATAATAGAGAGACGTCTGTGTCCTAAACCTATTCGGGCCTCAGAAGTTTCTATGAATTGATAATCAGAACCGTCAGGACCGCGATGATGCATGGTGTCCGTCATTGAAACGATGTGTTTCCGTTCCGAGCTTTTGGTGAAGTCAATAAAACCTGCGATTGCGCACATGCTGCAAATCTACTTCTTTTGGAAATAACCTTTCAGGCTGTCTCCTTTTTTTAGCAGATTCAATACGCCATTCGTAGAAGATTTCATCACTTTGAGTGCTGGGTTTTTCTCAATACGATAGCGTAGCATTTCATCATCCGAAGTCTCACAAACATATTCTTGATCACTTTTCCCTTTGCTGGTACGTAAACGAGTGAGGCTTATGCCCGTTGTTTTTATCTCTAGTTTCTGGAAGCCGTGCGAAGTAAAAAGATTTTGAAAGGTTTGTGGTGTGTAGTAGCACAAATGATTTGGGTACTCAATGACGTTGTATTGTTCTTTCAGACGATATCTTAAGATGGAATTGAAATTTGGAGTTGTCATATACAACACTCCGCCCTTGCGAAGGATTTCATTGGCCTTTTTTGCGTATTGGACGGGTGTATTCACGTGTTCAAGAACTTCAATAGAAACAATTACGTCAAAAGACTCGGGTTCGATTTCCAGTTCATGGAACTCTCCTTTGAACATTTTCAACCCTTTTGCCTCACAATGCTTAACGGCCTCATCCGTCAATTCCGTTCCATAAACATCCCAGCCGCGTTCTTTTGCCACTTCCATAAAAAAGCCGTATCCCGCACCAACGTCTAGCAATTTACCCGTTTTTCGGTGCGGTTCAAATCGATCTAGAATTTCATTGAAGCGTTTCACCGTGATGGGAGAGAGGTAATTGGTTCTTTCGTAATTATTGGAATAATAATCAACCAACTCTTGCATGGATGGGATGCGCTTCGAAAAGACAAAATTACATGAGCGACATTTCACCAACCCAACTTCGGAGTAGGTTTCCAACGTTTCCAGATCAGAAGACGTACAGATGAGACAATTTTTATGTGTAGCAGTAGGCATTTCGACATGCAAAGCTATTATTTCTTTTTCAAAAATAGTAGCACTCAAGTGTTAAAAAGGGCTCAAAAAATGACAAAATGCGTACAAATACTTAAGAGTTCATTTATTTGAGCTAGAATAAGTTGGCACACGCAAATTACCTTCGAAGAATGTTGTCGAGGGAATGAGCCAACACTTCTGTTTGGTATTCTCTACTGTATTTTAGTCCCAGCGTATAGTCGCGCTGGCTGGCAGCATTTTCAGATGACTTTTGTTTCAGTGCTCTTAAAAGAAACTCTTTGCAGCTCTCGATGTCCTCTACGACTTTTCCTGAATTGGTTTCATGAACAAACTTTTCCATTAAATCGTGATCATTCTGGCAGAGAAGTATTTGCAGGCCAGCAGCATAATAATCGAAAGTTTTTACGGGCAGACAGCCATCAAGGTTCTTGTACGGTGTTAAAACTCCTACATCCATTTCAAGCAGTAACTTCTTGAATTCTTCTTTGGAAACTTTTGAGGTGTAAAAAAACTGACGCGGATGGTCTTCTACTAGTTTCAAATACACCTTTTGAACATCTGGCGTATCGAAGCTTCCGATCATGTGGAACTCAATATCTGTTCTATTTAGCTCAAGAATACTTTTGGTAATAATGGATAGGTCCTGATATGGATACAAGGTGCCAGCGTACAAAACCTTTAGTTTCGAATGATTTTTCTTTTGATTTTCGAGTATACTATCAAACCCATTTCTCACTACAAACCCTTGTTTGCCTGTAAATGCTTCTAATCGCTGCTTTCCTATCTCAGAGACGGTGATAAACCCATCTGCATTAGAGAGCCACTTTAATTCACTTTTTCGTTCAAGTGAAGCGATCCACTTGCGTAACATGCCCGAAGGTGCAATTCGGTAATGACTGTTCCATTCATCGCGGTAATCGGCTACCCATGGAATTTTAAATCGCTTCTTCAAAAGATGACCAAAATAAAACTGTTGAAATGGTCTTCCCGAAACGACAACAAGATCAATTGAACCTTCTTGTAACAGATCTGAACAATAGGGATAAAAATTTCGATATGGAATGGATTTCCACCTGAAATTCGATGCGATTAACTCCCAGAATGTCAGGCCTTTTTGAAGGAATCGAAAGGATGAGTTGTCGGCCAACTTATCTCTCAGCGACCGTTCAAACGGAAGGCGATGTACCTCATGTGTTTCGTATTTCTCAACCTGTAAATCGTTATCAATAACTTCTTCTGTGAGCGTCGTTTGTCCCTTGTTCCAATTACGCGTTACAACAATGGGATAATATCCATATTTATGAAGGTGTTCCGCCCAATACTGCGTACGTTGTCCTCCGACAAATGCGGAGTCAGGGTAAAAGTACGATATGACTAAAACACGCTTCACTTCTTTTTTAAAACACTATTTATGAGTGATTTGAAATTGAGTTTCTGACTTTTAAAGTATAGGATAATTAGTGCAGCTCCAACGGCAACACCTCCTCCAATCATTGGTAGGTAATTTTGCTCAAGAGTCGTTTCCAAAACAAAGAAAAGATAGACAATATACGCCGAGATGATGGTGAGCATGATAAGACTCAACTTCAGGTTTAATCGCAACTCTGTAATACGTTTACCAATAACGAATAAGAAAATTGCCATCACCAAATAGGATACTATTTGCGAAATACCGGCAATGATGAACCCATTTTCGGGCATGAAAACATAATTGATTACAAAACCGATAATTCCTCCTAAAACCGTAGCGTACAGGATATAAACGTTTTTTTTCTGCAAACTGAAACTGATGGCAAATTGATTGGCAACAAGAGAAATGACACTTGCCAAGGCAATCAAGGGCAAAACCTTGAGAACCTCAAGGAAAGTATGGTCTGCGAGTACATAAATGAGTAGCGGGCTAAACACTATTAAGGAAATCAGTACTCCAAGGCCGCTAAAAACCGATAGATCAAACACCTGTTGGTACGATTTGTCGGCATCCTCCTCTTTTCGAATTGACATAACGAAAGGACCAATGGCCATGCGAATCATGTCCGCAAGCACTGCGATGGGCAAGCTCAACTGCATAGCTAAAGCTAAAAGCGCAACATCATCGGTGTTGGTAAGAAGGTCGGCGCCGATAAATTTATCCAGACTGATAATTGCCCACGAAAAAGCGCTAATGATAAAGAACGGCCACGAAAAGGCAAGCAACCGCTGAAGCATTTTTGATGAAAAATTCCATATGCGTAGATAAAGCCCCGCCGACTTTATGAAGAGTAAAGCAACTACTGCTCTTGCTGCAATTTGCGAGGCAACAATCTCCACAATTCCGAAATCAAAATACGTGATTCCACCCCAAACAAAAAGCAATGTGAACGCAGCTTCCAGTAGGGTAATGTACATCACCAATTTCGGTTTTCGATCAATTCTGAAGAGGTTGATATTTGTGATGTTGAAGATGTATGGGAAGAATTGAACTCCGATTAGAATAAGCGCTGTTTCTAACTCCCAGAGGTTACTGTCAGTGACTATAAATACTTCCGCGATAGAGCCTCGGAATATGAAAAGTAAAGCGAACAAGACAAATGCAACGACAATTTGATAATAGAACCAGGAAGTGAATATTAGTTTGCGGTAACGCATCTTTTCATATTCGTAGTAATAGTAAAACACACCTGAATTCAAAGCCATCATAAATGCCAGCACCGAGAAGGTGGACTGAAGCATAACGAGGTTGGAGTACACATCTTTGCCGAGGTCTTTGTACAAGGGGATCAACAACATGGCGAACACACGCGAAAAAACATTCGCGAAGCCATACACCAGCGTTTCTCCAATAAAAGCCTTCAGCTTGCCCATATTACTCCTTTACCAGCAAGTAGCTGATTGTCGCTTCTCTGCGTCCCACGTATCGAACTCCACGATAGATGTCCCACCCTAAGTAAATGAACCAAAGTGCAGGTTTGAAGATGGGTTTCTGTAAAATGGGCATGCGACGCTTCGCAGCACGGTATATTTGCGCTTGTTTGATGTCGATAATTTTGAACCCTGCCTCTCGGCAAAAGCGTCTCGTTTTGTATGGATTTACTGGGTGGAAAGTGTCCAAACCTCCGTACGGTCGACCACGCATTTTGAGATAGGTACGTGCCAATTTTCCTTTTCCCATTAGTGGAAGCCAAAACATGCGGTAGTGACCTTCATAAAAACAGATATAATCCGGACCGCGGAGGATTCCAGATCCGCCTTTTTTCAAAACACGGTACAATTCATGAATACAGTCCCGCTCGTCCGCAACGTGCTCGATGGTTTGCCAACTGTCAAAATGATCAAAAGTTTCGTCTTCAAAAGGTAGTTTTTCGCCCACACCTTTCACAATACGATCGCGCCATTCTTGCGGGTAATCGTTTTCTTCAAATTTGGCGTCGATGACATCGTGTTTCCAATCTTCAGGCTCTACTCCCCAAGTATCGTATCCATTGCGCAAGCCTTGCAGCACAAAACTACCACATCCCGCTGCCATGTCAAGAAACTTCTTCTCTTTTGGGTTTTCAATAAACTGATCAATTAACTCGTAACGATGCTTTTCAGAAAAAACGCTGTCATCACTCCAACGCACGAGCAAACGTTCGTAGAACTCTGGAGAGTACATGGAAATATCCGGGTAGTATAACAAGATTTCCTCATCAATTCTTTTCCGTAGAATTTCTCTTGCTTTACTCATTTTCGTAGGCGTTTTAGGCGCGGTTGAACGCGATACATCAATTGTACGACCATTCTGTTTAGTGGACTTCTTAATTGTCTTGCCCATTTAGAATGATATGTTGCAAATATCGGCTTTTTAGTGAGTTTAGAAAGAATCTCCAGTAAAGGGATATGAACATTCTTTTGATAATAGTAGGAAACCAACTGTTCTTTCTTTTGGTCATAAACCGACCAGTACCAACGATGATATTTGTGCAAACTGTTTTCTAAGGTTCGAATACAGGCATCATATGTTTCTTTTGCTTCTTTCGAGCCTGTTACTCGATAAAGATCAAGGATTCCTAAGAAAGTATAGACAAATCCGTTAAGCACATAAGAAGCAGGCTCAGTTGGATATTCTTCAAACCACAAGTCGCCGTTTTCATCGATTCTTTTCACTCCGCCTTCGCTGAAGTCATACTTGAAGAATTGGAAAGCTTTTTCTGCTGTATGCAAGTAATTTTCGTTGCCAAGAAGCTGGTAAGCTCTGAGGTATAGCGAAATTGCTTGCCCCATATACATGGAAGAGATCCAATCTTTTGGAAGTTGATATTGTTTGTTTTCCTCGCTGCGCCATACAATCGAATCCTTAAACTCTTCCGACTCCTGATCCAACCAATTCAGGCAATTTTGAAAGATCTTGATACGCTCATCGCTCTTGCCTTCTTGCATGATGAATTCATGTTGTATCAAAGCATATTGAATGGTGTAAACGATGTTATATACTTCACGATCTTGCTCGACCAAATAAGGGATTCCCTTGTCATCGAATCGGCCTAAGGAATTATTGTCAAAATGATAGATTGCCTCTCTGAAGTCCTGATAATATCCGCCAAGTTCTTGATCCAGCGAAATATGTCCGCATCCCAGGTTGATGTTGTTATTTACCTTCATTGTAAAGTCGCTCGTAGTCTTCGACCCATTGATCGATTAATACGTTCCAAGATGCAAATTTACGAATGATATCAGCGTTTTGGGAAGATTGTTCCTTTAGCTTATCAACATCTTTAAGAATACCCTTGAGATTTGTCCCAAGTGATTTAAAATCTGTCGTTAGATAAAATACCCCCAGTTCTTTGTATATATCGTACGGAAGCCAATCTCCAACAAGTAATATATCACCGGAAACCAGTGCTTCCTTCACAGAGCTTGCCAATGCATCAGTAGTTTGCGTATTGACGCTGATATCAGAAAGGATGCGTAATTCTGTTATTTCTTGATCGGACATCCTTTCAAAAAAAGCGCCAAATTCAAGTCCCATGGCGCTGGCTTTGTCCGTAACGGACTTATGGTACAATTCGTCGCCACCATACGTCATGGGGAATAAGAAAAAGAGTTGAGACTTTTCCTCTTTTGTCAATCCCTCTAGTTGTTCCAGAACTTTCAAATGTTGTTGTTCCTGCTTGCCATTATAACCAATTGTCACATAAATCCTTCCACTTGGCGTACCCCAATTTTTTTGAAGTTCATCTTTGTTTAATTGCTGAACCGCCTCATAAACGCTGTCAATTCTGGCCGAACCGTATTGGTTGAGTTGATATTTCTTTGATTTGTCACCAAAATGTTCCTCGAAATAAGGAATCATGTTTTTGGAAAGCAAAATACCACTACACGTTTCAAATAATACGCGCTGTTGCACCTTAGCTGCTTCATTTGTTCGAAATAAATCTGAACCAAACAACGTACAAATGAATTTCTTACCCAAATTTGGGATGTATTTTGAATATGCTGGCTCCACGAAATGAATATCCAGTAAGTCTGCTGTTTTCGTGCGCTTTCGCGTAAATGATTTTCGAAAAAGCTTCAGGTAGATTCGCGCGGCTAGACCAGTAATTTTGAAAGGAAGCAGGTTCTCAATTTCACCTTTTGTATTGTATTTCCTTCCATGAAATATATCCAAAGCCGTGACTTCAACCCCCTTCTCTCGCAAGTGGTCGATCAGTTCAGAGGTACCAGGGTGCCAAAAAGGAATGGCTGTCAGGATGATGATCCTCATAGTTTCAAGTCGATGAATTTGAAGTATTCTTTCCACTCGCCAATGTCCTTCCAACTTTTTTCACTTACTGGGAATACACCTACGCGCCGGTTTTCCTTCATTAACTTGCCGATTAAATGCGTGATATGATAAAACTCGTCCGTTGGAATTTCCTCAATCAAATGTGGCTCTAAAATGTAAAGTCCCGAGTTGATAAGGTATGTCATGGAAGGCTTTTCGGTAATGTCCTCTAAAATTCCATCTTCTCCTACCTCCAGAGTTCCATAAGGGATATCGAGGTGCTTCAGAGCGCCGACGACCGTCAATTCGTTCTTATTTTCCCTATGATATTTATAAATCTCGGTGTAATCTTGCTCTACCAAAATATCACAATTGGTCACAAAAAAAGTATCCTTGATTTCATCTTTCAATAGGCTAAGACTTCCAGCGGTCCCTAAGGGCTTTGGTTCTTCGAAGTAGGAAAATGAAGCGCCCTTTATTGGATGGTTCTCCAGATAATACCGAATCATATCGGCTTTGTAGTTTACACTGACATGAAACGTTGAACAGCCGTACTGAGTAAAACTTTCCACTATGGTTTCCAGCATTGTTTTATCTCCGACAGGAATCAATGGTTTGGGGATCACGTTTGTAAGTGGGCGTAGTCGTGTGCCTTTACCACCCGCCATAACCACCACTGGGAGATTCATGTGTTCTACATCTGCCTTCCGATTTTTGCCAAAAACATCCTCCCAATGAACAATCTCAATCAGGTTTTTATCATCATCAACAACGGGCATCGCTTCTGAGCGTAACTCCATCATCAACTGTTTGATTTTCTCTTTACTGTCTTTAGGATGTGCGACCGTAATTATGCTTCGTAATATTTCTGAAACGCTCGACTCCAATGGAATTTGCTTCAAAATTGCGCGTTGAAGGTCGCCTATGCTTAATACGCCTAAAAACTTCTCTTTCTCTAAAACTACCAACAACTTTCTTCCCAGAGCATCCATTTGCTTTAAGGCGTCCATGAGTGTGGATTGAGAAGATATGGTGATGTCTGGCTTCATAGGTTTGGGTTAGGCGTTAATCTTGTTGAAATGATCTTTCAAAATTCCATACTGAAGGGCATCGTGATAGTCATTATTCCAATAGTAATGTTGCTTCAAAGTGCCTTCTAGCGAGCATCCCAGTCGTTCATGTAGTTTTATCGAAGCTGGGTTCCCGCTATGAACATGGGTCCATATTTTATGAAGATTCAGTTTGTTGAAACCGTAGTCGAAAAGGGCACGAAAGCTCTCAGTAGAAAGTCCTTTCCCACGATATTCCGGATGCATAATTGCGATCCCACCCGCGCCATTTCTTGAAATCCAATCGATATTTGTAAGTGCCGTAAAACCAATGGGTTCCTCCGAGTCTATGGATTCAATGATGAAGTAAACGTGTCGGTTAGAAACGTCTGTCATAGCATTTTCTAACCATGTTTCTTCCAGTAGTTCGTGCTTTGGAAGTCGCATGCTGAGGGCCATTTCAATAAAATTTAGATCATTCCGCCAGGAAAAGAACAATTCTGCATCGCTTTTTTTTAAGGGGCGTAGTCGGATATTTTCTCCAGAGATCATCGTTGTTTTCGATTATTTAGGTAGCAGCATTAGCATTAATAATAGACGGTGTTCGAATATACAAAATCAAAAATACGATCCCTATCTTCCATTAGCTTTTCACGACTCACGGCTTTCAGAACGAAGTACCCATGTCGATCCAAGCTGCTTTGAACAGAATTGATGGGTTCGTTTTCGGTCACCGAAATCGACATTTTTACTAACGTTTGCATTGCATTCAACGGTTCTAAAGTAGGTAATTTTTTAATACTTTTCCCAGCTTCGAATTGGAAGAAAAAGGCTCCTGAGTAGTGCTGTTGTGGAGTTGGAATATCCAAATTAAAACCCAGCGCCATGCGAATTAACTGGACTTCCATGTTAACTCCTGAAGCAAGGGGAACCATGTCTGAAGAAATGAAATCGCCACCCAACCTAGGGCTCGTTTCAATGACGGTAATTTTTCCATCATTGATTTTTACCTCAGTATGCGCTGCGCAATAATTAAAGTTGAATGCTTTGTGAATTTTATGAATGAGGACAATTATAGCATCCTCCTCGTCTTTCGTGACATTAGCGGGTGCAATATGACCAAGCTCAACATTTGTAGGGAAAGCCGTGGTCGTTTTTTCTGTGATTTGAATAATTTCAACCTGATCTTCACAATGCAGCGATTCAATACTATATTCCTTACCTTCAATAAAGGATTCTGCTAAAATATGCGTCGATTTCGTATGCTCAAAAACTTGAGAAAAGTAGTTTTCTGCTTCGTGGACATCTGAGCAATAAAATACGCCACGACTTCCCGAGTTATCAATGGGTTTCAGAATGACGGGATATGCCGTAATATCTTGCGTCGATTCAATCATTTTTCCTTCAGCGCAAGGAATCCCATTTGCTCGAAACACCTCTTTCATTCTAAATTTATCTGTGCAATCTGCGGCGGTGCGAACGGAGAAAAAAGGTAGCTGACATTCTTGCGCAATCCTGGCCATCATTACCAGAGGTTTGTCCGTTGCAGAGGTGATGATGCCATCCAAATTGTGTTTCTCAACAACTTCCATGGTCCCTTCAAAGTCTTGCCCTCCGACAACTTCAAAATAATCAGCTGTTTCTCTCGCTGGAGCTTGGTCAAATGGGTCAATGACAATGGTGGTTACGTTTAACTTTCTACAGGAATCAATCAACGATTGCTGCAGAAATCCGCCACCAAATATGAGTAGCTTTTTACCCGAAAACATCCTGAATTCCTTTTTTTAAGGTCGAGCATATGTAGGAAACCTCTTCTCTAGACAAATTACCATACATGGGAAGCGTCAAAGTGTTGTTGCAGATGTACTCCGTGATTGGTAATTCTGCCGGAAGATCTTTGTAAATCGAAAATCGATGAATGGCTGGGTAGTGAACGCTGGTTTGAATTCCATTCTGATGCATAAATTCTCGCAGTGCATCTCGTTTCTCAGCTGTTGAGTCCACCAAATTGATCGTAAAAACGTAATTGGATGAAAAGTTGGAATTGTGCGCGAAGGGAACAATCAATTTTTCTGTGTTTTCGAGTTCTTGCAAATACCACTCTCGAACGTATTTCCGCTTGTTAAGGTCTTCAGGTAATTTGTCCAATTGCACCAATCCGATTGAAGAACGAATATCATCCATTCGGTAGTTGTAACCCAGTTCCACAATATCGTAAGCTGTGGCATGACCTTTCGCTCTTTCAAAGGACATGGTAGTCATTCCATGCGAACGAAGTAGTTTCACCTTCTCATTGATTTTAGGATCGTCTGTCACTAGCATTCCGCCTTCTCCTGTAGAGATATTTTTATTTGAAAAGAAACTGAAACAACCAATGGTACCAATGGTACCAAGTTTTTTACCGTCAAGTTCGGATAATGGTGCATGACAGGCATCTTCAATGACAGGAATTCCTTTTTCTTGAGCGAAATTCATGATTGCCTCCATATCACAAGGATGACCGGCATAATGCATCACAATAATTGCTTTCGTGTTCTCAGTAAAATTTGCTCGAATTTGTTCAACGGATATAGTTGGCTTTCTTAGACTTTCAACATCGCAAAACCGAGGTGTGGCACCAACATATTTGATGCAGTTTACGGTCGCGGCAAAACTCAATGAAGGACACAAGACTTCATCACCTTCTTTCACTTCTAACGCCAACAATGCCAGGTGTAATGCTGCAGTACAGTTTGCAATCGCTACCGCATGATTACTTCCAATCATCTGAGAAAACTTCTCTTCCAATGCTTGAGATTGAGGTCCCATTGAAATCCACTTGCTCCGCAGGGTTTCGATTACAGCTTTCTCCTCTGCTTCATCGAAATTTAATTGAAATAACGGGATTTTATAAGCCATGACTAGACGTTGTAAATGGTCGCTTTGTAACGGGCAAGATTTTCCGATTTGGTGAACCAATCAACCGTTTTGGTCAATCCTTCTTCGAGGGAAATGACTGAATTAAAGCTGGTCAGAGACTTGATTAGGGTGTTGTCACCATAAAGTCTAAAAACTTCCGACTTTGCTGGTCGTAAACGTTGCTCATCCTGAATGAACTCAACGTCACTTTTCATAATTTCCGCAATCATGTTCAAGGTTGCTTCCATGGAGATCTCTGAATTGCTGGCAATATTAACTTCTTTGCCAATTGCTTCGTCTGATTCTGCCAAAGCAATGAATCCTTCGCAAGTATCTGAAACATAATTGAAATCTCTGGTAGGAGTGAGGTCTCCCAATTTAATTTCTTTGGCACCACTCGCAATTTGAGAGATAATTGTTGGGATAATTGCTCTGGCTGATTGACGCGGTCCATACGTGTTGAATGGGCGTGCAATAACCACAGGTAAATCAAACGAGTTGTAATAGCTCATCGCCATCATGTCGGCACCAATTTTTGAGGCTGAATAAGGCGATTGCGGTTGCTTTGGGTGTTTTTCATCAATGGGAACATACTGCGCAGTACCATATACTTCAGATGTTGAAGTAACAAGAACCTTTTTTGTGTCAAGATCCTTAGCAGCCTGACAAATATTGAGCGTACCGTTGACGTTCGTATCTACATAGCTCCCCGGAGCAACATACGAATAAGGAATTGCAATCAAAGCGGCAAGGTGAAACACTACGTCCATATCTTTTACAATTTCCCGACAGAAGTTTGCGTCGCGGACATCTCCAGAAACAATTTCCAGGTTGTCATGTTGTAAATCATCGATCCAGCCCCAATAATTAAATGAATTATATTGTGCTAGGGCCCTGACTTGATAGCCACGCGCTAACAGCATTTCTGTGAGGTGAGAACCAATAAAACCATCGGCTCCAGTAACGAGTGCTCTCATTGCAAATTCGGTTTGTAGCGAAATTAAGCAATTCGAAGAGCTTTTCGGTTTTGTCACGGGTTATTTTCTTGCGGTGAATCGTAGGGAATAATCCTTGAACCATCCGTGGACAACCCTTGTTTCTTTTTTTTCTTGCTTTCAAGAAGACCAAAGGATTTAAAGTCTACATTCAATAGGATGAAAAGGAAGGGGAGCAATGGCGCCCTAAGTCGCACTAGTACGCCATAAAGTCCAGAGGTTAGTCCCGTAATGAAACTCAATAAAAAGACCAAAACCAGGCAGAAGTACAAAAATTCGTTGTTTCGAATAAAGCCGTACTTCGCAACAGGTCGCTGAAAAATAAATCGAAACAAACCGTAAAGTAAGAGTAAGCTTTCCAATCCGTTCAGAAATAGGTTGGGTCTTAGCGCTTCCCACATCATCGGTCGAAAAGCTCCAGTGAAAATCGCCAAAGGAGCCACGCGAATTAAGCCTCCAAGGGTGAATTCTACCGAACCTAAATCGTACTTGCTATCACCATACGATTCGTTTTGGGCGAAGTCGTCTTGTGTAACAGCAGCTTCCTCCAGAAAAGCGTTTGACGAAAGCAACTCTTCCTCAGATTTAGATGCTTGACTTAATACAACTGCGGCAAAACTGCCAAGCAAGAAAGTCGTTCTAATCGCTCCTACGGCAAATGACTGCAGCCCCCAACGCTTTAATGCTCGTGATACAAAAGCCAGCGCAAACGGTATAATCGCCACAAACAGTACTACCGATCGAATATGGTAGATCATCCATGCCGAAAACAGAAATGCCACAACTTCCAGGACTTTTATTTTACCGTAGTGCAGGTACTTAAATCCGTAGTAGATCATGTAGCACAAAGCGATGTACACGAAAGAGTCTTTTGAAATTCCTGTACACCAAAAGTTCACTGAAGGTATAAACAGTATTGCTAGCGCAATGTAAATCGGTTTGGCTAGCTTAAATTCAAGAACTAACGTAAACAACTTCCAACTTGCATGAGCTGCCATGAAGGCAATAATAAGTGTAGAGGCGAGATAGCTTTTAAAGGTTAAGAACGAAAATAGACTGATTATTTTAGAGATGAAAAAGCCCTCTGGCTCGCGATAAATCCATCCAGGAGGGTATCCTGTGTCAACGTCGTATACGTTCCAATAATGGTTCATGTCTGGAGGGTGGATCAGCTCATCTAAATAAGCTGTCGGGGATTGTACAAACAAGTTGTTTAAAACACTTGCTCCGTCAAAATAGGCAACGGTATCTCCCCCTTTCACGATGAATAGGTAAAAGGCAGAAAAAGCTAGTGCGAAGAAGAATTTTCCGTAAACATTGAACAGGTAATACTTATAATGTTCTTTGTGCTTGTTTTGGATGTAATGGAAGTGAGCAAAAAAGAGAAGTATCCCCGCCCAAAACATGGTGGAGATAATATCAAATAAACTGAGGTATTGACTGGCCAAATCCTTCATTTCTCTGCTTCCTCGTGCTTAAAACTGCAACTATAACTAAGTATATACGAGATTGACACAATTGGTTTCAAAATCTCCCTACAATCTTCAATGATATTGGTGGAACTTGCAATTAAAGGATCTTGAATTAACCACGAAGGTTCATGCTGTATTACGTCCAAACTCGAACTAAGAATGGTGGTAGGGTTCTCCTTTTTGAATGGTCATCGCTCGGTACAATTGTTCCAGGAAAATCATGCGAATCATTTGATGTGAGAATGTCATAGCTGACAAACTGAGTTTATTTTGAGCGCGCTGATAAAGTTCTTCTGAGAAGCCATAGGCACCGCCAATAACAAATACAAGGCACTTCCCTCCCTGATTGAACCTTTTTTGAAGGAAAACCGCAAATTGCTCCGAACTGAAATGCTTTCCTTTTTCATCTAGTAAAATTACCTGATCATTCGTATCGATCAACTTTAAAAGAGCCTTGCCTTCTTCCGTTTTAACCTGGTCTTGACTCAGTTTTCGTGCATTTTTAATATCAGGAAGTTCGATCTTTTCAATTTTCACATAATGTTTAAGACGATTTAAATACTCCCTTTCCCCATCAATAAGAAAGCTTTTGCCCGTTTTTCCTATGCAGATCACCTTAATCGTCATGCCGCGAATTTACGCAAAACCTTCCTTGTGATTAATGTTTTAGACATACATGATTTTAGGCATTAAATTTGTAGGTTTAAGGGCGGAAACAACACATTTGAATTATGATTACTTTGCTTTTATCCTTGTTTTTGTTAGCTGGGCCTACATTGCCTGCTGACGCTCCCTACAGTTCTGTGCAATCAGCATTTAAGTCAGGTAACGCAGCTTCTTTAGCGTCTATGTGTAAGGACAAATGTCTAATAAATGTGCTGGATGAGGAACGCGTGTATTCTACATCTCAAGCAACTCAGGTGTTGAAGAGTTTTTTCGAGAAGAACCCGCCAAGTTCCTTCAGCTTTATTCACAAAGGATCAGATTCGAATGAAGGAGCTTTTGGAATTGGAACTTATAATAGTAGGGGAAATGAATTCCGTGTCACCATTCATTTCAAAAAGATGGGAGGCAGTTTTAAAATTGAAAGCATTTCAATCGAAAATTAAAGATCACCTTACTTTCCTTTGCTTGATAGTCTGTACCTTTGATACATGATTGATGCAATTATTGACAATGCTTTACGCGAGGACATAGGAGAAGGAGATCACTCGTCTCTTTCTTGTGTTCCAGAAAATGCACAAGGTCAGGCCAAGCTTTTGGTAAAAGAGGAAGGTGTTATCGCTGGAATCGAACTGGCCGAAAGAATTTTCAAACGCTATGACCCTAGTCTGGAAATAGAAGCTTTCTTGAATGACGGCGATCGAGTAAAACCAGGTGATGTTGCCTTTATTGTGAAGGGTTCATCCATTTCCATATTAAGCACAGAACGACTTGTACTCAACTTTATGCAGCGCATGAGTGGAGTTGCGACGCAAACAAGAACTATTGTTGATTTAATTGACGATACCAATGTAAAACTTCTGGACACCCGAAAAACCACCCCAGGAATTCGTTACATGGAGAAATGGGCTGTTCGAATAGGAGGTGGAGTAAATCATCGATTTGCTTTGTATGATATGATCATGCTCAAAGACAATCATATTGATTACGCTGGAGGAGTTAAACCTGCCATAAAAAATGCGAATGATTACCTGAAGCGTAACGGGAAAGATTTAAAAATAGAAATTGAGGTACGCAACGAAGAAGAGTTGAATGAAGTGCTTTCGGTCGGTAATGTAGATCGCATCATGTTAGACAACTTTACTCCGGAAAGACTTAGAAAAGTATTGCCTTTAATTCCAGACTCTATTGAAACGGAAGCTTCGGGTGGTATTACTTTAGAAACGATTCGAGGTTTTGCCGAAACAGGAGTTGATTTTATCTCTGTTGGGGCATTAACGCACAGCGTGAAGAGTTTGGATATGTCGCTGAAAGCTGTCTATTCTTGATCAATCATCCAAAATGTCTGGATTACCATCTTTTCGTTCAACATATCGCTTTGGCAACACAAAAGATACACCAACGACGAGTAATCCAGCAATCATGATGAATACGGCAAATGGAATATGAAATAGGTTCATGATCAGGCCTGCAAAAACAATGATGGAGCCTCCCCAATAAGTCAAATTATAAAGGGGCTGATATCTTCCCGTTTGAAAGGTGACCAGGTTTAAGATGAGGCCTAACGCGCCAAAGCCAATGAAAAGATAACGAGCTGTCGGAATCGAAATGTACTCCAATCCAATTCTACCGAAAATAGGAAGTGCCATTATAAAGGCAACAGCGAAACAGATTCCTCCAATTCGCTTTAAAATTTGTAAAAATCGTTCTTGATTATCCATGCTCGGAATCAATATACAGCTTAATATCCAAAAGGAAGTCGATATTCTCTTCAATTTTATTGCCGATAACGACAACATTGGCGCCAGCATCTCGAATTTCTTGAATCTTATCAATGGATCGGATGCCTCCACCTATGATTAAAGGAACGTTAAGTTTGGAAAGTTCCGAAACGATCTCAGCTGGCACATGTTTTTTAGCTCCGCTCCCAGCATCTAAATACAATAGTTTTTTGCCTTGAAGAATTCCCGCTTTTGCCGTTCTGGAGATAATACTGTGCTTGTCCGATGGAATAGGGGTAGTTTGACTAACGTATGCGACAGATGAATTGGTGCCACCATCTACTAGAATATATCCCGTTGGGATTACCTCTAATTGCATTCCATAAACTTCACTTGCCGAGGCCACATGGTGTCCAATTAGATAGTCAGGGTTACGGCCCGAAATCAAACTCAAATACAACAAGGCGTCCGCTTGTTCTGAAACTTGATACGACGCTCCTGGAAAAATAACCAAAGGAATGTCCGAATGTCGTTTTATACAAGCGATACAAAACTGAAATTCTTCTCGCGTCACAGTGCTGCCTCCAACAAATAGATAATCTACGCCTGCAAAGGATGCTTTCTTGAGAAGGGCTTGCAAGCTTTCTTCATTGTGAACCTTTTCAGGGTCGATGAGAACCGCAATCTGACCGCGTCTTTTCGAAAATTGTTCAAGAATCTCGTTTACTGTATTCAACTCGAGATGAATTTAGTGTATAAATAATGCCCTCGCGTTCAAATATATCCAAATTCACCAAAAGGTCATGCTTAGGATTTACAATACGACCTTTCCACTGATTATTAATGCGAGAAATATGTAGTTCATCTCGAAAAATAATCTGTTTGCGTCCTGCTAGTTTGTACAGCGTTTCCTTTGCCGACCATATTGAAGTAAGCAGTTGAATGTCGTTGCAATCAAAATTGACTAGTTCTTCCTCGGATAAAAACTTGTGCATTACACGCTGAATATTAGGTCGAAGTGGCTCTAGGTCCAACCCAATAGGGAATTCATGGTTTTCCGCTATTGCGACAACATTTTTAGAGTGGCTAATGGAAATAAACGTATCGGTATGTATATAAGGAGCACCTTCAGGGGTATAATGAATATGCTTGTTCCCGTACAATTCGTGACGCAATGCTCTGGTGGCGATGAATTCTCGTTTTCGCTTCGGGTGACGAAATGTGTGGTAGCGTTCTAGTTCTGAATCGGTTAGAACATCTAGAAAATCCTCAGGTGCAAATTCTGGATACGTGACTGTATGGATACACGTTGCTCCTACATCAATTTTGTCACGTTTAAAAATAGCGTCCATGCCTACAAAAGAACGAAAAAAGGGGCATTTCGTATTAGACGTGTATAATTTGAATGAATTTGAATCAGAAATTGAAAAACGCCGTTTACAATGTTTCTATTTTTGTTAAAGTAGGTTAAGAAGAAATCAGATTTAAATTTTTTAACAAATCACAAACCAACCCTGATTTTTTCTATATTTACGCGCTTTACTAGAGCAACTTGGTTTAATACTAAACAAACTGTACTTATGTTACGAAAACTTAACTTAATCGTAGTGAGTCTATTGCTTACTATGTCTTATGGGTTTTCCCAGTCGGGTCTAGGTACCATTCGAGGAACGGTAACGGACGGTAACTCCGAAGAGCCGATCGCGTTCGCAAAAGTGAAAATCTCACTGAACGGATCTGTAAAAGGAGGTGCTACAACTGATTTCGACGGGAAATTTCAAATTAACTCGGTAGATCCGGGATCTTATGATGTGGAAGTGTCCACAGCGGAGGGACACCAACCAATTAAATTGACGGGGGTGATTGTGAGTTCGGATCAGATCACATTCTTGGACGACTTAACGATGACCGTACCATCGGATGTCTTGGAAATTACCGAAGTACAGGTCATTGCTTACAAGGTTCCCTTAATTGATAAAGATGGTGGTGCTTCAGGTGCCACAATCACACGTGAAGATATCGCTCGCCTACCTGTACGTTCTGCTGCTGGTGTAGCAGGAACAGTAGGAGGGGTAAACAGTGATGAAGGATCCGGAAGTTTGAGTGTACGTGGTTCACGATCAGATGGAACTTTCTTCTTTATTGATGGGATTAAAGTACGAGGGTCTGCAAGTCTTCCTAAATCAGCGATTGAAGAGGTAAAAGTAATTACCGGAGGTTTGCCAGCAAACTACGGGGATGCGACGGGAGGTATCATCTCGGTAACAACACGTGGTCCTTCTGCGAAATATTTCGGTAGTGCTGAGGTTGTAACTTCAGGTTTCTACTTTGCAGGAAGCGATCCATTAGGTCAAAATCCAGAAACTGAAGATTACACAGGTCGTGTATTCGGATTTGATAAATATGCATACAACCTTTTTGAAGGAATGTTGTCTGGTCCATTATGGATGCAGAAAGATTCTTTGGGGAACAAAACAAAGCCACGTTTAGGATTCTTGGTTTCAGCAAACATTACAGATCAGTTGGACAGCCGTCCATTGGCAGGTGGAAGCTGGAGAATTAAGAAACAAGCAAAAGACGAGTTGTTGGCAAACCCATTGCGTCCAACATCAACTGGTTTTGGAACATTCCACAATTCACAATTCCTACGTCAGGACTCTTTCGAGAAAACACCTTGGAGAATGAACGCGCGTAACACGTCCATTTCTGGTCAGGGTAAAATTGATGTAAATACAGGGCCATCTGTGAACTTGACGTTTGGAGGTTCCATGAACTACGTTCGTGGTAACAACTACAGCTATGCAGGTTCATTGTTGAACTTTGGAAACTTTGGATATTTTGAAAACTTTGACTGGAGGGTATTTGGTCGTTTGACACAACGTTTCAACAACAACGATCCTGAAAGCTCTTCAAAAATTAAAAGTGCATACTACTCATTAATGGTTGACTTCTCGAAAGTACGTCGTGATAACTACGATCCAAACCATGGGTACAACTTATTTAACTACGGTCACGTTGGACGTTTCACAACTACACGTCGTCGATCTCACTCATTGAATCCTAATACGAACAATTACGAGCATGATGGATTTAGAGATGTATTAGTAGAATTTGAGCCATCTGAGACGAATGCGGCATTGGCTGCCATTACTTCTCAGTACTACGAAATCTACGAAGGACTTCCTGAAGGACGATATGAAAACCTTTTGCAAATTCAGCAAGGTTCAGGATTGTTGAACGGAGATTCTCCACGGAGCGTTTATAACATCTGGAGTAATATCGGAGCGCCATTCAATGGATTTGGTGTATTCGAAAACGACCAGTTCCGTGTAACAGGTTCAGGTTCGGCTAACATCGGTGATCACTCAATCTCAGTTGGATTCGAGTTTGAGCGTCGTTGGGACCGCGGTTGGACAAACGGAACTACTTCTGGCGGTGGTGGTCAAGGACCAGTTGGTCTATGGCAAATTGCACGTCAGTTAGCAAACTTCCACATTACAGAGTTGGATGTTAATCAGGCAACACTTGTTGATTCATTAGGACGTGTTTACGTAAACTACGAGCGTTTGAACACTGGATGGGCATACTTGAATAACTCTGATGAATATGGTGGTGCTGTAAACAATGACAACCAGTCATTCTTTGATTACAACTTACGTCAATACTTGTTCGAACAAGGATTGATTTCTGAAGGCGTTCGCGGAACTGACTTTATCGATGTGGATAAGTACGATCCAAATATCTTTAGTCTGGATATGTTCTCTCCAGACGAACTATTGAACCAGGGTAACTCATTTGTGTCTTACTACGGGTTTGATCACACTGGACAAAAAGTTCGTGGTGTGACGGATATCGATAAGTATTTCACCGAATTCGATGAAAACGGAAACTACCGCCGATTTGTTGGAGCATTCCAACCTATTTATATGGCAGGTTACATTATGGATAAATTTGCATTCCGCGATATCGTATTTAACGTAGGTGTTCGTGTGGATGTATTCGATGCAAACCAACCAGTATTGAAAGATCGTTACTTGTTCTACGAAGCACGTACAGCAGCTGAAGCGAGAGCAACTGGTGAGACATGGGTAGATATCCCAGCTTCTATTGGAGATGATTACGTAGTATATGTAAACGATGTAAACAACCCAACACAGATCAACGGATTTAGAAGTGGAGATGTTTGGTACGATGCAAATGGTGTGATTGTAGAAGATCCACAAACATTGCGTGGTCCTGGAGGAATCGCTCCGTGGTTGTTAGATCCATCATTGGAAACTCCAACAGCTGATGCATTTGAAGATTATACACCTCAAGTGAATGTTATGCCACGTATCGCATTCTCATTCCCGATTTCTGATGAGGCATCATTCTTCGCTCACTATGATATCTTAACGAAGCGTCCTACTTCAGGATTCCGTTTCGATCCTTTCGAATACCAATTCATCAACGATCGTAGTGCTACTATCGCAAACTCAGCATTGCGTCCAGAAAGAACTATCGATTACGAAGTTGGATTCCAGCAAGTATTAACGCGTACTTCATCATTGAAGATTTCAGCGTTCTACCGTGAGCAGCGTGACAACGTTCAGTTACAGAACATTTTCGAGGCTTACCCAGCAACGTACTCTACATTCTCTAACCGTGACTTCGGTACAGTAAAAGGATTGACAGTTGCTTATGATTTGCGTCGTACTGGAAACGTTCGTATGACTGCTAACTATACATTGCAGTTCGCAGACGGTACTGGATCGGATGCAACATCAGCAGCAGGTTTGATTCAGGCTGGATTGCCAAACTTGCGCGCAATCTTCCCTTACTCATTCGACCGTCGTCATGCGTTCAACGTAACGTTTGATTACCGATACGGAACTGGAAGAGATTACAACGGGCCACTTATTGGTGACTTCGAAGTATTGGGTAATACTGGTTTGAACATTGTAACTAACATTTACTCTGGTAACCCTTACTCAGCACAAGGAACGATTACAAATGCAGCTCAATTCAACGCTCAGAACTCTGGATTGGACGGAACAACAAACGGATCTCGTCTTCCATGGGCATACCGTCTGGATCTTCAGTTAGATCGTACGTTCGAGATGGAAATGGGTAAAGAAGACAATAGAAAAGCAGTATTCTTAAATGTTTACTTCCGAATCACGAACTTGTTCAACCAATTCAACGTGTTGAACGTTTACCGTGCAACGGGTAACTGGGATGATGATGGTTTCTTAGCTGCAGCAGCAAGCCAGACTTCTATCCAAAATCAATTGGACGAACAAGCGTTCAGAGATTACTACTTAATGAAGGTTCAAAACCCTTTCAACATTAGTGCACCACGTACTATTCGTTTGGGGATTAAATTCGATTTTTAATTCATAATAAGAACAGAGAGCATTATGAAAAAGCAACTAGTAGCAATAATCGTGGGAGCAGCAACCATGCTGTGGTCTAACGATGCGCTTGCCTACAAATCTTATGGTAGCAAGCCCGCTGGTGGTAGTAGTGGCGGTAATAATAATACCGTAGCTCAAGCCAAGGGAGCCAATTGTGCACCCGCGACAGCGAGTATAACAATGAGTTTTAACGACGTAAGTGCCTTCATTGAGCAAGGTGGATCCATGTTCCAGGATCGTCAAAACAGTGTAGCAGCCTACGAGGTAGGAGGTGATAACTTGTTTGCGATCTATGCAGGAGCACTTTGGATGGGAGGTACAGACGTGAACGGTCAGTTGAAATTGGCCGCACTAACTTTCCGTCAAGGAAACGACTTCTGGCCTGGGCCGCTTACAGCACAACCTGGTTCTGGGGATTACGACCCTTCTGGACCAGTTGGTGATGATGCTGTTCGTGACTTCGGTGAAGCGAATATTGACCCTGATCAGTGTTTGTTCTATGACAGATTCTACACGATCCGTAAAGCGGAGGTAATCCGTTACACGGTTTGGTGGGAAGCATGTCAAGGACCAAATCAGGATCCGGTAGCGTGTGCTGAAGCAACAGTACCTACAAACGATGAGCTAACTCGAATCTATGATTGGCCAGCTCACGGTGACGTAACCATTGGTCAGGATTATTGGTTAGCACCATTTTATGATTACGATCAGAGTGGTGGTTATAACCCTGACGGAGGAGATATTCCTTGGTATGATGACATCTTAGGTCGTGATGACGTAATTTGTGGAGCTGACCGTCGTGTAACTCTTTTCGGTGATGAAACGCACTGGTGGGTATTTAACGATAAAGGAAATATTCACACGGAAACAAACGGAGAGCCAATTGGTATGGAAATCCGAGCGCAAGCATTCGCATTCGCAACAAACGATGAAGTGAACCGAATGACTTTCTATAACTATGAAATGATCAACCGTGGTACGCAAACCTTGTTTGATACATACTTTGCACAATACCTGGATCCAGATGTTGGAAACTACCAGGATGATTATGTTGGTTGTGACGTATCTCGTGGATTAGGATATGCATATAATGGTGATGCATTGGATGAGACCAACGGTGGTGCACAAGGTTATGGAGAAAATCCACCAGCAATTGGTGTTGACTTCTTCGAAGGACCTTACCAGGATGCTGATGGTCGTGATAACATCGGACCTTTTGTTGATTCGAACGGTGTTTTACAGACACCTTCTGTTCAAGATGCGATCGCAGATAACGGAATCGTATACGGAGGTATTGGAGTTGGTTACTCGGATGGAGTAATTGACAATGAGCGATACGGAATGCGTTTGTTTACTTACTATACGAACGGAGCTGTATTCCCTACAAGTGACCCGAACAATGCACCTGAATTCTACAACTTTATGAGTGGATTCTGGGCAGATGGTTCACAAATCTTCTTTGGAGGTAACGCTTACAATGCGGGTGTAACTACAACACCAACTACATATGTATTCCCTGGTGATTCCGATCCACTTGGATGGGCAACTGAAGGAGCTATTACAGATCAGTCTCCTAACTTTGATTGGGCAGAATACAACGCAAACGGAGGGTCACCAAACCCACCAGAAGACCGTCGTTTTGTTCAGTCGGCTGGACCATTTACATTGCGTCCAGGTGCGATCAACAACATTACAGTTGGTATTGTTTATGGTCGTGGTTCGGATGGAGATCCTTTCTCTTCAGTTGAAGCTTTGAAACGTGCCGATACAAAAGCACAAGCATTGTTTGATGCATGTTTCAAGATTTTAGATCCGCCAAACGCACCGCGTATCACTATTCAAGAATTGGAGAACCAATTGGTGCTTATGTTGGATAACCCAGCAGGTTCAAACAACGCAAATGAAGAATATGCTGTAGCGGATGAAGTGAACATTACCGATCCAGGAGTGGATAATGTATACCGATTCGAAGGATACCAAATTTATCAAATGGTAGATGAGGATGCTGGAATTGCGGACATCACTGATAATTCTAAAGCTCGATTAGTAGCTCAAGTGGATATTGAAAACGACATTGATCGTATCATCAACTTTGACTTTGATGAAGATCTTGGATTCTCAATTCCAGTGGAAAAAGTAGACGGTGCGAACCAAGGTATACAACATACTTTCTTGTTAAACGAAGATTTCTTCGCACAAGGAAACCGTACGTTGGTAAACCACAAAACGTATTACTACATCGCAGTAGCATATGCATACAACGATATGGCAGATCTTCAAACAGGAGCGCCAAACTTGTACGATCCAACGGATCCAAATGCACTGACGGGACAACAGATGCCTTACATTGCATCTCGATTGAACTTTGACGGTACAGCAATTACAGCTGTTCCTGCAATACCACACAACCCAATGCCAGAGGCTGATGGAACTGGACAGTTGATCGATTACGGATCAAGCCCAATCATCCGTCGTTTGGATGGACATGGAAACGGTGGTCGTGCACTTGAGTTGACGGCTTCATCAAGAGAGACAATCCTTGCAAACGGATTCATGGAAGCGCCGGAATACGATTTCGGAGCAGGCCCAATCAACGTGAAAGTTGTGGATCCATTGAATGTGAAAGATGGATACTACGAGTGTCGTTTCAGAGATTACGCTACTTCAACAAGTAACGGTGCTGATACTGCTGCTTGGGTAATCTACCGTTTTGATACTGAAAATTCAACTACTCCAACGGACTCAGTGCTATCTGAGGTGAATATTGGTCGTAATAACGAGCAAATCATTCCAGAATGGGGAGTTTCAGTGCAGATTACACAGGAGAATTACTTCTTACCAGATGGAGCATCTGGTGGTGTAGAAGCCAGAACTACTGAGCTTATCAGCTCATCCATCACATTCGAGGATAGTTCTAAAATCTACCTAACGGCAGTTTCGGATAACGATGCTTTCTTCCCAACAAACTGGGTACGTGCAGGAACATATGCTCCGAACACAGACGAGAGTGATCCTGGTTACGAATGTTTGGATGACACAGACCCATCGTACCGTGATTACTTAGATCCATGTAGCTACGCGGACTGGCAAGCGCCTAACAACTTTGCTGATCCAGACAAAAACTGGAACCAAATCTTCGGAGGAGGTATTGCTCCACACAAGTTGACAGGTTGGGAATCTAGTTTCATGCCGATGGCGTACTATAACTATGCGTCTCCAACGTCTGCGAGAAACGGATCTTCAATTAGCTTCTTGCCTTCTGTAGACATCGTAATTACAAGCGACAAATCGAAGTGGACACGTTGTCCAATAATCGAGTTAGGTCGTGAGCCAGCGTTAAACGTCGGTGGTGCTGAGCCAGGAGCGTTGCGTGCAAGTCCTTCAGTAGATAAAAACGGTAACCCAGAAACGGGGTCAACAGGAATGGGGTGGTTCCCAGGTTATGCAATTGACCTAGAGACTGGTTCTCGTTTGTACATGGCATTTGGTGAGAATTCATTCTTGGCTTCTGAGAATGGGGCAGACATGATTTGGAACCCAACTTCATCATTGGTTGACAATGGAGGTAACCCACTTATGGGAGGAATGCACCCAGTGTACGTATTCTCTAACGATGCGGCAGATGTGAACAATTACTTGCTCGGATATGACTTCCCAGCGTACGTTCCTGCTCAAGGAGATAACGATGCAACGAATGAAGCGCTTCTATTGATGCAAGATGTTCTTGCAAACAACACAACTGCGAAGCGTAACTTCTATAGCAGCATCAGTTGGGTAGCTTACCCAATGGCAACGGACAACTATACAATCGATCCAACAAATGCAAATGGTGGTATTCCAACGGATGTAACCATCAGCTTGCGAGTTAGCAAGGAGTACAAAAACTACACTGCTACTGGATTAAACAACGGTCGTCCAATGTACTCATGGAACATGTCGAATGTTGCAACGGAGTTAGGAAGCCGCGATCGATTGGCTAGTGCACTTGATTTGATCAACGTTGTACCGAACCCTTACTATGCGTACTCAGAGTACGAACGCAACCGATTGGATACTCGTGTTAAAATCACGAACCTACCTGAGCGTTGTACAGTGAAGATCTACTCTGTAAATGGAAAACTAGTACGTACCTTCAAGAAAGATAGTCCTGTGACATCTATAGATTGGGACTTGAATAACTGGCAAGGTATTCCACTAGCTGGAGGTGTTTACTTAATTCATGTGGATGTTCCGGATGTCGGAGAACGAGTTGTTAAGTTCTTCGGTGGAATGAGACTAATTGACCTACAGGGTATTTAATAAGACTTAAAGTACGATTGAAATGAACAATTCAATGAACAAAATAAAGAATGCATTTGTTGTCGGAGCTGCGATTTTTTCCAGCTTCGCAGCAACTGCCGGTAACGAAGATCGTGTTGGATCTGCGGGAGCATCACATATGTTGGTAAACCCGTGGGCTCGTAGCTCAGCATTAGGAGATGTTGGTATCGCAAACACGAATGGTTTAGAAGGAACATTTACAAACATTGCAGGACTTGCGTTCACTAAAAAAACGCAGGTTAAGTTTAACTACAGTAACTGGCTTGGAAACGCTGGTATCGCATTTAATAGTGCTGGTATCGCTCAGCGAATTTCTGAGAACGATGTTATTGCAGTGAGTGTTCAATCAATGAACTTTGGGGATATTCCAATCACAACAGTGAATAACCCAGAAGGTGATATCGGATTCTTCACGCCGCGTGCAAATATTTTCAACGTAGGATATGCGCGTACGTTCTCACAGTCTATCTACGGAGGAATTAATTTCAAAGTGATTTCTGAGAACATTGCAAACCTTCGAGCAAATGGGGTGGCTATTGATGCTGGAATTCGTTACGTGACAGGAGAGCAAGATCAAATCAAATTTGGGATTACCTTGAAGAACGTAGGCCCAGTGATGCGATTCCGCGGTGATGGTATGGCGAATCAGGTGAATTATGTATCAACTGGTAACGTAGCAACATTGGAGCAACGATCAGCGACATACGAGATGCCGGCTTTGCTAGGTATTGGAGCTTCGTATGATTTTATCTTCAATGAAAATAACAAGTTGACCGCAGCGTTAGGGTTTACAGCAAATTCCTTCTCAAGTGATCAATACCGTGTAGGAGCTGATTACCAAATGACCAACGAAAAGATGGCGTTTAACATCCGAGGAGGGTTCGTTTACGAAAGAAACCTATTTAGCATGGAGAACCGTTCAAATGCATTGGTTGGTCCAACAGCTGGTTTCTCAGTAGATGCTTTGGTTGGTGAAAACCAAAGTGCTTTGGGAATTGAATACGCTGCACGATTTGCAGGTGTATTCGGAATCATCCACACAATTGGTGCTACGATCAGTCTGAAGTAAGATTTAATTTACTATATTTGATATACGAGAGAGTCCTTCGGGGCTCTCTTGTTTTTGTTTAAGATACGCGCTATGTCACAATTATCATATTACACGCAAGAAGGACTAAATAAGTTAAAAGCCGAGCTCCAGGAAATGGAATCGGTTCAACGTCCCGCTATTTCCCAGCAAATCGCAGAAGCACGCGATAAAGGTGATCTTTCTGAGAATGCAGAGTATGATGCAGCAAAGGAAGCACAGGGATTGTTAGAAGCAAAAATTGCCAAGTTGAAAGAGATTATCTCTAACGCTCGTGTTATTGATGATAAAAATATCGATAATTCGAAGGTATACATCCTTTCAACAGCGAAGCTTAAAAATGTCTCAAACGGAATGGAAGTTACTTATACTTTGGTTGCCGAGAACGAAGCTGATGTGAAGGCTAGAAAGATCAGTGTGGAATCACCTATTGGAAAAGGATTGTTAGGTAAGTCAGTTGGGGATATCGCTGACATTCAAACGCCAAACGGGGTGATGCAGTTGGAGATTATTGAAATTACGCGTTAATGGCCTCCATTTTTTCTAAAATAGTCAGTGGAGAACTCCCAGCTCATAAAATAGCTGAGAATGATGATTTTCTCGCCTTTCTTGATATTATGCCGCTAAAGGAAGGGCACACCTTAGTCATACCCAAAAAAGAAACAGATTATATTTTTGATATCGACGATAAGACTTTGGGTGAAATGATGGTTTTTGCAAAGGAAGTTTCTGTCAAAATCAAAGCAGCGTTTCCGTGCAACCGAGTCGGAGTATCAGTAATTGGGGTAGAAGTTCCCCATGCGCACATTCATTTAATCCCAATTAATAGCGTGGACGATATGAATTTCTCGAAGCCGAAACTTCAAATTTCGCCTGAAAGACTGGCAGAAATAGCGGATAAAATTAGGACTGCATAGTATTATTTTCTGTCTTGATACAATTTTGGACTAACTTTTGTAGTTCTATTACGTATACGAATAGTGATGAAAAATATACGTAATAGAATTTTGCTCAGTATTGTTGTTTTGACAACGTCGTTATTGAGCTTTAAGGTAACAGCCCAAGAGAACCCGAAGGATCCCTCCAAGACCTCTTATTTGTTTATCGGTAATAGTTTTACATACTTCAACGAAATGCCAAAAATGTTTGATGCGATAGCAACGAACGCTGGTAAGAATGTGTACGTAAAATCAGATACAAAGGGCGGAGCAGATTTTGCAGAGCATTCGCAACGACCTAGCGTTTATAAATCTATCAAATCACACAAGTGGGACAATGTGATTCTTCAAGGTTACAGCCGAGAGTTTATTCACGCATCTTCTCACGTAGATACCGCAACCATCCCCTATTTGAATCAAATTCTAGACTCGATTTACGCAAACAATCCTTGTACCAATGTCTATTTTTATATGACATGGGGATATGAGAAAGGTTACGGAGATTACGAATACACCAAAGACTTTGAGGGTATGGCCGATACCATCCACGGAGGGTACATGAGGATTGGCGATTATTATCAGTTGCCAGTGGTTCCAGTTGGTAAGGTTTGGAAGAATGTGAAAACGAACAGCAGAGCTAACTTGTATAATCGTGACAAGTTTCATCCAAGTAAAAAAGGATCCTATCTTGCCGCGGCCACCTTTTTTTCAGCTTTTTATGATGAGGAAAATCAGAATTACCGACCACGAGGAATTTCAAAGAAAATGGCCGAGTATATTTCTCAACAAGCATATGAATTGGTGCATGAAAACCGCGCCTATTACTCGTTAGACGAGCAAGAGTCACTTGTTCACTGGAAGTTTAATGAAGACGGAACGGTGGATGCTAGATTCAGAGCAGCGTTCCCTGAAGCTTTAAGTTACAAATGGACCATCGATGGTGCAGAGGAGTTTTCCAAATCACACGGATCATTTGTGTTTGCAGATCAAATGAATCACAGAGTTGAGTTAGAGGTGACATCAAAATGTGGTAGTCGGAATTATACCTACGTAATGCCTCTGAACTATTATCATGAAGCGAATCTCACAAGAAGAGAGAAGCGATTGCTACGAAACAAAAAATAACTTGTTAAAGAAGCGTCGTATCGGTCCCAGGATAAATTCCAGTTGTTTTTTGATCCAATCAAGGTATTTGATTAGCACTATGAAGAAAACAACAAATAAGGCAGCACCAATTGCAACTTGCCACGGATTTAAATGATAAAGCGAATGCTCGCCTTTGTTAAATAAGCGATTCAACCCGAGTCCTGTGATGGACCCATACAACAGCACCATGTGCAGAACGTAAATGGTGAGCGTGTTTTGCCCAACCTTTAGAAATAAATTACCTTGTTTAATTCTGTGTCCCCATTTGTTGTCGATGAAGATTAGTACACTGAGTTCCATTAAAACCATGCCCATTTTACTGTACATAGAGTCTCCACCGATAAACTTGAAGGACTCCATTCCAAGGAGTGAATCCAAACCGCCAAGAATATCTTTAGCCCACCAGAAAAACACAAATCCAAGCGTAAATACCGTAGCCGGAAAATACCAGTTCCGAACGTGATTTTTCAAATCATGAAGCAAGGCTCCAATCATGGCGCCGAACATCGTGTAGCCCACAGAAGGAATGATAGGGAACCAGTACTTAGGGTCGCGACCGTCTCCGATGTTATCAGTAATCAGGTGCATGTACCCTTGTTCAATAAAGGTTTCGCTGCTATTACCGTGGAGAACTATCTTATAAAGTGCGAAAATGGTTACGCCGCCAGCAAAAAAGAATAGCCATAGGGGTACAAATCGGATTAATTTATACAGTCCGTAGATAATTAATATGGACAAAATACCGAAGGAAATCGCTTCCAGAACGTGGAACGCATACCATTGTACGGCCAGTCCCCAGAAAAGCAGTTCCACAACGCGTTTAAATCCTTTTCGAATTCTGATGTTATCAATCCAACGCTCCTCACGATTTTTCAATAATAGATACACGAAAATCATTCCTGTCACTGTAAGGAATACTGGCGCCGTAAAACTACGAATGAACAACCATGTAGAATAAATCATGTTGTTATCGTCGCGATACACCTCCAACAAGGTATCATCAACGAAATGCCCCTCCAACATCAAAAGTATAGCGACTGAACGCGCCATGTCGATAAATTTCAATCGAACCTTTGGCGTAGCTTTGATTTCTTGTGTCGTCATCGGGTGCAAATTTAACTCAAAATAAATTGTTGTGCGAATGTCTAGTTTTCAGTCAATTTCTTTTTTTCTTTTCGCCCGCGCCACCACCGTTTAAATTTGTTCTGGTAATGCGTCATTATCCCAAAGAAAAGGATGAATGTTATGGCACCGAGAACTGCCATTGGAAATGAAATGCTTTTCTCGATATACGTTCTGACTCCCCACCCAAAAACGGATCCGTAAAGGAGAATGGTATGGACAATATAAATATCAAGGGTATTTTTCCCCATTTCAACAAAGAATGGAATTCGTAATTTTTCAGTTCGTTCCAGATATAACAATCCTACCAGCACTCCAAGGACCATGGCAAAGTTTCCAAATCGAATTCCAATGGTGGTGAAGTCCAAAGAGGGCGCAAAAATCCAGTCGATCAAATGCACCAATCCGACCACAGATAAACAAACTGCCGCACCAATTCCAGCGTATTTCAAAGGAGTCCACTTCTCTGTAAGTATCGACTTTCGTTCTTGCAGCAATGCTCCCACGGATCCTCCCAACAATACATAGCCAAACCACGGGAAGATTGGAAAGAAGGAGTTGGGACCGTTGAACATGTTTTGAATGATTTGCGGGGCCCAAGAGGGGAAATAATTGTCTCCCATCGCTTTGAAATACGGTGTTACAGCAATTATAATAGTAGCCACGCACAGAAAAAGTACGGATACTCTGATCCTTTTCACGAGTAAGGCAACAGCATAGAGCGAAATAACGACAAAAAGTGAGAATCCGATACTTTGCAATACGTGAAACGACCATGTCCTGTCAGGAATTTTCCCCGCAGCGTACAGATGCCAGTTTTTGTAATTCAGGCAGAGAATGTATCCCCACAGCATTACTTCAAAACCGCGCTTAAACCCTTTTCTTACCCTTATTTGCGACCAAAAAGGTTTCTCTCTCTCACGCAATAATAGAAACGTGAAAACCAAGCCAGTAATGCTGAAAAAGAGTGGAGCGGTAAAACCACGGAGTAGGAACCAGGCATCAAAAAAGAAATTGCCTGAAGTGCCATAGATTGCCCCTTGCGCCATTACGGTGTAGTCCTTGTACGTTAGGGAAATAAAGTGTCCTTGCAGCATCAGTATGATGGCAAGTGCTCGGGCGGCGTCTATAAAACCTAAACGTTTGATTTTGGTTTCCACGCGGCAAATATACCGAATGATTAATCACTAATCTCGCTAGAGATGTATAAACGAAGTTCTTCTTCAAAACCTTCCACTTGCAAATAGATCGATTTTACAGCAAAACCGATGAGATTTTTCGTGTCCACTTCCATGTGAACAGCAGTAGTTTCTCCCGGCATTAATTCTTTCTGTTCAATCTCAGCGGTTGTGCATTCGCATGGAATTCGAACATTATCAATACTGATGGGTTGGGTTGAATTATTCTTAACTTGATAGCTTATTTTGATTATATCTCCGCGTTTTTTGGCACCTACGTCTATCAGCGCTTCATCTGTCACCAAGGCAAAAACAGTATCCTCTTCGAGATAGCTTACGCTTTGGATTTCAATTTTTCGTTCTTTGGCCGCCGCTCTTGAATACACGGATTTCTGAACATCGTTGGGATTGTCACTAGTGGTTTGATCGGCGGTATATTCACCAAACGGAACGTAGGAGAACACCACCTTTCCGCCATTTTCCGCTGTTCCATCCAAATATTTGGCAAAAACACCACCGTCGTATTCGTACATGTAATTCACCAATGATGTAATGCGTCGTCTTGTTAGGTGGACGTTGTAATCTGTTTTTGCCAGAGGGCTGGCAAAACCTTTTACCGTCAAGTTGATTTTTGCTCCTTTGTCCAGTTCTTTCAGTAGTAGGTCACGGAAGACTTGCAAATCCTTCACCCCTTGATCCACATATTCCACGAAAAAGCTCTCAATATCCTCTTTTGCTTCCTCAGCTTTATCACCAGAGAGACCGCTGGAATATTCCTTCTTATATTTTTCTAACATGGCGGTATACTCATCGTATCCATCGATATAATTGACTTTGGTGGAATCGTTTCTCGTTTTAGGATCTGGACAATCATTGTGGAAGTACAATGTAACTGGTAGTCGTTTCATCAAATCCTCCAAAGTTTCTTCTGGTGTTGGTGGAATAATTTGTGCCGGAGGTTTTAGGGCGAAAATATCGCTACAACAAGTTGGATTTTTACTGTAAAGGACACCAAGGCGGTTTGTGGTAACGTAACCAGTATCTATATCTCGAAAGTAGTATAGGTCGTTCGCAGGACTGTTCACAGGCAGACCAGCATTCACGGGTTTGTCAAAACGACCGTTGTAGGGCGAATAGAAAACATCATATCCACCAAATCCATCCTCCCAAGGGGTAGAAAAGTAAAGCCGTTGGTTCGTAGCATCCCACCAGGGTGTTACTTCGTTTTCAATAGAGTTTAGGGTTTTGATGGCTCGTACCTTACCAAACTGATTGCCGTTTTTTATTTCGCTGTAGAATAAGTCAAGTCCACCCTCGGAGTCTTCTCGGTCTGAAGCGAATATTAAGGTCTCTTTTCCGTTTAAATCAGCGATACAGGGCATTGTAGTGTTGGCGCCTGGTGCGTTAATTATCTCACCCAAAGAATCGATGTAAGACCATTTTCCATTAGAATACTGTGCTACCATTATTTTACAGTGGTAATTGTAACCGCGTTCGGTACAACGACTAAAGTAAAAGCGATTCCCGTCGAGGCTGAAAGTACCATTTCCAGTGTTCATCGCATCCTTAACTAAATCATCAATTTTAGTAGACGCTTCGAATTGATTGTTTTCAATCGTGCTTTTGTACAAGTGTGTGTGATACCCTTTCGTATAAACCTCCTCTCGTTCACTGATAGAGTCGGCCCGGAGGCTTGAGAAGTACAATACGGAATTATATATGCCATGACCAAACTCAGAGTTTGGCGTATTCACACTTGTCGGTAAGGGCTCAACGTTTACCTCGGCGGTATCACGCAATGCCGATTTTGCCCATACAGTGCTTGAAACCTCTTGCTTTGCTTTTTGATAACGGTAGCTTTTCTTGTCTTTGTAATATTTTTTCTTCGCTTTTTTAAAGGTCTCTAAGGCTTCATCATATTTCCCATTTTGCTTTTGCATAAGGCCAACATAAAGTAAGCTATTGGGATAAATTCTAGAGGATTCCTTCTCATACACCTTTTTGTAGTAATATTCCGCTTTTCGGTAATCTTTGTAGGCGCGATAGGTCTCTGCAATGTTCCAAACAATGTCTACAGTATTTGAATCGAGATCCATTGCCTTTTTATAATACTCCAAAGCGTAGTAATAATCGCCTTTTTCATATTGTTCTTTGGCGAAATCCAGATATTTTTTCAGTTGATCCTGGCCGAGCGAAACACCACTGAAAATGCAGAAAAAGAAAATCAGATATAGTCTGGACATATTCGGTGAACGATTTTTTTCGGTTTAAAGCGATTCATGATATAGCGGATGGCAATTTCTATTCCACCTCTCGCCCTGCTGGCAGGAACAAGTTGTGAGAAGTTGACGTCGTAGCTAACTCCTACAAACCATGCCTGGTAATCCATTCCAAGGGAAAGGAATGCGGCGTCACGGTTTCGGTAAAACAATCCAGCATACAACGCTTTGTAATCGCCCAAGCGGTTTACGAGCGTATACTTCACGGAAGAACCCACCATGATTTCGCGGTATTTTCCTTGCACAGAAACTTGAAACCCAGGAACAAGGTCCCAATCGTAGTTCAATTCGTAAATTCCTTTTCCAAAGGCTGTAAATCGTAAGTCTCGACGAATAACATCACCGTAAAACCCTTGATTTGGTCGGTTGATATTGAAAAAGCCAAATCCTCCTGTAAAGTTGAAGCGCTCGTTCTCGTAGTACTGATAGGTAAGTCCAACACCGATATTTGCATTGGTTCTGCTGTCAGAGAAAAGAACTTCTCCCGTAGGAAGTGAGGGGAAAAATTGTACGCCGTTGAATTGATTATCAAAATAGAACTTATCGAAATTCAACTGTCGGTGGTTCATTCCTACGTTAATTCCTGCTCGCAACGTATGCATGGAATCAGCAGTTAGTTTGAATTGTTTCGCAATATTCCCCTGAATTTCAATGGTTCGAAAATTTCCATCACCTACAACGTCGTGAAAAACCATAAGTCCATAACCAATATCCCGGTTATTGAGAGGTTTTGCATCTACAGAAAAGTTCAAGGTTTGAAAAGGAACGGTGACGCTACGCCATTGATCTCTATAATTAGCAATGAAGCGCACATCTCCTCTGAAATGTCCTGAGTTAGCCGGGTTTTGAAATATTGGATTATCGTTAAATTGCGACCAATGAATATCCTGAGCGCTTGCGCTCGAAGCACTGAAAAGTAGCAGAATAAGAAGTCCAAATCGGCTCAAACGTTCGTATTTCAGATGAAAATACGAAAAATGGGTAGGGCATCCAAACGTAACAAAAATAGCGTGACTTTTTATAGGCTCCGAGAATTATGAAGTTTCATTCTTTTTTTGCATTTTCGACCTTGGCGAGCCACTATGAATCACTAATTGTACAGCAGCAATTTCGTGCGACTTGTATTTTTTGAGATCCTTTGGTGACCGCAGCAAACCAATACCCTATTTATGAAATTTACTTTTAGCAAGCAGTTTATCATTGCCGGAATCATCGGAGTTCTATTTGTAGTAACGTTACTCATCATCGCCTTTACCATTGAATGTCCCACGGAATTTCAAAATCAGATATTTAAAATTATCATGGCACTTTCGGCTGGTGCATTTGCCGTAATGATTCCAGGTGCGATAAGCATAAATTATAAGGGAGTAGTAAGTGCCTCAGGTGCGATAGCCGTATTTGTAATGGTCTATTTCTTTTCACCAAGCACACCCTTGGATTCTTCTCGTTGTGAACAAGTAATAACCTTAAATGGCTTTGTGACGGTTTCAGGAAAACCTGCTGGAGATGTAGATATAATTGTAGGACAAACAGACCAGGTTGGCCATTCAAATAAGGTAGGGAAATTTAGTTTGGTTTTAGCAAACACGAATTTTGGAGATGCTTTAACATTGTACTGTCGAAGTGATAAAAATGGGATTGACACCATTGTTTACGTTGCCAAAAATGAACTTTCGGGTCAAGTAAATATCCGACTGAATAAAGGAAATGTTACACCAGAGGTAAAGTACAGAGGAAATGTATATTTGGATGGGAATCCTCTGGAAAATGCTACAGTCACCATCCCTCAACTTCAAAAGGAGATTGTGACCGATCAATACGGTTTTTTTGATGTGCTTCCGGAAAACAGGATTATCGATAGAGCGATTAAAATGATTATTCGTCATGATCCTGAAAGAATTAACGAATCAATTGATTTGCCAGAGTCAGAATTGATTGCCTACGCTGCGATTAATGTTACTCCGTTTGAAGATACTACTGCGGAAAGTCCAAGAGTTCGAGTTGTGAATCCTATAAAACCTGCAGCCCTTGTAAATCCGAATGGATCGGAGTCGATAGTACTGGCGGGTAAAGAGATGACAAGTCCTAGATTAGAAGAACATTGCTTGGTTTGCATGCAATTCGATGCAAAAGGGACTCCTAAGAATATCAAAGAAAAGTGTAAAAACGATTTAAAGTACTTACAGGATTATATGGCAGGATATAAAAAGGCATCTGAGGAGCAGGGGTTAAAGTTCTCTTGCAAGTTCAGGACTAGCGGTAACGCCACTTTAGATCTTACGCCTCAAACCAAGGGGAAATAATTATTGTCCTTTCACGTAAAGTCGTGATGCTATTTTTGGGTTGTATTTTAACTACGCCTCCAAGAACATTAAAAGAAACATCAATCCGATGATCAACAATAAAAGAAACATCTTAGGATCACGGTACAAAGGCTTCTTCCCGCGTTTCATGATCTTCTCATAATCATGGTGCAAACGCGCAAAATCCTTCTGTCGCTTGATCTGCTCATCAGATGGCGTCAATTTCTTTTGCTCTTTATTTATGACAAACTTTCTCATGTATTATCTCCCCACATTTTACCGATTTTCTCGAGAATGCGGTAGGTGCGCATTTTAGCGTTCGCTTCCGTAATATCGTAAATTTCAGCGATTTCCTTAAAGCTCATCTCCTGAAAGAAGCGAAGTTCAATTAAATCCTGGTGTTCTTGTTTCAATCCATTTATGGCTTCAATCAGTCTTTCCTGATCTTCCATGCTCATATGGTTGGAAAGATTTGCCTCTCCTGCGACATCCATCAACCGACCTTCATCAATGGATACTGAATAACTCTTTTTTTGCTGTCGAAAGAACATGGAAACCTCATTTTGAGCAATTCGGTACAACCAACTGCTGAACGGCAAACCACGGTCCTCATATTTTCCAAGGTGTGCCATTGCTTTCATAAATGTCTGTTGCGTCAAATCTCCAGCCACCTCTTCATTTCCACCTAAACGTTTAAAAACAAAACGGAAAATTTGATCGAAATAGCGATCGTACAGAATGCCAAAATATCGCTTCTTCTTCTTAGCGAGCGCGATAATCTGAGATTCGGAGAGTTTTGCTATATCTGTTGTTCTTCCCAAAAGAGTGTGTTCGTTTGACTATGAAATGTGGAATGGAATAAAAGTAACAGGAATTTCGAAACTATTTTTTTTGGTACAAAGTATCAAGCAGAAAGGTGGATGTGGAAGCTCACTGAAGCTCTCGAAGTAGACTTCGTCCGTAATGTTAGCTCAGGCTTCGAGAGCCTTTGCCTTCGCTACCGTTACTTCTATGGAGTACTCAAAGAAACGGGAATTATTTTTCCGCGCATCCATTTGTTTGCATGTAGGGCAAAGTCGGCAATATACTCCGCCATTTCGGAAGCGGTCACAGGTGCTTCATATCCTGGGAATGCAGCTTCAAGCATTTCAGTTTGAGCTGCACCGAGGCACAAACAATTCATGGCAACTTCGGATTCCTTATATTCTTCAGCGAAAAGCTCAGTAAAGCTACACAATGCTGCTTTGGAAGTGGAATATGCTGTAAGGCCCGGAAATTTAACACTTCCTTGATAGCCGCCCACGGAACTAACATTGACAATGTGGGCTTGTTTCATTTTTGGTAAAGCCGCCTGAACTGTCTCCATTACTCCGGTAACATTCACTTTGTAACTAATCAGAAAATCTTCGTGTGTAATTTCGGGAAAGGGCTTGTTAACCAAATACCCAGCGTTGTTAATGAGGATATCAATGGAATCGACCTCGAGAAGAATACTTTCGACTTGTTCTTTCACATCGTCTCTGCTCAAATCAAGTGCATGGCACGAGACATTTTCTAAATCTTCAAAATCTGACTCCATTTTCGCCAAATTTCTCGACAAAGCAAGAATTCGATGCCCAGAATACTCTGCAAGTTGAAGTACGAGTTCGTGTCCAATTCCACGACTGGCTCCTGTGATAACGATTGTTCTAGGCCTCATCGTAGTTGAATGTCAATTTTTCTGAAGTAGGGTGTGCCTGACATGTTAAAACAAATCCTTCTTCTACTTCTTGATCTGTCAATGAGTAGTTGATTTTCATCGAAGCGGATCCTTCGGTTATCTTTGCTTTACAAGTACTACAAACACCACCACGACATGAGTACGGCGCATCAATTCCTTCGTTTAGGGCGCCTTCCAACAATGTTTTTGAACTGTCCAATTCGAAGTTTTCTTCATCGCTGTCCATAACAACAGTTACTTGGCTTTTGCCAGTGAAGTCGGCTACCACTGTCGTTTCTTCTGACTTCATTAGAACAGGGGTGGTAAACAATTCATAATGAATTTTATCCTTTGTTACACCGAACATTTCTAACGCTTCGCTCGCATTAACAATCATTTCTTCAGGGCCGCAAAGGAAAAAGCCGTCAGCACGCAACAAGCTCAAATCCTTTTTAAATTCATCTACCAAGACTTGTTTGGTTATGCGTCCGTGTTCAAATCCTTCTTTTTCTTCTCGACTCAGAAAATACGTTGGGCTTGTATGTTGCAGAGCTTCAATTTCACTTCGGAAGATGATGTCGTTTTCAGTTCTGTTACCAAAATACAGGCGGAGATTTCCTCCTTCGCCTTCGACCTGTTTCGAAATGGACATTATTGGTGTAATTCCGCTTCCCGCAGCGATTGCAACAATATTTTTTGCCTTCGCATCTTTTGTGAAACTACCTTCAGGATTGGAAATAGCTACTTCCATTCCTGATTTTGCTTCCTGATTGAACCATTTGGAAACCGTTCCATGGTCTACTTCTTTGATCGCAATAGCCAAAGGTTCGTTTTTCCCACTGCAAATTGAGTAGGATCGGCGTTCTTCATTTCCGTTAACTTCAATAGATACGTTAATATATTGGCCCGGAGTAAAATTGAAAGATGCGTCAAAAATTACTTTTACCGTATCCGCTGATAAGCGCTCAATAGCAGCAATTTTCGTAAAGTTAAAACCTCTTGGTGCCTTGTTTGATTTTCCACGAAGGCTTTTAAATAATCCCATAAATTTTAATCATCAAATGAAACAACTAACTTATCACTTGTAGGGTGGGCTTGACACGTTAAAATGTAGCCGGCATCAACTTCATCGGGCTCAAGAGCATAGTTGACATCCATAGAAGCTGAGCCTTCTAAAATTTTTGCCTTACACGTACAACAAACGCCACCTTTACAGGCAAAAGGAAGATCCGCTCCAGCTGCGTGTCCAGCATCCAGAATATTTTCACCGTTGGATGAAAGGTTCAAACCAATATGTTCATCATCAATAATGATAGTAACATTGGACTCGACTTTTGGGGCGTTTGTAGGTTTTGCAATCGGAGCTTTCTTGGCAGCAGAGGGCGAAGTGAACAATTCGAAATGGACATTTTTTTCATTCACGCCATTCGCAATCATTCGATCTTTCACATCCAATATCATTTGCTCTGGACCACATACGTAAACCGCGTCAATATCAATTCCCTGAAGAAAGGCCTTGTACAGTTGATCCACTTTCTCTGCATCAATTCGACCCTTTTGAAGTTTGTTCCCAATACTTTCTCGAGACAAAACATGTACGAGACGCAAGCGATCCATGTACAGGTTTTTCAAAGCTTCAATCTCCTCTCTAAAAATGATTGATGAAAACCCTTTATTACCGTAGAAAAGTGAAACAGTGCTATTAGGTTCTTCATGCAACGCCGTTTTGGCAATGGAGAGAATAGGGGTGATTCCGCTACCAGCAGCGAAAAGTACGTAATGATTGCTGGCTTTTTCATCAGCGTCCAAAACAAATCCACCCGCTGGTGTCATTACGTCCAGTTCCATTCCCTTTTTCAATTCACGATTCGCGAAGGTTGAAAAACGACCTTGAGGCACTTCTTTTATCGCGACACGCCATTCCTTTTCAAAAGGGGCAGAGCACAATGAGTACGAACGACGCACGTCTTCACCATTAATTTCAGATCGCAATGTCAAGTACTGGCCAGGCAAGTAATGAAATTGATCATGAAGGGACTCAGGAACATCAAATGCAATAGAAACGGCATCTTCTGTCTCCCTTGTAATTTCTCGGATCGTTAAAGAATGGAACGTTGGTTTCATGAATTGAAAAGTCTCTATTTCGAGCAAAAGTACTCATTTTTCCCGATGAGAATTATTCCAAATAAGGAATAACCCATCAAGACCAAATGGATAGTAATTGCATGTATTACTTCTAAAAATGTGTTGAATTTCGTACATTTGTTATAGAAATTATGAGCAGTATGAAAGAATTGAATATCGACGAATTAAATCGAAAGTTCCAAGAGAAAATCGACAACGATATCAAAATTGAGCCGAAGGATTGGATGCCGGATGACTACAGACAAACGTTGATCCGTCAAATTTCTCAACATGCGCATTCCGAAGTTGTTGGAATGCTACCAGAAGGAAACTGGATAACACGTGCCCCAAATTTGCGTAGAAAGGCCGTTTTGTTGGCAAAAGTTCAAGACGAAGCCGGACATGGGTTGTATCTATACAGCGCTGTGGAAACACTTGGGGCAGATCGTGAAGAAACAATTGATGATTTGCATTCAGGCAAAGCAAAATATTCATCCATTTTTAACTATCCCACATTAACCTGGGCCGACATGGGCGCAGTAGGATGGTTGGTTGATGGTGCAGCCATTATGAATCAGGTGCCATTATGCCGATGTTCGTACGGACCGTATGCAAGAGCAATGGTGCGCGTGTGTAAAGAAGAGTCGTTCCATCAGCGTCAAGGATTTGAAATTATGATGAAGTTGGCCGCAGGAACACCCGAGCAGAAAGCAATGGCGCAAGATGCCTTGAATCGATTCTGGTGGCCCGCACTAATGATGTTTGGACCAAACGATGCTGACTCGAAGCACACCAAGCAATCGATGGATTGGAAGATTAAGCGTCACACCAACGATGAGTTGCGTCAACAGTTTGTGGATATTACGGTGCCGCAAGCCGAAATGATTGGCCTGGAAATTCCAGATCCTGATTTGAAGTGGAACGAAGAAACTGGACACTACGAATTTGGAGAAATCAACTGGGACGAATTCTGGCAAGTCGTTCAAGGAAATGGACCGTGTAACAAAGATCGTATTGATGCACGTCGCAAAGCGAAAGAAGACGGTATGTGGGTTCGTGAGGCGGCCAATGCATACGCAGAAAAACGAAGACTAAGAAACGCGAGAAAAGCATCGTAATATTATGGCAAAAAGTCCAAAGCAGAAGGCGGAAAGAACCTTTAGCTTTCCACTTTCTGCCTTCAACTCAATTAGAATATGTCAAACAAAGAATGGCCTCTTTGGGAGGTTTTCATAAGAAGCAAACAAGGATTAAGTCACAAACACGTAGGAAGTCTTCGTGCGGCTGACGAAAAAATGGCGATTGAAAACGCTCGCGATGTTTATACGCGTCGATCCGAAGGTATCAGTATTTGGGTGGTTGCTTCAGCAAACGTTTTCGCTTCAGATCCGAATGATGCGGATTCGTTGTATGAGCCTGCGAACAGCAAGGTGTATCGCCACCCGACTTTTTATGATGTACCTGACGGTATCGAACACATGTAATTGTTGATTTCATGGAAAACGCATTATTTGAATATTTGCTCCGAATGGGAGACGATAGCTTGATTCTTGGGCATCGTTTATCGGAGTGGTGTGGTCACGGACCTATTTTGGAAGAAGATATCGCATTGACAAATTTGTCTCTGGACTTAATCGGTCAGGCTACGGCTATTTTCGAGTACGCTGGTAAAGTGGAAGGAAAAGGGCGCTCGGAAGATGATTTGGCTTTCCTTCGTTTTGATAAAGATTATCGGAATTTATTGTTGGTAGAACGCCCGAACGGAGATTTTGGAGTGACCATCATGCGTCAATTTTTATTCGATGCATACCGTAAACCGCTTTTCGAAAGATTGGTGAACTCCTCAGACGAAATGATTGCAGCCATTGCGGCCAAATCGCTTAAAGAGACCAAGTACCATTTGAAACATTCGTCCGAATGGGTGATTCGCTTGGGAGACGGTACAGAGGAATCACACGAACGTATTCAGGAAGCTTTGAATGATCTTTGGAAATATGCAGCGGAGCTTTTCTACGAAGATGAGGTGGATGCAGAGTTGAAGGCAAACGGAGTATTACCAGATATGGATTCGCTAAAATCCGATTGGGAAGAAACGGTGTACGCAGTTTTAGAAGAAGCTACATTGAGTATTCCTGATAACAATTGGAAGCAGGAAGGCGGTCGAAAAGGTCTGCACACGGAGCATTTAGGATATATTCTGGCGGAATTGCAATACATGCAGCGGGCTTATCCTAACATGGAATGGTAGTAACAAAGGAAGAAATTTGGGGGTATTTGGAAGAGGTCTTCGATCCAGAAGTTCCTGTTCTTACCGTGGTCGATCTCGGCGTTGTACGAAATGTTGAGTTAAATGATGGCGGGTGTAAAGTCACTATTACTCCAACCTACAGTGGTTGTCCAGCAATGAAGCGTATCGAGGACGACATCGTGGAGAAACTCAATGAAAAGGGAATTGAGAATGTTTCCGTAGATTTAGTGCTAGCTCCAGCGTGGACTACCGATTGGCTGTCTGAAAATGGAAAACGCAAGTTGAAAGAATACGGTATTGCTCCGCCAGAAAACGAACCTGACAAAAGTGTACTCTTTGCTGACCCGGTTGTGGTGCCTTGTCCTAAGTGCAATTCAAAAGACACGCGACTGGTAAGTCAATTTGGTAGTACGGCGTGCAAAGCGCATTACCAATGTAATGAGTGTCTTGAACCTTTTGATTACTTCAAATGTCTGCGCTAAAACCAGTTTTCTTCTTCCTTTTATTTTTTATCGTTGTTTCTTCGTGCTCAACTGATGCTTCAAAAGACAAAGCGGATACCCTAGAAGAACAACTGCCCAAAGTTGATACGTCAAAGTTTCGAAAATATAAAGGTGAAGGTTTTAGCATTCAACTTCTAAAGGAGATGACAGTTAACGAAGCATCAGGAATGATGGTTTTAGATGCTGATTTCCTTCCAAAAGAGTACCACTTAAGCATCGAACCAATTCCAATTACGCATTTTCGAAATGATTCAGAGTTTCCGAAAAAACCGGATGAACAATTGCATTGGTTGATGAATCAAGAGGTGAAACGCATTGTCTCCGGACCGAAAAAATCCGAAGTATTGCCGTTGGAAAAGACTACAGTGGATGGTGCGAGATGCGTCAAACAAACGATTTACGGATATGAATACGGTTTTCCATTGCGAAAAGCTATCCTTTTACGATACTATCTTGCAAAGGACGCCATTATAAAAATCACTGCTTGGACTACCGTCGAAAACGCCAAAGAGTATGAAAAACTGGCGCAATATATGGGGATGTCTTTTCGAATGGATTAAAACTGTTCGTCGAGTATATCAGAGTCAACATCATCATCAGATGCTCTAATATGATTGAGCATTTTCTTAAAAAAGGCAAAGAGCAGGATAAGGACTATAATTCGCGGTACGACGATCAGATAAACCACAGGTTCGGTTTCTTGAACAATCGTTGAGATAATAAGAACAGTCGTAATCAAAAAAGACAAAGTGCCCACAAAGTACATGAAGTATTTTTCTCGAGCGATTAAAATGGCACAAGTTAAATACAAAGCCATGAAGAAGCCCGAAAGAAAAACAACCCTTCGTGAAAAATCCTCCATATAAGCCATTTCAGACTCGAACAAACGAACGAGCGATAGCAAGAACAACAGAAGGTTCATAAATGACAGTATTGAAAAAAATACAATGATCGAGTTTGTGCCGTCTACTGGCTCTCGCATGCGCTTTTCTTTAACGAATTTTTCGCCATTCACAGTAAGATTCGGAGATAAAGCAGTTAGGTTCACTTGAAAGTCCATTTTTCCCAGTCCTTCTATTTCTAAGTGTATGCCTTTCTTCAGCTCCTTCGGTTCAGAGACGGTTGCAACGAGTTTCCCATCTACATAAAACTTGGCATTTTTCCAATCAGTTTCATAGGTGATGAATACCGATTTTTTAGAATTTGTTGGTGATATGAATTTAACAGAACTGCTCACATCAAAACGTTAGAGAGGATCATCTAAAAGGGAATCATCTTTTCGTTCACCGAAGTTTCGAATCGCGTACGTAACATTTCGAATGTTGACAATGAGATAGGCTAGAAGAATCATCCGAATGATTATGTACAAGCCACTAATTAATGTGAAGCCTGCCACAGATGCGTTAAAAGTAAAGTAGGCAGTGGATACCATAAGGTAGGAAAAGCCCAGGTAAAATCCCCAATATTTTTTTCTAGACAGCAAAATAATAGAGGATAAATAGATTGCCATTATGATGCCTAAAATCACAAGTATATTGAGACCAAAAAGTATGGGTATAGTGCTCCAATAGAATAGCGAAGAAATGATGAGTAAAATTCCCGTACCAACCAGTAAAGACCAAAAGACGGATATAGCACCAGACAAGTCAACCTCTTGTTTGCCCTTTTTCGTTGGTTTGTACTTTTTTCCATTGACTTTCATTTCTAGCATCAACGGCTTTGTTTGAGTGAAAACGAGATGAATTTTTCCCAGTTTTTCATCTTGAAACGTGACCCCTCTAGTAAACGGTCCAGGCTGGTCAAATTGTTTTACCAATCGTTTTCCATCATACAAGGCTACATTCTTGTAGCCAATATCCCAACTCAGATGCAACCAATCTTCTGGATGATAAGCCCGAATGTATTTTTTGGTGAAACTTCCCATTAATGCTGGTCAAGTATTATATCATCTTTTTGTGAAGCATTGGAGTCTCGCATGCGTTTTAGTATTACCGGTAGTATTCGTAAAACCAGCACCAGTAAAAAGAATCGAGCAATGAAAGCGATAATGGTACCTAGGGAAATAAATTGAGATTGAATATCCAACAAAACTAGTAGACAGAAAACAGTGTATACACCGGCTCCAACGAAATAAAACCAATAAACTCCTCTTTTCAACAGCACTGCAGTCGCTCCATACACGAGAATTGCAAACAACTGTAGTCCTATGAGTATTTTAACATAGAAAGTATCTACAAATGGAATATTTAGAGCAAAAAGTAAGAATAAAAGTCCAATCGCACTAAATCCGCACAGGACCCAGAAAATCACGGACACATTACTTACCTTCTCGTTAGATTCTGTTTTGCTAGCTTCGTAGCGGACACCATCTACACGGACTTCCAGCTCTGTACCTAAATAGAGTTGGAGGGACCCCAGTCCTTCAACTTCCAGTGTTTTTCCTATTCGAAGTTCATTTCCATCGCTGGCTTGATACTGTAGACTACCTTTTGCATAAACTTTAACATCCTTCCAATTTTTCTCGTGAGATACGATGATGATGTTATCGGATTCGTAGGGTGCGGAATAATGTGTAGATGTGGCCAAAGTTCAGTTTTTATGTAAAAATAACAAGGGAGTTGAGATTTGGCTATAAATACAAAAAAAAACTGGTCACCCATATAAAATCGATGACCAGCTTCGTATCTCTTAAGATATAACTGTCTAGAATCTAGTGTCTAGTAGTCTAGCATCTAATGTCTGTTAGTCCAGCGTCTTATTAACCCAAAAACGGATAGCGATAATCCGATGCAGGAACAAACGTTTCTTTAATTGTTCTCGCAGATACCCAACGCAACAGGTTCATCGGTGCACCAGCTTTGTCATTGGTTCCCGAGCCACGCGCTCCACCAAACGGCTGTTGTCCAACTACAGCTCCTGTTGGTTTGTCGTTGATGTAGAAGTTTCCAGCTGCATTTTCCAATTTTTTCATCGCTAAATTAATTGCATAACGATCGTGTGAAATGATCGAGCCTGTCAATGCGTAATCAGAAGTTTCATCTACCAAATCCAACGTTGCTTCATAATCTTCGGCATCGTATACAAACACGGTCAAAACAGGGCCAAAGATTTCCTCACACATAGTGCGGAACTTCGGGTTCGAAGTAACGACAACTGTCGGTTCGATAAAGTATCCTTTCGATTTATCATATTTTCCGCCAACGATAATTTCAGCATCATTTTGTTCTTTGATGTAATCGATGTATCCTGAGATCTTATCAAAGGCTGGCTCATCAATTACCGCATTAATGAAGTTGGATGTATCTTCAGGCGACCCCATTTTAAAGGAACTTACTTGATCTACAACAATCTTTTTCACGTCGTCCCACAAGTTGTTCGGAATGTATGCTCGCGATGCAGCAGAACACTTTTGTCCTTGGAATTCGAAAGCTCCACGTGTCATGGCAGTAGCAACTTGCGCTGGATTCGCTGATTTATGCACCATTATGAAGTCTTTACCTCCTGTTTCACCTACGATACGTGGGTAGCTGCGGTACTTATCGATATTGTTACCGATGGTATTCCAAAGGTGACGGAAAACTGCTGTTGATCCAGTGAAGTGTAGTCCAGCGAAATCTCTGTGATTGAATACAACTTCTCCTGCAACCGGTCCATCCACAGATATCATGTTGATCACTCCGTCAGGAACTCCTGCTTCAGCAAACAACTCCATAATAACTTGTGCCGAGTACATTTGAGATTCTGCTGGTTTCCAAACTACCACGTTACCCATCATTGCTGGCGCGGCACAAAGGTTGGCACAAATGGAAGTAAAGTTGAAAGGGGTGATGGCAAACACAAATCCTTCCAAAGGTCGATACTCCAATCGGTTCCACATTCCAGGAAGAGATTCTGGTTGCTCTTTGTAAATCTGCGTCATGTACTGCACATTGAACTTGAAGAAGTCGATTAGCTCACATGCAGCATCAATTTCCGCCTGAAAAACATTTTTTGACTGCCCAAGCATTGTGGCAGCATTCATTTTATCTCTGTAGGGTCCAGCCAGAAGGTCAGCGGCACGCAAGAAAATAGAAGCACGTTGTTCCCAAGGAAGGTCAGCCCAAGCCTGGCGTGCGTTCAATGCAGCGTCAATTGCAGCTTCTACGTGCGATGCATCACCAACATTATAATGTCCCAAAACTTTTTGGTGTTCGTGTGGAGGTGTCATCGCTTTCTTGTTCGATGTGCTCACACGCTCGCTACCAATATAAAGTGGAACTTCAATTGGTGCCTGATTGTACATTTCGCGGTATTTCGCGATTAAGTTAGTGTGATCTTCGGTTCCTGGTTTATAGGCACGTACGGGCTCGTTTACCGCAACAGGAACTTGAAAAAGTGCATTTGACATATCTTGTTTTTTGTTGCAAAAGTAACTATTGTTGTTTATCCTTGCAAAGACCTCGTCAGACACTGACTCTCATGAAACTATTGATTCGATACTACTGTATAGCCCTTTTATTTATAGCTCCTTTTTCGGTGAAGAGTCAGATGGACTATAAAAGCTTTCAGCTTCAAACCGACTTAAATATTAAGTCAGAAATGGGGATGGAGCTACTCAATTACTATGTTCGATTCAATTTGGATTCTCTCAAGGTTGCAGCCATCGATTTATTATTGGATGCTTCAGAGCACAAACATGATTTTGCTCGTGCTGTTGGTACGCGAATGCTGGGGAGTTATCTGTGTAAGGCTGGAAACCAAAATCAGGGACTGGAATATCTCACAATTGCAAAGGAGTACTTTGAGAAAAAAGAAGATTATGTGATCGTATCGGAGATTTGCAATGCCATGGGGCATGCCCATTTAAGAAATGGGAGCTACGACAAAGCGAAAGAAGCCTATAATCAATCTCTACGAATGGGAGAAATTTCAAATGATGCGACAGCAGCTTTCAACGGAAAGCTTGGTTTAGGTCGCGTGTACATTGAAATCGGAGATACAGCGTCCGGTATGACTATTTGGCATCAATACAAACTGGCTTCAGTTGCCAATGAAAAATATGAGGCTGCAGCAGATGTTTACGCTCTGATGGCGCAGGTAGAAGCGGATCGCAAGAACAACAGCTTGTCCCAGGAGTATTACGGAAGAAGTATTGAATTCAGCAAGCGATCTAAATCTAAAAGTCATATTGCTCATAGTTATGCGAACGAAGGGATACGAAAGTTTCTTCAAAAGGATTACGATTCCTCCTTGTTCTACTTTGAGAAGTCATTGGAGATGCGTTTGGAGTTAAAGGCCATTCGTCCAATTTTAGAAGGGTATTACAATATGGGAGCCTATTATTCTGGACTGGATAGTTTACAAAAGGCAGTTGAGTATTTTGATACAGGACGAAAAATAGCTGAGGAATACAAAATGTGGACCGATTTGAAAGACTTTCTCGTGGACCTCATTGATATTTATGACAGTCGTGAAAATGCAGTTTTGAAAGCCGTTGCTGTGCGTCGTTTGGAAGAGGTTGAACAGATCATAGAAGAACAAAGTAATGCTCGAGAAGAGCTGCCGGCAGCTATCGATTTAAACTTTACAAGCAAGAAATCAGCGGATGAGATTAAAGTCTATGATAAAGGCGGCGTAAATTGGGTCTTCTTCGTAGTAGGTGTTCTTATTGGACTTGCATTACTATTTTTCTTCCTGGAAAGAAAGCGATTCAGTTAAGCTTATTTGTGTATTCTAACAAGAAGGTCGGTACGAAAACTTCAAAAAGGGAGCCATCGCTTAAGTTTTTAAACGTATAAAAGCCTTTCATCATCCCCAGCTCTGAATTCAAATCACAGCCACTTGTGTAACGAAAACTTTCATCAGGTTTTAAAATAGGTTGCTCACCAATAACTCCAGCACCAGAAACATAACGCGCTTCATTGAGCGAATCAAAAATGTACCAATCTCTAGAGATTAACTGCACATCAAAAGCGTTCATGTTCTGTATATCGATGTGGTAATTAAAGAAAAACTCAGAGGCAGTAACATCGGATAAGTCCCCGCGGTAATTCGTTGTTACCGAAATTTGTATGCCTGATGTAATAAGAGTACTCATTTGAAGAAAAACTTCGCTTGGATCGTCACTAAAATTAAAAATAAATTAAGCTTGTTATTCAAAAGACGATTAATTGAGCGTGAAAGACAGTTAAAAAACCTTATTTATAATCATTCTAAATTGTATTCATAAGCAATCGTGATAAGTTCGAATAGAACCATATCATGGACAATTTTTTATTTTTGCGTCGGTATTTATTAAACGCTTTAATGCATGTCTAAAACAGTAAAGCTTAGAAAAGGATTGGATATCAGGCTCCTAGGCGCTGCGAACAAAGTGAAAACTGATGTTCCAATGCCAAAGGTGGTTTCGATTAAGCCAACCGACTTCCATGGGTTGACCCCAAAAATGGTCGTAAAAGAGGGTGAGACGGTAAAAGCTGGTCAACCGATCTTCTATGACAAATACGAAGAAGTAATCAAGTATGTATCTCCCGTTAACGGAACGTTAAAAGCCATCGTTCGTGGTGCAAAACGTCGTATAATGGAGGTGCAAATTGACGTTGCTGATTCGCAGGATTTCGATGGTGGAACACCGATCGATGTCAGTGCAATGTCTGGTGAGCAAGTAAAAGAAACAATGCTTTCGGCAGGTTTGTGGCCGTTTGTTAAACAACGTCCGATCGACGTGGTAGCTGACCCAAATCAAACACCGAAGGCAATTTTTATTTCGGCATTTGATAGTGCACCACTAGCCCCTGATTTTGATTTTGTGCTTCACGGAAAAAACAAAGATTTTCAGGCTGGGCTCGATGCAATAGCTAAGTTGACTGAAGGTACAGTGCATTTGACGTTGAACGGTAAGATGCCAGCGGATGCAACGTTTACCGAAGCAAAAGGAGTTCAGATCAACAAAATCAGTGGGAAGCACCCTGCAGGGAATGTTGGAACACAAATTCACCACATTGATCCCATCAACAAAGGTGAGTTTGTTTGGGTAGTGAACGCGCAAGACGTGGCTATTATTGGTCGCTACTTCTTATCAGGGAAATTTATTCCGAAAAGAACAATCGCATTAGCAGGTTCCGAAGTGAAAGATCCAAACTATATGGATGTTATTATCGGTACGAACGTAGCGGATATTCTAAAAGATCGTATTACTTCAGATAACGTTCGTATTATCAGTGGAAACGTGCTGACAGGAGAAAAAATTGAATCAGACGGTTATCTTGGATTCTACGACAATCAAATTACTGTGATTCCAGAAGGAGATCAATACAAGTTTGTATTAACGAAAGGGTGGCTCGGACCTGGATTCGATAAGTTTTCGAATTCCCGATTGTTTCCAACCTTCCTGATAGGGAATAAGAAATACCGTTTGGATACAAACCTAAATGGAGAAGAACGCGCATTTGTAGTGACCGGTGAATTGGAAAAAGTATTCCCATTTGATATTTACCCTATGCAATTGGTGAAAGCTGCGATTACGGATGATATTGACAATATGGAGGCTCTTGGGATCTACGAAGTAGCACCAGAAGATTTCGCGCTTTGTGAATACGTATGTACAACGAAAATCAATATCCAGGATAAAATCCGAAATGGATTGGATTTGATTCAAGAAGAATGCATGTAAACTAAAAATCAGTTACAGTGAAATTTTTAGAAAAAATAGTTAAGAAAAACGCTCCAAAGTTTGCCAAAGGTGGGAAACTAGAAAAGTGGTATCCATTATACGAGACACTAGCGACGTTTGCATTTACACCAAATCATACAACAAAGCGAGGAGCACATATTCGTGATGGAGTTGATTTGAAGCGAACAATGATGACGGTAATTATTGCCTTGGTTCCAGCTCTTTTGTTCGGTATTTACAATGCGGGACATTGGGATTTAGCCGTTGAAGAAGGGAACCGTTACATTCCTTATTGGGCAGATCAAGGAGACAAAATCCTACGTGGTTTAATAATTGTCCTTCCAATGATTGTCGTTTCTTACGGTGTAGGATTGGCGCTCGAGTTCATCTTCGCGATGCGAGCAGGACATGGTCTTCACGAAGGATTCCTGGTATCAGGAATGTTGATTCCATTAATTATGCCAGCAGACGTTCCATTGTGGATGGTCGGAGTAGCAACGGCATTTGCGGTGGTTATCGGAAAGGAAATCTTCGGTGGTACGGGGATGAATATTTTAAATATCGCTTTGACAGCTCGTGCATTCCTATTCTTTGCCTATCCAACTTCCATGTCAGGAGACAAGGTTTGGATGAGTGGATTGGAAGACAAACAAGCATTAGCGGAGAAAAGTGACGCCGTTGCACAACAAATGGATGGGTTCTCTGGAGCTACTGCCCTTGGAGATGCAGCGTCCTTTATGTCTGACAAAATGATGGTTGCAGGTGATCCTGTTACGGGTGAAAACGCAATGTCAGCATTTGAAGCTACTTACTCAAAAGCAGACGCATTCATTGGAATGATTCCTGGTTCCATTGGTGAAACATCAGTTATGGCCATCCTGATTGGAGCAGCGTTGCTAATCTTTACAGGAGTTGGATCGTTCCGAATCATTGCATCTTTCTTTGCAGGAGGATGGTTGATGGGACTTCTTTTGAACGCAGTTGGAGGAAATCCTTACTTTGATTTGGCAGCTGATTATCACTTAATCATCGGAGGATTTGCTTTCGGAGCTGTCTTCATGGCAACCGATCCAGTAACTGCCTCCCAAACGGGCGTCGGTAAGCTCATTTATGGATTCTTTGGAGGCGTCATCGCCATACTTATTAGGGTATTAAACCCCGCATATCCAGAAGGAGTGATGCTTGCCATTCTCTTTATGAACGTGATGGCACCAATTATTGATCACTACGTTATTCAGGCGAATGTTAAACGTCGATTGAAACGATTAAAAACAGCATAGGTCATGGCAGTAAATAAAGACAGTAACGGATATACTTTCGGATTTGCAATTGCATTGGTTGTAGTTGTAGGTGCGATTTTGGCAAGTATTGCCATGGCGACCAAACCGTTTCAGGAAAAGAACGAGGCGGTTAAGAAGAAAATGGACATTGTAAAGGCAATTCTTCCAAAGAAGGAAGCTGAGAAGGTGACCAGAAAAAACGCCTCAGGAATGTTCGAAGATATGGTAAAGCTTGAAGACGCTATCGTATTGGACATCAATGGAAATGTAAAAGAAGGTGCGCAATACGAAGGAGATGCCATTTTGGATATCGATATCAAGAAAGAGTACCGAGACAAACAGCTAAAAGACGAAGACAAAAGCTTTCCTCTTTTTATCGCTCAGGATAGAGACGGAAATAAGTCTTATGTAATCCCGGTTGTTGGAAAAGGACTTTGGGGACCTGTTTGGGGGAACATTTGTTTGGCGAATGACAGACGAACCATCAAAGGAGCAACCTTTGATCACAAATCAGAAACACCAGGATTGGGTGCTGAAATCAAACAAGGGTTTTTCATTGATCGTTGGATTGGTGAAAAAATTACAGATGAGGCTGGTGACCCTGTCACTTTTGAAATTGTAAAGGACAATTCAGGAGCGAAGGAACCTGTTAAAGTGGACGGCATCACAGGTGGAACTATTACTTCGAAAGGAGTAGAGGAAATGGTAAACCGCGGAATGAAGCCTTACATCAAATATTTCAAAACACTTAAGTAAGAGGATATGAGTGAAGTAGCAGAAAAAACAAAAGCTCCTAGAGAGTCACTGTTCTCGAAAAAGAATAGAAAGTTGGTTACGGATCCACTAACGGATAATAACCCGATTACGATTCAGGTATTAGGGATCTGTTCGGCATTGGCAATTACGGTGCAGGTTGAACAAGCGTTCTGGATGTCCGTTTCAGTATTGTTCGTAATGGTTCTTGGTAACATGGTAATTTCAATGTTGCGTAACATGATTCCATCGCGAATTCGAATTATCGTACAATTGGTGGTTGTTGCCTCGTTGGTAATTATCGTGGATCAATTACTTGCGGCATTCGTACCAGATGTATCCGAGAAACTTTCCGTATTCGTCGGGTTGATTATTACTAACTGTATCATTATGGGGCGTTTTGAAGCCTTTGCAATGGGTAACAGAGTGGGACCTTCTCTAATGGACGGATTAGGTAACGCTTTTGGATACGCATGGATTTTGATTTTGGTGGCAGTGGTTCGAGAGTTGTTCGGTTCAGGAACACTTTGGGGCTTCCCAATCTTCGGTGATTATATCGAAGGAAACGGATTGTACTCTGTTGGATACGTGAACAACAACATGATGATTCTCCCTCCAATGGCTCTAATCATCGTAGGAATTATTATTTGGGTACAACGTGCGCGTAACAAGGCATTGATCGAAGATCACTAAACCGACTAAAGAGTAAAAGAAATGGAAAGTACTTTAGACATATTCGTAAAAGCGATCTTCTCCGAGAATATGATTTTTGCATATTTCTTGGGAATGTGTTCGTATCTCGCCGTATCTAAAACGGTGAAAACAGCAGTAGGACTTGGAGCCGCGGTAATTTTTGTATTATTTGTGACGGTGCCAGTAAACTACCTACTGGAAAACTATTTATTGAAAGAAGGAGCATTGGCATGGGCAGGATATCCTGACATGGATTTAAGCTTCCTTTCATTCATCATGTTCATTGCCGTAGTAGCATCCATCGTTCAGTTGGTTGAGATGTTGGTGGAAAAATTCGCTCCAGCACTTTACGGTGCTTTGGGAATCTTCCTTCCGCTTATCGCTGTAAACTGTTCGATTTTGGGAGGTGCACTCTTTATGCAAGAGCGTCAGTATTCAACAATCTTAGATGCAACAGCGTTCTCACTAGGTTCTGGTATTGGATGGTTCATCGCTATCGTTGCCATTGCAGCTATCCGTGAGAAAATTCGCTATTCTAAAGTTCCAGGTCCTCTTCGTGGATTGGGAATTACGTTCATCATAACCGGATTGATGGGAATCGCTTTCATGAGCTTCATGGGAATCAAATACACCAGCGAAGGATCGGATAAGAAAGATGATGTAAAAGAACCAACAACTCAGGTTATTGATACACCTGAATCTAATAACGCACCTGATTAAAAGAAGATATTATGGGAATGACAATTGGAATTACGATCGTAGCCTTCTTGGTAATTATTTTGGTACTTGTATCAATGTTGCTTTTTGTAAAAGCAAAACTATCTCCAGCAGGAAAGATCAAAATTGACATCAACAACGGTGAGAAAGTTATCGAAGTTGATGGTGGAGGAACGCTTTTGAGTACGCTTGGAAGCAACGGAATCTTCTTGCCTTCTGCATGTGGAGGCGGAGGTACTTGTGTGCAATGTACATGTGAAGTACTCGAAGGAGGAGGTAACATTCTTCCAACAGAGGAGCCACACTTCTCTCGTAAAGAAATCGCGAAAGGAATGCGTCTTGGATGCCAGGTAAAGGTAAAAGAGGACATGAAAATTCACGTGGAGGAAGAAGTTCTTGGTATTAAAGAATGGACGGCGAAAGTAGTTTCTAACTACAACGTAGCAACGTTTATTAAAGAGTTCATTGTAGAGATTCCAGAAGACATGGATTACAAAGCTGGAGGATACATCCAGATTAAGATTCCACGTTGTGTAGTGAATTACAAAGACATGGATATTACGGCGCATCCACAGGATCACCCGGGAGAACCAGACAAGTTCCAAAAAGCTTGGGAAAAATTTGGTCTATGGGATTTGGTAATGAAGAACGACGAAGAAGTGGTTCGTGCCTATTCAATGGCTTCCTACCCAGCTGAAGGTCGCCGAATCATGTTGAATGTGCGAGTTGCAACGCCACCATGGGACCGTAATCGTAACACTTGGATGAACGTGAATCCAGGGGTAGCGTCTTCTTATATCTTCAACTTGAAGGAAGGAGACGATGCGATTATCTCAGGACCTTACGGAGAATTCTTCATCAACCACTCGGATGCAGAAATGTTGTACATCGGTGGTGGTGCTGGAATGGCTCCAATGCGGTCGCACTTGTATGAGTTGTTCAAGACAATCAAAACGGATCGTAAAGTGACGTATTGGTACGGAGGACGTTCGAAAGAAGAGCTATTCTACATCCACTACTTCCGCGATTTGGAAAAAGACTTCCCGAACTTTAAATTCTACATGGTACTTTCTGAACCATTGGAAGAAGATAACTGGACGGAGAAGAAAGATATCCACGATGAAGCAGGTGACGGATTCTTAGGGTTTGTACACCAGGCGGTAATCGACCAGTATTTGTCAAAGCACGATGCACCAGAAGATATTGAGTTCTATTTCTGTGGTCCGCCACTGATGAACCAAGCCGTTCTTACGATGTGTGATGAATGGGGAGTACCACCAGAAAATGTTCGTTTCGACGACTTCGGTGGTTAATTCCAAAACGATATATGAAATCCCGGCCAAATGGTCGGGATTTTTTGTTTAGAAAATATCGCAAAAACCGTAACTTGCTCTTATGCAAAAACGATTACTATTTATCGAGTTGGCCATGTTTCTGCTACTATTTATTTCATGGTTTTTGCCCTACGCTTATCATATTACTCCTTGGGAGTACATGTTTGACTTTGAGTTTGTAAGATGGGATTTTGCCGTATTGGTAACCGCTCCCATGTTGACTCCGGTGTTTCTACTTTTGGATCGCTTGTTGCGAGAGGATATACTTATTCGAAAGATGGGAAATGTTTTGCTATCTGTTATTTACGGAATTGTTATTTGTTGGTATCTATCGCAAGACGTAGCGATGTTCTTCTTGAATCCAGAAATCCCGGCTTTCGTTTTGTTTTCTTTGATTCTTTTCTTGTATTCGTTTTTGATTCAGAAAGGAACGTCATTTATGCGAAACGTCGTGCTATGCACCATGACCGTTCCCGTCGGATTTCACATGTATGAACTTTATGGAGCATTTGAGTACGGTGCGTGGCTCTTGAATATTTCCTTTATTTTGCTAATTATCATTGCTTTTATAAGGCCTTTCGTAGCTCCGAAAGTTAATTGAGATTAAAAATGACTTGCTAAAAGGTTTAGTAAACAGAAATATTGACTATTTAGAAGGGAGAATTGAAATCGCTGTATCCCTTGTAAATAAAGGGAATTAACAAAAAATTAAGATTTGGCACGTGATTTGTTTAATACTACGCGGACTTAAATGATATAATTATGAGACAGATATTACTTTTCGCAACAGCACTCTTTCTCGCAACCACAACAATTCACGCCCAGCGAAGCGATGGATTTGAGCGAGACTACCAAAAAGTTGAAAGAACTTTGAAAGAATGGGACCCCGTTCGTGGGGCTTGGCTAGCTGAAGCTATGCCAGCTGTAATTGATCAAACAGCAGTACCAGTGAGAACATTTCCGGAAAATGCTACTCCAATGGATGTGATGTCACTTGTACCTGCAGAAACTAGAAACGAATTGATCGAGGTAGCAGAAGACAATCGTGGAACAGGACGAGACCAACAATTCTGGACGCAGTTCAACAATCTGATACAATCATCAGCTTGTTCAGAGTTGGAAGCTACATCCATCAACCGACGACCTGTTACACGTGCAAGAACTTATGGAGATCCGCACTTGGTGACTTACGACGGAGAGCGTATTTCATTTCAAGCAGTTGGAGAGTTCGTTTTAACGAAAGCAGATGACAATCGTTTTGAAGTGCAAACACGTCAACGACCAGTGCAGGATGACTTTTCTGTAAACACTGCAATTGCGATGAACATGAATGGAGACCGCGTTTGTTTATATGCTGAAGATTTTCCTGATATGAATACAGGAATGCCACTTCGAGTGAACGGGCAACCAGTACAAGTTACAGGAACACAATACTTCCTTCCCAATGGAGGTGTAATCCGTCGCTCTGGAGGAAATTACATCTTTGATTGGCCAACAGGTGAATCAGTAGATGCAAGACCGGGACGTACTTCAGGAGTAGCATTCTATAACGTATCGGTAAACATTGTTCCGTGTGGGGCTGCAAACCTTTCGGGAGTTCTTGGAAATGCAAACGGTGTACGACGAGATGATTTTCAGGATAGCGGATGGAATACGACGGCAACATGGGGAAGAAACAACCAAGGTTGGGAGCCAGATCGATCAGCATTGGGTATTCGAAACTTTGCGAATCTTCACCGAGTAACACAGTCAACATCATTGTTTGATTACGGATTTGGACAGTCGACGTTTTTCTTCACAGATCGTTCATATCCACGCGTAATTCGAAACATTGACGATTTGGATCCAGTTCGTCGCCAGCGTGCAACACGTCGTTGTAACGATGCTGGGATTCGCGGAGCAGATATGAATGCTTGTGTGTATGACAACGCCTTCTTGAATATCACTCCTGTACCTGAGCCTCCCGTTCGTGAGCCAATCGTAACTCCAGAAACAGTTACGCCCATCCGAACGCCGGTTGTAAACGATAACCCAGAGCCGCCAATTGTACCAATTGGAACTGTAGGTTCACCTCGTACTCCAGGTGGAGGAACTTCTCCAGGAGATGTTAAACCAGGAACTGTACGTCCAGCAGATGGAGTGGATACGCCAAGAACTCCAGTGCCAAGAACTCCGGGAGGTAAGGATACATCATCAGATGTAAAAGCTCCTGAAAAGGATGTAGAAGAACCAAAACGTACGCGTGTTTTCACTTGGGGATCATCGTCTGAAGGAACAGAGGAGAAAGAGCCTACAACGACACCGACTCGTACGCGCTCTACATGGTCGTCTCCTACGAGATCAGAACCCTCGACTTCACCAACACGAAGTACCCCTCGGACAACACCAACGCGTTCTACTCCGAGGACATCGCCTACGCGGAGTACGCCTAGGACAACACCGACACGAAGTACACCGACAAGATCAACACCACGCAGTACTCCTTCACGTGGAGGAGGCCGCGGAGGAAGGTAATTGATCAATAGAATAGAGAAATAGAGAAGAGGCTGTCATTAATAGGCAGCCTTTTTTGAGTTGTAACCAAAGAAGTTCGGGATATTTTTAATGAAATCCTATCTATTTAACTTTTTCTTCATCGAAATTATTCGATATATAAATATTGCAATATTCGAATATTTACTTTTCACAAGAGCTCTGAACATTTCGCTGTGAACATTGATACATTTCTCGGCCCCAAGCCAATCTCAATTCCAACTACCTTCGCGAAAAGGTTATTCCTATGATAGAAACTGTGCAGTTGCAGAAGGAAGATGTTTTCTTGGTCAATCATTTGGCGCACGAAATCTGGCCCATCGCATTCAAAGATATTCTCTCCAAAGATCAAATAGACTACATGCTTGACTGGATGTATGACATTAACACCCTTCAAGAACAGGTTCAGGTGGGACATCTGTATTATTTGGTCAAAGAAAATGGAGTAGCGAAGGGCTTTCTCGGGGTAGAACCCAATTTCCCTGATGCCGATTATTTACGCATTCACAAATTATACGTGCTTCCCGATCAAAAAGGTAAAGGTTTAGGTCGCGTACTACTCAATAAAGCGATTGACTTGGCTTTCGATTTAAATATGCACACGATCCACCTCAATGTAAACCGCTTCAATGACGCCGTAAAGTTTTATGAGCACTGCGGTTTCAAAATCACAGGAAAAGAAGATATTGACATCGGAAAAGATTACTTGATGGAAGATTATATTATGGAGCTTCAACTGAAGTCTTAACTATATGAGGTACGTTATCATATTGATGACAAACATCAAGTAAATTCATTACTGATTTTTGGCAGACGATTTTGTGTAAATTGAGTGCAAGGTGCATCTCAATTACATGAAAGCAACTCAAATTAATCTTCCCAACCCTTGTTCCGAAGATTGGAACACTATGAAAGAACTTTCTTCGGGAAGGCAGTGCCAAACGTGCAACACTTTTATTCGTGACTTTTCACAACTCTCCTATTCGCAAGTTCACTATATTTTGAAACAGTCGAACGGCAGAACGTGTGGGCGTTTTAATGTCAATCAATTGAATCGGGATTTGGATCTTGGAAAACGAAGAAATGCTCCTGATCTATTGGGTGTTATTCTCGGTATGACATTACTATTAACTACATATCCTGTTCTTGCTAGTGAAGAGTCGTTGGTACCAGCACCGATATCATTAATTGAAGAAATTCAGAAAGAACATGCCATATTGAAAGATGGCCACGAATACATCAAGGTTCGTTTTCAAGTTATTGACGCGAATACGGCAGATCCTGCAATTTTTGTTAAAGTAATTCTCAAGAATGAACAGAATGTTGTGATTGGAGGTGCTGTTTCTGATTTAGATGGATACGTAACATTGAATTTGTCGCCCGACCAAATGAAAGAAGTTTCTTCAGTCACTTTTAATTCCTTGGAGCATTCAGAGTTGATACTTGACTGGAATCAGGGAGAGAACTGGGACTTGGAAGGAATTAATATTATTGAACTCACGAAAACAGAAGAATCGGAATTGATGATGGTTGGGATTATTATTGAAGTTAAAAATCCTCGCAAAGTCCAAAGACAGCAAAAACGTGAAAGCAGAAAGTTGCTAAGAGAAGAAAAGCGCATGAACAACTAGGAAGTCGATTAAACGTTTTGAATTTAGAGTTGTACAGGAAAGTGCCCACAACTTGAAAGTTTGTATTCATGAAAGCACATAAAATCCTAATTCCCAACCCTTGCCATGAAGGCTGGCACAATATGACTCCGGATACGAACGGGCGTCATTGTAGGTCATGTAATACTGTTGTTAGAGACTTTACGCAATTGTCCGATACCCAGATTGCCTATATTTTGCAGAATTCAAAGGGTAAAATGTGCGGTCATTTCAGAGAAAATCAAGTTAACAGAAGTATTCGAATCCCGAAGGAGCAGCGTGGTCCTGATCTTTTGGCAGTGGTTTTGGGGATGTCCTTGTTGTTAAGCGCTTGTCCTGCGTATTCAAATTCGACTGAGCATGATACACCGAGCGTTTCATTAATTGAAATGCTGAAGGATAATCCTAAGTGCATAAGTCCAACGGATGATCACGAGTATATCAAGATCAAATTGCAAATAGTGGATGGAGACAATGACGCCCCGTTGCGCCATACATCCGTTACTTTGCTTGATGAAAATGAGGCTATTATAACAAGTACAGTTTCAGATGAAAATGGGTATGTAACATTCAGTTTAACACCAGATCAAAAAGAAAAGGTGAGAATTTTGAAGGTGGAAGCCGTGGATTACAGCAACACCAGAGTACTGTGGGACCAGGATTGGCAGTCAGAAATCGAGGATGTTCCAGTGATTGAATTGTACGCCTGGGAAATGATGATTGATGGTATGATGATTATTGAACCTTACGAGGAAGACGAACCGAAAGAGAAAGGTTTGTTCAATCGAAAAAAGAACTAAATCACCATTTCATTTCCGCATTTAAAGTGTCCTTTGGGGCATTCTTTATGACCGTGCAATCCGCATGGACGACAATCCAACCCCTCCACCTGGTTGATTTCAGAGTCCTCCGATAAAGGACCAAAACCAAATTCGGGAACAGTGGAACAGAAAAATGCGGTCACGTTGGCATTCATAGAGGAGGCTATATGTAAAGGTCCAGAATCATTGACGTAGTTTCTAACTGCTCCTTGCATTAATGCTGCCGATTGCAATAGGCTCAACTTTCCGCAAAGGTTTTCAGCAGCTGAATGTGATGTTTGATTCAAAATACGTTCAGCCAGATCAACATCCGGTGGTCCTCCGAGAACAAATATCTTTACATTTTGATTTTTCTCAATCAATTCCAGCCATTTGCTTTCGGGAAGTGCCTTGGTGAACCAAACCGAAGCGGGAGCAATGCAGATGTATTTTTCGGATTGATACGAAGCAATCGTTGCGAAATCTTCTTCGGAAGGAAACAATTCAGGTCGAACCAGATTCGATGCGCCAAACTCCATAATTAACGATAAGTTGCGCTCAACCTCGTGGGTACCGTTGCCAATTTTGTGTGGATGCTTTTTCGTATAACGCCAAGCGAACGGGTTTTTATCAAATCCTATGCGCTGTTTTGCACCAGAGAATCCAGCCATCAATCCTGATGAAGCAAATCGATGCAGGTTCACGACCAAATCATACTTTTCTCGTCGAAATTGTCGAATCAATCGAAAGATGGACTTGTATTTGCCGCGCGACTTATCAAAGACGATCACTTTTCGAATTTTTGGGTTGTTGGCTAACAAGGATTCATTGCCTTTCTTCACAAGGACATCAATGGATGCATTAGGGAACACACGGTGCAATTCAGAAACAACTGGCGTTGCGAGGATGACATCCCCCAAAAAGGCAGTTTGAATAATCAGAATTCGATTCACGGAGTAAAAATACTTATCTCAACAAACTAACATGTCCGCGCTTGAGAATTTCAATACCGTTTCCGTCGCGAATACTCAAAGAATACAAGTACAATCCGGTCATGGCAGGCTCACCAGTGGTGTTCATGGTTCCGTTCCAGCCTACAGAAGGATCGTTACTTTGGAAAATTGGTCGTCCGAAACGATTGTAGATGATCAACTCGTAATAAGAAGGGTCGAAATCTGACACTACGGGAAGGAACATCTCATTGAATTCGTTTCCATCGGGAGAGAAAGCATTTGGGATGTAAATCAGTGGTTCCAACAACGCGCAGTCTCTGTTTGATACACTGGTTTCCGCAAATCCATATTGGTTGGTGGCTTCAATTGCTTCAACGTAATAGCATACCTTTCCTGTTGACGTCACGCTATTGACATCGTCGTTGTAGTAATATTGGCCATTTGGAACTGTGGCAATTGGACTTGCCGTTCCGAAATCATCTACGGATCGATACACCGTGTAGCCAAGAACTGATCCATCAAACTCACGATAAGGACTCCATGTCAGATACACCAGTTTTTCGACATCATCCAATTGGACACCCAAAAGAATGGTCTGGGCTTCGTTCGAATAGGATCCGGCCTTGCCACAACTATCGATGACTTGAACCCGATATTTGTAACTGTACAAATTGACATCTACATCTGTATCCGTGTAATTGATGGTGGAGCCAGTGACAGGGATTCGCACAATTTCGACGAACGAGCCTGTGAAATCTTCACGCTGTATAGCAATGGCGGCTACGTTAGTAGTATTTTCAATATAATGTGTTAAATCCACTTGCTCATTATTTACAGTAGCTACTTGCAAGTAGTTGAATGCAGGTGCTGTAGGTATTGGAACAAAAAAGCAAGCTGGATTGGAAAAGGCTCTATTTCCGTTCGTAGAAACTGCTTCTACTACAAAACAATAATTGGATGCTTGCTGTACGGGAACCGTAAACGTCGTATCCGATGTATTTCCTACGAATTGGTAGCTGCTCGCGTTTTCGCTAATAAAGACTCGGTACTCACTAATTCCCGGCCAACCGATGTAGTTCGTCCATGTGAGGTTTACCTCATTGGCGCATATATCCAAATTGGTAGTTAGGAAACTGGACGTATTTAACAATGCTTTAGCAGAAGTTTGATAGGTTGGTGGAACGGTAGATGTAAAGCAGGAATCGAAGGCAGCGACAGTATACGTTAGCGGTCCTGAATCTGTAGGGGTATTGTGTTGGTACGTAGTGATGGTTTGATCCCAAATGGTATCAAGCGGAACTACAAAACCGTTAGCATCCAAGGTGAAAATGATATATCCGTACGTATCAATTTGTGCATTTTGATCCCATTCTATGGTAACCAATCCCGTTAAAGTATCTACCGAAACGTGTGCAATGTTTGGAATATCAGGAGTGATCATATCCTCCAACAAGTCTCCTGCAATATTCGATGTGTAATCACAAGGTATGTTGGGCAATACAATTTGATAATTGATAAAATCGGAGCAGGCAATAATAGTGTCAATGTATGTGGTTGTTCCGTACGGTACACTGTCGTACAAAGTCCAGGTTCCAGCTGGGTATTCTTGATAGATATGATAGAATCCTCCCATGTTTGCAGTCGGAATTGGCATCGGATCGTTCCACTGGAGGATCGCAGTTCCATTCCCTGGATTGTTCAATTCAAGATGAATGTTCGCGGCGGTATCCGAATACGTGTACGTTGCTCCGAAACAAGCAGAACCCACTGCTATTTGAATGTCCTCGGATTGCCCAGTTGGAAGAGTCGTTGTAAAACTATTGGTGTTGATGTTATTAATTGTACCGAGACTACCACTTTGTTCAGAAATGATTTCATAGGAATCAAAAGATCCATTGATGTCTGTTACTGGATCCCAATGAATGGTTACATCGCCATTTGGTTCTGTTTGAATACAATTAATTTGCGTTGCTGGTATAATGTCGGGGTTCTGAACATTGATGGTAACGGTAGCGTATTTTACACCTGGAACGGGGCAATAATCGTCCTGAATTTTAAATACAAAAACATAGGGAACTTCCGCCGCTACAAAACCAAAAGGGTTTACCAGGTGAGCACAGTCTGTTTGCCAGGAGAAGTTGGTACTCACACCTTGCGGAGTTGTAATTGGAGGCATTTGATCTAAGGTTGCACAAGGAGCAATCGCACATCCTGTAGGGGAAGTAGGGTTTGGTCCGAATTCCAGTCCAGTCGCAGTCAGGATATTGCTTTGAGGTGATCCGTCTTGTAGAAATTCAACATCTGTCCCTGCCAAATTGAAGGTTACCAAATCCCCAGCGGTAACTGTCGTTTCGAAAGCACCAGCGAATGGCCCATTAACTGCCGGAGGACTGTTAGATCCAATGCAATTCTGTACGATGAGTTGAATTTCACGCTCTACTTCGGCGATTAACACACCCTGGCGGTAAGAGCGTGTGACCAATTTTACCGCAAAGTTTCCAGAGTTATTCGACAAAAAAGTAATGTTACCTGTGTTGGGGTCTAAGTTCATCGGCACGTTTCCAGGGTTCAACCCAACTCCCGGCGTTGGAGAAGTAGGGGAGAATCCGGTTTCGTAAGGGAGTTCAATCGGGTCATTTGGTGGATCGAATACCGTGCCTATAATGTGGTTCAGTGGGTGCCCGAGGGATACAGAAATTGAATCCAAATCAGGGTCAACGGGATTAGAGTTATACTCATAAGGTTCACCGACACAACTTACAAAATGCGGTTCCTGGAGGAATTGCGGTGAATTATCTACACAACTTCCGGTCGCACCGGGAATGGCATACATACGAGATGCTAACGTAATTCCATACGTGGAAGGATTTTGAATGTTTGTCAATGCATTGTTACGCGAAAAATCTTCATACGTGAAAATCCAACCCTCAGCAGGAGGTGTTCCTGTTAAAGTGATCGGTGCACTTTGATAAACAATCTTTTCAATAGCACCGATTCCATTGCCCCCAAATGCACCCACTCCGCAAAGCAACTGATTGGGGCCGCCAGAAACTTCTGTGCAGAATGGAGAAACATCGGTTCTGGAAACGTAGTCTACCTGGATTCCAGTCACCGTTGGATGGTTCCAAACGTCTAAATCTACGTTTACCGTATTCACATCTGCTCCGTTGCAATCGCGATAAAAGACCAGTTGAAAAATGTAATCACCATTTCCATCACATGTCCAGGTAATATCGCCGCCTAGGATGTGGGAAGCCCAGCAGTTTGTGCCCAAAAAGACGAAAATGGAAAAAAGTAGTGTTCGGAACATCCTGTTTGAATAACGTAAAAGAATCATACGTAGTATGAAGACGAGTGGTTTCTTTGAACCGTTGCTATCCCGCAGTAACTATGGTCATTTGCTCCCACTGCAAATATTTTTGAGATAACTCTTGAATTCTTTCTGGTGTAATATCGTTAATGGCTTGCAATGCCTGATTGTAAAAAGCCAAATCTTTACCTTGCAAAATAGCTGATAGATATAAGTCTGTCATAGCATAAGGTCCATCCGCACTTTTCAGTAACTGCCCACGCATGTAATTCCGAACCAAATTCAATTCGTCCTCCGGAATGAGTTCCATACGTAAGCGTTCCAGTTCGTTGCTAATTTCTTTCAATGCTGCTTCGCGAACATCTTTTCCAACTTCCGTCGCTATGAGGAAATACCCAGTTCTGTTGAACTCTGCTACCATGGAACCAATGCCGTACGTATAACCTTTATCTTCACGAATATTCGACATCAAACGGCTACCAAAGTAATCTCCAAGAATGGTATTCAGCACCAGGAAATCGAGATAATCCGGATGATTTTTATTGAAGAGTGTTCTTCCTACACGAATTGCTGACTGAAGCGCTCCCTCTTTCTCGACATGCTTCGCACCGATACGATTTTCCAATGTCGCAGCATATTCTGGGTGCTCAGATACAGCAATTTCGAGGGCCCTTTTGGCAATAGACTCTACTTGTTGATTGGGAATATCGCCTACAATTACCAAACGTTCCAAGCCATTTAGAATGAATTGTTCGTGAAATTCTTTCAAGTCTTCTCGCTTCACCAATTCAAAGTGCTCTTCTTCAAGAATTGTTGCATAGCGCACATCAGAGGCAAATAATTCCTTCTGAAAGTTGGATTGAGCCAAATAAGAAACCTTCTCCTGGCTAATTTGTAATTTTTGCTTCCGATCGGCAAGAAAATCAGAAACCTCCTCTTCTTGAAACGAAACATTGGTAATAGCATCGAAAAGAATATCGAACAATTCAGGGAGATGCTCGCGTAAGCAATACACGGAAATAACTGCGTTTTCTGCTGAAAGTCCTGTGTCCAAAAAGCCACCCAATCGATTGATGGCTGCATTGATTTCTACCGACGTTTTGTCCTTGGTACCTGAAAGTAGCAATCCGCTGACAAACGAAGAGAGGGAGTTGTAATTTCGAATTTTACCGGCGTTAAAGTACAAATCAAGTCGTGCAGTATCGTTCGGAACATGCGGCATGTGATACAAATTCACAAATTTGTTGATCGGAACAATTTTCGGTGCTATAAATTCTATTTCGGTGATTGCCGAAAGGATTGGTGCTTGGGTTCTATCGATCATTTCTTAGCTGCTTTTATGCGAAGCACAGAGCAACGCTGTTTCTGAAAGATGTCATTTGCAACACGATGCATATCTTCGGGAGTAATACGTTTGTATTTTTCCGCCTCGAGGTTAATGTCATTCGCATCTCCCAATAATTCATTCATAGAAAGTGCCATGGCTCGGTTCAGCAATCCGTGCTCTTGGAAAGCTTTTGCAGTTCGAATTTTCACCATGATTTTATCCAGTTCTTCCGATTGAATAGGTTCCGAACATAAGTGTTCCAATTCTTTCCAAAGTGCTTCTTCTAAGGTTTCGAAAGAGACATCATCGTATAGTTTTCCGCTGATCACCAGAAGGCCTTCGTCGTGAGAGCCCATTATGTAAGCATTGATCTCAGAGACCAGTTTTTGTTCTTTTTTCAACCTTACATACAAGCGCGAAGATTTGTCGCGACCAAGTGCGTCTGACAATGCATCTGCTGTGTAAAAATCATCATGCTTTCGGTCGACCATTTTAAATGCGTAATAAAAAGCATCCGTAGGCACCTCGCTGACAATCAGTTTTTCTCGGTATTCTGTTTGCTCAGGTTCTACAGGAAGATTCCGTTCGTATTTGTTTCCAGCCGGAATTCCACCAAACCATTTTTCAGTGAGTTCTTTTACTCTATTCAGTTCCAGATTGCCCGCAATACATAAAATGGCATTCTGAGGGTGGTAGTGCTTTTTAAAAAACGCTTTAACATCTTCCATGGTAGCATCCTCGATATGTTCTATCTTCTTTCCGATAGTTGCCCATTGATAAGGATGTTTTTGATAGGCGAGTGGTCGAAGTTCCAGCCACACGTTACCATACGGTTGATTCAGATAACGCTGCTTGAATTCCTCAATAACTACTTGTCGTTGCACCTCCAAACTTTTCGGTGTAAAGGCTAACGAAAGCATGCGATCGCTCTCCAACCAGAGGGCAGTCTCTATATTTTCAACGGGCAGTACATCGTAATAATTGGTGACATCATTGGATGTAAAAGCGTTGTTTTCGCCACCGGCCAATTGCAAAGGAGTATCAAATTCTGGTATGTTCACAGAGCCACCGAACATTAAGTGTTCGAACAAATGGGCAAATCCTGTTTGATCCTCGGACTCGTCACGTGCGCCGACATCGTACAATACATTTACTACTGCCAGTGGAGTTGTTACGTCTTGATGAAACAGCACACGGAGTCCGTTGTCAAGGATGAATCTATCAAAATGGATCATTAAAAATTGAATTTGGCGGATGATTGTTCTTTGAGAGCAGAACGGAACTCTTCTAAAATTTCAGCTACGATTGCTGCAGCCGGTTTTACTTCGTGTATCAGCCCTGAAATTTGACCGATCTCCAATTCCCCTTCTTTCAAGTCGCCCTCAAACATTCCCTTTTTTGCACGGCCGCGACCCAAAATCTCTTTGAGTTCTTCTGCTTTCGCACCTCGTTCGTAGGCTTGTTGTAACTGCTGATAGAACTCGTTTTTGACCAACCGAACCGGAGTTACTTCCTTCAAGGTCAATAAGGTATCTCCCTCTTTTGCATCCACCACTACATTTTTAAAGTTCTCGTGTGCGCTGGATTCATTAGAGGCAACAAAGCGACTACCAATTTGAACCGCATCAGCACCAAGGTTCATCGCGGCAAGCATACCACGTCCAGAACCAACACCTCCAGCAGCAATTAAAGGAATTTCCAACTGTTCTTTCACCATTGGAATCAAACAAAACGTTGTCGTTTCATCTCTACCGTTGTGACCACCAGCCTCAAATCCTTCAGCAACCACGGCGTCTACACCTGCGGCTTGTGCCTTCAAAGCGAACTTCACACTGGAAACTACATGGACTACGGTAATTCCATGCGATTTTAAATGTTCTGTCCAGGTTTTCGGATTACCAGCAGAGGTAAAAACAATGGGAACCTCATACTTTATGATTGTCTCAATGTGCTTTTCGATATCAGGGTAAAGCATTGGAAGATTTACCGCAAAAGGTTTGTTAGTGGCTGCCTTACATTTTTGTACATGTTCTTCCAATATGTGCGGATACATGGAGCCAGATCCAATAATCCCCAGTCCACCAGCATTTGATACGGCAGAGGCTAGTTCCCACCCCGAACACCAAATCATTCCAGCTTGGATGAGTGGGTAATCGATCCCGAAAAGTTCTGTGATTTTGTTTTTCATAGTTCTTTGAATAGCCCAAAAATAAGGGTTTCAGCCAACTTTTTCGAGGCTTTTGGTGTCTTGTTTATAAATCCTTAACTTAGTTCGAATATCATGGCATTCATGCGCGTACTACTTGTGATTTTAAGTCTTGTTTGTTCGGCTTCATTATTTGGGCAGGAAATCAAGCACGAACACTCCATCTACCATGCTTTCGTAGAGAACAAAGGTCAGTGGAATGATCAGGTATTATTCCGATCAAAATTGGACGGTGGTAACCTTTGGGTGGAGCAAGGACGTTTTCTTTTTCACTTTTTGGACCTTTCTAACATGAATAAGAATCATCAGTCGGATAAAGTACGTGCCGGTGATACTGAAGTTCCACAAGAACTTATAGAACTCATTTTCTGGGGTGCTAATGATGTAACGGAAATAGAAAAAGAACATCCTACATCGAACTACTATAATTATTTCATCGGTAACGATTCAGAACGATGGGCCACTGAAGTCCGTGGTTATGGCGAGGCAACGCTGAAGGAAATGTACGACGGAATCGACATGAAATTGATCGAGGATAACATGGATTTGAAATACGAATTCCATGTGCATCCTGGCGCTGACCCGAATCAAATATCGATGATGTACAATGGTCATCAAGACATTGAAATTGATCGAAAAGGAAATTTGAAAGTACGAACAGTTCTCGGTGAAATTGTAGAGCAAAAACCTTATGTGTATCAAATTGTAAACGGAAATATTCGCGAAATCGAAGCCTCGTTTCAGCTTATCGACGGAAAAGTTTCGTTCAACCTGGGAGAATACAATCCGCATGCAACGCTCGTTATTGACCCAGTACTTGTTTTCTCAACGTATAGTGGATCAATTACGGATAACTTCGGAATGACGGCAACTTACGGCTATGATGGATCCGCATATTCGGGAGGAATAGTTTTCGGAAACTCTTATCCAACTCCGGCACCAGCATGGAATACAACCACTACGATTACGAACGTAATGCCTACAGCAAATGATCCACTTGGAACGTATGGTGTAACGGATGTGTTTATTTCAAAGTATTCTGCTGATGGAACACAGATGCTTTGGACGTGCTTCCTGGGTGGAGGGAATGATACAGAAGGAACAGAATCGGTGCACAGCTTGATTTGTGATACACTAGACAACTTATATCTCTACGGGGCGACGTCCAGTAACGACTTTCCGATGCAAAATGCCTACGACAATACCTATGCGGGAGGAACGCCAAATGCTAATTTCACTCAGAATGGGGTACATCATTATAACAATGGAACGGACATCTTTGTTTCGAAACTGAGTGCTGATGGGATGAATTTATTAGGGTCAACTTATGTTGGTGGAACACTGAATGATGGGGTGAATTATAATATATCGAACCCGGTGTTATTGGATTCTTTGGTGACCAATTATGGCGATCAATTCCGCGGAGAAATCATGTTAGATGATGACTTTAATGTGATCGTTGCGTCTATGACCCGATCAACAGATTTTCCAACGTTCAATGCTTTTCAAAATACTCATGGTGGAGGTCAAGATGGGGTGCTGTTTAAGCTTTCGACCGATTTGGACAACTTGCTTTGGTCGAGTTATTATGGAGGTGCTGAAAACGATGCTTGTTATTCCGTGAAGGTTGATACTTCAGGAAACGTCATTTTTGCAGGTGGAACAGCCTCCAATAATTTGATCGGAATGGGTGCCGGTTGGCAATCCGCATATGGTGGAGGTAACGCTGATGGGTTCGTCGCGAAAACTGGACCGAATGCCGGAGCATTACTTGGAGCATCGTACATAGGAACAGGCAATTACGATCAAGTTTTCTTCATTGAGGTAGACCGTTTGAATCAGGTGTATTTACTTGGACAATCAAGAAATGGCAGTTTTCCAGTCATTAATTCACCTTATGTTGACCCAGGAAGTAGTCAGTTTGTCGCACGTTTGACAGAAGATTTAAGCACGCCAATTAACTCCACCGTCTTTGGGAGCGGGAATAGTGCTTTGGACATTTCCCCTGCGGCCTTTTTGGTGGACATCTGTGGAAACATTTATATTTCTGGTTGGGGCCGTGACTTGTTCACTGGGAGTGCAGCTTCAGGAATGCCGATCACTCAAGACGCATTTCAAGCGAATTCCTCGAATGTAGATTTTTACCTTTTGGTGATTGAACGCGATTTCATTGATACCTTGTACGGAACTTACATTGGCGGAGGTTCAGCAGGTGAACACGTCGATGGAGGAACCTCCCGCTTTGATGAAAATGGAGTAGTGTACCAATCAGTTTGTGGTGGATGCGGAGGATTTAGTGATTTCACGACGTCGCCTGGTGCATGGTCTGATCAAAACCTCAGTGGAAACTGTAATAACCTCATTTTCAAATTTGATTTTGAGTTGATTCCTGATGCTGACTTCACCGTTAATGGAACGATTGGTTGTGCTCCGTTTACCGTTGATTTTACCAATTTCTCCACCGATTCCGACTCGTACTTATGGGATTTTGGAAACGGGGATACAACTTCGGTCATTTTCGAACCAACGGTAACCTTTGATACTGCAGGAGTTTATGATGTTTTCCTTTACGTAACAGACAGTATTTGTTTGTTAACCGATACAGCCCAGATAACGATCACTGTAACGGATTCATTGGAACTGACCACCATTCCAGATCAGGAGCTGTGTGTCCCAACAGATATTGATTTCATAGCCTATACCAACGGTTCTGCGGATACTTTTATTTGGTCAAGCAATAGCAACTTTACGGATACATTAAACTCAGGAAGTACATCGGACTCTATTTGGACGTATCAACCAACAACACCGGGAGTGTACTATATTGAAGTTTCCAATGATGGATGCTCGCTCATGGATAGCGTCGTCGTCGATTTTATTGGTTCTGCATTAACACTTTCTGCAAACGATTCAATTTGCGCAGGGGATCAGACAACCATAACGGCTACAAATAGCAATCCTACGATTACTTTCACCTATGATTGGATGCCTGACTCTATTATTGTAACCCCTTCAACTTCCAATCAAGTTACAATGGCACCAACGGTCACTCAATGGATTTATGTGACCGCATCCTCAAATACGGGATGTGTTGTTGAAGATTCCATTCAGATTTACGTAGGATACATTCCACCTGGAGCGGTTACAGCAACTGCCGTTCCAAATAGTGTTCCAGCAGGAGGAACAACAACTTTAACAGGTGAACCGTCAGGTTTGAGTTACGAATGGACTCCAGGCGAAGGTGTTGTGAACGTCAATAGTCAAGTCACGCAAGCAACAATTGATCAACCTACTATTTTCACCCTTACCGCATCCGATGGAATTTGCCAGAGAACCGATACTACACTTGTCGATGTGTTCGATTTTATCTGTGAAGATCCTTTTGTCTATATTCCGAATGCATTCTCTCCTAACGACGACGGGGAAAATGAAATCCTTTATGTCCGCGGTGCAATGGTCGAAAAAATGGTTTTCCGTATTTATGATCGTTGGGGAGAAATGGTATTTGAGTCATTCGACCGTGCCGATGGTTGGGATGGAACATTTCGTGGAAAGCAAATGGATCCCGATACCTATGATTATTACCTCCAGGTTACATGTATTGGTGGATTGGAGGAAATTATCAAAGGGAATGTAACATTGATCCGTTAATACCTTTTTGAATTCCCCTATTTCTGAAGTGAATTTCTCTGTTCTTTTGTGAAGTAAATCCAAAGACATGAAGAAAATCATCAACGCAAAATCGCAAAAATTTCTTGAAAAGTACCTGAACAATACTTCCCCAACTGGGTTTGAGATGGAAGGGCAGAAATTGTGGTTAGAATACATCAAACCTTATATTAACGAGTACTTTACGGATAATTATGGGACTGTTGTGGGGGTTATCAATCCTAAAGCGAAATACAAAGTTGTGATTGAGGCCCATGCCGATGAGATTTCATGGTTTGTTCACTACATAACGAAAGATGGTTTCATTTACTTGCGCAGAAACGGAGGTTCAGATCACATGATTGCACCATCGAAACGAGTAAATATACACACGGAGAAGGGAATTGTAAAAGCAGTTTTTGGGTGGCCGGCCATTCATACCCGTCAAGAAAAAGATGAAGCACCAAGTATGAAAAACATTTGTTTGGATTGTGGCTGCTCCAACAAAGAAGAGGTAGAAAAAATGGGGGTTCACGTAGGATGTGTTGTCACCTTTGAGGACGAATTCATGGTGTTGAATAAGAATCGTTATGTAGGACGAGCTTTAGACAATCGTATGGGTGGATTTATGATTGCAGAAGTAGTGCGAATGCTCTCTGAGAACAAAGTGAAGTTGCCTTTTGGTTTATACATTGTGAACGCGGTTCAGGAAGAAGTTGGTTTGCGCGGAGCCCAGATGATCGCACACAAAATAAAGCCAGATGTCGCTATTGTCACGGATGTTTGTCACGACACCAATACCCCAATGATCAATAAGATTGTTCAGGGCGACTTAAAATCGGGTGACGGCCCTGTACTTACCTACGGACCTGCGGTACAAAACAATTTGTTACACTTGATTATCGAAGCGGCCGAAGCAAATAAGATTCCATTCCAGCGAGCGGCGGCATCCAGAGCCACTGGTACAGATACAGATGCCTTTGCATATTCAAACGAAGGCGTTCCAAGCGCATTGATTTCATTGCCGCTTCGATACATGCATACCACTGTGGAGATGTGCCGTAAGGAAGATGTGGAAAACGCCATTAGATTGATGTATTATGCGTTACAGAAAATCGACAATGGCCACGATTTCCGTTACATTAAATAGGATTTAAAGAATCCAATAGGAATCGAAAGAATGTCTCACGCTTCTTGATTAAGAGTTTCGTACCTTGCCATCAACTGTAAACGAAACAACTACTTATGAAAAAAGCAACGATCTTGCTATCGTCTATGATAGCTATTTCGTCTGTCAATGCACAAATCTTTTCAGACGATTTCGAAGGATATAACGCAGGAGATTATATCGGCCCACCATCAACAGAATGGACCACATGGAGCGGAACAGAAGGAGGAGCAGAGGATGCTCAGGTAACTACGGCACAAGCAAGTAGCGGCACCAACTCCATTTACTTTTCATCCACTTCGGCCAATGGAGGGCCCCAAGATGTTATTTTGGATTTCGGTCAGCAGTACACGTCTGGTGTATTTGTTTTTGAGTCCGATTTCTACATTGATGCAGGCAATAATGGATACTTCAACTTTCAGGGAATGCCAACACCGGGAACTACCTGGGCGTTGAACTGTAATATGGCTGACGGAATTGTCTCCATAGATGACGGTGCAACCGCAGATTTGGCGCTCGGCACTTATACGCCTGATACCTGGTTTACGCTGCGAATTGAAGCGAATCTTTCTACAGGACGTTGGCAGGCATCATTGGATGGTGTTTGTTTCGGTGTTTGGGCGAATTCTGTAAATGAAGTCGCTTCTTTGGATTTGTTCCCAATTAACGGAAGTTCTTTCTATGTTGATGATATCTCATTTGATCATTCAACCTATACACCCGCGCAATTGAACGCTACGATCACAGGGTATTCATTTGGCGGTATAATTGCTGGGAAAGATGAAAATCCATCTGTAACCGTGGCCAATACAGGAACAGATGTTATTACTTCGTTCGATGTGGAAGTGCAAGCATTTGGCTCAACAATCACAGAGAATGTAACAGGAGTGAACCTAACATCAGGTCAATCCATGGTTGTTGATTTCTCAAGTGCTATCACCACTGGAAGCGTTGAAGAGTCCACATCAGCAATGATCTCCAATATAAACGGAGGAACAGACGGCGATGCTACAGACAATGACGCATGTGCAATTGTTAGTCCTATCATTCCAGCGCCAGGTAAGGTGGTTGTTGGAGAAGAAGCGACAGGAACGTGGTGTCCATGGTGTACACGAGGAACAGTATTCATGGATCGTTACGAAGAAGATTTCGGCGAGTACTGGGCAGGAATTGCCGTTCACAATAACGACCCAATGGTGGTTGCTGATTACGATGCTTCTATTGGACCACTTATCGGAGGGTATCCAAGCTCATTGGTTGACCGTGGAGCAGACGTGGACCCTTCAGCCATGTCGACAGATTTCTACTCTCGTTTGCAAACAATGCCAGTAGCAACTATTAATAACTCGTCAACATGGAATGCAGCGACGCGCGAATTGAGCGTTACCGTGGAGGCTGACTTCTCTTCAGCAGCGAATAGCAACTACCGTTTGGCATGTGTTCTAACAGAAGATGGTGTTACGGGAACTGGATCGGGATACGATCAGGCAAATGCCTACGCTGGAGGAGGTAACGGTCCCATGGGAGGATACGAACTGCTTCCAAATCCAGTGCCAGCCTCACAAATGGTGTACGATCATGTTGCACGTGACATAGCTCCTGATTTTGATGGAGATCCCAACAGTTTTCCTGCAACCGTAAATGCAGGTGAACAACATTCGGTTACATTTACATTTACTATTCCACAAGAATGGAATGTTTCTATGATGCATATTATCGGTTTGTTGATTGATCCAAACGGAAGAATCGATAATGCTGGAAAATCAATGATTGACGGTACTTCTGGTTTGGATGAAGTTTCTAGCGATCAAACCTTCCGCATGTACCCTAATCCCGCTTCAGAAGTAACAGTAATTGAAGCAGACTTGTCACAAGAGGCTGACATAACATTGACATTGACCGATATGACAGGAAAGGTTGTAGATGCTCGTGATTACGGTTCAGTAGCACCTGGAACAAAATTGCCAATCGCAACTTCGTCATTAGAGTCGGGAATTTATATTGTACAATTGACGGTTAACGGAAAACTATTGACAAAACAATTGGTTGTTGAGTAAATAGCTCAAATAATTATAAAGAAAGGCCGGTCATCGAGTGTAGTCGAGATGCGGCCTTTTTTTATGCCCTTAAAACTGAAAATTGGGTACTTTTGTCCCTATGAAGTGGATTGGAGAACGCATCTCATTTGTTGAGGATAAAAATCGTACGACCATTGTTATTGAACCCGTGAATGCAGGTTGGGTTCGCAGTGCGATGGGAGCGTGGGTGTTTATGTGGTTTGCCATCGGAATTTCAGTTATCATCAATTACAACTCTCTGGGTCTGGATGAAAATCAAGCCGTTTTTATTTGGGTGTTCATGGCGTTTTGGGCGTATTATGCGGTTCGTGTTACGCGCTCATGGCTTTGGCTGATGTGGGGAAAAGAATTGATTAAAATTGATGAGGTAGCGATGACCTACAAGCGTTCGATTAAAAAATACGGAAAGGCCAATCCATACTTATTAGAAAACATTCAGAAGATGCGTGTTTCTACACCGAAAGAAAATTCTGTTCAGGCGGCATGGGAAAAATCACCTTGGGTTGTGGGTGGAGAGCGACTTGAATTTGACTACATGGGACGACTGGTTCGTTTTGGCCGCAAACTCAATGAGAAAGATGCCGAAATGCTTTTCCGATACATCACGAAACGGATTGAGCAGCAAATTCGAAAAAACAAAAAGAATCAAGCGAAAGCGGAAAAAATTTAATTTTTTAGTTAGGTGGTAATGACCCTCTCTCCGTTGAGTGGAACTTCCTATTTAATGGCACGAAACACTGATTTATTTCTTTTGCAAAAGCGTTTCTTATGTGAATATACCTGCTTCCCCCTTTTGGAGGGGGATTCGAGGGGGAGGACTTGAACAAATCTAATTTCAACATACAGCAATTATCGATTGGTGCCATACCCTATGCAATCACCCCTTTGAGGGTAGAATTAAAGAGGGGTGATTAGCTAAATTTTATTTTATACAGTTCTTCGGAATTTCACCCTCCGCCTGCGGCACCTCCCTCAAGGGAGGAGGGGCTCCAACGTTTATTTTCAATACACCTTCTCCATCAAATAATGCTGCAAAACATCGAACAGTTTGTAGCTTTTTTCAATTTTCGTATATCCTATTTTTAAATAAAAGTCTAGGGCATAATCTCGGGCATGAAGAATCATTTTTTCATTGCCCATTTCTTTAGATTTCTGCTCGGCGGCATTCATAATGATGCGACCGAAACCCTTACCGCGCGTAGAATCATCTACAGCGACAAAACGCGTCTGAGAAATTTTAGGTTCGGTCTGATCAAGTCGAGCGATGGCGCGTAAGACATTGCCATCGTACAAAGCCAAATGAATGCCCGTTGTATCACCTTCATTTCGTTCACTTCCGCGAGGCTTTCCCAGGGGCTCACGTAATATCCGGTAGCGCAGATCATAGTAATCTTCCCACTCCTGTTTTGTTTTTGGCGATCGTATTTCCATTAGGTGAATATTGCAGATGCTACACGTTTGGTTATGGTTCCATCAATCGTTTCCTCCAATATAAGTGATCGCGCTTTTTCATCAGAGAAAACTTCCTCTAAATTTTTCACAGCGCCAGCGGGTACATTCAATTCCTGAAGCTTGTTTAAAAGTGATTCTGAATGCGATTGAGCCACTTGATCCTTCAATAACTCAAACAGGGTCTTACGGTTTTCAACGCGTTTTTGATTCGATTCGAAACGTACATCTTTCGAAAGTCGAGGAACGCTTAATGCTGAACAGAGCTTTTCAAAATGATGATCCGAACCAATGGCAAAGGTGATTGTTTTACCATCTTCCGTCTCGAATAATTCACCATAAGGAGCGATGTTGGGATGCATACTTCCCATGCGTTGAGGGATGTGTCCGGTCATCAAATAATTCGATGCCTGATTCACCAAACTACTGACAGCCGCATCGTACAACGAAACATTGATAATCGATCCTTCGTTCGTTTTTTCGCGAGAGTACAGCGCAAGAAGGATGGCTTCCTTTAAATGATGGGCTGCCAGAACATCGACAAATGCTACAGGCATTTTAGTCGGCGGTCCATCAGGTTGTCCGTTCATCGACATAAACCCAGATTCCGCCTGAAGAATTAGGTCATATGCCACACGATCGCTCTCTGTTCCATATCCGCTAATCTTCCCAACGATCAATTTGGGATATTCTCGAGTAAGTACCTCATCTGTCAGTTGAAATTTATTATAATCCGACCGTTTGAAGTTCATCAGAAGAATATCAGCTTCTTCCAGTAAGCGTGAAAATCGCTCTTGATGCTTCGGGAATTTTAAATCCAGTTTCAGGTATTTCTTTCCAAAATTGATGCTCGAGAAATACGCCGAAACCGTGCTCTCTTTATCTTCTGAGGGAAGCTTCCAAGATCGAGTCACATCGGCATGTGTAGGATGTTCTACCTTGATTACTTCAGCTCCTAATTCTGCAAAGTACATACCAACGCTAGGGCCGGCCAGAACGGTACTCGCGTCAATCACTTTCATGCCCTGAAGGGGTAAATCTGATCGTTTCATAGAACATCGAAGATACGCAATTCGTTGAAGGCGCATTGTTGAATTCAAGATTCAAATATCTTTGCGATATGCAAAAAAATCAATTTGTCGTAAACCAAACAGGTGCCTCGGAACGTGCCGTGACCAATACCCTAAATCTCATTCAAGAAGGAGCTACGGTTCCGTTTATCGCTCGTTATCGAAAAGAGAAAACAGGAGGATTGGATGAAGTTGTAATTACTGCAATACGCGATTTTGGAGAGAAGTACGATGAGTTAATTGCACGTCAGCAGACGATTGTAAACGCCATAGAGGAGCAAGGCAGAATGGATGAACGCCTAAAATCGAAGATTTTAGAATGCTTCGATCCCGTTCGATTGGAAGATATCTACTTGCCCTACAAGCAAAAAAGATTGACACGAGGCGAGAAAGCCCGAAAATTAGGATTAGAACCTCTCGCAAAAATGATTATGTCGCAACGAGGTGGCGATCCAGAGCAAATGGCAGATCGATTTGTTAAAGGCGAAGTATATGATGAAGAAACAGCCATCGCTGGCGCAAAAGATATTATCGCGGAGTGGGTGAATGAAAATGAAGTGCTTCGGGACCGATTAAGACAGCAGTTTGAACGACATGCAAGTTTATCGGCAAAAGTGGCGAAAGGAAAGGAAACAGAAGGAGAGAAATACAAAGATTATTTTGATTATACCGGCTCTTTACAACGTTGTCCTTCGCATCGGTTTCTGGCTATTCATAGGGCATCGAAAGAAGGTATTCTGAATATTAAGGCGCGCCCTGATGAAGAGCGTGCTTTGCAAAATGTGACTGGTTTTTTCGTGAAAAGTTATGATGCTTGCGGTGAGATTGTGGAAGAGGCGTGTAAGGATGCATATCGCAGACTGCTTCGTCCATCGCTAGAAAATGAAGCAATCTCAAAAGCCAAGGAAAAGGCCGATAAGGAGGCCATTCAAGTTTTCGCAAAAAACCTACGGCAATTACTGTTGTCTCCACCGCTGGGAGCGAAGCGTATTCTGGCCATCGACCCAGGGTATAGAACGGGCTGCAAAGTGGTATGCATCGATGAGAAGGGCAATTTGTTGACCAATGCCACCATTTTTCCGCATCCCCCTCAGAAAGAAATGTCGAAGGCGAAATCTAAAATTGCTCAATTGGTACAAGCGTATAAAATTGATGCTATTGCAGTAGGAGATGGAACGGCAGGACGTGAAACCGAACAAATGGTAAAGCATATCCATTTTGATCGCGATGTTGCTGTATTTGTCGTTCGTGAAGATGGAGCATCGATCTATTCCGCTAGTGCTATTGCTCGAAAAGAATTTCCCGATTATGACGTGACTGTTAGAGGTGCAGTTTCCATTGGTCGTCGTTTGATGGATCCACTTGCGGAGTTAGTTAAAATTGACCCGAAGTCTGTCGGAGTTGGTCAGTACCAGCATGAAGTAAATCAAGCGGAATTGAAAAAGTCGTTGGATGATGTTGTGGTTTCCAGCGTAAACGCTGTAGGCGTTGACGTGAATACTGCAAGTGCGCATTTGTTGAGTTACGTTTCTGGTTTAGGACCATCCCTTGCCGAAAATATTGTAGCTTATCGAGACGAAAACGGGCGTATCGAGTCGCGTGAAGAGCTAAAGAAGGTCAAACGACTAGGCGACAAAGCTTTTGAACAAGCAGCCGGATTCATTCGAATTCGAGAGGGAAAAAATCCTTTGGACAATTCGGCGGTGCACCCAGAAAGTTATAAGTTGGTGGAGTCGATTGCCAAAAAGAAAGCGACCACAACAGAAGCTTTGTTAGGCTCATCAGAGCTGTTAAATGGGCTGAAACACGAGGATTTCCAAGAAATTGATGTATTTACATTTAAAGATATCGTAGAAGAGCTAAAAAAGCCAGGGCGTGACCCTCGAGAGGCTGCCAAGGTTTTAGAGTTTGACCACCGACTGAAAACAATTGATGATGTACAATCCGGAATGACATTAAACGGTATCGTAACGAACGTTACCAATTTCGGTGCTTTCGTGAACATCGGAATCAAAGAAAATGGACTCATTCATAAATCCCAATTGGCCGATCATTACGTAGAGGATCCATCAGAGCATATTTCCCTTCACGAACATGTTGAGGTACAGGTCTTAGAAGTTGATTTAGGACGAAAGCGAATTGGTTTGAAGAAGTTGTGATCCATTATTGAGTTATAAGAAATTGATCAATGGATTTATTTTCTAATTTCGCCCACCTTTTTTTATGAATTGAACAAACATCATGAATTGGAGGATTGGTTGTCCTGGATGGATGAACTTTCTCAAAATGATTTCGTCATCGTAGATGATTTTTTAAAGCCACAGTTGTACCAAACGACGCGTTCCTTCTTTTTAACTCACTTAGCATCGTTTTCCAAGGCGGGAATTGGGGCTTTGAGTGATCATACTATCCGTAAGGATATTCGTGGAGATTACACATATTGGCTGGATAGAGCAAGAGATGAGAATTTGAATGATATGTGGGATCTTCTGGATGAAACCATTCATATCTACAACCGTTACTGTTTCCTGGGAATTTCAGGATATGAGTTTCACCTGGCGCATTATCCAACAGGTGGGCATTACGATAGACATTTAGATCAGTTCAATAACAGAAGCAACCGAATGATTTCAGTGGTAATATATCTCAACGAAGGTTGGCAAAAAGGGGATGGAGGTGAGCTGGAAATTTTCCGAAAGGACGAATCTTCTATTTTGGTAGAGCCCGTCGGAGGAAGATGTGTAATGTTTAAAAGTGCAGACGTTCCACACGCAGTCTTACCCTCCAACAAACCAAGGTATAGCCTAACGGGTTGGTTATTGAATCAGCCTTCCGCGCTAGGAAAGTTCCTGGATTGATCATTACTTTCCACGTCGTCGTTTTCGTGCTGCCTTCTTCTGACGGCGATTGTTTTTACGGATGGATTTTTTTGCCTCTTTGGTTTGCATGCTCCAAAAACGCTTGTATTCTTGCTTTTTTAGCTTCTTTTGAGCGCGTGCCGTCTTCTTCTTCTCTTTAGAAAGCTCTTTCTGTACTTCATAGTCGGAAGGTGGCAAGTCACTTGATTTACACGACTGCATTCCTGCAGCTAGTGCGGACAATAAAACCACTATGATTATCGTTTGAATCTTCATAACTTTACACTACTATCAGAACGATATGAAAGTACAATTTATTTTGGGAGCATTCTTTGTTTTGTTGATCGCTAGTTGTCGGGTCAATAACAATCACCCTGTTCCCAATGTACCGTTTGATGTAACCATTGACATGACACTTCCTACTTACGATGACTTGCAAGGCGTTGGTGGGTACGCCTACGTGAACGCAGGTTCGAGAGGAGTAATCGTCTATCGACGTGGTGTTGATGATTTCGTAGCGTTTGATCGTCATTCACCCGCAGATGTCAACGGTGTTTGTGCACAACCATTAACTCCTGATGACAATAACTTCTTACTATTAAACGATACCTGTAATAACGCGCAATTCTCTTTGTATGACGGTTCTCCGGTTTCCGGTGCGGAGTTCGGGTTGCGTCAGTATGCCACAGGCTGGGGAGGAGGAACTACCCTCCGCATTTATAATTAGTCGTACCTATTCATCATCCTAAATCATTGCGTATTTTTGTACCGATAATGCATGAGTATGGATGAAATTACCGTAACAATAATTGACAGAGAGGGTGTCTCACACGAATTGGTAGCACCAACAGACATGAACATGAATATCATGGAGGTTTGTCGTTCGTATGAACTGCCGGTAAAAGGAGAGTGTGGTGGAATGGCAATGTGTGCCACGTGTCAATGTTACTTGGAGTCGGACACCGAATTGCCCGAACAGAGCGATGACGAACTGGATATGCTAGATCAGGCGTTCCACGTAGAAGACAACAGCCGCTTAGGGTGCCAGATTCATATTACTCCCGAAATCGACGGAATTGTGCTTCGATTGGCTCCTGAGGAGTAGTTAAAAAGCTATGGCCGCACCAATGTGCAACTGCAGAAAGGTGTCGTTACGCTTTTCTTTTACCAATAACCCTGTATTGAGGATTCCTGGTTGGATAGGATCAAAAGGATAATTCCGAACGAAGTTAGCGTTGTAGCGCAGACCATAACTAATCATGATCATATCTGTGATTGGTGTGCGCATGCTAATTTGGTACATCACGGTAAATCCGGTCCATCGAGATGAGTAATCCAAGACACCATCCGTGACAGGTGATGTAATCGAATCTGAACTTGAGTAGTTTATGTTGAAGACGTAGTCTTTTTCAACCATTCTGGTGGAGGTATAACCAATACCTAACTGATGGCTTAACCCAATCGGTAACAAATTGCTTTTGTTCGAGAATTCGAATTTGGGCATTATTGTGAATGTACTCAGGTTGATTGCCTCGTGTCTTAAAAACTCATTATTGATATAATCGAAAGAGCCCGATGCATAACCAATGTTGATATTATCTTGAGTCGCGACGTTTTGATACTCCATCCCGTACTCTACACCAATTCCAACCTGATTGGAAAATGCATGCATCAAACCTACGCGTACACCTGCATCCATCAAATTTCGTCCTTCCTTTAATCCATCACCCTGCCGCTTATAAAAAGTATTGGGATTGAACCAACTCGTATAAACAGGCCAAGATCCGTGACCTTGAACCTCCAGTATAGTTTTCTTTCCGTAAAGTCCTGTATTTTGACTCAAGCTGACAAAAGGAGTCAGAAGTAGAAGGGCTAAAAAATATTTCATTTATCTTGGTTTAAGGAGTCAAACAAGCTGTAAATATGCGCACCAAATACATGTTTTCTGAGGGTACTTCGAAACTCATGACTTAAAGCTCCAGCCAGCTCTCCGCTTTCTAAATTCAAAACAATCATGTTGATTTCAGATTGATTCCCCATGAAGAATTTAATCGGAAAATAAACGGGTATAGATGGAAAGAATAACATTGAATACACGGTGCCCATGGATGCCAACTGTGGTCGATAACCATGCGACGCTACCGAATACATTACGTACGAAGTACCAAATTTTTCTTTGACATCCTGTACCATTTGGTAGTCTACGGGAAAAGAAGTGATGTCTGTGTTATTCGCTGATTGCTCTAAATAATTCATCAATATGCAACGATCGTTATACGATTGAGTTCCTTCATCCTTAATGGTTTTTCGATCAAGATGCGCTACCTGTATTCCCGTTTTATCCGCTGCTATGTCTATACTTTCGCGCACGGACTCTTGCGTTTGTTCGGACTTTACAAATTTGATTCCACCCATATTATATTTCAGAACAATAGGTTCCATGCAAATTAGGTAATCGATGGGCTCCTGGATGTTTATATTTTCCTCCTTTTCTTTTTTCTGATCGTAATAGTAGCGTTCTTTGGCAGTCATGCGGCGGTAAGCCTCTTCTTCCTCTTGCTGTTTTTTGAAATCTTGACTGTACTCATCGTACCGGTTCATGAAATCTTCGTTGTTCACAAGGTCGGGAATGAGATAAATATGGAAATCACTTGAATCGGGTGTTTCGATCTCATCAGGGGAATTTTTCCCTTTGATACGGTCGTACTTGCTTAACTCTTCCGATTCTGATTCTGTGTTTGTCGTATCTGAATCGTTCATTTGAGAAGAAACACTGGAAACATAAGCAGTTCTTAGACATACATTTGAGTACTCTGCGATTTCAAACCGATCTGTATTGGCTACGGTACGGATCATGAGATCATAGATGGCACTTATCTCCTCGTCTTCGGGAAATTTTTGATGGGCTGTTGCCACCTGACGAACACACATGGTAATCAATTGTGATTTGGTCATTTCCTTGATGAAATGGTGCACTTTAGCCGAAGCTCCTTCCAATTCAGATTTACGGTCGACCACACTAAAAATGGAATTGTCCAAACGGTACTGTAAAATTCCCTGCCATGCCTGAGCTTTCATTCGTTGCAGAAACATGCTTTCAGGATAGTTCTCTTCCAGTAAGAAAATGGCATACAACGCGTCAGCATATTCTGCTTCATGAACATTGATCCTTACAACCTCAAATCGAGCGATTTCACGAATTTCTTTGAATCTCTCCTCACCAAGTTTGAAAACATCCGATTGCCAATTTTTAATTTTTTTAATTTCCGTATCAACACGCTCTTTTCTACTTTTTATGTTGGGATGTGAACTGCGGGAATCGTCTTCGTCGTCTACAGCTTTAATCTCATAAGGTTCTGTTGGAAACAGGTAGTCTGGAACGTGCAAGGTATCAAAGTCCTGAAAGTATCCATTGGGAACTTGCACTTCATCGAAAGGAAGGTACGAGTATAAGAGTACATCAAACGTTGGTATGATTTCATCTTTGGAATAGCCAGCACTTGCGTAAATTTCTAAACCAAGTTCGTCTGCTTCGAATTCATTGTCCTTCGAGTGTACACTCATTTGTTCAATGCTTGCAGATCGGTTTTCGCGCTGGTAACTATACGATGACAACACATGATCTTTTTTGTAGTGTGCGATTTCATGGGCCAAAACATACGCCAATTGAGCTTCGCTTGTTATTTGAGCAAGCAACCCAGTAGTTACAAAAACGATGCCCTGGTCCGTGGAAAATGCATTCGTGGCATTCGACTTAATTGTATAAAACCGAAGCTCACGGAAAAGTTTTTTGTCCTTTACCAAAACCTTTTTAGCTACGTCTTGTACATATTCTGTGATGGGATCACCATAGATTACGGAGCCAGAATGCATTAAGGCATCCACCGTGTAATTGGTTCCAGTGTAAAAAGTTTCTTTTTCACCGCTGGACATGTCATCAAAGTTCTCTTCGATATCCTTCTCCAATTTTTCATAGGTTCGCATGGTGAAGTCCTCGTGAATAGGTCCGGATGAAAGAAGCGTAGTATAGTTATTGAAATCTACCTGAGCTGCGGCGTTCAATCCCGCCATTGCAAAAATTGCAAACAAGAAATGCCTCATATTTGAGTGTTTTTCGATTATTTCAATGTTACCGGAATCTCGCAAACTGGAATCGGCATCATTTTATGTTTGTTGGCATTGTGAAACTTCTGATAGATTTCGAGAACCTCTTTTTGCCTTTTGTTTAATTCTTTTGGGTCGCCACTGAATTCCATGGCCCACTCCAATTCAGGATAACTGGCACCAATTTGATCTTCATCATTACGGTCATCATCCCACAATCCATCTGTTGGTTTCGCGACAATAATTTCGGGGATAACGCCAATCTCGCGGGCCAAATCCCACACATTTGACTTCGTTAAATCAGCAATGGGACTTAAATCCACGCCACCATCTCCATATTTGGTGTAGAATCCTACCCCAAAATCTTCAACTTTGTTGCCCGTTCCAGCTACCAGACATCCTTCCGCTTGGCCAATCCCATACAAGGTGCTCATACGAAGGCGCGATCTGGAGTTCGCCATTGCTAAACGGTCATTTTTGGCTTTTTCTGGCATGGTAGCCTCAAATGCTTCGAAGACGTGCGTTAGGTTGATATCCATCCCGATCACGTTAGGAAACCGTTTTTCCAGATCTGAGATGTGATTCATTGCACGATCATACTCCTCTTTTGATTGTCGAATAGGCATACTCAGTACAATCGTTTTTTTGCCCGTAAGAGCACAGAGGGTAGAAGTAACGGCTGAATCCACGCCGCCAGAAATTCCGATAATAAAACCAGACAGCCTGGCTTTTTCGCAATAATTGCTCAGCCAGGCTGTAATATATTTTGCTACTTCAGGTGTATTCAAATCTTAGAATAGGATGGAAATTTTTAGCATCAACTGGGATTGACGCGCTTGATTTGAAAAAGGAATATCATTTCCTTGTCCATTATTTGCACCAGAAGTAAATAAGGTAGTTTTGTCTTCGTCACGATCAAGGAACAATGGTGTGAATCCGTAGTAGAATCCAAGTTCAGCTACCAAACACGTGGAACCAATGAAGTTCCATTCAGCACCACCAGCAGCTCCAACCGCAGATTTAAAAATCAACATTTCGCCACCAGCTTCCATGTTTTCCTGCTCTAGAGATTGTGTCGGAGTACCTAACGGAGACTCCATGTCCTCAAAGTTAACTCCGGTGTCGTTGTATTTATTCGAAAGTAAAATGCTATTGCGCAATCCAAACTTACCAAAGTAACGGAAGTAACCGATAAAGTTCGTTCGGAACATCAGCATGGTAGGAATCGTCAAATACGTAACACGCTGACGACGCTCAATCAATTGAAATAACTGTGGGTTTGTGGCATTACCTACTTCACCTCGTTGGAGAATTTGCTTATCGGTGTACCAGTAATAAACTGGATTTGGACCATTATTAAAGCGAAGACGCTCAAAATCGAACTCGGCACCTGTTGTGAAAGCTATGGTTTCGGTTAATCCAATGTTTACATTCGCTCCAAGCGTTACATCCGAACCAACACCTAAGCTAGCCATTCGCGTTGTCCCCATTTCCTGAAAATTCATTCCGAATCCAGTTACAAGTCCTGCTTGATATTTTTTTCCTGCCGCATCCTGCGCGTTAGCAGAGGTCGACAAAGCGATCATCGCCAAACCAAATAAAAGTCTTTTCATAACAGATAGATTAATGTGTTGTGTAACCCAAAATTACTTCGTTTTCTTAATTTTGGTATACGAAATTAGTGATTAATGTTGACTCGAAAAAACCTTTTTTGGCTTCCTGTTCTGTGCGTTGTGTTGCTTTCATGCGACAGCAATCCGCTAGATGTAGATGTTTCTGATGTGAAGTTGGAAGTTGAATACGTAGATATGCGCACAGCGATGCACGACTACAAGGGAGATAAGTTAATGAAAACGCATAGAAAGTATAAGAGGGAAATCCCAGATATTTACAATTACTTTTTAGGAGCTTGCATAGGCTTTCAGGAGGGCTATTCGGATTCAACATATCAAGCGTCCATGATGGATTTTCAGCAGGATGAAGGTGTGAAACTCTTTGAAAAGGAAATAGACGCGAAATTCAAGAATTTGCAGCCCATTGAAGAGAAGTTGACGGATGGTTTTAAACATATAAAATACCATTTGCCCAAAGCAAAAATGCCTTCTCATATCGTTTTTATGAATACCCTTTTTCGCTCCAGTGTTTGGGTAACGGAAAACGAAATTGGAATAGGTTTGGGGAATTACTTGGGCGAAAAGTCGAAAACTGTGCAAAAAACAGACCCTAGTGTGATGTATTTATGGATGCGAAAGGCGATGCGGCGGGAATATTTGGAGCGTGACGTCATGGAAAATTGGGTAAGCACACATTTGATTAAAGAGGTTGATTTAAACCTTGCCAGCGACCTTATTTATTACGGAAAAGTAATGTACTTAATCAAGGCAGCGTATCCTGAAATGCACGATCGATTAGTGCTTCGTTACACATCTTCTCAGTGGAACTGGGCCGAGAAGAATGAAAAAGCTTTCTGGGATTACTTGATGCAAAATCAAATGTTTTATAAAAACGAAGAAATTACCAAGCTGAATTTGTTCAATGTAGGACCGAAAACCCCAGGTTTGCCGATCGAAGGATCTCCAGATCGATTAGGGAAGTATCTCGGATATAAAATAGTTTGCGATTATGTGGAAGAAACGGAGGCTTCGGTTTCACAGTTAATCAAAGCGGATTACAAGAAGATTTTGCAAAAATACAAGCCCGGGGAAGAGTAGTGAACCCTTTTGAGCTAGAAGTAGGAGTAGCTCGTAAGACGTAGCAAATAGACAAAGCTCGATTTAAATTAGAATAGAATAAAATTATGGAGGAAGATAAAATAGTAAAGACATCAAAAGTGGCTGTCGAAGTGGGGTTGAATTCGAACAATCTTCCCATTAAAATGCGCTGGACGGCGCCCGATGGATCGGTTGAAAACGCACCTGCGAAAGCAATGCTTTTGTCGTTATGGGATCCAACCCAGAACAACACCATGAAAATTGACCTCTGGACCAAAGACATGTCAGTGGAAGAAATGAAACAGTTTTTTCATCAAACGCTTTTAACACTTTCGGATACCTTTGAAAGAGCTACTGGAGAGCACAATATCAGTGAAGATTTGCGCGATTACTGCTACCACTTCGCTGAAAAAATGAACATTTTACCAGAGGAGTAATGGTCGAAGGAAATCTCAAAAAAATGAAAGCTACCCTGAACGATGAGGTGGCTTACCATCTCGAGCTTTCAGAGATAGTTCCCATGAATAATTTCATTGGTAAGCCTCTGCGGATTGAATTCAACGGTAGAATTAACTGCAGTAGTTGTGGTGCAATAACCAAAAAGACCTTCGGAGGTGGATTTTGCTACAAGTGCTTCACCACTGCGCCAGAGGCCTCAGAATGTATTATTCGACCAGAATTGTGCCGTGGACATTTGGGAGAAGGCCGCGATGCTGAGTGGGAGGATAAAAATCACAACCAACCACATGTTGTTTACCTTGCAGCTTCCAGTGCTATCAAAGTCGGAGTTACAAGAGCATCCCAAGTGCCAACACGATGGATAGATCAAGGAGCGTCTTCCGCTGTGATTCTATGCGAAACACCCAACCGATATGAAGCCGGAGTGATAGAGGTAGCCATGAAATCCATGTACACCGATAAAACGTCATGGCAAAAAATGCTTAAGAACGATATCGACGAAAACATTGACCTTTTAGACGAAAAATGGTCTCTTGAAGATCAGCTTCCAGGCGATATTCTGGAATATTTTTCAGAAGATGAAACACTTTGGGAAATCAATTACCCTGTTGAAGACTACCCCGAAAAAGTGAAGAGTCTTTCTCTTGATAAAACTCCTGTAGTTGAAGGTGTGCTGCAAGGGATCAAAGGTCAGTACTTAATTTTCGAGGGCGGTCTGGTTTTTAATGTGCGCAAACACACAGGATACTATGTTCAAATTTCTTAGCATACTCTTCTTATTTGGAACGTCTTCGCTTTATGGTCAAAGTTGGAATTGGACTGAAAGAAGTCCAATGCCATTTCGGACAGCAAATAACGCCGTTTGCGAAGCTATAGTCAACGGAAATGAATACGTCTACTCGTTTGGTGGAATTGACACTTCGAAAGTATATTCGGGAATCCACAATCGAAGTTTTAAATATGATGTAGCGGCCGATTCATGGACAGAAATTGCACCGTTACCAGATTCCATGACAAAGATTGCGGCTGCCGCTTCTTATGTGAATGGGAAAATTTACATCATTGGAGGGTATTCAGTATTTGCCAATAGCAATGAAGTTTCTTCTGAACGCGTTCACATTTACGATCCTGTAACCGACACCTATGAAACAGACGGCGCGCCTATTCCCACTCCGATAGATGATCAGGTGCAATGTGTATACAAAGACAGTTTAATTTACGTGGTTACTGGCTGGAGCAATACCGCTAATTTTCCAAATGTTCAAATTTATGATCCCTCACTAGATCAATGGCAAACAGGAACATTTGTGCCAACATCCTTTCAGTACACAGCGTTTGGTGCTTCTGGATATATTTTGGGAGATACATTGTATTATCATGGCGGCGCCGCAGGAGGATCATTTGCTGCACGAAAGTTTATCCGAAAGGGATACATCAATCCAAACGATCCGACGGACATTAGTTGGGAATTAATGGGAGAAGCTCCTGGAGACCCTGGTTATCGTGCGGCTTGTAGTGGGACAAATGATCGTGTTTTTTGGGTAGGTGGTTCTCCAACATCTTATAATTACAATGGAGTGGCCTACAACGGTTCTGGTGGAGTAGATCCGTCCGCAAGAATCTTGCATTTCAACCCGACCGACTCCACGTACCAGGACGATACCATGCAGCCTTTCGGTGTAATGGACTTGAGGGGGATTGCTAAACTAAGCAACAATCGTTGGATTATATGCGGTGGAATGGACACGAATCAAGTGGTATCTAATCGAACTTTTTTGTTGGAGAATTCCAGCCTGAATGTACCGGAAAAAGAGATTCAATCACTAAAAATTTCCTACACAACTAATGGTGTTTCTGTTTTAGCTCCAGAAAAAAGTAATTTCTCCGTTGTAGATATTTCAGGCAAGATTATTAAGGAGTTTGACCCTGCCATGGAAGTTAATGTTTCTAATGACAGCTTTGCGCCCGGTATGTATTTCCTTCGATGGAATCGGGGAGTCATATCGATACGAATTTACTGATCGTCTTCAACAATGCTTTTCTGATCGAATTGGAAATGAAAATGCGTTCCGTTCACTTTTTGAATGCTAAGAGATCCGTTTAGCTGCTCTGTAAGCGAATCAATAAGTTCTAGTCCAAAAGATTTGTTGCTTTGCTCTTTCCATTTCCCGTTGTCCCGGTAATGAATCATGACAGCATTGTTATCTTGCAGCTTAATCAGAATTTGAATTTCTGGATTTTCAACAGTAGGAAAGGCGTGTTTTAAAGAATTTGAAATCAGTTCGTTAAAAATCAAAGCAACAGATACCAAAGATTTTGGATGAATATGATGTAGCTCGCATTCTACCTCTAATGCAATCGACCTCTTAACGCGATAAGATTGAATGAGATCTTCAGCCAATGAGTTGATGTATCCTTCCAGATCAATTTTCGATAAATTCTCTGAGAGGTACATGCGTTCGTGAATGTTAGCAATCGACCTCACACGATCGATCGTTTCATTGAATTTCGTTTTGGATTCGCTGTCTTCGATCTCCATGGATTGCAATCGCAACAAGCTGGTAATTACCTGTAGGTTGTTTTTTACACGATGATGAATTTCGCGCAGCATCACCGTTTTTTCTTGATTTTGAGAGATTATCGTATTGTTCTGATCTACCAATTCTTTGTTCACTGCTCTCAAATCATTTTCTGCCTTCTTAATTACGTTGAGAAACTGCAGAATCAAGAAGATGATTAGTTTCATACAAATTGCGAAGTTAAACGCAAGAGCCATTACCTTTCCGTCTTCGAGCTGCCCAATTAGAGGTAGATTTTCATTTAACCTCAGGAAAAGAAAAAGTATTATTCCAGTCAGATTTAACATTAGGATAAAAACGCCCCAGGCCTTTCCCAGCATGAAAAACGTATAAAGTCCAATCACCATTACCCATAGTACATCCACCATGTGGTATTCTCCGATAAAATAAAGCAGTGTGAACTGGCATAAAACGGTACCAACAATGGAGAAAAATATGGCGACGAAATTGTATTTACGTGTGCTTTTGAGAATTAAAAGAAAACTAATTACGAAAGCAGCACCAATGAATGTTGGCAGATAGGCTGGTTGACCCAGTGCTAATAGAATAGCCCCTAAAACAACAAGAGTAAATGACATGAAAGCGCAAACACGCCACGATAAACTAAAGCGGGCTAAATCGTAATGATCTGTATAATTAGTTGATGGAACTTTAAAAATATTCATCTGATCAATTGAGTGCTAAGCTAATTAAAAAACAGTTTAAACCGAGCAGTAGCACTAAAACTCTAACCTGAAATGAAAAGTTGGATGCAAATATATAATCGTTCAAAGCTTTTCTAAAACACCTGTTATCTTTGCATCATGGGAAAGGACAAGCTACGTCGATTTGCAGCTGTAAAATCGTTTGATAATTTTTTTGAACCGGTGATCAAGGAACCGTTCCCAATGAAAGGGAAATGGCGGTCTACGTATTTTAAGAACGATAATCCCATCGTATTGGAGTTGGGTTGTGGGAAAGGTGAATACAGTGTAGGATTAGCCAAGCACTATGCCGATCGCAATTTCATTGGAGTGGATATTAAGGGTGCTCGTATGTTTATTGGAGCCGAGGAAGCCCTCAACAATGAAATGAAAAATGTAGCTTTCCTTCGAACACGCATCGATTTTATTACCGATTACTTTGAAAAAGGAGAGGTAGACGAGATATGGCTCACCTTTTCTGATCCGCAACCAAAGAAGCCTCGCAAAAGACTCAGTTCTCCCTTGTTCATTGAACGGTACAAAGAAATTTTGAAGCCAGGAGGTATTGTTCATATGAAGACGGATAGTGATTTATTGTTTGAGTATACGGAAGAACAAATTAAAGAGCATCAATACGATTGCCTTGAGCTAACCTGGGATCTGTACGGTGAGCTTCCAGAAAATATCGATCCAACTACTCGTGAAATTTTCCATATTAAAACACATTACGAAAAATTGTTCACGTCAAAAGGAGCGACCATTAAGTATTGTAAGTTCAAGGTTCACTGAAATGGTTCGAGGCAGACAGGTTAAGACTTGAAAAATAGTTAATTAGCGCTTTCGGAAGTGATATTCCTTCTTTGGGAAATCACTGGTTTTTCATGGATTAGATTGCATGTATTTTTGCTTCTAAACACGCGCTATGAAAACCATCTCTCTATCTATTGTTTTGTTTTTTTCTTGGAGCTGTCACGCTCAAGTTCAAATAGAAGGCACAGTTCAATTACATGCTGATGCGAAGGTTGGTTTTTTCGGGGATATCACCAATAATGGAGCCTTTGAAGGAGATTCGGGTGAAGTTGTCTTTAGTGGAAGCCAATTACAATTGATTAACGGTAGTGCGCCAATGTCTATTGGTAAGCTTTATCTGGAAAAATCAAACGGGGCCTTGAGTCTCGAAACAGAAGTTAAGGTTTATGATTCTGCAATATTTGCAAATGGAGTGGTTCAGACAGACCTCGCAGATTCGCAGACTGTTTTTTTACACTTAACGGACAACGCTGTTGTAACAGGGGCTTCTGATGCAAGTTTCGTGAATGGAATGGTTCGTAAAACAGGCGATGAAGCATTCATTTTTCCAACAGGAAACAATGGAAGGTACCGGCCTATTTCAATTAGTGCTCCATCTTTAGCAACTGATCATTTTTCAGCTTATTATCTCGAAGCATCTCCGAATGCACTTTATCCTCGAGATTCTCTAGATAGTATCTTGCACCATGTAAGTGATTGTGAATACTGGGGGGTGTACCGAACGAATGGAAGCTCGGACGTTTCGGTTACGTTAAGCTGGGATGATAACTCATGTGGGGTAGACGCTTTGTGCGACCTAGCAGTGGCTCGATGGGGCACGAATCAATGGGAGTCACTCGGTAATGGTGGAACCACTGGAACAAACGGTTCAGGTACTCTGGTGACCGGCGCAAATTGCAGCATTCCTTCGGTTTCAAATAGGTTTGGTGAATTCACTCTAGGATCCAAAACTAGCCAAAACCCATTGCCAGTAGAATTAATTGATTTCGTTGCTACGTTAAATGATAAATCAGTTGTATTAGCGTGGAATACAAATACTGAATTTGACTCGGATTATTTCAGGTTACATCGCTCAGACGATTTGGAAGAATGGGAATTTGTAGCAAATGTCAATGCCGCGGGATACTCTAATGTGCCACTTTCCTATGAATATGAAGACATCGCTCAGACCCGAGGCCTCCGCTACTATTTACTTGAAGCTGTAGATATGGATGGAACAATAAGCGCATCAAAAATTGAAAAAGTAAACCGCGAGCACACTACTGACTATTTGGTTTATCCCAACCCTTCAAAAGGCGTGCTTTTTATTTCAGGAGATATGAAATCTCAGAAGGTGGAACTCTTCGATGCAATGGGGCGAAATTGTACCGAAATGATTGTTTTTCAGCATAAAGGAGTCACTTCAGTTCAGCTCGATTTAGACAGCTTGGTAAATGGTATCTACACGCTTCGAATTGGCGGTTTTGTAGAAAAAATAGAAAAAAGATAACTACATAATAACTACACGATGAAAACAATTAAAACTATAATTTCAAGTCGACCATTGGTAATTGCCTTTTTAATTCTGCTGTACAGTAATACGGTGAGCTCTCAAGTCAAAGTTGGAGACAATCCCGGTACAATAGACGCATCAGCCGTGCTAGAGCTAGAAAGTACTGAAAAAGGGATGCTATTTCCTCGAATGACAACTGTTCAGCGAACAGCTATTTCAAATCCAGCGAATGGTTTAATTGTGTTCGATACTGACTTGAATGAGTTCGTCTTTTTTCGATCTGGAGAATGGTCAGTTATGGATAGTGAAACCAAACGAAGCAATTACAAACTGGTGCAAAATGCAGCTGATTTATCAGAAGAGTTAACTGCCGGGGGAGGAGCATTTTATCTTCTTGACTCCACAAAGTACTACGAAATTAACGGAGCAGTTGCACTATCCGCACCCATTGATATTAACGGAGCTTATATAAGCGGTTTGGATGCCAATGAGGATAAATTAATAACATCAGGTGGCACAATATTCACTGGATCTAAAGGAGGGAGTATCCGTAGCCTAACTTTGGTGGCGGCCAACGGAACCATTTTCAATTTATCCGGCTCAGGATCGGAAACTCTGGTATTTCAAAATTGTACTGTTTCAGGATCTGGAGGAACTACCGACAATCTTGGGAGTATTTCAAATTATAATGTTGTTTTTCTCAATATTATCAATATTGTCAACTTCGATGATGGAATCGTATATTCTAATATTAACAACCTGTTGCTAAGTAATGTCGCATGGTTTGAATCCAATTCAGGAACGTTTGAGACCTATTCGGGAGCCTTCGATTTGATTCAAAAAAAGAGTGGATTTTGTAAAGTGCCTTCGGGTGCAACGGGAATTGATGTAAGTTCCAACCCGACTGTAGCGAGCGGAAATCTATTAAAGGTTCCTTTTTCAGGAGCGGGAACCTATATCAATGGCTATACAACAGGCACGTATTCAGGTTATTTTTTTACTAAAAGTTGGAACGTAGATTGCCCAGGAATTAAAAAAGAATCGGATGGAGTTGCTAATGCAGATTTCTACTATACAGGAAGCCTTACTACCGGATTTACACAAACAATGGGTTCTTCTCCCGCCGAAGTAGAAGGGACGGGAACATTTTCATCGAATCATTTGTTCCGTTTTATCTCTAGTAATGGAGGTAACCGACTAACCTATGATGGTGAACGAACGCGAGAGTTTCAAGTTACCGCTTCTTTGTCGGCAAGGATTACGAATGCTTTGGGAGACTTCTATGCCTTTTTGATTTATAAAAATGGAGCACCCGTAACAGAATCAAATGCAATTCTATATGTAGATGCGAGTAACGGAAATTCACAAATTCAAAACATTTCTATGAATGCTATTGTTGAATTGGAGCCAGGAGATTACATTGAGGTTTATGCAAATCGACTTACTGGAAGTGGATCAGACACGATGGTTATATTTTCAGAGAATCTCAGTATAAAATAACGGGAAAGAAAAAAAGGGACTGTTGATTCAACAGTCCCTTTTTAAAGTCATTCAAATTTCTTCTATGATTAAGCGACACGCAGCTTCGCCAACTTCGACTTAGAGAATTGTGCTTTTGCGTAATCTAGTGTTACACGGAATTCCGTTTCATTCTTAGATGGAAGGTCGTACATTGCTTCGTTAAGAATGGCTTCACAAATGGAACGCAATCCTCGAGCTCCAAGTTCAAATTCGATCGCTTTTTCAACGATGAAGTCGAAAACATCTTTGTCGAACTTCAATTCAATTCCGTCTAATTCGAACAAACGCACATATTGCTTGATCAGTGCATTTTTGGGTTCGGTCAAAATACGTTTCAAACTCTCAGCGTTCAAAGGCTCCAAATACGTCAACACCGGGAAACGTCCAATCAATTCAGGAATCAAACCAAAAGACTTTATGTCCGTTGGGTTTACATACTTCAGTAGCGCTTCTTTTTCCACTTGCTCCTCGTCAGACGAAGAGAAGCCAATCGTTTGGCGGTTCACGCGGTTAGCAATAATTTTTTCAATTCCATCAAAAGCTCCTCCACAAACGAAAAGTATGTTACGTGTTTCGATTTGAATCATTTTTTGCTCTGGATGCTTACGACCTCCTTGCGGTGGTACATTCACCGTAGCACCCTCCAATAATTTCAGAAGTGCTTGTTGTACACCTTCTCCAGATACATCTCGTGTAATGGAGGGATTGTCGCTTTTTCGGGCGATTTTATCGATTTCATCAACAAAAACAATTCCTTGCTGCGCTGCTTCAACGTTATAATCTGCGGCTTGTAATAGGCGAGAAAGAATACTTTCCACATCCTCTCCAACATAACCTGCTTCTGTCAAAACGGTTGCATCTGCAATGCAGAATGGAACATTTAACATTTTGGCAATGGTTTTCGCTAAAAGTGTTTTTCCAGTACCTGTACGTCCAACCAAGACAACATTTGACTTTTCGATTTCTACTTCGTCTCCCTGATCAACTTGATTCAAGCGTTTGTAGTGGTTGTAAACCGCAACGGATAAAACTTTCTTCGCGTCGTCCTGCCCAATTACGTAATCGTCCAGTTTGTCTTTGATTTCAGCAGGCTTCATTACGTTCACTAAATGATCGCTCTTCGGTTTTGTGTAGGAGGATTCTTCTTCTCTTACAATGGTATGTGCCTGAGATACACAACTATCACAAATGTGACCAGTGACACCGGCTATTAACATATTCACTTCGGAACGCGATCTTCCGCAAAACGAGCAACTTGCTTCTTTCTTAGACATAATCTGTTTTTGTCAAAAAAGCCCTGACTTCCGTTTTGAGCGGACCGTCAAGGCTTTGAATATTCTACAAAGGTAGTTTATTTGGCGTTGCGAAGCAATACTTCGTCTACCATTCCGTAATCTTTCGCTTCTTGCGCTGTCATCCAGTAATCTCGATCTGAGTCGTTGTACACTTTGTCGTACTCTTGTTTCGAATGCGTAGCAATAATATCATACAACTCCTTTTTCAACTTTAAAATCTCACGAGCTGTAATTTCAATATCAGATGCCTGACCTTGTGCTCCACCCAAAGGTTGGTGAATCATTACACGTGAATGTTTTAAAGCCGAGCGCTTTCCATCAGCCCCGGCACACAGCAATACCGCTCCCATTGATGCCGCCATTCCTGTACAAATGGTAGCAACATCAGGATTAATGTATTGCATGGTATCGTAAATTCCTAGTCCTGCATAAACGGAGCCTCCTGGCGAGTTTAGATAAATCTGAATGTCTTTTTTCGGATCAACGGACTCAAGGAATAACAATTGTGCATTGATGATATTAGCGATCTGATCGTTGATTCCAGTTCCTAGAAAAATGATACGATCCATCATCAAGCGCGAGAAAACGTCCATTTGCGTCATGTTTAACTGGCGTTCCTCAATAATGTATGGCGTTAATGAAGACTCAATGTAGTGCTCCATGTGCATGCTGCTGATGCCCTGATGTTTCGTTGCGTATTTTTTAAATTCGTTTGAATCGAACATAGTCTTTAAATGTGTTGTTAAGAACGTTAAATCTAAGAACAAAGTTGGGATTGGCAATAAAATAAGAATCTCAAAAAGTGTTAATTGGAAGGTGCGCTCAATCCATGTATATTTGAATTTATGCAGCCAGAGGCAATTCACAATAATAGAGTTCTGCTCTCACCTCTTAATTGGGGGATGGGACATGTTTCAAGAAGTATCGGTTTGGTCGATCAGCTCTTAAAGCAAGGGAATGACTTGATTCTTGCCTGTGATGCTGAACAGAGTTCGATTTACAAGATCTACTTTCCAAGTGTGACGTATGTTCTTCATGAAGGCTATCCTTTCAAATTTCAAGGAAAGGGAAATTTTGCCTGGGATTTGACCAGAAATATGCGTTCACTGCGGTCACGGCTGCAGCTGGAGATGGCTGAAACCAAGCGATTGGTAGAAAAGTTCCATATTGATGTGGTTTTAAGTGATCATCGGTATGGATTCTTTGACGAAGTAGTACCTTCCATTTTTATTACGCATCAATATCATTTACCTGTCCCTCGTTTGCAGTCTATCGCGGATCGATGGCATAAGAAACACATGCAACCGTTTTCTGATATTTGGATTTTGGACTATTCTGACAGTCGACTTTCGGGAAGGTTGAGCGCTGATACGAGAGACGATAGGGTAGTGTATATTGGTCCTTATTCGCGATTTTCTTCCTACAAGACCTCTGGAGAAAAGCATTTGGAAAACATTATCGTCGCCAGTGGTCCGAAGGTGTATGCGCAACAATTTGTAGATGAAATGGTACGAAAGCATCCGAACGCTGTGTTGATTTGTTCGAATGATATTCACGTTCCTACTTCCATCAAAACAATTTCTAATAATTGGAAGGAGCAAGACCAAGCCATTCTTGGCGCAAAGCGATTGATTTCGCGCTCTGGCTATTCCACGGTCATGGATTTAGAGTTTTTGAAAATTCCAGCATTGTTGTACCCCACACCAGGTCAAACGGAACAAATTTATTTACATGACCGACTTACGGATTGTTCTGAATATATTCCATGAGTTCGTCGCGATCGCTCTTGTGCGTAAATGAGTCGACCACCAGGGTATAATTGGTTTTTCTATCAGTTGTATGTTCATAGAGTTCCTTTGCCATAGTGAGTTTATTGTCATCAAATGTAAAGCCGTCAATGATCGTAACCACTTGTGCTGAGACAAAACAGAAATCCTTTGTGACCAATCTTGCTCTTTGCAATTTTTCATCTTTAAACGTTTGATCCTTTATTTGATCACGCATATTTTCTGCCTGAGCATCGGTTGCAACATTCTGACAAAGGTTAACGCTGGGTACGTTCGGCGTATTGATAATGATGCCATCTTCCGTTATGGAACATCCGTACAAGCATCCTAAAATTAAAGCGGTGTAAAGAATTTTCATGGCAGACAATTTTAAGTTCAGCAAAGTTAATTTCAATAACCTTGCCAGAACTAGTGAAAAAAACATATAAAAAACAAAAAGTACACTTCGCGAACCTCAATGTACTTTCTGTTTCAATTGAAAATATTTTTAATGTCTACTTATAAACTCTTTGTGTCGTTCCGTCACTGTACAAACGAATCTGCACACCCTTGAAGTTTGCATCCACTTTCTGGCCAAGTAAATTATAAATACCAACCAGTTCTACATCACCAATATCTCGGTTGTCAATGGAGACTACATGCGTATGCTTGGTTTTTGTTCCATCATTATCGTATTGTACCAATCGATAGTAGTTTATATCGCTCGGGAAAGTCACATCAATAAGTTGGTACTCATTAATCTGTGTTGAGTTTCCAACAGCTTTAACCGTCCCAACTTCCGTCCAATTTTTACCATCGTTGCTGCGTTCGATCAAGAAGTAGTCAGCATCTCTTTCGCTTACTGTGTACCAGTAAAGTAAGTTGCCTTCCGGAGCGTTAATTCCTTTGAAAGTTCCAATTTCGACGGGCAATACCTGAAACGGGCAATTCGTTGCTGTAGAATCACGCATCATTAGTAACCACGCGGCATTTGCGGCATTGTTCGGTAACCCTGGTGTTTCATTACCAGCAACCGTACCTGAACTCCAGTTAGCGACATCAAAAACGTCACCATCATTGAACCAGCCTGCCATTCCTGATCCTGACCCTGTAAATAACTTTAGGTTGTCAGGACCTCCAGTCATTTCACTACCTCCGTAAGAAACACCGTGATAGTAATCACCGTTAGGCAACCTTACTTGAATAGCATCTCCGCCGTTTCTTAAACTCAAAGCTCCCCAGCCGTTAAGAGGTGCAGTTGCATATGTACATGGAGCGTAAACAGAGTCTGGCGCGCTTGAAGTTGGAAGGGTTGTACAGCGCTCAAACAAAGTGCTTGTGTGAGGCACAACATATAATGAGTCGTTATCAGCATCCGTAGGATCATCCGCTGGTAATGAAGTGTTTGGATCATCTGCGTTGTAAACAACAATTACAGAACCAACTGGGATTGAGGCCCATTGGGCGTCATTAGTAAACCTGAAATGTCCTGGAGCAATACCTGACGCGGTTCCATCGTAATCAGCAGGATTGGTGAATGTAGCGTTATTATCGTCAAGGATATACTCACGAATATCCACTGTCTCTCCACATTCCCCAGCTACCACAAATTCATAAAATTCTTGATTCCCTGAAGAACCATTCGACCATTCGTTGATTATCAAACCAGTCGATGGCAGCGTTGGCACACAAGGGTCGTTTTGATTGATGGTAAATGCTGCGCTGTTGGAACCAACAGTTGCTGGGCTATCAGAGATTACACGAATCAAGTAACCCGTTCCACTATCAGTTGTCGATGGGATAGTGATTGTGATTGAACCTGAATTCGCCGTAGATGTCAATGTTCCAATATCTGTAGGGCTTGCAAAACTACCACTGGCATCAGATAATTGTGCTGTGTATACGTTACCGCCTGTAAAAGTTCCCGTAGATGTAAAATCAACAGTTCCTGCGTCGTCGGTGGAGGTATTGCACTCAACATTAAATGGAGGCGTATTGACGGAGCCAGTGGTAATAGTGTTCGACGGTGCTCCGCATCCTGTTCCGGTTACGTTTATATTATCGATTTGGATTTGCTCAGATCCCGCGTTATTGTTCATGGTTACGCGCAAAACGAGCGTACTTCCTGATAGTCCGGTCGCTGTGACAGTTTCTGATATCCAGTCGTTATCGTTGGGTTGATCTCCAATTAGTGTGTGCGTTCCAGATCCCAGACCATTCCAGTTGGTTATTAGGACAAAAGCAGCACCATCTATACTATATTCCACATCAGCATAGTCTGTTGTTTCATGATCTCCGGATTCCGTGACATCAATAGAGAAGTCTACCGAAGTACAGCTCGAAATATCAATTGAGGTGGTAGTCCAGACAACTGGTCCGTCGGAATCTTGTACCTCTAAAGCACCCGATACAGTTTTTACATAATCTGTGGATGCAGTAAAGCTAGCTCCTGAAACATCAAGTGTCCAATTTGAAACACCTGTTGGGTAATCACCAATATTTCCAGAGTTATCAATTCCGGTATTTGCAACATAAGAGCTGAAATCTTCCGTCCAAGGAATCTGTCCGAAAGAAGTAAATGAAAGTAATGCTGATACTATCAGCAAGGTTGATAAACGAATTGAGCGAGTTGAACGTAACATGGCAATTTTTGACTTTTGGGTTGAAACTCTCTAAATGTTGCGGAATCTTTTTCTATCTGCTGACAGAGACGCGTGTCCTAAGCGTCAGAAATTCACCTTATTCGTAAAGCATGCTCTTGGGCATCTGATATCCAATAACTCTGATCATCTTTATTTTGTACTAGTAGTGTTGATATATGTCAAATTTACCCCATTTGAATCGATATTCAAAAAGCCATGTTAAGATAACGTTAAGAAGGAAGTGCTTAGGGTTCAGCGAGTTCGATAGGGATGGAACTTGATCGGTTTTTAAAACGGTTTAGTTCGAATTGAAACATTCGTTCATCGAAAAAAAGCGTTTTGAGATAGTCGTTCTTTGTTGATAAAAAATAATAAATAGTTAACAGTACCAGTGGGGCACAAAATTGTTCGAAAAGCTAAAATTTATAGATCAAGCTGCCAGAAACCGACATCAATCCATTGGTCAAATTTAAACCCAACCTTCTCGAAATGTGCTACTTTTCGGAATCCCAAGTTTTCATGTAGCTGGACACTTGCAGGATTAGGTAGAGATGCCCCACCTATGAGTCGTTTTACTCCTTGCTCCCTAGCGAGTCGTATGAGTGCTTTATATAACTTGGTTCCTATACCCTTGCCAAAGTGTTCATGATGAAGATAGATCGAACTTTCCGCTGAGAACCGGTAAGCATTTCGCGTGCGCCATTGATCTATGTACGCATATCCAATTACGGTCTCATTTTCTACATAAACAATAAACGGCATTTGGAGATCACCTGTAACCCGATGAATTCGCTTCTCCATTTCATGAACGGTAATTGCTTCCTCCTCGAAGGTAATGATAGAGTTTCGAATGTAATGGTTGTAAATATCAACAACGGCGGAAAGGTCATGGGATTCTATTGATCGAATCATGGTGAAAAGTTGTCAATAAAAAAGCCCTGACGAAATCGCCAGGGCTTTCTAGTATTAGAATTCAAAATTACTTTACTAGTGCAGAAAATGTTGCGTCTTCTGCATATTTCAAGAACTCGCGATCTTTCGCTGCTTTTGCTTTGTAAGATCCGTCTTTTGCGATAGCAGACTTCAAGTTGCTAACAACACCAGAAAGGTTGTCTTGACGAGCAGCAGCAATAGCTTTCAAGTAAGCTCCTTGCGCTGAATCAGCATCATCACTGTTACCGATAGTTCCGTCTACACTTCCTGGGTTTCCATCCAACATTTGCGCCAAAGCAAGGTTGAATGAAGCATCCATTTTTCCAAGGTTGCTAACAGCAGAAGAGTAATCTCCGTTTTGGATATCCAAGATACCTTTGTTGTAAGATACTTCTTTCGCTGATCCCGCTTGTCCAAAGAACTTCGCTGCTTGAGCACGGTCACCTTCAACACCTGCGATTGCTCCCAAGTTGTTTTTAGCGAACTCATTTTCTTTAGCGTTGTTTGATTTCTCGAACTTCGCTTTAGCCTCAGACATTTTGTTCATTTCGTAAAGAACTGCACCTACGTTGTTAGACGTACGGTAATCATTCGGATAACGCTGCTCAGCGATTTTATAAACGCGAAGTTTCTCGTTCAAATCTGTGTAAAGGTTTGCACAGAACAACAACTCTTCCAAGTTCAATGTATCTGGCTTAGACTTTGAGTACTGCATCATTTCTTCATCAGAGAATCCAGTCTCATCGTATTTTGTCATGATTTCAGCACGACGCAACTGAGGGAAAATGTTACGATCAAGGTACGTAAATGATTTTCCTAGGTCACGCATTTTTTGCTCACGCTTTGCTGAGTTTGGTTCTTGGTCCAAAATTCGAAGAACTAATTGCTTGTCGCTTTCGTCCATCTCGGTGTCAGCCTTCAATTCACGCTTGAATCCTTCGTAATCCTCTCCAGATCCTTTCTTGTTATAGCTAGCCTCATTTTGACCTGCTTCGTGCTCAGCTTTCTTTGCAACTTTCATTGCAGCCTCAGATCCTGTATTCGCACGGTCTGTAGAAAGTGAGTTGTTTTTGTCTTCTTCTCCTTCCGGTGATGCATACCCCGTAACATCCATTCCTGTTACTTCAATTTTTGGGTTTTCATTTGCCATCTCCAAGAATGCCTGAAGGTTTTTCACATCGTCATCACGCATTTCTGAAGCACGAACTTCTGAACGTCCTTTCAAGTAGTTGATAACTGTTAAAGTATCCTTCGCGATTACACGTTGGAACTGATCCTCAGCGTAACGGATTTTGAAGTCTTTATTTACTAAGTAAGGAGTAATGATACAAGCGTCACAGATTTCTGTTGCTTCGATTTCACCTTTTTCTTTTTCTCCTTTGTAGATTTTTCCTGTAACTACCAACTTGGCAGTTTCCATATCAGCTTTGTATGGAACGATATCTTTGTATGTTACTGTTCCTCCAGCCTTGTATTGAATAGATTCACCGCTTCCAGTTGCTTTCTCTCCTTGAACGCGGATTGGCTTCAATGATGTGCTTCCTAGTTTTGGTGTAATTTCAGCCGCAGCTTTCTTCTTGATTCCTTTCTCAGGGAATGTAATCGTAACATTTACTGCTACTGAATCACCGTGCATTTCTAACGGGTCGGGATTACATTCGTAAGTAACGTCTTTTAGTAGGTCACAACCGGTTGAAAAACCACCGGCAACCACTAGAAGTGCCAATACTTTGATGGTTTGCTTTTTCATAGTAAGTATAAATTCTAAATTTCAGCACAATAATAGCAATAATTTTTCTATTGAATCGCTGATTTTTAAAACGTAGAAAGATTATTTGTTTTCGTAGATAGAGACGGCAGTTTCGTCGTTGCAAGCTGCAAGAATTTGCTGGATGCTTTTTGTTGTTTTTGGATGGGTGAAATCTGGAGCTATTTCGGCCAGTGGAAGCAGTACAAACTTGCGGTTTTCCATTTGTGGGTGGGGGATTTGTAACTGTTCTGTTTCAACGATTTGACTTCCAAAAGCTACAATGTCGATGTCGATAATGCGAGAAGCGTAACCTTGATTCAAGTTTTTCACCCTACCAAGCTCTTTTTCTATCGATTGAAAAATGTTGAGAAGGTCGAAAGGGGAGGATTTCGTTTCCAGGGTAGTGCAAATATTTAAGAATGAAGCATCTGATTCAAACCCCCAAGGCTCAGATTCATAGAAGCGAGAGATTGCAGTAATGTTGCCAGCTCGAGTTGAGATTCGTTGCAGTGCCTCGTTGATATACATTTCTCTTTCACCGAGATTGCTACCCAACGAAAGATAGACTACTGTGCCCATTGAAAGGTATTCATAAGGTGCTCCAAATCCTGCTGCAGATAATCAAGAGTAGGACGTAAGGAATCGTAATTCGGAGCAAAATTGAACAAAACCTCTGCATAAACGAAATGATCCGTACTGTCGGTCATATAAAACTGAAAAGGGGTAGCAACATCACCTTCTAAGCGAAATAGTGTGCCGAAAACGCGATCGTCTGGGCGAAGCACATTTTTATCGATAATATTTGTCGCCTTAGTCTTGTGCATATCCACCTCATTATTCGCATTGTTGATATAGAATGACAGCGGCTGATTCATGTCCCAATATCGGAAGTAAACCGTTCCATTCATTGGTCCTAACTGAATTCTTCGATGGCATTGGCTGTTTGAGTCACCTGGAGCAACCTCTACAGAGTAAATTTCTGCTAAATCGAACTGATAATTACAGGAATCCTTGTAGGTTTTGTATGTGTGATCTGGTAGCTCTGTTCGCAAGTATGATGGCGGCTTGGGAATTGGAGTTTCTTCTTCACAACCAACAAGCAATAATAAGAGTATGGGGACAATTAAGACACCTGACTTCATAATTCTTCCGTTTCTTCAAGTTTGATGGCTTTCACCATCTTGATTCGTTTTTTGTCACTGGATTCAACAATTAACTGAATCGGACCAATGGTGACGTGTTCGTTATTTTTTAGAATTCTACCTGCTACTTCAACGATTAATCCTCCAATAGTTTCAGTTGCTTGCGTATCAATTTCCAAATGTTCTTCTGTTATTTCCAAAACTTTGTAGAAATCCACGAGTGCCGTTTTACCTTCAAAAAGGTATTCTGTATCACTTATTTTGGTGTATATCAGCTCGTCATCATCGAATTCATCGGTTATTTCCCCAACTATCTCTTCAAGAACGTCCTCTAAGGTCACAATCCCACACGTTCCGCCGTACTCATCCACAACCATGGCAATGTGAACTTTCTTTTCCTGGAAATCCTTCAGTAAGTCATCGATCTTTCGGTTTTCAGTAACAAAGAAAGGTTTACGGATGAGCGAGCCCCAATCGGTTTCTTGTTCGTTTTCGGAATTGAGAAATGGCAATAAATCTTTGATAAAAAGTACACCGATAATCGTGTCAAAAGAACCTTGATATACCGGTAAGCGCGAATGGCCACATTCTAGGACTTTTTCAAGAACTTCTTGATAAGTATCTGTGATTTCCAGCGCATGAACATCCAATCGAGGGCGCATGATTTGTCGGACTTCGGTAGAACCAAATTTAACAATTCCCTCTAAAATCCTGTGTTCATTATCATCTGAGTCCTCTTGTTTGGTCAAAGCGAGTGCTTGCTCCAGTTCATCTGCAGATACATCTACCTTGCCACGGCGCATTCTTCTTTGTATCAATGTGGTTCCTGAAACCAATCCCAATCGAATCCATGAAATGGGAGGTATATTGTTTGCTCGATGCAGAGGAATGGCCATCATTTTTGAAAATGCCAAGGCTCGCTTATTAGCGTATATTTTGGGAACCACTTCGCCGAGAATCAGTAGGGTTAACGTAATGACTACAAATTCTAGAAAAAACTCCAGCGTACCACTAATTCCTGAACTTTCTAAAATTCCATGCAATAGAGAACTGGATAGGATTACAATGGCAACGTTAACGAAGTTGTTGGTGATTAGAATGGTCGCCAGCAGCTCTTGTGGTTTATCAAGTAATTTGTTCACATACCCGGCACTTTTGCTGTTATCGTTTCGTAAGTCTTCCTTGTCGGTTGGACTTAAGGAAAAAAAAGCTGCTTCAGAGCCGGAGACCAATGCAGAAAGGGTGATTAGTAAGGCAAGAATCACCAGAAACACGTAATCTTGTGTTCCGCCAAAGCTAGCAGTCGCGATATTTGAATAAGGTAAGTAACTCGAGGGGTCCTCCATGTTTTGCAATCAATTAAAACGGCAAATCGTCCTGATCCTTGTTAATGATGTCGTCTACTTTTGAAGGCGCTTGCGGGGTTCCTTGTGAGCTGTAAGGTGCTTGCTGCCCTTGTTGTTGCCCTTGGTCGTTTCTTGAACTCAAAATCGTCAATTCATCAGCAACGACTTCAGTTGTATAACGCGTATTTCCTTCTTTGTCTTGCCAAGAACGTTTTTTCAACTTTCCTTCCACGTACACTTTTGTACCTTTTTTTACGTATTTCTCAACAACTTCTGCCAGACCTCGCCAAACAACAATATCATGCCAGTCTGTATTTTCTACACGTTGTCCTGTATTTCTGTCCGTGTAGGATTCAGAAGTAGCTATGGGGAAGTTGGCAACAGTTGCGCCGTTTTCAAGATGACGCACATCTGGATCTTTACCGAGGTTACCAATGAGAATTACTTTGTTTACACTTCCTGCCATAGACTTGAATCTAAGTTGATTAAGTTAAAAATACAAAAAATTAGAGTTCAAAGGTATGCTTTTCCAGATAACGATCGATAATTCTGGGGAGCGGATAATCTTGAATGTCATTGGTGTGGACTACCACAAAACGCTCTTCCAAATTTTCAGGAATACCGTCAATGGTGTAGAATTTAGCATGAATATGTTGGTGACTAAGTTTGTGCACTACTGTCTCTGAGATATTGATACAATTTTTAGGAATATCCTTCCAATTCTCGGATTCTGTTTCAACAAGCGGGAATTGATACAATTTTTGCCAGATTCCTTTCTCTGTGCGTTGTTCAATGATTGTATTTCCCGTTTGGTTGTAGATCAAATAATGAAAAAAGCGATTTCGGACTTTTGTTTTCTTCTCTTTAACAGGAAGGTCCAAGTGTGTTCCATTCGCTCGGGATTCACAGATTTCAGCTATTGGACAAAACAAACACTGAGGATTGGTTGGAGTGCAAATAAGGGCGCCGATTTCCATCATTGCCTGATTGTGATCGGCAGGATTTTCTTTGGAGATGAGACTGTCTGCCAGCATTTGAAAGTCCTTTTGTCCCTTTGTAGAATCTATTGGGGTTTGAACATCAAAAGCTCGACTTAGAAAACGGTACACATTCCCATCTACTACCGCTTTTGGTTCGTTAAAAGCAAAAGAGGCAATAGCTGCAGCGGTATATTTTCCAACACCTTTTAGTTTGATGATTTCATCATACGTCTTTGGGAATACACCGTTCAACTCGTCACGAATGTATTTTGCTGAGTAATGTAGATTTCGGGCACGACTGTAATAGCCCAGTCCCTGCCAGTCATTTAAGACAGCTTGCTCTGTGGCATTTGCCAGGTCCAAAACGGTAGGATAATGATCCACAAATTTCTCATAATAGGTACGTCCTTGTTCCACTCGAGTTTGTTGTAAAATAATCTCAGACAGCCAAATTTTATACGGATCGGAGACACTGCGCCAAGGAAGGTTTCGCTTGTTTTGTCTATACCATTTGGTGATTAATAGGGAGAAATTATGCATTCAGAGAAAAACGAGGAATTAATTGTTGCAAAATTAACCATTAAACCAAAAAGAGGCGTATTTTTGCGGTCAAATCAAATTTTAAACATCATAAAAATCAATAAGATATGACGAAGGCAGACATCGTTGCGGAGATTGTAGAGGAGACTGGTCTAGAGCGTGCTGAAGCGTTGAAAGCAGTAGAAGCATTCATGAATTCAGTAAAGGGATCTCTTTCGAAAGGGCAAAATGTTTATTTGAGAGGATTTGGAAGCTTTGTAGTAAAGGAGCGTGCTGAGAAAACGGGACGAAATATTTCGAAAAACACAGCGATCATTATTCCAGCTCACAATATTCCATCATTTAAGCCAGCGAAAACCTTCGTAGAAGAGGTGAAAACCAATGTGAAGGTGGATTAATCAAATGATACTGATGATTTGAGGTGATTTTCAAATCGTTTTATTACTTTTGCACTCTCACTTTTTAGTGAGGGTGTTTTTTTTCCTCTAACTGAGGAACTTGACGTGAAAATAGAAGTTTAACAAAATATATAGAGATTATGCCAAGCGGTAAAAAAAGAAAAAGACACAAGATGTCTACGCACAAGCGTAAAAAAAGACTAAGAAAAAATCGTCACAAGAAGAAAAAATAATTTTTCTTGAATCGTATTGAAGAGCTTAGTAGGTGAGTCCTGCTAAGTTTTTCTGTTTTATTAACTAAATAAGGCTTTCGTGAGTTTAGAACTAGTAGTCGATGCCCGTAATGGGAACATCGTGCTTGCCTTACTCGAAGACGGAAAACTTATTGAGTTGCATGAAGAGCAGCCTGGAAAAAACGAATACTCCGTAGGAGATATCTACCTTGGAAAGGTACGTAAAGTAGTTCCAAGTTTGAATGCTGCTTTTGTTGACGTTGGTTATGAGAAAGATGCATTCTTGCACTATTTAGACCTCGGCCCTCAATTCAATTCATTAAACAAGTTTTCCCGAAGTACGTTAAAAGGTAAGCAAAACGTAGCCGATCTTCTTTACTTCAAAGGCGAGAAAGACATTCCCAAGGATGGGAAGATAAATGATGTCGTTTCTTCGTCAGCACCGATTTTGGTTCAGGTAGCCAAAGAGCCCATTTCCTCGAAAGGACCGAGGTTGTGCGCCGAAATTACCTTAGCGGGACGTTACCTGGTATTGGTACCGTTCTCCAACAAAGTGTCGATTTCTCAAAAGATCAAAGACAATGAGGAACGCGCTCGATTAAAAGAATTAATGAATGCTATCAAACCAAAAAACTTTGGGGTGATCATTCGAACGGTAGCGGAAGGAAAAAAGGTCGAAATGTTAGATCAGGATTTGAAGAATCTGGTCAACAAATGGAAGAAAATGCATGGCAATTTAAAGGAGGCCAAACCGCCTTCTCGCGTGCTGGGAGAAATCGATAAAACATCGTCCATCCTACGCGATTTGCTCAATGCAGATTTCACTAATATCCATGTCAATGATGATGAAATGGTGGATAACCTCCGCGAATACGTCTCAGGAATTGCGCCAGGACGTGAAAAAATCATTCGTCATTACGATGGTAAATTGCCAATATTCGAGCGCTTCGGAATCAACAAGCAAATCAAATCGTTGTTTGGTAAAAAAGTACCGCTTCCTAGTGGAGGGTATTTGATCATTGAGCACACCGAGGCAATGCATGTAATTGATGTGAACAGCGGTAACCGAAAAGGAGCCGATGGTCAGGAAAGCAATGCCTTGGCAACCAATACGGAAGCCGCAAAGGAAATTGCACGTGTATTGCAATTGCGTGATATGGGAGGGATCGTTTGTATTGATTTCATTGATATGCACGATCGTGCGAACAATAAGGCATTGCATGACGCGCTGAAAAAGGCCATGTCGAATGACCGGGCGAAGCATAACATTTTACCTCCATCAAAATTTGGAGTGGTGGAAATCACACGACAACGTGTGCGGCCAGAAACGGATATCAATACCTCAGAAACATGTCCAACATGTAACGGAACAGGTGAAGTTCAAGCTTCGATTTTGTATGCGGAAGAAATTGAATCGAACCTGGATCATTTGATGAAAAATGGTGGCCTAAAGAAAGTAACATTGCGTGTGCATCCTTATTTAGAGTCGTACTTTAAGAAAGGTATGGTTTCCCGTCAAATGAAATGGTGGATGAAATATAAGAAGTGGGTTTCTATTCAACCCGATTCTTCTAATCATTTGCTTCAGTACTCATTTTTAAACGAGAAGAAGGAAGAAATTACGGCCTGATGAATTCAGGTCGTAAATATTCTCTTCTGGAAGCAAAGACTAAGTTGGAGGCGCTTTGTGCTTATCAAGAACGTTGTTCCCAGGAGTTAGATCGTAAGATGCGCACCTGGGGACTCGATCAAGAAGATCGTGATGCGCTGTTGGCCGACCTTATAACCAACAACTTCTTAAGCGAGGAGCGGTTTGCCGAAGCCTTCGTTTCTGGTAAGGTGAATATCAAACGCTGGGGAAAGATAAAGATCCGCCAGCATCTCAAGCAAAAGGCAATTTCAGATTATTCCATTAAAAAAGCCATGGAAGGGGTAGAAGACGAAGTGTATTTCGGAAACTTGAAGCATTTGGCAGAACGTAAATACGTTACACTCAAGGGCCCAGACGATTACAATAAGAAAGTGAAGTTGTATCGATATTTGTCTGGGAAAGGGTATGAAGCGGAGTTTGTGAAAGAAGTGGTGGAGGAAATAATGAATGCTGAATAAGAAATACTGAATATTGTTTGTATTCAACATGCGGAAATCAATCAGTTAACCCTTTGAAAGGAGCTTAGATTTCCATTCCCATCATAAAACAAGAGCACTTGTTCTGTGAGACTTCCATTTTGAAAGAGCATTACCTGAGAGATCTTGTTGTCATTATAGTAGTATCGAATGTAGGCCTGCTGCACCCCATTATGTACATAGGTACGCTGGAGCAATTGCCCTGAATCATTGAACTCTTGCGTGATATTGGTAAAAGGACCAGAATACCAGTTGTAAAAGCTCGAACATCCAATGTTTCCTCCAATCGGCAGGAAGAGTGAGTTGGATAAAGAATTTGACTGAGTATTTGGCTGAGAATTGAGAGTGGACATATCGGGCAAGGCACCTAAGAGAAGCTTCGTGTCAACGCTGTAACTCTCTGAAGATTGATCCGCAAGCTCATTGTTCTCGAATACTTTCGTATGATGGGAAACGCTGTATTCATTGATTTTAGATTCGATGAGCCTATATTTCACCAAAAGTAAAGAGCTATCCGCTTCCGAAAAGTGAAAAACGCCATCTGCGTATTCATTTTTATCAGGATTTTTTGATTTCACTTTTTTGGAAGTCAGTACTCCATTCGTGTACTTGTATTTGTAAGAACACACCTTCTTTCCATCAACTCTCTTGATTTTCGTTTTCTTGACTTTTTTTGAGAACGCATAATACTTATAGTTGATTTCCAAAGTGCTTATCGGTGGTGCCTTAAAGGAAGCTTCCATAGTTTTCAGGTCTCCTTTCAATTCTTCGAAAGTGAGTGAATCTAACTGTGAAATCGATTGAGCGTTTGATGCAAACGATGCCACTACAAAAAAAGAAAGTATGGTAGTAGTTTTCATTAACAAAAAAATAACAAGAATTATGCCGAATAAAATCTTTATAAGCCATTACGAGGTTGTTTGACATTGTTTTGACGAAATGAGTAACGCACTGAACGTGGAAGCCATGAGTAAAATAACAAGTCACTTCTACTTTGGGATTGTAGCAATAATGATCCGCTACATTGGAAGGAATAATTCCGGAAACGAATTCTCAAAAAATACTGACGCTTAATCAAACGCCACTATAAATGCATGCAAATGAGTGCAGATTTGAGTTAAAATCTGTGTTATGAAACATCCGTCGCATGCTACTTCCAAAATCGGGATTTCTTTTCCGTTAATATTTTTCATTTTTTGTTTGCTTATCTGTATTCTGACTTCTTGCGGTAACAACTCTCCAGAGTTTATCAAGGTTGATCCGCACTATCGCGAGTATGTATCGGGATATACATCTGGGATGGTAGAACGCGATGATGCCATTCGAATTGAACTTGTAGATCCGATTCCAACCTGGATGAGTGAAAAACAATTACAGAAGTACTTTCGAACTTCACCTGAAATTAAAGGGAAGGTCAAAAAAATTGGAGATCGTGTGATTCGTTTCGAGCCATATCAGAAATTACCTTCTGGACAGTTTTTCACAGCGACGCTGGATCTCGAGAAATTTACCAAAGTGAAGGACGGATACGAAGCCTTTCAGTTTCAATTCTCTACCTTCCAGCAAGAAGTTCATGTAGAAGTAGACGGGCTGGAGGCATACAATCGACATGAAATTCGCTATCAGAAATTGACAGGGTCTATCGAAACTCGTGATTATGTCGATGAGAAAGTGCTGCGAAAAACGTTAACGGTGCTCCTGGATGGACAGCCCATTTCGTATACCATGGAGCACGATTACGGAAACGAATACACATTTTTTACGGATAGTATTCAACGAACCAATAAAGCTCGAATGGTTACGGTACGCTGGAATGGAAAATCCATTCGGTCTGAGGATAAGGGGGAACGATTGATTAAAGTGGCAGCACTGGACGACTTCTCTGTCACGGCGGTGAATGTGAATGATAGCGAAGATCAGGAAATAGAAGTGCGGTTTGGTGATCCTATCAAATTGGGACAAGTTCTGAACGGCTTGGTACGCCTAGAAGATTCTGAAGGAAACAATGTAAAAGGCTTAACCTACGACATTGACTTTAACATTGTTCGAATGTATTTACCGAAGCGATTGACGGGAACGTATACCGTACACTGTGATCCAGGCATTAAAAATGTAGCGGATGCAAAAATGAAAAAAGCGGTAAAACACGAGGTATTATTGGAAGCTGCGAAACCAAAAGTAAGGTTGATTGGCTCAGGGTCTATTCTCCCCAATTCACAGGGACTCATTTTTCCGATTGAGACCATTGCACTAAAGGCGATTGATGTCAGAATAATCAAAATATATGAGAAAAATGTTCAACACTTTCTGCAGGTAAATGATCTAAACGGAGATGACGAGCTTACACGTTTTGGAAAAATAATTTCAGAGAATAAAGTCCGCCTGGATTACGATAAATCCATGGATTTAAATCAATGGAACCGACATGTAATTGATCTGGAGAAATGGATCAAAGCCGAACCTGGGGCTATTTATCAAGTAGCTATTCGTTTCAATAAATCGTACTCCACGTGCAAGTGCAATGACCAAAAAGAAAAGAAATTTGAGAAAACAGCCAGCGAAGGTTGGACGGAGAGCGAATGGCATACCTGGGGATTTGAAGGATATTCGTCGTGGGGGAGCTACTCCGATCGATCCCCTTGTACCGATTCGTATTACTACGGTGCTGCGGTGAAACGAAACATTTTAGCCTCTAATATCGGAATGATGTTCAAATTGGAAGTGGACAAGAAATCTACAGCATTTCTAACAGATATGATCACAGCGACTCCTATGGAAAATATCGAGGTTGCCTACTACGATTATGTTGGGAAGTTAATTGCCAAAGGACGCACGAATTCAGAGGGAATGTTCACCAAAAAATTGAAACGTAAGCCCTTTCTAATGATTGCCAAAAGTGGTCGCCAACGGGGGTATTTAAAACTAACGGACGGAAATACAAATTCGTTAAGCAAGTTTGACGTTTCTGGAGAGTCGGTGGAAGAAGGAATTAAAGGCTATCTCTACACAGAGCGGGGTGTTTGGCGTCCAGGCGATTCCATCTATGTAAACTTTATGTTGCAGGACAGGAAGAACAAGCTACCGGATAACCACCCTGTGAACTTTACATTGAAAGACCCTGCTGGAAACACTCTGTACGATATTAGTCGAAACAACCATGTCAACGGCATTTACAGTTTTCGCGTGGCGACAAGAGCGGACGGTAAAACAGGGAATTATGAGGCAGAAGTGATCGTCGGAAATTACCGCTATTCCAAATTATTAAAAGTGGAAACCATTAAGCCCAATCGATTGAAGATATACTTGGATGCTGATGCTGCCAATCAAAAAGATTCCAGTGAATTGAGAGCTGAGTGGTTGCATGGTGCGAAGGCGGATGGTTTGCGTGCAAAAGTTGAATTGCAATTGCAACCGATGCAGACGTCATTTAAGAAATTTAGTGAATATCACTTTGACTCACCCATACGAAACGGAGGGTACCAAGAACTTACAGTTTTTGAAGGAGATTTGGATGAAAATGGTTCAGCTACTTTTTCCAATTCAGTTGCGGATATTTCAGAGTCTCCCGGAATGCTTTATGCAAATTACGTTACCAAAGTATATGAAAAAGGAGGCGATTACAGCATCGATAGAAAAACAGCGACATATTCCCCCTATAATGTTTATGTCGGGTTTAAGGCGCCGAAAGGATCGGTTTACGATCAGACTTTAGAAACAGCTAAAAATCACACGTTTAAACTCGTTTCCGTAAATTCTAAAGGGCAGTTACAAGGGAAGCGGCAACTACATTTGCGCATCTACAAAATGGATAAAAACTGGTGGTACTCTGGAAACAGAAATACTCGGGCGTACAACTATCAAGAGTCGGCAAGACTATTCCGAGATACCATGCTTTACACCTACAAAGGCAAGAAAGACTTCACCTTTAGCGTGCCGAAATATGAATATGGAAATTATTTGATAGTCGCCACAGATGAGGAAAGTGGACATGAAACGGGGCAAGTAATCCGATTTGATTGGTCCTATTGGAGTCGTGCCAACCGAAGTGACGCCTCCAAGGCCACCATGCTAACCTTTTCAACTGACAAGAAAACCTACACAAAGGGAGAAAAAGTTCGGTTGAGTATTCCTTCACCATCGAACGGACGGGCTTTGGTATCCATAGAAACCAGTGATAAGATTGTCAAAAAGTTTTGGATTGAAACGAATGAAGGAGAGACCGTTCACGAGTTTGAAACTACAGCGGAAATGGCCCCAAATGCATTTCTCCACGTTACCATGATTCAGCCGCACAACAGTACCAAAAATGATTTGCCTATTCGAATGTACGGCGTAATGCCAATCAATGTTGATGATCCCTATACGCATCTGCATCCAAAAATATCCATGAAGGATGAAATTCGACCTGAGTCTACAGCGCGGATTCAGGTGAGTGAGGAGAATGGTCGAAAGATGTCGTATACCCTGGCCATTGTAGATGATGGATTGCTGGATTTAACGCATTTCCAAACACCGCAACCTTGGAATACGTTCTACGCAAAAGAGGCACTGGGCATTAAAACCTGGGATGTGTACGACGATGTGCTTGGCGCTTATTCTGGAAGTTTGGATCACCTTTTGAGCGTTGGAGGTGGGGCTGGAGCAATCGTTGGAAATGGACCCAAAGCCAATCGCTTTCCTCCAATGGTGCGTTTTTTAGGTCCGTTTGAAATTCCTGCGGGTGGTTCGAAAACGCATAAGGTGGACATACCTTCCTACATTGGATCAGTTCGGGTGATGGTGGTTGCACGAGATGAGGAATCTTACGGAAACGTCCAAAAAACAGTGAAAGTGAAAAAGCCGTTAATGGTTTTGGCGACCATGCCTAGAGTGCTCGGTCCGGGAGAAACGTTTTCGCTGCCAGTAGATGTTTTCGCTATGGAGAAACACATCAAAAATGTGAAGGTCACTATTGAATGCAATGATTTATTTGTCAACGAAGATGCCAGTACAAAATCAATCGAATTTACAAAAGAAGGGGATGAAATTGTTGATTTTCAATTAAAAACGAAGGAACGAATTGGCGTTGGAAAAGTGAAAATTAGAGCCGTTTGCGGAAATAAAGTCGCCACGCAAGAAATTGAGGTCGATATCCGTCCCTCAAATCCCTATACGTTTGTTACCGAAGAGTTTCAACTAAAAGGTGGAGCAAGTGCTAACGCAGATGTTGTATTTGACGGACTTGTCGGAAGTCAGGAAGCAACGGTTTCTGTGTCTACCGTGCCTCAGATGAATCTAGAAAAACGATTGAAGTATTTGGTTCATTATCCGCACGGATGTGTAGAACAAACAACAAGTTCTGTTTTTCCGCAATTGTATTTAACCGCCCTGGAAGAGCTTTCCACTCAACAAAAACAGGAAATCACCAAAAACATCAAAGCTGGAATTGAACGTTTGCAATTGTTTCAAACATATGATGGTGGTTTTGCCTACTGGCCAGGAGGTTCAGCGGCAAGCGATTGGGGAACCAATTATGCAGGACATTTCTTACTGGAGGCTGAACATTTGGGGTATAAACTACCACCAGGTCTGAAAGCTCGATGGGTTAGCTATCAAAAAGACAGAGCGACTGAATGGAACAACTTTAGTGCTGGCGATGCCGCTCAACTGACTCAAGCATATCGATTGTATCTCTTATCGATGGCTGGAAATCCTGATGTGGGAGCCATGAATCGTCTGAAAGAATCAGGTAGTTTAAGTACGACGGCGGCGTGGCGACTAGCAACAGCATACGCTAAAATAGGTCAACTGGAAACAGCCAAGGAAATGACAAAAAATCTGAAAGCATATGTTTCCGAATTCACAGAACTTACAGGAACTTTTGGTTCTGAGGTGAGAGACCGAGCCATTATTTTGGAAGCACAAACCATGCTGAAACAGCAGGCAGGCGCAATGCAATCAATGAAATATTTAGCTGAAAGAATGCGCTCCGACGAATGGATGAGTACACAAGAAACAGCTTATTCGCTTATTGCGGTCGCAAGGTTTTCCGAAGCCAGTTCTAAGGTTGCGAATTCTACGTTTGCACTGACTCTGGACGGAAAGATACAGAAATCAAGCATTGGCAAAAAACTGGTGAATTTTACCATCTCCGAGAGGAAAGAGACGTGTTCTTTGCAATTGAAGAATACAGGAAGTGCGTCTTTGTTTGTTACAATAACAACGAGAAAAATTCCCAAAGTAGGAGAGGAGAAGAATAAAAACTCGAGGTTAAAGGCGATTGTTCAGTATCAAGATATGGACGGAAAATCGCTCGATCCTTCAAAAATTAAGCAGGGTACGGAATTTTATGCGGTAGTTCAATTGCACAATATCACAGACATGAATTATCATGAAATGGCACTGAATCAGATTTTTCCAAGTGGATGGGAAGTATACAACTCACGAATGTTTGGAGGTAGGTCTTCTGGGGCTAATGTTGATTATCAGGACATAAGGGATGACCGTGTGTTAACCTACTATTCGTTGAATGCACGCGCTAGAACGCAAATTAAAGTTCGATTGCATGCGACGTATAAAGGAAAATTCTACTTACCTGGAGTTTATACCGAGGCCATGTATGATCATACGATTCATGCGCAGCGAAAGGGGCAATGGATCGAAGTTATTTGACCGCCACTAAGAAGAAGTCCTGGCGCATCCAAAAGTCAAATGGTGTCTGAAGTGCTGATAGACGTCATGGGTAGAGACAGTTTCGGGCGAAAGTTTCTGCATGTAAATATTTAGGTCGACCGGAGGATGCGCCCAGGCTTTTAGAGAGTGAGTGTGAGTTTGGAGTGCGTTGAGTGTGGCGCCTCGAGTGCCTTTCTTCCCGGTTATCGAGCCTGTCGAGATATTAGGGGAGGGACAGTTAAAAAAGGTTAGTATTTCGCATCTCGACTCAGATCGATGTGCAGTATTTCCGCTACTTAGGAAGGAGACTAGGGAGGATAACATTTACAGAAATGATTAATAAGAAGATACATTTAATTTTTGCCATGCTATTGTGTTTCATAATGCTTGCTGCCTGTGTTCAACACCCAGAGCCCAGAAATACTTCCGTGTTGCAAACATCGCATTATGAACTTGGAAAACTTGTAGCATCGGACTCGGTGGAAATGCAGGCCAAAGTCGACTCAGTTTTCAAGCAGAGTGAATTGGACTCATTTCTTGTGGATTATTCGAAAGTCAGGAAGAAAGATTCCTTGCTCACAAAGGATTGTAGTTGGTATTGTTTGAAAACCTTGGTCGAGTATGAGGAGGCTGTGGAATGCAGTGTTCTGATCGATATTCCTAGCACATCGTTTTGTCGGATGAATGTCGCAATTCGAAAAAGTCTGAATAAATACAAAGAGGATTTTCTGAAACATTTGCACGAAATAGATGTGCTGAATAATCCGTTTCGGATGGACGGAATTTACAGCGATTTTCGAGCCCATTTGATTTCTGCATTTCAAGATTCACAGTATGTCAGTTTTTGTTTTCGCATATCTGATTACGCCGCCGGATCGGTTCATGGAATGCATCAATATGAAACCTTCAATTTTGAAAAGAGTTCGGGCAAGCGAATAATCTTTAGCGACCTTTTTTCAGTAGATTCTGCGTCAGATTCAGTGCTTATGTGTGACTTGATTACCGAGTCTATTGGAATGGGACCGTTAGATCATATTTCTGTATACGACTACGATTTTAACTTGAATGACAAATACATCGTTTTAAATTTTGATGCCTATGAAGTAGGCTCGTATGCATTTGGAACTCCAAGAGCAGCATTGGATCGCAAGGCTATGTTTGAGAGGTTTGGAAAGTCTTAAGGTTAGGTATAAATTCTAAAAAAAAATCCCCGCTGAGATTCTCAGCGGGGATTTTACTATCGTGAAGCGATCTCTTATTTGATGATCACTTTTCTTACCGTTTCGTTCTCTGCTGCGCGAATCTTCAGAAAGTACATTCCTTCCGGTTGATTGCTTAACTGAACATTTTGCGTATATGCTCCGTCAACGCTTCCAGCATCCGAAGACCAAACGATGGCTCCGCGAACGTCTGTAAGCTCAAACGCTACATCCATTCCTTCGTTTAGGTTCATATTGATAGTGAATGAACCGTTGTTAGGGTTCGGGTAAACCTCTAAAGAAGCAAACATTGGCAATTCGTTTACGCTCACAAGATTGGCATTCATGTTTTGCATGATTACATCTGTTCCACAAGGTCCAGTTACTGTCAACGTAATAACATAATCGCCTGTATCTGCATAAATGTGCGTTGGATTCTCTTGCGTAGATGTGTTTCCATCGCCGAAATCCCACAAGTAGCTGGTTGCATCTGTGGAAGTATTCGTGCACTGCGCCGTTAAGAATGACGTAAACAAGTCAAAATTAGCTACTGCATCTGGAATGTTCTGAACCACTGTTGTTGGGTTTGCCTGACCACACGCAGTTGTAATCAATACTGAGTAAGTACCAGGTGACGTTGCAGAGATGGACGGTGTATTTTCCGTAGTGTTCCATAAGTACGAAATTGCATCGTCTGTTGGCTCCCATCCACCAAGTACAATTGGATCAGCTGAACACTTCCATAGTGTATCGTCAGCAAAGCTTAGGTTGTCTAAGCCAAGGAATTCATCTGCTCCAATGTCAGGAGTCAATGTGTCACGCGTTTGTCCGTCGATGTCCATCATCAACCATGAATACGGCATTGCACCAGCGTCAATAAATTGACCTTGACACGTATGTAGATCTTCTGGATCATTAAACAATGGGTTCAAAGTATCTGAATTGTTATCGAATCCAGTGGTTGCTTGCCAGGTACCTAAATCATTGATGTCACCTCCGAAATAGAATGGAACTCCATTCGGCGCCCAGAAGTTGTTGTTGTCCATGCTTGCAACACCGTTGTTTACATACATAGCATAACCTGGTCCCATATTACTGAAGATGTTATTATAAACTTCTCCATTCGAACCTCCAGTATGATAGAATGCTCGTGAGCTCGTTCCATTGGATTGAATGTTCACACTGTTGTTAATAATGTGCTGATTAGTTGAACCCGTTAAGTAGAATCCGTAAGAGGTATTCGTTGTTCCAGTATCACCCACGTGTACAAAGTTGTTGTAGAATCGCGCTGGTTCAGTAACTGTTGCGTCGCAATTCGAAGCATAGATACCGTAACCGTAGCTCATTCCTCGGATGTCATTATTAGCAATTTGCGTTGGCCCATCACAATACACCATGTACAATCTGTAGATAGAACCAGTATAAATATCTCCAGGAGTGATAGTATTGTTAGATACCTCAAGGTTCTCTTGATAGTACATGTGTGGTCCGCGGTAGAAGAAGTTGGTGAACTCATTATTTGTGATCACAGTTCCACCTTCCAATGTACCAGTTCCGTCACCGTACCAGTACATCGAGTATGATCCGTACTCAAAAGTGTTCCCATCAAATATGTTCATACTGTCGATAGAGCCTCCTGGTCCAGAGTAAACCAAAGCGTAGTTAGTCGATGTTGAAGTAACTAGATTGGCAGACTTGATGATGTTTCCGTTCCACTCGTTGTATGAAGCTCCACCAAATACATCTATAACACGGCCGAAAGCAGCTCCAGAATTTTGGAAGGTAATATTGTTAAATCTGAAGTAATCTGCTCCATCCAATTGAACCACATAGTTGTCATTGGTCATCGTTGACAAATAGTCTACCGTTACTAATGCTGGGTCATTGTTCTCGCTTTGGAATGTTATAGTGTTCGTAGCATCTACTCCTATAACTTCTGTAAGAACAAATTGCTCGTTGTACGTTCCGTCTTGAACATTCATAACAACCGGCCCACATACTCCGAATGAATTCAGGGCGGTTACTGCTTCATTAAAGCTTAAGAAATCACCCGTCGCACCAATGGTGTAGGCTCCACTTAATCCTGTTGTAGTAGTGACTGTGATAGTATCATTTCCGTTTCCTGATGTCGGCTCAATTACTCCGTTTGGCAATCCTGTGTATGCAGATAGAACATCACCATCCGTGTATGCTACACTTCCAAGGTAAACGTTTTCCGTCGCTCCTGGTGCCAGGATTCCAGTCCATGCTACTTGCGTTTGTGGAGCAGTATTCCATTCCCAATCAATGTTTACAGAAGTTAAAGTATCTGTCCCATAGTTTGTCAAAGCAACTTCTACGGAATCATTGAATGTACATGTAGGGAGTTGCGGGTTGATCATTGCAGAAATACCAGCATCCTCTGCGAGAAGGTCATAGATGCTGAAATCATCTACTGCAACATCACTATAAAAGTTAGTTCCCGAGATAAAACGCAAACGAACAATTACGGTATCTCCAGACCAGGCTCCCAAGCTAATTGAAGGAGATTCTTGCCATTCATTCAGGTTATCCGTCCATGCGGGAACAATGTCATTGGTCCATGTAGCTCCAAAGTCGTTACTCAAATCAATGTGCAAAGTACCCATTGTTGAACCATACATGTGGTACCAAAACTCGAATTGAACATCGTTGGTTCCTACGAGGTCAATTTGTGGAGACCACATATTGGCTGTGTAGTTCGGATAACCAGTTCCACTACATGATGTTTCTACATAAAGATACGTTCCGGATGAGTTTCCTAAAGTATGGTCTGTTGAAGGACCTGTTGAAGTGGAAGAGGTACCTCCAATGTCTGTGAGCCAGTCAAGGTCGTCTCCTAGATCATTTACCCATCCTTCAGATAGAGTACAAGAAGCACCACAACCGGTTCCACATGTTGTGAAAGCTTCAAAGTCCTGCGTGTAAGGGTATGTATCAATGATTTGAGCATTGACACCACCCGCAAAGAGGAAGGTTGAAAGGCTTAACACTAGTAAGTGTAGTCGATTTTTCATAGTTGTTATTTATTAAGAATTGTAGCTTTTTAATTCGTGATCAGCGATCAGTACAAATAATCCGGCGCAAGATAAGGAAGAAATCATGAAAGTACGAAATGAAATGTTGATAATGCACTGACAATTATGTTCGTAGCACCATGACACTCCTCATCCGAAATTTGTTGTTTTTAAAATTGTAATGTAAGCGAATATGTAATTTGATTAACATCGATCGGGCAAATCATTTTTGTCCAAATCATCCGGATATTCCTGAATCCAGTTACGAATCTGATCGCAAGGTATGAAGTTTTCACCTCTTCGAATCATGCTGTCGCGTGCATAATCGGGTATAGATTTCATTATTTTGTCCAGATTGGAAAGGATAAACTGTTGGTCTGCGGAAGGATAGATTTCGTAGACGTCAAGAACACACTCCAATAAATCAAAAACAGCATATTTCGACGGACGATTTACAGCGTCCTTCAAGAAGGATTTTACAAGCTCTGTTTGATTGTTGGCAACGAGAATTTGAATGCAATCTGCCGCTTCACGATTGTGATTTGAACGTCCACTTCGCATAAATTTCTTTATCTCTTTGGTTGCATCAGCGATTATAGTTTCTTTCTGTTCGGAATCCATCGGACTCGATGCATGCTGCATCCTTTGAATTACTAGGTCAACGTTCAACCTATGACTTCCCCAGTTGTCTACGTATTGTTGGTCCAAGGCTTTCATTACTTCTTTGGATTGAAGTTTCAGGAGGAAGGCATTGTATTCTTCTTCGAAACGGATGTGACTATAACCCGAACCTTCTAAGCTTTCCAGTGCGCGCTTTTCTGCGCGTTTTTTCCAGTTTTTGTTTTTCGAGCAACGCGCTATTTGTTTGGCGTCGTAATATTCGATTGCAAAATCGCAATTAGGCCATTGAGCGAGTAATAAATGATGTGCTTTGTCATTTGGAGAGGTGTTGTCCAATAATTCTCTTAAAGCATCTTCATTTAGCATAATCATCTTACAATCATCTTCGATTTGTGACAAAAGCATTTCTTTGGGCGATGGATAGCTGTTGATGTCCAATTGACTCCAACTTCCAGGAATCTGTGGGGAATGAAGGTTATTGCTTCGCAGTGGTTTGCCACGATATAAATGGACAAGGTCCACTACCTGATCATCTACTCCTATGGCAACATGTTTTTTATCTTTTGAAATGGCCACTTTAGCTCGCTTTAAAACACTTTTCAAATTGACCTTATCAGGATTTGGAACCCCTTCCGAATAAAAACTGCGTTGCGTATATAAGCGCGACTCAATGTCGATGACAATTCCGTAGGTGTGTGTCACTTTGCGTTTGAAAATATTCCTTCGACTGATGGCTCTCGAGTTTCGATAATCTACCAATCGTGCGGTAATGACGATCTTTTCGCCTTTCATCTTGAAAGATTTCGATTCGCTTGCCATGGTTGATGCAGTGGTGCATCCGCGTTGGCATCCGATCAGGGCAATGCTCAGTAAAATCAGCAGTGAAGTAACATATTTAACTTTTTTCATAGTGCTTGTTTTAGAGGGGCCATTGTTCTACAAAGCATCCAACATTTTCATCACATCGGGTCGTTTTCTCACTGAAACCGGAATTAAACTGCCGTCTTTCATGTTGAGGTGACCACCTTCAGATTTTACATATTCTTTGATTTGGCGCGTGTTCACCAAGTGCGACTGATGCACTCGGAAGAATCCTTGGTCGGATAATAAATCTTCGAATTCCTTCAGCGTGCGCGTCACAACGATTTGATCGCCGTTTTTGAAAAAGAACGTGGTATAATTGACGCTACTTTCGCAACGAACAATGGTATCTATTTCAACAACCTGAATTTTATCCTGAGAGTGAAGTGCTAGTCGCTCATTTGGTTTTTTATGGTTTTTCAGTCGATCATTTAATAATTCGTATTTCGCCGATTCATCAATGCGCGACTCCCTGAATTTTTTTAATGCCTCAACCAGTTCATCAGGATCAATAGGCTTCATTAGGTAATCGATGGCAGCGTAGCGAAATGCTTTGATCGCGTGTGCATCAGAAGCTGTGATAAAAATGATTTTAAAATTGACTTGTGGAAGGAGATCCAGCAAATCGAAGCCACTTCCATCTTGCATCTGAATATCTAAGAATAGAATGTCTGGCTTAACATCCTTCAGAAGTTTTGCGCCTTCCACGACTCCCGTTGCTTCTCCAATTACTTCAAAATCCTTCGCATAGATAGCTAAATCTTGCTTGAGTGTTGTGCGCGCCTGTTCAATATCATCAATTATGATTGCCTTGTAATTCATATCAATTCAGTGGTAATTGTATTATAATTCGTGTTCCTGCTGCCTGTCCTTCTTCATATAAATCTATAATTTCCAAAGGCTTGGCTATTCCTTCTTCTTTGAGGTGTTGTAAACGATCTGTGGTTACTTCCAACGCTGTAGATTTGTGATAGGTTTCCTTGCTTTTCGAATTCAGATCCGCTGCCTTCTCGCGACCTATTCCATTGTCTTCTACAATACATTTTAAAACTCCGTCACTTTCGGAGAAATGTATGGTGATTTTTCCTGACTTTTCTCCTTCAGGGAGTCCACGCATGCCGTGTTTGATCGCATTTTCCACGAACGGTTGTAAAATCATTGGTGGAAGGGATATAAAGTCTTGCTCAAGGTTTTCATCCACGGTAATTTCATAATCGAACCGATCACCATTACAAAATTGCTCGATGAGCAGGTAATTTTCTAGTGTAAGTACTTCTTCTTCCAGGGTGATACTGGTTTTGCGCGAATTATCCAGTATTTGTCGCATCAAGCGCGAGAATTTCGCCAAAAAGTACCGAGCTTCCGTTTCTTTTCCCGTTCCAATTAAACTTTGAATAGAGTTGAGTGCGTTGAAGATAAAATGAGGGTTCATTTGTAAACGCATGGCTTTTTGTTCGAGTTCGAGAAGATCTTTCTCAAATTCAACTTCGCGTTGGCGAATGCGGGCATTTTTTCGAATGCGTTTAATGGAGATGAAATAGATTAATGCAAGGAGCAGTAACACTCCTACACCAATCGAGATGCGAAACCAAATTGTTTCCCAAAATGGAGTTGCCACTGTGAAATGATAGGCAATCGGATCACTCCAAACACCGTCTTCATTACAAGCACGAATTTGAAATTGGTAGTCACCTGGATCAAGATTGGAATATACTATACTTCGATCTTTGGATAACGGGGACCACTCCGCATCAAACCCACTCAATTTCCATTGATACCGAACCATTTCAGGGCGTCGTAAATTGATTCCCAGAAATTCAAACGTGATGTGATTTTCATCGTAGGAAAGTTGTAACGGATTTTTATTGGAGCCTACATTTTTTTCGTTCGATCGCTTTTCTGAAATAGACTCGTAAAAGAGCTTTACATCCTTGAAGGAAAGAAGGGGAGGCTCGGGATTGTTGTCAAGTTCATTTGGGTTGAATTGACACAAGCCGTTGATTGTTCCGAGCCAGATGGTTCCGTCTTTGTCGAGCCAAGAGGAGTTTTGACAGGTTTCTACACCACTGAAACCATCTTGTTTTCCGTAATTTTTAATCTGTTGAATACTACCATTTTTTCCAAAGTGGATATAGTCAATTCCTTTTTCTGTTCCTGAGATTATGTTGCCTTTCTTATCGAGCGCAAGCACATAAATGTTATTCGATTTCAAACCGTCCTGTTGCTGGAGAAAGCGCACTTTGGGGGCATATGCTTTTACATCGAAATAATTCAATCCGCCATCAGAGGTTCCCACCCATAGTCTGTCAAACTTGTCCAGCGCAAGTGTTCTGATTTGATTGGAGGATAACCCATTTTTACTGGCGTGAAAAGTGGCGCGCATCTTTCCTTGATCTGCATAAAAGCAACCCAAACCATCGTTTTCAGTACCAAACCATAAATATCCTTGACGATCAAATTGTAACGAAGTCAATCTATTCGAGGGAATTCCGTCGGCATAGCCCCACTTGGTGATCACGTAGTTGTCATTTTGAGGTTCTACTTTGATCAGGCCGTTACCCGCGGATGCAATCCAGATGTTGCCTTTCGGGCCGCGTTTTATTTGTTTCACGTACACGCCACGGAGTCCTTCAATCGCCTGAAATTCTTCATTTTTATAGATATGCACTCCAGAGCCATCTGTACCAAACCAAATGGTTCCATTCCGATCTTCTGCAATGGACTTTACTTTCACATTAATAAAACCATTGTCACCGGTGAAATTCTCGAATTTTCCAGATTTATAGACGCTTACGCCACGCATGGAATTCCCAATCCAAAGACGATTTTGAGAATCGCGCATCACTGAATAAATGAAATTTCCGGCAAGGCCAGAACGGGTATCGAATGTGGCAAATTGTTTCCCTAGAAATTGGCAAACTCCGCCGCCAGAAGTTCCGAACCAAAACTGTTTGGTATTGTCTTGTAAAATGGACCGCACATGGTTATTACTCAATCCTTCCGATTCACCCAATGTTGTGAAGGTTTTGGTGGATTGATCGTACTGAATCACCCCATTTCGTAGCGTCGCGATCCACACATTATCCTTGTCATCAATATAGATGTCAAGAACAGTTTTTCGATACAATTCCAACTCTAGGTCAACCCGAAAATACTCTTGACCATTGCAACAGTACATGCCATCTCCATACGTTCCGATCCAAAGGTTATTTCTGGAGTCTTTTGAAATACAGGTGATGGCGTTACGCATGTAGCGCGAGTCGCTACCGCAAAAATGATGTCGTTCCCCCTCAATTCGATACAGCCCATCGTTTGTGCCATACCACAGCGCATTGTTGTATTCGATCAAGCTGGATGCATTCGGCTGACTCAAAGACTTAATGTTGCCGAAAGAAAGAGCAGACTTAGTTAAATGGAGTATGCCTTTGTTTGAAGCAGCCCGAATTTCACCGTTTTTCAAAAAAATGATATCTCGAACCACGGTGTTTTTTGCCAACTTCAATGCATGCAATTGACCCTTTTCAAAATACGTAACACCTTCGTTGGTTCCAATCCAGATAACGCCGTCTGGCCCTAGTTTTACACAGTTGATGTAATTGTTGGAAAGACCATCATTTGTCGTGTAGTTTTTGAATTCAATTCCATCGAAAACAGAGATACCACCGCCACGGGTCCCTAACCACAATGCCCCGGAAGGACTTTGACACATGGCATACACCTGTGATTGCCCCAACCCGTCTTCTACATTGAAGTTACGAAAGTTGAATTGCTGCCCCCAAACAGACTTTGAGAGACTCAGCAACAAGATGATGATGAAAATTCGAAACACGGTGCAGGTTTGGATAATCAAAGATACGAAACGGATACAATTCCATTCGAAACGAATAATCAGGTACCATAGGACGACGAAAATCAAGCGTGTATTTTAGAAGCAAATCGCCCTTATGTCAGCACACGCACTCTATGGATTTCTTAAGGTCCGACGCAGAAGAAAAATACTAAGGAGAAAATGGTATGTATTGTTTTTCTGGGTTTTCCTGGTCTGGTATGTTGACTGTTTGCCTGAAGATTTGTTCGATGATAGCACCTCAACCGTATTATTGGACAACAACGGAACTTTGCTTGGAGCACATATTGCCGACGATGAGCAGTGGAGATTTCCAGAGAGCAAAACGGTTCCCTATAAATTCAAAACCTGCATTATTCAGTTTGAGGATCGCAAATTTTACAGTCATTGGGGAGTGAGTGCTTCAGGGATTGGACGTGCACTGTGGCAAAATTTTCAGTCTGGTGAGCGTGTAAGTGGCGGCAGTACGATAACGATGCAGTTGGTTCGATTGATGCGCAAAAATCCGCGACGAACGTATGGCGAGAAGATGTACGAAATGATATTAGCCACACGTATTGAACTACGTTATTCGAAGTCGGAAATCTTAAGCAAATATGCATCGCATGCGCCCTTCGGAAACAATGTAGTAGGTTTGGATGCTGCATCCTGGCGCTTTTTTGGTAGACCAGCGAATCAATTGAGTTGGGCAGAATCTGCAACATTGGCAGTACTCCCAAACGCTCCTGGTTTGATTTATCCCGGGAAAAATCACGACTTACTCAAAAGTAAGCGTGATCGACTTTTAAAACGACTTCGAAAAATTGGTAAGATTAGTGAATCAGAATATCAACTGGCTTTGCTTGAACAACTGCCCGAGAAACCACATCCCTTACCGAACCTTGCTCCTCACTTATTGCACAAATGTATCGCCGAAGGAAAAAAAGGAAAGGTAATCCGAACGAGTGTTGACGCAAAAGTGCAAAAGAAGGTCAATTTTTTAGTGGAGAATCACGCACAGTTACTGCGTGAAAATGGAATTTACAACGGGGCGGTTATGGTTTCATCTGTTAAAACAGGCGAAGTAATTGCCTATGTGGGCAACGTGATGAGTTCTGGTGCAGAGCATGCTAATCAAGTGAATTGTATCGATGCTTCGAGAAGTACAGGAAGCATCATTAAGCCCCTGCTTTATGGCAAAGCAATGGAATCTGGAACAATAGCCCCAGAAATGTTTTTGCGTGATTTGCCCTCGAGGTTTGGAAACTTCTCGCCCAAGAATTTCGCTGGTACTTTTGAGGGCTTGATCCCCGCAGATGAAGCTCTTTCAAGAAGCTTGAATATTCCCATGGTTTATTTACTGCAACAGTATGGATTGACCAGATTTCATCGAAATCTACAACGTATGGGCTTTTCGACTGTTCGAAGAAGTGCGTCTCATTACGGACTAAGCCTGATTTTAGGCGGGGCAGAGGTGAATATGTTCGAATTGAATCAAGTATACACTAAAATGGCGCAGCAGTTGCAATATGATGAGAGTTCGCAATTACGCTTGTTTCCTCAAGTAGAACGCGTCAAATCAGAATTCCCAATGAATTCAGGAAGTATTTTCGCCACCTTTGAGGCTATGCTGGACGTGCGAAGGCCGGATGAAGACAACAATTGGCACTTGTTTGATTCCTCAAGAAAAATTGCATGGAAAACAGGCACCAGTTATGGATTCAGGGATGCCTGGGCCGTGGGAGTAACTCCCGATTATGTAGTGAGTGTTTGGATGGGAAATGCTGATGGAGAAGGGCGTCCCGGGTTGACAGGTGTGCAAGCGGCAGCGCCCATTTTGTTCGATATTTTCCAGATTTTGCCCATGGAGAAGGAGTGGTTTGATCGACCAGAGTCCGAATTGGGTGAAGTAGAAGTATGTGCAACGAGCGGGCATCGATCTTCGGAAAGTTGTGAGAAGACTGTGAAGGCGTCTTGGCCAAGGGGATCATTGCAAACAACTGCATGTCCATATCATCAAAGAATTCACTTGAATAGTGCAGGAAAGCGTGTCAATTCCTCTTGTGCCGATCCGATGGAAATGACGCACGCCAATTGGATGGTAATTGCTCCCGATGTAGAAATGTATTACAAAAAACATCACCCGCTATACAAATCGTTACCCTCCTTTCAAGATCAATGCGAGGGTGCAAACTCGTCCGATGCGCTTTCCATTTTGTATCCTGATTCTAACCAGAAAATCTACTTACCTGTGGGAATTAGTGGCGAACGACAATCTACTGTTTTTCGATGCTCTCATTCGAATAAAGATGCGGTGCTGTTTTGGCATCTAGACGGTCAATTTGTACAACAAACATCGGAGTTTCATGAGATCGTCATTAGACCAGAAATTGGAAAACATCAATTAACTGTTTACGATACGGAAGGAACCAAGCAGTCGGTTTGGGTGGAAATAGTGGCAGCGCGCAAAGAAGCGAATAGGTGATTTAAAATTATGAATTATGAATTATGAATTGCGTTCAGTGCTCTTATGGTTTTAAAAGACCGCCAACTTGAAAAAAGCAGCAACTTCTTGTTCATCCTCGGTAGGATAAGAAACCCGTACCGAATAAATTCCAGCGGCATCAGGAGTCGGAATCACTGCGTAATTGGCGTTCGGAACCAACTCGGAGTATACTTTTCTTCCCTTCGAGTCGTGTATTTCTACAAGAAACGAAGGTTCGCGATCTTCCTCCAAGCGAATGGTGAAAGTGCTGGAAGGTAGTACTGGATTTGGATAGCAAACGATGGTGTCCGGTTCGTTCGATTGAAAAACATCCCGATTGAAGTCTAAAAGATAAAGTCCATACTTTCTGTCAGAAACCAATATACGTTCGGATGGAAGTTCCGAGTAAACGCCCCACGCTCCGTTCATTTTGAACAATTCTTCATCTTCGGGATAGGTGTCAAAATGCCCAATTTCCTGAGGGACTTGTGGTCGAATATCAAATACCCTCAAACCTTCGTTATAGTAGGCGACAAAAGCAAAATCATCTGTGATCATGATGTTATGTGGTACGCTTCCATCTTCTGCGTTTGTCGAAACACGACCTCGAACATCAATTTCATGACTGATATTAACAGAACAAGATTTCACAGAAGAACCATTTGTTTCATCGGCAAATACATATTTGGAACCGTCAGGACTCAACCAACCTTGATGGTTGTACCCCTGATCTTGATAGAAATCGAAATTTTGCAAGAAAGTTGGATTGGAGGGATCGCTGAAATCGTACACGCGAACTCCATCAAATCCACAATTCAAAAAAGCGATGTTATCTCGGACATAAGCATCATGTACTTCGGGGATATCACCAGGGCCTTCGTACAATAGCACAGGGTTCGATACATCACTAATGGAATATACTTGCATGGGAATGAGCGGCTGAAGCATCCCATTTACTGACGGTTGCACCGAACAAGCGTACATCAATTCGTTCATCTCATCGATGAAGACATTGTGCACTCGAGTAAAGCTTGAGTCGTTTTCGTAAACGACATGCACCGAATCGGGGAGGTACTGCAAATCGACAATCTGCAAACTGCTTGTTCCTTCATCACAGACCATAAATGCGTAGTTTTGATATGTTTTTATGTCGCGATGTACTACGGAAGGGTGTGCAAATTTACCGGGAACAAAATCTATCTCCAGGAATTCATTCTCATTGGAAATTTGAAAGAAATGAACTCCTTCTGTGGAGCCTACCATTGCGTATTCCTGCCCATTCTGAGCATATCCCCAACAGTCGCTGTATCTGAGTTCGTTAAAGCCCGGAACAAGGTTGTTATTGGTCCAATTATCCAGCAATTGAACGTTGAAGTTGCTTTGACCAAGAGACCAGAGAGGAAATAAAAGCAGGAAATAGCGCCACATGCGAGAATCCAAATTTTGTTAAGGTAAAGATAAAACATTGGTTTTATACCGTTGTTTCAGGGTATTTCATTGGCTATTATTACTTATTTTAGCGTTCACCTAAAAGAGCGAAGTGTCAGATTCTGTCATTATAATCCCCACATACAACGAAAAGGACAATGTTGAGCGTATGGTGCGCAAAGTAATGTCCTTAGAGAAGGAATTTGATGTACTTTTCATTGACGACGCTTCCCCAGACGGAACTGCCGATATCATTCGATCGCTTCAGGGAGAATTTGAAGGGCGTTTACATCTAGAAGAGCGGAAGGGAAAACTTGGATTAGGAACAGCTTATATTCATGGATTTAAATGGAGTATTGCCAAAAAGTATGACTTCATTTTTGAAATGGATTGTGATTTTTCGCATGATCCCGACGATTTAATTCGGTTGTACAATGCATGTGCGGTTGATGGTGCCGACGTTAGTATTGGTTCGCGTTATGTGAAAGGGGGGAAGGTGAAAAACTGGCCGATGAAACGCATTTTGATGTCTTATTTTGCCAGCGTATACGTTCGTATGATTCTGTGGATTGGAATTAAAGATACCACAGCTGGTTTCAAGTGCTATCGAAGAAAAGTTTTAGAAACGATATATCTGGATGGCGTTACTTTCAAGGGATATGCGTTTCAGATTTGTATGAAATATGCGGCGAAACGTCATAAATTCAAATTGACCGAGGTTCCTATTACCTTTATTGATCGCGAACACGGAGAGTCCAAAATGTCCACGGGTATTTTCAAAGAAGCGTTTTTCGGAGTTTGGAAAATGCGAGGGATGAAGTTGTAGAGGTTGGCAGAAAGTTAGAGGCGGAAAGCGGAAGGTTGAAAGCTTACCTATATTACCTTTCTCGAGTTTTATCAAACAATGCGTCATCAAGAAACTGATGATTCAATGCACTTTGCACGTATTCTGTTTCTTAAACTTCGATTCTTCCGGCTTGTTTAGGGCAGGACTAAGTAAACAAAAAACGTTGAGTATATGAAGCGTGGCATGCTGTTAAGCGACTAAGATTTGATATACGTAGTTACCTGTTGGCTTTTATTTTTTCTTTTGTTAAGTTCGATAAAGTCAGAAGTCCACCAACCACCAATATTGCTCCACCCACAAATGGAAATCCTGCTCCAACTACGTCCGCCATATTTGACGAGAACAAAAACGGAAGGCAAAACAACATTCCAAATACTCCTGCCAAAACTATTGCTATTGTAGCAAATTGAGTCAATTGTTTCAATTTCATTCGTTTTATTTTTTGTGGTTTCGTTTTAGCCAATTCAGTTCTTAATTCACTAATCCGTTTGTCTGCGAAGTCGTTGATTGTCCATCTTGATATTGGAATAGTTTGTCTTCCTTTTTTAAAGTCCGAATAAAAAGTCAACCACAAGTCAGGAAGTAGAAGAGCACCAAAAAAGAAAATTGTAAATGAAGGAATTGAATAGTTTCCATTTCCAATCATAAATGCTTGCATCCGAATTTCGTCTTCCGCGGTCATTTTGTAATCAAGCAAGACGTGCTTTAAGTCGTGACTTTCGTATTTTGGTACAAGATTCAATCGGTGGTCGTCCAAGCAATTTGCGATTTCCTTTCCCAATGTACCGTTTTCAAGTTTTCTTAATTTTTCAATATGTTGGTGGTATTTGTCCATTTTACTGAAATACTCAATTGTTGATACAGAAGTGTCAAATGAAACTTTGATTATTCTTCTTGCTATTTTCTGTAAAATGTTCATTCGCTCGTTATCTCAGCTTTCAAGCAACAATGATTCTAAGCGTTTTTCACGTAGTCACGTTCTTCCCAGGGAAGCAATTCGAGCTTTTCACCCATGCGTGACTCATCAAAATTGCCGTTATCGTATACAAGGTGACCGTTTACATATGTTTGTTTCACCTTCGCACGGAATTCCTGTCCTTCCAAAGGACTCCATCCACACTTGTATAAAATATTTTCTTTCGCTACCGTCCATGGATCGTTCATATCAACCAGGACAAAATCGGCTTTATAGCCTTCGTTTACGTAACCGCGATCTTTAAATCCGTATAATTTCGCGGGATTGTGACACATTTTCTCAACCAACTTCTCCAATGATATGGCACCGCGGAAGTGGAGTTCGAGCATGGTCGTAAGGGCGTGCTGAACCAATGGAGCTCCCGACATTGCGTTGAAATACGTTCCAGATTTTTCCTCAACTGTGTGCGGAGCGTGATCTGTGGTGATGATGTCAATTCGATCTTCATTCAAGGCATCTAGCAATCCTGTTCGATCCGCTTCGGTTTTAATGGCAGGATTCCATTTGATGAGCATTCCTTTCTCGGCGTAATCCTTGTCGGAAAACCACAAATGATGTACACTCGCCTCAGTAGTGATTCGCTTTTGTTCCATCGGAATGTCATTTCGGAAGAGGTTTGTTTCCTTCGCAGTGGTTAAGTGAAGGATGTGCAAACGTGCATTATGTTTGTTCGCCAATTCAATAGCTCGTTTTGTAGATTCGTAGCAAGCCTCCTCCGATCGAATAATTGGGTGCATTTCAACGGGAATGTCTTCCCCGTATTTCTCTTTCGCTTTCTCTTCGTTTTCGATAATGATTTTCTCGATTTCAGAATGAATCGCCACAATATTCTTAGTGCTGGAGAAAATTTTCTCAAGGGTCTCAGGGTTGTCCGCTAAAAGATTTCCTTTCCCAGAGAAGTACAATCCATCATCCGAAAGGCAAGAATATCCCGTGGTATCTGAAGCCAAAACTTCATCGAGATTGTCATTGCTCAATCCCATGTAGAAATCATAATTCGCAAGTGATTTTTCAGAAGCAAGTTTGAATTTCTCCATCAGGATATCATGCGTCAGTACGTTTGGACGCGTATTCGGCATGTCGATAAAAGATGTCACACCACCAGCAACGGCCGCTTTTGATTCGCTGTTCAAATCGGCTTTATGCGTCAATCCTGGATCACGGAAATGTACCTGACAGTCAATTACTCCTGGAAATAAGTGCTTTCCTTCGACATCAATAAGCGTAGCACCTTCATACTCCGGCGTTTCTTCACCAACATAAATGAAGCGATCGTTCTCCATAGCGACACTACCTAAAAATGATTTTCCGTCGTTTACAATGTGGGCGTTTTTGATGATGGTGATTGACATATTTCTTCGATTTATCCGCGGCAAAAATAAGAAAGAGACCGTGTTTTACGTTTGAACGAAGACCAAAGTTCTTAACAATAGTAGCGAAGAATTGGTTAATATTGTTCCCTAGTATTTACAATCACAAGTGATGAGGTCTTGGCTGTTTATCGTGTTGTTTTTTGCAAGCTGCTCCCCTGGAGTGGATAGGAGAGAAGCGCCCGAAAACCTCGTCAAGAAAGATAAAATGGTGAACGTATTAACTGAACTCATGAAACTGGAAGGACATGCCAGTCTCCAGTATGTTCAGGTCACGCGCTACGACAAAATGATTGATGCCTCTGCAGATTCATTATTTAAAGTGAATGGAATTACCGCAAAGCAATTCGAAACTTCGTTCGATTATTACGCCCACCAACAGGAAGATTTGAAAGAGATTTACGATGCTGTGTTGGACAGACTCAACCATGAGATGACCGATTTGGAATTGAAGGAAGAGGACGACCGTAAGTCGAAACCGACGTCCAAGCCAGCAGTTAAATAGAATGTCGCGACTCATTTATATCTATTCTATTTTTGTACTAGCTTCCTGTCAAAACTCAAGTTCAGTTAAAGAACAGCATGTTTCGAAAGGAATCGATTGTTCAGAAGTGACGAATATCAATGATTATGTTGATTTCCATGGGTTTGAGCTTAAGCTTGAATTGAAAGACTCGATGGTATCTTCTATATCAGAAGTGGATGTGACTGTTGTGCTGAGTAACCCCCAAAGTGACACGCTCCAGACAATTTTGAGTCTACCGCATTACGGAGGTGGCCTATACGTATCCTACAACTTTGATTTAAGAGATGCACGCGACAGCAGTCGGTTGATAGTTGGTAATAATTCGCGCTTGCTTTCGGTTCGTTTTGCGAACTATTGTGATATGGAACCGCACCTTATCAAATTATCACCTGGCAAAGAATACCGTGAGACTTTCAAACTCCAACGTCTGGTTATGGCAAATTATGCATCCAAAGAAATTCCACCTGGAAAATATCGTTTGCAGCTGAGTAATAGTTTCATCAAATCCAACTGGGTTTCCTTTCAAATTAAAGGTTGATCACTCCTCTGTTCGTTCACTTTCCAATAATTCAGCACTTTCTACTAATTGAATGAACTCAGCACGCAATCCGTCTTCATCTTTCCCTGTTGAGTACTTAGCTCGTTTAATTACAGATTGATAGGAAGCGTCTCCCTTGTGTTCCGAATTTCTGAGTAACAAGCCATATTCAACGACGGCACTCGCAAATTGTATGTTCTCGGAAGCATTTTTCATAGGAACAAAGGATGCTGGACAAGGAATGGAAATTAATTTTGAGGTATCACCATCGGGTTCTTTGTATCGGAGCTTAACCGTTAACAACTCGTCCGAGAATTTAGATGGACCATCCACTTTTTCCTCCTGATATTTCAACGGATCGACGTCTGGACTGGCTTCTTCCTTCACTCCTGTTGGAATGATTTCGTAAATCGCCGTTACGGTATGTCCAGATCCTAACTCCCCCGCATCTTTGGTGTCATCGTTGAAATCTTCTTCGGCCAGCATTCGGTTTGCGTAGCCAATCAATCGATAGGATTGCACATGTTCTGGATTAAACTCGACTTGCAATTTGACGTCTTTCGCAATCGTATACAAAAGTCCTTGCATTCCGGTCACAACGCAGCGTTTCGCCTCCAAAATGTTGTCAAGGTAGTAGTAGTTGCCATTTCCATGATCGGCCAATTGTTCCATTTTACCATCCTGAAAATTTCCTGTTCCAACGCCCAGAATGGATAGGAAAACGCCATCTTCACGCTTCTCTTCAATGATTTTTATCAATTCTTTTTCATTGGTAGTTCCAACATTGAAGTCACCATCTGTAGCTAGAATAATTCTATTATTTCCATTCTTTTTGAAGTTCTTCTCAGCGATTTCGTAAGCGAGTTGAATGGCTCCAGAACCATTGGTAGATCCGGCAGCAGTGAGATTGGTAATGGCATCTTTAATCCTTTTTTTCTCTGAGCCCTTCGCTGCTTCAATGACTGGACTAGGACTTCCTGCGTAGGTGATGATGGTAATTCTGTCTTGCGGGCGCAGTTCATCTACCAGCATTTTCATTCCACTCTTAATTAATTCAATTCTGTCTGATCCTTGCATCGACCCAGAGACATCTAGAAGAAAAACAAGATTGTTCGCACTTTCCTGATCCATTTCTTTCTGTTCACCTTGGAGCGCGATAAGTGCCAATTTGTGCTGCTTGTTCCATGGGCATTCTGAATATTCCGTAATAACAGCAAAAGGTGCGCCATCTGTAGGTTGTGAGTAATCGTAGTCGAAGTAATTGACAAATTCCTCTATTCGCACCAAGTCAGGATGTGGCAATTGATTCGATCGAATGAGTCTGCGCATTTGGGTGTAAGCACCTTTATCCACATCGATGGAAAAAGTGGAAAGCGGTGCGCGTTTTACTTTTACGAACGTATTGTCTTGAATTTCATTGAAGCGAGCGTTGTCCTCAAAATGATTTGACTTATTTCTCCGGGCACGCAATTGTACAGATGAGGAATTTTTGGAGACGCCAGGGGTCGATACTAATGCATCTACACTTGAACTTGATCTCCTTTCTTTGATGGTGGTGGTTTTCCGTCGACTTTTAGTTCCTTTGACCATTACAGCTTCTAGATTCTGAATGTCTGCGGATTTTTGTAAGGCAATATTTAGTTCCAAGGTACTATTTGGCTTTGCAATTATGGTTAGCGTTTTGTCTACGTAACCTTCTGGTTTCATAGTGTAGCTCAGTTCCCATTCGCCTCCATGTGGTAGGATTAAGGTGTATTCGCCATCAAAGTCGGTTTTGGTTCCAATGCGTGAATCACCTAATTTGGTCATCACGGTAGCGAAAGGGATTGGTTCTTTTGTTTCAGCATCAGAAACGACACCCTTCACGGTGAATTTTTGAGCTTGAACAACCGGGGAAAGAAAAAAGGCGATCAGAATTATAGCGTACTTCATCGTGTTGATTTTTAAGTTCGCTACTGAAGGTCCTGCCTTTAAATTTGAAATTCAAGATGTTTGCGAAATCGTAACTGAAAGGTAACGGTCAAACTGTAAAATCGACCATTCGATAAGATAGGGGTAAAGAGTTAGTAAAGTTTCTGAAATACAAGAAGTTATAATCGCAATATACCGATAGAAATTAATTGGTCTTAACGATATTCTTTCATGTATTTCCAATTTCGTGGCTTTCCTTCTTCTAACCATTCCATCATTTGGGCAAGCCTTTTACTTCGGGTAGCATCTGTTTTCGCACCAGCAATCCATTCGATATAATCGTTTTTATTGCTTTGACTGAATGCTTCGTAATTGGCCATGGCTACTTTGTTTTGAGACAAAGCTTCCAACATTTCTTTCGGAGCTTCGAAATGACGCGCTGCTTTTTTTGGGGAAGACTCTAACTTTTCTCCAGCTTCAATCAATTCCATGGCCTCAGAAATATAAGCGATCAAAACATCCCGACGCGGAAGTTGTTCCAATTCAGTTACCTTTCCGAACTGTCCCATTCCCGAATTAGCCGACGTTACGAATACTTTTTGAGGGTCTTTCATTTTACCCGCCAACCAAAAACTAAAACTCGTATGCTTTTTGAAGGCAGCCATATGACATAGATTCGTTCCCTGATAAACAAAAAAAGGCATGCTCCATTTGAAGGATTCTTTTGCTTCGGGGCAAGCTTCTTTTACGCATTCTCTGAAATAGTTCAAGATAGGTTGAGCGAAGGGCTCAGCGTTTTCGATATATGCATCAAAGTCTTTGAATTTTGCCATACGTCCTTATTATTTCTTTCGATCTGGATTGTTCTTCACGAAAGAACTCCAGCTAGATGATTTTGATTTATTGTGTTCGCCCACACCTTTAGAATAATGATGACAAACGGCAACCGCCAGTCCGTCAGTGGCATCCAGATATTTGGGCATTTCGCCAAATTGTAAGGTTTTTTGAAGCATTCCCGCCACTTGCTCTTTCGAAGCTGCACCAGATCCAGTGATGGATTGTTTGATACGTCGAGGTGAATATTCTTCAAAAGGTAGGTTGTTAGCCAATGCGGTGGCGATGGCAACACCTTGTGCACGACCCAATTTCAACATGGATTGTACATTTTTACCGAAGAACGGCGCCTCAATGGCCATTTCATCCGGCTTGAACTCCTTGATGAGTCCGTCCATTCGATCGTAAATGCGTTTGAGTTTGTCGGGGTGACTTGGAAGTTTCTGCAATTGAATCACACCAAAATTGATCATTTTCAACTGCTTCCCTTGCACATGAATGATTCCGTATCCCATCACGGTTGTTCCAGGATCGACCCCCAAAATAACTTTATCTACAGAATTTGGCATCCAGGACTAAAACTAGTGAATTCCGTTGGATTGTTTCCGACTTGCGAAAGATTGGTTCTGAGTTTTGTGCTATATTCAACTATCGAAACCGAAATCCGACATAAAGGTAAGGTCAAGACACAGTTGTTTCTTGTGCTGAAATCGTTGTTATTTGGCGGATTGCTTTTGCTTTTATGGTATCAATTGAATGGTGTCGATAAAAAGGCATGGCAGGAGTTCGGTATCAAACAACCTCTTGCCATGGGAGTGGCGATTTTGCTTGTTGTACCAAATATTTGGCTTGCATACAGAAAGTGGCATATTACACTCATGGCCATTGAAATCAGATCGGATCAACGAACCAAAGTGCATTCTTTTTTTGCAGGCCTGGTTACTGGACTCTTAACGCCTAACATGATAGGGAACTTCATTGGCCGGTTTTATTATTTCCAAAAAGAACACAGAGCAAATATTACGGCATTCACGGTGCTTTCGAACATTGGACAGTTTTTAGCCAGTATTACTTTTGGCGGGGTCGCAGTGCTGTGGTTGGGCGAACTACTAGTGTGGAAAGATGAAAAGCGTCTGCTGTATGTTCTGTTAATTGTCATCGTTGTGAGCTATCTGTTCTTCTTTTACATCGATAACTTCCTCCGATTTTTCAAACGCTTCCAGTTCGGTTCTTCCTTCAAACAATTCCTTAGAAAAAGCCCTTGGTTCCGTACCCAAATTCTCCTTTTAAGTTATAGTCGATTTGTCATTTTTACCTTGCAGTTTTCGCTTATGCTCGTAGCGTATGGAGCCAACTGGAGTTGGGAGCTAATTGCAGCCATTTGGCAGGTGTATTTGTTAACGATGATTGCTCCCTCATTAATTCTCGGAAAGGTAGGAGTAAAGGAATCAATTGCGCTCTTTGTGCTTTCTACTTTAAGTGTAAATGAGATTACGATTCTTTTTGCGTCATTGTCTATTTGGTTATTAAATACAGTTTCGCCAGCTTTACTGGGATTGTTAATATGTCGCGATAAGAAATGGAGGAAAGCTTAGATTTTGTAAACTATTTTCTTTGGGCGTACGGGATATTTTTCGCCTTGGTTGCACTGATTGGCTTCTCATTGCAACGGAACAAAGAACGCGGTTACAAGGAAGGAGCGAAAATAGATGCCAGTGAGGTAACTGTTTTGATTCCCTTTCGAAACGAAGAAGAAAATTTGCCAGCACTGCTTGAAAGCATCCGAAATTTAAGCTTGTATCCTGCAAAATTCATTTTCATTAACGATCATTCTGAAGATACCTCGGTGAATCTGATTCTATCGAATATGGACGGTTTGCCAATTGATGTTATTCATGCGTCCAAGGGGAAGTCAGGAAAGAAGAACGCCATTCGTGAGGGAGCTGCATTGGTGCAAACAGAATTTACGCTGACCTGGGACGCAGATATTTCCGTAGGAAGTAATTACTTCAAAGCGCTGCAAAACCTCTCGGAAGCGGATATGTATGTGTTGCCCGCAGTATTTTCATCGAAGTCATTTCTGCAACATTTATTCACTTTCGATGTTATCGTAGCGAATGCTGTCAACACAGGATTGGCTGGATGGAGGCGTCCTATTTTTGCTAGCGGTGCCAATTTACTATATCGAACGCGCATCTTTGAAGACTTAGATTCAATTGATCAACATGGCCATATTTCTAGTGGTGATGACACGTTTCTGTTGCGCGATTTTACACGTAGCAAAGCAAAGGTGCACATGAGTACCCATCCGGATTTAGCTGTAATTACAGCAGCTCCAGAAACATTTAGAGATTGTGTTTCACAACGATTACGATGGGTAAGCAAAACAAAGGCTTTGGGTGATGGACTGAATAGCTATATTGCATTTCAGCAACTCCTGTTCATGCTTGCATTCGTTGCAGTGCTTGTTTGGACGATAATCCAGAGTTTTTGGTTCGGAACTATTTATCTGCTTGCTTGTAAAATGATTACAGATTTCTTGGTCTTCAGTGCCTATTTTAAGCAAATTCGGCGTCCTGGTCTGCTTTTGATGTTACCCTTTGCCGAAATTTGGTTTCCCATTTATTCCATTTTACTTGCCATTTTGATTCCGTTTTACCAGCCGAAGTGGAAAGGAAGAAAGATAGTTTCGAAGTAAAATCGTAAGCTAATGACGTATTGCTGAGCCTTCTAATGAAGTAAAATGCCGAAATGCTGAACTAAGTAATACTGTGCACCTCGAGAGCCTCGGCGTACAGTATTTTACTTCGTAAAAACGTGTTTGTAATAAGGATATTCCGAACTTCCTTTACTCAAAGGTAAATGCCAATCGCTCGTGATCAAAGTATCTTCATTTACACAGCCTACAAGGGAGTCACTTTCTTTATTATTCGGTAGAATTTTGTATTTGTAACTGTTGTTTAATTCGACGCACAAACCAGACTTAAACTCGGGAAGTACCAGGCGGTATTTGTCTTCATCGGAATTTTTGATTTTATAAATACGTCCTTTTTCTTCGATGCGAATGCTGTAGCTATCAGGGTAATTGGATGCAGGAATGATGCTGGTGAGTACGGTATCGTTGGCACTATCGTATGTATATTCGATGGAATATTGCCAGTTCCAGGTTCCAGCCATAACGGTACTGTCTTTTTCCAGTTTATCCTTGATGCATGACGTTAAGATGAGTAATAGAAGGGAGGCAATAGAAATGTATTTCATAATTCTGTTGTTCTTGTTAGGTGTAACAAGTTTGTATGTGGAAAGGTTACAAGTGGTTAAACAGAATAAGTTCGGAATTATTTTTGAACATTACTACAATTATACAATTTGGTAATTAGGCAAATGTCTAATTTGAGCAAATTTTGTACACAATACGTGCATAAAAAAAGGCTGTTCTAAATGACACAGCCCTTTCTTCAATTCTAAATTTCCTTAGAACGGCAAATCATCGTCTTCCGAAGCATCCGTTCCTCCTGAAGGCATTGGAGAAGCCGCTGGATCTAAATTCATATCTGACGGTCCACCTTGTGGCATTCCCTGACCCATTTTCTCAATGCGCCATGCATCCAAAGTGTTGAAGTATTTTACTTCACCCTGCGGACTGGTCCATTCGCGACCGCGCAAGTTGAAAGATACCTCAACTGTTTCTCCCTCCGTCATTCCATCAAGCATGGAGCATTTGTCCTGAACGGCTTGAAATAAGATGTCTTGTGGGTACATAGACGAGGAATCTGTGATCACGAACTCACGTTTCGCAAACTTCTCGGTAACCTGCACCGTGTCTTTTATTACTTTGATTTGTCCTGTTAATTTGAACATAATTACTTCTTAGTTTATGGTTGTTGTTTGTGTTGTCTATCCATTATTGAATGCCAATAAAGTCATCCAAGCTTCTTCCAGTTTGTCCTCTTGCAAAAGTGCTTTTGCTTTCAGATGCAATTCTTTTTCGAGTTGAGCGGCGTTATCTTCTAAAGATACAAATAAATCACTCAATTCCAGAAGTTTGTGCTCGTTTACATCTGTTTCGTTCGGTAGCTCTACAATTCCAGCTAGTTGTCCCAAATCGTTCGCTGATAGGATTTGACTTGAGCGAATATCTTCGGGAATGGCATCATATCCAATGCCAACCGTGGTGATGGGTTTGGTGATTTCGAACATGGAATTTTCATCGGCACGACAGTACCAGTTTCCTCCCATGCGTGAAACCAAGTCAATTTTCTTTTGATCGATTAATCCGTTACCATCGAGTAAATCCTCCCGAATATGAATGCGTTGTACTTCACAAATAACAAGATTTCCAGCACCTCCTTGATCTCCCAGCTCCTTCACTTCGATTACTTTACATTCGAATTGAACGGGAGCTTCTGCAACGCGCTTCGGTTTAATGGTTTCTGATGGAATGCCCGTTAGCCCTGACTTCACAAATTCGTCTACCTCAGGTTCGAAAGGTGAACTCGCCAAGCTCATTTGTTGCACCATATCGTAATTCACCACATTGATAACTACCTCCGGTACCACCTTTACATTATTGTACGTATCCTTAGTAGTGTTGGTACGACCGCTCCTCGCTGGAGAAAAAATCATGATGGGGGGATTCGCACTAAAAACATTGAAGAAACTAAAGGGCGCTAAATTGTCATTACCATCCGCGTCTACGGTTGAGGCAAACGCGATTGGACGGGGCCCCACAGCACCCAATAAGTGCTTGTGAACCATGGGAACAGAAAGATCTTTCGGGTCAAAAGTTACCATATCGTTCGTGCATTGAAATTGCAGAAGGCAAAGGTAAAAGGAATTCAGGGCTTCTTCAAGAGCTACAACGCAGACTTATCCACAAGTTATAGACATTATTTCACGATAAATTGCTGAACAGCGTTTTGGTCTTTCAATCGTAATAGGTAAACTCCGGGCGCTAATCCATCTAATGGTATTGTATCATGTATCGCTTGCGATTTTTGCTCATGAAGTAATTGACCATGCAAGGATTCAATTTGGTAACAAACGGTAGCCGCTACGTGCTGTTCTACGTGTAAATTAGTACTGGTAGGATTCGGATAAACCACCAGCTCTTTTTCAAGTTCTGGTTCAGTCAGTCCTAAACTTGAAGCAAACAAAACTTCCACAAGAAGTACGGCATTCGGTTCTAGTGTCACTTCAAAATTGCTAGAGGGTGAAATGTTCTCCATGCTCAAAATATCAGCTCCATTGAGCGAAGAAACAGCCTGTGCTTGCGTCATACCGCCAGCGATCAGTGCTTCGTACTCAATCTGTGCGTTGTTGTTTAGAGAATCTACCCTAAACAAGCGAATTTCATTGATGGATGATGGATTATTTATATTGAATTCATACGTTCGAGGTCCATTGGCAATCGATTGATTGTGGGTGAAAGTTTGAGCCGCATTTGCTACAATAATGTCCATGCTGCTGACTGGATTAAAAGAAAGAGTTCCGTCTAAAATAGAGTCCAGAGGAGATAAGGAGTTACCAGCAATATCAATGAAGTCAGCACTATCCAGTTGTTCAATGTTGTAATGCCAATCGAACAAAAGATGATTTATTGTCTCGCCGAGCGGATCGGGAGCATAATTACTTACAAGAATTTGCAGCGTGTTGGTGTGCGCCGAAGCGACGATTGGGATTTGCTCATTGATGTTGTAATTCACAAAATTGCCTTGTAAACGTTCTGAAAGTTGTAAGGCTTTGTGCGCTGGTTTTTGAATACCTCCATAGGTCAATAATCCGTAGTCTCCGTGAAACTCTTGAGGATCAGAATTGAAATCCTGCCATGCCGCAACGACATTATTATCGGTTGCCGTTTTCGAAATATTGATCTGATTCTTTATGAAAAACGAGCGTTGCAAGTCCGTATCACGAAAAGAAGACGGAGTATTCCATTCACTTATAATCGTTTCGGGAATCTGAATTCCCAATGAACTGCATTTTTGGGAGATGTAATTGAGTATGTTGAGATGAATGGAATGTGCCATGTGAAAGTTGTGCCAGCTCACGAAATCCAGGGGTTTGTTCCAAACGGTGCTAGAATCAAGCAATGCAGCTAACAGGGAAGAGTCAGCGATTTCATTTCTCAAATGTCCATACGGCGGCTCCCAGTTGATATGATTTCCCCAAAAATTGGTGGCAGGTCCGCCCACAGGAATTGTATTATTCACCGATTTAATGGCATCGTACGTATTTTCAAAGAGTTCAAAGTACTCTGTTTCTGTCCCTGTCCAGGAGCCCAAATCTGGTTCATTCCAGATCTCAAAGTAAGCGTTGTCAATTCCATATCCGTTCACCAATTGATCCGTTAAGGCTGAAACAACAGAATTCCAGGCATTATAATCCGCCGGTGGTTTTGTGTTCAATACAAACCAGCCCGGGGTTTGAGCTGGTGAACCGTCAGAAGATGAGCTCAGCCACGCAGGCATTTTCTCAAAAATGAAAATGACCTTTTCGGAGCGATTCGAAATATCTTGAAGTTGTTGTTCGGCCAAATCAAGATATGCCAGGGCATCATTCAAATTTGTAGTGTTATTCAGTGCCGACTCAATGATGTGTAAACGGATGGCGTTGTACTCACTGCCATTGTTCTCAAACAGATCAATAGCCTCCTGAGTTTTTGGTACGTAAAAAATTCCATGTTTGAAAGAATTGCCAACAGCTCCGCTCTGGTCGAGAGGGTCAATGGCAATTGTGACTTGTCCTAATATGCTGCTTGAGTTTAAAACTAAGCTAATGACAAATAAAAATCGTACGAGCGTTTTCAATTGAATTGTTGTTTGTCCTAAAGTATTAATTTACTGAGAACTATAAAAAATATAATCGATTCAACTTTCTTTCAAAAAAATTAAAGGTTTGCTGTGTGTATTTTTTAAATAAATCTATATCTTTGCACCTCGCTTTTGCGGAGAAAAGAAAGCTTTCAGCGGAAAGCACAAGGGTTTAAAACCCATAGTTCCATTGGAATTATTGAAATAATGCGGGTGTGGTGAAATTGGTAGACACGCTAGACTTAGGATCTAGTGCCGCGAGGCGTGGGGGTTCGACTCCCTCCACCCGCACAAAAAACAATGGTGTAAGATCGTCTTATGCCATTTTTTGTTTAAACACGATCAAAGACAAGAGTAATGAATGTAACTCGTCAGGATGTAGATGCGTTGAACGCAAAACTTACGGTGGAAATTACGCCGGCTGATTACGAAAAAAAGGTGAACGATACCTTGAACAATTACCGTAAAACAGCAAAAGTACCTGGATTTCGCCCTGGACATGTACCCATGGGATTGGTGAAAAAGCAATACGGAAAGGCAGTTCTTTCTGAAGAATTGAACAAAGTAGTAAACCAATCGTTGCAAGAGTATATTTCGGAAAATAACTTGGATCTACTTGGGAATCCAATTCCAACAAAAGGAGAGGATAGCTTTAAAGGTAGTTTCGACAATCCAGAAAATTTTGAGTTTTATTACGACATCGCATTGGCTCCTGAAATCAAAGTTCCGTTATCAGGGAAAAACAAGTTCGATTACGTAAAAGTTAAAGTTGATGACGCTTTGATCGATAAGCAAGTGGAAGATTTGCGCCGTCGCTACGGAAAATTGGTTTCTTCAGATGAGGTTGGAGAGAAGGACATGGTATTGGCTCAATTCGTTGAGTTGAACGATGATGAGTCTATCAAAGAAGGTGGAATTTTGCATACATCAACCGTTTCTATGGAGTTCGTTTCTAACGACAAAGTGAAAAAGTCATTGATCGGTAAGAAGGTTGGCGATAAGTTGGTGGTAAACCCAGAGGATGTTTCTCGCGGAGGTGCTGATACAGCAGCGATGTTGGGCGTTAAGGAAGAAGAGTTGGAAGGTGTTTCTGATAAATTCCAAATGACGATCAACGAAATCAAAGCGATGGAATTGGCTGAGTTAAACGAGGAATTGTTTGATAAATTATTCGGACCTGGCAGCGTTACCAACGAAAAAGAATTGCGCGAGCGTGTAAAGAACGATCTTGAGGGAATGTTCGTGAACGATTCTGATCGAATGCTAACCCGTGCGGTTTATGATAACCTTTTGGAGAAGACCGAAGTTGAACTTCCAGATGATTTCTTGAAAAGATGGATTCAAATGTCGAATGAGACAGAGATCTCCATGGAGCAAATCGAAGAGGAGTACGACAACTATGCCAAAGGGTTGAAATGGCAATTGATTCAGAGCGCGATTTTTAAAGCGAACGATATCAAGTTGGAAAACGACGAAGTGATCGAATTCACGAAAGGTCTTTTGGCAAACAATTATGCACAGTACGGAATGCCTGCTCCTGAAGATGAGGAGTTGACGCAATCTGCAATGCAAGTGTTGCAAAACCGTGACGAAGCTAACAAAGTATACGATATGTTGGCTGAGCGTAAATTGACTGCTTACTTCAAAGAGACTGTAAAGTTGAATGAGAAGGAAGTGAGCTACGACGAATTCACCGAGTTGGCTGCTCAGTAAGCTGATTTAAATATTTTTCAAACCCTGACTCCGCGAGGACGTCAGGGTTTTTTGATTGGAGTCGGCTTCTCGACAAGCTCGAAGACCTTTCATTTTGTTTTATTTAAAGCGATCTTCTGTCGTCTCGGTGACTTTTCACCTTGTTTTTATGGGTAATGATCCGTCTGTTGGATTCGAAGGCTTTGAATTCTGGAGGCTAAAAGGTCTTCGAGCCTGTCGAGAAGCCTTTTACATCGAAAATTCCCTTCAACTAAGCTTCGCTTTTAAAGCCGGATAATCGATCTTGGAGTTGTGTCGCGGGTCCCTTGGGATCTTCATGAAGATCAAATCTTCGAAGGGAATATTAGAGCAGTTTTTCCGAACCAAATTTTCCCTAGAAGCTCCTTCAACGATAAGCGTCAATTTAGAGTTTAATTGAAGTAGTGTGCCCATTGTCACTCCTTCAATTTGTTGCAGTTGATTTTCGATAATAAATGGTGAGAGAATGGTACCCTGGTGATAAATCAATTGTTGACACCTTCCAGTTAAGTATAACTGACCGTCTTTCAGAAATCCAGAATCTCCCGTGCGATGCCAAATGGTATCTCCAACCACAATTTTATTCATTTTGAAAGCTTCTTCGTTGTTGAAATAGCGTTTCAAAACATGTGGACCAGAGACAATGATTTCACCAATTTCACCATCTCTTTGAGTAATCGCTTGCAAAGATTCTGGAGATGCCTTTGGAATGGCTTCCTCGCTTATTTTAATGATTCGAAGTTCTGCTTTGTGATAAATTTTGCCAACCGGCAAACCTTCCGAAATTTTCGCTTCAGATGCAATAAGTTCATTGGCTTCGATTGAACTTATAGGTTCAGATTCTGTTGATCCATAAACAATATTCACTTTAGCTGCAGAAAATGCAACCTTCAGCAGCTTGGCTTGAGACGGAAATACTGGTGCCCCTCCTGTGAACACCTTTTCGATGTTTTCAAATACATTTCGGTGCAAGGTTTTCTTGGCTAGTTGCTCTACAATGTATGGAGAAGCAGTTACTCTATTGACTTTGTATTTTTTAATCTGGCGAACCAGTTTTCGCGCCTTCATTTTCTCGGGTTTCGACATTTTGAAATCGGCAATGACAGAGGTACATCCTACGCCGAGGTTTACGAATAAAACAATGGGCAATACAGGCATGTCTACATCCGAAACTTGTGGGTCTATTTCGTCGATCAAAGCGTCAAATTGTTCCTTCAAAAATCCATGTGTTCGATCAGCGGCTTTTGGTCTCCCTGTGCTACCCGTGGTAAAGGTGATTAACGCTGAATCATGTTCTGAAACAGGTTCCATGGTAGTAATCTGGGAGTGTGTTTTTTTCAGTTTGAGTTTTATCGGAATTTGTCGAAGTGGTTTTGAGAACCAACCAAAAACTCTTGCCTTTGGAACACCAATGAATCCTTTGCAATCGGCAATTTCACAACATAATTCCAAGCGCTTTTTATTTACCCAGGCGTCCAGAAAAACGGCCGTGGCTCCACAGTAGAATAGCGCCAATACGATTCTATACAAATCGACGCTCATTGGAACAAAAACCAAAACGCGATCTCCTTTTTCAATGCCTTTGCTTTTGAAATAGGCGGCGGTTCGTAATACGTCCTTTTCCAGATCTATGTACCGAACACTCTGCTTAGGGTCTACAATAGCAAGATGATTCGGGTATCTCTTGGCGGCGTCCAGAAAAAGTTGAGATATATTCATAATTCTTTTCCGTATAGCGTGTACGATTTGTAAGCGTTGCCTTCATAATTATTGGAAATACTTACAGAATGATTGTCAACAATCATCAATGCGTGTATTACTCTCTCAAAGTTTCGATTGGCAGCTACCTGATAGGTTTTTCCGGCCAGGTAAGAACCAATACCTCGAAAAGGGGTATCTTTTTTTCGTGCTAATGATTTAATGATCAACGTTTTCCCTGAGGAGTCCAAATAATCTGGAATGGAGAAGGAAATCGCCTGAATTTCACCTTTTTGATTTTCCACAATCCAAATTAAATCGGGGTCAAAATATTGTTCAAGGGTTAAGTATTTTTTTACAAAATCATCTTCTGAAATGGGTGAAAACAAGAAGTTATCCTGAAAAGCTTCGTTATTGAATGCAGCCAATTTCCTCAAATCTGTTTCTAAATCCTCCAAGTCAATCGATCGGAATACTGCTCCTTTATCTTTAAATCGTTTTTCCCATGTTGCAATGCGCGCGTCATCGTACGAAAAGTGCGTATCAAGATTGGAAATGTACTTTGAAATGGATCGGAAACCAGCATCTTTCCAAAGTTTGCCGTAGTATGCGTGATGGTAAGGCTCCATGAAAAAGTTAGGGTGATCGTTATGATCACTGAATCGATAGTTGTTCCAGGTTGACCCTTCCATTGGCCCTACAACATATTCAAAACCAAGTGACTTGGCCGTTGCCATTGCTTTGTCCAACATGTAACGTGTGACAGCCATATCGTTAATGCTCTCGAAACTACCAATAGTACAAACTTGTTTTCCATCAAATTCCAATCCTGGCGTAGTATAAAGTGCACATCGAGCAACAGGGTTTTCATTTTCCAAAAGAAGAAAACAGCATTTCAAATTTTCTGAAGCAACCGGGTCGTTTCCCAGAACAAATCGTGGACTTTTCTCTGGATAGAGTTTCTTGGGCAATTCGCAAAACAGACGAAAATCATCTGTCCCGGGCATTGTTTCTATGATTTGAAATTTACGCATAGTTCAAAATGTATTCGGCAACCACCAACACGACGGTAGCTGCAAATGGGATCGAAAAATTATCGTATCCTCCGTGTGATATCCCTTCGGCAAATGCTGTGCAAATGGCTAGAATGGAGGCAATAACTGCAGCATGCAAAATGGAGTAGTGTTCTAATCCTGCCAAAAAAACAAAGGAGAGAATTAGTGCTGATCCTGCGAAACCAAGAGAACCACTCAATGTCTTTTTCTGTCTGAATACTACGTACGGTCTGAAAGGATATTTTTTTCCAATATATGCAGCTATCGGATCGCACAAAGCAAGAGTTAAAATGGGAATGTAATACAACGCAAAGTTGTCGAAGTGGTTATAATTTAGAAAACACCCATAGACAATAATTGGATAAAGGATACTGCCCTTTGTTTTACGCTCGACGGCATTGATGGAAGGCAATAAATTGAGAGGCCAACTAGCCAGAAGAATCACTAAAAAGCTACCACATAGCGCTAAAACCGACCAGTGGTTTTCCAACATCGGCGGAAACAAAAGAGTCAAAACCCCAGTAAAAATGTGCACAATTTTCCGAGTGATTTCAGCATGAACTTTAAACTTGTGATAAAGCAATTCGGCAATACCAAAGAGGAGTAGAAATGCGGTTCCCAAAACTCCTATGTTGATCCAGTTCGTCATGACTCGCGTTGATCAATTTGAATTTCCATGTAGAAAAAGCCTTTGTCTTTTTGGATCAAAGATTTTGTAAGTTCGTTTTCACTTTCGATTCTATCGATTGTGTCATGGATTTTTCTCGGTACCATAAGATTCCAGTATGCGAAGCGTGCATTGGGTACACTGTTATCGACCAGGTTTTGAGCAACATTTTGGAACAAATCTTTTGGCATGTACTCAAAAATATTGGAAAGATTGAATTTTGAAAAGTTCTGATATTCAACAAAAGCTTCTTCTGCAAGCCCGTTGAATACAACGAGTCGGTCCAGATTTGATTTTATGTTTGCAAAATTCTCTTTTCTCGCATAGTGAGGCAAATGATCTCCAAAATTACCTTTCATGATAAAGTGAAGGAAATAATTTTGTTGCGCGTTGGTATGGCTTAAATGTGCAGCAGCCTGAGCTAGAATGAATTCTGAGACTTCCACTTCCACTTCTTGCAAAAAGGCGGGATCACGACCAAACCGTCCCATCACGAATTTGCTGAAGAATAGCCGGAAAAGGAAGCGCCAACGACGGTTGTTCCATTTTTTGTGAAAGAAAGCAGCCTGATTTTCGGCAGATTTTTTTTCAAACAATCGATTTACCCTTTTTTTAGAATGTACCAAGGGGAGAATTCTTTTTCGGAACAGTTTGAAATAACGCTCAAACTTCCCTTGATAAATAACGCCTTCAGCGACTTCTTGTTCACGAGTTGCCCAAAAAACTTGTAACTCTTCTGAAAGCGCCATCTTCACTTTTTCAAACAGCTTTATTCGTCGATTGGATGATGCAAAACCCAAAAATTCTAGGAATTCGGTATGACTCAGAGTCGCGAACGCGGCTTTTTTTAATTCTATGAGGTTGAGCTGAACAGGATTGATGTCAACTGTAACAACCAATTGGGGACTTTGAGAAAGCAAGGAAAAGCTATTGTCGCCTGCTGAACCAATGGACAGAACAAGATCATTAGGTTCAATTTTCAAACCTTCCAGAAGAACATCGGCATCCTCCCAGCAATTTGCATAGCGGATGTAGTCGTGTTGGACGTTATTTAATTGGTTTTTCATAGAAATAGGTTTCTATATCCCTTTATTTTAGTGGTTCATCGAAATATTTCGATTTAGCAATATTGCAATATTTAGGTTTTGCCATTGATTTTCAGTATCTTCTAGAGTCGTTATTTCTCTTTACTTTTCTCACTCACAACTTGTATCTCACCAGTGCTACCATCCATAATCACCTCATCTCCTGTTTTCAATGTCCTTAGCAATCCCGTGACACTCACAATACACGGTATCCCCATCTCACGCGAAACAATGGCCGAATGGCTGAGTAAACTTCCGCGCTCAACAATAATTGCCGAAGCGGTCGGAAAAAGAGTTACCCAACCTGGATCTGTACTGGAAGTAACCAAAATATCTCCATTCAAAGAATCTATTTCGTTAGGATCTTTAACCACCCTAACCTTCGCTTGAACGCGACCAGGACAACAGCCAATTCCTGACAAATCCCCATCAATCGGCTCAATTTTTTCTTTAGAATAAATGTACTCGTCTGAAAAATCATACCCGAATGTATAAAATCTCTCCTCTGGATCTTTCTGCTGGCGATATTCACTAAACTCTTGTTTTCGATGAGCAACAATCGCTTTGATATCGCTGGGTAAGGGAGCACGTTGTAGGTTAAGAATTTCGTCCAATTCCAAATAAAAAATATCTCTGGGGTGATCAAGAATTCCTTCGCTTGCAAGTCTTTTTCCTAAATGCGAGAACATTGTTCGGACCATTCCGAACCCACGTGTACGCTCATATCGCAGGTTTTCACGATTACTTACAAGATCCCGTGCCTTCTGCAATGTATAGCGAAACCACCATTTTTTTAAAGGCTTGCCCTTCAGTTTTTTATTGACGCGATCTTCAGCTTTTTGACGCAATTGATCCTCAATGTTTTCGGTTCCTTGCCGTTGCGTGATTCCCTGTTCTACGTAAGATTTGATCACCTTCACAAAAAGGGTAGGGTCCTGACCATAAGAAATCGTCTCCAACTTTAATTCACCCACACATCGATCCCCAAATAGTTCGATGTAGGTATCTATCTCGGTTTTAATTTCTGGGAATTGTCCATTGGAAAGGGCTTCCCAAATTTCCTTGGGCGTATGATTGATGAATAACGCTTTGCATTCTTTGTTGACGGAAATTTTTCTAGAAATAGACATACTGCGATGAATCGGTTCCACAGAAATAATATCCTGGCTTCCACACAATAGGTCGTTGTGAATATTAGGTTCCTCCGGGCATAACTTACCCGTTTGTTTTTGTAGCATTCCGAACCAAATCATGGCAAAAAAATCATTGATCAGCGGAGCTTTCCATTTCAGCAATAGAGACTGCTCAAAACGTGCATAATGCGTGGCAATTTCTTTTGGCGACATTTGACTGTAATCCATAGCTTGATATTCAGTCATGATGCTTTCCAATTGTTTGAGGAAACGATCTCTTTCTCTAGGTAATCTGCGTTGCAAACGAATCATTTTGAAAACCATACCTAGAATTCGCTGACGTGCCAGACCTTTCCCCATGCGATAATCTTCCTTCAGTTCAAAGCGTTCTTTTACGCCCATCATGTTTTCCATGAACTCGGCGTTAATAGAATACCCCGGTAGCATAGCCAACATCTTGTACCAGCTCAAGAGGTTGTAATAAACACGACCCCGAACCAACCCCAAAGTATTGGCGAAAACTTCTTTATGGCGGTCAATTTCATGATCTTTCACACCAAGTAGTCCCACAAATTGACGGTAAACCATTTCGTACATTTTGAAAATAAACGAATAGGTGAGAGGAGTGGTAATTCCAGGATAAGACTCAATGATGTTGCTATTGTCCCAAAGGATGTACTCACCGGCGGGCTTATTTCCACTGGCGGTAACAGGTCTTGTTTGGAGAAGGTAAACTTTTGAATCTACAACGGCGAACTCAATATCCTGCGGACTGTCCAAATACGCATGTAGCTGATCTAAAATGCGTTCAATTTCGCGGAGCTGAGAATCCGTAAGACTGGTTGTGTCTTGAAGCGAATCTTCCACTTCGACAATGGAAACACCTACACCATTTGTGGAACGAACCATTTTGTGCGTTTTCGATACCAAATTCGAGTCAATACCTACTGTTCTTACGTGGAACGTATCTGCATTTAGTTCACCCGAAACCAATCCTTCTCCCAATCCGTATACTGCGGAGACAACCTTTTCATCGGTATTTCCTGATACAGGGTTCAATCCGAAAGCAACGCCAGCAACGTCTGGTTCTATCATTTCCTGAATGATCACGCCGATTCCGAAGCTAAGGGGAAGATTGTTTTTTTCTCTGTAAGATATCACGCGATCGGAGACAGTGGATTGCCAAATTTTACGAATATGCGTAGCAAGTTGTTCGAAAGGAACGTGTAGGAATGTTTCAAATTGACCAGCAAATGAGAACTGTGTGCCGTCTTCATCGATTGCAGAGGAACGAACAGCGTAACTCTTAGAGGCTGCATCTTCACCAAACCATGTTTTAATTTCATCCAGTACTTCAGGTGGAACAGATGCTTTGTTTAAATCCAATTTAGTCTGTTCTAAATCAGTAGGATTGGAGAGCTTTTCTAAAACTACGGACTCTGGAATTACGGACCATTTCGGAACGGGAATGTTCTGATCGTCTAAGGCGAATAGATTCTTTGCCTTACCTCCGATTCCCTCCAGAACTTTATTCTTATGTGTGATTAGTGTTTTCATGATAATAGTTCTGATAGCATTGGAATTCCTCCGAGTGATAAATACATCAATGCTGTCCAGACAGCCGAGGCATATTCAATCATTTTAGATCGTTTCTTGGTAGGGTTGGTAAGAAAAAGGAGGCCAGGTAGGGCACACAGAACGTAGCAAAAGCTCAGAATTGTAAATGCCAGCCATCCATAATGCGCGTAGTTCGTGGCACCAATTGCTAATCCGAATGTAACGAGCATAAGAATCAACCAAATTATGACTCCACCTTTTGTTCCATACATCTTTGTATACGAAACAACGCCATCTTCTTCCGTTTCTGGTGTTCGAATTTTACGTCCAAATTCCAGAACTAAGCCGTTCATATAGGAAACAGCAAAAAACCAGGCAAGTCCCCAATGCGGTGCGTCTCCGCCCAAAAGCCAATCCAAACCACTGGCATAAATATCGATGAGCGGAATAATGACCATGTGTGAAGTGATGTAGAGAATCTGTCTCTTTTTCAGCCATTCTGGAACGAAAAACTCCACGCCCATCAAGAGTAGGTACCCCAACACGATTCCGTACAAATAGAGCATTTCCAGCTGGAAAATGGCTATCACAGCTATTTGTGATAGTCCGACGGTCCAACCAATGATTCGAAGTTCTTTCAAGGAAATTAACCCTCTTGGAACGGGAAGATACTTACGGTATTTGGCATCGTCTTCTTTGTCTTTAAACTCATCAAAAATTCGCACCAAAAAGAAGAGCGTGATGGTGGCAAAAACGCCAATCAAAAAGTCTCCGATGGGAATAAAGCCTTCCTCACCTCTGCATATTCTTGAATACGAAACTGCTGAGAAGGTAAACGCTCCAATCATTATCCCATGAGCCAGGAGGGGAAAACGTTCTTTCTGATAGATCCAGAACCGTTTGAAAAAAGACTGTTGATTTGGGGCCATTTTACTTACGTCCTAGTTTTTCATGCGCTGTAGTGAAATGATCCACAGACATCGCTGCTGCTATTGATAATTCTCCAGCGAGGGCAACAGCACAACACACTTCTGCAAATTTCCGCGCCTTTCCTACACCGTGACAATCAATCATTTCTAAGCACTCTCTTTGTGTTGGAAGGTTGGTGCCGCCTCCCACAGTTCCAACAATTAAGGAAGGAAGGGTAAGCGAAACGTACAAATCGCCTGTATCGGTTACTTGCATTCGTGTGACCCCGACGGATGATTCCGATATACAGGCAACATCTTGTCCGCACGCGATAAACAAGGCTGTAAGACCGTTGGCCACATGCCCTTGCGCTCCGATGGATCCACTTTGTGTTACAGCAAGTGTAGAGGATACCCAGTATTTCTCAATTTGCTCTGGAGTTGTTTTTAAAACTTCTGATACAATCTTTCTAGGCAGTGTGATTTCGGCGGCCACTTTCTTCCCTCTCACGTTGGAAAAAGAGAGTGCGGTCGCTTTTTTATCGCCAGAGTAATTGCTTTCAATATACCATTCTAACGGGCGAATATCGAAGTGCTGGAAAATATACCTACAGATGCGGTCGGTGCAAATGGTTACCATATTTTGTCCAGCAGCATCACCGGTGTAAAATTCAAAGGTTACAATGACGCTGTTTCCTTCAATGTTAGAGTTGACCTCATTTAAGCGTGCAAAACGACTGGTTTCGGAAACTACCCTTTTTATGTTTTCAATATTGTCGTGAATCCATTTAATGAAGATTCCCACCTCCCCGATATTTCGGAATTTGAAAAAAGGACTTCGCTGAACACCTTCTACCAGACATACTGAGGTGATACCTCCGCTGAGTCGGCAAGCTTTCATTCCGCGATTGTATGAAGCTACAAGAGCACCCTCTGTTGTCGCCAATGGAATGTAGAAATCACCTCGGGCATCTTTGCCGTTAATATACAATGGACCGGCAAGGCCAATCGGAATTTGCGCCATCCCTATAAAATTCTCAATGTTTCCTTTTAGTTTTTCATCATCAACGTCTGAAGTGAAACTATTGATTGCAGTGGTTTCTTTGTTTTTTTCTTTCAGAAAATTCAAACGGTCTTCTTTCGCCTTTATATCTGCTTTAGTGTTGAATCCATTGTGATCCAATGCTTCGATTTCTTCTTCAGTTAGTGGGTTTAAGTTCTGAGACAAGGCCTCAATGGTTTCCACTTTTTCCCGCTCATGGAGAACATTATTTATATAGGAGATTGATTTAGCCATAGTGTATTATTTCTTGATTGTAGTTCTTAAATGTATCCAATTAAAATTTTAGCACTCGTTTGTGATACAAATCTAAAGGCACTTCATGGAAAGTTGAGACGGAATAGCGCAGCTAACATTTTACTATTTGCGAATTTCGCAATTACACTTTTTGTATACCCAACACTTTTTCTTCAGTGTCTGATTTCCACCGTTCATAAAGGATAAGGTGCACTCCTATGCAAATTTAAAAGTCCCTTGTAACATTTTAAGTCTCTGATAGTCTTACGGATAGAAACATGGTTCTTTCTAGATAGTTGGTTCGGGTACTGACTTTCGGCAAAGAGCATAAATTTTAGAAACATGAAAAAAGTAGTTGTAGCATTATTCGTAGGGTTGTTCACCATCAGTTCTTCTTTCGCAGGAGAAAATCCAAAGCTGGTGAAGGAAATTCAAAGGAAAATTAAGGTTGATCTTTCGGGGATTCATCTGGAAAAATCAAAAGATCATTTTGTTCTGGTAAAGTTCAAGGTTGTTGATCAGGATATAGAAATTTTAAATGTAAAAGGATCAAAAGAAGAGCTTACGGACTTAATGCTAACTGAGCTAGAAGAAATGTTTATTACATCTGATGCCGATCCGGGTAAAATCTATCAGTTCAAATTTAATTTTTCTCAGGAGTAAAAGATGTTTGCCTGATTTGAGCTTAATTCTCAATGACAGTTTCTGAGTTAAATGTTTGGTTCCCCCTAATTTCGGTTAGGGGGATTTTTCTTTTCTACAATTAAGATTTCATCCCCACGAAACGCCCTATTTTTCTGATTTATTTAGGTTTTTGTAAGAAAAAATGAACATGGGTGTAACTATTTTCATGCTTCAAAGTCTTACGAACAGAAGCGTAAAAGACTTCATTAAAACAAATGAAAAACCAGCCTCCTCGAAGGAGCAAAAATTTAGAAATATGAAAAAGGTAATTGTTGCATTAGTAGTAGGGTTTTTATCAATCAGTACATCCTTCGCGGGAGAAAACCCAAAATTGTTGAAAGAGATTCAAAGAAAAGTAAAAGTTGATTTGAGCGGGATTCAACTTGAAAAATCGAAAGAGCATTTCGTACTCGTGAAGTTCAAAATCGTTAATAATGAAATTGAAGTATTAAACGTAAAGGGATCGAAAAAGGAACTTACCGATTTGATGATGGAGGAATTAGAAGAGATGTTCATTACGTCAGATTCAGACCCAAAAAAGACCTATCATTTTAAATTCAACTTTGCCAACGAATAAGATTAACCATAAATTCATCTGAAGTCCCTCTGGTTCGAACATCAGAGGGATTTTTTTATTCCATCATTTTTTGCATTCGAACTGAAATGCTATCAGCGTAATAGAGCGGTCCGCAAATATGGCATGAGTCAATAGCATAAAATGATTTCGGTTCACTCGCATTTCTGTACATTTCAGCTCCGTTCGAGAACGGCACAGTTTTGTCATTGATACTGTGAACAACAAGCAATGGCTTTTCCAGTTGGTCGATTACTTTTTTGCCCGAGTACATCTCTTTTACAAATATCCGCGCTAGCACAGGCACTCGGTCTGATGCAATGTCTTTGTGAGAGGAAAAACCACCTTCAATCACAACCCCTTCGATTTCACTTTGGAATTCTGTGCCGATTACTGCAGCGAGGTGTCCGCCCAAAGATTGCCCATAAACGATGACTTGTTCACCCGCGAATTCTTCCTGAGTTTTCATAAAACGAAAGGCATTACGACCATCTTCGAGTACATTTTTACGCGTAGCTTCGCCATCCGAAAAACCGAATTCACTGTAGTCGAACAAGAAAACTTTGTAGCCGCGCTTTACAAATGGCTCAGCAAATTGATACTGGTAGACCAAATTTCCAGCGTTGCCATGAAGAAAAAACAAGCTAGTTCCATTTGAACTATCTGGAATCATGATCCAACCATTTAGCTTTCGGTCTCCACTTTTGAAGTAGATATTCCTGATGGAATATTCTGGGTCGTATTTACCGTTCAAAGTATAGAACTCTGGGTCGGCGTTATTGTTAAATCGTAAGTGAAGAGTATCGTCTATTTCGGCATCATATTGTGTGAAGGTTGAATCTTTTGAAAGTTCGTACGGATGCAAGAACATGTTGTTAAAGGCGCAACTAGAGAGAAGTATCGTTAATGCAGAAATAAAATACCATCGAAGCATGTACGAATGTACGAAAAGGAGATTGGCTAATGATTGGATTTAAGGCAACAAAAAAGCTACAGATTACAAAATAGTGTTGTTTCCTGTAGCTTAAAATAAGTGAATAGCCGTTAGGCATAATGCCTTTGGGGATTCCTAAAGTACGAAACAGTTTCGGTTGAAAAAAACGATTTTCTCATTTTACGTACATATACGTAGGGCTATAAGTATTTATACTTATGTGACAAACTTGAGACAAATACTGCAGGAAATTGTAAATTCCTTTGTCAAAAACTAGTAAATTCTCAACTCGTAAGGAAGGCGCATTTGGATTCCTCGAAAATCTTCCAATCGGCGTATTTCCCCGTACCATTGTCTCAATTCTTCTGGCATTCCGGAATTCTCAATTCGTACTTTTGACTCCTCCTCATCCAACTGCTCCAGTATTGTTGTTAGTGCCGTTTCTTTAATCATCGGGTAGTAAACGATTTTCCGAGATTTGATCTTGGTTTCCTTAACAGCATAATTAATGGCATCGTTCAAACCACCTAGTTTGTCAACCAAACCAACGCGTTGTGCATCTCGTCCCGTCCATACACGACCTCTAGCGATGTCATTTACATCGTCTGTGGTTAGACCTCTACCATCAGCAACACGCTTCAAGAACTGACTGTAAATGTTATCTACTTCTTCCTGAATGATGCGCATTTCTTCTTCCGTTAATCGGCGGTTGGTAGTCATGGAACTATGCTTGTTGGTAGTAACCCGATCGAAGGTAATTCCCAGTTTATTTTCCAGCATGTCCCCTGTGTACGGGATCACGCCAAACACACCGATAGACCCAGTAATAGTTGTTGGCTCTGCAAATATTACTGAAGCCGGAGCAGCGACATAGTATCCTCCAGAGGCAGCAACGTCTCCCATGGAGACAATCACTGGTTTTTTCTGGTTTGTGAGCTTAACTTCCCGCCATATTTCATCACTCGCCAAGGCACTTCCTCCTGGGCTGTTCACTCGGAATACAACGGCCTTCACAGACTTTTCCTCTCGTGCTTTCCGGATTAACTTGCAAATTTCTTTGGAGCTCATTTCTTCTCCTGAAGTAGTAATTCCACCTTCGGCTAATATTACTGCGATGTTCGCATTTGAGTCATCCTCGAATCGCTTTTGGTCTTCTTTGAAACGATTTTTAGCATATTTGGTGAAGGATAAAAATTCAATATTACTTGATTTCTTCACCTTAACTTTCTTCGCAATAATTTTCAAAACTTCATCGCGATACTTTACTGCACCGATCAGCTTTTTCTCTACGGCGTCACGTACATCACGCACTTCAGCTTTACTGGCGATGGAGTCCAGTTCTGTCGGGTCCAGCTTACGATCCTTAGCGATGTCGGTTAACATGTCGTTCCAAAGACCATCCATGTAAACTTGTGCCTGATGTCTCGCAGAATCACTCATTTTTTCCAAAAAGAACGGTTCAACGGCACTTTTGAAATCGTTATTCGAGCCGCGGATCACCTGCATTTCAACATCTAGCTTATCAAAAAGCTTTTTGTAGAACATACGTTCGCTACCCAATCCTAAAAACTGAACGTTACTTGTTGGAAAGCCATACGATTCATCCGCGGCAGAAGAAACGTAAAGTGCTTTCGTACTGATGTATTCGCCTTTGTAGTAGGCCACAACAAATTTCCCTGAAGATTCAAAATCGTTAATCGCTTTTCGCAATTCGCGCGCGGAAGCCATTCCACAATCCAAACCGTCAATTTCCAGAAAGATCCCCTTTACTTTACTATCAACTTTTGCTTTGCGAAGTCCATGGAGTATAGTTGCAAGACCCAATTGATCATTGACGCTAAGCGTATTTGCGTCGATAGAAGTCTCCGTCCGTTCTCCGATAGAGCCATCAAGTTTCATGTGAAGCACTGTTTTTTCCTTAACATCGAAGGGCTCTACTTCAATCAAACTACCAATTACTAGTAACCAGAACAAAAGTCCTCCAATGGAGACTACTGTTGCTGCCACCAAGCTGGGCCAAAATATTCTCCAGAAAGAAACTTTTTTTCTCCCTGTTTTTGTCTCGATGTTGTTCTCCATGTTACTCTTTTAGATCAACTTAAAAATACGTTGTTTTCATTCATATGCAGATCCGAATTACACCAATGGTTACTGTTAGCGATAGACGCCGACAGAAAGGTATAAACGTTATTTCCACTTCTCGTACAAAGTGCGTATCTTGCAGAAAGCTAGAACGAACAAACATGAAACAACTCTTACTCCTCTTAGGACTCTTTTTTGGAGCATCGGCGATTGCTCAGAATTATTCGAAAGTAAAAATCTATACCGATGCCTCGGGCCTGATTGAATTGGCTGAAATGGGCTTGGCTGTAGATCATGGTGAATGGAAAAATAATACCTTCTTCATCGGCGATTTTTCAGAGTCTGATATTGAGACATTGAAGGGAAGCACATTCGAGTACGAAATTGTAGTTGAGGATGTGAAAGCCTACTATGCGTCCATCAACGCGCTATCCGCAAAACAAAATGTAATTTGTGATCCTCAAGGTCCTGGGGCAGATCCTATTATTGAAACACCAGTAAATTTCGAAGTGAATGCGAGCTATGCAGGGTTTTACAGGTACCAGGATATGTTAGATGCTTTGGACTCTATGATGGCTCAATACCCCAACTTAATTACCGCAAAAACAGCTATTCCAGGATTTCAAACCCATGAAGGCCGTGATATCTTTTACGTGAAAATTTCTGACAATGCTAGCATGACAGATGATATGAACAAACCGAATGTTCTGTATTCCTCTATTCACCATGCTCGCGAGCCGATGAGTATGTCGGAAACTATTTTCTACATGTGGTATTTGTTGGAGAATTACGCATCCAACCCAGAAATTCAGTTCATCGTAGACAATACAGAAATGTTTTTTGTACCGTGTATCAATCCGGACGGATATATTCACAACGAGGCAAATGATCCTACGGGGTTTGGAATGCATCGTAAGAACAAAGCACCGGTTGGAACAAGCAATCCGGGTGTCGATCTTAACAGAAATTATTCTTACGGTTGGGGAACTACAGGTGTAAGTGGAAATCCGAACAACGATACCTATCCGGGTTCGGGACCTTTCTCGGAGCCAGAAACACAAGCAATGAAGTGGATGGTGGAAACTTATCATTTCAAAACAGGAATGAATGCGCATTCGCATGGCGGACAAATGCTTTTTCCTATAGGAACAACGTCAGCAGAGTTTGCCGATCATCACGATTATTTTCAGGACTTGGCCGACCACATGGTGAAATTCAATGGTTACGAGGCAATTAAATCCTCTGGATTGTATCCTGCTTCTGGAGACTCTGATGATTACATGTACAAGGACAGTATTGGAGTTAACGGGAAAGATACAATGTTTGTCATGACTCCTGAGACAGGAACAGCCTTCTGGCCAGCCCAAAATGAGGTGATTCCAACGTGTGCAGGTATGGTTTGGCCCAATCTTCGTATGGCGCATGTCACCCATAAATACCTGATTACAGAAGAAACAGATGAAGCATTGATTAGTACGAACTCGGGCTATTTCCATCATGAAGTAACACGTTTGGGCTTTGAGTCTGGACCTGTGGATGTCATGATCAACCCCATTCAGAATATACAATCTGTAGGAGCTGCCATTTCGCACGATATTCCCTGGCACACTACAGCCGATGACAGTATCTCCTACGTCCTCGATCCTACTATTCAGTTTGGTGATGAGGTGATTTACGAATTGGTAACCGATTATGGTGCTTGGCAGCATCGCGATACCATTACAAAGGTGTACGATCAATGGATCGTTGTGGCCACGGATGATGCCTCAACAACTGGAAACTGGACAGGAACATGGGAATTAACTTCAGATGAATCTTATTCGCCCCTAACGAGTTTCACGGAAAGTGACGGTTCCAATTATGGAAATGACGACACGAAAACGTACACGTACAATACAACTATCGACTTGTCCAATGCGAATGATGCAATGGTAACTTTCTATGCGAAATGGTCTATTGAAGCGGACTATGATTACTGTCAATTCCAAATTTCAACGGATGGCGGAAACAATTGGGAAGGTCAATGTGGATTGTACACCGTAGAAGGAAGCAGCACGCCATGGAACGGAAGCGTTCAACCAGATGGTGAGCCGGTTTGGGAGGCAACCTCGGATTGGGTTCAGGAGCAAATAAGCCTAAGCGACTACCTTGGACAATCCATTCAAATGCGCTTTATCTTTGAGTCAGACGGAGGTGTGACGCAGGACGGTTTCTACTTCGATGATTTTGAAATCCTGATAGATGCTCCGGCGACTTTGGAAGAACTCAACGGATTGCAATTGATAGCGGCTCCGAATCCAGCAAACGAATCTTTGGTGATTAGCGCAGCAAATGCATTTTCAGGAACGCTGATGTTATTCGATCAATCTGGGAAATTGGTTCACGAACATGAGATTGACGGCGAAGTAAAGCAAATTGAAGTACCAACAGCGAACCTTCCAGAAGGAATTTATACCGCACGCATTTCTGATCGATTCTCAGTTCAGCCGGTAAAAGTGGTAGTGATGCACTAATCAATGAGGTATTTAAGTCTTGTTGTTTTTTTGCTTCTTGTGCTTGTTTCCTGTTCGGAAAGGGGAGAGGCACATCCAGTGATATTAAAGGCTGATCTATTTGGTTCTGTAGAAGAGGTGAAAACGGACGTTACTACTTCTTCCATCGTTTTTAAGCGAGAAGGAGGACGGCAATTACCACCAGGAGCACTTGTAGTATCAGTTGGTTTGTGGAGTGGAAAAGATTACATCAGCGCCAAATTCCTGAAGGAAATGGATAATTACTCTAACCAGAGGTCGTTTACTTTTTCTAAAGAAGATGTTTCGTTAATTTACATAGAATCGAGTGAGCATACGCAGAATATTGAGGGAGATGACTTGAAAGAAATTGACTCTCTCTGGGAACAAATTTTACAATTCTCTGAAGTTGAAGTAAAATACTTTAGCAAAAACTTGAAATCAACTTCGCGCCTACCGTCAACCACGGTTGCTCCAAGAGGCGGTGCAGGGTTGTATTCAACTATTTTCGTAAAGGGAGTGCGCTATTACGAGAGTATATCACTGTATCATTGGTTGCTTAACGTCAAGGATTATGATCAATTTGTTAAGAGAAAATTGGTAAAAAAAGGCGACCTTATTATTTATTCGAATGTAAACATCCCCCAAACGCACGTAGTTGAAGATTTTGATGAGGCACGTGAATACTTTTGGGAGTAGCCAAACATTTCAATTTATGGAATTTGAATGACAGTGCATCTTTCTGGTATGAAAGCAACTATCTTAATGATGTTTTTGGCTGGAGTAAATTTGGGATTGGCGCAAGAAAAAGGGCGATACAAGTACCAATGTCAAGATCCTCCCCAAAATCCAGTAGCCATCCAGGACTCATTTCCTTCAAATGGTCACCCTGAAATGAGAATTGTAGGTCCCATTGTTGTTAGGAAGTATAGTGGTGAAACATTAGTAATAAAGTCTTTGGGTCGATTCAAAATTGAAGGCAGTAACATTATTACCGCTTATGGTTTGAATACAGATAATCCAACGGTGTATGGGCGTTACAAAGTAAAAGGTGATACGTTGATTCTTACCTATAAAAAATCCATCCAACACTTTAATAAATTGGCCCGAAAGCGACGAGTGAGAACGAAAAGGAATGAAGTTTATCGCTATATCATCCGAGAAAAGGGCAAACTGGAAGAGAACGAATATTGTTCGTGGGTATTACAAGAAGGTGAATAATTACCCGTGCATGGTCTCGCCATTCCCGTATTTTTGCATCAATGTAGCTTCGAAGTCTAGAAATTCTTGCCAACGTGTTTCGACGTCGATTCCTTCACCATACTTTCGGGCGAAGTTTAAAAAGGTGGTATAATGTCGGGCTTCACTTTCCATCAAGCTTCGATAGAATTCACGCAGGTCCTCATCATTGATCTCTTCAGATAGAATACGAAAGCGCTCGCAACTTCGGGCTTCAATCATCGCGGCAAACATCATCCGATTCACAAATTGATTTATTCGGGAGCCTCCAGAGTTGCGCTTTTTCAAATACGCAGCCAAATCATTCACGTACGGATCCTTGCGTTCAAATCCCAATTTCAATCCACGCTCCAACATTTTCTCATGAACCATCCCAAAATGTTCCATTTCTTCCTGCGCGATGGCAGTCATGGCTTGAACCAAATCAGGATATTCCGAATACTTTACAATCACAGAAATTGCATTACTCGCCGCTTTTTGTTCGCAATAGGCGTGATCAGTAAGAATTTCCTCAATGTTTTTTTCTACAATGTTCACCCAACGCGGATCCGTGGGAAGTTTCAATCCTAACATGTTCGTGATTTTGACACAAAGTTAATGCTACGCTACGTTCCTACGAGCATTTAATTCAATATTTTTGGGCTATGAAATTTCAGAACTTTTTTCTCGTCCTTTTATTGACAATGAGCGGTTTTAACCTTTCTGCGCAGCGAACAGAGACCCCAAAACTGGTCGTAGGTATTGTTGTTGATCAAATGTGTTATGAATACCTCTATCGCTATGAGGAACGGTACGGCAAAAAGGGTTTAAAATTGTTGATGCAAAAAGGCACGAACTGCAGAAATACGAACTTTAATTATGTGCCTACCTATACGGGTCCAGGACATGCTTCCATTTATACAGGTACAACTCCGAGCAATCATGGAATTGTAGCCAACGACTGGTGGGACAGAGACTTGCAACGAAGCATAAACTGTGTGGAAGACACAACTCAAAATACAGTAGGTTCCATGAGTAGCGCAGGTTTATGTTCTCCGAAAAATCTCAAAGCAAACACGATTACCGATCAGTTAAAGCTCACGTACCCTAATGCGAAAGTCGTATCAATGTCCATAAAGAATAGAGGAGCAATTTTGCCGGGAGGACATCTTTCGGATGGATCTTATTGGTACGATTTCAGTAATGGAAACTTTATCACCAGCACCTTTTTTAAGGAGGAATTGCCCGAGTGGGTGAGCGATTTCAATGCGAAAAACCAGGACGAATCGTACATGAAAGGAACCTGGAATACAATGTATCCCATTGAAACCTACACGGCCAGCGGACCAGATGACTCTCCATATGAACATTTGTTGCCGGGGAAAAAATCACCAACATTTCCATACGACTTAAGTGCTATGGTGGAAAGCGACACCAGTTTCACAGCATCAGGATTGTTCCCTTACACACCTTTCGCCAACACCTTTTTGACAGATTTTGCCTTGGCGGGGTTACGCAGTGAAGGTTTGGGACAAGACGATCAAACCGATATGTTGTGCATCAGCTATTCTACCCCGGATATGATTGGTCACGCGTTTGGACCATACTCTGTAGAAATTGAAGATACCTACTTGCGTCTCGACAAGGAAATTGAGCGCTTGATTGCTGTACTCAACAAAGAAGTAGGGAAGGGCGAATTTGTCATTTTTCTAACCGCAGATCATGCTGTAGTGCCCGTGCCGCAACAATTGTTGGACCATAATCTGCCAGGCGGGTACTTTTTTCAAGACACTAACTTTGTGATGTTGGCGAACGATTTGGAACAACAATTTGGACAAAACTTTGTGGAGGAATACGATAATTTGAATGTTTATCTGGATAATGAGGCCATTGAACTTTCTGGATACGACTACAATATTGTTATGAATTTTATTCTAGATCGTATACGCAATTGGGACGGTGTTAAGCGCGTATTTACTGGACACCAACTCTACAATGCGAATGTTGATGATCCATGGTTAAACATGGTACGCAATGGTTATCACCATAAAGAAAGTGGCGACATTATCATTACTCTGGAACCAGGGTATTTGCCGAAATCAAGTGACAGCGAAAGCGCAAGAAAGGGAACCTCACATGGTTCTGCTTATAGTTACGATACACACATCCCTCTCTTGTGGTACGGAGCAGGAATACCAAAACAAGAAGTGTTCCGACCAATCAATATTACGGACATTACCGCGACTTTGACACACATCATGAACCTTCAGCAGGTAAATGCACTGACGGGGAAGCCGATCGAGGAAATTTTCGTCGATTAGTCCAGGTATAATTTTAGGATTTCAAAACTTTCAGACGAGGCAATTGCTTTTCTTGAAACGCATAGTCCGGGCACCCAAAGTACATGTTGATCGTCTATCAGGACTTGCAGGTTGTGCTTTTGTAATCCAGTGAGTTTTGCATCGGAAATTACATCAGAGACCAAACGCGAACCTTTCATTCCAATGGGATGAATCCGATCTCCGGTCTGGACTTCTCGGAAGCGCAACGTGCCAAAAATGAGCGACTCGTCTAAGTAAATTGCCTGCTTGTCAAATATTTTGGGCAGAGTAGCAACCTTCATTTTCCTAAAGGATACCTTTTTATCCTTCGAATTATCGATAAAGGAATAAGAATCTCCATCAAATAGTATCTGATGGCCTACAAATGGATAATCTTTCTTTGCTAGAAGTGGAATACCTGTTCCTTTATGATTTAAACTTCTCCATTTTTTCAAAATGCCAATCGGTTGACCGAGTTGTCGGCACAATTCCACTTGTTCCCATTCGTCGAGTGCATGAAAAGTCGCAACGCTTAAAGAGGATGTATTTTGAATGTCTAAAACAATGTCGTTTATTTTAGTCTGCAACGTCAGTTGTTTCTCTTGAAAAATTTGTGTCAAGAGGCGCACTGAATCATCCAATGTCGGTATCTCCTTTCGAATTTCCGGCAAAACGATATTTCGCCATTCGTTGCGAGTATATTTTAGGCTCTGATTACTGGCGTCTTCTCTCCAGCTTATATCCTCGTTAATGGCGAAGTTTTTCAAGTCTTCCTTCGAGAATGAAAGAAGCGGACGAAGATAAGACCCTCTTCTTTCAGGCATGGCCGCAAGCCCCATAATTCCAGAGTTTCTTGCCAGATTCATAAAAAATGTTTCTGTTTGGTCTTCTTTATGATGTGCTAGCAATACAAACGTGTTCTTCGACTTCGAAATGAGACTTTCAAAGAATTGATAACGTTCGTTGCGGGCAAGCTCTTGAAGGTTTCCCTTGTCTTTCAACTTTTCTTCTAAGTTGATTCGTTTGATGTGAATGGAGATATTATGCGCACTTGCAAGGTTTTCCAAAAATTCTTGATCCAAATCAGAAGCTTTACCACGTAATTGGTAATTTACGTGCGCAATTGCGACAGGGTACTTGAGTTTTAAGCAAGCATGAAAAAGTACAGTAGAATCCAGTCCAGCGCTGCACGCAACGATAATTTCCCCCGGGTTGTATTTCTGTAAAACAGCATCAATATGTTGTGGTAAATCAACCATGATGCATGCGATCTAGAATTGTTTTGACTTTCGTTTTGCATTCCTCGTACTCAGATTCTGGATTTGACTGAATGGTAATAGCTCCTCCAACAGCACAGGACAAATACTTAGTTTTTTGATTGTAAATCAAGCTGCGAATTACAACATTCAAGTCGAAATCTCCATTCGGCGCAATGTAACCAATGGAACCAGAGTAAATTCCCCGTTGAAAGTTTTCGTGCTTTTCGATTAAGTTTACCGCACTGCGTTTGGGAGCTCCGGTCATGGAGCCCATTGGGAAAGTGGCTTTCAGAATGTCTAAAAAATTCAATTCTTCCCGCAGTTCGCAAGAAACGGTAGAAATCAGCTGATGCACTGTGTTGAAGGAGTAAACACCAAACAACTCATCTACGTTTACCGATGATTTTTTGGCCAATCGGGATAAATCATTGCGCACAAGGTCTACAATCATGACGTTTTCTGACCGCTCTTTCGGGTCATTGAGTAACTCTTCTTTCAAAGCTGCATCTTCTTGCAAATCAGAGCTTCGTTTTCGAGTACCCTTGATGGGCTGAGAAATGAGTTTGCCGCCTTCTTTCTTTAAAAAGCGTTCTGGACTTCCACATAAAATTCGGAATTCATCAAAGTTGAGAAAGGCAGAAAATGGTGCTTCGGTAATGTTGTTCAGGCGAAAATAAGCTGCTTCTGGATTACTTAATTCGAAGTTCTCTGCGTAAAATTCTTGACAGAAATTAACCTCATAGATGTTTCCGTATTGAATTTCTCGGCGCAATTCCTCCAGCGTTTTGAAATAATTCGCTTTCGAAGTTCTTGCCTTCAATTCGGCATTCCATTCAAAATCTTTCCCTCGATTTGCAAAGAAATGCTTTACGTTTGAGTCCAACTCGGCAGTATACGCACCTTGTTTTACAGTTTCAATCTCAGTTCCTCGAATGGACACCACCGATTCAGGAATCCATAAAAAAGCAAGCGGAAGACCAACATGATCTGGATTTTGTGATTCAGAGTCGAGAAATTTTTGCTTCAAATCATAACTCAATCCAAGGAAAATGTACTTCCCCGAATGGTTGTCAATGAAAGCTTGAATTTTCGATACATCAGACGTGTCATGTACAATCAAGCGATCTTGCTCGCCCAATGCTAGCAGTGAGCTGTCATTGTTACTGTTGAGATATGCCAGCGTTGCCTTCACGCCTTAAATTTACGCTTATTTCACACGCAGTGAATGGAATTTAGAGCAGTATTACTTGCCGTGACACTGCTTGTATTTCTTACCACTTCCGCAAGGACATGGATCGTTTCTACCAATTTTTTTCTCGGCAATCACTGGCTCGCGTTTTACTTGCTGTTGTTGCTGAGCAGCAGAATTAGCCATGGCTTGATCATATCCTTCACGACCTGGTAGTGCTTGTTCCGTCTGTTCGTTCGTTTGAGCGTTGCTGTAGTTGTTTTGAACCTGAGCTGACTTATTCGTACTTTCTATTTCCTCAATTTGAGGGATGTCCAGTTTCGCCAACAATTCAATTGTCTCACTGTTCAAACGTGCCAACATCGCTTTGAAAAGCTCGAACGATTCCAGTTTGTATACCAATAGTGGGTCTTTTTGCTCGTACTGGGCATGACTTACAGCAGAACGCAAATCATCCATTTCACGCAAATGCTCTTTCCATTCATTGTCAATCATTTGAAGAACAATGTTTTTCTCCAATTGTTTGTGAATAGCGGATCCTTCCGTCTTGTAAGCATCTTCCAATGAAACATTCAATCGAACCTCACGACGTCCATCCGTGAGAGGGAACACAATGTATTCGTATTTGTTTCCTGGATTTTCGTACAACGCTTTTACTTGTGGGAAAGCGCGCTCTGAGATACGCGTATTTTTGCGGTCGTAACGCTCGCGGAACCCTTGATAAACGCGTTCTACCAAAGTAACGTCATCCATGGATTCGTATTCTTCCGCTGTTACAGGTGATTGCATCCCCAGTTGACGCAAAAGTTCCTCTTCAAACTTATCAAACTCTTCTTTCGAATGTGACAAAGAAATGCTTTCACAAAAATCGTAGAACATGTTGTCAACGTCCAGATCCAGACGGTCTCCAAACAAGGCATTTTTACGTTTTTTATAAATCGCCTTACGTTGAGCGTTCATCACGTCATCGTACTCTAGCAAACGCTTACGAATACCAAAGTTGTTTTCCTCTACTTTTTTCTGTGCTCGTTCGATGGACTTGGAAACCATACTGTGCGTAATTACCTCACCTTCCTTCAATCCGAGGCGGTCCATTAATTTGGCAATTCGCTCCGAACCAAACTTACGCATTAAGTCATCCTCCAACGAAACGAAGAACTGGGAAGATCCCGGATCTCCTTGTCGTCCTGCACGCCCACGAAGCTGTCGGTCAACGCGGCGAGAATCGTGACGCTCTGTACCGATAATGGCCAAACCGCCTGCCTCTTTCACTCCTTCACCTAACTTAATATCCGTACCACGACCCGCCATGTTCGTTGCAATGGTTACTGCACCAGGTTTACCAGCCTCAGCGACAATTTCCGCCTCTTTTTTGTGATGCTTGGCGTTCAAGACCTGATGATTGATTCCTTTCATTTTCAGCATTCGGCTGAGCAATTCGGAAATCTCAACGGTTGTAGTACCAACCAGTACCGGGCGGTTTTGAGCCACTAATTTTTCCGTTTCTTCAATTACAGCGGTAAACTTCTCACGGGCAGTTTTGTATACTAAGTCGTTTTGGTCTTTACGCTGAATCGGTCGGTTCGTTGGGATTACAACCACATCCAATTCGTAAATGTCCCAGAATTCTTTTGCTTCCGTTTCCGCCGTACCGGTCATACCCGAAAGCTTGTGGTACATTCGGAAATAGTTCTGAAGCGTAATGGTTGCGTAGGTTTGTGTTGCTGCTTCAACCGTCACGTTCTCTTTCGCCTCAATTGCCTGATGCAATCCGTCAGAGTAACGACGGCCCTCCATAATACGCCCCGTTTGTTCATCGACGATTTTTACTTTTCCGTCCATGATTACGTACTCGACCTCCTTTTCAAACAATGCATACGCTTTTAAAAGTTGGTTGATGGAGTGAATACGCTCTGATTTGATACTGTATTCTCGAACTAAGCTGTCTTTGCTTTGTTGAAAATCTTCTGGTGATAGATTTTCCTTTTCCAATCGAGCAATTTCAGAACCGATATCGGGCATTACGAAGAACTCACGATCGTCATTCCCAGAAAGGAGGTCAATTCCCTTGTCTGTCAATTCGATGGTATTGTTTTTCTCTTCAATCACGAAGTACAATTCCTTGTCGATCTTCTTCATGTGCTTCCCTTGCTCTTGCATGTAGAAGTTCTCTGTTTTCTGCAAGTGCGCACGAATTCCAGGCTCAGAAAGGAATTTGATCAATGCTTTGTTTTTAGGCAATCCGCGGTAGGCACGAAGCAAGGCTTTACCTCCTTCCTCCAGCATCGTTTTCGCATCCTGTCCAGCTTCAACCTCTCCGTTGATGACTTTCAATTGTTTTTTCGCTTCAGTCAAACATTGATTCACAAACTTTCGTTGTGCTGCCACAATATTTTCAACTCGCGGCTTTAGTTGATGGAATTCATGTTCATCGCCACGTGGCGTAGGTCCTGAGATAATCAACGGAGTTCGAGCATCATCAATCAAAACGGAATCGACCTCATCGATGATGGCGTAGTGGTGTTTTTGTTGCACCAAGTCATCAATACTTCCTGCCATATTGTCACGGAGGTAGTCGAAACCAAACTCGTTGTTCGTTCCGAAGATGATGTCTTTTTTATAGGCCTCGCGTCTTTCTGCTGAATTCGGGCGGTGCTTATCAATACAATCTACAGTCAATCCATGGAATTGGTACAATGGTCCCATCCATTCGGAGTCACGTTTTGCCAGGTAATCGTTCACAGTTACCAGGTGCACTCCTTTTCCTGAAAGTGCGTTTAGATAAACAGGAAGCGTTGCTACCAGTGTTTTACCTTCCCCTGTTTGCATCTCAGCAATATTTCCTTTGTGAAGAACACCTCCACCCATCAACTGAACGTCGTAATGAACCATGTTCCATGTTACCTGCGTTCCAGCAGCGGTCCATGTATTGTGCCAAATCGCTTTTCCATTTTCAATAGTGATTCCATCCTTTTGCTGGGAAAGTTCAATATCGAAATCCTGAGCCGTAACGACTAGTTCTCCATTTTCAGACCAACGTCGCGCTGTTTCTTTTACTACAGCAAAGGCTTCAGGGAGGATAGATTCGAGAATTTCTTCAATCTTCGCATCAATCTTTCCGGTCATCTTATCGATCTTCTCGAAAAGCTCTTCTTTGTCCTGAATGGGTGTGTTGACGTCATCCGCTTTGGATTGCAAGGCTGCGAGTTCTGCTTCCAACTCAGCTGTTGCATCCAGGATCATTTTTTGAAAGACAGGAGTTTTTCCACGAAGCTCGTCATCTGATAGCGACTTGATTTGTGCCAGCTGTGCATTCGTTTGATCAATAATCGGTTGGTACTCTTTGCGGTCTTTCGACGATTTATCCCCGAAGAGGGACTTCATTATATTTAATGCCATATTACTCTATCCTAAAGGGGTCGTAAAAATAATCAAATTTCCTCGGCCACTTGTATTGTTTTTCTACTCAATTTGTTTGCAATCCGTCATAAATTATTCCAAGTTGTTTCATGCTGACAAATTGTCTTTGGACTTTCAGGTGAAAAATTTGATTACAGCTTCATGACCTTCCCTTGAATTATTCAAATTGAGAGATAAATACCACGCCACTGAGTACAAATAATTCCATTTATTAAACGGTTAATAACTATTCATTAATCCTTATTCTGAAATCAATCTTAGTCCTGAGAAACATATTATCTTTGCGCCATGCATGAAAAAATACTAATCCTCGATTTTGGGTCGCAGTATACCCAGTTGATTGCCAGAAGGGTACGTGAGTTAAATATATATTGTGAAATTCACCCTTGGAACAAATGTCCTGAATTAACACCGGACATAAAAGGAGTTATACTTTCTGGTAGCCCTTTCTCTGTTCGTGATGAAAAGTCTCCAAAGCCTGATTTATCTGCAATTAAAGGGAAACTTCCACTTCTTGGTGTCTGTTTCGGAGCTCAATTTTTAGCGCACAATTTTGGAGGAGAAGTATTGCCATCATCTATACGTGAATATGGCCGTGCAAACCTTTCTCTTGTAGATTCAGAAAACGTTCTTACGAAGGGAATGACAGTTGGTTCTCAAGTGTGGATGTCTCATGGCGACACGATTAAATCAATTCCAGAAAATTACAAGGTAATCGCAAGCACTGCGGATGTAGAAGTTGCTGGGTATGAAATTAAGGGAGAACAAACCTTTGGTATACAGTTCCATCCGGAAGTATACCATTCTCTGGAGGGAACCACTTTACTAAAAAACTTTTTAGTTGATGTTTGTGGGTGTTCTCAAGATTGGACGCCACTTTCGTTTGTTGAGGAAACAGTAAATGAACTGCGCGAAAAAATTGGGACAGATAAAGTAATTCTTGGTCTTTCTGGAGGAGTAGACTCTTCGGTAGCTGCTGTGCTTCTGCACAAAGCAATCGGAGAAAACTTACACTGTATTTTCGTAGATAATGGTTTGCTTCGAAAGAATGAATTCGAGTCGGTCTTGGATTCTTATAAAGACATGGGGCTCAACGTTAAAGGTGTAAACGCTAGTGAACTTTTCTATAAAGAGTTGGCGGGTGTCACTGATCCAGAAGCGAAACGTAAAGCCATAGGAAAAGTATTTGTGGATGTTTTTGACGAAGAATCAAAGAAGGTGGAGGATGCAAAATGGCTCGGGCAAGGAACCATTTATCCAGATGTAATTGAGTCAGTGTCTGTTTCAGGTGGGCCTAGTCAAACCATTAAATCGCATCACAACGTAGGCGGATTGCCGGATTACATGAAATTGCAAGTGGTAGAACCTCTAAAGTTACTGTTCAAGGATGAAGTGCGTCGAATTGGTCGATCATTAGAGATTGATGAAAATATATTAGGACGTCACCCATTCCCAGGTCCTGGACTAGGGATTCGAATTTTGGGGGACGTATCCCCTCAGAAAGTCGCTATTCTACAAGAGGTTGATCACATTTTTATTTCGTCACTAAAAGAAGCTGGTCTGTACGATGATGTCTGGCAAGCTGGAGCCATTTTCCTGCCAATTCAATCAGTAGGGGTTATGGGAGATGAAAGAACCTACGAAAATGCTGTTGCCCTACGCGCTGTTACATCAACAGATGGGATGACTGCAGATTGGTGTCACCTTCCTTATGATTTTTTGGCAAAGGTCTCGAACAGAATCATCAACCAAGTGAAAGGCATTAACCGCGTGACTTACGATATCAGTTCGAAACCTCCTGCAACTATAGAGTGGGAGTGATCGGGGTTCGTGGCATGCGAATTGTAATTCCATTTATGTAAATTTGAAATATGCGGTACATTCTACTCACCACTTTATTGCTGCAGTGTGCGTTATCTTGGGCGCAACCTGGGGTAGCACCTGAGCGTGAAATTGACGGGAAACGTTACTACGTTCACAAAGTAGAAGCCGGCAACACTTTGTGGGGCTTGCAGCAAATGTATGGTGTGCAAGCGGATCAAATAATGGAGGCGAATCCTGTTCTAAGCGAAGGGCTAAAAACAGGTCAAACGGTGTTGATTCCTATTCCCGGTGAAACGGCAACGCAACCCGCTCCAACTGTTGAGACAAGCAAGTATAAGGTCAAAAAAGGCGAAACGCTTTATGGATTGTCCCGAAAATTTAATACCACAGTTGACAAACTGATTGAATTGAACCCAGTCTTAGCCGAGTCGTCCCTTCAAAGAGGACAGATTCTTATGGTTCCTGGAAAATCGAATGATCCAGTCGATATCGTGGAAACCGATCCCAAGGAGGTGACTGAGGTACCGAATCCCTTCGTAATGGATACCGTGAAGGTTGATGAGGAAACAAAGGAAGTTGTAAAAGTAGAATTCAACGATTCAATTGTGAATCATAAGGTGTTGGCGCATGAAACCATGTACAGTATTTCCAAGCGCTTTATGGTGCCAATTGAGACCATTTTAAAGTTTAACAACCTTTCCTCCACGAGTCTAAGTGAAGGACAAGTTCTTAAGATTCCTCTAAAACAAGAGCGCATCAAGAAATTAATAATTAAGCCAGTGCCGGATAAATACGATCCAAATGGTTCAGATCCAATTGATTTTGAAGTGAAGGAGCGATATAAAATCGCTGTATTTATGCCTTTCTTTCTGGAACACAGTAAAGGATATTCAAAAAACGTATCCGAAATAGCGACCCAATTTTACATGGGAATGTCAATGGCGATAGATTCCCTGGAGGCGCTTGGCTTGAATGCGGATATTCAATTCTACGATACGAAAAGGGATTCAGCCACTATTTTATCAATATTAAACAGTGCGGAATTTGAGAATACAGATTTGGTAATTGGACCATTCTACCCGAACACGCAAAAATTGATTGCAGAACATTGCAAACAGAATGCCATTCGAATGGTGGTTCCAGTTGGTTGCCAAACATCCATTTTGGAAGGGAATCGATTGGTTTATGCTGCTATTCCTTCGGATATTACTTTAATGCGTCGTCTGGGAGAATATGTAGCAAAGAATCACAGCGATGATCGTGTAATGTTGGTAAAGCCGCCGAAAGAGGAAGATATGCCGCTGTACGAAGCATTCAGGGATGCCTATAAAAATGCGGAAACAGAAGTGCCAAAAGCCGCGTTGAATGAAACAACGCAAGACGGTGTGAAGAATCTCATGACTCGCAATGCGGACAATATTATCATTATGCCTACAAACAATCGTTATCATGCAGATAAGTTTGTGAGTACTGTGAGTCGGTCCGATTTTCGTGCCCGGAAAGATGGAATTTATATTTATGGAACTAAAGATTGGGTAGATTTCGAAAGTATCAATAACGATTTCAAAAACCGATACAATTTCCGTTTTGCCAGTTCAACGTTCCGTGATTACTACACTGACTTAATGATCCATGTAAATCGTAATTTTCGTGAGCGCTACTCAACCGACATGAGTAAATTTGCTGTGCAAGGCTATGATATCCTACTAGAGATGGGCAGTCATTTCTTCTTAGAAGATATTGAGGTCAATCTATTAGCGAACGATTTTGATATGCGTCAAATTTCTCCATCGGATGGTTACGAGAACAATCACATCTTCATTATCGAGCAGGAGGATTACGAATTGGTGAATACCGAGCTGTTAGAAGATGAATAAAAACGAAATCTCTAGAGCCTTTCAGCAATTACAAGATTTTATATGTCATCGCATAGAAGAGGTTGACGGCGTTTCTCAGTTCCAGGAGGATAAATGGCAGCGCTCTGAAGGTGGAGGAGGGAGAACACGCATTATCAAAGGCGAAGGTGTCATCGAAAAAGGAGGTGTCAATTTTTCAGAGGTCCATGGTGAGGTAACCGATTTAATGCGAAGAAATACAGAGATTACCGCAGATGAATTCTTCGCTACGGGAGTTTCCATAGTTTTACATCCGCACAATCCTCACATACCGATCATTCATATGAACGTACGTTACTTTGAATTAAGTGATGGGAAATATTGGTTTGGCGGCGGTATCGATTTAACACCGCATTATATACTGAAAGAGGACGCTCGCGCTTTCCATGAAGGTCTGAAAGAAATCTGTGATAGGTATAACTCTGATTTTTACCCAAGATTTAAAGTTTGGGCGGATGATTATTTCTATCTACCTCATCGAGACGAAACGCGTGGTGTGGGAGGTATATTTTTCGACCATTTGAAAGAAGCGGAAGACTTATCCAAAAATCAGATCTTTAATTTCTGCAAAGATTTGGGAGAAGCATTCCCAGAGTTGTACAAGCATCAAGTGAACGTAGGGAAAGTTAAGAAGTACGGTGAACGTGAAATAGATTGGCGGAATACGCGAAGAGGTCGGTACGTGGAGTTCAATCTGGTACATGATCGCGGAACCAAATTCGGCTTGGTGTCGGGCGGAAGAACGGAATCTATCTTAATGAGTTTGCCTGCATCCGCACAATGGGAGTACTGCAAGCCAATTGAGGCTGGAAGCCAAGAGGCGTTTACCCAAACCATGTTAGCGAAGGGTATTGATTGGGTCAATTCCTAGTCAACCTACTGATGCTCATCAGATAACTGATTTTAAATTCGTATTTTAGACCAAACTTTGAAAATGTTCATTGCAAAGGCCTGTTTGATAATTGAGAAATTTATTCAATAAATTATCAAGAATTGTTTGCTAAGGCAACCCCGAGCATTTCCAAACGTTAGACTATTAAGAAAACATGCGAACTACATGAAAACTTTACTTACCGCTGGGCTTATTGTGTCCGCTGGTTTGGCTTTGGGCCAACAGCCTGAAACACAAATAGTACCTACCGAATCTCCGTCTAAAATGCATGCTGAGTACAAGGGGACAACTACAACTGTGGCTACCCAAAGTCGAGCTGTGACCATCTCGAAACGACCTGGTCAACCGCAGCGCACTCATGATGTAGCCTATTACAACGAGGAAATAGCAAAAATTGATGCACAAATCGTAGCCATTGATTCAAAAATTGCTCACGTAAATAATACACCGTCTGAAAAGGCAATAGCCGAGCAAAACGGCTGGTTCCAGGATATGGAACAAATCAAACTAGAATTGAATCAAGAGCGTGCAGATTTGGTTCAAAAGCGTGATAATCTCTAGAACCTAAACCATCATGAGACACTTTCTACTTCTACTTATTTTCGCTGTTCCGTTCTTTGGTTTGGCTCAGGGCGTTAATTGTGCTGATATGGATCCTATTTGTACGGATCAAGGTGCAACATTTACAGCAAACACAGGTACAACTGCCGAAGTCGGAAACGACTACGGTTGTTTGGCTACTCAACCGAACCCTAGTTGGTACTATTTTGAAATCTCCAATGCTGGTGCAATTGACATGAGTCTGACAGCACCATCTGATATCGACTTTATTATTTACGGACCTTACCCGAACCTGGCAGCTGCTCAGGGCGATTGTGGGACCTTAGATGCAGGAGATATCGTGGACTGTAGTTACTCGGCTACGGCGAACGAAACGCCATCTATCCCCAATGCGCAAGTGGGGGAGGTGTACATCATGTTGATTACCAACTACGCAAACACAGTTCAGAACGTAAGTCTAACACAAACAGGAGGAACTGGGGCTACAGATTGTTCTGTGGTAGCCAATCCACCTTGTTTTATGTCTTATTTCGAAGCGAATGTAAGCGCATGTGATCCAAACACCGATACTTATGAGATTACAGGGGTTATTGATTTTGAAGATCCGCCAACCACTGGGAATTTGGTAGTGGAGGATTGTAACGGTAACATACATGTAGTTGCAAGTGCGCCTTTTACTGTTAACGCTCAAGGACAAGGGTCTGAAACGTACCTTTTTGGTGGATTGAATGCAGACGGACAGCCGTGTGATGTAAGTGCATACTTTACGGCAGATCCAACATGTTCTATCATGAACTTGGCCTATACTGCACCAATTTGTAACTGTTTCTTTACGTATTTCAGCCTGAACCAGGAACCATGTAATACAGTTACGAATACTTTTGATATTACTGGAACAGTAGAATTTACAAGCCCACCATCGACTGGTACTTTAACATTAACAGACTGTAACGGAAACAGTGTTACGTATAATGCTCCGTTTACAAGTCCACTAAACTGGGCAATTACAGGAATTACACCGAACGGTACGACGAACTGTACGGTTACAGCAACATTCTCAGCTGATCCATCTTGTACAATGACCTCATTACCGTTTAATCATCCCGCAAATTGTGACTGTCCGGTGGATGCAGGCACCTTCAGTACAAGTGTTACGGGTAACACCACTTCAACGGGACCTGCATTTGATTTGTGTTTTGGAGACTCAATTACGATTACTCCAAATGGTGATTTTATTCCTCCAGCAGATATTGGAAACCCTCCAGGGGGTACGTATAATCCTGGTATGCACTTATTGATTTATGATTGTGCACCAACAATTTTTGCACCGCAAGACTTTACGACAGATCCATGTTTCTTAGGGATTTGGGATCCGAACAACCCAGCGGGACCATGGGGAGTAAGTAATATCTATGGTAATAACCTCACGTATTACTTCATGCCACTAACATTGTATGATTACGTCAATTATATTTATTCGTATTTCTATAATGGTACTTTGTGTTATGACCTGGGACCTGCGTATCCGGTGACATTCCTCGAGCCTATTACGACCAACGTTACAGAAGACTGTTTTGCAGGTACAGCTACAGTTACAGTGAGTGGAGGTACCCCAGCAAACGATGGGTCTCAGTTTAATGTAGTACCAGGATCATTAGTCCCATCTACGGCTTCTTTTGTCAATACTTCTGCATCAAATGGTGGAACTATCACCATCGATGGATTGGTAGACGGCGACAACTACTCATTCGAAATTGTTGATGATAATGGTTGTCCAGTTACGGTTTCCGGGACCTTCGTAGGAATGGAAGATGCTTCTTTCTTTTACGATCCTAAATACTGTCAAGATGATACTGACCCATTACCAACTATTACAGGGGTTCCTGGTGGTACCTTTTCGGTGGCACCGGCAGGTATGGTTATTAACACCAATACAGGCCTAATTGATGTGTCTGCATCAACACCAGGTCTGTATACAATCACATACCAAAGTCCAGCCGCGACCTGCTGGGGAACGGAAACTTTCTTAGTAGAAATCAATTCTTTACCAAATGTTGTAGCTGTTGATAATAGTCCTGTATGTCTTGGAGATAGTATTTCTTTAAACGAAACTGGAGGAGAAGCGACTGAATGGTTGTGGACGACTAGCGGTGCTGCGACGTTCAACGATGATAGCTTGCAAGCTCCGACTGTATATGGCGCTGTCGACGGTGAAACTTTTACCGTGAGTGGAACGAATATCAATACAGGGTGTGCGAATACTGCAAACGTTACAGTTACCGTGAACCCGTTGGAAGATCCAACATTTACATTAACAGATTTTTGTTTGGGCGATGCGAATACTGCGAACATCACTGGAACGGCTGGAGGAACCTTCTCGTTCAATCCAGATCCGGCAGATGGCTCGTCCGTGAATCCATCAACAGGTGAGATTACAAATGAAGTTGCAGGAACTACCTACAATATTCAGTACTTGACTCCAGGAGCATGTCCAGATAGCTTGACTTTGCCTGTAACCGTAAATCCACTTCCTGTAGTTAATGCTCCAGACCAAACAATTTGTGAAGGTGATAACGTAAACATAACTGCAACAGGAGCAAATACCTACGTATGGTCGCCGGGAACAGGGTTAAACACAACGGTAGGTGCAACTGTAAATGCATCTCCAACAACCACGACTATATACACGGTAACAGGAACAGATGCGAATGGCTGCGTAGCGGATCATAACTTGACTGTCACAGTGAATCCATTGCCTGTTGTTGATCCTATTTTAGATCAAACCCTTTGTGCTGGAGATCCAACGGCAGCAGTTAATTTTACAAGTCCTACAGCTGGGGCTAGCTTCGATTGGACAAATAATACAACTTCCATTGGTCTTGCAGCCAGTGGTACAGGAAACATTGCTTCATTCAATACGGTAAATGCTGGGGCTACTGCAGTAACTGCCACCGTTTCTGTAAGCGCAACTGCTAACGGTTGTACCGGGCCAATTACCACATTTGATATCATCGTTAATCCTATTCCAACGGTGGACCCTGTTTCAGATCAAGAGATTTGTGAAGGAGAGAATACAGCAGCGATTAACTTCACCGGTGCAGTGGCTGGAACACAATATGATTGGACCAATTCGAATACTGGAATTGGAGTTGGAGCCAATGGGACTGGAAATATTGGAGCGTTTGCAGGAGTAAATGCGACGAACGCACCTATTTCAGGGAACTTTAGTGTTACTCCATCGGCGGCTGGTTGTATTGGGACTCCAGAGTCATTTGTGATTACTGTAAACCCACTTCCAAATGCAACGATTTCAGGAACGGTGAGTGTTTGTGAAAACGATCCGGAACCTACAATTACTTTTACAGGTTCTGACGGAGTAGCACCTTATACATTTACGTACAACATTAACGGTGGTGCCAATCAAACGGTAACTTCTGTTGGTAATACAGCTACGGTGTTAGCTCCTACCTCCACATCAGGAACTTTTGATTATAACTTGGTGAGTGTGCAGGATGCCAGCGCATCAAATTGTTTGCAGAATGTAGCAGGGACTGCAACGGTAACAGTTAACCCTAATCCAGTTCCTGTGATAACAGGAGTGCTCGAGTACTGTACTGGTTTTACAGCTACCTTAGGAACGGCTAATGCATACAACGGATATTTGTGGTCAAATGGTGCAACAACACCGACGGCTGACTTTACTATCGCTGATAACCCAATTACCGTAACAGTAACAGATGCTAATGGTTGTACAGGAACTTCGGCGGCAGTTAATGTTATCGAGAATACAACTATTGTCTTCCCAAGCACCGTAGAAATATGTCAAGGAGAAGTAGCTACCATTCACGGTCAACCGCAAACGGTTGCAGGAGTATACGATGCTACGTATACCTTACCCACTGGATGTGATAGTACTTCAAGTGTTACGCTTGTTGTGAATCCTTTACCAGTGATTGATGCCGGACAGGATGTTACGGAATGTGCGGGAGCTGGAGTGACATTGAATGCAACAGGTGCACCAACGATTGTATGGGATAATGGTGTAATAAATAACCAGCAATTCTTCCCAGGTGTGGGCACGGTGACTTACACCGCAACGGGAACAGATGCGAACGGATGTTCTAACACTGATATGGTGGATGTAACCATTCATCCAATTCCAGATGTGGATCCTGTGGCGGATCAAACGGTTTGTAATGGTGACTTGACAGCAGCCGCAAACTTTACTGGATCTGTAGCAGGTACAACGTTCGATTGGGTAAACGATACCCCAAGCATTGGGCTGGCAGCGGCAGGCACAGGGGATATAGCTGCCTTTACAGCGGTAAACAACGGAGTAAATCCTGTTGTGGCAACAATTACGGTAACTCCAACTGCAAATAGCTGTCCAGGAACACCAACAAGTTTTACCATTACTGTTAATCCTACTCCAGCAGTAGATCCAGTTGCAGATCAAATTGTCTGTAATGGAGATTTAACGTCTCAAGTTGTATTTACAAGCACAACACCAGGAACTACTTTTGATTGGACAAACAGTGATCCTTCCATTGGTTTAGCGGCAGCTAGTTCTGGAAATATTGCGGCGTTTAACGCTGTAAATAACGGAGCGGCTGCAGTAATAGCTACTATTACAGTGACCCCAACATCAAACGGATGTGTAGGAACTCCAGAAGACTTTACTATTACGGTTAATCCATCGCCGAATGTAGATCCAGTGGTTGATCAAACAGTTTGTAATGGATTGGCGACGGCAGCTGTGAACTTCTCAGGAGCAACCCCGGGCACAACATTTGATTGGACAAATACGAATACAAACATCGGTTTAGGCGGGGCTGGAACCGGAGATATTCCAAGTTTCACTGCTACGAATACCACAAGTTCTTCCATTTCAGGAACAATTACTGTAACACCAACGTTAAACGGTTGTGTTGGAACACCAACTACATTTACAATCACAGTTGATGCACCACCAACAATGGATCCAATTGCTGACCAGGAATTATGTGAAGGAGAAAATACCGCAGCCGTGAACTTTACAAGTCCGTTTGCAGGGACAACTTTCGATTGGATTAACGATAACACTGGAATTGGACTTGGTGCAAACGGAACAGGGGACATTCCTTCATTTACAACGACGAACGGAGGCGCGACTTCCATTGCAGGAACAGTTACAGTTGTTCCAACATCCAACGGATGTATTGGAGTTCCACAGCAGTTTACAATTACAGTAAATCCAATCCCAGTAGTAGATGCTGGTGCCAACACAACAGTATGTGATGGTGATCCAGTTACACTCACAGCAACAGGCGCAAACACGTATGCCTGGGTTCCTGTAATAACAAATGGACAACCTTTCGTTCCAACCGCTTCAGGAACATATTATGTTGTAGGAACCGACGTGAACGGATGTGTTAATACGGATAGTGTCGACGTTACGGTTGAGCCCGTTCCTGCGGTTTCTTTTACGGCGGATACGACGCAAGGCTGTGAAGGATTGACTGTAACATTTACCAATACAACACCAGGTGTTTTTACGGATTGTTTCTGGTCGTTCAGCAATGGAACAACTGCAACTGGATGTGGCTCTGTAACGGTTACCTTTGATAATGCAGGACTGTTTGATGCGACCTTAACAACAGTGTCAGCAGCGGGGTGTTCTAACACGGTAACGTATACCGATTATATCTATATTGAAGATAATCCAGTCGCTGCATTCACACCTTCGTCTTCGGTAGTTTCTGTATTTGATAGTCAGATTGCATTCAACAACCAGTCGACAGGAGCGGTTAGCTACTCTTGGGATTTTGGAGACGGTAGTCCGAACTCAACGCAAGAGAATCCAATTCATACCTTCCCTTCGGAGGAAGCAGGAGGCTACGTTGTTTGGCTGACGGCATATTCTCCACTCGGTTGTCCAGATAGTACATACAGAGCAATTACCATTAACGAGGAATTGATCTTCTACGTACCGAACACATTTACTCCAGATAATGATGATTACAACCAGAACTGGCATGTAGTGTTCAGTTCAGGGTACGATCCATTTGATTTCAACTTGTATGTATTCAATCGCTGGGGTGAGGTAATATGGGAATCCCACGATGCGTCTGTAGGGTGGGATGCAACCTATGGAGTTGATGGTAGACCAGTTCAAGACGGTACGTATACCTGGAAAATTGATTTCAAAACAACGCTAAACGATGAGAGGATTGAAGTGGTTGGTCACGTCAATGTTCTCAGATAACAATAACGATTTAGTATTGATAAAAAGCCTCAATTCATAATTGAGGCTTTTTTGTGTCTTAGCATATCATACAACGATTTCTATTTTTCGCCAATTAAATAGATGCGTGCCAAGAAAACGCTAGCTGCTTGATTCTGAAAGATTTCAATAAGTTTAATGTTAGAACTGTCAAAACATTCACGTTGATAGAGCGTTACGTTAAAATTTATTAGACGCTATTTTTTTTGGGAAATATTGTATTCCTAAATGTTCAATGAAAGGGTTGGAATAATCATTGGAATCAGGAGTATGTTTATCAGTTATGAATTCGTTGAGATAGGTGGTCGTCAATCGTTAAATTCGAGAAATGCTCGAACATGCGCATACTGCTGTGTGCAACGTGCAAAAGCTAAACCAAAAAAACGACTAATTATGAAATTGCTACTGGCTGTTTGTGTGATTCTACTTGGCAGTACCTCCTATGCACAAACTCAGATCACTACACCTCTTGTTTCAACGGAAGCGACTGCTGTTAAGCCAACAGATTGGACCGTATACGTCGAGAATGAGCAGGTTAAGATCGAATATGTCTTCACCAATTGTGACCCGTCTTCCGGTTTTGATTTTGAGGGAGTGATGTTCCGTCTGACAAACAAAACATCCTCGAAGCTGGTGCTTTCATGGCATAAAATCTTGCACTATGCCGGAACTTGCCGCACATGTGATTATCCAGATGAGTATCGCTACGAGATGAGCATGAGTCCCAATGAAGTTTTGGAGGCGGATTGTGAGCCTCAATCAGGATACGATATTAAAATATTTTCAAAATTTATTGATGCAAACTATTCACAGGGAGACCCATTGACGGCCTTCCAGTTGGATGATTTGAGCGTCACACAATATTAGAAACCTACCAACCAAACCAACGCATTTAAACTACCGAATTATGAAACTCAGCTCAATACTCTTTCTCTTTGCCACGATTTTCTTCGTGGCTAATGAAGGTTATGGCCAGACCTATAATATGAGCAACTCGACAGTGACTACTTGTTCTGGAACATTTTATGATCCGGGTGGAGCAGGCGGTAACTATGGGAACAATAATTTGTTCACCATGACCTTTTGTTCTGGGAGCACGGCAAATATTCAACTGGATTTTACCGTTTTTGACCTTGAGAACAATTTCGATGACATTTTTATTTATGACGGTAATTCCACTGGAGCACCCTTGATTGGGACCTGGACAGGTACCAACAGTCCAGGTACCGTTACTTCTACTGGATCATGTATTACAATCTTATTTGATTCTGACGGTTCAGTCACAGACATCGGTTGGGCGGCGAATATATCGTGTATTACGCCAACTTGTACAGATGGTATTATGAATGGTCAAGAAACTGGCGTGGACTGTGGTGGGCCTACTTGTCCTGCTTGCCCGGATTGTTTTAACGGTATTCAAGATGGAAATGAAACAGGAGTCGATTGTGGAGGTGCATGTGCACCATGTCCAACGCCTTGTCAGGTAGATGCTTCTGTTACTGTAGTAGGTCCTCCAATTGATTGTAATGGAGGAACAGTGGATTTAGATGCAAATGGAGTCGGTGCATTCGAATATGTACTTTATAATAACTTCGATAATGGTAGTGCCGGAAGTGGTTGGAACTCTACAGGTGGAGCTGCATTTGGGCAACCTTGTGGTCCGAATCCAACAGGTACAAACTACTATTGGGCATCTACTTCAACAGGGACGCCGCAGCTGACTACAGTAGGGTTTGATGTGAGTTGTGGAGGGGTTCTCAGTTTTGACATGGCATATTCTACTCAGGGAGGCCCGTCACCGTGTGAAGGACCAGATTTGCCGAATGAAGGGGTGACGCTACAGTATTCTACGGATAATGGAGCAACTTGGAATGTTATTCAATATTGGGACCCGAATGGTGGTTATGATCCACAGTTAACCAATTGGAATACCTATACCTTTCCAATTCCACCTGGTGCTCAAACTACCAATACGATCTTTCAATGGATACAAACGAATTCATCAGGTACATGCTGTGATAACTGGGGGATTGACAACGTTTCGATTACCTCTATCTTAGATTGTACTCCGTATTGGTATGATTGGGATATGATTCCTGGTTCGCCTGATAACGCGCAACAAACACAAAATCCAACTACGACTTCAACGTATATCGTTACTTATACTAATGGTAATGATGCATGTTACGACACAGTTACGGTGGTTGTGCCTCCTGGGACAACTGCGGACGCAGGTCCAGATCTCGTTTATTGTGCTGGTTCTGGGAACGTTGTGATTGGTGCAGATCCTGTGACACCAGATGACGGAGCAACGTATACATGGGATAACGGTGCTGGATCTGGAACGATTGACCTGGGAGGAGGAACTGACAACGGTCAGGGTACAGTATCTCCTGGTGCTACAACTACATACACATTAAGTGTTACTTATAACGGTTGTACTGAAACAGATGACGTTGTAGTAACTGTTGATCAGGCTCCAACGGCTTCAAATCCTCCAAATATTAACGTACAATGTGCGGGCGATGTACCTGCTCCTGATCCATTAGTTGTTACAGACGAGGCAGACGATATTACTGTTCCTCCTTCAGTGACTTTTATTAGTGATGTATCAGATAACAATACGTGTCCTGAAACAATTACTCGAACCTACCGTGTGGAAGATGGGTGTGGAAACTTTGTAGATGTTCAACAACTAATTATCATTGAGGATACCCAAGCCCCAGTGCTTGATCCTTCCCCTGCAAATGTTGCCGTGCAATGTGCAGCAGATGTACCAGCAATGGTTAACCTTGGTTGGACCGATAATTGCGATGGGGCAGGAACGGTAACAGGGGCGGATGTTTCAGACGGACAAACATGTCCTGAAACGATCACAAGAACGTGGACATACACCGATGCTTGTGGCAATACAGCAACGGAGACGCAAACAATTACGGTACATGATACACAAGCTCCTGTTTTGGTAGCACCACCAGCCAACGTAACAGTTGAATGTGCGGGTGATGTTCCAGCCATGACAGATCTTGGTTGGACGGACAACTGCGATGGATCAGGAACAGTGACCGGAGCGGATGTTTCAGATGGACAAACATGCCCTGAGACGATCACACGGACGTGGACGTATACCGATGCGTGTGGAAACAATGCAACGGTATCGCAGACAATCATCGTAGACGATACGACTCCGCCTACTGCTTCTAACCCAGCTCCAATCATAATTTCAGGTGGTACACCAGTTCCAAACCCCGACCCGTTAGTTGTAACTGATGAAGCGGATAACTGTACGGTGAACCCTGTTGTTGCATGGGTAAACGATGTAAGCGATAATGGAAACTGTCCAGAAATCATCACGCGTACGTATAGTGTTACGGATGAATGTGGAAATCAAATTACAGTTACTCAAATTATTGAAGTAGGTGATGCAGTGCCACCAACAGCGAGCAACCCAGCACCTATCAACGTGCAATGTGCTGCAGATGTACCAGCTCCAGATCCATTAGTGGTAACGGACGAAGCAGACAATGGAGCTCCGCCAGTTGTAACATTTGAAAGCGATACGTCGGATGGCCAATCATGTCCAGAGACAATAACACGCACGTATCGAGTGACGGACGATTGTGGTAACTTCATTTTTGTCACGCAAACGATCACCATTCACGATACGCAAGCACCTGTATTCAATGCACCGCCCGCAGATGTTACTGTGGAGTGTATCGGAGATGTTCCTGCCATGACAAATCTTGGCTGGACGGACAACTGCGATGGATCAGGAAACGTAACTGGAAGTGATGTGTCTGATGGACAATCATGTCCAGAAACAATCACCAGAACCTGGACCTACACGGATGCTTGTGGAAACACAGCAACAGAAACACAAATAATTACGGTTCATGACACGCAAGCACCAGTCTTTGCAGCAGCACCAGCAGACGCCTCTTACCAGTGTATAGGTGATGTGCCAGCAATGACAGGTCTTGGTTGGACGGACAACTGTGACGGATCAGGAACAGTAGCAGGAACAGAAGTTTCAGACGGTCAGACATGTCCTGAAACGATCATACGTACCTGGACGTATACCGATGCTTGTGGAAATACTTCTACGGAAACACAAACAATTACGGTTCACGATACGCAAGCTCCAGTTCTTGCCGCAGCGCCGGCAGATGCTTCTTATCAGTGTATAGGCGATGTGCCAGCAATGACAGGTCTTGGTTGGACGGACAACTGTGACGGATCAGGAACAGTAGCGGGAACAGAAGTTTCAGACGGTCAGACATGTCCTGAAACGATCACAAGAACGTGGACATACACCGATGCTTGTGGTAACACAGCAACGGAGACACAAACAATCACGGTGCATGATACACAAGCTCCTGTTTTGGCACCACCACCAGCCAACGTGACAGTTGAATGTGCGGGCGATGTTCCAGCCATGACAGATCTTGGTTGGACAGATAACTGCGATGGAGCAGGAACGGTAACAGGAGCGGATGTTTCTGATGGACAAACATGTCCTGAGACGATTACACGGACGTGGACGTATACCGATGCTTGTGGAAACAATGCAACGGTATCACAAACAATCATTGTAGACGATACAACGCCACCAACGGCATCAAATCCAGCAACAACTGTAGTACCTGGAGGACCAGCTCCACCAGTAGATGTAACAGTGGTAAATGATGAGGCGGATAACTGTACGGTAAATCCAACAGTGACCTTTGTGAGTGAGACTTCAGACAACAACCCATGTCCTGAAACAATCACCCGTATTTATGAAATCACGGACGATTGTGGTAACACAACACAGGTGACGCACTTGATACAGATCACCGATCCAATCATGCCAACGGGAACAGCACCAGCAGACATCACGGTAGAATGTATCGGCGATGTTCCAGCGGCAGACCCACTATTGATTACCGATGAAGCGGACAATCAAGGTGTGCCGACTGTGGCGCACGTAGGAGATGTATCGAACGGGCAAACATGTCCTGAGACGATCACACGAACATACAGTATCACGGATGTTTGTGGCAACCAAATCACGGTAGATCAAATCATCACTGTTAATGATATCACAGCGCCAGTAATGGCAGCAGCACCAGCCGATGTAACGGTAGAGTGTATAGGTGATGTTCCAGCGATGACAGATCTTGGATGGACAGATAACTGTGATGGAGCAGGGACAGTAACAGGAGTAGATGTTTCGGACGGGCAGTCATGTCCAGAAACGATCACCAGAACATGGACGTATACCGATGCTTGTGGGAACACTTCATCAACGTCTCAAACGATCATAGTGGATGATACAACGCCACCTACGGCGACCGCACCAGGAACAGTCAATGTAGAGTGTATTGGCGATGTTCCAGCGGCTGACATTAACTCGGTTACGAATGTTAATGATAATTGCACCGTGGCTCCAGTAGTAGCATTTGTTGGAGATGTATCGGATGGGCAATCGTGTCCAGAAACAATAACACGTACGTAAAGTATCACGGACGATTGTGGGAATGTTACCACAGTTGATCAGTTGATTATTGTGAATGATGTTACACCACCAACAGCATCGAATCCAGCACCAATATCGGTACCTGGACCAAACGATGTTCCAGCGCCAGACCCAAGTGTGGTAATCAACGAAGCGGACAATTGTACAGCGAACCCAGTTGTGGCCTTTGTAAGTTCGGTGAGTGATGGTAACGTGTGTAATGGCGAAATTATTACGCATACCTACAGTGTAACGGATGATTGTGGAAACCAAACTTTGGTAACCCATGAAATCACAATCCTAGCTACGCCAGCTCCAATTGATGCAGGAAACGATACGACGATTTGTACAGGAGAGAATATAACCATTGTTGCTTCTAATCCATGGAACGCTCAATTGAGTTGGTCGCCTCAGGTTCCGCAAGGACCGTTTTCACCTTCACAAACAACAACGTATACGGTAACAGCGGATAACTATGGCTGTATTTCTACAGACCAAATCACTGTAACAGTAGAAGACCCACCAATCGTTAGTTTTGCAGGAGATGTGCTTTCTGGATGTGCTCCACATACTGTTACTTTCATTAATACTTCTTCTGCGATTAGCGGAATTGCAGACTGTCAATGGACGATTAATGGTCAAACGGTATCTGGATGTAATTCGGGGGCATATACGTTTACAAGTCCAGGGCTATATGACGTAACTTTAACTACAACGTCAAACTTAGGATGTTCTTCAACAGATACATACTCTCAGTACATTTATATCGAAGGAGATCCAAATGCATCATTTACTCCGTCGCAGACAGAGTTGACGAGCCAATTTACTGAAGTGCAATTTGATAATACGACTACGGGAGCTACTTCCTACGAATGGGAGTTTGGAACACCAGGGTCAAATAGCACTGAAGTGAGTCCCTCGCACACCTATCCTGAAGAACCAGGTACGTATAACGTCGTATTAACGGCTTACACAGATCTCGGTTGTATGGATCAGGCATATGCTACAATTACTATTGAAGAGCAATTGATTTATTATATTCCGAATACGTTCACTCCAGACGGAGACGATTATAACGAAACCTTCTTGCCAGTATTTACAGAAGGGTATGATCCGTTTGATTTCCACTTGCTAATCTTCAACCGATGGGGTGAAATCATTTGGGAGTCTTACGATGCCTCTGTTGGATGGGATGGAACGTATGGAACAGGTGGAGATCTAGTTCAAGATGGAACCTATACATGGAAATTGGAGTTCAAAACAAGTATGAATGATGAACGAAAGTTTGAAACTGGTCATGTGAACCTAATTCGATAAATATTCGATCATAAAGTGAAAAGGGTATCCAACGGGTACCCTTTTTTCATTGGTAGTACCAGTATGTTCATTGGTCTTAACAGTATGTTAAAACGGAACCATCAGAAAGGCAACCAATTACAGGAAATAGCGTAATTCATAGTACTACGATGATCTAACAAACTGGGTCTACAAACTACTTTTGAATATGAAAATTTCTACCTTATTACTGGGACTGCTGATCTCTGCATCATGTTTTGGGCAGAACACGGAAAAGTCAAGTTCAAGCGAACCAACTTCAAACACGACAAAAGAAGCTACCAGTTCCTTACCAAAAGCACAAATTAGTCGCACACCATCAGGATCAAATTATACGTATGATTTCGTGTCGAATAGGGTAATGACTACTGATCGTGCTGCTCGTTGGGAGGATAGGTTTCTACTACAGTACCCAGATTTGGTGAGTATTTCTATCGATGCCAATACACAAGAAATTAGCATGGTTTTACCAAATGCTCATTCGCAATCTGAACTTCAGGAAATGGTTGTTCGATTTGGTTATTCTGGGTTTGAAATAGTCAATTAGGCGAGCAACCAGAATCCAAACTCCTACTCAAACTAAGTGAAACTACATGAAAACTCTACTCATACTCGTATCATTCTTTGCCTTTATGTTCGCTACGAACTTTACACAGGCACAGTGTAATACAAACATATCTATTTGTACTCCTGGTCAGGCAGGACCTTTTAATTTTGCCCCCGCAAGTGCCAACCCTTCTTCTTGTTTGGATTATTGGAACGGACAAGCTGCACCAAACTATGCCTACATCGTTTTGTACATCACCCAAGGCGGGGATTTGAACTTGTTAATTGACGCCAACACTACTGGCGGATTTCTTGATGTTTCTGTATTCGATATAACAGGTCAGGCAGATCCTTGTGCTTCGCTAGGTACAGGGACAGAGCTAGGATGTAACTATGCTACGGCAGCAAGTGGGTGTAATCAATTTGGAACTGCTTTTCCTTGTGCTTCGACAGCGCCAGCACCTGTAGTAAATACAGGTGATGTGATTATGATTTTGGTGGAAGATTGGAGCGATGTTCAAACTTCGTTTACGTTGGAGTTGGGTACTACTCCCGGCAGCGCCCAAACAGGACCGCCAGATGCAACCATCAACCCTCAAGCAACATTATGTACTACGGATGCGCCAGTGCAGTTGACAGCTGTAGACAATGGTGGAACATGGACAGGAACTGGAGTTTCTCCAACAGGAGTTTTTGATCCCGGTTCTGTGGCACCAGGAACATACAATATCAACTATTCTATTGGATCCGCACCGTGTGATGATTCAGATGCAACTACTGTAACAGTTATTGATTGCTCTGCAGGGTTGCCATGTCCTGATTATGCAAATACGGCTACTGCTGCAAGTACGGCATGTGGTGGACAGCTTTTTGATTTTGAAGTTGCGAATACAGCCTGTAATGGATTGCTAACTTTTGATGTTGTTGGGAACTACGGTTCGTCTTTCGCGAATGAAATAACATGGGAAGTAACGAGTAATTTAACTGGAAATGTTGTGGCTTCGGGAGGTCCGGGATTTAATGGAGGCGCCATTAATGCTGTTGTAAACCTTGATCCGAACATCGAAGGAACCTTCTTCACAATGTCTATTTTTGATAGTTTTGGAGACGGATTCAACGGTACCGGCGGTTTTTTCCAAATTGAACAAAATGGAGCCATTATTTCAGGCCCGGTAACAGGGAACTTTGGAACAGGAGCGTCCAATATTTTTGGAGCAAACGTTTCCATAAGTACCTCTACAATTACTATTAATACGCCTTCTGGTCCCGTTACGAGCACTGTCGGAAACTGTGCTGATCATGACCTCCAGTTTCTCCTGGATAATGCGAACTACTGTACGCCAATTAATGTAAACCTTCCGTGGTCAATTGTTTGCGATGAAACTGGAGCAGTTATTTCCAGTGGGACGCATGCAGTTACGGTGTATCCTCAAATTCCAACTGCATCAACGGATTTAGTAGATATCTCATGGAATGCTGCAACATGTCAATGGGATGTGATTGGGCAAAATGACTGTGACGCTTTGGATATCGGGTCCATTTTCACAATTTCCCCAGATCCTTCTACCTGGCCTGCGAATACTTGTAATAGCGGGAACCAAGATTTTACAGTGTCCTATATCGGAGTTGGTGGTGGACCAGATTGTTGTTCAACTGGTGGGCCATTAGGTCCAACTGTTTATAACCAAACTACAAACGTAGGAGACGTAGTAGTGGCAAGTTCACCGTTTGGAGGAACGAATAACTCAGCGTATACTTCATTGGGTCCAAGTGGACAAGGTGGCGTCGCAACATCATTGACATTAAATGTTGATATGACAGGTTATTGTTTCCCTAATGTACCAGGTACTTCTACAGATGAATTCTGGGTTACAATTATTATCGATGGTCAGATTGTGTATGATCAAATGTTTGGACCACCAGCTCCTACAAACTTTAATACAACTTTGGATTTGACGAGTATTCCAGGTGGATTTGATGAGAACAGCGTGGTGGAAGTTTATATTTATCCAAACTTCTTTAATACGAACCCTCCTGGACCCACCGTTAATGCAACATATGTGCCAGGAGCCGCTTGTGGATCATTAAACCAAGGCGAATGGACCGCATCTACAATCGATGTTTCCTTGGACGTAACATTCACAGAACAAACCCCAACTGCGGCGAACTGTACATTTGTTCAACCAGCAGCGTATACATGTTGTACCACCACAGGATTGACGGCATCGAACCCAGCTACAGTAAATGTTCAGTGTCCTGGTGATGTGCCAGCACCAGATCCATTGGTTGTAACAGATGAAGCAGGTCCATGTAACCCAACCGTGGCTTTCTTGAATGACGCTTCGGATGGACTTTCATGTCCTGAGACCATCACGAGAACTTACCGCGTATCCAACGACTGTGGGGATATTTTGGATGTTCAACAATTGATTGTAATTAATGATACACAAGCACCAGTTTTCAATGCACCTCCTGCGGATGTAACGGTAGAGTGTATTGGAGATATTCCTGCCATGACGAATCTAGGTTGGACAGACAACTGTGATGGAACTGGTTCTGTTACTGGTTCGGATGGAGCACTTTCAGGTGGTTGTCCTGCAACAATGACAAGAACATGGACTTACACCGATGCGTGTGGTAATACAGCGACGGAAACGCAAACAATTACTGTGGATGATACTCAAGCACCCGTATTTGCTGCACCTCCCGCAACAGCAAACGTGCAATGTGCAGCAGATGTACCAGCAATGGTTAACCTTGGTTGGACCGATAATTGCGATGGGGCAGGAACGGTAACAGGGGCGGATGTTTCAGACGGACAAACATGTCCTGAAACGATCACAAGAACGTGGACATACACCGATGCTTGTGGCAATACAGCAACGGAGACGCAAACAATTACGGTACATGATACACAAGCTCCTGTTTTGGTAGCACCACCAGCCAACGTAACAGTTGAATGTGCGGGTGATGTTCCAGCCATGACAGATCTTGGTTGGACGGACAACTGCGATGGATCAGGAACAGTGACCGGAGCGGATGTTTCAGATGGACAAACATGCCCTGAGACGATCACACGGACGTGGACGTATACCGATGCGTGTGGAAACAATGCAACGGTATCGCAGACAATCATCGTAGACGATACGACTCCGCCTACTGCTTCTAACCCAGCTCCAATCATAATTTCAGGTGGTACACCAGTTCCAAACCCCGACCCGTTAGTTGTAACTGATGAAGCGGATAACTGTACGGTGAACCCTGTTGTTGCATGGGTAAACGATGTAAGCGATAATGGAAACTGTCCAGAAATCATCACGCGTACGTATAGTGTTACGGATGAATGTGGAAATCAAATTACAGTTACTCAAATTATTGAAGTAGGTGATGCAGTGCCACCAACAGCGAGCAACCCAGCACCTATCAACGTGCAATGTGCTGCAGATGTACCAGCTCCAGATCCATTAGTGGTAACGGACGAAGCAGACAATGGAGCTCCGCCAGTTGTAACATTTGAAAGCGATACGTCGGATGGCCAATCATGTCCAGAGACAATAACACGCACGTATCGAGTGACGGACGATTGTGGTAACTTCATTTTTGTCACGCAAACGATCACCATTCACGATACGCAAGCACCTGTATTCAATGCACCGCCCGCAGATGTTACTGTGGAGTGTATCGGAGATGTTCCTGCCATGACAAATCTTGGCTGGACGGACAACTGCGATGGATCAGGAAACGTAACTGGAAGTGATGTGTCTGATGGACAATCATGTCCAGAAACAATCACCAGAACCTGGACCTACACGGATGCTTGTGGAAACACAGCAACAGAAACACAAATAATTACGGTTCATGACACGCAAGCACCAGTCTTTGCAGCAGCACCAGCAGACGCCTCTTACCAGTGTATAGGTGATGTGCCAGCAATGACAGGTCTTGGTTGGACGGACAACTGTGACGGATCAGGAACAGTAGCAGGAACAGAAGTTTCAGACGGTCAGACATGTCCTGAAACGATCATACGTACCTGGACGTATACCGATGCTTGTGGAAATACTTCTACGGAAACACAAACAATTACGGTTCACGATACGCAAGCTCCAGTTCTTGCCGCAGCGCCGGCAGATGCTTCTTATCAGTGTATAGGCGATGTGCCAGCAATGACAGGTCTTGGTTGGACGGACAACTGTGACGGATCAGGAACAGTAGCGGGAACAGAAGTTTCAGACGGTCAGACATGTCCTGAAACGATCACAAGAACGTGGACATACACCGATGCTTGTGGTAACACAGCAACGGAGACACAAACAATCACGGTGCATGATACACAAGCTCCTGTTTTGGCACCACCACCAGCCAACGTGACAGTTGAATGTGCGGGCGATGTTCCAGCCATGACAGATCTTGGTTGGACAGATAACTGCGATGGAGCAGGAACGGTAACAGGAGCGGATGTTTCTGATGGACAAACATGTCCTGAGACGATCACACGAACGTGGACGTATACCGATGCTTGTGGAAACAATGCAACGGTATCACAAACAATCATTGTAGACGATACGACTCCGCCTACTGCTTCTAACCCGGCAGGTATTTCAATTACGCAAGGAACTCCTGTGCCGAACCCAGACCCATTGGTTGTAACTGATGAAGCGGATAACTGTACGGTGAACCCTGTTGTTGCATGGGTAAGCGATGTAAGCGATAATGGAAACTGTCCCGAAATCATCACACGTACGTATAGTATTACGGATGAATGTGGAAATCAATCGACTGTGCAACAAACGATAACGATTGGCGACCCTGTGCCACCAACAGCGAGCAACCCAGCACCTATCAACGTGCAATGTGCTGCAGATGTACCAGCTCCAGATCCATTAGTGGTAACGGACGAAGCAGACAATGGAGCTCCGCCAGTTGTAACATTTGAAAGCGATGCGTCGGATGGCCAATCATGTCCAGAGACAATAACACGCACGTATCGAGTGACGGACGATTGTGGTAACTTCATTTTTGTCACCCAAACCATCACCATTCACGATACGCAAGCTCCTGTATTCAATGCACCGCCCGCAGATGTTACTGTGGAGTGTATCGGAGATGTTCCTGCCATGACAAATCTTGGCTGGACGGACAACTGCGATGGAGCAGGAAACGTAACAGGAAGTGATGTGTCTGATGGACAATCATGTCCAGAAACAATCACCAGAACCTGGACCTACACGGATGCTTGTGGAAACACAGCAACAGAAACACAAATAATTACGGTTCATGACACGCAAGCACCAGTCTTTGCAGCAGCACCAGCAGACGCCTCTTACCAGTGTATAGGTGATGTGCCAGTAATGACAGGTCTTGGTTGGACGGACAACTGTGACGGATCAGGAACAGTAGCAGGAACAGAAGTTTCAGACGGTCAGACATGTCCGGAAACGATCACACGTACCTGGACGTATACCGATGCTTGTGGAAATACTTCTACGGAAACACAAACAATTACGGTTCACGATACGCAAGCTCCAGTTCTTGCAGCAGCGCCAGCAGATGCTTCTTATCAGTGTATAGGCGATGTGCCAGCAATGACAGGTCTTGGTTGGACGGACAACTGTGACGGATCAGGAACAGTAGCGGGAACAGAAGTTTCAGACGGTCAGACATGTCCTGAAACGATCACAAGAACGTGGACATACACCGATGCTTGTGGTAACACAGCAACGGAGACACAAACAATCACGGTGCATGATACACAGGCTCCTGTTTTTGCAGCACCACCAGCCAACGTAACAGTTGAATGTGCGGGTGATGTTCCAGCCATGACAGATCTTGGTTGGACAGATAACTGCGATGGAGCAGGAACGGTAACAGGAGCGGATGTTTCTGATGGACAAACATGTCCTGAGACGATCACACGAACGTGGACGTATACCGATGCTTGTGGAAACAATGCAACGGTATCACAAACAATCATTGTAGACGATACAACGCCACCAACGGCATCAAATCCAGCAACAACTGTAGTACCTGGAGGACCAGCACCACCAGTAGATGTAACAGTGGTGAACGATGAAGCGGATAACTGTACGGTAAATCCAACAGTGACCTTTGTGAGTGAGACTTCAGACAACAACCCATGTCCTGAAACAATCACCCGTATTTATGAAATCACGGACGATTGTGGTAACACAACACAGGTGACGCACTTGATACAGATCACCGATCCAATTATGCCAACAGGAACAGCACCAGCAGACATCACGGTAGAATGTATCGGCGATGTTCCAGCGGCAGACCCACTATTGATTACCGATGAAGCGGACAATCAAGGTGTGCCGACTGTGGCGCACGTAGGAGATGTATCGAACGGGCAAACATGTCCTGAGACGATCACACGAACATACAGTATCACGGATGTTTGTGGTAACCAAATCACGGTAGATCAAATCATCACTGTTCAGGATATCACAGCGCCAGTAATGGCAGCAGCTCCAGCCGATGTAACGGTAGAGTGTATTGGTGATGTTCCAGCGATGACAGATCTTGGATGGACAGATAACTGTGATGGAGCAGGGACAGTAACAGGGGTAGATGTTTCGGACGGGCAATCATGTCCTGAAACGATCACCAGAACCTGGACGTATACCGATGCTTGTGGGAACACTTCATCGACGTCTCAAACCATAACAGTTATCGATACACAAGCTCCTGTTTTTGCCGGAGTTCCAGCAGCAACACAAGTTGAATGTATTGGCGATGTTCCTGCGATGATTTCTTTAAATTACACAGATAACTGTGATGCAGCAGGAAGTGTAATGGGAACAGATGTATCAGATGGGCAAACCTGTCCTGAGACAATAACACGAACATGGACTTACACTGATGCTTGTGGAAATACAGCAACGGAAACACAAACAATTACAGTGATTGATACACAGGCGCCAGTCTTTGCTGCACCGCCTGCGAACGTTACGGTACAATGTATCGGAGATGTGCCGGCAATGACTGATTTGGGCTGGACAGACAACTGCGATGGAACAGGAACGGTAACGGGAACAGATGTATCAGACGGACAATCATGTCCTGAGACGATCACAAGAACATGGACTTACACTGATAACTGTGGAAATACAACTTCTACTTCACAAACAATAGTAGTAGATGATACCACGCCGCCAACAGCATCCAATCCGGCACCAATATCGGTACCTGGACCAAACGATGTTCCAGCGCCAGACCCAAGTGTGGTAATCAACGAAGCGGACAATTGTACAGCGAACCCAGTTGTAGCATTTGTAAGTTCGGTGAGTGATGGCAACGTGTGTAATGGCGAAATTATTACGCATACATACAGTGTAACGGATGATTGTGGAAACCAAACTTTGGTAACCCATGAAATCACAATTCTAGCTACGCCTGCTCCAATTGATGCAGGAAATGATACGACTATTTGTTTGGGAGAGAATGTTACTATCAGTGCCTCAAACCCTTGGAATGCGCAATTGAGTTGGTCGCCTCAGGTTCCGCAAGGGCCGTTCTCACCAGCACAAACAACAACGTATACGGTAACAGCGGATAACTATGGCTGTATTTCTACGGACCAAATCACGGTGACTGTTGAGGAGCCACCTGTAGTGAGTTTTGTTGGAGATGTGTTATCAGGTTGTGCTCAGTTGACGGTAAACTTCACGAATTTATCTACTGCGACAAGTGGAATATCAGATTGTGAGTGGACGATTAACGGAACGACTCTTACGGGATGCAATCCGACCTATACATTTAATAACGGAGGCTTATATGATGTAACGCTAACAACAACATCTACACTTGGGTGTTCTTCTACGGAGACATATACCGATTACATCTATGTTGAAGATCTTCCATTGGCATCATTCACGGCATCTCAAACAGAGCTTTCGTCTTTGTATACAGAAGTTATCTTCACGAATAACTCGACAGGGGCAACAAACTATCAATGGGATTTTGGATCACCAGGAGCAAATAGCACCGAGGTAAATCCTACACATACATTCCCAGAAGGAGAGGCAGGAACCTACACAATTACCTTATGGGCGTATACCGACCTTGGTTGTGCAGATTCCACACAATTAACTATTTCCGTTTCGGAAGAGCTTATTTACTGGGTGCCGAACACATTTACGCCTGACGGAGATGATTTCAACGATGTCTTTATGCCGGTATTTACGGAGGGATATGATCCGTTCGATTACCATTTAACGATTTTCAACAGATGGGGAGAAATTGTGTTCGAATCGTATGATGCGACAGTCGGATGGGATGCATCGTATGGATTGTACGGAAGAGAAGTACAAGATGGTACGTACACCTGGAAAATTGAATTTAAGACCACGATGAACGACGAACGCGTTATGGTGGTCGGTCACGTGAACGTAATTAAATAGGTTTAGAAACAACCAAAAACAAGCGAAAAGCGTCTTTTCTTTGAAGAGGCGCTTTTTTTGTGATTTTTATCACACAAACCTCTTTACTGGTTATGTGGCTAACATTTCATGGTATTACAAGCGACTTACTGTAACTTTGTGCCGACTAATCTGTTTAAGCAATAAGCCGAACGATATCTACTTAGCCTTCTACTACGAAGAATAAAAGATCGAACGAATAGAATGAAACGACGACTAATTGTACTAGCTACCTTATTGGTAGCGGCCTTTTCAATACAAGCGCATCCGATAAAAGATGTGAATTACAGCCCACCCATAGAAATAATCGACGAATGGACCCCATTAACTTCTATGGATGGAATTGAGGTGGAATATAAGATTCAGGAATGCAACAATCAAAATGTGCGAAATCAAATCTTGGTTTTGTTCCGATTCAAAAATACTTCTGAAACTGAAATCAAAACATTTAATTGGTCTGTGAAAGAGATTCGCAACAATGTATGTTCCAATTGCGATGTACTCGAAACTCAAGAGTTCCAAAGGTCACTAACACTATCTCCTGGTGAGATATTGGAAGGAGATGGAACGAGTAAAATGGACAAACGGGTGTACGTATTCTGTCATTTTATTGATCTGGTACCAGGTATGTCGGATCAGAAATTAACTGATTTCCAGTTCGTGAATATGCAAGTAATTAATCAAGGAACCCAGAAGTGATGAAGCAATTATTTTTTATTCTCACATTTCTAGTGATGGGGAGCGCGCAGTTGAATGCGCAGTGTACAGTTGAAGCAGGTCCAGATTCTATTTTTGCATCATGTGGGGCAGAGGTTTACCTCACTGCAATTGGATTATCAGACTCCGCGGTACTTTCAACGAACTTTGACGGAGGTCAAATTGGAGCAGGTTGGACAACATCAGCGACAGTATTGTATAACAACCCGTGCGGTCCTTCTTTGGACGGAACTCCATCGGCATGGTTTGGAAATGTACCTTTTCCGAGAACCTTAACCACTGCTGGATTCGATCTATCATGTGGAGGTCAAGTCTGTTTTGATCTTGATTTTGCCGGGGATGACGTTGCAGGTGGCGACTGTGAAGATCCTGATTTACCGGATGAAGGCGTTTTCTTCCAGTATTCGACGAACGGAGGAGCAACGTGGATTGATATATTCTACTTTGAACCGATTGCTGGATATGCGAATCAATATTATCAGTGGGATAATTACTGTTTTACCCTACCTCCGGGAGCATGGTCTACAAACACGATGTTTCAATGGACGCAACCGAATGCCAGTTCTACAGTAAATGATCATTGGGGGATAGATAATATTGAGATTCTTCCGACCAACTGTGGCTATTATTACGATTGGAGCAATATTCCGGGTTCACCAGATAGCTACGATCAGACAATTACTGCGAATACAACAACAGACTACATTATTACTTATACAGACGGAACAGATGCGTGTTATGATACCGTAACCGTAGTAGTTTCACCTGTAAATGCACAAGCCTCTGCCGTAAATACGAACGTATTGTGCCCTAACTGTACTGATTTGAATGTTGAATTCACCGATTATAATGCTGGATCCATCGTGGATGATTTTGATCCGGGACTCGACGGAAATATGTGGGCCGATGCAGGTGGGGCGCAAGCTGGATCAGCAGGTGCGTGTGGTTCTGTTACTGGAAATGCCATGTATTTTAAGAATATTGGTGTTCGACAAGCGGTTACGGCAGACGTCGATGCGACAGCAAATTGTGGATTTTTACAATTTAGCTTATTCATGGGAAACACTTCCTCAGGAGCAGCATGTGAGAATGCAGACGCAGGAGAAGACATCGTACTTCAATATTCAACAAATGGAGGAGCTACGTGGACCACTTTGAATACGTACTATCAATCGCAATGGGATAACAATCCTACGTGGCAAAACTTTTTGATTCCAATTCCACCATTAGCTCAAACACCGGCAACACGTTTCCGTTGGCATCAACCGACGTTTACACAAGTTCAGGACAACGACGCGTGGGCTTTGGATAATGTGGACTTTACTTGTGATCCGCCTGATTTTGAAATTGTCTGGACTCCTGCATTAACATTAAATGACCCGTCACTACAACAGCCGACTGCTTGTGCATTGGATACCACAACGTATTTCGCCACAATTACAGACACTACCACCGGTTGTTCGGCTTCAAGTTCTGTAACTGTGAATGTTTCTTGTCCTTGTACTATTGCTGGACTGAATTACGACATCAGTAGTTGTCAAGGAGCGAATACGTTTGATGTAACTGGAGACTTTATTTACGTTGAAAATCCAGGAACAGGTACTATTGAAGTGGAAATTACAACAGGTACAGGAACATATACTCAAACTATTACGCCACCGTTTATCAATGGTACATTGACCAACTTCAGTATTACAGGAATTCCAGCGGATGGTTCGCCAGTGGACATTTTAATCTACTTCTCAGATGATCAAGCGTGTCAAGTGAACGTTCAGGATGTCGCTCCAGTTCCTCCAAGTATTTTAGGAACTGCGGGAAGCGGTGTGTATTGCTTTGGTGATGTTATTTCTGATGTAACCGTAGATGTTACGGGAACTGGACCGTTTACAATCGATTATACCTTGGATGGCGTTCCGATGCAGACCACCAGTCCAACTTCTCCGGTGAACCTTGGAAATAATACGGGTGTTTATGTTGTTACAGGAATAGCAGATTCCAGCTGTTCAAATGTTGGAAATTTCACCGAAACAATTATCGAACAAGCAGTTCCGACAGTCGCTTCTGTGGAGAATGGCGGAATTTATTGTGCCAATGAAAACGTTGAAGATGTTTTTGTCGTGGTTACAGGGACAGCACCATTCGATTTAAATTATGAGTTGGATGGTTCGCCCCAGACTATCAATGCAATGAATGATACTATTGTGTTAGGAAATACCCCGGGCACTTATACCATAACTCAGATTACAGATGCTGGTTGTTCGAATGCTGCTGCAGGAACACAAACGATTACCGTCAATCCTCTTCCCCCAGTGTTTGCAGGGAACGACGTTACCTTGTGTGATGGAGAAAGTTACACTCAGTCCGCAACTGGTGCGCAAACGTATGTTTGGGACAACGGAACTCCTAACGGAGGAACAATTACACCTGTTGCGACTTCAACGTATACTGTCATTGGTACCGATGCGAATGGTTGCGTCAATACCGATGATGTAACAGTAACCGTTGAGCCTATTCCGCAACCATCATTTGTTGCCGATACCTTATCTGTTTGTGAACCTTATACAGTGTACTTTACGAACACTACAATCGGAAACTTCACAGATTGCCAATGGGACTTTGGAAACGGGAATACAGGCACAGGATGTGCAGATGTTCCTAATTTATATGAATATGGCGGTAATTTTGACGTGACGTTAACCGTTACAAGTGCGAATGGATGTACGAATTCAGTAACGTATGACGATTACATTTACGTGGAAAATATTCCAAGTCCTTCGTTTGTTCCATCAACATATACCGTCTTGAGTTTGGATACAGACGTTTCGTTCGATAATACATCGACAGGAGCTTCGACCTATTTGTGGGATTTTGGCGATGGAACAGATCAAGTATCTACAGTGAATCCGACACATGAGTTCCCAGATAACGCTACATCGGGATATCTTGTAACCTTGTATGGATATTCACCTATCGGTTGTATTGATTCATTTACACAAGTCATTCAAGTCAACGAAGAAGTGATTTATTATATCCCGAACACGTTTACACCTGATGGAGATGAATTCAATCAAACATTCCAGCCTATTTTCACTGCTGGTTTCGACCCATTCGATTGGCGCATGCTGATTTACAATCGTTACGGCGAAGTGATTTGGGAGTCAAGCGATCCAACCGAAGGATGGGATGGAACGTACAACGGAAGAATGGTTCAGGATGGCACGTACGTTTGGACGGTAGAGTTTAAAACTATCGCATCAGATGAACGGAGAACTGATACTGGTCATGTCAATGTGACGAAGTAATATTTATAATTATCAAAAAACGATAAGCGGGTGGCTGAGATACTTGAAGCGTCGGCTTATTTTCTGTTTAACAGAAAATGACCCGTTTGAGCAGGACTGTCGTTGATCGTCTTAAACTGTCCTTTCGTAATGACGACATCAAACGTATCCTTGTCTCCAGCTACAAAGTCCATGGCGCCTCTTCTATGGGCGGGAAGCACAAGGGGCTCCATGGTAAATGGGTGAATGTAATCAACGAGAATATCTGCCTTTTCGTTAAATCCAATCAACGAATCATTGATGTAAAATGACCTAATGCGTTCTTGGCTTGATTTCTCTACCATTAAAGAAGCGTCTTTATATTGTATCAATATTGAGTTCAGATCGATTCGAATATTGGTGTCTTTGCCGATGATAAACGCATCCGGTAAGCCTTTGCAGATGAAAGCTCCAAAGTTCATGGTAACGGCAATTTCATAAACGGAGTCACTCTTGTGTTTGATGATTCCGCGGTGTTCGGCATAAACTGCAAAGTCATCGTATTGATAAACAAAGAGCACGCTATCCTCAGCATACTTCTTCACGAAACATTGGTAACTATCATTAACTGACCTTCCTGTCCAGATCTGATTAGCAAGGGCTTGGTCTTTAGAAATATCATTTTTCGGAGAGCACCCATAGAACAGAAAGATTGCTAAGACTATGACAAAAACAGTGCTAGAAATCATTGGACAAGACTCATTATTTCGCCTTACGTCGTTTCCGCTCTTTAATAATCAAAGACAATTCTCGACTCGTTTGACCAGCAACAGAGGTGTTTTCCTCCGCTCTTCGAATTAAGTATGGAAGTACTTCTCGGATAGGTCCGTAGGGAACATATTTTGCGACCATGAATTCTTCGTGGGACAAATTGAAGGAAATATGATTACTCATTCCGAGTAACTGCGCGAAATAAGCTCTAGGGTCATCGTTTTGAATACCGTGTTTTTGCATCAGTTCAGCGAGATACAAAGAACTATCTTCATTGTGTGTGCCAGCACAGAAAGAAACCCGATCGATTTCTTCTACTACGGTTTCTAGCGCAGCATTAAAGTCTTTATCTGTTGCCTCTTTGTTTATCTGGATAGGAGAGGGGTATCCTTTTTCTTCCGCTCGGTTGCGCTCCTTTTCCATGTATGCACCTCGTACCAACTTTACTCCCAGGTAGAACTGTTCTTTCTTAGCGCGCTCAATTTCTTCCTTTAGGAAAGCCAAACGATCATGGCGGTACATTTGTAAGGTGTTGTACACAATCGCTTTTTCCTTGTTGAATTTCGTGCTCATTTCGTACGCAAGACGATCAATAGTATCTTGAATCCATGACTCTTCCGCATCAATAAAAATGGGCACATTGGCGTTATGTGCTTCCGTACAAATTGCTTCTATACGTTCTTTTACACGACCGAATGCTGCTTTTTCAACTTCGTTGAGTGCCTCCTCACCTCCGTTGGCTTTCTCTAATAAATCAAAAGTGGAGATTCCCGTAACTTTGAAAACCGCAAATGGAATGTCTGGATTGTCTTTGCCTCGACGGATGGTTTGTATAATTTCCTCCATGGTGGCATCTAAATCACCGATCTCAGTTTTTCCCTCAACGCTATAGTCCAAAATGGTCTTTACATTTCGACTCGCTAAGCGCTCGGAAACGGCGATGCATTCCTGGATAGATTCACCTCCACAAAATTGACGAAATATGGTTGGTTTGATGATCCAACGCAGAGGAAGTCGGATTTTTAGCGCAATATTCGTCATCCACTTGCCAAACTTAACAAGTCCGGGACTGCCGATTAAACGAAACAGCCAATATGCGCGACGCAAGTCGCTATCCGAATTTTTTCGAAATGCAACTTCGGTATTGTCAAAGCGAACCATTCGACAAAAATAGCGTTCTTTTCGATCTTAGTTGAATTGGCGAACGAGAAAATAATACTTCTCGATGCTCCAAAATAATGCCCAGAATTGTAGTGCTAAACTGTTTCTGATTAATTCACGATATTTCATACCATAGAGGTATGGGACACGGGAAAACTACTTGTAAAAAGTGCACGAGATCATCACGGCGTGATGACCGAATTACAATGTCACTACTAATATCGCTCAATCACATCCGAATGGAACAAATTACAATTTGTTATAAATCAATAGCGTTGGAGAAAATTGTGAATCACTATTTTTACCCAAAATCAAACTGTGAAATACATCGATACCCACAATTGCCGACTTGAAATTGGAGACATTACAACATCGTCATTGGACGAGAAGTTAAATTCTACTTACGCCGATGTCAAAAAAGTAGTGATTGTAGACGAAAACTCACGCGTTAACTGCTTGGAGTACGTGCTTACGAATTTTAAGGCATTGAGCGAAGCGGAAATTATTTTACTGCCAGCGGGAGAGGATAATAAACAACTGAGCATTGTTGAAGGTGTTTGGGAGGCTTTGACTGAGTATGGTGTGTCACGTCATGATGTCATCATTAATCTGGGTGGTGGAATGATTACCGATCTCGGTGGATTTGTGGCTTCTTGTTACAAGCGCGGGTTGGATTTCATTAATATTCCGACGACCCTACTATCCATGGTAGATGCATCTATTGGTGGAAAAACGGGTGTTAATTTAGGACATTACAAAAACCAAATAGGGGTATTTTCAGATCCGATTGCCGTTTATATCGACCCTGTATTTCTCTCTACATTGCCTGGATATGAATTGTTGAGTGGGTACGCTGAAATGATCAAACACGGACTTATTCACAGCAAAGATTTGTTTGCTTCAGTCTTGAAATCGATGCGAGAGGAAGAAATTCCAGGTTTGGACCTTATTGAATCATGCATACGCGTGAAACATGAAGTGGTAACTGAAGACCCGACCGAGAAAGGAAAACGAAAGATTTTAAATCTGGGACACACAGTTGGTCATGTGCTGGAAGGCCATTACATGAACAGGATTCCGCTGACGCATGGACATTGTGTAGCAATTGGAATGATGATGGAAGGTTACATTGCTTTCCGCAGAGGTATGCTGGCAGAGGAAGATTTTCGTATTCTGCAAGAAGCTATTTTCGAGTTCTACGAATTGCCCGCATACTCCAATGACGAGGTGGGAGAGATGGTTTCCATGTTATACAACGATAAAAAGAATGCAAACGGCGCTATCCTTTGTGTGTTGCTAGATAAAATTGGGAGTTGCTCTTACGATATTGAAGTGCCCGAATCGCAATTCATCGAGGCATTTTTACACTATAAGAATTTGCAAATTAACATGAATTAACGCTTGAGAGACAGTAATCGATCTCTTAAACTTTGGAGGCGGTCAATAATTTCGTCGTTTGATTCAACGGAGTTAGAGGGAGCTGCCTCAGGAGCAGTGGTAACCTTGCTTCGCATGGCCTTTTTTGCACCGTCAAGCGTGTAACCTTCTTCCTTAACCAAAGAATAAATCCGTTCGATTTTACCAATTTCTTTTGGTGTAAACAATCGATTTCCTTTCTTGTTTTTTTTAGGCTGAATAGTGGGGAACTCCTTTTCCCAGAAACGAATTAGCGAGGTGTTAACATCAAACATATCAGCTACTTCACCAATGGAATAGTAGAGTTTTTTTAGTTCTGAGACGTTTACTTTCGACATTCATTCGCTTTTGTCGAAGATAAGGAATATTCTTAAACGTCAGGAAAGTGCTTCGGTGGCTGAAGCGAGTGCTGCATTCTCAAGCAAAAACCGTACTTTCAAACTCATGTTTGGTGCGCAGGACGTTGATTTAAAATATCAAAGAAGAAGAGAGTGGGTGTTTTTATTAATTGCCGGAATTTTTCTTGGGTCGCTTGCCATGCTCAATATTTTGGGTGTTTCCCGCTTTATTGACCTGTCTTCCTGGTTTGGAATCAGTGATGAAAGTTCCATTCGTTTTTCAGTCGCTATTGGTGTTTTGCCCTATCCAATCACTTTCCTTTGTACAGATATTATTTCCGAAGTGTACGGCCGAAAGCGTGCGAATATGGTCGTTTGGATTGGGTTGATTCTGAATGTTTGGGTCTTGCTGGTAATGTGGTTCGGTGGTTGGCTGGATGCCCCTGATAACTTGCAAGCCGATGGAACTTTGCCATTAACCGTCGAAAATGGAGATGCGTCAGCCCCTTATGGATACGCATTTTACGAAATCCGGAAATTAACCTTTGGAGCAACATTGGCATCCATGCTCGCGTATCTGACGGCGCAGTTTGTTGACGTTCATGTTTTCCATTTTCTAAAGAAAAAAACGAAAGGAAAGATGTTGTGGTTGAGGAACAATTTGTCGACGATGACAAGTCAGTTGATCGATTCTGTGGCAGTGATTCTGATTACTCATTTTTATGCACATGCTTTGCCAATTCCTCCAGGGGCAGATGTCTCCCTCGCGATTCTTTCCTTTATTTTAAGTAGCTACTTATTTAAATTCTTCTTTGCTCTTGTCGATACAATCCCAGTCTACTTTATCATTCGAAAGCTCAGAAAATTCCTCAATGTAGAAGATGAATTACGTTACTGAATCGCGATAACGTAGATGCCAGAAGAGGTAGGCGATAGCAACAATGCAGAAAAAAGCACCGAATAGTACCGTTCGCGGAATAGATGCCATCGTATTGTCGTAAGTGAAGACGGTACTGATGGATCCTACCATAATTCCAATTTCCAACGCTATGAACAGAGTTCCTGCTCCGATTCCCCTTCGATTATCTGCCGATAAATCCGCTGTCCAGGCCATAATCGTTGGACTGTTGACTCCAGTAGATAATCCGAACACAATGGCCGAGATTATGAATAATCCCAGGCTTGCTGCGGAAAGTGAAACAAGAATCATGCTTAAGCACATGAATGTTACGCCAATCAAAAGGGCTTTACGTCGACCGATAACGTCTGATAATTTACTAGCAAACAAGCGAACGCCGATAGTAGAGAAGACATAGAAGCCAAAAAACAAACCTTTGTTGACACCCAATGATTTTGATATTTCCTGAGCGATGACAAAAACAATTCCAGTGGAAATGGTGGTCAGGAACATCACTGTTGCGGCAGGCATAACGGGAGGTTCGAAAATATCATTCCAACGAACCTTCACAAAGGCGGGCTGATAGCGCAAGGGGTTCGGAAGTGTTTCCTCAATGTATAGCAGGCATCCGAAGGCAATTAGCGCAAAAAATCCAGACACAAAAAAGAGACTATTGATACCGAAGGCGTCTGTCAAGGGATCTGCTAGAATTTGACCGGCACCAAACCCCGCGGAAATAAAGGTGCCCCAAATACCCATGCCTACTGAGCGCTGAGAAGGATGTAAAATGTCTGTCACCAACGCGGTGGCACCAGTGGGCAAAAAGCCAGCACTTAATCCGTGAAGGAAGCGAAATGAGAGAAACACTGAGATTCCGAATAAGGTCGCCCCGCTATCTGAAATAAGACCGCTTATAGGGTACGATAAGCAAATTATAACACCAACGCTGGCACCAATCAGCATGACTTTTTTCCTTCCGATATTATCTGAAAGTTTCCCTGAAAAAGGCCTTGAAATGGCAGCTGAGAGTGAAAACAGGAAAATGATTAAACCTTTCAAATCCTCGCCACTTTCATGTAAACCAGAGATGTAATCGTTCAATTCTGGAATCACCATGTTGAAACTTACAATGAAGAAAAACAAAGCGACGGATATGATCCAGAAGTTTTTAGGATATTTTTGGAAAATCACTGTACAAAAGTAATCCCTTTTCCGTCTAAATTAATGGGAACATGCGTTAATGTTCTTACAAAACGAAAGATTATGAAACTTATAGCATTTATCATTGGAGGATTGGGTTTTATGGCGTTTGCTTGTAGCTCTAGTTTGGGGAGTGATGGAATAGATACATCGTCTGCAGCGAATAAAATTGAAGATTCCTTAAAAGTGGTGAAAACAGAAGAGCAATGGAAGCAGCAATTGACTCCAACGCAATTTGAAGTAACGCGAAAAGCAGGAACAGAACGAGCATTTACCGGTAAATATTGGGACAATCACGAGGAAGGCGATTATCATTGTATTTGTTGCGACACCTTATTGTTCTCGAGTGATACCAAGTTTGACTCAGGAACAGGATGGCCAAGTTTTTACGATGTAGCAACGAGTATGGTGGGTAAAAGAAAAGACAACTCGCATGGAATGACTCGTGTGGAAGTATACTGCAAGCGATGTGATGCACATTTGGGACATGTTTTCAATGATGGTCCAAAGCCAACAGGGTTACGCTACTGTATCAATTCTGCGTCATTATCATTCAAGAATAATTAGCAATTTCGCTTTATGAGAAAAATGGAAGCAACATTAGGCGCTGGATGCTTTTGGTGCATTGAGGCGTGTTTTAAGGATTTGGATGGGGTGATTTCTGTTGTTCCAGGTTATGCTGGGGGAACGCCCGAAACTGCCAATTACAAGGATGTATGTTCGGGTAAAACGGGGCATGCCGAAGTGGCGCATATTACTTTTGATGCCGATCAACTTTCGTTTGATGAGGTACTAGAAATGTTTTGGTTTGTTCATGATCCAACGCAACTAAATCGTCAAGGAAACGACATCGGTCCTCAGTATCGATCCGCTATTTTCTACCACAATGAAGAACAAAAGCAAAAGGCGGAGGCGTACATGTTGAAGCTAAGCGATGAAAAAGTTTGGGACAAACCGATTGTTACGAAAATTGAACCATTGGAAAAATTTTACCCAGCAGAAGATTACCACAAGAATTATTTCGAATTGAACCCTGAAAATCAATATTGTCAATTTGTGGTTCGTCCGAAAGTGGAGAAATTTAAGAAAGTATTTGCCAATAGATTAAGTGTTTGATCAGTTTTGAGTAATGATCCTTCGCTGAAGCCGCGGGGCAGGTGCTGAATTTCTGAGTTATCAGTAGTGGTTTAGCGATGCTTTCGAGACGTGGTGATAAAAGAGTCTAAAAATAAAAACGCTGCTTCCACAGAAGCAGCGTTTTTTGTTTCATATTAAGTCACAATTCATAACTCCAAAACCCTTATTCAGATTTAGGAGATTCCGTCTTTTTTTTCATGCCCATTTTTAGTTTCTTCTTGTCAGAGATGTGCGCATCCCACTGAGCTAGTTGTGCTTCCGTTAGAATACTTTCCAACATTCGGCGCTTATCCTCCTTGTTTCCTTTGATGAACTCTTTTTTCTTTTCTTCAGACATTGTTTCATCTTTCTTGATTGCATCAATCTTATTGGCAACCTTAAGGTTCAAGGCGTGAAGCTGTTCTTCTTGTTCCGGAGTTAAATCATCAATAACTTCCTTCATTTTTTCCGTCTGCTTCATTGCAACTTCTCCTGGAGTCATATCTTTTCGATTCGCTTTATGCGCAGCTTTTAATTCGGAAAGCTTTGCCTGCTGGTCCTCAGTTAGGATTTGCTTCATGGCTTTTTTGTGCTCTGACTTCATAGCTTTGAACTCCTCTTTTCGAGAGGCTTCGTCCAAAGATTCATCTGCCTTCAGCGTAGCACGTTTCGTTTTCATGTCTTCACGCAATACTTCCATCTCTGCGCGTTGCTCATCGGTGAGATCCAAGGCATCCATCACATGGGCTCTTTTCTCCTTACATTTCTCTTTTTGAGCATCATTTTGAGCCACTGATGTGAGCCCAACAGACGCTATACAAAGGGCTAAAGCATATTTGGCGATCTTCATAATTCTTATTTTGTTAATGTTGTTATCTGTAAGACAAATCAAAACAGAGAACGTTTAATACATAGATGCAAAAAAACGCGAATAGTTGCTTAAAGATACGAAAATCGCGGTATTTCCTGTATATTAGAAGTATGACGAAAGTGTTGTTCATTCTTGGTTTTCTAGCCGTTTTAGGTTCTTGTGCTAGAATAAAAGACATTCCTTACATGAAGCGCGGCCGTGTGGTGAATCTGCAACGCAAAGGACTTACGGAAATTCCCAAGGAAGTACTTCAAGATACAACGATCACGGTTCTAAGACTTTACGGAAATAACCTGGATTCAATCCCAGAGGAGATTGGTAATTTAAAGAATTTGGAAAAGCTTTTCATTGGGCGAAATGATATTAAAACGTTGCCAAGTTCTATCGGTAAATTGAAAAAACTTCGGATCTTATCGGCGCAATATAACGAGATAGATTCCTTACCAGATGAAATCGGACAGCTATCAGCTTTGCAGCAACTGTCGCTCAACCAAAATGAATTGACTCAATTGCCAGAAACTATTGGTGACTTGAAAAATCTGGAGCTATTGGAACTCAATTTTAATTGGTTAAAGTCATTACCGGAGACTTTGACAGATTGTGAAAGCTTGAAATTTTTGCACCTGAATCGAAATGTTATCAATAGCCTCCCGCAGAATATGCAAGACCTCAAATACCTGCGCGAATTGCATCTTTCCAATGCGGGCCCAATGATTGATATTCCTGAGTCAACGTGTAAGTGCCGAAAGTTAGAATATTTGGAAGTTGATCGAGGGGTTCTAGTGCCTCAATGTTTGCTCGTCTTACAAACGACTATTTTGACGATCGTTCTTCGATAGCAGCTGAGCGCATCATTAAAAACAACACCAAGTCATAGGAGAAATGTGCTCCAATGCAGAACCACAGACCGAATTCTTCGAAAGCAAAACTTATGATAAGAATGAAAGGAAGTACAATTATGCCGTAAAGTGACATGCGCCAATTCAGCGGGTTGAGATAGCCGTGAATGGCAACGAATAAGACTGAGGTAATCCAAGGTCCTAAATAAAATTGTACACCTGAACGGAAAAGTAACTCTTCACCAACACCTGCACAGATTGCCAAAAAAAAGCAATCGAATATGCTGAGATTCATCCGTTTTACCATGTTTTCGACACGATTTGGCAAGGGGTCAAATACCGTAGACTGCATAAATGCAAGAGCTACAATTGCATATAAGATGCCTACCACAATTCCCAGAGCCAAAGGGTCAGGGTGAAGGTTCTCTAATTCCAATACTGCGATGGGTTGAATGCCTTCCACAAAGTAGAGCACCAAAAAGGTAGGGATGGGAAACAAAAGCAGCGTGACGCCACCCATCAATAATAACTGTGACTTTTTGATAGGGCCCGAGGTTAACCGAAGCGAAGGTGCTTCACCGTATTACCATTATTAATCAATTGTTTCAACGATTCGATACCGATATTCAAATGATGGTCTACAAAATCAGCGGTAACTTTTGCATCACTCTCACTCGTTTTTACCCCTTCGGACACCATTGGTTGATCCGATACAAGAAGCAGTGCTCCCGTAGGAATTTCATTGGCAAAACCCACAGAGAAAATGGTGGCAGTTTCCATATCGATGGCCATTACACGTATTTTTTGCAAGTATTCCTTGAATTCGTCATCGTGTTCCCAAACACGTCGATTCGTGGTATAACAAGTCCCAGTCCAGTAATCACGGCCATAATCTCGAATGGTTGTAGAGATAGCTTTTTGAAGGGCGAAAGCGGGGAGAGCAGGGACTTCCGCCGGGAAATAGTCATTACTGGTTCCTTCTCCACGAATAGCGGCGATGGGAAGAATTAAATCACCTACTTCGTTTTTCTTCTTCAATCCACCACATTTACCAAGAAACAATACGGCTTTGGGTTCAATAGCTGAAAGAAGATCCATACATGTTGCAGCCGAAGCGCTACCCATTCCAAAATTAATGATGGTAATACCTTCTGCCGTAGCGCATTGCATCGGTTTATCCATTCCAACAACTTCAACGTTATGCATTTCTGCGAAGCGTTTCACGTAATTTTTAAAGTTGCACAATAGGATGTAAGATCCAAAGTTTTCTAATTTTTCGCCGGTATATCTTGGGAGCCAATCCGCTACGATTTCTTCTTTCGTCTTCATAAAAGGATGATGATTGTTGTCTTTTCACGAAGCTAGCCAAATTCTGTGAGAAAGGGAAGTGATGTTGGAGGGGGATAGGATTTAACCATCCAATATTAAATGTTTTTTGGGTCACCCTTCTTTATTGAGGGAGGTGTCGAAGGCGGAGGGTAAGGAAGCAATACTCCATCGCACGCCTCAACTCTTTTAATCTATTTCGGCATCTCGAAACTTGGATTGGTTCAGCGAAAAGCTGAAAAGGGAAGCAGATTGACCTATCCAAAAAATGACTTTTATTAATTATAGGATATATTCCCTCCTCCCTTGAGGGAGGTGCCGAAGGCGGAGGGTGATAAACTAGATCAATTCTACATACAACAATTATTATCATACATCATTTTGCCAAACCACAACTGTTCCAAGTAAACTCACATTGACCGTTTTATTTGTATCTTAATGAGATGAGCTACCTAAACAACCACTACAATAAGAAATTGAAATCGAGAGCTAGGAAATTAAGAACTGAGTCAGTTTCAAAAGCAGAAAAGCGAATATGGAAACGGCTATTAAGCCGAAGACAAACTGGGGTCAGATTTTTGCGACAACGCCCGATAGATAATTACATCGTTGATTTTTTTGCTCCTGAGATTAGATTGATTATTGAAATAAATGGTTCTTCACACTTTAATGCCGGCAAACAAGATTTACAAAAACATAAGCAAATTGAAAATCTTGGCTTTGAGATTCTGTACTTTTCAGAGGGAATTATATTGAATGACCTTGATGAAGTGCAGAGAATAATTATGCATGCAATACATTGTAGGAAAGCTGAAGTTGAGTCTTGACAATTTTCAATTATTCAAATGTCACCCTCCGCCTTCGGCACCTCCCTCAAGGGAGGAGGGGGGCTTCGTGAAGTCGGCATTACTTAATAAAAAAGGGGAGTGGTTCAACGCACTCCCCCCGTTTGGAAACTTAAATGACTTATGATTGCTTCTCAGAATCGTTTGTCACTTATTTGACAAAGAAACAGGAAAAAGGTTTAACTGTCAATGAAAAAAAAATTAAATGTTCCAGAATTGGTCAGGTAAATATCTGTAAATCAGTGAATATTTCTTATTACTTTTTGATGGTCAACATTTTTGAATCGTTGTGAACACCCAAGCAAACGAAGTTTATATTCGATATGACGATTAAAAAACGCCCTTTCCTGTAGAAAAGAGCGTTCTGTACTTATGTTACTTGGCTATCTAAAATTTTAATGCCTTCCAAAGACATGCACGGTCGCACGTCTTTTTGATCGATTTTTCGTGTCGTATATAAACGTAATTTTTTGAATTAGTCGCTTGTTTCCAGCAAGGTCAATGACCCGGGATCCTGAGCCTTTTCCAAAATTGTGCTTCAAGTTGAGGTCTTGTTTATCCCCATTTCTATAATGAACGACCATCTTTTTCATGTTGAGAGCGCCGCCAGTTACTTGAATTTTTAATTTGGTGAATGCTCCTTCATGAGCTCCCACGGCGATGGTGTCTTTTTCAATTCCGAAATTTACTTTACGACTTCCAAGCTTCTCCCAATTTTGTGGAAGTGCGAATGACATTACCAAAAAAGAGAATAGAGCGAAATATAAAATACGTGCTTTCATAGGTTAACTGTTTTGTTTGTTTTCTGAAGGTTGGACAAAAGAACTTTCAAAAGGTTTAATTAGACGAAGGACAATTTTTCAAATCCTTTACCTAAAACGTGTCTTGAATCGGCTTGAAGCCAGTTCTCAAGCACGGTTGCGTAGACATTACGGAAGTCAACTTCATAGCGAATATCTCCATTATTATCTAAGTTTTCAAGATCAGGTTTCCCGTTGAATAAACCTGGTTTTTTCAAACTTCCGCCAATGACAAAAAGGTTGTTTGCAGCACCGTGATCGGTTCCTTTACTTCCGTTTTCTTTGACACGACGTCCAAATTCAGAGAAGGTTAAAATTAAAGTGTCTTTGAAGCGGTCTGACTTTTTCAACTCCTTTGTTAACGCAGCGATGCCTTCAGAGTACGTTCTCATGAGTGTGTTGTGTGTGTTCAGTTGATTGACATGCGTGTCAAACCCTCCTAAAGTCGTATAGTAAACACGAGTCTTAAGTCCAGAAGAAATCAATTGTGCAATACCCTTCAAGCTTTTCCCGAATTGATTGTTCGGAAATTCAGATTGGGTCTCATACGTTTTAAAATGATCGTAAATGTATTCTGCGGATGAGTACGTATCAACCAACGTTTTGTACAAATAACCTTGATTGTCTTCAGTGAGCATTTCATCGTCAAGTTGTTCTGCTATATTTTTGAAAAAGGGCTCTCTCGTGGTGTTAAAGAGTTGCTTCGGATCTGTGACGGAAATACCGTTTAGATTTTTCCCCTTCAAAATCAAGGAAAGTTCTAAATCGAATTGAATTCCTTGAAATGAACTTTCGCAATTAGCATCCAGATACATGCCTAACCAACCGTTTTTTAAAAATTGATCAGATGCACTTCCTGTATGCCAAATATCTGTACTCCTGAAGTGTGAACGGTTCGGATTTGGGTAACCAACACTATTGATAATTGTCATTTCGCCGTTATCATATAGTTCCTTTAGTTCCCGACAATGGGCATTAAGGTATAATTCATCAGAGAGTTTGAAAAGATCAGTATTTAACCCAATATTGGGACGATTCTTTAAATAGACATCGTCCTGATAAGGTACAATCGTATTTAGACCGTCATTTCCCCCTGATAGCTGAATAACGATTACGTTGCGATATCCGCTTAATTTATCGGGCGTCATAAACTGCATCCCTTTTAAGAATGACGGAATGAGCACAACTCCTGAGGCAAATACACTGCTTTTTAAAAAATTTCTTCTTTCCATTCAATTGGTTTTAACAAAGTTGGTACTCAGGAGTACTCATTATTTTAATAATACGGTTTTTCACGTCGTCACCTGGTTGGATATCAATAAAAACGGGCTTTTTTTGAAGTAAGAAAGCATCCAGGTTATCTAGAGAGCCACTAAAATTCTTCGCGCACTTTTCCCAATCGGGATAAGCCTGAACCTTTTTTTCGATACGCTTTTGTAGTTTTTCCTGTTGGTTGTTCAAACGGGCAATCATTTCCTCGGATAAGGTTTCATCGGGCAGCCATTCAATGACACCAAAATTTAGAACCATGGAAGGTAATTTCATTCGAAAGAGTAGTGTAGAGCTATCAATCCAACCTTGACCACGGTTCCAGCCGGCAACATTGGGTGGAAAGAATAAAACCTGGTTCAACTTGCGCTGTATCTGTAAGATCGCTTTGGGATTTTTGTAATCAATTGGGACTTGGCGGTTCAGACCGACCAAAAGATCCGTGGGTGACTTGATCTTCACTCCAATGTATCGTTTGTCATAAAACGTGTCCGACGTAAAGATGGAGCGCAATAAGGTTTCTAGATTGTAATTACTCTGGTAGAATAGGTCGGCACAACGTTCAATGTCTTCTGTGTCAGCTGGGACCCCAAGGAGAAACTCCAGCAGTTTTTGGCAGATGTAGCGGGATGTTTGCTTTTGCTCGAGCAGAATTCTAATGACATCAGCACCTTTGAAGCTTCCTGTTTGCCCTAAAATTGTTTTGCTCCCATCGTCGTGTATTCTCGGGTTGAATCGAAAGTTGAACTTTTTATCAATGGTCCAACCTGTAAAAGCACGTGCGGCCTCTTTGATGTCTTCTTCTGTATACTCTTTATCACGACCTAGGGTAAAAAGCTCCATTACCTCACGCGCGAAATTCTCATTGGGATGTGCCTTTTTGTTTTGTTGATTGTTCAGGAAGATGATCATTGCCGGCGATTTTGAGACTTCCATAAGCATGTCTCCGAAATTTCCCAGTGCGTGTTTTCGTATGATATTCAACAACTCCAGGCATACTACAGGATTTTTCAATCGAACGGCAAAATGATCGTGAAAGAACAAAGCCATTTTTTCCCTTAGTACGCCTTCCGTTGTTATCATGTGCTCCATCCAGTGCAAATTCAACTTGATCATGGTCTGATTCGCTTCTTGTCGAAGTTTTTTTCGCTCTTCTTTGGAAAGCTCTTTCAGGTTCACATCAAACTGACTTAAATCAAACTGCAAGGGTTTGAACTTGCTTTTATCGAAGAGTAAGTCTACGTGTTTCTCTACCTTTTTTTTCTGAAGGGATTGAAGGTCATTTTGCGTGATGCCAAATCCAGCCCGCCAGTAGAGATGTTGAATGTGTAATTGGGATAGTGCCATACAGTTGTTTGTGGACGTATGACAGTTGAAAGTGAAAATAGTTTAATTGAGGTGTGCGAGATTCACAAAGGGATAGAGGGGAAATGATATTACCTTCAACGCAAAAATGCGTTTTTGTTTATTAGCATTTATTAGTTTTTGCGGAAATATTTCCTTAACTTCTAAGCATGTGGAGATTTTAGGAATCACTTCAACTCAGCTAAAGCCTTCTTCGTTCCTATCCTTCTAGTAATGTAATCCTTCTCCATCTTCGGACTTCTTGCCGGAGAATATTCACGGCCGTAAAAAATGATCTGTAAATGCAACTTGTTCCATGTCTCTTCTGGAAACAATCGCTTCGCATCTTTTTCTGTCTGTTCTACGTTTTTTCCAGTGGTTATGCCCCAGCGCGTTAACAATCGATGAATGTGGGTGTCGACGGGAAATGCTGGGACACCGAACGCCTGAGACATTACTACCGAGGCCGTTTTATGTCCCACACCAGGCAACTCCTCCAGTGCTTCGAAAGAGGCAGGCACCTCGCCACCATATTTATCGATCAACATTTCAGAAAGCACATAAATTGCTTTCGATTTTCGAGGTGACAATCCACACGGACGAATTATTTCCCGAATTTCTTCGACGTCCAATTTGATCATATCAAACGGATTGTTCGCACGCTTGAAGAGGGCAGGGGTGATTTCGTTCACGCGTTTGTCTGTACATTGAGCCGAAAGCAATACTGCAATCAATAATGTATATGCATCCGTATGATCCAGCGGAATTGGCGTTTCCGGATAGAGTTTTTCCAGCTCTTCAATGATATATTGTACTTTCTCTTTTTTCGTCATTTCAATTTGAATCCATTTTTTACAAACTGCACAAACTCTTTGAACTGTTGTCGTGAGGTAAATACTTTTTTCAGCTCTTTGGAAGTGTTGGAACTATCGTCGTTTTGCGCTTCATTTTCCGCAGACTTGACGTTCTCTGGAGCTTTCATCTTTGAATCATCCTCGGGTGCTTTTTGTCCGCTGCTCTGCTCTGCTTTCGATGTCCGCGCTTCAAACTCTTTCTTGATAGCATCATCATCATGCTTATTCTCTTCAACTGCGGTTTGAGGTCTCTCAAGTTCACTATCAGGCTGATTCTGTCCCTCCATCTCATCCATCATATCATACAGCTTGTCTTCCATCTTGGAGAGTTTGTCAGCTCTGGCAAATCGTTCATCCGCTTCCTTTTTGTAACCTTGCTGTTCCAATAACATCCCGAGATTGTTTTGCGCTACGGCATCATCAGGGTCCAGGTCTACGGCCTTTTTATAATCTGCAACAGCACCGTCTAAATCGCCAAAGTTTTGCTTAGCAAAAGCTCTAGCGGCGTAGCGAAATGAGTAGTCGGGATCTAGTGCTACCGCCAGGTTAAAATCCGCCATACAGCGCAATTGATCCTTCTTGTGCAAGAAAGCGGTGGCACGATCAGAGAGAATGTCGCAATCGTTTGGAGCTTCGTTTAACGCCTCAGTGTACAACAAAATGGCTTTGTCAACTGCTCCCTTTTTCAACGCCTCGTGTGCCTTTTCGTGTTTTGAATTCGTAAACATTTGTAATTTCGTGATATGTCCCACAAAGTTACCGACTTTCCGCAATACAGGAAACTCTCAAATGAAAAGGTCTTTTATCGGATCCGAGATGACAGAAACTTTGATGAAATCCAACTTGTTGGTTCAAGAGCGATGTTCTTCTCTATGGAAGCAAAACAATATCCTGAGATTCTAAGAATAAAAGATTTATTAGAACTTTCCGATGGATTTCTTCCATCGAACCAAGCTGAATTTGAGGCACTCATCCAACAACACAATTTGAGATAATTGTTAAGGAGAAGTAGACCACTTGCCATCTGTCAACGTACAAAAAGGAAAATTCATTATTCATTATTCAAAATTCATCATTGCAAATTCGTATTTTCAAAACGTGAAAACGATCCAAACTCTGGTTGCACTGCTACTTTTCGGTTTTCTTGCTTCATGTTCACTGAATGGAAAGCAGGAAGCCTCTTTAAATAGTGCAAGAATGGCCTATATCGAAGCGCGAAATACCAATAATGTTTCTTTATTGATAAAATTGACGTACGCTGATGCTGTTCGCTATTATCAATCGAAAGGAGATGAAGTTTTCAAAGAGCGGTTTCGACCAGAAAATAATCAGGCTTTTTACAGAAATGGAAGCGTTGTGGAAGTTGTTTCAGAGGGAGCTGTAATTCACGTCAAATATGAATTTGAAAAAATAATAGAAGATCCTACAACGATTGAATTGAAACGAGTGAACCTCTATGCTATTTCTGTTGATGACGGTAAGCACTGGAAATTCCTCGATGGTATAGAGTATAACAACCCTGAGATCGTGCCGGAGAACAAAAAATTAATTTCTAACTGATGAAACGATTGCTAACAATCGCTATTGTGTGTCTTACCATTCATAGTGCTCAAGCACAAGGGTGGTTACCGTCTGGGGCAAGGTCCATGTCAATGTCGAATGCTTCCGTAGGGCTGTACGATGTTTGGAGCTATCACAACAACCCGGGAGCATTGGCGAAGATTGACCAATTGAGTGCTGGGTTGGCTTACGAAAATAGATTTTTACTTCGCGAGTTACAGAGCCAAGGTTTGACTATTGCTATACCAATGAAAGTTGGAGTAATATCAATTGGAGGTATCACCTATGGTTATACGCAATTTCGCTCCACCAAAGCCGGATTGGGATATAGTTTACCTTTAACCGAGAAGTTCTACGCAGGAGTGCAACTAAACTATCAAGGTATTCAACTCGCGCAGAATTACGGAAATGCAAACACAGTAACGGCTGAAGCTGGATTATATGCTGAGGTTACAGAAAATTGGAGCATGGGATTCTCCGTTTTCAACCTCTCTCGAACCAGGCTTTCAGATTTTCAAGATGATCGTTTGACCACGGTGATGCGCTTAGGAACGGCGTATACTTTTTCTAAGAAACTGCTAGTATCTGCAGAGTTTGAAAAAAGTATTGAATACGATTTGCGTTTCAAGTCTGGAATGGAGTATCAAGCGATCAAAAATTTCTATTTCCGAGCAGGAGTGGCAACAGCCCCGGTTGAATTCAGTTTTGGAACGGGCTACGATTTCGGAATGCTGCAATTGGATGTTGGAACGGCCTACGATATAATTTTAGGTTGGTCACCTCATTTCTCACTTACGTATCAAGGAAAGCAAAAATGAAAACGGCACTGGCCATATTGACGTTTCTACTGCTTTCGTTTCACGGACTCTCTCAACTGTCCAAGGAGGAAATTATTCAACAACGTATCGAGTTTATTTCTGAACAATTAGAGACAGAAAATCTTGATCTGACGGATGTTGTGGTACAATTGGAGTACTATTACGATCATCCGCTCAACCTAAACAGTGCTACAAAAGAACAGTTGGACGAACTTTGGCTGTTGTCGGATATTCAAATCAATGACTTGCTGTTGCACCGAAAACTGCACGGAAAGTTTATTTCTATTTACGAATTACAAAGTTTGCAGTTTTGGGACATGATTACCATTCGAATGGTACTTCCTTTCATCCGAATTGACGATCGTCTGGATCAAATGCACGTTGGAGTTAAGGAAGCTTTTAAAGAAGGAAAGTTTGAGGCCTATTTCCGCTACCAAACCATTGTAGAAGACAAAGCGGGATACGAAGATGTACCTGATTCCGTTCTGGATAACAGCAATCAGTACTATCGCGGAAATCCTGACCGTTATTATTCCCGATTGCGATTTAGCTACAGAAACAACTTGAGTATAGGAGTAACTGCAGAGAAAGACCCAGGTGAGGAGTTTTTTAAAGGAAGTCAGGCGAATACGGGCTTTGATTTCTATTCGGCGCATGCTTTTTATCAAGGAGGGAAATACCTGAGAGCGGTGGCGCTGGGAGATTACCAAGTGCAAATTGGTCAAGGGTTGAATTTGTGGTCGGGATATGCGTTCGGAAAAACGGCAGATGTGACCAACGTGAAACGTACCGCACGTTCTTTAAAACCTTATACGTCCGTAGATGAAACCCGATTTTTGAGAGGAGCAGCCTTCGAGGTGGGGGTAGGAAAGTTTGCCTGGACGAATTTCGCATCTGTCAAAAATGTAGATGCGACCAGAATTGCGGACACCCTGATAGAAGAACAAGAATTCGTTTCCAGTATCAACCTAACTGGTTTCCATCGCACCAATTCTGAAATTGCCAGAAAAGATGCACTCACCGAGATGATTTATGGTTCGAACCTCCGATATCAAACGCGCAATTTTTCTGCGGGAATTGCCGCGGTGTATCAAGGATATAATGTCGATTTTATTCGAGATACGTTCGCCTATAACCAGTTCGATTTCAGAGGGAGGAATACGATGGGACTCAGCGCGGATTACTCATGGGTGGTTAAAAATTTCAATTTCTTCGGTGAGGTGGCACACACGACTCATTCTGGAGCATTTGCAAATTTACACGGTGTCATGGCTTCCATAGATAAACACGTTTCATTAGCACTGATTTACAGAAATTACGATCGAGCCTTCCAAACGTTTTATAACAACGGATTCTCCGAAGCAAGCAGAACCCAAAACGAAGAAGGTTTTTACGCTGGGATGAAAATAAACTTTACAAGGCAATTTAGTTTGAATGCTTACGCCGATTTCTTTCGTTTTCCATGGTTGCGCTTTCAGGTCGATGCGCCATCAACTGGGCATGAGTTCTTATTGCAACCCGCTTATCGTGTCAGTCGAAATTTGACTATTTACGGTCGTTTCAGACAGCAGCTTCGACAGAGAAATAGTCGTGATACAGATGGAACTGTAACTGGCATTGAGGATGTGCTGCAGCGTAACTACAGAATCGATTTTAATTATAAATTGTCCGATGATTTCCGGTTGAAATCGAGAATAGAGTACGTTACCATCAATCGACCTAGCAACAAGCCAGAAGACGGAGTAATTCTCACTCAGGACATTTTGTACAAACCGAAATCATCTAATTTGGATATTTCCCTGCGCTACGCACTCTTCGATACGGATAGTTACGATACACGTATTTACACCTTTGAGAATAATGCTTTGTATGTATTCGCCGTTCCGGCCTATTTCTATCAAGGAAGTCGCGCGTACATCCTTCTGCGTTATACATTCCTTCGCCGATTTGATATTTGGGCGCGCTACGGAACAAGTGTTTTTGCCAACCGAAGTTCCATCGGTACAGGACCTGAGGAAATTCAGGGGACCACGCGTTCGGATGTAACCGTTCAGCTGCGTGTGAAGTTGTAACTTCTAATTTCAATATTAACTTATGCGATGGATACCCTTTATTTTTCTTTTTTGTATCTCTCATTTGAACGCGCAATCGAAGGTTTTTAAAAAACTAGAGAAGGAAGTAGGGCTGAATCTTGAAGATATTCAGTTCAACACAAGCTCAAGTGTCGATGCTAATATGATAAAGCCTGTTTGGTCAGCGTCAGAGGATTCGATTAAGACTGGACAGACTTATAAAGGAGAATATATTCAATTCAAGTTGCCGTTGAACGAAGATTCAGTTACTGAATCGAAGACTATGTACATTACAGAAAGTGCTATATCGAAAGAAGAGTTTTTAAAATTTCGACAGTGGGTGATAGATTCTACGGCAAGAAAATTGGCATACTTTGGTCAAGAAGATGGCTGGCATGACGACAATTGGCTAATGATTCCCAAAAAGATCAAAAAGCACGGGTACAGTATGAATCTGCCATTTGATATCAACAACAAAGAAGAAGTAGCAAATGTTTTCCCTTTGAATTGGAACCGAAAATTCTACTACACAGATCCTGAGCTTGTTCCTATTTTCGATCAATTGTACCCTACCAAAAATGAGCGCTTTCGAAAAATGAAGCCCTTTGACTACCGAAAAGTTTTCTATCATTTTGGGAAACCCCACAGTCGGAACTTAAATAAAGTGCCCATTTTCATGGATAGTTATGATTGGATGTTGCCCTCTGAGCACAATTTTAGCTGTCGTGCTGTTATGAGTTATTTGAATGATAAAATATTATTGGAACAAGCAGTTATTCATATTGAACCCTTTATTGCAGAGGCGTATTGTCATTGGAAGACGAAGGTGTTAAGTGGCAACGCGAACTTTAAAAACTGGAAAGTATCGTGTCGTTTGCCAACAGCTAGTGAACTTGAAGCACTCAACTCGAAACCCGAAAAAGTACTTAGGATTGATTCCTTTAATCCTACCGAAAATTGGAAAATCACAAATTCGGAATTCAAAATCTTCTGCTCGGCAACATTAGATTCTTTGTGCAAAGAGTTGCTCTATTTTAACGAGCCAGAGCATGAGCAAGCATTAACACTTCTGAATTATATCAACTATTTCTACAGTGAAGGAGATTTAGAATATGTTGAAGTTGACCCTTCAAGAAGACAAGAATGCCGGAATCAGTTTACTTTTTCTGATGCTAAAATTCGTTGGCGAGATTTCGGTTACCTGGATCGAGATGATTTTCTCCAAAAAAACTCAATAAAAGCCAATGCGTTCAGGTATCAGTGGATTGACGCTAAAGGAAAAAGTCAGGAATCAGCCGAAAATCTTTATCTCCACGGTCAAATGTATGGACAGACTGGTTTTGGGGCAAAAGACCATAATAACTTAGGAGTTTTCATAAAAAACACTGTGACAGTACTTCCGTTTCCAGATAGCCTTACCGAAAACGACGAAATAGCAAACATTACCTACGAACAAGCCTTAGCCTACTACAACTGGAAATACCGAATTGACAAATTCCAGAAAGGCGACGATTGGCAGCAATACGTTTTCCCAACAGAGGAGGAGTTCAACCGAATCAAAAAAGGCGAAACCATCATTCATCCAGCCCAAGAAATCGAATACGATTCACCCGTTTTCAGAATGGTGGTGGAATTGATTCCGAAGAATTAAATTCATGTCACGTTTATAATCGACTTTCAGTCATGTCGCTACTTGGATTACTTTTAGTAGGATAAGGCAACATATTTTCACGGCATTTGAGTTCAGGAGGCATTTTCGTTAAGATAAGCGTTCCTCCGCTGTGTGGAACTCATAGAAAAGTTGGGAAAATTATTCTACAAGAGGAAATTGCGGTACCATTCAGTTGCATCTTTATTTGTAGGTGTAATATGTTGAAAAACAGTGTCTAATCGATGTTTTTAGTTATTCAGCATTCTTTCGGAATCATATTTGATTTATTGATGGCAGACTCAAAAACAAAAATGATGAAATCAAAAATTATATCTAAAATTACTTTAGCCCTGTGTTTGTTGGGATCGACCTACTCATTTGGGCAAAATCAGTATTACCAGGACCGAGGAGGACTTGGCTTGAAAGTAGGTACGAACCTTTCAAATGTTTGGGATTCACGAGACCAAGATTTTGAAGCTGATGCTAAATTTGGTTGGGCAGCCGGTGGTTTTGTTCATATTCCGCTGGGACAATATGTAGGTGTGCAACCGGAATTTATGTTCTCTCAAAAAGGATTTATTGGGAGAGGATCATTTCTAGGTCAATACTATGAATATGAGTACACCAGCAATTACGTGGAAATACCGTTGTTGTTATCCATCAATCCTTCGAATAGATTCTCCATTTTAGTAGGACCACAATATAGTTACCTTACTAGTGAGAAGCGAGAATTCCGCTCTGGAAGTGGTTCAGCTACAGACTTTGATGATAACGAGCCTGATAACATTTACCGCAATCGAATGGGACTACAGGTAGGTTTCGATTTCCGAATTCAAAACAATTTTGTCATAAGTCCAAGAGCTTCTTGGGACTTGCGCGAAAATCATGGAGACGGAACATCGTCAACACCGCGTTATAAAAATCGCTTGTACCAGTTGACTATCGGATACATGTTCTAGAAGCAACTAATTAACATCGAGATAAAAGAACGAAGGGGAACTCATTTTTGAGATCCCCTTTTTGTATTCAAAATTCCTCCTGATTAAAGAATAGGCAGAGTCTTTCTGAAGTGTTGCTTCATACTTTGAATTCATTTTTTCGACCACTTCGTTTATTCGAATTTGAAAATGAATTTTCATTATGGAAATAAATTTCGAAATGGAAAACATTACATGCATATTTTGAGAATGGTTTAAGTGTCAGTAAATCAGGTTTATACATTTGTTCGAAACAATTATTTCTCCGCAACAATCCTTGTTGGAATTCCGTTTGCATTGATTTGAGTAACCTCGAAAATTAAAATTATGAATAAGAGAAAAGGAAATAAAAGTGTCTTGTTAGCATTATCATTCGTTTTGTTAGGTCTTGGCTCTTATGGTCAAACTGATTTGCGAGATGAAGTCAGTTTCGGTCTGAAAGCGGGTATCAATAACTCAAACGTTTGGGATGAAAGAGATGAATCATTCGAAGCAGATTTCAAAAATGGATTGGCAGTTGGTGGTTTCCTACACTTACCTCTTAACGAGTATATTGGATTCCAGCCCGAGCTTATGTACTCTCAGAAGGGGTTTGAAGGGAGCGGAACTTTTTTGGGGCAGCGGTATTCTTACACGTTAACCTCAAATCACCTTGACGTACCTATTTTGTTTGTAGTGAAACCAGCTCCATCCATTTCTATTGTCGCGGGACCACAATACAGTTACCTGTTGAGTGAGAGAAGCACGTTCAATTCGCAATTTTATTCGGAAGAAGAATTTAATGAATACGAAGCGAACGATATTCGCAAGAACCGATTTGGAGTGAACGTTGGTTTTGATATCAATATCAATCAATTCGTCATTAGTCCTCGGGCCTCGTGGGATTTACATGAGAATCACAGCGACGGAACCTCTTCCACACCGCGTTACAAAAATGAATTTTATCAACTTACCGTTGGATTTAGGTTTTAGTGTTTAGAGTCCAACAACCATAGCCAGGAATGGTGCATTTTTGCACCATTCTTTTTTTATTCCGTTTATGGAACTCTGGTAAGGTTTTTAAACTGAAAAGGTACACACGTGCCGTGTTTAATGAAATCTCCATCCAATATATACCGCATTGTCCTATCGGCAACGGTTCAGGAGTCGAGATGGATATCATTATTTCATACTCTTTCCATAAGAAATACAGTTATTCCTTAACTCGCACGTATATCAACTTGTACCGTCCTCCACCATCGCGCTGATCAATTTCAAACTTTCCGGTTGCTTGGATGAGCGGTGTCAGTTTGGAGAACCCGTAATTACGTGCATCGAAACTAGGTCGTTTCTTTTGAATCAAAGCTCCTACTTCTCCAAGAAATGCCCAGCCTTCGTCGTCTGCCAAATCTGTTACCGATTGCTTGATCAAACGAATTAACTTAGGGTTGATACTTTCAACAGTTTTCTTGGTGGGCTGCTTCTTTGTGGTTGTTTTTTCATCCTCATCATCCGTATGTAGAATTTCCAGATAGATGAAACGGTCGCAGGCCACGATGAATGGGTCCGGTGTTTTTTTCTCACCAATTCCAATTACCGACAATCCTGTTTCACGAATTCTAGTCGCTAACCGTGTGAAGTCGGAATCACTTGAGGCAATACAAAAACCATCCACTTTTCCTGAATAGAGAATGTCCATCGCATCAATGATCATGGCCGAGTCAGTTGCATTTTTTCCAGTGGTATAGCTGTATTGTTGCATCGGGTTGATAGCATGCTCCAAAAGCACGGATTTCCATTTGTTGAGATGCGGTTTTGTCCAATCACCGTAAATACGTTTCACAGTTGGATTGCCATATTTGGCGATTTCCAGCATCATTTCTTTGATATACTTCGAGGGTATGTTGTCGCCGTCGATTAATACTGCGAGATTTTTGTCTTTTTCCATTTTTTGAGATTTGTAGGACTCATTTGACAGTTGGAACAAATTGAATTCCTTAACGATTTGTTAGGTCTAATCCGTCCAAATAAGTTGAATGCGTCTACCACGTCTAATAATCAATATCCAGATTAAAAGTGTTTTTCAATGTGTGTAAGTTAGGGTTTTTCCTGGCAAGAGCTGCAAACTTGTCCTTTCCAGTCATAAACTTTACCTCTTCCTCTGGGGTTGCAGTTAGTTCGACCGATACTTCAATGGAGTAGTTTTTCAATCCGGCGCGCAGATAATCCACCAATTCAGAGAGTATAGGGCTGATATAATCTACTTGCGTTTGATTATCAACCTCCATTTTATATTTCGTTCCTTCGACGAGAATGGGGTCGCGTTTCATGAGTGCACTGAAGAAGGTTTGTTTTCCCTCATTTTTCATGTCGAATGCAAACCGTCGCCACATCATTTTTAAATCGTCCATGCCAAAATCGTTCAGCGGCATATCGCTCATATCGAACTTAGCCCCTCCATTTTCTGGCGAGTTTTGGTGCATTAATTTCTTGATGGAAATACTCGATGAGCTTAGATTGCGGGATGGTGCGGACATCACCTTAGGCTCTGGTTTCAGCGCTACTGGACGTTTTTGTGGAGCCGATGCTTTTTGCTTGGGTTTTGGTGCTCGTTCTCTTAGTTGTTCAGGAAAAGGGATGATCTCAACTAGATCCGTTAGTCCTTTTTTTTTCTTGCTCCTGACCGAGGGAACACAGTTGCATGAGAGCCATTTCAACCAGCAATCGTTGGTTTTTAGAGGCTTTATATTCGACATCGGCACGACTCAAAACACCCAGCGCACGAACGATTACATTCGCCGCCAATTCTTTGGACTGGGCCACGTATTTTTCCTGAATTGATTCGCCAACCTCCAAGAGTTCAGCTGTTCGCACATCCTTACAAACTAATAAGTTGCGGTAGTGGTTTGCCAATCCAACGATAAAATTATGCTGATCAAATCCTCTTTCTACGATGTCGTTGAAGAGCAATAGTGCGCCAGGAATATCTTCTTTTTGTGCGTATTCCACAATTCTAAAGAAGTAATCGTAGTCGAGAATATTGAGGTTGTCGATGACGTTTTGGTACGTGACTGTATCGCCCGAGAATGTTACAATCTGATCGAAAATCGAGAGTGAATCTCGCAACGCACCATCCGCTTTTTGGGCGATAATATGCAATGCCTCAGGATCGGCTTGTACGCCTTCACTTTCGGCTATATGAGCCAAATGATCGGCTATATCCTTAACCTTAATTCTGTTGAAATCAAAAATTTGACAACGCGAGAGTATGGTAGGAATAATTTTGTGCTTTTCAGTCGTCGCAAGGATGAAAATCGCGTGCTTTGGCGGCTCTTCCAACGTTTTCAAAAAAGCATTGAAGGCGGAAGTAGACAACATGTGAACCTCATCGATGATGTACACTTTGTGTGTTCCAAGTTGTGGTGCAATTCGAACCTGGTCAATCAAGTTTCGAATATCTTCCACAGAGTTGTTGGAAGCAGCATCCAACTCGTAAACGTTGAGGGAGTTTCCTGTTTCAAAAGATTGACACGAATCACATTTTCCACAAGCTTCCATGTTCTCCGTCCGATCAGAGCAATTGATCGTTTTCGCAAGAATACGCGCCGTGGATGTTTTTCCGACACCACGTGAACCACAAAACAAAAACGCCTGAGCGAGATGATCGTTTTTGATCGCATTTTTCAGCGTAGCGGTAATAGACTTCTGTCCCACGACTGTGTCGAAGGTTTGGGGTCTGTATTTACGCGCTGAAACAACGAATTCGCTCATAAAACAAATATAAGTAAACTTGACGCCGATACTGCGTTTCTGTTGATAACTTGAGGATTTTGGGGAAAGAAATTAATCCAAATAATCGAAGGTCTTTACCACATTTTCCATTTCATTCTCTAAGCTTTCCGTAGGCTCCTGAGTAAAATAGCTTAGAATGAAAACGGTTTCACCATTTACTTCTGTCACATAGAGTTTTTGTTTTGCGTAACCATACGCCGAAGAGCTTACGGTATAGGTTTTGAAGTTGAACTCATCTCCTGCAACAGTTCCTTCAGCAGCAATTCCCTCAATATAATGAGAAGGAAAAACCTTTTGTAAGGCAACTAATTTGCTCAAATCTGTCTTGTAGTTGTCCGAATATCCACCTGAGAAAACTTTCATACCACAACCAGGAGCATCTTCTTCATCATCATTGAGATTATAGTACCCATAGGCTAGCAACAATTCCATGTATTCATCGGACCAATCTTCGTCCCAAAACCAATCGGAATCCTCGTCATATTCGGGAAAGAAACCAGTGTTGTCGTAAATCAGGTTGGTTTCGTACAAATTGTTTTCAAAACCAATGTCTTCAATATCATCCCAGTTCTCCGAAGTAGGAAAGAATTGATTCTCACGGTCCGTTTCGTATTCAGAGTAAGAGTTGAGCATGGCAGTGAGTAGAGAGGGGTCGACTGTTTCCCCATCTTCCAAGTCAAAAATTCCAACAATTACTATTACTTCTCCAAACGTAGTAATTCCAATAAATCCATTGGAAGGATCCTCACCAAAGAAATTTACCTCTCCTTTCACTGTCCGAAACTCTTTTCCTTTTGACGTTACGTAAGAGCTGATTTCAGGGTCCTTGACGTCTTCCAGAATATCGAACTCCGCGTCTGACATTAAAGCGTCCAAATCCTTTTCATCGTCATTCCAGATATTTCCAACCAAAATGATATCCGTCATTTCACCTGCCTCAATAGACATTAGGTCTCTACAGTACGCTGACATTTCATCATCACCTGCGGGAAGTTCATCATACGAATTGGGTACAACAAAATGGTAGGAACGGCCTTCGTGTACATATTTGGATTCAGTAAAATTCTGAGAAAATGAAGAATTTGTCAGTATTAGTGCGAGTAGCGCAATTAGATATTTCATAAGAGAAATATAATAAGTATTTAGGTTTTAATGACTGTGTATTTGCTCATTCCAGTCCTCTTCTCGAATAAATGTGCTTTTCCGATCAGTATTGTACGTTCGGTAGGATTTTAGAATAGCATAAAAGAAAGAAGGGTCTAGAAATGTTTGTCCCTCGCGAATGTTTTCTCCTAGATGTACCGAAAAGGTGATGCTGTCGAACTGAGTTTCTGCGGAATAATTCCTAATATAAAAATGCTTTCCACCGAGCGACACAAGCATTGTGTATTTCGAAACAATAAAAGTGTCCGAATAATTCGTAACAAACGTATCTTTTTCGTGAACGATAGAATCAGAAAGAGCTGAATATAGGTTGATTAGCTCTGTTGTTGCATTCTCTGCCGTTAGTGTATCATTGGTTTCATACGTGCCAAAGAATAACACGTTGTTTTTTTTCGGTAGGAGAGTATTTACATCGTCAAGTTGTTGTGTGGTATAAGCAACGATGTTTGGATTCCCATCCTTTAATCTATCTTCTTTATTCATTTCTTCAAAGCCAGGAGGGATTGTGATACGAAAGGAGGTACCGTTAACTACAAATGGAGACTCATAAAACGTTTGCGACCAACTTGGTGCAGAAAATATCAAAACAATGAAAAGTAGTAAGGCTTGCATTAGTCAAAGTTAGGTATTGAAAACGAAAAACCGCACCTCGAAATGAATCGAAAGGTGCGGTTCTCATTTATTTTTTGGAGTGCTTTAGGCCACCACTTCAATCGTATCAATCGAATCCCCTTGACGGATATCGTCAATAACGTCCAATCCGTCCACTACTTTTCCAAAAACGGTGTGGTTGCCATCCAGGTGTGCTGTATTGTTGCGCGAATGACAAACAAAGAATTGTGATCCTCCCGTATTTCTTCCGGCATGTGCCATGGAAAGAACTCCACGATCGTGGTATTGATTATCTCCGTCCAATTCACAATCAATCTGATATCCTGGACCGCCAGTTCCGGCCATTCCTGAGGCACCATCTTTGGAGTTTGGACATCCGCCCTGAATTACGAAATCTGGAATAACACGGTGCCATTTCAAATTGTCGTAGAATCCGTCTTTCGCTAACTTGGTAAAGTTTTCTACCGTTTTCGGGGCATCTTTCTCGAAGAATTCCACCTTCATTTCTCCCTTGTTTGTCTTGATTATTGCGTGCATATTCTGATTTTTCAACAAAGATAATACTTGCATTATCTTTCTCCACGAAGCAAAGAGAAAACTAACGAATCTTCGTAGATGCCGTCTCTCAAATAGTGCTCTCTAAGATGTCCTTCTTTACGAAACCCGAACTTTTGTAAAATGCGGAGAGATGCTGTATTCGTCGGACTTACCATGGCTTCAGTACGGTGCAATTTCATGATTTCGAAACCATAGGGGATTACTTCAGCAATTGCTTCAGTCATCCATCCTTTCCCTTTCGGTGCATCAGAAAAGAATGCATAGCCCAATTCCGCACGATGATGGTCAATGTACCAAGTGTGATAACCGCACCAACCAATTACCTCCAAACCTCCCTTTTCGTAGATGAAAAAATGTACGAATTTCCGATTGTGCGTGCTCAACCCTTGCTTGTGTTTCTGCTGGTCCATACGCAATTGTCGGAGATCTTTTATTCCCAACAACCGCATTTGTTCTTGCTCTGAGGGTAATGCAAAAATGGCATCCATGGTCACGGGATGTGCAATGCGCAAGGTCAAGTGCTTTGTATGTATTTCCTCAAATGAAACAGACATTGTTCCAAGGTAACTATTACCTCTAAATTATGCTTTTCTACTTTTTGTTCTTTGGATTTGCCCGAGTTTTAATTGTACAGCGTATTCATTGAAAGAAATTCCACTACACACCGTCCAACACCCATTCGTTATAATATCTTTGCATGATGCAACAAATGTCCATTCACAGAGGGGATTCTGGCTGGTTCTCAGAGCAGCACCTACGATTGGTGTACGATCAGCAATCCTTCGAAAAATATATCACCGAATCTTTTTCAAAAGAAGCTTTAATCCGACAGATTGAACGCAAGAATCAACAGTTTGGAAAAGAAGCCAGAGAGAATCTGCACAAGGCATTGAGGCAGCAGTATGATGGTATCTCAGTGTCGAAGAAAGTTAGCCAAAACATTGATTCCTTAACATCGAGTAATACATTCACCATCACCACCGGACATCAGCTTTCATTGTTTACAGGGCCGCTTTACTTCGTGATAAAAATCTTGCATGTGATTAAAATGTGCGAGGAATTGAATGGTGAATATCCAGAATACAATTTCGTTCCTGTTTATTGGATGGCGACCGAAGATCACGATTTCGAAGAGATACAATCTTGTTCAATTTTTAATAACAAAATAACCTGGGAGTCTAATCAGGAGGGACCTGTTGGTTTGTTTGATTTGGAAGGACTGGAATCTGTGAAAGAACAATTGCACGATTTGTTTAAAAACAATCCCGAAGGTGAAATTCACCGTATAATTGACTCCCTCGAAGGCGATAATTACGCGAAAGCGATGCGAAATTTGGTGAATGAGCTCTTTGGTGATCGCGGTCTGATTATTCTAGACGGCGACGATCCTGTTTTAAAAGCATCCTTCGCTCCTATTTTCAAAAAAGAATTGACATCAGAGTTTTCTCATACGGCAGTGAATGAAATGACTTCCGAATTGTTGGAAGATGGCGGAAAGGATCAGGTGATGGCGAGGGAAATAAACTTGTTCTACAACGAAAAAGGATTGCGTTCAAGAATTCAGCGTGGACCTGATGGCTTATTCGCTGAGGGAAAAGGCAACTTAGAGTTGGAAACGTTGCTGAATGATCCTCAAAAAATCTCCCCGAACGTTATTTTGAGACCCTTGTACCAGGAGTTCGTTTTACCCAATCTTGCCTACGTTGGTGGGGGAGGGGAAATCTCGTATTGGTTACAATTAAAAGGCGTTTTTGAAGCGGCAGAAGTTGTATACCCACTAATTAAGGTGCGGAATTCTGTTGTGTGGATTGACCGTGGAACAAAAGGAAAACTTGACAAATTAGAAGCCCAACCATCCGCTGTTTTCAAAGATGAAGACGAATGGAAAAAAGAATTCGTGAAAGAAAATGCTGGTGATGACCTCGATATGTCGGGGGTTAATAATGCTTTCGAAAACTTAAAAGCTGAACTGTCTTCTTTGATTTTAGGTATAGATCCCAACAAGGAGCAATTTCTGAATGCAGAATTAGCGCGTATTGAAAAGCAAGTGGAAGGCATGAAGGAGAAGGCTGTCAAATTCTCGAAAGGGCAACACGATCAGGCAATGAAGGCTATTGAATTTGTAAAATCCCGTATCAACCCGAATGGAGGATTACAAGAGCGATCTGTGAACTTTTTTCAATTTTGCAACTCAGGTGAAGTGCAACCTGTTATCGAGCAATTGTACAAGGCATTGCAGCCATTTCAAGGCGATTTGGTCTTTTTAGTGGAAAACGACTGAAATAAAATCTTCGAAGTACCGTTTGAATAGCCGAAGAAAAATGAAGAAACTCTTTCTGATACTCCTACTTATGTGCTTTGGGGCTGCTTATGCCCAGCAGCAGAAGGTGACAGGTCGAATCACCGACAGTCGCGGAAATGCGATCAAAGAAGTTATCAAAGTAAAATCGTCAGATGCCATTGGAGGCGGTGTTTTTACCGACACAAGTTCAGGAAGGTTTGAAATCTATTTTGAAGGAAAAGATCAAGTATTTATTACCATCGTTCCGCAATCATTGTCTCTTTCAGATACCACGCTTGCAGTCGACTTTAAGGGTAGGTTCCTGGTTAATTTGGGAGATATTAAGTATTCATTTCAACAGGAGGAAGCCATCCGAGTTGATGCGAAAAAAGATGATCCTTTAGAGCCTGACCGTCTTCCACAAATAGACTTGAGTCAATTACCAGGAAATTACACCCGCTATTTGGTACTGACCACGGCTGCGGTTTCCAACAATGAATTAACAAGTAATTACAACGTTCGCGGTGGTTCCTTTGACGAAAACTTAGTCTACGTGAACGGCTTCAATGTCTATCGTCCCTTTTTAACGCGAGCAGGTCAGCAAGAGGGGATGCCTTTTATTCACGATGCTTTGGTGGATGATATACAATTCTCTGCGGGCGGTTTCAATGCGAATTATGGTGATCGATTGAGCTCCGTTTTGGATATTACCTATCGAACGCCCGATTCTTTGCATGCCACTGCTAATCTTTCCTTTTTAGGACTTGAGGGGCACGTAGAACGACAAATCAACACCAGAACCAATTTCATTGCTGGAGCAAGATATCGTTCCAATGGATATTTTTTGAATTCATTGCCCACGCAAGGAGCCTACAATCCGGTGTTTTGGGACGGACAAATCATGGTGAATCATAACATCACGGAAAAATTGAAGTGGTCGACTATGGCGCATTTTTCGTCCAATAATTTCCAGTTCCGTCCGCAAACACAAGAAACAGATTTTGGTACAGCGAATGAAGCATATTCCTTAGTTATTTACTTCCAGGGGCAAGAGCAAACGAGCTTCCAAACCATGATGGGAGGAACAGCACTGAAGTGGGAACCACGCGAAGGAACAAATCTCGATTTGTATGCAACTGTTTTTAATACAGATGAGCGTGAATACTTTGATATTGAGGGGCAGTATTTTATAAACGAATTGGAAACAGATGCGTCGAGCGAAGAATTTGGTGATTCCATTGCTGTTTTAGGAGTAGGTGGCTTTTTGAATCACGCTAGAAATCGTTTGAAGGCAACCATTTTCAATGTGTATCATGATGGAAGTCAATTGCTCAAGAAAACAAAAGATCAGGATGGATTAAAATCACAAAAACATGAATTGAAGTGGGGAGTGAACTTCCAAATGGACCAATTTGATGATCGTTTGAGCGAATGGCGATTGGTGGACTCGGCTGGATACTCCTTACCGCAAACGGATGACGGAGAAGTGGATTTATTTGAGGTGATCAAAGGTGAGTTGGATTTAACAGCCGAACGCTATACTTCTTACATTCAACTGAATTCTGCCTGGTCCAAATTCAAATATGATATTCCGGTCGCTGTGGAAAGAACCTTGCGCGATGAGAACGATGAAAAGTACAAGGAGACTTTGTACGACACCATTCGACAATCATCTTCTCGTTGGGCACTTTCTGTTGGTTCACGGGCTGGCTATACCTCTGCGAACGGTGAACTTTTTATTACACCGCGTGCGACTGTTAAGTTTATGCCGACAGCCTTTATGGTGCGCAATGATCGAATCGTGAGAAGAAACGTGGAGCACAAGCTATCCGCAGGTTTGTATTATCAACCGCCATTTTATCGCGAGTTCAGAACGTTTACCGGAGACTTGAACTTAAATGTTCTTGCCCAAAAGTCATTGCACGTCGTTGGTGGTTCTTCGTTCGAGTTTAATATGTGGGAACGTGAAGTTCCATTCCGATTTTCAGTAGAAGGATTCTATAAGTATTTATGGGACATCAATACCTTCGAAATTGAAAATGTTCGAATGCGTTATTATGCCAATAATGATGCAGTTGGTTATGCCTACGGTTTAGATATGAACGTGCACGGTGAATTTGTTCCAGGAGTGCAGTCATTTTTCAAAATGGGTATACTAAGAACACGCGAAGACATCATTGGAGATCAGTACACGGAATATTATAACGCGGCTGGAGATCGCATTATTTTCGGAATTAGCGAAGATCAGGAAATCGTGGATAGCGCTGTGATTTCTCCAGGATTCATCCCTAGGCCAACGGATCAATTGCTCAATTTTGGCGCGCTAATTCAGGATCGCATGCCGAAGTATGAAAGTTTTGGGGTTCAAATGGGACTTCAGTTCGCAACTCCTCTTCCTTACGGACCGCCAGATTTCAACCGCTACAAGGATACGCTCCGTTTGCGTTCGTATTTCCGTGTGGATATTGGTATGTCCTATGACTTCCTCTACAAGTACAAAGCGGCAAAATTGAAAAAGGATGGTCAGGCGAAAAGTAATTTTTGGACACGCAATTTTGAGGATGCCGTTTTATCCTTCGAGGTATTTAACTTGCTCGGCGTCAATAATGTACTTTCCAAGCAATGGGTTCAGGATGTCAACGGACGATTCTACTCTGTTCCGAATTTCCTAACACAGCGTCGTTTCAATTTAAAATTAATCTTAAGAATTTAGGGGTTCGTCGTCGAAAAGGTATGATTTCATCGTATATTTAGCACATGAAGCGATGCATGCTACTTGCCCTACTTCTATCTGTTGCTTTTGGTTCATTTTCTCAAGAAAGTGCAGAACTCGACTCTGTTGAAGTTGAACTTCACAAGAAATCCATACACGGTATTTTAGCAAGAGAAAGAGATAAAATGCACGACTCTGTTGCTGCAGATTATTACATGCAACTTGCTGAATTTGCATCCAATGACTATGATTACAATCTAGCGATTCGGTATTGTGATAGTGCGTTGTTCCATGAAAATAATTTATCGTTTGAGAAACGTATTGAATTGACAGAAACCAAAGCCACCTACCTCAGAAAGAATGGAAAAACGGGTGAGGGAATAAAGTTGTTGTTGGACATCCTAAAAGAGCTTGAAGCAAAAAAACGATTTGAACTGAGTGCTAGCTTAAATAAGCGCATTGGTACCATTTATTTAAAAATGAGAGATTTGGCTACCGCTGAGTTTCATCTAAACGCCAGTATCAATCAAGCCAAAAAAGTAGGAGATCAAAAAACGGAAGGGTATGCTCGCATGAGCCTTGGAAACCGATTTAAGTACGACAGTCTTTTTTCGAAAGCAGAAGAGCAATACAAATTAAGCGTCGCAATTGGAGAAAAACTAGGAGATAAACGCCTTCTTGCTGGAAACTACAACAATTACGGTAGCCTGCTGCGCATGCAAAAGAAAATATCCGAAGCACGGAAATATTACTTGAAGGCTGTAGAAATGAACATAGCTTCAGGTAACGATAAATGGTTAAGCTACAACTACAACAATCTGGGGAATCTCGCCGATGCCGAAAAGAACTATCAACAAGCGGTAAATTATTTCCTCCAGAGTATTGAAATCAAAGATCGTCTGGGTGATTTTCGTGGAAAGGTGTATACACTGTCAAACTTAGCCGGAGCGTACGAAAAACTCGGGAATTATAAAGAGGCGTATTCGTACCAAAAACAGTATTCTGTGCTACTGGATAGCGTTGCAAAACTTGATAATCTTGCCGATACCAAAAAGCTAGCAGCACAATTTCAATCCGAAAAAAGAGAAGGCCGCATTCGACAGCTTGCCTTACAGGATAAATACAATCAAAATAAAATTGATAGCCAGAAAGAACAACTTTCTTACCAAAATACCATTGCCTGGATTCTGAGTATTGGAATAGTTCTGGTATTTATCATTGCGATTTTACTTTGGAGAAGTTCGGTAAATCGCAAAAGAATCAATGCCGAATTAGTAGAGAAGAATGCTCAGATCGACCGTCAGCACAAAGAGATATTGGATAGTATCAATTATGCAAGCCGTATTCAGAATTCGATTCTCCCAGGAAATGAACGTCGCAAAGCTTTGCTACCAGATCACGCCATATTGTTTAAGCCCAAAGACATTATATCAGGGGACTTCTACGTGTGTGATAATAGCGGTGAACATGTCTTCTTTGGAACTGTAGACTGCACGGGGCATGGGGTTCCTGGAGCTATGGTAAGCTTGGTGGCATCTTCTCATATCAATAAAACGATACACGAGTACGAGCTGAAAGATCCAGGGGAAATATTGACCCGATTAAACGCCGAGATTCCGAATGCTCTAAATGGCTCAGACGAGTCCATCAACGATGGTATGGACATGGCGATTTGTTCTCTTGATCTGGGGGCCATGCGCATGAACTTCGCTGGGGCATTCCAAAACTGTTGGATACTTTCATCGAAAGAGTCATTGAAAAAACGCATGACTGATGATCTTAATGCCATTCTTTACGAAGGCAGTGATTTCGGAATTCTTGAATTGAGGGGAGAGCGCAGAGGAATTGGTCGTTCCGGAGTGAATGATCCATTTACGTCTCAGTCTATGGAGTTGGCAAAAGGAGATGTTATTCTTCTTGCTTCAGACGGGTATCAGGATCAATTTGGAGGTCCACTCAATAAGAAATTTATGGTGAAGGAATTGCGTAATCTGGTGCTTTCTCAAGCAGGGTCTTCTCCTGTTCAAATCGTAAACACGCTTGAGACCACTCTGCGCGAATGGATGGAAGATACCGATCAGGTTGATGACGTTTGCGTTTTTGTTGTTCGTGTGTAGCGTGCGCCTTCGTTACGGATATATGACCTTTTATTGAATTCAGAAACCACTCAAAACGTACCCAAAATCAATTTTTTCAATTTATTGGTCTTCGAAAGCGGCTTTCCGTAATTTTGTAGCCAAGAAATGATGTTGCGAGCAGTACTTGTGAGTTGGATGATGATCGTTAGTGTGGGGGTACTCGCTCAAAGATCATACACGATCGTTCGTGCTGAAACACCGCCAGAAATAGACGGAAACGTAAACGAAGCTATTTGGGAAAAGACCAACATTGCAACGGATTTCACCACCAATTCACCAGTACCAGGTAAGCCTTCCAGATACAAATCGGAATTTCGAATGTGCTACGACAACAATGCCCTGTATATTAGTGGCAAACTGTACGACCCTTCGCCTGATTCCGTTAGTTATACATTGTCGCAGCGCGATGATTTTGGAAATGCCGATTGGGTTGCTGTGAACATTGATCCTTTCGCTAATAATATTACGGCGTTCGGATTTGCCGTGACCTCTGCGGGAGTTGAAATTGATGGTTTGGAAAGTGCCAACGGAAACTTTGATGAGAGTTGGAATACCGTGTGGCGTAGCGCCGTGTCAAAAACAGAGTATGGTTGGTCTTTCGAAATGAAAATTCCACACTCAGCGTACCGTTTCCCGAATAAGGATGTTCAGGAATGGAACATCAATTTTGCGCGTTCCGTGCGTCGCGACAGAGAACTATCGAATTGGAACCCCATTGACCCGCAGGTTTTCGGAGAGATCACACAATCTGGAAAATTAGTGGGGATTGAGGGAGTCACTTCTCCCTTACGACTCTCTGTGACACCTTACACTACAGGCTACATTGAGAATTCTTTTGATAGTGAACTGGGAAAACAAACCTGGAAACAACGTCTCACAGGAGGAATGGACTTGAAATATGGTTTGAATGATGCATTTACGCTGGATATGACATTGATTCCGGATTTTGGACAAACTATTTCCGATCAGCAAATTCTGAATCTCGGTCCCTTCGAAGTTCGTTTCAATGAAAACCGGCCGTTCTTTTTGGAAGGAACAGACTTATTTCAGATTGGAGGAGTTTTTTACTCGAGACGAATCGGCGGAACGCCTTACAAATACTTTGATGCGTATCGAAATTTAGAGGAGGGAGAGCAAGTTACCCAAAATCCAAATGCTGCCCCCTTAATTAATGCTACCAAAGTTTCAGGGAGAACGAAATCTGGCTTGGGTATTGGTGTTTTTAATGCGATAGAAGCACGTTCGAATGCAACAATTGTGGATTCCATGGGGAATACCCGAGAGTTCGAAACCAATCCATTGACGAATTACAATGTCTTCGTCTTATCGCAGAACACTAAGAATAACGGAACTATTTCCTTTGTGAATACGAATGTGACACGGGTAGGGGATGCAACAGATGCCAATGTTTCTGTGATGGAATCGAACATGTTTAGTAAAGACGGTAAGTACCGTTTGTTTACTTCAGCAAAGGTGTCCTCCGTGATGGGGGAAGAAACAGTCAATGGTCATAATTTTGGTGCGCGTATTTCGAAAGTGTCGGGTGTGTGGCGCTACAATATCGGGTATTGGGAAGAAAGTGACACGTACGATCCCAATGATCTTGGGTTTTTATTCAATAACAACGAACGCGGTTATTCTGGAGAGGTGAGTTGGAATGACTTCCAAGGATCCAAGCGCTTTTTCAGGAGAAACTTCCGATTTAATTGGTGGTATACAGAGTTGTACAAGCCGCAGCTGTATCAAAACACCCAGTTTGGCGCAACACTTGGCGGATTGCATAAAAAACAGTTCTACACACAAGTTCGAGCGGAGGTAAATCCATTTGGGGAAGTGAATCATTTTGAATCGCGTGTTTTCGGAAAGGAACTGCACTTCAATGAAAGCATATTCTTCAGTTACTTCATTTCTACGGACTATAGTAAGCGCCTAGCTTTAGATGTACGGGCGTGGGTGAAAGATTTCTTGTATACGTCTCAATACGGTACAAATTTGTACGTGAGTCCAAGAGTTCGTGCTTCCGACAGGTTGGATATTATTTTAGAGTCAAGTGTTCAGAACCTCAAGGACGACTATGGATGGGTTTCCGTTCAGGATAATGCATTTGATGGTGACATCATGATAGGTGTCCGTGACCGCATGATTGTTGAAAATGTGGTCAGCAGTCGCCTCGTTTTTACTAACCGAATGGGAATTGATTTGCGTCTTCGTCATTATTGGCAACAGGTAGATTACACAGGTTTTCGAGAGTTGATCGATGAGGGAGAATTGCGTGAAACTGCATACAATCCATTGAATGACGAAGGTGTATCGGTGCATAACACCAATTATAATGCGTTTACCTTGGATGTTAACTTTCGTTGGATTTTCATTCCGGGAAGTGAACTCACCATCTTCTACAAAAACAATATTTTCCAAACCAAAAACCGTTTGGAGCCATCCTACTTCACGACGTTCGAAACGCTTTTCGAGCAGCCTCAAATCAACAGTATTTCTCTTCGACTGTTGGTGTTTTTGGACGCTATCTACTTGCGCCGAAAAAATAAAAAATAGAGGTGTATAATTCTATTCTATTTGGGGGCAAAGTGATACTTGTTCATGGTAAATGGTACTAACTTTATAGAAATTGTTTTCTATGAAAATTGCCCTATTCATTGCCACACTTGCAATCACTTTTTCATCCAACGCACAAATTATTATAGATTCGGTTGAATCTCAATATTTACCTGCATATAACTTCTTTGGCAGTAACTATATCGTTAGTAATGTCAATTATATCGGGCATTGGAAGTCGTACGGGCAATTTGATGGATCCAATTCGAACCTTGGACTCGATAAAGGTTTTGTTATAAATACAGGAGATAGAGATGCGGCGATCGGCCCGAACAATAGTCCTGATGCTGGCGCGGATGTTGACATACATGGATCGTCCCCTTTCTTGGATCAATTGTCTATACATCCCAGACTTGACGGCGTTACTTTGTCCTGTGACATTGTTCCATTGGTGGATACACTTAGGTTTCGGTTCGTATTTGCATCTGAAGAGTATCTTGAGTATGTAGGATCTACATTCAACGATGTCGTTGGTATTTTTATTGAAGGACCTGGATTTTCGGGACCGACAAATATTGGAACATTACCCAACGGAAATAAAATCTCCGTGAATGAGGTGCATCCAGCGGTGAACAATCAGTTTGGAAGCACGCCCGCTTCTTTTGAAGAATATTACGTAGACAACCCTGAGAGCACTGATCCTACAAAGATTGGATACGACGGGTTTACACAAGGAACATATGCTTTTGTACAAGGTTTGGAAATTGATAGTACGTACACCCTAACTTTTTCCATAGCGGATGTTGCGGATGGATTATATGATGCGGCTCTGTTTGTCGAAGCATGTGAAACGTGTAACTACACCCTGGATGCTCCTGAGGTTTCAGAATCTACTCTTAGCATGTATCCCAATCCAGTTCTGGATGTGTTGCATGTTCAATCCACAGGACAACAATCCTATGAAATAGTAGATGGCTTAGGACAGGTGGTGAGAAAGGGTGATATCAATGGTGCTGCAACGATTGATTGTTCCAACCTATCATCGGGAGTTTATGTATTTCGAACCAATTCCGGAGTTGTGCATCGCATTCAGAAACAATAACTGAAGAGTAGCTGGAGTGCGATTAAAATAGTTTTTTCATTCTGAACTTGTTTCTCCGATAAACTCAGGTACCATCGTTGTTGGTGTCAAAAAAAGCATTGTGTATATTTAGCGTTAAACGCTATTTACTATGCCAAAATCAAGATTTTTATTCACCGCAGATGATGCGGGTGTTGTACCTCAGATTGACAATGCAATCATAGACCTCGCAAACCGTGGGATTTTAACTTCTACCGAAGTATTACCGAATTACGGTGAGGAGGGGAAAAAAAGTGTGTTCAACGCAACACGAATTTTAGATGAAACTGCCGTTCATGGAAAACAATTAGAGTTAGGAATACATCTCACCATTACTTCAGGTGGACCTGTAAATCCGAAAAGTAAGCAAGGTCTGGCCCCGATCTTAACGGAGGACGGGAAATCATTTGTTTCTTATCGCGACTTTGGAAGCAATGCAAATATTCAAAGTTTGTATGAAGAAATAGAAATGCAAGCAGAGATCTTGCTTTCCAACGATCGATTGAAGGAGAAAATTACCCACATCACCAACCACCATGATGCGCTTTGGTTTTACCCCGAGTATACCAAGCAATTGGTGAAATTATCCAACAAATTAGGCTTACCTATTCGAAATACCAGAACCCGTCCGGATGTGAAAGGATGGATCTATTATGTATTTCAGAACACGGTACGAGATATCTCAAAAGCAGACAAAGAACTTATTGCGGCTGCCTATGATTTACGTCAAAGTGGTCATTTTCCCGGGCAAGACTTAAAATTCAAATCGACAACGTATATGGACAATAGACATTATAATGTCCTTGACCTTTGGGATACCGTTGATCCTCGTGATGCCAGATCAATTATCCGCGGTAAGAAAAGAAAGTTGCGTAAAATGTTTAACGCTGCGAAAGATTTTGCAAAGGAAACTGGGCAGGAGAACTCGGTTGAGTTTATGTTCCATATTCGAAAAGGGAAGATTCTGCAGTACGAGGGAATCGAAGATTTGCCTTACTATAATGGAATTAGTCCGAAGTACTTTGACGGGCGCACTATGGAATATCGCTCCTTGCGAGATAACGCAAATTTCATCCGAAGAATGTTGGACAAAGACGAATTTGATTTGATGACATGGGCTGATTGCAAGCCAATTGTTCTGGAAAGAAAGTAAATACGGGCAAAAAAAAAGACCGATCATCGCGCTTGTCGAGATGCGGTCTTTTCACCTATTTAAAATTGTGATTTGTTGCGTTTGCTTATCGATTCAGCATCACTGGCATTACCAACATCAAAATATCTTCTTCCTCTCCATGCTCAGATGGCATCAACAATCCTGCGCGGTTCGGAGCGCTCATTTCTAAACGAACCTCCGTCGATTCCAGGTTGTTCAACATCTCCATAAGGAAACGTGAGTTGAATCCAATTTCTAAATCTTCACCCGAGTAATTACACGTCAAACGCTCATTCGCCTCGTTAGCGAAGTCAATATCTTCAGCAGACAAAGAAAGCTCCGATCCTGCCAATTTCAATTTGATTTGATGTGTCGTTTTGTTTGCAAAAATGGAAACACGCTTAATAGATCCTAAGAATTGAACGCGATCAATTGTCAATACGTTCGGGTTTTCTTTAGGAATAACCGCTTCATAATTTGGGTATTTTCCATCGATCAGGCGACATACCAATACCACGTCATTAAAACGGAATACTGCATTGGAATCGTTGTATTCTAGCTGAACTTCTTCATCCCCCTTAAGGTTTGACTTTAGTAAGTTCAATGGTTTTTTCGGCAAAATGAAAGCGGAACTACCGTCTGCCTGAGAGTCGGTACGTGTGTAACGAACCAATTTATGTGCATCCGTTGCAACGAATGTGATATTTTCTGGTGAAAACTGGCAAAAAACACCGCTCATTACCGGGCGTAGATCATCGACACCTGTTGCGAAAAGTGTTTTATTGATGGCATTGGATACAATTTCTCCCGAAATGCGGATAGAACTAGAGTTTTCCAGCTCGGGTGTTCTTGGGAATTCATCACCGTTATACCCTACCATTTTCGATTTACCGTTATCGTATGCGATTTCAACCGCTAAGGTGTCCATGTCCACCAAAAACGTACACGGCTGGTCTGGAAGGTTCTTTAAAACATCTAGTAAGAGTTTTGCTGGAATCGCAATTTTTCCTCCTTCCTTTGCTTCTACTTCCATGGTTGTGCGCATGGTAGTTTCCAAATCCGATGCCGATACAGAAAGTTGACCGTCATTGATTTCGAATAGGAAATTATCCAAAATCGGCAAGGCGTTACTCGTGCTTAATACACCAGAGATACCCTGCAAATGTTTGAGTAATGAAGCACTCGATATAACAAAATTCATTCGCTCTTTTTTTAACCACTCAAAGCTATCAAAAACAGCACATAATTGTCCGCTTTGGATGTTGATTTTTTACTTGAGTTATCAACATTAGTTGTGCATTAAGGAGAAAGACGATGGATCAAGTCGCTTAAAGACTCAAGATACCTTCGAGCACGAAGAATCTGCCGAACTGCACTCTCAATCTTACACTGGTGTCTTTATTTGGTCATGCCGTTGACTTCTTCAATCGTTCGCATTCCATCAATCGTCTCAACACCTGTCAAGTCTAAAGGGAAATAAATATGACCAGAAATAAGTGGGTTAAAAACGAAGTACTGACACTTCACCAATTTTCCGTTCGGTAGCTCACACCACAAATAATTCAAATCGGGGTTAAGCACCTCCAGGCCTGCAACAGTCTCATTGGATTTCGAAACCATTCGGAACAAGCGCAACTTCGTTGATGCTCCCGACGTTTCTTTCACGGTCAATTCGCAGAAAGGTAAGGTACGCTTCAAACTGTCTACTTGTTGCGGATCCAGAACATAATTGGCAACGTCCCAATGAATTTTCTGATAATTGTTCAAATAGCGAAATGCGTCTTGCGGCGTATATCCTTCTAACGGCTTTCCTCGTTGGGATACCTTTACGTCTTGCCCAACTTTTTCCACTTTGAAACTACGTTGTGGCTCATCGTTAAACTGCACGTTAACGGAACGAATTTCTTCCAATCCTAATTTAAAAATGTGTGTACATTGCCATTGCATCGGATCAGCGTGGAATCTAGGGTCAATAATGCCCTTCATATTCAGAAGCTCCATTTCAACCGGAACGTTACTTTTTCCAGCCTCTTTTGTCTCCAAAAGCATTATTTGTCCTAGATGGTCTTGCGTCGAAGGACCGATATACCATGTCTTCGACCATTTTCCGTTTTGAAAAATTTCCACCTTGATATTTTGCGCTGTCATTTGCGTGTTGAATCGCTTAACAGCTGCGTCGGAGAGGTACCCTTTGAAATGAATGTTTTTCATGGCATCCAAAACCCAGTTCACTTTTTCTTGCGTTACACAGGCTCCATTTTTACCGGTCCAGGTTCCGTTTTGCTTCTGCAGCGTGTATTTACGGTCCAACTTATCAGTAATGATGATTTTGTCCACAGAGTCGGTGTCTTTAACCGCAAAACCGATCAATTCTTTCTTAATACCTTCCGATTTCCCTGTTTTATTCATCAAGTGAATAGCATAGGAAGTCAATCCTCCCAAAACGGCAAGAGATACAACCAGGATTATAATTTTCTTCATAGTTTTCTTTTTACGCGTATTTATTTCTGCGAATCAAAAACATGGCTACTGCCAGGGCGAGTATGAGTAGTATGGGTAATCCAATATTTATGGTTCTGTAAAAATTGGCGTTTTCGGATACTTTTACTTTGTCAATTGGATGAATTTCAATACGTCTGGATCGAAGTTCTAATACAGAGTTATCGCCCATCATATAATCTACAAGATTCATGAAAAAGTCCTGATTCCCGAATAGGTGATTGGTAAGTCCCATCTGTAGCATTTCCCAATCTTGTTCCAATTCGTTAGGGCCCTGTTTCGGTCGATACATCATTTCTGTACCCGAAGCATTCATCAAGGAATCGTACGAGTTGGTAATCATTCTACTGTTACCTACCACGAAAACTTTTCCTTTTTTAGTGCTAGACTCTTTGTATTTCAATTGTTTTTGGCTCTTGAAGTCAGGCGGAAGTCGATTCTTGAAGTAGGAGGTGAACTTCCCTTCCGAAATGGCTGCGAGCAACTTTTTATTTTCTTCCTTATCCGGTGGAACTGCCAATATCGGGCGCTCTTTTAAATTGTCCGGATTTAAAAAGTTCATTGGAATCGTGTAAGCCACCAGCGGTGTAGAACCCGTCACTGTGGCATTGGTGCTTGAGGTGAGTACCGGCGTCACTTCAAACTCATTGTTCTGAGGCTTTTTACCATACTGCAGTTCGCTCACGTATTTGAGAGAAACAGGCTCGACATTTTTTGAAACAGGGTGCGATGTTGGTGTAGCTAACACATGATAAAACCATGGAATCCGTGATTTCCGTTCCAAGGGAAGTGGCTTTTGACCGCAGCGCTCATCGAGCACATAATTATCTTTGATGTTTATACCGTAATCAAACAGCAGGTTGTTCAGTCCTGACTCAATTCTAGCTGTGTGCGTTTGCCTATTCTTACGGAGCGAATCCTCTCGAACCTCCAAGGCATCAATGAAGCACATCAATCTTCCGCCTCGCATCACAAATTGATCGATGATATACAGGTCTTCGTCCGACATACGTTTGGTTGGACGCGCGATCACCAAACCATCATAATTGTTCAGCGCATCAATTTTACCATCAATGGTTACGTTTTCTACACTGTAATCAGAACCGATTACGTTGCGCACTCGGAAGGTGGCACCGAAGTTCAACTCACCATGTCCTTGCAAGAAGCCAACGCGCGGTGTGGACTCACGTGTTATACGACGCAATCCATTCATAAGGTTGTACTCAAGGTTCTGCATTCCACCCTGAACAATTTGTGGAAGTATTTCTAACTGAAATGGCACGCCTGATTTCGTTCCAGGTAGCAGTTGAACCACCAATTCACGTGTGCCTGTGGCACCACTGTATCGGATTACAGCCCCAGGCCAAAGAATAAGCTGACTTTCCTGACCTTCTTCAGAGTACTCCACAAACATGGGTAAAATACCCCGACCTTCATTGAATAGTAATCGCTTTAACTCGTCAGAATCGGCTTTGCTGCCGTCTTCTGGGTTGGTAAACTGATATTCAATTCGGTCACCTGCGATATCTGTAAACTCTTGCAAACGATCTTCCAGCATATCCCGGAAGCGCTTCAATTCTGCAGGCAATTTCCCTTCCAGATAAACTTCGATGTAAACAGGACCCTTGAAGGTGCTATCAGCTTTTTCCAGAAAATCAATAGTTGAGTCTGAAAGCGAGTGACGTTGGTCGTCTGTAAGATCAAACTTTTGGTTCGTGAGCGAGCCTAAAAGGTTGAAAAGAATCACGGCTGCGAGAACAATTCCCAGAAGAATCCAGTGGTATGTTTGCTTAACTATTTTCTTTTTCGATCCTGCCATAATTATTTCTTAAGTGATTTAATCACGGTTAGTGCACCGAAGATGAACAATACATTTATGCTAAGGAAGTAAACGATGTCTTTCGTGTTCAAAGCGCCATCCATCATGTCGATATAGTGACTATACATTCCAAAATATTGAAACGAACTATCTAGGTTTCCTATCAGGTTATAGTTTCCAATTAAATAAAACCCTAGATATAGCAGCGAACAAAAGAATACTCCTAATATCAAGGATACAATCTGGCTACTTGTTAAGGTAGAAGCAAATATTCCAACAGCTATAAATGCTGATCCAAGAAGAATTAGAGCGAAGTAGGATGCAATGGCAGAACCATCGTCCAGTATTCCAACTGGGGCACCGATGTAGTGCATCGTGATATAATAGACGAGGGTTGGAAGCAACGTGATCACTAACAGTGTGACACTTGCCAGGTATTTCGCAAGCACAATTTTAAAATCCGAAATAGGCCGCGTGAACAATAATTCAATGGTTCCTGTGCGTTTTTCCTCTGCGAACGAACGCATGGTAATAGCAGGAATAAGAATTAAAAAGACCCACGGAGCGAGGCTAAAGAATGGGATTAAGTCGGCCTCTAAACCTTCTAGCAGGTTAAATCCAAAAGATCGGTCTACCCAAAGCAAATATCCGGAAACGATCTGGAAAATGAAGATAAATATATAACCAGTAATCGATCCCAGAAAGCTGCGAATTTCCTTGAAGTACAGTGCTCTCATCTAAAGCGTTGATTTTATCATGTCAAAAATAAGGTTTCCTTCGAGATGAATGGCGGACAAATGGTAAAGTGTGTTAATCATTTATTCATACGAAATTGTGAATTCCTAACTCGTACTTATAACGAGAATTAAGTGAGGAGGTACGTTTTTGCTTGAATTGTTTAGATTTGCCGCTTCAAATACCCGAAATGTAAGGGGAGGATGCGTGCAATACAAAAGATCATAACAGCGTTGGTGGATATTTTTTATCCGCTGTTCAAAAGGTGGATGCCTTTGAAAACTTATCGATATGCTGTTTGTGGAGGTGGAAATTTGATTTTAGATATCTTGTTATACTTCATTTTCTATAATTACGTGCTGCATCAAGAGAATTTGGATTTAAGCTTTATTGCAAAGGGATTGGTCATTAGCCCGCACATTGCTGCCTTGTTTATCGTTTTTCCAATAACCTTTCTCACAGGTTTCCTGCTTAACAAATACATTGCTTTCGGAGAGTCGAATTTACGTGGTAGAATTCAGTTGTACCGATACGCATTGGTGGTTGCTGGAGCTATCATTTTGAATTACCTGTTAATGAAATTGTTCGTGGATGTTTTAGGTTTTTGGGCAACGCTCTCCAAAATTTTCGTGACGGCCATCTCGGTGGTTTATAGTTACACTCTTCAGAATCGATTTACGTTTAAGGTGGTAATTGAAGATTGACAGGAAGTACGTTGAGCCTGTCGAAGTGCATTTCCATCTCGACCGGCTCGATGTCCGTTTCTAATTCTTGTTTACGTTTAAGGTGGTAATTGAAGATTAACAGGAAGTACGCTGTGCTTGTCGATGATCACTTCCATCTCGACCGGCTCGATGTCCGTTTCTAATTCTTGTTTACGTTTAAGGTGGTAATTGAAGATTGACAAGAAGTACGCTGAGCCTGTCGAAGTGCACTTCCATCTCGACAAGCGTGATGCACTAGCTTACTCAGGTTATTATGTTTCATGTGCGCATCGAGCGGCGCTGAGATGTGAAACCATCAAAATACGCCGAAACGCTCCATGCTTGGGGTTTTTCTTTGAACCAGGGTTTGATTTTGGGCCAAATTTGTCCAAATTGCTCCGAATTCCGATATTTATTCAAGGAAGCTTGGCTATCCCAGTGACTGTACGTCATAACAATGTTCGGACGGTCAATATCCTGGTATAATTTCATGCCGTAGCAGCCTGGGAATTCATTCACGATATGTTTGATCGTTTCGAAGAAGTCAAGAAAATCTTGTGTACGCTCCTCTTGAAATTCCAGTTTTACGATGCGTGTAATCATTAGAAGAGTGATTCTAGGGTTTCGCGAGATCCTTGAGGTGTAAACTCTATACGGACTACGTCATTCTTATGCAATCCAAAAAGTTGTTCGGCACCGCCTGAACTGGCATTTGCTCCACGGTTAATTGCAATCTCAAGGAAACCATTTTCATTAAAAGTCGCTACTTTTTCGCCTTGCGCCACCTCATTGTAAGTATTCGAAATATGGTCAATGAAATAGTCTTTTCGTTTGAAATAAAGAATAAACGGTGTGTCCTGACCAAAGCGTTCAAACAAGGTTCGATGGACATTGGTTATTGCGTTTCCGTAGCTATCAACGTGAATCACGTGTCCTTTGATGAGGTTGGTTTCTGAAACGGCCATTAGTGCCAGTGCACTTTTATAGCCTCTTGCGGGAACACCCAATTCCGAAGGCTTTTTTCCTTCCATCAAGTCTACAGCGGCTTGAACCAGAATGTTCTTTGTAGGAAATTTGAAGCTTGTCGGGTTCTTCATGAATGATTCGATGCGCCACATAGCGTCGGGACGTTTTTCTTGGAGAAAAGCTCCGTAAAACCCATTATCGTTGCTGATGAAATACTGCCCTTCGAACTCCATAATTGTAGGGAAGCTACCATCAGAACCGCCAAAATTCACAATCGGCTCGCTGTCAACCCCAATAACGTGTATGGTTCCTTTGGGAAAGTCTTTGTAACAACTCATCAAATGAAAAGAAGCCTCTGAAACATCGAAGGGTTTCACCAAATGCGTAATATCTACAATGTGGACGGAACTGATTGCGCTAAGAATCTTTCCTTTCAAAGATGCCACGTAGTGATCATCCAATCCCATATCCGATGTCAAGGTAAGAATCTGCATTCGTTCGTAGTGCCTTATTAGCGCCGAATTATTTCCTAAATTTGGAATTCGTTAATTGCGAGTAAAGGTAAAAATAAAATATTCGATTGGCAGAAAAGAAGATTGAAATTAAAGGGATCAACCCAGCGGAATTGTTTGGGGTGAACAATAAGAAATTAAAGCATATCAAGAGCTTTTTTCCGAAACTTAAAATTGTGGCGCGTGGGAATGTATTGACCGTTGCAGGTGAGGAAGACATTATCTCTGTTTTCGAGCAGAAAATGGATTTAATTCAATCACATTTCCACAAATACAATGAGCTTACGGAAAATAATATCGATAATTTGATGATGGCTGATGGTTCGTCCATGGTGGCCGGTGATAATGGAGCCGAAATTCTGGTACATGGAAGTCACGGTGCAAAAATCAAGGCGCAAACAGTGAATCAACGGAAGTTGGTGGACCTGGTCAATAAAAACGATATGGTGTTTGCCGTTGGTCCTGCAGGAACCGGAAAGACGTATACAGCAGTAGCGATGGCGGTACGAGCTCTCAAAGCGAAAGAAGTCAAGCGAATTATCTTAACACGCCCTGCCGTTGAAGCGGGGGAGAACCTTGGTTTCCTTCCGGGAGATTTGAAAGAGAAACTCGATCCGTATTTGATGCCGTTGTACGATGCCTTGCGAGACATGATTCCAGCAGAAAAACTGGCAGACATGATCGAGTTTGGGATCATTGAAATTGCACCACTGGCATTCATGCGCGGTAGAACACTGGATAAGGCTTTTGTGATTTTGGATGAGGCACAGAACACTACTACGATGCAAATGAAGATGTTCCTGACACGAATGGGACGCTCAGCGAAATTCACCGTAACGGGAGATATGTCTCAGGTAGACCTCCCACGCAAACAAAAATCTGGATTGGCTTTCGCATTGGACGCATTGAAGGATGTTGACGGTGTTGGAATCATCCGCATGGGGCAGTCGGATGTGATGCGCCATACCTTGGTGAAGAAAATGATCGTTGCCATGGAGGCGTTGGAAGAGAAGCAGAAGGATGGTAAAAAAGACGAAGAGAAATGATTCATTTTGGAGTAATATTTCTTTCGCTGTTTCTTTTACTAATTGTCGTAATGGATTACCAAGAGAAACGAAATTTGAGAAAATCGTTGCAATACGCTGGAATGATCATAGGTGCAGGGGGACTTATTCTAACCATATATCATTTTCTCGGGTTTGGAACCTGGTCAATTATTGCGTTTGCCATTATCGCTATTTTAGGCTTTTCTGGTCAAAGAATTTTTCGGAAAAAGAAACGGTCACCTGACATTATTGATGGTGAAGTAGTAAAAAGCGAAAAGTAAAAAGTAAAAAGCGACTTCTCACTTTCCTTCTTTCACTTCTCACAAATTCCTGTGTAATAACTCAGCGGTAAAGAATTCCCCAGGCTCCCCCAAAATTTAATGGAGTTCTTAAGGTGTCACCTACGTACATGGCTGTTTTAGATCGCATAGTGTATTCTTTATTCTCGATTTCAACTAAAATGTACCATCTAGACATTCCCGATCTACCTCTGCGGCCTGCATTCCGTTTTTCAGAGTTTAGTATTTCCGTTTCAATTTCTTGATATTTATTTTGTCCAAACCAATCATTTGTGTTAATGATGAAACCATATATAAAGAAGCCCGTTATCAGTGAAATAAGTCCGAAAATAGCAAGCTTATTTTTAATCTTATCCCAAAACCTGGTCGCTTCATATAGCTCATTATCTCCACCATAAAATAGCTCGAGGGTGACCTGATGAAGAAAAAAATAATTGAGCCCGATGATTGCCGGTGTTGCTATCAAAAATGTGATAAAATACACCTCATAGATTTCAATTAGCACGTATTCCGTTTGAACGTAAAAGAATTGAATTATTGTAAGCACCAATGCGATGAAGAGTATCCGGGTGACTTTCTTTTGAAAGAATTGTTTCATGTGGATAAATGTTATGTAAAGCTAGTAGTTCTAAATCAATGGCGATACCCAAAAGTCTGAAAGCGTAGCGATCTAGTATCTAAGAGCGCAGCGGTCTTTATTCCACCTGTTGATATTTCCTTAAAACTTCTGAATCGTTTCAGTAATTCAAAAGCGGCTGTTTTCCTACTTTTGCCGAAACTTTTAACTCATGGGGAACGCAAACACAAACAGCAGCTTCAATTTTACCGGACAAACCGCCGTGTACAACGGGAAAGTAAGAGACGTGTATACGCTTGATAACGGATTGCTAGTTATGGTTGCTTCGGATCGAATTTCTGCATTTGACCACATTCTACCCAAAGGAATTCCGCACAAAGGACAAGTTTTGAATCAAGTAGCGACAATGTTTCTGGAAGCAACCAGAGATATTGTTCCGAATTGGTTGATTGGAACACCTGACCCCTCAGTTGCCGTGGGGTATGCATGCGAGCCCATTCGTGTGGAAATGGTGATTCGTGGATACATGTCAGGTCATGCTGCACGTGAGTACAAAGCTGGAAAGCGCACACTTTGTGGAGTGCCCATGCCAGAAGGGATGAAGGAAAATGACAAATTTCCAGAGCCAATTATTACCCCAGCCACGAAAGCTGATGAAGGACACGATGAGGATATCTCGCGAGAAGAAATTATCGCTCAAGGAATTGTACCAGAGGAAATCTATCTGAAGTTGGAGGAATACACACGCGCTTTGTTTCAACGCGGAACTGAAATGGCAGCGAAGCAAGGATTGATCTTAGTGGATACCAAATACGAATTTGGAATTCGTGACGGCGAAATTATGTTGATTGATGAGATTCATACACCAGATTCTTCTCGCTATTTCTACGCAGATGGTTACGAAGAACGCCAGGTCAAAGGAGAGGCACAAAAACAACTTTCCAAAGAATTTGTACGCCAATGGTTGATCGAAAATGGTTTTCAAGGATTGGAAGGACAAACGATGCCTGAAATGCCCGATTCTTTCGTATCGGTTGTTACTGAGCGATATATCGAATTGTACGAAAAAATCACAGGAAAGCAGTTCGAACGTGCTGACACTTCCGACATTGAAGGGCGTATTAAACTTAATGTGGAGAACTTCCTTCAGCAGTTAAACGATTAAGTAGAGGGATACACGCCAATTGCCCAGTTTTGTTGGTTTACGCCTATTTTATCGTAGTGTTAACTTTTGTTTGAAACGTTGATTTATCGGGTGAAGCTGCCCTATCTTTGCCGTGAATTATCAACAAATAACATGAAAAAAATCGTACACCTTTTTGCCTTCCTATTTTTGGCCGGCAGCACACAAGCACAACAATGTACAGATCTCTTCTTCTCTGAATATATTGAAGGGTCGTCTAGTAACAAAGCACTTGAAATCTACAATCCTACTTCTGGACCAATTGATCTATCGAATTACACGATCAGCAGAAACAACAATGGAGCACCAACCGCTTCCTACACGCTGACGCTTTCAGGAACAATTGCTGCAGGAGATGTATTTGTAGTGGCTGATTCACTTTCTGATCCTATCATTCAAGCAGAAGCAGATATTTTAGACGATATTTCGTTTTTTAACGGAGACGATGCAGTATATCTAGTCAACGTACTTACAGATGACACTTTAGATATCATCGGTGAGATCGGTGTTGACCCTGGTTCTGGCTGGACAGTTGGAAGCGGTTCCACGCAAAACAACACCTTGGTGCGAAACTCGAACGTGCAATTCGGACAAACAAACTGGACAATTGCATCTGGACAGTGGACAGACTTCCCAACGGATATGTTCGATTCATTGGGAGCTCACACAATGATCGCATGTGGAGCGCCTTGTACACCAACTTCCTCTACCATTGCACCTACAGCATGTGAGACCTACACAGCTCCAGACGGGATGGTTTACACTGCATCTGGATCTTACACAGCGGTTATTACAAACGTACAAGGTTGTGACAGTACAATTACTGTGAACCTAACTATTAATAACGCTTCGGATACTACTTTAAACGTAACAGCGTGTGACTCTTTCGCTTTGAATGGAACAACTTATACATTTAGTGGAACCTATACTGAGGTCTTCACAAATGCAGTTGGATGTGATAGTACGGTGACATTGAACCTTGATATTACAGAGACACCTGCGGCACCAACCGTTTCTGGAACAGTGGATTACTGTGATGGGGATACACCAACGGCTTTGACTGTTGCAGGAGCAGGAGCTACGGATTCATTAATCATCTCTGGAGTAATGGATGCAACACTACCTGGTGGTCTACCAAAAGTGATTGAACTTTACGCTATTGAAAATATTGCTGATTTGAGTGCCTATGGATTCGGTTCTGCAAATAACGGTGGTGGATCAGATGGCGAGGAGTATACTTTCCCTGCTGTATCGGTGACTGCTGGTACTTACATCCACGTAGCTACTGATTCTGCAAACTTCAATACTTTCCTTGGTTTCTTCCCAGATTTTATTGGAGGTACTGCCGGAAATGTGAACGGTGATGATGCAATCGAGTTGTTCCACAACGGTACCGTTATCGATGTATTTGGTGATATCAATGTGGATGGTACAGGTCAGCCTTGGGAATACCTTGATGGATGGGCATACCGAAAAGACAACGCAGTTCCTAACGGAGGAAACTTTATCATTGGCGAGTGGGACTTCTCAGGTATCAATGCCCTGGACGGTCAAGCTACAAATGCAGGAGCACCAAACCCATTCCCGATTGAGACATACAGCTTTACACCGCAAACAACAACAATCAACTGGTACGATGACGTTGCATTGACAAACATGGTGGGAACTGGAAATTCATTTACCCCAGGAATCACTTCTGGAAGCATTACATACTATGTTACTGCAACAAATACTGGTGGATCAACTTGTGCAAGTGCAGCAACAGAGGTAGATGTTACATTTAATCCAGCTCCATCAGTAATGGCGAACGCTTCTTCAACAGCCGTTTGTGAAGGTGAGAACGTTACTTTGACTGGTTCTGGAGCAGCAACCTACCAATGGAACAATGGTGTAATTGACGGAGTGGCATTTGCGGCGACAACCACTACAACGTACACTGTTACAGGAGTGGATCAGTTCGGATGTTCTGCGCAAGATTCAGTGGAGATTACGGTTACACCGGCGCCTGCAACAACTTTAACAGCGCAACCAACTGTTTGTGATTCAGACGCAGCAATCACATTGGGTGGAGGTGCACCTGCAGGTGGTACGTACTCAGGAACTGGAGTTTCGAACGGAGAATTTGATCCTGCTGTTGCGGGAGCTGGAACATTCACCATCACATACTCTTACACAGATTCGCAAACGGGATGCACAGGAACGGCAACTGCAGATTTGATTGTTCAAGATTGTGCGAGTATCTCGGAATTGGAGAACGAAGGAATCGTAGTGTTCCCGAACCCAGCGACAGAGGTAATAAATATTCAAACGGTTTCTGAATTGACATCTGTAACAATTGTTGATGTGTCAGGAATGACTGTAGCAAACGGATCAAACAATACAATCTCGGTAGCAAACCTTGCACCAGGTATGTATGTAGTTAACGTAACAACAGAAACAGGAATGTTTACTAAAACGTTCGTGAAGAAGTAAAAGATACAACCTACTAGTTACAAAGCCCTGACGTCCATGAGGATCGTCAGGGTTTTTTTATGCGTTAAGGAATTCTCTACGATTCCTAGGTAAAATGCGGTAACAAATTAATCTGTGTCGAGCTTATTTGCTTCTTCCCGTGCCTTTTTCATGATTTCATCCGCTTTTTGGTTTGCGGTGTTTTCAATCCCTTGCGCTTTTTTCTCGCCCTCTTCACGGATTTTCTTGGCACTTGCTTCAGCAATCTTTTTCTTCACAGGGTTATTTCCTGCTTCAGCTATAAGCTGCTGTGCTACTTTTTCCGCTTCGGCTCTGGCGGCGTCAGCTGTTTTCTTGCCTTGCGCTTTTAATTGATCAGCACGTTTTTGAGCATCCTCTAAAATTTTCTTCTTCTGCGCTTCGACTTCGGCTTTAATCTCCTCTGTTTTGTCGTCAATAATCGTTTGAACGCTGTCTTTAACCGTTTCTTTGATATCGTTTACAACATTGCCAACTTTGTTCTTCACTGCCTCGCGTAGTACATCTGGAAGGTCCGTTGTAATTTTCGGGTTTTTTACATTTCCAACTGCGAAGACATTGGCTCTGATAGAAGATGGAAGTTCACCGATTTTGATGTCAGGATGTAAACCATTTGCCATCGTTAATCCTTTTTCTACTTCTTTGAGTAATTTTTCAGGAATCTGTTCCTTCGGAATGTCCATCACGAACTTATAATTCATCTCCTTCTCAAGTGTGGTATAACCCGAAACTTTCGTCGGGATTTTGCCGAGTTTAACATCAAACGGAGTGAGCATCACTTTTCCGTCATGAATGGAAAAATGGGCTTTAAAGTTTTCCAGCGTTCGATTTGAAATGTTCTTGAGTTGTGTCGTTTTTTCGATTTTTCCAAGAAGTGGAACATCTGTGATGCCGATGGATCTACTACTGATATCGCCTGTGCTTGAAATGGAATTCAGAATCGGCATCAAATTATCGTCCATATTTGAACTCATAGCGAAAGTAGATGAAATGCGTCCCTTGGCATATTGCGCTATCGGAGCTAGTTTCTCAACTGTTAAGAAGTTTCGAGTGAGTTCAGCAATCTCAATATCCTGAAGCGAGTAGGAGAAGTCAAATTTCGGGTTTTCATGATCCTGAGTGTTATAACTACCATCCAAGCCTATATTTCCTCCAAGGGCTTTTAATGAAACATTGCTTAATTCAGCAATTTCATCTTTGATCGTTGTTGTTCCGCGAATTTGTTTCCCAGCAATTCCATTAAACTTTGCCTCGCTAATGTTCGTGTTCAAAGTAAAGTCAATATTGGATGGGACCAATGTTGGGCCCGTTTCTTCGTCTGCGTAATAATCCTTCTTGCTCGCCTTTTTAGCTGGCCTCGAAGGCTCGTTTTCCGGATACACGTTCATCAAAGCGTCTAAATCCAAATAACCACTACTGAAATCAAACGTACCAACCAAGAGACCATCTTCTTTTAGTAAATAGTCAAGATATTTTGATATGGTCCCTTTCATCTGAAAGTCTGATCCCCCCATCTTTGCCTTGAGGTCGACTAATTCTACCTTTGTTGGATTGAATTTCAACTGCATATGATCAATTGCAACATCCTCCGAAAGGTCTTTTGAGGAGTAGTTCATGTTGCTCAGATCAATAGTTCCTTTGGCATCAAATTTCTCATAGTTTCCTCTTTCTACAGCCGATACTTTTCCTTTCATGTCAACATTGGCATCTAGAATTCCGCTGTACGATTCCGATTTCGAGAGTGGTATGTAATCTTTCAGGGTGGCAAGATTGACATTTGTGTGAATTCCAGAGTTAATTACGGGATCTACCTCAATATTTCGAAGGGCTAGATTAGCATCCACAGTATTTTCTCCCAATTCTGCGTGAAAATCAGGAACGTCAATCGTCATTTTATTGTAATCTGAACCACCAGGGAATTTAGAACCAGCGTCAATTTTGATATTTGTGATTTTACCCGGAAGCGCTTTGTACTTCACTGCGCCATTAGCCACTTTTAAAGAAAAGTCCCATGCAGGCATGTTTACATCGTCCATTTTTCCTTTTAGCTGTCCTGCAAGCGACATTTTACCAGAGGTTACCATGTTTTCATAACCTGTACGATAAAACACTGGAATCAACGACAGAAAATCTTTGAAGGAAGTTTTAGAAGCATCCAGTTTTAAATCCATGTCGTCGTATGCATCAAACATTTCATAGTATCCTTCCAGTGAGCAGTTGACATTATTCAATTTGATAGCATTGTCTTTAAATGTAAACTTGGATGACTTTTCCGTGAATTCCATGAGTAAATTCACCTTCGCATCTGTTTTTACCTCTGTCAGGTAATTGACTCCGTACATGCGATAGGTACATTTTTCAACATCAGAATTGGTTTCAAAATTGAACTTATCAGCGGTGAGGTCACCTTTTCCAGTGTGATCAACATTGTCGAGTACCATGAACATCTCGTACAAACGATCGTCGTATCTAATTTGACCATCTTTAATGGAGTATTCCTTTAAACTTAGTTTGAAGTTGGAGGGCTCTTCACGCTCTTCTTTGGTTTTTTCATCGTCTGATTTCACGATGTCGTAGTTGGCACTTCCGTCTTCCAGAATTCGAATATCAATAACGGGTTTATCAATATGAATTTCGTCAACTTCTACCTGATCGCTGAATAAAACGCTCCAGAAACCGACATTAGCGGTTACTTTATCCATTTTCACAAGATCAACGCCTTTGAACTTATCCTTACCGGTCAATTTTGTGTCGTATAGTTCGATCGTCATGTTAGGGAACGTACTGATGAACGTCAAATCAAAATCACCTACCGTTAACTCAGCATTGAGATTTTTGTTGACTTCTTCCACCACCATTTCTTTGATTTGATTCTTGAAAATGATCGGGATAAGAATCAGTAATAGAAGTAAGACCAGAAAAGTAATGCCTGACCATTTAAGAATTTTTTTAAAACGTTTCTTCATTTGACGAAATAAGAGTGTGATCAGATCTAAAAATAAAAGGAAAAGGGAATCAAGTGCAATTGTATTTCATGATAATTGTTAAAATGTTCTAATCAGGAGATTGCTCAAGTTTGAAGCTATTTAGGTTGTATCTTTGTATCGAAATTTAAGGTACATGGAACGAATCGCTCAGGAGTTTTTTTCAATGCGCATGATGGTTGTGGCGTTATTTGTATTTCTAGTCGCTATAGGACTTGCCACTTTCGCAGAAACGGTATATGACACGCAAACCGCGCGATTGATGGTGTATGATGCAGGTTGGTTCGAAGTTCTTTTGTTGTATTTGTGTGCTGGAATGATTGCCAATATCATCCGTTACAGAATGTTCCGTGCAGAGAAAATAGCCATTCTTACATTTCACATTGCCTTCATTATTATGATAATCGGAGCAGCCGTTACGCGGTATTTCGGATTTGAGGGGATGATGATTATTGGTGAAGGTGAAACCGTGGCTCACATGTACAGCTCCGATCCTTATTTGGTGGTAGAAGTAACCGATGGCAAGGAGAGCTCACGCTGGGGGAGAAAGCTTTTGATGTCGGAAGCGCTGAACCCGGAATTTGTGGACGATGTTCCCCTTTCTTCCAATGGGCAAGTAATTAAGAATGCATCCCTGCATTGTGTGGATTACGAGAAAAATATGATCGATTCCTTGGTTACCCGAAATGACATCAAGGAAACCGCACTGGCTTTTGCAATTGGAACCGATCAGGGAATGCAAACCCAGTATTTGGAAGAGGGCAAATCACTTTTAGTAGGAGCTGTTCCTATTTTCTTCGAGGTGAAGGAGGTGAATTCTGGTGTACAAATCTGGAAGGATGGAAATAAATTCAAAATGAAATCAGAGGCCGGAATCCGTTCACTCGCAATGACGGAACTTCGCGCGATTCAGCAGAGTGGTGAGGCACCTCCAGATTCAATGTACAATGTGGTGATGCCAGATTCAGTGATCACTTTGGAAAAAGCGAAATTGTATAATGTTCAAGGGCAACAATTCGTTTTGCAGGAAATTATGCGTCATACCAAAAGTGAATGGATGAAAGCACCTAAAAAAGATGCGGGAATCGATCTCCTAAAAGTACGCCTAAAAGTAGACGGTGAGTTGTCCGAAGTACTTGAAGTTCCAGGTGGTATGAGTAGAATTGGAAGCAATACAGGAATAACCAAAGAACTCAAAGGCTTAACCTTCACCATAGAATACGGATCCAAAGTAATTCCTATGCCGTTTTCAGTGCGCTGTGAGGATTTCCGTTTGGAACGTTACCCAGGGTCTACACAGCCTTCTTCTTTCGAAAGTGATTTGACGATTATCGATAAGGCTAACAATTACAAGAAGACAAGAATGTTGTTCATGAATAACGTGATTGATTATGCAGGATATCGACTGTTTCAATCGAGTTATGAACCAGACGAATCAGGTACGCGACTACAAGTCAATTTCGATAAATGGGGAACCAATATATCCTACTTTGGATATTTACTCATGGGATTGGGAATGTTCCTTGCCTTAATTGCCCCTGCTGGGCGAACACGCGAGCTCATTCGAAAAATTAAAGTGTTAAACAAAAAACGTAACGCTGTGAGTATGATTGCATTGCTTCTGTCGTTATCGATGGGAACCTACGCTGCGGCGCAAGATACAATCAATAATGATCCACAAAATACCGACGTAGAAGCAGGGCATGAAGGTCACAACCACGCTCCGGGCGAACATGTTGATCATAATCACGGACCTGCAACGGATTCTCAACAACCCAAAGACTTAAATATTAAGTTCCCAGAACAAGGGGATTTGTACATTATGACTGAGGAGCACTCAAAAGAGTTAGCTCAGTTGTTGGTGCACAGCGATATTCACAAGCGCGCCATGCCTTTCCATACTTTAGCGGGGCAATTGATGCGCAAGATTCATAGAGGTGACACTTACAAAGACTACAATGCGGTGCAGGTAATCATGAGCATGCACATGAATCCTGAGTATTGGTTACACGAGAAAGTCATCTATGTATCAAGCAAGGGAGACCTCCGTAAATCGCTCGGAATTAAGAAATACGCATCTTTGAAGGATTTGGTGAATACCAAAACCGGTGAATTTATCTTTGCTGATGAAGCCGCAGAAGCATTTCGAAAGGCTGAATCCAAGCGCGATGAAAGGGAAAAACAAATCGTCAAGTTGCAAGAACGGTTCTTCATAATGATGAACATGCGCATGCAAGATTGGCCGTACCTGAGAATTGTACCATTTCAAGGCGAAAAAGGTGAAGACTGGCTCAGCCTGGGACAAGTTTACAATGCTCGAGATACGGTGGCCTTCAACGTGGCCATCAGTTATTTCGGTATTTTGGGTGAAGCTACCCGAGGAAAAGCTGGTTACAGCGAAGCTAGTGACAAACTAACCGCTTTGAAAAACATGCAGCGGGATCGGGCGAAAAGCGACATTCCTTCTGAAACCATGATCGACATGGAGATCGCTTACAACAATATGAAAGTAGTAAAGCAAGCGTACAGAGCATACGGTGTGAACGGCGTTCTTCTTTTGGTTTTCTTTCTAGTGGCGCTGCTCTCAGCAGGTTCCGGAACTCCGAAATGGGTACGAGTTGTGGAAAGAGTATTGTTCTGGCTCGCCGTACTTGCAACTGTATATTTAGCGACAGGACTTGTATTTAGAGCAATAATATCAGGACACGTTCCGTGGAGTGACGGCTATGAAGCATTGGTATTCATTTCTCTCGTTGCAGCCGTTATTGGGGTTCTGTTGTACCGTGTGAATAAAGTCATACTGGCAGCAGCATGCATTCTCGCGTTTTTGCTATTGTTTGTAAGTGATTTAAACATCCTAGATCCAGAGATTAGCAAATTACAACCTGTCCTGAAATCGTATTGGTTGAAGATCCACGTGGCAATTATTACTGGAAGTTATGCACCGCTTGGTATTGCTGCCGTTCTTGGATTCATTAATTTGATTTTATACATCGGAAGAAATAATAATAACAGCGAACGTCTCAAATTGGTGATCAAACAAATTACCTACATCACTGAGATATCAATTACGATAGGTGTTGTCATGCTAACCGTTGGAACATTCCTCGGAGGTGTTTGGGCAAATGAATCATGGGGCCGTTACTGGGGATGGGACCCGAAAGAAACGTGGGCATTGGTTGCTATTTTAGCATACGCTATCATTCTTCACTTACGCTTTATTCCAGGGGTGAAGGATCAATTCACTTTTAACGCAGTGTCACTTTGGGGCTATTCCACGATTCTGTTTACGTTCTTCGGTGTGAACTTTTATCTGGTAGGGCTGCACTCGTATGCGAACGGTGAAGGTCTTGCCGAGTTTCCAGCCTGGTTGAGTTTGGTTGGAGCAGGGTTTTACTTCTTTACCGAGTTTGCGTCGTTCAGAAATCAACGATTCAAGCACCAGGGAAGTGTTATTCCGACGGTTTATTTCACACGGAAGTTGGTCATATTGGGAACCATGGCCCTAGGTGTGGCGTTGATGATGCTTATTTTTAAGATTTCACCTTTCGTTACAGTAGCTACGAATACAGGAATCATTTTAGGGTTGATTGTATTCGCTACTGGACTTCAATTCGTCTTTCGAGGAACTACGGGAGGTATTCAAAAACCAAACGAAATTTTAGATTGATGAAGAAGCTAGATATTCTTGCTTTTGCGGCACATCCAGATGACGTTGAATTGGCATGTGCGGGTACAGTTATCAAACATATAGGAGCTGGTCTACAAGTTGGCATTGTCGATTTGACGCAAGGTGAAATGGGGTCGAGAGGAACCATCGAAACACGTTATGAGGAAGCAGCTGAGGCATCGAAAGTGATGGGGGTGACGGAACGAATCAACCTTAAAATGCCCGATGGCTTGTTCGAAATCAATGAAAAGAACAAGCGGTTGATTGTGGAGCAGGTGCGCCGTTACAAGCCTGAAATTGTTTTGGCAAATGCCGTTGATGATAGACACCCAGATCACGGAAGAGCTGCAAGGTTGGTATCCGAAGCCTGTTTTCTAGCCAGCTTGATCAAATTTGAAACAGAGTGGGAGGGAGAACCGCAAAGCGCACATCGACCGAAAGCTGTGTATCATTACATTCAGGACCGCTACATCAAACCAGACTTTGTTGTAGACGTGACAGAAGTTGCTGAACAAAAAATGAAAGCCATTCAAGCGTATAAAACACAATTTTTTCAAGACGGTCAAAGCGGTCCGAAAACACCTATTTCTGGGAAAGATTTTATGGATTTCGTTTGGAGTCGTATGCGCGAAATGGGGCGCCAAGCTGGTTTTGATTGTGGAGAAGGATTTACCGTCGAGCGATTCCCAGGAGTTGATCTCCTGACGGATCTGAAGTAGACTCAAGTCACAGACAAGATGCGCATCGTACCATTCATTTCAAGGGTATCTCCTTGAGTTGTATTCAACAATTTTTGTCCGAGTGGACTTCCAGCAGTAATGCAGAATACTTTGGTCCCAGTAACTTCTACCTGACCTACACCTACTGAAACGAAGAAATACCCACGTTCGGTCTCTACCAAACTACCGAATCCAATATGAGTATGTTTTTCTGTAGGATCAATCTGTTTCAAACCGTCGCGTAACTTTCTCGTCTCTGACAGTTGTCGCGATAACTTTTCCTGTTCTAGCTGTGCCATAGCACGTCCAGTTTCATGTTTGTCACCCGCGGAGCTTTTCGTTTCCGACATCAAAGCTTCCTGAAGGGCATCAAACTCGTGTTGAATTTCGTTCAGTTTGCTTGAAATAATTTCCAAAGCACGGGCATGCACTATTTTTTTATCCAACATACTTAGAAATTAGTTGCGTCCATTCGTCTAAAATAGCCGTGGAGTGGTATTTTTCACCCAACTGCGCGATTTCGTCATGCTTGAAAGAGCGACCTGATATCACCTGTTTCATACCTTCTTTTAAAGATTCAGGTGTATTCTTTTTTACAGAAATCTTTGCCGATGCCGGAATTTCAGGAGCAATACCAACTTCGGTTGTAACTACTGGTGTTCCAGTCGAAAGTGCCTCGGCTAAAACAATGGAGAAAGTTTCGTAATCGGAGTTGAGCACGAAGGCGTCCGCATTATGATAAAATTTCGGCATGTCATTCCATTTTTGCGGGCCAACAAAAGTGATTACGTCATGAACTTGCCTTTCTTTAGCGTATTGGGTCCATTCTGATGCATCTTCATCAGAAACAATTGTCAGGTGAAAAGAAGCACCCTCGTTTTTCAGTAATTCACAGGCATCTACTACGCCCACTGGGTTTTTGGTGTTTCGATCTAGCGTTGAAACGTGTAAAAACTGAGTTGTATCTGAACCAGTTTTCTCTTGATAGGTAAACTTCGCCTCATCCACATGGTTTCCAATGACCTTGATCCTTTCCGAGGAGATATAGCGCTGCATATCAGAACGAAGCGAATCAGATACAGCAATGATTTCAGAGGCACGCAGTACCATACTTCTTCGAATCAAGCGTTCTCTTGGCGACCAAAGACGACGCCTGTCTTTACGAAAGTAGGAGCCATGCTCTACCCAAAACAACGGGCATTTTAAAACGCGTAATGCGTGCAAGAACATCCAGCCATGTGGTAATAATACATGTCCGATGATTAAATCGACGGCATCTAATTTTTTCAGTGCATCTGAGTATACCCGCGAACGATTACCAAACCGAGCCAGTTTCGAACCTTTGGGATATCGCGCTTGTATTTCTGTAACGGATTCGTCTTGAACTATGGTAACACTATTCTTTTCCGAACTTTCGCAACAAATTAAATTGATAACAGTAATACGGTACCTTTTGGACAGCATTTGCGCGTGTCGTTGCACGAAATTACCCAGAAACGGATTTTTTTCGTTTGGGTACCAGGAAGATACAATTAGTATGTGCGGTGCGGCATCAGGCATAGGCACCAAAATACGAATTTAAGCCAATGTTTTTTCGTAACACGCTTTTACTTGTTCCAGGGCAAAGTCGATTTCTTCTTTGGTTGTATAACGGGAGAAAGAAAATCGTGCGTTAGGTCGGGTCATGTCTGCATCAATTCCTCGAAGTACATGAGAACCCGTTGCTGCCCCAGAAGAACATGCGCTACCTCCGGAAACGGCTACGCCTTTCAAATCAAGTGTGAACAATAACATGCTGGATTTTTCATTGGCAGGGAAGCAAACGTTGAGTACAGTATACAAGGAGCGGTCAGGATCTGTTTCTCCGTGGAATTGTACATCGTTAAAATGACCTTTTAACTGCTCGATCATATAGGATTTGATTTCTTGCACATGTTTTTGGTGTGCTTCCATATCATCATGTGCCAAATCCATCGCTTTTGCCAAGCCCACAATACCCGATGTATTCTCTGTTCCTCCACGAAAACCGCGCTCTTGCGCACCTCCATGAATGAGGGGTTCTACTTTTATCTTTTTATTAACGTATAGAAAGCCTACACCCTTTGGGCCATGAAACTTGTGTGCTGCGCATGTAATAAAATCAATATCCAAATCTTGCAAATCGAAGCGGTAGTGCCCCATGGTTTGCACAGTGTCTGAGTGGAAGTAAGCGTTGTGCTTACGGCTTAACTTGCTAATTTGAAACAAGTCCACTTTGGTTCCAATTTCATTATTGGCATGCATCAAGGAAACCAAAGTTGTATGATCCATTTGAAGCAACTCCTCCAAATGATCCAGATCTATGTGTCCTTTTGAACAAACCCGAACGTAAGACACTTTTACTTTGTCAGAAAGAGCCTGAGCCGTGTGTCCTACAGCGTGGTGTTCTAATTCGGAGGTAATAATATGAGTTACGCCTAATTGATTAATGGCAGATTGCAGGGCCATATTGTCAGCCTCTGTACCTCCAGAGGTAAAAATCAACTCAGAAGGTTGACAATTAAGGTGCTTTGCGATTGATCTTCTCGAAGTTTCCAGCAGTGCCTTTACTTGCCTTCCAAAACTATGACTGGAAGAGGGGTTTCCATAACAATCCCTCAACGTATTGATCATCACATCTACTACCTCAGGAGCGACAGGTGTCGTCGCAGCGTTGTCCAAATAAACTGCCATAATCGTTCGTAACTTTGGGCGCGAATGTACTCAGAATTCACGAATTTTTTTTGCCTAAAATATCACGCATTGTTTCCTTTCCAACGGGAGCTTTTTTTAGGTTTTCCATCAAAAAAACCGACTTATCAATCCTCTTTTGACTGGATTTTAGTTGCGCAACAACGTAGATCACTGCTCGCTGAAGCCCCATGGATAGTGATTCAAAACGTTTTTTAGCGTATTCATCCTGACGTAAGAGTTCTTCAAATTCTTCAGGAACATCCATACCGTACTTCGAGGTATCCTTTTTTAGCGTAATAGAAACGGAATCGCCTCTATCTACACTCAGTTGCTTCATTCTTGCTTTCGAAACGGTAATGTATGCGGTTTGATTTCCCAGACTAACCGAACCTGCCTTCCAGGTAACTTCATCATTGACGGTGATTTCAAATCGTTGGTTATACACCGACCCTGAGTCATTTTCAGTATGGTGTTTTTTTAGAATAACTTCAGGAACAGATATGTAGTGCAGTTTGAGTTTTTCTAGATATTCAATTGAAGAATCGAAAGTAGTTTCCATGAAATGATGTTTTGCAACCGGAGCGGCTCCTTTTTTCAACTAAAGTACGAAAATAGGGAAGGTCAGTTCGGGCGCGTATACTCCTTTTTCGTATCTTCGATTTATAATCACCTAATACCCAAAAACATGAATTTAAAGCAATTTCAATTGTTACTTATAGCACTTCCATTGTGCGCAGCCTTTGTTTTTACTGGTTGTTCCAGCGAGGAGGAGGATAACTCTAATGACAAAGCGAAAACAGAGGAAACACAAAAACCGCTGGTTGAGCGTGACCCGCAAGTGAAAGAGTATTTTAAAGTACTCAACGAAGTGGTAAACGAATACGTAACACTCGGAGAAACTACTTTAGATGTTGTGGAGAAATTGGAAAAAGCTGAACTGAGCGTTTTGGATGGTGCTGCGGCAACAGCTCAATTGCTTGAATCGCTCAATGCCATTCAAGAACTAGAGGAGACTTTGGAGCAACAAGGTACGATTAAGGAAAACGTGGAGAAAAACCTGAACGCAAAAGATATGTTGGAATTTAAAGAGATGTATTCTGAGACAATGGCTCGCGTAGATTCATTATCAAAACGATTAGACAATATAGATTCTGCCAAGTATTTAGAGGGCGTTGATTTGTTTTAGTCAAAACCTATATGGTTGAACTAAACAAACATTGACCAATACCTCTGCAGTTGCAGGATGACTTTACAAAAAAGGGCTTCTCACCGCTTGGTTGGAAGCCCTCTCTCTTTTCTATAGATACATCATCTATCAAGGCAGATTTTCGAGATTAATTTGTTTTCAGAAGTTTCACATTCTATAATGTATACTCCATTCGGAAGGGAAGTGCTTAAATCAAAATGTCCATTTGTAAGGTTTTGGATGTGCTGTACTTCGAGGCCCTGCATATTCACTACGCGGATTTCGTTTACAGCTACTCCCTTGAGATAACACCTTCCTGTTGATGGATTGGGAAATAGTTTTAGCGACTCAGAGATTTCATCTATGGAGTTCGTTCCAACGGAGTAATTGCAAAGCACATCATTCAACTTGGTAGCCAAAGGAGTTGAAGAAATGATGCCAGATCCTGGCGAGGTTTCAATATAGTCACCCGTAATCTCCCAAATTATTGCTCCCCGCAGATCGTTTTCTACGATGAATTGTGCTTTTTGCTCTATGGATGCTTCATCGTCATAGGAGAGGAAGGTGTTGAGTCCGTTTTTTCCTGTTTTATAAGGAACTTTTGCTGTAGCATCCCAATGGGTATCGAATTGACTTGACTTTAGTAGGATGTTGTAATAAAGTGGGGTTCCTTGGTCTTCAGGAAAGGTTGACATATCCAATTGACCAGTTATTGGACTAAATAGATCCGGTGTACCGCTTGTCTTCGCGGATCTTCCGTAAAATGCCACGCCTGCAGTGATTTTGCCAGGGTCAACGTTATGAACATTGATTAATTGGTCAATTGCCCATGCAAGGTTGAATTGTGCATCTCCTTGTTGAGGCGCGAATAATGGGGAGTTGTGATTAGCAATTGGATCCCAGCTGCCAAAGAAGTCGTAACTCATTAGATTGATAATATCGAGATAGTTACTAACCACGGGCCAGTCGATATTTTGCATTTTGTCCTCTCCGGCCCCAACACAAGAAGTCAGAAGCATAGTTTGTCCAATGGAAGCCCCGTAGCTATCAATAGCAGTTCGTATTTCTTGCAAGAGCAAGTTAAAATTGGCTTTGTCTTGTGGGGTACCGTTGTGCGGTGCGAAGCCTGGATACTCCCAGTCCAGATCTATCCCATCGAATCCATAGGTTGCTATTAAGTTCACACATGCCTGCGCGAATGTTGCTCGCTTTACTGGGTCCGCAGCGATGCCCGGAAAGTTTCCAGAAAGCGTCCAGCCTCCAATGGACGGTAAAATTTTAACGCCATTCGAATGCGCCTGGTATACGATTGACGTACCCGGTATATAGCCACCATTCTGCCAATCGGGCTGACCCAATAATAGGTTCTCATCAGCCCAGGGATCATGAGATGAAATTGAGCCGTCTGCCTCAGGTTTGAAAAAACAATAGTTGATAATGCTGTACTTGGAGTAATCGATGGACTGTGGGTTTACCAATTTATCGCGATCATACCATTGCCAATTTGGGTAATAACCAACCACCTCTTTGCACGGTTGAGCAAGGCATTGATAACTAAGAATGAGGAATAATCCTATAATTCCTCGTCTGAGAAATACTGTAATTAAAGATGATAATGCGTACATAATTCGTTTTTTGGGCAAAGCTAGGTGCGCATCTTCTTCATTGCTTTAGTCTGACTAATGAGAACGTCAAAGCACTTCCAGATTGATAAATTGAGCAATGCTATGAATCTTTACCTCTTTGATTATTAGCGTTTTTACGAAAATAGGAGGGTGTAAGGCCAATTTCTGCTTTGAAATTGGAGTTGAATGTAGAAATAGAGGCGAAACCAGCTGTTTTGGCAATGCCCTCCACACTCAGGTGGTCATATCTAGTATCTGCCAGAAGTTGCTTCGCGAAATTGATACGAATACCATTAAGCCAAGCGGAAAATGTTTTTTCGTAATGTACGTTTATGGCTTCTGATAAATACGTACGATTCGTTCCAATTTGCCGAGCTACCTGATCCATCGTAATTCCTGATTGCTTGAATAGCTCTTGTTCCAACATGATTTGCTCTAATTTTTCAAGAATCGGTTGGGATTTTTCGTTGTCTGGCCGATTGCGTTTTGTTGCGGATAGTTCGCGCTTCAACAACTGCTTCTTCTTTTTTTGAAATTGAATGATATAAACCAATAGAGCAACGGTGATTACTACTAAAGCTATCAGCGCTATGAAGAAGTAGTTTTTCAATTGAATTTCCTTGTCGCGTTGTGCTCTTAAGCTGCGAGAAACCTTTTTCTGCCCTACGATCTCTTCCTTCAACTCTAGTTCCGTCAGAGAGTTGGATATTCCATGGTTCAATTCGGATTCAATTTGGATTACATTTTTTAACAAGCTCAATGCTTCTGACTCATTCCCAACCTTTTCGAATGCTTGTGAGAGGCCAGAGTTAATTCGGATTAAGTCCAGCGGACGATTATGAATTAATGCAAGCTCCTGTGCACTTTTTAAATGTTTAATAGCAAGATTCAGTGAGTCTTGTTTAAAATATATATCCCCAAGGTTTCCAAGTGTTCTTATTTCAGCGAAAACATCTTTTCGAGCTTTGATTAAGGGCATGGCTTCCAAGAAATCGCGTTTGGCTTGCTCCAAATTTCCCATGTTCATGGTGGTTAGAGCGATATTCAATGCCAAATAAAGTGAGTTCCTGTTCTCACCGTGAGCTTCTAGTAGCTTCGCTTTATGGAAATATTTTAATGCTTGTTCTGGCATTTCGTTGGCATTATACGCGACGCCAATTGCTGACAAGTGAGCCTGATATAATTCCCTAGTCCTTGTTTTTGAAGAAAGGATGGCAGCCTTTTGATAGTATTCGAGTGAGATTTTCGGATTACCAGAGTTCATGGCAATATAACCGATCGCATGGAAGTATTCTGAACGTATAACAGCTGATAGCCTAGGAAAATGGGTTGAGTTAATACCTCTTAATATTTTAAGCCCTTTTTTGTGTTCCCCAACTGCACTTAGCCTCTTCGCGGCAGCAAGGGCATTGAAATGCCGCAATTGGGAAGTTGAGACTTCTGATTGAAGTAGGGTGTGTAAGTCTAGAACTTCTTGCAAAGTAATGCAAGACTTGTACACTTGACTAAAATAGTAGCTATCTGCAATCGTCCCTTGCTCGCATCGTTCCAACAAATTTGAAATTTGTTCAGTAGTAGGTTTCGAAAAGCAATTCTCAGGTAAAAGAGTCAAAATACTTGAAATGGCACACACTTGCAGTGCGTTTCGAAATACGTGCAAGGAAAGTTTCATAGCACAAAACTAGGTATTGAGTGCTTGCCTTAGCGCCCTTTTTTCCGGCAACTCTTGAATTGGTAATTAAAAAAAACACCCACATCTCTGCGGGTGCTTGAAACATGAAAACATACTTACGTAGTTACTCCACGTCAGGAGTTTCTTTCTCGTATCCAATTTCTGTAGCTTTTTCCATCAAGCTTTTGTTTACAGATGTTCCAAAATCATCTACTTCACCTTCTGCTGCGCGTTTTTGCATTTCTTCATCTATGAATTTCTGTCGTTCCAGGGCCAATTCCGAGATTTTGTCCTGATATCGTTTTCGCTCAGCTTGCTTTTCTTCCAATAGCGCTTTTCGCTCTTCTGGTGATTTTCCCTTGAATTCTTCTGGCAGTTCTTCTTCTTTCATTTCTTCAATGTTTACAGAACCAGACTCTACGCCGTCCAATAAATCCCACGAACTGTTATTGTACACGGCTTTCGATTTTACAATGGCACGTTCTGTGGCCACCGCTGGCGCTTCCATTTCGGCATTGGCATCTTCCATGGATTGAGAAGATTTACGTGCGGCACCCAAAGAGCCATATCCGTAATAAGTGCTGTTTAAGGAATCATTGTACACTTGAATATCTTTGTCGTAAGGTGTGTCGATGTGCACCACTGCTTCGTTAGAATTAATATTGAAGTAATCTCCTTCGCTACATTCTGCTCCTTCTTTCCATAGTTCACGAACGCCTTGATCGTAATCGCCACAGTAGATGGTATTGATGAAAATGTTTCGTCCAACTGCTTTTTTGCATTCTTCGCGGAAGCTTACTGGTCCTTGATCAAAAGGCTCGTTTCCAGCAATGTAAATCATTTTTAAATCTTGTGGGTTTGAAGACCAATTTAAATCTGAAAGCGAACGTCCAATTACTGCCCCACAGTACTCTTGTCCTCCGTTGGTTCTCAAAGCAAATAACTTCTGACTAATGATGTCGAGATCGGAGGTTAAGTCCAACACTTTTTGGATGTAGTTTTCTTTGACGCTTAATCCATCATTTCCATATTGATAGAGAGCGAATTCGATATTTGGTGTTTGACCGCTGTGTTTAAGAGAGCTAACTTCGTTGACAATTTTCCAGATTCTGGATTTTGCCTGATCAATTAACCCATCCATACTGTTGGAGGTGTCAAATAAAATGGCCACTTGTACTTTACGTGGACTTTGTGCTTGTGCTGCGAAATTGCAAGCTAAAAGCAATGCGAATAATAGGCTGATTTTTCTCATAACGTGCTGTTGTATGTTCTATAGCATGTACAAAGCAACACGAAAAGGGTTCAAATGGAGAAATGAAAAAAATGTTAACGTTCCATTTAACTGTAAGGATTCAAAGTACGCGAGTCTGTTTAACTAGATCATTATTCGCGGCGGCTCATTCTTCTTCGCAAGCATCTTTGCTGTGGCAACAATCCATTACCACTTTTGATTTTGGTTGTGATGATGGGGTATCAGCGTCTGCCGAAGTGATTTCGGTTTGAACGGAAACTCTTGGGCTTAAATAGGGAATATTGAGGTTCATTCCACGAAGAATAACAATGACACCCACCAATGATAAAATGTAGGGTAGAGCACGTCGGAAAGATTGTTGACGTTCTTTGGAAATTTTACCAATGGCAAAGCTCACAAAGATCATCGCGGGTATGGTTCCAAGTCCGAAAGAGATCATTGCCAGAGAACTGTTTACTGGCGATCCAGCAAGGATTGCGTTTAAAAGAGCAGCGTAAACCATTCCGCATGGAAACAACCCATTCAAAGCACCGAAAAGCCATAATTTTGCGGGGTTGTTGGATTTCATGATTTTTCCAAGCACACCATTCATTTTGGTAGTGAAGAAGAAATTGGGCGCGTGTAAAAAACGAATTCTAGTAAATAGTTTCCGCCATGCGAAAAGGATTAGAAAGACGCCTGCGAAAATACTGGCGCATTGTAGAAATCCGAAAGTGTTCACCGTTAAGCCGAACAATCCAGCAACAACTCCCAACAAGGCATAAGTAATCGTTCTTCCCAGGTTGTACTGCAAGGCTCCTGAAAGGATGGTTGCGTTTGATCTACGATTCAACGGCAAAGCCATTGCAATAGGCCCACACATTCCGATACAATGCAAACTGGAAGAAATTCCAAGTATAAATCCGGTGATTACAAACGTCCACATAGGTTACTTTTCAATAAAAACAGACGATTTCTGCAGACAAGGTTTGCCATCAAAGTCATACCGAAGAACAACACCATATTGCCCCGCTTCTAGTTCGTTTTTTTCAACCATAAACATTTTCGTTCCAACGATATCGAAGGATAAATCTTTATCACTGTTGTTCGGTCTTTTTAACTCTAAAACAATCTGGTTAAACTTTCCATCTGGAACTTTTACGATGAAGTAATTGTCATCTTGCATGAAGGAGGGTTGCTCCTCCAATTTCTTTGCGTTGGACTCTGCACTAATTTGCGTTTCGTAATTGATTTCCTGCTGGTAATAGTCTTCAGTTACCAAATCAACGTTCTGACGCATGAGAATGACTCCCAACGTAACGATAAATCCAATAAACATGACCAATGCAACCGTAATTCCTCTTCCCCAATTCATATCATTTCTTTTAAATGTGTGGACCGCTCAGTTTCACGGTTTCCTTACTTATTTCTTTACCATTCCCCAAAACGCGAATGGTGACTTTCTTCTTTCCTTTATCAAACTCACTGTACGGCACGACAACCAAAAAGCGTTCTTTGATTTCGCGTTCCCCCTTAAGAACGATATTATCATTCATTCTTCGGATTTCGCCATTTTTCACCCCTATCAATTCAAAGTCAATTTTGTACCTCTTCTTGGTTTTATTGGTGAGTTTCAGCGTATATGTATTACTGATACGGCCATCTTCAGTCATTAGGAATATACTTCCACGTTGTTTGAAAATTTCCGTTTCGAAATCCTGACGAGTGATTAATAAAACCACCATCACCGTTATTAATCCGATAAGTAACGCCGTGTAGGCTTTGATGCGGCGTGTCCAAACGAATCCATGATTGTTCTTGATACCGTTTTCAGAAACAAAACGAATCAAACCTTTTTCCAGTCCAACACCTTCCATCATGTGGTCGCACGCATCGATACAGGCAGTACAATTGATACATTCTAACTGTGTTCCATTTCGAATATCAATTCCGGTAGGGCACACGTGCACACATTGACTACAATCGATGCAATCGCCCTTACCAGAAGCCGCTCGATCTTCATTCTTGCGAAACTTTGCTCTTTCTTCACCGCGTTTATGATCGAAAGCCACAACCATGGAATTCTGATCCAAGAGCACTCCTTGCAGTCTTCCGTATGGGCAAATGGTGGTGCACACCTGCTCTCGAAGTTTTGCGAAAACTAAATAGAACACAGTAGTAAAGATGACAATTGCTATCAATCCACCTACGTGCTGGTCAATGGGGTCGGTTTGAATTTTCCAGAGTTCGTCTGATCCAATGATGTAGGCAAGAAAGGTATTCGCAATCAAGAAGGAAATTCCCCAAAAGATGAGGTGTTTGCTCGTTTTCTTGATGATTTTTTCACGATTCCACGGCATCGCTTTGAGTTTCTTCTGATGGGTCCAATCGCCTTCGATCCAGTACTCAATGCGGCGGAAAACCATCTCCATAAAAATGGTTTGCGGACAAACCCACCCACAAAACAATCTTCCGTAAACAACGGTGAAAAGCGTGATAAAGATGATTAGAATGATCGCAGCGATGGCAAACAAATACAAATCTTGTGGCCAGAAAACTTTACCGAACAGTACAAACTTTCTTTCGAGGATGTTGAATAGAAAGAGTTGTTCTCCTCCCACCTTGATATGTGGTGCTGCAAAGAGTAAAATAAGAAGGAAATAACTTACAATTTTTCTACGATTGTACCATACGCCTTTTGGTTTCTTCGGAAAGATCCAAACGCGTTTCCCTTCTTCATTGACCGTTGAAATATGGTCTCTGAATTCTTCTTCGTCTCCTTTTATTTTCTCTTGTTCACTCATGATTGCTTAGTTGAGTGGTGTATTGAATAGTGCACATCGAGCGGAGCCGAGATGCGCATTATTCAATATTTCATCCCTTGATTTCTGTTACACATCTCGGCTCCGCTCGATGTGCAACATTCATTATTTCTTATCATTATTCACCCTCCGCCTTCGGCACCTCCCTCAAGGGAGGAGGAAATTTCCCTCTCCCCTCTGAGGGGAGAATAAAAGAGGGGTGACAATTGTGTAATTTATTGTTCAATTTCGCAGAGTTTCTTCTTTTCCTTGCTTTCTGTTGCACATCTCGGCTCCGCTCGATGTACAACATTCATTATTTCTTATTCATTATTTACACTCTAACTTCGGTACCTCCCTCATTTCTCGCGCGTTCTTGTCCTCCCCCTCTTTCCCCCTCCAAAGGGGGAGGCTCAAATCTTCTTTACTTATTCAGCCTTCGCTTCACCTTCTTCCTCAACGATATCTCCTTGTGGTGCAACCCCATTTTTTTCGGGTAATTGCAGCACATACGAAGCTACTTGCTGAATCTGGATCGGTGTAAATTTACTGTCATGTTCAGGCATACCTCCAGGACGACCCTCTTGAATCGTGGTAAAGACCGTTTTTATGTCATAGCCGTAAATCCAGTGTTTATCAGTAAGATTCGGCCCGGAACCATCGATTCCTTCACCGCTAGGATTGTGACAAAGCACACAGTTCTCTGTAAATAAGGACTTCCCAGCATTGAAATCGGACTTTTCTGTCAGAACCGTTGCCGTCTCAGCCGTTACGTTCATGGCCATTTTCTTCAGGTACGCTTCTACCTTGGCATCCTCAATTTTCATTTCCTTGTTGTAAGCAGCAATTTGCAAATCACCCGTTCCTAAAATATGGTAGTGGAACAAGTATACAACCGCAAAACCAATGGTGAAATAGAATCCCCAAACCCACCATGGAGGCAAGTTGTTGTCTAGCTCACGAATTCCATCGTACTCATGATCCATCAAAATGGTATGCTCTTCTTCAATCGGAACTACATCCGTAAGAATCTGATTAACCTTCTTCATCACGTCTTCTTCCTCTGCTTCCGCTGCCAATTCAGCTTCCGTTTTCGGAGGTTTGGTTAACGCAAGGAAGGTATTGAACATACGTCGTACGTATATAAGTACTCCAACCAGAACAATATTTATGGTGAGCATTACATAGAGGTCAATGTTTTCAATCAACAACCAAGGTTGTCCTTCTTCAGCATCACCAGGACCTTTGAACTCTAAAGCGAAAGACGAAGTGCTTAACCCAACGAACAATCCAAGCAGTAAGAACGTATTCAGAGTATTGTTTCGCTCGCGTAACTTCTTCTGAAAGAAATCACTTTTAATCATTCGAGTAACGGTTCCAGACATTACAATGATGCAGATCAACAACACAATCGTAAGTACACAAAGAATGTAGAACATGTTGAGATTCCATTCGTAATCTGCAACGTACACTACTTCTCCTTCAGCAGGATTGTCACCGTTTGGCGGCGGCGGTGTGTCTTCTTTCCAATTGTCCACATAAGAAAGAATGGCGTCTATTTCTTCGTTGGATACTTGTTGTGCTGGCATAGAAGAGGCGCTAAAACCTTTAATTGCATTTGCCATGGAACTGTTCCCTGCAGCAATCAAATTGTTAGAGTTTTTCACCCATTCGTAGAGAAGGTCGCCCTCTCCGGCGTCTTCCCATTTAGCCTTCACTCCCTGAAGCATAGGTCCAGTGGAATTTTTCTTCAAAGAGTGACAGGTGCTACATTTCGATTTGAACAACCCTTCACCATCTTGCGCGAATGTCATTGGCGCAATAGCGATGAGCATGGTAACCATAATTGCTTTTACTGTCTTCATGATGGTCATTTTATTTGTTCGTGGTTTCGTTGATAAAATCATTGTCATCTTCCAGTGGAATTGAACTTACTTCGTCCACTTTTGCTCTACTCATACGAATTACGTAGGTAATCACAAATGCAAAGAAGAGCGTGAATATTAGTAAGGAAAGGATGGGGAAGATTTCGATGCCATCAATTCCTGTCATATTGTGTGAGATAAATCGTAACATCGCTTTTATTTTTTAGTTGTATCGGTATAGAAGTCCGACGGATCTTCCACTCCTTTTTCTTTCTTAATATCTGTTCCGAGGCGCTGCAAATAGGCGATCAATGCGATAACTTCACGTGTTTTCACCTTCTTGATTAAGTCCTCTTTTTTCATTTTAGAGCGTTCCTTCTTTGGAATTTTACCCCACTGGTATTCAACCACATTCTCTGCGATTTCTTCTGCTTGTTCTTGTGCATGCTTTTTCGCATTCTTGATATACGACTGCTTATACGGAACTCCAAGTGTGATCATCGCTTCAATTTTGTCGTCGATATTGTCCAGATCTAATGTGTTGTCGTCGAACATCCAGGTGTAAGCCGGCATGATCGAGTTTTGAGATACCGTTTTCGGATCGTACATGTGACGATAGTGCCACACATCATCTCGTTTGCCTCCTTCACGCGCTAAGTCAGGTCCAGTACGTTTCGATCCCCATTGGAATGGGTGATCGTATACGAATTCACCAGATTTACTGTATTCTCCGTAGCGTTCTGTTTCAAATCGCAATGGACGAATCATTTGGGAGTGACAGTTGTAACATCCTTCTTTGATGTACAGGTCACGTCCTTCCAACTCAAGTGCGGTGTAGGGTTTTACACTGTCGATGGTTTTGATGTTACTTTCTACTACCATGGTCGGAATAATCTCTACCAATCCTCCGATAGCCACCACAATAATACTCACCAACATCATACGAACAGGTCGCTTCTCAATGGCTCTGTGCCAGTAATTACGGCCTCCTTTTACATGTGCTGTTTCAGGAAGCAATCGTGCATTTACAGCCTCAGCTGGTTCGTCTGCAAGGAAGTTTCCACTCTTAGCCGTTTTAATCAAGTTGTAGAACATCATTACGGCACCGATGATGAATAGCAATCCTCCAATCGTTCTCAAAATGTAATAAGGAGCAAGTTCCGTTACTGTTTCCAGGAATTCAGGGTTGGTCAATTGACCCGTTGGCTCGAATTTCTGCCACATCAATCCTTGAACAAATCCAGCGATGTACATTGGGATAGCATAAAGAATGATCCCCAAGGTTGCAATCCAGAAGTGTTGATTGGCTAATTTCTTAGAGTACAATTTCACGCGGAACATTTTCGGAAACAACCAGTAAAGCATTCCGAAAGTCATCATACCGTTCCATCCCAATCCACCAATGTGTACGTGAGCAATAGTCCAGTCCGTGAAGTGAGAGATCATGTTTACGTTCTTCAATGATAACAGCGGTCCTTCGAAGGTCGCCATACCGTAACAAGTAAGGGCAACTACCATGAACTTCAACATTACATCATCGCGAACACGGTCCCAGGCGCCACGTAAGGTTAAAAGTCCGTTCAACATACCTCCCCAAGACGGAGCAATCAACATGATAGAGAACACAACGCCTAAACTTTGCGCCCAGTCAGGCAACGAAGTGTATAGAAGATGGTGTGGACCTGCCCAGATGTAGATAAAGATGAGCGCCCAGAAGTGAATGATCGATAATCGGTAGGAGTAGACAGGTCGATTAGCAGCCTTTGGCACAAAGTAGTACATCAACCCGAGATAAGGTGTGGTAAGGAAAAAGGCTACGGCATTGTGCCCGTACCACCATTGTACCAAGGCATCTTGAACACCAGCATACCATGAGTAACTTTTCATCATGGAAATTGGTAGTTCAAAAGAGTTGAATATATGTAGAATGGCTACTGTAACAAACGTTGCGATGTAAAACCAAATAGCTACGTAAAGGTGTTTAACGCGGCGATTCAGGATGGTCATAAACATGTTCAATCCGAAGGTTACCCACATTAAAGCGATCAGAATATCAATCCACCATTCTAGCTCGGCATACTCTTTACCAGTGGTAATACCAAATGGCAGCGTTGCAACAGCACATAAAATAATGAATTGCCATCCCCAGAAGTTGAGATAGCTGAGTTTATCACTCCACATTCTTGTTTTAAGCAAGCGTTGTAGCGAGTAATAAACGCCCATAAAAATTCCGTTTCCTACGAAGGCAAAAATAACCGCATTGGTGTGTAGCGGTCGGATACGTCCGAAGGATAGGAAACTGAAACCGAGGTAATCGTTAAAGAAATTGGGGAAGGCCAATTGTGCCGCAGCAATTAATCCAACGAGCATTCCGGTAATACCCCAAATTACTGTTGCATAGCCGAAATACTTTACGACTTTGTTGTCGTAACTAAACTTCTGTACTTCCATCTGTTTGTTGATTTTCTGTTGATTGTTTTTCATCGTCAAAGAGAATTCTCACCGATGGTGAATAATCATCGTCGTATTGCCCTGACTTTGCTGCCCAGAAAAAACTGAACAAAAAGAAAAGCGCAATGGCCAAACTCACGATTAACATCAAATAGATAATTCCCATAGTACAAAGGTGCTGACCATGGTGCGTGAAAAGTATGACCCTAGGACACCTTAAAAATTGACTTTTGTCATGTTTTTGTCATGGAAGGTCTGAACAGCCTGGTTTTGTTTAAAAATGGGGAGTCTGGCATTAACAGAACATCTCGGCTCCGCTCGATGTACTTCAAATTGTTTTAGGGATAAAAGGACATCGAGCGGAGCCGAGTTATACTTCAAATTGTTTGAAGGGTAAAAGGACATCGAGCGGAGCCGAGATGCACTTTTACCTCGCTTTCAAATACGCCGAAACTGTACTTATAAACACGATCGTGATAGAGCTAATTGGCATGAGAATAGCCGCGATTAATGGTGTCAATTCCCCCGAAATAGCGAAGGTCAACCCCACGATATTGTAAAGAATAGAGAATACGTAACAGATCGTGAGAATGGTCCGTGAGAATCGAGAGGTTTGTAGCAATTTCGGTAAAATTGAGAGTGCATTTGCATCTATAATGGCATTGGATCCTGGGGTGAAACGGAAAATATCCTCTGAAATGGCGATGCCAACATTTGCCCTTTTTAACGCTCCAGCATCGTTTAGTCCGTCCCCAATCATCAGGACTTTTTTGTTCTCATTTTGCAGCTTAGAGATGTAGGTTTTCTTGTCATCGGGAGATTGCTCAAAATGTAACTCTTTAATGCTCGGAACAGCTTGTGCAATTTTAGCTTTGTCCTTTTCGGAATCTCCTGATAGGATGTGTATTATTCGATTGGATCCAAGTTTTGTCAAGGTCTCGAAAATCGCTGGTCTAAATGCCGATTGAATTTGGAATTTTCCGAGATACTCGTTATCAATTCGCACGTGAACTTCCGTTTCAGCCGTATCGGATTCCGCGCCCACAAAAGAGGCTTTCCCTAGTTTCAATTGCATCCCATGATACAGTCCATCGGTTCCTTGCCCAGAGATTTCCTCGAACGTTTCCATAACTCCAGGATGGATCCCCTTTTTCTGTAAATGAAGGGTAATGGCTCTGGAAAGTGGGTGAGAGGAAGCGTTTGTAATACTTGCTATCGCTTCTTTTTGTTCGTTGGAGAGCGCTTTCCCTTCGAATCGTACTTCGCGATCTTTGTTGGAGGTCAACGTTCCTGTTTTGTCAAAAACGATATCCGTAGTTTGGTTTAATGGCTCGATGACGTCTGCATTCTTTAAAAACAATCCTTTCCGACCTAAAATCCGCGTAATGTTACCATAAGTAAAAGGCTTGGAAAGCGCTAGAGCGCATGGACAGGCTACGATGAGAACTGCCACCACTATTTCGACAATTCTATCTGGGTTGATGAAATACCACAATATGGCGGAGGCGGCAGCGAGGATCAAAACTCCTGCCAGGAAAAAGATCGATAATCGATCGCCTTTACTTCTTTCTGGAGCATGTGTTTGATTTGGATTCGCATCGGTGGATTCGTTCCAAATTCGGGTCAACTGACTGCGGTTGCTTTCTTTTTCGGCCCGAACAACAACCGGTTTTCCGATAATTTTTCCCCCGGCATATAAAAAGTCACCCTGAAACAGTCGAATGGGTTCTGATTCACCGGTTACAAAGCTGTAATCTATGGATGCTGTTTCCGAATTCAGAGTGGCATCACATGGGATGATTTCCTCATTTCTGAGTTTAATACGGTCGCCAATATTAATTTTGTCGATTTCCACAGTTTCCTCCTCGTTTCCTTTCATTCGTGTGACTGCAACAGGGAAATAAGCGGTATAATCACGCTCAAAAGAAAGCGATTCGTACGTTTTGCTTTGGAACCATTTGCCAATCAAAAGAAAGAAAATAAACCCAGCAAAACTATCCATGTAACCCGTTCCCTGATTTGAAAGAATGGTGAAAACACTCTGCGCATACAAGGCTATAATTCCTATTGAAATAGGAACGTCTAAGTTCAAGCTTCTAAACCGCAACGCTTTATAAGCGGATTTCAAATAATCGGAGGCAGAATATAGGAGTACGGGAATAGATACAGCCAGCGATAAATAGGCCGTAAACGAACGGATTTCTGGGTTGTCCTCTTCTATACCAAGGTATTCGGGAAACGTCCACAACATGATGCTTCCGAAAGCAAAGCCCGCAACACCTAACTTGTACAAATATTGGTAGTTTCTCTTCTTTTCCAACGCTTTTTTGTCGCCAAAATTTGGGGCATAGCCAATGCGATCCAATAACAGAGCAAATTCGGATAAGCTGGTCTCTTTTTTGAGGACAATTGCTGCGGTTTTCCGAACAAAATTGACGTTACATGACTTAACCTTCGGCTCAATTTTTTGGATGTTTTCAAGAAGATAAATACAGCTTGAGCAATGTATAGTAGGTAGGAAAAGTGTTAAATGAACGCTGTGTTCATCCTCAAAAGTCACATATTTCTGACGTATTTCGGGTACATCGAGAAACGCATATTTGTGCGTGTTGGCATTTTTAGGTTTTACGCCAGCTCCTTCTTCAATAGAATAAAAATTGTCCAGATTGTTTTCATAAAGTAGCTGATACACCGTGGAGCAGCCATTACAGCAGAACTTTTTCTCGTCAAATACTATGGGTTTGCCGACAATTTCGTCCCCACAATGAAAACATCCTTCGCTCATATCGTTTTCGAGAACATGCCTTCTTTTTTAAGGTCACTGGTCAAATCTTGATCGAATGCCATACAGCAATTACGGACGAAGGGAATTCCCGCCTCTGTAACACGCACTTTGTTCCGCACCACGTCAACCAGTCCATCTTCGATCATTGGAGTCAATTTCGTCTTAATTTCAGGAAAGACGTAAGCATTGATACTTGTTTCCTCCAATGTCGTTTCAAAATGGCACATCAAGTCTAGAATATATCTACGGATCTCAAGATCCAGATTGGAAAGGATGTGACCTCGAAAAACAGGAAGCTCACCTTTTGCTATGCGTTCCTGATAGCCTTCAACAGTTTTTTCATTTTGAGCAAATCCAAACCAACTATCCGATATTGCGGACATTCCCAGTCCTAACAAGAAATCGGTGTGCTGCGTGGTGTAGCCCATAAAATTTCGATGAAGTGTCTTATTTTTAAAGGCAATGGCCAATGTATCGGAAGGTAAGGCAAAATGATCCATGCCAATTTCAAGGTATCCAGCTTTCAACAACATGGATTTGGCAATATCGTACAATGCGCGTTTCTCATCGTCTTTTGGAAGATCGTCTTCGTTAAAACCACGTTGACCATTTCCTTTGATCCATGGAACATGTGCATAGCTGTATAATGAAATGCGGTCTGGGCGCAATGAAAGCGTTTTCGCCACAGAGTCTACGATATCCGCTTTTTGCTGTTTAGGCAACCCAAAGACTAAATCGTGACTTATGGATGTATAACCCAATTCTCGTGCGTATTCATGCACATGTTGTACTTGCTCAAAACTTTGAATGCGATTGATGGCTTTTTGTACCTCTTCGCTGTAATCCTGAATTCCCAGGCTCAATCGTCGAAATCCAAAGCGATATAAGGTTTCCAGGTGCTCCTCAGTTGTGTTGTTAGGATGTGCTTCGAAACCAAGTTCTACATGGTTTGGGTTTACGCGTTCCTGACCGAAAATGGCCTTCAAAAGGCGTTCCAGTTCTTTTGCCTCGAAAAAAGTTGGGGTACCACCACCAAAATGCAACTCTCGAATATCTGGATAGAATGGCATAGCCTCCCGGTATAATTCCCATTCTTTGATAACGGCATCGATGTATGGTGTTTCCACCGCGTGGTTTTTGGTGATGCGTTTATGACAACCACAAAAAGTACAGAGGCTTTCGCAGAATGGAAGGTGCACGTACAAACTCATCTCTTTCGATTGGAAATGCTCGAAATTTCTATCGATGGTTGCCAACCAATCTTTTGCACTCAGATCTGGATTCTTCCAGAAAGGAACGGTTGGGTAGGATGTGTATCGCGGCCCAGCTACGTTGTACTTTTGAACGAGAGTTTGGTTCATGCTTAACATTTATAAGGCAAACATATAGTAATGTGGCAAATAAAAAAATGACTTATATCATGCATTTAATTGTCAAAATTGTCAAATTTGGAGTATGAAGCTAATACTAACTACACTCGTTGTGCTATTCTCGTTATCAATCTTCGCCCAGTCCGATTTAGATGAAGTATTTGACGATCCAGGTTCAGAATTCAGTTTCAAGATTGGTTCCAATTTAGCAATGTTTGTTACTGGTACACCAAATATAAGTGCAGCAACCATCTTTCAAGATGATTGGTGGGTATCTGCGGAAGTAGGAATTACTCCCTTCAGATTTAGAAAAAGTCCTACTCGAATTTTTCTAGAAGATGGAAATGTTTTTGGAACTGCATTCGGACTGAGCGGAGCGCGTTTATTGCCATGGGATTACTTTAATCGATCTACTCAATTAATGATAGGCTTAGATTTTCAGAGACTTAATTATACGTCGACAAATGATTACGTTCTAACCCTATCCAATTATAATGTTTTTGAGTTTAATGGATCCGCAAATCCTGATTGGTATTATTATCACAAGGGTGATTTGGGAGAGTTAAGGTATAGGAGGAGAACAGCAGGTTATGGGTTGCTTTTCGGAGCATCCATGGAATTTGAAAACAATTTGACATTCAATTATATGTTGGCACTTGGCGTTCAAACATCGGATTTTCAGTTTGATGAAGATAATTCTGTAGATATTACTTGGGCTACCATGCAACCAGAATCAAGAATTAAAGGAAATGCAGGGTTTTATGGGCGGCTAATGCTTAGTCTTTATTACACGTTAAAAAAATAAACTATGAATCGCAGGATATTATTTTTGGTATTGCTTTTGCCCTTTGTAAGTTTTTCGCAATCTCCTTTTGGTTCAGATTTGGAGCAAGGCGAGACAGGAAAAATGGAACGTCCATGGAAGTTAATTACGTCTGGATCTTGGGCAGTTACCTTCAAGCCGAAAAAAACGAAAATTGTCGTGGCAGAGTTTGACGTTAGTACACTCAATTTTAAGGGCGAGTTTACTTTCAATTTAAAGTATGAGGGTAAACGCATAAAACTTGTTGATGTAATCGCATTTAACGAAGAAATTTATTGCTTGACATCGTACGACAATAAATCGAAGGGGAAGCGATACTATCTTCTGCAGAAATACATGGGAGAAGGAAGGTTAGGTAAACCAATGGTTTTATCCGAGTCTTATTGGACGGAGGGTGCGAAATTGACTTTTAGCAGTAAAAAATACATGGAGAATATCGCGAATATGAACTCGGTTAAATTCAGTGTTTCTGCTGATCAAAGCTATCTCTCTGTGTTAATTCCAAAAAGTAACTTAAAAGAAGAAAACCAGAAAGATGAGTGGGTCGCGTGCATTTTTAGTAATTCCATGTCGCAGAAAAATATTGAGTTTATTTTAGACGGAAAAAATGCAAAAATTGGCGAAGTCTTACTGAAGAATAATGGCGATTTGATTGGTATTAGTGTTGAAAATGTGACTGTGGCTAATGGAAATTTTTACGGAGGTATGAATAATCGAGGAAAACCTGATTATCAAATACTTGGTGACAAGTACTCAGTATTTCAGGTGAGTTACGAAAATGAAGAAGTAAGTGCGCAAACAGTCGACTTAGAAGAAAACAAAGTCTCGGCTTACTCCTTGGCTTATTTAGATAATAAGATCGTTTTTTGTGGTTTCTTTCGTGATTTGAATGGCAACAAGTACAACACGTTTGCCGCTGGTTATTTCTACTATCTTTTCAATAAAAACTTCAATATTGATAATTATAGTTTCGTTCCATTTGATGAGCGAATGGAGGCTGTTATGAATGCTGATGATTTGGATGGAGACGAGGAAGAAGAAGTCAGCGAAAAAAAGAAGAAAAAAGAAGAGAGAAAGAAGGAAAAGAAGAAACGGGAAAAGCTTGAGGATCTGATTATTCAAGATGTCTTCTTGCGGCAGAACGGTGAAGTGGTAATTTTAGCCGAGCAATTCGACTTCTGGATCTCTGAAAGAACGACGACAACGGCAAATGGCACAACCACGACTACCGTATATCACTATGAATATAGCGATATACTCGCTGTTAGTTTTGGAGTAACTGATGGAGAAACGAAATGGATGAGTAGAATTCCCAAAAGACAGCATTCAGCAAATGACGGAGGTTTCTACTCTTCGTATCAGTTAATTGAAGACAACGGGAAACTTCACTTCCTATTTAATGACCGATTGTTCTACCTAAAATTTGATGAGTTGGAAAATGCGAGTCGTTCCGAGAAACGAAAAGCGCTAAAAGTTCGATTATTAGGGGGCGCCACAATTTCAGAAGAAGGAAATGTGACCCGTTATATAGTGATAGATGAAGAAACCTATGATAATATCCGAATTGCTCCAGCATTTTCTGAATATGGAAATGGTCAAATTACCACCTTTACTAGCATTCAGGAGGGGATGTTTAAGACGAGGTTTGGCTTGAGTCGATTGGAATTTCTCAGTGATTAGCCGATTTTTATGTAAATCATAAACTGTATTTAATAGTTCGCGATCATTTCTCCCATTTTTCCTTTATTTTTGTTAGAGACCCTACAAAGTTATGCCAGAAAAATCACACAAACATGTCTCCTGTGAGAACTGCGAATCGCGCAAAAATTCACTATTTGGCTCGTTTTGCGATGGTCAGGTGGTGGAGTTGAATGGAACTAAGACTTGTTCTTATTTCAAGAAAAATCAACCGTTGTTTATTGAAGGGAGTTCTCCTCGTGGGGTGTATTGTATCAATGAGGGGAAAGTGAAGATTTTCGCTCGAGGAGAAGAAGGAAAAGAACAAATTATTCACTTGGCAGCAGCTGGAGAGGTTGTTGGTTTCCGAGCAATGTTTAGTGGTGAGCCCTACAAAGTCTCTGCAACAACACTAGAGGAGAGTAATATTTGCTTCATCGGAAAATCTGATTTCTTAAACTTGGTGGATGAAAACCCAACCTTGCGAAATGGAATAATGAAGGAGCTTTCCAAGGAATTGGCAGATAGGGCGACCTTTATTACCAACATGGCGCAAAAGTCGGTTCGGGAACGATTGGCTTTCTCACTTCTGATGCTTCAAGACATCTACAAAGAGGAAATGATCAACCTTTCTCGAGAAGATATGGCAAATTTTGTGGGCACAGCGACAGAAACTTTAATTCGTTTGCTCAAGGACTTCAAAGAAGAAGAGCTCATCGCAACACATGCGCGCCGCGTTGAAATTCTTGACCGAGAAGGCTTGCTACGAGTAGCTGGCAACTAAATCCCAAGCTCATAATTAATAACTCTAACTTCACGCTGTGGGGTGAGGTTCTCGAAGCCCAAATTCGGACTGTACACTGAGGCTCTCGAAGTGTTACATACCATTATCTCACCTTGCTCCGCCAAAGCTACGCGAGGACGAGTTCACACTCAAACTGTATCTACCAGGTTGCCTCCGGGTATTTATTCGGAAGAAATTGCATCTCCGTTAAAATGAAACCCAAATGCTCGCTGTGACGACCTGATTTTCCACCGAACAATTGAAACTCCTTATTTTCAGGTTTTGCCAGCTGCGCTAAAAACAGTACCTCATCTACTTTTTGTGACCACAGCGTTTTCAACTTGTCCTGATCTGGATACACGCCTGATCCTATGCAATCAGAATAACTTGCATCGCTAGTGAAGAGTTCGTCTGTATAGCGCCACAATTTTCTAATAGCATCTTGCGCTCTATCCTTTGACTCTTCTGTTCCGTTTCCAAACCGAATCATCCATTCCGAGCTACGCTTTAAATGGTACGTTACCTCCTTCAATGATTTATTCGCCAAAGCGGATAAAAACGTATCACTCGAAACAGATAATTCGGTAAACAGGTAGTAGTGGTATGTATCCATGAAGAACTGTCGCGTCATTAAATGTGCGAAGTCATTGTTCGGTTGCTCTACCAACAAACAATTTCGGTAGTCAATTTCGTCTCTACGGTATGCGATGTCGTCTCCAGAAACATTCTCTTCGGATTGCTTCGCGATTTCGTTGTACACTGATTCAGCCAATCCTATAAGATCCAATGCAACATTCGTACAAGCCAAATCTTCTTCTAAAAATGGTCCACGGCTGCAGTTTTCAGCCAAGCGATGACTTAAAATGTGTGCATTATCGGCAATCTCCAGGTAGTAATTCTTCTTTCCTATCTCCATTACATTTGTTTTAAGCCCTCTGGCAGGTTATAAAATGTTGGGTGACGGTAAATCTTGTCAGTAGCGGGTTCAAAGAAAGACGCGCTTTCCGATGGGCTTACAGCCACAATTTCGCTGCTTGGGACTAACCATAAACTTGTTCCCTCATTGCGTCTTGTGTACACATCTCGGGCATTTTCAATGGCCATTTCCTTGTCAAATGCATGAATGCTTCCGGCATGTTTGTAAGGTAAACCAGGTTTTGATTGAATGAATACTTCCCAAAGAGGCCCTTGATCGGTTCCATCTTGACTTTTCCCTACTGTTGTATTGATTTTAGTGCTCATGATTTAGAAAATATTAGTGATGTTGTAGGATGAACCTGCATACTGAAAGGAATCTCCTTTGCGCTTGCCAACCATCAAAGTATATATGGGAGAACCCGCTGAAATTCCAACATAACGTTTACCATTCATATCAAAAGGAATGGTTGGATAGCCAATGAAAAAATTCAACGAATCGGTTTCAATAATTGCTCCTGTTTCTACTTTCGTTTTCGGTGAAATATCCAAACTTGCCAAAAGTTCCAACCCTCGTTCTGCCCGGTTCTTTTGCACCTTTAACATTTGCTCCATTTCTTGCGATTCATACTGGTGCGAGAAATCCTCCGGATCGATCGTATCGGATTCATCGATATCTACCATCGTATGAATTGTTTGTGTTTGCTCTTTCAATTCAGCTACCAAATTTGACTGCTTTTCTAGCAGGTAATTTTTAATATCTTGTTTGTCCATTTCTCCTAATTTTTATTCGCTTCTATGAGTTGCTGTTTTGTAAAAATGCGGCGGCACATTCGCGTACCCAAGTTCCGTCTTCGTGCGCTTTGATATGATGCTCCAATCTTTGTTGATTGCATGGACCATTTCCGTTCACTACTTGCCAGAACTCTTCCCAGTCGATGTCGCTGTGATCATAGGTGGGTTCACCGAAGGAATCGGTTCCGGATACTTTTAGGTTGGGATCTGGCACTGTCAGTCCTATTAGTTCGGCCTGTGGCACTGTTTTATTGATGAATTTTTCGCGCAACCGGTCATTTGTTTCACGTTTGATTTTCCACTTCATGGCATTTCCTGTATGCGCAGAGTCGCTGTCATGCGGACCGAACATCATAAGTGCTGGCCACCACCATCTGTTAATTGCATCCTGTGCCATGCGTTGTTGGTCTTTCGTGCCTTCCATCATTTTCCACATGATTTCGTATCCTTGGCGCTGGTGAAATGACTCCTCCTTACAAATACGTACCATCGCTCTTGAGTATGGGCCGTACGAGGTACGTTGCAACGACACCTGATTGGTAATAGCGGCACCATCTACTAACCAACCGATGGCACCAATGTCCGCCCAGTTCAACGTTGGGTAATTGAAGACGCTGGCATATTTTGCTTTGCCTTCGTGCAACCACTGAATATACTGGTCACGACTTACACCCAACGTTTCTGCGGCGCTGTACAAATACAGTCCATGCCCGCCTTCATCCTGAATTTTCGCCAGTAGAATTTTTTTCGATCGTAGCGAAGGAGCCCTTGTGATCCAATTGCCTTCAGGTTGCATCCCGATAACTTCGGAGTGAGCATGTTGCGAAATCTGCCGAATCAAGTGCTCGCGGTAAGCGTCCGGCATCCAATCGCGTGGTTCTATTTTAATTTCAGCATCAATTTTTGCCTCGAAATCTGCGAGTAATGTTGCTTCGTTTAGTAGGGTCTCTTTCATAATGCCTTGATTATGAAACAAAGGAACGACACTTATCTACCAGTTAAAATGATTCAAAAAGGTGGAAAAACATGATAAAAGTCAGTTCTCATAAAAAAATCAAAATGTGACTTTTGTCACTTTTCAGATAAGCTGATCCCTTTACCTTTGTATCACACAAAAGAAACGTCATGAAATTATTCGGTAAAGGTTCCAAGTTATACAGCATTTTTCGCATGCGTTGCCCCCGGTGCCAGGAAGGAGCGTTTTTCACTTCTCATCCCTATGATTTAAAAAATGCTGGAAATACACATGAACACTGTCCAAACTGCGGTTTAAAGTACTCACGTGAACCTGGTTTTTACTACGGTGCTATGTATGTTGCCTACGCGCTTGGAGTTGCTCTTTTTGTAACCTTTTGGGTTTCTTTTAACTTGTTTTTACCGGAGGTAGGTGTGGGATGGCAAGTAGGTGTTATCTCGGTGGTTTCTATTGTGGCGGCACCTTATAACTACGCATTGTCAAAAATAATCTGGGCAAACCTCTTCATTCGATTCGAGAAAGAGAAAGACCAAAAAGTCTCATCTTCAGAAGGCGTAAGTGGTAGCTAGTTCTTCCTAATATCTGGAAAAATCGTACATTTGACGCTCTCAAAAACGCGCGAAAACAATGTCCGAAATTATTGTAGTTACAGGACTTCCCCGTTCGGGAACCTCACTTATGATGCAAGTGCTAAACAAAGCGAATGTACCCATTCTACAGGATGGTGTGCGTGAGAGCGATATTAGCAACCCGCAAGGTTATTATGAGTTAGAGGATGTAAAAAATATTGTAGCCGATAACTCTTTTTTAGACAAGGCCGGAGGTAAGGCGGTAAAGATTGTCGCACCCCTTCCAATATACATGAAACCAGAATTGAAATACAAAATGGTCTTCATGCGTCGTGATATTGAAGAGATTCTTCAATCGCAAGAAAAAATGTTATCCAAGGATCAAACATCTGAGCGAGAGAAATTTCGGACCATTTATGAGTTCCACCTGAAGAAGACTTATCGTTTTTTTGGGGAGCAAAATATTCCATTTATTGACGTCAACTACAATGAGTTAATGGCAAAACCAATTACTACATTGCAACAAGTCGTGGATTTTTTAGCGTTAAACGCTAATGCAGAAGATTTGTCAGAAGTGGTCAACCCAGAATTATACCGAAACAGAAATGAAGGATAAAAAAACAGTGACTATAACCATGAACGGAAAACCTTTCGAAGTACCACCAGGGGGAACCTTGGGAATATTTGCATTGGGTAGTGTAGGAATCCGTGCATGGCGAAAAGCAAAAAAAGAACACGAAGAAGCGCAAAAAAATGGCAAAAAAGAAGCGTAAGGTATTGCTCGTCGGATGGGATGCCGCCGATTGGAATTTGATTGATAAATTCATGGCGCAAGGATTGATGCCAGCCATGAAGAGTGTTGTAGATCGTGGTGTTAGAGGTCGATTAGCCACTTTAGATCCACCTTTGTCTCCTATGCTCTGGACATCGATGGCTACAGGAGTTCGACCGTTCAAGCACGGAGTTCTTGGTTTCGTGGAAAGTGATGGAAAGGGAGGCGTAAGACCGATTAGCTCCAACGGAAGAAAAGTTGATGCTTTTTGGAACATGTTCACCAAGGAAGGCTTGAAATCCAATGTAGTGGCATGGTGGCCATCCAACCCAGTAGAGAATATCAATGGTGTAATGGTGTCTAACCAATTTCATCAAGAGAAAAGTGGAAGAGAAATCATTGAGATAGAGGACTGGACCATTCCGAAAGGAACCGTGTATCCAGAGGAACTAGCGGATCAATTAGCGGACTTGCGCGTGCACCCGTTTGAAATTCCTGGAAATTTGGTGATGCCCTTTGTTCCGAGAGCGGTTGAGCTGGATGAAAAGAAAGACAAACGACTAAATATTGTTGCAAAGTTTTTAGCACACTCGTCAACGGTACATGCTGTTGCAACGGAGCTCGTAGAAACAACCGACTGGGACATCACGGCAGTTTATCATGATGCGCTGGATCATTTCTGCCACGGATTTATGAAGTTCCACCCGCCTCGTATGAAGGGAATGGAAGAGGAGTCCTACGAACTTTTTAAAGATGTTATTACCGGCGCCTACATATGGCACGACATGATGCTTGGGCGATTGCTCAATCAAATTGATGAGGACACGACGGTAATTATTTGTTCCGACCATGGTTTCCATTCGGGAGATTTACGACCGCAATACATTCCCGATGTTCCCTCAGGCCCTGCGATAGAACACGCACCTTATGGAATCTTTGTCGCAGCCGGACCTGGTATCAAAAAAGGCGAGCGGATTCACGGTGCCAGTGTATTGGATATCACACCGACACTTTTGACGCTCTTTGACCTACCTATCGGTCGCGATATGGATGGAAAGCCATTGATGAGTATTTATGAAAATCCAGGAGAAGTCAAATACATCGATAGCTGGCAGGATGATAAACGTTTTGGTGGTGATTTAGTCCTCCAGGACGAAGCAAGTGAAGCAACGAACGAAGCCGCACTGCAGCAGTTGATTGACCTCGGATATATCAACGATGTAGAGGTTAAGGAAGGTCAGGATGCCGAGGAGGCAAGTAAAGACTATCTGTTAGGTGTCATTCGGGAGAATAATTTCTATTTGGCGAAGTCGTATGCAGCAGGAGGAAAGCACGATGAGTGTTTGGAAATTATGCTGGAAATTGAAGATCGAAAGAAGCCTGACTTCCGATACTTGATCGAAATTGTGAGTGCAGCGGTTAAAACAAAACGGTTTGCCTTGGCAAAAGAGTATCTCGATTACATTCGAAAAGCCAATCTTTTTGCAGAGAATTTCACCGATTTGATGGAAGCGAAAGTTCAGGTTGGGTTAAACAATCCCGCTGCAGCTTTGAAGGCACTGGAATCGGCTACAAAAAATTACCCTGAGTCGGTAGATGTACTGGTTGATTTAGGAAGACTTTTAAATATTCTACGTGAATCAGAACGTGCTCTGGAAGCGTATGGGAAAGCGATCCAATTGGATCCTGATAATGCATATGCTCATTTAGGCTATGGTCTGGCAGCAATGACTTTGGAAGATTACGAAACGGCATTGGAGTATTTTTTAAATTCAGTCGATCGTTTCTATCACCAGCCTTTAGCCCATTTGTATTTAGGCGAGACATTGGCCCTAATGAAGGAGTATGAGATGGCCAAAAAATCCTTCGAGGTGGTGATTGCAATTGCTCCTTCACTTCCAAAGCCTTACCGTTGGTTATATGACCTGGCAGAGATTACCGAAAACGAAGATGAGATTAAAAAGTACGGAGCCCTGCTTGAAGAAATAAACCTTGGAGAGCGTGTCGTTATCACAGGTCTTCCTGGAGCCAAATTGGTTGAAACCATGGAATTACTACAAGCTAATGGGAAAACGGTTTACGGGGCAGAAGATTTACTAGGAGAGGAGCTGGATGTAATGCAAAAAGACTGGATGGATGTAGTAGATGCTGATGTTATTTACGTTCCCATCGCAAAACTGGGAAGTATCCCTGCACGTTACACCTATCGAATTCTGTATGTGAAGGATTCTATTGATAATGTTTCCATGTATTTAATGGAGCGCGCAAAAATGAGATCTGGAACCTACAACGAGGCTATGGTTGAAGCCCTAAAACGGCAGGAAAGTGTATCAAGTGTATGGATGGGGCAGCAACCGAATTTGGACATTATCTATATTAATCGAACTGAGGATATTAACACTGAGTTAACTCAAGTCTTTATTTCTTAATATTGGAAGCCTAATTTTTGCAAATGAGAAATAATTGGATTAAATTCGGCTCGTTAATTAACTAATAAACTCTCTATGAAAAAAGAATTACAAGAAAGATTGTCTCAGTACACTGCAGCTGCAGCTGCTGTAACACTTGGGGCTGCTGGAGCAAACGCTCAGATTGTTTACACTGATGTTGATCCTGATTTTATGCACCCTGGTGACGAAATCGGTTTCGGATTGGATTTGAACAACGACGCAAACCCTGATTTCATCATCGCTTCTGTTGATACAACTATTACAAACACAAACGGAACATTCCGTGTACGTAATACTGTAATCGCTGGATACGGTACTCAGGCGGCTGCAAACGCTATCGCTGGTGAAGCTCCATCTGGATACAACTACGCATTGGCATTGAACATGAATGACATGATCGACAACACGTTGAACTGGATCGCTGCTACAAACACAATGGCTTACAACGTAAACAGTGCTAACCCTTACAATGAAAACTGGAACGGTGTAACAGATCGTTACCTAGGACTTCGTTTTGATTTTGGTGGAGGTACTTACTACGGATGGGCTCGTATGGATGTACAAGCTGAAGCTGATATCTGGACATTGAAAGATTACGCTTACAACGCTGTACCAGGAACTGGAATCGAGGCAGGAGCTACTGCTAACATCGAGGAAGGAACTATGGATCAGTATGTACACTTCATCAATCAGGCAAACAACTCTGTAATGGTTCGTTTGAACGAGGCTGTTACTGGAGCCAATGTAACTGTTGTTTCTGCATCAGGACAAGTTGTTCAGTCTGGCGCTGTTGAAGGTTCTGAGTTCGTAGTAGATATGAACGGTCTTGCTGGAGGAATTTACATGATCAATGTAACATCTGAGCAAGGTGCAATCACGAAAAAAATGAGCGTAGCGAACTAAGCAACGTTCTTTCGAGATACGAACCCTGGCATCCGTAAGGATTGTCAGGGTTTTTTTATGCTTAAAACTCAGAGATAAATAAATGGGGGCTGCATTAGAAGGCTGGTTTGTGTATCTATAACCTTGAAGAACTATGCAATATTGGTATTAAGAAATATCGAAATATTGGTATATCGAAATATGTCGATTAAGAACTGAAAAATTCTCTAGCAAATGTCGAAAACCTTTCGTAACTTTTAAGTTAGGCATAAAAAAAAGGAAGTCTAAAACTTCCTTCTTTTCAATTTGATTTGTTGCGGCGTTATTGCCGAGTTAAGCAATATTTGTTCGATTAAACTCTTCCTGGATATACCTTCAAGGCTTCCTCTAAAATGCGAACTGCCTTTTTCAAATCTTCAGTATTCACGACGTATGCAATACGAGCTTCTTGTGTTCCCAAGCCCGGGGTGGCGTAGAAACCACTCGCTGGAGCCATCATGACCGTTTCACCTTCGAACTCAAAAGACTCCAACAGCCACTGACAAAACTTCTCCGTATTATCTACCGGGAACTTGGCAACACAATAAAACGCACCGCTAGGTTTTGGACAAAATACTCCCTCAATTGCGTTTAAGCCATCAACCATTGTGTTTCGACGTTCTACATATTCAGAGACTACCTCATCAAAATAAGATTGCGGAGTGTCCAATGCTGCTTCTGAAGCAATTTGAGCCAATGTTGGAGGAGATAATCGGGCTTGTGCAAACTTTAATGCAGCCGTCATAACTTCATTATTTCTGGAAACGATAGCTCCAATTCTCGCACCACACATAGAATAGCGCTTCGAAACTGAATCTATCATGATAACATTCTGTTCGATGCCTTCCAAGTTCATTACAGAAAAAGGTTGCGCTCCGTCGTAACAAAATTCACGATAGACTTCATCGGCAAATAAGAAAAGATCATTCTCTTTAACGATATCACGCAGTTGCTCTAACTCCTCCTTACTGTATAAGTATCCCGTTGGGTTTCCTGGATTACAAATCACAATGGCCTTCGTTTTTCCAGTTACTTTCTTTTTTATTTCCTCTACCGGAGGCAGAGCAAAGCCATTTTCAATAGAAGCAGTTACTGGTACAACCTTTAATCCCGCAGCCACTGCAAATCCATTGTAATTTGCATAGAATGGTTCTGGAATAATTACCTCGTCACCTGGATTGCAAGTCGACATAAAACCAAAAGTCAAAGCTTCCGATCCACCAGTGGTAATCATCAAATTATCAGCGTTAATGTCGATACCAACTCCTTGATAGTAAGTAGCCAGTTTTTCTCTGTACGAGGCAAAACCAGCGGAATGACTATACTCAAGCACGCGATCCATACTTATCCCACGAACCGCCTCCAACGCTTTCTTCGGCGTTTTGATGTCAGGCTGTCCGATATTCAGAAAATGTACCTTCTTTCCCTGTTCATTTGCTTTTTCGGCATAAGGCACCAATTTTCGAATGGGTGACTCAGGCATTTGTATCGCTTTGCTTGAAATATTTGGCATCGTTCGAATATTTTTATCGTCAAAAATAACGAGAAACTTTTAGGTACTCATGGCGAATTCCTGCAATTCTTTCCATCCTGAAATTTGTATTTTGTGAACATGAAGCGCTTATTTCTCTTTCTTTCCTCAGTGGTAATCATTTTTGCTTCTTGTAAGGAAAATTCGCCCCCAAAGAAAGTTGTTGAAAAAGAATTGGTTAAGGAAGAAGTTGTTCCAGAAATTATTCAATCTAATTTAACGGAGGAGATACTTAAAAAGTACGAATCCATAGGATTGGTAGAGGTAAAAGACCCTCGGTTGATTATCGATTTAAGATACACAACTGACAATAATTTCATGGGGGTGGTCCTCTATGATACTTTGGATCGACTGATGCTTCAGGAAGAAGTTTCTAAGCGTTTGTCTCTTTGTCAGGATTTACTCGACTCTCTGCGCCCAGGGCATAGCATTAAAATTTTTGATGGAGTCCGACCTTTGCAGGTTCAACGTGAAATGTGGGAGGCATTAGATTCGATTCCTCCGTTGAATCGCGGGAAATTCGTATCCAATCCCATTTTTGGTTCTGTTCACAATTTCGGGACTGCCGTGGATGTAACAATTTGCGATTCCTTGGGTAATGAGCTAGACATGGGAGCGGGATATGATGATTTCCGTCCGATAGCATTTCCTTCACGAGAAGCATACTTTTTAAAGACAGGAGAATTGACTCGGCAACAATGGGAGAACCGAAAACTTTTACGTCGAGTCATGAAATCTCAGCGATTTTATAATATTCCAAGTGAATGGTGGCACTTCAACGCCTTTTCAAGATCGACGTGTGAAGCGAAGTTTGAAATCTTATTGGATGAGTCGGGAAATCATAAATGGTGGGTATCTCCAAAAATCAAAAAGGATAGTACAGAAATACTGGATTAGTGGTTCAAAAATTTGGTTTTTCGAAAAGTATTTGTTATTTTCTTAACATGAAAACAACAGAAAAACACATAATAAGTAGATTAAACACAGTTAAGAAACCCATTATTACGGCTTTTATGCTGGTGCTCGGATTTTCGGGCCTTGCTCAGGTCCCAGCTCCTAAAACTTCGGAAGTATTGTATGAGGATGACATGCGGCCAAGTTTGGAGGTAACCGTTGTTCCAGAACCGAAAGAAGTCAAGCGCGCATGGCACGACTTCGTGAAGGATAATTACGACGTCGATCTCGACGGAATTGGATTGTTCAGTAACAAGGATATTTTAAGTGCCGAGGAAGTTAAGATCGAAAAATTGTCTTCGCAACATATTGATTTTATGACGAAGATTACCGCTACGGAGGGTGGAACCAAAATGGAGGTTTTTGCCGCCAAGGGATACGATATTTATATTGACCCTGTGGAAAATCCAGAAGAATTTGGACGCATGGACTTGATGGTCCGTGATTTCCTGGCGGATTATATTCCTGCATATTATTCAGAGCAGATTGAAGACCAAAGTGAAGAAGTTGAAGATCTTGCGAAAAAGCGTAACAAGCAAAAGAAAGAAATTGACGAAAATGAGGAAGAAATTGCTCAGTTAAAAGAGGAAATAGCGTCATTGCAAGATGCCATTGAGCAAAGTGAAGCTGACCTCGAGGAAACGGAAAAAATGCTTGATTCCGAACGTCAAAAGTTAGAAGAACTAAGAGCACAGCTGGCCCAACTGGAAATGTAAGACTGGTTAAAGTCCCAGCTCGGTAAGAACGTCTTCGAGTAGATTGTGCTCATCAGGACTGATGAGCATGCTTCCTGCAGCGGTATCGATCACATAATCATAACCGCGTTTGTCGGCGACGGACTCGATTGCGCCAATAGCTTTTTCTAGGATGGGATCTAACAACTCCTGCTCCATAATAACGAACTCCTTATCGGCTAAAATTTTAGCATCCTGAATGGTTTGCTCTAGCCGAAGTAGTTCGTTTTTTTTCATTTGTAGAATTACAGCACTCCAGTTTTCCCCTTGCTCTTCAATCTCCATTCCGAGGTTGGTATACTTTACCACTAATTCTTTCAACATGGCCTCTGTTTCGATTTGAAGGTTGTTGAGTTTCTCCTGAGCTGCGGCTTTTTCAGGCATTTTGTCAATCAATTCTAAAGTATTGATATGAGCTGTTTTTTGACTAAATGAGTACGCTGCGAATACAGCGAATAGCGTAATTAAAAGAATGCGTTTCATCGTGTAAAGTATGATTCGCACACAATATAATTGCTCCTGAATTTACGACAGCTGCCCTTTAAGACATCTTAACAATCGTTTGCTTTGATTAACGAATGAGGGTTCGAAATCGGCCTAGCACTCCTCTTAATACAGTCGAATTAGCTTAAACTATTTGAAATTTCTGCAATAGCAGCTTCCAGGCCATCAGGGTTTTTACCGCCAGCAGTTGCGAAGAAAGGCTGGCCACCACCACCTCCTTGAATATGCTTGGAAGCAGTTCGGACCAGATTTCCAGCATGGATGTCCTTCTCCTGAACCAAATTCTCAGATGCAATAACGCTCAAAGTGCATTTACCATCTGCCTTTCCTCCGATAATCCCTACAAAATTGTCGACTTCGCCTCTCAATTGAAATAGTATGTCCTTAATCGAGTTTCCATCCAGCTCAACGATTTCTGTCAACAATTGGATTCCGTTGCTTTCTTGAATAGCGGCCTTCAGCTCTGATTTGACATTCTTCGCTTTCTCTCGTTTCAACTGTTCGATTTCTTTTTGCAGTTGTACGTTTTTATCTGTTAAATCGGTAACCGCCTTTACGATATCCTTAGGATTTTTCAGGTGAGAAGCAACTGCGTCTAAAAGTCCAGCTTTCTTTTTGTAATAAGCCTCCGCAGTTTTCCCTGTGATAGCTTCAATACGTCTAACCCCTGCTGCAACGGCTGTCTCTTGGGTTATGATAAACAGTCCGATTTCACCCGTTGTTTGCACATGGGTACCTCCGCACAATTCTACTGAGTCTCCAAACTTGATCACACGGACCGTATCTCCATATTTTTCGCCGAACAGTGCCATCGCACCCATTTCTAATGCTATCTCCATTGGAGTATTTCGCTTCTCAATAAGCGGGTGATTTTTGTAAATATTCGCATCAACAATAGCAGAAATTTGCTTTAATTCTTCGTCAGTTACTTTGGAGAAATGCGAAAAATCGAATCGCAAATACTCAGGACTTACCAATGATCCCTTTTGTTCAACGTGCGTACCTAAAACTGAACGAAGCGCTTCGTGCAAGAGGTGTGTTGCGGTATGGTTGTATGCCGATGCCGTTCGCTTCTCAGCATTCACAACAGCTTTATATGTAGCCTCTAGTTGCTCGGGAAGATCGTTCATGAGGTGAACAATCAGGTTATTTTCTTTTTTCGTGTCAAAAACGGAGTATTTCGTTCCTTCGAATTCGATGTATCCTTTATCACCCACTTGACCACCTCCTTCCGGATAGAATGGTGTTAAATTAAAGACCACCTGATAAAAAGACTTTTTCTTTTGGGTAACCTTACGATATTTAACGATTTTGACATTGGTTTGCAGCAGGTCAAAACCGATGAATTCCTGAACATTATCCTCGCGAAGTACTACCCAGTCATCCGTTTCAATTGAAGTAGCCGCTCTAGAGCGATCTTTTTGGCGGTTTAGTTCTGTTTCAAAACCAGCTTCGTCCACGTTTAGACCATTCTCACGTGCAATCAAAGAGGTAAGGTCTAATGGGAATCCATATGTATCATAAAGTTCAAATAATACCGCGCCAGCTATGGTTGATTTTCCATCCTTCTTAACTTCGGCAATAACATTGTCAATTCGTCGTAAACCTTGTTCCAGCGTTCGGAAGAAACTTTTTTCTTCCTCTTCGATTACCTTGTGGATAAGCGTTTGTTGTTGCTTTAACTCCTCAAAAGGATTTTGCATAATTTCGACCAAAGTCGTTGATAGTTCGGCCAGGAATGGTTCTTTGAGATTTAAGGTTTGATATCCATAGCGAATGGCACGGCGCAAGATTCTACGAATCACATAGCCAGCTCCGGTATTGGAAGGTAATTGTCCGTCTGCAATAGAAAATGCGATAGCACGAATGTGATCTGCGATGACACGTAGTGCGATATCTGTTTCTTCCTTTTGTCCATACTTGACGCCGGAAATTTGTTCCATTTTACCAATCAAGGTTTGAAACAAATCGGTATCGTAGTTCGATTGCTTCGCTTGTAGGGTCATTGCCAATCGCTCCAATCCCATGCCCGTATCTACATGTTTCTCTGGTAAAGGTTCCAGCGATCCATCGGCTTTGCGATTGAACTCCATGAATACGTTGTTCCAAACTTCTATGACTTGCGGATGATCTTCGTTCACAAGAGATTTACCATCAATTTTGGAGCGCTCTTCATCCGAACGCAAGTCTACGTGGATTTCAGAACATGGACCACAAGGTCCTACATCTCCCATCTCCCAAAAGTTATCTTTCTTGGATGCTAAAATGATGCGGTCTTCATCTACATATTTTTTCCAAATATCATACGCCTCTTGATCTACAGGAAGATTATCGCCTTCATCTCCTTCAAAAACGGTAACGTACAATCGATCTTTCTCAATTCCGAATACTTCCGTCAACAAATCCCATGACCATTCGATGGTTTCTTCCTTGAAATAATCACCGAACGACCAGTTTCCCAGCATTTCAAACATGGTGTGGTGATAGGTATCAACACCAACCTCCTCTAAATCGTTGTGTTTACCGGAAACGCGCAAACACTTTTGAGAGTTCGCCACACGACGGTTTTTCGGAACGGCATTCCCTAGGAAGTAATCCTTGAATTGGTTCATCCCCGCGTTGATAAACATTAATGTGGGATCATCTTTTACCACCATGGGTGCACTCGGTACAATCTCATGTTCTTTCGATTCAAAATAATCGAAAAACTTTTGGCGTATTTCTGAAACTGTCATGTTAGGATTTGTAAAACATTAAAGGTTTGTTTGAAATGGTTCGTCACATAAGCACTTCGAACTTGCGCGGCATGAATTCGGAGAAATGTAGGAAAGCGGTTCCTAACATTAAAGCCAAAATCAGTGCGTGTTATTGTAGTTCTTTCTTGTAAATTGTTTGAGTAGGGAAAGCAAACTCCAATCCTTCAGCATTGAATCGCTTCAGAATCTCAAGATTGATTTCTGACTGTGCCGAGAGGATGTACTCGTCTGACTTGATGTAATACACGCAGAAAATTCCCATAGAAAAATCGCCCCATGTTGTGAACGAAATAAGTGGAGAATCAGTCACTTTGTCGTTTTTCTCAATGATTTCACGTAAAATTTCCATGGCCTTTTCCATTTGTTCCGGAGTGGTGTCGTATGTTAGACCCAGGGTATTGGAAATCTTTCGAGTTGGTTCTAAGGTGACATTTTCTACTGGGTTGTCACTGAACTGTCCATTGGGAACAGTAATCAAACGTCCTTCTAGGGTTCGCAAGCGAGTGCTTCGAACGCCAATTTCTTCCACGAAACCATCCATTCCGTTCACCTTAATACGGTCGTTAATTTTGAAGGGTTTGTCAAGGAATACCATAATTCCACCGAAGATATTCTTCACGGTATCTTGTGCGGCCAGTGCTAAAGCCAAACCTCCAATTCCAAGTCCCGCAATCATTGCTCCGATGTTGAAGCCGCTATTGCTTAGGGCGATCAGGATTCCCATGATCCAGATAACCGCTGTCACTGTTTTTCTCACAATCGGCAGAAGCTGATCATCAAAATCACTCTCTGATTTCTCAACTATCGGAACGAGGTATTCTTCTACAATCGAATCCAGAACTCTGGAAATAAGCCAGGTAATGTTAAGTATGAAGATGATCATAAACGTTGCAGCGAAGAATCCGTCAACACTGTCAGTAAAATGCAAACGATTGAATCCCCAATAAAAACCAAGAATCACAATTCCATAGACTACCGGTTCTTCCAATTTATCGACCAGAATATCGTCAAGGCTGGTTTTCGTTTTGGCTGCCAGAGATTTCACAATCCCTCCGATAATCTTGTACAGGATTTTACCTACAATCAGTGCACCAAAGAGAATAGCCGCCGAAACACACCAATCATACATGGTGTTTGCTCCTAATTTGTTATCAATAAACCATTGAGGCACCCATGATGGGATGTCTTCAACTTTCGTTACTAGTGGTAAAAACGTATTCATTTCTAACTTTTTTGATTCAACATGCGAAGATAACGCTTCCATTTATGTTTTCATGGGGCAGTGAGCGATAATTACTATATTCAAACCTCAAAAATTTCGCTACTATGAAAAAAACAATTGGATTATTCGCTTTGGCATTTATCGTTTTAACGGCTTGTGGCCCGTCATCTCGCGTTTCTGACCCAGAAGATGTTGGAGATCAGGTGATGAACATTCTAGAGGATTTGGATGATATGTCTAAGGAAGACTTCAAAGAAAACTTTTTGTCTTTTGAAGAAATGCAGGAGTTGGCCGAAGACAAGGAAGTGATTACTGATGCCGACATGCGCAAAAGAATTAAAAAGAGAAAAGAGTCGGATTACAACGAAGACATGGACAAAAGATTCTCTAGAATTATTGAAAATGGTTCTGAGCTGGGCATCAAATGGTCAGAAATCGAATTTGTAGATTTCGAGTATGAAGTTGAAAAACGTGGCGGAATGAAAGGTTGCGGTGGCAAAGTAATCTTCAAAAGTGGAGGAAAAAAATTCCAGGTAAACTCAACATCCATTTTTGATGGATCTGGATATTGCCTTATGACGCTATCTGGTCCGAGAAAATATAGAGACTAAAGTAACTAATGAAACGAACGCTGGTCTTTTTCCTTCTACCTTCTTGTTTTTTGGTTGCTTGCAATTCTGAGGAACAAGTTTCCACTCCAGAAGATATTGGTCCTCAAGTTATGAAGATTCTGGAGGAACTCAATGATATAACTGAGCGCGAATTTCAAGAAAACTTTATTACATCGAAGCAGCTACAGAAGATCGCGAATAATGAGCAACGTATCAATGATGAAGGACAGCGTCGTTCCATGACAAGCGTGACCAAAGAGCAGATGGAGGTGCGTTACAACTTCATGTTTCAACGATTAAAAGATGCTGGTAAAGGCTTTGGGATCAATTGGGAAAACATCAAATTCGTTTCATTTAAACATAAAAAAGAGATTTACAGAGGGGCTGAATTCTGCTCAGGCGAACTAAAGTTCAAACATCAATCTCGTTCTTTTACAGTCGAAACGTACTCTTTTTATGATGGATCGCGTTACATTCTAACAAGCTTGGAGAAACTGAAGGAAATTTAGAAAGTCTGATTGAAAGGGGATTTGCAGAAACTCTGACGGTATGCTGGTGTTCAATGGCTTAGCTCAAATAGGAAGCTTTAATCTTCTTTAACAAGCAAGAAAACTAGAAACAACGTATTTTTGCACTCGTGGCCAAGCAGCATTTCAAATACAACCCCAAAACGCTTTCTTACGAAGAAGTTAAGGTAAGTTTCGGTCGGAAAGTATTTCGTGCTGTGCTTTGGTTGGCGCCGAATGTGTTGGTAGCCATTCTTCTCACTTTCATATTTACACGACAGATTGAATCGCCCAAAGACCGCGATGCTGCGGAGCAATTGGCACGTCAGGAACGTGAGTTGAAACGCTTGAATAAAGATTTGGACGTTTCACTGAAAGCGCTGAAAGAGATTCAAGGGCGTGATGAGGAAATGTATCGCAAGGCGCTTCACGCCAAAGCTTTTCCCGAAGAATTGAGAACTATGGGAACAGGCGGAAGTGATCGATACGCCTACTTGTCGGATTTGCCAAATTCCAAGCTGCTTAGTTCAACTTCAAGAAAATTGGATGAACTGGAAAGAACCTTGTATGCACAGTCTTTATCCTTCAACGAATTAGCGAAACTGGTACAGCAGAAAGAGCAAATGGTTTTGTGCATACCATCCATTCAACCAGTGCGCAATTCAGATCTGAAAAGACCAATTGGGGGGTATGGCTGGCGAATCGATCCCATTTATCGAACGCGTATGATGCATGCTGGTCTGGATTTTACTGCGGATCGTGGAACTGAGGTGTACGCCACTGGTGATGGAGTAGTGGAAGTGGTTGAGAGTAAGCGGTGGGGGTACGGAAAAAGTATTGTCATTAATCATGGATTTGGATACAAAACGCTCTATGCTCACTTGAGTAAATTCGAAGTGCAGCAAGGACAGAAGGTAAAGCGTGGAGAATTGATAGGACTCATTGGCTCTACAGGTAAGTCTACTGGACCGCACTTACATTATGAAGTGATCAAAGATGGCGTTAAGGTAAACCCTATTGGATATTTCCATTCTGATTTAACTCCAGAACAATACGAACAAATGCTTGAAATGAGTGAAAACTCTCATGAAGCGATGGACTAAACGGAATTTATCATGTTCACTGAGACTCTCAGAGTGAATATAACACTCAGACTCCGGTAGCCTCAGCCATCATAATTCATCATTTCTTATTCATTATTCCTTATTAACTAAGCCCTGTTCTTCATAATACTAAAGAAATCAGATCCAAAGCGCATTAATTCTCCATCCATTTCGACATACGTTAAACGTTCCCCACAAATGGGAGAGAAAAACAAATCAAGGTAGGGCGAATCGTTTGTCCAAATTTGTATTTCTACAAACCCCTTCCTTTTCCGTGAGTCCAAAGGCGCTTCGCAAGACTTGCAGAAGAAGTCTACTTTGTCACCGTTTTCAATAATCAAGTTGTGGTTGGACTTGTAACCGTAAACGCCTGGTTCTTTGGATAGAAGCAGAGGCGTTTTTGGGTGGTTTTTATAGGCTACCAAAAATTCGATTTGACTACCATCATTCAGTTGAGATGTGCAATGTGGGCAATGGAAATTGAAATTAGCTAGCATAACAAATTGGGTTGAAGATTACAGACTACCTTAAGATAACGGTTTTTTTGTTTCAAAAATTACCTTTTGAACATCTTCTTGGGTTCAATTATCAAATGCATATAAAAACACGAACAAACTGACACTTTGACGTTTTGTCAGTCTGTAAATGCCCTATTTACAGCGAAATCCTTTCATTTTGTCAGAATTCTGTCAAAAAAAGTCAATGGCATAATCATTGACCTTAGGTGAGCAGATTTATTTGAAACAAATTTTTACAAAATACAATCATGGGAAAAATAATCGGAATTGATTTGGGAACTACGAACTCTTGTGTCTCTGTGATGGAGGGTAGCGAGCCGGTAGTAATCACAAACTCTGAAGGAAAAAGAACAACACCTTCTGTTGTGGCGTTTGTTGATGGAGGCGAGCGCAAAGTTGGAGACCCTGCAAAGCGCCAGGCGATTACCAACCCAACAAAGACAATTTACTCTATCAAGAGATTCATGGGATCGTCTTATGATGACGTGAAAGACGAAGTATCTCGTGTCCCTTACGAAGTAATTAAAGGCGACAACAACACACCGCGTGTTAAAATCGATGATCGAAACTATACGCCACAGGAAATCTCGGCAATGATTCTTCAAAAAATGAAGAAAACAGCTGAAGACTACCTGGGACAAGAAGTATCGGAAGCCGTTGTAACGGTGCCGGCATACTTTAACGATTCTCAACGTCAGGCAACAAAAGAGGCTGGAGAAGTTGCAGGTCTAACGATCAAACGAATTATCAACGAGCCAACGGCAGCAGCTTTGGCTTATGGATTGGATAAGAAAGGAGTAGACCAAAAAGTAGTAGTATTCGACTTCGGTGGAGGTACGCACGATGTTTCTATCCTTGAATTGGGAGATGGAGTATTTGAAGTATTATCGACAGACGGAGATACGCACCTTGGAGGTGACGACGTAGATGATGCTATCATTAACTGGTTGGCTGATGAATTCCAAGCGGATGAAGGAGTGGACTTGAAAAAAGATCCAATGGCATTGCAGCGTTTGAAAGAAGCTGCTGAGAAGGCCAAAATCGAGCTTTCTTCAACGACTTCATCAGAAATTAACTTGCCGTACATTATGCCGGTAGACGGTGTGCCAAAGCACTTGGTGCGTACATTGCAGCGTTCGAAGTTTGAGCAGTTGATTTCTGAAATTGTAGAGCGTACCATCGCACCATGTCGTTCAGCATTGAAAAACGCAGGATTGTCTACAAGCGATATCGACGAAGTAATTTTGGTTGGAGGATCTACACGTATCCCAGTAATTCAGGATGCAGTGAAGAACTTCTTCGGAAAAGAGCCATCAAAAGGAGTGAATCCAGACGAAGTCGTTGCGATTGGAGCAGCAATTCAAGGTGGTGTATTGACAGGAGAAGTAAAAGATGTACTTCTATTGGACGTAATTCCTTTGTCATTAGGGATTGAAACCATGGGAGGTGTCTTCACAAAGCTGATCGATGCGAACACAACTATTCCAACAAAAAAGAGCGAAACGTTCTCGACAGCTTCGGACAATCAACCTTCTGTAGACATTCATGTTTTGCAAGGTGAGCGTTCAATGGCAGCAGACAACAAAACGTTAGGGCGTTTCCAATTGACAGATATTCCACCAGCACCACGCGGAGTTCCTCAAATTGAGGTGACTTTCGATATCGATGCCAACGGAATTATGAATATTTCTGCAAAAGACAAAGGAACTGGAAAAGAGCAGTCGATTAAAATCGAGTCTTCTTCAGGATTGTCAGACGAGGAAATCGAAAGAATGAAAGCAGAGGCAGAAGCAAATGCAGATGCAGATCAAAAGAAACGAGATGAAGTAGAAATCATCAACAAAGCAGATTCTTTGATTTTCCAGACAGAGCGTCAATTGAAGGAATACGGAGACAAGATTCCAGCAGAGAAAAAAGCTCCAATCGATGATGCTTTAGCTGAGTTGAAGAAGGAATTCGAAGCGAAAAACATCGAAAACCTAAATCCAGCTATGGACAAATTGAATGAAGTGTTCCAGGCAGCTTCTCAGGAAATGTACAACGCAGCAGGTGCTGAAGGTGCAGCTGGGGGTGATGCAGGAGCAGGTGCTGACGCTGGAGGCGACGCAGGCAACTCAGAAGATGAAGTTACCGACGTTGACTTCGAAGAAGTAGAAGAGAAGTAATTCTTAAATTCAATAAGAGAGTTAAGGGATGTTCATTAGAGCATCCCTTTTTCTTTTTACTTTTAAAATTAATGGAGAAAGAATTTAAGGAGAAGCTTGAGAAGCTGGGCATTGAATTGCCAGAAGCTTCAACACCCGGAGGAAATTATGTTTCTGTAAATGTTCGTGGTGATATCGCGTATGTTGCCATTCAGTTCCCAATACAGAATGATGAATATTTCTTTCAAGGACGTTTGGGAGATGAAATTTCTACCGAGGAAGGTTACAAGGCAATGAAAATGGCCGCACTGAACGTCATTGCGCAGATCGATGAAAAAGTCGGTATGGAGCGCGTTCTTGCTTTGAACCATATCGATGCGTATTATCAAAGCAATGATCAATGGGATGATGCGCCCGTAGTTGTGAATGGGGCTTCTGATCTATTTGTGGAATTACTTGGTGCCAGTGGAAGGCATTCGCGCGCTATTTTTGGGGTTCATAAACTTCCAAGAAATTTTAGTGTAGGATTGACGGCGAGTTTTACACTTCAGTCTTGAAAAGAGGGTGAGTTCATTTTTTTTGTTGGTGGAGATTGTCGGGATTTACTTGCTACATCTAGAAAGTCGAGATTTCATGAAAAACCTTCAACGCAAAAACCTGCCTGCCGCAGGCACGGTGCGTTTATGTTTATTTGCATTTAATAGTTTTTGCCGGATATTTTAAGTATCTTCTGTAAAGCCATAAAATGAAAAAGGCCGCCCACCTCAGGACGACCTTCTCACCAATAAACTGTACTTCGTGTAATTCTACCCGAAATTTTTCGATGAATTACGCAAAACTATTGTCGAAGAACTTTGCTTGTGCTCAGCCTTTGACCTTTTCTACCTAAAGCGTGAATGAAGTACATGCCTTTTGGATACAGGCTCAAATCAATTTCTGTTGTAGACTCGGTAATAGGTTCTTGAAGTATTACAGCTCCGGTAATGTCAATCAAAACAACCTGGGCTACTTGATCTTTGGAAACTTCTAAGAAAACCACATCTTGTGTTGGGTTGGGATACACATTGAATACCATTTCTTCCTCATCAAATGAAATTCCTGCAAGACTATCTCCAACGGTGTAACAAATAGAGTCACATACGAATTGTAAACTGTCATAAGCCGTTAAACATAAATTGTACGGACCAGGCAAACCGGCTTGATACATAAAGTTCGGGTCATTTGTGTCGTAAACGAAGTTCCATGATGCATCGTAAACAATCCAATGGTAGGTTACAGCGCTTCCAGAAGCATTTCCGTAAACTGATCCCACAGAGTCCATGAATGCGCTTGAAGAGGTCAAACAGTTGTTGCCTCCAGTGGAATCTATCAACTGGAACATGTAACACGTAGAGTCACATACGTTCTGCTGGCTATCATAGGCAGTCAAACAAACGTTGAAAAGTCCACTAAATCCTGGGGTGTAAGTAAAATTGCCATTGTTCGTATCGTAGAGGTAGTTCCATGAGTTATCATAGACAATCCAATGGTACATGGATGCTCCTGAAGCGGTTCCAACAATAGAACTGCCATTTGCCATTGCGTTCGATGTAATATTGCAGCCAGAACCGCCTCCCGTGGAATCTATAACAGTAACGGAGTAACAAGTCGAGTCGCAGAAGTTTTGCAGGCTATCGTAAGCTGTTAGGCAAACGTTGTAACTGCCACTAGCACCGGGATTGTAACTCAGGTTCGGGTTGTTTACATCGTATAGATAATTCCAGGCATTATCGTAAACTGCCCAGTTGTACATGGATGCGCCACTTGCTGTTCCAATAATAGTTCCATTCGGGTTCACGTAAGCATTCGAGCTAACATTACATCCAGAGCCTCCTGTACTATCAGCTTGTACAAAAATGGTATCGCAATACGCATCTTGACATTGTGAAAGGCTGTCGAAAATAGACAAGCATACAACGTAGTTTCCAGTTGCTGTGTACGTATGGGTTGGATTTGATTGATAAGATGTTCCACCATCACCAAAGGTCCAACTATTGAACAACCCACCGCCAGTGGATGTATTGGTGAAGGTAACGGTTCCATTCGCAACGGAGTACGTGAAATCGGCTTGACATTGGGCTGATGCGGAAAAGTAAAGTCCGAAGGATAAAAGGGTTAAAAGTAATCTAGTCATAATAGGGAATTTGAATGTTCTATTAAGTAAGAGACAAGCAGTCCCGAAAACGCTGCATGCGATCGAAAAAAAAACTAGAAATTATATCGGAATCCTACGCGAATACCGGAATTTCGGAACCTTGTTGTAAACGGTACAGTAGTGCTCGAACGATTGTTTAACCCAAATCCAACATAGGGTTCTATGTAAACTGTGGACTTGCTTCCAAGGAAATAACTGTAGCGAAGCGTGGTTCTGGCAGAGAAGTTCACGGATCGATATGCTTCGGTCACGGCAATTGAATTACCATTGGCATCTAACAAAACTTCTCCTTTACTTCCAGATTGAAATCCAACCAAACCTGTGGCATTGATGCCTAGTTCTGATCGTACACCAAGTGGAATGTGGATCATTACACCAATTGGAACATAAATTTGATTTACAGTACTCGTTAGTTGCTTGGTATTGTCAACAGTTGTGGTTGTTTCAGTTGTATCTACAATCGGTAATTGCTGCTGAGTAATTGAGTCAAAATACCAACCCGTTGTATCATATTGAAAGGAAGTGGATGTAGTTGTCCAAACATAATCCTGTGTTGTTTTTTGTTGCCCGAACTCCACACCAGAATGAAATGAGAATCGTTCAAAAGGTTGATAGTTGAAGCGCAAGAAGGCCGCTTGTGCAATGTTTTGAGAATAAGATCCGTTCAGAGCCTGCTGCAGACTATCATTGTTCGAAACTGTGTGGTTAAAGTTCACACGTGAAAGGTCTAACCCTCCTTCTAAAGACCAACTCGGCCTCGCTTTTTCCTCTTCGGGCTGGATCGAAATTTCAGAGTTGCGCACTGCATCTAACGCTCCTGAAGATACGACGGCTGAGGTATCGCTCTGAAATGATACAGCGACATCTGAATTCTCCGTTGAATCACTTTCCGAAATTTCAGGTGCCGAGTTTTTTGCTTCCGTAATAGTATTCACTTCTTCGCCAGTTGTTTGAGATAAATTCATGTTGTTCGCTGAATTCGATTTGGCTGTGGTTAAAACAGAATTATTGGGATGCATCGAATAATTTGATGATGAATTGGAATTCGATGCATTCGAGTTGGATGCGTTAGTATTGTTGGAAGTTGTGTTTTGTGCGAACGAAGAGTTGTTGGATGTATTCTCAGTGATCCTCGACGTCACGGTAGCGTTGGAACTCGAATTATTTCCGAGGTTTGATGAATTCACCCTGGCACCATTACCTTGAGAATTTCCAACGCTTGATGAAGTGTTAGATAAGTTTTGTGCACTTTCTGAGGCTAGATCTGAATTAAAACTATTCTTATTTGTTCGATTGTTATTCTCAAAAGCATTTCTTGCATTGGCAGTAGTACTGTTTCCTTGTTTTGCCGTTGTGTACTCTTGTTCAATGTTTGTTTCATTCGAGGCAATAGAGGAAGTTTTGGCTACATGTGACTTATCATGGTCTCTGTAGTATAGAAATGAAAAAATACCAACACTTGAGACCCCAATAAAGAGCAATGCGATCCAAAAATAGAAGAATCTTCCTCGACCATTGGATTTCCCCGCTAAGTTGCCTTCAATTCCAGCCCAGGCGTCTTCTGGTGCGGCCATGCGGAAACCTTCAAGTTTATCTTGCAAGCGCTTGTCGCTATTTTCAAATTTGTTTTTCATCCCAGTTTTACTTTTTCCAACGCTCCTACCTTTTCTATTAAAGCCATTCTTGCGCGTGCCAGTTGGGATCGCGATGAACTCTCAGAAATATTCAAGTGTTCGGCAATCTCTTTGTGGCTATACCCTTCAATGGCATACATATTAAACACCATGCGATATCCATCTGGTAATTGGTTGATCTGATGCATTATTTCCTCCGCACTTAAATGATCAATCGCATTGGCATACGTCTGCGCATCTGGACTGTATACTATATCGCCATCATCAATCCGCTTTTCCGATTTTTGATAATGTCGAATAGCACAATTAACAGCAATACGGCGCACCCAGCCCTCAAAAGAACCTGTTCCATTGAATTTCTTCAGATTCGTAAAAACGTTTATGAATGTTTCCTGAAGTAAATCCCGTGCATCCTCTGAATTCTTCGCGTATCGATAACATACGGTATACACCATCGACGAATGCTTCTCATAAAGCATTCGTTGGGCATCCGATTTGTTTTTCAGACAACAACGGATCAGTTCTTTGTCAGAGTATTTTTTCACGCTTATTAGTATAGATGCACGTTATTCCCAAAACGCTGCGTGGGTAGGCAGTTTTTTTTCAGTAATTTTAATTTCAAAGTCTAGTGAATGAAAATTATACTGTTTCTATTCAGTTTTGCTCTGCTTTTCTCATGCGGTGATGATACTGGTTCTAACGATTCTGAAAGTGAATCCAAATCTGGTCAAACCACAAAAAGAAAACGAAAAAAACTATCCGTAACCGGTGACGGTACTCCTCCTAAAACGGCCATTCACAAAGCCTGGTTGGTTTGTCGTGATAGAGGGGAAGATGAGAACGGTGTACCGAATTACGACGTTTTTGTAGAATACGACAGTACTTCGCACAAGGTGGGAGAGTGCAATGCCTGCGCTCCATTAGATCTTCAAGATTATCACGACTACGATATTCCCAAAGAAGCGATGGCGGCTGTTGGTGGTTGGTTCGCTGGTGCTGGAGATTATTACTACGTAGTTAAAACCAAAGATGATGGAATTCGAGTGTATGCAGGATGGCAAGATGAAGATCAAATTGAAAACGACGACTTCTCATTCCACTACAAAAAAATCTATGAAAAACACCCGGATGGCAAGCATAAGTTCTTTTAGTCTATTCTTTTTATTGTTCATGTTTGCATCTTTTGGTCAGAAGGGTGGACCGCTTAGCCCATCAGAACCGCAACCAACCAGAATTCTTGATCGTCCGGCCCAAATGGTGCAATTAATGCCTGTCAATTATCGCTCTCTGGAAGCGGTGAAAAAGAATGGAAAATTGGAATTGTCCATATCGATTCCAAGTCACGTTGAACAACGTGTAGAAAATTTCGTCAATCGCGTAAAAGGAGAAGAAAAACTCAATCCATTTGATCCGCTGGATATTGACATTACCGTTCACTTTATTCATTCAGAAGGCCAGGATACCATAAAAGGTTATGGGTTTTACTATCAAGAATTCAGAAGAAATAACGATTTAAGAGGCTGGGGGAAAGTCAACAATGTAATGCATCCAAATTTTCGGGTTCGGTTTACACCCCAAAAAACTGGAAATTGGGTATGTGAGGCTCATGTGAAAGTAAAAGGTATGGATGAGGTGTTAGTCTCGCCACTACTAGATTTTACAGTTGTACGATCTGATTTGCCTGGGTTCGTTACAGTCAGCGAAAACAAACATTATTTAGAAGTAGATGGCGAATTGTTTCTGCCGCTAGGAATGAATATGCCGACGCAAGGTGGGCCTGTAACGGGCTTCAGAAGTACTGGTGCCAACCCTGCGGAATACGCCACTTATCTGGATAAACTAGAAGATTTGAGAAATGCTGGAGGGAATTACTTCAGATATATGACGACTCCATGGACTACGGAAGTCGAATTTGAAATTTTGGGAGATTATTCGGATCGATTGACGCAGGCCTGGGAGATGGATCAGGTTGTTGAAAAATGTGAAGACATTGGGTTGCGGATGCATTGGGACATGTCTTACATGACGCAATTAACCTACATCGGAGTTTTTGGTCTTTACTTTTGGGATTGGACGGATGCCCGGGACCCCATGTGTACATGCGAACTGCTGCCAAATTGGTTCGATAACGATATTGGCTTCTGTTACCATACAGACGAAACATTCGGCGTAGAAACGGTAGACCAATTTCTAACGAGCGAAGACCTAATTCGGTTTTATCAGAATCGTTTGCGATACATGGTGGCTCGATGGGGATATTCTACCCACATTGGAGTTTTAGAATTATACAATGAAATAAACTACTCAGGCGTGTTGTTTGGCTTGACCGACGATTGCAAGCTAGATCAGTCCTCTCAATACAAACCCTATTTTAACGATACCTCATATGTGCGAAAACTGAGCGATTGGCAAATCGAAATGGGACGTTTTCTGAAAGAGGATTTGGAATATTTTGATCATCCTTATTGTGTGAATTTTGGAGGAGCGCCGAATTATGCCACGCCTGAAGAGTATCCCTATGAACCTGAAGATGGAGCCTCGATGGAATGCGGTGATGTTGCCTATTTCTCAGAATATGTTGACATCATGAGCTACAACGATTATTACCGATGGCCGACCAAGTTTGAGTACCAGCATAGCGATTTAATCAAATTGAAAAAATTCGCCAAGAAACAGAAGTTTGAAGAAGATGATTACGAAAAACCAATGATATACAGTGAGGTTGGAATGGGGCAACATGGATGTGACGACTTGTTCACCTTCCGTCAGTTGTATGTCATGACACCGTTCACCGGGGCTGCGGGGCCAGGAATGCCATGGCATTATAATAACAACATGCCAGAATATGATAGTGTCCGCAGAAGAGAATTGGGATGGAGCATCATGCCTGTAGTGGATGAGTTCTTTTCAGAAGTCCCGCTAAATCAGGGTGGTTGGCAGTCTGGTTTTGATATCCGGGGAGATCAAATGGCAGAATTGCTGTACCTAACAGAGGGCGATCGCGCGCAACGTGCAGTAGCGGTAATAAACAATAGAACCGTGAATCGTTATACGATGCGTGAATCTTGGTGCGATGAAAACCCTGACCGCTGTGATTGTGACCTGCAGGAGCGAGAGTTGGCTTTGTACGCGGATATTTATGAAACCGCACAAGCTTTCGATTGGAATGAGAAGCGCGGATTGGGTGGACAGATGTTAAAGGTTTCGAATATGGAATTTACAAGCAAATATTCTATTGTCTATTATGATGGACTCACGGGAGATTTTGTAATGGAAGAAACCAAATGGTCGGATATTTTTGGAAACCTTAAGTTGAAATATCCAGAGCTTGCGAACGTCCCGGAAAAAGAAGGAGGTGCGGCCAATGGATCTATGCTGCTCGTCAAGATTTATAAAAAGGATCGAGAGAATTTCGCGACTGTATTAGAATAAACTGAAAAACGTTGAACCGTAGACATGTGTTTTGAAATTCAACCGAATTTGAAGGCAACAGTATCACCTGTAAATTGAACGGTAGTCCTGTTTGATTCTGCAAAACAATTCTTCTTGATGGAAACGTGAAGTTCTCCCCAAACTTAATCTAAAAGAGAAATAATAGGCAAGCACTATGCGTACCTTAGCTAATGAATCTTTATTGTGTTAGGTAAACTCTGAGGACTTTAAGTCCAAGGATTGCGAGGAAGAGAAAAGTTTAACAGTTTCACCAGAGAGTATAGTGATCTTCCGAGCGATGAAACGCCGATCTACTTGTTATAGATCGGCGTTTTTTTTATGTAAGCGTACTATTTCTATTTTGCTCAAGGCTTTCGTACTGGCTAGACTATTGTGCGGATGCAGAATCGATAATCATTTGAAGTTTTTCCTGATTCAGAGGCTTCTCAAGAATTTCTTGTATGCAAGGATGTTCCTCGGCGTAGCTAAAATCATTAGGATTTACAGAGGATGTAAGAATAAATAAGTGGACGAGTCCTTTGAGCTCTTTGCAATCGTCGCGCAACGCATCAGCCACGTCCCACCCACTTATTCCAGGCATATTTATGTCCAGAATTATTATCTGTGGGGGATTTTCGCGTTCCTCTTTGATATAATTCAGAGCATCTTTACCGTTCTTAAACTCAATAATTGTTTCCACTAATCCCGACTTTCGAATCAATCGCGTATGTAGAAATCGCATATCTCTGTCGTCATCAACAAGTACTAATTTTTTAATCATGTAAACTTTCAAAAATTTGAACGAGGCAAAGTAATGGTAAATTCCGTAAAAGCTCCTGCCTCTGATTCTACGCTAATTTCTCCAGAATGCAATTCAGCGATTTTTTTACAAATGGCCAGACCTATTCCTGTTCCTTCAACATCTGCACCTGTATTCGCTCTTCGGAAAATAAGAAAAACATCTTTTAGGCTGTCCTCATCAATTCCCAATCCATAGTCTTTGAATCGAATATGATAGTGATTGTGGTCGCTGGTACAAGAAATCTCAATTTTGGGAGAACTCTCAGGCTTCGAAAACTTAATAGCGTTGCTAAGAATATTCTGAAACAACAAAATAATTTTGGGTTGATGACCTTCAATTTCTGGCAACGGTTCACGGTGTATCGTTGTATTCGTGGACTCAATTCTTGAGTTGAGGTTACAAATGGCCGAGTCCAAACAATCTTCAAGAGAAATCTTCTCAAATTCCTCCACCTGTGATGTTTTGGAGTATTGAAGCAAATCCCGAATTAGTAAATCGAGTCGTTTGATAGTTTCAAGGCTTCTTTGAGCAATAAATTGTGCCTCTTCTCCAGCATCCTGCAAATACTCATCTCGAAGAATTTCAGTGTATGTCTGTACGGTAATCAAAGGTTCACGTAAATCATGAGAGGTGATGTAGGCAAACTGCTCTAATTCCTCACTTTTACTTTGAAGCGCAGCCAATTTTTGAGACGCTCGCTTGCTTTGCTTGATCTCGGTAATGTCTTGAATAATTCCATGCAGTTTTGCTGGAGCCCCATTGTTCCATGTGCATCGCGCAATAACGCGCACCCATACTTCTTTCCCATCACGATGCACTAAGATAAACTCATCATCATATGACGTTCCGTTAGTCAGTAGCTCCTCTAAATGCTTTACCAATCGCTCGCGGTTCTTGCCTTCCTTATAATAACTAACACCGATGTCTATGGATGGTATAAAGTCGATACTTTCTCCATGAATGGCACAAGTTACGCGGTCCCAATACACACGTTCTCCTAGCAAGTCTACCGACCAATAACCAATTTTTGCTGAGAGGTTATTCTCTGCAATGATTTTTAACAGTTCAAACTCTTCCGAAATGTTATCTCCAATTCCTAAGAGTCCAATGAGGTGATTGTTTTCGTCAAGATGGAATATGGTGGTGGAACGCAGGTAAACCCTGTTACCATTTACATTCATCAAATGCATTGTTTTATGCATGTGCGATGCTCCTTCGTTGTGCAAAGATCTGGATTGATCAACGAAGTTGTGGAGTTCGTTCAAATGGATGATTGATTCATCAGGACGCACTTTGGCAATTTTACCTTTTATGTTGCGACCAAGAAGATTCCAAAGTCGTGAATCTAGCCATAAGTCGATCTCATCATCATTTATGGCGATATACCAACTATACTCCACGGGTATCTCAGAGAACTGCCCATTACTTTTTGATTGAAAAACGGTTTCGAGGTAGTTTAATACTTCCTCATACTTCCGCTTCGGAGGTGTATGTTCATCTACCTTGCCCATTGACTTCATTTTAGACGTAAATTATGTAAATATTCGTTTGGTTGTATCTACCCCGGTGTTAAATGTAGATTGAATCGAAAAAACTTGAGTGAATCTAGTGCGAACAGAAGTGTACGCGATTTTATCTTCCAACACATCATAAGTTGTGTTAACTGGAATGTGAACCGTATAATTAATTGATTTTAAGAAATATAAAAAAGGTTTAGGGTTGTATGTTTTTCGGTGAAAATGGTCTTTCCGAAAGAGAGGTGTGCCGTACGAAAAGGTACATTGACCTAAACTTCTTAAAATCATCATATATGAAAAATTACTACCTACAATTCACTTTTTTGCTTGTGTCGTTCACTTCTTTGGCTCAATCTTCCGTGGTTTTGAATACGAACAATGTAAATACAATGATTTCCGATGATGGCTATTTTTTCACGAATAGTCAGGTATCGGTTCATGGTTACGAAGTTCCAGCTGGATCTAATAATCATGCATTATATACAGGATCTTTTTGGATTGGCGGATACGACATTAACGGGCAACTCAAGTTAGCAGCGCAGCAATATGAGGGGAACGGAAATGATTATTATCAAGGTCCGTTATATCGTTACGAAGCAAATTCAGATTCGGCTATTGCCAATTATTTCGGACAGACGATATGGAAAGTATCCAAGGCAGAAATCGATGATCACATTGCCAATTATCAATCGTCAACCTACACAATGCCCAATGATATAGCAAACTGGCCGGCTGAAGGGGATAGCTCGCTCGGAAACCCAGGAACAGGAATGCTTGCTTACATCGCTCCTTTTGTCGATGCAAATGGGAATGGTGTATACGATCCAGCAAATGGAGATTATCCATGTATCAAAGGCGACTTGGCCGTATACACGATTCTTAACGACAAGGGAGGATTGCATTTTTCTTCTTTAGCTGACCCAATTGGAGTAGAGCTGCATTGTATGTTTTATCAATACTCAAGTATTCCAGAATTGGAGGAGGTTACTTTTATGGATATCGAAGTACTTAACATGGGGACACAAACGCTTTTCGATACCAGAGCTGGGTTTTTCCTGGATTCAGACTTGGGTAATTATCAGGATGATTTCATCGGCACGGATACAACTCGAAACCTCGTATATGCTTATAATGCAGACGATTTTGATGAACCTAGTTTTGGGTTTCCTGGTTATGGCTCCGCACCCCCAGCTGTTGGATTGAAATTACTATCGCACGATTTGCACGGCGCTGTTTCGTTCACAAACATGGGAACATATCCGATGAACGATCCAACATTTGGTGCTGAATTCTACCATGTTTTGGATGGGAAGTATGTAGATGGTTCCAGTCAAATGGATGGACAAGGAAACCCGACGAACTTTTCTTTCTATGGAGATCCGAATAATGCAAATGAATGGTCTGAATTTCAAATGGCCAATGTGCCGGGGGATCGAAGGTTTGTCGCTTCAACAGATTTGGGGTCCATGACACCGGATATGTCCTACGGAGCAGCCAACCGAGAAACGATTACGTATGCCATTATCTATGCAGAAGGAACCGACCACTTAAACAGTGTTTCTGAACTTCAATTGGCGGCAGATTATGTGCAGAACCACTACGATAATATGACGAGTAGCTGTTTTAATTCTCAAGTGGCTGGAATTAATGAGGAGAAAGAGATTGAATTTTCGGTATATCCCAACCCAAGCGGTGGTGCATTTACAGTGAATTTGCCTGCTGATCAAAAAGAAGCAACTATGGAAATTCTAGATGCGCAAGGAAGAAAGGTACATATTCGAGCGATTTTCTCTGGGGAAAATACCATTGAAACAGTGTTGGAAAGCGGTATCTATTTCTTAACTGTTACCAACGGGCAAGGATCGGCAATGAAAAGACTGGTAATTAGATAATACAACTGCGATTGCTTGTGAAGCACGCCCTGTTGATGGAAATTCAGCAGGGCTTTTTCATGCTTTCAGTTTTTCGTACTTTCACCCATCGTGACAAGCATTTCTCATAAGCAAAATTGGTCGTACTGGGGTTTCTGGATCTTGTATACTATTGTCTTTATGGGTGTTGCATATAAGGCCTTTACCGTTCCAATTACACATGACGAAGGCTGGACGGTCATTCAATATCTAGACGCATCGGTTTGGGATATCATGATGTATCCGGACAATTGGCCAAACAACCATATTTTGAATACGATTTTAGCGAAATTTTCTGCTGGAATCTTTGGTGTGCACGATTGGTCGGTACGCTTGCCGAACTTGCTTTTCTTTTGGGTATATGCTTTCGGAGTATTCCGGTTTTTGAAGTTGGTTTTGAAAGACCGAATGTTGCTATTCGTTCCGATAGCTACACTATTTGTGCTCAGTCCGTACTTTCTCGATTTCTTCGGATTGTGCCGCGGATATGGGATTTCATCAGCATTAACTATGCTTTCTATTAGTTATTTTACTTCGGGATACGCGCTTCAGAAAAGCAAACATATTTGGATGGCTTTTGCGTGTGCGTTAATTGCAAGCTATGCTAATTTCACTGTTTTACTCTTCTTTGCAGCTTCTTGTCTCATAGCGGCTTTGTACTTCGTGATGTATCGAAAAAGCTGGGGAGAAACCCTCAAGAACTGGGGCATTCAAATTGGAGTTTTTGTAGGCTATGTTTGGTTGATTGCCACCCCGATACTTAAGATGAAAAATACGAATCAATTCGAATTTTGGACCTCCAATGGATTCTATGAAGAAACTGTTTTTTCAGTCATCCATAATTCCTTAACCGACTCAGCATTGTATTCCAATCATGAAATTTTTGCGGTATTGGTTGTTGTGATCACCCTTATTTTATGGGCTGTTGGAATTTGGAAGCTGTTCCAGGTGAAATCGTTAAAATCTGCTTTTCAACAACCGCTAGTGATTGTGGGGACGCTACTTTTTGTAACTGTGGGAATAAACCTATTGCAGACGAATATTTTGGGAGACCCTAATCTTAACGGAAGAACTGCACTTTTCCTATTACCAATATTTCTATCGTTTGTTGCATGCGGTATCGCTCTTTTTCCCAAAGGAAATCGCAACTGGATTTCAATCGCTTTCGGATCTTTTCTTATGTTGGTAACAGTTCAGCACCTCGGAATGAGTTACCGTGCCGAGAGTTTCAAAGAATGGCGGTACGATGCACATACGGATGAGGTGATTTCGTACCTTGAGACAAACGGGTTCAATCAAAAAGGAGTAGATATCTCTGTGGATTGGCTCTATTTTAACTCCTTCGCGTTTTATGGAAAGTATCATGCGAATAGTCATTGGGTTTTATTCCCGATCGGGCCGGATACTTCAACGGATTTAAATACAGAATTCTGTTATGTGCCAGAAGAGAAAGTTGCTGAAATGACAAGCCTTTTCGAAGTGGTAAAAACATTTGAAGGCGGACAAACACTAATGCGTAGAAAATAATTATCTTCTTCTTGGCCTGTTCCGAGGAGTTCTCGGCATAAAGTACTTGGTGATGGAAAACTCGAATACTCCAAGTGAGGCATTGCCCAGATATGTCTCGCCATTTTCGGTCGCGGCCAGCGTGTTAAGACTATGATTGTAGCGCATTGAGAGTTGGCTACGTCTTAAATCAAATGCTATTCCGCCGCTCAGCCCGTAATCTATAGTATTCATATCGTCAAATGAGATGCCCGTTGCATCATTATAGAAAGTGCCTGGGTACGTCTGATTTTTGCCGAAAAGCAGTCCTCCGTAGCCTCCCAACTGGAGCCGAACGATTTTTCCAACATGAATATTTGCCAATACAGGCAGTTCCAAATAATGAAGGTGCATCCGACTGTTTCCTGTATAAGTTTCACTCAAATCGTAATTGATTCGGGCCCCTTTGCGCGTGTAATACAATTCTGTGGTGAGCGTCACGGGCTTATTGGGCGCTCCGAAATGTCCTGCGAAACCTATTGCAGGATTAAGAATAGTATTCGGATCTGCTACTGTGAAATCGTTCAACCAGGATATGCCACCTCCCAGTTTTAATCCAAACCGATTTTCCATGCGGTTCGCTCTTTCGTTCATTCGTCTTTGGGCGAAACAAGTTTGGTGGCATAAAAGAATTAGTGCAGAAAGGCTGAGTAGTCGTATCAACTGGGTTTTCATAACGCGGTGACTTTTGTCTGTTAGATGGTTATGAATGAAATTGGTTTAATTACTCCATTATTTACGCCAGTTTAATTTGCACATTTTGCCCTTCAAGTCCCTTGATGTGTGCCTTAAAATCAAATTCTTCTTCATCAAAAAGTTCTGCACGTTTTTTACCTTGTGCTTTCCGCTGTATGCTGCGCGCAAAGCGTCGAACCCCCTCTTCAGTATCAATGGTAAGGCCAGGAACAGGGACGCTCTCACCATTTTCGTTTTTGGCAACCATGGTGAAGTAGGAGGAGTTGCAATGATTGATTTCTCCGGTTTGAATATTTTCCGATTCCACACGCAAACCGATCACCATGGAAGTACGCCCAGTATAGTTTACGGATGCTTTAAGGTGTAATAGCTCGCCCACATTGATAGGATTCAGGAAGTCAACCTTGTTTACTGAGGCCGTTACGCAGTAATTACTTGAGTGTTTAGAGGCGCAAGCAAAAGCAATTTGATCCATTAGCATGAGTACATATCCTCCATGGATTTTACCACCGAAATTGGAGTTTTCGGGCGTCATCAGAATAGACATGGTAACTTGAGATTCTTCAACGGATTTGAAAGGCATGGAAATTATTTTAAATGCTCCCGACAAGTTACTTATTTTGTTCGTTTTGCTTGACGAATTATAACTTTTCTGATTTTGGTAAAATCTATTTCGGAATTAATAGCAGTGTACGTGGCTCGATAGTCACAGTAGCAATCACAGGACTCCGTATTCTCTTTTGGTAGGTACAGAATTTTAAGGATATTTCGCTTCACAGTGTGGTGCATTTCGAATTCCTGGCAGCAAACGGTAACAAAATCAAAGGATACGTTGATGGAGTCTTTACTTTTATCAGACTTGACATTGAATGAACTTACTCGCTCGGTAGAAATAGGGTAAACAGTGGAGTCAACTTCTCTTAAATCAGGGTTATTGCACAGGTCAATCACATCGTAAGTGGAAGACTTGATTCTTTTTTTGATTGCGGGTGGCTTTGCATCGCAGCTAACCAGTAGGAGTGCGGAACACAACAGAAATCCATAAATATATTTCAAGTAATCTTCCATCTCAATTAAACTAATGAGAACAGCTCTGTTAAAAAACAGTGGTTTGAACAAATGGTCATTTTACTCAACCATTGGTTCAGATACCTTTTTCTTCTTGTGCCACTGCCAATATATGTATGGAAATACTGGAATTGGAAATACTTGTTGCGCTTCAATGTCGGGAAAGAAGCCATTGATAGCTAAAAGTTCCACTCTTAAACACCTAAGGATTCCCCATTTATTTTTGTAGAAAGGTGCAACTCTCACACCGTACGTTACCTGGTGTTTTCTCGGTACATTTTCAAGGAATGTTAAGGTGGAACCATACGTGTATCCTGCGTGATAGCTAATCCATTTTGATGGACGATAATCAATGCCAAAAGAAAAATTTGGGTTCCAACTTTTGTTGAATGATGCACTTTGGAAATTTAGAGAGTCATTGTTTTGAAGGATGAGCTCGCCTATGTAATCCACGCCTATAGAGGCATTCAGAAATACATCATTCTCAAACTTATAACTAACAGAAGGCTTTAAGTGAAAGTAGGAACCATTTTCCCATACAGTCAAGGTTGGTGTTGAAAAACGTTCCAGCGTATCCCAAAAATGTACAAACATGGCTTCTACACCTATGGTGGGAATTGCTCCTTTTTGTTCGTTGAAACGGTACCTGAAATTGAGACTTGGAATGGGCTTTTTGAGCTCTGAAAATGAACCATAAATCCAAGGAAGCAAATCTACCTGAGCCGTTAATTTATCCGTAATACCAACAAATGCCCAGCTGGGGAATGGCAATGTCTGAATGGATTGTGCGTAAATCCATTCTCCTTTTTTCAGTGTATACGGCGTAATACAGTCAACTGGATGTAAGTACGCATCTTCATTCAGAGGATTCGTTTTGCGTGTAGAGTCCGCCTGACAAAACAGCCACAATGGAAAGAGTATGTATACCAGTACAACAATCTTTTTCATAGAAGTCTTCTGAGTATCATAATAAATACGGTAGTGGGCGTTTGCTATTTAAGAGCGCAAAATCTTCTCCATTTTGCGTCCTTTTGCCAATTCATCGACCAATTTATCCAGATAACGCACGTTTCTGGTTGTTTCGTTTTCCAAATCTTCGATTCGGTACCCACAAATAAGTCCAGTAATCATGTGCGCGTTGGGGTGCAATTTGGCACGCTCGAAAAAGGTTTTAAAATCCACTTTTTCGTCAATTTGCTCCTGAAGTTTTGTTCGATTAAACCCTGTTAACCACTCAATAACTTCATAAAGCTCCTCAAGGGTTCGCCCTTTCTTTTCTACTTTCGAAATATAGTGTGGCCAAACGGAAGCAAACGTCATTTTTGCCACTCGTTCATTATGTTCGGGTGTTGCTATTGTTGCCATAAGGATTGAAAATACAAAATTGAAAACGAAATATACTATTTGTCTGAGTGCAATCCAATACGATTCCCTTCCGTGTCAATTATTTGTGCGAACACACCAAATTCTCCAATATCTGTTCTTGGGACAACTATTTTGCCTCCTGCCGCTTCTACACGAGCGAGTTGAGTGGCAACATCGTCGCATGAAAAATAAACAGTTGTTCCGTCGGTACTTGGTTTCGTTTCCTCCGACCACATCAAACACCCAGCAGAACCTACTTCACCGGGAGCACCAAACATATACATTTTGCTATCTGGCATTTCAATGAAGTGGAACTCTAGTTGAAATACCTCTGTATAAAAACTCTTGGCTCTTTCTAAATCTGCCGTGGCTATTTCCAGCCATTGAATAGGGTTGCTCATGTGTACGATTTTAGATTAATGATGAGAAATTTACGTTTTTTAAGGTGATCTGAGACCTTTGATGCCTACTTTCTGGGTGAAGTCAATATTTTTCGAAAATCCATGAATTTTACAGCCAAATAAAAGTGAAGGTGTTTATTTTAATTGCTTAGACGCAAATTATAGCAGACATCTGCAGGGCTTCTCCGTATAGTAGAATTGAGTTGAACTCTAATTGATTTTTGTATACTTGTAAGGCTTGATAACCATTATTAAACCCTATGAAACCCCAGAAAGAACTCACTGCATTAACCACTACATATAAGCTGAAGGCAGCATTAGCCATTCTATCTATAATCGTCTTTTTTGCATTGTTTTCAGCCATGGTTGCGGGGCTTGCATACCTAGTTTATTACAGTGTTATGTATGATATAGGTTTTATCAACAAGTTCACGATTCTAGGGAAGGTTGGGGCAATAGCAGGAAGTGCTATGCTGCTGTTTTTTTCCTTAAAATTTGTTTTCAAATTAAAGAACCACAAGCCTGAGAATAGGTTAAAAGTGACAAAAGAGACGCATCCAATGTTATGGGAATTTGTTTATGAAATTTGTTCAAAGACAGGCGCTGCAAAACCTAAGAATATCTATGTCGACCCAGATGTGAACGCCTATGTGGCATACACAAATACGTGGTTAAGTATTTTTCTCCCCGTAAAAAAAGAACTCACAATTGGAATGGCGTTGGTAGATTGCCTAAATATGAGTGAGTTTCGAGCTGTGGTAGCGCACGAGTTTGGTCATTTCGCGCAACGAAGCATGAAAATAGGCAGCTACATTATGTCGGCCAATACCATTATACATGATATGATTTTTACCAGAGATAGATGGGATCGGGTTTTAGAACAATGGCGTTCAGCTGATTTGAGACTGTCTTTTGCCGCTTGGATCATTACCCCGATAATTTGGTTGATTCGACAAATGTTGAATCTGTTTTACATGTTTTTGAATGTAATGTATTCATCCCTCTCCAGAGAGATGGAGTTCAATGCAGATAAAGTAGCGGTCAGTGTTTCTGGCAGTGATGCAATTCTTTCCGCACTATGGAAACTTGATAATGGTTCAGAAAAGTGGAATAGTACTCTGACTAATGCGTACCTGGCGGCGCAGAAGAATATTTACACGGATGATCTTTATTATCACAATGGTATTGCCTTGAAAAAGGCGCAAGCTAAAATTATTCAGACTTTGAAGGACATGGAACAAGATCCTCGTGGCGGATTGTTGTACTTCAAAACATCTGAAAATTCAAAAACAAATATGTACGCGAGCCATCCACCAAATGACAAGCGTCAGGACAACGCTAAAGTTCCCTATGTCGAGGGCACAGAGGACCGGCGCTCACCCTGGGAGTTATTTGGTGAGAAAAATAAGTTACGTACTGAAATGACAAAGTTGGTTTACAAAAAATACCTGGACAAGGATAATGTGGCATCTCCTTCAAAAGAATCCTTTCAAAAATTTATTGAAGATGAAACCAGTGCAGGAGACTTGGAAGAGGCCTACGAAAACACGTTTTCAGGACGCCTATTTTCTATTCCCGATAAACTAAAAATGTTGGAAATTAAGGGGGGCGAAAACTACCTGGGTACTATCGAAAAATTGAAGTCGGACCTGTCAGAACTAATGCAGCCCATTAAAGAAATAAATGCCTTAATGACAAAAGCTCAACAGATTGGTCAAGGAGTTATTAAGGATAAGTTTTTGATGTATGATGGTAAAAAATATACAAGAAAAAACCTTCAAGAGGGCTATGAAAAAATGACGGCAAATCATGACAAGCTTCTGGGAGAATTCACCGATTGGGATCATCGTTTCTGTCTACTTCATTTGAGCTTGTGTCAAACCAACGATGAACGGACACAGCTACGAAATCGTTATGAACAGCATCGCGTAATTACGAGAATTTTCGAGCAGGTATTAAGTACGCAACGCAAAATTTACAAAGACTTACACGCAGTTCAGGCGAATCAAGAAAACTCACAGAACATCAATTGATCGATTTTGGTAGAGATGTTCAATTGTACATGCTTCGACTGAATGATGACTTAGATGAGATAAATTCATTGAAATTTATTCCTTTACCAAATATCGAAACTTTCCAAGATATGAGAAACGCCATCGTTGAAGGTGGACTGTTCGTAGAAGAAAAAGGTGATATTTTTAAGAATGGCGGATTTGATCGCATCTTAAACCGCCTAGAGCAAACTATTGCCCATTTGAACCGTGTTCAGGACAAAAATATGAACGAAATCTTAGTGTTTCAAAACAAGCTGCTCAATGAGAAAGCAGCCTAGCTCCTTCCTTGAAGTTCAGTTTGAATCAAAGCAACCTAATCACGATCGTTTTAGTCGAAGGGTTTAGGTCAAACCAAGCAGTGGTATCTGAATAAGCGGGAATACTGTCTTCCAAAGGAAGGTTTTGCTCGAAAAGTTGGAAGGCTTGAGGTCCAAATTGGATCGTTGCATCGTACCGTTCTTGACCGGAAGGCCCTAACCAGGCTTTGGTATGGATTTCTTGGTTCTTTTTAAGGTTTTCTATTTGAAACTGTTCGTCGTTAGGAGGTAAGAAGATACCTTCACATTCGAACCCTTTAAGGTTGAGGTCTTTAGTGCTGAAAAGCGCACCAGACAAGCGAAACTCCAATACCACCCAAAAGCTTTTGAGAGAATTTTCCTTGGTAATAAGAGAATTAACGGCCATCAAATAATAAATAAAACGCCTTTCAAAAAGGTCATAAGTACACTGAAAGATATGATTTCTAAGTGAATTCTTTCAAGTTTAATTCCGAGAAAAAACACAGACAATATTCGTACATTTATTTCATGAAATCGCTCTTGTTACTCCTCGCTTTAACACTCACAACACATGTCTTTTCGAATGACGGCGCGTATTTTGCCTCAGGGAACCAATTGATCCCCATTGAGGAGTCGGATATTGAAATTTCAAAAGAAGTTTTAACCATTAAAAGAGTAGGGGACTACCTGCATGTCACCGTCGATTACACCTTCACGAACAACGGCGATGCCAAAGATGTTTTGGTAGGATTTGAGGCAAAATCACCAAGCGGAGATGTGGACGGAACGCCGATCGATGGCAAACATCCATACATGAGTGACTTTGCTGTGAATGTCAACGGTGCATTGCTGCCTTATGAGGTTTCTATGGTGAATACAGAAGATTATTTCGTTCAAAATGAAATGGCTGCCCTTACGGTAGAAGAAGCACTCCCAGAGAATTATAATGTCAATTATGTCAACTTCTATTACGTTTATCATTTCAATGTTCACTTCGAACCAGGCGTAAACTCGATACTACATACCTACCGCTATCGAATTTCGGGCTCTGTGGAAATGGACTTCGAATTCGATTACATTTTGACCGCAGCCAACCGTTGGGCGAACAAGCAAATTGATGATTTTACGCTGATTCTGGATTTGGGTTCATACACAGAATATTACGTTTCGAAGAACTTTTTTTCAGATTATAAAAACTGGGAAAACGGACATTTTATGGATGGAGATAATCTCCCTTATATGTACGATGATAAAACACCGATGTATGTGCTGACACGCGAAAAAATTCCAACGTTTCGTCAAAAGGATTTTCACCCAGAAGGTGAATTGAGAGTGTATAGGAATCGGCCACATTATGTACTCATGGCAGAGTCCTTCGATGCGGAAGAGTTGACTTTACCTTACAATTTCGATCATGTCAAGCATTTGGAAACAACTACGGATGAGTTCTCCTACAAGGTTTTGAGAAACTACGTATATGCGCGTAGAGGATACGTTTTCAAAACGGAGGCAATTCAAAAGTATTACGAGAAAACTTCCTGGTATCATCCCAATCCAGATTATGTAGCGAAACCTGAGACGCTTTCAGAAGAAGAGCAACTTTGGTTGAAAAAACTCAAGGAAAATCATAATTAGAATGCTGCAAAAGCAGGTGAACAAGGTATCACTATTCAGTAAATTGTTCAAATCGTATCCAACCTTTCTTCTTTCGAATGGCACTGGTATCCGTTAATTTTTCATCCTCAAAAAGCAGGTGAAGTGTGAGCTTATCTTCTGATAGATACAAATATAAATAGCGCAAGCTTGAGCCCTCAGAACAATTTGTAGCGGTCAATTCAACACAGTTTTCTAATGCTTCGTAATTATATGCGCACACACTTGAAGCCATTCCTTCGATCCAATTTATATAACCGAGATACAAACTGTCTTTCTCAATCAACAGAATCATCATTTCGTGTTCTGCTTTTTGAGTAGTATCCTCCACCGACCAACCTTTGTCTACAATATCTTTTTCAAAGTCGAAATTGGCATCATTCTGGGAGAAAGAAAAGAAGGAGAAGCAGGTAAGTGCGATGAAAAGAAGAAAATTCTTGGTGATCATTTTAGTTTTCGAGTAAGAGGCAAAGATTGTACCAGTTGCGTTCAGTCTGTTGGTCACCTCTTCTTTATCGCCACGGCGAGTAGAATGAGTGTCATTTCCAAAATGTGAAAAATGGGGGCTACAATATTCAATACTGACTCTTGCCGTTTCGCCTCCAAAGCATTACTGCAATATGAATGAGGTAGCAAAACCAATGCGTCATGACGAAAATAACCCAAAACAGCCAAACGGCTAAACTTCCTCCACCGCCCGAGTCGTATTTCATTTGATACCAAAAAAAGAACGAATACACGACCTGAATGGAAACGTGAACGGTGGTATTCCGTTTTCTTCGCTCAGACAGAAAAATCAGAATCAAAAGCGTTACCCAATTAATGGCATAGCAACTGAGTAGTATGAAATCGTCCTCATTCATTTTTCACAGTCATGAAAGTATTTCAATAAACTTCCGATGAAGATTTAACGACGGAATAATGGCCTTTTCCTTGTCGTCAAACCCCAAATAGAATGAAGTATTAATCGTATAAACGCCGTCTTCCATTTCACCGTGAATTTGCGGTTCGAATGTCGTTTTCTGAGCAATTTCCTTGTATTTGGATACGCTCAAGAACTGATTGATTGTTGATGTAAAGTTCTGATCTTCAGATTTTACTGTAAATGGATGTTTCTTCTTAGAGAACAAGCGGCTCATTTGACTTTTTGTGGTTACTGTGAACGCAGGAACTGTCTTTTGAACAGCAATTGAGCTGTTCACTGTTGCCATGTTATGTCCACCAAATTCAAAGACCAAATCGATTGGAATGTTAAGGTGTACTACAGAAAGGCTATGAAAGGAGGTAGGTATATCTCTGGACGTCAACGAGACGTGTCGAAACTCGGAATGCTCATACGTTCCGTTTACTTCTTTAGCAATGTTCTCAAATGCTTTTTTGATCATCCTGCCGCTCCTTCATTTACGATCTCTCGTACTATTAAAAGTGCAAAACATCCTTGAATTTCGCTTTTTTGATTTCATCGATGATTTCCTCACCTTCTTCTTTTGTAGCACAGGGCACAATGATTTTGTTCGGTGCGTTCTTAATGTCATTAACCACTGCGAGAGTCCCAGACATCATTCGTTGGACTTTCAGTGTTCCTATTATTTTCGGTCGGACAAATCTCAAAAGGAGTCGATTAAATGTGATTGCAATACTCAGCAAAATACGTATAAATACAGTACGTTTTGAGTACATATTCCTGCTGTGAAGTCGAGAACTCTCACTATATTTCAGACTAATAACCAAAATTCACACAAATGAAAACGCGAAATCTTACACTCGGTGTGCTTGCATTTTTATGCTTGAGCGCACTTTTTTATGCCTGCTCTGGAGAAGATGCAGAAGAAATGACAGAAGAAACTGTGAACAATTACACAGCCAGTTCAAACCCCGATAGCTTGTGTTTTACCGACCCTAGTTGGTTTCCACATTCTCAAACACCAGCCCCAGAGGAGGGCAAAGGCAGCCCTTTTGATACCAGTTCTACAACCAACCAGATTTTTCATCAATGGTCGTGGCAAAAGTTTCTTTGGCTGACCAAACCTGATAATGGAAATCCATTATTCTTGAACTTGAGCAAAGTGTATCAAGTGGATGCGAATATGAACCAAGTGACTCCACAAAGCGGAACCACGGTATCTCTGGTTGATACGGAACAAGCCGGATTTCAGGAGGCAATTTTACAATCGAATCCAGCGTATGCTGAGGATGGCAATTCACACACCGTTTATTATTCCATTCACATGAATCCTACTATGTTTGAAGCGGGTGAGGGCTTTGCAGCCGATATCATCAGTGGAAAGCTAGATTCAAACAACTTTGAAGCATTCCCTGTAGGATCCTTTGAATTGAAAGCTTCGTGGATTAGTATTGATGCAATCAAAAAAGACAAAAGAAGTGGCTACTTCACAACTACTGCTTCGTTGTCAACGGATGGTGGTAAAACGTATCAATCAATGGAAATGGCCTTGTTAGGAATGCACGTTGTGGGTGTTGTAGAAAATCATCCAGAATTTATTTGGGCCACTTTTGAGCATAACGATTTAGGACCTGATTTTGATCGTTCTGCGAACGGTGGTAAGGGAGGCGCAACTGCGGCGAATGACATGCTTTTGTTTGCGAAAGGAAGTACTGAAGATATCAATGGAATTGTATACGACACAAGCACAAAACTGGGCAAAGATCCACACCATGTGTTTGACTTATTCGCATACGGAGTACCTACCGATACAGGAAACAACCCTATGAGAAATACTGCGCAGCAAGAGCCAGAAAACCTCAACAACATTGTTGGAATAAACGCTTGTGTTAAATCGCAATTGGACGACGTTTGGGCGAATTATCATTACCAGGGATCTCTCTGGTTAAATACAGATGGAATGACTCCGAAGCAACAAGCCGAACTGTTGGTGAATCAGGGATATAACATCGCCAAAGCCACGAAAGGATCGTATGCAAGAGGAAGCTTGGGGAATGCCAACATCACTATGGAAACTTTTACGCAAACCTTTAAGTCTTCGAATGCGGATATCAATATCAATAACCTGGCAAATTGTTTTTCGTGCCATGCCGCAGAAGGGTTTAACAACCATACCTCTCCCATTTACATAAGTCATGTATTTGATGGTTACTTACATCAGGAAATGGGATTACAGCCTTCGGCAATCGAGAAACTCAAACTCAAGCATGAAAAAATGACGACACCGAAATAATTTGATAATCAATCATAATGAAAAGGGCGCTTCTCAGAAGTGCCCTTTTTTTATGTCAATCCAGTTAAAAAGCGTTTAAAAAATGAGGCCATATTCCTCCAAGGTTACCATTGAGTCTATAATCATTTCTCCATATTTAGCGGCCGCTTCGCGAAGCTCCTTGGACGTTCCGTAGCTTGTGATTTCTCTATCTTCAAACCGAAACATTTTATATTTTTTTTTGCCGCTTTCTCCTGTTTCTGCTATCAAGACCTGTGAATTGAAGGTAAATTTTTTAATGGCACCGAGGTAAATTTGATCAATTCCTTTTTGAGATCCAGAAATGTCTACAGCAGATCGCTCATTGCATAAAAAACCGTTGTCTCTTTCATCGATGCTGTTTAGTGAAAACGGATATATTAATGGCCAGCGGTACCAATCTCTAAAGCCGAAGTAGGTGAGATAGTCACCGGGTACCTCCTCTTGATTTTCGGATAAATCGAGTATTGCCGTTTTCAATGAATCCCGCTCAGCGGTGCTCCATTGAACCGAGCTATTTACTTGTGATTTACTTTCTATTGAAAAATTACAAGCCATCAATGCGCCACCGACAATTATTCCGAACGACAAAGTGAAAGCTTTCGCAGTCCTTAACATATTTCAAAAAATTTGGGAGCTTCTATTTTTTCAGAAGCGTAATCGCCCAAAAGATAAATCATTCTCCGCGAAACACCTCGGATTAAGATGATGGTGTCTTCAGGAATTGTCCAATTTCAAGTGTAACGTCCTGATTGAACCCTACGTAGTACACTGTTTTCGCTGGTACTCCCATGTCTTTCGGCCATTTGCCAACATTCGGGTCTTCATCCAGGCTGAATCCGTAGGCCATTCCAAATTTCTTTGCTCCATTTTCTCCAAAAATGAACTCCTGTGCACCGTTGCTATTCGTGAACTTGGCATAGTGGAAGAATTTCGCGTAGACATCATATACACGTGGCTTTTGGTTGTACGTGTTTTTACTGTGCGTAAACCAATTCTCGAAGTTCGTCCATGCATCGGAGGTGTAATTTGTGGCAATTGTTGAACTTTCCGCCACCACGCCGTCTAAGGCAACACCGCGCGAAAGAGCCTCAAAAATGGCCGCTTCAATCTGTCCAAACGTTTTATACGCCAGATCCGATTCTCCATCCTTTTGCCCACGTACAGCTTGTATAAATCCCTGGTCTCCGGCAAAATCCGAAGCGGGAATGACGATTGTCATGTTATTTGGACCCGTCAATGTATACTTTGTTCCATCCGACTTTCCTGAGTAATTCCCAACATTGGCAGCGTTGAGTTCAAAATTGAGTTGATTGCCACTTTTGAAAAAATCATTCACCGTATCTGTCCAATAATTGGCGAGTTCCGAGTCATCGGGATAAATGGCAAGCCAGTCTTTCGGAGAAACTATTGCTAGGAACTCTCCATCTATTGGTGTCGGAAAGCCTGTGCTTGGTTTAATACTATACAGCAGCTTTCCAAATCCCTTTCCAAGCGGATCGTTTTTGCAAAAACTAGTAAATGCCGTTCCAATTTCCTGACGGCTGATGCCAGAAACGGTTCCGTAGGTCAAAGGGTCGCCCTTTACTTTGAAAGATAAATTCAGGCCGAAAGAGTCCACGGCGGAAACATCGTACTGCGCAATTGGGCCGAATTCGAAAATATCGTAGGGGCCAGGTGGACATGGTTTTGGGGCATCTTTGAAAGGGTACGCGGCGTAGGGAGTTTCGGGTGAAAATGCATCGGGAGTTGTTCCTTTTTCTGTCACCAGGAATATCAATCGATTGTTGCCAGCGCTAACGATGTTGGGAACTGAGAGCGGTTGCATTTGGTCGACTTCCCAGAATTTTGCCGTCGTTTCTAGGTCTTTCTTTAAGAAAGAACCGTCGGAATGAAGGAACAAAAATTGTGTTTTCTTAGCGGCCAATTGTTGCTCGATAAATCCAGCTACCCAAACTGTGTATTTCGAAGGATCCAATTTCGAATTGTTTTTAAGCGAAATGGTATTTACTATGGTTGGATTGTTCACTGAGATATCGAAACTGTTGCTACTAACGGTCGTCATATTTACCGTGACAGCAGTACTTATCGGATATTGTACATCGGCACCTAAAGATGGTACGGTGAATGAGAGTTCTGATCCTGAGTCATTAATTGTTAATTGAGCAGCAGGTATCGTTTTTTCATCAATTTTCACGTTAATTGCGCCTTTAAATCCACCTCCTTTCAGCGTTAAAATATTTCCCACCAATGCTGGATTGGCTGAAACGCTCGTGATTTTTGTTGGATTTACAATGGTAAAAGGCACTTCATTTCCTTGGGGCTCTCCTGGGACAATGACTTTTACAGTCGTATTCACAGGATAACTAGTACCAGTGGGATAGGGGGGAAGAGTTAATGATATTTCAGTCCCGGTTTCGTTTATGGTCAATGAATTTGAAGACGGTCCAGAACCAAAAATGACATTCGCCGCTCCTGTGAAATTGGAACCGTAAATGGTGATTTTTGTGTTCATATCCGCCGGATTCTTCTCAACGGAAGTAATATTTGGAGCTGCCATAAGTGTAATTTTTTCAGTTTACGAATAGTGTTTTCGAAGCGATTATTGAAGAATCGTTTCATAGTAATCAGTGAACACTAAGATATTTATTTATTTATTTGGGTATATCAGTTGTCAGAAGAGAACTTGATTCGTTTTCCTGAAGTCCTAACTTAATGCTTTACCGTGTGGAAAGGGTCATTTTATTTTCCTCAATGTTAAGCGCATTGGACCTATTTCAAGGAGTTCATATTGCTCAAATATTTCATTTTTATTGCTACCAATAATGACGTGGGAGTCCTCTGTGATTTCCCAGTAGTGATGATAGCTGCTTCCACCGATGACTTCACTATAACTGTGCATAGAAAAATGATCCTTTGCAAATTCAAAGACTACCTGAATCGTGAAGTTACCACTTTTGTGTTCGTAATGGATAATGCAGGAATCACCTTGCAAAACGAGCGTGTCACCTGCTGCTAATTTATAATCATCGCAGCGAAACCATTCACCCGCAATGGCGTTGTTTCCATCTTGAGCAATAGTGAGGGTTGTGATGAACAAGGATGCTATGACAGCGTACACTTTCAATAGGAAAAATCCAGAAATTTAAAAATTCATAGATTGACGGATTGGCATGGTCATCATAATACAGCCAGAAAAAGTAGTTACTTCGTCATCTTTTCCTTTTAACTCTTTCCACGCACGATCTGCATATGTTGAGTCTTTCTTTACAATGGCGTGATAAGCATACACTCGAACTGCAGTGGAGTCATGTTGGAGTAAGGGAAGCAATTCCGAAATGGAGTGGTTGCTCGCTAAACACTCGTACGCCTTGTAAGTGTCAGATTTCACCCCCGTACTTCCTACGTGGGCACTATGAACTTGATTGTTTGAAGCTATTATATCAATACAATAATCAACTCCCATAGCCTTCATATCTTCCGTGTCTAACTCAGAAGGATATAATTCTCTTTCAACAGAACTCTTTTGAGTCATCGGTTTTGAATGAACTTCTGCTTTTTTTACCTCATTGGGGTTACAGCACCAGGTGAGAAACAAAGAAAGGGCCAGAAAAGTCAACAGTAGTTTCAAACTATTCATTGTCTCAATATAAGGCCTTTTTTCAACCAGACAAAGCCAATCCTCTGACATAATTTTTTGAAAAAATGAGAGTAATCAACGCTTTCAAAGAGTTTTCAGCTAAAAAAAGGCTAATTGGCAGCACATCCATGCGCACCAATTAACCCTATACGCTGTTACAACTTTTTCTTGTGACCTGGTTCATAAATTAAACGAATGAATGCACTTAAGCGTTCATTTTCTCGATTGACAGGAATTCCTGCAACAATACCAATTAACAGATTGTCTGCAATCCCCAATCGCATTTGAGGTCGAATGGTCATATCAAAGTCTTCGTTACTGACCGTTTTGTTGAATTCAATTCCGATGAAATTTCGTGTTCCTGAAATCATGTAATGAAAACTAGAGTTGATGTCATAGTTGGTATGCAACTCGTTTGAACTGAATTTTTGTTCAATTCTAGGTCCTGTGTATATCAAAGAGTGAAAATTGTTGTTCCATCGTTTGGCGACGACCAAAAAAGGATTGTATACGTTGCCAGTAATCAGCGGATTGCCAAAATTTTTAAAATTTGACAGTTCAAATTCGTTTATATAACCGAGTGCCATAGACAAGGCTTTGGACTCATTCACCAGAAATGACCATTGTGCGGCTGCTTTTATACTGTTGAGTTGATCGTTTGGAACGGAGTCGCTCGAAGATTCATTAACAGGTGCATAGAAGGTAAATGGCAATTCAACTTCCAAACCGAGTCTATCAATAGGTGCCCATTCGTATTCAATGAGTGCTTCGTACGAGTCGAATTGTAGTTTGTCGGTCAAGCCTAAACCGACGTTCCATTCTTTTTCGCCTTTTCTGGCCCCAAGGTCTCGAATGAGATCGATATACAAAGGTTCCGCGTGGAGAACTTTGTCAGGCTCTTTAAAATCTTCAATCTGTTCAATGTATAAGCTGTCCTTCTCTTCGTCTGTAGTTTGTGTAAAACCATTATTGGTCGACGCATAGAGCATCGCCAAAATCAAAATATTGATGTTTTTCATTTTAATTTGTCTAAGTGCATTAAAGATTGCCCCGTGTCGACTAAGTCACAGGGAAATAACGATATGAAATCGGATGGTGATGTAAGCCTCGATGGTTTATACAGGGGTAATTAACTTTTGGTAGTTATAACACCCCGACCAGAGGCAATGGTCCGAAAAACAAATTAAACTTTGGGCGGTGGACTGTCAATATCGATGAAGCCATTAATTAAACCGGCTTCAAAATGAGGGTAGTTTTTCTTGCGAATTAAGGTTTGATTTTCCTCAGCTTGGGAGTTTGCTACCTGAAGAAATACATCAACTTTCACGTTTTTCTTCTTCTGCTGATCTTCCGTATCGTGGTCATCGTACTCTTCAATGGCGTTTTCATATCCAAGAACCTTTTCTACAAAAATTTCGATAATACTTTCTTGATCATTGAAAGATAGGTCTTCAGGTACGAAAGCTGGATTCGGGTCTTCAATGTCCGCACTTATATTAAAAAGATATAGTGCCAGTAACCCGCAAACAACCCTGATGAAGATACTATTTACCGTATGTTGACTCACTGTTCAAATGTACATGCTTTTAACCGATTATTTTACCAAAACAACGACAATTCAAGCAAATATTTACTGCATTTTTCGTATTCTTTGAGACTTTTTTTTACAAAATGCATCAAGTCGTTCGGAAATAGTCATGATCAATTTTTTAACGTAAAAATCCGTTTCGATATGCTGTTAGTGCCATTTCGCGCTTTTACTCTTCTCAATCAATTGCTTGAGAATACCAAGGTTCACATCCGCCAATTTATTGATGTACAAACATCCTTTTCCCCACGTACACTTGCCTAACTTTGTTAAAAGTTCTTCTTCCTTATTGATATCAAAGGTTAAGTACACCGTGATTTTTGATTTTCTTGGAGCAAACCCAACATTGAACCATTCAAATTCTTCCTTCGAGCCTTTGCGTTGGTATTTGTACTTGCCAAAACCAATCAGAAAGTCAGGAGCTTTTTCGTTTCCCCAAATTTTCGGAGTATGTCCCGTAACCTCTTCCATTATTTCTAAAATGACTTTACTATCCTCTTGTTTGGATTTGCTTCCAAGCGACTCAATGAATTTCTGGACATTTCTATTCGATTCCTTTGTTACTAACCCTGCCATGTTTCGTGTTATAAATAGTTGATACCTATTACTTCGATGATATTTTACAAAGTAGTGTTTTTGTCAATTGAGGTAGTCGTAGCTGCACAGTATTTTACTTTTCATTTGTAATAAGAGAATTCCATGGATTCCAAAGTTCTATCTTGTCTTCATTTGAAATGAAATCTCGACCGTGCATGGCCATGGCAGCGTGCAAAAGTGCGTCTGTTGCATGCGACCACCGAGCGTTGAGTACCAATTCTCCGTCCTCATCGACCGTAAAGGCGCTATCACCAAGTACTGACTTGGCTCTTTTCCATACTAGGTTTGAAATCACAGAAAAACTCCTATTCATGGTGGCTCTCGAGTTATTAGCATAAATAGCAAGCGTGTTTGAATGGTCCTGGTTCATATGTATAGAGTTTACATCTTTCATTTTTAGCCACTCATTCCAAGCATTAGAATAAATTTTCGATGCATTTTTTAACTCGAACTGATTCAATTTGTTGACAGCTTCCTCGCTCATTTCCGAAATAAAATCAAGAATTTGCACGATTTCGACTCCATTCGGCTCAAAGAGTGCTTGAGTCGGAACCACTTCCAAAATCTCTACTCCTAATGTCCTTGTGTACCAAACATCCTTTACCAAGCCTTTGTTGAGGTCCATTTCATTGACGCCGTCAAGAATTTCAACTTTTAAGAGCCTTCCTGGCCACTCTGTGACAATAATTCCATCAAGTGAGTGGTTCACCACAAGCCATGGAGGTTTACGATCTGACTTAATGAATTTACTACCTATGGAAGCTTGAAACAATTTTATGTCGTCCTTGGCGGTGATGTACAAATACCCTTGAATTTTACTTTGCTTGGCATTGAAGAGTGTCATGGAAAATGTTTGGTTGAATGAGTGGGGTTTAGAATCGGAAAAAGTATGAATTTTACTCGAAGTTGTTAGCTACCTCTTGGTTTCAGAACGATTTAAACATTATTTGATAATCACAATAGGCGAGGTATGCTCAGCAAGTTTATCCAATTCGGACTGTACATATAGTTGCCATTTTTCCTGTTGTTCCAAATCGACACCATGCTTCGTTTCTCTATCGTATTTTTCATTAAGGCTATCTTTTACATGAGTAGTAAAATGCTCGAATGTATTTGAAATTTCAGAATAGTCACCGTTGAGTTTACTTAAATCAATTAGACTGTAGGCTTTCCTTGTTCGCCTTGTGATTAATTCAGAAATGTCAAAATGCAATTGTTCATGCGCTAAAAGTGACTTTGAATGATTGTCCAATGTCCAGGACTTTTCCTTATTGAAAAAATTATCAATTCTATAAACAATTGAATCTTCCGAATAGCTTTCAAGCATAGCATTGATGGTTGTGAAGGTCATTGCTTTGTGCTCAGTCGTCTTAGGAGGAGCGCCTTGGAAATCGTTCCATTCTAACTTAGAGCTTTCAGTCCATTTAATTAAGTCATTCTGTTTTTCCTGTTCAAGAATAAAAGAATAGCATGTCCAGGGAAGTGTACATGCTAAAAGAATGATGGAGGTTATTTTGTTAATACGATTAGTCATTATTCCTAGCTTGGTGTTATACTCCTTACAGGTCACTACTTAAATTGTTTTTACAATTTAGGAATAGTTTTTCAAATCAAATTGTTCTCATAAACAGCAAACCCGCATGGAGCGTAGGTGCTTTTATAGACTTCTTAAACTGATTTATCATATGCATCCTTAATCCACTGCTTAAGTTCAGAATCAACGTCACTAATATTTGAAAGTTGAACTCTACCAGTACACATTGTACCAAATGGTCCAGAGTTGCCAAGTCTATCCGTAGTGGGCTTATCCTATAACTTAAAACCTAGATCAATTCTTGACCTCGTCGCCGGTTTGATTAATTCAAATTGCCTTTTTCTGATTACGCTGACACTACCTTTTTTAGGTGTGATTGTCACGTCTGAACGCAACGTTTTGACGTAGTTAATTAATACATCGTAAATTGGTATTAGACTTTCTTTCCCGTCATACTGGCCGGCTACAAAGGCTATGTCAGAAGTTGAGTCTTACTTAGAAAGAGTGACGGTAGTATTCGCAAAACCATGGGTTACATTGTGTTCTGTCCTTAAATATTTGACTCCCTCAGAATGCTTAGCGAATGATTTCGCTTTTAATACAGTTTTCATTCTTCTAAAGACTTTCCTGTTTTTTCAGGCATATTGTCAATCAATATTTGCAGTGCTTTGTCCATAGTGTTTGGTTTTTTGTTTATAACGTTTCGGCTAAACTGCGTTTTAATGCAGTTTGCTTTCGTTAGCTGCTTTATTTCTTTGATTTTACAGCGATTTCAAAAGACTGCTTTGCCCATTTGGCTAATTCACTCTTATCCTCCAAAACATCTTGCGGAACTTCCCAATAGGGCATTCCTTTTTTCTTCTTTTCCGAATAAAACGGTTTCATCCCTTTGTTTTCAAATTGCTCCTTGTTGGAGTCATCCACCTTTAATCGAAATTTATCTCCGCCAATCTTGCCAAACATCAAACCTTCTTTAAAGATGCCAATGCCGCCAAACATATTTTTAAATTCAAATTCTCCGAATTCTGAAAGTTGGTCTTTTACAAATTGCGCGTAATCTTCATTTACTGCCATCTTTTATTGTTTTAAATAGTTTTCTAATCCATTCAATCCACTTTCAAGGGTTGACTTCATTTTTCCCTTCATCATACCACTTAACCAACCCATAGGTGCTTTCATGCGGTACCAGAATTCCTGAGTGAGAATTGTCGTACCGTCTTTCTCTTCGAAATGAAACTTACTTTCTAAGTGTGCCATAGGTATAGAAGATTCTGTAAATATCAACTTAAACGACTTCTTGTCCTCCCACTCAATGATTTCTTCTTTTATGTAGCCAGATTTTTGAAAATCACAATGCCGTATTGTTCCAATGCCTTCCTTTTGCTGTGTATCGTATTTAGAAGTTTTTATTTCAGGATTATACATGGACACATTTCCAAATCCTAAAGCTACCGTTTGCCATACTCTTTCCAATGGTTGGTCTATTGTCTTTGACACTTTTACATAAATTGGTTTCCCCATTTTTAAATCGTTTATTCTTTTGACGGATAAGTCAAAGAAAACGGACGAAATCGAACCAAGTCTATTTAATTTTCATTTGTTGCTTTGCCCATGAAGGAGAGTTCTGAATTAAGTAGTGGTGCAGAGTGGTCGTTTGTCCTACTAATGGATCAATGTTCTTTATTAGCTCCAATCTTAATTCCATTAGTTGCTCGAAGTTTTTTCCTTCTTGTTCTCTGACCATCTTCACTTTGTTCGCTTCAATGTGTGCATCCTGCTCTGGATTGTACATTTGATTCAATCCTGTGCATTGACTGCAAGTTCCCTTTTTATTAATTAAGACACATTTCTCTTTAAAAATGCGCGTGAGATGTTTTCGAGCATCAGCGATAGCGTGTTTCACCTTTCCTTCTGATAAATCAAGAATAAGCATAATGTCACTTATCTTAAAACCATAAACTTCTTTCAGCCATAGGCACACCTGTTCGTTTAAGAGAAGTGTTTTAGCGGTACAATTAAAACAATAATTCAAATGTTCGCTGAGTACAAATTTACCATCTGGGCTACTTACTAATACTTCTTTCTTTTTTGCAAAAAGGTCTGGATTCTGTACATGCGCATCCCGAACCAAATCCATCCAATTTTCTCCCCAACGTTCTTTTACGCGAAAGTTATCTTTCGCAAGATTAGTTGCTATACTAAAAACCCAGGTTTTAAAACTTGAATTTCCTTTGAAGGTGTCAATTTTATCGAAGGTCTTTACGAAGGTATCTTGCAATAAGTCTTCAGAATCTTCCTTACTTGCAGACAATCGAAACAAATACGATTTCAATTGCGGTCTGAACGCAATGAATTCTTCTTTATATCGATTTTCTTTCTTCATTGTTTCTTGTAGCGTACATTGGGCAGTTACTTACAGTGCGGATCGTTGCCAAGATTATCGTTGTAAGTTAGGTATTGTTTTTGAAAAGACCTTTAATTTAAACAACAATCCTTAAGGTGTGTGAGGTGCTCTTCTAGGTAGTTATTTTTCTTGTATCAAATATCCTACGAAAGTTATTACAAAGGTTATAAGTGAGAAATACTTCTCGTAATTCATTAAACCATTTTTTTTTCGAGCGCGAGCATATACTGTAACAGTTATGATACTTAAAACCCATCCAAAAATTACCGCATAGATAAAAGTGAAATCATTAAACTTTACTATGCGTCCACCTTCTAAAACACCTATTGCTCTGTCTGGTGCTATTAAATCTATGACGAACATGCAAAGTACAAAAAAACATTAGGTAGAACATCACACCCATTAAGAAGTTGTAAAGTATACTAGGTATAACTTTTACTTTAGTAAAGAGCAAAATGGTGGTTAGGGCTGAAAGTCCAATAAAGTAAAGTTGAGGTTTTGATTTAATATTCGATTGCATAAATGCCGCACAAAAAATTGCAGATACTGTTAGAAGTATGAATATAATTTTGCGGTACATTGGTAACACTTTCTATAACGGTATTCAGCTAAGGGACGGGCGGCTTTTCTCTCGAGTATGTCCGTGCCGCCTGGACTGTAGCTGATGTTATACCACGTTTTTTTTCAATTTGATAAATTTCACCCGAAGAAGCATCCATAATTGTCATTTTCAATTATACGGAGTACATGATGTATTGAATTAACTTCCGCTTCGGGTTCATATAAATACCATTTCAGGTTTCCCCTCATCCAATATACTTTCCACGTATTTGAAGCTTTAATAAATCTGGCCTTAGCACATTCGGATTTGATTCGCCCCATACTTTCCTCCATAGGTTTTCTCGATTCATAAATAATAAGAGTATTTTTCTCGAATTCGTATTTAAGATCAACTTGTTCTCTTATTTCTATAGGTGGGCGATTTTTCTCAACCCAATTTTGAATGTGCTTTTCTATCAAACTTATTTCGGACATAATTTTATTGGATGTGGGTAAATCTGTTCTTCAATGTGGTATAACGTTCCGCGGCTACATTTTCGCGCCGCTTCTCGAATATAAGAAAAAGTGCATAGCTTTTGAGAAGCAGACCCGGTAGGGCAAGCTCTTATCGGCGTGAAATGTGAGGCGCTGTTATGGGCTTCCGACCGCACACAACCTACTTTGGTTTTCCACTTTGAGTATCAAACAAAGTGCTTCTCTTGAAAGTAACCTACTTCGGTACAAGATAGAACTGTAAACATTCAAAACGCTGGCTTCCCAGAATGGCTTTGGGGTGTAATTTACAACAGAGGCTCACGATTATCGGTAAACACGGCACAAATAATAGTTATGGAGTCTGGGAGCCTACGATGATTAAAAGCACTGAAGTTCGAAAGTTGGAGAGTGGTCATCCGGGCGGTTGCCCATAACGGTTTGCAAATAGGCACAGCCGCCTAACAAATATATTGCATTTGGCGGTTGGGTTTATTTGCTGTTATAGGTATTCATTTACTACTCTCCGAATTCGTCAAACCTTGTTCGTTCAACTCTAACTTGAGGAACATCTGGTATCAAAGTGAATCCCTCAATATTTATAAGATCAGTCATTTTATTAAAAAACTGCATATCAACATAATTATCTTCTTCCCCGATCCACCAGCTAACTTCAATTTCGACTCTCTCGTTGTTGTCGTTCGTTTTGTATATTTCGCCCGATCCATTTTCTAATAGTTCAAAAGCGAAACTCTCAGATTCAATATTTTCACATTTCTCATAAATGATTGAGTTAGATTTTTCATCTACTAATTTCCATTTACCGACAAATACGCTATTTCGCTGAAGCGGATAAACCTCATAACTCACCCTTTTTATTACATTCTCATTTTCAGCATATTCAAATCTTTCGATAATCTTGAGTTCGTCCACGTTGTTTTCATACTGTATATCGAAATGCCCAATACTAAACGACCACCAAATTCCTTGAAATGAATGCAATTCATGATTATGGGTTTGAACATTTCGAAATAACTCTTCATTTGGAGTTATTCTAAAGCCTTTAACGCTGTCATCAAGATACTCAACACGTTCAAATTTCCCGTTTTCAGTTTCTTTCCAAGAGCCAGTGAATGATTTATCGTCGATATACGCTTGTCCACTGACGGATAAGGAGAGGAGTACTGTAATAGTAAGGAATAAAAATTTTGTCACTGTCATTTATTGTGTCGTTTACTGTGGTTGTCTATTACCTATAACGGTTCTAGGCTACACTTTCGTGCCGCTTCTCGAATATACACTTTTTGCGGCATGAAGTGTAGGCTATGTTAGCAGTATTAATCACCTACTTGGAACTGTTTTCTTAGGATCATTTCGCCGTTATGAAATACTGAAATGGTCGAAATTCTTTTGGTGCCAGGAATTACCAAAATATTGTCGGGGTCAACTGAGGTGAATTTCCCATTTTCTATTTCGAATGAAATTAAACTATCATTATAATTGTTTCTTATAAGGTATAATCTGTTGGCCTTCCCTCGATACAAAGTGTTTTCATTACTATAGGAAAAGATATAACCACAACATTCAAACTTCCTTGCCGTACCATTTTCAAAAGTGCGCAATGAATCCCTCGCAGTTGCTATTAATTGCTCCGTAAACAACAGTGTATCTGGTTCTAGATGGTAAATTGATAGCTCGAATGTATCTTTCGTGGGTACAATTTGAGTTTTACTTACAAAGCGAACCGAAGAGTCTCCTCTAAGTATTAACTGATCCCAATGAAACCCGTTGTAGTGGAAATATATTGCATTTGTATCATTTCGATAAACAACATTGCATCTTTCCGATGTCAGTGTCATACATCTAACTTCGTCTTTGCTATAACCACTGCCTTGCCCATTTGCCGTGAGGGACAGGATACATTTCACGAATATCAATATTGCAATGGTTTTCATTACTGCTAACGGTTCACGGCTATACTTTCGTGCCGACCTCTCGAATATAACACTTTCGGCATGAAGTATAGGCGATGTTAGTAACTGTCTATTTCTTCGCCCCATTTGGGTTAAAGGTTTTTACGAATTCCTGAGCCTCTTTCATTGTCTCGGGATATTTACCCAATTGTTTATACACGCCTGGTTCGATCATATCATAAGTATGATAGTAATTAAAACCATTTTCAACCAAGTATTTAACCACTTCCCATTTTTTACTATCCGTTTTTTTGGGTGGTTTAAACATGTGGCTAAGAAAGGACATAGTTTCCCCGCAATCAGGACATATTTCTTTTTTATGACTGTCTAAATCGATGTAATTATTGTAGGCCTTTTTGCATTCTAAACAAACACTTTTGTACCCCATTTTTATTTAATTCAATATTTTTTCAATAGAAGCCCGATCAACTTTCAATCGCTCTAATATGAATGCGGCAAATTGTTTATTAGACCTTTTGTACTTGTCAAAATCATCCATTAATCCAGATACATATAACCTTTCATTTACGGTCATTGCACCTAAACCTGATAATTCAGGATTTTCAAGGGCTTTGTTTACTTTTCTCTGCAGATCAAACCAATTAATCTGTCCTTGAATTCGCTCAATAATTTCTGAATCTTTATCTCCATGAATATCCCTCATTCTATAATCAGCTTCCTCTGGATTTTCACGATTTGCAAATTCATTTATTCTTAAATTGAATAGAGCTTGACCAAATCTAAGTTCGGGATCTCTGGTCAATGCTTCTTCAATTGCGTTTAAAATTATACGGTGTTCTCGGGTCATGGTCAATTGTTACTAACGTTTCTCAACTAGGAGACGCGGGCTTCTCGAATGTGGTTTTTCAGCCCGTGGCTTTTAGTTGATGTTATGTGTATCCTATTTTGTCAATTTGCTTTTCAAGTCCATTCTTTCGTGCAGGATTCTAGCAACTTCAATGGTGTTTTTATCCAATTCTCTATAGAAAATGATGTGCTTCGATGTTCTTTGACCTTTCAGATCTGGGTAGATTTCCGAGTAGTCTTTTCCCAGTTTGGGCTTTTGAGCTAATTCTGTGCAAGCATCTAAAAGCAGTTTGTAATATTTATCAGCTTGTTTTTCTGACCAGGTGTCGTAGGTGTAATCCCAAATAGTAGAAAGGTCTTTTACGGCATCGTTTGTTAATCTAAACTTTGCCATTTATTTTCTTTTTGCTTTCAGTGCTTTCAGATGCTCGTCCGGGTCAAAATCCTCAGCCCAACCGCTGTTTATTCCATCTTCGATAGCTTGACGAAGCACAGCAGTTTTCTTTTCCTCTTCTTCTAGTAGTCGCAATCCTGCACGCACCACTTCACTAGCGTTTTTGTAACGCCCTTCCGTTAAAATGGACTGAATAAATTGATCAAAATAGCTGCCTAAAGTTATTGATGTGTTCTTACTCATGACTTCAAATTTATCTTAAATATACCAATTATGGGTATTTAATCAAAATTTATTCGAGACATTTTGGGCAGTGGTTTATTACACATAACGGTTTGCAAATAGGCAAAGGCGCCTTCTCAAATATAATCGTTTTGGCGCTTTTGTTTATTTGCTGTTATGTGACTGCACTTTAACAAAATCTTCAAAGCATAAATCACAAATAATATTTCCTTCTGCAATTGCATAGGTATCTCCTTCTTCAATTCGATTAGAGCATATATCACAATGATCATGAGACCATGCTTTATCCACTAAGTCAAAATATTTTGCATCGAATTTTTGTCCAGTATATAAGTGGGTTACATTCCCCTTCTTATCAACTAATGCTGTTTTAGGCTTCCATGATTCCTGTGTCCAATCAAGGTGTTTTATCCAACCTAATTGCTCCTCTAAGTATTTCGAGTCAAACTCGCGTTGTGATATTTTTGTTTTGGTTTTTGTCATGGTCTGTTGCACATAACGGGTTGCCACTAGGAAAGGTAGGGCTTTTTCTTGAGTGTGGTTATTCGCCCTATCTTTTTTAGTGGCTGTTAGTGGTATTTCTATTTCATTATCTCGTCTAATGAAATTGATTTCTTTTTTGTTTGATTTTCAGTCGTTGGGTATTGAATAAACAGTTTGTTTTGCTTCATGTATAATGTATCCATGTGTCCATAATTTAATTCTGCATTATTGTCCGAAATATCCACGTTAATTTCTTTGTGGGTTTTTAAGTTATGTATAATTAAAGTTTCAAATTCTTCATTTCGAATATGGGCTATGATATTTGGGTTGTTCGAAATTCTTTGGCTGTAAGCAAACTGCTTGTTTTTACCTTCATCAGTAAACACAAACACATGAGAGTAACATGGCCCACCGCAAGCAAAACCAACCACGACATAATCATCTTCACAATAGTTGATGGAAGACTTGTCAGCGGGTACATTTAATATTTTAATCTTATTGATCTTTTGATCTCTTGAATTGATTCGTAATATACACGAGTCATTTCCTTTTAATTTATCTTCTTCAAGTGTCGCAGAATAATTGTCATTGTCGCAATGATCGACCAGAAAGATTGTTCTGTCCGATTTGAATGCGGTGGTATCTACATTTTCCTCTTTATTACTGACAGCAGGGATTGATTTTGTCGACTCCTGACAAGCAAACAAAAAAAGATTACAGAATATGATTAGTGCTATACGGTTATTCATGCTCTGGTTATTACCACTAACGGTTCGGCGCTAGGCGTTTGTGCCGTTTCTCGAATATAATCTTTTTCGGCATAACGCTTAGGGCATGTTATAAGTACTCCTTTTAAAGAGCAGGAACATTTCATATTCTCCAAACCTTCTTTTATCCTTCAATGAGTGTTCGCTCATAATAGTCTTCTTTTTTTAATCTTATCTAATTAATATAAGTAGATCTACGCATTGTATTCAGAGTAAAACATAACTACCTTTATCCGATAACTATAATTCATTGAGGCGTGATGAAAGACCTATTTGTATCGTTCAAAGATAATTTCAAAGAAAAATCAAGGAATCCGTTTCTTGGACTTTACCTAATCGTCTGGCTGGTTAGAAATTGGGACTTAGTCTTTACCTTGTTTAATTTTGATAATGGGACTAAGCTAGCTGCCAAAATTGAATTTGTAAAAACATACTACTCGCAGAATTCCTTTTTGAAGGGTATTCTTCATAATATTCTTTGGACGTTTGCACTGTTAATACTGACATATTTGCTTCTAGTGCTATCGAGAGTCATAGTGAACTTCGTAGATAAACAACTTATTCCATGGGCGTATAGGATAACTGATTCGAATTCTGTTGTTCTCAAATCGTCATTTGAGTTATTGCGCTCTGAAAGAGATAGTCTTCAATCAAGATTAGATGTCGAGAGAGATTCAAAAGCCAAATTGGAGGAAAGAATTAAACAACTTGAATCAAGACTATTGCAATACGAATCGGAACCTCAAAATCCCGGTTTTTCTGAATACGAGATTCTTATTAATAAGTTAGAGGAGAAAAAATTATTAGATGCATATTTAGAAATAGCAGCTGAAATTAATACAGGAGTTTCGATTAGCGATGATTACAAGCCTAAAGATGAATTTGTTCGACTTGGACTAATAAAATTTAATGGCAGTAGTTATGCAGGCGCCAAAGGTTATAATATCACCGAGATTGGCGAGAAAGTCCTTCGAGAGGTAAGACTGAGGTAGTTATTTAGTACTATTCAACAACTCCCTAACATCAACACCCAAAACCTCAGCGATTTCCGTTAACGTTTCCAAAGACGGTTGCATTTCATTTGTACACCAACGAGAAACGGTCGCAGTATTCTTGCCTAATTGTTCAGCTAACCACTTGTTGGTTCTACCTTGCTCTGCGAGAACAACTTTAAGTCTATTTATTGCCTTTCTAGCCATTTTTAATTGCGAATCCGTTAAATCTATTAATTATTTACCTAAAGATAAGTGTTTGATATAACTAGGTTGTAGACGAAAAACATCTAAAAATTATAAAATAACATCAATAAGTTTGTGAAATTAATTCTTGTGTTATAAATTTAGATCAACAAAAAATGATGTGATATTATAATAATTCGAGAACCATGAGCAACAAAGATTTAATCATTTCCCTTATCCAACAAGACTTAAAGCACAGTCAACTCGTCCTCGGACTTGACGAACTTGGAATGGACGCATCCGATAAGCACTGCTTAGAAATTCTGGACATTGTGGCGAACCTGATGAAAGTGCCTGACGGTGAAATTGAGTACGATTGGTGCAGGCTATATGTTACCTATTTGCAAGAGTGCAAAACGGTGGGAGTGACGCACACTACTGCAACGATGAAGCCGTTTGCAGAAGCCTGCTACAATGGTTTATTGGAGATTGTCAATTCGGAGAACGCTCATTAAGAAAAAGAAGACTATTAAATCAAATTGTAGTTGCGAAGCAATAACTATATGATATGTTCCTGCTCTTTAAACCCTGTTTGGGCGATATCTATTCTGGGCATCTCTCGGATATGGCGCGCCCTAACCTTCATTACTTATAACGGTTCGGCGCTAGGCGTTTGTGCCGTTTCTCGAATATAACCTTTTTCGGCATAACGCTTAGGGCATGTTATAGGTGCTTCTGTTAAAGAGCAGGAACATTTGATCTTCTCCATTCCTTTATTGATACTTCAACGAGCGTTCGCTTACAGTCTTTTCTCAGTCATCGAGTGAAACACTTGTTTTGGGAGTTTACGGATCAAAATAGGTGTGAAGCGTATTTCATTTTCAGGTATTTGTTGCAATTGTTACGCGGTTAAATTGAGTAGAAGTACGCATTGACAATCAGTAGTCTACGTATTACCTTGCTATAAAATAAAAATCATGAAAATTGAAGCTATTAAACCCGGTCCTAAAAGAACAGCAAAATCAACTGGTAAACCTGATCGCCGTCAGAGAGACAATAAGAATACTCCTGGTAATACTCCATCATTGAAACCGAGTAAATCCACTAAGAAGTAAGAATTTGAACCTCTGAAATAAACTACATGAATCACGACGACATAAAATTCGACTTAAAGGTATTTCTAATAGACAAATCATATTATGAATTCCGTGGTAAATCGAATCAAGAGATTATCGATATTATTAAAGACAGCCATGAAAAATTATTGAGGCATAAGTTTGATGATTTTGAATTGGTTAAGCCCAAGATCGAATATCATAGAGATGATCCATTTGAATTTTGGTCTTATTGTTTTAACCAGCCAAAGGAAAAGTTCTATTGGAAGATTTTTTTACCAGATGAACTTACCGAGAGTCAGAATTTTGATATTGTCGAATTTTCATTTGTACTATTCATCCAGTACCAAGGGGAGATATACTGTATTATTAGCGGAAGCGGAATGAACGTTATTAAGAAGTTTGTTCATCCAAGTTTTGGTATTGAGTTGTACCAAAGACTAGCGAAACCAACAGAGGATGTCATAGTTGAATTACACACTAGAGGAGTTGCAAACAACGTATCTCAAAAAAAGCAAACGTTTAATTATAATCAAACGATATCCGAAACACTGGAGTATTCAGAAGTACCATCTAAAATCAAGTTGAAGATCCGAAAAGAACTAAAGGAAAATGAGTTTAGAGATTACGAGCTTGATGAGAACTTTGCTTTGTTGGAAGTAGGCTCATATTTCTATCTGAGAAAGAAATTGAATTTCGATGAATTAAAGGATTTGATTCAAGATTTGCATGAGTTTTATACTGAGAGAGACCCAAAACCACTTTCTCTTTTTACGAAAATAGATGATCAAACACTTTTGGATGAATTGGATGAATCATTAAAGGAAATAATAGTTGATGATGTTCTAAGTCATAATCCTTCAACTGGTGATAGTGCATATCAGCAAGATATTATTGAGTTGGTACATCCGTCCAAATTGGAAAGATTTTATGAGTGTGATAATTTTTTGATAAGGTTTAAGTACTCCAGAGGAAAGAACGATGTAGAGACGAATGATAGGTCGAATTTATACGATGTATGCACCGCTCATATCTATAATAATCTTGAAGATGTAACCGATCGGTTTGATATAAAAGGGAAGTTATATACACTGAATATTTCAGGATCGATTAATGGTTCAGATGTTACTTACGCAACTTTTTTCGCACATGTAACGGCAGAAATTGATTATGATAATCAGAAGTATTTTAGGATTGACGGACATTGGTACTTATTGGAAGATGAGTTCTTAAAGTATATGAATGACGATGCTAAAGAGTATTATACTAAGTACAAATTAAGAGAACCATTACTTCTAAGTTGGAACGACGGCGATGATGAGGATGCATATAATAAGAGTTACGCAGGAAAACAAAATTATTTTGTGCTGGACAAGGTTATTCGCGACAATATTGAACTGTGTGATGTATTAATTCTTGATAATGACCAAGCTTATTTCGTTCATGTTAAGAATGGTTTTAATACTAAAATGCGAGACCTTTACATTCAAGTTGTACTGTCTGCAAAGAGGTTGTCAAATGATCTTAAAAATAAGAATGGAAGTAGTTATTTACTTAAAACTCTGAAAGAGTATAATAGGAGAAATCCGTCGAACAAAATAGATCATGAAACATTAATACCAAAGCTGAAGAGTGGAGAGATTAACATCAATTTTGTAATGGCTTTTAAAAACAACCATTATAAACAGTTACCGATATTAGATAGAATAGAGTCCTGCAAGTCTAACATCGCAAAGTATGCACTTGTTCAGGTTGTTAAAGAGCTTCAGCCTTTCGATTTCGGCATAAAATTGATTGACATTTCAGATTTATAGTTATTCATCCATAAACAAGAATTATGAAGAAGGTTTCGGGTACAGCGATAGTTGCATTGAAAAAAGCTCTATCTAATATATACTGGTATAAATCAGATTTGAGGAGTTTTCTTGACCATACGATAAGCAATAAGCAAATTTTATCCTATTTGGATTGGGGGGATTACAAAAGAAACATTTGTTCCAGATTGGTTGACTTATTAGTTAAGAATGAAGCTAAAACTCAAAATGACCTGCTGAAATTAATCTATGAGATATGCAATATGGATGATTTCTCTCACCTAAAGCAACTTGAAGATGGAGCAGAAAAGGTGAAAAAAGCGAAGGAAGCTATTTCCGCATTGAGAAAAGTTTCTAAAGGACACCTAGATAAATTAAGAGAACAAGAGGAGATAGAGAGTAGAAGAAGTAAAGTTTATCAAGAACAACTTGGTAAGAATGCGGTTCGTGAGAGGTTGGACGAAATTAAGCAGGATTTCTATGGATTGGTAAGTTCTAGCGACCCTCAAAAGAGAGGGTTTCAATTGGAAAAATTATTAAAGGATTTATTTACATTATTTGATTTAGATCCAAAGGCTTCGTTCAGAATTGTTGGAGAACAAATAGATGGGATGTTTACTTTCGAAAACAGCGATTTCCTTCTTGAAGCAAAATGGCATCAAAGTCCTGTAGACATCGGTTCTCTTGATTCATTCAGTGGGAAGTTAGGAAGAAGGTTAGAAAATACTCTTGGTTTATTTATTTCTATTAATGGATTTTCATCAGATGCTATTCAGGCTCATTCAACGGGAAGACGATTAATGATCTTAATGGATGGTAGTGATTTGATGGCAGTATTAGAAGGGAGAATTGATCTAATACAATTACTGATAAGGAAAAGAAGATACGCAGCTCAAACTGGAAATATTTATTTGGGCATCCATGAAATTATGAGAGGTAAATAGGCAAAAGGATAAAGATCGATCTTTAACTTCTAACCAACAACTCACAAATATCAACCTTCAAAATATCCGCAATTTTATAAAGGTCTTTCAGGTGCGGTTGAGACTTATTGATACACCAATTTGAAATGGTGTGCTCGTTTTTGTCAAGTTTCTTCGCTAAGTCTTTTTGACTTACTCCTTCTCGGACTAAAATCTCTTTAAGTCGATTCAGTTTCTTATCCATTGATTCAAATGTACAGAATGTAAATCATTTATACAGTTCTGCTAACCATCCTTTCATTAATGAAAAATAAATATGCGATATAAAATTGCATTAATGTAATTTTGTTTTACATTTGAGTTGTAGATGTTTCATTCAAAATTCAATATCATGTCCGAAAAAGAACTTATCATCAACCTCATCCAACAAGATTTAAAACACAGTCAACTCGTCCTCGGTTTAGACGATTTAGGAATGGATGCTTCCGACAAACATTGTCTTGAAATCCTCGACATAGTGATGAACCTGATGAAAGTGCCTGACGGTGAAATTGAGTACGACTGGTGCAGACTGTACGTTACCTATATGCAAGAGTGCAAAACGGTGGGAGTGACGCACACTACGGAAACGATGAAACCTTTCGCAGAGGCATGTTACGCTGGTTTAGTTGAAATTGTGAATTCAAATAACGTTGGTTGATTCAACCACGATCAGCGAGGGAAGAGCAAGGGCATTGCAAACGGCGAAGCCTTTGCAAATGCTGTTGCCAGTGTTGGCAAAGAAAAGACTGTCAAAAATTATCAGATGTTCCTGCTCTTTAAACCCTGCTTGGACGATACCTACTATGGGCATCTCTCGAATGTGGCGCGCCCAAAGCTTCATTACCTATAACGTTCCGCGGCTAGGAAGCGTACAGCATCTTGCGGAACCTTTTTAAACTAAAGATACTGATTATCTTAAACAACTTTCGAACCGTGCAAGTAACTTCGCTGTATGCTTTTTAGCCGCTGTTATAAGCACTAGTGCAATTGTAAATAAAACTCTTGTTCTTTTATGGCGGTAAGAAATCGCTCACCAATATTCATATCACCTTCTAGGTCCTGCATGGCCGTCATTATAGGAAAAGAAGTAATCTTAATTGGGGTATTACCAAGCTTTGGTATATCTAAATAAATTGAATCGTAAATCACCTTTGAGTATATGTGGCTATCTCCCACCATTTCCTCAAGGCAAGAATCAATGAGAGTACTTAGTTGATGTTTGCCCAATGCTAGACTATAATAATAAAATTGAATAGAGTCCATTTTTACTGGATTCCACGATATTTCGGTCATGGAAATCTCTTGCCCGGCTTCATAGTACAATCCCTCTTGCGCTTTAATTTTTGCCTTTAAAATTGCCAAATCCTCATAAGCAGTCGTAACCGAACAGAATCCAAACCCTGCCTTTTCCGATCTAACTGTTAGACGCTTAGCTTTCTTGATTTTCCCTTTAGAAAAAGATGTTTCTGCTTTGGTTAAAAGCTTACCGCCTTTCGACTGCGTGTAACTAAAGGTTATAGCGAAAATGAATAATATGGCGAGAATGGTTTTCATTGCTTATAACGGTTCTCAACTAGGAGACGCGGGCTTCTAGGTTGTGGTTGTTCAGCCCGTGGCTTTTAGTTGATGTTATAACCATTTTAATCATGTAGGTCCATCAAGTAATCAACCCACATGCTTTTAAAGTTGTTTGCTTCTTCTTGACTTAAATTTCCATGAACCACGGCAAATTCCTCACCTGTTAATTCATTTAAGATCCATGATGCTCTTCCAGAAATGGTGAAAATATCTTCTGACATTCCTCCTCCATGCCCGTAAAAATCTAAATCTCCAGAACTTATTCTATCCCAAATGATAAGATCAGCAGTGTTTATTAATCCGACTTTTTGCTTATTCCCTAGTCGTGGTATTAAATGGTGAAAAATTAGTTCAGGATTATCCATACACCAACTTTTGGCAGAACAAAGAATTGTAAAATCTCTTTCTTGGTCTATGATGTCCAAAACAATATGTAGGTTAAATGTATCGGGGTAATCATTTCCATATGCCTCGAATTTTTCTCGTGATTTTTCAGATTCTTCCCACTTTTTGGGCTTAACGAAATATGTTGGTAATTTATATTTAATAGAATTGGTGTCGGTGAGAGAAAAATACTCATATCTATCTTCTCCTTTTCCCCCGAGTAAAGAACTTTTTACAATAATACTGCTATCAACTAAGACGCTAATTCCGTCAATTTGAATAGTATCTTTTTGAGCGAAAGTACTTAAACTGAAAAACAAGACAAATGAAGTTAATAGTTTCATGATCCTTGGTTATAACGTTTCTCAACTAGGAGACGCGGGCTTCTCGGATGTGGTTGTTCAGCCCGTGGCTTTTAGTTGATGTTATGTGTATCCTATTTTGTCAATTTGCTTTTCAAGTCCATTCTTTCGTGCAGGATTCTAGCAACTTCAATGGTGTTTTTATCCAATTCTCTATAGAAAATGATGTGCTTCGATGTTCTTTGACCTTTCAGATCTGGGTAGATTTCCGAGTAGTCTTTTCCCAGTTTGGGCTTTTGAGCTAATTCTGTGCAAGCATCTAAAAGCAGTTTGTAATATTTATCAGCTTGTTTTTCTGACCAGGTGTCGTAGGTGTAATCCCAAATAGTAGAAAGGTCTTTTACGGCATCGTTTGTTAATCTAAACTTTGCCATTTATTTTCTTTTTGCTTTCAGTGCTTTCAGATGCTCGTCCGGGTCAAAATCCTCAGCCCAACCGCTGTTTATTCCATCTTCGATAGCTTGACGAAGCACAGCAGTTTTCTTTTCCTCTTCTTCTAGTAGTCGCAATCCTGCACGCACCACTTCACTAGCGTTTTTGTAACGCCCTTCCGTTAAAATGGACTGAATAAATTGATCAAAATAGCTGCCTAAAGTTATTGATGTGTTCTTACTCATGACTTCAAATTTATCTGAAATATACCAATTATGGGTATTTAATCAAAATTTATTCGAGACATTTTGGGCAGTGGTTTATTACACATAACGGTTCACGGCTATACTTTCGTGCCGACCTCTCGAATATAACACTTTCGGCATGAAGTATAGGCGATGTTAGTAACTGTCTATTTCTTCGCCCCATTTGGGTTAAAGGTTTTTACGAATTCCTGAGCCTCTTTCATTGTCTCGGGATATTTACCCAATTGTTTATACACGCCTGGTTCGATCATATCATAAGTATGATAGTAATTAAAACCATTTTCAACCAAGTATTTAACCACTTCCCATTTTTTACTATCCGTTTTTTTGGGTGGTTTAAACATGTGGCTAAGAAAGGACATAGTTTCCCCGCAATCAGGACATATTTCTTTTTTATGACTGTCTAAATCGATGTAATTATTGTAGGCCTTTTTGCATTCTAAACAAACACTTTTGTACCCCATTTTTATTTAATTCAATATTTTTTCAATAGAAGCCCGATCAACTTTCAATCGCTCTAATATGAATGCGGCAAATTGTTTATTAGACCTTTTGTACTTGTCAAAATCATCCATTAATCCAGATACATATAACCTTTCATTTACGGTCATTGCACCTAAACCTGATAATTCAGGATTTTCAAGGGCTTTGTTTACTTTTCTCTGCAGATCAAACCAATTAATCTGTCCTTGAATTCGCTCAATAATTTCTGAATCTTTATCTCCATGAATATCCCTCATTCTATAATCAGCTTCCTCTGGATTTTCACGATTTGCAAATTCATTTATTCTTAAATTGAATAGAGCTTGACCAAATCTAAGTTCGGGATCTCTGGTCAATGCTTCTTCAATTGCGTTTAAAATTATACGGTGTTCTCGGGTCATGGTCAATTGTTACTAACGTTTGGCAGCTACGAAGCCAGCCGCCTCTCGAATATAGCACTTTTGCGGCTTGATTTGTAGGTGCTGTTATATGCTGGTCATTTCATTTTCGCTTTTATCTCAGCAATATCTTCTGGTGGCAATCTCGAGCAGTCTGAATCGATGCAATTTGGTGCAATAATGGAAAACAAAAAATCATTGAGTTTTTCGTGATATCCAATACATCCTGACATTCGATCAATATAAACCGAGTCATCCACGTGTTGTAGCATTATTTCTTTAACCTTAGGATGTTCCCGTTCCACTAGTGCCCAAAATGAGTATCCTCTTACCGTTGGGGAGCTGTGTTTAGTGAGTAGAATCAGTTCTTTATCTTCGCCTAATTCCATGAGTTTTTCAAACCATACATAAACAGTAGGTTTTGAACCAGCGTATCCTACAGCCTCATCGAAAATTGCATCAAATTCAATAAGAGAATCTACGTACGGCTGCAAATTATCATTTACTGTAGTAGTTTGATATTTTGAGGTGTTGTCGTTTTGAAAATCAGGTTCGATCAAATCAGTTTTATCATTACTCGTGCATGAATAAAGAATTATTACTGCGGAAATGAATACTAATTTATTCATGGTTTGTTATGGTCACTTGCATATAACGGTCTTGTGTATGAGCAGTAGCGGATTTTTTGCGACTACTTTTCGATTAGCAATGTACTTATTTTTAGTGAAATAAAATTCAAGTTAAGCACTTAAACCGCTATTGATTATACACGTTGTTGTACGCTGGCTTTTTTCCATTTTCTATTATTCTACATTGTTCAAAGTCCAATTCGGGATAAGCTTCATTTGCCCAATCACTTAATTTTCTTAAAACGGGTAAAAGTCCAACTGCTTTTTCGGTTAATGAATATTCAACTCTCGGTGGAATTTCAGCAAAAGACTGTCTCAAAAGCAATCCATCATTTTCCAATTCTTTCAATTGATTAGTCAGCACCTTTTTTGAGATTGTAGGTATCAGCGTATTCAGCATTCCAAATCGCATAGAACCATTTGATAATAAATATAAAATAATCGGTTTCCATTTATTGCCGATTATGTTCATTGTATGCACAAGGGAACAAGCATTTGGGTTGTCTATATATTTTCTTGCCATTAGTTACTTTTTGGTTACTACTATTTATTCAAATGAAAGTATAATAGTTTCTTTTTTAAACTAATATTAGTTTCTTTGTGAAACAAATATAAATAAAATTTTAAAATGAAAAATATTTTTATAATCAACGGTCATCAGAAATATCCATTTTCTGAAGGAAAATTAAACGCAACTTTAACTGAAAAAGCGGAAAGCTACTTTAAGAGCAATGGTTACAATATCAAGAAAACTACAATGGAAGACAATTATGTTGTCAACGAAGAAATCGAAAAATTCAAATGGGCAGATGTGGTCTTTTTTCAAACTCCTTTAAACTGGATGGGGGTAAGTTGGTCGTTTAAAAAATACATTGATGAAGTATTTTCGATGGGTATGATGGGCGAAATGTCTGATGGTGATGGAAGAAGTAAAGAAGCACCGAAGAAGAATTACGGATTAGGTGGAAAGTTAAACGGAAAGTATATGATGTCAGTAACCGCTAATGCACCAAAAGAAGCTTTTAATAATCCAGAAGAAACATTTTTTAATGGAATAAGCGAAGATGAGCTTTTAAAACCAATGCATCTTAATTTTAAATGGTTTGGTTTTGAACCTTTACCAACTTTTATGGCATATGATGTAATGAAAAATCCAGAAATAGAGAATGATTTTATTCGTTTTGAAAATCATTTGAAAGCAAACTTTTAAAGTATTTATTATGAATAGACCAACACCAAAACATACAGCACCAGATTTAAAGTTTCCATTATTAGATGGAAATCAATGGAATTTATCAGACCAAAATCCAGACAACTTTACTTTGGTTGTTTTTTACCGAGGATTACATTGCCCATTATGTAAAAAGTATTTACAACAATTACAGGAATTGTTACCTGAATTTGAGCAAAGAGGCGTTAAAGTCGTAGCTGTAAGTATGGATACAGAAAAGAGGGCAAGACTTTCTCGTCAAAAGTGGAAATTGTCTAATCTTACTTTGGGCTATGGTTTATCTGAAAAATCAGCAAGAGATTGGACTTTGTATTTAAGTGCAGGTGTAAAAGATGGTGAACCAAGTGAGTTTAGTGAACCAGGATTATTTTTAATAGACAATAGTAATCGAATTTATTATTCAGCTATTAACAGTAATCCTTGGGGAAGACCTTATTTACCTTCTTTTGTAAAAGCAGTAGATTATATTGTTCAGTCAGGCTATCCAGCAAGAGGTGAAATGCTTTAGTTCAGCTTGCGTACAACGGTTTTGTATATGAAAAGTAGCGGATTTTATGCACTAATTTTTCGGATTATAACTGACCTTTAATTTATTCATTTTATTTTGTTTAAGCGACTTAACCGCTATTTTTTATATACGTTGTTGTAAGCTGGCTTTTTTCCATTCAGCTTGGTTTTCAGCGTTGGAAAGACATACTCTTTTGCAATTTTTGGCGTAGCGTTGGCTGGTGCGAATTGCAAATGTGTATGGCTTTAGCGTTGGCTTTATTTATTTCCTTTCGCTCTATTATGAGTTTTGCATAGCATTTCACAATTCTCTCTTTCAGTTGCACCACCTTTGCTCCAAGCAGTTACGTGGTCTGCATCCATTTCATTTATTTTCCAAATTTTGGTTTTATTAGCATTATTACCTACTGCACATAAAGGACAGTTAGATATATTTTTGCTTTTAGCTTCTTTAGTTTGTTTAGCATAAACAGACTTTTTTGTTGCTTCATCAAATACTCTTACTTGTAAAAGTTTTGTATCGTTAGAACCTCCTAAAATATATTCAAAAACTCCTTTTCTATTTTTTACAAATGGGTCTCCATATAATTCTCTGACTTGTTCTGATACTCTGTTTGGATTATAAGCTGTTTTATGATAAGTTTCATATAATCGTCCCCATTCTAATCCACACATTTCCTTTTCTACGTCAATAAAAGTAGTAGACACCCAATCAATGACACTTGTAAAATAAGATTTCAGTTCAGAAATATTAGTTTCTTTTCTGTGACTGCTCATATAATTGTCAATTTTTCCTTTACTAACCCAATCCAAAGCACATTCAAGTATTTCTTGTCTGTTAGCACTTCCTCTTATATAAGCACTCCATTTTTGAATATTTGCATTCTGACTATTACTGTATTCTTCTTTACAAAGTGTTACAAAAGGTCCAGAATAAATTGCATTACGTAGTTCTTGTGCATTTAAGGGAACACCTGCAATATTTATGGTTTTAAACCATTCTTTAATTTCACTTTCTTCTCCTTCACATTCATAAATCAGAAGTTTTGTTTCTTCTATTTTCTTTTGTTTGTCTGCTGGAAGACTGTCAAAATATTGTTCCATTCCATTCTCGTCTTTGATAGGGAATTTGAATGTTAGAAATCTACCAATACTTGTTATTCTTTGCTGTCCGTCCAAAACCTCGAAATGACCATTTTTTAGTGTATTAAAGTAAATTAGACCTAAAGGATAACCTTTTAAAATACTTTCTATTACAGCGACATCTTTTTTTCCATCGGCATAAATGTAGTTTCTTTGATATTCTGGTTGTATGGTTAAATTTCCTGAAAGACCAAACAAACCTTTTCCTTCAGCCTCGTTATAAACAAAACCATCACAAATTTTCTTTACAGTTATATCACTTCGTAAAGTTGTTTTCATTTCTTTTTAATTAAAATTCGAGCATATATTTTTTTACCATTAACATATGGATAACCAAAATTGTATTCGCTAATTTTTGTTGTTGCCATAATTCCAATAATTTCAAATTGATTAGGATTGTATTTATCAAGAAAAGTAATAGGAACTCCTAACGTACCTTCATAATCTGAAGGAATTGCATCTGTAAAAGGAACTTCAATAGCATCATAATTATCATATTTTTCATATGCAGGTTTCTTTTTAAGTTTTTTGTTGAACCTTTGATTATCTGCCATTGTCATTAGTTGTAATGGTTGATATCTTTTGCCGTGTTCAATGTTAGTCAACCACAAACAGTTATTTGTAGCAACAATCCTATTTCCTTCATTATCAATTCTTGCTTCTGTTCCATAAAGTTCATAACTGTCTGGAACAATAAAGCCTGAAATCCATCTTCCCATTCCAGTTCCTAACCAAATTTTATTTTGTTTGATTAAAGCAAAAATTTCTTGATAGGCTATCGCATTAATATTTCCAATTATGGCAAATTGTTTGTCAGCTTCTATTATCCAATTTAGAAAGTCACGAAATAATGAAAAAGGTGGATTAGTTATAATGATATCTGCTTCATCTCTTAATTTTATAACTTCTTCACTTCTGAAATCTCCATCTCCTTCAAGGTATTTCCACTCTAAATCTTCAACGTCAATTTTCCCATCTTCAGTAATATCACGTTCTAAAGTGAATATTTTACCGTTACTTTCAGTTTTACTACTATCATATTGTGGTGCACTTTCTTCGAATAATGTTACTTGATAACCAAGTTTATATGGTTTGCTATTGGCTGCATAACTTGTGCTTATCAATTTTTTTATTCCAAACCGCTCAAAGTTTTGTGCGAAAAATTTTGTGAAATTACTCCATTCAGGGTCATCGCAGGGAAGAAGAATAGTTTTGCCTTTAAATATATTTGGGTTGTAATCAAGATAGGCTTGTATCTCTTTTTGAATATCAGAGTATAAAGTGTAAAATTCATCATTTTTGGCTTTTTTCGCTGCTGCCAAATTATTTATTGCCATATTTTAATTATATTTTTCTTTCATTGTAAAGTTAAAATTTTTCAGAGCGTGGGCAAGAAAACAATGTGTGCGTAGCACTCTTTGTTTTGTGCGGTTGGCTTTTTTTCAGCTTGCTTACAACTTATTTATACTGTGCACAAACATGTTTTTTATGCGCAGTATAGGTCTAAAATAAGAATAATAACGTGCACAGATCATTTTTACTAATGCACGTTTATTTTTTCGATCGGACTCTCAATCTTTCTGCTGCCCTCACTGCTCACATGCGTATAAATTTGAGTTGTTTTGGGACTTTTATGACCCAGTATTTCTTGTATGTAACGTAGGTTTACACCACTTTCTAATAAATGTGTTGCGTAAGAATGACGCAGCGTATGCAGACTTACCGCTTTTTGAACGCCTGCATCTTTCAAAGCACGATGGAAAACGCGTCGTAAACTCGAAGAAGAATAACGCCCGCCATTGACTCCATTGAATAAGAATTCTTTTGGACGGTATTTTTTGTAATATTCTCGTAAGATTTTCAATGCTGTTGGGCTCAAGGGAACATCTCGATCCTTATTTCCCTTTCCGCCTCGTACAGAAAGGATCATTCTGTCTGAATCGATGTCAGAAATTCGAAGGTTTATTAATTCTCCCGATCGTAATCCGCTGGAGTAGATCAGTGTAATCATTGCCTTGTGTTTCAAATTTCGAATCGAGAGAAGCAATCTTTCCGTTTCCTTTAAACTCAGTATAACAGGTATTTTATACCCTTCCTTCGGGCGTTCAATCGTGCTTGTGTCAAATTGAGTGCTTTCATATTTATTGAAATAAAGTTTCAGGGCATTAATTACTTGGTTTTGATAGGATGCCGATAGCTTTCTCGAAATAATTTGTTCTCTATTAAATCGCTCTAAATCATCTAAAGTTGTGAGTGAAAGAGGCCGTGGCTCCAGAAAATTCTGAAATGCCTTTAAGGCGCCTGTATAGGTTTGAACAGTGTTTTCGCTGTAACGACGCTGCCGAAGGTAGTTTTCGAAGGCGTCAATCTCATTCGTTGACATAGGGTTAGGCTAGTGGTTCCCTATTTAAGTTAATAGAAATCGCCATATGTTCGCAACAAAAAAATCGAGTTTTTTTTGAAGCAGTTACCGCAGGTAAAAATGAATTAAGAATCTTGCCTGAAGTATTCTTTATTCGCTCTTCTCTGATTGAAATAAGCTACGAATAGGAGGGATAGCGGGAAGAATGCTATGATCAAAACCCATTTACAGAGGGTTAAAATGAACTTCATCACTGTTAGTTTTGGGTATATAACAGAAAAAGCCCCGATGTTTCCAACGAGGCTTCCTATACAGAGTGCTTTTAATTTACTTTTTCACAGCGTCAACAACTGCTTTGAAAGCTTCCGGATGATTCATTGCAAGGTCTGCAAGAACTTTACGGTTAAGCTCCATATCGCTTTTGTTAACGAGTCCCATGAATTGAGAGTAGCTCATTCCGTGCTGACGTGCACCCGCGTTGATACGCGTAATCCACAACGAACGGAAGTTTCTTTTCTTTTGTTTACGTCCCTCGTAAGCGTACAACCACCCTTTTTCAACGGCGTTTTTCGCTACAGTCCAAACGTTCTTTCTGCGTCCAAAGTAACCTTTGGCATGCTTCATCACCTCTTTACGACGTGCTCTTGAAGCAACATGATTAACTGATCTTGGCATAATTTTCTGTTTTTTAGTAAAGAGTGTGACACTGTTGCAGTCAGCTTTGTTACTCGGTACCGGGTTAAATTTTAAAAACCGTACAAATCCATAACCCCTCCAGGATTACTTCATGCACATTTGTTGTTTAATGTTCGGCTCATCTGCTTTGTGTACCAAGCCAGAGTGAGTCAAGTTACGCTTTTGTTTTTTCGTCTTCTTTGTCAAGATGTGACTTTTAAAAGCGTGCTTTCTTTTTAATTTACCGCTTCCAGTAACTGTGAATCGCTTCTTAGCACTGGATTTAGTTTTCATTTTTGGCATCTCTATTCAATTTAAGTTTTGCTCTGTATAGCTTTTTTAATATTGAATCATAAATAAGAAATAACCCTATTCATTATTCAATATTCTTTATTCATTATTTTTTCTTAGGGTTAATCATCATCGTCATACGCTTCCCTTCCAGTTTTGGCATCTGTTCTACCACTCCGTAGTCAGCCAATTCCTGGGCAAGTTTCAACAATAAGATTTCACCTCTGTCTTTAAATACAATCGTACGACCGCGGAAGAAAACGTAGGCTTTCAATTTACTTCCTTCCTCCAAGAACTTCTTCGCATGGGCCAATTTGAAGTTGAAATCGTGATCATCGGTGTTGGGACCGAAACGGATTTCTTTCAAAACGACCTTACTTTGCTTTGCTTTTAGCTCTTTTTGTTTCTTCTTTTGATTGTAAAGGAACTTCTTGTAATCTAGAATTTTACAAACCGGTGGGTCCGCTTTCGGAGAAATTTCTACAAGATCCAACCCTTCTGCCTCTGCTTCACGCAATGCATCTCGGGTATCCATAATTTGTGGTTCTTGCCCCTCGCGTACCAAACGAATTTCTCGTGCAACGATTTTATCGTTAATACGGTGAAGGATTTTCTCTTCTCGCTTCTGAAAGTTCTTCTTTCTAGGTCTTCTCATTAATTCTTTTAAACGTTATGTGTTAGTTCCTTTTCAATCGCATCGTTCAATAAGTCGGCAAATGCTTCAACGCTCATGGCTCCAAGGTCACCGTTTTCAACCCCTCTTTGGCGCACTGAGACTTGATTTGCTTCAAAATCTCTTTCACCAACAATGAGCATAAATGGAATTTTCCCAAGCTCCGATTCGCGTATCTTCTTACCTACCTTCTCGTTACGATCGTCAACGAATCCGCGAATATCGTAATTATTTAAGAGTTTTAAAACATTTTCGGCGTATTCATTGTATTTCTCTGAAACAGGTAAAATCGCTACCTGGTCCGTTGTCAACCATAAAGGGAAGTCTCCCGCACAATGTTCTAACAGCACTGCCACAAATCGTTCCATGGAACCGAATGGAGCTCGGTGGATCATTACTGGTCGGTGTTTCTGATTGTCAGAACCTGTGTATTCCAATTCGAATCGCTCTGGAAGGTTGTAGTCTACTTGAATTGTTCCCAATTGCCATTCACGACCCAAAGCATCCTCTACCATGAAGTCTAACTTAGGTCCGTAGAACGCCGCCTCTCCATATTCTACCACAGAGGGGAGTCCTTTTTCTTCCACTGCTTCTTGGATGGCACGCTCTGCTTTCTCCCAATTGTCGTTGCTACCAATATATTTATCCGGATTCTCAGGATCCCGTAAGGACACCTGAGCCTTGAAATTTTCAAAATCTAAAGTTTTGAAAATGTACAACACCAAATCAATCACCTTTTTGAACTCCTCTTTCACTTGATCGGCAGTACAGAAGAGGTGAGCGTCATCCTGCGTAAATCCGCGAACACGCGTTAATCCGTGTAACTCTCCACTTTGCTCGTAACGATATACCGTTCCAAATTCTGCGAAACGAACCGGCAGATCTTTGTACGATCGAGGTCGTGATTTAAAAATTTCACAATGGTGTGGACAATTCATTGGTTTCAACAAAAACTCCTCATCTTCATCGGGTGTATTGATGGGTTGAAATGAATCCTTCCCGTATTTCGCGTAGTGCCCCGAGCAAACGTACAATTCTTTTGAACCTATATGTGGAGTGATTACTTGCTCGTATCCTGCTTCGCGCTGTGCTTTTTTTAGAAAATTTTCCAATCGTTCGCGCAATGCAGCTCCTTTCGGTAGCCACAACGGCAATCCTTGCCCAACACGCTGTGAGAAGGTGAACAAATCCAACTCTTTCCCCAGTTTTCGGTGGTCTCTGGCTTTTGCCAATTCCAATTTCTCCAGGTACTCGTTGAGTTCCGCGTTTTTAGGGAAAGCAACTCCATAAATACGGGTCAACTGCTTGCGGTTTTCGTCTCCACGCCAGTAAGCACCGGCAATAGACGTGAGTTTTACGGCTTTAATGTGTCCTGTATGTGGAATATGTGGTCCACGACAGAGGTCTGTAAATTCTCCTTGCGTATAGAAGGTAATGTCGCCATCTTCCAAACCTTCCAACAGTTCCAGTTTGTATTCGTCGCCCTTATCTTCGAAGTAGGCAACCGCATCGGCCTTTGATATTTCCTTCCGAACGTATTCGTTTTTTTGCTTGGCCAATTCCTTCATTTTCTGCTCAATCTTCGCCAAATCTTCTTCGGTGATAGCGTAGTCCATGAAGTCAACATCGTAGTAAAAACCATTTTTTATTGGAGGTCCGATTGCCAACTTAACGCCTGGATAGTAGAACTCAATTGCTTCTGCCATCAGGTGAGCACTCGAGTGCCACATGGTTGATTTACCCTCGGTGTCGTTCCAGGTTAGTAATTGCAAGGTGGCATCCGTTTCAATCGGACGTTGTGCATCTCTAACTTCGCCGTTTACTTTCGCGGCGAGAACGTTGCGAGCAAGCCCCTCGGAGATGCTTCGCGCAATATCCATTGCTGAAGTTCCCTTTTCGACTTCTCGAACTGAACCATCGGGTAAAGTGATGTTGATCATTAATTCTAAAAATTGGTGTAAATCAAGCGTCAAAGATAGTGATATCTGAAAACCGACGTGGTTCATGGTGTGCGAATTTTGAAGGCAATTAGTTGTGCTTGTCAAAAGGGAATTTTAAGTCGGACATTCTCAATGAGTATATCGTGGGAATGGTTTTACGCAAATTGGGGGAATTGTGCTACAATATTCACGGAAATTGAGCCTGTAACCCAGTAGAATTGTGGTGGAACAAACTTTGCATCTTTTCAAAAAAAATAAACGATATGAACAATTTGAAATATTTAATGATGGCTGTTTTGGCTACATCGCTCATAGCATGTTCATCAGAAGAGGAAACAGAAAAGGAACCAGAAGTAAAAGTGATTAAGCAAGAAGTGCCCGCACAATCACAGAACCAACAACCTGAGCCCAAACCTAAAGAAGACGAGGAAGGTGTAAAGGTGAATGTTCAAACAGATGAGAATGGTAACGTCTCCGGTGGCGTTTCTATTGATTTTAAATCGAAAGACAACAAGTAATAACCGAAAATCACTTGAACTTTAAGTAAAGGCATTGCTTTTTAGTAAAGTTCAGACCACATATATAATACCTGGGTTTTACTGCCGCTGCATGCGGCACAAACCAGAGTACGCGATGATTATCACAATCATCGCGTTCTTTATTTTTGATTACTTCTTAGCAAGTACAATTACCCAATAGTATCCGTATGCACTGTTCGCGTCGTGAACCAAACCTATTCCAACAGATCGATTGTCTTCATGAAACAGTTTGTCATACCCTTCATCCGTTCCAATCCACTTTAGGTAGGTATTCTCGGCAGAAGTAGTCCCCGCCGAAATATCTTGCTGATACACATTTTTCTTCTTCTGAAATTGTGAAATTCGCTCCTGGGCATCAGCAATAAAGACCAACTGTCCGTCAATACGATCATAGCTATCGTTCATGGTGTATTCTTGTCCAGCCATGTCGTAAGCGTGGTAACGTGCGGCTCTGGCCAGGTCATTGTTCCACTTTAATTCTCTCATGAACAAAGCGCGACGTTCTTCATTAATCATTTCCAGTAAACGTTGTTCCTGAATTTTATTCGCTGAAGGCGCTACTTCATTCCCAGTAGCAAGTCCAAAGTACCCTGCGCCTTCATGATTATCTGGTGTTTCATGCTCAATTTCTTCGTTTTCAGGATTGTTGGTTTGAGTAGAGGCCAAACCTTCTTGCGGATCTTCCACGATAATGACCTTCTTGTGAAGTAGTAACAAGTTGTCACATTTTTTATCAAGTTTATCAGCCAGGTAACTCAATTCATGCGAGTCGAGGTCCAACATCAAGGCATCTGTATCTGTACGAAGTTGTAAAACGTAAGCACCCCAGTTTACTGTGCTCATGATATCTAAATCGCCGAGTTCCTCAAACTTTGTGGCGTAACGGAGCGATTTGCTCATCATCATGTAACGCGTTTTGATAGAACCGTGTTTTTTCTGCTTGGTGTTGTACACCTTTCCGGCAAAATAGAAGGGAGCAGACTTTTCAGGTGCTCGTTTCATGATTCGTTCTGAAACGTGAACGCACCTCCATTGATCTTGTTCGTAAATTTTATTCAAACGATTGTATGTCCAATCCATAGCTAAAGCGGTCATACTAAAACAGAGTGCGGCAATGAGAAGCGTAAGATTTTTCATGGTTTCAAGTTTTTACTACGAGGCTTCCATCGTTTTATTTCAGAGCAACAGAACTCGAGATATTTATATGCGTACATAGCAAATTCGTGCCATAAAGTGTTAATGAGATGTTATTTTCACTTCTGAAGATTAGGTAAATGTTGCAAAAACTTGCTCAGTTCTGTGATGTAAATACATGTGCTTGATTTGTAATTTTCGACAGCTAAAACTGTGCAATTGAGATTTTATCAATCGCCTTTCTTGTATTTGACCCCACTATTCATTTTGGGTGTGCTGTTCGGTGAACTTGCCACGTTTTCACTGCAATGGCTGTTTATTGGAATTTTCTGTGCCACCATCGTTGTATATTTCCTTTCTAAAAATGGGAAGACAACGTTGCCATTTCTAGCAATAACGTTAGTCCTTTTCGGTTCCGTTATTATTCAGCAAGTGAGACTTCAGGACCGTCAAATTGCCAATGGTGTAGCATCCAGAGTCGGAGTGGTTGTAGAGGTAGATGAAGGCGAGAAGGTCTGGAAAAAGCACATTTTAAGAATTGAACGCGAACAGCAAGATGGAAAATGGGTTTCCATGAATCATGAAGTGGTTGTGTACAATCAACACCGTTTACGGGAAGGGGATGTAATTCTATTCCGATCGGCACTTCAGCCCATAAAAAATAGCGGAAACCCTGGCGAATTTGATGCAAAATCATACTGGTACTCGAAAAACATAACACGGATGGGCTTTATCGGTACCGAGGATTACACGGTAGTAGATTTTGAAGCACCGAATTGGTTGCAATCGCAATTTAAAAAAACAAGGAGCTATCTCTCCAACTTACTCAGCAATTCCTTACCAGAGGAAGAAGCTTCGTTGGCCCGAGCGTTGATTCTTGGGGATAAAAGCAAACTGTCTGGGGAAACGCGCGAGTCATTTGGAAACGCTGGTGCCATGCACGTGTTAGCGATATCTGGCTTGCACGTCGGAATCATTATGTACCTGCTGTTTTTCGTACTGAAAAGTGGAAATCGATGGATTTCAAGGAGAACAGCCGTGGTGATTACCTTGTTTTTTCTGTGGGCATTTGCAGGTGTTACCGGGTGGAGTCCCTCTGTCCTTCGTGCCAGTTTGATGTTCAGTTTGCTGCTAATTGGACAAGAATGGGCAAAGTCTGGAAATCCTATGAATACCTTGTTTTTCAGTGCTTTTATCTTGCTTTTAATCAATCCTCTATTGCTTTTTGATATTGGCTTTCAGCTGTCGTATGGAGCCATGCTGGGAATTTTTCTCTTCTTCGATAAAATTAAGTCTTTGGTGAGGGTTCGGAATAAAATTGCAAACAAAGCGTGGGAGGGAACGGCCCTGGGAATTGCGGCACAGATGTTTACCATTCCCATTGTCTTGTTTCATTTTCATCAATTCCCAAATTATTTTTGGCTCACGAACCTTGGGATTATGTGTCTGGCGGGTGTGATATTGGCCTCGGGGTTGATCTTCTTTGCGTTTCATTACATTCCTTATCTCAAGTTACTCCTGGTCGTGCTGCTTACGTGGTCTTTGTTTGCTTTGCTGAAATTTGTGGAATGGATAGATTCTCTTCCGTTTGGAGTGGCGAAAGGATTTGTACTTTCCCCTCAAGAGGTGCTGCTCTTCATCGCTTTGATGATTGTGCTTGTTTCTTTTTATTCCCGAAAAAGAATTCGTTACGTCAGCGTTGGTCTTTTAATTCTGATGGTTAGCAGCTGGCAATGGGGAAGATATCACGCAACGGAGGAAACGGAATTGGTCATTTTCAATGGCAATACACCTGTGATAGCATGCAAACATGAGGGTGAAATTCACGCCTTTTATATTGGTAAGAAAAAGAAAGCAGATCGTTTGCTGAATGCTTACGAAAAAGTAATGCCGGGAAAGGTTCAAATGGATTCACTGGTAAATGGGATTACCTTTGTTCAAATGGGAAATGCGCGAATCAACATCAAAAAAACCGACAACGGGATTCGTGTAGATCATGGCGAAAAATCCGTTTTCGTGCGTATGCGTTATCAACTTCCTGAATCGAAACCAGATCTTATTATTGATATGCCATATTTAGAAAGTCGAAAAGGCCATTATAACCTATCGGAAGGTGCGTATCGGCACAAAATAGAATAGTATTCTACAACACAGAATTAATTATTTGTGAAAATCACAACATTGAGTTCAAAAATATTCAATGAATCCAGTGAAATGATAAAAGAGGTTATTTTCTGGGAGAGTAAAAAAATAGTGTGTTGTAAATTAGGTAGATACTAAACTATTACGGAACGCAAATGCGATTCAAGATAATTGCACTTATAGCTGCCTTTTTCTTTTTGCAGAATGGAAACTCACAAACGTTTACGGATGTGGCATCGGTGTATAACATACCTTCCATTCCAACGGCGGAAGAGTTTACAGGTATTGGCATGTCTTTCTATGACTTTGATGAGGACGGTTGGGATGACCTTACTTTTCCGATCAACAACGACTCCATTCTTTTCTACCGCAACAATAACGGAGTATTTGAGAAAATTGATTCATACATTCTTTCTATCGGTGTTGTGCGTGAGATTCTCTGGGTGGACTACGACAATGACCTCGATCTTGACATTTGTATTTCCTATGACGATGCAGGGTTTCGCTTGTATCAAAATGACGGGGCGTTTCATTTCACCGATGAAACTGCGAACGCTGGAATTTCAACCACTCCCTTCAAAGGATATGGTTTTGCCTTCGGCGACCCAGACACCGATGGAGATTTAGATTTCTACCTGGCATCTCATGAAGTTCCAGGCCAGTTTGCCAGTCCTCAGGTGAACTACTATTACGAAAACCTGGGAAATGGAACATTCATGGAAAAAGCGCAAATGCTTGGGATAGACAATGGCACCGCCCCCACATTCATGCCCGTCTGGTTCGATTACGATAACGATGATAATTTGGACCTCGCCCTAATCAATGATAAAAGTCAATGGAACGACGCGCTTTACAGAAATACAGGGTCGGGAACATATGTTGAATCCGCAGCGACGCTGGGTTTTTCCAATAACGGTCACAATCCCATGTCACTTTCCGTTGCCGACTTTAACAACGATGGTTATCAAGACGTCTTTAAAACCGACCTTGGTTTCGATTGGCATCAACAAGGAGTACCGTTAGATCACAAGTTATACCGCAACGATGCAGGTACTGGATTTACCGAGATTGCCCAGGGAACAGGATTGGATACGAACATGTTCGGTTGGGGGGCAGTTTGGGTAGATTACAACAACGACAGCTTTGAAGATTTGTTTTTTACAACCAACCTCGGAACAGGATGGGAATCGATGCTATTTCATAACAATGCTGGGTTGTCCTTCGAGGTAATGAATGATTCCATTACGGGGAACCTGGTGCATACTTCCTATTGTCCTGTAAAAGGCGATATGAATAACGACGGTTTTTACGATATCGTGGTGCTCAATCATCAAGCTATTCCAAATTTGCTGCTCAACAGTGGTAATAACAATCATTTTATCAAAGTGGATCTGGTGGGACATTATTCGAACCAAAAAGCGATCGGAGCGAAAATTGAGGTGTTTGCGAATGGTGAACATCAAACTCAGATCGTTTTTTGCGGGTCGGGTCTGTGTGCGCAGGATTCTCAGCATAAGATTTTTGGATTGGGGGCATCCACTCTGGTTGATTCATTAATTGTTTCATTTCCAAGTGGCATTGTGATGAAAGAATACAATCTTGCGGCCGATTCAAATTATGTGATTCACGAGCAGATTATCGAGTTTGTGGACTTTAACCAGGGCGTAGATACCGTTTATGCCTGTCCTGGAGATCAATTTACCATTGGAATAAATGGTCTGGCAAACTATGAATGGAGCAACGGAAGTCAAGATTCTATGATTGTGGTGCAGACTTCCGGTTGGTATTCTTTCGAAGCCACGAATCAGGAGATGGATACGGCGTATATTTCTCATCCTGTGTACTTCATGTACGAACCCGTTTTGGATATCGTAGAAAGTACTAACGATCCGGGCTGTGGACAGGCAAGTGATGGAGATATAAGTCTCTCGATTTCACCTTCTCAACTTGTGAGTGCTATTGATTGGTCCAATGGGGCTTCTGGACAAAATATTTCCAATATCCCTTCAGGGAATTACTCGTTCACCTTACTGACAAACTATGGTTGCGTTTATACGGGAGACATCATGTTGCAGAATACACCAGTTTTTACCACACAAACCATGACGCTTCCATACTCTGATGCAGGGATGGGGTCGGCGCATTTTTTCATGTGGGGAGGCGTTTCACCGTATTCGTTTGAGTTGAACGGAAACGCTATTCCGAATCCAGTGGAGGGATTAAATCCGGGTAGTTACGATGTTTATATTTCGGATGCAAACGGTTGCACAGACACTGTTAACTTTTTCATTGAGAATACGTCTACTGCGAGTATCGAAGAAAATGGCGAATTCAACGTCATAATAATCATAGAGAATGGATCTATAATGGTATCGTCGCCAATGATGCAGGAAGTTCAGCACATAGAATTATTCGATATGATGGGAGCGAAAGTCCTTCGAAATAAAAACTGGGAATCGGAAGTTTCGACTCAAATGTTGGTAAATAGTAGCGCTCTCGCGACTGGTGTGTACCGATTGGTTGTGACCTTTGAAAACTTCCACGTTTCCCGTTCCATTTCGATTTACTAGCGCATTGTGTTCCTTTTCAAAATGTTATTTATTTCTTAATGCCTGATCTCTGGCACACCCTTTGAAATACTCCTTGTGATTTTAACCAGTATTCGAAGAAGCCATAAACGAATGGTGGAGGCGAGGACACAAAACCAAGAATTATGAAGAGAACAACTACACTAGGAATTGCAGTGATGGCCGTTCTTTTCTTTACGGCGTGTAAAAGAGAGGAATCGATCAACATTGATCAGAACAGAGTTTATTCAAATTATACTTACGAGTACAATGCGGATAATAACCGATCAACCATGACAGCCGTTTTCCGCATGGACAACAGTGGTGGACGTAAAATTGAATTGAGTTACCCAGCTCGAGTAGATTTTAACGGCGAAGGTTTGGCATGGAGAGGCGCCCTTGGTTCGTACCAATTAACAACAAATGGATTGATGAGCGGAGGAAGGTTCAATTACCACGACTTAGATGACAATACTTATACGAATGAGGTGGCTATCATTACGCCTACAGAACTACCATTCGGAATTACAAGTATTAGTCGAAGTGGAAACTTTTTTCTTCCTTGGGACGGGCCCGAGCTGAAAGCCGGTGAAACCATCCGCGTTCGAATCAACGCAGGAACAACACGTACTTTTACCACTTCAATTGTTGGAGCTACGCACATCATTTTGAATCAAAACCAGTTGGCGGGATTGACGCCTGGTAATGGGACAATTCAACTAGAGCGTGAATCGTATGGAAGCCTTACTTCTTCCAATTTAGCTGGAGGAAGAATGACAAGCACATACAAAAGTCGACGTGTCTTTATCAATATCAGCAACTAATCAGGATCAAAGAAAAGGCCTTCAAACCACCGGAATTGAGGGCTTTTTCGCTTTTCAACTGAAAGGCCATCGAGTTTATCGAGATGTCCTTTTGATACTGTAACCAACCGATCCATACCAATTATAGAAACACAAAACCACAAGTATGAAATTATATTTGAAAACATTAGCCATGTTGGCATTCTTAATGGGGAGTTCGTCGGCATTTGCTCAATTAACTGTTGAGGATAACGCAAACGCTCGAACTAACGGACTCAATGATGGTCAGGAGGTTCTTACTTATAATTTCCCTGTTGCTTCATCTTTTAAATTGATGAACGACAAAAAGGAAATTATCTTGAAAGGCCTAGGCGATTCTGCCGAATTGGGGGTTCTGACACCGGGAACGTACTTCATGATCTACGAACGAAAAGACGGAAAAGCGATGATCGATCGATTTGAAATACTGAAGAAATAGCATGCAAAACAAACCTAAAAGAAAACCCCATTGTTGTAAAACATTGGGGTTTTTCATTTAAATCGTAAGTTATTTATGTACTAGTACTTTTTCAGGATATCTCCATTCGAGTACACATAGATCTTCATACCTGAATAGTCTTCATTTACCGTTTCACCCAAAAGGTTTACAATCCGCTCCAACGTGCGGCTATCATTTGTGTTGTCAATGGAAATTACTTCTGAAATATTGCGTTTTCCATCAAAATCCGTTTGCACCAATCGGTAGTAATTTACCCCCGCTGTGAAGGCATAGTCCGAATAAAAATAGTGTTGCTTTTCGGAGGTTGTTCCTGCACCTTCAACTATAGAAACAAACTCCCAATTCTGACCGTTTTGAGTGCGTTCCAGTAAGAAGTAATCGTTATTCAACTCTGTTGCTGTCGTCCATGATAACTTGTTGGTACGATTTTCATTGAACCCGCTAAATGATACCAATTCAACAGGTAAAGATGAAGAAAGCCCGCAATTCAAAACAACGTTACGGTAGGAGATATCAGTATTTTGAATTTGAATTCGAATGATGTCACTCATGTCAAAATCCACGTTGGCACAATCGTTTGATGAATTGTTGGCCGTGTACACGAGTCCCGTACACCCATTGCTACATCCTGAATTGGGTAAATCAAAGAAGTTGGTATTGTTAATAGTTCCTTGAAGTGTATACATCGGTCTATTCGATTCAATATGATAGCGTAATTCATACTTCCAATTACATCCTTGAACACCATTACTTGTCCAGTAATTCCACTTGATTAATCGAGTGGGCTCAATAGAAATGTAGATTTCTGTGTTCCCCATCTTAATGAGGGTGTCACATACATAACTTTCTGTCAATGCGATGGTGTCGCGTTGTACGTTGTTTCCTTGAGCATTCACCAAAGAACTGCTCATAATTAGTAGAAAAACAGAGAATGTTTTCATCTGATTTATTGATTCTTTAAAAGGTTAAAATGAAACAGCACGTGCGCCGACTCATACAAAGAGGATGCAAGTCAATTCAGAAGGACTTTCCGGATTGGTATTTAGCGGATTTGGAGTTCCACGTATAATTTTAGCGAGGGCAAAAGTAGGTCAAGTTTCGGGTATAGCAATGGACTTGATTGTTAAATACTTCAAATAATTTGAACTAAAACCATTGGACACTGCATCTCGGATAGAAAAACGTACCTGTAAAATGCTAGAAAGCAATCCAATGGTATCTCTCGGAACTACATTATTTATCCAGCTAGAGCTCCATTCGCAAAGGAGTCATTACATCCATGAATAGACGTGTTTGCTCTTCATTAATTCCAACAATCAATTCAAACCATTCTAGCTTCACGCCATTATGTCTTTGGGGACAATGGGTGAGTCTTTGTTTTTGCAGGTATTTTTCAAGTTCTTGGGTTAGTGGCAAAGGGTAGTTTTTTGAATTGGAGCGAACTTCTTTTATTTTACAGGAATTTGTATCCACTAAAACTTGAAATTTTAGAAACCTTCGATGGTCTGTTCCTGCTTGCTCATATCCATATTTGAGACACTTTCTTAATAGTGTCTTTTCTACCTTTTCACGATCTGTTTTTAAGCAATACGGCAACTTTAAATCATGATATGTAGACCACGGATAGAGCCTTTCAGGATGTGCTTGATAGTCAGATTCCGTCATGAACTCCGTATCAAAATACATATACGTGTAGTCACAGTTTTCTTTCAAGCCAGCTAACTTCAATTCGAAGAAAAAACAGCAATTACATGCGGTAATTTCTACAACATCTTGCTTGGTTACAAGAGTATCGGAAGGAATTTTTCCACGATATCTTTCATTGTATTGAAAGGAGTATTGATGAACTTTTTTTTCGTCGACAATGAAGGTTGTATCATAGAACACCATAGGAGTGCCTCCTTCCAAGGTAAAGAAGATAGAGTCATTGCGAAGAATAACTTTTGGATTGTGATAACCACCGCAGTTAGAAGAAACGTAGAGTTGGACCGAGGCCGTATCTTCAGTGTAAGTGACTGATAGAATCCTGGGGTCTGTATTTCCTATTATCGTGCTGTCGCACCCTCTGGACTGTATGCCTGCCAGAATATTCTCTTCCTGTGCGTTCAAATTCACTCCACTGAAAAGCAAGATTAGGAATAAGAAGAGACGCATCGAAATTAGGGTTAAGAAAAGATATCAGTTCGCTCTTTAATCTCCTTCAGAGCCTCAATTAAAGCATCTATATCTTCTTGAGTAATATACGCCTGTGTCGACAAACGCAAATACACCTGATCCCTCAATTTGAAAACAGGAATTTCAATCTTATACTTTTCAAACAACTCCTTTTTCAAAGGCATTGGATCGTCAATCGGAAGTGGAATACTCGCAATTTGTCCTAAAAATTCCTCCGAAATAGGGCACAGCGGTTCTGCATCAAAGAGGTCGCAAAGAACAGGATAGTTCTTGCGGAGCATAGCTTTTGCTTTTTCAGAAACGTCCCACCAATTGTGTTCTTCCATGAATTGAATCGCTGCGGGAATGGTCAAAAAAGCCGAATAATCGCGCGTGCCCTGCAATTGATGATAATCCAGGAATTTCGATTTCCCGGGAACATCTGCATCGTACCCCCAACTGATAATTACAGGATCAAAATCATTTTGAACTTCTGGTTTAGCGTACAAAAAAGAGGATCCCTTTGGTGTCATCATCCATTTGTGACAGGCTCCGGTGTAAATATCGGCTTGCAATTCAGAAAGGTCCAACGGAATATGTCCGGGAACGTGTGCTCCGTCCACAATGGTCAAGAGCCCTAACGATTTCGCACGTTCACAAATCTCCTTTACAGGAAATATGAGAGCGGTCATACTGGTAATTTGACTGATAAAAATAGCCTTGGTGTTCTCGTTATATCCTGCGAAGAAATCTTCAATCATTTGTTCTTTTGAAGAAACGGGTAGTTGAATGGTTTGCTGAACATATTTGGCTCCCGCTTTTTCACAGTAGTATTTCCATGTGCGGTCTAGAGCTCCATACTCCTGATCTGTGGCCAAAATTTCGTCACCCTCCTCCAAGTCCAAACTTTTAGCAATGATATTTATCGCATAAGTAGGGTTGGTCGTATACACCAAATTGTCCGGATGACAGTGAATGTATTTGGCGAGAGCTTCTTTGGATCGTTGCAATTGTTCGTTGCCTTTGTTCACAAAGAAATCCACTGGATCGCGCTCCAGAGCCAATTGCCAGCGTTGATAATCTTCAAAAATCGGTTTGGGACATGCTCCAAAAGAACCGTGATTCAAATGTCGATACTCAGGGTTCAGAAGGAAGTAATCTTTCAAGTTTGCCATAGCGACAAAATACGGATTTTCTTCATTCAAGTTCCAGCAATTCAAGTCCTCTGAGTAATCGGTAAATTTTACGTCGCGTAAGGTCGCGTTGTCGAACAACCGGGCTTTCAAACAAAGCAATTGCCTTTTCCTGAAGTTGCAACAAGATGGTGCGTTCCATTTCGGTTAACTCAACTTCCTCTGTATCCATTCGTGAAGACCACTGTGGAATATCGAATACGCGAAAATGTGCATAAATACTGAAGATGTGCTCCATAGATTCAATATCACTATTCAAATCTTTATTCATCGCCGTAATGTTCAATATTTCATCTTCGACCACAGGCTTCAATTCAGATTGAATTTCCTCACACACTTCTGGTCGAACGACTTCATAAAAAGCATTCAGTGCATCAATCAGAGCAAAATCTTCCAATTTTACCAATTCTTTCACAGGAATTTGCGTGTACAAACGGTCGGTGATTGCTTCTCTTCTTTCTCGGAAAATAGGCGAAATGTTTATAATCAAGTAGGATAGTGTCGAAAGCTCTTTCTCAGCCGCCGTTCCCATCGCTTTGAGGTAGTCGATTGTTGTGTAACGAACCAACTGTTCCACACCTTCAAGGGCAGCCAGATTTTGCATCGTTGCTACTTTATCGGGAACCAAGGAGAATGCTCGCCCAGTTGGAGCCAAATGATCATAAAGCCCAATGCTTACCATACCATAAGGTGCATTGGTGTATCCTTTTCGCTCCGGGTTATTAGCAAGCAGGTCTAGTAAAATGACATCACTCGTTAACAACGATGTCGTCTTTAATTCCAAGTCCAAATTGGTGCCTTGATAATTCAAATAGAAATTCCGAGGTGCAAGGCGATAGGTCAATTCCGTATCTTCTTTCAAAAGTTCATTTAACCATTGTTTAAAAGGTACATCCTGTAATTCTCGATCCACGAAAATGGGTTTATCGGAAAGAAAATCGAATTCTTTACTTTTAATTGAGGTACGCAAATCATCAGTTGTTTCACGGAGCATTTCCCAATACCAGGCAGCATTCAAAAAAGTGGTATTGATCACCACGACATCGCTGCGTGTGCCGAATTTAAACTGTTCGAATAGCAATGGGTAGGTATCCTGAGTTGAGGAGGTGAAAAGCAATCCACCGTTTTCGCAGGCATTCAAATTATTGATAGCAAACTGTCGCCACGATTCAGAGTAATACAGGTTTTTCTCAAACGTTGCAGCCAAGGTCGTTGCTTTTATAGATTTGGCTAGCAACCACATGTGAGTGTATTCATTGCTTTTTAAAAAGCCAACATTATCGCCATTCACACCGATGTAGTCCGAATGTTCTCGCTCCAATTGTTGCCAATATTCGAGTGATTTGTTGGCAGCCTCTCCAAAATACTGCATTTGGGTAGTACCAGCTTTTGCGTACCCTTTGTCTGAGAACAATCCAGTGAGGTCAACGTAATTCTGTGCGACACCTGGATGCGCAGCTTCTGTTGCTTCATAGGCATAACTTCGCGCCAATATTTCCAGATCTTCGGCGGTTTTCACTGGATATTGATTCAGTAAGGTACGTGTGTCCTCAATCCAGCCGTTGTAACCGTAATAGAGGTTAAAATCGTAAAAGTTTGCCTGTTGATAATTTGTTTTGAATTCTTCTGGAGGTTCTTGGCCCAAGCGTTTTTCGCTGGCAACGTTAGAAATGTCAAATGGGATAAAACTCGCTGCATTTCGGTCCCAAACTTTGATATACTTTGAAGGTTGGTCCGTTTCAAAGGATGTAACGCTTAGGTAATAACCTTCGGGTTTTTTCGCGATTCCGTAGAAGCAGTCGTCGCAATAATAATCCAGATTCATCATAATATGCGTAAATACTTCTTCGAAGCTTGGGAAGCTTTTACGAACGAATTCTCGCTCTGGAATTGCATTTGCAAAAGAAAGTTGGACGGTGAAGGTCATTACGACCAGGAGAAAAAAGCGCTTATACATCATAATTCAAAACTATCGCAATACTCGAAACAATCGTGCCAAGTATTGTTAAGAACGAAAAATACGATTTCCATTACAATCTCTTTTGAACGAGTAAAAAAGCAGCACCTCCCAGGATGTACATTCCAACATCAATGGGGTCACTGGTATATTTCGCATGTTGTTGGGGCAAATACCACTCAAAATACAAGGAAACCGCGAAAACCTGAATCACTACGCTGTACCAAGGAATCCTGATTTCGGCATCGTTTTTCAATCTTCGAATGATTATCAGTCCGAAGAGACACATGGCGGGCACAAATAAAAAATCCGTCAGGTACCAACGAAGAATGCCACTGGTTCCAAAAATATAGGCCCAACGAACAAGAAAGTAGAGTGTCATTAACCCTACAAAAAGCGCTATATCCTTGTTTTTAGCCATTGGGTGACGCTGCAATCCAGGCAAAAAATGAGGCGATGGCAAAGAAGATTACCCCAATAGTGTATACGACGCGGTACAAAACCCGAAGCATCCAAAAGCGAGAATTTTGCCATTTTTCAATGAATTTATCAAACTTCGTCGGCGGGCGATATCTGCGTTTTTCTCTTTGTTTCTCTCGTTGCTCTTCAATGATAGTAGGGGATAGGACTTCACCACAATTGGTACAATAGTCCACGTCGGTATTCCAGGTTTGGCATTTCGGACACTTTCGTTCTGTCGCCATAATTTTCAGATTGCTTCTACAAAGGTATGCCTCAGACAATAACAAAATATGACTTGGGTCATATAAACATCTCGAAATCTGAAATTATGTACATTTGTGTATGCCTAAATTCGTGAGAAACGTCTTCTTGTTACTTGTTTTCGTTATGGTTATAAACGAAGCATTTTCGCAATCTAAAAGCGAATACAACAACGAAGAATACTATTTTCTCTATTATTTCCAACAGTATCAGGAGGTCGAATTTTCGGAACCTGCGAAGGCAAAAATCTATGCAGATTCATGTTTGTACTGGGCAAGAAAAACTCAAAATGACACCTATATCGGAACAGCTTTTCAGGTAAAAGGTTGGTACCAGGAGTCAAAATCCCAGTTTAAGCAAGCTTTGGACTATTACTACAAGTCCTTGAGCTACATGAAAAAAGCAAAAAATGATCAAGGAATTGGTGACGCATACGGGAATTTAGGAAATGCGTACTATGCTTTAGGCGACTTAACAAAGTGCTTGGAAGTACAATTACTCTCCATAGAATACTACGACAAAATTCTAAGTAAGAACCCGACCGGACAAAAGAAAGAGGAGGCATTGTCGGGGCGCTACATCGCCTTGCATAATACTGGAGATTTGTACTTGGAAATTGGGCTGTTTGAACAGGCTGATGATTACCTCTATGAAAGTCTCGATTTTGATTTAAAGTATGGAGGACCAAAAGACAAGGCGATTTCATACACCACTCTCGGTACCATGTACAAGGAATGGGGGAAGGCAGATAGCGCTCAGTATTACCTGAAAAAAGCAATTGAAATTGATGAATTCCAAGACCAATTGGATGAGTATTCTCGGGCTATTTTAGAATACGCAACGTTAGAAGGTGTGCCGATATCCCAACAAAAACGCTCGGAGATGGCACGCGAGGCGTTAGAGAATGCGCGTTACATGGAAAAGGCGGATGATGAGGTGAAGGCACTGATTAAAATCAGCGAATACTTTTTCGAGCAACTTTCTACGGATAGCCTCAGTAACATGCTAAGAGATGCGTATACCCTTATTCAACGGGAAGATTTGCAGGACTTAACACCCGACTACTTTCGAATGTACTCGAGGTACAATTCACGCTTGGGCGATTTCGAGCAAGCGTATTTTGCCTTGGATAATTACTTAGAGCTTAAAATGGTCGCCGACGAACGACGACATACGCAAGATGTTATCGCCGGTGGAATTCGATACAAACTAGAAGCACAATTCGAACAAGACAGCCTGAGGCAAGTAAACGAATTTGCTACTGAAAGAACAGCCTATCTGGAGGACATAGCCGAGATTCAGAATATCGTTTACTTGAGTGTAATTGGGTTTATATTGCTGATTGCTTCGCTCGTTTACTATGTTAGTTCAAACCGACGTAAAAACCGAATGAATGCAGTATTGGTAGAGCGAAACCATCTGGTGCAAGCACAAAAGAATATCGTTGAGGAACATAACAAATCCATTTCAGACTCCATAAACTACGCCCGGCGATTACAGTCAGCGCTGTTACCAACGCCGCAACAAATCAATAAATTCTTACCAAAAAGTTTTCTGTTTTTCCGTCCTAAAGATGTTGTAAGTGGTGATTTTTATTGGTTCGAGAATAGAGGTGACTGGTGCTTCTTAGCAGTGGCCGACTGTACTGGTCATGGTGTTCCTGGAGCGATGGTAAGCGTGGTCTGCAGTAATGCGTTAAACCGTTCCGTAAAGGAGTTTGCCTTGAAACGTCCCAAAGATATTCTAGACAAAACAAGAGAGCTTGTCTTGGATGCCTTCGCAAAAAGTACGGAAGAAGTGGCCGATGGAATGGATATCTCTCTATTGGCAATTCATCTCAAAGAGAAGCGGGTAATTTTTGCTGGTGCACATAACGGATTGTGGTTGATTCGTGAAGCCAGTAGGTTTAAAAATGTGGGAGAGGAAGTCCGCGTCCTAGAAGGTGAGAATCACGTTCTTCTGGAGTGGAAGGGTGACAAACAACCCATAGGCCGTTTTCAGGAAATGAAACCGTTTAGTGAGTGTGAAATTCAACTTGAAGAGAACGACCAACTGTATATAATGTCGGATGGGTATGCCGATCAATTTGGAGGGCCAAAAGGCAAAAAGTTTAAATACATTACGCTGAAGAAAACCTTGTTGGAATGTGCAAATAAGGATATGGAAGCTCAGAAGGAAAATTTGGAAACAACATACGATTCCTGGATTAGCGATAACGAACAGATTGATGATGTCTGCGTAATTGGCTTCCGTCTTTAACCGAACAATAGTGGAGTCAGACCAACTATTGGCTCAGCCAATCATTGTTCCTCACTGAAAATACTCCTTATTCCTTATTCCTTATTCCTTATTCATGATTCCATATTCTAAACTCACAATTCCTTAACCATCCATAAATCACAAGCAAAATGACCCGAGTTACCCATTGGTTCGGTAATCCTCTTGTAACCGACAGATTCATATAAAAGAACAGCATTGCTCAACTCAGGCATCGATTCCAGGTAGAGCTGGTGATAGTTCATTTGCGCAGCATCTGCAGCGCAGCGCTCCAATAGAATTTTACCAATGCCTTTGCCACGTGCCTCCGCCAGCAGATACAGCTTTACCAATTCTGCGCATCCTTCACGCAAGCCATCGGTAGGGTAGATACCACAACCACCCACAACTTTTTCTTGAGATCTTACCACGTAATAAACAGATCTCGGCGTTTGAAATAATTCGTATAGTTGGTCAGTAGTTGGATCTGTATAGACAGTTCCGGGTTTGTTCATTCCGTGTTCTTCTAAAACGGTTCGAATGACTTTTGCCAGGGCCTTGTTGTCCGCCGGTTCAATTTCATGTATTGTATACTCCATTTATCGAATAATCACTGGAAACTGTTTTTCGATTCCCCCTTCTCTAACCTGAAGCAGATACCAACCTGTTGCCATTCCAGAGGTGTTAACTGCATTTCCTTCGCCCTGCAAAATTACCTGACCTTGCGAATTGAGAAGCACAAACTGAGGGTTTTCTATTCCTTCGATGTATAATTGATCTTCCACTGGATTCGGATACACGCTCACTTGCAATTGGTTTGTTTTAGAAATTCCCAGTGAGCTATTCGATCCGGGCAAATGAAGAAATGAACTATACGTTTGATCGTGATGAATGGTCATGTTGGCAACATTTCCGGTTCCAGGTTGATACATGGTACCGCCGTCTTGGAGATTCACATCCCAACGATTAGAGCTATTGCCGCTGATGTAGACTTTAATACGATGTCCGGCTTTCCAGGTGTAATGAACAAAAGGCAAGGAAACTTCGACATTGTATACTTGTCCTGGAGTCATAAAACTTTCATCAGCCTGCTCATATCCATCCCGAAAACGAATTCTTCGAATACCATCGTTAATGAGCATGTTGCGCCCATCAGGATGTACATCGACCAACCGGATACAAATATCTCCATCAGGTTGATCGGAAGAAACGCTAATATTCGCAATCACTTCTCCGGAAATGGTTGCGTCTGCGTATAACAAATCCGATTCGAAGGTGATAACATCATTCCGCGACTCTAGCGAAATTTGATCGTAAGGGCCTTGATCTAACCCTACTGCCAAAGTTTGTCCACCAATTGTTGGACTTGGGTTGGAAGGGTCACACACAAAACTCGTAGTCGATTGGCCACTGTTCGAAATGGATAATTGACCATTGTCATTCAAATAAAGAATATCGTCCAGGGGCATATCAATAGTCGCCGCATTTGAACTGAGCCATTGGTCGTTCCCGAGGTCATAGTAAGTTACAAGGTCAGTCGTATTCCAGCCGTTCGCTGCATCCAATAAATAGTAATCAAAGAAGTCCAATGCCATGTCGTTATTCACAAACTCCGCGTTTTGATAGGTCATTTCCCCTTGATTGGCACTTCCTACGAAAGCAATTCCGGTACCGCCATGAACCCAGGGTCCAACGAGTAACCATTGTTCGTCCTGAACAGATGCGGCAGCACTCGTTCGAGTTGCTTCGTACCACTTCATCATATTGTTGATGTTGTGATCGTACCATCCGCCAATCTGTAAAGTAGGTATTTCAATATCTGAAGGATACCACGTATTTGCTTCCGTGAACTGCCAGGTTGGATTGTAATAAACATTTGCCATGATAATCGGTGATAGCCCGTATCCCAGAGCATCCAATTGTTGCAATCGAGATTCCTCCAAAACACCACCGTAAAAATAGCCCTGATAATGTTGCTGCGGATCGGCTACAACAGGAACCGCACAGGTATGGTTCGGATGCTTCTCACGAGCCGTATTGTATTGAACGCCGCCTAGTGCTGAAGGCCCCCAAGTCCCAACACGATCAAGATGCCAGGGCTGCTGTGTAATCCAATCAATGATATCATATCCATCTTCCCCTCTTTCAAAATTCGAAGTATTGGCTCCACTGGAACCGTAAAAACCGCGCCAGTCGACAATTACAAAAGCGTAAGGCTGTGAATCCAAATTGGGTCCAATTCCCAACGGCAAACTGTTTTCAAATAAGTCTTTGTTATATGGAGTTTGTATGAGAATGACTTCACAAGAATCGGCTCCAGCTGGAATGTAGACATCTGCCGCAAGTAGTTCACCATCACGCATCGGGATATCGATATCATCAAAAGTAGGAATAGACTGCGCCGATGCAAGCATGGACATCAGAATTGACAGGATTAGCACGGTAATTTTCATAGTTGTAGTCTTGTTACTCAAAAGTAAGACAATTCCATCGAGTTTGCCAACTGTTCCTCATTATGAGCGCATTAAACCTAACTTAAAGTGTTGAAATCTTCACGTTTCAAACGTTCAAAATTCGGCTTGAAATCATTACTTTTGTGGCGCTTTAAAAGCCTCGATTTATGGAGAAAATTGCACCTTATATTCCTCAAAATAAAGTTAGAATTGTAACAGCGGCGTCCCTTTTTGATGGGCACGATGCGGCAATCAATATCATGCGTAGAATTATCCAATCAACTGGTTGTGAGGTAATTCATCTTGGTCACGATCGCTCGGTAGAAGAAGTAGTCCATTGTGCCATTCAGGAAGATGCACAGGCGATTGCCATGACGTCTTATCAGGGTGGTCATACAGAGTACTTTAAGTACATGCACGACTTATTGAAGGAAAAAGGTGCCGGGCACATCAAAATCTTTGGTGGAGGCGGAGGAACCATTCTACCCTCAGAAATCGAAGAACTGCAGGCTTACGGAATTGAAAGAATTTATCACCCGGACGATGGGCGATCCATGGGCTTACAAGGAATGATTAATGATTTGGTGGAGCGTTCTGATTATCCTGTAGGAAAGGATTTGAATGGCGAAATCAAGCACATCAAAGAGAAAAGTGCACCGAACATTGCACGCATTATTTCTGCCGCGGAAAACTTTGCGGATGAATCGAAAGATATTTTAGATGAGGTACATAAACTTGCAGATGAGGTTCAAATTCCGGTACTCGGAATAACAGGTACTGGAGGAGCTGGGAAATCATCCTTAGTAGATGAATTGGTGCGTCGTTTTCTAATCGATTTTGAGGATAAAACGATTGCCGTGGTTTCAGTGGATCCTTCGAAACGCAAAACCGGAGGTGCCTTGTTGGGTGATCGTATCCGAATGAACTCCATCAAGAACGAACGCGTATACATGCGATCTTTGGCAACGCGTCAATCCAATTTGGCACTTTCCAAGCACGTTGCAGAAGCAATTAATGTTTTAAAAGCAGCCGAATACGATCTCATTATCCTGGAAACGTCAGGTATCGGTCAAAGTGACACTGAAATTTTGGACCATTCAGACATGTCGCTGTATGTGATGACGCCAGAATACGGAGCGGCGACGCAATTAGAGAAAATCGATATGTTGGATTTTGCCGACGTAATCGCTTTAAATAAATTCGACAAACGTGGTGCTTTAGATGCACTTCGCGATGTAAGAAAACAATATCAGCGAAACCATCAATTGTGGGAAGCAGAGGTAGATTCCATGCCAGTATATGGAACCATTGCGTCTCAGTTCAATGATCCGGGAATGAACACTTTGTACAAGGTGATCATGGACAAGCTAGTGGAGAAAACAGGTGTGAAATTGGAATCCACTTTCGAAATCACCGATGAAATGTCTGAAAAGATCTTCGTTATTCCACCGGATCGCACGCGTTACCTTTCAGAGATATCTGAAAACAATAGAGCTTACGATAAATGGGTGGACGAACAAGTCGTGGTGGCTGATAAACTGTATGGGTTGCACACATCCATGGAGACACTGAAAGCATCGAAACTGGAAGATAAAGACCGACTAATAAAAGGACTGCAAGAGGCTTTCGAGATGGAGAAACTAAACTTCGATCCGAAAAATTTGGCAATTCTCGAAAACTGGGAGGAAAAGCGCCAGAAATACAAAGATGAATTGTTTACGTTTAAAGTGCGCGACAAAGAGCTTTCTATTAAAACGCACACTGAATCACTTTCGCACTCTCAAATCCCAAAGGTAGCAACACCGAAATACATGGGTTGGGGAGATATTCTTCGTTGGTCTCTTCAGGAAAATGTTCCTGGAGAATTTCCGTATACCTCCGGACTGTTCCCGTTCAAACGTGAGGGGGAAGATCCAACACGAATGTTCGCAGGAGAAGGAGGACCGGAACGAACCAACAAACGTTTCCATTATGTGAGTTTGGGGATGCCAGCAAAACGACTTTCAACAGCTTTTGATTCAGTAACGCTTTACGGTAACGATCCTGATTTACGACCAGATATTTATGGTAAAATTGGGAATTCAGGAGTTTCCATTTGCTGCCTGGATGATGCGAAAAAATTATACTCTGGTTTTGATTTATCCGATCCCAAGACATCTGTTTCGATGACTATCAATGGTCCGGCACCAATGCTTCTTGGGTTCTTTATGAATGCGGCAATCGATCAAAATTGTGAGAAATACATCAAAGAAAACGGGTTAGAAGCCGAAATAGAAGCCAAAATTGTCAATATCTATAAGAAAAAAGGAACAGAGCGTCCGCGTTACAATGGCGATCTACCTGAGGGCAATGATGGATTAGGGTTGATGTTGCTTGGGGTTACAGGAGATCAAGTATTGGCCCCTGAAGTATACGCAAAAATCAAAGCGGATACACTGAAGCAAGTTCGAGGGACTGTACAAGCAGATATCTTAAAAGAAGATCAAGCTCAAAATACCTGTATTTTCTCTACGGAGTTTGCACTTCGTTTGATGGGAGATGTGCAAGAATACTTCATCAACAATGGAGTTCGAAACTTCTATTCCGTATCCATTTCTGGGTATCATATTGCAGAAGCAGGAGCAAATCCTATTACGCAGTTGGCATTTACCCTGGCAAACGGATTTACGTACGTTGAGTATTATTTGAGTCGAGGAATGGATATCAATGCTTTCGGGCCGAATTTGTCCTTCTTTTTCTCCAATGGAATCGACCCGGAATATGCCGTTATTGGACGTGTTGCCAGAAGAATTTGGTCCAAGGCACTCGCAAAGAAGTATGGTGCGAATGCACGAGCTCAGATGTTGAAATATCACATTCAAACTTCGGGCCGTTCCTTGCATGCGCAGGAAATTGACTTCAATGATATCCGTACAACGCTGCAAGCACTTTACGCCATCTATGATAATTGTAACAGTCTACATACGAATGCTTATGATGAGGCAATTACAACTCCTACGGAAGAGTCGGTACGACGAGCAATGGCAATTCAGTTGATTATCAACCGTGAGTTAGGGTTGGCGAAAAATGAAAATCCGTTGCAAGGTTCATTCATTATTGAGGAATTGACAGACTTGGTAGAAGAAGCAGTACTATCAGAATTCGACCGCATCACGGAACGAGGGGGCGTTTTAGGAGCCATGGAAACCATGTATCAACGCTCCAAAATTCAGGAGGAATCGCTTTACTACGAAACTTTAAAACATACAGGGGAATTCCCAATTATCGGTGTAAATACCTTCCTCAGTTCTAAAGGTTCACCTACCATCTTACCAAAAGAAGTAATTCGAGCTACGGAAGATGAGAAGCAGTTCCAGATTAATATGTTGGGAACGCTACATGAGACATACAAGGAAGAGGCGAAAGAAGGAATTCGTCTGGTACAGCGTGCTGCCATTCAAAACGAAAACATGTTTGAGCAATTGATGGAAACGTGTAAGTATGCTTCATTGGGTCAGATTACGAGTGCATTGTTTGAGGTCGGTGGTCAGTACCGCCGTAATATGTAAGGGGCTTGTGCTTTTAATGAGTAGTTAGAGGAATTGTCTAACAATTTTGCCTTGAACTGTTTGATATCGAACAATAATTGGGATTGTTCTGAATAAACACGAAATTAGGGGCTTAAATTATTTAACAATTTCTATTATGGGTAAACTACTACTTAATTTGCGCTCGGCTTCTCTCGCCTTGTGCATAGCAATAACAGGATATAGTTATTCGCAAACTTATACCTTTACTTCAGGTGGAGCGACAGGTGAAACACCGCCTACGCAAGCGCAAATTGATGCTGCATATTCTGGAACAACACTGGATGGCGCCGTTACTGTAACTGGCGGTATTCAATTTTGGACCGTTCCAACAACGGGTGTTTATACTATTGAAGCCTTCGGAGGTCAAGGTTATGGAAACTTTGGAGGGCGTGGAGCTCACATTTCCGGAGAATTCAACCTTACAGCTGGTACACAAATCAAAGTTCTTGTGGGACAGCGTGGAGGAGACTACTTAAACTTTCCGCAAACAACGTACAACAATCAGTACGGAGGAGGTGGAGGATCTTTCGTAACAGATCTTTCCAACAACCCTTACGTAGTTGCTGGTGGAGGTGGTGGAAGCCATGCTTCAAACTGGCTACCTGCTTGTGACGGACAAATCACAGAGGCTGGAGCGGCTGGAGCCGTAGGAGCAATTACAGGAGCTGGAGGAACCAACGGAAACGGTGGGCAACAAGCTTCAAGTGCAGATGCAGGAGGAGGTTTGCTAACCAACGGTGACGGAACTGCTGGTGGACAAGCATTTATTAACGGTGGCGCTGCTGGTGTCGACGAAGGTCGAGGCGGATTTGGTGGTGGAGGTGGAACCTCTAGCTGGAACAACTATCGCGGTGGCGGTGGTGGTGGATACTCCGGTGGTGGAGGGGCCAACAACAACAGTTCAACCACTTGTTGTGCTGCCGGTGGTGGCGGTGGTTCTTTTAACGGTGGTGCCAACCCTGTGAACCTAGCTGGTGTGCAATTGGGAGACGGTCAAGTGATTATCTCATTGAACTGTAACCCAGGTGTAGGTTCTCTTGTTGCTGATGTAGCGAACTTGCCAGATTTGACAGAAGACTGTGTACTTACTTCTTGGGTAGCGCCAACGGCAACAAACGATTGTAACGCAACGTACACTGGAACTCCAGACGTATCACTTCCAATTAACACGGTTGGAACAACTACTGTTACCTGGACGTACGACGATGGAACAAACGTTGTAACACAAACACAAGACGTGATTATTTCTGGAATCGATAACGATCCTCCAGTGCCAGATAACCCGAACTTGTTGACATTCTCTAATCAATGTTCATTTACACCTCCGACACCAACTGCATCTGATGTATGTCAAGGTGTAATTAATGGTACTCCGGATGTGACATTCCCAATTACAACTCAGGGAACTACAACAATCACATGGACGTATGACGATGGATTTGGTAATACGGCAACGCAAACACAAGATATTATTATCAATGATGCTTCAGCGCCGTCACCAGATATCGCTACTTTGGAAGATTTTGTTGGATGTAACGAAGCGACACCAGCAACGCCAACTGCGACAGACAACTGTGCTGGAACCATTAACGGTACGCCAGACGTGACTTTCCCAATTACTACCGCTGGAACAACAGTTGTAACATGGACGTACGACGATGGTAACGGTAATACAGTTACACAGACACAAAACGTAAATGTTGAGCTGATTGATCTTACTGTTTCTTCAATGGGAACTCAGTTGACAGCGAACCAAACAGGTGCATCGTACCAGTGGATCGATTGTGGAACGGGACAGCCAATTGCTGGAGCTACAGGTCAAGGATACCAGCCGACTGTCACAGGTGAATACGCTGCAATCGTTACAACAACGAATTGTACTGATACAACAGAGTGTGTGTTGGTTGATTTCACTGGAATTGATGAGTTGAACAGCGATTACATCAACATTTACCCGAACCCTACAAATTCTGGAGTGTTTACGGTTGATTTTGATGGAGCTATCGATCACATCGCAGTAATTGACGCTCTTGGAAGAGAAGTTTCTGTATCCGTAGATCTTTCTACAGGTGCTGTAAACGGAACAAATCTTGAGGCAGGACGTTATACTGTTCGAGTATTTGCATCCGATGCAGTATACTCAAAAGGATTAGTAATTATCGAGTAAACCTCGAAATCCAATAATTGGAAACCCTGACACTCTTCTGATAGCTATCGGAAGGGGTCAGGGTTTTTTGGTTTAAGTGACTGATTCTTGGTGTGTTGTTATTGCAGAGATTCGCATTGTGAATAACTCCCATTCGCTGCGTGTGCAAAAAAGCGGAACGATAATTGATTAATTCTAGTCGTATTAGTACATTGATCACCTAAACTCAAAATCAAATGCACAAGCTCTGTGTCGCCTTTGCGCTCGGTATTTCTTTCTTATCCTTTGGACAAAATCATGAAGAGAATTTCTCTGCTATCAATACAGTTCAGCAGGCTGAAGATTATGCTTCAGGGTTCCGTGAAGTATTTACAGGAGTTGTGCACATTGAAAAAGATGTATTCTTTTTCGATGATATTGACACGAGTAAAATGGAATCCTACAAGGGAGACATGCGTCCAGGTTTTGGGATTCGTTCAAAAATAATTCAAGACTCACTCTTTAACATTGTTAAGGTTCAAGTGATCAAAATGGACCTTAAGGACGTTTCCAAAGAGACCGCTGAAATAATCATTGGTCAAATGAAGAAGTTGTTAGAAAGCGGTGAAAGTTACTGGGACGTCGTGAAGAAATTTCAACACACCTCGGCGAAATACTCAAGTTCCCCGCAGATTGTAGAAGAAGTAGCCACTGATTATAAGATCACCGAAAATCAAATGATCGAAGGGAAGTTCTTTGAATGGGAGCGTACTGGAGAAAGCATGGGTATTGTTATCATAGAGGAAGAACCACACAAAGTACCAGGCTTTTTCATCCTTTCCTATCGAGACAACAGTAGCGGAGGGTTTTAGTCTTTGATAGAAACGCATTGATTGGCGTTAATTTTGTAGCTTCGTTTACAATGCGATTTGTTTTCTTACATATTCTGTTTCTTTTCATAGCATCTGGATCGTACGCTCAGGATTACCTTTCCAAAGCAAAAGAAATTCGTAATATCGAGCAGGCACAGTTGTTCGCCGATAGTTTACCACAAGTAGTTTTCGGATTCCTGCATGATAAAATGCCCAACGAAGATTACCAATCTCGGAAAGACAACCTAAAGCCAGGGGATTCATACGTTTCCGACTCATACCATGTAGTAGTTGTAGCCGAAGGGGCGAAAGAAATTTATCGTTTCCGATTGCTAACAATGACAACTAGAAATACTCCAAACGCCAAGGAAGAAATACGTGACGTGTTTGAACAATTGAATGCCGGGACCTCCTTTGAAGATTTGTTCGAAAGGCATGCTCAAAATAGCGGTCCGGATAAGGAGGTATTTGGCGACGCTGGTTGGGTGGATTTGGATTTTTTCGTGGAGCCCTTTCAAAAGGCAGTGCGCGGTAAATCAAAGGGCGATCAATTTATCGCTGGCGATGAAAAATCTGGTTGGTTCAACATTGTAGACATGACGCACAAGCCTAAGAAGATCAAGGGACATTATGTGTTGTTAATTCCAAAGGCAAATCCCAACGATTACTTTAGTAATGTAAACCATCACAAAAATATTTCAAAGCTGAAATCACCAGAAGAAATGCGCAGGTACGCAAAGAAATACCCTGGTGATGTAATGCTTGAATTACTTTACGACGAAAATGAACCGGAATTGTACAGTACATTTCTGGAGCAAAGAAAAACACAAACGAAGGAGGAATTGGGAATTGTCGAGAAAGACCAACGGAGCTACAAGTTCATGCGCGATACAACCTTGGAACTTTACAGCATTCAATATGTTTATCTGGATGGTTCAGCCATGTCAAGAGAAGAACGAACAGCTGCAATTCATGACATTTATGACCAGTTTCATGCCAATGTTCCTTTTGATTCCATCGTAGAACAATATTGGCCAGACAACAACGGATTTAGCACACTACGGAATATTGACGGAGGTATATTGGCCGCTGATTTGGTAGAGAAAGTAAAGACTACAACCGTCGGTCAGTTATTTGTGGCACGAGTAAGTCAATCGTATTTTATTGGAGTACCGCTGGAGAAACCCAAGAAGAGACCAGCAGTTCTGGTGTTGTCCTATCCCAATACAAGTCAGGAATGAAAAACGTACTCTCTGCTATCGCTGTTCTCATTTTAACCTCATCCTTTTGGGCACAGACGAACATTCTTCCAACTCCATCTTTTGTCGAAAAAACAGAAGGAAACTTGGTACTTGCGAAGCATAACCTAACCTATGAAAAAGGTGTTTTCACTGAGGTACAGCGACAATTTTTAGAATCAAATTTTAAGATAGCAGGAATCACCATAGAAGAAACCGATTCAGATCCAATGATAAGGTTTTCTTACAGGAAGCATTTATTACCAGAGGCTTACGGAATTACAATTGATGATGCCGTTGAGATCGCGTATAATTCGCCGTCTGGACAGTTATACGGAATGTTAAGCCTCTTGCAATTGGTGAGTGAGTACATTGATTATACCGATGAGCCCAAGTTGTGTTTCCCGAAAATAAAAGTAGAAGACGCACCAAAATTTGAATGGAGAGGTTTACACCTTGATGTGAGCCGTCATTTTTTCACTGTAGAAGAGGTCAAAGCGTTCATCGAAACCATGACATTGTATAAATTCAATACGTTTCATTGGCACCTGACCGATGACCAGGGGTGGCGTGTTGAAATCAAAAAGTACCCGAAACTAACAGAGGTCGGGGCGTTTCGTGATAGTACCGTGGTTGGACATTTTACTGACTCACCAAGAACGTACAATCATAAGCGATACGGTGGATTTTACACGCAGGAAGAGATCAAAGAAGTGGTAGCATTTGCAAAGCAGATGCATGTGACAATCGTTCCTGAAATTGAAATGCCTGGACACAGTCGTGCAGCTTTGGCAGCGTATCCCGAATTGTCTTGCACAGGCGGATTCCAGGGTGTTCCCGGTCTTTGGGGGATATTTGACGACATTTATTGTTCGAAGGAAGAGTCTATCGTGTTTTTGCAAAATGTATTATCCGAAGTGTTGGAGTTATTCCCTTCAGAATACATTCACATTGGGGGCGACGAAGCGCCGAAAACACGCTGGAATGAATGTCCAAATTGTACTAATGTTAGAAAAGAAAATGGATTGCACGACTCCCATGAACTCCAAAGCTATTTCATCAAACGAATGGATACTTTTCTTACCGAAAATGGTCGAAAACTGATTGGATGGGATGAAATTTTAGAAGGTGGACTGTCTCCTAATGCTGCCGTGATGTCTTGGAGAGGTGAAGCGGGCGGAATCAAAGCGGCCAAGCAAGGTCACCCTGTGGTAATGTCTCCAACTTCATATTGTTATTTCGATTACTATCAAAGCAGTCATGCGTCCGAGCCATTGGCCATTGGAGGTTTTCTGCCTTTAGAAAAGGTCTATCAGTTCAACCCGGTGCCTGAAGGACTCACAGAACAGGAAGCGAAGCACATTTTGGGTGGACAAGCCAATGTGTGGACCGAGTACATCCCGTCGTATGATCACGTGGAATATATGGTCTATCCAAGGGCATTAGCATTGATGCAAGGATTATGGTGTCAAAAAAAACCGGATTACTCAGAGTTTTTGGAAGTGTATTTGGATTTTCACGAGTCTTTTTTGGCAGTTAAAAATGTAAATATCTCGAAGTCCATTCATATTCCAGAATTAAAAATTCAACGTACTGATGCAGGAGTGGCTTATTCCTGGTGGGGTTTAGATTCTACCGAAAAATTCTTGTATTCTGATGGTTACAATGGTTCTGCTCGTGGAATGTTCTTCATGCAAAACGGTGAAAGCGTAGAGTTTTTAAGTGGAGGGAATGGATATTACGACCTAAAGGTGCAATTTAATGACGATCAACATATTTTACACCGTATTTATGAATCGGGGTCTCTAGGGGCCAGGGTAGAAATGAATCCTCAGCCTCACGAGAAGTACAATCACAACGGCAGCTTAAATCTTGTGGATGGCATTTTGGGCTCAAAAAATTGGAAAGGTGATCAATGGCTGGGCTTTAATCAAAGTAAAATCGAACTTGAAGTACAATTGGAGGAAGTGAAAACAGTCGACTCACTGACTATTGGCTTTCTCAATAAAAAAGGTTCTTGGATTTATCTTCCGGAAAAAGTGAAGATCTGGTACTCAAAAGATGGGGAAGGGTGGAATAACTATTGGGAAGGAGATGTGAACAGTGATGAATTAGTAGTTCGTATGAAGCTCCCGTATTCTGCAGATGCAAAGTTTTTTAAATTCGAAATTGAACCTTTGGATGCAATTCCTGAAGGAAATGGTGGGGCTGGAAATATTCCTTGGACCTTTATTGATGAAATTCAAATATTTACGGAATGAAACTTGAACTATGTGCGGCTTCTTTAAACGCCATTCGACTGGCGAAGAAGTACAATTTCGATCGGATTGAACTTTGTCAAAACCTTGAACAAGGTGGGATGACACCTTCTCCGGGGATGATTGAATACGCGCTCGCGATGGGACTGGAAACGCATGTTTTGGTGCGCCCCCGGCCTGGCGGGTTTATTTATGACGATGATGAAGTCGAGATCATGTTGCGTGATATTCGTGAGAGCAAGGCAATTGGGGCGCACGGAGTAGTCGTGGGAATTTACGGAGAGGACGGTTGGATCGATCGTGATTCTCTGGAGAAAATGAAGCGCCAAGCGGATGGAATGCAAATGACTTTTCACCGTGCTTTTGATGACTTGGTTCGATTCGAGAAAGGAATGGACAAACTGATTGAATTGGAGTTCGACCGGATTTTAAGTTCTGGTTTGGCAAGGAATGTCGATTTGGGAATGGAAAACCTCGTGGAAATGCGTAAATATGCTGCCGGTCGGATTGAAATTATGTGTGGAGGCGGAGTAAATGCTTCCAATGTTGCTCGACTTCGGGACGAAGTACAACCGGATGCGATTCACTTCTCAGCAACTCAAAAAGACATTATTGATGAAGATTCAAAATTCCGTGAGAACGTACTGGCGGTCAATGAGAAAAAGTTGGTGCGTATTTTGCAAGAATTTGGGCGTGATGTAAGAATTTGACCATAAAGCCGTTATGTAGATATGCGAAACTTATTTCTCTTTTTTCTGTGTGCAGTTATTTCTTTTTCATTTACTGCCAGAGCACAACAAGATTGTGGTGACACTCCTGCATTGAACCAGCGAATTGTAGATTTGGCGAGTGCCGAATTGAATAAAAAGGTTGGAACAGGCGAATGCTGGGATTTGGCCAAAATGGTTCTCGACGAAACAGGCGCCAAATGGGATGGATATGAGGAGTACGGAGAATTGATCAACTATAAATCAGAATGCATTTATGCAGGAGATATTATTCAATTCAAGAATGTGAAAATCACATGGGAAGAGGGTAAATATACCTATGAAGAAGAGATGAAGCATCACACCGCAATTGTCCATGAAGTGCTAGAAGATGGAAATATCGTCTTGATTCATCAAAACACTGGAGAGCACGGACGAAAAGTAGGAACGACTTTGTTTCGAATCAACGAGATGAAAAGAGGAAAAATAATGGTGTATCGACCGCAAGCCTCAACGGAGTAGGGAAGAGCAGCGTTTGTAATTAGCCAAATGTTTAAGGCTGAATGCTGAAAGATGGACATCCATTTCAACTTTTTACTTTAGACTTTCCACTTTCCACTTTCCACTTTCCACTTTCCACTTTCCGCTTATGCTTTCTGCAAACTTCTAGTCCTCCCTCAAACTCGATCCAGAACATACAAAATCAACTCTTTCATAGCGTCCTGATACCCACTGGAGAATTCCTTGTTCGGTCGGTTCGCAATGCCCAAACAAATGGTTCCGCATTCATGCCCCAAGGCTCTTCCCAAAGCAAACAACGCCGAGCTTTCCATTTCGAAATTGGTGATGCGATGTGAATCGTGTTGAAAAGATGACAATCGATCATTGATATGCCCCGTTTTATTTTTCAATCGAAGCTGTCGTCCCTGAGGGCCATAAAATCCACTGGAGGTAACTGTGATGCCATTTTCTGTCTTTTCGGAATCAAGCAACGCGACAATAGATTCAGATGCTTTCGAAACATACGTTCTTACGTTTTCAGGTAATGCTACATGGTCGGCAATATCCGAATTCAACGCAGACTCCTCACTATCGAACGGAATTTCATAGTAATGCGCAACATTATCAATTCCGAAAGCATGAGTAGAAAGGATGTAAGAATGCACAGGCACCTCAGGATGTAAGATTCCGCAAGTTCCAATACGTATCAAACGTAAAGATTTATGCTCCGGTTTGTCTTCGCGTTTTTCCAGGTCAATATTGGCCAAAGCATCCAGTTCATTGATAGTAATGTCAATATTATCAGTTCCAATTCCCGTAGAAAGAGCCGATATTGCTTTTCCTTTGTACATCCCTGTAATGCAATAAAATTCTCTGTGTTGAGAGGTGTGATTTACGCAGTCGAAAAAGCTAGCCACCAAGTCTACACGGCCTTGATCCCCAACCAATATAATTGTATCAGCAATATCTTCAGGGGACAATCCTAAATGGTATACTTTACCTTGAGCATCTAAAACTAATTCGGTGGGAGGGTATTGCATGTTGATGTTGAATTTATTGAACTATACGAATTTCGCCGAATGAAGTTACAAAGGACCAATACAATAGCTAATTTGAACAAAAAAGGCGTCCGAAGACGCCTGAAATATCATTATCTGAAATACTATTAATTTCCAGTAATGCTTCCAAAAACCTTTTGCAGAAGGTCGGTCACTCGTGCAGCTGGATTTTCTCGAATCTTATTTTCTTCTTTCGCGACCATTGTAAACAACCCGGATACTGCCTTTCGTGTTACATAGTCGCCTAAATCTGTATTCACTTTTTCGCCCCCTGTAAAAGTCATAGCGGTATTATACTTTTGAGCAAGTGGATCCCAGTATTCTGTCAACTTAACTTTAGAAATAGCATCGTCAACTTTAGGACGAAATGCCGTAATTAACTGATCTGTTGTTTTTCTCTTCAGATAATCCGTTGCTGCACCTTCGCCACCATTCAAAATTCCAAATGCATCCTGAATTGACATGGAGGTAATAGCATTTTTAAAGATAGGCAATGCTTCTTTGGATGCCTCTTCTGCCGCACGATTTAAAGTTGTCTCAAATTTTTCTACCTGACCGTCCAAGCCCCATTCCAGTGCTTTTTCTTTTACTTTCTTGGCATCTTCAGGAAATGGTAAACGAATCTCAGAATTTCCAAGGAAACCATCAGTAACGGACGTCACATCTACGGCATTCGTAATTCCTACTGAAAGCGCTTCTTTCAAACCAGAGGCCACTTCTGCTTCGGTTAGTTTAGGTTGAGAAGAACCTCCGTCGGTGCTTAAAATATCGCCAGCTGCAGATTCCAAAACATCACATGCTGTGAAAACGAGTGCCGCGATTAGTGTAATAGGTATAAATAGCTTTTTCATCTTCATTTTTTTCAAACTTACTAATATTAATCAAAGAAGATGCCAATTCGAGTGCATTCGTCTACAACTCACTATTCAAAGGACTATACTTCACTCTATGAGCTTACTAAATCACTCATAAATATCTAATTCTTTACCTCGCAATATACTATAACATGATTAAAGTAGTTCTATATCCAACAATTACGTTTTATGAAAACTATCTTCTCGCTAATTATTTTGATTTCTAGTGTAAATTTGTCTGCTCAAACATCCTACAACGATGTTGCTGTCATCGTAAATACGAACAGCAACGCATCTATATTGATAGGATCGTATTTCCAAACAGCACGAAACATACCGGATCAAAACATGATTTATATCTCAACGTCCACTGCGGAGGATATAGATTCAAGTACTTTCGAATCGCTTCGATCGCAGGTTGAGAATCACCTTCTGTCAAATAATCTTGTGAATTCAATTAATTATTTGGTAACCACCAAAGGAGTGCCACTGTCAGTAAATAGAGGGTGCGTCATTGATCCCACGATATCAAATAAATGTGCTTCAGTAGATTCTGAGTTGACATTAATTCTTGGTTCGTTTGCCAGTTCTATTGGTCAGGCCAATTCCATCCTAAATCCATATTTTGATAGCCATGCCAATTTTTCAAGGCAAAATGAAGGATTTTACCTTGTTACGCGATTGGATGGGTACGAGGTTCCAGATATATACAATTTGATCGACAATTCAGGACCTGACACGGGAATCAATCCGAATTCGACACAATCAATTGTTGACATAAGCAATGCCATCGGAAACGACTCTTCGTATTTTGTTGGGCTCTATACTCCTACCTATGATTCTTTACAGGCTGGGGGCTGGAACGCTCTTTTTGATTCCGACACACTTCCCGTACTCAACCAAAGTAACGTATTAGGGTATTACGGGTTGGGGCATGGACCTTTGCCGTCAGCTACGTTTAATTATGAATGGACCAAAGGCTCAGTTGCATCAATGTCTATGTGTAATTCGGCTTTCACCTTTGATTTGGCCGCTAATACTACAAATGGTGTGTTAATTGCTGATTTAATTGCCGACGGTTGTACCGCAGCTATGGGTAATGTAGATTATATCTACTTCTCACAAATCGCACCCACAGATATTTTTGTGAATCGATATTATGACCCGGTGAACAATTATAACTTGGCTGAATCCTTTTATATGATGGAATCACGATTATCTTGGCAAGCAGTCATCGTAGGTGACCCGAAAGCGAGTGTTCAAAGGGATGATTTTGCTAATGCTCCTGAAACAGAATTAGAACAAGTCAGTATCTATCCAAATCCTTCCTCAGGATTCGTGAGCGTTACCAGTGATAAGGATATTACTTCAATTGAGGTTGTAGATGTAAGTGGTAAAAGGGTAGATGTATCTCAGCAAGAAATCAATGGAGAGGTTCAATTGAACTTTTACTCCGTTCAGGATGGCGTTTATTTAATTCTGATTGAAACTGGTGGACTTATTCGTCAAGAGCGTATCCTGATTAATCACTAACTAAAAAACCCGCACCTCGAACGTGTCGAGAGGCGGGTCTGTAAAAAGTAGGCGTTGTTTCTTATCGAATCACGTTGATTGATCCGCTGTATTCTAATTTGTCATCATTGAAAGGAACTGAAACGCGAGCCACCCAAGCATAGGTTCCGTCTTGAACCGGTCGACCGTCTCTTCCATAGGTTCCGTCCCATCCAACATTAGGGTCTCTTGTTTCCCAAACGATTTCTCCCCAACGGTTGAAGATGACCAATTCGAAATCGTATTCATCTATACCCGAAACTTCAACATTCCATGTTTGATTGAATTCATCGCCGTCAGGAGTGAACGTGTTTGGTGCATAAAACAATACATCTTCAACCACATTCATAACATAGGTAATCGTATCTCGACAACCCAATTCAGTTTCTACCATCAGAGTCACAGGATATTGTCCGACTTCTCCATCAGGGAAAACAAAGGTTGGCGTAGTCAAGTTGCTACTCGTCGGTGATGAGAAAGGAGAATCCCATTCCCAAATAATAACATCCGGAGTAGATTTATCCTGCATAAATACAGTAGTTTCAAAAATTGTCGCCGGGTTACTCGAGAAGAAGAAATCTGCTGTTGGACGTGGAAGAACACGCATAATATCTACAATAGTATCTGTGTAAACACAACCGTAAATGGAAGTTACAGTCATGATTAAATCGTATTGACCCACGTCATCAAAAAAGAAGGACGTAGAATCGTTTCCATTCTCTAAAGCAATGTATTCATCCGTTCCGAAATCCCAGTATGCCGTTGCGATTTCGCCTCCGTTTGACGATGTGTTCTCAAATTCAAAAGGATTTGGGACGCACTTCTCGTACATGTCTGGTTCAGCGTTCGGAACAATTGGCGTAGGGAACGTAATCATTACACATTCCTGATCCGTTGGAGATCCGCAAGCCTCGGAAAGCGTTACGCAATATTCTGTATTCGTTACCAATGGATCCACGGTGATTTGATCTCCCGTTCCTATAACATTTCCTCCTTGGGACCAAGTAAATGTGTACGGTGAGGATCCACCTGATCCGGTCACGTTCAGTGTAATATCGTCCTCAGGACAAATTTGCGTATTTGGTGTTACGAACGAAATATCTAATGCTGGGGGCTCATTCAAAGTACCGTTTACAACCACAACGCATCCGTTTGCATCGGTAACTGTTATTTGATGCGGTCCAACTACCAGGTCGTTGGCGATGTTCGTTGTAGAGGCTGAATTATCCCATACGTAAGAATATGGTGGCGTCCCTTGAATTACATCCAAGGTAATCATACCATCGTTTCCACTATTACAAGTAACATCAGATTGGGCAACAATGTTGGCCGTTAACGCTGGAATTTCTAGCACATCGACAACAACCGTTCCTGTACAGCCGATATCAGATACAATATTACAAGTATACTGTCCAGCAGTTAATCCAACAGCTGTTTGAGTTGTTTGCGCAAGTGGATCATCCCACTGATACGTAATGTTCCCAAGCGGTGGCACCATTTCTGCGAAGGCCGTACCGTCATTTCCACCCGCACAACTTACCAGAGTAGCACTTCCTTGGAAGTTCGCTGGTGTGTCATTAACCAAAACACTCGCTGATCCTGAACAGCCTAATGCATCGGTAATTACTACTGTATGTGTTCCAGCGGTAACATTGTTCACTGTTGCGTTTGGGTTGTTACCCAGTGTGGTCCAATCATACGTGAATGGTGCTGTACCCGCTCCTGGTGTAGCCGTAACGGATCCCTGTCCCGAAGTACAAATGTCCGGTGTTGAGGAAGCCGTGACAGTTGCCGAAGTCGCGGTTATAAAAGTTGTATCCGAGGCAGCTCCAACTGAGTTATTACAGGATGCAGCGCTCAATGATAAAAAGTATCCGGTTGTTCCCGGTGGTGGATTCGGTACGTTCAAAATGCCGTTATTATACGGCCACGTTTGCCCGAGTGTATTCTCCCACACATACGTACTATTCGGACTCACAATTTGCATGTAAGTTCCGTTACTCCATGTGTAGGCTGTGGTGTTTGTTGGGGATGTAGGAGTGTAGATTTTACAATCGTTTACCGCATTCCATTGCGAGTTATTACGTCCTGTAGTCGTTGTTGCAACAGTTCCTGGATTGTTCTGAACTCCTTGGATCGCCAAACCACCATTCCAACCTGTCGCGATAGGTTTGTACCCCAAATGCATTTCTATTATGTTGGAAGTTTCATGAAGTATTAACCCCATGTAAGTACATTCACCTCCACCACCAAAAGCTAAAATGTCTTTGTAAAGAATTACAAATTGGCGGTTGGGTGCCGTTCCGAAAGTTTGGTACATAATCTCTCCATTAGGAGAAGCAAAGGCACTTGGGTTGATATCATGGTAGGCTGGCATGATCGCATTGTTTGCTTCGTTTACCGCAGCAGAAGGAAGAGGCGTACCGTTCAATGCCCAAGCACAATAACCGTTGGCGTCTGCCGGATTAAAACTAACCACCCCATTAGAGCCAATAACACATTGCGTGTAGTTTGTTCCGTAGAAGCTAAAAGAGAAGCCTATTGGCACCAATCCACTGTAGGAGTCATCCGAAAGCGTAATGAAAGTTGCATTATTCATCAAAAGCCCTGCAGAAGTGCCAGGGTTACAATCCTCAATTGTAACTGACTGCCCTAAACAAACGGCTGTGTCGTTTCCCAAACATAAGTTTTGCGCGTTCGAGAATGATACAGCTGCCAACGTGAAGATCAGGGTACTAAGAATATTTTTTATTTGATACATGTCGCTAATTGTAGTAATTCTATTGTCGATAGTTGTTTCTAAGACGTGAATCGAAGGAAATAGTTGCTCTGGGAGGAAAGGTATTTTGAACTTATTTAAGGAACTTTAAGGATAGGGAATGAACCTTACTTTTTGTTCAGACTTACGGTTGTAATACTCAATCTTTAGCAATCCAAATATCAAGCACATATTGGAATCCCGATCTTAAAAATTAATTACTTTTGTCGCACGACTTAAAACATTTCGAATGTCAGATAAATATCAAGCTCAAATTGATGCATTCATGGACAAAGTGAAGGCATCTCATGGTCACGAGGCGGAATTCTTACAGGCAGTGCACGAGGTAGCAGAGGCAGTAATTCCTGTGATCGAAGAAACACCGAAGTATAAGAAAGCGAAAATTTTGGATCGCATCGTCGAACCAGAACGTATTATTATGTTCCGTGTTCCATGGTTGGACGACAACGGCGAAGTTCAAGTGAACCGTGGTTATCGTGTTGAATTCAATTCGGCTATCGGACCTTACAAAGGTGGATTGCGTTTTCATCCTTCTGTTAACTTGTCCATTCTGAAATTCCTTGGATTCGAGCAAATCTTTAAAAACTCTTTGACAACACTTCCAATGGGAGGAGGAAAAGGAGGTTCTGATTTCGATCCTAAAGGAAAGTCGGACAATGAAGTTATGAAATTCTGTCAATCATTTATGACGGAATTGGCACGTCACATTGGACCAAATACAGATGTACCTGCTGGTGATATCGGTGTTGGAGGTCGTGAGATCGGATACATGTTCGGTCAGTACAAGCGTCTTCGCAATGAGTTTACAGGAGTACTTACTGGAAAAGGTTTGAACTGGGGAGGATCGTTGATTCGTCCTGAAGCAACAGGATACGGAACAGTGTACTTTGCGAAAGAAATGCTCGCAACAAAAGACGACAGTTTCAAAGGAAAAACGGTGGCAATCTCTGGATCTGGAAACGTAGCACAGTATGCTTGTCAAAAGGCAACGGAGCTTGGTGCTAAAGTAGTAACGCTTTCAGACTCTTCCGGATTCATTTACGATGCAGACGGAATCGACGCAGAGAAATTGGCTTTTGTTATGGAATTGAAAAACGAAAGACGTGGTCGAATCTCTGAGTACGTGAGCAAATATCCTTCAGCACAATTCAACGAAGGAGAACGCCCTTGGTCAATAAAGGCAGATGTTGCGTTACCATGTGCAACACAAAACGAATTGAACGGTGACGAAGCGAAGCAACTTATTTCGAACGGAGTAATTGCGGTTGCAGAAGGAGCCAATATGCCTTGTACTCCGGATGCGATTGCTGCTTTTCAAGAATCTAAGGTATTGTTCTCACCTGGTAAAGCATCAAATGCTGGAGGTGTAGCGACTTCTGGATTGGAAATGTCTCAGAACTCTTTGCGTATGAACTGGTCTCGTGAAGAAGTAGATGAAAAACTACACGGCATCATGGTTTCTATTCACGAAGCATGTGTGAAGTACGGTAAAACGGATGATGGATCAATCGATTACGTGAAAGGAGCGAATGTTGCTGGATTTGTGAAAGTAGCAGATGCTATGATCGATCAAGGATTGGTGTAAGACCACTCAATAAATTTATTAACCCGCATATTCGGTCATCGAGCTTGTCGAGATGTCGAAGGGCGGGTTTTTTCATGCCTTGTTTTCTATTATTTGATCCTAAATTCTCAGATTTTGAAATAGTTAGCAAGATTTAACAAACTATTCGTTTAGTATTTGGTAAGTCGCTCTGAGTTCGATACCTTGCGACTTATACATAATAAATAGATAGTTTTTATGACTGCAAAATCAAATGACACTGTAAAAGTGCATTACAAAGGAACGCTAACCAATGGTGAAGTTTTTGATTCTTCGGAAGGAAAAGAACCTTTGGAATTCAAATTGGGAGCGGGTCAAATTATTCCTGGATTCGAAAATGGTATCATCGGTATGCAAGTAGATGAGTCCAAAACTTTAAATATACCTTCAGCAGAGGCTTACGGTGCTCCAAAAGAAGAATTGAAGCAAGAAGTGCCGAAAGCACAATTGCCACCAGAAATTGAACCTGAAGTTGGGTTGAGATTAATGTCTCAGAGTCCAGATGGACAGCAAGTTCCTTTGGTTGTAACTGAGGTGAAAGAAGAAACAATCACAGTAGATGCAAACCACCCGTTGGCAGGAAAAGATTTGATCTTTGACGTAACGTTGGTAAGTATCAACTAAAATTTCGGTTAAAAACTACCCAATTGTCATGAAGAGCCGCTTTTTGCGGCTTTTTTTGTGTTCGAAAATTTGAGAATTATAGAATCCCATCCGAGTGGTATTTGCCGTCCTTGTAAATTTTCACCTTGAGCAAAATTTAATCTTCATCATATTCATATACCTTGCCATCCCATAACTGAGAGTCGCGAAAATCACCTTCCAAAAAGAATTCGTCGAACTCATTATAAATCCTATTAAATCCATTGACTTTAAATGAAGTGTTCTGAAGTTTGATGAGATACTTATACTTTTTATCCTCTCCATCGAAATCATGAATTTCCCAAAGATAGATTTTGTTTGACTCAAGGGTAGTAGTGTCAATTTTATAGATGGGCTGGATGGATTCCTCAATAACACTATCGTTCGCGATTTTTGGTATTCCTTGTTGATTATAGGCTTGACGACTTTGTCCTAGCGTTCTTCCACAACCTGACCTTTCTATAACAACGCCGCGCAGATTACTAGACGGTTTGGTTTTTGTGAAAACACCTTCTTCTAGAACAGCTCCATCAGGATCAAATTTCCAATATTTTCCAGTTGGTCTGTTATTTTGATATTCCCCACGGAGTTTGGGTGTTTTACCGTCGTTATAATACTTTGTCCAAATACCTTCCTTTCGGTTGTCTATATACGTTCCTTCTTCAATTTTACCATCATCTGGATATCCCATTTCAGGTCGATCTTTTCCGTAGTAAATCCAATGGCCTTGTTTACGTCCATTGGCGTCTATTTGATTAATAGATTCTTTTTGGGCCAGCAATGCGCCAGTACAGAAACATAATATTATGAGCAACAGCAATGATCTCATAGCCAAAATGTACGAATAATTTAGCGTCCTTTTCACCTCAGTCGAGTCCTTTTGCGAGAAATGATTTGAAATCTACTTTATTTAACGCATTGTACGTTGCGGTAGCCTTCACCTTTTTTTTGTGGTCTACAACTGCTAAAAAGGGCTGACCACTAATCTTGAAACTTGAAATTTGATAATAGGAATGAAAGTATCTGTTCGTCGCCCAAATGATCTCGGTAAGAATCCTCACATTGTTTGAAAGCTACTTTTAAATTCTTCACAACATATTACCTCTTTTGTTAGCTTTGCTAAAAACACCGACTTATGGCAGTTCTTGACAAAAGAGAAATCGAATTCAATCGAACGGGATTTAGTGATGAAGAACTCATCGACATTTATAAAAAGTTGATGAAACCGCGCCTCATCGAGGAAAAGATGTTGATTTTATTGCGTCAGGGAAAGATATCTAAATGGTTCTCAGGCTGGGGGCAAGAAGCAATTTCAGTAGGAACTACTTACGCAATGGACAAGGAAGAGTACATTTTTCCAATGCACCGAAACTTAGGTGTTTTTGTCACTCGCGATATTCCATTGAGTCGATTGTTTGCCCAGTTTCAAGGAAAAATGTCAGGGTTTACCAAAGGACGCGATCGCTCTTTTCATTTCGGTACGCAGGAATACAACATTGTAGGAATGATTTCGCATCTCGGTCCGCAATTGGCGCTGGCAGGTGGAGTAGGACTGGCGTCGAAATTACGCGATCAGAAAAAAGCAACCTTGGTTTTTACAGGCGACGGCGGTGCCAGTGAAGGTGATTTTCACGAAGCGTTAAACGTTGCTTCTGTTTGGGATTTGCCGGTAATTTTCGGAATTGAAAACAACCAATGGGGATTGTCAACTCCATCCAGAGAACAGTTCAACTGCGAAAATTTCATTGATAAAGGAATTGGTTATGGAATGAAAGCCGTGCAGGTGAATGGTAATAACATTTTGGAAGTCATCAGCGTAATGCGTGAGTTGACGGAAGAAATGCGAAAAGACCCGAAGCCTGTTCTATTGGAGTTGATGACATTCCGAATGCGTGGTCACGAAGAAGCATCGGGTACAAAATACTATCCAGAAGGATTGCAAGATGACTGGAAAGCGTACGATCCTATTGATGCATACACTGAATTTTTAAAGAAAGAAGGTCTCCTTTCGGATGATTTGGAGAAAAAAGTAGCCAAGGACATTAAAAAGGAAATTCAGGATGGATTGGAAATCGCCTTTGCAGAGGAAGAGATTGTTCCAAATCTGGATGCTGAATTAGAAGATATCTACGCCCCATACAGCCCCGTTACTATTGAAGCATCGGGTGCTAAAACTGAAAAACGATTTGTAGATGCAATTCAAGACGGTTTGCGACAAGCCATGGAGCGTCATGACGACCTCGTAATCATGGGACAAGATATTGCAGAGTATGGAGGTGTGTTTAAAATTACGGAAGGCTTTGTAGATCAGTTTGGGAAAGAACGCGTTCGAAACACGCCGATTTGCGAGTCAGCGATTGTTGGAGCTGGGCTAGGGCTTTCTATCGCGGGTATGAAGGCGGTGGTTGAAATGCAATTTGCCGATTTCGTTACCTGCGGATTCAATCAGATCGTAAATAACCTCGCTAAAATTCATTGGCGCTGGGGACAAAACGCCGACGTTGTAGTGCGCATGCCTACAGGTGCAGGTGCAGCAGCAGGTCCGTTCCACTCACAAAGCAATGAAGCGTGGTTCTTCCATACACCTGGATTGAAAATCGTTTTCCCATCAACTCCATACGAAGCGAAGGGACTCTTGGCAGCGGCTATTGAAGACCCGAATCCAGTGATGGTTTTTGAGCACAAGTTTTTGTATCGAAGTATACGTGAAGAAATTCCAGATGATTATTACACAGTAGAAATTGGAAAAGCAAGAACGACGCGGGAAGGAACAGATGTAACGATCATTACATATGGATTGGGAGTACACTGGGCCAATGATTACGCGGACAATCATTCAGAGCATAGCATTGAAGTGTTGGATTTACGTACCTTACTTCCATTAGATACCGAAGCAATTTACGCTGCGGCTCGAAAAACAGGGAAGGTAATTGTACTTCATGAAGATTGCATGACTGGAGGCATTGGCGGTGAAATTGTCGCTTTGATTTCTGAGAATTGTTTCGAATGGCTGGATGCACCGGTAAAAAGAGTGGCATCTTTGGATACCCCAGTGCCATTTGCCGCAGATCTGGAGCAACAGTTTTTGCCCAAAGAACGCTTGGATGCTGCGATGACAGCTATTCTAGAGTACTAAGCAATTACATTTTTGTCACAATCTTTCTAATTTTCGTGGGTACAGGATAACTCAGTTGTAATTCGATTAACTCGAAAACATTCAGTTCACTATCCGTCAATACCTCAGGGGTTCTGCTCATGTCCTTTAAAAAGGCCTGAACAACAGTACGTCTGTTTCCGTAAAACTTGGCTACTTTTTCAATTTCAACTCCTAAGGGATTGTTGTCTGATGTTATGTTCAATTTTTCCATGCTTAATGAATAGTGGTTGTCCTCGAAAGATAAGGCATTATACACGGCTGGGAATGGGAATAAATGCGGTTTTTACCTGCAACAATTACTTAAAATGAATTGCGGAAATCACCTAGGACGTCCTTAAAGTATGCCACAAAAAAATCCCGACAAACCAAATAGGCTGTCGGGATTTGAAATTTTATAAAAACTGTAAATCAGTCGCTAATCTCAGTGTATCCAGGATACTTAGACTTGTTGTAAACAAACTTAGAATCCGTAACCGATGGGTTCGCTGTGTATTTTGTTAACTTGTACGTCATACGCGTTCCATCTTTCATTTTCACAAGAACCTTTTTAAGCTCTTTGCTAGACTGAGAAACGTAGATCACAATTGTATGGTAATCAACACTTCCAGCATTTTTCGGATAGAGGTAAATCATGTCCACCTTTTCCGATCCAATGGAGGTTTCTTTCCCGTATTTATTCTTAAATCCGCTTTCCCAAAGTGTCATTAACTTCTTTGGGTTCAACATTTCATCATCATCTTCATCAGCGTCAGTAATGTATACTGTTTTCTCCTCTTTAATTACAGTCCAGGTCTTCGTACCATTTGAAATAATGGTGTTGTCACCAAAAGAGCCATAGTATTTATCGCCCTTAACCCATCCTTTTCCTGTTTCATTTTCATCTGTTCCAGTGGAGGAGTTTTTGATGTTAACACTGAACTCAACATAAAACGAGCTATGCGATTTCATTTTATTCGAAAGCTCATCAAGAATGGCTTGAGACTTAGCGTCCTGTCCGAACGAAGCAAATGAGACTAAAGTAAATAATGCAAGTAATAATTTCATTTCATTCTATTTTCTGTTGCAAATATCTAAAATTGTGCCAAACTACAGATTGGACACAGATTCATTTATTTCATGTAATATTTGTTCCAATGTAGCCGCGTGAATATCGTGTTTTCCCTGAAAACGATGGGTAGCAAACCCCTTTTTTAAGTAAAATTTAACCAATTCCTCCTGCGCATCGCGATTGTAAAATTCGTCGTTATCCCCAATAACAAAAAATTGATTGGTTGCTTGACTAATTTCCTCTTCTGGACTAAGGTCTGGTGGGAAAACACACGCCCAAAGAATCATGGCATCGAACTGAACATTCCCTTTGTGAAACCAACGTGCGGCTGTAGCTCCTCCTTGAGAAAACCCAAGTAATAACTTGCGCTTAGTTTGAAATTGATTCGAAATACGTGCGTCCAACGCGTTCAACCATTCGATATTATCGGATATGTCATCTTCTCGCGCTTCTTTTGTCATCCATGATGCTCCAACACGTCCACTAGAACCTTCTAAATAGAATCGGTGCATACCTTCTGGAGCCACCACTAGCATTCGATCAAAAAATGGGCGAAATTTTCGAATAAAATACTGCGCTTGTTGACCGTATCCATGAAGTACATACAAAACAACATCGAATTCCTTTGATTCAGAGGATATTTCGAAACGAAAGGTTTTAGAAGAGTTCAGTTTTTGTTCCATGAAGGACAAAGATAATGCTTATTTTTCGGCGCGATTATTGCTGGTAACCCCTCTCGAAACGGAGTCTTCATGCTTGTAAAGAAGTTTTTAATTTTCATTGCTGCGATACTTATTTCTGGCTGGTCTATCAGTCAGGAAATTACGGTGGTCGACCGTTTGACTCAAGAGCGGATTCCAGGTGTAAAGGTGTTTTGTAAATCTTCGGACCAACGCTTAATCGCAAACTCAGAAGGCCGGTTTCGACTAGAACCTTTCAAAGGTTGTGATACGATTCAAATTATATATCCGAACTATGTCGTTGAAGAATATGCATATTCGGACCTCCGCAAAATTGTAACAGTTGAACTGGAAGAAGTACAATTGAATGTCGCAGGAATTGAAGTTTCAGCTTACCGTTGGGAGTATGATGTCCACGAAATTCCCAATCGTGTTACGCCAATTGATGTCAAGAATGTAACGCTAGAAAACCCTCAAACAACTGCAGATTTATTAGCATCCAGCGGTTACGTCTATGTGCAAAAGAGTCAATTTGGCGGCGGATCTCCTCAACTTCGAGGGTATGGGACCAACCGTGTTATGTTGGTGGTAGACGGTGTGCGAATGAATAATGCCATTTTTCGATCCGGAAACTTGCAAAACGTCATCGTCATTGATCCACTTTCTTTGAGTGATGTTGAGGTGCTTTATGGTCCAGGTTCCGTAATGTTTGGCAGTGATGCCATAGGTGGGGTTATGGAGTTTGATACCAAAAAGGCAGTGTATGCACCAGATTCTACCCGGGAATTTATTCAAACGAATTTGTTTTCTAGATTCAATTCGGCAAGCAATGAAATTACTGGACATGCTGACTTCTCTTATGGATCAAGTCGTTTTGCCGCCACAACAGCTGTTACGTATTCCATGTTCGGCGATTTAACTACAGGCATTCAAGGGGATAGCGCTTTTCTTCGTCCAACCTACCAGATGGGAGATCAAACAGTAATAAATCCAAACCCAAGACGACAGATAAATTCTGGCTACGATCAATTCAATGCATTGCAAAAGTTCAGTTTTCGACCGAAAGAAGGCGTTGATTGGGAATATGGATTCTTGTATTCAACTAATTTTCAGGATGTTCCGAGATATGACCGATTGGTTGAAGATGCGGATGAGGATGGAGAATTGGATTTTGAAGAATGGTACTACGGACCACAAGAATGGATGATGCATCGCGTGGCATATAAAAGTGCTTTGAAACATCGTGTTTATGACAATATACGTTTGGTGGGAGCATATCAACTTTTCAAGGAAAGTAGGCATGACCGCCGAATGGGAAGCGATAATATTCGACGCCAATTTGAACGCGTGGATGCTTACTCTTTTAATTTAGATTTGGAGAAGGAGCTCGGGGAGCGCACCGATTTTTTCTACGGTTTAGAAGCAGTACTGAATAAGGTGGGTTCGAACGCGTACCGTGAATTTGATGATAATTCTCAGGTAACCATCAATCCGCGGTATCCAGACGGTGCGATATGGCAAACTCATGGCGTTTATGCAAACGTAAAACATCATGTGAATGAGAATTGGATTGCAAACGCGGGACTGCGTATAGCTATGTTTGGCGCTCAGGCAACATTTGATACTACCTTGTTCGCGTATCCTGTCACGAAGACCAACTTATTCAAAATGGCACCTAGCGGTGGAGCAGGGATTGTGTATCGGCCATCAGTGAAAACGAAATGGTATTTTAATGCTTCCACTGGTTTTCGAGCACCAAATATTGACGATTTGGGAAAGGTGTTCGACTCTGAACCTGGCACAGTGGTCGTACCTAATCCAAACCTGAGTGCTGAACATGTGTTTTCTGGCGAAACAGGATTGGTCAAAGTGTTTGGCGGTCGAGTTAAGCTAGATATCGCCATTTATGGCACTTATTTGCAAAACGCGATGGTTCGTGAAGCATTCCAGTTCAACGGACAAGATTCTATCCTATATGAAGGAGTACAAAGCCAGGTGTTGGCCATTCAAAACGAAAGTCATGGTTATACGTATGGGACGCAAATTGGTCTGGATTGGGCAATCGTAAAAGGGTTGACATTTGCCTCTACATTCAGTTTTCAGCGCGGATTCGTATATATAGAGGATAGCACTGCCTATTTTCCAAAAGCTCAGGTAGCGCCAACATTTGGTCGGGTTTCGTTGCGTTATAAAACACGTCAATTGCGCGCTGAGGTATATTGGGTTTATAATGGAGAGGTTACGCACGATCGATTCCCACTTTCTGAAAGAAACGAGGTGATTTATGCGCTGGACGATCAGGGGAGAGTTTACACTCCATCCTGGAACACTTTAAACGCGAAGGCATCCTATTTTTTCAACAAGCACCTTTCCATGACGATCGGAGTAGAGAATATCACTAATCAATTGTACAGAACCTTTGGCTCGGGGATCACAGCCGCGGGAAGATCTTTTATCGGATCTGTCAAAGTAACTTTTTAGCGGTCGAACATCATAGTTCGTGGATTGAGGCTCTACAATCCCAACTGAAAGTGAGGTGTTACTTGCCCTCCAGATCTAATTATTGCTTATCCATGTAATATTTTCGATATTGTGGCGAGTAATGCCAACGACGAATTTCCTTATCGGAAGGGATAATTTTTGGAGTATAATAATACGTTGAATCCAAATTAGGAACAATCATTCTTTCCAGTTCTGCTTCATATTCCACAATGTCATTGAATTCATTTCGCGTTCCAGGTTCAATACGAACATCGTAAGCGACTGGAGTTTCAGTCCCAAATCGATCGAAAATAACTGCTTGACAGACTTCTCTTGGCGTATTTTGCTGGATTGTGAAGAATTTACGTCGCTGCATATTTCGAACGCGATAATCCACATAAAAATCCATTCGATCTGTTCCCAGCACCTTTTCGAAATGTACATCCAATTTGAACATGGGGGAGGAGGGAACAACAACTCCATCGGAAACTTTTTCCGTAACTCCGTCAACAAAAAAGAAGTGGTTAAAGTAACCCATGTATCCAAGTTCTTTCATTTTTTCAACCTTTTTTTGCTCAATCGCCTCATTGAGTGCACGGTCTAATTGATTTACTGTAATGAGGTAGTCTTCTTGCCCATCACCGTTCAAATCCTGGCTGTACCATGTTGAATCAAATGTATCCGCGCCAGTTATCTTTAATTGACTTTTTATTTTCACGGCAACCTTTGTACGAAGATCATTGCTCTCAATCTCTTTGTTTTTATTGGGTTTGTCATTCGTCACCTCCACATTCTCATCTGTGCAAGCTCCCAAAAAAATCACTCCTGTTACTATCAACCAGTACTTCATAGTACCAAAGATAGTGCTTTGTGTGAATTGTGTTACCTTCGTTTTATGGATGTGAAGATCGAATCTAGCTGGAAAAAAGCTCTGGAAAATGAATTCTCGAAACCGTATTTCAAGAACCTTGTTTCGTTTGTTAAGGAAGAGTATCAAAAGTACCCAGGAGGTATTTTTCCGGAGGGTAGTCAAATCTTCCGTGCGTTTGATGCCTGTCCACTGGACAAAGTAAAAGTGGTAATTCTTGGACAGGATCCATACCCAACCAAAGGACACGCCCATGGTTTATGTTTTTCATGTGAACCCGATGTGCGCCCCTTACCGAAAAGTTTGAAAAATATTTACAAGGAGTTACAAAGCGATTTAGGTATCGAACCTCCTGAAAACGGAGATTTGAATCGGTGGGCTGAACAAGGGGTCTTCCTTCTCAATGCTTCTTTGACGGTTCGTGAAGGACAACCTGAAAGTCACGCTGGTAAAGGTTGGGAGCAATTTACAGATGCTGTCATTCAAACCTTGAACGAAAAAAAAACAAAGGTCGTTTATCTTCTATGGGGAAGTAAGGCACAGCGAAAAGCAGAAAATGTGGATGAGGCGAACAACCTTATTCTTCGTGCCCCACACCCATCACCACTTTCGGCACATAGAGGTTTTTTTGGGTCAAAGCCATTTTCACGGTGCAACGCATATTTAAAGCAAGCTGGGCTAGAAGAAATTGATTGGTGAATAAGCTTCTTTCCGGTGAGATAACGGGTGAGTTCAAAGGTCAGGCTTACTAGAATGTACAACGAATTTATCTTAACTCCCAGCAAAATACAATTCGGTAATTAGACAAATGGCTAATTAAATGTATGACTGAATTGGTCTGCTGAAAACGAAATAGAATCTCAAAGAGCGGATATTCACGATTATCTGGTTTAGGCAAAAGTACCACCGCAAAAAACAAAAAGCTGCCTCACCAATGGAGACAGCCTTTTCAATTTTTGATTAAGCGCATTAATCCTTTTCAACAAACGCTTCAAACGATTGCAATTCTGGAAGGCTCAACTCCGCTTTAGTCAAACCGGAATTGTACTTTTTCATCGTACCCGAACGAATAGCGTCCATTTGATCCTTAGCCTCAGTCAATCTGTTTTTCATCAATTCAACCGTTGCCAGTTGTGATTTTGTCGGTGCGCCAAAGTTACCTCCAATCGTGCTGTAAATTTCAGCAAGGTCCTCTCGCAATTGGTTTTCAGCACGGCCAACATAATTATCTCCAGTGGTGATTACGACAGTTGCTTTTAGCTCGTTCAATTCACTTAATAGCTTATCCGCACTTTTTGCCAATTTTGGATTGGATTTTTTCGTTTTTTCAGCGTGTTTGATGTATTCATCAATCTCATATACCATGTAAGCCAACTCCTCATTCATATTATACAACTCCTGAGTGGTTTTGTGCTGCGCTTCACGCTCCTTCAAGGTGAAAACGGTGTTTTTCGGATAGGTAACTTCAATGGTTGTTTCGTAAGTTTCTTTCCCTTTGGTAATGAGGATTTTGTACTTGCCCGCCTTCACGCGAGGAGCAAAGAATCCTCCAGCAGCGAATGTTCGTCCAGCGGCTACTTTTGGTGCCATAGTATTGAAGTTCCAGGTGACAAAATTCAAACCTTTCTTTTTCCCTGGAGTGAGAGAGGCAACAAAATTACCATCCATATCTTTAACGGACATGGTCATTTTTCCGAAGGTGTGTCGCTTCGACATGTAGTAAGCAATTCTTGCTCCTTGAGATGGGTTGGCTCCCACAAATTGCGTCTCAGTGCTTGTTCCTCCAAAAGTGCTTTCCTCATTCATTTCGAATGGTTCCATCTCGATAAATGATAGCTTGGAAGCTACGATCTCTGAAGTTAATTGGCGCAATGGGGTAATGTCATCAATAATTATAATTCCCCGACCGTGAGTACCCATTACTAAATCATTCGTTTCTGGGTGCATTTCCATGTAATGGATCGCTGTGGCCGGCATATTGTTTTCAAACTTCATCCAGTTTTTACCACCAGTAATGGTGACGTATAACCCGAATTCTGTGCCTAAAAACAAAAGATTTGGATTCTCGTAGTCCTCTTGAAACGACCGTGCAAAACCAACAACGTCGTCAGTGATAATTGATTTCCAGGTTTTTCCGTAATCTTCTGTTTTGTAACAATAGGTAGAACCGTCGTTTTTCGTATGTCCATCAAAAACAGCATACGCAATTCCCTCTCCAAAAACACTCGCTTCGATATGGTAGCACCATGTGTTTGCGGGCAATCCAGCTTCTAAAAGCCCAGAAGTCATGTTCTCCCAAGTTTTACCTCCGTCTTTGGTGATTTGAACATTTCCGTCATCGGTTCCCACCCAAATCACATTTTTATTTTTGGGTGACTCAGCGATGGTAAAAATGGTACAATGGTTTTCTGCACCTGAATTGTCAGTGGATAGACCGCCCGAGTTCGCTTGATTTTGTTTCTCAGGGTCATTTGTAGTGAGGTCTGGCGAAATTTTTCTCCAAGTATCGCCTCGGTCATCAGAAACATGAACGAACTGACTTCCCATGTACAGGCGGTCAGGAACATTCGGACTCGTTGTCATGGCAGCATTCCAGTTAAAACGCAATTTTGGATCCCCTTCAACTGGTGAAGGAGTTATTGTTTTTGTTTGACGTGCTTTCGCATCATAACGCCAAACGGTTTCTGCACCTTGCATTTCAGAGTACATAATGTGCGGCTCGGTTGGATGCGGGTACACGCGGAATCCGTCTCCTACACCGATTACTTCCCAATCGCGTGCTTCTACACCACCTGGGCTTGAAGAGGGGCCATACCAACTACCATTATCCTGTAATCCGCCGTAAATATTGTAGGGTGTTTGATTGTCAACTGCTACATGATAAAATTGACTCAACGGAAGATTCTCGATGATTTCCATCGTTTCTCCAGAATTTAACGAGCGGTACAAACCTCCGTCGGTTCCAACGAACATTTTGTCGGGATCTTTGATATCAAACCAAATATCATGAATGTCTGGATGCATCGCGCCAAGATTCTTGAAGGTATTTCCTCCGTCCTTACTTACAGATCCGAAAAGTCCCGCTTTCACTACGAAATCAGGGTTGGTTGGGTGTACCACAATACGCGAAAAGTAGAATGGTCGAACCACCAATCCAAAATCTGCATTAAGATGTTTCCAATTGGCACCGCCATTATCAGAGCGATACATCCCACTTTTGGAGGCATCCTCGGCTTCTACAACGCTATAAAGAATGGACGGATTCGAAGGAGAAACGGCAACTGCGATACGTCCGAGTTTTCCTTGAGGGAAACCTTTGTGAATTTTATTCCAGGTTTTTCCTCCGTCAGTGCTCTTGTACAAAGCGCTGTTCATTCCCCCAGAACTGAAAGACCACGCCGTTCTTCGGTGTTCCCAGAAAGAGGCATAGAGTATATCTGGATTAGAGGGGTCCATTACCAGTTCAGAACAACCAGTAGATTCATTTACGTATAAAATCTTGTCCCAGGTAGCTCCTCCATCTGTCGATTTATAAACACCGCGTTCTTCGCTGTCACCCCAAAGAGCACCCTGGACACCTGCGTAAATTACATTTCCATTTTTCGGATGCACATGAATGGAACTGATGCGGTCAGAGTTTGCCAACCCCATGTGTTTCCAATTTTTTCCGCCATCCGTAGATTTGTAAATTCCGTTTCCAACAGAAGTGCTGTTTCTTGTCCAAACTTCACCTGTACCAACCCAAATTGTATTATCTGGATCGTTCGGGTCTATGGTAACTGTCCCAATGGATTGACAGTAATCATCAAAAATAGAGTTGAAAAAAACGCCGCCATCTGAAGACTTCCAAACGCCACCACCCGCGGTTCCAACGTAAATTACCTTATTATTCGTTGGATGCCCCGTTACATCACTCACGCGTCCACTCATCAGTGCAGGACCGATGTGACGGGCAGTAAGTCCTCCAAACAGTTCATCTCCCTTTAACTCTTCTAAACTTTGGCCAAAACTTAGGCTGCTCAGCATTAAAAATGCTAACGTAATTCGTTTCATAGTATCGTATTAGGTGTGTATGGTTTATTCTTCTCCTTCTTCAGCTTCAACTTCTGGAAATGCGAAGAACCCTTCTTCCAATTCAGGATTTAACTCGATTTCCTTAATGACAAGTGTTTGTCCCTCTCCGGTTTCACCACCGAATTTAATAGAGAAAGGGAAGTAAATTCCATCTACCTCCTGATAGTCACTGAAAGTTGTCACCATCATTTGACCAGCGGCTTGCCCTTGCATTATTTCTTGCTTCACCATCAACGGCACGAAGTTTTCGGTATCGAAGTAGTAGAAGGAAACATTTTCTTTTTCCTCACCATCTACAAGCATTGGCCGTTGCGTCAGTTTTACCTTGTAGCATTCTGTACCATCAGCAGATTCCATACCAACATACTCAGCAGTAAAACCGTTTTCTTCCAGGTTCAGAAATGGGTCAGGGAAGTCACCTTGACTGCGTTTTTTGTTTTCAGTGGCTTCAGCATCTGATTTTTCAGGTTTCATGGTCATTTGACTAGTTCCCCAAAGCGTTTCACCATCATATACCTCCTGTTTCATATCCATACCCATCACGGAAATGGCAGTCATCGAACGTCCGTCTTTCATTTCGTATTGATCGATAGGAATGGTCATGCCCTGAAAATCCATTTCGGCCGTCATTTTGTATCCTTCAACGGCAGAAAATGCATCGCGTCCTCCGATGTTTTCAAAATATGTATCCAAGATCATTTCCAGTGTATCCGTTTGAGCGAATGAAGTTCCCGTTGTCAATAAGAGAATCGTTACGAATAAAAGCTTTTTCATGTGTTTAAATTATTTAGTTGCTTGCAATATACAGACTTAAGACTGAGAAGCGGGAGAAAAGTTACAAGCGGCTTCAAACCCTTTTTTCAGGTTCTAATAATTGGTTTTTACGATCAGTAATTCTTACATATCCGTATCTTTGCCCCATGAAATTACAGAACGACTTGATCCTTCGCGCTGCACGGGGAGAATCCATTGAACGATACCCAGTATGGTTGATGCGACAGGCGGGAAGAATTCTTCCTGAGTATAGAGCAGTTAGGGCGTCACTTTCAGGTTTCAAAGAGTTGGTAGAAACACCGGAGCGAGCTGCAGAAGTGACCATTCAGCCAGTGGACTTATTGGGGGTGGATGCAGCCATCATCTTTTCCGATATACTTGTAGTTCCCGAAGCTATGGGACTGGAATACCAGATGGTAGAAAAAAAAGGACCCTGGTTTGAGAAAACAATCCGCACGAATGAACAATTGAGCCTTTTGGACAGCGACATTGATATTGTGGATCGCTTGAGCTACGTAACAGAAGCTATAAAGATTACCAATAAAGAGCTGAACGGTCGTGTTCCATTGATTGGATTCGCTGGTGCACCATGGACTATATTCTGTTATATGACAGAAGGACAGGGGTCAAAAACTTTCTCTCAGTCGCGCAAAATATTATACACCAATCCAACTTTGGCACACGAGTTGCTTACTAGTATCGCGAATGTGACAGTGAAGTATTTGAAGGCTCAAATTGAGGCCGGTGCACACATGGTTCAAATATTTGATTCATGGGCTGGAATTTTGGGTTCAGAACAATACGAAGAGTTTGGATTGAAATATATCGAAATGATTGCTAGCCAGATAGACGAAGTACCTGTTACTTTGTTCTCTAAAGGTGCGTACGCTTCTATGGAGTCTCTAGCGGCATTGCCATGCAATACAGTAGGGCTCGATTGGAATATGGATGTTCAAAAAATTCGCAACATGGTAGGGGAGACAAGAACCCTTCAAGGGAATCTTGATCCATGCGCACTATATGCCTCACATTCAGAGGTGGAACAACGTACGAATAATATGCTCGATTCTTTCAAAAGTCGAAGACATATTGTTAATTTAGGCCACGGTGTTTATCCGGACGTTGATCCCGAAAAGGTGAAAACATTTATACAAACAGTAAAAAGTTATGAAATTCAATATTAATATGAACTGGAAATCAATTGTATCATGCTCATTTGTCGCGGCAAGTTTCTTGAGCTTCGGACAAGGCGAAAATCTAGTGCCAAACGCAAGTTTTGAGTCAAAAGAAAAAACACCTAAGCGTTTGGGATCCATTGCGAATGCAACGGGTTGGTCCTCTCCAACAGGTGTCCGAGCGGATTTTTTCGTTCCAGGCAAAGTTCCAGATATCGGATCTCCTGATAATGTTTATGGTTCGGAAGATCCCAAGGATGGAAGCAACTATATTGGTGTTACGGCATACTCTTATGGAAATAAAGTTCCGAGAAGTTACGCAATGACGAAGCTAGAGGCCCCAATGAAAAAAGGCCTGAAATACTGTGTAAAGTTCAATGTTTCACTTGCTGAAGCTTCGAAATATGCAACGAATAACATTGGAGCTCGATTCACGAATAAAGCGTATAGTACAGAGGCGAAGGTGCCTATGATCACGCAAGAAAGAGACGAGTTGGTAATGCACTTTGATAACAACTTAACAATTCAGTCCGCACGTTACAACTGGTCTGAAATATGTGGGGTGTATACTGCAAAAGGTGGTGAGAAATTCATTACGCTTGGGAACTTCCTATCTGATGAGGATACGAAATACGAGCGTATGAAAAAAGCTCCAGACTCTAAAGCGAAAATCATCGTAGCGGCATACTACTACATCGACGAAATCTCAGTGGTTTTAATTGATGAAGAAAACGGCGAGCGATGTGATTGTGCTGTTGAAGAGGCAGGCGATACTTATTCTGCTATGATCTATCAACGACAATTCAATATCAACGAGGATATGACGGATGAGGAGCAGATTGAAGAGCACGAAATATTCTTTGCTTTTGGTCGTGATATGCTTAGTACAGAAGGAAAGCAATCATTGGATTTTATTGCTGAAAAATTGAAAGCAAATCCCGAAATGCGCTTAGAAATCTCTGGGCATAATAACGCGGAAGAAGATGCCGTAGGTGAAGAAAAGATTAAATATGCGAACATGGACTCCAAAAGAGTTGGAGCCGTAATGCAGTACCTAGTTGATCAAGGGGTTCCCGCTGGCAAATTACTCTCCTCTCAAAAAGGAAGTACAGACCCTCATGAAACTATCGAAGGGGTGACAGACGAAGAAATGATTCAAGCAATGAGTCGACGTGTGACATTTAAAGTTAGATAAAGAAGTATTCGAAATATTCGAAACCCTGACATCAGCACTGATCGTCAGGGTTTTTCTATTATAAAGGAGTATTGAGTGAATCTGTAATTCATCATTTTTTACGCTGTTAATACTGTGTTGATAACAATTGTTAAGCAGTTGCTTCTGGCTTTAAATTTGCGTATCTTTAAAAGAACAAACCACATAGCCTATGTTTAATGACGACGACCATGACGGTTTTGAAGACGGGGAGTTGAAAGCAGATCTCGAACGATTCGAAAAACATTTACAAGGAGAATTTATTGGTTTCTTAGATAGCGATCGCTGGGAGGCAATGATTGATCACTTTCTTATCGCAGGCCAATACGCGAAAGCATTGAAGTGCGTAAATGAAGCGTTGAACCAATTTTCATACAATACCACGCTGAGGTTGAGAAAAGCGCAAGCTTCATCGGCCATTGGAAACTTAAAGGAAGCCATTCATATTTTAACGGACCTGGAACGTGAAGGTCTTGCTGGTATGGAGGTGCTCCTCACAAAAGCCTCCGTTTTTAGCCAGTTGAAAGACACCAAGAACGCCATTCGATATTTTAAAGATGCATTAGCAGCCGCAGCACCTGAAGATCAGGATGAAATATATCTGGATTTGGCAATGGAATATCAAAATGCGGGACAAATGCAGCGCGCGATTAATGTTTTGCGTGAAGCCATTCATCAAAACCCATCGAACGAGGGGGCGATTTACGAACTGGCTTTTTGTTATGATCAACAAGGAGATTTTGATGCGTCCGTAAAGTGTTATTCCGATTTCATTGATAATAACCCTTACTCATTCACCGCGTGGTACAATTTAGGAAATGCCTATGCGAAGAATGAAGATTTGGAGAAGGCGGCATGGGCATATGATTATTGTTTGTTGATTAACGACGGCTTCGGACCAGCATATTTCAATTTAGGTCATACACACCTATCGTTAGAGCGTTATACTTCTGCTATAAGCTACTTTGAAAAGTGTATGGAACTCGACGGGGATGACCCATTAGCCTTGAGCTATATCGGTGAATGCTATGAACAACTTGGCGAACTTGGTCAAGCAAAAGAGTTCTATAAAAAATCTCTAGAGCTTGCCCCAATGCTTCCAGACGCATGGCTGGGCTTGGGTATTGTTGAAGATTTAGAAGGTAAAACTCGAGAAGGAATTGTTTTGATTCAAAAAGCGGCTGAATTGGATCCTGAAAACGCTAGTATTTATCACGTTCTCGCAGGTGCTTACGAAAAGCTTGAAGACGTGGAAAGTGCGCTTCAAAACTATCAACTAGCTCTTGACCTGGAACCTGGAGATGATGACTGTTTATTAAATTATATTGAATTGTTGGCTACCGTTTCTGTCCAGGGAGCATTAGAGTTTTTGGAATCTTTTGAGTTGGATAATGTGAATCGTTTGACTGGAGTGTTGAGGGTCAGTCTATTGTGGAAACTTGGTCGAGCAGAAGAGTCTCTCACCTTGTTTAAAAAGTGTTTAACAGAAGATCGTAATACCGCTTTGCAGATATTTGATCTGGACCCATCCTTGAAAAACGTTCAGGAATTCTTACTTTTGGGCGATCAATAAGAAACCTATGAATTTCGAACTTCCATTCATACCTGAACGTACTGTAAAACCAAGAAAAGCAGGCGTTACCATGATGATGGACAAAGGCCTCAGCCTTCGGGAAACCGAAAACTTTATCGAAGCGAATGCACACCTCACGGATATTGTGAAGTTTGGGTTCGGTACTTCTTACGTAACACAGAATTTAGAAGAGAAAATTAAGCTGTACCAGGAAGCAAAAATTCGACCTTATTTTGGAGGAACTTTGTTTGAAGTGTTTTATGCTCGTGGCGAGTTCGAAAACTACCTTCGTGTTTGTGATAAATACAATTTGGATTTGGCAGAAATCTCGGATGGTTCCATCATCATTGATCATGATGAGAAGTGTGAATTGATTCGTAAAATGGCGCAAGACCGAACTGTATTAAGCGAAGTTGGTTCCAAAGACTCGGGAATACTAATTTCTCCAGCAAAATGGATCAAAATGATGTCTACAGAGTTGGAAGCAGGATCTTGGAAAGTAATTGCTGAAGGTCGTGAATCTGGAAATGTAGGTGTTTTCCGTCCCAACGGAACAGCACATACTATGCTCATCAATCGAATCATTGCGAAGGTAAATCCAGATGACATTCTTTGGGAAGCACCGCAAAAGAATCAGCAAGTTTGGTTCATTAAACTATTCGGAGCCAATGTTAACCTTGGAAATATTGCACCAAATGAAATGATTCCTCTGGAATGTCTTCGTTTGGGACTGCGAGGGGATACGTTCTTCGAATTCCTCCCAGACGATTATGCGGAACGCTTAAAGCAAGTAAACTCCGAGGAAGACGAGGCAGAACAAGAATAAAATGTTTCGCAAGGAGAGAGAAATAAGTGGCCACGCTGGCGCCATCTACTCCTGTACCTTTGATGGGACCTACATATACTCTGGTAGTGCTGATAAATTTGTTGCGCGCTGGATTCCTGAAGAAGGCATTCAAGATAAATTTGCTATCAAATTCGAGCATTCAATTTATGCCCTTGAGCACTATGAATCATTCCTTCTTGTCGGACGTTCCGATGGTGGTTTTCACGTCTTTAACACAGATAGCCGTACCGAAGAAAAATACTTCACGCAGCATACCAAAGCAATTTTTACAATTCAAATAAACCCGGTGAAAGGGCATTGCTACGTTGCAGATGCCGACGGAAACGTGAGTGTCTGGGATGTCAATGAATGGGAATTGCTATTATACCTTCCTCTTGATTGCGGAAAGATTCGAGAGATCGCTGTTGCTCAGGATGGATCAAGAATAGCAATTTGCGGTCAAGATGGAAATATTCGAATTTTCGATACAGATACGTTCAACGAGATTTTCACCATCAACGCACATAAAAATGGTGCCACAGCAGCTTCTTTTGACGGTGCAAGTAACGATTTGCTTATTTCTGGCGGTAAGGACGCGATGCTTCGTTTGTGGGACTTACCTTCAGGAGCTTGTTTAAAAGAGATTCCCGCGCACAATTTTGCCATTTATAAAATCATGCAAGTTGGTGAGGCTATAGTCTCTGTCAGTCGAGACAAGACAGTAAAAATCTTTTCCAAGGACTTTCAATTTATCAAAAGATTAGACCACAAAGAAGGAGGACATAAGCATTCAGTGAATGACGCAGTTCCCTTAGATGATTATCGTTTCGTTACGTGTGGTGATGACTCTCGAATGATAATTTGGACTTCAAAAGTAATTGACTGATTTGCAGATCAAAAGTTCTTTTTCTTCTGTGGTGTCTAGAGATTGGCAAGAATCTCACAATTGAAAGTCTACCACGAGGACACGCCGCGTGCAACGCACAATGAAAACATAAGACGAGAAAAGAACACTAAGGATTATGACTTTGTCATAAGCTAGTGCATTTCTTTCATGCAAAATTTATGCACTATGCTCAGTGCTCTCCGTGCCTCTGCGGTGAAAAAACACACGGCATTGCCAATATCTGGAATGTCACCACTTAAAAGGTGGCTACAGACTGATGTACCAATTTATGCGAGCCCAGAAATTTTGGCGGGTAGCTATAATATTCAGAAATGTTCGGAACCGATAATCAATGCCCAGTTCAATTTTATGTTTTTCTGTTGCTGCATATCCCAACATTGGTACCAATCGTGTTTCCAAGTAATAGTTAGGTGACTGGACGCTACCCAAGTATTCATTGTTGACTTTTAAATAGAGCTCCTTGGGGTCTGCACTCTGACCATTCAGAGGTATTTCGGAGGCAAATCGGTAGCGCAATCGGAACTCTGGAGGTTCCAGAAAAGAAAGTGTTTGATCTGCGGCGATCCGATGAGAAACCCTCATTGATCGTAGCTCCTGTGTGATAATCAATTGCTGAATAAATCGATGTACCGGACTTTCCTCGCTGGTTCGTAACAAATATCCAGCAGTAACTCTTTTTCCCAACCCCACCTTTCTGGAACCAAGAATTGCAAAATCGGTCAGATCGTATCGGTAATCTGTCGCAGTGCTTGAACTAAAGGTTCCTTCCATCAACAAATGTCTCGACTCCGTGCTAAAATTCAATCCCCAGCCTGTTTCAAACTTCTTGTTCAGGTTGATCGAAGGCATTATTCCGAATTGATAGCTATTTTGTCCGTAAGAAATGCTTCCTACAAAGACTCCAATAATTCCAATCAAAGCGGCTTTAATATTCAATATTACTGGCATTTGAAAGAATAATTTGGTCAACCGAGATAAAGGCTCCGGTGGCATCAAAAAGAAACTCGTATAAAAACATTTGGTCTTCTTTCTTACCCTTGACTACCAGTTCGTAACGGATCGTACATGTTTTTTCAACGGTTTTCACAGAATGTAGCACTTGGGCGACTGCACCAGAGTGTTGAATTTGAACTTTTCGAATAGTATGACGCTTGAAATAAGTACTCAAATGTTCAGAAATAGCCGTTTGAACATCTTCAGAAAGGCTTTTATACGGAACCTCAATTTCGATATCAATCAAATGTCCCGTGGTATCAAACTCAACACTGTGTCTTTGCCCATTGAAAAAGAATTTTGCCTCAACTGTAGTCATTTCTAATCCTTCATCCAAATACCATTTCACCTTATTTCTGGTTTGGACGGAATCAACCAAGTCAATTGCCTCTTGAGGAACTTGATCTTGCTTTAATCTACTTTCCTTCTCGTATTTTTGTTGCGCACAAACGTTCGCGGGTGAAAAGGCAATCACCATGATGAAAATAAAGTGGTAAACGTATCGCGTCATGCAACAAAGTTTGATGAAACTAAGGTACGATAATGTGATTGAATAGTACTATTAAATCAAGGGAATCCACCGTTCAGTCAGTTGTTTCGAGTTGCATTTTTAATATCGTTTAGAACTTACTACCATTAATTGAAAATATACACTTATGAGAGTTTTACTGATCACTTTTTTATTTCTGATAACGTCGATAGGTTTTGCACAAGTTCCAGATTACATGGAGCACAATAACACCCGGGTTACATTACCGACATTAGGCAAATTTTTTAACGATGACCTGAACGCTTTGCCAGGATTTGAAGTCCCAAAGAATTCAGGGAATCATACCATGTACGAGGCCCGGTTTTACTTTATGGGATTGGATGCAAATGACACCTTACATGCCGCTTGGGGAGGCGGAGGAACTGGGGTCGGGAATGATTTCATGAGTGGTCCGTATTCGACATTCAATAATTACGATACCGTTTACCAAAATACATGGATGGACCGAACTGTTCAGATTTGTCAGGAAGAAATCGACATGTATTCTTTATGGTGGGAGGCCTGTAATAGTCCAAACCCTCCAATACCTTGTGTTCAGGCACCAGTTCCGTCCAATGACCTTTTAACGCGCATTTACGATTGGCCAGCGCATGGGAATACTGCCAACGGTGAGGCGTATGAGTTAGCGCCATACTTTGATCACCCTGCTAGTACTCAAGGAGTGTACGACCCAGGAAATGGAGATTATCCAATTATAAAAGGTTGCTGTGCTACCTATCGCATCGATCATGATGATAGGGTTCACACGTTTTCAGGCGGTAAAAAACTTGGAATAGAAACACATTATCAAACGTTTCAATACAGGAATTGGGGACTGTTAAACAATGTCACTTTCATAGAAATAACAGTTTACAACAGAGGAAATACTGTTTATCCTGAATTCGCATATGGAATGTACTTGGATTCGCAATTGGGTGATTTTTCTGACGATTATATTGGGTCAGACTCCATTCGTAGTATGTATTTCACGTACAACGCGGACAACAATGATGTGCAATATGGTGTAGATCCTCCTGCATTTGGAGTGGTAGCTTTGGAAGATTCTCTAACGAGCGTAGTCAGTTTTGCTAATTTCAATACACTTGCAGAAGTTTGGAATGGTATGAATGGATTAATGCCAAATGGAATGCCAATCATGGACAATCAGGGGAATATATCTTCTTTTGAATATAACGTGAACCCGAATGTAACTGGTGGATGGAGTGAAGTGGAAGTGCAAAATGCGCCTTCTGATAGACGTGCTATTATTGCGACGAAGCACGGAGTTTTCGCACCAGGCGATAGCTTCAAGCAAACGTATGCTTTCGTTTATGCGAATGACGGTGATCATCTCCAAAGTGTCGATTCATTGTACGCAGCGGCAGATGAAATTCATGCTTTTTATGACACTATCACTAACGCGCAATGTGAAGGTGGCGTATTATCGGCATTGAGTCTAAGCGAACCTTTGGGAGTGCAGTTATTTCCAAATCCTGCCTCTGGATATGTGCACGTTACTTTGGATACGCCTGGAGAGATGGAAGCAACAATGAGAGATATGAGTGGAAAGGTAATTGTCGCTGAAAACGGAAGCGGAACTATTACTTTTGATTTGACCGGTGTTGCCAATGGCGCTTACTTTGTTCAAATTCAATCCGGTGGTGACATCGCTACGAAGAAGTTAATTGTGGACCGCTAGGAAAACTTAAATTGTAGGTTTAGAACATCTAAAGTTTAGGAAAAGTACCATCGATAGATGGTGCTTTTTTTGTTGGAAAGATTTACTTCCTTAACACTGCTAAACCCTGTAATAGCGATTTGTAATAAGACTTTTTAAGTTTCCATTGGTATTCATGAGCTCGCAAGCTCGGTTGCTTACTTTTTGTAGCGTTTGCCAAAAAGTAAGAAATTAGTTCAAATTGGATTTATTAGTATGGATTTGTTAATATCCCTAGGTTCTGGTATTGATCCATCTTGATCCAAAGTAAGTTATAAGCACTTTAAACGAAAAAAGCACCATCTTTCGATAGTGCTTTTGTCTTGTGGGAACTGCTGGATTCGAACCAGCGACCCCCTGCTTGTAAGGCGGACGATTTTTAGATCGAAAAATACCGAAATGCCAAAAAGCCCTAAAATACTAGTCTGTATGGTATGGCTTTTGTAAGTTGTGAATAGTTATTACTGTTTTTCAGACTGAAAAGAACGCAAAAAAGAACGCAATTTTTAGAATTGAATTTCGTTAAACAAGAAGAATCTAACCATGGCGAAGGTACATTTGAAACTTGATAAAAGAAAAAACTGTCGAAAGAAGGATGGCAGTTACCCAGTGATACTATCACTTCATCATCAATCCAAATCAAGACCCATTGGGTTGAAGTATTCTTTCACTCCTCATCAATGGAATGAGAAAGAAAGTTGTCCAATAAATATTCCCGAGGCGAAACATATCAAAGCAAAGCTGGAATTCTATTTAATGAAAGCGCAAGTTTTCTTGAATGAAAGGCTTATTGAAATTGAACTTTGGTCAATTCAAGAATTGAAGACACGATTACAAGCGGAGATTTTCTCGTCGGTAAGCACGTCAGACAGCACTAAAATGCGTTATCAAGCCAAAAAAAACAGTCATATTAGCTTGACTGAATACGCGCAAGAACGAATTGACCTGCTTCGAGAATCACGAAAAAACGGCAATGCCGATGCAATAGAAGGGGCTATGAATAGGCTCAAAGCGTATTCGGGAACAGATTCAATCAGTTTCGCAGAGGTTGATGAGCGATTTTTGGAAGGATTTTGTGCGTATTGCTATTCGAGAGGTAATAAAGCCAGCACAATTAGTGTGTACCTTCGACCAATACGAAAGTTATTTAATGACGCTGTTGGCTCTAAATTGATAGACGCAGAATTGTTTCCATTTAATACTTTCAAAATTCCAAAAGCTGGTAAGACCAAAAACAGAGCGTTGAGAACAGATGATATTGGAGCAATTCGTTCATTAGAGTTAAGGCCGAACTCTGCCATTTGGAATGCAAGAAATTACTTCCTTTTCATGTTCAATAACATGGGCATCAACTTCATTGATTTGGTGAAGCTAAAGAAAAGCCAAGTGATTAGTGCGAAGTACGACTCTTCCAATAAACTGTTAGAAGGAAGAATAAGTTTTGATCGAAGCAAAACGTCCAATGCGTTCTCAATAAAACTCACTCAGGAGTCGATCAACATTTTGAACCAATACGATATTGGAAATAAAAGTAAGGACGATTTTATCTTTCCTTACGGTTATGAAGAAACAGAGCGTGGACGTAAACGTTATAAGCAGCACAGAAAGAGATTGAACCGTAAACTAAAGGAATTAGCTGACTTAGCTGAAATAGATGAACCTCTGACCACTTACTATGCGCGTCATTCCTGGGCAACAATTGCCAAGCGCAAAAAAGTTCCTGTTGCGATGATTTCCGAAGCATTAGGACATAAAGATTTGAAGACAACGCAAATCTATTTGGATTCATTCGATAATGAAGATATGGATGCGCTGAATGACAGTATTACAAGTGATTAACAATTATTCTCGCTATGGAGGAAAGACGATGTAAGCAATGTGAAAGAGCATTGACAGGGTTGCGAGAAGACGCAAAGTTCTGTCAAAAGAAATGCCGCAACAAATACAACAAACGAAGACAACGTATTCTTGATCGAGTAAAAGTGATCGAGAAAAGAATTAGGTCGGAGCAAGAGTTTCAAAGTTTGAAATCTGAAGAGATTGAAAACATCAACATTCAAAAAGAACGAATACCTAGCCTAAAAATTGAACTGGAGAAGCATCTTCAAAGGCAGTCAAAAATAAAGCAACTCTATAATCAACCGTTTGACAAAATCAAACCCCAATATTTTGATCAAATCAGGAAATTGCATGACAAGAAATCGGATACCTACCTCACCCTAGTTTTGGGTAATCGTGAAGAGAAAGATCAATTGGTACACGATCTTTACGACGAATGGGAGCAAAAACTATATGATCTTAAATTTATTATTCGAGATACACTTCGAGATATTGATGAACTCGATGAAGAGAAACTAGGGGATAAAATTGCTTCCATCGAATCTCGAATTCAAAAGTCGAAGGAAGAGGAAACTGCACTAGCAGCAGAACTGAAAGAGTTACAATCCACCGACCTTAACAATTTGCCTTCGCAGCCTGACCCAAGTTCTTCCAATTCTAAAGGCTCGAAATCAAAAATCAACCGTCCGTTTGTTCAAGGTTTATCAGGAGATCAAATCCTTAAAATGGACTTTAATGGTGTAAAACTGCGCGGAGAGCTGGGGAACTTTTTTGGACACCTTCAACGAGACAAATGCGCTATTGCGTTAACAGGTGATGCGGGCGTAGGGAAGAGTACCTTTAGTTTTGAGATTTCTAAACTTTTTGTCGAAAAAAAATTGAGTGTTGCTTATTTCGCTTTAGAAACAGGGATTTCAAAAAGTGTACAAAAACTTATTGCGCATCACGATCTGGGCAAATACGATTTTAAAGCATTTGGCGAAGGTTCGCTGAATGATGTCAGATACCACGCTGGCAAACACGATTGTGTAGTGATTGATAGTTACTCCAAGATTTCCTCGAAACCCGAAGACTTTGAAGATTTACGCCAAGACTTTCCTGACACCTTCTTCGTGATCATTTTTCAAAAAACTACCGACGGAAAAATTCGTGGGGGATCATCCATTTTCTTCAACTGTACCGCTTCTATTGATTTACAAATTTCTCAAGGAGGACACCGCTTAGCACTCATGCAGAAAAGTCGCTATGATACGGAGAATTTTGTTTACTCGATTGATCGTAAGAAACTATTGAAATCAACAAAAATTCCGATTAAGTGGAGTGAGATAAAGGAAAGGTGGGATGAGAAACAAACTTAATAATTATCTCATTTATTTCGGTTCATTAACAACCAATTGACAACAGCTAATCTAGACGCCTGTTTAGCTTCTAATAATATCTTCCAATCGCTATCTGATTTATCAGATTTTGACCAATCAAAGAATTCATCTCCGATAAGTAAAGAACCATTATGTGCAATTCTTGACCGTAACCTATATATTCGATTAAACTTCTTGTTCGAATCATCACTTGTCGCAACATAAGTTTTCAAAAACTCCTTAAACTTTGCACTAATTCCCCAAATTGGCTTTCCACAATCAGGGCAATTAATAGGTGACGACTTAATCGACTGACACCTTTTACAATCAATTTCTACATCACCTTTTTTCATCTTGAAATCTATGCTTACCAACGATTCAATTGCCGATACAAAGGATACGAATGCCAGGCTCTTCATTTTATTCTCTAACTCCAATCCGCAAGAAATTAAATGACAAATCGTATCAATTTTCTTTTGGGTATTTGAGTCTAGCTTAAAATAGGCGTCTAACGTATGGAATATAGTATGCGGAAACGTAATTGCACCAGTACTATTTTCTACTGGATCGAAAACGTAATAAATACTGTGAGGGATGAATTCTGGCGAAGGCCCGGTCTGTTCAGTAAACGCTGAAATATACAGGTCGCTAGTTAAACTCGGATAACTGTATATTGGAATAATTGGTTGTGCTGATTGACTATTCACCTCCTCTTCTGACAGATCATCTGAAGGAAATGGAATTCCCCATTTTACACCTTCTTCTTTGTATTGAAAGCACCAATGATTCGTAACAACTGACAACAGTCGAGTTACTCGATTCCTTTTTTTCTCCTGCAAGGTAGTCGACTTCATAAGTTCTTTGATTGATTCAAACTCATCCGAAATTTCAACCTCTTCGTCTTCGTCTATCCAATATTCAATTACCAAAGGTATATCAGTCGCTCTATCAAACTTTGGAGCATTCTCAAACTCCAATGGGTAGATTTGAAATTGATCCTCAAATTTTAAGCATGATTTTAGAGGAGTTTTACTAAAAATGATATTTCGACAATAATTCTTATTCATTGCAATTATTTTTTGTTGAACTTCACTTTAGGCATTATTAGAATAAATACTATCCGTACTTAAGTAATAATAAGTGGTGGAAAAGGCTGTGTTAAAGGCTTATAAAATCTTAAAATATACTTCGGCAATTTTTGGATTGAAGTTCACATTAAGAATGCTCTTCACTTTGTCCTTCAAGGAATCTAATTTTTTAAAAACTGCGATATGTTCTTCTGATTGAAAAGTAAACAACCAAGAGGCGTCAAAATTTCGGTATGTGTATTCAAAAGGGTTTAAAGCCCAAATAAACATTTTCGAATTGAGTCCTTTTCTGATTTCAACAATTCTAGCGTCTTCGAATAAGTCATATCGATAAACCATTATGGTCAAAAGAATGAGATCGTTCCAAACAGAAAAGTCTCTGATATTAATCGGTAAACCATCCTCATTTATTTCATAATTAAGAAAACCTTGAGATTTACTTCTAATTTGGGTTGTGAACTTATCAAAGATTTTTTTGTTTCGTTTTGGACTCCAAAGTCCCCAGTAGTAGGCGGTGGTAATTAATTCGTTTCCATCCGCATTCAAAAGAGTTTGCATAATCTCCTTAGAGAAGGTTGATTGTAGTTCTTTTTGCAGTAATGGATGAATTGCAAATAAAGCCTCTTTAGAACGATCCTTTAACGCGTCGATATATTTACGTTCCAAACTTTTATAAAAATCTTCATCAAGAAATTCCTTTAATTTCTTTTTATTGTAAATCGCAGAGCAGAGAGCTTGAACTGAATCAAAACCGCCATTGTCTCTTTCTATAACGAACTTCAACACGGATTCTAAATTTTCAAGATTCAAATCAACTACATGGGCATCAACGAAGTACTCTAAATAACTGAGAGAGTTACGAAATCTTAAAATATTGTTGCTCTTAAGGAGTTTTAAACATAAATCCAAGATTTTATTCGAATCTTCGGGGCTTAACTTAATATGTGAAAGAAGGATTAAATGATTATTTAAGATAGACTCGATTTGACCTTGGAAATAGTTGGAATTTTCTAAGGCATTCGAGAATAAACGGTTTTCACTTAAATGATACCCCATAAATTCAGACTCTTTGAATCCAGACTTTATAAAAGTCTCAAACTTTTCAAGGTAATCTCCCACAAAACGATCGTGATTAAGAATCTCCATTTGGTCTATTTCATAATCACTAAACAGTTGAGATAATTTTTGGGGTTTAGCATATAGAGTAGCCGTCGTCAAAAAGTAACCACTAATTACCTTAAGACCATCTTGGTAGTTATTAGACGTCTTATAAGAAGCCAACATGGATTCTAGATATTTATGAGTTAATTCAATAAAAGGACTGTAAGCATCTGAAAAAAAACGGTTCTTATGATAGAAATTCCACAATGCGTAATGTTCTTGTTCTACTATGTACCAATAATAGGAGCCTGAATGACGATACCCACCTTTTTTGTAATTCTCATAAACTTCCAATATTGTTCTATGGTTTTTTCGGATTTTGTCGTTAGCTTGTTTGAAAGCATCATCGTCTCTAACCAATTTCAAGGCGTGTTTCACTTCTTTATCTAAGGGAAGTTCATAAAGAAGTTGATCGAGGTCTATTAGATCAATTCGATTCCTTAAATCATCTAACTCATTTTCGTAGGTATCTTTACAGTCTGAATACCACAAGAAAGGTCGCAATAGTTTTTGGTTGTGGGACGCTAGGAAAAACGTAGGGAATTTCCGTTGTCGCCATGCGATATTCCGAACCTCTTCAAGGGTGTGAAACGCTTTTACATATTGTCCAGTCCGAAAATACCCATAGGCTTCTGTAAGTCCCAAGTCCGAAGTAGTTTGATTGCAAATTAGTCTATTTGATAAATTAACTAACTCTGTAAGCATCATTTTATAATCGAATCTATCATGAAGGCAACCTTGACAATTACAACTATTAGCGTCCTGGGGAAGAAATTTATAGACCTCACTTGAATCATCATTCTTACGATAAACGCTGTGAACGAGACTCATATATAATAGTTTAATGCATTGATCCAATTTTTGCTTTGCACTTGAATCATTATCATTTGGATAGGAGTAGAACTCAATTCCTTCACTATCTCCCTTTTGGTCCTTGAGGAACTCCAGTAGAGACTCATTTGGTGACCCAAGAGTTTGATACATATTGTCATTCATTTCTGCTTTGATCAATAATTCACCATCAGAGCTATTTCCTCTTTCGCTGAAGGGGGGGATTGTTTCGATCACCTTTTGTGGTATTGCTCCAAATTCTGAAAATCGCCCTATCGAACTAGTAATAAGTGTATCCATGCTTATACCCTCAAACGAATCCGAAATAACATCAAACCGATTAACTACATCTAGAAACCGATATAAACTTTTACCTCTTTTGCTAAGTCTTTTATATCCTTCACTATCGCTTGAATTCGATTCCTTCTCGAAATAATATTCTATTGACCGATTGCTCTCTTGACTACCAATATCGATTACTTTAAGCTCAAAATCACTTTCAAATTCTTGGCGAGAACTAGATGTTGTGGATGAGGTAACAAAGTATGGAGGCTGAGTATCTTTATCCAAAATATCTTTGACTGATTTGTATATACCTCTCAGGTTTGGATCATCGAATGAGAATCCAATGAATAAAACGAGTTTTGAGGCGAAGATACCCTTAACGAACCCCTCAATTAACGGGAACAGTTCCGAATATTTCTCATAATCTTCCGCTTTCAATACAATGTTCCTTTCATCGAAATCACCATGCATTTTTATCAATAATGAACTACCTTTTGTGTAAGGTAGGTCAGAGTCCTTTTTCACAATCGAATACTTATATCCTTTTTCCTCTATTACCTGCTCAAAGTGTGTATCATAGTTTGTTGTTAGAATATGCGTTGGAGATATTTCGATTACCTTTTCGTGTATCAGATTACTACGGGTGTTTCCGTGTTTTAAAAGATCTTGAATTCTTTCCTGATATTCTTTCTTACGCCGTGCAAGATGATAGTTTTGGGCGAGGGTCAGACTATCATCTTCAGACTTATTCAAGTCGTTAGCTAAACCCTTCATAAGTTCGCTCCAGGTAGGTACTCCTGAATCGACAGATACTCCAGCACCTGCAAAAATTACAAGCTTTCCATTGTCGCGTGCCTTAGCAATGTTCCTGAGACTGGCTCTTAGCTCATTTGGAAATTTTGTTTTTTCGAAAATACTCCTTTCCTTGAAAATGAATTTTTGCTCCTCTTTCCAATTATCTTGTTGTGACTTTAATTCATCAGGTGTTAACCAAAGGAGGTTAGCCCACCTTTCATCTTCACCAGACATTAAAGATTCAATAGAATTGCACTGTTCTTCATTAAAGGTAAATCTATATGCCGTGGCGTAGGGGTCTCTTTTATTCGTTCTAAAGAGTTTGTGACTTTCAAAACTTGATAACACTCTACGTGACCCTTTGTAATCATTCGCTTCAGATGCACCGCTGACTTTGTATAGTTCGAAATAATCTATTATTTGTCTTTTTAATTTCCCGAAATCGAAGCCGCCTCCTATTGTAATGTTTCTAAATTGAAAAAACATGTATTCTCCAGATTCATCTTTTTCCACGAGATACTGGTACAAGACTGTGCTTCCTGACTCCACTCTCTTCCGAAGAATTGCTATACTGATATGATTCATGCCTATCTTTTGGTTTTAACTATTCCAGCCAAGGTTAAACTACTGTCTAAATCTCAACTTGTTCCGTGAGCATCCGACTTAATTCTTCAATGCTCATATTTGGATTCTTCTTGACTAAATCCAAGACTTTTTCTAGGTCTCCTGTTTTGGCAACAAGTAATTGCAATTGGAGTATCTGCTGAAATTCTTCTGTCCTAGAAAAATTTTCAAATTCTTCAAAGGTCAAAGGTTTATTGGGACTTAGGTGCGGTGACATCCATTCGAAGTAATACTGTTCTACTTCATCAATTAAATCATTCACATCATTTTTTGCCTCCAAATCTTGAATGATCTTTTTTGAATTTCTTTTCACCCTTTTACCGAGCATTCCAGAAATATCAGAAATGTTATCATCCAAAGTTTCGACGGTTTCATTTATTAGTTTGATCATGGGATTATTATCCTCTTGCCCGCCTGAAGAACCAATATCTGCATTAAGAGTTGGACGAAGATAATCGTCGTGTATCCTTCGTAAATCATTGCCGATACCTTCGAGGTAAAAAAAACTTATTGCATCATACTCTTTTAATTCTGCGATTGATTTTTCCAAATCGTCAAAATGATGTAAGTCTACAATTCCAGAACTAATTAGTAATTGGGGTAACTGCTCAACTGGAAAAACTGTTTTCCTTGTAACATTTGAAAGCCCCCTAATTTGGTTAACTCTTGCCACAATATTTCGAGCAGATAATAAATCCGATAACACTTTATTAAGGACTCTTTCTTTTTCAATACTTACGTCCTTCCTTTTCTTTTGAACTGATAAAAAGTATGTAAGAATCGCTGCAACAAAAGGACTCAGAATTGCTATTACTTTAAACGTATTACCCATGCTCAATTATTAAACAATTAATATACAAATTTGTGAGTTCTAGAAATTAAAAAATCTAGAATTGATATGAGGTTTATACCGACAATACTAATCTCAGTCGCAAAATCATTCCATTAGAACGATTGACAACATACTTTTGAATTATAGTTGCCATTAACTACCGCTCTTACCCGCTCCGAATCGCCCCTTATCCGCTCCTAAACGCTCCTTGGAAATCTACATGCCTTATACAGTAATAGTTTCCAGTGGGGTCGGATAATTTGGCGATTTTGCCCATTTCCGCTCTCTTTTGCGCTTACTCAGAAATAAAAATGTGATAGTCTAAGTCAAATCAACGTGTCAGATCAAGAAAATATCTTCGAGCATTTCAGCAAAGTTCTTGCGAAAACCACATTCAACAACGTATTCAAAATACCATGAACAATCCACGCAGAATCTTGTCCTGTTGAGAACATTTGATCGGCGAAAATGAATACAATCAGGCTACCCGTGAAATACAAAAGTGACGAAATGATAAGAACAGTAATGTGATTTTTCTTCCAGCTTTCCCCACCCGCCTCTTTCGGGTGAAACAGGTAAATGACAAAGTAGAGAATGAGAAGTGCACCCTCGAAATGTCTTTGCAAAGAATTGAAATGATCCAACCCTTGAACCATAAAAAGTAGGTAGATACTCAGAGTCAGAAATACGGGAATCCCAATTAGAACCACTTGCTTCAAATAGGTGCTTTTGAACGCTCTAATTAATAGCAGTGAATAGAAGCCAAATTCAAAGTAGGTGTGAATGTGAAAAACGAATAAGTTGAACTGTTTCTGATAAAAGAGAACGGCAGCTATTGTCTCGATTATCGCAGTTATGATAATAAATATCAGGATGATCTTTCCTGTGAAACTCAATTTTCGGAATAACCAAAACCCCACCAATAATGGCAGGGTTATTGAAAATGAGGAGAAGTATGAAACGACTTTAAGTAATTCCATTTAACTATTGAGATCGTTCGGCGCACTACAAACACTAGGACACGGCAGCGAAATATCTCCCACCTTGGAAGTCATATCATTTTCGCTGGCGTCTGCACCAACAATAACGAGTGCTTTGTTATAATCCTCGTCGAGTCCGTAATACATTCGGATTCCCATGCATCCTTCTTGATCCAGGATTTCTTGTAACACATCTTTTCCGAAGAAATGTCCTTTGATTTCATCTGGGTTTTTACTTCTGTAACGTTCTGTCATGTCGGCGCCTGTCTCCAATGAGATCAGTCCACCTTCAGTTCCATTAAATGCCATAAAACAAGTTTTTGAGTTACTCGCAATATAGCAATAGAAACTCTACATTTTTTTTCTAGGTAGAAAATTGAGATGAATGAAAGTCGTGTAAACGCCCAAGATCGTCATAGATGACCACATTTCGAGAATGATCTTGATGTGTTCGTCAACATACTTTTTTCTTGATTTCATACGTTCATAAATTTCCCGTTCAGGAACTCTCTTCGCAATAAGTTCGACAAGAATTACTTGCCCAGCTGTAAGGACATTTGAAACAATTGCTGGATCAATTATTGGCTTGAACTGTTCTCTCGTTTTGTAAAACTCAACGAATTCTTCATGTGATATTAAATCAACATCGTGCCGAACGTTCTCTACCGATTCCTCAATATTCACTGTTTCTGATTTTAATAGATCAACTATGTATTTTTCAGATAAGCCAGAGAGAAAGAGTGAAGTAGCCACGCTATCAACAATTTTCTTTTCCTTTTTATAATCTCCCGTGCATTCAAACCAGAAACGGTTCTCAAAGTCAAGGTATAAAAAGCCCGTTGAGTTAATCGTATTTGTTTCAATGGTTATTCTGACATCACTCTTTCGTAGTTTGTAAACATTGATGTATTCACCAAGCATAAAATACTCCTTGAAGTGAAATCGAACGGGAAGAATGACTAATACGCCACACTCGATACATGCCTTCACGAAACCAACGTCTCCTTGATTCTGATTGTCAAGCATAAACTTCTGACGTGCATACTCGACAGCACGTTCCGAAATTCGCAGTTCAGCAGCAATTTCTTGACCTGATAACCCCTTCAAAAACAAGAAGAGAATATTTCTGTCCCGATTTGTAATTTTTTGCCTTTTGAATTTGTTTGCTCCAATCAGTTTGTAGAAGCGATGTTCCAAAACCGCAAGCACAATTAAATGAACATTTGATTTTGCACCAAATTTATTTCGGAGTCTGCGCCTGTAACCATTAATAGTCCCAAGTGGAATATTGGTTAATGTTGAAATTTGTTGGGATGTTTTTTGACGAATTATCAACTCTAGGACTTTCCCTTCCTCCTCTGTGAGTTCTACCTTTGAACGCATAACTAAGGAAAGTTAGGATTGAACAATATTGTGTATTCGAAGAAATATCTGAACCAATTTTACCCAACGTGCTTTGGATTGATCATTGATACTTTTTCTGAATGTGTATAAAAACTGCTGTTGCTTTGCGTTGGACAAACGATCCCACCAACGCTCTGCATCACTACGATGGTGGACAGAACGATACACTGAAACCAAATCGCTCCATCCAAGGGATTCCGCTATTTCAGAGCTAAAACCATGTTCACTCAAAACTTGTTTCTTAGCCTCTTCTGAAATTGTATCCCACCATCCTAGTGCTTCCGTGCGCATATTTGCCACGGGTGTCTTTTTTCTATCATCATCGTAAACAAGTAGTCCGATGTGTCTCTTTTCAGCGATCATGATGCAAAGTTGTATCACATAGCGCCTATCATTGCAATCAAGGTCGCTTAAAATGAACTTAAAATCAGACTTAAAACCTGCTTAAAGTGGTCAAGATAAAGTTGAAATAAGTACTACTACTTACGTGTTTTGAATTTTTCCAAAAGTTCGTCTTGGCTATGTACTCCGAGTTTGGAGAATGCATTTGAGGCTTGCGAAGATATGGCAGAATAAGATCGGACTCTCTTTTCAGCAATCTCATTGTAAGTTGCTCCTTCGAGTAATTCTTCAATTATTTCTTTCTCTGTTTTAGTCAGACCATATTGAGATAATTCATTGGCTTGATTTGTTGTCTTATTACCGTTTTCTTCGGGTAGGGTAATTGTAGAATCTCGAATAACTAATTTACTTGACTTAATCTGCCAGTATTGAATTGCACTAAAGAGTAGAAAAATGAAGTTAACGTAGAGATATGACACAAAGTGTAATTGTTCTTCAAGGTAGAGTGTGAAACTGGCAAATACAAGCGTAATGAACACAAGCAAGATTAACCAAAAGGTGTTCCAGTTCGCTCGACTATTTCCAGTTCTTGACAAGATCAAAATAATAATTGTTATTGTCAATAACATTGGAACACCGAGATTCGTTAGTCTCGAAAAGTCCCCCCGATTAACTTCAAAGGTTTTTAACAATCCATGAATGCCAAATGAAATGGACAGAGAAACAAATAGCCAAGGGATTTTATCTACCACACTGAGGTTCGGTAATAAGGTATTTATGTTCATGAAAAACAAATAAAGACCAATAGTTACCGAGTTTAAAACAATCAAACTGTTCCCCAATGGCATCGAGAGAGAGTCAATGGAGATAAGCAGTAAGGTGATGTTGAAAAACAGGAACAAGGCGGTCATTATTAGAAACGTCCTAAACTGTTCGAGTCTCCAATATTTGCGTAGAAATAGTAGTTGTGAGGTTAACAATCCGAACTCAACGAATGAAAAAAATAATGATGATATTGATACTCCTGTTCCCTCTATCATTCCTTGTAGTAATGCGTACGACCTACTTCTGATCAGAATTTAGGCATAAAAAAACGAATCATTTATATACTAATTGCATTTTCCGTGGAACTACCTAGTAAAAAGGGTAAATGTTGCAATTCGGAGTTTACGTGGGAATTAACTAGTTCAGCACCGTACAAATACGGAATTTTTCAATACTAGTTTTTAGTCTCCAAATTATTTCAGATTTTTCCGATCGAATTGCGATTTACAGGCAAGTGGGATAAGAGTAAATTTTTGCAATGGCAAGAATTGATTTTCACACTTGGACTTGTATAGGCTTTGCTAAAATTAAAGTCACCGAGTTATGGTGGTCATGCATCTTTGGTAAATTGGAAGCAGCGAAAAAAGAAGTTAAACCACTATTAGGATCGCTAATTCATCACGATAAAGAATTACTGTAAAAAAGGAGAGAGATATTGCCCTATCCCTCTCCAAAAGTCGCAAACGGTTTGTGTTGGAACCTGATCGCTTGTGCATCTCCATATAGTGTACTACACCAAGATGCTATGTGCGAAGATACTTTTTTACTTGGTGTCTGGGATTGCCGAAAACCAGAATTAGAGTAGGTGCAACAAATACAAATTGTTTTAACATGAAAACAACAACTTTATTATTCACTTTTTTGACTTGTTCAATGCTTTCATTTGCACAAGTAAACACCTTACCAACATCTGGTAAAGTAGGAATTGGAACAACAAATCCGAATGAAGCACTCGAAGTAAAAGGAAACATGGCAGTAGACTCATCCATGGTTGTAAAAGACACATTGATTGTAGAGGATGATGCCAGAATTATGCACGATATGCGCGTGGATGGTGCAACCGAAATGCAAGATGTTATTATCAATGGTACCACATGGATGAAAGGTTTACAGGACGTTAACGAGAATGATTTTGAAATTCTTGTAGCAAAAGAAGATGGAACAATCATGCGCACTACACCTGGAGGGTTGTTTCCAGTGCCAAATGAACCCGTTGGATTTTGCGATTTAGAGGGGAATCCTTACAGTAGTAGTCCATATTGGGTGAGCCAACCAGAAAAATTGTACACGGCTTGTCCAGATGTTTTTGTGGGAGTTGGTACAGAAACACCTAGGGTAAATCTTGATGTTTTAGGAACGACATACTCACGAGGAATTGCACTTTCCGCAAACCCTCTGGATATGTCGGGAGCAAGACTGAAAATTGAAGGATACACACCAACAGACGCAACCAATCTAATTAGTGTTTCAAATTCAACTTCAGACCTTTTTGAGTTATCTAATCAAGGTTTTTTAAATTTAAATGGTCATATTGAAATAAACACAGATGTAACCACGCCGCTTATTGTGAGAAATTCTACTGAAAAAATTCTACAATTGAATGATGACGGTACACTGCGCTCAAGAGCTGTAAAGGTGAATGTTTATCAATGGCCAGATTATGTATTTGAGCCGTCTTATAAACTAGCAGACTTGAAGCAAGTGGAAGAGTACATTGAAGAAAATGGACACTTACCAAATGTTCCTTCGGCTGAAGAATTGACTGAAGAAGGTTTGGACTTATATGAAATGAATAAAATCCTGATGGAAAAAGTGGAGGAATTAACACTTTACGTTATCGAACAAAACAAGAAGATTGAAGAACTTGAAGAAAAATTACGTTAAGGTGCTTGCAATAACTTGCCTAGCTTTAATAATTAGTAGTAAAAGCGCAATTGCCCAATCTCTCAATTCTGATTCAAGCGGCCAGTATTTGATTGGAATAAATGCTTTCGTTTGGAAAAGCAATCCAAACGCGACTTTCATAAATATTGGTGGTTCACTTTTCAGAACTACAAAGAAAAAATGGTTAAACCTATACGCCTCGGGAAACTATGTAGAATATAATTATCTCGCTGGATTCGGAGGGTTTAATATAAGTGGTAGTTTAGAGTTTGGGACGGGCTTTTCACTGCGAATGGGGAGGAAATTTTCTTCAACATTATTAACAGGAATTGGATACCACAGGGTTCACATATTCACTTCAGATCGAGACGTTAGCCAGAATGCGGCAGCAATTTTTGGAAGCGTAGATGTGAGTTATAGACATAAAAATTGTGAATACGGTCTTTTATTAGGAAGTAGTCTAGGTAGGGGTAATGTTACTACTTATTTTGACAATGGAAACATAGATCAAGAAACGTTATTCAGCTATCTACCTAAATTGGGGATTCAGTTCAAATACAAATTCTAAATGAGAGTTAAACAACATTTAAATAGTCACAATCAACAAGAGAACTTGCCAAAAGGGTGAGGAAAAATATGAAGAAACTAAAAAAATGTTTCATTCGTTTGCTGATTCTATTGAGCTTTAACACAATCGTCGATAATAATAAGGCTATTGCGCAAAATCATAGTAATAACCATTATTCTGTCGGCATTAATGCCATGTATTTGCAAAATGGTAGTTTCTCGAAAACCTTAATGCTTGGCGGTTCTATCTATCGAAAGACTTCGAAAGACTGGCTCAAGCTGTACGCAGCTTCGAATTACTTTGAGTCTAGCACCCTTGGTAGTTTTGGTGGGCTAAATTCAAGACTTGGATTTGAAGTAGGAACAGGATTTCGATTAAAAATGGGTGAACATTTTTCTTCAACATTATTAACAGGGATTGGTTATCACAGAGTTTATATCTTTTCCCAAGAGGGCAATGTCTCAAATACCAATGCTATCGCAGCTTTTGGTAGTCTCGATGTTAGCTATAATTGGAAAAGGTACGAAATAGGATTTCTTGTAGGCAATAGCTTAGGAAGAGGCAAAGTAGTTACATATTATGCGAATGGTTCAGTAACACAAGATGTTCTCTGGAGTCAAATTCCTAAACTCGGTATCCAGTTCAAATATCAATTTTGAAATGAAAATTACATTAATCGTAGTTCTCTCAATTTTTAGCATTTCTTACTCAATGTCTCAATCGAACATGATTAGAAATGGTAGTTTTGAAAGAATCAATCAAAGCGTACTAGATGCGCATAATGACGCAGATAAAATACACGTAAATCACCTTAGTTACGATACAACGACTAGCCTATTTCGTTGTTGGGTTTACTACAATGATCCACAAGGGTTGAATACAAATCCTGTTTCACATCTTGGACTCGTCTGGGGTATAGTACCAGGTCTTTTTCATACAGGGGATGGAAGCACGTATTGGTGGGATCACGGTTATGACGTAACTGATCCGACAACAAGTGTTAATCATTATAGAATTTTTTCTGGATCTACACTCGATGATTATGGGTTACAATTGCAAAATGACCCTCAATCCTCAAATAGAGGTTTTGATCTCTCACCACCAGATACAAAGTTTGCCAATGGGATTAATGCAGATCATGGGAGTAACTACGTGGCTATTTTAGATTACAAAGTCAACGGGGTAAGTAATAATATTCCAGGGTTAAGGAGTGAATTGAAACACCCAGTGACACCGGGAGTTGAGTACACGTTCAAAATTTCGGCAAGCAAAATGAACGAAATGGCGAATATAGTACAGAACGAACACTGGAATTCGACCGTAGACCCAAAAATCTGGGTTTATTTAGTAAATGAAAGTAATGGGCAAAAACAAAAAATCCTTGAAAAGTCTTTAACAACAGATTCATGGGAAGACTTTGAAGAAGTGTTCACAGCAAATAACGCTTCCACTCATATCTTCATTTCTGGAGATGTGCTAGGTGAAAGTGGTGTATTTACAAATAATCTACGAATCACAGGTTGTTTTATTGATAACCTCAAATTGTATGAGACTTGTGAAACGCCTCAGAACGAGTGCTTGAATATCAACTATCGTAAGGATGTGTTAGACGCACAGCTAGACGAAGTTGAGTTGTTTAGTAATAGCCCATACAATTACCCGATACCAAACTCAGGAGATCCCGAGGGCTACATTAAAACGATACGGGCGGAAAATCTTGAAAATGTGGAGCGTTTGGAGATGAAGATTTACGGACCAAACAATCAAGGATTGGTTCATACCATTGATCACTGGTATCCGAACTCTACGTATGTCTGGGATGGTAACGATATTAATGGAAACCCATTACCAGAATCATCAGGGTTTGGTCAATCATCTAAGTATAAAGCCGTTATTAATGCAGTTTCGAATGAATGTTATCACACCTCATTTATTGATGAGAAATATTTCCATTTGAAAAGAAATTATACGACTATGACACCGTCAATCAGTCCTAATACCATTATTGATGTAGGGCAGGTTGCAGCCGTTCATAACTTAGACAACGTACGCGAAATTCGGGTTGAACTCTCCCAAAACGGTGCTGTGTTCTATGACGAAACATTCATTGATCCACCATCTTCCATTTATTTCTCTACACAAATGGGAAATACGGTTGGGACGCCTGTAATTCCTCCTGGGCAGTATGGAGTTCAAATAACATGCTCAAATGGCTGTGAAGAGGGAACACCATTTGGTGATTTTATTACCATTCTAGATTATAGCAATTACTTAGGCACTACTTCTACTGCCTTTGATTGGGGTTCTGTTCCGAAATCGGATTTTCCATGTCCTTTTGATTACGATTATTTACAAAACTTCTTACCACCACAAGACTGCTGTGAAGGTTCTTTATTCCTAGAGAACGTTGATATTAATAGTGCGTGGACTGTGAATATTTTAAATAACATTGAAATCGGTAATGGAACTAGTTTTAGCCCATTTTATGAAAATACTTTGAATGCTGGAGGTGAAATAAGCATCGTTCCTGGAGCAACTGGAGTGGATATTTATGACAACACCAACCTCAATTCAGGTTTCTACGGTTGTTCAGGTTGCAGAGTTGAAGGAGGACAAGATTCTAATGATGAAAATGATAGTTCTACTCAAACTGACAATGTTGAAGAGTTCAAGCATTTTAAACTTGCTCCAAACCCAATTCAATCAGATGATGAATTTGGTATTCTCAGCGATGAACAAAAATTGGATTTAGAAGATTTCGAAGTCTATTTGTTCGATGCTTTTGGAAGACAAATTGAATGCATTGGGAAAGTTAGGAGATCAAAAGGTGATGAATTTATAATTGTGAAATCATCGAGTAAACTCTCGGCTGGTCTCTATCACGTAAACATCAGGTCTGGTATTTTTTATCAGCACTTTGAATTGATTGTTCAGTAAGATAAGATCAGGATTAGTTTTTTTAAACCAAACGGCGGACTTGCGTCCGCCGTTATACTTTTAATTGAAATCATTTCGTTACATACTGCCATTTCTAATTCTTGTACTAATCTCTTGCAAAAAAGACAAGTTAGAAGGAGAAAACCTAATTCTTCAAGGAAAGTGGAAATGGATTGGAACGACTGAATTCAAAACTTCAAAGTACTATCCTGATAGTACTTTCTGGCGATCAGCTTTGAACCATTCGAATGAGTATTTCTTTGAATTCGAAAAACGAGGAAAAATGTCAATTTGGAAGGATGAGTCAGAAATAAAATGGTATCGCCTAAATACAGACTTCAATAGAGAAAGTGGCTCTCCAACTCTAGCTGATGAAAGGTCAATAAGAATTTACCTAAACTTTAATGAAACAAAGCCACTACGTATTTGGATGAACGAAGATACAATGTTTGTGGAGAGCAATTACGTAGAAATGCCATATACAGATTATTACCTTGACTTGTTTCATTATTCATATCGCCACTCTTTCGTGAGGATTAATTAGTAAGCTCATTCGTGCGAAGAGGCGAGAAGTGCGTATTTTGAAATAACGAGAGTGATTTAAACCCCAATCTAAGTTAAAAGTCGCCCTCAAAGCGTTACAAAACGCTAAAATCCCGCTAGACACTTGTATTTTATCGGATTTATCCGTAAAATACTCTTGGTGTACGGAAAAAGGCAACAATCTTGATCTTTACGCCACCCGATGAATTGTTCATTTATGATCATTCATAACAATCTTCCTTTTAGGTTAAGTGCGTGTGTGAAACGCCGAAAAGGAAACAGTAATGTTTAAGTGCGGCTTGTTGCCGTGTAACCTTTAAAATCTTATTACAATGGAAGTAATTGTTTTTGAAAAAGAAAGTTTCTACAAACTAATCGACGAATTGACAATTCGTATTATCGAAGATGTTGAGCGTCGGAAGAAGGAACAAGAATGGATCGACGAAGAAGACGCGAAAGCGCTTCTAGGAATCAAGAGTAAGTCTAAGTTGCAACAACTTCGTGACAATCTCAAGATTGAATTTAGTCAATTCGGGAAAGTTATTCGGTATAGCCGTTCTAGCATTTTAAACTTTTTGGAGTTCCACAGAAAGGGGCTAAGTAGAGTTTAAAAGAACGCAAAAAGAACGCAACTGAAAGAAAAAAGGGTTTCAGAAAATCTCTGAAACCCTTTGTCTATAAGGTGTGGGAACTGCTGGATTCGAACCAGCGACCCCCTGCTTGTAAGGCAGGTGCTCTAAACCAACTGAGCTAAGCTCCCTTTTGTTGTCCCATCACCGTTGCGATTGGGTGTGCAAATATACACGTGTTTTTCTTACTTGCAAACGAAAAAGTGAAAAATTTTAGAAAAAATCACTCAATAAGAAAAAGCTGCCCATGGCAACAATCGTATCTTCAGGCTTCGCACGCTGTTTGGCGTCTTCAAGCGCTTTGGGTGCATCCGAATAATAAGCAATTGATTTCAAATTAGTTCCACTGAAAACAGCTTCCAGTTCTTGTATTTTTAGACTCCGGGAATTCTTAAATTCAGTGGCCAATAGGTGAACATTTTTAGGAAGTAATTCAGCAATTTTTTTTACGTCCTTATCCTTACTAGAGCCATAAATTAAAAACAATTCTCCACGAAGTTCCGAAAGGACTACCTCCAACGTGTTCTGAATCCCATCCGGATTGTGTGCCACATCAAAAATTACCGTTGGATTCGTCTGCATTACCTGTAATCTTCCTGCATAGCCTGAGTTTTTGGTAACGTTTCGAATTCCTCTTTTTATGATCACATCTGAAAAATTGTACGGAAGATGCTGTAATGCTTCCAAAACACAAGCGAAATTTTCTCGCTGATATTTGGCTTTAAAATGATGATCGAATGATGATTTGGAGGAAGCTTTTATGATTGACGAGTTCACTACTTTACCTTTTTCCTCAAAAACTTCATAAACATCCTCACAACCCTTACCTAGGATTACTGGTACGTTGCTTTTTATTATTCCTGCTTTTTCACCTGCAATAGCCTCTAATGTGTCTCCCAGCATGTCTGTATGTTCCAGACTAATAGAAGTAATTATGCTTAATTCTGGCGAAATGACGTTGGTCGCATCCAATCTTCCGCCCAATCCAGTTTCGATGATGCAGATGTCGCATTTTTCATTCTGGAAATACTCTAAAGCCATACCAAAGGTTATTTCAAAGAAGGAAGGGGAGAAGGGAAGGTCGGTTTTTTTGATACGTTGCACGAACTGCTCAATGTCTTGATCCTGAATTAGAATTCCATTCACACGAATTCGTTCCGAAAAATGAACGATGTGCGGCGATGTGAACAAACCAACGCGCAAACCAGACTCTTTTAAGATTGAAGCCAGGTAGGAGCAAACAGATCCTTTTCCATTACTACCGGCAACATGAACGAATTTTAAGTGCTGCTCAGGATGATCGAGAAAACTAAGAATTTGACGCGCATTATCGAGCGTGGGCTTGAATGCTTTCGAACCTATGAGTTGATACGAAGGAAATTGTTGAAATAACCATTCCAGACTCTCCTGTATAGTGCTGTATTCAGAGGCAGATGTCTCTGGCTTAGAATTCGGCCCGGATTGTTGCGTCATGCTCTAACGAGGTTTGTAGGTAACTACGAACTCTTTCGTTTGGATAGTTGCTCCCGGAGCTTTGGAATAACGAACTTGTTTTTTAATCAACTCGATAATCTTACGAATGATGCGTTCGTCAGATGTGGTTGTTTTTGACTTTATGTTCTGCACATCCACGACGTATCCATCAGCGTTAATCCCCACCTTAAAATAAAAGGTTGCTGGGTAGTCATAATGAATGTCGTCAGAATCAACACCAGATAAAACTTTACGATCGCTTGGGCCTCCACCGCCAGGACCGTTGGTTCCCGGGCCACTGTCGCTCCCAATACCTGGGCCATCACCAGAACCTTCTCCGCCACCGGTACCACCACCAAAGCCACCAGCAAACGGGTTGTCTACATTGTCCCCAGACGGCGGGTTGTCGGAATTGGGCGTTGTGGTATTATTCGCATTGCCCGAATTCACTGTTGTGTTGGAGTTATTGTTAGTAATCGTGTTTTGTGTGGTATTCGGATTGTTCACCGGATCACTGGATGGATCTCCTCCACCTCCGCCACCGTTCGCGAGTACAGCCGTTTCAATAATTGTTTTATCCAAAGGTGCGGCCGCTTCGAGATGCAAATCTTCTGGTGGTGGATCTACAACTTCATATCTGATCAACCATGTGATGAGCAAGACCAATAGCATCGCCACTACGGACGAAATTGCTCCGATGCGTTTGTCTTGCGAATTAACTATTGGTATTGTTGCCATAATCTTATTTTTTGTACGCCAAAGCCGGTTTCCACTGTCGCACGTCCGCGAGGGCCATTACTTTGAATACCGCTTCGTAATCAGCGAGGCGATGGCCTTCAATTCTCAAAACATCTTTTGACGTTTTAGCCATAGCTGCGTCTATTTCAGGCACCACTTCGTCGAATGTTGCTCTAGGCTTATCCACATCTCCATCAGGAAGTACCACGTAACCATTTTCTTCTGTGATTACAACGGTAACATCCTGAATATCCTGAATAGGATCCATCTCCTCACTATCCTTTGGTACGTCAACTACCATTGTATTGTTACTCATCAAGCTCATTATTATGAAAAAAATTAGCAACAAGAAGACCAAGTCGGTCATGGAGGCCATGCCGCCTTCGACTTTAATCTGGTTGTTTGATCTTAAATCCATAACTGATTATTTGCTTGGTTCGTGCAACAAATCCATGAACTCTAAAGCATCGTTTTCCATTTGGTATACCAAACGTCCAATGCGTGCTACGAGGAAGTTATAACCGATGTAAGCGATAATTCCAACAATCAATCCTTCTACGGTGGTTACCATGGCTGTCATGGTACCTGGAGCAATGGTTTGAACATTCAAAGCATTAGAGTTCATAAGGTCGATAAATACCATAATCATACCAATAGTTGTCCCGAGGAATCCGATCATTGGTGCTGCTCCAGCCGCAGTTGCTAAGAAACTCAATCGTTGCTCCAAACGCATCACTTCCAGTTTTCCTGTATTCTCAATAGAGGCTGAAATGCTTTCCATCGGTTTGCCCAATCGCGAAATACCTTTTTCAATCATTCGAGCGGAAGGATTGTTGGATCGCGCACAGTAATCTTTCGCCGAATCCAATTTTCCATCCATGATGTACTCTTTGATTTTCGCAAGGAAGCCAGCTTCTTCTTTGGAAGCCTTTCGTAAGGCCAGAAAACGTTCCACGAAGATGAAGATCGCATAACCGAGCATCAACGCCAGTAAAACATTAATGAAAAGTCCGAACATACTTTCGCTCGCTTGAACGATGATGTCCCAAACAGACTGCTGCTTAACGCCAGGTGCGACTTCTTCGCCAGTGACGTTCATTTGGAGAGGTAGAGTAAAGTTCATAGTGTTCTAACGTTATTAAAGTTCAAATTATTATTTCAAATACTATTCCAATTATCCAAAGATCATTGCTTCGAGTAGGTAAAAGCCTGCTCCTGCAACATATCCGAGTAAGGCGAGCCATGCAATATTCTTCAAATACCAGAAGAATGAAATTTTCTCCATACCCATAGCAACAACACCTGCAGCAGAACCGATGATCAACATACTTCCACCAGTTCCAGCAGAGTAAGCAATGAAGTGCCAGATATGATCATCGACACCATATTGATTGATGTCGAACATTCCCATGGATGCTGCAACGAGTGGTACATTGTCAATCACGGCCGAGCCGGCACCGAGCAATAAAATGAATACGTCATTGTGCATTGCCCCCTGCACGTCTTGACCAAACTGGAAAATCAATCCTAGCGATTCCAAAGCGGCTACTGTCATCAAAATACCTAAAAAGAATAAAATGGAAGGCATTTCAATTTTCGAAAGGGCACCAAAAGTAGGGCTGCTGTGATGAGCACCGTGTTCTTCGGCATCGTTTACACTCGTCATCGAGAATTCTCGAGCACTAATTACCTCTGCCACAAGCGCGACAATAGACAGTGACAACATCATTCCTACATACGGTGGTAGGTGCGTAACGGTCTTGAAAATTGGTACGAATACAATTAGTCCCAATCCCAAATACAGCATCAAAGGTCCTTTACTGCTTCCACCTTCTTCTTCTTCTGGGCGTTCAAACTCTCCTTTAAATATCGGTAAGAAGCTGGCGATAATGGTAGGAATCAACATACATACAAACGAAGGTAGAATGAGATATTCTATCAACTTAAGTGTTGTTACTTTGTCATTCATCCAAAGCATGGTAGTTGTAACATCCCCGATTGGTGACCAGGCTCCACCGGCGTTTGCGGCAATAATAATCATACCTGCATACCAAATGCGAAGCTTATTATCTGCAATCATCTTACGAAGAATTGTGATCAAAACAATCGTTGCAGTAAGGTTGTCAATTATTGCCGATAGAATAAAGGCCAGAATACAAACGATCCACAAAAGAGTCGTTTTTTTCTTAGTACGGATAAAGCTTTTTATGGTCGCAAACCCATTAAAGTGATCAATAATCTCGACGATGGTCATCGCTCCAACAAGGAAGATTAGAATCTCACAGGTTTTACCAAAATGATGCAACAATGTGTTTTCCATAGTATGCATTTTGGCTTCAGGTCCCATCGTTGCAAAGTTCCCCATGACGTGTTCACTTCCCTCCAATGCTTGTCCGTTCATAAGAGCGGAATGATGACTGTCAAACCATGTATCAAAACCATCAAGTCCGAATGCAACGGCTGCCCAGGCGATCGCCATCATCATTAAGGCTGGTACCAGCTTGTCAATCTTCAAACTGTGTTCTAGCGTAATCGCGAGATACCCGAGGACAAAGACAACAACAATAAAGATTTCCATAATTCGTAGTTTTTAGAAGTTTTAAAGTTTAAACGAGTAGATTCAAAGCGTGTTCAAACGCTGTTTTCGCCACTCCTGTTTTGCTTGAGTTTATTGAGTAAGTATTGTTGAGTGCTTCGCGAATTATTGTACTGGTGTCAGAGAAGATTCCTTCGTCTGTGAGTTCATCCAGATCATTGCTCATCAAATAAGCAAATACACGCGCCATTCCGCAATTGGAAATAAAATCTGGAATGACAGTGATATTGTTATCGGCTTTATCGGCGATAGGACCGAAGAAAATCTGCGGATCTGCAAATGGAACGTTCGCTCCAGCTGAAATCACCTCTATTCCTGCCGCGATCATTCGATCCAGTTGATCTTCTGTAATCAAACGAGATGCAGCACACGGAATGAAAACTTCGGCATTGATATCCCAAATCTTGCTGTTAACATCGTCAAAGGATAACATGTTTGGGTGATTTAAAGCGTTTCCTTTTTTCGTAAGGAACAATTCTCGAATTTCTTCAAGACTAAAACCGTCTTCGTTGATCAATCCACCTACGCGGTCAATGATACCAACAACTTTTGCGCCCATTTGAGCTAGGTAATAGGCTCCTGCTGAACCAACATTTCCCCATCCTTGAACAATCACGCGCTTTCCAGCTACGTTACCACCATAAATATCATAGAAATGCTTCACTGATTCGGCTACACCGTAGCCTGTAATCATGTCTGCAACAACGTATTTGCGATTTACATTTGGAGAGTATTGCTCATCTTCGATAATTTTTAGGACTCCTTGACGCAATTGTCCGATACGATGGATTTTTTGTGGTTCACGCGGTTGAAAGTGTCCGTTGAACACTCCTTCTTGCGGATGCCATACACCACAGTCTTCGGTAATCGGAATTACTTCGTGAATTTCATCGACATTTAAATCTCCTCCGGTTCCGTAATAGTGTTTGAGTAGGGGAGTTACGGCCGCATACCATCTGCGCAAAACACCGTCTTTCCTTGGATCGTCTGGATCGAAGTTGATGCCTGATTTTGCGCCTCCAATAGGTGGGCCAGCTACCGTAAACTTCACTTCCATGGTTTTGGCAAGTGATTCTACCTCTCTCTTATCGAGCCCTTTACGCATTCTGGTTCCTCCTCCTGCGGCACCGCCTCGAAGCGAATTGATGACAACCCATCCTTCTGCTTCCGTTTCGGCGTCTTTCCATTCGAAAACGATTTCTGGTTGTTTGTTTTCGAACTTTTCAAGTAAATCTTTCATCAACTATAGTACTTTATAAGCCAAGCAAAGTTAACAAAGTTATCGAACCATAAAATCGTTTCAATTCCACAATTACCATGACTTACCAACACATACTTTTTAGTTGTTTACGGCTGATGGATTGTTCCTCCTCTCACGTTCATTGAAGCACCTGTTACACTAGCCAGGCAATTGTGTTTGCCCTCTAAAAAACGAACTCCTAAAAAGGCGAAAATCAGTGCCTCTTTGAAGTTGATTTCATCTACACTGGGAAGAATTGTTTGAATGCCTCTATTATCTATTTGTTCCATTAGAAAACTATTGAAAGCTCCACCACCAGTAATAAATAGTTTGTCAATTTGATAATTATTGCAAGTTGCTACAATTTGATCGGAGATATGATGAACGCATGTGTGCAATCGGTCTTTAGGGTCCTGAACTTGTTCTAATACTGGAGTAAAAATCGTGTCCAACCATTCCGTTCCAAGCGATTTTGGCGCATTTTGCGCGTAAAACGATAGATGATTTAATTTTTCTAATATTTCACGATCCAAATTCCCAGACCGCGCCAAATTGCCATTTTCATCGTAATTGTAGCCCAATTTCTCAGCAATAGTATTCAAGGGGAGATTGCCAGGACAAATATCAAAAGCGATGGTTGTGTCACCTGGGATGCTGATGTTCGTAAATCCCCCGATATTCAAATAAGCATTCGCACGCTGTTTAAAAAGGAGCTTGTCTCCAATAGGAACTAATGGTGCCCCTTGTCCTCCAGCGATGACATCTCGCTGTCGAAAATCATTAATTACGGGAATACCAGTTTTTATCGCAATGGTGTTCCCACAGCCAATTTGAACGGTATACCCTTTGTCTGGTTGATGGAAAATGGTGTGTCCATGAGAAGCAATTGCATCGATGGATTTTTTTGGGAAATCTAAATCGTTCAAGAAAATATTAATACTATCTGCATAGTGTTTTCCTAATATTTTATCGAGTTCAAACAGTTCTGTTGCGGGTAAGTTTTTTGAGTTACTAAGTGATTTAAGAATGTTTTCTGAATAGTCAAAGGTTTTGGCATTCAGTATTTTATAATCGTAGAAGTCGTTGGTATTGCTTTCGATTTCGCAAAGTACAAGGTCTAGTCCATCCATGGAAGTACCTGACATTGCGCCGATCATTGTGTATAAACTCATGCTTACTAAAAGTAGAAAAATCACACAAAATGCGTAAATTTGTACGCGCATTTTCGCAAAAATATAACGAACCAGAATATGAATTTTGACTTATCAGAAGAGCATTTAGCGGTAAAGGAGGCAGCGAGAGATTTTGCTCAAAACGTTTTAAAACCGGGAGTTATTGAGAGAGACAACGAACAACGCTTTCCGGAGGCTGAAATCAAACAGCTTGCAGAACTTGGTTTTATGGGGATGATGGTTGATCCAAAGTACGGGGGATCTGGAATGGATACGCTATCATATGTTTTGGCAATGGAGGAAATCAGCAAGGTAGATGCTTCTACTTCTGTTTGTATGTCCGTAAACAACTCGCTCGTATGTTGGGGATTGGAAAAGTTTGGGACAGAAGAACAAAAACAGAAATATTTGGTTCCACTTGCGACAGGTGAAAAAATCGGAGCATTTTGTTTGTCCGAGCCTGAGGCAGGGTCTGATGCTACTTCTCAGAAGACAACAGCCATCGACATGGGGGACCACTACTTGTTAAACGGCACGAAAAACTGGATCACCAACGGTTCTTCAGCTTCAGTTTATTTAGTAATTGCTCAAACGGATGTTGAGGCAGGTCACCGTGGTATTAACGCGTTCATTATCGAGAGAGGAATGGAAGGCTTTGTAGTTGGTGCGAAAGAGGATAAAATGGGAATCCGTGGATCGGACACACATACACTTCTATTCAACGACGTAAAAGTGCCGAAAGAAAACCGCATAGGTGAAGATGGTTTTGGATTCAAATTTGCGATGAAAGTACTTTCCGGAGGACGTATTGGAATTGCAGCTCAGGCATTAGGAATTGCTGGTGGAGCATTGGAATTGGCAACGGAGTACTCGAAGGAGCGTAAGGCTTTCGGAAAAGAGATTTCGAAACATCAAGCGATCGCATTTAAATTGGCTGATATGGCCACTGAGGTGGAAGCAGCTAAAATGCTGGTGTATCGTTCGGCGCTAGATAAAGATCAAGGAAGAAACTATGATCAATCAAGTGCTATGGCTAAAATGTACGCTTCCAAAGTTGCAATGGAGCAAACAGTAGAGGCAGTACAAATTCATGGAGGATACGGATTCGTGAAAGAATACCACGTGGAACGACTGATGCGTGATGCGAAGATTACTCAAATCTATGAAGGAACGACTGAAGTTCAGAAAATTGTGATTTCTCGAAACCTGTTGAAAGGGTAGAAGAGGAGTTAATGATAATAGAATCCCGTCAGAAATGGCGGGATTTTTTTGTTTTCAGACAATTCTATAATTGTACAATTCGCTAAATATGTAAATCGGTATATAGACAAATGTCGATCACGAACTTGTTAAAAAAGTAGGAACTCACTAAATATTTCGGTATCTTTTTAGTAGCTCAATGTAGAATTAGTCGCTTATAATGCTTCAACCAACTTTTCCAATTGAACCCCTCTAGAGCCTTTTAGCAACACCACCTCACCTTGCAGCGTATTTGTTTTAAAATACTCCAACGCATCCTCAACTCGACTGAAATGTTCGAGAATATGCTCTGAAGATACCTTTCCAAATTCATCCCCAACGGTATAGCCCTGAAGGTCATGTTTTTCAACTAACTCGATAATTTTTTGGTGTTCTACCTCCGATTCTTTTCCTAGCTCTCGCATATCTCCCAAAATGAAAAGTTTGTTCGCGTGCGACATCATCTGAAAACTGTCCAATGCCGATTTCATGCTTGTAGGGTTTGCGTTGTAGCAATCCAGAATCAATGTGTTCCTTTCTGATTTAAATACTTGAGAGCGATTATTTGTAGGTGTGTATTCTTCAATAGCTTCGGAGATGTATGCATGTTGCACATCGAAAATACATCCAAAGGTTATCGCAGCTAAATAATTAGTGAAATTATAACCACCTATCATTTGTCCCGTTATTGGAGTGGAAGAATAATCTCCATGCGACCATTCCATAACTACGAACGGGGTTAATCCAACCAGTTTACCATTCACGAATTGATCCTTGGTTCCAAATTTTACAACATTTACGCCTTCAGGAAGGACATTGTTTAAAATGTCGTCGTCTCCATTGACCACAATTGTTCCCTTTTTCAATAAGACGGCCTCATACAATTCTTTCTTGGTGGTCAACACTCCTTCGAACGATCCGAATCCCTGAAGGTGTGCTTTCCCTACATTTGTTATGATACCGTAATTCGGTTCAGCAATTTCACACAGTTCTTCAATGTCCTTCAATCTATTGGCGCCCATTTCTATGATCGCTATTTCGTGATCTTCTGTGAGTCGCAGTAGGGTTAAGGGAACACCAATATGATTGTTTAGATTTCCTTCTGTGGCAAGAACTTTATATTTCTTACTAAGAACAGTATGAATTAGCTCTTTTGTTGTCGTTTTGCCATTACTCCCGGTGATCCCGATAAATGGAATGTCAAATTGATTACGATGATGATTGGCTAATTGCTGTAAGTATTTGATGCTATCTTCAACCAAGGTCATTTGACCTCCTTCTTGGAAGTACTTGGCATTGTCCACGATGACATGACTTGCGCCTTGCTCTAGTGCTTGTTCAGCAAAAGTGTTACCATCAAAATTTTCTCCTTTAATGGATACGTAAAGACAGTTTTTGAAAATTTTTCGAGTGTCAATGCAGATTCCTTCGCTTTGATAAAAAGGGGAGGTGAAGTGTTGTTCCATGCCTCTAAAGTAAAAAAGCCCCGACAAAATTGTCGAGGCTCTTTTTTTATTTTTCAACGTGCTAATGTTTGATGCACATTATTTTTTCTTTTTCTTCTTTCTACCGTAATTGAATCCAGTAGGAGAACCTACACGATCCATGGCACAGCGGAATCCAATTGCGTCTGTCGACTTATCTTCGTCTAAGAATCGACGCTGACTTGGAGCCAACCAGAAGGCGCGATCTTTCCATGAACCTCCTTTGTAAACACGTGATTTATCTGAAATCAATGTAGTTGGCCATGAAGTTCGATCTCCTGGTTTTACCTGACCTCCGTCCAAATCGTACTCTTCGTGCATGCTCTGGTACATGATCAAATTCGGGTCACGAGTAGCCTGGTTGATGTCGTTTTTACGCTCATCGTTCGCATAGTAAATCGAGCTTTCGATGTCACCATCCAAGTAGTCGATATAATCGTCACGACGGTAGTTCAAACGTCCAATGTTTTCTTCCTCCGTTACATTTCGGTACTTCAATTTTCCTGGTGTATCGATGATGAACTCACGGAATCCGTCACGAAGGATAGTAATTGCTTCGAATGCGTATTCCTCACCTTCTGGACCTTCACGGAAACTATCAGTGAAAATTTCATCAAAAATTCGATCCTGGATCAACTGAGAAGCTTCGATGTAATGCTTTTCATTTTGCCATTCCAATGCTTGATCAAGAACTTCGTTGATATCTCGAAGTAACTCCAACTCAATAGAATCTTTCACTTTTCCATGAGAAACGTAGAACGGATCTGGAGCATGTCCTTGGTGCACTTGGTTACGAGAGCCAATGTTCGCAGCCAATCCAACAGGAATAACGGTATCGTTTGGATCGTGATTGTTTGCTGAGATGCGTTGGAAACGGATACGCTCAAACTCGTTCAGGTATTCTTTCATTCCATGAATATCGTACTGAACTTGTTGGTTACGTTGCTCAATTTTTCCTTCGTTATTCAACAACTTTGTTTTAAATACATTTCCTCGGAAAGGACGGAACTCATCGTAATCCTCACTTGTCAATGGACGGTATACATCCTTTACCCACTCGGAAACGTTTCCAGCCATGTGGTACAAACCGTAGTCGTTTGGCCAGTATGATTCAACTGGAGCAGTTACGTCAGCGCCATCGTTCAAGTTTCCAGCAACTCCCATGTAATCTCCACGACCACGAACGAAGTTAGCTCGGATTTGACCGGTAAATTGTGCCTCGTCTTGACGAACCCAGTGTCCATCCCAAGGATAGATACGACGCTCATCAATGTTTTCTGTTCCTGTTTGTAGGTTTCCAATCAAACCAGACGCTGCAAATTCCCATTCTGCTTCAGTTGGGAGTCGGTAGCGTGGAAGTAGAATTCCATCCTCCATACGTACTTGACGACGTCCTAACTTCCCTTTTGCATCAACTCCATCGGGGTTCAAGTTCTGAATATTCTTCACCAAAGACTCTTCGTCATATTGCCCTGCATAATAGGCGTCTGTGTTGTATGTGTTTTCGTTACGCTGATCGTTGTTGAATTGGAAAATTCCCTCACGAATCAAGATATACTCGTTCACGCGATCCGTACGCCACTTACAAAAATCATTCGCCTGTAACCAGGAAACTCCCACAACTGGGTAATCGCGGTAAGCAGGGTGACGCAAGTAGTAATCTACATACTTTTCGTTATCTCCTAACTTCGATCGCCATACAAGTGTGTCTGGTAATGCGTTCTTTTGTACCATCGGGTATGATTCTCCGTATGCACGACCGATCCAGTACAAGTACTCCAACCAGTGGAAGTTGGTTACCTCCGTTTGGTCCATGTAAAACGATGAAACTGTTACACGCGCTGGGCGGTTGTTCCAGTCGAACATAACATCTTGCTCTGTACGTCCCATGGTAAAGGTTCCACCTTCAACAAGAACAAGTCCCGGACCAGTCTCCTGATCAACGAAAGGAACTTTTTGGAATCCTCCTTGTTTTGGATTGTTATAATCCCAACCCGTAACACTGGAAGCTTCACGCGAACACGATGCCACTACGAATACTCCTGCTATCGCAACAGCCATGGCTTTAAAAAATCGCATATTATTGGTTTTGGTTTTCATCTTTATTTTCTTTCACAATCACTTATACAACGATTGCATTTTATTTTCGTTACAGTTTTCTTTTTTAAAATGAAGGACAAGAGATTGTTTTGAACGATGGTGGTTTGTCCTTACAGTTTAATAACATTCCGAGTGAAACTTCATGTGACCCTCCGGATACCCCGTTATTCAAACGAGATACGGTAATATCATAGCTGTACCCAAGACGGAATTTTCCAGTATCAACACCTATTGTCAAAATAAATGCGTCGCGATTACGGAACCATGCTCCTGCATTAAAAGCACCGTACTGAACGTATGTTCCGAACATTAGTTCCTGGAATCCATTTTGGTATTGGTAGATCACGTTAGGCATAATCGAAGTTTGGTTTGCGTACTTCGATTTCGCTCCCAACGGAATTTTTGCTCCCATGTGTCCTGTCATTCGAATTGGCAAACGCGAAGAACCAATAATCATGGATTCATCCGGACGATTCAAGTGGTGCGCTGCAAACCCAAAGAAGAAGTGCTTGTTGTATCCAACCATTCCTGCTGATGCATCAAAGAAATACCGACTTCCACCACGTTGAACATCTCCCGTTTGGTAAATGAACCCTCGGCGTGGATCAATCATGTCGCCGAAAGTTAATTTGTCCCAATCCAGAAATTTATTGAACATAGCGGCACGTGCCCCAAACATCATCTTAAACTTACGATTGACGTTTAAGTGATATGAGTATACAGCTCCAAGCATGGAGGTAAAGATCGTTCCTTGTCCTTGCTGATCGTGCATGGCAATAACACCAAATCCACCAGAAATATTTTTGAAGTACTGATCGTACGACATACTGTATGTAACATAGTTTCCAGTCAAGCTAGGCCACTCGTTACGATAGTTCACAGCAAATCTTGGACACCCATGAGAACCGGCAAAAGCTGGATTCAAATAAATGGGGTTCGCATAGAATTGCGTGAATTGCGGGTCTTGAGCATGAGATGCAAATCCTACAAGGCAGAATGCACTCATGATCAAATATGCTTTTAATGTCTTCATCAACTTAGGTTATAGACTTTGTTGAGTGTAGTTTAACGGTAATCTATGAACAAAGTTACAAATATTGCAAATTGAGTATAATATTCAAACAATATGTGCGTTTTTTTGTCAGGTCAGAAGATTGATCGGATATTTGTAATATGAAAACTAATTCAGGTTTGATGAAGCTACTTTCAAGTACAGTTGTACTTTTTGTTCTATGTGTAGGGGTGCGAGCGCAGTCTCAGGAGAAAACCATTTCAATAGTATGGGAGTCGCCAAAAGAATACCAATATGGCGATCAGTACTATAAAATCCCGAGCATCCAAGGGCAGTTTCTTGATGGATATTGTCCAAACTTTTATTATAAAGAGGTTGTAGGAAAGGGTGTGGGGAGTATCAAGCTCGAGGATGTTCAGACACAAGCAGCTACTGCATCCGATAAAAAGTATCTGGAGCAGTTCCATGTAACAATACCAAATAAGGTCTCTGCTGAATTAAAGGTTACCAATCAAGGAAAGGATCGATATGCTGTGGTAAATCTAATGCCATTTGTTCAAGAAAACGGACAGCTGAAGCGCATAACATCATTTAAAATAGTTCCTCAAAAAGGCGGAACGTCGCAGGCGAAGCCATTAGCGAAAGACTTTGTTGCCTTTTCAGTACTGGCCCCTGGAAGCGGTGAGTGGTACAAAGTTTCCATTACAAAAGATGGTTTCTATAAAATAGATAGAGATTTATTGGCCTCGATGGGTGCAGATGTGGATAATATCAATCCACAGCATATTAATATATATGGTAATGGCGATGGCTTGCTACCGAAATTAAACTCAGCAACGAGAACAGATGACTTAGCTAAAAATGCGATTCAGATTGTGGGAGAGTCAGATGGATCGTTCGATGCGGGAGACTACATCGTATTTTATGGTTGGGGGCCACATCGATGGTATGCTAATGGTACCACAGACTTTTATCAAGAACGTCACGTATATTCAGACGTTTCGACCTATTTCATTAACATAAATCCAGCGGAGACACCTTTAAGGGTTGAAAACGTTTTCAATTCTCCAGATCCAGTAACAAATACGGTCACAACCTACTCTGATTATCGGGTATACGAACAAGATTACTTAAACCTTGTTGGGGGAGGAAGCCGCTGGTATGGTGAGTTATTTGATGAAGGGCCGGGCTTAACAAGAACCTTCTCTTTCAGTGTGCCAAACATCGATGCCTCTACTCCAGCTAACTTCGAGGTTTCCATGGCATCCAGTGCGAATACCAGCTCTGGAACAGCACAACGTTATTCTGTGAATGGAAATCAGTTGTATGACGCTGTACTTCCTTCTGGAGTGGATTTTGGACGTAGTACCGTATCCTTCGACTTGCCGAATCCTACTACTTCCATGCCTTTACAAATTCAAGTAGTTCGAAATTCCCCCGACGTTCTTACGTATTTGGATAAAATCACGCTGAATATGCGTCGTGAGTTGGTGTTTTTTAGTTCCGATATGCAATTCCGTGATTTGAATTCAGTGGGAGTTGGAAATGTAGCAGAATATCAAATCCAAAACGTTCCTGCCTCTGGTTACGTATGGGAAGTTACGGATCGGCACATCCCTTGGCTAGTTGATGGAACGAATAATGGAGGGACATACACCTTTACAGCAAATGCAGATTCTTTAAGAACATATGCTGTATCGAACGGAATTAATTACTTGGAGCCAACTGCAGTAGGCCCCGTTGCACCTCAGAATCTTCATGCTTTGCCGCAGGCCGATTATTTGATCGTAACACATCCGAATTTTGTGGCACCAGCGGAAAGATTGGCAAATTTACATCGCGACAAGGGATTGACTGTTCATGTGGTGCGAACAGATCATATTTACAACGAATTTAGTTCTGGAATGCAGGATGCAACCGCTATACGAACGTTTGCCAAGATGTTCTACGATAGAAGTGCAACAGAACCAGGACCAGATTTAAAATATGTATGTCTATTCGGTGATGGTACATACGACCCAAAGGATCGTGTTCCAAATAACAACAACTTTGTTTTGACATTCCAATTTGATCAAGATAATAATTCTGAGAATCATATTGCCATGATGCCATCAGACGACTATTTCGGAATTTTAGACGATGATGAAGCTATTGGAGCATCTGACCTAGTGGATGTGCACGTGGGAAGAATGTTAGTGTCCAACTTGCAAATGGCCAAAGAGCTTGTGGATAAAGTAGAGCATTATATGAACAATGGCTCGAGCATTTATTCCACTTCTACAACAAATTGTAGTAACGATGATTACTCATCTACCTTTGGAGATTGGCGAAATGTGTACGCGTTGATTGCTGATGACGAAGAAAACAACTATTTCCTGGTGAATGACGTAGAGCCGCAGTATGAGTATGTGAGTGATTCGCTTCCAGAAATGAATTGTATCAAAATTTATCAGGATGCTTACCCGCAGGTTACAACTGCAGGTGGGGAACGATACCCGGAAGTAAATGAAGCAATAGATTCTAGAATTGAAAGAGGTGCACTGGTTGTAAATTATGTGGGACACGGTGGAGAGGTTGGATTGGCAGAAGAACGCGTCGTAACCATACCAATGATTAATGATTGGCGGAATATTGACGTGATGCCGCTGATGGTTTCTGCTACATGTGAATTCACGAAGTTTGATGATCCAGATCGTGTTTCTGCGGGAGAATGGGCTTCTTTAAACCCTTACGGAGCCGCTATCGCATTGATGACGACGACAAGGTCGGTTTATTTCAGTGTGAATACCAATATTGGTCAAGCATTTATTGAGCAAGTCTTCCAAAGAGATGCACAAATGCGACCGAGAACATTTGGTGAAATTATTACCCGAACGAAAAATGAAGTAGGAGGGAACAACAAGCGCAGTTTTACCCTAATCGGAGACCCAGCGTTGCGAATAGCATTGCCAAACTTTTCGGTTGTAACGGATAGTATTAACGGTCAACCGGCAGGAGCGGTAACAGATACCATCAAAGCATTGAGCAGAGTCACGATAAAAGGACACCTTGAAGATCACAGTAATCAATTGATCTCGGGCTTCAATGGGGTGTTATACCCAACGGTATACGACAAGCCGAGACAACAAACGACGCTTTCGAACGACGGAGCAGAATCTCCGCCCTTCACGTTTGAAACACAGACCAATAAAGTGTATAGTGGAAAAGCATCTGTGGTGAATGGAGCCTTTGAATTCACGTTTATCGTGCCGAAGGATATCAATTACGCTATCGATTTCGGTAAAATCAGCTATTACGCGGAAAATGGAACTACGGACGCCTTCGGTTATGACACTAGCTTTCTAATAGGTGGTTTGGATCCAAATGGAATTGTGGACAATGAAGGGCCGACGATTGATTTGTACATTAATAATGAAAACTTTGTTAGTGGTGGAATTACGGACGAAACACCAATTCTGATTGCGGATGTGTTTGATGAAAATGGAATTAACACTGTAGGTAATGGTGTTGGGCATGATATTGTGGCAGTTTTGGACGGTGAAACCGGAGATCCAATTGTCCTTAATGATTTTTACACAGCTGATTTAGATTCGTATCAAAGTGGTCAAATTCGGTATAACTTTTCCACCTTAGAGCCTGGCCCTCATACCTTGTCGTTAAAAGTGTGGGATGTGAATAATAATTCTGCTGAGCGCAGTATTGAATTTGTGGTTCAGGAGCAAGAAAATATCGTTTTGGATCATGTTTTGAATTATCCGAACCCATTTACAACCAACACAGAATTCTTCTTCGAACACAATCAAGTGTGCAGCCAATTGGATGTGCAAATCCAGATTTTGACTGTAGCGGGGAATTTGGTAAAAACAATTAATGAAACAGTTCAAACGCAAGGGTTCCGATCAGAAGGAATTGCTTGGAACGGATTGGACGATTTTGGAGATCAACTCGCGAAAGGAGTATATGTTTATCGATTGAAAGTGAGGACGCCAGATGGTGAAATTGCTGAGAAATTGGAAAAATTGGTGATTTTGCGTTAAGCGTCACAATAAAGGGTAACTATATACGTATATTTGCAAGTTCAACATTTAAGAATGATGATTAAGAAATTTCTAGGCCTACTATTTATTGCAGGAACAACTACTGCTATTGCCCAACCAAACGGGGAGGGAAGCGGAACAACGCAGAACGATTTGCAGTTGAATACCATTACCACGGCCATGCCATTTATGTCCATCACGCCTGACTCTCGTGCGGGCGGTATGGGAGATGCAGGAACAGCTTTAAGTGCTTCTTCTACCTCGATTTATTGGAACACTTCCATGATTAATTTTGCGGAAGAGCGCTCTGAGATTAGTGTTTCTTATACGCCATGGTTGCGACAATTAACTAACGATATTCACCTCTCTTATTTGTCAGGGTATTACAATATCAACAAACGTCACGCTGTTGGTGGAGCCCTCCGTTATTTCTCGTTAGGAGAGATTACGTTTACCAGTGCGCAAGGTGATGTACTCCGAGAAGATAAACCAAATGAGTTTGAAATTACTGGTGGGTATGCGTTCAAATTGAATGAGACCATGAGTGTAGGACTGAATGGAAAGTTTGCTTACTCGAACTTAACAGGAGGGTCCGTGATTCCCGGAGTTGATACCAAGCCTGGAATTGTAGGAGCAGCAGATTTATCGTTCACCTATTTCAATCCTGATGCGCGAATCGGGAAAACGAAGGGAGATTATGTCTTCGCTGCGACGATTAACAACATTGGTAACAAAGTGTCTTACTCAAGTGTTGCTACCCGTGATTTCATCCCAATGAATTTGAAAATCGGTAACTCTTTCAATGCTAAATTTGACAAGTATAATCATTTGACCTTCTCACTCGAACTGCAAAAGCTTTTGGTGCCAACACCTCCTATATATGATTTTGTGGACGGAGAGTTCGTGGTAATTGCAGGTACTCCGTCTGATGACGTTGGTGTAATTGCAGGAATGCTGCGTTCATTTGGAGATGCTCCGGGAGCGCCTGTTACAGATGAAAACGGCGATTACGTGCAAAACGCAGATGGTTCTTACCAGGTGGAAAGCGGAAGTAAATTCCGTGAAGAGTTAACAGAGATTAATATCGCTACAGGATTGGAGTACTGGTATAACAATACCCTAGCGGTTCGTGGAGGGTTTTTCTACGAAGCGAGAAACAAAGGAGCACGTCAATATTTCAACTTTGGCGTTGGCTTTAAATACAATGCCTTTGGGATTGATATTTCTTACTTGGCAGCGCTGCAACGACTAAACCCATTGGCAAATACGTTGCGTTTTACCCTTCGAATGACTCTAGGGCAAGGCGACGCAGACAACGAAGAGTAATTGTGAATTTGCGCATAGGATATGGTGTTGATGTTCACCGTCTGGCACCTGGAATACCGTTATATGTAGGAGGAGTTCATGTCCCGTCAGAAATCGGAGCAGTTGGTCATTCAGACGCTGACGTTCTCTTGCATGCTATTTGCGATGCTTTACTAGGAGCGGCCAATTTGCGCGATATCGGTTATCATTTTTCTGATCAAGATCCTAAGTTCAAAGGAATTGACAGTAAAATCTTGTTGGCTGAAGTCATGAAGTTGATTGAAGGAAAAGGGTATTCCGTTGTCAATATTGATTCTACAATTATTCTTGAAACGCCTAAAATGAATCCACATATTCCAGAGATGCAATCAGTTATAGCGAGTATTTTGAAAGTGGAAGAGGATGCCGTTTCTATCAAAGCAACAACACACGAAAAAGTAGATTCTTTTGGTGCAGGCAAGGCAATTAAATCTTATGCAGCCTGCCTTCTTCATAAGTCCTAATACTCTGCCAACTTCTTTCTAATCGAATCTGTATATTTGTTTCACAAACTAGGAAGATGAAAGTAAACCCACAATATTCTACCAAAGAAGCATTATTAGAATTGTATAACAAACCGCTCTTGGAACTGGTTTTTGAAGCGGCAACAATACATCGTAAACACCACAATCCGCGTGAAGTTCAAATGTCTTCGCTATTGAGTATCAAGACGGGTGGGTGCCCAGAAGACTGCGGCTATTGTCCTCAAGCAGCGCGTTATCATACCGATGTGGATGCGCATAAATTAATGACTGTAGAATCTGTGGTTGAGCAAGCGAAAAATGCCAAGGCAAACGGTTCTTCTCGTTTGTGTATGGGGGCTGCTTGGCGTGAGGTTCGAGACAACAAGGATTTTGATAATGTTATCGAAATGGTACAGTCGGTAAACGATTTGGGCATGGAGGTATGCTGTACATTGGGTATGATGAATGAGGAGCAAGCTATTCGTTTAAAAAATGCTGGTCTGTTCGCTTATAACCACAACTTGGATACTTCACCAGATTACTATGATGACGTGATCTCTACCAGAGAGTATGAAGATCGATTGAATACCATTGACAACGCGCGCAAAGCTGGGATTTCTGTTTGTTCTGGTGGAATTATAGGCATGGGGGAAGCAGTGGAAGATAGAATGGGATTGCTATTGAGTTATATGCAAATGGAAAATCCTCCAGAGTCGATTCCTATCAACGCGTTGGTGGCAGTAGAAGGAACTCCGATGGCAGATCAGAAGCCTATTGAGCAATGGGAAATGATTCGAATGGTAGCTACCACTCGGATAGTATTCCCTCAATCTGTTGTCCGACTTTCAGCAGGCCGCACGAAAATGAGCATGGAGGCACAGGCGCTTTGTTTTATGGCGGGTGCAGGATCTATTTTTGCTGGAGACAAACTTTTGACGACACCAAACCCTGAGTTCAATGAGGATAAAGAGATGTTTGAGATTTTAGGATTGATTCCAAAAGAGTCTTTTGCAGATGGAGAGCAGCCTGTTTCAAATCCGGACCCTAAAATTGTGGAACGTAAGAAAAAAGAAGCGGAAAGAGCGAGGGAACTGGCGGAGGCTCGTGCACAGGTAGAGGCAAATGGAAAAGAAGAATTTCAACCAAGAAAAGTAACGGTGGAAGGCTAAATTGGACGCCAAGCTACATAAGAAATTGTCGGATAGACAAGAAAAGGGGACATTACGTTCCCTTTCTTCGTTTGAAGGATTTGTGGACTTCTTCTCTAACGATTATTTGGGCGTTGCAAAGTCTAGTGAACGTCAAATAACTGTTGCCGGAAGCACTGGCTCTCGCTTACTCTCCGGAAATTCAAAGGGATGCGAAAAAGTAGAGCAGCAATTCGCGCAATTCTTTGATTCCGAAGCGGCCTTGCACTTCAACTCTGGGTATGATGCCAACCTGGGGATTTTTAGTACGCTTCCACAGAAAGGGGATACCATTCTTTATGATGAATTCATCCATGCGAGTGTCCGAGACGGAGTTCGATTGAGTTGGGCGAAGTCGTTTTCGTTTCGTCATAATGACTTGGAGCATTTGGAGGAACGACTAAAGAAAGCCGAAGGAGCCATTTACGTTGCGATAGAAGCGTTGTACTCCATGGACGGAGATATCGCGCCATTAAAAGAAATTGCAGCTTTATGTCAAAGGTATGGAGCTTACTTAATCGTTGATGAGGCGCACAGCGGAGGAATTTTTGAGAGGTTAGGTAGAGGTTTGGTTAGCGAGTTAGATTTGACCAGTTTGGTCTTCATTCGTTTGATGACTTTCGGCAAGGCCTATGGCTCTCATGGCTCAATAGTTTTATGTTCAGCTGATACGCGTCAGTTTTTAGTCAACTTCTGCCGACCATTTATTTATTCAACAGCGTTGCCGGTATCCGTTTTGGAGCACAATTACAAAATAGCTTCTGATTCTAAACTGGTCGAAGCGCGCATGCAATTACAGAAGGTTATTGGAGAATATCACTCGTGTTTAAATGGTTTTGGGATAGAAACCAATTCATCGGTGCATTCGCCTATTCAGGTTATTGAAGTTGGAGATATAGTGAGAACTAGAGAATTGGCAGAGAAACTACAATCGAATAGAATCGCGGCAAAGCCCATTTATTCGCCCACGGTACCCGAGGGTAAAGAGCGTTTACGTATCTGTTTGCATGCTTACAATACTCCAGAGGAAGTTGATCAATTGATTCAGATTCTTAATTCAAAGCGCTAACATTATCCCGACTACGTTCGATGAACTTAGCGAGCATCAGTGTTCAGTTTATTCATTAGTTTCATTTGCCGCTCCCTGAGGTTCTCGAAGTGAGCACGCAAAAAAGCCGATTCTTTCGAACCGGCTTCATTTATTTTTGAACGTTTCAGTCTTAATTCTAGAGACTGAAAGTCTTGCGACTAGCGTCTACTTCTTCGTATCAACTTCAACGGTGGCCATTTCTTCCGACTGGTACTCACCAGCATCCAACTTGGCTTTCATTTTACTAAACGTCTCGATTGTGTATTGAACATCCTCCAGCGTATGAGATGCCGTTGGAATCAAACGCAACATGATTACATCTTTCGGTACCACTGGATAAATCACAATAGAACAGAAAATGTTGTAATTCTCACGAAGGTCGAACGTCAAGTTTGTTGCTTCTGCTAGGTTTCCTTTCAAGAAAACTGGAGTTACACAAGAATTCGTTACTCCGATGTCAAAACCTGCATCAACCAAACCTTTTTGTAAAGAACTGGCGATTTTCCAAAGCTTTTCTTTGTGCTCTGGCTGATCACGCAACAATTCAAGTCGTTTGCGAGCTCCTACAACCAAAGGCATTGGTAGCGATTTCGCAAATACTTGAGAACGCATATTGTAACGAAGGAACTCAACAATGTGCTCCTCTGCGCAAATGAACGCGCCAATAGAAGCCATTGATTTCGCAAAAGTTCCAAAAAGAATGTCGATTTCGTCGTGAACACCTTGTTCCTCACCAGAACCTTGACCGCGTTCTCCAACAGTACCAAATCCGTGAGCGTCGTCAACAAACAAACGGAAATCGTATTTTCCAGACTTACGGAACTCAACGATTTCTTTTAATTTCCCTTGGTCTCCAGCCATTCCGAATACCCCTTCGGTAATCACAAGAATTCCTCCACCGGTTTGCTCAACGTTTTTGGTAGCACGCTCCATTTGCTTGTCGAAGCTTTCCATGTCGTTGTGCTTAAAAACGAATCGCTTCCCAGCATGCAAGCGCATTCCATCAAGAATACATGCATGAGATTCACTATCGTACACAATTACGTCGTTTCGATCTACAACACTATCAATTGCAGAAACCATTCCCTGGTAACCAAAGTTCAAAAGAATTGTATCTTCTTTTTCCATGAATTCGGAGATTTCTGCCTCCAATGCTTCATGTTCACTGGTTTGACCTGTCATCATTCGAGACCCCATTGGATATGCCAATCCCCACTCTTTTGAAGCATCAGCATCTGCCTGACGAACTTCTGGATGGTTTGCCAATCCAAGGTAGTTATTCACTGACCAAACAAGGCACTCCTTACCGCGGAATATCATTTTGTTTCCGATCTCTCCTTCCAACTTTGGGAATGTAAAGTATCCGTGCACTCCTTTGGAGTATTGTCCTAAAGGACCTCTGTTCTTCTTGATTTTGTCAAAAATATCTTGAGCCATAATCTGGTTTTCAAAAAGCGGGTTCAACTGTTTTTGTAACCCCCTAAATTCGGTACAAAAGTACGCTATTTTCCATTGTTACGTGCGAAATGGAGGCTTTTTTATCAACACAGCGGTGTAAAACAGACTGTTAAATCGTTTAATTAATTGTGAGAAAATTAGTTTTTTGTCGTAGCGGTTTCATTCTAATCGTAAGATCATTTCACTACATTTTCGTGATTTCCCGATCGAAAAAGAAAAAAAATACAGTTTTTTGCAATCCATTTAGCCATGTATTTCGTTAATATTAATGAGAACCAAAAGAAGACAGATATGAAGGGAGTGATATGCACTATACTATTTAGTTGCTACGTGTTCATCAGCAATGCTCAAACCATTGACACGAACTATGTTGATGGCAGAATTTACGTGCGAACGATTCAAGGTGCAACGCTGGACTTATCTAACTACGACAGTTCAAATATCGTTTTCAATGGTATTCTTGCTACCTACGGCGTCACTGAAATCGCCATGCCGTTTCCTGGTGTAAACAATGAGCTGGATAGAACCTTCGAGTTCTCGTTTGGCCAGTGGAGCCAGGTGGATGCTTTGGTGAATGATTTGGAATTGTTATCCGATGTGGAGTATGCCGAGAAGAAGGTGCTGCATAAAACAACTATGATACCCAACGATGTACACCCTTCGCAGTGGGCATTGACTAAAATCCAAGCATTTGAGGCCTGGGACATAACAACAGGAGATGCTCAAATTAAAATAGCCATCGTTGATAACGCGGTGAGTAATGTGCATGAGGATTTGCAGGACGCTATTTGGATCAATTCGGGTGAAATTCCGAATAATGGATTCGATGATGATTTGAATGGATTTACAGATGACTACAAAGGCTATGACGTCGCTGATGGAAATGGAAATCCGAACCCTCCAGCTTCTGCGGGATCTGGATCGCCCTTTACGCATGGAACGCATTGTGCTGGTATAGCGTCTGCTTCAACAAACAATGGTTTTGGGGTTGCCGCCATAGGGTTCAATACCTCCATTATTCCGATAAAATGCTCTCCAGATGCGAGCTCTTCGGAGGGAGCGGCGCTTACAAATGCTTATGACGGAGTTTATTATGCCATGCAGGTTGATGCTGATATTATTAGCATGTCTTTTGGTTCTGAAAATCCATCTCTTACTGGTGAAAGTATTATTTCAGCGGCCAGCCAAATGGGAATTGTACTTATTGCTGCGGCGGGGAACAGCGCAACAGATGCACCTTACTATCCAGCAGCGTATCCCAATGTCATTAGTGTAGGAGCAACAAATCAGTCGGACATGATTACTTGGTTCTCCAATTACGGGCCTAATATTGACGTTATGGCGCCGGGATTGGATATTTACAGCACGCTTTCCGGTAACGGAGATGAGTATGGAACAAAAAGTGGCACTTCAATGGCATGTCCAATGGTTGCTGGTTTGGCTGGATTGGTATTATCTCAAGATCCAACGAGGACTCCAACTGAAGTGGAGTTGTTACTCGAACAAGGTTGCGATCCAATTGACTTGTTGAATCCAGGTTACGAGGGTATGTTAGGTGCCGGTAGAATTAATGCATTGAAAACGCTTGATCAAAGTGCTTCTCTATCAGAGAATAATTTTGAACTTTCAATATACCCAAACCCTGCTAATGACTTCATTTTCCTGAAAACTTCGGGAGCGGTGAGCACCGCAGAATGGGTTACGACGAGTGGAATGATTGTGCCACCAGCGAAAATGTTAGAAGTTAATGGGGAACTTAAAATTCAAACGCCAGACAGTCCAGGAGTATATCTTTTGAAACTTCAGTTGAACGATAGGATCGAATATCGAAAAATTATCGTGCGATAAGTAAGAGGAATATATTTCTACAAATTACTATCGAGTAAATACAGAAACGATGCAATGGCGGCACACCCCAATTCCAATTCTCTTTTGTTGACGTTCTCAAAAACATCGCTTTCAGCATGATGAAAATCAAAATAGCGTTGAGAGTCAGGAACAAATCCAAATAATGGAATTCCATCGTACTCCGTTTTTAACGGACTAATATCAACCCCTCCGTAACCAGGATCAAAAATGTGCAAATCGTATTTTGCAAAATAAGGCTCGAAAGAGGCCAACATTTTTAAATAGGTTTCGCCTCCATCACAAGTGAAACCTCTTGGTGCAAAGCCACCCCGATCACTTTCAAGTGCTGCTATGTGCTTTTCACCTTTTTCTTTAACGATTTTCGCATAGGACTTACCCCCAAAATTTCCGTTTTCTTCGTTCATAAAGAACACCAGACGAAGTGTATGTTTTGGAGTAAACTCCATTTCCTTCAAAATACGCAATGCTTCAAGACAGTGAATCACACCTGCGCCGTCGTCATGCGCACCTTCGCCTGTGTCCCAGGAATCTAAATGGCCGCCAAAAGTGATGATTTCGTCTGGCCGCTCCGAACCCGTCATTTCAGCAATAACGTTGTAAGATGTGACATCGGGATAGCTTCTGCAATCGAGCTCCATTATAAATTCCAGGGGTTCTTTGGCATCCACCCATTTTTGGATCCTTTCAGCATCTTGAGTTGAAATGGCCGCTGCAGGTATTTTAGTGATGCTGTCATTATAATGCATGGATCCCGTGTGTGGATGTGGGTCTATGGGCAATCCCAAAGATCTTATGATCACTGCCTTGGCATTTAATCTTCCCGCTTCCACAGCGCCGTTTCCACGAATAGGGTAACAGCCTCCATACGCTCTAAAGGTTTGAATTTCTTTTTCGTTCATCGGTTGATTGATGAACACAATTTTTCCTGCCACATTTTGCTGCGATGCTTCCTGCAACGCAGTTAGAGAAGGGAAAGTAATGAGTTCTCCTTCCATCAGTCCATTCGTGCTAATAGAACCGCCAAGTGCCAGTAGATGTACTTTGATTAATTCGCCATTTTTTCTGCGCACCCATCCGGCCTCTTTCGTGCCGCGCTCCCAATGTGGAACGGTGATTTCTTGTTTGTAAACTTTATCAAATCCGTACGATTTCATTTTTGCTTCCGACCATTCTACGGCCATTTCGGCTTCAGCAGAACCCGTAATTCGCGCTCCAATATCCTTACAAAGGCTTCTAAGATTTTCATAGGAATGTCCCTCTGAAAGTGCAATGTCATACACTTTTCGAATGAAAACTGAGTCTCTTTTAGTTTGCGCATTGACAGACTGAAGGGTGAAAATAGAAAGAAAGAGTACAACTAAAAATCGCATAAGATTGCTTTTTGGAGAAGCTAAAATAGTGAAAGATGAGCGAACACGATGTGAGAACGAGCTAACCTAGATGATTGCCGAGATTACGATACATTTCTATAATTTTAGAATTATAAAATTTTAAATTTCTATAAATCGCTATATCGAGAAATGTCGATGAAGAACATGTTAAATAAATAGGATTTCATCGGTAAAATCCTTATTTTCTATCGTTCCGAAAGCACTTGACGAATTGCCAGACACTTTTCCAAAATTCCTTCTAATTTATCCAATTGCAACATGGTGTGTGGATCGCTTTTTGCCGTTTTAGGATTTGGATGAACTTCCATAAACAATCCATCCGCACCTGTAGCAACAGCTGACAATGTTATTGTTTCAATTAACTTGGGATCCCCTCCCGTAACACCTTCCGTTTTGTTCGGCTTTTGAACGGCATGGGTGCAATCCATAATTACCGGTGCTCCTAATTCTTTCATCCTCGAAATGGACGTAGCATCGACAATTAAATCAGAATAGCCGAATGTTGTCCCGCGTTCGCACAGCCACACCTTGTCATTGCCAGTCGACCTCACCTTCTCCAAAGGAAATACCATAGCTTCAGGTGAAAGGAATTGTCCTTTTTTGATATTCACACCGCAACCCGTATTTCCTGCAGCCAACAACAATTCTGTTTGGCGGCACAAGAATGCGGGAATTTGAAGATTGTTCACGTATTTCGCCACTTTTTCAGGTTCATGGCTTTCGTGAACGTCCGTGATGGTCTCAACACCTAATTCCTTACCTACATTTTGGAGTATCCCTAAAGCAAGGTCGTCACCAATGCCCGTAAAAGAATCCAATCGCGAGCGATTCGCTTTTCGGTAACTACCCTTAAAAATGTATTCAATTCCCAGACGGTCGCAGATGGTTTTTACCTCTTGACCGATAATGAAGGGCATTTCATCGTCTTCAATGGCACATGGCCCTGCAATTAAGGTTAATTTATTCGGATGCTTCATTCTTCGCTTTTTTGCCAAGGTAACCGCTGTGATGTCGCTTTGCGTATTCTTCCTTGGTAAATTCAATAGCCTTCATTGTTTGCACGACGAGCAAGTCTCCAACCACTGTCATAACGGTAGTTGAAGTGGTAGGCGTCAATCCGAGTGGGCAAACTTCTTTAGGCGAGCCTGTGCAAATCGTAATATCGCAATATTCGCTCAATTCACCCTCTGGATTTCCAGTCAACCCAATGATTGGCATTCCTTCGTATAAACGTTGTGACAGATGTACCAAATCTAAGATTTCGGTTGTTTTTCCGGAGTTCGATATAAGGAAAAGAACATCGTCTTTTTGAAGCATGCCTAAATCACCATGTTGCGCTTCGCTTGGATGCAAAAAGATAGCTGGCGTACCCGTCGAGGATAGTGTGGTGGCGATATTAACACCAATTTGTCCCGCTTTCCCCATGCCGCTGATTACTACTTTACCTCCTTCTTGATGAACTTGTTGAAGGATGCATTCAACCGCCGCTTCAATACTACCATCCAAAGGAATATTGCGAATTGCTGCAATTTCCGCTTCAATAATGCTACGCATTTCTTCTTTCATGCTATTGCTTTTCCGAGTCCGAAATTATCCAAAATCGACCAGTTGACCGCAAAATTTGATGGTTTTAATTTGTAAATGGCGGAAAGTATGAGGTTGACAGATTATTCGGGTCTAAAGGTTGCTTTCTGCTTTTCTCTTTTGGTCTTCCACCTTATCTACTCGCATCCACTTCAAAATTCCATCTTTCCGTTATCTTTGCTGAAAATTCAACTTACATGTCTCTTAAATGTGGAATTGTTGGACTTCCGAATGTAGGAAAATCAACATTATTTAACTGTCTGTCGAATGCAAAAGCACAATCGGCGAACTATCCTTTTTGTACGATCGAGCCAAACATCGGAACGATTTCTGTTCCCGACGAACGATTGGCAAAATTGGAGTCATTGGTATCTCCGGAAAAAGTAGTGCCAACAACCATGGAAATTGTAGATATTGCAGGTTTGGTGAAAGGTGCTTCAAAGGGTGAGGGACTCGGGAATCAATTCCTTGCCAATATCCGCGAAACTGATGCTATCATTCACGTGCTTCGATGTTTTGATGATGGAAACGTCGTACACGTAGACGGTTCTGTAGACCCTGTAAGGGATAAAGAAATTATCGATACAGAATTACAGTTAAAAGACCTGGAAACCATTGAAAAGAAAATTCAATCCCTAAGTCGAGTGATTAAATCGGGAGATAAGGACGCTGTTAAAGAGCATGATTTAGCCCACCGAATTAAGGCGGCTCTGGAAGGTGGCGAGTCTGCTCGAACTTTGGCAGTCGACGATAAAGAAGCGCCAATTATGAAAGCGTTTCAGTTGATTACTTCTAAGCCAGTGATGTACTTGTGTAATGTGGATGAAGCCTCTGTGAAAACTGGAAATGCACACGTTGAAGCGGTGAAAGAAGCGGTAAAAGATGAAGATGCCGAGGTATTGGTCATTGGAGCAGCAATTGAATCTGATATCATGGAGTTAGAAACGTATGATGAACGTCAAATGTTTCTGGATGAACTTGGATTGGAAGAGCCAGGCGTAAATAGATTGATTCGTTCAGCGTATAGATTGCTGAATCTGGACACGTACTTTACTGCTGGAGAAAAAGAGGTACGGGCATGGACTATCAAAAAAGGAATGACTGCACCACAAGCTGCAGGTGTGATTCACACGGATTTTGAAAAGGGTTTTATTCGTGCTGAAGTAATGACGTATGATGATTTTGTGAATTTTGGAAGCGAAACTGCCGTGAAAGAAGCAGGGAAATTCCGTGTTGAAGGGAAAGAGTATGTTGTTTCTGATGGAGACATTATGCATTTCCGCTTTAATGTTTAACTTTAATAGAGAACTTAAAATAAACACCAAATAGTATTATGACAATTGCAGCCAATGATCCGAACTTAAAATCATGGATTGAAGTACCTGAAAATTCAGATTTCCCTATTCAAAACCTTCCTTTTGGAGTAATCAAAACTGCTGAAGGAACAAGGGTAGCTTCGAGAATTGGCGATAAGGCCATTGATTTGTTGGCACTTTTCGTTCTTGGATACTTGGACAACCTTCCTTTCTCACGAAGCGATTTTGAAACTGACGCTTTGAATCCAATGATGGAGAAAGGTAAACAAGGTACCAGAGCATTGCGTAACCGTTTGTCGAAGCTGTTTAGCGAGGGATACGAGGATTTGTCAAAAAACGAACATCACGTACAACAGGTCTTAATCGATGTGAGTGATGTTCAAATGTTAATGCCAGTTAAAGTTGGAGATTATACCGATTTTTACTCGAGTGAGCAGCACGCATTTAATGTTGGTTGCATGTTTCGCGACCCAAATAATGCTTTGTTACCTAACTGGAAGCACATTCCGGTAGGTTACCATGGACGCGCTTCTTCGATTGTGGTTTCTGGAACTCCGGTGCACCGTCCGAAAGGGCAGCAAAAACCAAGTGAGGACGAGCCACCCGTATTCGGGCCATGCAAATTGTTCGATTTTGAGTTGGAAATGGGATTCGTTACTTACGAAGGCAAGCCATTAGGAGATTCCATTTCTACGGCTGAAGCTGATGATTATATCTTCGGTATGTGCTTGTTCAATGATTGGTCTGCCCGCGATATTCAAAAGTGGGAGTATGTTCCATTGGGACCGTTTCTAGCAAAAAACTTTGCATCACACATTTCCCCATGGATTGTAACTCTTGACGCTTTAGAGCCATTCAGAGTTTCTGGTCCAGTGCAAGATCCGAAAGTCTTGCCATATTTGGAATATTCAGGTGATAAGCACATTGATATCAACCTTGAGGTTTCGATAACTCCCGAGAATAGTGAAGAAAAGGTAGTGGGAAATTCAAACTACAAATTCATGTATTGGAACATGAATCAACAATTGGCGCATCACACAGTAAATGGTTGTAACATTAAGAACGGCGATATGATGGCTTCAGGAACGATTTCTGGGCCAGAAGAAGGTCAATTTGGTTCTATGTTGGAGATATCCTGGAAAGGGACGAAGCCAGTGGCAATGCCAGATGGTACCGAACGTAAGTTTATTCTGGACAACGATACAGTTACCATGCGTGGTTACAGCGTGAAAAATGGAATTCGTGTTGGCTTTGGTGAAGTGACAGCAAAATTACTACCAGCGAAATAAATGCAGGAAGAGCTCAACATTGATCTGGAGCGAGAACGCAAAGAAATTTTAAATGCTTTTCGCGGGTTGCTTCGAGCTTTAAAAAATCGAAGTAAAGAAGATACGCGTCTCATTCGAAAAGCATTTGATGTGGCTGTGGAGGCTCACAAGGATATGCGAAGGAAATCGGGGGAGCCTTATATCTTTCACCCTATTGCCGTTGCGCGTATTTGTATTGATGAAATGGGCCTGGGACCTACGGCGGTAGTTTGTGCCCTCCTGCATGATACAGTCGAGGATACGCATATCACGCTTGAGGATATCGAAGACTTATTTGGTCACAAGGAGCGCATCATTATTGATGGACTGACCAAAATACCTGAGGTATTTGATGAAAATGCTTCTGTACAGGCCGAGAACTTCCGTAAGATGGTATTGACCATTTCGGATGACATCCGTGTGGTTTTGATCAAATTGGCCGATCGTCTTCATAATATGAGGACACTTTCTTCAATGCGCCACGATAAACAAGTGAAAATTGCATCCGAAACCACCTTTTTGTATGCACCGCTGGCGCACAGATTAGGTTTGTACTCAGTTAAGAGTGAATTGGAGGATTTGGCTCTTAGCTATACAGACCCTGAGGTTTATCAAGAAATACAGAACAAGTTAAAATCAACCAAGGATGCCCGGAACCGCTTCATTCGACGCTTTACCAACCCGATTCGTGAAGCATTAACACGTGAAGGTTATCGATACAAGATAAAGGTTCGTACGAAGTCCATTTCTTCTATTTATCGAAAAATAAGAACAAAAGGTGTTCCTTTTGAAGAGGTATACGACATTTTTGCAATTCGAATTATTCTGGACACACCAGAGGAACAAGAAAAGCCGGATTGTTGGCGAGTATACTCCATAGTAACTGACTTTTATCAACCCAGTCCAGATCGATTGCGCGACTGGATTTCGACGCCGCGTGCGAATGGATATGAATCTTTGCATACAACCGTTATGTCGCCCACAGGTAAATGGGTAGAGGTTCAAATTCGGAGCGAGCGTATGGATGAAATTGCTGAAAAAGGGTTGGCAGCTCATTATCGTTACAAAGAATCGAAAACAGAGGAAAGTAAATTTGATCGATGGATCACTGAAATTCGCGATTTGTTGGAGAATCCTGATGTGAATGCCATGGACTTCATCGATGAGTTCAAATTGAACTTGTTTGCTGAAGAAATTTACATTTTTACCCCAAAAGGAGACTTACGCGTATTGCCAACGGGATCAACGATTCTTGATTTCGCTTACGATATACATACAGATATTGGAGATCAGTGCATTGGGGCAAAGGTAAATACCCGATTAGTCCCTTTGAGTTATCAATTGCAGAGTGGCGATCAGGTCGAAATAATTACTTCATCCAAGCAAAAACCAAACGAGGAGTGGTTACGCATGGTAGCTACAGCGCGTGCTCGTCAGAAGATAAAATCTTCGTTGAATGAAGAGCGGAAACGAATTGCTGCAGACGGAAAGGAGATTTTGACACGGAAGTTGAAACAGTTTAACCTTCGTTTCGCATCTGAGAACATTACAGTGCTTGAGAAATTTTTTAAAATTCCGAGTGCTACGGAGCTCTACTTCCAAATAGCGAAGGGTAAGATTGATTTGTCAAAAATAAGAGAGCTTGAAAGCAAAGGTGGCCTCTTACAATTGGAGAAAAAAGCATACGTTCGCAAGAAAAGTAAGCACCCAGTATCTCCCATGGCCCGGGTGGACAAGTCTGACACCATTATAATCGGAGAGAACTTTAAGGATATTGAGTATCAGATGGCGTCGTGTTGTAATCCCATTCCTGGAGATGACGTATTTGGTTTTATAACCATAAATGATGGTATCAAGGTGCACCGCTATAGCTGCCCGAATGCCGAACACTTAATGTCGAAAATGGCATACCGTTGTATCAAAGCCCGATGGGAAAGTTCTAAATTGAAGGAGAGCCTAGCGTCAATAAATGTTTACGGAATCGACCGCCTCGGATTGGTAAATCGAATTACGGAAATCATTTCTAATCAGCACAATGTTAATATGAAGTCAATTTCTTTTGAAACCGTAGATGGTGTCTTCAAAGGGGCAATAAAAGTGCTGGTATACGATACGGAACATCTAAAATCGCTCATGCAGAAATTTGAGCAGGTGGAAGGGGTGCAGCGTGTCGTGCGTCAAAGCGAAGAGTAGTGAGGTGGTTCTAATCCTGAAGTTCGGCGAATTAAAAATTGCTTTTTCCAAGGTTTATTTATGGATTTTGACCGAAACGATCATCTATAAGAGAAATGAAACAATCCTAAATTTTAGCTTTTCAACTGACTTGGGATTTTGAATTTCTAACAATCAGTGATTTACCTATCTTTAAGGTATAAATCTTTACTCACGAACTATGAAAAAAAACTACTTTCTGTTAGGGTTGTTAGTCATCCCTATGACGATGCAGGCACAAGATCGTGTTTCTGTAGTGGAAACATTTACATCTTCTACTTGCCCACCGTGTAACCCTGGAAATCAACAATTGGAGTCTATTCTCTCGAATGGACAAAACGATGATAATACCGTTTCGATCAAATATCAATTGGATTGGCCTGGAAGTGGCGATCCTTATTTCACGGTAGAAGGGGGAGATCGCGCAGATGGCTACGGAGTATCTGGAGTGCCGTCTTCTTACCTTGATGGACAAACGAGTTTGAATCCGAACAATTTAACTCAAGGAGATTTAGATGTAGTGCATGCAGTCGCACCCAAAGCACTCATTTCTGGTATTTATCAAATAGACGTGGCAACTCAGACTGTTTCCGTAGATGTAGACGTGGAAATGTTGGAGAATACACCACCAGGGGTACGTTTATACATGGCAATTTTCGAATACGAAACAACCGGGAATGTAGCGTCAAACGGTGAAACCCAATTTGAGCACGTGATGAAGAAAATGATCAACGGAGTTGGAGGGGTTGTTATGTCGCCGATGATGGCGGGAGAGGTTTACAATTGGACCGGTTCTTACACCTTTGAAGGAAACTATCGATTGCCAGCGAATGCGAATAATCCAATTGATCATTCCATTGAGCACAGTGTGGAGGAATTTTCTGATTTAGGAGTTGCTATTTGGGTTCAAACCTTGTTGGATCGATCTGTGTATCAAGCAGCGTACGCGGTTCCAGGTGTTGTGGGAGTCGATGAGAATCCGAATACCATCGCCTCTGCAGAATTGTATCCGAATCCATCATCTACTATGACAACGGTGGCGATTCAGTCGATAGAGACACAAGATATTACGCTTGAGTTGATTAACACACACGGTCAAATTTTATCTGCTGAGACCTTGAAAGACGTTCCAGCAGGACGTACAACGCACAATTTGAATATTGCTGAGTTGGCAAATGGGATGTATACCGTTCGTATTTCTTCGGAAAGCGGATTGGTAAGTAAGCGTCTCGTTGTACAGCACTAGTTGATCGTTTAGAAATCTTAAAAACCGCTGTGAATTAACTTTGTTTAAAGATCAGCGGTTTTTTAATGGATAACGATTGTTCTCTTGTTAAACGGCTCTCTTCGTCTTCTGCAGAAAGGTTGTAATGTTCTCAGAGTTTTGTGAGCCGAATGAATCGATAAGGATTCCTTTCTCTTCATCATTTGTAACAACTCCGTACAAAACGGACATATCACTGGGGTTCGAACTTCCCTCGTATCTTTTTACAGTCACAATGACACAATCTTCTGGCGCAACTTCCTTATTAGTGTCCGTCATTTTAAGGAATCCATTTTCGGTTACGTCAAAATTGTGATTGAAGCCTTGTTCTGCCAATTCTTTAATACCTTGAGACAGGGTATTCATGTAGGTTTTGTCACTCATCTGAAAAGCGTTGTCTTTCTTATGGTCCATAATATTAATATAAGAAAAAAAATCAATCTTCAAAAGTGTAATGGTCGAATGATATTCTCTTTAAGGCATTGTGTAATTGGCCTGCAATTTCATGTGAACGCACGTCGGACACCCTATATTAGCAAGTATTGTAACCTTGCTTCCTGAGGGAAGAGCTCTTAACAAAGGTCCTATATTGGTCTGTTTACCTGAAATGCGCAGCACATTGCTATCATTCTCGTTTAAGTACACCGAAAAACTGATAATCTCGTAATCGGGGTTGCCAGTTAAACTTATGTTGCCTACGGAGTCCGTGTATATCGATCCAGAGGGAAGTCCATCCAATAGGAGAGTGGGACTGTTTTGGGCTTTCAGACCATTTATCGGTGCAAGTAATAAGGTAAGAATAGCGAAGTACTTCATAAGCTTGGTACTAATGAAATGCCAAGCATGTATAAAGTAACAGCGTGTTGTGAGATTCTCGGCACCTAAATAAATAACGCGGAGTTAACGGCTTAATAGAGGTGTTAGAAGGTGTTTAAAGTATAATGACTTCTAAAAATGTATTCTGCAATAAGTCAATTCGAAACCTTATTCATTATCTGTCGTTTCTTCATCGACTGAACCTTCTTCAGGAGCAATTTCTTCTTCGGGTATTGGACCCATGACATTCTCTTTGATGAGGTCTTTCTTAGATTTCGGACGTAAATGTCCTTTCCACACAAACCCAGGAACAAACTGTTCGTCTTTTTTGATTTGTTTCATGGGATAAAACGCACCATCAGGGTCTTTGAGGTAGGCAATTCCGATGATGTTTCCACTATCTAGGTCCACACGAATATCGCTAGAATAAAGGCGGTTCATTCCTTTGCGATGCTTAATAAGCGTGGAGTCGGTTTTTTCTTCCTCTTCGGGATAAGCAATGGTCATTGCATTTCCAAACACATATGCACGATGTAGCTCATTGTTTTTGAAACTGGCTTTTATATCATTGCCATGAATTTGATTGTAATAAATTTCAGGTTCAATTTCCATCAAAATTGTCCCTTTATCATAAATTAAAACCGAATCTATAATGCTGTCTCTGACAATCATTTCCATAAATCGACCTTTCATTTCCGACTCTTTTGCCCAGACTATCGGTTCTTCATACAATTCAATTCTATTCTTCGATTTGTCATAAATCAGGCTGTCGCAAACGGATTGAAATTTGGAGGAATAGGTAGCAGCGCCATAGAATCCCTTCAAAATATTTGTAGAATCGTTCTTGAAATTATAAAGCGTATCCGCGTGAATATGCAAAGTATCGTTTTCCATCATTTTTGTGGCGATGGCATCTCCTGTCAATAACGTATACTCTAAGCTGTCGGAAGCGAAAGCATATTCCCCTGTAAATTCCAGGTTTTCGGTAGAATCCATGTAATAGACATTTCCAATGCCTTCATAGGTTCCCGTTTTAGGAAGGTAGAGTAGCGTATCTCCTGAAATGTAAGTTGAATCCCTACTGATCCATGCATTGCCGCTTAGTCTGCCCTCTTCAGTACTCGTTTGGTACCATCCAGACTCACAATACATTAGGGCGTTTTTCGCTTCGATATTCGTGGGACCATAAAAGTAAGCTTTCTGTTCGTACGCCAGATATTGCAGCGTGTCGGTGGTCATTCGCATTTCGTTTCCTTCGTAGATAACGTTATTACTGAAGGCAAAATTCTTTGATTCTGGATAGTAATATCCTACGCGGCTTGTAAGAACTTCACGTGTTCTGGAACCTTCCACGCGGCCGCCTGAGTAATAAGATGCTTGCCCTTTCTCTGCATCGTAATCGAGTTCATTGGTGGTGAGTTTATATTCCTGATCTCGGACGCGAACGTTGCCTTTTAATTTGGCCATCTTTTCGTTGCCATCGTAGCGCAAGGAGTCACAAAATAGATTTAAGGTGTCCCTTTTATTGATGTGAACGTTTCCATAGGCCCAAACCATTTTTCTTTCTTTATGATAAACTGCCGAATCACAGTACATCAAGTTGCCTTGATACTTGAAGCTGACGTTTCCTACAAGCGTATGAAGTTTCGTTTTACCATCGTAACGCAACTCATCCGATCCAGGGAGTAATTCCAGGACGCTTTGCGCCGATGCATTGGGTGCAATTAAAAAAAGTGCGCCGATAAAGAGCGCACTTCTTACTATAGATAATTTTGTTATCAAGCGAGCACTTTTTTATTTGCTAACGTTTGTGTTCTGTCCGGTCCAACCGATACAGTAGTTACGGGAACTTCCAATTTTTGTTCCAAATAACGTACATATGCTTTTAATTCTTCTGGAGCGTCATCATAGGAAGTTAACTTTGTTAGGTCGCAGTTCCATCCTTTGATATCTTCATACACCGGTTGAACGTCCATATCCGTAACGTCGTAAGGGAAATAATCGTATTTCTCACCATCAATAATGTAGTGTGTACACACGCGGATGGTTTCAAAACCGTCTAGCACATCTGCTTTCATCATAGAAAGTTCTGTAGCTCCGTTGATCATGATGGCGTACTTTAGTTGCGGCAAATCAATCCATCCACAACGACGTGGGCGACCTGTTGTTGCACCAAATTCAAATCCATCTTTACGAATTTTTTCTCCGACTTCATCATGCAATTCCGTTGGGAAAGGACCACTTCCGACGCGTGTACAATACGCTTTGAAAATTCCAATTACCGAACCAATTTTTGTTGGGGCAACTCCCAAACCGGTGCATGTTCCAGCCGTAACGGTATTGGATGAAGTCACAAAAGGGTAGGTTCCAAAATCGATATCCAACATGGTACCCTGAGCCCCCTCGGCAAGAATTTTCTTCCCTTCTTTCATCGCATTGTTGATGTATTGCTCGCTATCAACTGCGGTCAATTCTTTCAATGATTCGATTGCCGCGAGCCAAGGACCTTCCAATTCGCTTAAGTCGTATTCAAAATCATCGTAACGACGTAGCATTTGCTTGTGTTTTTCCACCAAAGCATTGTACTTTTCCTTAAAAGTAGGAGAGAAAATATCTCCAACTCGAAGTCCGTTTCGTCCCGTTTTGTCCATATAGGTAGGGCCGATTCCCTTCAAAGTAGAGCCAATTTTATCCTTTCCTTTAGCGGCTTCTGAAGCAGCGTCCAAAATTCTATGAGTAGGAAGGATCAAATGTGCTTTTTTCGAGATGATCAATCGCGATTTGTAATCGATATTGAAAGGTTTCAATTTTTCTAGTTCACCTTGGAAAATCACTGGGTCAATTACCACACCATTTCCTACAAGATTCATCACACCTTCGCGGAAAATTCCAGATGGAATTGTGTGCAAAACGTGCTTGATGCCTTCGAATTCAAGTGTGTGTCCAGCATTTGGCCCTCCTTGAAAACGAGCAATAATGTCGTAGTTTGGTGTAAGAACGTCGACGATTTTTCCTTTTCCTTCGTCGCCCCATTGTAAACCGAGTAATACGTCTACTTTCATTGGATTTACTTAAAGTGTTTGATAGCTAATTCTGTGTTTGGGTAGATCGTGTAAACCTCGTTGAGTTTCGCGATGTTGAATATTTTTTCAACGTTTCCGTTAATAGAGGCCAGGACAAGTTCTCCCGTCATAATGCGCGCTTTCGTTAGCGTCCGCATAAAAAAACCAATCCCCATTGAATTTGTGTGTGTAAGGTTTGTCAGGTCAAAAACAATGCGGTAGTAATTTTGATTTAAATTTTGGAACACCTCTGCCTCCAGTTCGGCAAAGTCCTCTTCTGTGGTAATTTTCCCATGCAAGGCATAAACAATTACCGGGTCATCGATATGTACGTCAAATTGTAAGTTCACTTACTTTGATTTGTTTTCATCTTTCTTCACTCCGTAGAAATAAAGGGAGTGATGTTGGATTTCCACCCCGAAGATTTCTTCGATGGTTGATTTAATGTTTTGAATGCGGGGATCGCAAAATTCCAATAACTCACCTGTGTCTGTCAGCACAATGTGATCGTGTTGTTTCGACCCATGTGCTTTCTCAAACTGAGCGATGTTTTTACCGAATTGATGTTTACGCACAAGGTTACATGCCAAAAGTAATTCTATGGTATTGTACAACGTTGCGCGAGATACACGGTAATTTTGGTTCTTCATTTCGATATACAATGACTCGATATCGAAGTGCCCCTCGTAATTATAAATTTCTGCTAGTATAGCAAAGCGCTCTGGCGTTTTTCGATGTCCATTTTGCTCGAGATACGCAGAGAAAATACTTTTTACTTTCTGTTGTAATTCTTCTTGACTCATGCCTTGAAGGTAAGTGACAAATTTACGGAATTATTAGGGATTGACTTCTACCTAATTGGCTTAATACACGGGAGTTTTCAACAACTTATTCAATACGGATTGACGAATTATGAATGTTGGATGATGAACTGGGGCGTTTGGGTATAAAAAAACCGATCATTGAGCGAAGTCAAAATGATCGGTTTGCAATATGAATTGAAGATGCGTTTACATCATTTCTTCCAAAATTTCACTTCTGCTTTTCCCAGCCTTGAAAAGTTCAATAACCTTTGCTTCAAAAGCATCCAAATTGTCACTTTCAAACCCTAGTGCAATCCCGTACTTGCCTGCCAATTTTTCTTCTGTTGGGTCTATGACACCGTCGATGCAAATCATCTCTATAAATTGGATGAATCTGTCGTAGCGTTCTTCTTTCGAAGAGGGTGGAACCATCGGATATGAATTCGGGTTATCCATGATTTCTTTCACTTGCTCGTCGGTTAGCCCCAAACGCTTTGCGATACGGTTCAAAAGGTTTTGCTCGGAGGCTGCAACTTCGCCGTCGACACGTGCCAACATCACAAGGTTGTTAAAAAGTCCTTTAAGAGCACTTTGCTCTCCCGATTCAAAAATTTGTGCAATAGTTCCCATTGTTTCCTTAAAAATTCGACGCAAAGATAGTGTTTTCAGTTCCTTGACAATCGTTGATCACAGATTATTTTCGATGTGTTGAATGAGTGCGTGAACGACCTTGATGTGAATCTCTTGCGCTCGATCGGCATACTCAGAGTGCGGTGCTCTAATTTCAACATCGCAACGTTCAGCCATTACTCCTCCAGTTTTTCCTGTGAGTCCAATAACCTGCATGCCTTTTTTCTTGGCTGCGTCAATCGCATTTAGGATATTTTTCGAATTCCCTGAGGTAGAAATCGCAAGTAAAACGTCTTCTTTTCTTCCGACACCTTCAACATATCTAGAAAAAATATGTTCGAATCCGTAGTCGTTTCCAACGCATGAAATGTGACTGGCATCTGAAATTGAAATGGCGCCGATGGAAGGTCGATCATCGCGAAAACGTCCCGTTAGTTCTTCTGCAAAATGCATGGCGTCGCACATGGAACCGCCGTTTCCACAGCTAATTATCTTGCCTCCATCTCGAATCGCTGAAACCATGATATCGCCTGCCTTTCGGATTTTTTCGAAATTTTCTTCTTTGTTAAATTTTTGCAAAATTTCCAAAGCGTGCGAAAATTGGTCTGCTATTTGATTTTTACCCATCAAAACGATTTTGTCGCAAAATAAACAATTTAAATAGCAGGCGACAAAATATTGAATTGAACTTGTTATATTTGAAACCTTGAGCTGCGGCTCAACAAACATGCTAAATATGAAAAAAGGATTACTGTTTCTGTTCTTTGGAGTGCTACTATCAACTGCGGGTTATTCCCAAAACTGTTTTTTACGACTACAAAAAGCTTTTGACGAAAGAGGTGCGAACGCCGTTGCGGATGATATGCATCGACATGTTTACATTAGTTTCTTCGAAGATGGAGGTGCACGCTGTGTCCTTGGGAAAACACGTGTAGAAAATGGAAAAATTGTTTCTGTATTTTTACAATACGATGATGATACCTACGAATTGATGGATGCCAAATTCTACAACATGAAAGGTCAGCCACCAGTAATTGTGAACGGAATCTCAGAAATGATCAAAACCGCAGAAGGTGAAAAATTCAAGATTGTATTTATCGATCAATTGAAACCAAAGCAGAAAACATTGAAGGAAGTAGAACTTCCAGATGATTTATAAAAAATCAAACGAGAAAATAACTTCCCGTTCCACTAGTTGGGACGGGATTTTTTTTAGCAGATGTATCAGGACAAAGTTATTTGGATTACAGGTGCCTCGTCAGGAATAGGAAAGGCCCTGGCACAACAGTGGGCGGCCGCTGGAGCGAAACTGGTGCTTTCCGCGAGAAATGAGGAAGCGTTGGAAACGTTGAAAGCGGAACTTCATCAATCCGAGCAGCATCTTGTTCTGGCATTGGACCTTGCTGATTCGAGTAATTTTGTAGCGCTTGCAGAATCCGTTGTATCCAAATATGGCAGGATTGATATTTTGGTAAACAATGGAGGCATGTCGCAAAGGTCCGAAGCCCATGAAACACCCTTGGACGTTGATCGCCGCATTATGGAGGTGAATTACTTCGGGAATATTGCGCTCACCAAAGCTGTTTTGCCTTATTTTCGAAAACAAAAGTCGGGACATTTTCTGGTGATTTCGAGTATTGCCGGCAAATTTGGCTTTTTCTTACGAAGCGCTTATAGTGCATCCAAACATGCCTTACATGGGTTTTACGAAAGTGTAATGTTGGAAGAAGAGAAAAATGGAATTGCTGTTACAATTGCTTGTCCAGGAAAAATCAACACGAATATTTCTGTAAATGCTTTGAATAAATCTGGGGAAAAGCATGGTGAAATGGACCACAATCAATCAACTGGCATGTCAGCCGAGGAGTGTGGCCGTCAATTGATTCATGCTGTTAGCAAGGGAAAACGAGAAGTGTTAATTGGTAATAAAGAAATTAAAGCGGTTACGCTAAAGCGCTTCTTTCCAAAGTTGTTTTGGAAGGTAATTCGAAAGCAATCTGCGACGTGATAGAGGGAGTATGGAGAGCTCGATATCGAGTGAATCGTAAGAGTTTAACAGTTTCCGTTTATGAAGGCTTAATCCTCCACAACACAGTCATTTTCAGCATCGCTTGTTGTTTCATAGTCTTGCTTTCGTTCAATGAACTTTTTCACTCTGTCTGAGGAGAAAGCAATACTGATTAGGATACCAAATTTCGCCGAGATATACAGGAATGGCGATAATCCATTGAAAATCTGCCAAAAACCTTCTAGACGTGAGGTGATTTCAAGGTCGCTACCGTACAAAACTGGCAAAGGAAACTTGAAAAAAGCAATTTCTATCACGGAAGATGCTACCAAAGCATTGAAAAGCAAGAGTCCGTATTTTCGAATGTAGACTTGATTTAATGAAACAGCAATAACAACAGTACTTTCAATAAGTGTGATCATCCCGAAAGCCAAACCGTTCATTGGACGAATCAATTCGATAGTGATCATAAGGAGACCAATGATTACTAATAGGGCAGCATTCAAACGGAATATCCGAATACTTCTCATGTAGCTTTCAAAAGCCATTTCAACGCTGAGCAATTTGCCACGACGCAGCTTTTCCGTTTCGTTCAACTGATTGGTAATTTGTCGAAACTTTTCGGTAAAAATGGAATCAAAGAGCCATTTTCGCTTTCGGCGATCTTTCACCTGTTCCAATATCTCACTGGGGAACAGACCTTGCTCGGCTTGCGCGCGTCCTTTTTTTGCTAATATGTCCAGTTCAAATTGTGTCATGTTAGTTTCTCGGTCAATTCCACGGAGCGTAAAAGTACACTAAAAGTATCTACCATGAAAGATAAGATTATCTATAATGGTTATTGAATCCATAAGTATAACGATATGATTTTATTTTTCCATGTTAAGGAATCTTAATAGGTTTTACCAGACGGGCGAAACTAGACTTTGATTGTTTCGATTTTATATTTAGGCAATCAACCATAAACTGCGATCAATCCTATTACTGCTGCGATAATAAGAAATACCAAAAAAATTCGAATTAGATCGGAACGTTTGTTCTTTTTAAGTCGCGCTTCGTGTTCGATGCGTTGCTCTTCTGTAAGTTCACGTTTTTCGAATTTGGAGTTACCTTTTGTATCGTACCCTTTTGTTCTGTCTTTGAGTGATTTCTTTCGGTTCCCAAGTTCGTTATTTTGTTTGTACGTTTTTTGCATTCCACCGCTTGCCGCTCCTCCTAGTAGTCCCATAGTTTATGTAGTTAAGTTTCTTACAAATATTCGATTCTTTCAAAGATGAACATATAATTCGCAAGGCCGTAACGTTGATTGCTATTTTCTTGAAGTTTAGTCGTAATTACTGCGTAGAATTAGTTGATTATGATATTCGTTAGGTTTTAAAGGATGGATTGTTAATGGAATAAAGACTGTCGCAGACAATTGAGAAGTATAATTAGTTACCTTCGATGCACAAATAATTCACACTATACTCATGAATCGATTCAATACGCTTTCGGCAACTTTTACATTTCTACTGTATTCCTTCTTAATTAACGCCCAATGGACACAAAAAGGAGCTGATATTTACGGACAGGCCTCACAAGATTTGTTTGGTTCCTCTATTGCTATGTCGCAAGACGGATTTATCATGGCGGTTGGTGCGCCAGAGCATTCTACGGCAAATGGAGAAGTGGGTATGGTGCGCGTCATGGAATGGAACGGCACGGATTGGGTGCAGCGCGGACAGGATATTGTGGGAGATGTGGAATGGAATAAGTTTGGGCATGCGGTTGCGCTGTCTGATGACGGGACTGTTTTGGCAATTGGAGCGCCGGGGGTGTCTAGTGTAAATTTGGGAGTAGGAACTATTGGAAGAGCTAAAATATTTGAATGGAATAGTTCTAATTGGGTGCAAATGGGAGCGACTATTGAATATGAAACAGTATTTAGGCAGTTTGGCTCAGCTGTTGCGTTATCTGAGGATGGAAATCGTTTATCCGTGGGAGCCGCATGGGCTGGTCAGGGGGAAGTTTTGAATTATGAGTGGGATAACACCGACTGGGTTCAAGTCGGTACCAAGATCAGCGGACCGCCACCAGGAGGAACTATGGCTGGTAGCTCGATTGTTTTATCGCCAGATGGGTTAATTGTAACATTTGGAGCCCCAAGGAATGACGGAGCATCAGGAAACAACGGATCAGGCGCTGTTCGGACGTATGAATGGGATGGAAACGATTGGATTCAATCTGTAGATTTAATTCCAGGTGACTCCATTGAAGATCAATTTGGATTATCTATATCGATGTCGTACGCAACAGATACACTAATCATTGTGGGAGCGCACAAAAATGATGATAACGGCGCAAATACAGGGATAGCAACCGTTTACAAACGCCAAGGCAGTAGTTGGGTGCAACATGGATCATCATTATATGGAGAGAATGCAAACGATTGGTATGGTTATTCCGTAGCTATTTCAGGAGATGGAACGCGCATTATTGTGGGGGGTAAAAAGCACAATGCAAACGGATTGGGATCGGGCCATGGCAAGATTTATGAATGGTTAAATAACGACTGGCAGCTGGTTGGAGAAATTGAAGGGGATGCCCCTAGCGATGAATGTGGCTCGGCGGTGGCAATGAATTACAACGGAAGAATTGCGGCTATTGGCGCTCCACTCAACGACGGCAACTGGACAGACGCAGGTCAAGTGCGAGTTTACGAAGATGGAATTCAAGGGGTGAATAATTTAAGCAGCTTGACGATTAACGTTTACCCGAACCCTGTGGAGAATATCCTACACATCGACGGACTGGAAGAAGGAAAGGTGAATTATGCAATAGTTGATTTGTCGGGGAGAGTTATTCTTGACGGTGAATTAAACGCAAATAGTGCCATTAATGTTTCTGACTTGAAAAAAGGGATGTATACGTTGCAGTTGGAGAAAGATGGTGCCGTTTTGACGGAGGTTTTGGTGAAGGGGTAAGGAAATCTGAGAATCTAAATCATTTAATTTATCAAATTGAGTTGTTGGTCGAGGGATACCATCGCATTTGTGAAGGACGTTTAGACTAAATGTATTTAGCTATGGTTTGTTGTTCTCTTTTGCATCTCTCTCAAAAGTGCGTTTCTTTGCTCAAACACCACAGTTAAAGAAATTCATGAGCGACTTTAGAGAAAATTATTTCAAAGCACGCGATGCTGTAGCAAAAGAACTTATTGATAAGTATGACTTGAAAGAGTCGCTATGCGAATATGAATGCCTTACATTAGATAGTACTTCGCATTCGATTCATTTGACTTTTGTTATTCCAGAAGGAGATGAAGTTTATATTTCAAAAAAGGGAATGAAATGGACACGAGGAAAGTCATATCGGGAGTTCTTATGTGTAAAGTATCCAAATAATGATGATAGAATGAGAGCTACAAAGAATATTTTTAAAGGAAGTTCTAGAAAGCATCTCTCCTTTGAGGAGAAAGAAATGGAGTTTTCTTTTCGTGCAAAAATTCTCTCCTTGGCTCAGTCGTTACCAGATAAATTTAATAAGAGAGTCCTCTCTTTTGTATTTCTATCAAAAACGTGTTTCTTTGCTCTAACACCGCAGAGAAAGATATTCATGAGCGACTTTAGAGAAAATTATTTCAAAGCACGGGATACTGTCGCAAAAGAACTTATTGTTAAGTACAACTTAGAAGAGTCGTATAGAGACGAAAATAGATTAACTCTAGATAGTACAAATCATTCGATACACCTCACTTTTTACGTGCCAGATGGTAAAGGATTAAATATCACAAGTAAAGGAGATTTACCGAGGTCCGATATGTCTTTTATGGCACATGTATTCATGTTGACCCAAGATAATTTGAAGGAGGTACAGTTGCTTTTAAAGGAAGCTTATAAGTCCTTAGAAGGGACCACTGAGAGCGAGATGTACACAGAAAATACTGTAATTGAAAGTTATCTCATTGAAATTGATTTTTTAAACCATCACTTTCCACATTATTTTTCCTAGTGAATAGAAGCAGCGGCAGCTTGAATATCAGGAATCAGGTTATTCCATTCCACTACCCATGAATTGTTAGCCTGCTTTACAATTCTTACTCTAGGAAGACCACCTTGACTCTAATAAATTCAGTGAAGCTTGACAGTCGTGTCTTTTGCCTAAAAATGAATAATGATTCTTTTGCTCTCAAATCCTTCAAGTTCTTTTGTAAATCCCGATTTAACCAAGGACAATTTCTTACCATTTTTAAGAGAAATATTAAACCATGACTCTTCATCATAGTGATTATACGAAATATCTGTACTTTCAGCATCTGAAAAAAAATTGATAAGATCGCGTGCCATTAGGTTTTCCTTAGAAGTTAAACCAATCTGACTTATGCTTCCTTTTTGACGAATAAAAGAGAGACCTTCTAACGAGTCCAAATGTGTCTCGACTATATTTTTACGACCAATAATTTTTACAACTTTCCCAACAGAATTGATTGTTTGTTCGGGGTTATCGTATAGGATTTTTCTTAATATAGTGAATAAGTCCATTATCAATATATTTCTATAATTTCGTAAGATACTATTTGGTTACGAGCTTGTGGATTATAATATTGGTTTCCGCCACCTTCAAAAACTTGTCCAGAACCAGTCCAATCCTCAATGTTGGCTGTTTTTGATTTTAGAAAATTAGTGTTACTTCCCAAAGTAATCCTGACTTTTACTCTTCCATCGCTTGAAATTCTCTCTAAATCACCAATACCTAGTTTAGTTACATCCTCGTTTATATCCTCAAAAAAATATGAACCAAATATAGGTTCTCCATTATCATCTATTCTGACAAGTTGGAACATTTCTGAACCATTTTGTTTGGATATGTTTTCAACTGCATAATCAAAATCAATTCCTCGTAATTCGTTAATGTTAAAGGAGGGGTTATAACTTGAATAGTACGAATTTGCTAAATTAAATCTTGTCATTTGAGTTTGATCAAAATTCGATTGGACAAATTCTAAAAAGTTCTCACTTGGATATTTAACCGTAATTTGGCTTCCGCTCTGTTGTGCATTAACCAACTGTCGAACTATGTTATCATCAAACTGATTTACCGATGATTCTAATTCATTTTTAATAACTGACTTTCTGTTATTAGTATAAGGTATATCATTACTTATTTTTATCCAGCCATCCGTAACTTCATCCGCGGACTTAACTGAATATTCAAGGACATCATTTATGCCAATTTTTGCGTAGTAGTTATAGACTTTCTGACCTCCATGTAAATATGCGGATCCAACAAATGGTAATGAAAGGGCGGCAGAATAAATAAAGGCACTGGCTAAATCTCCTCTGGCACTGGCATATACAAGGCCTGCAGCATCTGTGAGGATATCAACCCCTGGTATACAACCCAAAACATCAAGAGATGTGTAAATAATGGGGTCAATTACTTTGGTATAAACATCAAACTCGTAATAAATAGCGGAGGAGAACCCTCCCCAATCTGCCCCTGCGACTAACTGAACATCGACCCAGAAATGACTGCTTTTAGATAATTTTTTATACTCCATCAGGGCGATCTTGGCATTTAAGCAAGACTCCTTTACCTGACCAAATGAAATATTTCCTGGAATCCAATCCTCAGGCATTTCCAATCGCTGATGACTTTCCGCGAGTGCAATTATTGCTTCTAATGAATCCTGACTAACAAGGTACGTGGGATCCTCAAACAATTCAGTTTCCAGTAATGATTCTATGGCTGACCCTAGTTGTCCACCGATGTAAGAGAAGAGGATCAAGTTTCGCTCATTTTCCCAATATTCGAATGACTCTTTATACTTTGATACAACATGATTTGCGCCAAATATAAACGGTAGGCCATGAATGTCTTGGGCAGGATCGTCCATTTTATTTAGCACTTTCCAAGTATAACTGCCATCATACTTTTCATAGATTGTAGTGATATAGTAAGGTTTTTTGATCTTCGAAAACAAGTAGAAAAAACTATTGGCTGCATCCGAGAAACTACTCAAGTCTTGGGAAAGTGTCCCAGCCTCAATCATCTCAGAATGACTTGCTGCAAAACTGGATTTTTGACAGCTCCATCCAGTGGTACTTGTAATAGTTTGATTGATTCCTGTAATTTGATGATTAAAGTAAAGAATTAGCTTCTTGCTGGGGAACTCCAGCTTCAATTCATCCACAACTACCTTTGCCATCGAATCACAGGTCTCTTGGGTGAACAAGTAGTTTTGGACTCCATTCATCGCAACATAACCTACAATTATGTCACTTCTATAATGATTTAGTGTTTGAATTTTATCTTCAATTACCTTCTTGTCCTTTTTATCCAAAGTAAAGTTTGGTCCATCTAAAAACTTGAAAGGGTTGTAGTCACCATTAGAAGCGACGGCATCCAGAATGATTGACCTGAAGGCATTTTTCACCTTGTCCTTTTGAATATCACTAAAGAAGTCAACGTCCTTAGAATCACACTCGTCGTCTTCTGGGCAGTTTACGCTACCCATAACAGGTTGATTGTTCGCCCATCCTCTTACATATTCACCATCAAATTCATGACATTGAGGAAAATCGAAATCATAAAAATCACCTGAAACTCTGCCTTCACATAATGCTATATCCGAACCATTATTATCTGCCACCGATATTTCACGTGGAGCGTATTTGTTCAGAAATACAACTGTCTCAATACTACATGTAACTTTTTCATTTCCGACATCCCCCTTTGTGTAATATGCAAGTCCAGAAAAAGTACTTTCGGTAGTATTCTTAAGTAAATCGGAAACAGCGCCATCAGAAAACCGAACAAAATCGATTGACTCTCGAACGCTTTGGTTAATTCGAAAGAACATTCCATTTGGTGCTCTAAAAACTGCTTCCTCGGTGAAATTAGTTATTGGTACATCAACGTTGTAAGGGTCAGTTGGATGAGATGGTTGTGAAGCATTTAACGAGTCGTTATCGAATTTAGCAGCGGTTATTAGTGATAGGTAGTCTTCACTCTCATCCCAAAGACTCGGGATAACATCTACATCCCGCAACTCCTTCCACTGCGCCTTTGTCAGGTTCACATTATTCCCAGAGGCGTAATCCATCAAGTTATCTGTCGTTCCTTGATCTGGGCCGTTCCATTTCCACGTATGATCCAAACCGCCCATGCCGTGCGCTAATTCGTGGGCATACACCTGATAATCGTTGCCCGTAACAAAGCCAAGCGCCTTTCCTTTTACCATGTATCCATCGGCATTCGGGTCGTCAAATTGCGGAACTACGAACAAATAGTAGGCGTTGCTATTTTTTGCGTTGCTCGAATCATCAAAGTACGCATCGCGCAATTTCCGCATGTCTTCTGAGTAATTCGTCATTAAAGACAAATCTTCGGGAAGTGCAATGGTTTTGGTTGGTGTGAAAAGTGTATCGTTCCATTGAGGTGCAACGGTCACGCTAATTTCTAAGTTCGCTTCTTTTAGGGTTTCGTCGAGTTGGGCTTTTAGCTGTGTTGCATCAATACTTGTACTCGCGACAGGAACAACAGTTAGCTCTCGGTTTTTTTGCTTGTACACATGCACGTTTAGCTTTCCGACACGTTGATTTACATCGTTATAGACATAAATCTCATGTCGGCCCTGGGATGAGATAGCTGGGATGTTTACTGTGTAGGTTGTTCCATTTTGAGAACTACTTTGCGTGGATCCTCCCCCTGCGCCCCCTCCAGAGGGGGAGAAGCTTAAGGTGAATTGATCATCGAGCTTGAAAACCGGCGTTCCACTGACTGGTATCGTAACATCGACAACATCAGATGCGTCTTTACCAATGGATTTATTGGCTACGAAATAATAGGTCGAGTCGGGTAGTTGGATGATTTCGTAATTCTCATGCCATGCCATGTGTTCCTTGGCGTCGAAACCATAAACTTCGGAATCGTTTTGCGCGAATATGGCAACGCTGTCTGCAGATACATCAAGATAGTCATTGGATGGATCCAAATATCCTTCCACCGTAATCGTTCCATTGGGCCAAATGGTCCAGGACATGCCGCTATCATCGTGAATGACGATCGGGTAATCTGGCGGATCGAAGGTGAACGGAATCGTTTCTCCATCCACAACTACCCATGCCGTATTGGTTGTGGTATCAACCCAAGCAGAGTCCACCGTTCCATTGACATAAATTGGGTCAATGAAGTTTTGCATCTGGTCATCAAGCCAAGCATCCACGCCGTCCGTAGTTACATCTACACGTCCGTCACGAACCACATATTCGTTATCGATAAGGATGTTTTCGAAAATAACGTTGGCTCTTGCTCCTCCCAAAAACTCAACGGGAATCCATCCCTGACCTCCGTAGCGACCTGGTTCGTATTGTGGAATCGCTTCCGTGATGTTCATCAAGAATTGACCAATTTGAACTTGATCACCAACCCGAATATTTTCGTTGGGTGTAAATTGACTGGGACGGAAAGGAATTTGTTCATCTCCACAAACGTAATCAATGGCAGCGGGCGTAGTAAAGGATACAATGGGTGTGGGGTCGCTTGTAAACGATCCTGCCATTCCTGAAACACGGACTTCATAGGTTGATTCTGGTGCAAGTTGATAGATTAATTTGTTCAGTGCGATAACCGTATCGTAGTGCCACGTTGGATTCGGGTGCTGCGCGTCTGGCTGTAATCGATATTCGACGAAATAGCGCTCGTACGTTGAAAGCCCGGTATTGGGTGTGTTATCTGTCACCGTCCAGGAAGCCGTTCCTTTGTATTGGGTGTTGGCTTGTGCATTTAGTACGATTTCCAGTCCGTCTACCAGGGATTCCTCAAGCGATTGCGCTTCACCGAAATGAAACTCACAAATTCCCGAGAAGCCATCATTGTCCACCATTTGACGGGGAACGCCATTATCATATACGATAGCGCGCACTTGCCAGATATACTTTTTACCCACTTGAAGGTTGAGATCGAAAAGATTTATCTGAATTGTTTGGAACGGTGTCACCTCCTGGTGAATCAATCCAATTTGATTGGAAACCTGAATTGCATAGTTGTTTGGATCAACTACTTCGTAGAGGGAAAACGTATATTCAATTTCAGCGCCAATAAGCGGGGAGAAGCCTGTTGCTGGCGTCCACTGAAAGGTATGGAACATGAGATTGGTATCCAATGTTGTTCCGCAGGCCATTGGGAAGAATTGCGGTGGCTGTAACCGTTCAATGTTGAAGTAGGTACATTGATTTCCACCAATGGTTGTAAGCGTTCCGCCAATCCCATACACTTCCACGCAAAGTTCAACTTGCCCTTCTGGAAGATTGTTCAAATCCAGCGATGCATCCGATTTGTTGAGGTTGCTTTCAAAGAAATACGGTTGTAAATCAATTCCCGTGATAATATTCGAAACGAAGGGCTCAAGCTCCAAAGGTGGAATGCTGTTTGGTTCTTGCTTCGTTTCAATCCACCAACCATTTCCTTCCATGCGGATTTTAAGTTTGGCGGGTACTGCGGTTGCATTTTGATCCGTAAGTGTTACTAGTATTTGCAAATGGTTATTCTGGTCACTGAAATACGATAAGTAATTGTTGGCGAACGGCTCCATGAAGGTGTTCGTCTGCACGGGCCAGTTCCACTGTCCAAAAGACAAGCTGGAACAGAATAGGAGCAATATGGTCAGAATCACACGCATCAGAATTGTAGAGAAATATTCGTGATAAGAGTTACATTTTGAGTGCCTGTATTTCCAGCAACGGGGAGTCGATCGGTAAACGCTCCATTCAGAGACATACTCAGTTTCCCATATTTCTTATCCCACCATTCAGGATTGAACCGTAGTCCCAATCGGTAATTTAAAACATGGTTTTGAAGCACAGAGTTTTGCAATTGTTGATTATATGTGACGCCGGTGTTTACGCCTAACTTCCACTTTTTAACCCTTTTTGAAGCGTTGACTCCAGGACCAATGTACGTGGTAGTATTCTCTGCCAGTATGCTGTGATTGGCATTGGCACTCCATCCAATAGATACACCCGACTTTGCCAATGAAATTCTATGCATCAGAACGCCATTGTAAATATTAACGGGCAAAGTAGTCGTATCTGCATTCACGTTAAATCCGAACGCACCAGCATCTTCCAAACGCCCTGTAATATTTTCACTTTGGGCATAAGATCCTGTGAGCGTTAGGTTTTGTTTGGTGCTATCGCCGAAAGAATAATTTAGCGTGGAGGAGAGGTTTTGTGATACCTGATAGTAATTTAAAGTGTCTCCAATAGGATTGAAAAAAGGATCAGCAGAAGGATTTCTTCGGGTAAAGAAGGACATGTTGGAGTAGTTTGCTGAGAAATTCAGTCCTTTTGTGATCAGTGCCGAAACATTCGCAGAACCAATCCAACGCTTGCTATCCGAGACTTTTAAATTGTCCAAATTGTTCCGTTGATAGCCCGTCGAAACGTTAATGTTCACTTTCTTTTTGAAAAGAGAAAGGGAAGGATTTATGGTAATGTTCTCCAGGTCGTTGTTGAAGTACACCGCGCCCAAGGTAGCGTAATCAGGATCGATTCTCTCGTATTTCGCACCAATTCCGAAGGATTTGAACTTGTAATCAATGGAGCCGTTGAACGCATTATTAAACTGTGTAGTTTGATTTCCACGAACCAGCCCATCGTAGAAGTTATTCGGACGGTTCGGATCGCTTGCCAAAATGTCCTGGGTCATCAAACTCGAAGCAGCCTCCAAATTGATAGATAGGGAAGTGGTAGGTCGGATGCTCGACTTTACGGAAAACACCACGTTATCTCTAGCGGTTAATTCACCTGTTTGTGGAAGAAATTGAATGGATGTGGCATCGTCATAGGCTTTAAAACTGATTACTTCGATATCAGCAATTTTCCATTTATATCCAGCCGAAACACCAAATCCATACCGCTGATATGATACTTCAGATTGGTTTTGAGCAAGTGCATCAAATTCTACTGCTTTTTTAATGCGTCCGCCAAATGCCTTAATGTGCCATTTATTGGGAGTATATTCGACTCCAGCTCCAGCAAAGTTCAATCCTTGGAAGGTATAGGGTGATAAGGACATTGAAGTGATACCCAAATGCGCTTTCCAATTTTTATAAGTCGGATGAATGGCCGTCATGTTGAAGGGCTGGGTGAAACTCCGTCCTGCATTCGAAAAGCTAAAGGTAAACGGGAGCGAAACATCCAAAATGTTGACGCTCACGTTTCCAGAAAGCACCCAAGTAAACGGGTCACGAAACTGTTGAATTTCTTGGGCCTGATTGGCGACAAGGTTGTAGTTGATGCCTCCATTTACGGTCACCATATCTTCTTCACCAATCTTTTCCAGGTTTTGCGAAAACGAATTAGAAACAATTCCCATTACCAGTATGAACAAGTGGATTCTGAGCATCAGTTTTTCAGTATCAACAGTTGTCGTGCATCAAATTGCCCCACGAAATGAATGACATAATTTCCTGTCGCTGTGGAAACGGGAAAGCTAAAGTTTTCTGAAATGGTTGTTCCCGAACCATTTTTAGTCATACTAGGTAGTGATTGACCATCAAGTCCGTTCACAAAAATGGAATAGTTTTGATTCTTTCCTAGCTCGGCATTCAAGGTAAAATTGCCTGTAGTTGGATTCGGTGAAACACCTATTGAAAGAATTCCCCAGTTGTTTTGGGTACTATCCAAATCAGGTTTTGTTCCGAAATAAACGGTGGCCGTGTCATTGTACTGGCAACTATCCAAATAGCCAATTAAAGTGATGTCATACCAGCCTTCTGTGTCTATGGAGAATGCCACCAAAGAGTCAGTATCAACGATGATAGTTGCATTTCCAGGGAGAATCCAGTTCAGAGAATCATAAGCAGGCGATGTTCCGAAGCTTACCGCTACCGTGGTATCGCCCAGATCACTGTAAGTTGGAACTAAAAAGTCGAGTGGAGGACCGTCGTTGGATGGAACCACGGTTTCGTTGAAGGTATAAATGCATCCCAAGTTATCGCGGATAAAAATATCTATTGCCCCCGTATTTACACCACTAAACCCAGCGGCAGTCTGCCAGTTGAGGCTATCCAGAGAGTATTCGTAATTGCCGTTTCCTCCAAAAATGGAATCCACCTGGAGTGTTGCTGATGCACCGCAACCAGAAGATGCACTGAAATACGCCTCAATGGGCGCAGTGATTAAAATGGCGGTGGTATCGAAGCCAATGCAACCAGAATTGGTTTGAACGATCACTGATAATTCCGAATCCGTCCCACCTATAGCTGTTCCTGTATTGGAAACAGAACCGTCGGACCAAAGATACGTCGGTGTTTCTCCCGAGTTAATAATTGGGTTGGCCGAAATGGATACAGATTCGCCAGGGCAAATTAAGGTATCTGAGATCAAATTGACCGTCATATCCATCGTCTGTACTACCTGAACGGTATCGGTAATCAAACATCCATTTGTTCCCTGTGCTTGATAATAATATGTTCCAGGAGCAGAAGCAATCAAGGTGTCCGATCCAGATTGTACGCCAAATTCATCCAGCCAACCTTCTATTGGGTTTCCAGTTCCGATGTGCACCACTTCGGCATTTACATCCGAACAATTGATGGAAGGAGTTCCCGTAAATGGCACAATGAATGGCGAATCCAGATCAAAATAAATGACGGCATTGAAAAGTTGCGGACATCCAGAAACATTGTGCACAGTTTCAAAAGTGTACACTTGCGTATTGTTGGTCATTCCTGCTGAGTCGGCTGTAGTAATGGTAAGGTTGTCGGTTCCGGTAGATGTCCAGGTCGCTGTGCCATCAATTGCCGTACATGTCAAGTTTAGCGTAGGATCATTGCACGAAATAGTATCCAGAGGAAGGGTGATAGAGGAATATCCAGCTATTTCTCCTATAGCCTGTGTTTGATTGTTTGGAACACTAATACTCAAATTGTTTTCACAACCATTCTGGATATCGATAAAATAAGCCGTGAAGTTCAACGAATCATCCGAATAAATATAAAATGGATTGGGTAGTGGAATCAGAGGGTCGTTGTCGTACTCCCATGTGATATTGAGACCTGGAGTAACGATATTCACTTCCAAAGAATCAACATTGCAATTCATTTCATTTGGACTGAGTAATATATCGTTGTTCGGTACTGTGGGAATCGCAAAATTGGTATCCAACCACGTCGAGTCTGTTGAGACACATCCGTTGATTGGTTCAATAACAGTTCCGTAATAGTACTCTTCCATTAGTCCAATTATGGTCGTATCCCTTAATAGTGAATCGCTGTTAATCGTTCCAAAGGATGATTGAATTTGATAGGAAACACCTGCTGTAATTGAATTAACGGTGATCCATCCTGAATCGCTGTAACAATTCAAAAATAAGGTGTCAGCCATTGCGATGTCAGGGAGTCCAACAACGGAAATATTTACAGACTGACTTCCACCAAATTGATAATCAATTGCGGAGTTGCAAGTGTTGTATGGCGAAACGGTGAGCGTACCGTTGGAAGTTCCCGAGGGAAAATACACTTCCAGGCTATTTGCGTTGGTTCCTGAAACATAATTGTCGGAAAGCGATTGAAAAGGAGATGTTGTACCTGCAATTCGGTATTGTGCGCTGCTGCCTGAGTATTGCCATCGATACCCTTCTGCAAAATCTACTGAAGGGACGGTGTAGGTAACAATATCTTCTTCGCAGACTTGGGTTTCTGAAGCCGTAAAACTTTCAGAATCATTGGGAGGCAGGCACATAACGGCTAGTCCAATACGCGATTGCCCATCAATAGTAGTGAGGTTATCGCCTGAAACAAACAGTTTATCTTTCGCCACGTGCATTTTTTTCGGTCGGAAACCTGAGGCGATATAACTGTACCAATTGTTATTCATTGGCGTGATTTGAGTCGGTTGAATCTGCGCTGTTCCGGCACGGAAATAACTCAAGATCTCATTTGTTTCGCCAACAAAAACATAGTTGTTATAGGTTTCGACGAAACCATTGACAAGCGAACCTCCTTGCATGAAAATGGTTGGAATTTGGTTGTTGAAAGGGCAATTCAGCATGGTTCCATCCAGTTCGTAAACAGCAATGCCTTCGCCGCCCCCGTAATCTACCTTTGCGATGATGAGGGTATCGGTCGTTGTTTCCTGAATGTTGAAGACATAGGGATATCCAGCGCTGCAAATGGGGAAACTGGAAATTGGATTTCCCGCTCCATCGAATCTATCAAATCCTTGATCGCCTCCAAGTAGGAATTCTCCATTGTAGAACTCTATTTCGTAGTGTTCAGATCCAATATTTGCTGTTTTGAATGAATTAAAAGTGGGAAAATAGATAAAAGTGTTTTGTGTAACATCAAATGAAAGAATGCCGCCAAAATCGTCATTTGTGTAATTGGTTCCAGTTGTAAGAACAAGGAATTGACCAACCGCCGTTAGCGTATCCCCGCGCCACCCAAAATCATTCACAGCATCATTAGGGTTGAATTGGTTGACAGTTTCAGGGTCCCAAGCTGTATTTACCGTATAATTCGTATTAAATGGTCCCACTAAAGGTTCTGTTCTTCGCATTTGACACAAGTAGTTTCTTGTAACACCATTAACGCTGGTAAATGCGCCTCCGAGGAACAAACGACTCAATCCATCATTGGGGAAACTGGCTGGAATTTGGTGAATTTCGATGGCGTGTATAGCCCCGTTAATCGATGCAATGGGATTTATTGCAGAAACAGTGAAAGTTGCCGCATCAATAATGGCCAAATTCTGACGCGCAACGCCTTGGATGGATGTGAAATCTCCCGCGACAATGTAGTCATCGTTAATCTCGTCGTAGACAATATCGTACACCACACCACCTGGATTTAAATCCAAGTTGTCTGTCTTTAATGTTTGCGCAGAGCCAGTTAAACCAGAAATGATGAACAGAACGAATAGTGTAAAGTTTCGCATCAGCACAGTTTTAGCGGAGGGCTAATATATAGAAAATGTTGAACTTAATTCACAAAAAATGCACGATTTGATATAAGAATATGACAATTTCTAATTATTATTGCGAACGCTATTCCGCTGGAATGCACTGAGTACTTATGAGATTTCTGCTATTTATTGTATTTGCAAATTTTTCTCATGTTGTTGTTTCTCAAGAGGATACGACGAGCCAAACACTGTACAATAAAATCATATCACTCGACGAAACCATTCGAAACGATGTTTCCAAACAAACAACGAGTTTCAATCCAAATGACAATGCGACTTTACCCATTGGAATTGTTCGTGAAATAGGGAATTCCAAATACATTGTGTGTATTGATAGTGCCTGGTTTACGCCTGATGGCGCGTTTTTCAATGTCTACATGGCAATGATTCCACCAAATTCTAACAAACCCATCGCATTTGCCGCAAAAGGGATCCAATTCAATCCAAAGGGTGTTTCCGTTGCCGGTGGTGCCAAATTGCAGCTTGTTTCACAACAGGTTGTGAAAATCGGACCCAAATTACAAATGGTTTTTAAAGACGACGGTCTAAACTTTGTAGAATTCGATTGCAATGGGTATAAAATGACCGGACTAAGCATCGATTTCATTTTTGATTCAGAAAGTTTTGAAAATGCCAGCGACGCGAGTTTGCCCGTAAAAGCCTCGATGCAAATGACTGCCACCGACCTTAGCGATATTACCTATCAGCTGCAGTCCATTTCACCTTTTAGATTAAAGGGTGCGAAAGATTTCGTATTCAGCATGTCCAATATTATTGTGGATTTAAGCGATGTGTCTACACCTTTAGGAATTCCTTCTCAATATATCAATACGTCGAGTTTACCGAATGGATTGCCTTCCTGGACAGGCTTTTATGCTCAAAACATTTCTGTGAAACTTCCACAAAAACTGGAATCGCCCAATAATCCAGCTACGACTATCTACGCAAGTGACATGATCATTGATGATTCGGGATTGTCTGGTCAATTTGGTGCTACGAACCTATTGAATGACGGAGATATGAGCGGTGCCTGGGGTTTTACCATTGATGATATCAGTGTGGACATCGCCCATAATACATTGGTTGCAGGGAACATGGATGGAAATATAACCATTCCTCAATTGGATGATCATGAATTGCAATACAACGCCAACATCTTCCAAACGCAGGGAGACGATAAAATTGCCTTTAACTTTACAGTTTCTCCCTCAGATTCCATTCAATTGTCGCCGTTTAAGTCGAAATTGAATATTAGTCCATGCTCGCAAATCAATATCGCAACAGTCGGGAATCAGTTTTTACCATCTGCCATTTTAACAGGCGATTGGACCGTAGATTTCCATAAGGCTAGGTTTAAAGGTATTGCTTTTCAGGATTTACATTTAGAAGCTGTAGCTCCGTACATGACGAGTGGGACTTTTGCTCTGACTTCGAGCGGAAATTCAGCTGCAGGACTTAATTTATTTGGCTTGGGAGTTTCACTGAACAGTGTGGGGTTAAGTGTTTCGCCACAGGGACAATTACAATTTATGGCTGGATTGGGCATGAATCTCGGTTCGGGTCAAAATACATTTCAAGCTCAAACCAACATTCGTATAATTACGGATCTTGCTCCCGGGATGGATGGGATAGATCGATTCTCCTACAATCGTTTGGCTGTTGATGATATTGCGCTCAATGCACAAACCACTGCGTTCAGTTTAACGGGAGTTATTTCTGTTAGAAATGACGATCCAACATTTGGCGATTTATTCTTTGGTAGTGTCTCTTTAGATTTGAACTGTTTGCCGGGGCCAATGCTGGTTTCTGCGGGGTTTGGAAAGTTAAATGGGAACAAATATTGGTTTACGGAAGCCGCAGTACCTACAAGCATTCCCATCGGAACTGGACTTTATATTACCTCCATTTACGGTGGCGTTCAGAAAGGTGTGTTGACCAATCAAACGAACCAACAAATGCTCGCCAAAGCTGCAGGGGTTATGACGTCATCTCCTCAGGGCAACCTAATTCCATTTACGCCAGATCCGAGTCAAGGATTGACGTTTCGGGCCGGTGTTGGGATGCAAGGTCAGCGCGAAGAAGCCTTTCACGGAGAGGCGTTATTAGAGGTCGTATTCAACGCCAATGGAGGATTTCAATCCATTCAATTCCTGGGACAAGCTTTCATGATGGTGAAGCGAAACGAAAGATTCAATGCAAACGCTAAGAAAATCTACGGAGACATTTCAGTCTTGTACGACCACTCCAATAAAGTTTTTGACGCTGGTGTAAATGCACAAATTTCATTTCTTGGAACGCTTACAGGAAACCTCAATATCTTACTTCACATTGACACAAACGATTGGTATTTCTGGTTGAATAACCCAGTAAATCGGGCCAACTTGAATATGGTAAATCTGTTTTATGTGAACACATACTTCATGGTGGGAACGCAAATTATGGCCATTCCACCACCGCCCAGTTATGTAACAAACCTCACCGGTGCAGGTTCCATCGGAACGCTGGACCCGACTGCGCTAGGCAATGGAGGAGGTTTTGCAACAGGAATGGAGTTCGGGGTCAATTTTGGAGGTGAATTCCCTAAAACAACCGATTGGAGAGGTTTTATTCAAGTCAATGTTGGAGGAGGATTTGATGTTATGTTGCTAAACGTACAAAATGCGCATTGCCAAGGAAGTGCAGAACCTGTTGGAGTTAATGGATATTATGCCATGGGACAAGTCTATGTTTTCCTTGGTGGATCTTTCGGTGCTCGGAAGTATAAGGACAATGGCGAACTGAAAAACGAATACAACCTGGGTTCACTTCAAGTGGCCGCACTGTTGCAAGGGAAATTGCCAAAACCATCATATGTATATGGAGCGATAGGACTTCAGGCAAATATTCTTGGAATTATTAACTTTTCATTCAATGCAGATGTGGAATTTGGGACGGATTGTACGCTTGTGGGGATTTAGCATGCTGCTACTGCTACTTTGCGCCAGTCCAATTTATGCGCAAGAATTTCAGACGGTTAGCAAGGTTTCAAACGATACCATCTGGCTGAAATGGCTCCCTGCAAATTACGATGCCCTGCTCAAACTAAAGAATGGAGCGACCGTAAAACGGATTGAAGTTAGTTCTAACCAAAACCTGTCCAGTCAAAATTTCGAAAATGGTAAACAATGGACCATCGCACCCGTAAAGGAGCGCTTTGATGCATTGAACCGAACTGACTCTCTCGGAGATCGAACGGCAACACTGTTGGAACCCATCCTTTCCCCATTGGAAGAAGCAGCTCAAAACTTTGCATTTGGCTCAGTGCTTATCGAAAACGTGGTGCATCCTCATTTTCAAATAGCCTTGGGTAATTTTATTGCTGATGACTCCTACGATCGGAAGAAAAGGTATGTTTATAAAATTGAAATTGAAAAATCAGAGCCTTTGTTTGCGTATATCGACCCATCCAAGGAGACGGCGTTTACTAAACCTGTGGTTGAATTAGAACTCGATCAGCGAAAGACGGTCGTTTGTTCGTGGAATCTTTCGACGTTACGCAATGAGTCTTTCGGTTTTGATGTGGAACATTCCATTTCCGATACAAAACATGCTGTGAGATTATTTGAAGAGCCTTATTTGCCTTTCAAATCAGAGTTTGAGATCAATGAAGATGAAGTCGAGATTCGCCATGAAGACCCTGAAAAAGGGAAGATGCATTATTACAGGGTAATTGGAAGAGATGCTTTTGGCGCTTCCGCTAATGCATCTGATTGGAAAGGAATTTACGTTCCGAACCGCATTGATGTTTATCCAACGATCGATTCGGTGGAAGCGAAGGGCCAATCCCGAATTGTGCATGTTCATATGAATTCTGAAAATTACTCAGGAATTGAACGTATTCAATTATTGCGTTCTACAGAACGGGATGGCGGATTTGAAATAATCGATAATATTTCCTTCGAAAAAGTGAAATCTAGGAAACAAATCCAGATGATTTCTGAGGTGTCTGCACTGTCAGGAGATGCTTATTATTACAAAGCCGCATTGTTGAATAAGGACGATACAGTGTATTCACAACCTTTCTATTTTTTCACATTGGATCAAGAGGCGCCTTTTTCTCCAAACGGTCTTGAAATTGAAATAGACTCCAATGGTATTGCTCTATTAACTTGGAATGAATTGGAGGATCCTGATTTGTTAGGATATCGTGTTTTTCGTGGTAATAGCATACGGGAAGAATTTGTGGAACGAACGAATGTCTTGTCTTTGCAGACATCCTGGACGGATACCTTAGCGTTAGATAATTTGACCTCGGAAGTGTATTATTACATTCAGGGCGTTGATGCCAATTACAATCAAGGAGCGCATTCGGATACAGTTATGGGATTGAAGCCAGATACTATTCCTCCAGTTGCTGGATTGATTCGAAAAATTTCCATGGTGGATGCTGGAATCGTATTAGAAATTACGCCGTCCTCGAGTGCTGATGCTGTTTCGAACGTTCTATTTCGTGGAACAGCTTCGCTGGGTGAGGTAGGAGAGGAGTATTTGGACACGAATCTAGTTCCTGGGCAATTCTACGAGTATCACATCGAAACGATAGATCGAAGCGATAATCGAGCGCTTTCCAAAAAGGTTTCGCAAAAATACGAGCCTGGTTTTCGAGAAGCCCCGAAAGGTTCTATTCGCTCGGATTTTCAAGAAAATTTTATCGAAATTGAATACGAATTGCCTCAGTTAGATATTTACTCTGTTCAAATTTATCGTTGCAAAAAAGGGGACGCATCCCGGCTTTGGAAGACCGTCCATGACGTCACGAAAACCAAAGTGCTAGACCGCTCTATTCGAATTGGAGAAGCGTATGTTTATAAGGTCAAGTACATTACTGAAGAGGGTATTCACAGCTTGCCGTTGGAGTTAGAGACCAGTTTTTGATTTCGAACATAGAAGAAAAAAGCAGCGATCATGCAGCCAATTATGGAGCCTACGAGAAAGTAAAACTCGAATTGAAGCTTTGAGAACATGATGGTATTTTCTGCTCCTGCAATTTTCGGTTGATTTTTGATGCTTGATTGGATCGATAGCATTCGAAGAATATAAGAAAGCGTTCCCAACAACCAAGCCGTCCCAACAAACAAGAGTACTTGTTTCACATTTCGAAATTTAACAAACTCGTGCGCGATTCTAAACAATACTGGCACTATCAGAAGAGCTATTGGAATCCAAAAAAAAGACCAGACGCCATCAGAAATACTTCCGATAGTATTGTGGTATTTAAACTTTCGACCGAAGTTCGATGAAGCCAGCTGGCTATCACCAAAAAATAAAACGCACTCAAAAAGACGGAGATGCAAAAAAGTACCCAAGCAATAAATCCAGCGCGCATCCTCTAAAACTAAGAATTTGGAAATTTAATACTCCAAAACGTCCATCACTAATCGGAAACCGCGTTCGGCACTTGAAGATTCTTTTCCCGTGTAAAATTGACGTGTGGTAACCAGTCCGTAGTAACCTGTATCTGCCCAACTGCCGCCGCGTGTTATTCCGCTCGGGACAACGGTGCTGGGGTCAACTTCATCCTCAACAAATGTAAATTGACCTAAGTCGTGTTGGTGCCATGCATCCACCATTTCCGCCACGTTTCCTGTCATGTTGTACAGTCCGTAACCATTTGGGTTAAAGGATCGCACGGGAGCCGTAACGTCGGCGGCATCTTTTAGCATACCGTCAACGTTACTATAATCACCGAAACCACTGCTTAAAATGCGTACTTGGGGTTGGTACACTAACTCACACGAGTCGCTGATGATGCCTTTGTTTTGAATCCAAACCGTATCGCGGTAAACAGAGGCTTGCGAAATGTAGACCATATTTGCCAGGCGTTCTCCTTTGGCATTGCGCATGTAAGGCCCTCCCCACGGAAAACTCGAAAATTCTAATCCTCCTCGTGCCGCATATTCCCATTCAGCCTCTGTGGGCAAACGAAAAAGAACTTTTTTGAACGCCTTTTGATCTTCCGCACGCGAATTATATTGGGATGTCATCCATTCCGCATAAGCAACGGCTTGGTTGTAAGAGACGCCAACGACAGGATACTGCTGATAAGCTGGATGACGTAAATAGTAGGCTACATAAGGTTCATTAGACGCTCCTTTTTTTCTCCAACACAAAGTATCTGGTAAGGCGATTTTTGCCGCGGTGGAGTCCTCTTTTCGTAAAGTTTCGACATAACTCAAATAATCAAAATTGGAAACTTCGCATTGCATCATGTAGAAATTATTGATAGAAATTGCTTGAACTTTATTCTGATTGGGTTGATCGCCTGAAAAATCCGCATTTCCCATGGTGTAACTGCCTGACGGAATGTATACGAAAGGATAATCTTTGATGAATTTCTTCTGGAGTTTGAGTTGTCTTTTAAACTCTTTTTTGTCTTGCGCAAAGCTGGAAAATGTCAATAGCAAAACCAGTGGAATGGAGAGGATATGTTTCATATTCCTATAAACTTCATTCGGATAAAATGTTACATTTCAGCGCGTTTTACCTCTCAATTAACTCTTCAACCGTTTCCAAGTGCAAATCACGATTAGCAAGGATGTGCAATATGCTGTATTCAATTTTATGATGGGGCAACACGCCACGGTTTGTTGTTTGCTGTTTTTTGCCAGGTCCAAATTCGATGAGGTATCTCGGAATACCAATTTCAACACCAGAGTTCGGCAGTTTAACATACTGTTTGGATCCCGCAACAAAGCTCTCGTACCGTGACCCCGATTCTTCCCCGATGATTATGGCGTTCGTTTGTTCCTTTAGGTACCGTGCAAGTGTGCTCGCTGATGAAAATGTACCTCCGTCAATCAGGACATACATCTGGCCTTCAAATGCCTTTCTTTTTTGCTTTCTAAATTTATAGTTCCGCACTTTTCCTTCCCAGGAAATCGATCTTCTTTGGAATCGATTGTCGGTTTCCGCATGAACCACAAAAGGAATAAACTCTTGCGCCATCGTGAACAAGCCGCCTGAGTTCCCTCTGAGATCAATAACAAGGTTTTTGGCATTTTTCTGTTCGAGTGTATCAAAAATTGACTTGTAAAACCGGCGTGGTTTAATGTCTTGTTTGTTTAATTTCTTGTTATTAAAACTACGTAGGGTTAATAATGCGTAGTCCTCGTGAAAACGCAAAGAATACACCGGGTTTTTCGCTGTGCTCCGTAGTGGTCTTTCTTCTTTTCCTTCAAGTGCCTCTTTTTGCTGCTGTCTGATTCTTGCTTGAATAGAAACGGTTTGCTCCTGTCCTGAAGGATTTTTTATGGTTACTCCGAAGTACGCTGGTTGCTCGATGTACATATAGTAAGCAAAAGGGAATGTAGCGTCTAATTCATCTACGATATTGCTAATAATAGCGCCGTCGGAGGGAGTGCAGAAGTATAATTCTTGAAGTATTGCGGCCGCCGATTTTCCATTAATACGTGTTATTTCGCTTCCTGGGGTGAGTTGTTGCTCTTTGGAAAAATCATCTTCAATATACAATCGATTGTCAATTACTTGCACATCGGCTGGAAAGTATGCATATGTATTATTTCCAAATCCTCGATGAACCGTATCCTGCCAATTTCCTAGGCTGTAATGACCTTCACCAGCCATGACACACAAACGACTTACATGCTTGAAGTATTCTAAGAAGGAAAGGCTGTCATCTCTTAAATTCGCAATAAGATTTTCAGAAGTTTTTTTAAAGTGCGGAGCTGATTCTTGTATACCTGGCTGATACTTAAGAATGCTTGATCTTAATAATTCTAAATCGCTTTTAACTTCTTCGCTAGATAGATTCTGAGCAAATGAAAAACCACAGAAGAACACGGCAAAAAGGACAGGCTGCCATTTAAATATGCTGAGATTCTTCATAGTAGTAAATGTACAATGTGTTACCATGAAATACAACGGATTTTGAGACTATCTCAACTGTAAATTAATGTAAAATACCCTGAATTTCGCTATTTCAATCGTTAGGAAGCGTAGATTTGTGGTTATGATTATCAGGCGATTTGTGTTTTTATTCGCGGTGCTATTTTCAGTATTTTCTGCAGTTGCCGAGCAGGATTCTCCGCAGTATAGATCTGTTGTAACCAGAAAAGTGGGGCATGAGATTTCACGAATATCAGGAGACAGTCTTTCAATATTGTCAGTAATTGAAGAGGGAAATCGTTACACTATTTCATTCAAGTCCGATTTCGGATTTATGCCAGGAAATCTGATGAGAATTGTGGATAGCGTTATGGTAGATGCGAAGATTTCATTCTCGTACTTCGTGGAGGTTTTGAGTTGCGAGGACAATTCAATTCTTTATAATTCATTTCGTGGAGGCGTACAGGACTCTGTGGATATTGTTACGTGCGGCTCTCGGGAGTATCCTCAAGACTGCTACAAAATTGCTGTTACTTATTATGTCGCTGATCCTCAAAATTCGCAAAACGAAAAGAATATTGCCGATTCACCCTTTTTTGATCCTTTGGACCCTTATTCATGGTTTTTAGTAGTAGGTGCAGCACTGTTGATTTTTGCGGGATACGCCTATTTTAAAAGAAAAAAAGAACTCAAAATAGCGGAGCACATTATTCCCATTGGAGCGTACAATTTTGATCAATTGAATTTGCAGCTTACGTTCAAAGGTGAAACCGTAGAACTCACAAGTAAAGAGGCTGATTTGCTGTTTTTATTGCATTCTTCTAAGAATGAGACCGTGGAGCGCGATACTATTCTACGCATTGTTTGGGGGGATGAGGGTGATTATGTTGGGCGAACGCTTGATGTTTTTATTTCCAAATTGCGTAAGAAATTAGCGGACGATCCTGCTGTGAAAATTACGAATGTGCGTGGAGTGGGCTATCGCTTGATAGTTAGCTCATCAATGGGGTAAACGATCAGACACAAATTTCAACAGTTACCCGAGCCCCTTCTTCGTTCGAAAACTTCATAGAACCGTCCAATTGCTCTGCGAGTATTTCAATGAGTTCTAATCCTAACGTATCCATATTGTCTATGCTTAAGTCGTCTGGAAATCCTTGTCCATTATCCTTGTAAACGATGCTCCATTTATCCTCACTGGATTTGTTGGCACTTATTGATATTTGATCTCCCTGACAATGTTTGAAGAAGTTTGAAATTAATTCATTTAGGATCAACCCGCAAGGAATAGAGCTTTCGATATCCAGATAGAAATTTGAAGGCATTTCAAAAGTAGCCTCTGCTTTTTTATCCGGATATTGCGATTGGACATGAGCGTAGAGTTCTTCCGTATAGCCCAGAAGAGAAATGTCGTTATAATTCGATGATTTGTGAATACGTTGATGCACGATTGACATGGACATAACCCGCGATTTGATTTCGCTGAACTCCTTCTCTACATTGACGTCACTAATCTTTGACTGTTGCAATTTGATGAGGCTAATTATGATCTGCAAGTTGTTTTTTACACGATGATGGACTTCTTTCAGCAGTACTTCTTTCTCTCGTTCTATAATCTCACTTTGCTCACGAATGGTTTTGCGTTGAATAAAAGAAGTACGTGTATTTGTTTCAGCCACCCGACCGGCAAGTATGGCAAATATTAGTGTCATCCATGCGACAAATCCATACAAGAGTACCTGAGAAACCGTTAGATCAGAAAACCAAATAATGTACACTTGATATCCAGCTACATACGTCAACGCCGCAAGGCAACCTGCCAGCCAACGAAGCCTCACCATATATGAACCAAAGAATATGATAAAGATCAGCACAGGAAGGGTCAGGTGTTCTCCATTCGGAAATTGATCACAAAAATAGATGGCGTACAGACCTGCCCAAGCATTTGAAATTGCCCCCAGTAAATGATAGTATCCTTTAAAAGAGGCTCTGTAGGTGGCAAAGACAATAAAGCCGAAATAAGATCCTATGTAAACAAAGGTTAGGAGTGGTAGCCAACTGAGAGTCTCCGGTATGATAAGCGGTATTAAGCCTATAGCACTATACCACGATAGAATGGAAATGATAATTCCGTAGCGTAAAGGAATGCGTACTTCTTTGTCGTATGATTCTGTGAATTCTCTTTCAAGATTCTTGTCTACAAACTCTAAAGACAAGTTATTTTGCGCAGGGGAATTATTCATTGGGTTTAGCTCAATCGCGGGTTGTCAGCAGTACCAAATATAGGGAAAATAAACCCTGAAAATGTTCATTGCATTTCATTGTGGAAATCGACCAGTTTGTCGATATAAATGCGTGATTTATCGGTATTTTACTCTTGTAGGCAATGGCCTTCCAGGCTAGATATTTCGAATAGCAATTCGGCCAAACAACTATCGTTATCAGAACATTTTCGAGTATGGTAAGTAAAATTGAAGTCCACCTGATTCATAGGGAATGCTTCACTGATTAGAAATTTCTCGAATTGTATCAAGCGTTTCTTAGTTAGTTTTTCCGGTTCATCGGGGTGGGAATACAATTCAACTTGGAGACATATTTTAGGATTGTCCTCCAACAATTCGCGATACATGGTTAAATCGAACGAAAGATGTTTTACTTCATTTATTTCAAATAGAATCCGCGGTGGTGCTTGACTCACAGTTTGATACACCAGTTCGATATCGACCAGGTAATCTTCTGGACCCGTAGATTCTACCACAAGCAAGTTTTTGGAAACACTGTGGTGTTTTGCTTCTCCTTGAATCACTAATTGTTCGCCTTCAGCAACGTCCAGTGTAAGCGCATAGAGACCTTTCTCATCGGTACTTACCACCTTTACACTTTTCGAGTCGCGCAGCACAGAAATTTTCGCGTTCGGAATGGGTGTCATCGTGTTCAACTCCTTCACCATACCGTGAATAACTACAGTTCTCTTCTCTCGAATACTTTGCCCTAACGATGTAGAGATCGAAGCGAGAAAAGCAATTAAAAGTAGTACCGTTTTCATGTCAATTTGGTATTCGTATGGTCAACGATGATCGAACTGAATTATTGTTCCCAGCATGACCTATACAATCACGACTAAAAATACGCAGACTTATCGGTTTTTCATGTTATTTTGATCATCACCCTCTAAACTTATTATTTCAAAATATGAGACGGCGTAACAATAGAAGCCATTATAACATTCTTTTATTTTCATGGCATCTGGGAGAATTATACCCTAATAACGTGAATTAAAATGCTTGAATGATTAACTGCTTTGGGCTGTCACCCCTCTTTAATTCTCCCCTCAAATGGGAGAGGTGTTTATCCTCCTCCCTTGAGGGAGGTGCCGCAGGCGGAGGGTGACCCAATAACCCATTTAATCAATAGTTAAGGACTGAATTGACCCGAAATCATCACATTTTTAAGAATCTTTTCTCCTTGTCCAAATAGATGAAGAACTTGTAACAAAGTACATAATAGTAGGAGAATTGCTTTTATTTTTCACGGTTATCGCACCAATGTAAACGAACCTTGGACCGAATTATTTTCACTGTGAAAATCACTATAATCAACTTTATAGAAGTAGACAGATTCGTTGGCATTTTCACCTTGGATAGTACCGTCCCACCCAAGGTTTATATCTACACTTTCAAAAATAATTTCGCCCCAGCGGTTTAATACGAACAGATGATACGACTGTAAATGTTCGTGTTGGACAGGAACAAAGAAATCATTTACGCCATCATTGTCAGGAGTGAAGACATTCGGCATTTCAATTAAAATTTCACATTCCGGGTCAAACTCGACATGAAATTCATGCATAAACGCACCACATTCGTTTTCAACTTTTACCCAATAATCTCCAGCGTGTTCAGCTAAAATAGACGGCTCAGTGCTCCCTTGATTCCAGGAATAGCTTGCGTTTGGATAGTATGCGCTCAACTCAACAGTCTCATAGGTGCAAATCATCGTGTCAAACCCAAAATCATGGAACTCCAAACTGTCATAGGCAATTAAAACAGAATCTCTCGCCACGCCGCAGTTATTTTCAGCGATCATCCAAACTAATCCATCCTGATCGGTTTCCAGGTCGTAACCATTCGATCCATCGCTCCATAAATGCGTGTTGGCATGATGCACATCAGGGTGAATGATAGTAGCGTCTCCCATGCAAATTTTGTGGTCTGGTCCTAAGTCTAGCGTAGGAGGAAACAAAACCGTTACCGTTACTAAATTCGTATCCAAATTTGTAATGCACCAATAATGCGAAGTAGAATCGGGTGAAACCTGAAGAATTGAATCGTACCCGAGAACATTTCCTGGGTCATTGTATGAGATCCAATGGTATTGACTGGCTCCTTCCGCCCAAATCGTCGCCAACTCACCGTAACAAATTGTATCATGATACACATGACTACTATCGGGGGTAAGCGTGATGTTATCAATGCCCATGCGAAGACTCTCCATTGGAACCGCTTGACTTGGGTCGTCATCCATTGGTAAAAACTTAAAGCTATGAACCGTATGGGTCGGAGTAAATGAAATGTTTCTTTCTTCCCAGATAAGTGAAGGATCATCGAATGCCAACGAACTTTGACTCGGCTGTGTCACCTGAATTAATTGATTGTCGGCATAGACGCCCCAACTGCCGGAGTTGTCCAATTGGTTGTTTTGTTTTACAACGGTCTGATAAAAACTTATGGTGTACGGTTTTCCTGGTGTTAATCCATGCACGGTTTGACGAATGCCTTCTTGATGATGCGCACCTGGTAATCCAGAGATTAATCCTGAAACGAAAGAATTCCCAGAGTGAGGAACGCCTACAAGACCAATCGCAGTTACCGGACCTTGCGAACCGGTAATATCTGGGGTAGCTACCATGTTGTTGTAAGCCTGACAAACGGGATCGGAAGAAGATACAGCATACCAATCGGGAGGGGTAGCAGACATCCCCACATTGCCCTCAAGGTCAGCGTTGCTGAAATTCTGTCCCATTACGTTCAGTGCAAACATCACGAAGATGTACACTATGGGTTTCATGTATAGAGCTGGTTTGTAGCGCTGGATGAAGCCGTAGCTCCATTCAACTTGAATAAATGTAACAATTAATTTCAGTAATACAGTGTAAAATATTGAAAATCAGTATTTTGTTTAACTTGATTAGTGGTTTGATTCAACATTTTACCCAGGTATATTTTGCAGTTGTGAGTGTGAGAAGTGATGAAATAGCAAATTAGTGTTTCTCACAATTGCATGTAAATCAGATGAGTAGTAGAGAGTTTTCAATCCTTCAACGCAAAAATGCGTTTTTGTTTTAATGCATTTATTAGTTTTAGCCAAATAAAAGCCGTATTTTCTAATAATAAGAAAGGTCTCACCGTAGCGAGACCTTATTCAATATTCATTATTTCATATTTCAACTATTCCCAGGTAAACAAAGGTCGATGCCCCATGAGTTCGTTGACTTCCTTTCTTACAGCTTCAATGGTAGTATCGTCATTAATATTTGTAATCACTCGATCCACCAATTCGACTATCGTTGCCATTTCATCCGTTTTCATTCCTCTTGTAGTAATGGCAGGTGTTCCCACACGAATTCCTGAGGTTACAAATGGAGATTCTGTATCAAAAGGAACCATGTTTTTGTTCACTGTAATATCAGCCTCCACCAATCGGTTTTCGGCATCTTTTCCAGTCACGCCCTTAGAACGGAGGTTAATAAGCATGGAATGATTGTCTGTCCCACCAGAGATAATGGAATACCCTTTTGCTACAAATGCTTCGGCCATTGCTGCCGCATTTGCTACTACTTGTTTTGTATAAGTTTTGTATCCATCCGATAATGCTTCTCCGAATGCCACAGCCTTCGCGGCAATCACATGTTCTAACGGTCCTCCTTGAGTTCCAGGGAAAACAGCAGCATCCAATAAAGCAGCCATCGATTTCGGATTTCCGTTGTTCCACTTTAAACCGAATGGGTTATCGAAATTTTTCCCCATCATGATAACACCACCACGCGGTCCGCGAAGTGTTTTGTGTGTGGTTGTTGTAATAATGTGACAGTGCTTCAATGGATCGTTTAACAATCCAGTAGCTATCAATCCTGCGGGATGTGAAATATCGGCGAGCACCAACGCGCCTACTTCATCAGCAACCTTTCGAATTCGTTCGTAGTCCCAATCACGACTGTAGGCAGAGGCACCGCAAATGATCAATTTTGGTTTTTCTCGACGTGCTGTTTCTTCCAGGACATCATAGTCAACTTGTCCTGTTTCCTTGTTTACACCGTAGAAAAAAGGCTTGTACAATTTACCTGAGAAATTTACCGGCGAACCATGTGTCAGGTGCCCTCCATGCGAGAGGTCGAATCCAAGAATTTTATCTCCTGGTTGAAGGCAAGCCAACAATACTGCGGCGTTTGCCTGAGCACCAGAGTGAGGCTGAACGTTGGCCCATTCTGCACCAAATAACTCTTTCAAGCGGTCGATAGCGAGGTTTTCTACTTCGTCAACGACTTCACATCCGCCGTAGTAGCGTTTACCCGGAAGGCCTTCTGCATACTTATTGGTAAGAACGCTTCCCATTGCTTGCATTACTGGTTCGCTAACAAAATTTTCTGAAGCAATTAATTCAATTCCGTGAAGTTGGCGCTGTTTTTCGCGCTCAATAAGGTCAAAAATAACCGTGTCCATTTCTTACTTGTGTTCGTTTGGTAAAAATTCTTACTTATTTGGGTTAATTCATTTTCTTATTCATTCGAGAAATGAATTTATAATTAAAGATTGTCTATTGAAACTGAGGACTGGCAAGAAGTCTTGAAATTCCTTCGTCAATTCCCAGAAGGTCTCTACCAAGAAGTTCTTTCATTTTGGTATTGTCGGGACAACGTCTGGTCATGTCTCCATCCTTTAGTGCAGGTAAGTGAACTATCTTGGAACTGCTGTTCGTCATGCTTATTATTTTGTGCGCGAGATCGAGAATTGTAATTTCGTTTTCCCCTCCAATATTGATTACATCGTTGACGACCTTATTTTCGTAGAAAGCCTTTAGGCAAGCATCTACGTTGTCATCGCAGTAACAAAAGGTTCTTGTCTGTGAACCATCTCCATAAATCGTTATGTCTTCGCCCTTCAACGCCTTGAACAAGAACTTTGACATTACAAAGTCATCGCTCTGTTTAGGACCATACGTGTTGAAAAATCTGAATATGGTATAATCTAGTCCAAACTCTTGTTGGTATGACCTCAAGAAGGCTTCGCCTATATTTTTTACAACCGCATAGGGCACTTTCGAATTGAGTGGAGTTGTTTGTTCATGTTGAGGTAACTCGACAGGCTCTCCATATACTTCGGATGAAGAAGAAAAGAAGACCCTTTTCACACCATTGCTTTTTGAAAGACTTAGGATGTTTTTGAAACCTTCAATATCGTTCAACACTTTCACCGGATTTTCTTGAGTTCTTTGAACTCCAACCAGCGCAGCATAGTGAAACACGAAATCAAAATTTTCTCCAAGCATTACCTCTGCAATTTCTCTGTATTCGTTAACATCAGCTTTTACGAATCGCCAATTCGTGGTGGGTAAATGATGGGGTAGTTTGGATTCGCTTCCTGTCGATAAGTCATCTACAATAATAACGTAATTGTCTTTGTTCAAGATCAATTTTTCGGCCAAGACGCTCCCAATAAAACCAGCTCCTCCTGTTACTAATATTCTCGTCATTCTCCCAAAATTTAAGCAAATATCGTTTTTAAAAGCAGATACTATTCAGATTACCATCTTTTAATTACTGACAATTTATGTGTGATACTTCCCGTCTCGCTGTGGACAATTCCGTCTGACGTGAACAAATCTTTTCGCACATGCCCGCTTGCGTGAAGAATGTGCCCTTCATCGTCCAAGATTCCTACATGAGTTATTTTGCCGCTATCGTTGTGAAAAAAGGCAAGGTCTCCTGTTTGAATATCCTCAAAGGCAACTTCTGCACCGTCCAAAACTTGTTGAGAAGCATCGCGGGGCAGATTGATATTAAAAAAGCGATAAACCGCTTGCGTAAATCCAGAGCAGTCAATTCCAAAAGGTGATTTTCCTCCCCACAAATAGGGCGTGTTAATATAACTTTCGGCGCAGGACCATACATCTGAAAACTGAGTATTGGATTCAGATAACCATTCAAAACTATCGTTCCCAATTTTGAAAGATTCTTGACCCGGGGGTAAAAAAGCCCCCCGACAAATCCACTGTTGGCCCCATGGGGTTTGTAGTAGACGCTCTCTATCTGGCAAGTAATCTAAACCATCCATCCAGCGACGCATCTCTTTATCAGTAAGCTTTTTGATATGCTTCACATCAATCCAACCCTCGTATCCATCCGCAATGGACTTTATTTTGGCCCAAGGGGGTGCAATTTCGAGAACAGTAACCGCTTCACCAAAGAGTAGCTGTGTCACAATTTCACCTTGATCGCGGTTTTCTGCACGAACGGGTGATATGGTGACGAAGCAATACCCTTGATCCATTATTTTTTCGGAAAGTTTTTGTGAGTGACCAAATTAATGATCTGCTGCACATGTCGTTGGTTGTGATACACTACGAATAAAAGAGCATCTCCCAAACGCAAACGAACAATTTTTGAAATTGAAATCGGAATTTTAACACGTCGTAAATTAACCGTTTGAGCCTGGTCTATTATTGAGAGCATATCAGCTTGATGTTGCAGGAAATCTTCAATTTCATTTCCTTTTACTAGTTCGGGCTGCAAAGTTGGGTTCTGTCCTTTAGGGGCTCGGAACTTGCGCTTAACATTTTTAGCCTTCCCCAATTTCATAGATTTCCATGCAGATCGTCCTAAAGGAGAGCTCATAAATTCTTCCTTGGTAGAAGTAAAACGGGTAGTTTTAATTTTGGAAGAAATGGTCGGGTGGTAGTACGATGCATACTCATTCAAGTGAGCAAGAACTTCGCCAACACTCCAAATACCAGGATTGGGGCGCCATTTCAATTGATCATCAGACAGTTTCGCAGTGAACTTCTTGACATTGTCAATGTTCTCTTGCGTAATATTTGTCAAAATCTGAATTAAGTCTGCGGTCGTCATTTTGCCCGTTTCGTCGATGGAGACAAAAATAGTTAATTCCAACAGAATAGCCGATAGAAGTGATTGGTGAAAAATGAGAACTTGATTGTAATCAATAATTCCGTTCCACTTCTCGTTTTACCATGATGTTATTCATTGTACATACGGGTCACTTTTTGTCTTTAATGCGATGTAAATCTCTTGGATTTGTTTGTAACGAATCTTGTTTAAAGTTTCTCGCTGTGAAGCCATTACTGAAATTCGACAATTTTAGAATTACACAATTATAGAATTGTGAAATTCGCTAATTAGACAAATTTCTAACAACCCAGGTAATTAATGCAAACACAAACACATGCCAGAGTCGCCAAATTTTAACACTATTTAATCGCACTTTCCCAAATCGATACTACCAATATGGAAGAGAATAAACGAAGTTTCGTTACTTTCGCAGCAAACCGAATTATCCCAGTATATGAGCCAACAAAGACCGTTGATTTTGGTGACAAATGACGATGGAATCTCCGCTAAAGGGATTCGTACTTTGTTCGAAACAGTGCGCGAGTTTGGAGATGTTGTAATAGTTGCACCAGATTCCCCACAATCGGGTATGGGACATGCCATTACGATTCATCATCCGCTGCGACTGAGCCCAAGCACTCTGTACGGAGATATAACGGCACTCGCTTGTACGGGAACACCAGTTGATTGTGTGAAATTGGCCATTTATGAAGTGATAAAAAGAAAGCCAGATTTGTTGGTTTCAGGTGTCAATCATGGTTATAATACGGCTACAAATGTTCTATATTCTGGTACAATGTCAGCGGCGGTAGAAGGCGCCATGGAAGGAATTCCTTCTATTGGATTTTCACTTGGCGCATACGAAGCAGATGCCGATTTTTCAGGAACAGTAGAGGTAATTCGATCAGTAGTAAAAGAGGTTTTGGATAAAGGAATGCAAGAAGGAGTTTGCTTCAACGTGAACATTCCTCCATTATCGCAAGGACCTGCAAAGGGAATTAAAGTTTGTCGACAGGCACATGCTTATTGGGCGGATCGCTTTGAAAGTCGGCAAGATCAATTCGGGAAACCGTATTATTGGTTGTCGGGTGATTTTGAAGATCAGGAACCAGCAAATGACACTGATTTACATTGGATTGATAAAGGATATGCAACGGTTGTACCCACGCAATTTGATTTGACCAGCTATTCGGCGATAAAAGAACTTGAAAACTGGGAACTATGAACCTGAGAAACTTCTCGAAAGAGCATGCCATTGGAATGTTATTTGGAATCTTAACTCCAATCTTTGTGATGCCACTAGTCCTGTATTTATGGGCTACATGGCAAGGATATACATTTGATCGTATGTGGTATGATTTTAAATATTTTTCTGATCCAAGAATCAAAATTATTACGCTTTCAATTATCGGAAATCTCTTTTGGTTTTACCGCTTCTTGAACAAAGAAAACTGGAAACGCGCCATGGGCGTAATTTTAGGTTCAATGGCTTATGCTCCGTACATCGTTTACATCAAATTTTTCGCGTAGATGAAATTGTACATCATCGCTGGCGAGGCTTCTGGAGACTTGCACGGAAGTAATCTTATGCAAGCCATTCTGGATGAACAACCTAAAACGGAGTTTCGGTTTTGGGGTGGCGATAAAATGATTTCCGTTCAAGATAACTGTGTGAAGCACATTCGTGAGTTGGCATTCATGGGCTTCGTGGAAGTTTTAATGAACATTCGAACCATCACGAAGAATTTACGTTTTTGTAAAGAAGACATTCTAGCGTATCAACCCGATGCCATTGTCATGATCGATTACCCGGGATTCAATCTTCGCATTGCGGAATGGGCACATGAACAGGGAATTAAAGTGATCTATTACATCTCGCCACAAGTGTGGGCATGGAAGCAAAACCGTGTACACAAGATTAAAAAAGTGGTCGACAAAATGTACGTTATTCTTCCCTTTGAAAAAGACTTTTATAAAAAGTTTGATTTTGACGTGGAATATGTCGGGCACCCGTTGTTGGATGAAATTTCCAAATATGATTTTGCCGCTGGAAAGCAGGCTTTTCGTGAAAGAAATGGATTGAGTGATAAACCCATTATTGCGTTGGTTCCTGGAAGCCGAACGCAAGAGGTGAAAACGAAACTACCAATCATGGTGGCTGCCACCAAGGGCATGGATACATACCAACTCGTTGTTGCTGGTGCACCGTCATTAACGAAGGAATTTTATCAATCTGTTCAAAGCGAAGTTCAGGTGGTTCATGGGGAAACGTACGAATTGATGTACAGTGCATCCGCAGCTTTAGTGACTTCCGGAACCGCAACTTTAGAAACAGCACTGTTCAAAGTACCAGAAGTTGTCTGTTACAAGGGGAGTCAGATTTCATACAGCATAGCAAAGAGATTGGTGAAAGTGGATTACATTTCGCTGGTGAATTTGATCATGGGGCGTGAAGTTGTGAAGGAATTGATTCAAAAAGAATGCAATCCGAATGAAATTCGAAAAGAATTAGACCGTTTACTAAACGACGAAACTTATAAATCAAGACTACTTTCCGATTACAACGAGTTAGAACAAAAGCTCGGTGGAGGAGGGGCCAGCGCAAAAGTTGCACAATCCTTGTTGAAAACTATTAATGCATAGCCGAAAGTCGGTAAATGCAGGTTGTAATTTTGAGTCCATGCTTCGCATTATATTGCTATCGATTTTTCTGTTGGGAGTCAGCTTGCTTCAGGCACAAGAAGTGCGGGTAGGTATTTTTCACCATCTCAACATGCGCGGTATTTCTGTTAGTGCGGATGAAGGCAGTTATGAAGTGTTTGGAGATACTACCTCACTCGGGATTTTGGAAACAGTCAACATAACCTGGAAGAATAACGGCGTTGGCGTAACAACGAACGGAATAGTCAGCGTTTTCGATACGTTGTTGATAATCAAACAAAACGAAACGGCTTCGGTAAAATTGAAAGGAACATCTCCTAGCACGAAACAACATTTTTACGAAGATAATTTCGAAATAACCCGCGGTCCCAAAGGATTACGCATCGTCAATTGCGTCTCCATGAACAATTATTTAAGTGGTGTAATTGAGTCGGAGGGAGGTGGAGGTCGTCACCTGGAGTATTATAAAGTACAGGCGTTGATGAGTCGAACGTATGCGATTAAAAATGCACATCGGCACAAGAAAGATGGGTATCAGGTTTGTGATGGGACGCACTGTCAGGCATATTACAACAAACTGCGATATACGCCAACTATCCGAACAGCGGTCGAAGAATCTGAAGGAATGGTTTTGGTGGATCAACAGAACAGGTTAGTAACTTCCTATTTCTCGGCCAACTGTGGCGGACAAACTTGTGATGCTTCTTATGTATGGAATACATCAGTTCCTTACCTGGAACCTTTTGTCGATACCTTTTGTATTCATACCCGACAAGCAACCTGGACCAAGTCCATAGACAAATATGCATGGAGGAATTATTTGAGAGATCAATATGGAGTTACCGAAGCGTTACACGGAGATTTGATATATAACTTTCAAAGCTCCGATCGTACAGCATTTTATATTCACCCTTCACTGGGAATTCCAATGCGAGATTTACGGACAAAGTTTGGTTTGAAATCTGCCTACTTTAGTTCACGACTTGAAGGCAGTAAGGTTGTTCTGGAAGGACGAGGGTTCGGTCATGGTGTTGGACTTTGTCAGGAAGGCGCCATGGAAATGGCAAAATTAGGATACGATTATACGCAAATCGCACGGTTCTATTTCCATAATGTAGAAGTGCTCGATTGGCGACGCAATCAGTTCTTCAAACAGGAATACAATTCCATTTCGGAGTAGGGTTAGAACCCAAAGAAACCAATCCCTTTGTACGGATTCTCTAATTTATCTTTAGCCTTTCGAATCTCGTCATTAGAGCATTTCGGCAATTCGTAGAAGTTGGATCCATACAGAAAACAGGACTCCTTGCTTTCTTTTGAACCCAAATTACTGGTACTAATCGTCTCCCAGTTTTTATAGTTTTTAATGCTTCCTGTTCCTCTATACTTTTGTTTTTGATGCATTCCATACACATATAAGACATCGTCAGAAAAGGCGTAAGGACCAATAATGCGCATGTTTGGTTGCGCGTTTGGGTTTTCCAAAACAGAGGTCTCGTAATTTAATTTAATCATCGCTTCAGAAGCATAAACGAATTGCCCTAAGTCTGCATTAAACTCTAAATACTCAATATTTACATCGACATGCTTGCCACCATTACTAATTATTTCGGAATGGTACCCCGAAGAACTGTAATCCTCATTCCTCAATGCCCATTTATCCACTTTATTTTCTTTCCACCGCGTTCGTATGATAATTCTTTGGCCATTGCGATCAAACAACAGCTCGCCCTTGCCATGCATCTCCATTTTCGAATTGATCCCACCTTTGTACACGATACTTTCAGGTGTACATTCTGGTGTCGTGTAGAATGCGACTAAATTGGTGTCTACAACGTCGCCTGAATCCAATCGTACTTTGGCATAGACCTTATTTTCTAGCATGGGGAAATCAAAAGGTTGAGTAACTGCCATTCCTGTGTTCGTATCAAAGCTGTAAAATTTCGTGTAACAGTACCCACTAAGAATAACACCACTAACCTGCTTTCCACTCGTGTAGGCTTCCTTGGAGGCAATCTTGTTTTCGTAAGCGGTAAGTAGGCGATACAGTTTACCTGAATTATCGGTAGCGTGCGGTAAATTATCTTTTGTAGGACCGATATACACGTATTTTCCGTAATGAATAATACAATCTTTTGAATCAGAATCGCACCCCTCTAAACAAATTCCAGCGGTAAGATCAAGAATTCCATTTACGGGACTTAAGTCAAGCGTAGCGAGCATCTGAGATTGTTTCGCTTCTTGCTTTTTTGTAGCCAAATACTTCTGAAACGTATCATAGCTTTTCGGAGCATCCATTTTTTCATATAAGGCATCGCTGGAAATAAATTGGTAATGCTCAGAATTGTCTATTCCCTCCATTGCAACAGAAATAAAATGAACGGCTTCAATATCATGATAATCGTTAAAACTGGCCGAATAAATGTTGATGAGCCATTCTTTTGGTTCGTAGGCAGCAAAAAAAGTTCTTCGATGAAAATCTTTACCGATGGTGTAGGTTTGTTCATGAAAATCTAACTTTTCGCTCTTCAATGCAGACCTAACCTTATTTGGATTGGTCACACCCTGGTTTATAAACGCAAAATCTTTTAAATGCGGCGTGCCTTTCCGCATGGATAGCATTGTCACAGATGATTGCACTTTTACACAAATGTTGTTTTTATAATAAAGTCGTAATTCAACATTATCTCTATTTGAAGCCGTCCAAACCGTAATACTATCAAAGATTAAGTCTCGAACAATGGGTCTGTTGTAGTCCGTGTAGCCGGACTTTCCAATTCTGCTCATCTTCTTTTCAACTTTGGAAGTAAAAGGTTTCCCTAACTGGCTCACTGCCCATTGCATGTTTGGGTTTTCAGGAAACAAGTACTTTCCGTGATCGGTTTCTTGAGAATTAACCGAGCCGATAGATAGAAGCGTAAATATGAATCCGAAAAGGTATTTCATAGGATTTTGATTTATGGAGTACAAGATATAAAACTGTTCCTTTTTAATCGGTTACATCGAAAAGTTCAGAATATAATGCCGATACCAGAGACACTCTGCGTTTGACACAGGGCGAAAAAAAATTGTGTCTATCAATCCTGTACGACCTGCGCAAGCGGACAACTTTGGAACCTAACCGTTAAAAATTAATTATCCTTTAATACCATTCAACAAAGACAGCTGTCTGGCCTTTCCCGCATTAAAAACAGGATAACACAAGAAATGCTTCTCGACAGGATCCGCCAGTGCCGAAATATTCAAATTATCCGAAGCTTGTGAAACTTCCATTGTTTTCCCTGACTTCATTAAAAGGTTGATGCGTTGAGAGGCATCGTTGTAAGCGCTGTTGGTTAATATATCGTTGTAGACAAAATAACGGGTTTCTTCCAAAGGAATTTCGAGTTTCTCGGCTACTTTTTCACGCACAGTTTGCTTGCTGATTTCGGTGAATTCGTCCTTTGAAACCTTAATTTTGAAGAGCTTGCGTTCAATGATTCGACGTGACAAAATGCTTAGTACTTTGTCCTCATGAAATTGCCAAACCTTAATAGCACCAAGAATATCGTAGTCGTCTAATTGGGCAAAAAGATCTAAAACATCAGGGTTCTGTTTGAAGTCATCTGAAGTGACATCGTTATTTAGGAAATAGGCGAGCGCTGGACTGCAAAATACATCCGTTCCTGATTGCTTCAACTCCTTTGCTCTCCGCAAAACATGAATCAACATAAACTCCGCCGCAACAACAGTTTTGTGCAAATACACTTGCCAATACATCAGCCTTCTGGCCACCAGGAACTTTTCAATGGAGTAAATTCCCTTTTCTTCCAGTACGAGATTTCCGTCTACAACATTCAACATCTCTATAATCCGATCACTGCCGATTTTCCCCTCGCTTACTCCCGTGTAGAAACTGTCCCTGTTGAGATAATCCATACGGTCCATGTCCAACTGACTAGAAACCAATTGGTAGAGAAACTTTTTCGGGTAACGGTTTTGAAAAATTTCTAAAGCGAGGTCCAGTTCTCCATCAAACTCCTGACTCAAGCGTTCCATGAAAAAGATGGAAATATCTTCATGATGCACGCCCGTTACAATATCATGTTCTAAAGCATGAGAAAACGGTCCGTGACCAATATCGTGCAATAGAATCGCCAACAAAGCTGCTTGCTCTTCGGCAGGCGAAATGTCGTGACCTTTTCGACGAATGGTAGCAATCGCCTTTGACATTAAGTGCATGGCTCCAAGAACATGGTGAAAACGAGTGTGCAGAGCCCCAGGGTAGACGAGATGTGTCATCCCCAATTGTTTGATACGTCTCAAACGCTGCACGTACGGATGCTCAATGATATCGAAAATAAACTCCTGCGAGATTGAAATAAATCCGTAAACCGGATCGTTAAATATTTTCTTTTTGTTATTGATACCGTGTTTTGGTTGCAATTGCATACTTTTAATTCCAAATGTAAATCTAACAAATATCAGGCTTATGCAGGTAAAAATCCTTTGGGCAGACGATGAAATTGACTTATTAAAACCACACATTCTGTTCCTCGAATCAAAGGGTTACAAGGTTGAAGCTGTGAACAATGGTTCCAGTGCAGTAGACAAAAATGAAGAAGAAGATTTTGACATTATTTTTCTGGATGAAAACATGCCTGGTATAACTGGTTTAGAAGCACTATCGCGTATCAAAAAAGCGAAACCACATGTACCGGTGGTGATGATTACGAAGAGTGAGGAGGAACATATCATGGAAGAGGCCATCGGTAGTAATATTGCTGATTACCTGATTAAACCTGTGAATCCGAATCAAATTTTGTTGGCACTCAAGAAAAACCTGGACAAAGGCAAACTCGTTTCTCAAACAACGAACTCAAACTACCAACGCGAATTTCGTGAATTGGGGATGCAGCTAAACAGTCGATTGGATAAGGACGAATGGCCTGAGGTTTACGACCAATTGGTGTATTGGGAACTAAAGTTAGAAGGTATTGAGGATAGTGGCATGCAAGAGATACTCAACATGCAAAAGAAAGAGGCCAATTCGCAGTTTTCTCGTTTTATTGAGAACAATTATCTCGATTGGTTAAATGGAGTGGAGGAGTCACCGCAATTGATTCATACCCTATTTAAAAAGGAGATCAACCCTATGTTAGATGAGGAGGAAATCTTCGTTTTGGTGATAGACAATCTTCGCTACGATCAGTGGAAAATGTTAAGCCCAATCTTCTCGAAGTATTTTTCACAACAGAAGGAGGAAATTGTTTATTCCATTTTACCAACTGCAACGCAGTACGCCCGAAATGCGTTCTTTGCAGGTTTGATGCCGATGGAGATTCAGAAGAAGTATCCGCAATATTGGAAATCTGAAGAAGACGAAGGCGGAAAGAATAACTTCGAGGCGGAACTTCTAGAAACCAACTTGAAAAGACTGGGAAGAGATGTGAAATGGAGCTACAATAAAATCACCAACCTTGACGCAGGAAAAAAATTGGCAGACAACTTCAATCAGCTACTCGGAAACAAACTAAATGTCATTGTTTGGAATTTTGTCGATATGCTTTCTCACGCGAGAACAGAAATGGAAGTTATCCGAGAATTAGCAGATGACGAGTCTGCTTATCGATCTTTGACGGTATCTTGGTTCGATCATTCGCCACTCCATGACATCATCAAAAAAGTGTCTGATGCTGGAAAGAAATTGGTCATTACTACCGATCACGGAACAGTGCGTGTTAGCAATCCTGTGAAGATTATGGGAGAACGCAGTACGAATACCAATTTGCGTTATAAAACGGGTAGAAACCTTTCTTACAAGGACAAAGATGTATTTAAAGTAAGTGATCCGCACGAAGCATTTTTACCGAAGTCTGGAATTTCATCAGAGTATGTCTTCACACGAGATAACGATTACTTTGTTTACCCGAACAACTACAATCATTTTGTAAAACACTTTGGCGATACCTTTCAGCACGGTGGAATTTCTTTGGAAGAGGTGCTAATTCCTTTTGTTGTTTTGGAACCGAAGTAAAAGACACTCAATTCGGTAGGTTATTCGTTCGGATCTTTGTATTTTTTGCTTCAAACAATCTAAAAATACTACTCATATGAAAAAAGTAACAGTTACTTCTGTTCTTCTCTTGTCACTATTTGCGGTAGCTTGCAGCGAAAACGCAGAGTCAACCGATGAAAACGGCGAAAAGAAAACCGAACAATCATCCACCACCAAAGATATTTCAGATAACCCTTGTGATCTTATTAACGCAGACGACATGCGTACCCTACTTGGTGTAAGTGGCGACCACGACATCTCCATGGAGGCAAAAGACTACACCTTTCCAGCATGTAGTTTTCGCTGGGAAGACGGTAAAGTGAAGCGTACTATGGAGATTGGAGGTAGAGAAATGACTATTGATTCACCAAGTGAAGTGATGGTGGTATTGGTGAAAGACTCCAATGAATCAAAATTCGATAGATCAACAGCGGTATACAAAGATGGGGTTACTGTCGAAGGACTTGGAGATGAAGCCATGTGGGGTGAAGAAATGAGTCAACTGTCCTTTCGCAAAGGAAACGTCATGATGCACGTGAATGTTAAAATTGACAACGATAGCGCAGTGAATAAGGAAGGTGCAATGAAGATCGCTAATTTCCTTCTGGAAAAATTGTAAACTCCAAGTAAATAGTTAGTTATGAAAAATATAATTATTCCAGTTTTTGTTGGAGCATTTTTATCTATTCTTTTGATTTCTTGTGGAAACAGCTATGAAAAATCTCCAGAAGATTGGTCAAAAGAAATCTGCGAAACAGCCGCTGAACATGGTGCAGATTCTCAAGAGGTAAAAGACAAAATCACTGAATTGAAAAAGTATTACGATGACGATGATTACCGAATGCATGACAAAGCCACAACGCTTGTGGGACAGAGCTGCCCTGAAGTAGTTTTGGCGCAGTAAAAGGAAACTGCGTCCATCTATTTAAGATCTTCATTGATGTCGGTTCATTCCAAAGGTCACCCCAAAATGATGACGGTAGGAAATAATCTTTTCGTAATACAAACTTTCGCCTTCGTTCAACAAGCCCAGTGAGCACTGATAAAAAGGAGCGATGTAGTATTCCGAAAAATGGATATTGTACGAAAGTCGGGAGTTCCAGTGTAAAACGTAAGTGGGACTTTCCACAGGGAAACGCTCGGGGCCGCCGTCGTAATAGGTCGTTTGACCATTTTCATGGACTACAGTGTTTACAATACGGTTGTAATCATATTTATCGCTAATATTCCACCCCAAAAAGATGCTGCTTCGTAGCTTAAGCCCTTGTCTGTACGTCAAAATAAACGGCGTGATTTCAGCCCCCAAAACATGGATGTTTCCATCAAAACGATGTCGTTCTTCATACTCAACAGAACCTGTGGTGGTTAGGGAGGTGTAGTAAATATCTTCAATCCACAGACCTTTGTAGTGCGTATAAGAAATTCCTGCTCCTGCCTCCAGAGACCAATCCTCATTGCCACCGCGCCACCAGGGACGAATGCATGTAATCCCCGCCATCGGACTAAAACTTGCCGCTTCAAAAACCTCTCTGTTGGGCTGCAAAGAGTTGCCGTAGTTACCCGCACCTCCACCAAAAGAAATTTCAATGTTCTGAGAGTAAGCACGGGTGAAAATGAACAGGATGGCAATGGAGAAGATATTTCGCATGTTTCAAAAATAAGTAATCGTGGTTATTTCAATGTAACTTTTTTGGCCACTTTCAGTAAAATCACGTGATGAATAAAGAGAAGTCGTATCACATTCAATCGCTCGATGATTTACCTGGAATTGCAAGGCAGTTTCTCGAAGATTTCGGACATCGTAAAGTGTTCGCATTCAACGCATCCATGGGGTCGGGTAAAACAACCTTCATTCTCAGTCTGCTCAATGCAATGGGCGTAGAGGATGCAGAAGGATCTCCAACGTACTCACTTGTAAATGTTTACGACAGCCCCATGTATGGAAAAGTGTATCATTTTGATGTCTATCGACTCAACGACGAGGAGGAAGCCTATGACATCGGGATAGAGGAAATGTTATACTCGGATGGAATTTGCTTTATCGAATGGCCAGAGAAAATTGAATCCTTACTTCCTGATAATACGATTTGGTCGTATATTCGTAGAAACGAGGATGACACCCGAACTTTAACCGTACACGCATGATTACAGATCCTGAATTACTGAAACAATTGATGCAACAGGGAAGTTTGTTGCCAAAGGAAGAAACGTTAGAGGTTGCCCAAAAAAAGGGAAGTCTGTTTATTGGAATTCCGAAGGAAACTTCTTTTCAGGAAAAACGTGTGGCATTGGTTCCCGATACGGTATCGCTTTTAGTCGCGAATGGCCATCGTGTAAAAGTAGAGTCCAAAAGTGGAGACGGAGCTAATTTTACGGATAACGATTACAGCGAAGCGGGTGCACAAATTGTATACGATACCAAAGAAATATTCCATTGCGATTTAATTTTCAAAGTGGCTCCTCCGTCTGAAGAAGAGGTAGAAATGATGCGAGGAGATCAAACCTTGATCTCGGCACTGCAAATTTCTATTCAACCAAAGAAAATTCTTCAGGAGCTGATGCGAAAAAAAGTTACAGCCATTGCCTGGGATTATATCCGCGATGAAAGTGGCGTTTTTCCAGTGGTTCGGACGATGGGAGAAATCGCCGGAACTTCAGCCTTGTTGATAGCTTCCAACTTGTTAAACACCTTCAATAGTGGAAAAGGGGTCATGTTGGGAGGAATTCCAGGTGTACAACCTGCCGAGGTAGTAATTATCGGTGCTGGTTCGGCTGGAGAAAGTGCTACCAGAGCCGCCCTCGGACTTGGATGCTCTGTGAAGGTTTTTGACAATTCCATATCACGATTGCGTAGATTACAAAACGATTTGGGAGCGCGCATATTTACCTCTGTTATCCAACCGAAAGTATTGGCGAAATCATTAATGCGAGCAGATGTTGCCATTGGTGCCCTTCGTGCTCCTTTGGGGCGAACCCCGTGCGTGGTAACCGAAAATATGGTCAGCCAGATGAAAGAAGGGTCTGTAATTATTGACATTAGTATCGATCAAGGAGGATGCTTCGAAACATCACATATTACCAACCACGACAAACCTACATTTCTAGAACACGGTGTTGTTCATTATTGCGTGCCTAACATTCCATCAAGCGTATCACGAACAGCTTCTTTTGCCCTTTCTAACATTTTCTCTCCACTCTTAATGGATATGGGATCGTGCGGAGGGCCAAAAGACATGATTGTAAAAAATCCCGGGTTTCGCGGAGGAGTATACATTTACAAAGGTATTTTGACGAGTGAGGTCCTCGGGAAAGTATTTGATTTGCAATACAAAGACATCGAGCTGCTCTTGATGGGAATGAAATAATTCATGAAATATTTGCACCACTTCACGTTCCTTATCATTCCATTCATAATGATCACAGCATGTGGTGGAGAGGAGGAAAAAACACTTGCGCAAGAAGAATTTGCCAATCAACCTACTGAAATTATAGAGGAAGAAGAGTTGGAGTTTAAAACCGACGAACCTTTTTTATATCCTTTCGGACTTAACATAGATGATTTCGAAGCAACGGGATACCGCAGACGTTGTGGTGGAGATTGCTGTATGGAAACGAAAGTTTTGGAAAAAGGGCAGTACGCTATTTTTCAAGTAAAATTTGATTGCTGGGAATACGGAAGCGATGAGAAATACCTTCTTTATCGGGGAGATGAATTGATCGCCTCTCATGAGAAAACATTTGACATGGGAGAAATGTATTCCAGCTTTACGATGCGAAACCGAATGGAGCGCACCGTAGATTTTGAGAACGATAAGGTGTTCGTGCGAAGAGATACTGTCCGGAATTCTGTGAAAAAATGGATAAACAAAGAATTCGAGGAAGAAACATTCTCTTCAGGCTTACGAGATGAGGTTAAACAATATCTTGAAGACCCAAGAGAGCGTTATAGTTTGGAAAAGGATGAGGAAAGTTACGGCTTGTATCGATACCCAAGAGAAGGAAAATTATCGGCAGTCCTGGTTTCACACAAGTACCTGCATGGAGAACTTGATATTGAGCTATTAGACGCCTATGCGCTCCAGGAAATTAAAGATCCATCCAACTACAAAAGCAAAGGAATTCCAAAAGACGCGGTTTTTGCGTACTCAACATGGTTTGCTGGTGGCGGCGATCTGCTTTACGGTAAATTGAACGACGGAGTACTTCAAATTTATGGAAGCTATGAGGATGAATCCTTGAGTAAAATTCCACCCTATGAATTGCTTTTGGAAGTAGATCCAGACTTGCTTCTTCCAGCCCCCGATCATTACATTGTTTTCGACCCAGTAACGAAAGGAAAAAATAAGTTAATGTTGGCATTTGATGATAAAGACAAAGCACTTTACGCCAAATACGAAGGACAATCGCGGCACATCGAGTTAGAGTTAAAAGAGGATAAAAGCGAAGAAAATAAAATTGTCCGTGTCTATACTGAGCTTATCCACGGAATTCCACACGGAAGGTATATCCACACCCACATTGGAATCGCGGATTACGTTGTGTACATAGGAGAAAATGGTAAAGAAGTTAAGTTCAGTATCAATCACGAGCTTACGGCTCCCAACGGAAGTTATCGCGATCGACCGTTGTTTTGAGATGTAACTAATTGATAAATAATCAATTTCTTACCTTTAGGATCTAATTAATCAAACAAGATGAAATTTCTACTGCTACTTTCAACTTTCTTATTTTCATTTTGGGGAGTTTCACAATCCTCAACATTTTACTCCGTAAGTCCATTTAACAATGGTTTGTCTATCATTGATACCAGCAATTTTACTACCACCACTGTTACTTTAACATCATCTTTTGGGACTGTTAGTGGGTGCAATGGATTAGAGGTAGATCCAAACAATCCGTGTGATATCTATGTTGTTTACAAAGTAGGAGGGCAAAGAAGATTAGGTATAGTAGATCCAGTTAGTGGTGCTATTGGGGATATTGGTGCATTGAGTGAAAACATTGCAAATATTGCTTTTGGTCCCTTTGGATTGTTGTTCGCTGTTTCAGGTGACGGAAGTGCTACTCCGGAAGCTTTTTTCGAATTGAACACCGTTACTGCTGGGCTTACGTTCATAATGTCACTTGGCAATGGAGACGACGGTGAAAGTATTGCTTACAATCCCGATGATGGAGAAATGTACCATTGGAGTGGTTGGGGCACATTAGATGTTGTGATGGAAACGATCGATATGGCCACGTTTACTGTTGGTCCTTCCATACCTTTATCTGGATCACCGCTACTGAATGTAGGTGCTTCTACTTACATTGGTAATAATACGTTTATGGTGAGTGATGTAAATGGTGGTGGAATTTATTTTGTTACTACAACCGGAGTGGTTTCTCCATCTCCCATTACCAGTGGAGCATTTAAAGGGTTGACCGTGGTAGAGAACCCTGTTTCAATTTCCGTAACCCCGAGCGATACAATTTGCGCGAATGAAACAGCGGTATTCAGCGTGTCAGGACCTGGGACGAATGGTGGATGGTATTCGGGTGGAGTAGCATTGAACGATTCTTCAGCAATGCTCAATGCCAATGCCAGCGGATCCTATTCCGTCGTGATGGACCAATCTGGGGGATGTAGTTTTGAATCTGAGCCCATTGATCTAGTCGTGAATGGAATTCCCAACGTGAATTTAGTGCCATCCGATACGGCAACCCTCTGTCAAGGCGATAGCACACTTTTATCGGTCTCGGGCGGAACGAACGCAGATTTTCAATGGTTTCTAGATGGAACACCTATTTCTGGCGCGATCACCAATAGTTATAACGCAACCATACCGGGTACATATAACTGTACCAAAACAAATGGATTTGGGTGTACTGATTCTTCAGCGATAGGAGTAACAGTAATAGAACTCAGCGCGCCAACGGTAGTTATTACACCTGGCGGCAGTGCTGAATACTGCACTGGAGATAGTGTTGAATTAATAGTGAATAGCGCTTCTCAGTATCAATGGTACGTGGACGGAAATCCTATAGCTGGCGCTACAGATAGTTCTTACTTTGTGGCAACAGATGGGGTATATAATTGTGTTCTGACCGATACAAATGGTTGCATTGATTCCGCTTCTGTGGGAGTGGCTGTAAATGAATCCCCATTACCAGTGGTTATGTTAACTCCAGAAGGAACTGTAACTTTTTGTCCAACAAATGGCCCTGTTACCATCACGGCTGATGCTGGGTTAGCTGTTGAGTTTTACCAATGGTATGGAAACGGTAATGTGCTTATACCAGAAACCATGAATACTTTTATGGCGAGTAGCGAAGGCACTTATAACTGTGTAATTACTTCGTCTGCTGGGTGTTCTGATTCAGCCTTGGTAAACGTTCTCTTAATCGATACGTGTGCTGCTAGTTTGGTCTGTGTAGAATTGGCTGGTATTCGGGTTTATCCCAACCCTACGACAGATTTTATCAATGTTGATTTGCAGGGCTATAAAGGAAGTAGCTTGAAAGAAACCCTGCTGGTTACAGCGGATGGAAAGTTGGTTTCCAGGTCAAAGCTTGCGCCGAACGAAGAACACACAAAGCTAGACGTTTCGAATCAACCTGCAGGGCGTTACTTTTTAGTGGTCAGGGCTGAGGATGGACAACATTTGAAAGAAATTCGAATTGAATAACGGAGAGATTACGAACTGTAAAGTCATGCTGAAGTAAGCTGGATTTTCTACGCTAGAATTTCCTGTATATCCCAATTGATGGTGCTTGTGCTGAGAAGCCTCTGGCAGTGTTAAATTCCAAATGATCTGCTTCGCCATAATAGCGGGTTCCTACACTCATGCTCATGGCAAATTGGATGTACGTCAAGGGATTTAAATAGTATTCTATTGAAATTTGAGGGGATAGAGCAATCTTGTATCTTGCTCTCGAGAATGATTCTGGAGCTGTGCCCAAGGCCGGGAATAAATCCAATGGAGTAACATTTTCGTTGATGTGAAATATGCCTGCATTCACTCCCCACGCAAATCGCCATTTGGTTGAATCGCGTTTCCATCTTCCCTGGTACCCTGCTTCAAACGAGAGATACCGTTTAGAAGTCAAAGGTTTAAAAGAAGTACGCCTGTTATAATTTCCCGCGACACGAACATTAATTAGATGATCGTATTTTTCCGTCGTTTTGAATTTATATCGCAAGGATCCAGAGAAAAAATAGGGCAAATTCTCATTTTCTCTGTCCGGAACATATCTATTCAAAGCAACACCCGCTTCAAACTGTGTGGTGTCATTTTCCTGCGAAAAGCTGAGAAAACTTGTCAGCAAAAAAAGCAAGACTAAGGTTTGTTTTCCTTTCATTGAATTCATCCGATACAAACATAGTAAATCTTAATACCTTTGAGTATGCAATTAACACCGTTGAATCTTCCAAAGGCACCGCTTCAACTCAAACGAAAAGAGGGAGTGGTATATGTTGATTGTTTGATTCGTAGAAAATCTCTGGTCCTTACTCCAGAGGAATGGGTGCGTCAGCATGTGCTTCATTTCTTAATGGAAAAAAAAGTCCCAAAAGGATTAATTGCCTCTGAGGTGAGTCTGAAGTACAATGAGCGTAGCAAGCGCGCGGACATCGTAATCTATGGTCGTGATCAGCATCCAAAATTCATCGTAGAGTGTAAAGCGCCAGAAGTACAATTGACAGAAGCTACTTTTCGACAGATTGCAAGCTACAATCATTCGCTTCAGGTAGAGTTTCTCATGATGACCAATGGAATACAGCATATTTACGCGCATATTGATACGGATTCAGGACAGCTAAATTATTTGGAGAATTTCCCGGAGAATTTCATACTCTGAGCGAGGTAAATCCTTAGATTCGTAGGAATTCATAAACTTTTAAAATAGGCTTAACATTACGGATCATTTTGGTTCGTTTCTTTAGCCAAATGGGGATGGGAGAGCATTTGATACAGAATAGAGAGTTAAGCTGGTTGGCATTCAACGAGCGCGTGTTGCAAGAAGCTATGGACGACAACAATCCGTTGATAGAGCGTGTTCGATTCATGGGTATTTTTTCCAACAACCGCGATGAATTTTTCCGTGTACGTGTGGCATCAGTGCGCCGGATGATGGAGCTTGGGAAAAAGGCTCGCAGTAAGCTGTATAACGATCCTGAGGAATTGCTCGAACAAATTTCCAATAAAGTAGTTCAGCAAGAAAGCAGATTCCTAAAAACATACAAGAGACTGTCCTATGAATTGGGAGAGGTGGGCATACACCTGGTGGACAACAAATCACTTTCTCCAAAACAGATGGAATTCGTACTGGATTACTTCAAGGAAAAAGTACGCCCTGCATTGGTTCCGCTAATGTTATCGAAGCGTCCAGCGCCCGAGCTTACGGACAAATCATCGTATTTAGCTGTGCGAATGGAAATGGAAAGTGGCGAAATTAAATACGCTTTGATTGAGGTACCTTCTCAAATTCTACCCCGTTTTTTGGTGCTTCCGAAAACAGATGACAATCATTATGTTATGTTTCTGGATGATGTTATTCGATTGGGGCTCTCTCAAATATTTAAAATCTTTCCGTATCAGCATATTAAGGCCTACGCCATGCGTATGACGAGAGACGCAGAGTTGGATATTGATGAAGATATCGATGAGTCTGTCCTCGAGAAATTGTCGAAAAGTGTCAACAATCGTAAGAAGGCGCAACCCGTTCGATTCGTGCATGACAAAAACATGCCCGTGGATCTACTGAATTTCCTGATTAAGAAATTAAAACTGAAAGGAAATATCATTCCAAGCGGACGTTATCACAATTTACGGGATTTCATGGGATTCCCTGATTTTGGATTAAAAGAGCACTGCTATGAGACATGGACACCCTCGCGGCACCCAGAGTTAATCAACAAGCAAAGTTTACTGGAGGTTTTACTGAAAAAGGATATCATGTTGAATTATCCGTTTCAGTCTTTCAATCATACAATTGATATTCTGAGGGAAGCTGCGATTGATCCAACGGTTCAGGAGATCAAAATCAATATGTATCGAGTGGCGTCCAACTCGAATATTGTCAATGCACTGATTAATGCTTCTAAAAATGGTAAGATTGTCACTGCCGTTGTAGAGTTACATGCTCGTTTCGATGAAGAACACAATATCCTAATTTCTAAGAAACTTCAAGAGAATGGTGTTCGCGTGATTTTCGGAGTAGAAGGACTGAAAGTGCATTGTAAGTTGATCGTCATCACCAGAAAGAAAAAAGACGAGATTCAATATTTCGCACATGTTGGAACTGGGAACTTCCATGAAAAAACGGCGAAATTGTATACAGATGTATCCTTGTGGACATCAGATGAACGTATTTCAAAAGAAGTATACAAAGTATTCGACTTCTTCAAAGCAAATTATAAACGCGGTATTTACCGACATCTCATCGTTTCTCCTTTCAATGTTCGTCGTCGTTTTTCTGACTTGATTGAAGCAGAAATGAAAAACGCGCGTTCTGGAAAAGAAGCCTACATCATTATCAAGCTAAACAACCTTGTGGATGAGGATATGATTGAGAAATTGTATAAAGCAAGTCAGGCAGGAGTGAAGGTTCACTTGATTATTCGAGGCATTTGCTGTCTTGTTCCAGGTGTTCCGGGGATAAGTGAAAACATAGAGGTAATCAGCATTCTCGATCGATATTTGGAACATACACGCGTGATGGTATTTGGTAATGGAGGAAAGGAAGTGATGTACATTAGCTCGGCAGACTGGATGGGTAGAAACCTCGATAGACGCGTTGAAGTAGGGACACCTATTTTTGATGAAGGTATCAAAGCAGATATTCGAAAAACACTCGATTTCCAGCTATCTGACAATCAAAAGGCGCGCATCATTGACGACAATCAGAATACTAATATTTACAAAAAAGGTGGGGCTGAAAAAGTGCGATCGCAAGAAGAAACGCATAAGTTCTATGCGAAAAGAATGAAGTCGTAGAATTCGGTGAAAAAGTAAGGTCAATTATTTCATTTTCAGATCGTCCATTTTTCATTGTTAATCACTTGTTGAAAGATTCCACGGAGTTCCAATGAAGTCGAGGCTTAGAACTCGTAATATTGTGATATGCAAAGATACGCCGCAATTGACATCGGCTCCAACGCCATCAGAATGCTATTTGTTGAAGTGTATGAGCGTCCGGAAGGTGTTGCTTTTAAGAAACTTACACTGGTACGCTTGCCTGTACGATTGGGAGAAGATGCCTTCGTTCATGGAAAAATTAGCGAGAAAAAGCGACAGCATATCATTCAAATGGCGCATTCCTTCAATTATCTATCTAATATTTTTGAAGTAAGCGACTATCGGGCTACAGCGACCTCTGCAATGCGCGACTCCGAAAACGGCAAAGAAATTATTGATGAAATACTCGATAAAACGGGTGTTAACATTGAAATCATTGCAGGAGAAGAAGAAGCAAGCATCTTGTACGAGGCCATTTTGAGCACTGGAAAGATTCAAAACGACGAACGCTACATGTTAATTGACGTGGGAGGCGGTAGCACGGAGATCAATTTCTTTGATAAAGGAGAACGTGTTGCCTGGAAATCGTTCAATTTAGGAACGGTGCGTTTGAAAGAAGGGATTCAGAAAGAAGGAAGTTGGGAAAAATTCGATCGCTGGATTCAAAAACAAGTGAAAAAGTATCAACCGCATTATGCCGTTGGAACGGGAGGAAACATCAATAAAATCTACAAACTATGTGGTCGTTCGGACTGGCAAACCTTAAGCGACAACGAAATAGAGGAGAAGCTCGAGTACTTATCTGGATTTACCGCTGACGAGATGGTGAAAAACATGGATATTAAACCCGATCGCGCCGATGTTATTTTGCACGGAGGAGCAATTTATTTGAGAGCAATGCGTCAGGGTGGAATCAAGGAAATGATTGTCCCCAAAGTTGGTTTGGCTGATGGGTTGATTCGAAGTCTTTACTTGGCAGAGGTCAACGAGGCTAACGACTGAGTTACTTTGACTTTTGATGCTCCGTAAAACCTTTCATTACAGACCCCATAACCTTGGTCTTTAGCCCTCTTGGAAGCATGCCTAAAGAATACACAAGAAATTTGGTCATACCATCTGGGAAGACCGTTCTTTTTCTACCGATGGCTTTGATGATGTTGAAAGCTATTTTTTCTGGGTGTGCAGCATTCTTCATTTTCAAATTTGCGCGGGAAGAAAAACCAGTGTTAACCGGACCAGGAGCTGCGTTTAAAACATCGATTCCAGACCCTTTTAGTTCTACTCCGAGTGCTTCTCCTAACGATTGCACATAGGCTTTGGTGGCGGCGTAATGCGCAGTATATGGAACGCCTTGAAATGCAACCATAGAACTGAGAAAAACAATGGCCCCTGTTCGACGCTGTTCCTGAATTAAGTTGATAAAGTGATGTGCGGAAATCATTAAGGACTCTGCATTCAATCGAAGCATATTGACTTCTTGATCAATCGACGTTGCGCCAAATTTCCCAGATGTACCATAACCAGCATTCAGAATAACAATCCCTAAAGGCAGATGCGCAGTTTGACTCAATAGTTCGTCAACATCTTCGCGAATTGATAGATCTCCTGGCATCGGAATTACCTCGATCTTGTTGGCCTCAAATAACTGTGAACTCAAGCCTTCAAGTTCTTGCTCTCTTCTTCCTGTAATTACTAGGTTGAAGCCGGCGTTCCCCAGTAAAATGGCCATTTCGCGACCAATTCCAGACGTTGCGCCTGTGATCAGTACCCATTTGCCATACTTATTTTTTAGTCGATCAGTGGTATTATTTGATAGTTTCATGAATCTGTGTTTTCTTAATGGATTGTAATTTGATAAGCGCTTTTCCTTTTAGTGCCTGAACGAGTACAAAAACAGCCACAAATGCATAGAGTATGAAAGCAACGATTACCCATTTTAGGTCTTTGAGTAAAAACCAAGCGAGTAGAGGTAGTACCTGCAAAGCATGCATCCCAATAAAATGCGCAATTCTTAAGTCGCCGTGAGTCACGCTCCAATTCAGAAACGGAATTCCTTTGCCGCCATCAGCACCGCCTACGCCGTGCGCCATTCTACCTCCCATGGCAAATCCTTCAAATGAAAAAATGACGAAGAGTATAAATCCAAATCGGATGGCCCAAAGATACGCTTCTGGCAAATGGGGAAATGACGATGTAAAGAATTTAATACCAATAAAACCAACTGCGATGGTTGCTGCGCTCGCTGCCAACGCCATTAAGGTGTACATGGTTGCATAAAATGGAGTAGAGGTGTTAAAGTGTGAGGCTTGTCCTTGCGCAGCTTTCCATGTAATGTAAATGACTTCAAAAGCTAATGTGATGACAAGCGCCCAATTCACAATGGTAATGTCATTTCCTTGTGGTAAATAACCTGTGAACAGTGCCAAAGAGAGACAAAGGATTGCTGTGGATGCCGCGAATTTAATTGGCTTATACCATGCGTTGGTTCCTCCGAATTCAGTCGGTTTAATTACACTAAAAGTAACTAAAACGACTACGGCTAATAGGTTTAATACGCCAAACCAAAACATTGTTGGATTACCCGATTTAAGTGAAATGATTGCATCCATTTATTTGTATTTGATTCAAATCTAGTCGGGGTAAGAGCCTGAAAACGATAACATTTGTTTATAATTTGAAAATAAATAGTTCTTTAGCGGAATTCCAAAATATTCAAGAATTCAGCGTAATCGCAAAAAAAAATGAAGTAGCAAGTTCTAGAGCGAATTGCGTTTGATTCTACTCAAATGGATAGGTGTTATTCCCAGATAAGAAGCGATCATATGTTGTGGAACACGGTTGTGAATGCCAGGAAAAATGGAATTCAATAATTCGTAGCGCTCAAAAGGGGAGAGGGTATACATCCTTTGGATGCGAGTGTCCAAGTATATGAAATAGGACTCTGCAATGATTCGGCCTAGTTTGTTTCCCTCTTTCATATGATCATAGCCCCAATCAATTGCTTCTCGGGTTAGGATAATTGTATCTGTAGACTCCATTGCTTCTAACTGGTATGAAGATTTTTCATTCTGCAGAAATGCGGTATAGTCCGCGATGAATTGGTTCTCTATAGCAAAATGAGTTGTGTGCTCTCGCCCATCGATATCAGATATTTTGACTCGAACAAGTCCTTTTTCAATAAAAAAGACTTCGTTCACCGGAGTATTTGTGTCATGGAGCAATTCCTTTTTTCCAAAGGATTTCGAGTTACATTTTACTAAAAAACCAGCAATTTCCTCGGGAGAAGCAGAAATCATTTGAGAAATGGCAGTTTGGAGGGCTATAGACATACCTCGAAGTTAGTGTTTTCTGAAACTATTGACTCCTATAATTTCTTTAGCCCCCATCACTTTTTGATTTTCTTCGTTGGTTCCAATAAAGTACAACAAGGCTCGAATGGTATCTTTTGTCAACTGATTTCCTTTCATTAGCCAGTTGTTTGGATCAGTATAATTCTTTCCTGATTCAACCATGCCATCGCTTGCTCCATACCACGCATCGAATTCATTCGCATTGAATGGGCGGTCATACATGGAAACGGCTTTCCATTTATTGTCACTCCAAAAATAACCTCCAAACTCCTTGATTTTTACATCGCCTTTCATGGAAGAAACGGTTGTGCTGAATTTCAGTTGAAACTTTCCCTTGGTTTCGGGGTCTTTACGATTAAAGGAGGCATAGACAGTATCCGCAGAATGTTCTACTGTGAGTCCTTCAGGTAAATGTTTGATTTTATCGGGCCATTCATTCGGAGTGGATTCAGCTTCATCGGAACAAAAAGCCAAACAACCTACCAGTAAAAGCCAGAAGTATCTCATGAGGTATAGATAGAATTAAGATCTTACGCTTGCTCCAACTTAAACTCAGATGTCTTGTGGAAAGTGATGTCTGGGTAGTCCTGCTCTGCCATAGATAAAAGGAACTGCGTCTCCGCGAGAAAAACTAAATTATCCTCCTTATCCTTAGCGATGTAACGCGTTTTCGCACGCTTGAATTCTTCTAGCTGGTCTTCATTGTCCGTGGTAATCCAGCAGGCCTTGAAGAAGTTTTTCGGAATAAAACGACACTTCGCACCGTACTCGTGCTCCAAACGATAGCTAATTACTTCGAACTGTAGTTGCCCTACTGTCCCGACGATTTTTCGGTTTCCAGGTTGCTGAATAAACAATTGCGCAACCCCTTCGTCCATGAGCTGGCGAATTCCTTTGTCCAACTGTTTCGATTTCATCGGATCCAGATTTTCTAGCTCCATAAACATTTCAGGCGAAAAGCTTGGAATTCCCTTAAACATGAAGTTTTCGCCTTCGTTTAAGGTATCACCAATTTTAAAGTTCCCAGAATCGTAAAGCCCGATAACATCACCAGGGTAGGCTTCATCTATTACGCTTTTGTCCTGTGCCATAAATGAAGTTGGATTCGGGAATTTCATCTTCTTATCGAGGCGTACATGCTTGTAGAAGGTGTTTCGTTCAAACTTCCCGGATACAATGCGCAAAAAGGCAATTCTATCTCGGTGTTTAGGGTCCAAATTGGCATGGATTTTAAAAACAAAACCTGAAAATTTTGAATCATTCGGCTCTATCTCACGAAGGTCAGTGTCGCGTCCTCTCGGAGCGGGTGAAATTTCACAAAATGTATCCAAAAGTTCCTGCACACCAAAGTTATTCATCGCCGATCCGAAGAATACAGGTGCCAATTCTCCAGCAAGGTATTCTTTCTTGTCAAACGGGTCGTACACGCCTTCAATCATCTCCACTTCTTCGCGGAGTTCATTCGCAGGATCTTCTCCTACTAATTCATCCAGTTGCGGATCGCTTAAATCAGAAATTGGAACAATCTCGTCGGAAATCCCTGTTTTATTTCCTTGGAATAGGTTTAAGTTTTCACGATACAAATTGTACACTCCTTTAAAACGATCGCCCATACCAATAGGCCATGTCAGCGGGCGCACACGAATATTTAATTTTGACTCCAATTCATCCAAAAGATCAAAAGATTCCTTTCCGTCTCGGTCCAATTTGTTCACAAAAATTATAACAGGCGTATTTCGCATTCGGCAGACCTCCATCAAGCGTTCTGTCTGTGCCTCAACACCGTTGGCTACGTCAACTACCAAAATTACACTGTCAACAGCAGTCAATGTTCGGAAAGTATCTTCGGCGAAATCCTTGTGACCCGGAGTATCCAATATATTGATTTGTTTCCCCGAATAATGAAAGGCCATTACTGAGGTTGCAACGGAGATTCCACGTTGTTTTTCAATTTCCATGAAATCCGAAGTAGCCGACTTTTTAATCTTGTTGTTCTTTACCGCTCCGGCACTTTGAATGGCTCCACCAAAAAGAAGCAGTTTCTCTGTTAGCGTCGTTTTCCCGGCATCGGGGTGGGAGATAATACCAAAGGTGCGGCGTTTTTCAATTTCGGTAGCGATACTCATAGAAATTAATTAGGGTTGCAAAGGTAATGGAAATAAGAAGAAAGCACGTAGGTAAAAGTATAATGCCGAATGCAGAAAGGCTTGGTTGCTTAAATTAAATACAATCATTGCACTTGTTGATGTCAGCCTTCAGCCTTCCGATTTGCCATCAATTAGTACTTTCACAAAAAACTTTCGAATCATGCAATACGATTTGACCATTTTAACCGACCGTCGGTATGTTGATCCAACGAAAATCGATGACTACACGCAAAACGTGCTGGATGAAGATTCGTTATTGGCTGAGGCCTGTGAACGCATAGGTTTAAAGGTACATCGTACGAATTGGGACGACCCAGAAATGGACTGGACAACAACCCGGTTTGCCATTTTTCGCACTACATGGGATTATTTTGAACGATTTCCAGAATTTGCATCGTGGTTGGAAAAGGTGCAACATCAAACAAAACTAATCAACTCGAAAGATTTGATTTTCTGGAATTTGGATAAGAAATATCTGAAGGAGTTGGAGGGTAAACGCGTTCGAATTCCTGGTACCATTTATTTAGAAAAGGGAACAAAGGAATCGTTGCATTCTATCGTCAAGAATTCGGGTTGGCAGAAGTGTATTTTGAAGCCTGCTGTTTCTGGTGCAGCGAGGCATACATACAAATTCGAGGCAACAGGCGCGAAAGATTATGATGCGATTTTTAATCAGTTAATTGCTGAAGAGAACATGATGCTGCAAGAATATCAGCACCAAATAACCACGAAAGGGGAGGTGTCGTACATGCTTTTTGGAGGAAAATACAGTCATGCCATCCTGAAGAAAGCGAAGCGGGGTGACTTTCGTGTTCAGGATGATTTCGGCGGAACCTTGCACGAGTATCTACCCAATCAGGAAGAGATTAATTTTGCAGAATTTGCTCTGGCGCAATGCCCAGAATTACCAGTCTATGCCCGTGTGGATGTTTTTTGGAACAACGATGATCAGCTCGTTTTAGGTGAATTAGAGCTGATAGAGCCAGAATTGTGGTTTCGGAAGTGTTCAACGGCTGCAGATGCATGCGCAGCGGCAATTCATGAATTCATGCTTTCGAATTAATCAAACGCCAACTACTCGTTATTTGAATACCTTATCGATGAATTTCGAGTTCAAGAGCCTTGCAACGGCCATGTAGTTCAAACGAAACGAAATAGTGTCTCCCACTTTGAATCTCGTATTACCATTGGCATCCTTGTTCGAGCCGAGGTCAATTACAGTCATATCCGACGTTATGCCAACAAAATGAAGGTCTGAATCCAAAGCGACAAGATCTTCCTGGTTCACATCCAACATACCGAAATCTAAAATAGCCTTGTACGTTTCAGCAGTGCTATCTTCTTGACTCATTTCCGCTGTATGGCCAATATTCGCATCACTAATAACTCCTTCTGGAACTAACTTTTTTTCCTCGAGCTCAATGATGTTAGCGCGAAACTCAAACGTACCTGTGTTGAGGTCGCCGAATTGCTCATTTTTAAGAGGACTAATTCCAAAGAATGCTGCTTCTCCCACTCGAAAATGATTGATGTATTCAGGGACCATTCCGCCTTCTAACATGGGCAAGGTGATTGAGGTACCGCCTGATATTAATGGCAGTTCTTGATTGAATTTTGCCGCAATGAGTTCCTTGTAAAGATGGAGCTGGAGTAGTTTATCATACGAAGGCTCCACACCATACATACACCCGAGGTTAGACCCGATTCCAATGACATTGATATGTTGCATGCTGAACACACGCTCGTAAAATGATATTAAATCCGAACGGTTGACACCTTCACGAAGTTCACCAAGCTCAATCATGATGATAATCTTGTGAACTATGCCTTGTTTTTTAGCAGCTTCGTTCAAAGCTTGAATGGTAGAAAAAGAAGAGTTGAGAGAAACGCTGGCATATTTAACCACGTCTTCTGCATAAACGGCTGCAGGCGGCTTGATGTAAATCGTATGCATATCAGGATTCACATTTCTAAGGTTTTTGAGACTAGTCAATCTTGAATCACCGACTGTATCAATTTGTGAAATGGTCTCTTCGTCAAGAATGTGCTCCAGAAACTCCTCGTCTCCGGAGAAAACCTTGGTAATCAAGCTCCATTGAATGTTGCGTTTCTTAAAGAAGGAGCCCAATTTGTGTATGTTTTCCTTAATTTTTTCTGTATGAATGATTAATTCTGCCATTCGAATTTATTTTACAATCCTGTCAATTCTCTCTGGAAGACGGGTCAACAATTGATAATTTAAAAGACTGGAGAAATCACTGAAAGACGCAACGGAGACTTCTTGTTCGCCTTGTTTTCCAATGAGGATAACTTCATCTCCCTCCATAATATCTGGAATATTGGTAACATCAATCATGAGCAAATTCATGTTTACAATACCAATCACATCCATTCGCCTACTGCGAACCAACACTTTACCTCTATTGCTTAAGGCTCGGCTGTAACCGTTGGAATATCCCACAGGGACAGTTGCAATTCGCATGGGCATTTCCGTCAAGAAGCTCAAACCGTATCCAACGTATTCGTTTGCTTTGACTTCTTTAATGCTCATGATCGAACTACTCCATTCAATTACTCGTTGCAACGGGTCTTCCGTAGTTTCATTCTTAGCTAACCAGCCCATTTTCGATTCCTTGCTAGGCCAAAAACCGTACTGAAGTATGCCTACACGAACCATTTTTCCGATTGTGTCTGGATAATTAATGACTCCAGCCGAACATGCAGCATGTGCATTATCCGTAGAGATACCGCGTTGTTTAAAATACTCCTTCGCTCTTTCAAACCGCTCCAGTTGTCTTTGAATTCGCAAATAATTCGAAATTTCCTCCGCGCCAGCCAAATGTGTACAGATCCCTTGAACCTGAACCGCATTTTCATGGTCAGACAGAAGGGAACATACTTTTGACCAATCGGCTTCGTCAAAGCCTGTGCGATTCATCCCAGTTTCAATTTCTATGTGTACCCGAAACTTTAGATTTTTTTGTTCAGCGATTTCTATTCCCTTGCGTAGTCTGTTTTTTGTGAATACAAAGCATTCCAATCCCTTCTCGATAATCCACGGTAGGTCTTCATCATGAACTGCCCCCATAATCATCAATCGATTAAAGGGAACTCCTGTATTCAGAACTTGCTTTGCTTCTTCTGAATTGAAAACGGCGAAACTACGCACACCAACTTCCGAGAGTAAAGGAACGAAAGTAGATATTCCATGTCCGTACGCATTCCCCTTGACGACAGATACGAATTCGGCATCTTCACCAATTTGCGACTGTATGAAGCGAACATTGTTCGTCAATGCGTCTTTGTTCAGGGTTATTTTGGAAAATGAACTCATTTTTGTGATATCGCTATTAAATGTTGAAACATCTTGCTTCCCGTTTCGATTAGCGCGTCAGGGAAATCATAATCGGGATTGTGCAAGGCGGGACAATCTTCTCCAGCTCCAAGTCCAAACAAAGCCCCTGTAATCTGCTCCGTAAAGGCACCATAATCTTCGCCCCATGGAAAAGGAGCCTCTAAGTTTACTAGCTTTAAGTCGTTGGCTTTGGCGCTTTCTCGAACGTACTCGGCCGCAATGGAAGCATTTTGAACGCCTTTGAAAGAGTATTTCCATTTCAGAGCAACTTGAATTCCGTACAGTTCTGACAATTCATCCAACTTTTTTTCTATCCGTTCTTTCAGAAGCTCCATTGCGGAATTGCTGGAGGTTCGAAGGGTTAATCCTGCGCTTGCGTTTCCAGCTGAGATGCCATAGTCCTCTGAACCCATAGAAACGAAAATGGCGGTGATGATTTGAAAGTTATCGACCTGTGGATTCGGTTGACTTTGGTAGTTGGCCCATTGCAATAACTCGCTGATAAACAGATCTGGATTCTTGCCTTTTTGAGGTTCTGCAGCATGAGATGTTGTTCCAGTTAATTGAATTTCAACGCTTATAACGGAAGGAGTAATTTCTTCTTCTTTGACATGGATAGAATGCAAAGGAGTTCCAGGCAAGTTATGTAAGGCGAACGTAAAATCAGGCTCTGGTAATTCTGCAAAAGCAGAGGATTTCAGAACTTCCTGTGCGCCTTCTCCAGTTTCCTCCGCTGGTTGAAATAATAAGTACACATCCCCAGCTGGTTTTTGCTTTTCCAGAGCAAAAGCAACGGACAAGAGTATGGTCATATGTCCATCATGTCCACATTTGTGGGAAACGTTCGGAATTTCTGATCGATGTTCAAAGGTATTTACCTCCTCAATAGGCAAGGCGTCTAGCTCACACCGCAACATCACCGATGGAATGGATTTTTCACCTCTAAAATGCGCAATAAAGCCAGTTTCCGTTAGCTTTAAGATAGAAGCTGACGGGCAGGACTCTTTGAGCAGGTTTTGAATATATTCGGAAGTTCGGAATTCTTCGCCAGACAATTCCGGGTTTTGGTGAAGGTGTTTTCGAATCTCCTTCAGTTGAGAAATTGACTTCATGAACGCTTCAGTCGCATTTCAAGGTAAGGATTCGTAAACCCTAGTTTTTCGTACAAGAAACGGGCAGGATTGTTTTTTTCAACGTGCAAAGCAATGTCACCTGTGCAGGAGTCCATTGCTTTTTTCATCAGATCTTTGCCAAGACCGCGACCTCTGAATTTCTGATTCACCGCAATGTACACGAGAATGTTTTCCGGAATGTAGCCTGACATACCTGTTTCGTTTGTCAAGACTACGCCTGAAATTTGATCGTTGTACAACTGAATGATAATCTGTCCGCCACGATCGAAAACATAGTCTACTGCTTTTTGAATATCTTTTAAAGAATCTCCATACTCTTCAAGGTGTTTATAGAGAAATTTTTGTGCCTCGAGGTTCTTAATTCGATCAGAGGGCCCCGATACTTTGTTACTAATATCGTACGCAATTGCTTCTTGAACTGGAATCATTCCTATATTTAATTATTATACAAATTATGTTGAACTTCCTTTAAAGTCAATAGTTTTATAAGTAAAGCTAGGATTTAGTTTGTATAGAAACAAAATTACGAAAAATAAAAGAATTTTAATTGAATTCCCTCATGAAGTTGCCGTTAAGTGATGATTCTTTATTCTTCTGTCGAGTCGGAAGCAGGGCGAATTTTTACTTCCGTCGTAAGCATAGGAGCAGCGTCAAAATCATCTACTTCCATAAATTCCACGAGCCTTGAAAGTGAGTCTTGAAGCATTTTTAGTTCCGAATCGTCCAACTTTTTTAGTTTGGTCTCTAATTTTTCATGCAGAATTCCTGGAACAGCGTTAATTGCTTTTTCACCCAGGGCGGTGATATAAATGTACACGGAACGTCGGTCGCCTTTATTCGGGAGTTTGGCGAGGTAGCCCTTCAACTCCAACCTGGAGATGATTCCCGTAACAGTACTCGGATTTAATTTCAAATGAAGCCCTATGTCTTTTGCAGTAGATCGAAAATCTTCTTGCTTACTGAGATAATTCAGGCAAAGATACTGTGGGATGCTCAAACCGTGCTCCTTTTGGATGCGTTTACTTTCCACGTTAATGGATCGCACCATTTTTCGAATATTTATGAGGATCTCTGTGTACTCCATGGGCTAAATATACATATTACTTGTTTGGAACTATTGGTCATAAGTCTCTGGATCCCGAGCCATGCGAAACCAACTCACCTTGTCTATTATTATTCGATCGAGATAGTCATAGTCTTCAAGAGGTTCGGCTTTTTTGATATTCAACTTTACTTTTCTTTTTAATGGTTTTGTCTCCAAATGGCCTCCCACAATCTCAAACTCAGAGCCACAAGATCCTGATGCTTTTTGTAATTCGCCGCCGGAAATGAAGATCACCTCTTTGAATCTAATTTTTACTTTACCATTCTTGAATTTGTAGGTTCCCGATTCCGTAATTATACTATCGCCGCAATCCATTTGACTGTGATTGTAATTGACACTTCCATCCTCAAAAAACTGATAATTGGTAGACCATCCGGAGGCAATCATTGGTAAGTCTTCTTGCCAAATTCCTACCAGGTCAAACGTTTCTTCTTGAGCTACCGAATGCTTGCTTATGAGAGATGTCAATAAAATGAGCGGAAGGATGAAGCGTGTCATTTACTTGAGTTTATTGTCGATTGAAAGATACAAATTCAAGTAGTATGTCAATCTTCAAGTGCTTCACATTCAATATTTTCTTTTTTCGCTAACGAGATAATACTCTCTTCGGAGAGTGAATTCGATTCTACTTTCAAAACATTATCAACATCATCAAAATCTATGTGCCAACGAGAAATTTCAGGATGACCGTTCATAACTTCTTGCAGTCGAGAAATGGATGCTTCATTATCCAAAATGGTTCTGAATATGTGAATGTAGCGCGCCATCAGTTTTTCTTTTTGCGTCCTTTCTTGAAATGATCTTTTTCCGGATCATAGGAGAAAACTTTTTCCAGAGGAACATCGAAAACATTTGCCATTCGGAATGCAATCTCCAAAGTAGGAGAGTATTTGCCTTTTTCAATCGCAACAATGGTTTGTCGTGTCACTCCAACAGATTCTGCCAGCTCCTGCTGTGTCATCTCATCTTTGAAGAATCGCAAAGTACGTATATTGTTCGCAATGTGCTCTTTACTCATGATTAAATTCCCTTTTTGTAGTAATAAAGCTTCGAAAGGTCGGATACGATTCCAGAAATAAGTCCTGCAGAAAGTAAAATGATGAACATGTTGGAAATAGAATGTCCCATGGCAAGCGGTATCAGGCTTCCGATAAATCCAAGCATGAATAAATGGTGACTGTTTCGATCTGAACGCATTTCGATCTGTTTGTCGTAATCATCCTCAAAGTCAGGGTCCTCACCCTTGTGGATTTGCGACATGACCATATAAAAAATGATGTAAGAGACGATCTTTAGAATGATGGTAACACCCATCATAACCAGCATAAATTTTCCCCAAAAGGCGGGATCGTGAATCTGCGGGATATTTGCATCGCCGTGAATACCAAAAGTGTAGAGTACGTAGCCTCCCATAAACAAAATGGTGGTGATCAAATTAAAAACGGCTTTCTTTTCTTGAATCGACATGCGTGTATGTTTAAGTTGACTATTAGTTTAATAATTACGACACAAAGTAAACAAATATATTCTAAATGTAAAAAATAGTTTACATGATTTTTTTTAAATTTTGTTTCGTTCTAGTGTGAAGAGTTTCGAAGAGTATTGCAAAAGACGATCAGGCGTTTTGTCACATTTACTACTCTGAACCTTGGTCAAGAGTATCGGGGGCAATCTTACGCTCTCGAAACCTTAACAGGAGGAAAACCGCGATGACTAAGATAAAAGCAGTGATAGAGGCAATGATAAGGGCAGAATTGAAGAACCAATGATTAGGGAGATAGGCCAACTCCTTTGAAGAGAAGGGCATAGGAAAAACCTCAACGGTTACCTCCAAGATTACCAGGAAAGAAAGAATTTGAAGGGTATGATACAGTAAAGTAGCCAAGAACATTCTCATGACTGAGTGATATCGAATCAAGATGAGAAACAGGGTGAATAGCATCATCGGAATTCCTAAAGTGAATCCAAAAGTGGCATGGTCCAACTCCCATGTGCTAAGAATTAACGAAAATGATTCGTAGGCAATTTCATTGATCTTCACCCATAATTCCGGCCCATAAACAATTATGGTTCTCGTCAGTGAAATGGAAAAAAGGCACGGAAGAACAATGCTTACTATTTTCGAAAATTGTCGCATAAAAAAAGCCACTGCTCATCGAAAAAAACGAATAACAGTGACTTCCAAAAATAGATATTTTCGCTACATCTTTACCACCCGTTTCGTGGCAACGATCTGTTCGTTCGATGTTAATTGAAGCAAATAAACTCCTTTTGCTAGTGAAGACTCTAATGTCAATGTATTGTTTTCCAATAAGCCATCTTGCCAAACAATACGTCCCGTTGCTGGTTCTATCAAAGTAACCTGCACGTTGTTGTAATCCTGATTCCAGCGAACACTTATTTCGTTTGTAAACGGATTTGGATAAACGGTAACGTCGTCTAAAGGAAGTTCAGAAACGCTCGTTACATCAATAATCGAATCGCGAACGAAGAAGTTGTCAAACCCACCTTCTACCAAGTGGCCACCGTTTTCATCCATGGTGCGCACTTTTACCTGCATGAATGCCGATAGTGGAACATAATCTGTAACACGTACCTCTTTGAACGCCCATTCACTTACTTGAGGGTCGTTGAAAATAGCAAAGTCCAGCACTGCTGATTGTGTTCCGTTCGAAAGCTCAATTACAATAGAGTCGTTGGGTGCACCGCCTTGACCTCCATCATTGAAGAACCAACGTTCGAATGACATATAAGGATCTTGATACGTAGATAAGTCCATTATCGGAGAAGTTAGAACCGTTTCTCCATCGTCAACGTCATCGCTACCTGCCTGGCCGCCACCGTTTCCAGTAACATAGGCCATTTCTCCGCAATCGTCTGAATCTACGTCTGGATTGGATTGTTCTCCCTGATAAGTAGTTCCATCTGGAATTCCGCGCTCCCAATCTCCTGTTTGCGCATTACCAGATACGGTCCAGCCCAAATCTAGGTCGAAATAATCCGAATACCCTTCCTCTAATACGTAGGTATACGGACCGCCATTTGAATCTAGCAATTGACCTGTAAGGCAGATGGTGTGATGTCCCCAAACGCCAATGGTAACATCGTAAACATCGGTAAGGAATCCTTGAAACTCAAATTCACCCAGCCCGTTGGTGGTAGTGGTAAGTGTTTGCTGCGAATTACTGATAACTACCTGCGCATTTGGAATCGGAGTTCCGTTCTGATCTTCTACGATTCCTTCCAAAGTAAAGGTGATTTGCGGAACAAGTTGTACATCTTGAATGGTCGTTTGACCACTATTTAGTGCGATTCCCGTGATTGTTTGAGAGATATACCCCAATTTGGAGTAAGTTACGTCATACGTTCCTGCAGTTGCCACTCCTGTTAAATAATCTCCCGATAAATCCGAATTGTCAATAACACTTGCCGCTGTGATATCCACCGTTGCATTATTGATAGGGTTGGAGGTATTGGCATCCGTAATATTTCCTTCCAAGAACGAAGCTCCAACATATGTTGGGTTAAGAACAAAACAACCATTTTCTATATCGCTCGCAATGATGTAACCAGAGGGTAAGTACGGGTAAACGCCCCAGCATCCGTTAAAGCCACCACCTGTAAAAGCAGGAGAGGTGTCATAGAATCCAACTTCTATCATGTTGTTTGGATTCGAGCAATCGTGAATTGTTACGCCATCCCGGTAGTAGGAGGTTACAAGGAAATCTTGATTGTGTACAAAGGTATTGTGTGGAATTACATCTTCGCCCGGACTGGATTGAATACGATCTACCTCGACGATATTACTAAGGTCTGAGACATCGTAAGCAGCAATGTATGCATCCTCAACTTCGTCTGTTGTGTACAACGTATTTCCATCATCAGAAAGCCAAACGTTGTGACTGAAAGTACTCGGTGTGATTTGCGTTGCCATGGTAACACAATTCGCAGGATCAGAAACATCAACTACAGTAAAGAACCCGTCGTTAATGGCACCTCCCCAAAGTGTATCATTGCGAACATATATGTCGTGCATGTAATAATCATCGTACGCACCCAATTCCACAGGATTTAGCTGGTCTTGTGTTAAATCGAGAATAATTGCACCGCCTTCGCTCCAGTTTGCACCAGTGATATATGCACGACCAGCTGGAACATCAATAAAAATATTGTGTGCAGTTGTAAAGGGGAAGTTGGTTCCAGTAAACTGGTATACATCTCCAGCCGTAATAGGTCCCGGTAAGTTGCTGAGGTCGATAATTTTCAGTCCATTTCCTCCTTCATTTGTGATGTAGGCAGTTGTTCCATAGACTTTCATATCGCGCCAAATGGTCGTTGCGCCTGGCGAATAAAATACTTCGGTTGGATTGGTTGGATCGGTAGAGATATCAACGATGGACGTTCCATTCTGGTTTCCGACGATGGCGTATTCGTGTCCGTTTGGATCAACATAACCCCAGATATCGCTACAATCGCCACGTTGTCCGTTGAATTCTGATTCGTAATCCAGTTGACCAACGAGGCTAAGGTTCAACTGGGCATTTGCTGCACCGGCGATAAGGAGCGCCAGAAGCACGTTTGAGTAAAGTTTTAGCATTATACAGTTTGTTTAGATGCACAATTTACGCAAAAACCATGGGAATTTGGTACTAAAAAATGATGAGTGGTATGAGTCGTGAAAGAGCGATTTAACTAGCATTGCGCAATCATGGTTGAGTATTCTTTACTCGTCGATGAATATTTATAGTTGATCGAAAATCGTGAATCAAAAAAAGTAGCATTTAAACTCTTCGCTTTCATGCCAAATTCTCACGCTGCTTTAAGTGTCCAAGACTAGAGTCAACAAGAAGCCCGGTACGACGGGATCAAGGTCAATTTTAGGGTGAGATAAGTTACCGAATTAGTACGATTTAATTGCTTCAATACTTTTTGGCAAACGCGACAAAAAGTATTCAAAAATCGCTTTTGCGAACTTCCAAGCCGTCAGGGAAAAAGTAATAATTCGGTCTTTTAATTTAAAAGGGTCTGACGCGTCAGAAACAGTGCACCTGCCTTGATGGCAGGACTTCTGCTTTTAAAAAAGACACGAAAGATTCCTTTTTCTGATCCTGACTTCGGGGAAGTTCGCAGTCCTAGAAGAGTCAAAAGTTTTGTGCGAACGAAAGCTCGCCCTGCAGAATTAATTCAAGCGAGTATTTTTTGAAATAAGAAAATTTCTTCGATATTTTTTTCTTAAACAAGATCGAGGTACACGCTAGTTCGTGCCATTAACGAAAAAAGACGAAACCACTGAGATTCCGTCTTTAGTTTTAGTGCCCAGGACTGGAGTCGAACCAGAACCCTGATTCATCGGGGTGAAGACGAGATCGGGAACTGACTAGTGACCAAGATCGAGGTACACGCTGGTGCGTGCCATTAACGAAAAAAGACGGAACCACTGAGATTCCGTCTTTAGTTTTAGTGCCCAGGACTGGAGTCGAACCAGAACCCCGATTCATCGGGGTGAAGACGAGATCGGGAACTGACTAGTGACCAAGATCGAGGTACACGCTGGTGCTTGCCATTAACGAAAAAAGACGAAACCACTGAGATTCCGTCTTTAGTTTTAGTGCCCAGGACTGGAGTCGAACCAGAACCCTGATTCATCGGGGTGAAGACGAGATCGGGAACTGACTAGTGACCAAGATCGAGGTACAAGCTAGTGCGTGCCATTAACGAAAAAAGACGAAACCACTGAGATTCCGTCTTTAGTTTTAGTGCCCAGGACTGGAGTCGAACCAGAACCCTGATTCATCGGGGTGAAGACGAGATCGGGAACTGACTAGTGACCAAGATCGAGGTACACGTTAGTTCGTGCCATTAACGAAAAAAGACGAAACCACTGAGGTTCCGTCTTTAGTTTTAGTGCCCAGGACTGGAGTCGAACCAGCACGCACATAGTGCACCACCCCCTCAAGATGGCGTGTCTACCATTTCACCACCTGGGCTTTTCTTCCACTTTCGTTTCAGAAGGATTGCAAATATAAACGATTGTTCGATTCATCGCAACATACACTTTAACATTTGCTGCTATAAGAATAAAAGCAACCAGGAGTGTATACGTATAAATACCATTTCGATAGGGTATAAGTACGCATTTTTGTGCAATCGTGAATGCGTGAGGGGCTTGTAAATCAAGGGGATGTGAGGGGGTGTTGGTAAATGATAAATCACGCAGTATTCAATTAATTCACGAATTGTTGTAATTTAATGGTTTGGATTATCAAGACGATCATCCATTTTATTAACGGGGCATCAACCTACTACGAATCGCAAAGGCTCTGTAGTGTGCCGTTTTCAGAATAAATGAAAGAACCGATTAAAATCGCAATCGCTGAAGATCACGAGTTACTGCGCAAGGGACTCGTTTCTATTTTGGGCTCCGAACCACAGTTTGAAGTGGTTTTTGAAGCGCAAAATGGCATGCAAATTATGGAGTCGCTCGAGCGTATTCAACCCTCTGTTTTAGTGCTCGATCTTGATATGCCTTACATGAGCGGTATTGAGGTTTTGAATGAGCTTGAGAAGAATTATCCACATGTCAAGGCAATTATGTTGAGCATGCACCACTCGAGAAACTTTGTGCTGCAATGCTTAATTCTAGGAGCGCGTGGATTTTTAGCGAAAAATACCAACGTTGATAAAATTATAGAATCGATTGAATCCGTGCACAATTACGGCTTTTACGTGAACGATGATAAATCAATGGCGTTTTTAGAATCGGAGGTGAAAAAACGACAAATTCCCATACCAGTTACGGGAGTTTCTATGGATTGGTTTGAAGATTTATTTCAGGGGACCTCCGTTACGACACTCGTTGAAAAATATAAGGTAAACCCACAGGTAATTACGTCCTTTTGGGATGCCTTTCAAAACTCACTTGTCCATCAACGACTGGTATAATTGTCATGCAAGGTGAAAAGCTGTGAAAATGGCTACAAATAAAATCGCCATTTGCAGGTCTTCATGTAAATCACTCATCTCGACATTTACGTTCCAGCGCTCAAAATTTTCATAGAAAACGGTCCGAATGGTTCCTTCGGCGTCACCAGTAACGTCCCATCTTTCGAAATCGTCATGAAACGTTGTTTGCACTTGAATGGTTAGTCCATGTCCGCGAATTTCCCATCGATCCCAATCATCGCTAAATACCGTTCTAAGCGTAACGTCTCCAATAGTCCATCGGTCCCAGTCTTCATTGAAATCAGTTCGAATATTTGTTCCTGAGCAATTCCAGTTATCCCAATCATTGGTGAAATTGGTTCGAAATTCCAATGTTTCATATCTCCAGCGAGAAACATCATCGTTAAATACTGTGGATAGTTGCTGAGCACGCGCAGACATCGTCATCAAAACCACAATTCCAAAAAGAACAACATTTTTCATAAGCTTGCTTTGAGTTGATTTCACTGCATAAATCATTCCATTACATGATTACGTTCGTTTCCTTATCAAATCGCTTGTAGGAAACCGTTACTGCCACTACAGCGAGCGAAACCATCACTCCAAAACTTATGAGTAAAAGACTGAAATCCAGTGTTCCAGCAATCAATTCCTTGGTTGCTAACACTATATTAACCACAGGAATTGCAGCTGTTATCGCATTCAATTCTATTCCAGGAAAGAAACCAACCATTGCAGGCAGCACCATAACAATATTCAGAGGTGTGATAATGCTTTGTGCTTCTTTGAAACTTTTGGCGTATACCGCAATTGGAATCATGGTGCCAGCAAAAAATACTGTGAGCGGAAAAAGTAGTGCGTACATCATCAGAATGAAAGTCGGGCTTAAAATCTCATGAATGATGTTGAGTAACTCTGGGTCTTCTGCAAGATCAAATACCTCGATTGACAGGAATAATCCAAGCAGGGCGCAAGTAGAAGCGAGTAAACCAGAAAGCACCACAACGCCCATTTTTCCAAACAGAATTTGCCAACGACGAACAGGCGTAGTCAACAACGTTTCTATCGTGCCTCGTTCTTTTTCTCCAGTGAATAAGTCAATGGCCGGGTACATGCATCCTAAGAAACCGAAAGCTATAAAGATGTAGGGAAGAATTCCGCCAGCAAGCTTTCCAATCATTTCTTTTCCTGACGCAATGTTTTGATACGTTACTTCGATTGGGCGTAACTGGGATTCTTTCAGGTTCATTTCAACATATCGATCTTGCTTTGCGAGTCGCTGAATTTCTTCTAAATACACCTCCGCTCTGTCTTTCATTCCCATATCAGTAGCGTTGAAAAAAACGGTCACAGGAGCCGGTTCTTTACGCATCATAATACGGTTGAAATCATTAGGCATGAACATTCCAATTTGGATTTCTTCTGAGCGGAGATCTTTGAAAAGCGTTGCCGTGTCTTTGTACAAAACTATTTCACGGTCACCCATTTCTCTCGGAAGTGTATTGAGCTTGTAAGTAACGTAGTTATCTGGTTCACCGACGTATCCAATTTTTACCTTCTTCTTCGCTGCTTCTTCGGTGAATGAAGAGGAGACCCCAACAAAAATGTTCAGTATAATGGGGAATATCAGCGTAGGAATTACAAGCATCATAATGAGCGTGCGTCGATCCCGCAGGGTGTCCTTGAGTTCTTTTTTGAAAATCGTGAATATCATACGGCAAGGTTTTGAGTAGCGTTAACAATACGGATGAATTCAGCTGTTAAATTCTCCGCTTGCATTTCCTTTTTGAAGGTTTCCATTGTACCATTGAACAACATTTGACCTTTGTGAATAATTGCCAGGTCATCACAAAGCAAATCGACTTCGCTCATAATGTGACTCGAAAAGATGACGGTTTTGCCTTGTTCACGACAGCTACGAATTAGTTCGATAATATTTTCGGCGGTAATTACGTCCAAACCGCTGGTAGGTTCATCAAAAATGACAACTTCAGGGTCATGAATCATGGTTCGGCAAATGGAAACTTTTTGCTTCATCCCAGTGGACAATTTCCCGATGCGTTTCCCTTGAAAATCATGCATGTCTAAAAGTTGATAAAGGCTTTCTTTGCGTTGCTCGAATTCATCCTTTGGAATTTCATATAAATCTGCAAAATATTTTAGGACTTCGTTCGGGGTCAATCGGGCATAAAGTCCTGTTGATCCTGTGAGAAACCCTATTTTCTTACGCGCTTCCTGAGGATTGTTGATGGCATCAATACCGCCAATTTGAATGCTCCCAGAAGTGGGTTTGAAAATTGTGGAAAGCATCCGTAGTGTAGTTGTCTTTCCTGCTCCATTTGGTCCGAGCAATGAAAATACGCGTCCTGGTTCACATGTAAAACTCACGTCATCAACGGCGACAGCGATTTTTTCGGTTGTGTTGAGTTCTTTGCGTTGTTGTTTCGAAAGAATAAATTCTTTCCGAAGATTAAGCGCCTCTATCATATATTTTCATTTGATATAAATGTAAGGAATACCTTAAAAAAAAGTAGATTTAAATTATGGCATATGACGAATATCTACAAGAACGGATTGATCGCGTTTTGAACGAGAAAGGCATTCATCACGAAGCGAAAAAAATGATGGGAGGTTTGTGTTACATGGTAGATGCTAAAATGTGCTTTGGAATTGTGAAAAATGACTTCATGGCGCGTGTGGGAGAATCTGCTTATTATGAATTATTATCACGTGAAGGTGCCCGCCCCATGGATTTCACGAAACGCCCAATGAAAGGCTACCTATTTGTTGCTCCCGAAGGTGTCGATAGGCAAGAGGATCTCGAGTTTTGGATACAGTGTTGTTTGGATTTTAACCCAGAAGCGAAGTCGAGTCGGAAGAGTAAAAAGTGAAAAGTGAAAAGTCAGAAGATAAATTTTACTTCTCACTTTTCACTTTTCACTTCTCTCAGAGTATACTTCTGTGCCTTCGAATTCGATTTCCGTGAAATTTATAGATACCAGGTCCGCGAGTTCGTATACATTTTTATAGCCATACCCATAAAGGTTGATATATGTTGGAACGTTAAGAGCCATCGTTAATGGAAACTCTTTGGGACCGTTGGGTAGCGATTGCAGCTGCATTATTTCTCTTTCCTCAGGGCTAATTGATTTTGTCGGGAAGAACAGCGCATCATCTAGAATATTGTTGTTGCAGTAAATTAAAATGCGAGTATTAGTATCAGGGATCAAGCGCGCAAGATTGATTTGAGTGAAATCCGAAAAGTTCAAATGAAGAGCGCCTTTGATGTGTTTGGCATCGTACATTTCTTTTGAACGCGTATCGAGAATGATGGTATTTTCTTCTGCGGCCATTTTATTGAATTCTGCCATCGATACTCTGCGTTCCGCCCGATGATCTCGGACTTCGTTGGCTAATTCAAGGAATCGATCAAAATCAACGTAGGAACGATCTGGATAAATGGTTTCCTCCTGTGCCAGGCTGGAAAAAGCGAAAAGAGCTGCTGCGGCTAAGACTAAATATTTCATAGGATGTTGTTTTGTATTAACGGGTACAATCATCCAAATAAAACGTTCAAATTATTCGCAAATACGTCCTTTATGTTCACCACTATGGAAGTGAGCGTCTAGTTCACGCATTTCTTCCACCAACTCTGGTGATGGTTCTTTGTTTTGCAGTTCGGTTAAGTCTGGTTGACCAGCGTCTACCCAGGCTGTGTACCAAATGGATCCAACTGCTAAAATTGCTTTGCGAAGTCTTCGCTCTACCATGTCGTTCATACGACGATGGTATTCTTGCGAAAACTCATAGGAGTAAACCTGAACAGTGGTATTTCCTCTTTTTTCGAAACTGTATTTACCGTCTGGATCAAACTCTTCGGTAAGTTCTTTTTCAATTCGAAGAACCGAGTCTACCAATAAATGCGACTCCTTTACGCGTTCCCAAATAAAATCCTCAATGTTGTCGATGTATACTGCTTTCCCTACAAAATAATCATAGTCTTCTGCGTTCAGTTCCACCAATCGGCTTTCCCATAATCCGTGAATACCTTTCTGATTTGTTAATTGCCCATTGTAGTTTTCGGTAGTATGCAAGGGAACGTGCGCATCACCGATATAATGACCAATGTCCGCAGAATATTTCAGAATAAGATCGATGTTTTTGGATTCATAGGCTCGTTGAAGTTTCAACTTCATAACCTTGATGTGCCATGGGACAATTCCGTATGCCTGTAGTGTATCTTCAGTAAATTTGGCAACGGCGTCTTTCCATTTTTTTGGCATGATAGCGAAGGGATCTTCTCCTTCTTTTACATAATGATCAATGTCGATGTAATGGCGCTGTGCTTCTCCATCTACAGCATATCGTCGTTTGTCTGGGTCGACTGCATGATCCGTGATGTATTCAAGATGTTCTTTGTAGAAACCAAACATCGGAGGCGGTAAGGTAAATACAGCGATTCTATTAATTCGCTTGTGACCGAAAAATCCCCAGCGTTTCTGAAAGTCACTATTTTCTTGCATGCCACTCTGTCCAATAAACAAGAGCGGTAAGATTAGAAGAACCCACTTATATTTTAACCAGTTTACCATCTTTTAATATCGGAATCACATCCGTTTGATTTGGTGTGAGACAGTACTTTATATCATCGTTTAAATTTAAGTTTTTTAAACGTCTTCTGTGCGAACTAGATTTTAAATATCCCAATGGATTCACCCAGGCCGACAAATACAGATACTTCGCAGCAATTGAGGAGTCTTCATCTGAAGTGAACTTTCCAGTCCCCAAGAGATACTCAGAAATGGCGCCCGCACAAATAGTATCCTCCAAATTGAATTTATCTTGCCATCCAGAACAAAGGCACAAGGTATTTTTATTTTGCTCTTCTAACCATTGACACAATGCATCAAGGTTTAGCAAAGATCCAACAACGACAGTAGGAGCATCGCTCGCAATGGATAGTGCTTTCGTGCCATTGGTAGTTGATAGAACTACTTCCTTGTCCTTAAAATCATCTCTCATGTACGAGTAGGGAGAATTACCAAAATCAAATCCTTCAACAATTTGGCCTTTGCGTTCGGCTCCTACGAGATATCCCTTTTTTTGATATTCCTTGGCTTCTTCAATGGTCGCCACGGGAATTATTGATTTTATTCCGTTTTCGAATGCCGCGCATATTGCAGATGTCGCACGCAGTACGTCAATTACAACTACGATGTCGTATTCGCCTTTGAAGTATTCGTACTGACTTGGGGTGAAGCAAACTTCTATGTGTTTCCGTTGATCCATAGGACGAAAATACTGAATTGTCAGTATTCGATTTTTTTTTCAAAAAAAAGTTATTCAAGGAGTTTAGAGCAAAAACGGTTTAGTATTAGTTAAACGCTGGATTTCTATTGATATATGACCAAAATAGGTATTTCTGCGTATTGTAATTTGGAAGAAAACTCACTAGGTTTGGACACCACGAATAACTGTACTATGGGATATTTTGTTCTCAAAAAAGGTCCAGACGGATTTTATTCCTTTTCTCTACACACCGATAATCATGAATCGATTATGGACAGCGTGAACTATGAATCGAAGAAGGAGGCTGAAGATGGAATTGAAACTGTGAGGACGATTGGTTCGTTCTCTAGTCGGTATAATCAGAAACGAACAACGGATAATCACCATTATTTTGTTTTAATGACAGCGAACGATAAGGTTATTGGAACGAGCAAGTACTATGCCTCGGTGGATACTTTGGAGGCAGATGTGGACATCGTAATGCACGTAGTTGCCGACGCGGAGGTTAAAGATGAATGCTGAGCAGTATGATTTTCAGATTGATACCTTTTGATTCTCCTGATCTTTCTTGAAAATTTTAGCATCTGCAACAAAGGTTCCAAAAGGAAGTAAAGAAGCTAAAAGGCTCCACCCAATGGTGCTCAATTTCCATTTTGCCTCTCGGCCGTAAATAACAACCCATACGCAATAAGCTATGAAAAGCACGCCGTGCGCCATGCCCACTATTTTGTTCGGCATTCCCATTTCGTACATATATTTCAAAGGCATAGTCAGCGCCAGGAGTAAGTAAGAAATACCTTCTGCAACGGCTAAAATTCGTAATTGGCCTAAAAGTGTTTTAATATTCATATGCTTATTTCTTAAAATCTTTTTGTTGTTCTTTGAGTTGATTTTGCAACGCGAACAATTCGTCTCGTAAACGCGCAGCTTCAATGAAGTCAAGGGATTTGGCAGCTTCTTCCATGAGTTTTTGCGTATGCTTGATGGACTTTTTTAATTGTTCCGTTGACATATATTGAACAACTGGGTCGGCTGCAAGAGAAGGCGTTTCTATCAGCGTGTAATCCGTTGGACGATCTCCATCCGCGACCTTGGTGGACTCCAAAATTTTCTCCTTCGATTTCTTGAGTGGTGTGGGAGTGATGCCGTGTTCTTTATTGTATGCTTCTTGTATTTCACGTCTTCTAGCCGTTTCATCAATTGTTTTCTGCATAGAATCTGTGACTTTGTCAGCATACATGATTACGGACCCGTTCACGTTACGAGCCGCACGACCAACAGTTTGAACCAGTGATCTTTCATTTCTGAGGAATCCTTCCTTATCTGCATCCAAAATGGCTACGAGGGAAACTTCGGGTAGATCTAAACCTTCACGTAACAAGTTGACTCCAATGAGCACGTGGAAGTCACCAAGGCGCAACTGTCTCAAAATTTCTACCCGCTCGATGGTGTCAATATCGGAGTGAATATATCGGCACAAAATACCCAAGCGGTCCAAATATTTTTGCAACTCCTCCGCCATACGTTTGGTTAAGGTTGTCACAAGAGTTCTTTCGTCACGATCAATCCGTAATTGAATTTCCTCGATTAAATTGTCAATTTGATTGGCACTTGGCCGTACATCGATAAGAGGGTCCAATAATCCTGTCGGTCGAATTACCTGCTCTACGAGAATTCCTTCAGATTTCTGCATTTCGTAATCGGCAGGTGTTGCAGAAACATATAACGCCTGATGCAACAAACTTTCAAATTCTTCAAAGCGAAGTGGACGGTTATCAACGGCAGAAGGCAATCGGAAACCGAAATCAACCAGATTCACCTTTCTTGCACGGTCTCCTCCGTACATCGCTCGAATTTGAGGAATGGTAACATGGCTTTCATCAATGACCATGAGGAAATCATTCGGAAAATAGTCAAGAAGGCAGAAGGGACGTTGACCTGGTTCGCGACGGTCAAAATAGCGCGAGTAGTTCTCAATACCAGAGCAATAACCGAGTTCGCGGATCATTTCTAAATCGTAAGTTACGCGCTCTTTCAAACGTTCGCTTTCTTCAATTTTTCCTTCCTGACGAAACTTTGCAACTTGTATTTCAAGGTCCTGCGCAATTTCTTCGATGGCTATTTTGGTTGTTTCAGGACTGGTAACGAAAATATTTGCAGGGTAGATACTAATGTCCTCGTGTTGTTCAATAACATTATTATTCACGGGGTCAATCGAACTGATGGATTCTATTTCATCTCCCCAAAACTCAAATCGAATCGCGTGATCAGCATAGGCCAGGTATACATCAACGGTGTCACCCTTCACACGGAACATACCACGTTCAAAATCTTGATTTGCCCGAGAATATAAATTTTCTACCAATTTGAATAGAAACTTGTTCCGAGAAACAACATCGCCCTTTTTGATGTGCATGATGCTACTTTCGAACTCCTGCGGATTACCAATCCCATAGATACAAGAAACAGAGGCGACCACAATAACGTCTTTCCTTCCCGATAAGAGGGCGGAAGTAGCCGAAAGTCGCAATTTTTCAATTTCATCATTTATGGATAAATCCTTCTCGATATACGTGCCAGTAACGGGTAAAAATGCTTCTGGTTGATAGTAGTCGTAGTAGGAAACGAAGTACTCCACTGCGTTATTTGGAAAGAATTGCTTGAATTCTCCATACAACTGCGCCGCAAGTGTTTTGTTGTGGGATAAAATAAGCGTGGGGCGATTGATTTGATTGATCACATTTGCTACGGTAAACGTTTTACCGCTTCCTGTCACTCCAAGGAGTGTTTGATCGGCTACCCCATCATTAATACCTTCTACTAACTCTTTGATTGCCTGAGGTTGATCGCCGGTGGGTTCGAATTCCGAAACGAGCTGAAAATCCATGGTGTAAAAATACGGAATCGAGGGGTAGGAAGTGTATGAAATTGGTAGGAATATTCCCGTGAAGATTCGGAAGAAATGTTAAGAAAATAGAGGTGAATCGAGGTTTCTTGTTGGTAAGGGTCCTAGCGAGGGAATTTATGAAATGTCGGAGCAGTTCGACAGAAAATAATAATTTCACCTATCAAAAACTAATAAATGCAATACAACTTAAACGCATTTTTGCGGTGAAGGGTTCTCGAAATTGAACATAATTTCCTTTGTAACCTTTGTCATATCTACGTTATCTGAAATTAACGATCCAAAAATAAATTTCACTTTTTTACACTTACTCCCCCCTTTCCCATCATTCTAAACCTGCTAGTTTTTAAAATTCAACAGAATTACCGACCTCTTCGTGGTCGAAAAAATTGTGAAATCATGTGTTCCAACTTCATTCTTGGGCTAATTCAACACTAATTCCATTCGCGTGCTGAACCTTCAAAAAAGCTATATTTGCGCGAAGTGACCTGCAATTTTGCGGCATTAAATTCTACATGGAGGAATGGATTACATTTGGCTGATTTTGGGGTTGGGCGTTTTGATTTTCGGAGGAGAGTTTCTGGTGAAAGGAGCCGTTGGATTTTCCTCTGCAATGAAGATTTCCCCTTTGGTGGTTGGTATGACCGTTGTAGCCTTTGGAACCTCCGCACCTGAGCTACTTGTGAGTGTAACGAGTGCTGTTCAGGGCGATGCTGAAATTGCTGTTGGTAACGTCGTCGGGTCTAATATTGCCAATATTGCGCTCGTGCTGGGAGTCACCGTGCTTATTTTTCCGGTTGTCGCGGATAAAAACACCAAAACCATTGACTTACCCATGATGGTGGGAGCCACTTTCTTGTTTTTCTTTTTTGCCAAGGATTTGGAATTTGATCTTTTTGAAGGTGTCATAATGGTCTCAATTATCGTGGCATTTACCTACTTGTTGATTCGAAATGCGAGACGGAAGAATGTCGTGGGAGAGGATGACGACTTCTCAGAAGAAATGAAGAATCCATCCTATTGGAGGTCCTTATTCTTTTTGCTTTTGGGGTTCGTTGGATTGTACTTTGGGGCCGAATGGTTTATCAAAGGAGCTGTGGGCGTTGCCGACCAATTGCTTGCCGATATAGAGCCTGGTCAGCGAAAAAGCATTATTGGAGTAACTGTGGTCGCTTTCGGAACTTCTGCTCCCGAATTGGTGGCGTCTTGTGTGGCTGCTTACCGAAAACAAACGGACATTTCGATTGGAAACCTGATTGGTTCTAATATATTCAACATTCTCGTGGTTATTGGTATCACTTCGATCATAACGCCAATACCGATAAAACGTTCAGTGATCGAATACGATATGCTTTGGGTCATCGGTGTGGCGCTGATGCTTGTCGTCATGATAGCAGTTGGTAGTAAGGTTGGACGCCTGAAAGGAGCTATTCTCCTCTCGACCTACATCACATATATTACCTTGATTGTTCTGAAAGTACAGGGAGTATTTTAAACAAAAAAGAGCCCGAAGGCTCTTCTCATTAATTCATTTTGATCATCTTGAAGCGCTCAGCAGCATTTTCGGGAGCATTACTCGGCTTGATTTCTAAATAGTAATTCCCAGACTCTGCTGTACCCAAATGTATATCGAGCATATTGTCTGAGATATTTCCTTCCAAAACAGTCTGCCCCAGTTCGTTGATGACGCGATATGTACCCTTTATTTGTTGACTCATCTCTACATGGAAAAGGTCTTGAGATGGATTCGGGTAAATGACCACACGATTTACCATTTCATCCAGACCTAAGTAGCAGTCATAAACAACAATGGAAGTTTGGTCCGAGCCGATACAACCGTTGGTGTCAGTGTAAGTGTAGGTTAAAACAGAAGTTCCCAGAAGCCCTGTTAGTGCAGGGTCGAATTCATTGCCATCAACACCGTTGCCATCATATATCCCTCCCGCTGGTAGCGCATTTGGTAGAGCAAGAGGTGCGCCATCTGTACAAATACTATCTACTGGGTAATTATCAAGAATTACAGAAGGAAGGGCATTGAGTGTTACCGTCTGCACCAAAATTGAATCACAACCGAAAGAAGCTGTCAATGTATCGTAAAAAGTTCCCGCCGTTGTTTGATACGCTCCCTCTAACAGTATGCTGTCACCTTGACAAATGCTGTAAGCGATCGGTGTATTATATTCCGTGACAAAATTTACCGTTCGCGTCACAATGCTATCACAGAAGTATTCTGAAGTCAATGAATCAATATACACACCATTGGTGGTTTGGTAAGAACCGCCCGCCAAAATACTGTCGCCTTGGCATAACTCGTAAGTTAGCTGCGTATCATAAACGGGAAGTGTTGCTATGGAAACCTCCACGGTGCTATCGCATCCATTAAGCGCACTTGATATTACGGGATAATACGTTCCAGGTTGCGAAAAATACGTCCCTGCTATTAGTACACTGTCGCCTTGGCATATAACGGCATTTTCCACTCCTAAAGCGGGTTGAGGTAGAACATTGACTACATAGCGTTCTATACTTTGACACGTTCCAATGCTGGAGAGTGTATCGTAATAAATACCGCTACTGGTTACAGAATTTCCGCCAATAACAATCGTATCGTTGAAGCAAAGGGTAGCGTCAGTAGAACTACGAAGAGGACGACAAAACGGGTCAATTTTTATTATCGCTTCACGAACATTTCCTGAGGTATCCTCTAAGTTCACATTCATGTATAAAACGTTTGTGTCTTTCAATTCGTAACCCCTGTAAGAAAATGTAGCATCGAAGTCCGTAATGACATAATCCCATTCGTAATCACCATTAACATCCAAGGTATCATAGCGTTTCAACACCATTTTTGCTGATGCAAGTCCTCCAGGATCGTTAATGTTTCCTGAAAAAAGATACTCTTCAATACCTGCGGTGGCCCAATGGTAAATGAAGTCGCCGTTGTCGTTTATATCCACTCCTTGGACCGTTGCAGCTGAGGTCAATGGATAGCCATCGATAACATCGCCCTCACGAACTTGTACCGTTCCGTTCAGAATTATGTATTCATCGGTACCGACAGGGCCATCAGAGTCTCCAGTGATAATGTAGTCTCCGTTGCTATTGATTTTAACCATGTCAAAATTGTCAAAATTCTCCGTTACATCAATAGGGTCGTTTTCCTGAAGTACCAAAAATCCATTAACCATTACACCACCGTCATCTGCTGTTGATCCGGTATTTAAATCTACCACAGCAATCGATTGCGCCTGACTTTCGCTGATGTCAAAGTCGAAATCGTAGCCCGTTGAGCCAGGAGATAAAACCTCCCCTGAAACCAGTGCATTCGTAGATGTGTACAACAAAGAAATGATACCGGTAGGCGATACTTGGTAAATTGCGCGGCTATCCGTGGACCCGTTGTTATCTTCATCCACCGAGGCTACAAAGTACATCCAGCCGTTGGAGAGCATCATTGGGCGGTATAAAATATTAATTACTGTCCCTATCGGATAACCAGGAGCAGGATCTTCTTCACGAATTATTTGCCCCAAGGAAGAATGGTAAATTACTTCTTCCGAAAATTCGTCATCTCCCATAAACATAACATTGTTCATGTCATCAATACCGCATTGATTCGCCATTGGGTCCAAAATAGGAGAAGTGAGATCGGAACTTTTAAAGAAGATACTATCAAATACAAAAATGAAGTCATCCACGGCTACAGTAGAACGACCTACAACCGCTACAGTTCCATTACTATTCATCGTAGGATCATCGAAACCAATTGGGAAAAGTCCATTTACGTTAATGTCTTCAATGGTTATCAGTTCTGCGCTCACCATTTGCGCCTGTGTTTGCATCGCTCCCAGGAATAGTAGCGAGAGAAGTAGTTGTCTCATAGAGCATTAGTTTTACTCAAATTTACATTAAATAGATGTATTTGTTTCTACAAGAAATAGGCGGCTATTTAATAGGTATCTCTAACTTTGTAAAACAACATAACGAAATGAAGGTATACAACAACATTCTTGAAACCATCGGAGACACACCATTGGTGCGAATTAATCGAATTACGAAAGATGTCAAAGGAACTATTTTGGCAAAAGTGGAAACTACAAATCCAGGCAACTCGGTTAAAGATCGAATGGCTTTGCAAATGATTGAAGATGCAGAAGCAGATGGTCGATTAAAGCCTGGAGGAACGATCATCGAAGGTACTTCTGGAAACACGGGAATGGGGTTGGCACTTACAGCAATTATCAAAGGCTACCGATTGATCTGTGTGCTGAGTGACAAACAGAGTAAGGAGAAAATGGACATTTTACGCGCGGTAGGAGCAGAAGTACATGTGTGTCCAACGAATGTGGAGCCAGACGACCCTCGTTCTTATTATTCTGTTTCGAAAAGATTGGCGACAGAGATTCCTAATTCCTGGTATGTAAATCAGTACGATAACCCTTCAAATACCAAAGCTCATTATCTCACCACTGGACCTGAAATTTGGGAACAAACGGACGGGAAGATCACGCATTTTGTCGTGGGAGTAGGAACTGGAGGAACCATTTCAGGTGTTGGGAAGTATTTGAAAGAAAAGAACCCGAATATCAAAATTTGGGGAATCGATACGTATGGTTCGGTTTTTAAAAAGTACCATGAAACCGGAATTTTCGATGAAAATGAGATCTATCCTTACATCACAGAAGGAATTGGTGAAGATATTTTGCCGAAGAATGTGGATTTCAGCGTTATTGATAAGTTTGAAAAGGTGACGGACAAGGATGCGGCAGTGTATCAACGTCGTTTGGCTAAAGAGGAAGGTATTTTTGTTGGAAATTCAGCAGGATCAGCAATTAAGGGGATTTTGCAATTGAAGGATGAGCTCAAAGAAGATGACGTGGTAGTGGTATTGTTCCATGATCATGGAAGTCGTTATGTTGGCAAAATGTTTAACGACGATTGGATGCGCGATCGTGGATTTCTGGATGAAGAAATTAAAACCGCTGGAGCGTTGGTCGAAAAACATGAAGACAAGCCATTGGTTACTGTATATGGAGAGCAATTAGTTTCACACGCCATTGATAACATGCGTAAGTACTTCATTTCGCAAATTCCTGTAATGAAAGACGGAAAGTTTGTAGGTTCTCTGGACGATTCCAAAGTATACCAATTGCTAATGGACGATCCTTCTTTGCGTGATGCGCCGGTTTCTTCGATTATGCAACCTGCATTTCCAATTGTCAAGGCGGACGCTTCATTAGAAGAAGTTTCCAAATTGATCAACAAAGAAAATTCAGCGGTTCTTGTCGAGTTAAAAGACGGCGTTTATCATATCGTTACACGACACGATGTAATTTCAGCAATTTCATAAGATGCTTTTTAAAGACCAGATGCTTCGCGAAGTTCGACTTGAAGAAGTTCCGACACGAATTGTATCTCTGGTTCCTTCTCAAACCGAATTGTTGCACGACCTCGGACTTGAAGATCAGGTGGTTGGAATTACGAAGTTCTGCCTACATCCTGATGAATGGTTTCGGAATAAGCCACGGGTAGGAGGAACAAAGAAGGTCGACTTTACAAAAGTTCGGAAGCTTTCGCCAGATCTTATTATCGGAAATAAGGAGGAGAATGAGAAAAGCGATATTGAACATCTGGTACAAGAGTATCCTGTTTGGATGAGTGACATTTTTGATTTGGAAGACGCACTAATGATGATTCAGCAGGTCGGTGAGGTCACAGGGTCATTAGAGCGCGCGCAGGAATTGATCTCTGTCATAAAAAAGGAATTTAAGGAACTGGACTCATGGGTTTCGAGTACCATGCCGAAAGGTAAAACTGCGGCTTATTTCATCTGGAGTGACCCAAATTATTGCGCTGGAAAGAATACGTTTATTGATGCGATGTTAAACCGATGCGGGCTCGAGAACTATGTAAATGAAGCGCGATACCCAGAGTTTAAGGAAAGTGCATCAACTCCTGATTTCGTTTTTCTCAGTTCAGAGCCTTTTCCTTTTAAAGAGAAGCACATCCAAGCGTATCAGGATAGATTTCCAAGTGCAAAGGTTGTGCTGGTAGACGGAGAAATGTTCTCGTGGTATGGTTCCAGACTCGCAAAGGCACCTGGATATTTCAAAAAGTTGTTAGAAGAACTTATTGCGTAGCAGAAACTTCAAGACCTCGTTCAAAGGCCATTTATCATCCTTCAAAACGATTTTACCTTGAATACGATAATCTTTACCAGCTTTTGGTGTCATCTTTAACTCCACTTTCTCCACTTCGTTCACGAATGCACTTAACGATTTGAACTCACTCGTTAATACCAAAATACCTTTGATAAATCGGTCTCCTTCAATTTTGGTGAGGTATTTCGGAACTCCTGAAACTTCTATCGTTGAAGCATAGGTTGCCTTTGTCAATTGCGTTCCTTCCAAAGACTGAACTTCAATGGTTTTCGGGTTCTTTTGCCGTACAGCATATTGAATTGAAAGTACATCGTAAATTGTTTCTCCCGTAGAGGTGTTGGTCGAAATAACAGGGAATTGCTTAAAAATGGAATCGGCTTCAACTACCTCTTCAAATTCAAACGATCCCGCCATAAAGGGCAAGCCGGCAATGTTGGGTTCTGTCACAATCGTCGAGCCGAAGTAATTCAACGAAAATTGCTTCAAAGGCGGTAATTCTATTCCTGCGGCAGCAAGTAGTGCCTGCATCTGCTCATTCAATGCCGACGGCACCCATTGCGAATGTACGTGAAATCCTCCGCTATAATTTGCCAGGTTATTACCCGAAATATTTTGGTTTGACTCGAATGTCCCTTGAAACAAAAGTTGATTGTCCTGCACAGAAATAGCTACGTTTGAAACGCCGGCTTCCTTCTCCTTATACCAAATAGAAACAAGAGAGTTGTCTGCTGGAACTGGATGCTTCTTGCGGAAGTTGCTTGGCTTGGCAAGTACTTTTTCTGCACGTTTTTTTAATGCTTCTTTGGAAAGGTTTCCTTTAGACTGAAACAGCACTATCCCCACATTTTCGATCGAAGCAAAAGCTCTTTTTTTACCAAGGTATTTGGGCATATTTTTATCGAATATCCTTTGGTCCCAGAGGTTAAAAAGAAATCCAGAAAACTCGTTACCGTTTTCCTCTAATTGAAAAAGAATAATGTCCGAATCGAATGAAATTCCCACGGGTTTTAGTTTTCCTTCTCGTGTCGTTGGAATTTTACTTTGGGCCAGTGATTCAAGTTCTTTGTCTTCACTGATTAGCAGGGATGCAAGAAGTTCACGGGAAAGAACACGTCCATCCAAGCGGTAAACAGTTGAAGCATTTTCAGGAATATACTCCGAATTTAGATTCTCCGAAGCCTCAAAACTAAAGACAAGAATAGTATATACCAACCACATGGCACCACACAATGCTAGGATGGACAGAGCTTGGCCTAATTTGGAGAACTTTTTCACGACTTAAAAATAGCTATTTCGATTCGAGCGCGATTCCAACCGTTTCAATACTTTTGTTTTATGAAAAAATTCTATCGGTTCCTTTTGAGAATTATGGGTTGGAAAATCGATGAAACGACACCCGAGAGTATCAAGCAATGCGTGATTGTCGTGGGGCCGCATACATCCAATTGGGATTTTATTATTGGTAGAATGGCTTTTAAATACTACGGTGTCAAAGCAAAGTTTCTCATCAAAAAAGAAGCATTTTTCTTTCCCTTTGGTTACTTACTGAAATGGATGGGGGGAATTCCTGTCGATCGTAAAAAGAATAACAATCTTACTGAGTATGCGGTGCAGCTTTTCAAGGAGAATGAGGTACTGTTTTTGACATTTACTCCAGAAGGAACACGCAGTTACAATCCAAATTGGAAAAAAGGATTTTACTACATCGCACAAAAAGCGAATGTCCCTATCTATATCGCTTATATGGATTATGAAAAAAAGATTGGCGGATTTCACAGCATGTTTGAACCGACGGGAGACGTAGATGCTGATATTCGCTACATTAAAAGTGTGCTGTCGCAATACAAAGGAAAGGTTCCTGAGAACGGGATACGAGCAGAGTAGATTTACTTTTTTAAGCTTCCCGTCTTCTTATCGTATCCGTAAGGACAATGTTTGCAGCCAGATTTACAGCAATAACCGCGTTTAAGGTGGTACTTCTCTGTGAAAACGATAAACCCTTCGGGACTCATGTAATAATCTTCCTCCTCAAGCTTTGATCGTTTCGAAAAACCGCTCATGTCATCACTCATAAACACAAAATTAAGTGATATTTGCCACATGGCTGAGCTATTTGATACTTCAGATTCTGTTTTATTCCCAATTATGGATCCCATCTTTAGGGTTCATGATGTTCGCGTCACCGTAAAGCGCGATGACCTCATTGATAGTGAGGTTTCTGGTAACAAATGGCGAAAATTGAAATACAACATTTTACAGTGCCAGCAATACAAGAATGAAGGTATTTTGACTTTTGGAGGGGCATATTCCAATCATTTAGTTGCGACAGCAGCGGCTTGTAAAAAGGCAGGACTAAAATCAGTTGGAGTTGTTCGCGGTGATGAGTTGAACAAGAATAGTAGTGATACATTATCAAGATGTGACGAGTTGGGAATGCATCTGCATTTTATTTCGAGAGAGGAGTATCACTTGAAAGAAGAGCGTTACTATCATGAAGAATTATTACAAGAGTTTTCCAACTTACATGTCGTTCCGGAAGGAGGAGCAAACTATTGGGGAATGATAGGCTGTCAGGAGTTGGTGCAGGAGTTGCATCTAGATTTCGATCGAATTGTGCTAGCTCAGGGAACAACAACAACGAGTTGCGGGGTTTTAATGGGCCTTGAAACGGAACAGAAATGCACTGTTGTGCCCGTTTTGAAAGGATTTGATAGCGCTGCAGAAATGCAACGATTATTCAAGAAATCGGGGATAGATGCGGAAACAACGCAATCGCTACTCGAAAAAACTGAAGTTCTGGACGACTATCATTTTGGTGGATATGCCAAATATGATGAACAATTGATCGAATTTATTAGATCGATGCACACACGATTCAGTTTGAAATTTGATCCAGTTTACACAGGCAAGGCCTTGTTTGCGTTGTACGACCAAATTCAACAAGGAAAGTACGACGGAGAGTCAATTGTATTCATTCATACTGGAGGCCTGCAAGGAATCTCAGGAATTGAGAAGAGGTTAGGAGAAGCCTTATTCGCCTAGTTGCATTAAATCGACCAACTCTTTCGCCTCTTTTACATCATGAACTCTGAGTATCTTTGCGCCTTTCATCAATCCTATCGTATTCAAAGCAGTTGTACCGTTTAAAGCTTGCTCAGGTGTAATTCCAAGCTTCTTGTAGATCATTGACTTTCTCGATACTCCTACTAACAAGGGAGCCCCTAGAAGCTTGAAATAATCTAGATTTCGCAATAGATGGTGATTGTCCTCAAGTGTTTTTGCAAATCCAAATCCAGGGTCAAGAATCACATCCTTCACACCAGCTGCATGCAATACGCGCATCTTTTCTGAGAAGTAACGAGCCATTTCGGTGTAAATGTTGTCATATTTCGTCTTGGATTGCATATTTTTCGGTGTCCCACGCATGTGCATGAGAATATAGGGAACATTGTATTTTGCTGCGATACCTGGAAGTGCTGGGTCTTGCTGAAATCCACTAATATCATTTATTATCCCAGCGCCTAATTGAAGGGCCGCATGAGCCACTTCGGATCGAAAAGTATCAATGGAAATAACCGCTTCTGGAAAATCCCTTACTGTTTGTTCTATTGCTGGACAAACACGATCGATTTCTTCTTGCACGGAAATGGTATCTGCGCCCGGTCTAGACGAGTAACCACCAATGTCCAAAATGTCCGCTCCAGACAATAACATATCATTAACACGTTCACTGAGAGCGTTATGTGAATTCACGGTGCTGCCCGAATAGAAGGAGTCTGGAGTTACATTGATAATTCCCATGACCTTCGGAATGTGCAGATCAACGATCTTACCCCGCACAGAAATGCTGGTTTTACTACGAAAAATTGTATCTTCAACACCTAATTTTTGCATACGTCAATTCATGAGCAATACGAACACCGAATACGCAAATGTAATCAATGTTTGTCGAGATATTTTTACCAAGAAAACAAAGGATTACGGCACAGCCTGGAGAATTTTACGTCCTAGCTCTTTAACGGATCAATTGTTCATCAAGGCGCAGCGCATCAGAACCATTCAGGAAACTGGTGAAAACAAAGTAGGTGAGAACATCGAAGACGAGTTCGTGGCAATTGTTAACTACTGCATCATGGCCATCATTCAACTTCGTGAAAACGACTTGAAAGAATTAGAGCTACCTGCGGATACAGCAACCACTTTGTACGATAAGTATGCGTTAGAAGCAACCGAATTAATGCAAAAAAAGAATCACGATTACGGAGAGGCTTGGCGTGACATGCGGGTGAGTTCATTGACCGATCTGATTCTTCAGAAAATATACCGCGTTAAGCAAATTGAGGACAACGATGGAGAAACAATTATCAGCGAAGGCATTGATGCTAATTACTTCGATATGCTGAATTATTCTGTATTCGCCCTCATTCACATGAACGTAGGACAAACTGCTTAGTATGAAAGATAAAATCACCATTGAAGGACGTTCGCTACTTTTTAATATTGGATTTGTCGTATTAAACCTTGTCGGGTTAACATTCGTGGTCATGGGATACCATGAAAGTGCAGGAGATAGTTCGACCCTTTACAAATCAATTGGTGTCATTCTCATGATGCTTAGTATTGGAGGACTCATCGTCTTTCGAGGGAAATTAATGATGTCGAGTGTTGCCAGAGTTCTGGTGGGAGGCTTGTTTATTGTTTCGGGGTTAGTGAAGGCAAACGATCCCATCGGCTTCTCCTACAAATTGGAAGAATATTTCGAAGATGGTGCCTTGGCCTACCGAATTAAAGAATGGTTTGGAGCGCCAGGATTCTCGTTGGAATGGTTGATGGAGCATGCACTATTGCTATCCGTGATCATTTGCATTTTGGAGATTGTCCTCGGGGTTTTGACCATTATTGGTGGTAAAATCAAATGGGTGGCATACCTGATGATGGGGATGATGCTGTTCTTTACCTTCTTAACGTGGCACACCTCTACGTGCGATGAATTTGCGAAATTTAAAGATCACGATACGTATGTTTTAAGCGATCCAGAAGATGCCTACATGGCAGAGATGAAATTGGAGGCAGCGAAAGTTGAAGCGGCGAAAGCCAAAAAACACAAGCCTGTTAAGAGTGCTAAAACTGGAAAAGAACTGCACTACGTTCCTCAGGTATTTGTAGTCTCTAAAAACAAAGACGAAGTTGTAATTGGTGAATGGAAAACTACGCAATGTGTGGATGATTGCGGTTGTTTCGGCGATGCATTGAAAGGTTCGGTTGGTCGTTCGTTAACCCCTTCGGAGTCGCTTTGGAAAGATATTATTTTACTCTATTTGGTTATTTGGATTTTCCTGGCGCAATGGATTATTAAGCCAAATACGCGTAAAGAAAATCTGATAATGGGTACAGGCGCAATGCTCGTAATTGTATTCTTTTCCTGGGTGTTTGGATGGTATTATCCAATCATGTTTGGTGGAATTTCCATTCTTCTCGCGCTTTGGAGTTTAAGAGCAGATCATCGAAAGTTAGGTAAGTTTTGGGGACTCGCGATGCTTATAGTATCGCTGATTTTACTCATGATTAGTTACGCACTAGTCTATGGTGTGGTTGATTGGCGCATTATTTTATTCTCAATATTGGCTACTGCAGGGGCAATTGTACTCCTGTTCCTTAAAGCGAAAGTGCTGTCTGGTCATTGGGGAAGCGCTCTTGTTGTCACCAACCTTAGTTTCTTGATGGTGATTTACGTATTAATGTACGAGCCGATTAAAGATTATCGTCCTTATGCTATTGGGGCGAACTTAAAAGAAAAGATGAGCGATGGTGTAGATGGAGAGTACGACAGCGAACTTACTTACCGGAACATCAACACTGGCAAGCTTAAAACCATGACTCAAGCAGAGTATATGGCGAATGAAAGTTTTTGGACAGATACCAATTGGGTGTTTGAAGGAAAGAAGAGAATTACCCTAGTGGAACAGGTGAATGCTTCCATCATGGACTTCAATCCAACCGTGCAAATTGCTGATATGTCAGATGACGAACGCAATTCTATTCTGGTGAAAAATGTGTTAGATACATTGATCTCCGAAAAACAGACGCTGCGTTTCATGAATTTGATCTACAACGAAGAAGAGATGGTTCCTATGGAAGAGTACGTGCCGGAATACTACCCGGAAAGCGATTATCAATTGCTGGATACTATAACCCAGACAACCATGGATCCAAACGTGACCGAAATCGCTATCCTTGATGGAATTTTGGAAGCAGAGAAAATTGTTATGGTTGTTTCTAAGAAACTGAAAGATGGAAGTTGGGACACCAGCGTAGACCGCATCAAAGCAATACAAAAAGTGTGTGAGAAGAAAAAGATACCATTCATTTTCATATGCAATGCATCTCCAACTGAAATTGTGAAGTTTAAAAAAGATTACAACCTCAATGTTCCGATTTTCTCAATGGATGAAATCGAATTGAAAATAATTGCTCGCTCCAACCCTGCAATGTTGGTGTTGGAGAAAGCCGTGGTGAAAGCGAAGTATCCGCACAGATCCATTCCTACTGTAGAAACATTTAAAGAAAAACACCTTAAATAATGGCGCAAAAAATCGTTGCGGGAAACTGGAAAATGAATTTGAATTTGGACGAAGCAAAAGCGCTCGTTCAAAAGGTAAACGAGAAAAATACACGAGAGGATGTTACGGTAATGATGTTTCCTCCCGCGCTATTCGTATCAGAAGTTGCGGCGGAAACCGACCGTATTAAAGTAGGAACACAAAACTTCTATTTTGAAGAAAAAGGTGCTTTTACAGGTGAACTTGCGATCAATCAAATTCGTAGTGTAGGAGGAGAAATCGCACTGATTGGTCATAGTGAGCGCCGCGCAATTTTTGGTGAATCGGATGAATTACTGAAACAAAAGGTAGATGCAGCTGTCCATTCAGGATTCGACTTTATATTCTGCTGCGGAGAACCGTTGGAAGTGCGTGAGGCAGGAAATCAGGAGTCTTATGTGAAAGAACAATTGAACGCTGCATTGTTTCACTTGCCAAAAAAGGCGATAGCAACAGCAATTATTGCTTATGAACCCGTTTGGGCCATTGGAACAGGCAAAACAGCCACTTCCTATCAAGCAGAAGAGATGCATGCTGCAATTCGTTCTTGGATCGCTGAAAGATACGATTCCGAAACAGCAGAAAAAGTATCCATATTATACGGAGGAAGTTGTAACGAAAACAACGCGAAAGAGTTATTTTCATGTGCGAATGTGGACGGCGGGCTTATCGGAGGTGCCTCGTTAAAAGCCGATGCTTTCTGCGCAATAATTGATTCGTTTTAATGGACACACTGGAAGTTCAAATAGCACTTAATCCCAAATCACCATGGAACGAAATTCTCGTGGCAGAACTTGCGGATCTTGGTTTTGATAGTTTCGTAGAGACGGAGGATGGAGTAATTGCCTACGGAGATGCGAGCTTGGACCACGAATCAATTTTAAAGCAGACAAGCCTACACAATGGTTTTGAGGGAGACTTTGAAATAACTACCAAAGTGATCCCACATCAAAATTGGAATGCTCAATGGGAAGCAGATTTTCAACCTGTGTATGTTGAGCAATACGCTTCAATTTTAGCTCCATTTCACGACGCGGAAAATGCTCCGGGATTGGTAGTTACCATTCAACCGAAAATGTCTTTCGGGACTGGACATCATCAGACTACCTGGATGATGACAAAGGCACTTTTTGAACTGGAATCTATCCCAACCAAAGTTTTGGACATGGGGACGGGGACAGGAGTTTTGGCCATCGTTGCAGAAAAACTAGGGGCGGAGCGTATTTTAGCTGTCGATATAGAAGAATGGTCGGCAGAAAATGCGGCAGAAAACGCGGCTTTGAATAATTGTTCTAACATCGAATCCGTTTGTGGAGATGTTGACAAAATACCTTCAGAATCCTTTGGACTAATTCTTGCAAACATCAATAAGAATGTTCTCAAAGCTCAAATGCCAGTTTATAGCCGAAATCTAATGGAAAATGGCACGCTATTGCTAAGCGGCTTTTTTGAGACGGACATAAAAGAAATGGAAGCATTTTGTCAGGAGCATCAACTGACTCCTGTCAAGCGATTCCAAAAAGATGAATGGGCTGCCATTCAACTGAGGAAATCAAACTAAAAACAACATCATGCGCTGGAAAATCCTGCTAACACTCGTAATTTTCGGATGTGCTTACCAAGTGTCGGCACAAACCTTCACACCCAACAGAGAGAAATTCGTTAAGGAATATCAGAAACAGGTGAACGAATTCGGCTCCAAAGAAATGCAAGCGGTTGTTAAGGACAAATTAACACCCATGCTACTGGAAACTTCGGATTTTCCAGATCGTTATTTCACCAATATGGTGAATACGAGCAATCAGCTTCTCGAGAAACGGTTCAAAATGGACCCGGAGGTAATTGCGTATGTGTTTTCTGTGTATTCGTTCGTCGACAAGAACCTGTCGGAGGCAAGTTATGATGCATGGCAATCTACGGTAGACAAACTCATTGACAACCGAAATAAGGATAAACTAAGTTCATTTTTGGAGTTTTCTGAGGGCTTTTTTGAAAATGGGCGAATTTCCGAATCATCCGATTTTAGTTGGTACTACATTGGAGGATCATACGAGTTTGAGGTCCAAAAAAACGCTGTGATTAAGTTTACCGGAGGAGATTTGGTGTGTCGGGTAATTACCAATAGCAATACTTCCAATGAACGCGTTGTAGACAGTATTCGTGTGTATGAAACCACGGGAGAATACGAACCTGCCTTGAAGAAATGGAAAGGAGTTGGGGGCAAGATTACCTGGGGGCGCGTAGGATTAGATCCAGCGGAACACTACGCCGAGCTGAACCATTTTAGTGTCTCTACGAAACGATCAGCCTTCAATGTTGATACCGTTTCACTTACTACAAGCTACGTTGATAATACCATTCAAGGCCGTCTTTCAGAAAGAGCGACGAAACGCAACGATAAAGATCCACAGTTATATCCTCAGTTTCTTTCGTTTGAACAAAACGTTCTAATCGAAGACGTAGCCGAGAACATAGACTACATTGGTGGGTTTGAGATGAAAGGTGCCAGTTTTTACGGTACGGGTAGCGAACAAAATCCATCCAAAATTGAACTGTCGAAAGACGGGAAGCCCTTCATAGTAGCGAGAGCTGAACAAATTGTCATTGACAGTAAACGAATTCACATTGGGCGTGCTGAAACTTCGCTCTACCTGAATAATGGCGACTCATTGTACCATCCAGGAGCAGATTTTACCTATGACCTCGAGAAAAAGGAAGTGCAAATTTCACGCACGAGCACCGGTATTGGACAGGCTGCTTTCCAGGATAAATACCATCAACTTGAAATTTATGCGCCCAAAGTAGTTTGGCAGGAGGATCAAGATCAGCTCATATTTACTTTTGGATTCGAAACGAGTCCAGAGCAGCGAATGGCCCGCTTTGAATCTGTTAAGTTTTTCGATGAACGCTTGTACGATCGTTTACAGGGGCTATCTTCAGTGCATCCATTGGTGGCTATCGCGAATTATGCGTACAAGTATGATGAGCCAACGATGCAAGCAGGAAAAGCAGCGTCTGCACTTGGGTTAACAAAAGAACAAGCTACACCAACTTTAATTCAGCTTTCTAACCTTGGTTTTATCAACTACGATACAGAACGCGATTTGGTACACGTCACTGATAAGCTCATAACTTTCGTCGAGGCGAAAGCAGGAACAAAAGATTACGACAATATCATCTTCGTTTCTGACATGCGCCCAAAAACACCGCCGCAGCTTGAGGGGAAAACAAAGATGGAAATCCAACAGGATGAATACCTCAGCTACCTCGATTCTATGTTTACGGCGTTAAATACAGAGAGACGTGGCATGACGGAATACGCAACCATGGATTTGGCCACTTTGAAATTGAAGATTCAAGCGGTTGATCGGGTGGGTATTTCCCAGCGAAAAAATACTACAGTTGTTCCTGAAGGAAGTGAGGTTGTAATCAAAGAAAACCGCAATTTTGATTTCGGAGGATGGGTATTTTCTGGTAAGGCAGAAATCAATACTGTTGCTGCCAACTTTACCTACGACGATTTCACAATTCATCTCTTAGACACGAAAGAAACAGTGTTCAATGTAGATCCAATGAAAAGAGAGCACGGTCCTGGTCCTGTGCGCATGATCAGTGAACTAAAAGGTGTTTCTGGAAAGTTAATTGTCGATCATAAAAACAACAAATCGGGTAAAAATGATTTGTTTGATATGTACCCAAGACTAATAGTGGAAAACGAAACGCGCATCTACTACAATGACAAAAGTATTTACCGAGGTGCTTATGATAGCACACGTTTCTACTACACAGTGCAGCCTTTCATTAAGGATTCCTTGCACATGTTTGTTCGTAAAGACTTGAAACTTCAAGGAGAATTAACCTCTGCAGGAATTTTTCCCAAGATGAAAGAGGAATTGAAAGTAATGCCCGATTATTCCTTCGGCTTCAATACGAAAGCACCAGAAGGAGGCTATCCGTTTTACGAATCCGAGGCAAAATACGACAATATAATCCTCCTTTCCAACAACGGACTGCAAGGAGCAGGTAAAATTGACTTCATAAATTCTACCTCTCAGACTTTAAAAACGTCCTTGTTTGCATTTCTACCAGATTCCACAGTGGGAATTGTAGATTTCGTAAACCGACCGAGCGAACAAGGGGTTGAATTTCCGCCTGTAAAATCGGGAGAAGCGTACATTTCTTACGTTCCAAAAGAGGATTTGCTACGCGTTCGCTCTATTCCTACGAAAGAATTGGAATTCTTCGATGGAGAATCAAACTTACGAGGTGGTATCGAGATCCGTCCAGAGGGAATGAGGGGAAGTGGACTTATGGATCTATCCAGAGCCACGTTGATATCCGATGATTTCTCTTTCAAGCGCTGGGACATTGATGCGGACACCTCCTCCTTTGATCTGAAAAATGAGGACGCAGGGAATTCTGATGAAGATCCGTTAGCGTTTAACACAACGAATGTAAGTGCACATGTCTCGTTTAAAGATCGCTTGGGAGAGTTTAATTCGAACGAGGGAGAATCAAGAGTAAACTTTCCAGTGAACAGGTATTTTTGCTTGATGGACAAGTTTAAATGGTATATGGATAATGCGGAAATAGATATGGAACGTGCTTCCGACAAAGACATCACCATCGACCAGGGGGTTGACTTGAAAGGTCCAAACTTCTACTCAACGGATCCAAAACAAGACAGCTTACAGTTCATGGCGCCGAAGGCGAAATTCAATGTTCGAAACAAGGTGATTTATTGCGATGAAGTAGAGTATATCGATATTGCCGATGCCCGAATCTCACCAGACAGTATGAAGGTAGTGATCCGTAAAAAAGCGAAAATTGATAAGTTTGAAAATGCAACGATTGTGGCCAACTATATCACCAAGTACCACAAATTTGATCAGGCTGAGGTAGAAATCAAGGCAAGACGAGATTATCGCGCATCTGGTCGTTATCCGTATTATGATATCGATAGCAATGTCTATTACGTTATGATGGATAATATCCGACCAGACACTGCTTACCAAACAATTGCCTCTGGTGAAGTGAAACAAGAGGACAATTTCAAATTGTCGCCTCAATTTGATTACTATGGAGAAATGTCTATCGCGGCAGCAAATCCACTAATCACTTTCAAAGGGGCCACAAGAATCAACCATAATTGTGATAAGTTCGATAAAAACTGGATGGCATTTACCTCTGAGATAGATCCGAAAAACATTCAAATCCCAGTAAGTGAAGAAATGCAAAATTTGAATGGAGGTTCTATTTCAGCGGGAATAGTTTGGCGCGATTCCCCTTCAACCGACAGTTTACAATTGTACCCAACCTTCCTTTCAGCACTCGTGGATCCAGAAGATCCCATTGTAATGACAGCAAATGGGTATCTCCAGTACAACCCCGACGCGAAAGAATTCCAAATTGGATCCAAAGAAAAGTTGATCAACCGATTAGAGGTTGGGAACTTCATCGCCCTGCATACTGAAAGTTGCTCCATGAACGGAGATGGAGAAATAAAACTTGGTATGGATTTCGGAGATGTGGAGATTGATGCCATTGGGGTAGTCAACTACAATCAGAATACCGGTGAAACTTCCATGAACATTACAGCGCGAATGAAAATGGAACTTGACAAAGGGCTGATGGAAGGGTTGGCGAAACGAATCAATGAATTGGAAGGCTTGCAACGAGCAGATTTCAACTCTACAACTTTAGATCAGGCGATTCGTACTTGGGAAGATGTTCAAACAGCCGATAACTTCAAAGCAGATTTCATTGGAGAGAAGCCAATTCGTAAAATTCCGAAAGGATTGAACCAATCTATGACTTTCAGTGGAATTCGTTTAAGCTCCTTCGACGGTTTCCAAACGAAAGGGCTGATCACCAATGTGCAAAGTGCAGTTTTGGTGAATATGTATGGCGAACCTGTCATGAAATACGTACCTTTCCGCGCATTCTTTCAGCAGATTCACTCTGGTGCGGGAGGCGACGCTTTCAATTTGATGATTGATATTCCAGGAGGCAATGACTATTACATGCATTATGGAATGAGTAAAAAGGACGGAACTTTGTCAATTATTTCAGGCGATTCCGAATTTACCAATGCGATAAACGAAATGAAAGACGACAAACGTAAAACCAAAAACTTTAAGTATCAAACGGAGACGGACACCTTTGACAAGGCTTCGTTTCTCGATTTGTTCACACAATAATGATGGAATATTTGCTTTTTGCAATTGCAGCCTACTTTCTTGGATCGATTCCTACGGCCGTTTGGGTCGGGAAAGTAAGATATGGTATCGATGTTCGCGAACATGGGAGTAAGAATGCAGGAGCAACCAATACTTTCCGTGTTCTTGGGAAGAAACCGGGAATCGTTGTTCTCGCAATTGATATTGCAAAAGGATTCAGTGCGGTTTTTCTACCTTTCGTAGTTGGAATGGGGGAGTATGGTAGTGACGAATTGATCAATTTGCAGTTGGTTTGTGCGCTTTGTGCTGTTATTGGTCACGTTTTTCCAGTTTTTGCGGGCTTCCGGGGAGGAAAAGGAGTGGCAACCTCATTGGGCGTAATAATTGGAATTCATCCACCAGCGGCAGCAATTTGTTTGGGTATTTTTTTATTAGTCTTTATCCTATCGAATTTTGTGTCGCTAGGAGCAATGACTGCAGCCTGCTCGTTCCCAGTAATTTTAATCACAGTTTTTGGGGTTCGGTCTCCATGGTTGATCGCATTTAGCATCGTTCTTTCTGCCGCAGTGATATACGCACACAAAAAAAATATAGGTCGATTGCTGAAAGGGGAAGAAAACAAAATGAACCTTTTTAAGAAATAGTCGTACTATTCATCTCGGGGTATGATTGCCAATGAACGAATTTGAGAGGGGTTAAACATAGCATATTTGTCCTTTTTTTGTTGCTCAGTGCCAGTGTGTTTGGTCAAAAAGTAACAGAAGAACAGAAGGAGCTTGCCAACGAATTGTTTGAAAATGAACAGTACGTTGAAGCGACCCCCCTATTCTTACAAATTCTATCTCTGGAGCCGAAAGTTGCCGAATGGAACTTCAAGTACGGAGCTTGTTTACTTTATAATTCTGGAAATAAAAGAGATGCAATTCGCTATTTGAAGTATGGTGTGAATACTGAAGGTACAGATCCTCGGGTGTTCTACTTCTATGGAAGGGCGTTGCATTTGGATTACCAATTTTCGCAGGCAAAAAAATACTATCAACGCTATCAATCCAAACGAGTAAAAGAAGACAAAAGATACCCCGTCGAGAGAGAAATACGGATGTGCAACAACGGACAAAAGTTGTTGACAACCTTCACCGATATCATCGTAACGGATAAAGTACAAATCTCTGACGAGCGTTTCTATGATATCTATTCATCCTCTCAAACCATTAAAGGGTCCATTACCGTGGATCGTGATTTTCAAACCAAACTAGACAGAAAGAAAGGTCATATTCCCATTGTACATTACGGTCCTGATGCTAAAATGATCTTCTACAGTAGTTGGGGTGATGACGAAAGTACTGGTAAGGATATTTATCAGCGTATTAGATTGCCTGACGGTTCCTGGGGAAAGCCACAATTGGTTCGAGGAGATGTCAACTCAAACGAGGACGAAGACTATCCGTTTCTGCATTCCAGTGGAAATTTTCTGTACTTCAGTTCCAAAGGGCACAATTCTATGGGAGGTTACGATATTTTCGTAAGTCGTCGCGATCCCAATACCAATACTTTCGGCCCTCCTGAGAATGTTGATTTTGCCATCAGTTCGCCTGACGACGACTTGTTTTATGTAGTGGATGAAACCTTCTCAAATGCATATTTTGCCTCTGCACGATCAAGCGAGAAGGACATGTTGCATGTGTACAAGGTGAAAGTGGTTCGCGTGCCTATCCAAGAGGTAATTTTGATGGGGAACTTCACCTCCGACATCAATCCAGAGGATCAGAAAATAAAGCTGAGTCTTCTCAAGAGTTCGAATGGAGACGAATTGGTTAAAATGCCTGTTTCCGCTAAGAATGGTGGACGGTATTCGTATGTTTTCCCGCAAGGTGGTAAGTACGATTATCTCGTTGAGGTTGAAGGAGGGGATGAATATCGATTCACGATAGAATTGCCGTTCTTAGATGAATTTCGGCCGCTCAAGCAGGAGATTATTCACACCACGGAGAATGGAAATGAAGTCATTCGCATCATCAACAAGTTTGATGAAAGTGTGGAAGGTGCTGAGGCTATTATTGCAGAAGTAATTCGAAAAAAATCAGAATTAAATGTAAATGCAGATCAATTTGATCTTGAGGCGATTGAAAATCAGCAAAACCTGGATGAGCTGTTAGTAGATCTCGGTTTCGATAATATGAGCTTGCGCGAAGTTTCGGGACAATTGCAAGAGTTGCAAGAATCAACTGAAAACAATCAGGAAATAATGGAGCGGGTTACCGCCAATGTCTCCTCCGAGTTGATCGCTAAAACAGATCGTATTAAGGAACTGTCTCAAATGGAGAAGGAGTTGCGGGCTTCTGCGGAAAAGGCCAACGATCCTATCGCAAAACACAAGCTGCTCACTGAAGCCAGCCAAAAGCAGCAAGAAAAAGAACGGTTAATTGAACAAATTCAAGGGCTGGAAACTTTGATCTCTGAGGTGAGGGAGTTGGAAAGTAGCAGTGCTGACCCTGAGGAACTGAAGCGTATTGTAGAATCCTTCGAAAACCTTCGAAATAATGACGAACAGGAAGCTTTAGAATTGTTAGTGAATGAAAAGAATGTAATCGATCAAGCCAAGGCAGGATCACCCAATAAGATTAAAGAAACCTATACCGATGAAATTGTTCAGGCGCGTGCAGACATTGGTGAAGCTGAGGATCGCAGAAAGGAATATCAAAACTCCATTGAGCAACTCAAATTGAAAATAAACTCGCTGGAGCGCGAAAAAGAGGGGGCAAAAAGAAAAGATAGAGAGCGCATAGAAGAAGAAATCTCCTCGGCACAGCAAGACATCAAAAAACGAGAACAAGAGATAGAACGCCTTTCAAACTTAATTGCTGCGAAGGAAATTGAATTAAATGGCAAAGAAGAACGGTTGGCAAGCTACCAAAACGCGCTTTCCACTGAGGATAAATCTGAAGTTGATCCAAACGATATTGCAGAGGCAAAACAGGTAGTTCAGGAAATCTCTAATGAAGAGGAATTCAACTATGATACTGCTTTGGCAAGTTTGGAAAGAGACCATCCCGAAATCAAGGGAGGAGATCCAATAATTGATTACGCGGAAGAGCTGAGTCAGCAATACGAGGAGGACAAGGCTTCCATTCAAAATGATGCTTCGCTTTCTGAATTGGAACAAACTTCGCGATTGGTTGAGGCGAACGAAGCAGCTATTCAGGCCGTGGAGGAGCAATTGGCCCAGGTACAGCAAAAATTAGAAGTAGAAGAGAACGAGCATTTACAAAAGCAGCAAGCATTGCTCCAACAACAAAAGTCCGAGTTGAAGACAGAGAATGCCACGCTGGTTGCACAACAAGAACAATTGAAATCCGAAACTCCTGATGCAGCATTGTCCAAAGAAGATGTTCTGGCAGAAGTTGCACCAAACCTCGAGCAGGAATTACAACAAATTCAATCAGATTCAAATCTTACTGAGCGGGAGCAGTTGGAACGAGAATTAGTTATTAGAGAGGCGTTAAAAGCTGATTTAAAGGCAGAGGAAGCATCTACAGAAGAGGCATTATCAAATAATCCTGAAGATGAAGCTGCCAAAGCGCGAAAGGAATTAATTCGTGAATTGATAACAGAGAACGATCAGGCCATTTCTTCGACAGAGGCTGAAATAGCAGCCATCCCTTTACCAACGGTTACAGAAGTAACAGCATTGGATGTCATTGCTGAGGTAAATAAAAACTATCAAGAAAAGAAAGGAGAAATTTTGTCTGGTGATGGAACGCCGCTGGAGCAAGAAGAGGAATTGTTAGCGCTGAATGAAAAATTATTAGAAGACCTTCAGGAAGAAGCACAAAATGTTGCAAACGCATTGGAAGCGAATCCAAACGACACGGAGTTACAAGCAAAAGAGAAAGCGCTTCAGGAAGCAATTGCAATTACAGACACAGAAATTGCAGAAAACAATCAAAATATTTCGGCATTGTCAACCGAACCGGTGTCCACCTCGAATATCACAGAAGAAGAGGTTTTAGCGGATGTCGCACCAGATTACGAACAGGAGCGCGCTGCGATAGAAAACAGTGAAGAGTCAGAGAAGAACAAGCAAGAGGCCCTCAAAGAACTTGAAGAGGAGACTTTGGCTGATCTTGAAAAAGAACAAACGAGATGGCAAAAACGCTTAGATCGCGATCCTGAAAATCAAGAAGCTAAGTCGAGAGTGGAGGCACTTAATCAAAGCATTGCTGCGAGACAATCCGCAATTGCAAACATTGATGCCCAATTGGCAAGCCTCAATGAAAATCCAACCATAGGAACTGTTTCTGTTGCCGAAATCATTGCTGAAGTCGCTCCTGATTCTAACAGCGAGATTTCAGAAATAGACGCATCGGATGATACGGAATCTTCGAAAGCACGAAGAAAAGCATCTGTTGTGGCGGGTGTTCTGGTAACGTTGCAGAAAGAATTGAATGAGGTAGATAAAGATTTGGATCGAAATCCGGAAGATGCAACACTTTCTTCCCGAAAAACAGCCATTGAAAACGCAATTGCAGAACAAAAGATCTTATTAAATACGTTCAGCAAAACTGCAGTTGACAGTTTGACAGCAGAAGAAAAAGAAGCACTGATTAATGAGGTAGCAGCAGCTTACACCAAGGGAGCCACAAGTCCGAACGTGGAGCAACAACGCCAAGCCGAGCAAGACTTGCAAGAGGCGTTGGAAAAAGAAATTAAAGATAAAGAGAAGTCCTTGAATCGCCGTTATTCCGTTTCCGTCGATATTGAAAAAGCAATTCAACAGAAGCTTTTAGAGGAAAGTGAATTACGGGAGACGGAACTTGATAACAATACAACATCTCCTTCTAAATCAGCGGAATACATCGCTGGTATTCGTAAAGAAAACGGAGCAGAGGTAAGCACGGCATTAACTGAAGTAGCTTCGGATGTAGCATCTTTAAAGAATCAGGAAGAGATTTTAGCCGCGTATGAGAAAGCCTTGGATCAAAAAATCGAGGCACAAGAACAAATTGTGGAAAATGACCCAACACCAGAAAACGAAGAAACACTCTCGTGGCTTATAGATGAGAAAGACCGAGTGTCTAAAAAACGTCGATCGATCAGTATTTCTCTCGGTGAGTTAGAACAAGTAGCAGTCACGAATACTTCTGAAAACGAAGAAGTCAACAGGCTTCAAAAAGAAGAGGCAAGAATTCGGGCTGCAACGGAGTCAGAGGAGCTATCAAACTCGGAAAGAAAACAATTGAATCGTGAATTGCGTGAGGTAACGGAACAACGTTTGGCAATCGAGAATGTGGGCGCTACAGCAGAATTGAATGAGGCAAAAGATGAAACCGCAACCATTCAGAGCAATTTAAACGAACGCGTTGACTCCAATAGCGAGGTAGTGCAACGAACAATGGAGTATGCAGCAACCGAAGAGAAAGCTATTGCTCAAATTGTTGAGCAGGCCGAGGATGCAGATTCTGAAGCGGAACGTAGTTACCTCCTAAATGAAGCCATGAGACGTCGGAAGATACTGAACGATGATCTGAATGATGCTTTGGTAACCTCTCAGTTAACTGAGCTTGAAGAGAAGTACGATATTTCGACTATGTCACGACCTGAACTGGAGAAAAAACGAAGGTCTTACTCAATTCAACTCGGCGAGATTGGTAGAGAAATTGAAGGTGTAAATCAAGAAATTTCGGAGGCAAAGCGTAAGGAAATTCCAGCACTGGAGACGAAACGTTCAGAATTGATTACCCGACAGGAGCAAGTTCAGGCACGATTGGATCGAGTGGATGAGCAGTTGGGTCGCGTCGAAGAAACACCAACGGCTTTGAATTCAGCAGCACTGGAGGAGGAAATTTCGTTCCAGGAGGAACGGAAAATTGCGGCGACCGAGGAGTTCGAGACCTATCAGAAAGCAGCGGTAGAAGCTTTGACCATTGCCAATGAAATTCGTAATTTAGAGGAAGAGTTGAAGGTGAAACGCAGCGAATTGCAGCGAGCCGTTCAAAGTAGAGAGCCTGCGCCAGTCATAGAGGAGAAAGCAGCCGAAGTGCAAGCGTTGGAAGAAGAAATGGATCGCCTTGAGATCGAGTTGACTCAGAAGAAGTTTACTGCCGATCAAGCCCTTCCTGAAAATGAAGAAGAAGCAATGAAAATGCAAAACTTAGTAGCTCGTGGAATTCAACCGCTGAAGGTTACAGCAGTGGCAACTGCTCTCTTGCAAATGCCAACAAATGGTTTTGCAATTAATACGGAATCGGAACGACCGAATAACGGTGCGGTAGAAATTCCAGTCGGAGTAACAAACCCTGAAGGACTCGTTTATCGCGTTCAGGTGGGAGCATTTGCTCGACCGCTTAGAGACGATGTGTTCAAAGAATTCAATCCAGTTTCAGGAGAGAAAATAGATGGGACAAACATCACACGTTACATGGCAGGCTATTTCTCCAGTAGTCAATCAGTAACTGACGCACGCCAGCAAATTCGAAATCTTGGGTACTCTGACGCATTCATTGTGGCGTACTGTAATGGAGAGCGAATAACGTTTGGCGAGGCGCGTCGCCTTGAAGCAGCCGGAATATGTGTTCCAAAACGAGCGGAAGAAATCATGATCGAAGTGGCTGAAAATACCGCTCAGAAATTGAACATCCCAGTGAGCAGTGAGCCAGAGGATTTACCAGAATGGTCTTATGCACAATCGCCTGGTGCCGCCGATTCTGAGCCCATTGAGAAAATGGAGGGGCTGTTCTTTACGGTACAAATCGGTGTATTCAATCGCGCCGTAACAGATTCAGAATTGAAGAATCTACCGGATATAGCTACATTCCGATTGCCCAACGGACAAATTCGTTACAATACAGGAATGTTTGATTCGGCCGAGGAAGCAATTCCACGTCAAACCTTTGCCAGAAAGAGTGGAATTGACGGAGCATTTATTGTGGCTTATTATCAGGGGAAGAGAATATCTATCGGGAATGCGCGACGCCTGTTGTTAGAATATGGGAAGGATATTTTGCAATCCAGGAAGAAAAAAGAACCTGAGATGGCGGAAACACCAATTGTTCGTTCGGACAGTGTGCGTCGTGATGTTATTGAAATCACACCGATGGAAGAGTGGGAGAAACGCGTACAAATTGTTACCGAGAGAACGTTTGACGAGTTTCCACGAGATGTTTTGAATCGTTACAACGCAGAAGGATCATTCTATTACGACGAGAAGGACCAGCGTGTGAAATCAACGATTTATAAGAACGAAGATTACCTTCCGAATTTGTTCAATTTCGAAAATGACGTTGATACCGTTTATTTGGATGAAGGTTTGTTGGACGATCAGAAATCAGAGGTTGTTTATTTTGTCTTCTCAGACTCATTAGTTCCAGGAGCCTTCATGGATTGGATGTTGCGTTGCAATTACAGAAGAGAGATCAATCGTACATTTAGAGGAACAGAAGTTCGTATCTTTGGGGTTGAGGAAGATCGAATGGACGCAATTTTTGAACGGATTCGATTGTTTGGTGTAGAACCAGAAAAGATTACAGAAAAAGAGTAAGTACAACTTACGATTAAAATATTAGTTATGAGAAATACAGATACAGAAGTACTTGAGGAAGTTAATGTAGTAGAGGAGACGGTATCATCAAAGAATCTCATAGTATTCAATGATGATGTCAATACATTTGACCACGTAATTGATTCTCTCATCAAAATTTGCAAGCACGATCCCGTTCAAGCGGAGCAGTGCACATGGCTTGTACACTACAAAGGGAAGTGCGACGTGAAGTCGGGCGATTATGAAACTCTGGAGCCCATGTGTACCGGATTGTTGGATCGTGGTATTTCTGCAGAAATTCATTAAATATTTTTGAAAAAGTAAAGAGCAAGCTTGTTGTTGAAAAAAAAGCTTGTATATTTGCAGCCCGAATGGCCTCGTAGCTCAACTGAATACCGTGCCTGCGGCAGGCAGGGAGCACTTGTCCAAAAGAATTAAGATTTCAAACGTGAAATTTTACGCATACGTACTAAGAAGTATTAATTTTGAAAGAAATTATGTTGGTTTTACCTCAAATATTGAGGAACGATTGAAGCAACATAATGCAGGAAAGACAAGTTCAACAAAGCCATACAGACCTTGGGATTTGTTGTTTTTTGAAGAGTTTAACTCGAAAGAAGAAGCTTTGCAACGAGAAAAATGGTTAAAAAGCGGAATTGGACGAGATTACATAAAAGATAATTGGCCTCGTAGCTCAACTGAATAGAGCACTTGATTACGGCTCAAGAGGTTTCAGGTTTGAATCCTGACGAGGTCACAAAAAGCTCCCGCAAGGGGGCTTTTTTTGTTTCTCGACGGGTTCAAACCTGTTTGACCTGAAGTTCATCCTGGATGAACGAAAGCACTGACCGCAGGGAAGCTAATCCTGACGAGGTCACTAAGAAAGAAAAGCTCAACACCTTGTGTTGAGCTTTTTTCATTTCCAGAGTGTTGAAAGCAGGCTTTCAAGAGCAGTTGGAAATGGAAAAAGTCGAGCGAAGCTTGAAGCATTTCTTTCGGAATTCGGAACGACGAAGGATCTGAAATCCTGACGAGGTTGCAATACAAGCCCCAGCGCATAGTTTCACAAAGATTGTTTGCAAATAATAGTAACACTATTGATTGAGCATGTAGGTGAATTTAAATAATTAGTAATGCTAGTTAAAATGTGTTAAATACTATTCAATAAATTGTCTCCATCACTATCTTTGCCACGCTGCTGAGGTACTCATTGAAACCAGTGGTGGACGGCCATACAACACATAGCACGATATAAGTGAAATGGATCGCTCGAATAGAAATTGAACAAGTAAAAAACTCATGCCAGCACAAGTAAATAGGGCACGTGCAAGAGGACTAACTGTCGATTAACTAAACCCAGCTCAAATGATGAGTTGGGTTTACTTTTGAGCTAACTTGATGATTTATTAAGGCAGGAGTAATTTTGTTTCCTGTCAATTTAAAGTGATATTCGGGTTAAGCAGAAAAAATGCCCTTGCTACGGAGAACAACCGAAGCAAGACGGTTATGAATATCCTTTCTTGTTAATTCTAATTGAATTGCATTTTAAAGTCGCCGTGAACGATACTTACTCCTCAGTGATTACCCAATTCTCCATAGAAACCAATGAAACGGGTGAAGTTTCTTCTGATGACTTAATGCTAGACCGTATTTCTGCGCTTGAGATTTGAATCAACTTGGTATTATTAACCAGTAATTCGTAATCCAAAGCAGGATTGAGGTGCAAGCAAACTTTCGTGTTCTGAAAATCGCCAATTGAGTATGGAGTAATAGACTTTTCATTACCATTCGCAATGCTCAAACGAAGCGATTGAATCGAAGTTTGTGTATCTACCTCATATGCAACCGATGTTGTGCTTTGAGCGTTTGCAAAGGTCAAAAGAAAAAGGGCGCCAAGCGTGCTGAGAGTTTTCATAAATTGGTTTATTTAAGCGATTTGTAATGGTAAGTTAATTTGATATAAGCGCTGGTTCGACCTCAGAATTTCCGAACGCAATCACTACATTTCCCAACGAAAAATTTTTCCATTGTAGAAGAGAGAACCTCAAATATTTATTGGCAAGTTTTTTGATACATTGATGAAAATTTTATCGCACGCACCTTCTTTTATAATAGGGTAAAATGATTTGGAAAGCGTACTGCCTGATTCTCAATAGGTACAATATTCTGGCGCATCTTGCGTTGAATTATTTAGTCGGTTTTGAGGGACAATTATCAAGAATTAGTAGTACCTTGATAAGAGATTTTCACGTGTTGATGGAAATGAGGAAGACTACAACGTTCAATGGAACGAAACAATTATGAAAGAAAATTCTACTAAATAACCACTATGATTGGAAAAAAATGTACCTCGCAAAAGTCAATTTGGACCTTAACTTTCTTAGCACTCGTGCTATTATTCAATCCGAATAAAAGCTCAGCGCAAATACAATACACCGGAATTGTTCAAGACAACAAGGTGAGCTCTTTTCTTGCCTCATACAATCCATCTTCCATAGTGGATTCCAAAACGAAGTTCTCGGCAAGTTTTCACACGAATTTTGCGCGAATCAGCAATTTTAGCTCGAACAATTATGCCATTTATGGACAAGGGATCAAGTTTGTAGAACCTAATAATCCTGGGTATGTCAGAAGTTCCACGAACGTCGATATTATAAATCTTAAATACGAATTTGATCATCGGAATGCCGGAGCCTATTCCTTTCGCTTTCGAACATTGAGAGGCCTGGAAGGACTGCCAATACGTTGGGCACACAATGCCGCTACTGGCTACGGTGAGAATATTTTTGGAACCAATGAAAGTTTGGCTGGAGTAGGAATGAATCGTGCAAGTTTCACCGAGCATAATTTAACCTATGCCCGCACGATATTTGATCAGGATACGCGGTTTTTAAAGGCAGGAATCTCTATGAAAATTCTGAATGGAGTGGATGCCTCTTTTGTGAACTTCAACAGCGGAGAATACGATTTTCTGCAGGAGAACACAGAGATCATAGAAATGACCGATTTAGATGCCGATTTGGTAAGAAGTGAGAGCAATAATCAGTTATTTTATCAGCACCGAGGACTAGCTTTTGACTTAGGGATTACTTACGAATACCGTCCAGAATTTGAAAAACAGTATTATGAAATGGACGGTGTAAAACGAAATGTTCGTTACGACATCAATAAGTACAAGTGGAAAGTGTCTGCGTCCATAACGGATCTTGGATTCTTAAGATTCACCAAAGATTCAACCTCTTCCTACAACTTTACCAATCCATCTATACAGGCGAATTCCGGAAATTTTGTTGATTTAGGCGGACTGGACCCAGGCTCTCTTATCGCAGGACCTTTTGATTATGTGGAAGATAATATTGGAGCGAACAGTGCACAAGACACCTCAGCAATTCCGCAGCGATTCGGAATGGGACTTCCCACTGCACTCCATGCAAGCTTTGACATGAACATCTTACGCCCCTTCTTGTACGTGAGCTACAATGTTTCATTACCGTTACATTTCAAAAGTGACATCTCCCAACTTCGCGGGTTCTTTATTCAGACAGTTACTCCGCGAATTGAGAAAAACAACTGGTCCATTATGCTTCCCATTTCGCAGTTAGGAAACGGAACGGCTACTGTAGGTGTTGCGGGTCGATTCAACCTCAATCAGTTTACCGTATTCCTTGGTTCTAATAATATGGCTTTGTTGTATGGTCAAAAGTCTTCACGAAGCAGAAGCTTTTACGGAGGCGTTGCTTACAATATATTCTACAAAGTTCCAGACGATGCGGATGGAGATAAAATCTCTGATCCGAAAGATGCATGTCCATACGATCCAGGTTTGGCGAAATTCAACGGTTGTCCTGATACCGATGGTGACGGGATTATCGACAAGGAAGACTTGTGTATTTACGAGCCGGGACCGAGAAGCACACGCGGATGTCCTGATACGGATGGCGACGGCGTAATCGATATGAACGATATGTGTCCTGATGTACCTGGACTTGGAATTCATTACGGATGTCCGGACAGAGATAAAGACGGAGTTATCGACGCTGCTGACAGATGCCCAGACGTTCCTGGTATTGAGCTAAATAACGGTTGCCCTCTGGACGATCAACGTTGTTGCACAGATGAAGATGGGGATGGAGTCTTGAATGAGTTTGACAATTGTCCAACAGTTCCTGGTTCAGTTTACAATTCAGGCTGTCCAATCGACTCGAGCAACATCAATAACATTAACTTGCAGGAAGAAAAAGAAAAGGTAGATGCAAACAACACTGCAGAGCAAATCAAAGATAGTGCTAGCGTGGATTTAAGTGAGCAGTTCATCACTTCTAAAAGCGAGTTAGACTCCATTCTCGATGGAAAAAATATCTTGAAAGACCTTGAAGTCTTCTTCGATGTTGATGAAGCGACCTTGCGAACTGAAGAGCGTTTGAAGTTAGATAATGCCTTCAGAGTGCTTCCAGCCAACGAGAAATATGCTGTAATACTTATTGGACATACGGATCGCGATGGTTCTTTGGATTACAACCTACAGCTTTCAAAGCGTCGTGCAGAAACCGTTCAACGCAAATTGCAAGACTTCTATAAGTTCCCAGGTGAAATCTCCGTGTATTACTATGGGGAAGCAAAGTCTATTCATAGTGGGGACTACACAGAAGAGCTTAAGCAAGCCGATCGACGTGTCGATGTGAAGTTGATCTTATTGCCGAGAAACTAGAAATTGGGACGGTCGATATGAACAAGAACACCTTGAAATATCCGAAAGCGTCGCTGATGCTGGCTTTGATGCTATTTGGCTTCTGCCGGATAGCAACCGCTCAATACATGGAGTTTGAATGGTCTGATGAGCAGCGGTTCACTAACAAGAGAACGGGCTTTTTCGAGGAATACCTCGGAACCAGTCACACATCTATTTATTTGTTGCAACGTAATATTTCGAAATCGAAACCTTACGACAATGCCAAGTTGAAGTTGGTGTCGATGAACAAGCATACACTTTTAAAGGATACTGTTTTGGCTCTCAAGGGCTTTCCAGAAAACGAAAGTAATGCCGAAGAATTGAAAGATTTGGACTATCTGAAAACAGTAGTAACTGAAGAGGGTGTTTTTGTATTCTGGAGAAAGTTGTTCACGACCGATACTACAAGACACGAGGAAATTTACGCACAATCCTTTCGGTCAAGCCTAAAAGCTGCCTTGCCCATAAGAAAGGTATTCGAGTTTGAATACAATGTCCGCCACGATGCTTCCATTTTTGACCCTTCGAGGTGCGTAGTGTTGTCTTCTCAAGAGTTGGAGAACATGGTGGTAGGCATGGAAATCTTCGATGGCGAAAAGCTTTCGTTTCGTTACGTAACCATCGATTCGAAACTTGTTTCGTCTTCAGAAAAGTCGTTTGTACTTCCGCACAAATTGGAGGGGCTTCCTAAAGCTACACTTTGTCAATATGACTTGCGAAAAAACGGAATGATTTACGCAAAATCTGTGGTGATGTATACCAACCGTGAGCTGGAAGGAAAAGAACCTGATCATCCAACTTCCTTTCCTTCATTAACAGTGGCCGATATGTCCTCGGGCAATTCCTATCACTTCGCTGCAAGAGGAGAGGATAAAACTATAAGCGATTTTAGCTATCAAAATGTAGGTGGGAAAACCAGAGTTATTGGCTTTTTTGGAGACTTGGCGCTGGATACAACGGGAATAGATGATCAAGGTGTATTTTACGCGGACATCGACGATGCATCCCTAACTTCTTCGGGAATTCAATTTGTCTATTTTGACAGATCTACCAAGAATCGAATCATGTCCAAAAAAGATCGGCAAAAAAGAGAAAAAGAACTTTCTAAAGAGGAAATTCTTGAATCTCGCTTTGATATTGAACATATCGAGCCCATGCCAGATAGTAGTTTGGTGGTTTTCTTTACGCTTGAATACAACACGCAGGAAACTACAAGTAGGAGCGATTTGAACGGACGAAATGTTTATTCCACGTATTATAACTACAAGAAAACGAACGTTTATGCCTTGCGTTTCTCTGATGATGCCACTTTTGAATGGGCGCGTAGTTTTGAAAGAAATGCATCGTATGCAGGTCAGGATAAGGAAGATATTCAGGTAGTATTCAAACACGATGATTTTTTTGTAATGTTCGGCAATGAGAATCCCAAGTTAAAGGCACACCGTAAAAAGAAGTTGCGTCATTTAAAATTGGAACTCGAATATGCCAAGGTAGACCCCAATACAGGAAGAGATAAAATCTATGAAGTTGAAGTAAACGAACCAAGAACTATGTTGAAGGATTTAAATTATATCGATCCATCGACGTGTGTGGCAATCGATGATAATTTTTATTTCCACCAGATAAAAGTTCGACAGAATCCACTTTGGACCGCAGCAAATGTGGTGTTCTTTCCTACACTTTATTACACCGTGCTCACGGGTAATACCATGTTGGGCAATGGAAATTTTGCAATTATGAAGGTCATGGAGGGGAAGAAACCAAGACGAAGAAATTGAGTCTATCGAAATTTCGTTGTACTGATTTGGTTCTCACTCATGCTAACCATTGCACAAATAATTACGTTGGTTCGTAAACGAAGCATCCGATGAAAATATTCACTTTACTTACGCTCACCGTTCTAGTTCTTTTATCTTGTAAGAAAGAAGAATCACCTACTGACAACGGGTTGGGTGGTGTTTACTGTCCTAATTACGGCGAAAATTACCCAATTGAAGATCCGAATCTCTTGAACATGAAGTATTTGGTGGGAACGTTTTGGAATTATTTTGATTCTGTTTCCCTAACAAGTGATAGTGTGTACATTGAATCTGCTGAATTTGATGGCGTTTCTACAGGTTGTGGAGGGCAAGTGGAAAAGCATTTTATTGTCACTAAATTAGCATCGACTTTAGAGGAGGTGACGTTTAGTGTTTTCCCAGGAGGCTTCAGCACTGGTGGAACGCTTGGACAATCGTGGGGAGAAACAATTTATCCAGATTCAGAGCACAATCCAACGTATCATGATTCCATATTCATATATGATCAGTATTATTTTGATGTTTATGAAACGCTCCTAACGGACTATCCGTCAACAGGAGAAACAAGACGATATTTTGTGAATGCGGAATTCGGTATTCTGCGTATCGAAACAATGGCCAACGGATCGCTGATTTCTAATCAAAATCTTACCAGCAAAGTAATTGTCCGATAAGCTTTTTAGTAAAGTATTAACTAATTATTATGCTTTCCATTTAAAATATAAATAAAATATTATCGAAGAAGTGTCATATATTTGATTCGAATCTGATCGAAATTAAACTATTATGGACATTTCACTAACGCACAAAGACAAAGAACACAAACCACTTCGTCTATTCGGTAAAAAGCACAAATCAAAAAGTGTAATTCCCTCAGAGATTTTTAGAGGAATAGAAGTGGATTTATTCAGCTATACCGTAGCTCCCGATAGATTTCAAGAAATTATTCAGTCGGTATGTGGAGAACACTTCGATGTTAGACTCCAACCAGAAGTAAGCGAGGACTTCGCCACCTATTATATTGCTCCGAAAGAGTATTGTCTGGTAGAAGGAGGAATGATGTATTCTTCGGCTGGAAGCATAATTTCAGAATTGATTTCCCGAGGTTTTTTAATCAAAGGATATTGGACGGTAAAATAATAGTTACTCAGAACAGCCTCTGCTGACTACTTTCAAGTTCAAGGAGAAACTGCTTCCTTTCCAACCCTCCGGCGTAACCTGTTAACGACTGATCAGACCCAACGATTCGATGGCAAGGGACTACGATAGCGATAGGGTTGGCACCGTTTGCCGTAGCCACGGCTCGAATGGCTTTCACATCACCCAAAAAAGTAGCTTGTTCCTTATATGATCTCGTGCTTCCATAAGGCACCTCGCGTAGTGCTTGCCAAACTTTCTGCTGAAATTCAGTACCGTGGAGGTCAAGAGGTAGGTCAAACCGTTGAAGTTTTCCCTCGAAATAAGCGGTCAATTGGTCCTTTAACTCTTGATGTTCAGGTCTGCTTTCGTAGACGATTGTCACCCTTTCTAATCCTTTTGGTACAGTGAGGTCAGAATTGGTAGAGAAGGAGAGTAGCGCCAATCCCTTATCCGTAACCCCCGCAGTAAGTGTCCCAATTGGACTTGGAATTTCATGAAGAAAGAGATGATTACTCATCGTACAAAGGAACTCCATTTGCGTCTGTTGTCAATACCTCACTCATGTAATTAAAGAAAGGGCGCATCGCTCGAAAACATTCATCAAGTTTTGCTGCAAAATCAGGAGCGAGAACTTCGGCGTCAGTAAAGTTTCGGAAGAAAACAAACTGTTTGTATCGCAAGAGATCAATGTTTTCATGGTCTGGATCAAAGCCTTTCGGAGCTCGTTTTAATTGCTCTCCTTCCAATGATCCAAAAGTTTTGACGAACGTTTTGTCTGCTAATATTTCACGCAGTTCCGAAGCGTCCATGGCAATCTCTTCACGGATCCTCTGCAAATCTTCCTTGTTTGGGTCCCAAAAACCACCACCAACCATGGAGTTACCACCAGGTTGAATGTGAAAGTAATAACCACCACGACGTAGCTTGGTAGCTCTTTTAAATCCTCCGCTCCAATGCGTTTTGTATGGTCGTTTGTCTTTTGAGAACCTCACATCGCGATAAATTCGAAACAAGCTTTTCTTTCCGGATTCTGTCTCTATCATGTCATGCTCACGCAATCGGGAAAGCACATCATCCGCAAATGCAATCAGTTCTTTGTGATTTTTCTCGTAAATCGGCTTATTCGCTTGAAACCAGTCGCGGTTGTTATTCTTTTCAAGATCTTCAAGAAAAGTAAAGTTGTGTTTCGAGAGTTGTGCCATGATATTCTTTTACAACCCCTAAGTTACCAATCAACAGACGTTATCACAACTTTCGAATAACGAAATCAACGCGTCGATTCATTCTTTCGTCTTCCTCCGTTTTCTCAGGCCAGTTTTTAGGACATCTGTTGCTATAACCTTCATAACTCAGCCGTTCAGGCGGTGCACCCCGATCCAATAAAAAACGATATACCCTGTGGGCTCTTAATCGGCTCAATCGTTGGCCGTCACCGCAACAAACATGGCCTCTTATATGCAAGTGAAGGGAAGTGTCTTTCCGGATCCATTGGGCCATTTCCTCCAATTTGTATTGATAATTCAAGTCTACTTCGTATTCACTACCGTAGTATGGCATGTAGAAGTCATACAAACGCTCATTTTTAGCCAATGCTGTATCCAGTTCTATCTCCTGAGCGAACCCCAAGGGTGCACTTAAAAGCATAAAAAAAAACAACAAATTAAACCGCATCACTTTGAATAAATAACGTCTACACGTCGATTTTTAGCTCTGTCTGCTTCAGTTCTCTCAGGTGTAGCCAACGGAATGGTATTACTGTATCCCTTGTAAGAGATTCGCTCTTTCGACACCCCTCGCTTACGCCAATATTTATATACATAGCGCGCGCGTTTCGAACTGAGACGTTTATTATTCCCACAACAAACGTGCCCGCGGAAATGAGCCTTCAATTCTGGGTATGAGATTAAGGTGCGATATAGCTGATCTAGAACAGGTTGACTTTCCTTCTTCATGATGCCTTTATTACCTTCGAAGTATAACGGAATGTTTATCGGTGTATTAAACGGAATTAAGTCATAATCGGGTATTTCAACAAACAAATCGGCTTTCTTCTCAGGGGTATGAATCAAGGCGCTCAAACTATCCGTATTCACCGTTGTATCGATACTTTGAACCGCTTTGGGTTTTACTTTATCTTTCCACGCTTCCACTACAGAGTAATAGATATCCACGCGATTCCAATTAACCGGTGTAAAATTTATAGGAATCCGCTCGGTGCCATAGCTATTCATTGACACGTCAACACTGTCGGCATTCAACCTGTCGAGTACGCGCATCAACCGTCTCGATGCTATTTTTTTACAAGCATCTGAGGAGGTTCCCTCACAAAAAGCGTTCACTTCAATGATTTGATAATCACCATTCTTGAAAGAAGAATTCAAACGCTCGAGGATGAAACTAGAATATTCGGTAAGTTCCGTTGACTTCCCAATGAAGTATACGGATTGTAATTCCACCCTTGCACTGGCATGAAAGGCACACATAGTAAGTAGGAGCAACAGCCATCTCATACCTAGAACTACGCAAATTCAATACCAAAGGTTACGAAAAACCCCTCACGTCACTGACGGAGGGGTTACGAGTAGAAGGTATTAATTTCTATTTATAATCGTCTAATGAGATTCCTTCGTTTACAAGGCGCTCTTTTACAACTCCGTCCATTGCGAATCCGCTCACGCTCAGACTCTCTTTCGTATGGAACATAAAGCCTTCAATCTCTTTATAATCGCTGTAAGTCATCGTCACTTCCGTTGTTTGTTCACCAGCTTCCTGAATTGCAATCAAACCAGCCTTTAGGTAGGAGTCAGCATCGTAATAAACAAACATTTCGTTTTCACCGTCATTCATTTTCACAACGTAACATTTCCTACCTCCAAATTCTTCCATTCCAAGCATTTCGTACTCCATGCCAGACGTTGAGAAGTGCATTTCAGGAATCAATCCTTTCGATTTTTTCTTAGCTGCAATTTCTTCAGCAGTCATTTCGGAAGCACCTGTTTGCATGTTTGAAGAACCTCCCTTTTCTCCGTCGAAGTACTCTTTTTGCATGGTCATTCCATTGTATTCCATTTTCATTCCTTCACGACCATCACTTGCCCAAACGGAAGTACGTTTCATTGTTCCAGGCATCTGAGCGCTGGACATTTCTGTTACGATGGTCATGTTTTTGAATTTCTTCAACTTTTTGTCAAGTTTTTTACCAGTTACTCCCATCGTTACAGCGGCTACGTGCTTTGCGAAAAGTTCCTCTGCTGTAATATCCGCTTCTTCACGTGCTACCACCGGACGTCCGAAAGCATCCAAACGTTCAATCGCTCCGTCAGCATCGAATTTTGTCAAACGATCCACGACATCTTCGTTACCTACAACAACAATATTCGCTTTATTGGCCTTGATGTACTTTTGAGCTACTTCTAAAATGTCCTCCTTAGTAATGGCATCGAGCTTTTGAAGATATGTTTGGTAATAGTCCTTCGGTAAATCATAACGTGTAATGTTCAATGCGAAACGCGCTACTGTTGCTGGATTTTCCAAAGAGCGAGCAAACCCTCCAGCCATGGAAGCTTTTGTCAGAGCCAATTCATCGTCTTCAACCAATCCTTCAGTAATGCGCTCTAGTTCGTATAAGATCTCTGTAATTGAAGAATCGGTTACTTCATTTCTAAAGTTTCCTCCTGCAGAAAACCAACTTCCCTCCTCGGTGATAGTTACACTGGAACGACAACCGTAGGTATACCCTTTATCTTCACGTAAATTTTGCATCAATCGGTTTCCGAAAGCACCACCTCCCATAATTCCGTTCAAAACCTGAACTTTTAGGTAATCTGGGTCGGATGGTGTTATATCCATCGGAAAAGAAATCGAAATTACTGATTGTACAGCCCCGTTTTTGTTTACAAAGATCACGCGACTTCCATCATTGCTATTGGCAGACGGTAGGTCCGCATTGTGTGGTTTTGGACCCGTCCAATTTTCAAAATGTTTGGAAAGGGTTTTTCCGATTTCATCGGCTTTGATGTCTCCAACGATCACTAAGTACGCTCCTTTCGGAGTGAAAGTCTCTTTGTAGTAGTCAATCACTGCCGCTCTCGTGATGTTCGCAAGAGACTCTTCTGTCATTACCTCGCCGTATGGGTGCGAAGATGGAAAGTTTGCTACTGCTCGCGCATTCCCCATCATCGTTCCTGCATCCGATTGTGCAGCAGCCAGATTCGATTCGTTGGTTTTAATTATCCGATCAAATTCAGATTCTGGGAAATTGGCATTTTTCAATACGTCTTCCATCAAAGTTAATCCCATGTCCATGTGCTTCGTTAAGCAAGACAATCGGATCGAATTGTTATCGGCGCTTAAACTTGCTCCGATGTAATCTATTTCACGGTCCAATGCATCTTTGGATCGTGTAGTGGTTCCCGACATGATCAATGACCCAGCAATATCTGGAAGCCCAGCCATATCTCCGTACGTCTTTGGTGTTCCGTCCATCACGAGGTTGAAGGAGACACGAGGGAGTTTGTCGTTTTCGGAAACAATCACGGTAAGACCGTTTTCCATGGTGAAGACTTTTGAGTCCTCAATATTGATTTGAGGTGCTGGACCTGCCTCTGGTTGAATAGAGCGATCCAGTTGTGCCATTCCTAGTGTAGGCAAAAATAATCCTAGTGCTATAATATATCTTTTCATAATGTCTGTTCTGGAAATGGAATTAATTCTGTGGTTCGTCTTCTTTTGGCAGGTAGTGTAAAATTACCCGCGCATCAGGAGTCAGGTATTTCTTCGCCACGCGTTGAATGTCTTCTCGAGTAACTTTCATGTATCGATCGAGTTCGGAGTTAATCAATCCGGCATCACCAAAGTAGACGTGATTGTTGGCAAGATTTTCTGCGATCCCAGCAACCGAAGCATTCGATGAAACAAAATCATTTTCGTATTGATTACGAATTTTCTGAAATTCTTCCTCGCTTACCAATTCGTTTTGGATTTTCTCAATTTCTGCGTCAAGAGCTGCCTGAATTCTATCCAACATCTCAACATTCGTGTAGTTGGTATCAATTTGAGCCAATGCAGCCATCAATCCAACACCTGCATCTTCCAATCCAAAATTGAAAGCAAAGGCAAACTGAGCCAATTGCTGCTTCTCAACAACTGACTTATTAATACGAGAAGAAGCACCGCCTGATAAAATATCATTCATCATTTGAATCGCATACATGTCCTCATGCGTTTGATCTGGCAACTGATAAGCCATAAACAGACCTGGAAGCTGAATGTTATCGTAAATTGTCTTTTTACGCACTTCATTGAGGCTCTCCGTCGCTTTCTTAGGTCGAGGAATTTCGTTCTCCATTCCTGAATATTTCTTCACGAGAGCCTTGGCTTTTGCATCGCTAGGATTCGTGAAGTTATTCTTATCGAACTTTGATTTGGCTACACCGTATTTTGTTTCGAAGGCCGTGTCATCTAAGGTTACAAAGTCACGGTAAAGGTTAATAGCTTCACCCTTAGGAATTGATGCGAAGTACTTATTGATCCATTTTTTAGTTTGCTCAATGTCAATATCACCGGCTATCGATAAAGTAGCGTTTGACGGAACATAAAACGTTCGGTAAAAATTCACGTAATCAATCTCCTGCGCGGCATCCAGATGCTCCATGCTTCCGATAGGTTGCCATTTGTAGGGATGCTCTGTAAACATTGTTTCGAATATGTTTTGGAAGAAGGTACCGTAAGGAGTGTTATCCACGCGCTGACGTTTTTCTTCTTTTACAACGCTTCGCTGCGTTTCTACACCTTCGTTATCCACTTTAGCATGCAATAAACGCTCACTTTCCAGCCAAAGTCCCAATTCCAACTGGTTCGAAGGCAAAATCTCGAAATAGAACGTACGGTCTTGAGAGGTGTTGGCATTTAATGCTCCACCATTTTTTTCAACCAATTCGCTGTATTCTCCACGATCAATATTCTCAGATCCCTCAAAAAGCAAGTGTTCGAAAAAGTGGGCAAATCCGGTTCTGTCAGGATTTTCATTTTTTGATCCTACATGATACAAGACCGAAACCGCTACGATGGGTGTAGCTGGTTCTTTGTGTAAAATCACATGCATCCCGTTATCGAGATCGTATTCAACGAACTCTATTTCTCTTTGCGAGAATCCTGTAAATGCACTGCAAATAAGGAGTCCCGTGATGATTAAGTGTCTCATTTTTGGTTAAAATTTAGATGCTACAAAGAAATAAAAAACAAGGTTAAATGGGATTCGTTTGGGACGCACGGATAGTGAACGTTACAAACGGCAGAAAGAGTAGTTTCGTTACGAGATAATAAATGTCCCGATTTCGGGTTGGTCTGAAAATTGCTAACTTTCCGATATGAAGCGAATCCTCCTTTTTTTACTTTTAATTTCAGCATCTCCCGCCTGGAGTCAGGATGTGCTTCCCATGTTAGACTTCAACAACCTCATGAAAAGTTTTGAAAATGGAATTTTTCGGAGCATAGGCTTACAACCGGTCAGGGAGTACAAAGCAGGAGACAATGTCGTTGGATACTACGATTGGCGGAACAACTTGATGGTGCATGACGGGGACAACCCAGAGCAATTAGCGAATGTAGAAGCAGAATATAATGTTTCAGATTTTCTTCTTACCTGGCAAATTGCCACTACTTTAAATTTATGGGACGATGGAGAACAGCGCACCCTAACGTTTCAAGTAGGACAATATAAAGTAACGGATAGCCTAGTTGTTTTTCAAGATTTGCGATTCAATACAGTCAGTGTTTATTACAACGGGGAAGTGCATGAGTTGATTTCTTCGTCTGTTGATTTGCATATGCCTGAGTTCGTAGGTGAAAACATTATAGCTTTCCGTGATAATGGGAATTTCTATAAAGTTTTTTGGCGCGGTAAAATTTACGAATTAGATGTTTGGCACAAGCCTTATGTTTTTCACGGAGGCACGGATATGGTTGCTTTTAACGATCCCATTCACGGCACGTTTGCCATTTTCGAAAACGGTCAATTTCTGGATGTTGAGAGTTTTCACGTGAGAAATTATAAAGTTGGAAACGGGTTGGTTGCCTATGAAAATTTAAATGGAGACTTGAAGTTATATCAGAATGGAAAAATAACTCAATTGACCAATTTTGGAGCCTCAACATGGGCGGTTCGGGACAACGTTGTGTATTGGGTAGAAAACGGATTTGCCTATGCGTATATTGACGGAAAACGGATGGATGTTGCCAAATATGAACCACAAGATTTTAAGTTAAAGAACAGTGTTTTAGCCTTTAGAAACTTAATGGGAGGTGTGAGTGCCATTCAAGATGGCAAAGTGATAGAAATAACCAATCAACTGGATGCACCGTTTGAAATTCATGGGAATTCTGTTCTGGTAGAATTGTTTAATAAAACATTCATCGTTCTTCAAAACGGACGTCTATACCAGCAATAAAGTAGTACGAGGCTGAAATGTAAGAATGAGAGGAAGACCACATCTAACTGTTCACCGCTCCCTTCTCCCTTCTCACTATTCCAAATTGTAAATAACTTTTCCCAATTGTTAACGCTTAACCGCCGAATACTCTGTATTTTTGAAGTCCAAAAATTGAACGCATGAACAACTGGTTTACTGTCAAAGTAAAATATACGAAGCAATTGGATAACGGAGCATTAAAGCGGGTTTCAGAACCGTACTTGCTCGCTGCAATGACCTTTACTGATGCTGAAGCACGAATTTATGAAGAATTGGGAGCGTTGATCCGTGGAGAATTTGCCGTAACAGGAATTGCTCGTACTGAGATTCACGACATTTTTGCTTACGACGATGCTGATGTTTGGTATAAAGCGAAAGTAAAGTATGAAAATTTCGATGCGGATTCAGAAAAATCAAAGAAAGTAACTCAAAACTTCCTTGTTTCTGCTCACTCGGTAAAAGAAGCATACGAACGATTGCAAGAAAGCCTAAAAGGATTGATGGTGGATTTTGAAATTCCATCTATTATCGTTTCGCCCATTGTGGAGATTTTCCCTTATCAGGAAGATTTAGATCGAGAAATCAGTCGCAGACCAATAGAAGCGGTAGAGGAAGAAGAGGAAGACGAACCAACTGGGCCAGGAGCTGTGTTTTCAGCTTCGGGATCGGATGTGGACGATGAAGACGAAGAGGAGGGAGATAGCGAAATCGAAGACGATTACGAAGCTGAAGAAGACGAAAACGCATAAGAAAGTGAGCGAACGTTTCACGTTTTTCTAGTCAGACGTGCGAAACAATCATTCTTGAAGAATAATGATGAAAGATATCAATCAAATAATGGGAGCCTTTCGTGATGGACATCACGAGTTCGAGAATGGTCGCATAGAAGGGGTACAGGGTGTTGATCCTTATGACCTTTTTAATGCATGGACGGAAGAAGCGGTTGCAAATGAGGAACTTGAACCAAACGCATTCGTCCTTTCAACTGTAAGTGAAGATGGCAAGCCTTCTTCGCGTATCGTTTATTTGAAAGATAATTTCGATGGTAAACTAGTCCTTTATACCAATTACAAAAGTTTGAAAGGAGAAGAAATTGCTCAGAATGCAAACGTGAGTATGCTTTTTTTCTGGCCAAAATCTGCACGACAGATCCGAATTCAAGGAATTTGCTCAAAAGTACCTGAGAAAATCAGCGATGATTATTTTGCTTCCCGGCCTCGAGGTAGTCAAATTGGTGCCTGGGCTTCGTATCAAAGTGAATTGCTTTCAAGCAGGGAGGAATTGGAACAGCGCGTGAAAGAGTTTGAAGCAAGGTTTCCAAACGAGGTGCCACGTCCCGAATATTGGGGGGGATACTGGATTGAACCCAAGCAATTCGAATTTTGGCAAGGAAGACCTTCACGTTTGCATGATCGTGTTGTTTTTCGAGCAGTTGATTCCGAATGGAAAATTGAACGACTCAATCCATGAGTGCGTACGAGATTTACCCTAAAATCCATACGTTTTCGAACGGTATGCGATTAGTGTACCTGGAACGAAAAGCCTTGGTGGCTCACCTTGGAGTGATGATTTTGGGAGGGTCGCGTTACGAAAGGCCCGATGAAGAAGGGCTAGCACACTTTCTGGAACATTGTATCTTCAAAGGCACGCAGAAACGCAAAGCATTGGATATCTTTTCTGATTTAGACTCTGTAGGTGGAGAGCTCAATGCGTACACGAACAAAGAGGAGATTTGTATTCACGCGTCGTTTCGGAAAGATCATTTTGGTATTGCTTCAGAATTAATTGGAGACATTGTTCAAAATGCTTCTTTCCCTGAAGAAGAACTAGGAAAGGAACGCGAGGTGGTTCTGGATGAAATAATTTCCTATTTGGACTCCCCTTCGGAACGAATTTTTGACGATTTCGAAAATCATGTTTTCAAAAACCATTCTTTGGGGTATAATACACTGGGCAGCAAGGAATCCGTCAGTGGTTTTCGGAGAGAGCACCTTATGAATTATATGCATCGTTTCTTTAAAGCCTCTAATATGGTGCTGTCGTTTGTGGGCGATTTACCCTTCGATACAGTCATCAAGCAATTAGAAGAAGATTTTGGGAAAATGAATGGGGGAGACGTTCAGGATATTGTAACGCAACCCAATGCTTTCGAACCATTCAAAATCCGCGAGAAGCAAGCCAATTATCAAACACATACGGTTATCGGTGGACAGGCTCCTTCGTATCATGATGAAAACCGAAGAGCAATGACTTTACTTACCAATGTGCTTGGAGGTCCAGCCCTAAATTCAAGACTCACCTTGTTAATTCGTGAGCAATACGGCTACGCTTACAACATCGAGGCAGGTTATTCGTCGTATTCTGATTCTGGATTGTGGAGTATCTACATGGGAACTGATCGGAAGTATTTGGATCGTGCATTAGCATTGATTTACAAAGAACTCGCGATCATTCGGAACAGAGGGCTGTCAAAAGTCGAACTAGAACAAGCAAAAGAGCAGTTGAAAGGTCACCTTGCCTTGTCTTTGGACAGTAATCTTGAGTTAATGTTCAGCCTTGCAAAAAGTGTCTTAATTCACGGGAAAGTGGATTCTGTTGCAGAAATCTACCGTCAGGTAGACGCAATTTCGGAAGCGGAAATAGCTGAGGTAGCGAATACTCACTTTGACCCAAGTCAATTGGGGGAGTTGGTGTACGAGTATGATTGACGATGCAAAGAATCAGTGAAGGTCTAGTCAATAATTTTCTCATTCCAGGCGTATTTATCGCACTTGCAGGAGTTATCTGCGTTGTAGTAGGTTGGGGAGGTATTTTCCAAGCCTTTATTAGCGGAATTATTTTGATCGTAATTTCCGTTCTTCTTTTAACAGCCTCAAGCGGACTGGAGGTCGATTCAAACTCGAAATGCTACCGTAAGTATGGAAAGTTCGGTCTACTGGTATTGGGAAATTGGAAGAGCATTCCTGAGGCTGTAGAGGTTCAAATTCTGATTAATGTAGAAAGTGCGCAGCGCCAGTATAGTTTGTTTCCATTTCCGACTCACAAATCAAAGGTAATTACTTACGAAGTTTGGACCGTGGATACACTGGGAGGTCGCACGCGAATTTATGGATTCCTTGAGTATAAGAATGCGGAAAGGGCGGGAAGCGTTTTAAGCGAAGCTACCAGTGCAACATTGAATGATATTGTGAGAAATAGACTTTCAAGTAACCGATCAAAACGCCGGTAATAGGTTAACGGAAAACCGGAAGCCAATCATCTATATTGCTTCGACTTCTTAGGATTCAGATATTAAAGTCATTCTCACCTTACCATTTCTATAGCTTTTCAGAACTTAAATCAAAGCGACGCATGGTTACTTGCACCTATCAAAATTGTATCTTAGTTGTCGATGATTACTACGTTACTGCGATGGTCTTTCCTTTTCTTACTTCTTTTGGTGAGTACTACGCATGCTTTCAGTCAAAGCAACGATTGGAAAACCGATAGTACATACATCAATACGCACTTATTCGATCAGCCAGATTCAGCGCTTATACTTTGTAAGAAGTGGATCGAAAAGTCCAAAAAAGGAAGTCTCAGATATGCGCAGTTGCTTTCCAGAAAATCAGTGATCGACGATGTTCAAGGGCGGCCTGGAGATGCTGTAAACGGTTTTCTGGAGGCTATTGCGATCCAAACCCGAAAAAAAGACTCTGTAGAATTATCGTATAGTTATAATAACCTGGGAGTTTGTCAATTTTACATGTATCGCTACGAGGATGCTATTACCAATTATCGCAATTCTGCGCGTATCGATAGTCTAATGAACGACTTGCGCGGATGGGCAGGAACCATGCTCAATATTGCCATTATTTATTCGAACCAGAACAAACCTCGGGAGGCATTGTACATCTATGATGAGATGTTGACGGTAATGCATGAAATCAATGATTTCAGTCTTGATGGAAGCATTTATTCGAATCGTGCGAAAATTCAAGTGCTTCAAAAGAATTATCAAGGTGCGTTGAACAGTACCCAAAAAGCACGAAAGTCTATCTTGTCAGGAAACGATCCCTCATCAAAAATGACCTTAGAGGTAATCACTTCCAATGCGAATATGGGTATGTTGCGCTTCGACGAAGCCTTAAGAGCAGCGAAACGTGGAATTCAATATGATCCAGGAAATAACTATCCAGAACGCCGAAGTCATTTGTACGAATGCATTTCGCATGCGTATTATGCAAAATCAATGATTGATAGTGCGAATTACTACAACGATCTATATCAAGAGATCCGAGATTCATTGTTTACGTCTGAAACGCAGGAGCAACTTTCTGAAATTCAAACAAAATACGGATTGGCGAAGCGAAATAAAGAGCTTGCTGAATCGAAATTGCAACAAGTCAAATACAAGAATAAATCAATTAAAAACGCTAGGGAGGCAAGCGAAAGCAGAGAGCAACGAAACCTGTTCATTGCAATTGCTGCTATCTTGGTAGTGATTGGTTTGCTGATGTGGATAGTGCTGCAACGAAGAAGAACCGAAAGTGCGCTGTTGGAGCAGAAACTGCACTCAAAGGAGCAATTGGTGGAACAAAAGGAGGCGTTTCTGGGGGAGATCCACCACCGCGTGCGCAACAACCTTCAGATGGTTTCTAGTATGTTGGCCATGCAGGAACGCGTCCTTGAAGACAAAAATGTCAACGCTATTTTAGAATCGAGTAGGAGTCGTATTGAAACGATGAGTTTGATCCACGAGCGTTTGTACAAGAATACATCAGGCCGTACTGTTGAATTAGACGATTACGTGCGACAACTTTCAGATCAAATAGTGGGTGCGTATACGGAGAAGCATATTACCATGGAATACCAAATTGAAAAAATTCGTTTGCACATTGACACCATGGTTCCGTTAGCGCTCATTTTAAATGAATTGATAACCAACAGTCTCAAATATGCTTTCCCGAACGGTGACGGTTGTATCAGGATACAAGTTTCTGAAAAAAGCGATCAGTTGATCCTGGATTATTCCGATTCTGGAAAAGGTTTTTCCGATGCACCGAAAGGTTTTGGAAGCCGACTGATGCAATCCCTATCAAGACAGCTCAAGGCAGAAAGAAAGCAATCTACAGAAGCCGATGGTTTTCATCAAAAATTCTATATTTCACAATACAAAAAGTCAGAGGAATGAAACAGATTGTCATTGTGGAAGATGAGGCTGTAATTGCCGATCACCTCGCCATGTTGTTGGAAGACCTACATTATGAAGTACTGGCAATCGTGGACAATGCAGAAGATCTATTCCAAACACTCGAAGTAAGTATGCCAGACCTTGTGTTGTTAGATATTCAAATTCAGGGAGCATTAGATGGAGTGGATATTTCGCATATACTTAACAACAAATATCAGGTTCCGTTTGTATTCATCTCCTCGAATACGGATGACAGAACACTCAGTCGAGTGAAGCATGTAAGCCCGGCTGGATTTATATCCAAACCGTTCAAGGTAGAGCAATTACGAAGTGTATTAGCATTAATTCCACCCGAGTTACCCAAGCGTGCTGAAATTTCGTTGGAAACACACTTCTTTATAAAGGATGGCCTCGGGCATGTGCGCGTAGCATATGAAGACTTACTCTACGCCAAGGCAGATGATAATTATACCCACTTGCATACTTCGGACAAACGATATGTATTGAGTACAACGCTTAAAAAAACAGAAGAGCAATTGGCACCTCATGGTTTTATACGTTGCCATCGGTCGTTTCTGGTGAACCTCAAAAAAATTGAACGCCTGGGAGGTAATTTCGTTGTGATTGGCAAAGAAGAAATTCCTGTAAGTGAGAGCATGCGCAAGGGCATTGTTGAACGACTCGATCTGCTTTGACTCGCCCTAAAATTCATCTGATTCACTCAAAAAAAGACCGAACTCACCAAGTTAAATTCCTCAACGGGCACGATAGCAGTAGTTTTCCATCAAACAAAATTGAATCAGATGAAAACTTTACACATTACTATCGCGCTGCTTTTGCTTCTTGTTTTTCACTTCGAGTTAAAGGCACAAAACTATCCCGCAGATCCTTCGGTGGCTACCATTGCTAGCGACATGAAAAAAGATGAAGTCACCAAACAACTGTTGGAATCTTATGGTTATGATCCTTCATTAATTAACAAAGGAAGAATCCGGTTGGCACAGAAATCAGAATTAAAAGATTACTTCTATACAAAATGGTATTGGAGGTCAGACGACGCATACAAAGTATCATTGAACAAGAATTACATGGACATGCGAAGTTTTTCCATGTTTCTTGAAACAGGCAAAGATGCGAAGGGCATTTCGCACAAGATTTTCTTTAAAGTGACCTACACCAGAAGAACCGAAGAAGACTTTGAGGATAATAAATGGAATTACGAATACATTTTATTGGACCCTATTGAGTGTGTGACAAAGGGATTGCCTCAATTTTCAGACGAAAAGCGCAAGAAAATGATGATGGAGTACATCATGGCGAATCGCGGAACAAACCAAACCTTACAAAACCCGCAACATCCCATCAATAACATAGTTAAAGTGGATTCAGTGATGGCCTATTCGCACAGCTATCCGTATTACAAAACGCTATCTGCAAATAAATTCCATTGGGGGTTGAGCATACTGGGTGAGTATATTTCTGATAAAACTTCCGAAGGTGGAGCAGAGCGCATCATGCGGGCGTATTTTATTATCCCTTTTGAAGCAACTTATAACAACGGAACCTACGACATTCGTCCAATGGATAAAGGTTGGGTAAAGAATTATACAGATGCAGATGCACCGGGTTTTAGTGCAGCATATGATGCAGGTCTGTTGGATGAAACGCAAGACTTGAGAAATGATCCTCAATGGTTTGAAACACTGGCAACCCGCTCTTTTGAAGAGTTGATGCAAAAGAAGTACAAGGTTGAACAGCCCGTAGGAAGCGAAGCTTTCATTGAAAAAAGAATGGAGGAAATTAGTGCTGCCTTGAAGACCCTGGAAAACGGCGATGGAGCCTCGGCTGCCAAAGCATTAAAACCTTTCATGAATCCTGGAAACGCCGATGCATTGGCAAAATCGTATGGTGATTTGATACAAGGTTTCCTGGATAAAGCGTGTACTTTAGAAGTAGTTCGTACGCAAGGAGACATTCCCTACGGTTACGAATTTGGAGATACTGAGGGACCTTATATTCAGTTTTCCATTAGCATTCAACGCGAAGCTGCCAGAGATAAGGAAACCAAGAAGAAATACAAAGCTGCTGGAATGTCATCATCAGTTCTAAAATCTACAAGTCGAGGTTCTGAGTACGGAAAGTTATCCAACAAATCCTACGATCAGAAGTTCGAACTAATACTTACCGATGGCAACTGGTATATCAACCAACCTGCAGATCCTGACGAGGTAAGGATTGCCTTTTAAGGTCTGATTCAATGCGTCGAAAGGCGTGAAGAAGTGGTCGCATCTCTCAGTGCGGCCATTTTTTTATACGCACTTATTTTTTCTGGCTTCACAGCAATTCTTCTGTACTTTTATGGCATGAACATTCGTCTTATTTCTCCAAGTGATTCTCGACATGATATTCAACGCTTCTATGATATTATGGTTCATGCATACGAGGTAACCGAAGCGGAAATTTGGGGTGAAAATTACAAACGCATGTTTCCCGATGAATTTCAAGCAGTCATTAAGCGAAACGAATTAATCGGCGCTTGGATCGATGATGTTCCTGTAGGTAGTATTCACGCATACGCATTAAAAGAGGATACCTATGCTTTTGGATTGTTTTCCGTCGATTTCACTCACAAAGGAAAAAATATCGGGCGGCAACTCATCTCAGCGGCAGAGGAAATGGCAAAGTCCAAGGGAGCAAAATATATGGAATTGGAAATTCTAAGGTTGAAAGATAAAATACTAGACTCCAAACAACAACTGCATCATTGGTACTTGCGTTTGGGGTATGAACGTATCACAACGGTCGATTTCGTTGACAGAAAACCGACAAAAGCCGAGAAAGCGAAAAATTTTATTGCTCCTTCCGTATTTGACTGTTACCGAAAGCGACTAGAATAGATAGGTTTTTCTAAGATACCCCCTAATTTTAGCCGGCTTCAATCTCTATTTTATCTAAATTTTAATTTTGCCCCTTAATTTTTAGGGGTGTGTTGATAAAAAGTTGATTTTTTCTGATTGAACCCCCTGCTTTTTGTTGTAGTTTTGCAAAAAAAAACTTTTCCCATGGCGAATCAAAGAATGCAAGCGTACTATGATGTACTGCACAGAACTCCGAAACCCATTAGTTTTGACGGTAAAATCTCTGAAATTTTTGGAGAAAATGTATTCCACCTTGAAGTGATGCGTGAATACCTTCCTAATGAGGCTTATAAATCTATGAAACAAGCGATTTATGAAGGAACACGCTTGGATCGCGCCATGGCGGATCAGGTAGCTTCTGCTATGAAAGATTGGGCAATCACCAAAGGAGCAACACATTACACGCACTGGTTCCAGCCTTTGACAGGGGCCACTGCTGAAAAACACGATGCTTTCTTCAAGCCCGTAGGTCCAGGAAAAGCAATTGAGCGCTTTGATGGAGACTTGTTGGTGCAACAAGAACCAGATGCTTCATCATTTCCGAACGGTGGTATTCGAAATACCTTCGAAGCGCGTGGGTATACAGCTTGGGACCCATCGTCTCCGGCATTTGTAATTGATAAAACTTTGTGTATTCCAACGATCTTTATCGCATATACTGGTGAAGCATTGGATTACAAAATGCCATTGTTAAAAGCACTTCAAGCGGTGAATAATGCAGCAGTAGATGTTTGTCGCTACTTTGATAAAAATGTAAATAAAGTAACTGCAACATTGGGTTGGGAGCAGGAATACTTCCTTGTTGATAAAGCATTTTTCAATGCACGTCCAGATTTGATGATGACAGGACGCGCAATATTCGGACACGCTTCTGCCAAGGGACAGCAGCTGGACGATCATTACTTCGGGTCGATTCCAACGCGTGCGACTGCCTTCATGCGTGAGTTCGAAACGGAAGCAATTCGCCTTGGAATTCCTGTAACAACGCGTCACAATGAGGTGGCACCCAATCAGTTCGAATGTGCACCAATCTTCGAAGAATGCAACCTGGCAAACGATCACAATTTGTTGTTAATGGATCTTTTGGAGAAGGTAGCTCGTCGTCATGATTTCCGCGTATTGCTTCACGAAAAGCCATTTGCAGGAGTAAACGGATCAGGAAAACATAACAACTGGTCGTTGAGTACCAACACAGGGGTGAACTTGCTAGCACCGGGAAAAAACCCGAAGTCTAACATGCAATTCCTGACCTTTTTCGTAAATACGATCAAGGCCATTCATGACAACGCGGATTTGTTGCGTGCAGCGATCGCTGGAGCAGGGAATGATCACCGTTTGGGAGCTAATGAGGCTCCACCAGCAATTATCTCAGCATTTATTGGATCACAGTTGACAGCTGTTTTGGATAAGCTTGAGAAGAGTATCAAGGCTGGTAAAATGACACCAGAGGACAAGACGGAATTGAAATTGAATATCGGGAAGATTCCTCAAATTTTGTTGGACAATACCGATCGAAATCGTACGTCACCGTTTGCATTTACAGGAAACAAGTTTGAATTCCGTGCGGTTGGATCTTCAGCCAACTGTTCGTCGGCAATGATTGTATTGAATACGATTATGGCAAAACAGCTTCAATTGTTCAAGATTTCCGTTGATGCGAGAATTAAGAAGGGGGATTCTAAGGACGAGGCTATTTTGAAAGAGTTGCAAAAGCTTATAAAAGAATCTAAAAAGATTCGCTTCGAAGGAAATGGATACGGTGAAGAATGGGTAAAAGAAGCTGAGTCTCGTGGGTTAAGCAACCTGAAAGATTCTCCTCGTGCACTTCAAGTGTGGGGACGCAAAGAGGTAGCAGAACTGTTCGATGAGTTGGGTGTTTTGACTCCTCGCGAACTGGAAGCACGTCAAGAGATCGAGTTCGAAAACTACGTGATGAAGATTCAAATCGAAGCACGAGTAATCAATGAGATGGTACGTAATTTTGTAATTCCTGCGGCGGTTCAATATCAGAACAAGTTAATAGCCAACGTGCAAGGATTGCAAGATGTCCTTGGGGCAAAAGAAGGGAAAGCAGCAGGGGCAAGTCAAATTGATGTGATCAAGCAAATTTCGGAGCACATGGCTGAAATGCAAAAAGCCAACGATGTGATGCTAGAAGCACGCAAGAAAGCGAATCAAATTGAAGACATCGAAGAGCGAGCTATTGCGTACTGCGATACGGTAAGAATCCATTTTGATAAAATTCGTTATCACGTAGACAAATTAGAGTTGTTCATCGACGACGAAGAGTGGAGATTGCCTAAATTCCGTGAGATGCTCTTCACGAGATAAATTGGAATAAGAAATAAAGAATAATGAATAAGCCGTGAGTTATTGACTTGCGGCTTTTTTTAGCACTATTTCTTGTCTTTCTAAAAATCACCGTTTTGCAATGGCGCTGCTCCGTATTGTTCTCGTTTCAAATAATCATGGAGCATTTTTACGGTAGATGAATCTGACATGTCCAATGACTTGTTCTCGTTTCGAACAGAATCTCGTTGAATGACTAGAGTTTCTTCGGAATAATATTCTGGTGGTTCCCAAGTGGATTGACGACTGAATTGTATCAAAAAAAGAATGTAAACTACTGCCACAAGAATTAAGGAAATGATCAAGAGCCAGATGGCAATAATTACGTATTTCTTTTTCATAATTCTGTGAAGGTACAAATCAGATCTTTAGCAGAGCGGATAGAACTTTGGTAACCTTTTAAACTTTTCGACATTAACTGGGTATGAGGCACCTTTTACTTTTTATTCTGTTCCTCCCAGGAGCTCTAATTGCGCAAGATACATTGCTTATTTCTGAAATTCAATCCTTTCAAAACGAGGGAAAAGATGCATCTAAAATGCATTGGATAAGGGGTGATGACGGAAGACCTTTATTCAAAGAAAACGATACTGAAGGTTGGCGGGGTTTCCAAATGAAGTTCAAATATTCTGTAAATGATGATACGTGCAAAATCTATCACTATAAAAATCAGGACAGTTTGGTGGAAACAATTACGATTTGGCAAGAAGGTAATTACATCATTAAAACTACAGATAATAACAGCATGGGGATAGTTCCATATACCTCTAAACAGCACTGGGATTTGAAGTTTCACCTAATGCGGTCTGAGGAAATTTGGATGGATAAAATTTTCAAAAAGAAGTCGCAACATTATGTTGATTTATTCGATCGTTCTCATGACGGCCGTGAATTAGAGATGCTCAGAGTTAATTTAATTGCAAAAGGTACTGGTATGACATCTATTTCAAACGGTTTCACTGTTAGTGATTCAGGGAATGAAACCTATCAACAGCCAGAAATTCCGGACTCTGGAGATGTTATCCTAAATAGAGTTACACGTTGGAAAAATGACAAGATGGTTGCGAGTGATGAATCGTATTCTCAGCATGACTATAAGAAAGAAATCCGCTACGCATATGACGGTCAAGGGCGGGTGACATTGTATTCTCAAGGCTTTTCAAATGATACCAATAAAATTGTCTCGCGCTACTCTTACGAGGAAGATGGGGATTATGTGATTCGTACAGAGAGGAATAACACCAACTTAGGTTCTCATGTTGCGAAAATAGAAATGCGATATGGTAAAGAATATATCATAGAATCATCTTCTTTGGATATAGATGGAAGCATCATGAGTACGAATTTTAATTCCTTCAATAAATTAGGGCTGCGAACTGCATATCGATACGAGTACTACAGCGAAATACAGCCTGTCAATAGTCATCTGAAAGGAACAGTGCAGTTTGAAGAGAAGTTGTTTTACCGAAGTTATGCTAGAAGCCAACTGGAAGGGGCTTCACCCGTGGTTCGATTCGTTTGTAGAATGTATTGAAAGGGAAAAAGCTAAACCATCTCTAAGGAAATTCATAAGCACCAATATCTGGAGTGGCAAAATTACGCGGGTTATCGCAAATATCCGTTCCGGGATTTTGCCCTAAAGTCAGTCCAAAAGAACTGTCTGCTGAATCTTCCAGGGGTGAGCCAGTGGCCCAGGTATAAACACGATTACTTACATCATTAAATAACGGGTCGTTGTTCCAAATGTTTCCGTTTGTGTAGAAGGCATCCGTGAAAGGAACATCCGCGCGAATGAGGTTTCGTTGGAAATTTAAGTTAATGGTACCCAATGTTGAGGTATCCATCGCTATTTCATAGTCGCCATTTCCGAAAATTACGCTGTTGGTAATCGTTCCTTCGTTAATTGGACCAATGGTATCATTAAAGTAGTTCGTTATTCCAACAGCTGCACCTACGCCATCGCCTGTTCCGTAGCTCAACAAATGACAGTGGTTGAAGTTGAAATCACCGCCCCGAAGCAGTAAAAATGCATGAATTCCGTTGTCAGAGATCAAACAGTTTTCCGCTTTGACTTTAGCACCGTCGTAAATAAATGTACCGTAGCGCGAACAATTTTGAATAATCGTATTGCTCATTTCTAAGGTATAACCACTATTCCCCGGGTCTTCACTAAAAAGATGAACCCCGGCGATCCCATTTTTAATGATTGCATGGTTTATAGTACTCGGTAAGGCTTCCTGGAAGTAAATTCCATAAAATTGTCCTGAAACATCATCGTACTCCGCCTCCAATCGATCCCCCTGTAAAGTGACGGGAAATTGCTTCGATCCTTGAATATGCAAAGCGCCTTTGAAAACGTAAATAAGCGAATTGTTGTGCAGGTAAATATCCGTCCCTTCTTGTATGGTCAGCGTCTGTCCTTCGTCAATGCCCGCAAATCCATAGATAACGTGAGGTTTGTCATTCGGCCAGGTTCCAGAATTTAAATCATTGGAATGGAAATAAGCGTCTTGTCCCCAGGCGGCCAAAATCACAAATTGATCCTCTCCATTGGTACGAAATCGAATGCTGTCTTCAATTACCATGGGAGTCGTGCCGCCATTCGGATCTACTGTTACTTCAACAAAAACCCAGAGACTATCGTTTCCTTCAATTTCCACATTGTTGTGTAACGTGGCTGCAATTCCGTCCACATTAATGCGAAAATTAGAATTATCACCGCCCATCAGTTCTATTTCATCAATGCGTACGGTCTGATTGCTTCTATTGTACACTTTTAACCTTTTGGTTGTTGATCCAACAGTAGTAAAAACCGTGTCAAACACTACGGTATCTTTGGAGAAGTCGAGGTTTCCTTCTGAAAAGAAGGTATCCTTTTTACAGCTCGTAAGTTGAGTTGCAAACAAGAAAAGCAATGCAAAAGGAAGTAAAACGGCTAGTTTCCGCATAAGTATGGTACTTTCGTTGGCAAAGTAACGGAAAAAGAATAAGTTTTATTTTATCCTTGATCGTACTTTATTATTAAAAAAGTTTACTTATCTTTGCCACCCGATTTTAAGGGAAAAGAAACAATGTTATGAGAAAAGATATTCACCCGGAAGATTATAGATTGGTAGTATTTAAGGATATGTCGAACGACTATTCTTTTTTGTGTCCTTCATGTGCAGAGTCAAGTGAAACTGTGACATGGGAGGATGGAAATGAGTATCCATTGATCAAATTGGATATCTCACACAAGTCACACCCATTCTTTACCGGAGTTGTTCAGTTCGTTGATACCGCAGGTCGTATCGATAAATTCAACAACCGTTACCGTCGTAAATAATTACACGTATTATAAAAGTGAAGACCATTCCTATCGGGATGGTCTTTTTTTGTTGACAGCAACTACATGCGAATTAAGGTTCTATTTCCCCTCCTCCCGGTTATCGAGCTTGTCGAGATATGAGGGAAATGCCGCAGGCGGAGGGTAACAAGAGTTATATATTGCTCAAATGGATAGAATTTAATCATCACAACACGTCAATTTTTTCTAAATAATGCGCCATCCTTTACAGTGGTCTTGTGAGGGAACGGAATAAGCAACTCAATGAAAAAAATGGAACTTTTTGACAATTTTTAACCAAGCTTTTCCGACAGCCTAAAAATCTGGTGCTGATTTTGCAATTATCTCTTTCCAAGTAGGATCGAACAACTATCTTTACAACACGTGAACATGCATAAATACATAGTAATTCTATTGATGTTGTTGCTCTCAACAACTACATGGGCGTGTCGAATTAAAAAAGGATACGAGGCGCTTTACGTTTTCGATTATTTCACAGCGAAAAAGAAATTTACGAAAGCGTTGAAATACAATGAATCACCAGGAGCACAAGGACTAGCTATCATTTATTATCGAGATGATAATCCTTTCCATAGTTATGATTCCGCTTTGGTGTACATCGAGCGCTCCATCGCTACCTTTGATATGGTAAAGGAGCGTAAAAAATTGAAGTATGAGCCATTTGGTTTCACGAAAGACAGTTTGTACGCGATCCGCCAAAACATAAGCACACATTTTTATCAAGAAGCCTATGAGTCCAACTCGGTGCAAGCGTTAACATATTTCATTGAGCGTCATCCCTGGGCGAAGGAAGTGCCTGAAGCCACCCAGATTCGTGATTCTTTGGCCTTCTTTACTGCCGTGGAAGTAAATACCAGTAGTGCCTTCAAAGGGTTCATGGACCTGTATCCAAACAGTCAATATTACGAGCTGGCAAAAGACAATTTCTATGATGTGCAGTTTTTAGAAAGTACAAACGATGGTACATTGAGCTCCTTTGTTGAGTTCATAGAAGAAAACCCATCAAGTCCTTTGCGGGTCGAAGCCGAGAAAAAGGTGTTCGAGCTGGCAACGGCAGAGAATACGTCGGACGCTTACGAACATTTCATTAAAAAATATCCAGATAACCCTAACGTCAATAAGGCATGGTGGAAATGGTATCAATTGGAGTTGAGCGATTACTCTACTGATGTGATTGCTTTCTTTTTGGATAGCACTGAAATCCCGTTTCAGGATGAATTGCTCGAAGATCGCTCTTTGTTTGATGTCATGTTGCTACCGTTCGGGAAAAACGGAAAATTCGGCTACATGAAGAATACGGGAGATGTTCAAATCCCTGCCGAATACGACTATGGTTCTTTCTTTCAGGAAGGTTTGGCTATTGTGGCAAAAGGGGAGAAATTCGGATTTGTAAATAAGCGAGGTGAATTGCAAATTCCTTGTGAGTTTGAGTCGGTGAGCGACTTTGTGAACGGTTTGTCCATTGTAGAGAAGAACGGTCGCTTTGGAATGATTGATCGAAACGGAGCGTTTGTTTTTGAGGGTATTTACGAAGATTTAGGATTGCTTTCTGAAGGTCTTTCGTATGCAATGGCAGGCGATCGGTATGGGTATTACAACATTGATGGGGAGATGGTTATTCCGCATTTGTACGACGACGCCTACGATTTCAAAAACGGTGTGGCAAAAGTGGAAATGGATGGATTTGAAGGGTATATTGATACCAGTGGAACTTTTGTAATCCCAGCTGTACACGAGTCTATAGAATGGTTTCAGGACACATTGCTCGTGTTTAGTGATGACGGTTTGTACGGTATCATGAACGCACAAGCCCAAATCTATGTGGAACCACAATTCACATGGATAAATCCCTTGCGCGAAGGATTCGCCGTTGCAGAATTAGAGGATCGAATCGTTTATTTGGATTCGGTAGGTACCGTTGTTATTGATAACGGGTTTGAAGTGTATCCCAACTATCAACTAAAAGGCGAGTTCAAGAATGGGGTTGCGGTAATCAAGAAAAAAGGAAAATACGGTCGCATTGACAACAAGGGAAAGATTATCACCGATCCTAAATTTGAAAACCTTGGGTTAGGGCAAAACGTTTTTCCAGCAAAGAAAGATGAGCGTTGGGGATTGATAGATACCAAAGGAAAAACAATAGTGTCGTTCCAATATGACGGCATTTTTAGTACCATGAATGTAGGATTTGTTGTGAACATTAACGATACTTTAGGTGTTATTGACGCAACGGGCAATGAATTAGTTCCAGTCTCTTTTGACGCTGTTGAACCTATGAAAGATGATCTGTATTTGGTGCGGTCGAAAAGTACTTTTGGTGTATATCGTAACGAAGAGCTCATAGTTCCCGTAAAATATGATCAAATTGGTCTTTTTAGTGAAGATTACTTATTTTTAAATAAAGCGGGCTCACTTACCTATTACGATCTCGTAAACGGCAAGTTGGTCGAAGTCAGAGAATAGCGTGTTACAGGCATTGGATAAATACAAATTTGGACTGCTTGCAGTTGTCATGACGTACATGTTTATTTTCATGTATTCCAATGCGACTACCTTCGAATATATCATTCCAGCCGAGCCTTTTTTGGATGACTCCCGTATCGAAAATAAAGAAGAGATATTAGAGATTACGCCAGAAGATGTGGAGGTTCCCGAAGATTTTAACTTCAACTCGGACGCCAAAAACATTGCTCAAAGCGTAAATGACAAGCGTGAATCTTCTATGACCGATTACGGACCGCCAAAATCATCGAATGAAATAGCTCAAGACATCAAAAATCTTGAGGCGCAAATGAAAAAAGAAGCGGGCGGATCAGCAGAACGAGCAAAACTACAACGGCTCATTGATCAGCGAAAGCAAGAGCAGCAGCAAGCCAAACAAGAAGAAACGAATACGACACCAACTTCCAAAGGTTCTGATAAAAAATATGGTGGTAACGTTATGGTAGCTTGGGATTTAAGTGATAGAAACCCTCACAATAATAACATTGATGCCATACGAAAGCCTAATTACTTGTGTGACGAAAGATCGAATGGAGTCGTAGTAATCGACGTGAGAACCAATCACAATGGAAATGTGATTTCAGCGAAATACAATCCTTCTCGAAGCAGCGGTGCAACAGATTGTATGGTTAGAAATGCCATTGAATACGCCAAACTTTCACGTTTCGAATACAGTAACAAATCGAATCAGCAAACGGGTTGGATCAAATACACGTTCGTATATAAGTAATGCTTACGAAAATCTCTGGAACGTATTTAGACCTTGCGGCGGCTTTGCCACTTGATTCCAATGACAGCCTGTTCATTGCTTCTGATGTCACTCAGATGGCACTGGATGCTCGTAAAGAAGGAAATGCTTTCAACGCAAATGCATTTATCGAATCCTTTCAGGAAAAACTCACCGAAGGAACATTACTCATTCCAGCGTATACGGACAATCTAAAAGATGGAGACACGTTTGATCATGCAAAGTCCAAGCCTACCACGGGTGCTCTTTCCAATAAGGTAGGAAGACGCAAAGATTTTCTTCGATCGAAAGATCCCTTGCACTCGGTTTATGCCTGGGGAAAAGGAGCAAATGAAATTGCATCCATGGACGGAAGCAGTTCACTCGGAAATGACAGTATTTTTCACTGGCTGCATGATAATCAGGCAAAAATGATGTGCATCGATGTACATTTTCAAAATAGCTTGACGTATGTTCATTTCGTCGAGGAACTACGAAAAGTGAAGTATAGAAAGCCATACCAATGGACTATCAAGCGAAAGTTTAAAGATCACTCCGACGAAAAGTCTTTTGTGTTTTACAGCCGACAACCGTGGGTGCTAACTGATTTGGAACTACTACAGAATCGTGCTATCGAAAAGGGCGTGGTAACAGTATTTCAACTCAATAATGTCCAAATTGTATTCTTTGACATACTGGAAATGCACCAACTAATAGAGGAAATGCTGGACAATGGCGAGAAATTGTATCGTGTAAGCTTGGTGCATTTTGCAAAAGGAATTGCGAAGAAGGTCCTAAGAAAAACGTAAAATCTTAGGTTCGGCTTCTCGACAGGCTCGAAGACCTGTGATTATTGTTGGAATATTTTAATAATTGGTCTTCGAGCCTGTCGAGAAGCCTAATTATTGACGCAACCTACCGCCATTTCCTTATTTTTACCAAAAACAAAATCGCATGAGTGGAATTGATTGGAAAACCGTAAAAGAATACGAAGACATAACCTTCAAGCAAGCGGAAGGAGTAGCGCGGATCGCGTTTAATCGTCCTGAAGTACGCAATGCTTTTCGTCCTAAAACGGTTGACGAGTTGTTGGAGGCGTTGATCATTTGTCACGAAAGTCAGGAAATCGGAGTGGTACTCATCACGGGAGAAGGACCTTCGCCAAAAGATGGAGGTTGGGCATTTTGTTCCGGTGGCGATCAACGTGTACGAGCGAAACGTGGATATCAAGGATTGGATGGCGTTAATAAATTCAACATTCTAGATGTACAGCGACAAATTCGATTCATGAACAAGGTGGTCATTGCTGTGGTTCCAGGGTGGGCTGTAGGCGGTGGACATTCGCTACATGTAGTGTGCGATATGACCTTGGCGAGCAAAGAACATGCGATTTTCAAACAAACGGATGCGGATGTCGCTTCATTCGACGGTGGATTCGGATCGGCGTACTTAGCGCGTCAGGTAGGGCAGAAGCGCGCCCGAGAAATATTCTTCCTTGGATTTGATTATTCAGCGCAAGAAGCCTATGAAATGGGGATGGTGAACAAAGTAGTGCCACACGATGAACTCGAACAAACGGCTTACGATTGGGCCCAGGAAATCATGACGAAAAGCCCAACAGCGATTAAAATGCTCAAATTTGGCTTCAACTTAATCGATGACGGTTTGGTGGGACAACAAGTATACGCCGGGGAAGCAACGCGACTGGCTTACGGTACTGATGAGGCGGAAGAAGGAAGAAATGCTTTCTTAGAGAAGCGCCAACGTGATTTTAGTAAATTCCCGAAGTTTCCTTGAAAGCACAGCTAAGTAATAAAGACGACCATTTCTGATCGCCCCATTTTCTGGTTTCAATAAAGGTATGAACTGTAACTCTTAGGCTTGCAGAGCAAATCTTTTATTCCTTACGATATTATTTCACTCGAATCCTTTGTCCAATTTGAAGTATGGATGTATGTGACAATCCGTTCATTTGGCACAATGCGTCCACCGAACGACCATGTTTCGCGCCAATTTTAGATAAGGTGTCTCCTGAGCGAACAATATGATATCGCGCTCCCTCAGGACCTTGTGAACTTGTTTTGGCCAATGGTGCTGGCGACACATGTTCGTGGTCATGATCGTGAATTTCGTCTTCGATAGTATCGATATCATAGCACTTCATACCATGTCCGTTTTTCACAACAGTAGCCAAATCCAGCGTATCTGTTTTCAAACAATAGTTGTCGTAATCGAAAATAAACATGGGATCGAAAGGAACGTATCCGTAACGAATTTCGAAGTGTAAGTGTGGTGAATACGAACGACCTGTTGAGCCACCTAAGCCTAACAATTCTCCAGCACGAACCACTTGATTCGGTTGAACATTGATCTTGGATAAATGCGCATAAAATGTTTCCAGCCCGTTCGGGTGACGCACGATAACCAGGTTACCAAAGCCTCCAGAGTTCCATTTTGCATAGCGCACTTTTCCTCCGAAAGCCGCGACTACTTCGTCTCCAACTTGCAATGGAATATCAATTCCCTTGTGGTGACGACGACGGCCTCCAAAGCCAGAGGTCATTTCTCCTTCAACGGGATAGGCGAAACCGTAGGTAGAATCTACCAGGTTGATAATCCCTGTGGGACTAAAGCCTGCTGGTGGGTATTGAAAGGTAACGTCATTGTTCCAGCTTTCTGTGTAAACTCTGGCTGTATCATAAAAAGATACAGTAGTTTGTTCCACAACGGTATTAGAATCTGCTGGATTGTTCGTAGCCATGGTAATCCAGGGCATTGACATTAATATTAGAACGAGCGTTTTTCGCATAACTGAAGTGCTGTTTGAGATTGCAAAACTACCTAATTTTCAACCATCTCGTGTAGGTGGTCTTTCTAAAATTCGTTAAAGGTTTGGCCAAATACGTTAAGGTTCAGTTAAAATTCGATGCTTGGCAAGCAAATAGTACGAACTTTAGTTACTCAATCTTCTCAAAGTCGTTGGCGACAAAGATGTACTGTTCATTGTCTCCTATTTTTAAAGTTCCAACGAACATGAGGTATAAATACAATAAATCATTTTTTCTTAGTTCTTTCGAATAAAACGGCCTTGTGGGCTCTTGTACAAAGAAATACATGTCTTTCCCCTTATGGGAGACTTTAACTTCTTGCATAAAAGTATCGTCAAATTGACCACCTGGCCAATAGGTCGATGTCCATCGATTTATGTAGTTCAAGCGATTAGTGTCTCCATCGATTATTTCCGCTTTGTAAGTAAATGGTACCTTAAACTTTTGATCAAAAAGTCCTACGAAATTCATACAAACAACTGGACATTCATTCGTATCGTTAGGCATAAGCTGTTCGACGAAAGCTAGAACATCATCATAAGAAGCTTCAACGTAAGCATCGTGCCAGTCCTCCTGAGCAATAGTTGTGGTAGATACATTAATCAGCAGCAGTAAGAGAAGGTTTTTCATATCTAAAGTGACCAATGATTTAAAATTCGTCGCGGAATCCAAGTCGTACACCAAGCGATAGGCTCGGCATGCTTCCAACAGGATCTCGGAGGTAATCTTCAAAACGATATTCTGCAAATACAAATCCCCAATTATACCCCAATTGTGCAAACACAGAGAAGTCATTGTATTTGTGCAGCCCTCTTGTGGACAGCTTATCGTTTCCGTTAATTCGGGCATAGCGCGCAAAATAAGGTAGGCGATAACGAGCTCCAAGCGTTAACATTCGACGTTCATTCACATAAATGGAAGTGACGAATCCAAAGTTTACATCAAAAGTGGTAAAACGTTGTTTATCATGTGAAATAAGCGGATCATCTAAATCTTGAGGAGAAAAATTTGCTTGGGTAAAACCGAAGCCTAGCTCATATCCCAATGCCAAAGGATTAGCTACCAGCCAATCATGTCCAACAATATAATCGAAGGCAAAGTTGTTCAAGAGGTTAGGATGTGTGCCGTCGAAATCCATTCCACGACTGAACTGCCACGATGCAGCAAAATAAACGGGCGTCCAAAGTGAATCGTAATAATCGAAATAATATTCTTCAGAGTACTCAAATGGATTTTTTGATTTGTTTCCGACATAAGCATTGTTACGATAATTGATATACCGTAATTCATCGGAAAGAATTTCAATTTTTTGCCCGTAATGGATGGCTGAATCACAAGAATAAAACGTGGCCTGATAAAGTCCAATGGGAATATTTTTCAATGTATCTCCAGAACGCACCCCGCTGAATGTAAGGGTTGTATCGCTTTTCTCAAGTTTGACGTGGTAGGTAACACACTCTGCATCGCGCACAAAATCGATATCGGTTGTTAAATTTCCTGTTTGTCCAAAAACTACGCGGGCTGCAAACAAAGAAAAGGCAAGGAACAAGTATTGTTTCATAAATCTAAAGGTAAAAAAAAGTGCCTCAGGAATCCCAAGGCACTTCAAACATCTATACTATGTTGCTTATTTTTTGAAGTTGTCCGCAACAATTAAATCCTTCGTTCCGTGGTTCCATGAATAGAATCCTTCTCCACTCTTAACGCCTTTTTTACCAGCGGTTACCATATTTACCAAAAGCGGGCACGGCGCGTACTTTGGATTTCCGAATCCTTCATACAATACCTCCAGAATCGCCAGGCAAACATCTAATCCGATGAAGTCTGCCAATTGCAGAGGCCCCATTGGATGCGCCATTCCAAGTTTCATTACTGTGTCAATTTCTTCTACACCAGCCACCCCTTCGTGCAAGGTAATAATAGCTTCGTTGATCATTGGCATCAAAATTCTGTTCGCCACGAATCCAGGGTAATCGTTTACTTCCACAGGAACTTTGTTCAATTTTTTGGACGTTTCCATGATCAAATCAGTTACAGCATCTGAGGTATCGTACCCTCGAATGATCTCTACCAATTTCATAATTGGCACTGGATTCATGAAGTGCATTCCGATTACTTTATCCGGACGGGAAGTTACTGCCGCAATCTTAGTAATGGAAATAGAAGACGTGTTCGATGCAAGAATGGTTTCTGCATCCGTCATAGCGTCCAAATCGCGGAAGATTTTCAATTTCAAATCCACATTTTCCGTAGCAGCTTCAACCACCAAGTCAACTCCCTTTACACCATCTTCCAAAGAGGTGAATGTGGTGATGTTGTTGAGTGTATTGTTTTTGTCGTCTTCACTGATCTTTTCCTTGGCAACCATTCGGTCCAGGTTTTTCGTGATTGTTGCCATTCCTTTGTCCAAAGAAGCTTGTGCGATATCAATCAATGCGACATTATATCCAAATTGAGCGAAAGTATGGGCAATTCCGTTCCCCATTGTTCCGGCTCCAATAACTGCTACGTTTTTCATATGCTGATTTTTTGAATTACAAATATAATGTTCCAAGCCGATTTGGAGAGGGGAGATGAGGGGGAAGTTCCTCTCAGTTTTGGTATCTTTATTGTACTATCGGAAGCAAAAAACGATTATGAAAACGTATGTACTCCTTTTCCTGTTCCTTGGGTTCTTTGTAAACGAATCGATGGCACAAAAGCAAAAAGTAAAAATTAAGAACGAAATTGCTACCGTGGACGGAGTAGATTACGTTCAATGGAAACGAGATTTTGCCTCAAATTCTGCATCTGTTTATGCACTGGGATCTGGCGACGAATTGATTTTTATTAGATGGTTGGATTATAATACATCTGCCCAAAATGATCCGGCAACCCGAGTAAGCTGGGTGGAACTGAAGTTCTTGAAGCAAAACATTAGTTGTGAGATTAATAGCAGAGGACAAAAGGCATTGGTTCAATTTTTACTGGAAAATGATTTAATTGTGAACGGTCAATTGAATGAGGAGGCTGCGAAATTAGTAGTTCAGAAGTTCGGAAGTAACTTTTCAGCTAACCGCCCGGATTCCGTGATTATCATCAATAATTAAAATGTCCCAAATTCCCGAAAAAATAGTTTTCTATGATGGCGATTGCGGTTTTTGCAATAGGTCCGTGAACTATGTTATGAAACACGACAAGACAAAATCCATTCATTATGCCAGTCTACAATCTGAAATTACCAAGAAGATTTTCGTAAGTAACGGTTGGCCAGAAGCTGATTTGAGCACATTTTATTTCATGGAAAATGGCGAACTTTTCCAGAAATCCAAAGCAGCTTTTAAAGTGCTGAAGTACTTCCCCTGGTACATGCAATGGCTGCATGTCTTTCGCATATTTCCACGTGCCTTTCGAGATTGGGTCTATGATCAAGTGGCCAAGCGCAGAAGAAGAATCTCTAAGGGGTATTGTGTTATGCCGAACGCTGAAGAGCGAAAGTTATTTTTGGGTTGAACCCCATATGGTTGAGCAAATCCTTTACATCGAGCGGAGCCGAGGTGTACATATCTCTGTCATCAAGCTACTTAAATCACATCTCGGCTCCGCTCGATGTGCTAACGAATCAATTCCATCACTCATCCACATAATCTTCCACGTAACGAATAATCGCACGGGCAATATCTTTTCCTGTGGCAGCCTCTATTCCTTCCAGACCAGGTGAAGAATTCACCTCCATAATCATCGGTCCGGATTTCGATTGTAACATGTCCACACCAGCAATGCCTAACTTCAAAACACGTGCCGCCTTCAGTGCTGCTTTCTCTTCATCCTCAGTCAGCTGAACGAGTTCGGCCGTTCCTCCACGGTGCAAGTTGGAACGGAATTCCCCTTCTTTTGCTTGACGTTTCATAGCTCCAACTACCTGACCACCAACAACGAAAGCTCGTAAATCGGCCCCTTTCGCTTCTTCAATGAATTCTTGTACAATAACACGTGCTTTGAGTCCCTGAAATGCTTCAAGAACAGATTCAGCCGCACTTCGGTTTTCTGCCAGCACAACCCCAACGCCTTGTGTTCCTTCCAGAAGCTTGATAACGTATGGGTCAGGACCTACTTGATCCAAAATCTTGGAAGAATTCTTGGAGAAGTTGGTAAATGCAGTCTTTGGAAGGTTCAGCCCCGCTCTTGATAAAATCTGAAGCGATCGTAACTTGTCTCTTGAACGAGTCAATGCCTGAGATTCCAGCGATGTAAACACTTTCATCATTTCAAACTGACGCACTACCGCTGCCCCGTAGAATGTTACAGATGCTCCAATTCTCGGAATTACTGCGTCGACATCGTTTAAGGGTTTACCCTTGTAAAAAACCATGGGTTTCCTTTTCTCGATGTAAATATCACACTTGGTGTGATCTACCACAAGCATTTCGTGTCCTCGTTTTTCTCCAGCTTCTTTTATTCTGGAAGTAGAGTACAGTTCTGGGTTTCGAGATAAAATGACAATCTTCATACTTCAGTGCTTTGATGAATTTGGGTAACGTCAACTAAAAATTTACCGCGTAAAAAACGCCGACCTATCAAAATGGGATAATTCATGTTGCTACGATCGGTTAATGTCAATCGAATAGGGTAGCTTTTTCCCAATACTTCAATAAACGTTTTAATCATGTAGCGTTCTTCTTGCTGCCCATTTGAGCTTCGAACTTTAACCGATTTAAAAATATCGAAAGTCAATTCTTCTCCAGTGTATTTTTCATGTTCTGGATCAAGAAACACGCATTTTACGCGATTTCCATCTGCTTGAATATGATGACAGTGAATACTTGACGTGTACGCGCCCGTATCAATTTTAGCCTCAATTCCAGATAAACTAAAATCGGCAAAATTCACCCATTCGCGTCGACCAATAATTGTGTAATCGTTTTGTTCCATTTTTACAAATCGGGCACCGAAAGTAGGGAAAAAAAGATTCCGTGTGAAACTTCCTTTGTTATTATTACATCAAGTAAAAAATAGCTGAATGCTAGAAGTGAAATGAACGGATTAAATTCGGTTAGGCTTTTATGATTTTTATGAGGTAATCATGGCCATTCTCGAAATGGAATCGGAAGAAATAGTTTCCTGGCATAAGATGTTCTGTCTGACAAGAACCTTTCCCTGTTGCCCCATTATACTTGACTGACTCAATGTGCTTTCCATCGATTGTCGAAATATAAATGTCTGTCAATACTTTTCCTTCCGGTATCTCAAAACGCAGTTTCCCTTTTACTGGGTTGGGACGAATGTTCAACATTGCTGCCATTTTCGCTTCGTCCAGATTTGCTTCAAAGAAACAATTCGTTCCTAGCAAGGTTTGTCCATCGAGACGAAAACAATTGAATTGATAACCACAATTCGGCTCTTCGCAAACGGGTTCAAAAAATCCGCCTGGCCAACCCACTCCTTCAATCATATTGCTAAACGATCCAGTGGTTGTCTCTGTGAAAAACAATTTTCTGCGTTGTTGCCCTCCAAAGGAGACCAGTTCAACGCTGTCCAAAACGATATAATGATCACACACATTATAGGCGACAGGAAACGTGTCTCCGATAGCCACATCGAAGTCATAAAGAAGTGTATCATTGTTACCATTCCATAAGTATACTTGATATCCATCTTGTCTTACTAAGTGCGCTAGTGCATCGTAGGTAGTGAACGGTCCACAAGCAGGACCTGTAGGTCCATCCGTCATAACCGATTGACCACGCTTAAAAACCTTTTTATACGTATTGGCGTTTACGGTCGAGTCTCCATTGATATAGTAAACGAAATCTCGATAGTCCACACAACCATCCAAAGTACAAGAAGATGCCTGATTCCATTCGGGATTATTGGCGAAGTAATCCGCTTGTGCACTTGCGAAAAAGGTGAAAGTTGAACAAGTAATAAGTACGAGAAGTCTCATGCGATGAATTTCGCCCCAAAGTACGATGTTTTGTTCAATCATCTGAAGCATCGGCATTTTAACAATTTTTGTTTTCATTGAAAACTATTGAATTAGCTAATAAGTATGATTTTGATGACTATGTTTGTGAGTAGTGATTACTTGTTTCTATTGAACCAATTAACCACTTTTGGTTCATAATAGTTAGTAGATAGTTCATGGCGTTCACAATATTTTTCTCGGTCCTCCTTTTAATATTAAACACGTACGTAGTTTTTGCGACCTGGAGCCATTTCGGAGAGGGACAGTGGGGATTGATCTGGAAATTATGCCTGGGTTTTGTGATTGTATGGGAAATTGCCACGATTTTCATCATGAGTTATCAATTCCAACCAGATTATGGCAAGACAAGTGTGGCATCCAATCTTTTCATGGGCGTTACAATGGCGTTTATCGTGGCAAAAATATTCCTGATCATTTTCCTGTTTGCGAACGATGCTTACCGTTTGATCCGATGGCCGATTGAAAATGCCATTTCCAAAGATTCAGTTTCTTTTGAAAGTCGCCGAAAGTTTATAACGAACCTCGGACTCATTTCGGCAGCAATTCCATTCACAGGTTTGGTATATGGGACTTTAAAAGGGCGATACAGCTATAAGGTTTGGAAGCAAAAGCTGACATTCAACGACCTGCCAGCATCCTTCAATGGATTGCGTATTGCACAACTTTCAGATATACATTCAGGAAGTTTGGATAACCGTGAGGCGGTGAGAGAGGGATTGCAAGAATTGATGTCGCACAAGCCAGATATTATACTGCTCACCGGTGATCTGGTAAACAATTTTGCCACGGAAATAGACGACTATATCGACATATTTAAGGAAGAGTTAAGCGCACCATTAGGAATGTACGCTGTTATGGGAAATCATGACTATGGCGAATATGTGAAATGGGAATCCGATGCCGCTCGTCAAAAGAATATAGATGATGTAATGGACCGGTATCGTCAAATTGGATTTGAGTTGCTTAACAATCAGTCACGTAAAATAGAAGCGAATGGGGAATTCATTCAGTTAGTCGGTGTTGAGAATTGGGGAGGAGGAAATTTCCCGAAGTACGGCGATTTTGACAAGGCAATTGAGAATGTATCGCACGAGGATTTCAAGATTTTACTCTCGCACGACCCTGATCATTGGGATTTGAAGGTCTTGGATCATGATGTACCCGTAAATCTTACATTGTCTGGACATACACACGGTAGTCAAATGGGGATAGAAATTCCAGGATGGGTGAAATGGTCTCCTGTGAAGTATCGTTACAAACGCTGGGCAGGATTGTATCAAGAGAAAGGCCAATATTTATACGTCAACCGTGGTTTTGGTTTTATTGGCTACCCGGGTCGCATTGGAATTTGGCCCGAGATTACGATTTTAAATTTGGAGAGAGAAGGGTCGAGATAGCTAAATTTTGCTACACTCCAGGTGATTTCAAATTAGAAATTCTTCTCACTTCTCACCTCTCACCAATGACTCCTGCCACTCTAATTATGAAATGTCTTAAAAATCGAGATTAATTTCTCTGGTGGTATCAAGCCGTTCTCGTACTCTTTCATGGACTTTAAAACTTCGTCTGTTGCACGTGGTGCTAAGCCCATACGAATTCCGATTTGACGGATGTGATTTACTTGCTCCTCCGAAACATGATGATCCACATTCATCATCAACACCAGGCGTTGGAACTGAACAATACGATCCATTTCATCTTTTGGTGGTGTAAATTCGATGTATTCGTCAAAGAGCCGTTTAAAATCTTTGTCGCTGACTTTCAGTTGTTTCGCGATGGCATAAAGAAAGTCAAATTCAGCCTGTCGCAATTCCTGATCTGCTTTTGCCAACTTGATTAGCTCGGAAAGCAGGCTCAATTTTTCTTTCAAAGAAGGACTCATGATTCGAAAAATAACAAAGTTTGTCGACATGCCTCTTCCAATGCTTCTGGCATTTTGGCGCTATTCCATGGATGTGAGGAATCAAAAGTATGTTGTGTATTTTGAATTACCAACAAGGGCGTCTGAGTCCAATTGGCGAGGTTCTCACCTTCTGAAAGAGCAACCGATGTGTCCTCGCTTCCATGTAGAATCAAGCAAGGTTTGCTGTTCTCTTTGCAATAATTTTCAATGTTTAACCTTGCCCGATTTGCTTCAAAATCTTCATATTGATCGAAGTGGTGCGGCAATTCTTGTTGGGTTCTTCCGTTTTTTACATAACGATACGTGTTTTCGCGCCATGCTTCCAATGTCTCCCCCTGCGGAAATCGTTTGGCAATTGAGGAGATACCTGCCCACGAAGCCCATTTATCAATTCTGGGATGCTGGGATTGTAGCGCTACAATTCCACCGCCTCTGGAGTGACCAAGGGAGTACATTTCGAAATCGGTTAATCCTTCTGCTTCGAGTCTTCTATCCAAGGTCTTGATCACACTCTCAAAATCCACTAATTCTTTGGAGTAGGTGTTTCTAGCGAAAGCATCCGTGTCTGGAAAGTCAATTGGATTTTCTGTCGTGCCTCCATTATGACTCACATTGTACTTTACAAATCCGAATGATTTTTCAACAAAGAATTCTCCAACGAGGTTCCAGCATCCCCAATCCTTAAACCCCATATAGCCATGAACGAAAAGGATTATTTTTCCATTCCAATTTTTCGGAATAGTGATGTCGTAGAGGCTTTTACGACCATCAGCACCTTCATAAGTGGAGTTTTTTGAGTGGACCAAATGCATAAGTTTCGAATGTAGATTCTGTAAAATAATGATTCTTCATGAGGTCTTTATTATTTGGCAACGTTGATCTCGATTTATTGCCCGAAACCATGTTTTGACTGTTTTGAAATGGCTATATTTGCCTACTTAATTCGTTTATGAAAATGCGACTTTTGCTTTCACTCTTACTACTAACACTGATTGGCTGTTCTGATGCTACGGATTCAGAGGTGTCAGGAGGAAAGTTCACGGTTCATTTTAACAACACAAAAGATCACGAGTTAGCCAAAAAAATTGTTGAATTCTGGAAAGAGGATTCATTGCTGACCGGCGAGTCTCAGGATGTCAGGTTGGAAAGAACCCAAAAAGGGTATGATCTGTATTTAATATCCGAAAGGGTGGAGAAGAAGGATGATTTGACTTTCGAAGAAATTAAATCGTTGACCACCTTAAAGCAGCAGTTACAGGAAAATGTTTTCGAAGAAAAACAACTGTCATTGGTAATTGCAGATGAAAATTTTAAACCGCTGTTTCGACCAAATTTGTACTAGAATTTATGATCTATTTGGAACAAAATATCAAGGGGATTTGCGAAAAACACGGGTTGGACTTCGCTGATTTCCTGGATGAATTAGATGTAGATCACCCGAACGATTTATCCATTTACGATTTGGAGGCAATTGCCGAAGAATATGAAATTGATTTAACCGCTCTGCTCTTCAAACATACCTTCCGCTCGGATGAACTCAAAAAGCGTTTACAAAACATCAAATTGTTGATTTTGGATGTCGATGGAGTAATGACAGATGGCGGATTATACTTCACGGACGAGGGCGATCATATCAAAAAGTTCAATGCGAAAGACGGTATGGCCATTGCTCAATTGACGAAGAGAGACTTTCAGGTTGGTATCATTTCGTCTGGATTCTCAGGAGTGGCTGTTGAGCGCAGAGCAAACTTGTTAGGAATTCAACACTGTTCGGTGAATAAAGAGCCAAAATTAACGCGGTTACGCAGTATTTGTGCATCTTTAGGTATCACACCTGAACAAGTAGCTATGATTGGAGATGACATCAACGATATTGAAATTTTTGAAGTTTGTGGCTTTTCTGTTTGTCCATCGGACGCAGTGCAAGTCGTGAAGGAGAAAGTGGACCTAGTGCTAAATACGGCTGGAGGCAAAGGAGCTATTCGCGAATTTGTGGATGAATATTTATTAGAAGAACGTTTGAAATAATACTACTACATGGATAAGGTGAAATTGGGGATAATTAGAGAGGGAAAAGTGCCGCCAGACAAGCGTGTACCGCTTACACCCGATCAGTGCAGGTCATTGTTAAAGGAGTATCCAAACCTGGAGATTCTGGTGCAACCAAGTCCTATCCGTGCTTTCAAGGATCAAGAGTATATTGATGCTGGAATTCCGATGTCTGAAGATTTGTCTAGTTGCGATATTATTATTGGAGTAAAGGAAGTCAATATTGAAGATCTTATCCCAGGGAAGAAGTTTATGTTCTTCTCGCATACCATTAAAAAGCAGCCCTACAATCGCGATTTATTGCAAGCAATCGTAGACAAAAAAATTCAGTTGATAGATTACGAGGTGTTGAAAGATACCACTGGCAAACGAATTCTTGGTTTCGGACGATACGCCGGAATTGTTGGTTGCTACAACGGCTTGTTAACTTTTGGGTTGAAACATGGGTTGTATAATTTAAAACCAGCTCATGAGTGTCGGGATAGAAAGGAGGTTGAGCAAGAACTAAAGAAAGTCCAATTGCCTCAAAACGCTAAAATTATCCTCACTGGATTTGGAAGGGTGGGACATGGCGCACGTGAAATTCTAGCCGAGTTACCAATCAAAGAAGTGGATCCGGAAGCATTTATTTCACAGGAATTTGACGGTCCCGTTTATACCCATATTGATGTAGAGGATTATTACACCCGACGAGATGGTGGAGAATTTGTAAAGAGCGAATTTTATCAAGATCCCACCCCGTATAAGTCCACTTTTTCGCGCTTTTTAAGTCATGCGGACATGTATATTCCTTGTCACTACTGGAGCGATCAGGCAGATTTTATTATCACTCGCCAAGATTTGAAAGCAAAGGATGTTCGACTTTCCGTGGTTGCAGATATCTCATGTGACATCGATTGTGCGGTGGCATGTACCATTCGGCCTAGTAAGATTAGTGACCCTATATATGGGTACGATCCACATACAGAAAGTGAAGCAGACTTTAAGAAAGAGGGAGTAATTGCGGTAATGGCAGTAGATAATTTGCCGTGTGAATTACCCTTAGATGCCTCGGAAGATTTTGGAAATGAACTGATCAAACAGGTGATGCCACATTTGTTGGGCGATGATACTGACAATATCATTGCGCGAGCGAGCGAAACAAGTTTGGAAGGAGGATTAACAGAATATTTCTCATATTTGGAAGGCTATTTAGCCGGAACCGAATAAACCATGGAGAAAGGAAATAAGAAAATCATCAGAGGCTGGGTCATGTACGACTGGGCCAATTCAGTGTATAATTTGGTGATTTCCTCCGCGATATTTCCGATCTTTTATGATAATATCACAACGAAACGGTACATCGTTGATAAAGTGAATATTTCTGATGAGCAGTTGTCTGCACTTGATGCGAGAGTTGCTGAAGAAGCCACTAACTTCGATTACGACCTTAGCCGTGTTACGGAACATGATTATGCCATTGACACACTCGGCATTACAGAGCAACAATACGAGGCGATTCCCTCAACATTTGATGTAGCCAATGCAACAGTGGAATTCTTCGGCGCAGAAGTTTCCAATTCGGTGCTCATGTCATACGTGCTTTCAGCCTCATTTTTGGTCGTTTCCTTATTATCACCTATGCTATCTGGTGTAGCCGATTTCTCTGGAAACAAGAAGCGATTTATGCAATTCTTTTGCTATCTCGGCGCCTTGTCGTGTATTTCTTTGGTTGGATTCGCAAATGCCCCGATAGAACTAGGAATGTTATCTATATTCTTAGCCAGTATCGGATTTTGGAACAGTTTGGTGTTCTACAATGCTTATCTTCCCGAGATTGCAGAGCCCAAAGACCACGACAAGATTTCCGCTCGTGGTTTTTCCATGGGGTACTTCGGGAGCATGATTCTGTTGGTTATTTGTTTATCGATAATCATGTTCATAGGAGCAGAATATACGAAGTATTGCTTCATTTTAGTTGGTTTATGGTGGCTGGGATTCAGTCAGATAACGTATAGAGTATTGCCGAATAATGTGTATGGTAAGAAGCGAGAAAAGGGAGTACTAAGCAAAGGGTTTAAGGAGTTAAAGTTGGTCTTTCATGAATTCAAAAAAACAAAACGATTAAAGCGGTTTTTGTTAGCCTTTTTCTTCTATAACACAGGAGTTCAAACCGTCATGTTAATGGCTGTTTTGTTTGCCAAGAAAGAGGTCGATTGGGGATCCGCAGGAGGAGACACGGGATTGATAATCGCGATTCTTTTAATTCAAATTTTAGGCGCAGCAGGAGCATTTTTAATGTCCAGGTTATCCGGGCGTTTTGGGAATGTCCAGACACTTGGCCTTTCAGTGATGATTTGGATTGGAGTTTGTGTGGCGGCTTATTTCGTGACAACACCGTTCCAATTTTATTTCCTAGCGGCCACTGTTGGCTTGGTGATGGGAGGAGTTCAGGCACTTTCACGTTCGACCTACTCGAAGTTTTTACCAGAAACGAAAGACCATGCCAGCTATTTTTCATTTTTCGATGCAACTGAGAAAATTGGAATCGTGCTTGGCACATTTGCCTTCGGAATGTTCGAAATGTTAACAGGATCTCTTCGATCATCTGTTATTTCCGTAGCAATCTTCTTTATTATCGGATTCATTCTTCTCTTCTTCGTACCGCGAATAAAAGGTAACAGAGATAATGAAGAAGAAGATGAAGTACATGTTTCTGTTCTTTCGTAATCAGGACTTTACTAATTTTATTAATTTCAACCGCAAATCAACCAAAAACACACATTATGTCAACTGAACAAGTATCTGAACAAGGGAAAACACGCGCAATTGTTGCACACATTACGTTAATCGGATGGATTATCGCAGTAGTGCAGAACGGTGAAAATAAAGACGAATACGCAAGCTTTTACATTCGTCAAATGCTTGGAATTGTCTTGGTAGGTATAGCCAGCGCCGTTTTATCGCTCATTCCAATCATTGGTCTACTTATTTCACTTGGAGTAGTTGCTCTTTGGGTACTAAGCCTTGTTTGGGCGGCCAGTGGTGAGAAGAAGGAATTGCCTGTAATCGGCCCTCTTTTCCAGGACTGGTTTAAATCATTGTAATAAATGAGTAGTGAGCAGTGAAAATCGACTTTCCCTGCTCACTACTTCCAATTTTATTGCCTTAGTTCATCATTACTTTTTGCTTCTTAAATGAGCCTTCCGTTTGTGCCGAAATGATTATTACTGACTCGGAAAGAGGTATTTCTAGTGTTTCTTTCTCGTTGGTCGCTAGTTGTTGGATTACCTTCCCTTCTATGTTCGAAATGATTAGTGAAGTCTGCTTTTCCGAATTCAGACGAAGCTTTAAAAGGTCGTTTTTATATTCAATAACTGTGAAAATGTCTTCTTTGGGAAGACTGATGCCTTCAATGGCTATAACTGGACTAAATTCGAAGTCGCCATCAAAATCAACTTGTTTCAAGCGGTAATAGGCAGTTTCTCTTGAAGGAAAAACATCTTCATAATCATAAGTGGTTTTGTTGATGGTTGTTCCCTGTCCATTGACTTGTCCAATAGCTTCAAATTCCCCTTCAGCAACGGCTCGCTGTATCTCAAAATAGTCATTATCTACCTCTGAAATAGTATGCCATTGAAGGGTAACAGATAAATCATTTCTTTGGCCACCGAAACCAACCAATTCGACAGGAAGCGAAGACTGAACCTCTTCCACGGAGAAAATACCCAAATCACTCAATCCGCTCGCAGTCACCATGTATGGATTTGTGCCGCTACTTGCGCCTGACGCTTGATCAACCCATGAGCTACCATCGAACCAAGTAACTGCTGCAATAGTTCGGTCAAAGCCCGTGAGTTCATCAGAGCCATTCCACTGCAAGGATAAATCAATGTTGTTGCCCGAACCAGCTGGGAAGATAACCCAGGTTTTGTCCACAAAGTCACTCAGAATCATTGAGCCCGTTGGTGTTGCTGCCGCATCGTAGCCATCATATACATTGTCAAAAACGCGTGCTTCAAAAGAGTCGGAGGAATTGTTATTCGTGATGGAAGCGGGGGTGTAATTAGAGATACTAGATCCTATCGGGAATACTATTGACCCAGAACGCCCGCTAGTTCCAAGATTCAATTGGCGCAGAAATCCAGATCCATTGGTAATTACATATCGATTCTCGTTGGTTCCTGTTATTATACTGTTGCTACCAATTGTTAGGTCAAATGCATTTAATTGTAAATGACCCTGAACAAAATTCACAAGGTTATTTGCAGTTGCAGACTGGTTTAAAGACACTACGCCGGTAGTATTGATAGTTAAGTTACGCAATGCAGTACTCGAGCTTGGTAATTCAGGGCCAGTTGTAACTCCAGCGAGATAAGTAACGTCAATATCTCCTAAAAAGGATGGCATAGCATTTAAAGAGCCCAAATTTCGAATAATGTGCGCGCCATTTTGAAACTGTAACAAATGGCTTGAAATATTGAAAACACCATTGGAAAGTGTCAGAGTATTATTGAGCGTTACTGGGTTGTTTAAATTGATCCCAGTGGTATTATTCAATGTTAGATTGCTGAACGGACCGTTGACAAAAATGGATTGCGTCGACGAACCATTCAATACGATGGTGTTGCCATTTGCGAACAATAAATTTCCTCCGTTCTGAATTAAGTTACCGCCAATCTGGTTGATTCCTGAGGCATTGAAGGAAAGGGAACTGGTCCCTGTCGAATTTATGGTCACATTTCCTGTAGCATTGAATAAGTTGCTCAATACAAGCGCATTGGTTTGACCCGTTGAGTTCCACTCGAAGTTTGCGAAAGTTTGACCAGTGCCTCCCGGAAGACCAGTAGTTATTCCATTCACTCGACAGGTACTACCTGGTAACCAGTTTGCCGTAACCAGTGCAAAACCGCCAGGGTTGTTTCTATTAAAGTTATAGACGGATCCATTCAAAAAGCTTAAAGTAGAAGCGGAGTTGTTAAAGTTCCCTTGAACATTCACGGTTCCACCGACCTGAATAACACTATTCCGGAGAGTTACGGTGCTGGATGAACCGATATTGAAGGTGTTGGTTGCAGGAAGAAACAGTCCGTCTATCGCTGAATTATTGACTAGGGCAGGAGAATTCAACCCTGTACCATTGAAAACAAAAATCCTTGCGAAAGGGCTGTAGTTGAAGGCCTTGTCTCTTGTATAAATGACGTACGTGTAGATGGTGTTGTTGCTGACACTTTCTGTAAATGTACTTGTATTCGTAGCGTTGGTTCTGACGCTATGTGTTCCAACAAGTGCTGGGCCAACTAGGGTACTGGAGTTGTACATCGTTTGATCTAATGGCTGGCCAATAGTAGGTTGGAGCCCATTGGCACGCACAATGAGCACGCCGTCAACACCTGATTCCAAGTCAGTTCCAATCGTCCAGTTTAATGTGATCGAGCTACCTGAGTTAGTTACGGCAATGGCTCTTGATTGTGTAGGTGCAGTAAAATCCGCTGAGCTTTGTGTGCTGGTATAAATCACAACGTCGTCAAAGAATAATTGAACAGCAGTTCCATTGGTACTTCTTCCTATTATTTCTGGTGTGTAGGTAGCTCCATTCGTTGCAAGAAATGTATGGCTAATTCGTGTAAATGTGACGCCTGGACTTACTACAACTGCTCCTTTATTCGACACGGAGCCGTCAAACGCGCCCACGGCTACTTCCGAGTCAGCGCCGCCGGTTGCACCATTACGAACCCATGCGATAACTGTTACATAATTGGTTCCACTCGCAGGTGTTGTAACTGAAGTGCCCGTATTGCGATTCAGAACATCAGTTGTTGACGAAGTTGCTAGTCGCGCCGATCGGGCACCAGAACGTAGTTCTCCTGCAGTCGTCGTGATGCTCCATGGAGCTGTATTCGACGTCCATTGTATGAAACTGTTTTCAAACCCAAGGTTTTGTGAAAAACCATAAAATTGAAGAAAGATGAACAGTGTTAATGCACCAATTTTGAACTTCGTACAGTCCTGATTTTTAGTAGATTGATTTGCCATTTTGACATAGATTAATTGCGGCAAATCTACGATAAAATGGAATCGAAAATACTTTTTCAAGAAAATTTTAAAAGCAAGTTAAATTATTGTAAATCAATCGATTATATTTCCTCTCCTTACAGCTGCTACTTCTTGTAAAACGGTAACTTAACCACTTGTGCCTTCAAAGACTTGTTACGCACCTTGATGTAGATTTCAGAGTCAACGGTACTATTGGGAATAGTGACATATCCCAACCCTATGGCTTTTTTCATGGAAGGAGACATCGTTCCTGAAGTAACACGTCCAATGATATTGTCATTAGCATCAGCGATTTCGTAATCATGACGCGGAATTCCACGATCAATCATCTCAAAGGCAACAAGCTTGCGTTCTACGCCATTCGCCTTCAATTCTGTCAAACGGTCTTTATCAATAAAGTCTGCATCTTTTTGCAGCTTGGTAATCCACCCCAATCCTGCTTCTAGTGGAGAGGTGGTATCGTCAATATCATTTCCGTAGAGGCAGAATCCCATTTCCAAGCGAAGCGTATCACGCGCTGCGAGTCCAATAGGTTTAATTCCGAACTCTTTTCCTGCTTCAAAGACCTTGTTCCACACCTGTTCTGCTTCACTGTTTTTACAATAGATTTCAAATCCACCACTTCCGGTATAACCTGTGGCAGAAATGATCACATGTTCGATTCCCGCGAAATCCGCCACTTCGAAGTGGTAGTACTTTATCGCCGACAAATCGATAGAGGTTAACGACTGCATGGCCTCCACTGCCTTCGGTCCTTGAATAGCGAGCAACGAATAGTCGTCGGACAAATCGCGCATTTCCACATCAAAAGAGTTGTGCTTAGAAATCCAGTTCCAGTCCTTTTCAATATTGGAAGCATTTACCACTAAAAGGTATTGTTCTTCCTTGATGCGATAAATGATCAAATCATCAACAATGCCGCCATTACCATTTGGCATGCAGCTGTACTGAGCACGTCCAATCTCCATCACCGAGGCATCATTCGTTGTAACTTTTTGAATCAAATCCAAAGCACCCGGTCCAGTTAACAAAAACTCACCCATATGGGACACATCAAAAACACCGACAGATTCTCTGACTGTTTCATGCTCTGCGTTCACTCCTTCGTATTGCACTGGCATATTAAAACCTGCAAACGGCACCATTTTCGCGCCCAATCCCTCATGTATGTGTGTTAATGCTGTATTTTTCATGCTTTGATTCTATAAAATTCGAAGCAAATTTACGATTAAAGCGATACGAGGAAAGGAGCGAATGAAAAATTCACGCTTCTTTGATTAATTGAGCGAGTTGTTTGCCCACCAGAGAACCAATGGCAACCCCCATTCCTCCCAATCGCACGCCACAAAAAATATTCGGTTGAACCTCCTTAACGATAGGTTTTTTGGTGGTGCCAACTCCCATAATGCCTGCCCATGAGTGATCGATAGAGTAGGGCGTATTCGGTAAAATAACCTCAGAAAGCAACTGTTGTAAAGAATTTTGTATGGTATCAGAGGTTGCGATTTCGGTGGTGGTTTCACCTTCTATATCCAAATTTCGACCTCCACCAAAGAGCACCCTTCCGTCTATATTTCGAAAATAGTAATAGCCTTTCTGGTAATGAAAAGTACCTTCAAACGGAAGTTTTTTCAGAGGGTTTGTAATCAGCACCTGAGCGCGAGCAGGAGCAATATCGTCGTCGGTTAGAAATTGCTTGGCAAAACCATTGGTGCAAATTGCAACTTGATCCGCCCTGATTTCACCCAGGTTGGTCTTAACACAAACCCTATTTGTCTCGACTTGCAATTCTTGAGCCTCAACCCCAAAAAGAACAGAAATACCAGCTTCAATGATCCTTTGGTAATATACTGCGTTCATTTTCGAGGTGTCAATTTGTCCTTCTAATCTGTTTTTGAATCCTCCGAGAATACCTTTAAACCCGAATTTTGAAGTCACTTCGCCGTCCCATGAATACACATCCTTCTCTCCCGAAATTTTCTCCAAAGCCGCATTGAATTCAGGTAAATATGCATTTGTTTCTTTCTGAACCGATGCTTCATTTTCTTTTATTAAATCCCAGGAGCCCTTGATTTGCAGATCCATATTTTGGGCTCCGATAATCTCTTCAAGGTAACGCAGACCTTCCAAGCGTAAGGCTACTGTCTCCCAGACCGTAGTTTCATCAAATCGCTGCAAGTCATCCACCAATTCTGTCGGACTTCCAAAGCAGGCAAACCCAGCGTTTTTTGAGCTCGCTCCAGACGGCAAAAGTCCCCGTTCCAGTACTAGCACTTTTGCATTTGGATTTGAACGTTTGTAATGAAGTGCTGTACTGTAACCTACAATGCCTGCACCAATTACGATTAAATCGCACGAATCAAAGAAGTGTTTGCGTTCCCAATAACTGAATGTAGCTCCGTTTCGCATGGTTTCAACCTCGTTTGCCAAATCAGTGAAATAGCCCTAAATCGGAACTATTTTCGCATATTTGTTAATTAATTCGATCAAATTTAAACCATTTCTGTAACTGGTTGTACAGGGTAACGTTTAAATAGAGAGGCATGAAATATTTTATACTCGTTTTCGCGTTGCTAACGGCTGTTTTTGGATGGTCGCAGGAGATCTCTTTTCAGTTTAAAGGGAGGGTCACCAATTCCGATAATGGCGGAAATGAAGGAGGAGTTACCGTTTCAATCGAACAAAATGGAGGGAATATTTCATCGGTTACATCATCATCCAACGGAAAATACAATCTAGTCTCTCCAGTAAACGTTGCCGTGCCGTTCGATGTTGTTTTTCGCAAGTCGGGTTTGATAACGAAAAAGGTACATTTCGACTTTAGCAAAGTGAATGAAGAGGATGTTCCACCAGGTGATTACCAACCGATTGGAGATTTGGATATGGAACTGTTCGCAAAACGTGACAATGTAGATTTGAGCTTCCTTGAGACAGAGCCAGTTGCCAGCTTCGATTATGATACCAGAAACTTTCAGGCAAATCTGGATGTTGCGGGTGCAAATAACATGAAAAAGCGTATCGCGGATCTCTTGAAAGAAGCCGAAAACGCCGAAGCCGAACTAGAAAAGAATTATGCAGAAGCTATTGCAAAAGCCGATGCTGCGTATGATGCCGAGAAATGGGAAGAAGCTTTGGGCTTCTACGAAGAGGCTTTGGGGTACAAACCGACGGAAAAACATCCTTCAGATAGAATTGTAGAGCTGGATGCCTTGATTGCAGCACAGAAGGAACAAGAGTTGGCAAAAGAACAAGCACAAGGAGAGTATGACGCTTTGATAACTGCTGCCGATCAATTGAGAGATCAAGGAGATTTAGAGACAGCTGTAAAACGTTATAAGGAAGCTTCGGCGAAATTGCCATCAGAACAATATCCTAAAGATCAAATCGCAGCTTTGGAAGATCAAATTGCGCAATTGGCCAAGGAGAAAGAAGCACAAGAAGCCTATGATAAAGCAATCAAACGAGCTGATATTTTCATGGGGCAAAAAAGTTGGAAAGCAGCGCGTGATGCCTATCAAGAGGCGACAGAACTCAAACCTTCCGAGCAATACCCGAAAGACAAATTAGCCGAACTTCAAGAAAAATTGGATGCTGCTGCCAAAGCGGAGGAACTGAAAAAACAGTACGATGAAGCTATTGCGGCTGGAAATGCGGCTTTCGACGCGGAAGATTGGAAAACAGCGAAAGAAAAATACGAAGAAGCACTTGGTATCGAACCCGCTTCATCTTACGCACAAGGTCGATTGGATGTTGTAAATGGAAAACTAGAAGAGATTCTTGCAGCAGAGGAACAATCGAAAAAAATTGAAGAGCTATTAGCTTCCGGACAGCAGAATATTGATGACAAGAAATTTGACGATGCCATTGCCAATTACGATGAAGTTCTCGGTCTCGAAGCAGAGAACGCAACGGCGAAAGAGAAAAAAGCGGAAGCAGAACAACTGAAAGCGGAGCAGGAAGCCAATGCAGCTGCCGAAGCAGAGTTTAATACTTTGGTTGCGGATGGTGATGCAGCAGTTGGAAGCGAGAATTACGAAGAAGGAATTTCAAAATACAAAGCAGCACTCGAAATAAAAGGCGACACAGAAGTAGAATCGAAACTCGCCGATGCAGAAGCGAAATTAGAAGCCATTAAAAATGCGGAAGCAGTACAAGAACAGTTTGAAGCATTGATTGCCGAGGCAACGTCTTTGTTGGAAGCAGAAAAACTTACTGAGGCAAAAGCCAAATTTGAGGAAGCGCAGCAATTGGATGCTACCAGCGATATTCCTCCAACGAAAATTGCTGAAATCGACGCTCTTTTGGCCGATCAACAAGCGGATGCAGAAAGACAAGCAAATTACAATGCTGCTATTGCGGCCGCGGATGAATTGTTTAATTCAGAAAGCTGGTCGGAGGCCAAAGCGAAGTATGAAGAGGCCTTAACATTCGCTGAAGACCCTGCTTATGCTAATGGACGCATCGCTGAAATTGATGCAAAGATTTCGGAAAGTGAAGCAGCGGCAGAACGCAAACAGAAATACGAAGAAGCAATCAGCGCAGGAGAGACCGCTCAGGGTGTGGAGGATTATGCGAAGGCAAAAGAGAAATTCGAGGAAGCACTTACCTACACGGATGCTCCTGAATACGCACAAGGTAAAATTGATGAAATTGACGCGATACTCGGACAACGGCAGGGAATAACTGCATTGCTGGAAGAAGGAAAGTCGTTGTATGAGTCCGGTAAACTGGAAGATGCTAAAGGCAAATATGAAGCGGTTCTGGCATTGGAAGCAGGGAATGAAACGGCTGAAACCGAAATCGAAAAAATTAATACTGAACTAGCAGATCAGAAAAATGCTGCTGAAAAAGAAGAGGCCTTCAAGAAATTGAAAGAAGAAGGTTTTGCATTGGCGAATGATGAAAAATTTGATGCAGCAAAATCAAAATTGAAAGAAGCACTTTCCTTAAAAGAAGATAGCGAGGTTCAGGCAAAAATTGATGAGATTGAAGCCGCACAAGGCGACGCAGAAAAAGCTGCCGAAGTGAGTAGCTTGATCTTGGATGGAGAAGCCTTTTTCGGTGATGAAAAGTACGAACAGGCCAAGGAAAAATTCGAAGCAGCTTTGTCTTTGGACCCAGGTAATACCGAGGCGCAGTCTGGACTAGATAAAACGAATCAAGCCATTGAGGATGTAAACGCAGTCGCCGATCAAGAAGCACGCTTTGCTGAATTGAAGACAGATGGACTTGCGTTGAAAGATCAAGAGAAATTTACGGAGGCAAAATCGAAGATCAACGAAGCATTGACCATTAAAGCAGATCCGGAACTTGAGAAAGCGTTGGAGGATATTGCAGAAGCCGAAGCATTGGCAGCACAGCAAAATGAGCAAGATGCCGAGTTCAACGCACTTATCGATGCTGGAGACGAATTGGTAACAAAGGGGCTGTTCGAAGAGGGAATTGAAAAATTCAAAGAAGCCAAGGGAGTGAAATCAGATTCGAAAGTTCCCGATGAGCGTATCGCCGACGCAGAAAATCGTATCAAAGATGCGAAAGCGCAAGCCAAGGTTGACCAAGAGTACGAAGAATTACTGAGCAAAGGAGATAAGTTAGTTGAGGACGGCGATTATGTAAAAGCCATTGAAACCTTTAATGAAGCGGGGAAACTGAAGCCGTCTGATGCAAAATGGTCGGAGAAGGCAGCAAATGCGGCTGAACTATCTCAAAGCAGTCAGTCAGATGCAAACAAGCAGATCGAGAAAAACCTTCGAATAGCCGAAGAGAAGATAGAAGAAGGGAATTACGAAAAAGGAAGCTCCATCTTGACCACAACTGAAAATTTAATTTCAAGTCAGGAGCATCAGGATCAAATAAAAGAATTGCGTGATCGAATCAAAGTGTACCAGAAGCGTGATGCCGATTATGCCAAGCACATGGAGGATGGTCAGAAGTTCTTCGACGACGGTAAGTATGAAAAAGCGCTGACCGAGTTCAAAGAGGCAAGTATTATAAAAGATAACGAACAGGCTCCAAAAGACAAGATTGACGAGATTAATGGCATTTTATCCAATTTGGCTTCAGCGAAAGAACGTGAAGCATTGTACCAAGAGTACATGGAAAAAGGTCAGAAGGAACAAGATGCCAAAGATTACGAGGCAGCGCTGTCCGCATACCAGAGCGCACTCTCTGCAAAAGAGAAGGATCAAGCAGCTCAAGACAAAATCAATGAAGTTCAACAAATCTTGGATGATATCGCGAACGAGGATGCGGCGGCAATAGCTTTGCGAAATAAGTTTGATGCAAAAATCGCAGAAGCCGATGATCTGTTTGATGACGAAATGTATCTCGATGCGAAAAATGTGTACGAAGAGGCTTTGAGATTGATTCCAGACGATACTTACGCACAGAAAAGGGTCGAAAAGTGTGTTGAGCTAGAAAAAGCGAGAGGAATTGCGGAGTTTGAAAAGCAATACCAGAAGTTGGTTTTGGCTGCGGATGGCAAATTTGAGGCAGAAGACTACGAAAAAGCAAAAGATTTGTACACGCGAGCTGTGAGAATGAAGGACACAGATCCTTATCCGAAAAAGAAATTGGCTGAAATTGAAGCGATTTTGAACCCGGCGAGTGTTGCTTCTGCCAAACTGGAAAATCTTGGAACACCAATTAATGGCTCTATCTTGGATGGTCAGGCATTATTTGCAAAATCTGAAGAAGAACGAAAGAAGATTGAGCAGAATAAAATGCAGGCTAAATTCGATAAGTCAAAAGAAGGAATTGATCAGCGTTTGGCTCAAAAGGCCGATGAAAGAGATGATGCACGTCAGGAGTTAGTAAAAGTGTTATCAGAAGCAGATGCGTATTCCGAAGGAGCCAAAATGCAGCAAAATGAGAATGCTGACATCTTAAAGAAGGCTCAGGAAGAGTTGAGCGATATTCAAACGGACGATTCCAAAATGGATTACAATGTCAATATTAGTGATCAAGAACAATTGACAAATATTGTAGAAAGCGTTGAGCTCGAATACGGTGAAGACGTCAATGTGTATCGTGATAATGCAGAAACAGTGCTTACGTACGAGCAAGCTTTGGAAGAAGCCATGCGCCTCGATAGTCAAGATGATTACAGCAGTAATATAGCTTCTGATGAGAAGTTGACAGCGGTTAAGAAGCAAGTGGTGAGCGAAAATATCGATGATACGCAGGAACGCGATGCCGTGAGAGAGGATGTTGTTGCCATTGTAGCAGATGTGAACGAAGAAAACGAAGCCAGAAATAAAGAAGATTTTGAGGCCAATCATACTTCGCAAACCGTAATTGACGGTGTTTATCAAAAAGTAGATTACAAGACATCAGAGGATGTTAAGATTTCGGGTAACAATAACGAGGGTGTGAAAAGCATCAATACGGAAATTCAATCCGCCAACTATGATCTGGGCACATCCGAGTCTGTTGATGTTTGGGATGCAAACCTGGCTATCGTAGACATTGAAAAAAAGTACACCACGAAAACAGCGGAAGATGTTGAAATGGTTTTAAAAAACGGCGAAGAACTTTATGTAATCTCAGAAGATTTGCAAGATCGTGCAGAGAAGCAAAACCTGGATGAGCGTGAGTTTGCAATGGATGCTGATGCAATGATTGAAGCGTATGAAATCAAAACGCGCTCTGACATGAGCGGTATGGATGACAACCGCGTGGCATCAGTAGAGGTGTTGAAGGAAGAGGATAAAAAGTTGGCAGATGCACAAGCGGCTTTGTCCGGAAAAGACAAAGATCAGGCTTACTCGAATAAAGAAATCATCAATACACAGGTGGTGGTAAACAGTGACATCAGCGATGAAGAGGAGCGAATGGGAGTGCAAAGACAAGTCGATAATATTGAATTATTGAATGATGAGAATACAAAGTCTTCTACTACCAAACAATCTAAAAATCAAGAGTTGCTCGGGGAGTCTAAAAAACTAACCAATCGTGAAGCGCAGGATAGAGAAGAGGAAAAGAAGGCAGAGTTACATGACAATGCCACGAAAATCAGCAAGGTGGATGATTCTCCGCAGAAGAAGGTAAAAGTGGCTAACTCACTGGGTGAAGAGTATCCAGAAGGCGTAACAGAGGAGAACTTTGCACAAAACGATCAAAATGGCTTGATGACAGCTATTGTAACTCGAAGAATTGTTGTCATTGACGGGCATGCGGATGTGTACGTGAGAACGCAAACCCGCGGTGTGATTACCTATTCTAAAAACGGAACAGCAGTAACAGAACATGTTTGGAATTCTGAAACACAAGGGCCTCACCTTGTTACTCATACTAAGTAGTCTTTTTGTAGGTTGTACTTCTGATACAGCTGAAAACACCAAGAAGGAAAAGGAAAACGATACTGCGAATGAGGGGTGGAATCAAATTGAAGGCAGCACGCAAGGGACGACTTATGGCGTTATACTTGAGGATCCCAACAGGATTATTCAAAAAGCGGCATTGGATTCCATCTTGCATGATTTTGATTTGGCCTTATCAACCTATATTGATAGTTCGGTTATTTCCTATGTGAATCGCTCTGATGCTCCTTCTTTTCGAGATCCTCATGGTTACTTCGAAAATTGTTGGAATATCAGCAAAGAAGTATCGAAGAATACAAAAGGAGCGTTTGATCCAACCGTTTTTCCTTTGGTGGAGGCCTGGGGGTTTTTCGGTGATTCGCTGCAAACACCAACAGATGAAGCTTTGAATGGGATTCTACAACGTGTTGGTTTCGAGAATTGTGAATTGAATCGAATGTCCACGAAAATACTTTCGGTTTCTAAACAACCTGGTGCTGAATTGGACTTCAATGCAGTGGCGCAAGGATATGCAGTTGACGTTTTGGCCGATTACCTGGACCAAAAGGGGATTAAAAATTTCTACGTTGAGATAGGAGGCGAGGTTGTTGTGAAAGGGAACAATAGAGAAGGTATGAAGTGGCGCATCGGAATAGATTCTCCTCAACAAGAAGAGGGGAAACGCGTCATAGAAAACATTGTGAATATCTCGGATAAAGCCATTGCTACTAGCGGAAACTATCGAAAGTTCTACATGAAAGACGGTGTGAAGTACGCACATACGATTAACCCTACAACAGGGAAACCAGTACAACATTCTTTGTTAAGTGCCTCTGTCATCGCAAACACATGTGCCGAAGCCGACGCGTACGCAACGGCATTTATGGTCATGGGCGTTGAAAGATCTATGGAGTTCGTAAAGAACAATTCCCATCTGGGATTGGAAATTTACTTGGTATACGATGACGGAAGTGGAAGGCTCCAACGCGAAATAACCAGCGGATTCGAGAAGTACTTGAAATAAAAGTAAATCAGGACAAGAACAAGCACCTCATTTCTTCACATCTTATCACCCCATGAATTCCGACAACGTCATGTTCTAGTGTGCCTTTAAATCAAAACATTACTCTAATTATGTCGTACCCTTTGTACCATCTTGGTAAACAAATGCTCTGGTACATGTTAAGCAATACTTACTGATTTATTTTCTCGTATCAAACGTTTTCCGCATAACCCTGTGAGAAAGTGTTCGAGTTCCAGGTGAAATCAAATGCCATTCTGATTAATTTTCAAGAAAAGAAGAAAATGCGTTCCTCGAAAATTGTTCACGGAGTAATACTCGGTTTGTTATTAACCTTGGCATTTTTCATTGTGCGTTATTATTGGGTAAATGATAGTTTGGATGCCATCCGCATGCTTCCAAAATATATTATGTTCCTTTTTCTAGGGTACGTTTTATTGCAGGTGCTGAAACGATGGCTGTATCGAGATCGATATTGGTGGGATTGGATTTACTACATAGGATTGGCTGCAGCGATGCTCCCCACCTTCATGGCTTCGTCACAAAGTGCGCATATTTTTCATGCTGTAACAGACTATGGAACAATATTTCTCCTGCTTCCAGTTGTTTTGGATTTGTACAAACTAAAGAGTAAAATTTGATGAAAGTTCATTTTATTGCCATTGGAGGCAGTGCTATGCACAATCTAGCCATTGCTTTAAATAGAAAAGGAATGGAGGTTACGGGGTCCGATGATGAAATCTTTGAGCCCTCGAAATCTCGTTTGGCGAAAGAAGGAATCCTACCCGACTCAATTGGCTGGGACGCTTCGCGAATAACGGATGACTTGGATGCCGTTATTCTCGGAATGCACGCGAGAGAGCACAACCCGGAATTACTTGCGGCAAAAGAAAAGGGAATTCCCGTGTATTCATATCCTGAGTATTTATACGAACAGAGCAAAGACAAAACAAGAGTTGTAATAGGTGGTTCACACGGGAAGACAACAATTACCTCGATGATTTTACACGTAGTCAATGAGTTACAAATGACGGTAGATTATATGGTTGGAGCACAATTGGAAGGGTACGATTGTATGGTCAAAATCACTAAGGATGCACCAATCATGATTCTCGAAGGGGATGAATACCTGAGTTCGCCTATTGATCGTAGGCCAAAATTCCACTTGTATCAGCCAAACATTGCAATCATCAGTGGAATTGCGTGGGATCATATCAATGTGTTTCCAACATTCGAAAATTATGTAGAACAGTTCGATATTTTTTGTCAGAAAATTCAAACCAATGGAACGTTTGTTTTCAATTCAGAAGATAAAGAAGTAGCCAAACTTGGTCAGAAGTATGAAAACGAAGTGAAATGCGTGCCTTACCATACACCCGAGTATGAAATCAAAGAAGACGGTACGATCGTTCATTTTGAAGGCGCGGAATTTCCCATGAAAATATTTGGAGCGCACAATCTGCAGAACTTGATGGGAGCAATGCGCGTTGGGGAAGCCATGGGGATTGAGCCAAAAGACTTCTTGTCAGCCATGCACTCATTTACGGGAGCTGGAAAACGATTACAAAAAGTGACCGAGGCAAAGAGCTTTACTATGTATAAAGATTTTGCACACTCTCCATCAAAGTTAATGGCCACAACGAATGCTGTGAAAGAACAATATCCAGACAGAGAGGTGATCGCCTGTATGGAACTGCACACATTTTCTTCCTTGAAAAAAGAGTTTTTGCCTCAGTACGATGGCGCTATGAACGCTGCAGATGATGCATTGGTGTATTTCAGTCCAGAGGTTGTGCAACACAAAAAACTGGAACCCATCACGAAGGATCAGGTTTTATCAGGTTTTGGTGGTGATGTAAAAGTCGTAAACAAAACGAATGAAGTGTTGGACTTTATTCATTCTCAGGATTGGAACGGAAAAGTATTACTGATGATGTCCTCTGGAAATTTTGACGGGATTGATTATGAGGCATTGGGTGAGGAATTGAAGAACACGCTATCTTAGAAACTATAACATGAGTTCTCGTAGTTCGGTTATCCCGGTATTCATTGTTGTTTTTCTTGCTTTTTTCTTGAGATTGGTATTGCTGCCTTTTGCTCAAGTTGTGGATGCGGACGCTGTGACCAGAATTTTTATGGCGCAGGAGTGGTGGGAGAGTCCAGCTTGGATTTCGGAAGGAGTATGGCCTCCATTACATCAGTATTTTTATGGATTGATTGTTGGATTGTCGGGTGATCATCAGACGGTTCCAATAATAGTGACAATTGCACTTTCTTCGCTTTCTGCCATTCCCATGTTTCACTTTATCAAAAGAGAATACAATGAAAAAGCAGCCTTTTGGATTTCTTTAGCACTTGTACTTTCTCCTGTGCTCTTTCGAAATAGCTACCACACGTTGTCTGGCACGCCCTTCATTTTGTTGCTATTATTGGCAAAGAATTCTTTGAGTAAGTCCTGGAAAGAGTCAAGTTTAAGATCCGCGATTTGGGCTGGGGTGTTTATGACGTTGGCATGTGGGTTCCGTTACGAAGGATGGATGTTGTTAGCTGTTTTTACGGGCTTTGGAGTGCTACAAAAGGAGTGGAAGACAACAGTGATATTTTGGTCTGTGGCAATGATTTTTCCGGCGTTCTGGATGATTGGCAATTACATAGCGCATCAAGACTTGTTTTTTGGTCTGTCTGGTGCATATGACTGGAATATTGTTCAAGAAGGTGTGAACTCCTATTTACCAAGAGATGTTGTTTTACTGCGTTGGTTCTTTTTTCCAGCTTCCTGGCTCTTCTTGTTCTCTCCAATATTAGCTTTAGTCTTGATTTGGGGATTGTTCGTTATCGTTCGGCGTAAGCAGTTTCAATGGCAGAAGTGGCGCTGGGGAAGTATTTTCATTTTGCTTTTGGTCGTATTCGTATACAAAAGCAATAACGGAACGCTTTTAAATCAGCATCGATTTACTGGAACCTTGATTGTTTTTTCATTGCCACTTCTTGCAATGATATGGGAATTAGACAGCCGACGCTTACTTCAAGTTACAAAATTTGGAATAATTTCCCTGATGCCGCTATCGTTTTTGTGGGGAAAACCTGAATATGCGAAAGTCTTTCCAGAGGGTTCGTCATCACACTATGCGCTTGATCATTTCAGGAAGATCTCGTCGCAAGGAATGGCTGCGGTTCCGAGGCTAAAAAATGCAGAGGTTGACCAACTAAAAGACGTAATGTTGTCGTATTTGAAGAATGGTGATGCTTTGGTTATCGACTTTATTGATTGGGAATCTTCGTATTATTTGGCGTTTGAGTCGGGCGTACATCAAAATAAATTATTACTTGTGAACGGAGCGAAAAATGCTCAATTGGATATTTTCAACCTCAGAAAGACGATTTCTAGCAGTAAGAATGGGATCTTTGTGGTGAAGAAAGGGTCGGAGTTACACGAATTAATTAATAAAAACGCGACATTTTTGTCAAATGAAGTTAAGGTCTATCTTTTACATGATGAACCAAGCGTTCTCATCTTCCGATTTGAGAAAAATGCATAGTCAATGGTTCATTATAGGATGTGCGTAATGAGCATTCATTGATTTCCGGACGGTTTTAAATATTTCAAGGTAAGTTAGACTACTTCTTTAACTTCGATCTATGAACTGGTTTCGCGGATTTATAAAAACCAACTTGACCTTCTTGCTAGTAGCGTTTATTCTGGTAGCTCTCGTGTTTATCGGAATGATGATAGCCTTCTCTTTTGAAGACTCAAGCGGGTTTCCTTGAGGGTAGAAACAGCTACATTGTTTAGTTAATCATACGGTTTTTTAATTCCTGTGCTCTTTGGCCAGTGATAATATCGATGAGCTCATATTCGCTCGTGAAAATTGGACCAGTCTCAATACCGTAAGCAGGGCCAATTCCTTTGAGGTCTAAAACGTATCCATTCGTTTCGGTCTCGAAAATCAAATTTCCCAAGTTGTCAAAATATTGCAAAGATGTTTGCTGATTTATTTTAGCGCAATGCTTCTCATTGGTAAAGGAAAATTTTTTGTCTTTAAATCCATCAAAAGTATAATTACGCTGTTGCCTGAGTTCGATGCTTTGGTTTTGACTCATAAATGTAACAGTCGACTTCTCCTTTTCAGTTTGTTGCGAGTTCTGCTCCCAATATAATTCCGCTGTGGTCAAAAAGTTAAACTGCGCCAATTCAGTGTCTCCCAGGGTGAATCGTCGTTCCAGTTCAGTTAAGCTTTCGGTGCCAAAGGCGAGCTTGGAGTGCATAACAGGTTTGTAATCTTGGTCGAAACCTAACAATTCAAGTAGTTCGTCCTCATTTTTATTGAGGATTATGAATAATTGTCCGTACGTAATTTGACCGTTGTATCCATCTTTCGTTTTGTATTTGTATATGACAAGAGAGTCAAGAGTTTCAAAAGGGTAATGGTATGCCTTAATGTTACCTTTGATTTCCTTTTTCGGAGATGACGGTGTTTCATCCCGATTGTCGCAGCTGGCAACAATGAACAAAATGAAGAAGAGGAGTGGTGCGTATTGCATAGTCATGCGAATCTAATCAAACAGCCTCTACTTTTTTGAAGTAAAACTGTCGAAAACCTTCCTTGATTGTTTATTTCGTTGTTCCAGGTGCTTCTCTTGTCTGAGGTTTATTCGGAGTCCTAAAAACAATCCTACGATAGATAATCGTAATGAAAATACTGTTCATGGCAGACATCACAATCAGTCCCAATAAAGTCAAGGTCATGGTCGAGGTGGAACTCAAGGCTCCTCTCGCACTGTCCATGGCTTGTTCTTTAATTTCCTCTTTGGAAAGTACCTCGAAATCAGGATTGTCTTTTTTAATTTCTTTCAATCCTCCTGGCTTATTCAACTGCTGATCAATTAAGTACTCCTGTTCGGCTAGTTTATGTTGATTGAATTCTGGATCAATTTTTTCGTAATAGAAGTACAAAAATATACCAATGATTACGGCGTATGGCACTCCCGCTGTCATTCCATTTTTAATATCACGAAGTCCTGTGCTTTCTTCCGTATCGCGCATTTTTTGCAGGAACAATCCTACACCAATAGCCACAATTAATAGAAAGAGGTTGATCAATACCAGGGCCGTAACATCGTAGCCCACAGGTTGCGTGTAGAAGAAAATCATCTTGACGATGATAAAAACTACAGCACAAATAATTCCAGTAAGGACAGTTACACGCATGCTAGCTGTTCATTGTTACAAGGAATTCCTCGTTCGACATAGTGTTGTCCATACGCTCCTTCAAGAATTCCATTGCTTCTACTGGGTTCATATCGGCGATAAACTTACGGATCAACCAAACGCGTTGCAACACGTCTTTGTCCATTAACAAGTCTTCACGACGCGTACCTGACGAAATGATATCAATTGCAGGATAAATACGACGGTTAGAAATTTTACGATCCAACTGTAGTTCCATGTTACCTGTTCCTTTAAATTCCTCGAAGATTACCTCGTCCATTTTTGAACCAGTTTCGGTCAAAGCAGTTGCGAGAATCGAAAGGGAGCCTCCGTTTTCAATCTTACGTGCAGATCCGAAGAATCGTTTTGGCTTGTGCAATGCGTTCGCGTCGACCCCTCCGGAAAGTACTTTACCAGAAGCCGGTGAAACCGTGTTGTAAGCACGTGCCAAACGGGTGATGGAATCGAGTAGGATACACACGTCGTGACCACATTCTACCATTCGCTTCGCTTTCTCCAATACCATATTCGCCACTTTTACGTGACGATCAGCTGGCTCGTCAAAAGTAGATGCCACAACCTCAGCATTCACAGAGCGCGCCATATCGGTAACTTCCTCCGGACGTTCATCTATCAACAATACGATAAGGTAAGTCTCGGGATGATTAGCAGCAATTGCATTGGCAACATCCTTCAAGAGCATGGTTTTACCCGTTTTCGGTTGTGCTACGATCATTCCTCGTTGCCCTTTACCAATCGGCGCAAAAAGATCCATGACACGGGTGGACATTGTTTCCTGAGCGTGTCCAGTTAATTTGAACTTCTCATCTGGGAACAAGGGTGTCAAGTACTGGAACGGCACTCGATCTCGAATGTACGACGGAGGACGTCCATTAATTGATTCAACCTTCACCAATGGAAAGAATTTTTCTCCTTCGCGCGGTGGACGAATCGTTCCTGTAACCGTGTCTCCTGTTTTCAAGCCGAATAATTTTACCTGGCTTTGAGATACGTAAATATCGTCTGGAGAAGGAAGATAGTTGTAGTCGGATGAGCGTAAAAACCCATACCCGTCTGGCATTACTTCCAAAACTCCTTCAGCAGCTACAATACCAACAAGGTTGTACTTTTCGTCGTCCTCTTTTGAATTGTTGCGCTGATTATTTCTGTTATTTCTATCGTTTCTGTTATTCCGATCATTACGGTCGTTGCGGTCGTTGCGGTCATTTCGATCGTTTTTATTGCTGCGGCCGTTATTCTGATCGCCTCTACGATTTTGAGTTTGCTCTTGTTTTTGCGGTGCCTCTGTTGATGCCGGTTTTGCGCCCACTTCCTCAGCTTTAGCAGCAGCCTTCGCTAATAATTCCGATTTAATATCAGCCTTTTTCTTTTTGGGTTGCGCTGGCGTATCTCCCTCAGATTTTGCCGACTTTGCTGGGGCGTCTTCTTTGAAAAGGCTTGGTTGCTCTTCTGCATCCTCGCTCATTACTTTTCTACGAGCTCGTTTGCGCTTTGGGCGCTCGTTTGCCTCCGGATCCGAAGTAGTGTCGGTGTTGTTTGAACTTGCATCAGCATTCAGCAGCTTTTCAACAATTTCACCTTTTTTTAGGGAAGCAGCATCTATACCTGCAGCTTTTGCAATTTCTCGTAATTCGGCAACCTTCTTGCCTTCCAATTCTTTTTTGTCCATGTATGAGGGTGTGAAACTAAATCTTGTTGGGTATAATCTAAATCTGAGAATATCAGGTTTTGCTTCTGATGAGCAATTAGTGGTACAATGATACGAATTATCTTGAATTGTCCAAATTTCAGCAAAAATAAGTTCTGAACATTGATTGTGTGAATAGTGCTGTTTGAAGTAAAAGTTAGATCGGGTATACGTTCACTTCGAGAGCCTTAGTGAACAATTTTTTTCCGAACATTGAGGCTGTCGAAGTGTAAGGGAAATAGGATAATCAGAATTCAAATCGTTATATTCGAACTCATGAGAAAACTGGCTTTGCATTGGAAAATATTGATTGCCATGGCACTAGGTGTTGTTTGGGCAATTGTATCTGGATACTATCATTGGAACGGATTTACTAAAGATTGGATAGATCCTTTTGGTACCATATTCATCAATGCGTTGAAATTGATCGCTGTACCGCTTGTTTTGTTCTCCATTATTACGGGTGTTGCAGGAATGGGCGATCCACGTTTATTAGGGCGAATAGGAGGGAAGACCCTTGGATTGTACCTAATGACAACTGTTGTTTCCATTTCCATGGGCTTGTTATTGGTAAATGCTTTTCAACCTGGTAAGATATCCAATGAAGATACTCGTGTTCAACGCCGTTTGCAGTACGAGTTATGGGCAGAAGAAGCTAAAGTTGACATCAAGGATGGACGCCACGAGATGGAAACAGCCTCTGATGAGCAAATTGCAAAGTCATTAAAAGCCAATGCAGACTCGAAAAAGAAGAAAGAATACAAAGAGGCGGTAGCCAAGCGTGAAAAAGCGGAGAGTGCCAAGACAGGAGATGGTCCCTTGCAGCCATTAATTGATATGGTTCCAAGTAATATTATCGTGGCCATGGGAGATGGGCGGTTCATGCTTCAGGTCATTGTTTTTGCCTTGTTGTTTGGATTTTCCCTGGCATTATTACCAAAAAATAATAGGTCTGCGGGTGTTGTGAACTTTTTTGAAGGGATGAACGATGTTTTCATAAAAATGGTAAACCTTATTATGATTGCGGCTCCGTTTTTCGTCTTTTGTTTGATGGCGGGGGTACTCGCAAAATCAGCAGACTCTTTGCAAGAACTCGTTGAAATATTTTGGCAGCTCTTCAAGTACTCGCTCGTTGTTTTGGGCGGACTTGCTGCTCTAATGTTTGGGTTTTACCCCTTATTGTTGCGCTTATTTGGAGTTCCCATTTCATATCGAACTTTCTTTAACAAAATGAGTCCGGCGCAATTTCTGGCGTTTTCAACAAGTTCTAGTGCCGCAACCCTGCCGTTGACAATCAATCGAGTAACGAAAGGATTAGGGGTCTCCGAAAAATCAACAGATTTTGTACTCCCCATCGGAGCCACGGTAAATATGGATGGTACATCTTTGTATCAGGCCGTAGCTGTGATTTTCCTCGCGCAGTATCACGATGTAGACTTGGATATCATGCAACAGCTTGGAATTGTGCTAACGGCAACATTGGCTTCTATCGGAGCGGCAGCAGTTCCGGGTGCAGGATTGATTATGTTGATGATCGTTCTGGAGTCTGTGGGCTTAGACCCAATGTGGGTGGCAATTGTACTTCCAATGGACCGTATTCTTGACATGTGCCGAACAGTGATTAATGTTACGAGTGATGCTACGGTTTCGGCGGTGGTGGCGAAGTCTGAGAAAATGGAGTTCGCCGAGATTGACCCGAATGAAACGGTTTCCGCCGACTAACAAATCTGTCAAGATGGGCGCCAGTTACGGCCAGGTTTTGATGTGAATGGAAATGAAAAATAAATATCAATAACCTCTAATGGTCGTCTCGCATCCATCTCGACAGATTCACCTAATCAATGCTTTTGCTCAAAATCATCTCTGCTGATTTTGTATTTGCGGTGCATTACTTTGTTTCGCGTTCGAATAAATAGAAACTTGCTGCGCGGCGTTGTGGGGCAGCTTCCCATAAAAGTATTTCCGTTCAATTCAGATAAAGGGCGTGTCTCAAATTCAAGTAGGTTACCATCCTTGTCCGTAGCTTCTATTTTTACCAAGGCAGAAGGGCAACAGGTTCTATCGACAATGACTTTCTTTCCTTTTCCTTTTTTGGATGTGTTTCGAACTCCTGTTAAGGGACAATCACAATAAACAGAAACTGATTTTAAGTTTAATCCAGAGCGCCACTTTCGTTTGAAGCGTGTTTTTGGAGGAGGCATAGATGGCGCAGGAATTACATCCATATTCAACCTACCAATACCAGAAACTGAAAGTTGGAAATATTCTTGATCGGCTATTTGAACTACGGGTACTTCATTAGGTGAAACCAACACCCATGCTCCTTCTTCATTGGCTTCCCATCGTTGCATTTTTTGGGCTCCACACGGAATTCCAAGCGATGGAATAAAAATATCAACTTCAATACCGTCGCAAACTTCGTAATCCATCATGCCACTCGAAATTAATTGGTCGCCATCCTCAGAAACGGTCAAAAGTCCTTCTTCGGCAAGTGCTTTCGCTGTATAAAATTCTTTGATTTTGACACAATCAGGGTTTTGCAAATAGAAACACTTATTGATTTTATATCTCGTTCCTTGGGGTAATGTGATGACTGTATCCTCCAAACAATCGTTCACTTTTTCGACAATTTCAACGGACTCATGTAGAATTGGCTTTAGAAAGAGTTTCATTTGAACTCTTCTATTCGCTTGTTTTCCTTCAGCCGAACTATTACTTTCCCGGGGTTCTTGTTCACCCACGAAAGTACTGTAGATAAGATCTTCTGGAATACCGTTGTTCAGCAGGAAGGCCTTTACACCTTGGACACGTTCTTTCGACAAATTCAGATTGTAAGCCTCTGAAGCATCGCTGTCCGTGTGCCCGATCAAGGCAATCCTTTCAATATCTTGAATCGAAGTGTTTTTAAATAGTTCTTTCAATTCAGACTGGTGTACATCTCGAATTTTCGACTTATCCGAATCATACAGCACGTTGTACTCAAAATCTTGAGCTGTTGAGGTTGTAGTTGTAAAAGAAATTAGAACGAATGCAATAATTGCTTTTACCATAATAGAAAGTTTTCGTTGGCCGATAGAAGCCTCCTTTTTCTATTAATGCATCTCGAGGGCAAAAGGTAACCTGAACGTACTATTTTTTTTATTTTCAACCGAACGAAAAAAATGTTCGTTGTCTATTAATAAAAGCACGAGACATGAAGTTGCGCCTGTTATCTTTTTCTTTTCTAATAGTTGTTTTTGCAGCCTTTATGTTGCAGTTTTTCGGTTCCTGTCAGCAAGGTAAACATGCCGATATCGAAGTAGGAACTTTTCTTGAAGGAGATACCCTACATACTGTTCGTATTTATGGTACGATGTGGAATTGGGATGAAAGAATTCCTGGTGACTCCACCGCCTCAACTCATGTTGATATCGATAAGGATGGGAAGGCAGATTTAAAGATTTGGTTGAGTCATGAGCCTTGGAGTCCAACTCCCCACGTTCATTATAAATACAAACAAAAGATTATCAGTTTAGATAAGCGTTTTTCGATTGCCACGAATGGAAGCGATGGGTGCAAATTCTTCAAAAAGGGAGAATTGATTTCGAGAAAAGAACTATGGAAAAAAGAGGCTTTCAATATTGGCTCGTTATACATTGGCATCCGTATAAAAGATTCAGGGCATGACAAATATGGTTGGTTAAATGCGGAAAGAATAAATGAAGATAGGTTCTGTAATTTCAAATATGCGATAAATCACAGTGGAAAAATTTATGCTGGCCAGACGCAGTGAGTAAAGGGCGTCATTGCAAGGTCTCGCAAAATTCTTTAATCGCTAGCATGTCATTTTTCAGGGCTTTCTCTATCATCCCTTTGATCATGCGGACGGAAATTCGTGCTAAAAAATTTGTTGGAACAGCTGTCATTACCAATCGTAATTGAACACCATCTTCCTCCGCTTCTGTTGAAAAAGTGGAGTCCCATGTAGCTCCACCTGCGTTGGAAATCATTCGGATGTGCGAATTCTTTTCTACCTCGGCAATTTCCAGTACGGTTGATGCCTCTCGCTTACCCATCAATCGGGTTTCCTTGAATTTCGTTCCAGGACCGGATCGTTGTTCTGTAAGAAACTCCACGGACTTAATATGAGGTACAGCTTCCATGAATTTCTCTGGCGTAGAAATCGTTTGAAACACCAATTCAATCGGTGCATCAATAATGACAGTTTCAGACCATACGCTCATTTCCGTTAATTCAACTTTTCTTTTAGATATGCTCCCGTAGCGCTCTCCTTGCAGTTTACCAATTCCTCCGGCGTACCTGAAAATACAAGTTGTCCACCAGCATTCCCTCCTCCTGGACCGAGGTCAATAACGGTGTCCGCACACTTAACCACATCCAAATTGTGTTCGATCACAATGATGGAGTGCCCTGCCGCAATTAGTTCGTTGAAGGCGATTAGAAGCTTGTTGACATCATGGAAATGCAGTCCGGTCGTTGGCTCATCAAAGATGAATAACGTGGCAGGACTGGAAGATCCTTTAGCCAAAAAAGATGCTAATTTGATCCGCTGCGCTTCTCCACCACTCAATGTACTGGAAGCTTGACCGAGTTGAAGATAGCCCAATCCAACCTTTACGAGGGGTTCAATTTTCGCAGCAATCTTTTCTTCAATTCGGCCTTCTTTCGAATTGAAGAACTCGTATGCCGATTCAATATCCATTTGAAGTATATCTGCAATGGACTTTTCTTCGTACTTGACATCCAGGGTTTCGGTTTTATAACGTGTTCCGTTGCAATTCTCGCACGTCAATTGTACGTCCGCCATAAACTGCATTCCCACGGTAATAACGCCTTCTCCTTCACAGACCTCGCAGCGTCCGCCCTCCACATTAAAGCTGAAGAATCCCGGTTTGTAATTTCGTGTTTTTGCCAGAGGTTGTCGGGCAAACAAATCCCGAATGTCATCAAATGCTTTAACATAAGTAATTGGATTCGAACGGGAGGATTTCCCAATTGGATTTTGATCGACGAATTCGATCGCTTTCACATGAGCGAAATCACCTGAAATAGACTTGAAGTCACCTTGCTTATCTCCGTAAATGTCCAATTGCTTTCGCACGGCTGGCAGTAGGATTTCCGTGACTAAGGTCGATTTACCTGATCCGCTTACGCCGGTAACGCATACCAACTGATGCAGTGGGAAGTCGACATTAATGTGTTGCAAATTGTTTTGACGTGCTCCAACGATGGAAATTTTGTTCTTCCCTTTGCGACGCTTTTTGGGAACAGGAATCTCTTCACTTCCCGTTAAATATTGTGCCGTTAGACTGTTTTTCGCTTTGATCAGTTTCTTGTGTGGCCCTTGAAAAACGACCTCACCTCCGTAAACACCTGCTTTCGGACCGATATCAAGAATTTCATCTGCCGCTTTCATGATATCTTCCTCGTGCTCTACCACAATTACGGTGTTTCCGAGATCGCGCAACGACTTCAGCACGTTGATGAGTCGCTCCGTGTCTTTTGGGTGCAGGCCAATAGAAGGTTCATCCAGAATATACATGGACCCAACTAGGCTACTGCCGAGGGATGTCGCAAGGTTGATTCGCTGTGATTCTCCTCCCGAGAGGGAATTCGATTGACGGTTTAGCGTTAAGTAACCAAGTCCTACTTCATCCAAAAATCGCAAGCGGTTAACAATTTCTGGTAAAATACGTTTGATCACCTGCGCATCGTACTTTCCAGGCTTCATTTTTTCGAAGAAATCCAAACTGTCAACCACGGGCATCAAAACCACATCTGTTATCGATTTTCCATCAACTTTCACGTAAGATGCATCCTTTCGAAGGCGTGTTCCACGACAATCAGGACATTCCGTTTTTCCCCTGTAGCGCGAAAGCATGACACGGTATTGAATTTTATAGGATTTGCTTTCTACAAATCGGAAAAAATCATGAATTCCTTGTACGCCTTTGCCTCCGTGCCAAAGTAGGTCTAGTTGTTCCTCGTTTAATTCAGAAATAGGTCGATGAATTGGAAATCCGTGTTCAGCAGATTGCGAAATGAACCGATCGCGGTATTCGCTCATTTTATCACCTTTCCATGCAACAACTGCACCTTCATAAAGGCTGAGATCTTTATTCGGAATCACCAGATTTTTGTCGATACCGATGACTTGACCGAAGCCCTCACACGTTTTACAAGCACCAAACGGATTGTTGAATGTGAAGAAATGCTCACTGGGTTCTTGAAATTCCATTCCGTCCAACTCAAATCGATTGGAGAAATCAACCATTTTATCATTTGCTATATCGAGTATTAAACACGTTCCGTTTCCTTCAGCAAATGCGAGTGCAACAGAGTCACCATACCTGGAAACGTTGTCCTCATTGGAGAAATCGATCTGAATTCGATCCACAACAAGAAGGGCAGAGTCAATGTCTTTTGGAGTTTTTTCAATAACATCGTCTATGAGAACGAAAGCGTCCTTATGGTACAAACGAACGTATCCTTGCTGTTTTAAAATCTCCAGTTGGCGATCATTTCCATAGCGTTTAAACCCTTCGAGTGGAGCTAATACAACCGCCCTTGAACCTTTTTCTAAGGAGCGTAAATGATCGACCACATCAGTTACCGAGTGTTTTTTTACTTCATTCCCAGATACAGGAGAGATGGTTTTCCCAATTCTGGCGAAAAGCACCTTTAAGTAGTCATAAATTTCGGTACTCGTCCCAACCGTAGATCGAGGGTTGTTCGAAGTTACTTTCTGCTCGATGGCAATGGCAGGAGCTATTCCTTTGATGTAATCGGTTTCTGGCTTGTTCAATTTGCCAAGGAACTGCCGTGCATAGGAGGACAAGCTTTCAATATAACGACGTTGCCCTTCGGCATAGAGCGTATCGAACGCCAATGATGATTTTCCAGACCCTGATAATCCCGTAATTACTGTAAATTTTCCATGCGGAATTTTGACGTCAATGTTTTTGAGATTGTGGACACGCGCGCCTTTAATTTCAATTTCCTTCTGCTTCAACCCGATTAATTTTTCTGCTAAGACATAAAGATAATAGTTCTTTGACCGTGGACCGAACAGATACTCATAAAATTGAATATTTGAACCGAGCAGGCTCAAAGTGAGGAGGGAAAAGTAAGAAGTAAAAAGTGGTCTTCTCAATTATTACCTCTCACCTCTGACTGAATCAACCCACTCGATTGCGGCATTTCGAGTTCACCGATTTAGCTCAGAAAATCAAGGGAATGAAAAAAAAATCAAAAAAAATTAACTTTTCGCCAACCCTTTCAACAAAGGCTCCGTTTCCATGTTGTACGAAGAAAAAAAATAGTCTACTTATTTGGTAGTTTATTTAATTTACGTATCTTAGTTATTCAATTCAATAAAAAAACGCGATAGCCTATAGGATATAACATTACTTAAACACAGTTTGAACACTAGATTTAAACTACTTAAACAGGTAAGTTATGGCTATGGAAAACATCGACGATCGCGTTCTCGTTAGCGCATACATTAATGGAGATGAGCAAGCATTTGAAACATTGCTCATGCGTCACAAGGACAAAATTTACCGTTTCATTGCAATGAAAGTTCGAGATAACGCATTGGCGGAAGATATCTTCCAAGATGCTTTCATCAAAATCGTGAACACTTTGAAAGCGGGTAATTATAACGAAGAGGGGAAGTTTTTGCCATGGGCTATGCGTATTGCACACAATCTGGTGATTGATCATTTTAGAAAGGCAAACAAAGTAAAAATGATCTCAGAATCCAGTTCGCAGCGTGACGACTTTAATATTTTTCACACCATTCAGCAGGAGGATGAAAATGCAATCGAATTGCTGACACGTGAAGAATTGGAAGGGCAAATGGTAGGTTTGATTGATCACTTGCCAGAATCGCAGCGAGATATACTAATTATGCGTATCTTTAAAGAAATGTCTTTCAAGGATATTGCAGAATTGGAGGATATCAGTATCAATACAGCGCTTGGAAGAATGCGTTACGCATTGATTAACATGAGAAAATTAATCGATCAACACAATTTGGTCGTTCATATTTAAGAAGTTGAAAGTGGTTGTTGCTTTGAGATGAGTCCACAATAACTTTTAATGTAGTAAGTATAAAATCCCGGTGTGAAAACGTCGGGATTTCTTTTTGATTTAATTTTCGAATACACTCAAGGTACATTTCGACGCACTCAAAAACGAGTTTGGTTGAATTCTGCCAAATATTGGTCTAGCATCAAGCGTCTGAAGGTCTCGCGTCTTCGGATCATTCCTCAATCTGCATATGACGCTCCTTTTTATCTTCATAGATATCATCCAAGGATACCAGGATCGCTGTTTCTTCGACGCTTCCGAAATCTGGATTGACCGCTGTCCCGAAGGTCTTCATCGTTGGGGATAAGTTCATGTAGATGTTTACCAACGGCGGAATAAACTCTCCGCGCTCCCGAACAAAAGCATTCAGCTTCTTAAATCCTTCTTTAAAGTCCAGACCTTCCAGCATGGTATCAAAAGCTTCCTTGTCGTAGGATTGTTGCAATTGATGGTGCGCCTGCATCAGGTTTTCTTTGTCTGGAAAGTAATGATGCATGAAGTGTAAAAGGAAGTCACGTGCTTCGGTGTTGTAAGACGGATACATGGTTACCTTGCCGAAGAAATATTTGATTTCAGGGTGGTTTAAAACAATGGCTCCCAAGCCGTCCCAGATATTGTCCAGAGCAAACAGTCCTTTTCTAGGGTTCACTGCCGGCTGGAAATTCGGCTGTACCCAACTACGCCCTAACTCAATAGTATTGGGTAGGTATTTTTTGACGAATTCTTCTGTGAATTCGAAATAGTTTGTAGTGGAAAGTGCTAATTTTTCGGAAGGATCGTCTAGAACCTTGCTGCACAAGATATAACGGTAGCCACCAATAATTTCTTCATCTTCAGGCGACCAAACGATCAATTGATCATAGCATTTATCAGAAGTGTCATAATGGTCAAGGTCGAGTGATTTCCCTGTACCACCGCCACCTTTTCGAAAAGACACTTCTCTCAATCGTCCTACCTCACGTACAACATTCGGAGCATTATGAACATTCACTGCATAAATCTCATTACCGCCCTTTCGCGTTTTTCTGAGGAACAGTTCTTCCGAAAGTTCTTTTTTCAGGATTTCTCTGTCAATTGGGGCAATGATGTTATCCATTGTTTAGTTCTTTTCGTAGGTCGTACACTTTTTCTTTAATCTCTTGAGCAATATCCTTGTCGTCTACAGAAGGATCTAGTTCATTGGAATAAATTGGTTTTCCTACAATAAATTCAAAATGACGGTCACGTTGTTTGAACAGCTCATTGGCAAGATACAACATTTCAATGTTAGTTTTAATCCCAAGTTTTCCGCGAATATTGGAAAGACCGTAGAAAAACCTCGACAATCGTCCATCGATGTATATTGGGATGATAGTTCGGTCAAACTCTCTGGAGTATGTCACAAAAGTTTTTTTCCAAACCAAATCCTTGACTTCTCCTTTTTGCTTTCTACTCACCAAACCTGCAGGGAAAATACACACCGCCTCATCCGATTGGAACAACGCCTTAATTTGTTCTCGAACAGTTGCCCGGTTCTTGTTTATTTTATCCACGCCAACGAACATTTCCTTCATTGGGTCGAGATTCATGAGCAAATCGTTGACGATAAATTTTAAATCTTTTCTGTGGTCTTTCAAAGCGGAGACCAAGATCATGGCATCCATACCGCCTAGTGGATGATTCATAGCAAGAACGATTTTTCCTTCTTTCGGAATGCGTTCTATATGTTGAACATTGATGGTGATATTAAAGTAGTCTACCACAGCCTGGCACCATTCTGCGTTTTTAATGTCCTCGTGATCTTTAATGAACTCATTGATCTCGGCCTGGTGCAAAATGTGTTTCAAATAGCTGATAACAAAACGCGGCGTACGTTTTAGAGCTTTAGGGTTTTTGCTCGCAATAAGCTTTTCTACATCAATAAAGTCCTTGCTACTCATATCAAATGCGAATTTACAGCATTCGCTTCACCCAGAGAATTTCAACACCTTGAATTTATTCACATTCAGCCTTGTAAAAAACAGATGTTTTTCAGTCATTTTAGTTCTGCCGATCTGGACTTTATTATAGTTTTGTAGTTTGTAACAAACGCAAGCATTAGAAATGATAGAACTATCGGAACGACTGCAGTCTATGGAAGAGTCTGCAACGATTGCAATGTCTCAGAAAAGCCGTGAATTAAGGGCTGAAGGAAAGGATGTAATTTCATTGAGTTTGGGTGAACCAGATTTTCATACGCCAGAATTCATCAAAGATGCGGCCAAGCAGGCGATGGATGAGAACTATACCACCTACACACCGGTGCCAGGGTATTTGGATCTTAGAGAAGCTATTTCCCGAAAGTTTAGGCGTGATAATAATTTGGATTATTCTCCCGACGAAATTGTCGTTTCTACCGGTGCGAAGCAATCAATTGCCAATGTGGTTCTGAGTATTGTCGGGCCTGGTGATGAGGTAATCATTCCTGTTCCGTATTGGGTTTCCTATCGCGAAATCGTACGCGTTGCAGAAGGCGATGTGGTGACAGTAAGTGCTGGCATTGAAACAGACTTTAAAATCACAGGAGCACAATTGGCCGCTGCGATTACGCCGAAAACTAAAATGATGGTTTTCTCTACACCGTGTAATCCTACAGGGTCTGTGTACAGTAAGGAAGAACTGCGCGATTTGGCTGACGTAATTGTAAAACATCCGCAAATGGTGGTGATTTGTGATGAAATCTATGAGCACATCAATTTTGGATCAAAACACGAAAGTTTAGCACAGTTCGATGACATTAAGAATCAAGTGGTAACTGTTAATGGTGTCTCGAAGGCTTGGGCGATGACAGGTTGGCGCCTGGGCTACATTGGTGCGAACAAAGAAATTGCAAAAGCATGTGGTAAAATTCAAGGACAGTTCACGTCAGGAACATGTTCTATCACACAACGCGCGGTAATCGCTGCTATGGATGCGGACCCAAGTGAGGTAAGTGAAATGGTGAGAGCTTTTGAGTCCCGTCGCAGGTTGGTTTTGGACGCGTTGAGCGAAATAAATGGAGTGAAGACCAACATCCCTGGAGGGGCATTCTATGTTTTTCCTGATGTTTCGTACTTTTACGGTAAGGAGTTTGAAGGACAAAAGATTCAGAACGCCAACGATTTATCTATGTACCTGTTGAATGAAGCATTGGTTGCATTGGTATCAGGAGAAGCGTTTGGTGATCCAAATTGTATTCGAATTTCATATGCGGCTTCCGAGGAGACGTTAACGGAAGCGATGCGTCGATTGAAAGTGGCGCTTGAAAAGTTGAAGTAATGGACGTATCCACCATATTTTCGAAGTTTGAATCATTACGAGTTCTCGTTATTGGTGATGTTATGATTGACGCATACCTTGAAGGTCGTGTGTCACGTGTGAGTCCTGAAGCGCCTGTTCCCATTGTAAATTTGAAAAACAGAACCCGAAGGCTGGGTGGAGCTGCGAATGTCGCGCTAAATCTCGCTGCATTAGGTATCACGCCAGTATTGACGAGTGTTATCGGTGAAGATCAAGGAGGAGCTGACTTGTTGGAACTAATGAAGGATGCAGGAATGGTAACTTCAGGAATGGAGCAAAGTAGCAATCGAAAAACGACGGTGAAAACTCGTGTTATTGGTAATCAGCAACAACTATTGCGTGTAGATGACGAGATTATAGCACCTCTAACAGCATCAGAAGAAGATCAGATCATTGCGAATGTGGCAAATCACCTGGACGCCATAGATGCCATTATTTTCGAGGACTATAATAAAGGAGTATTAACTCCGAAAGTGATAGGAGAGGTAATCGCAATGGCCCGTAAAAAAGGCGTGATTACGACGGTAGACCCGAAAAAGGAAAACTTTTTTGAATATAAAAATGTGACCATGTTCAAACCCAATTTGAAAGAGTTGAAAGAGGGGTTGAATATTGATATTGAGTTACTTCCGAGAGAAAGTTCATTCGAGGCTGCCATCCAAACCATGGAGCAGATGCTACACAACGAGATTAGTTTTGTGACACTTTCCGAACATGGTGTATTTATCCAGAAATCAGCCTTAAAACATTATTTTCCTGCACACATTCGAAATATTTCCGACGTGAGTGGAGCAGGGGATACAGTGATTTCAGTCGCAACAGCTTGCTTGGCGGCAGGCATGGATGTGAAAGAAGTCGCTGAATGGGCAAACTTGGCTGGCGGGTTGGTCTGTGAGCGCAGTGGCGTTGTACCCGTTGATAAAAAGCAGCTACAGGCCGAAATTGAGAAATTAGAAGAAGCATGAGGATACGCGACCTTCGAGAGCGGATCAATTTGTTGATTTATGATTCAAAACCGGGCGTTCTTAGAGCGCTGTCCTTTTTGAACGTTCTTGTGTCGCTCACAGCCATTGGTGTGCTTATTTATCTCTACGGATTTCAAATCACACCTGAGGCAGAAGCCATGTGTTTCTCGATTATCCAGGCAAGCTTTGGTTTTTATATTGCTCGCTTTTTTATCAAGTTTGTTTACGACTTTAATCCAAGGCAATTTATAAAGGATAACTGGTTCGAAGGAATAATTGTATCCCTACTACTCATCGAAGGAGTTGCCTACAATTTCTTCGATTCCATGATTTTGGAACCCGTTTTTATATCCATTGGGTTTAAAGAATTCGGGACTTTTTCCACCATCTTCGTACAGTTATACATTTTTATAATCATCCTTAGTAATCTATTGAAACAAAGGAACTTCAAGCCATGGATGAAGATTCACCCAGGTTGGTTGTTTACGATTTCCATCTCCTTGATGACCTTAATTGGAGGATTGCTATTAATGCTTCCGGAAATGTCCACTGTGAAAGGAGGACTACCATTTACCGATTCACTTTTTCTTTCAATGTCTTCGGTAAGCGTCACTGGACTCTCTACGGTAGATGTAGCAGAAACACTCTCCTTCAAAGGGCAGATGGTAGTGCTTATTCTGATTAAGCTAGGAGGACTAAATACCATTGCATTTGGTGCCCTGATGTTGGTTGTGGCTAAATTTGGCGTGGGGATTAAATACCACGAAGTCATCGAAGATTTTGTCAATCGCGACTCCATTCTCAAAGCAAAATCGATGTTGGCGAAAATTGTCATTTGGGCAACCGCTTTCGAGGTAATTGGGATCGTTCTATTATTTATAGGTTTTGGAAATCAAGGAGTATTTGCAGATACTGGCGAGCGTTTCTACCAATCGGTCTTTCATGGAATTTCTGGCTTTAACAACGCCGGGCTCTCAACGCTTCAGGGCGGTTTGATGCATCCTGACGTCATCAATAATACTTTTGTGCATACCGTAATTATGATTCTCTTCTTTCTGGGTGGATTTGGGATGATTTATGTCTTTGACGTTTTTGAAGTGCGACGTATACGACAACGCATGAGAACACCCTGGAAAGGTTTCGAATTTGGAACGAAAATTTCCCTGTATTTTACCCTAGGATTGCTGTTGCTTGGAGCGATTGTGTTCTTTGCATTTGAATTCGGAAAGGAGACCATGGAAGGGAAAAATACCATGGACATGGTTATTACGTCTTTCTTTGAATCAATGACGACACGAAACGCAGGGTTTAATGTTGTTGATACGGCAGAGTTAAGCATGCCCGTACTGATTATATTTCTTTTCCTAATGTTTATCGGAGCTTCATCAGGTTCTGCGGGTGGAGGAATCAGAACGTCTACTTTTGCTATTGTATGGGCTTCCGTGCTTTCAACAATCAAAGGGAAAAGACATACGGAACTGTTCAAAAGAACGATTTCGAACGACTTGGTTTTAAAGGCCTATGCAATTTTCATATTCTTTGTTATTGGGAATATCATAGGACCATTTATTCTGGCAATCAGTGAAGCTGACTTGCTCGAATCTGGTAAATATGACTTCATGGATCTCGTTTTTGAGCATGTTTCTGCCTCTTGTACCGTAGGTTTATCGCGTGGAATTACCCCAGAATTGAGTACAGTTGGTAAATTTGTACTAATTGTAGCCATGTTTATTGGTCGTGTTGGAACGTTAACCTTGGCATATTTGGTTGGAAAACGCGTAATGAGTAAAAATTATAAGTACCCTTCTGGACATACCATGGTGGGTTGATAAAGTGAAGATGATGGAAGAGAAGAAAGTGGTAAAACCGTATAACGACCGCGATACCTCTAAAAAAGAGGAAGTTGCGACAATGTTCAATAATATTTCGAAACGATATGATTTTTTGAATCATTTCTTATCCCTTGGAATCGATAAGATTTGGCGTAAAAAAGCCATTCGTTTGTTGCAGGAAATACAGCCAAAATCGGTTTTGGACATTGCTACCGGTACGGGAGATTTCGCGATTGCTGCATTAAAACTAAAACCTGAAGAGGTAATAGGAGTTGATATTTCCCAGGGAATGTTAGACGTAGGAATAGAAAAAATGAAACGAAAAGGCGTAGATGACATTATATCTATGCAATTGGGTGATTCCGAGAAACTGCCTTTTGATGACAATCGTTTCGATGCTCTCACTGTTGGTTTTGGTGTGCGTAATTATGAAAATCTAGAAAAAGGATTAACGGATATGCTGCGCGTATTGAAGCCTGGAGGCCGTGCCATCATTTTGGAATTTTCGAAACCGCGAAAGTTTCCAGTGAAGCAAACATTTGGATTCTACTCCAAGAGAGTGATTCCATTTTTAGGCAAAACGATCTCCAAAGACAAGCGAGCGTATGAGTATTTACCAGAATCTGTGGAAGCATTTCCAGAAGGACAGGACTTTTTGGATATCATGACGAAAGTAGGATATAAAAATGTAGATAGTCAATTGGTAAGTGGCGGAATTGCGACCATTTATTGGGGAACAAAATAGATGCATGTACAATAAACAATATTCATCATTTAGAAGCGTTTCAACGGGCATGAGATTATTACTCCTTTGCCTGTTGTTGTCGTCTTACGGATTTTCTCAGCGTCAAAAGCCCGAGAATTATAAACGCTTTGATGAAAAATTGCTGCACTTCGGATTTATGTTGGGAGGAAACACTTCCGATTTCACCATGCTCCGAGAATTAAACGCTTTTGAGCAGTATGGAGTTACCTCATTAACCAATCGATCTGCGCCAGGAGGGCAACTTGGTATTGTCACCACTATGAAACTAGGCACGCCAGTGGTGCGATTACGGTTTATACCTACACTTTCCTTTCAGGAGCGCATTTTGGACTATACTTTTATGCCGAATGATACCACGGAGATTTTTAATCAAGAGCGTATAAGTTCTACAAACCTGGACTTTCCTTTGATGTTCCAATTCCGCACATTACGCGTAAATAATTTTGCGTCGTATTTTTTGGTAGGAGGGCAATATACGTTGGATTTGCAATCGCAGCAGGATGCGAGTCAGAACTTCACGGATCCATTTATAAAGCTTAATCGTCATGACTGGAGCGGTCAGATGGGGGTAGGAGTAGAGTTTTTTGCTCCGTATTTCAAGTTTGGGATGGAGGTGAAATATCAACACGGATTTCGTAATGCTCACATCAAAGATAATGCTGCTATTGCTCAACCAATTGATCGACTGTATAACAAGGTGTGGTGGTTCTCTTTGATTTTCGAAGGGTAAAAATGCACGTATTTTTCTCGTTAACTGCGCTAATTAGACAATTGTCTAATTACATAATTGTAAAATTTTAGAATTGTTGATGCATTATTACTATCCTCTTTATTAACAATCATTTATTCGCCATTTTTCCTCTCCCTCCCCCCATTTTATTTAAATCCCTCCAGCCACTCAAAATCTCCCTTATCTTTGCAATTCTATGAATCCGCAAGTTGTTCAATTCCAAATGACGCCGGAACAGGCGCAAGACGATGCTTTTATCAGAAAACGTATCGCGAAAGAATTGCACCTTAACGAAAGCGACTTTCAATTTCGTTGGCGAAAACGCTCCATCGACGCTCGAAAAAAGGCCATAAAAATCAATGGTTCATTCGACGTGATTAACGCCAAAGATGAATTTCCAGAGAACCCTTGCTTTGTTCCAAAACCAGTCGATGCCTCAAAGCAAATAGCAATCGTGGGTGCTGGACCTGCTGGTTTATTCGCTGCACTGCAGGCCATTGAACTTGGCTGGAAACCAGTGATTTTTGAAAGAGGCAAGGATGTCCGAGCACGACGCCGCGATTTGGCTGTATTGAATAAAGAAGGAATCGTCAATCCAGAATCTAATTATTGTTTCGGGGAAGGTGGAGCAGGGACGTATTCTGACGGTAAACTCTACACGCGCTCGAAAAAACGTGGTGACGTTCAAAAAGCACTAGAGTGGTTCGTTGATTTCGGAGCCAAACGAGATATTCTCATAGATGCACACCCGCACATTGGTACCAACGTGTTGCCACGAATCATTGTGGAGATGCGTGAGAAAATTCGAGAATGTGGAGGAGAAGTACATTTTGAAAGTAAGGTGACCCAATTTTTGACGGAATCAGGACGAATAACAGGCTTGGAAATTAATGGCTCAGAAATTTACAAGTTCGATTATATTATCGTTGCAACAGGGCATTCAGCCAGGGATATTTTTCAACTGTTTCGCGATAATAACTGGGAGTTGAAGGCCAAACCCTTTGCACTTGGTGTCCGAATTGAACACTCACAAGAATTGATCAATAAGATTCAATATCACGGCCGACAAAGTGATGATTTTTTACCTCCAGCCAGCTATTCGTTGGTGACACAGGTGGAAGGTAGAGGTGTGTATTCCTTTTGTATGTGTCCTGGAGGAATTGTTGCGCCCTGCGCTACCGAGCCAGGTGAAGTTGTAACGAATGGCTGGTCGCCTTCAAAACGGAACAATCCAACTTCCAACTCCGGAATTGTGGTGGAGATTCACCCAGAAGATTTTGAGAACCCCAATGATCCTTTTATTTGCTTAGAGTTCCAACGATCGGTTGAAAGGGCATGCTGGGAAGCGGCAGGCAAGACACAAAAGGTTCCAGCACAACGAATGGTTGATTTTATAAAAGGTAAAAAGTCAGAAACTTTACCGAATTCCTCTTACCAACCAGGCCTTGTCTCGGTAGATTTAAATCAAGTATTGCCTGATCTCGTAGCCCGAAGATTACGCAAAGCATTTGAAGATTTTGGTCGTAAACTCAACGGTTATCTAACCAATGAAGCTGTTTTGCACGCCCCAGAGTCCAGAACATCTTCTCCCATTCAAATTCCGCGAGGAGAAGATTTACAACATCCAGATGTCGCAGGATTATACCCTTGTGCAGAAGGAGCGGGTTTTGCCGGAGGAATTATTTCCGCTGCTATTGACGGAATGAAGTGCGTGAAGGCAATTGTAGCAATTTCAGATGAGGGAGTTCATCGAACGTAGCCGAAGTGACCTTTTTTGAAACTGACAGAGAAAAGCCCGCTTTTTGAAAAAAAACGGGCTTCAGTGGTTTAAGCATTTGGGTGGTAAGGACCAGTTGTTGTGATGTTTCGCTTTACTTCATTTTCACGGCTTTTTCTTCGTCCTCTGAAGAATAGTAAAAGGTTTACGAAAAGCATAACGCCAAGATAAATCGAGAATCCTCCGAGCTTTCTACTCAATGCCTCGATTGTTTCTTGGGTGGAGGTTGGTTCCACAGACATTTTTAAAATAAGTAAGGCAAAACCGATGTTTAGCAAGTAAAACCCCATTTCAAACAAGCGATTGGTAGAAAATGCAATGTCTTCCTTGCCATGGAAAATGTCTAACATAAAAACCCTACCATTTTTGAATAAATACCTGGCAACGAATAGTGTTAATCCGATAGAAACAGGCAGGTAAACGGTATACGCGATAACGATGAATTGTGTGCTCATAACTGATATATTTAGTTAAACTTTTATTGATTTCGATGTTTGGTTCGACCTGAAATGACTGAAAATCACGAGACCGAACATGTTGCAATAATGTATTATTCCAAGCATGAGAATCATTCTGCCTGCATTTACGGCAGTGCATTCGATGAGATCTGAGACAGATTGGATTTCTGGCCAATAAATGATGGATAAAGTGGCGTAACCTAGATTTAGTAAGTAGTAGCCCAAGAGTAGCAGATTATTGATGCTGTCGACAAGGTGAGTTTCTTTCCGAAAAAGATTGAGCATATAAACTCTTCCATTTTTATGGAAAGTGCGACCAAGGTGGAAGATCACAAAATAAATGATAATTCCAAAACTAATATAGCCGAGGATGTTATAGGTCATTTCGAGCCGTTTTTGTGTTTTAAAATCTTCTGTAGTAAGAATCCATAAATGCACCCTAAAACGAGCATTGGTATCCCACCCTGAATTAGGGTGATCATCATACCAAAGAGCACTCCAATAACGAAATCACCGAGAGAGGAATGGCCATTTGGGTCGGTTACAAATGAATAAATGACATATATACCAATTGTTGAATACGTGGTTAAAAGTGTTGATACTATTCCTTGCGGCAATGCCCAACTTCCCTTCGAAATCCGCTTTCCAGCCAATCCACCGAAGAAAAAGGAAAATCCTAAAAACAGCACTGCAAACGGCCAAAATTCAGCATCCATTCTGCTCATGGAAATATCAAGGAACAATGCAATTATTAACCCACAAACCAGAACAAATGCTACTCCAGTGATACCTCCAATTTTAAATTCTTTCTTCATATCCACATGTTTTTAAACTTTCAGAAATAAATGAAAGTTAATAGGTAAAAAAATACTACACCATTTTCAGCAGTTGACGGTAGAACCAGTGTTCGTCTGACCGAATGAACTTATCCATCAAATCATCTGCTTTTTGAGTGAAGCTGTCAATATCGTCTATCAGACCTTTGAATTCTTTGGTTTCCTTATCATTGCCTTCCACGTTTTTCACTTCTTGTAATACGCGCAGCATCGGTTCGATTTCCCGCTGACGGCGTTGTTTCACCACTTGCCGTGCCAATGCCCAAATGTCTTTATCAGTTACAAAGAATTCTTTTCGTTCACCAGGAATATGCGTTTTCGTTACAATTCCCCACTCAATTAGGGTACGGGTGTTCATATTGGCATTCCCTCGCGAAATCTGAAGCTGCTCCATCATATCTTCCGTAGAAATAGGTTCGTTAGATACCAACAACAAGGCGTGAATCTGTGCCATCGTGCGATTCACTCCCCAATTAGAGCCTAACGTTCCCCACGATTGAATGAAATGTTGTTTTGCTTCATCAAGTTTCATGATTCAAATATATAAAACTTTCAGTAATAATTGAAAATACAGGAATTGTTTTTTTTTAATACAAGCTCAAGTCTTTCATTGTCAGTTCATCATGATAATCATTTTGATCTAAAAAAGTTAAAGTGCCAGCTTACTCAATAGAATTCCTGTAGCCACGGCAACATTCAATGACTCCGCGCCTCCTTTTCCTTGAATGTGGACAGGATGGGTAATAGCCGAATTTAGTTCTTCCGAGATTCCGTTGCCTTCATTGCCCATCAGTAAAATACCTTTTTCCGGAGCGTCCACATTTTGCATTTTTTCCCCCTCTAACAAAGCACCAAATACTGGGCGACTATCCTGGCCAAAATAGTCCACAAGGGGTTCATACCTCACGTTAACCCTGAATATCGAGCCCATGGTCGCTTGTACTACCTTCGGATTAAAACAATCAACCGTGTTATTGGAACACACAATGTCCGTGATGCCAAACCAGTCAGCTGTGCGAATGATCGTTCCCATGTTCCCTGGATCTTGAACACCGTCCAGTGCCAAGGTCCAGTCGGTATTTTTATGCTGAATGTTTGGCTTTTTAACAACAGCTAGCAAACTACTTGGATTTGATAGTCCACTAATGGTTTTCATTGTGGGTGGATCCGTTTGGTAAACCAAGGCATCAGAATTCAAGGTAAGATCAGTAGTAACAATACAAATCACATCTGCAAAACTGTTGTTTAAAATTTCTCGCACCATTTTTGCACCTTCCACTACAAAAAGTCCCTCTGCATCCCTGTTTTTTTTCAGGCGAAGCGAGCGAATCCATTTAATCTTATTTTTCGACAGAGCATCCATGAATGCTTTTATTAAATTTGCTTGAAGTAATACATTAAGTGCAGCGCACCAAACTTACATATATTCTGCCGATCCTCATCCTCTTTGCGATAGGTTGTAATCAGACGAAGTACGTCCCAGATTCAAAATACCTTATCAAAAAGAATAAGATAAAAATCAAAGGAGACAAACTGGATAAGGATGATGTGAGCTCTATTATTCGTCAGCAGGAGAATTACAGACGTCTGGGAATCAAATGGAAATTATATGCGTACAATACATTCGATTCTACAAAAATTGCCGAAAAGCGTGCGAGAAAAGATGCCGAAATTAAAGCGGAGAATGAACGACGCAAGGAGGAACAAATACGCATCAATAAAAAGCGAATAGCCAAAGCTAAGGCAAAGGGGAAGGAGTATTATACGCACAAAAGCCTTCGTTTAAAAGACACCTTGAATCCTCCGAAATTTTTTCGAGAATGGTACAAGTATGAAATTGGTGAGCCGCCAGTTATTTTTGATTCATCAGCCTTTAATAAGACCTTGGAACAAATGAATGCCTACCTGAAACAACGTGGTTATTACTATGGTAATGCCGAAGGTACTGTAAAGAAGGAAGGTAATAAGAAGGTAAAGGTGAGCTACATTGTGACAACCGGAGAGCGTTACCATATTAGCAACACCAGTGTGAAGTGTGAAAACGAAGCGGTTCAAGAGGCTTATAATGATTTCGTAAGAACCCGTCATGACCCACCATTGATTGGTAAACCTTTCGATAAAGATTTACTTGACTCCTATCGTTCGAGAGTGGCAAAATTCATGCGTGACTCTTCCTTTTATGGCTTTAGTGCAAATCATATTACATACGTTGCAGATACTACGGTCGGAAATATGAAAGTGGATCTGACAATCGTGTTTGGTGACCGAACAGTGCGAGCGGAAGAATCTTCTGATTCGCTCATTCAGATTAAGCATAAAAAGTACGTCGTAGAAGATGTGTTTTTTCACTTGGCAGATACCCTGCAATACGAAGGTAATTTTGCCCAAATGATGAAAAAAAATGGTTTTTCCTTGTACAATGGTCCTTTTCTGAACACAGTGGATACGTTGGTGTATACCAAAGAGAAGGGAGGAGATCCTTTGGCGAATCGAGAGGCTGTTTTTTACTACAACGGAAAGCCATTTGTCAAGCCATCAGTTCTGGAATCGCAAAACTTCTTAGAGAAGAATTCGCGCTATTCGAGTAAAAATGCTGAGGACTCTTACGCGGCGTTGCTTCGGATGGACTTGTTCAAGGCAATTAAAACAGAAATTGTAGAACTGGGAGCAGATCGTTTGGAAATTCACTACTTCGTGGCTCCTAAAAAACGCCAGAGTTACTCTTTTCAGCCAAGAGCTACGAATACCAATGGTTATTTAGGGGCGGCCGTAACCATTAGTTACACCAATAGGAATTTGTTCAAAGGAGCAGAACGCTTAACTTTTTCCATTTCTGGAGGGTTTGAATCTCAACCTGCAATTTTCGATGAAACGCAGGACGAGCAGGTTGTTACCACTGGAAGAAGCTTCAATACTTTTGAAATTGGTCCGAACCTCCGTTTGACGTTACCGGGCCTTTTCCCACTAAGAAGCAGTGATATTTCAAAAAAACGACGTCCACAAACCATTATGTCTGCTGGGTATAGTTATCAGAACCGAGAGGATTTTGAACGTAGTTCATTTCAGTTGGATTACGAATGGAAATTTATTGTCACCAAAACATCTCTTTTTGAGGTGGGACTTCCAGGAGCTTCGGTTATTCGATATGTAAATATTGAGAATTCAGATGAGTTTCAGCAGCGCCTCAATGATTTGGGAGATTTGTTCCTATTGAACGCGTTTAGTGATCAGTTTATTTGGCAAGACTGGCGTTTCCGATACGAGTATAATATCAAAGACAAGCCGAATAGAAAAGGAAATGCTCAATTGTACTTCGCCTCAGTATTCGAACCTGCTGGAAATGTTTTAAGTGTTTTTCGACCTTTTCAGGATACGACCAATTTAGGACAATTTGCCATCAATGGAGTAGGGTACTCGCAATTTGCAAGATTGGATAATGAATTGATTTTCTCAAAACCTTTCCGAAACGAGCGAAGCCTTAATTTTAAATTGGAGATTGGCGGAGGACTTCCGTATGGTAATTCAACAAAAGCACTACCGTTTGATTACAGTTTCTTTGCCGGTGGAGCTAACGATAACCGAGGATGGCGAGCTAGAACTTTGGGACCTGGTGGCTATAAATACTACTTGGATACATTGCGAAGTGCCACCCAAATTGGAGATATGCGACTGGGGGCTTTCGGAGAATTTCGATTTGCTATCAACTCGTTTTTCAAAGGAGCCGTGTTTATGGATGCTGGAAACATTTGGACGGTATCAGAGGATCCTAACCGTTTAAACGGTCAAATTTCAGCGGATTGGTGGCGCCAAATTGCCGTTGCTACGGGATTTGGATTACGAATGGATCTTGAATATTTTGTTATTCGCGTTGATCTCGGTATCCCGTTAAGAAATCCAGCATTGCCTTTTGGCGAGGCATGGATATTTACCGACGAGAAGCCTGTGTTTGAAGCAGAGGCGGATGCAGTATTTGGAGCAGATTGGCAGCAGTTTGTGCCGAACCTGTACCGACCCAATATTCACATCGGAATTGGTTACCCTTTCTAGAGGTAACCGTACTTTAAATACGTACTAACTTCCGTCCAGGCTACTTTCACTGGGTTGTTGCACATGCCTGTTTTTGGGTGGATTTCCATACCATCTTTATAAAGTCTAATGGTCATGTCTGACCAGCCTGTTTCTTTTCCTTCAGAAGTCAGTTCAGATTTACACGTGTCATCATCTGCTTCAGAAATCAACTCAAGAATTCGTTTTAAAGCCTTGTCCTTTTCTTTGGAGTCGAACAGATCGTCGTAGGTTACCAGCTGTCCAGTTTCCAGAGAGAAGAAGAGGTACGTATGCTCTGTTTTCGTAAACTCGATACAATTACAAATCAGGTGCAATTCAACATGATTTCCTTTTTGAACCATACCATAATCACCAATGCAAAAATCACTGACTTCTGCATCCATTAAGTTGCGTTGAATAATGGCGTTCATAGTATCTGCCACAGCAGGTTTTTTAGAAAAGTGTGCAACAGGGTACACCATTCCATTGTCAAAAGTTTTGTCGCTGAACTTAATCTGAGCCATGGTTGTTCCTGCTAGAAACAACAAAAAAGCAGTAGTTAAAACTCTCATAACACATCTTTATTTACCATAAGATACGTAAAATCAGACGAAAAGGTTATGATTTACTCCTCAACTGTGAGATTGGCAAAGCGAAGAAGTACGGTTTTAGATCCGTGTTTCGGGAAAAAAATCGTCGCTTTTTTGTCAGGTCCGTTTCCTTCCAGTTTGATTACTTTTCCTTTTCCAAATCGATCGTGACAAACATTGTAGCCTACCTTCAAGTCGAGCGCTCCTCCCGTTTTCGGTTTGCTCGGTTTGGCTTGGTCGACACGTTTTAATGAGGGGGATTTCGCAAATCCTTTATTGAGTCCTCCCATGCCAGCTGGGTTCGCAAATGAGTTTCCTACGCCACCCGAAATGGACCTTCCTCTCCCACGCTCTGGTGTTTCAAAATGAAGGAATTCTGGTGAAATTTCATCTATGAAACGGCTGGGTTCTGAGGTGATAAGGTTTCCCCATTGGAATCGGGACGTTGCATATGATAACGTGCACGTTTCTTTCGCTCGTGTGACCGCTACATAGAACAATCTTCGCTCTTCCTCCAGTTCTGTTCTCGAATGCAATGCCATCTGAGAAGGGAAGAGGTTTTCCTCCAATCCAACGAGATATACATGAGGAAACTCCAACCCTTTACTCGAGTGAATGGTCATCAAAGTGATGTGATTGCGTTCGTCACCTTTGTCTTCATCAGCGTCTGTAAGCAGCGCAACATCCAGCATGAATTCAGAGAGCGATTTGGACTCGCCTTCTTGACGAGATGCGGTAAACTCCTTAATCCCCGAGAGTAATTCCTCCACGTTTTGATAGCGTTCCACTTCCTCCGGACCTTTATCTTTGTCGGAGCGCATTTCTTTCAAAATACCTGATGTTTTCGCAATCTCCTGCGCCAAAGAGTACGCATCCATTTTATCCAATTGAGCAGCAAAACTCTTGATCATGATCACAAAATCGATCATTTTATTTCGTGCACCTGTGGTAAGCTGAACAGGATATTTTGCGAAATCACTTATGACTTCCCAGGGAGAAACGTTATAGTTATTTGCCGCGACGATCACGTTTTGAAAGCTGGTTTGACCAATACCTCGTTTTGGGTAATTAATCACGCGTTTCAGTGCTTCGCTATCCTGCGGATTGGCCGTCAGTCGGAAGTATCCCAGCAAATCCTTGATCTCTTTTCGTTGATAGAAAGATAGTCCGCCGTAGATTTTGTAGGGAATATTCAATTTCCGTAAAGATTCCTCAAATGAACGCGATTGTCGATTGGTTCGATACAAAATGGCGAAATCATTATACGTTAGCCCTGGCTCTTTGCTTTTATCAAAAATTTTATTCGTGATGAGTTTTCCTTCCTCGTTATCGGTCAGGGTGCGCACAACCGTTATCTTCGCACCTTCATTGTTTTCCGTCCAAACATTCTTCTTTATTTGGTCTTTGTTTCGAGCAATAACACTGTTTGCCGCTTCAACAATATTTTTGGTACTTCGATAATTCTGTTCAAGTTTGAACAGTTTAAAGTCAGGATAGTCCTTCTTAAAATTCAGGATATTTTGAATGTTTGCTCCGCGGAAAGAGTAAATACTTTGGGCATCATCCCCTACCACACAAATATTTTCAAAGACAGCCGCTAATTTCTTTACGATGAGATATTGCGCATAATTCGTATCCTGATACTCATCTACCAAAATATACTTGAACTTATGCTGATAATGCGTCAAAACATCTGGGAAGTCGCGTAACAATACGTTCGTGTTGTACAACAGATCGTCGAAATCCATTGCTCCTGCATTGAAACAACGTTGCACGTAAGTTTTGTAAATACGTCCCAACTCTGGTCGCTTTGCCATGTTATCCTCCGCTTGAATATCGGGATTTTGCATGTATGCATCGGCAGAAATTAGGTTGTTCTTAGCCGAGGAAATCCGCCCCAGAACATTTCCTGGCTTATAAGCTTTGTCATCCAAGTTAAATTGCTTGATGATTTCCTTTAGCAAGCTTTTCGAATCCTGCGTGTCGTATATGGTAAAGTTGCTTGGATACCCCAAACGATCGGCATTGTAGCGTAAAATCCGAGAGAACACCGAGTGGAAGGTCCCCATGGTAATATTTCGAGCTTCTCCCTCGCCAACAATGTTTCCAATGCGTTCCGTCATTTCACGAGCCGCCTTGTTGGTAAACGTTAATGCCATAATATTAAACGGGTCAATTCCATTTTCCATCATGTAGGCAATACGAAACGTTAGAACACGCGTTTTACCAGATCCGGCCCCAGCGATAACCATGGTCGGGCCTTCAATGTTTTTTACTGCTTCTAATTGACTTTCGTTTAATTCGTCGAGGTAACTCATCTATAAATAGCTGTTGTTTTGGAGCGAGGGAATTCACTTTGACACGCTAAACAAAATTAGGAAAATGAATCGCCTTAATGCCGATTTGCGCTATTTTTTATCAACTAAACAACTGTCGAAAAGCACTCTGCAATAAGAATATGAGTGGTTGCTTCAGTTTCCGATTAATCCTTAACTTTGTCTTACCTTAAATTTAAAAGAAACAGCTACAAATGAGCCATGGAATCAAGCCCGGAGTGGCAACAGGAGATGACGTTCAGAGAATATTTGCCTACGCCAAAGAAAAAGGCTTTGCCTTACCTGCCGTAAACGTAACCAACACAAGCACAGTAAATGCTGTAATGGAGGCGGCATCCATGATGAACGCACCTGTCATTATTCAGTTTTCAAACGGGGGAGCACAGTTCTTCGCAGGAAAAGGATTGATCAATGATGACGAAAAAGCGGCAATCGCCGGAGCTGTTTCTGGTGCACGTCATATTCATGCAATGGCAGAGCTTTATGGTGCAACAGTTATCCTACACACAGATCACGCGGCGCGTAAATTATTGCCTTGGATTGATGGCTTGTTGGATGCAGGTGAACAATTCTACAAAGAAACTGGAAAGCCGTTGTACAGTTCTCACATGATCGATTTATCTGAAGAGCCCTTGGAGGAAAATATCGAGACGTGTAAAGAGTATTTGAAGCGCATGGACAAAATCGGGATGACGCTCGAGATTGAGTTGGGAATTACCGGTGGAGAAGAAGACGGTGTAGATAATACAGATGTTGACACTTCTAAATTGTACACGCAACCAGAAGAAGTGGCTTATGCCTACGAAGAGTTAAGCAAAATTAGTAATAGGTTTACTATCGCTGCGTCTTTTGGAAATGTGCATGGAGTCTACAAGCCAGGAAATGTTGTATTGACGCCAAAGATCTTGTTGAATTCGCAGAATTTCATCCAAGAAAAGTACAATACAGGACACAATCCGGTTGATTTTGTTTTCCACGGAGGTTCTGGTTCAACGCTTGAGGAAATTCGTGAGGCCATTGGATACGGTGTCATTAAAATGAATATCGATACGGATTTGCAATTTGCCTTCACAGAAGGATGTCGTGATTATATCACCGAAAAAATTGATTATTTGAAAACGCAGATCGGTAATCCAGAAGGAGACGATCAGCCAAATAAAAAATATTACGATCCGCGTAAATGGGTACGCGAAGGAGAGTTGACGTTTATCAAAAGGTTGGAGCGTTCATTTGCGGATTTGAACAACGTAAACACATTATAATTAAAAACGAAGGATTGAAAATGAAAAATACTTTTCGATTTTCAATTTGCTTTTAAGGATTTATCACATGAGTTGGTTTAAAAGAGAAAGGGAGGGAATCACTACTTCAACCAAGGAGAAGAGAGAAACGCCCGAAGGATTGTGGGAGAAATGCTCGAACTGTAAAACAATTTATTCGAAGGATGAGTTAGCAGGAATGGCATACGTCTGTAATCGATGCAATCACCACGAGCGTATTGGATCGCAGCAGTATTTTGAAATCTTGTTCGATGATGGTAAGTACACAGAACTGGATGCCAAAGTGAAAGCCGGTGATCCATTGAAATTTCAGGATACAAAGAAGTATACGGATCGTATTAAAACCACACAGAAGAAAACAGGATTGGTAGATGCTATTCGAACCGCAAAAGGAAATTTGGATGGTAATACTATAGTCATCGCAGCTATGGATTTTTCATTCATTGGAGGTTCCATGGGATCGGTAATGGGTGAGAAAATTGCACGTGCTATCGATGTTGCCATTAATGAAAAAGCTCCATTCATGATTATATCAAAGTCAGGTGGGGCACGAATGATGGAAGCTGGATTGTCTCTAATGCAAATGGCAAAGGTTTCGGGGAAACTTGGTCAACTTTCAGAAGCGAAGTTGCCCTACATTTCTTTCCTGACAGATCCAACAACAGGTGGTGTGACTGCATCTTTCGCAATGTTGGGAGACATTAACATTGCAGAGCCAGATGCTTTGATCGCATTTGCTGGACCGCGTGTCGTTCGTGAAACCATCGGTCGTGATTTACCAGACGGGTTTCAAAAATCGGAGTTCGTGCTAGAGCACGGATTCCTGGATTACATCGTAGATCGAAAAGAACTGAAAGAAACATTGGCACTCTCGCTAGAGTTGTTCCGATCATAAATTTAGAAGGGAGGCAGAGCTTCCCTTTTTTATTGGAATAAAGATCGGTTTATTCGTTTGCTCTATTTTCAAAATTCAACTTGAAAAGGCCGAAACTTGTTTTTCAGATGTCCGTATATTCACAAAGGAAATGCGAGCCACAGAATTTATACAAGCTGAAGAAAAACATTTTGATATTGTCAGAATTGGTGAACCAAAGTCGTTTTCTTACGCGTTCAAAGAAGGAGATATCATTCATTCCTCGTCCACGCTTCGTGAGTTAAAACAATTGGTAATCCCACCGAATTGGGTTCAGGTAGAAATCTGCTCCGATCCTCGGACGCATATTCGAGCGTTTGGATTTGATGAAAAAGGGCGAAAGCAATACATCTACAATGAAGCTTGGCGGGAAGAAAAAGAGCGAAAAAAGTTCAACGAAATGATTTCCTTCGCCAGGGCTTTACCAAAAATCAGAAAGAAAGCATTTCAAGACCTTCATCGAAAACAGTGGGACAAACAAAAAGCACTGGCGCTGGTTGTTCTCACATTAGATAATACGCATATCCGCATAGGTAGCGAGCGTTATAAGAAGCGGAACAAAACGTACGGTGCTACAACATTGAGACGCAAACATATCGAAGTAGAAAACGGTGAGGTCGTATTTAAATACAAAGGAAAAAGCAATAAGTATAGATCAGTCCGCCTGGATAACAGGATGCTCTCAAAATTGGTGCTAAAAAGTGCTGAAATGCCCGGATATGAGATATTTAAATACAAAGAAGGAGGCGCTTTTCATTCATTAAATGGAAACGATGTGAATGCGTACCTTCAAGAAATTACCAACGAATCGTTCACGGCGAAAGATTTCAGAACCTGGGCGGGAACCAGTCTTTGTGTGGAAGTTTACAAGGAAGCGCTGGAGGAGTTGGAAAAGCATCCACGAAGGAAGTTTAGTACAGCGGTTGTTCGAAAAGTGGCGAAAGAACTGGGGAACACAGTGTCGGTATGCCGAAGTCATTACATTCATCCGACAATTTTAAAAATTCTTGAAGATGAAGATTACACGGAGCTCGAGCATAAAAATCAAGGAAAAGAGAAATACGGTTTATCCGCCGCAGAGAAGAAGGCACTTGAGTTAATAACACCTGGTAAAGGTTGATAGCGAAGTAGGCAACTACAAAAATCATTTTCTCAAAACTCTTGCTACTTCAAACAAAAACGTATCTTTGCACCATTGTTATTGAAAGTCGATAACAGTACATAAAAATTATTTACATAAATATTGGCATGTATTTAGACGCAGAAAAAAAGAAAGAAATCTTCAAAAAACACGGAGGATCAGATGCAAATACTGGTTCTGCAGAAGGACAAATTGCCTTGTTCACTTACCGAATTTCTCACTTGACAGAGCACTTGAAAAAGAATCGTAAAGATTACGGAACACAACGTGCACTTCAATTGATGGTAGGTAAACGTCGTAGTTTGCTTGATTACTTGAAAAACAAGGATATCGAAAGATATCGTGCTATCGTAAAAGAATTAGGACTTCGTCGTTAATTCTTTTAATAAACATCTTGGAGAGGGGACAGTCGAATTCGTTCGGGTGTCCCTTTTTTGGTTAATAATTGGCATTTCGACTCCGCTCAATGCTCGGTTATCGATCAAAATTAAGTTAGGCTGAATTAGCGCCTCGAGCGGAGTCGAAAGGCAAAATGAGGCCTAAGATTAAATAAGTAAACAATTAATATGAATACAGGAATAAAAAAGACCATCACTACTGGCGGAAAAGAAATTTCCATCGAGACGGGAAGATTGGCAAAACAAGCCGACGGAGCCGTAGTGTTACGAATGGGCGACACAATGATCCTGGCAACTGTAGTAGCTGCCAAGGACGCAAGAGAAGGAGTGGATTTCCTTCCTTTAACAGTAGATTACAAAGAGAAATTCGCGGCTGACGGCCGTATCCCTGGAGGATTCTTCCGTCGTGAGGCTCGTCCTTCTGAGCGCGAAATTCTTGTGATGCGTATCGTAGACCGCGCGTTGCGTCCGCTTTTCCCGGACGATTACCACGCAGAGGTGCAAGTTATGATGCAGCTAATTGCATACGACGGAGTGAACAGTCCGGATGCATTGGTTGGTTTCGCAGCCTCTACGGCCATCGCTATTTCAGATATTCCATTCAACGGACCGATGTCAGAAGTACGTGTAGGTCGCGTAGACGGACAATTCATCGTGAACCCGAATTTGGAAGAAATGGAACAGTCAGATATCGATTGTATCATTGCTGGAACCAAAGAGAACATTGTGATGTTGGAAGGGGAAATGGAAGAAATTTCGGAAGATGAGATGGTGGAAATCATCAAAATCGCACACGACGCCATTAAAGAACAATGTCAATTCCAATTGGATTTGGCTGCGGAAATCCCAACCTCTTCACCAAAGCGTGAGTACTCACACGAAGATCACAACGATGAAATCCGTCAGAAAATAGCAGCTTTTGCTTACGATAAATGTCGTGAGATTGCTAAGCAAGGAATTGCAGATAAAGCGAAACGTGCAGAGTTGTTCGGTGGTGTGAAGGAAGCATACATCGAATCACTTTCTGAAGAAGAGTTGGAAGCAGAAGAAGCGTACATCGGTGTGTACTTCAAAGAATCAATGAAGAAAGCCGTACGCGATACCATGTTGCATGACGGCGTGCGTTTGGATGGACGTCAGTTCAACGAAATCCGACCTATTTGGTCAGAAGTTGACTATTTGCCAACTGCACACGGATCAGCGATCTTCACACGTGGAGAAACACAAGCCTTGATGTCATTGACATTAGGGGGTAAAATGGACGAGCAAATGATCGATGATGTAACATTCAAAGGATCTGTTCCTTTCATGTTGCACTACAACTTCCCGCCATTTTCAACAGGAGAAGCACGACCGATTCGTGGAACATCTCGTCGTGAAATTGGACACGGTAACTTGGCATTGCGTGCCTTGAAACCAGTACTTCCAGCGGATAATGCTTATACAATCCGATTGGTATCTGAGATTTTAGAATCGAACGGATCGTCTTCCATGGCAACAGTTTGTTCAGGAACGTTGGCATTGATGGACGGTGGGGTGCAAATCAAAGCGCCTGTATCTGGAATCGCAATGGGACTGATTGCAGGTGACGGTAAATTTGTTGTATTATCAGATATTTTAGGTGATGAAGATCACTTAGGAGATATGGACTTCAAAGTAACTGGAACTGCAGCTGGTATCACGGCATGTCAAATGGATATCAAAGTAGATGGACTTCCTTACGAAGTATTGATTCAAGCTTTGAACCAGGCGAAAGAAGGACGTGTGCATATCTTGAACAAAATGTTGGAGACAATTGCAGCACCAAATCCAGACTTCAAGCCGCACACTCCGCGTATCGAAGCATTCAATGTGCCAAACGATGCGATTGGAGCGATCATAGGACCTGGAGGAAAGATCATTCAGCAATTGCAGAAAGATACCAACACGAACATTACCATTGAAGAGTTGGAAACAGGTGAAGGACAAGTGCAGGTTATGTCGAACAATGCGGACGACATGAATGCAGCGGTTTCAGCAATTAAGCTGATTGCATTCCCTCCACAAGTGGAAGAAGGAGCTGAATACGAAGGAAAAATCAAATCGCTTCAAGCATATGGAGTCTTCGTAGAAATCGTTCCTGGAACCGACGGATTGATTCATATTTCTGAATTTGCACACGAGCGCATCAATAAGATGGAAGACGTATGTAAGGAAGGAGATTTGGTGAAGTTCAAAGTAGTTGGACGCGATCCAAAAACGAAGAAGTGGAAACTTTCACGTAAAGTTTTACTTCCGAAGCCAGAGAAAAAGGAGGAAGCTCCGAAGGCTGACTAAGTAAACGAAACAATAAAGAAAACGCGAATCGAAAGGTTCGCGTTTTTTATTGCACATACTTCTGTTTCTCGTCCTGACATTTGAAGGATGCAGTCTAGATTGGATAAAAATTCACAAAACTGATGGACTATAGTAGAAGTTCCCTTGTAAAAATCAGTGGTTTACACTATTTTCAACGGTGATCGCCAAATTTCATTGACCCTACGATGCAACAACAGTAAATTCGAATTAAAAGAGTTGTTATGAAAGCAGTTTTAATAATGATTTTCAGTGCATTGACAATGTATAGTGGCGCCCAGGTAATCGAAGTAACGGGAACTGTTAAAACCATCGATCAAAAGGCCGTAGCAGGTGCCTACATTATTGATCAACGTGGAGTCAAACTCGATAGCACAGATGCGAATGGTGGTTTTAATGCACTCGTTGAGTTAGGCGAGCGTTTCGGAATTGATGCAAATGGGTATGAATTGAAATGGACAAAAGTCCAGGAGGGTAAAAAGAACTACAAGCTAACCCTTGATATCAAAGTTCAAGAATTTGAGTCTATTGTAATTACAAGAAGAAATTCAGAAGAGGCGTTGGATATTAAAAATGTCAACATCATTCACTATCAACCACTCGACAGTGCCATACTCACTCTCAAAAAGGAGAAGCGAAAATATTTCCTTGGAATTGACAGTATCAGGCAGGAAGGAATAAGTTTTGCCTTAGATATTGATAAACCGAAGGAATTGTTTTTCGATTGTTTTCAAAATGCGTACGTGCTGAACACAGATGCTGCCTATCAATTTGTGATCGTTGATTCTGGGCTGGTCATACTGTCGGAAGTTCCAATACAATTGTTTAATCAGTACATCCGTCCATGTGTGGCTAAGTTTGACGATCGACTCGTGATGGAAGAGCTAAGAAGCCTCAATCAAGAATACGAATTGACTATTTACGATAAGCAAAAACCGAAATCCATTTATCACAAAAGGGATGAGTATGGCTATCAGGCAGCGTATGAGGCAAGTGTGGCAGTAGGAAAACTAGTTGACCCTTTGGACGGAGATACCTTAGTAGATCCCGTCTATTTAAGGCGCCAAGAAAGACGAGATGTCTATGGCAGACACGATACCGCGGGTGAATTTGCGAAAGCCAGAAAAATTCAAAACGCAGAAGTGGCATCTGTTGAAAGTCATGTAAGAAATGGAGGAGAGGAGGCCACAGTTCAGAATGAGAATGCGCAACGACCACAAATGAAATCTCCAAACGACGCATATACGGTGGCGGGCGGTGGTGATTGGGCACAAGGGATGGCTGCGTACATTATGTTTACACAACCCATTGATATAAAGTCATTTCAGATTGCCAATTTCGTGGCGGTTGTTGATTTCGACTCGAATTACGTGCATATTCTAGATCATAACGGCTTTCCCATAAAATCATCTAGTTTCGATGTGCAGTCCGATGTGAAAAACGTACTACAGGATAAGGCAAACGGTAATTTGTATTTATACGTGCGAGACAAAGGCAATCACAAAGTTTTCGGTTTGGACGCGTTTTCAGGGCAAGTGACTTATCTAAAAAACTTTGGAGGTATGCCACATACAGAACAAGCCATTATTTATGATGGTTATCTGTATTACAAAGTGTTAGAACGTGACTTCTACGGTATAAACCGTGTTCGTTTACCGAATATGGAGTTCTTCTCAGAAACCAACTAAGCTTTGTTCAGGTAGATATTAAAATCGACGGCTAAATTTCCTTGTGTGTCCTCAAGGATAATAGGTAAAATACGTGCCTTTGCCTTTTCCTGAGATGCCCATGGATCTTCCTCAATGTGTGGATCACCTGAAAAATAAATCTGAGAAATCAGTTCCTGGTGCTCCTCATGCGTTACGCGAAAATGAATGTGTGCAGGACGGTACAGCTTACCGTTTAAGTACTTTCCTGGTAGAATTGTTTGGAATTGATAGACTCCATTACCGTCTGTGGTTTGCTGGGCACGATGCCGAAAATCATCGGACGAATTATCGTAATCACCTCTCGTGTCACAATGCCAGATTTCAACTTTCACATTTTCCAAAGGAGAGGTGCAGTCGTCTGTATATACGGTTCCTTTGATGGTTACACGAGAACCTTTAAGTCCAGAAAATGTCAAATCAGAACGGTCGGGAGCGTCAGGTCGGTAAAAGGGACCTAAAATATCATTGGTTGTGGCGCAGTCTCCGGTATGGGTCGATTCTGGTAGTGACTCTGACTCAGCATTGCGCTTTACAACGCATCCCATGGTTGTAATGGCAAAAGCTGCCATTGTACCACTTCTCAAAAATTCTTTTCTATCCATGTATTGATTTTAATTTGTGTACAAAGGAGCGAAAGTATCGTTCAACCTGAAGTCACTAAAATATGTTAATAACAGATAGCTTGTGTTGAATCAAGAAGAAAAGAAATCATGTATATTTAGTCATTACAAGTAGATACGAAACCAAAAATAACTTCCATGGCAAGTAAAAAACTTCTAAAAAAACGCGTAAAACGAATCGTATATGAAGTATTGGACAGCTGCGATTATCACGTCGTCAATGATAATCCTTCGGCGGATGCGGCAGACAAACTGATGGACGAAGCTGTTGATTTTCACGATAACATGATTACGCGTATCAACAATTCCAATGATCGAAAAGACATGCGACAAATTTCAGAAGAAGTGAACAAAGCGAGTGTAGATTTTACTGACAAACTTAACGGACTGTCTTGATCATTAATCTCCGATGAGTAAATCAACCATGAAACATATGATCATGGGGCTCACTGTATTTGTGGCGGCCCTTATGATGTTGTTGGCACCAGCCCAGAATTTTCAATTTTGGGCAACGATAGGCATTGCTACAATCATGGTTATTTTCTGGGTTTTTGAGGTTCTTCCTATTTATGTTACTGCCTTGATTCCTTTGGTTTTAGCTGTGCCTTTGGGCGTGCTAACGCCTGAAGATCTGGCACAGGCATATGGACACAAACTCATTTTCTTGTTTTTTGGTGGTTTCGTACTGTCTCTTGCATTGGAAAAATGGGACGTCCATCAACGCATTGCGGAACTCATTATTCGCGGAGTCGGTAAAACAAAAACTCGATTGATTCTCGGCTTCTTGTTAGCCACAGCATTGCTAAGTATGTGGGTTTCAAATACCGCAACCGCGCTTATGATGATGCCAATGGCTATTGCTGTCATAAACAAAATCCCAAAGAAGAAAAACTCGAAATATCCCTTGTATTTGTTATTATCCATTGCTTATGGAGCGAGTATTGGTGGTATGGGGACATTAATTGGTTCACCAACGAACGGAGCCATGGTAGCTGCTTTGGAAACAACCAATAACATTACCGTGGATTTTATGGATTGGTTTGTTATTGGGCTTCCACTAAGTTTGATCATGTTGTTCCTCACCTATTTTTACTTCCGATTCTTACTACGAAATGATAAAAACGAAGAGTTCGAAGTATTAAATTTTGAGAAGAAGAAATGGAATAAGAATCAAATTAGAGTGTTAATTCTATTCATCATTATTGTTCTAATCTGGTCTTTCAAAAAATTAATTGAACCAGCATTAGGTGTTACATTCGGTGATGAAATTCCTGCTGTGTTAGGCGCTATAATGCTATTTATTATTCCTAGTACCGTAAAGTCAAAGCCATTACTTGAATGGAAAGATACTAAGCGACTTGCATGGGGAATTCTATTGTTGTTTGGTGGTGGACTGGCGTTAGCAGAAATGATGATCAAAAGCGGAGTGGTACTGGAGGTTTCGGAAGCGTTCCAGAATTACAAAGAGCTGCCTTTATTCCTATTGTTGCTCATTTTCGTATCGTTTTCAATATTTGGAACGGAAATAATGTCAAATACGGCCTTGGTGCAGGTTTTTGTTCCTATCGTTGCAATTTTCGCAGCAGGAGCGGAGGATTACACAATACTTCAACTTTGCATGCCTGTTACTTTGGCTGCTTCGTGTGCCTTCATGCTGCCTGTGAGTACGCCGCCCAATGCAATTATTTTCTCTTCAGGTCGCATCACCGTAAATCAAATGGTACGCGTAGGATTCATTCTTAATGTTGTAAGCGTGATCATCATAGCGCTTTTCTCGCTCATTTTTATTCGTTAGGTAATCTCGAATCGGAGTTTTAGAATTCTCAATCTTTCATTTTTCAGTTTCGATCGACGAAGGTGTATAAGTCATTCTTTCTGTGAATAAATTCTCTTCCGTCGAACCGTAGATTTCCCTATCTTTAAATCTTCCAAAAAATTACTTCATGTACATCATTTTCGATACGGAAACTACCGGATTGCCCCGCGATTGGAATGCGCCCATAACGGATACAGATAATTGGCCGCGCGTTATTCAAATTGCCTGGCAATTGCATGATGACATGGGAACCATGATCGAACACCAGGATTTTTTAATTCGTCCTGAAGGTTTCGATATTCCCTTCGATGCCGAACAAATTCACGGTATTTCCACCGAGTTGGCAAAAGAGCAAGGAGAACACTTGGAAGAAGTTTTAGAACTTTTCAATGAAGCGTTAGCGAAGGCGAAGTTTGTTGTCGGGCAGAACATTCAGTTCGATATCAATGTAACAGGTTGTGAGTTCGTACGAGCTGAAATGGACACGCCCATGTTGGAAATGTCCATTTTGGATACCTGTACCGAAACAACGGCAAATTTGTGTCAAATTCCAGGTGGCCGTGGAGGGAAGTTCAAATTGCCTACGTTAACTGAGCTGCACGAGTATCTTTTTAATGTTCCTTTTGCAGAAGCGCACAATGCAACCGCAGATGTTGAGGCAACAACACGTTGTTTTTTCGAATTAATGCGCCGCGGAGTTTTTTCACCTGAAGAACTTCAGCGAGAAGAGCGATACATCGAGGATTTCAAAGCGTTTAATCCAGCGCCAATTGGAACGTACGGATTAAAACACCAAAACCTCAAAGAGGAAAGTGCCAAGTACAAAGTTGATGTTGCTCCAACTGAAATCTCCGGAAAAGAAAAGGATGAAGCACTCTCCATACTTGAAGAATATTCGTTTGCTCATTTACACAACCATACGCAATTCTCCATTCTGCAGTCCACCATACAAGTAAACGATTTGGTAGCAAAGGCAGCCGAGTTTAACATGCGTGCGGTGGCTCTAACGGACACTGGAAATATGATGGCAGCATTTCATTTCGAAAGGGCAGTTGCCAATCATAATAGCTCTATTGCTGCAAAACGGGCGGAGGCAGAAGAAAAAGGGGAGCCGTTCGAAGGACAAGAGATCATGCCTATCATTGGATGCGAGTTTAATGTCTGTCGCGACCTGCACGATAAAAGTGTGAAAGATAATGGCTATCAAATTGTCTTTCTTGCGAAGAACAAAAATGGCTATCACAATCTTATAAAATTGGCTTCTATTGCCTACACGGAGGGGATGTATTATGTACCGAGAATAGATAAAAAGGCGGTAGAACAATACAAAGAAGACCTGATGGTTCTGACGGGAAATCTTTACGGTGAAGTGCCAAGTAAAGTGTTAAATGTTGGTGAAACACAGGCGGAAGAGGCATTGGTTTGGTGGAAAGAGCAATTCGGGGAGGACTTATATGTTGAATTAATGCGCCACGGTCAGGAAAACGAGGATCGGGTGAACGAAACGTTGATTCGCCTTGCCGAAAAACATGGTGTGAAGCTGGTCGCTACCAACAATACCTATTACATCGAAAAAGAAGACGCAGAAGCGCACGATGTTTTGCTTTGCGTAAAAGATAATGAGCTGGTTTCAACTCCCAAGGGTAGAGGTCGTGGATTCCGCTACGGACTCGAGAATGAAGAATATTACTTTAAGTCTCAAGAGGAAATGAAACGGCTTTTTCTAGATGTTCCCGAAGCCATACAGAGCATTGACGAGATTGTTGAAAAGTGTGAGCATTATGGACTGGCTCGCGATGTATTGCTCCCTGCCTTCGAGATTCCAGAAGAATTTCAGGATGAACGGGATAAGGAAGATGGTGGAAAACGTGGTGAAAATAATTACCTCCGCCACCTGACTTATGAAGGCGCAAAAAAACGCTACGGTGAAATTACCGATGAAATTCGGGAACGACTCGATTTCGAGTTGGCTACCGTAGAGCGAACAGGATATCCTGGATACTTTCTTATCGTACAGGACTTCTGTCAGGCAGCCAGAGATATGGGCGTTTCGGTAGGACCAGGCCGTGGTTCGGCTGCAGGGTCTGCAGTAGCTTATTGTACTGGCATTACTAACGTTGATCCCATTCATTACGACTTACTATTTGAGCGTTTTTTGAATCCGGATCGTATTTCCATGCCAGATATCGATATCGATTTTGATGATGAAGGCCGTGGGCGTGTAATTGATTGGGTGATTGAGAAGTATGGCGCGAATCAAGTGGCCCAAATTATCACGTATGGAACAATGGCAGCGAAGTCTTCCATCAGGGATACCGCCAGAGTTTTAGACCTCCCGTTGTCTGACGCGGATCGTATTGCCAAACTGATCCCCGATATCTCCTTGAGCAAATTATTCGGGATGTCAGAGCCAGAATTGCGTGAGAAATTGAAAAACAACCAAGACGATATCAACCGCGCGAATGAATTGCGGGCAATGGCACAAGGTTCGGACCTAAGCGCTATGGTGATCAATAGAGCTCGACAATTAGAAGGTTCCGTGCGAAATACAGGAATTCATGCTTGTGGGGTTATCATCACACCAGATGATATTACGAAGTTCGTTCCTGTGGCACTGGCAAAGGATTCAGACATGTACTGCACGCAGTACGATAACTCTGTTGCAGAGGATGCGGGATTGTTGAAAATGGATTTTCTCGGACTGAAAACCCTCACGCTCATCAAGCACGCCGTTCGAAACGTCAAGGACCGGCATGGAATAGAGTTGGTGCCAGATGATTTTCCTATAGACGATGAGAAAACGTACGAATTATTCCAAAGAGGTGAAACGGTAGGTATTTTCCAGTACGAATCTGCCGGGATGCAGAAATACATGCGGGAATTAAAACCGACGGTGTTTGCAGATCTGATTGCCATGAACGCCCTGTATCGACCAGGACCACTGGAGTATATTCCTTCGTTTATCCGTCGTGCGCATGGAGATGAGGAAATTGTTTACGACCTTGAAGCTTGTGAGGAGTACCTGAAAGAAACTTACGGAATTACAGTATATCAGGAGCAGGTAATGTTGCTCTCGCAAAAACTAGCAGGATTTACGAAGGGTGAAGCCGATACGCTCCGTAAGGCGATGGGTAAGAAGAAGAAGGATGTGTTGGATAAAATGAAGCCAGCATTCCTGGAGCGAGGAGCAGAGAAAGGTCACGATAAAGAAAAACTGGAGAAAATTTGGAAGGACTGGGAGGCGTTTGCATCGTATGCCTTTAACAAATCACATTCAACGTGTTACGCCTGGATCGCTTACCAAACAGCTTATCTAAAGTCCAATTATCCAGCAGAGTACATGGCTTCTGTGCTCAGTAACAACATGAACGATATCAAGCAGGTTTCTTTCTTTATGGAGGAATGTCGACGTATGGGGGTGCCTGTTTTGGGACCAGATATCAACGAATCGAACTATCATTTTACCGTGAACAAAGAAGGAGCGATTCGATTTGGGTTAGGGGCAATTAAAGGTCTTGGTTCCGCACCCGTTCAGGCAATTATTGAAGAAAGAACAGAAAACGGTTGGTTCCGTGATATTTTTGACCTTACCAAACGAATCAATTTACGCGTTTGTAATCGTAAAGCTTTCGAAAGTTTGGTCTACGCAGGTGGGTTTGACTCCTTTAAAAATGTTCACAGAGCTCAATACTTTAAAGAAGACGGAAGTCAAAGAACCTTCCTTGAAAATGTAGTGCGCTTTGGTTCTGGGTTTCAAGACAGTGAAAATTCTTCACAAGCTTCGTTGTTCGGTGAGGATAGTGGCGCGAAATTGCCTGAACCTGTAATTCCTCCAGCGGAAGAATGGGGTAATATCTATGCGCTGAATAAGGAAAAAGAGGTTATTGGGATGTTTATTTCCGGACATCCACTGGATGATTTCCAATTGGAAATAGATTCGTTTTGTAATGGAAACGTAGGCATGTTGAATGACATGGAGGCCCATCGAAATAAAGATTTACTCATCGCCGGTATTATTTCAGAGGCTGAACATCGTTTTACGAAAAAAGGCGACCCATTCGGAACGTTGATCATAGAAGATTACAACGATTCGCACAAAATATTTCTATGGCGCGAAAATTATTTAAAGTACAAGCATTTTCTGAATCCTGGGACTTTTGTTGCACTTAAGGGAAGAATAGAAGTGCCGCCGCGACGCTCGGAATTGGAGTTCTCTATTCATTCGATTGACTTGCTGCAAACTTTAAGGGAAACCAAGGCCAATAGTGTACAGTTGAAGGTTTCAACAAAAGCTTTGGATCAACGGATGATCACGGATCTAAACAAACTTTTCATGGAAAATGTAGGAAACACTCCTGTAAAATTTGTGGTGTACGATCCTCTAGACAATGTAGAAGTCAATATGCCTTCCAAAACTATGAAAGTGGGACTGAATAATGAGTTTGTGAATGGATTGAAAGACTTTGATCTAGAGTTTAAAATCAAATAGCTCACGTAATTCGGTCAATTCTCTTACTTTTTCAGCATTACCTGATTGCTGGAACGCATTGATTAAGTTGGTAATCATGCGCAATAAAATCGCCGAGTTCGAGCAGGGTTCAAAATACTCACGAATTTCTGATTTGTTGAGTGCTTTCAGGAATTCTTTGATTTCCAATTCATCGAAGATTCCTCCGCGCGCAAAGGCATTGATGTAAAACAAAGCACCGTGCTTATTGTTCGTATTGATGAACGGATTAATGTTGTCTTCATCCATGTACGCCAAAACAAAATGGTTCGGCAAATTCACACCGTAAATTGGTAAATCCAAAGATTGCGCAATGATGGAATACAGTACGCACAAGCTCAAAGGGTTTCCTTTCTTGGTCTCAAGTACCGTATTAATACAAGAGTTTAAAGGCGAATGAAAGTTTTTCGAATTTCCTGAGAACCCATACTTACCGTAGAAAATCTTATTGAACACCCGAACCTTTTCATAAGCCGTTTGGTGTGCATTGATCTCTAACCAAATATCCTTTCTGATTTTCTGCAATGAGTCTCTCAATTCAGCTTCGTCCAAATTAGGATACTGATATTGAGCAATAATGATAGCACCTTCCAATAAATCTTTGTGCGAGGCATTAATCCATTCTTTTAAACGATTCCGGGTATTCGACAATTGAATATCGTGTACGAGGTTCTCGATGCGCGATTGGAATAAAAGCCCATAATCTTCGTGTTCCCATGAGGACTCAAGAACAGGAATAACTTCAGGTCCATGATCAATTAAGGCACTGCGAACATGTTCATAGATGTTTTCATCAGGGTCATCAATCAATCGAACCAAAGCAAGTACGGACGAATTTTCGCTCATATTTTCAAAGTTACGGTGGAATTTGGGTGATTCCCAAACAAGTAATCAATACTTTTTCAGTAGTGTTTGTTGAAATCGAAAAAAAATGTTGTCGTAAAGTGAAACCTTTTAGTAGGTAAAGCGTTCATATTAGCACGGATCAATTATTAACAATTACAGGTTAAGAGAAGAGGGGCTCATTTCGATGTGCCCCTTTTTTTATTTGCCTGAATTTTAGTTATTTTCGTTTCAAATCTTAAGACCATGAAATACGCGACATTAGTATTGTTTTGTTTAGGAATATCAGTAGTTGTTTCTGCTCAGGAGCGTCCTTTCAGACCAGGAACACAAAAATTGAAAGTAACCAAAACAGTTACGGGTAACTCAAGCACCAATACACAGGTTAATGTGCACCGAGGGGTGAATGGTACAGTACGCACAGCAACATGCGGGACCTACCTTGAGGTAATGGATAATGGAGTTTTGAAGCGTTTCTTTCCATCGAACTTAAGTCCCAAAATGCATATTGATGGGTACAAGATTTCATTCGATTATGTAGATGATAATGCTGCAAAATTTCCAGAAGGTTGCGAAATCACGAAGTCGATACAGTTGAACAATGTTCAATATATAGGTGGTTAATCCGCTAGGGCTTTCTGAACTTTTTCAAATGCTTTTCGATTGGAAGGCGAATTCAATGCACTTTCAATTTTTAATTTCTCAGCCTGAGTTAGGTGCCAGGAAAGCGAAATACGATCATTTTTTTGTTGCATTAAATTGAATTCCACTCTTTGAACGGAAAAATTAAGCGATTTCAACCCTAATTGTTCCAATTCCTTATGATCGTAACTTTGCGTTCGGGGAAAATTCTTGTACATGTTACCGAATGGTAGTGTCAATTTATCCAAAAAGGATACTTCTTGAAACGTCTCTTCTTCATATACCTTACGTGTATCTCTTATTTCAACCACTATTACCCCAGAGGTGTTCTCTGCAATCCACTTCTCTAACGAATGAAGGAAGAGCATAGTCGTTTTGGTTCCATAATTATCTCGAATTCCAGCATCCATTAGTTGTGTTGAAGGGACGGTTGGGAGAGTGATCATAGGCATGACGAAGGGAAAAGTGGCGCTTGCACGGAGCACGGTGCTAAAGCGAAGCTCATCAATATTCTGCTTGTCCAGAAGTCCTCGAATTTCAATGTTTTCGTATAACTCAGACATGTGATTTCCAGCATAATGTCCGCTCGCTAAGAAATGCAGATCTTGCGAGGAAATCAAAAGGCGACGACCGTCATTGATAATTGTTGGAGAGAAAATCAGCGTCGGAATCTCAGCCTTTCGCTCGTAATCTGTGTAGTAAGCGAGATTATGATCTAGAATATTGTTCGTGTTTTCAAGAAGTTGTTGCTCGAAAGCATATCCACGGTCTTTGGTATATCGTTTGCCGTCATATTCAATTTTTTGATAGCGCACGAAGATATCGTTAGTAGATGCCATGAAGGAGAGCTTATTCAAAATGTCACTACCAATTTCTTGTTTCATTTCCTGAATTCCCTTCGGTGCTTTTCGACCGTTTGATCTACGCAATTGCACCTCACGATAATAAGCGGCTCCAACCATTCCACCAGATGCACCTGTAATCATTTGTGTATGGTCACCAAAACGATCATTCGATACTTCGTTCAATTCGTTTAGCACCAAAGTTGTCCACAGCGCACTTCGTGATCCGCCTCCTGAGGTATTCACGATAATTAACTTCGGTTTTTCCTGACCTGTTTGCGTTTTCCAAGCGTCCAGCATCGCGATGTAATTTTGTAAGGAGGCTTCATTTTTCGCCTCGTTACCAGAAATCTTTTTAATACGCGCCACATTGTATTCTGAGAGGTCAGAGTTTTCATAACTCAAGCCATATGCATAACTTTCGTAGTGAAACAAATCGGTTGTTTTACTGGCATAGTTCATTCCTAGCAAAATCAGCACTAATACAGGATAGAACCAATTTCTGAGCCACGCTTGCAATGCACTGTAAAGCATAAGTATAATGGTCAGAAGTAAAACAATACTTGTTCCCGCCGGCACTTCAAACAGTTCAAACTCATTGAATAATCCAAGTCCAAAGAAGATTAAAATCGTAAGGACCTCATAAAGAGAGGCGCTGACTCGGTTTTTAGCAAAGATGGATGCAACTAATTCTCTATCAAAGTGTTTGGAACTTCTGCTGACTTTCAATCGAAGTCGTTTACCAAAGTATATCGATGGATATTCTTTTTGCTTTTTAAAAATGTCGTACCACTTATTGTTTTGATAGGACATAGTCTTGAAAGGTTTGTCGGCACCTTCTTTATACGGATCGTATTTGATCAAACGAAAGAAGAACATCCAGGAAAGGGTCAGGAAAATGGAAATCCCTGTAAGAAAGCCACATGAAAACCAAATAATTTCGCCAACCGTCGCATACTCTTCCGAATATTGGAATGCAGTCATGTTGATGAGGTAGTTAACGATGAACAGAATAGGAATGAGCGCGTTGTTGATGCAAAACTTAAAAAATGGTCGGTTTATGGTGATCAAGAAAGGATAAAGTGGTCCTAGTCGTATATAACTGTACGTGTTAAATCCCATTATAAACCCACCCAAGGCAAATCCTAGTAGTAAAAACGACTCAAAAGAGATGGAGCTTAAATATTCAGGAGAGAGGAATAAATAGGGGACGCCGAAAAAGGAACCAAATGCATCGTTGATTGCTGCGAAAAGTATCCCCCAGATCAATAAGGATAGAAAATTATGTTTGAGATGTGAGAAGAGTAACTGAATAGGGAAGAGCGCTCTGGCGAACGTAAACAAATTCCAATCTCTGTCGAATATCCTCATACAAATAAGATAACGAAAAATTGCGAGGATAGGCTGGCTGTAGAATCAATCATTTCCTTGTTTTACATGATTTTCGAGTAGTTTAATGAAATCTTCTGGTGGAGCGATGGGACGCATTGTTTCTTTCGCTACAAAAACGAGCGTGGTTGATGCTGTGGCGATACGTTTGTCTTCCACATGTATTTCGTAATGGAAAATCAACCGAGGACCCTTTAATTCACTTACATGTGTGGTGATAATTAATGCATCATCATACAAGGCGGGAGCTTTGTAGTCCACTTCAAAATGAGCTACGGGTAACATGATGCCTCGTTCTTCCAGGCTTTTATAGCTCATTCCCAAATCGCGCAATGCTTCCACGCGGCCAACCTCAAAATATTGGGCGTAGTTTCCATAATAACTATACCCCATTTGGTCGGTTTCGCCATAGCGTACTCGAAGGGTGGTGGAATGCTTAAAGTCTGTTTTCATTGTTTATAACTCTTGAAGTCAAAAATAATCAGTCTTTTGCTGGTACAGGAGAAATTAATGCCGTATTTTGAGACGAGGTAGTTTTTACAAATAAACTAATGCGTTTTAGTGAGTTGAGGCGTAATACATTACCTGTTTTTGTGTAAAGAGAATGTTAAGATGCAATGAATTTGTTAAAAAATTTCGAAGTAAAACTTTTTAAAAAATCAACCGCAAATCGACTTTTTTTTTCACTTTTTTATGTAAATATTTGTCCCTCGCAAGAACGAATCAACCAGTAGCTATATTCAGCCTTTCTGACGTTTGTTATTTGTGTACGATTACAAACCTTTTAACCATATTAAAATGAGCAAAAATCACGATGGAGTTTGGGACGCTTGTCTGAAAGTAATTAAGGATAATGTTTCGTTGCAGGCTTTCAAAACGTGGTTTGAGCCCATCGTACCGGTCAAGCTTGACGGACAAGTGCTTACCATTCAGGTGCCTTCCCACTTCTTTTATGAGTGGCTGGAGGAAAACTACATTACTTTACTTAAAAAGGTAATCAAGAAAGAATTAGGTGCAGAAGGTCGTTTGGAGTACAGTATTATCATGGAGAACAACCAGACGAATACCACTCCGTATACAGTAAAACTCCCTGCACTAAACAAAAAAGCATTGCGCAATTCTCCCGTTTCCATGCCGATTAATGTGAATGAGAATCAAATTCGCAATCCTTTTATCATACCTGGATTGAAAAAGGTAAATGTCGATTCCAATCTGAATCCATCCTATGCTTTCGATAATTTTGTCGAGGGAGATTGCAATCGATTGGCACGTGCATCTGGATACGCTGTTGCAAATAAACCGGGAGGTACGGCTTTTAACCCATTATTGATCTACGGTGGAGTAGGTCTAGGAAAAACTCACTTGGCCCACGCAATTGGTATTTCAATTAAGAATCAATTTCCGAACAAAACGGTTCTTTATGTTGGCTCTGAGAAGTTTGCCCATCAGTTTATCGATGCCATCAAAAATCAAACAACCAACGATTTCATTCATTTCTACCAAATGATTGACGTCTTGATTATAGATGATGTTCAATTCTTCTCAGGAAAAGAGAAAACGCAAGATGTGTTCTTCCATATTTTCAATCACTTGCACCAAAACGGTAAGCAAATCATTCTTACCAGTGATAAGCCGCCAGTTGAAATGCAAGGAATGGAGCAGCGTTTGCTGTCTCGCTTTAAGTGGGGCTTGTCTGCAGACTTAAGTGCTCCAGATTTGGAAACTCGCATGGCCATTCTTGAAAAGAAAATGTACGGTAACGGAATTGAGTTACCAAAAGAAGTGGTGGAATACCTTGCTTATTCCATTAACACCAACGTACGGGAAATGGAAGGAGCACTCAACACGCTGTTAGCCCAAGCTTCACTTAACAAAAAGGCTATTACGCTAGAATTAGCGAAGCAAATGGTCGATAAGTTTGTGAAGAATACAGCGCGTGAAGTCTCCATCGAATACATTCAAAAAGTAGTTTGTGACTATTTTGACCTTCCACTTGAAATTCTGAAATCGAAAACGCGTAAGCGAGAAGTGGTGCAGGCGCGTCAGATTTCTATGTATTTCTCAAAGAAAATGACAAAGTCTTCATTGGCAAATATTGGAGCGCATTGTGGAGGTAAAGATCATGCGACTGTATTGCATGCATGCCGAACTGTTACCAACCTTTCCGAAACGGACAAACAATTCCGTTCGTATTTGGAGGACCTGGAAAAGAAACTAACGATTCAGTAACTCAAACGAAAAAAAAACTTGAAAGCCCCGCTTGTTCGAACTATCGTAAAGCGGGGCTTTATTTTGTTCTAGAATTATAATTGAAAAAGTATTCCGTTTACGTATACGCGTTGCGTTCGGATTCTTTTTCACTCAGGTATTGAACGAATTCGTATTCATTTCCGTCCGCGTCGTAAAAATATTCTCGAATGCGGAATTGCTCCTTTTGTTTTGGAAAACTTCTTTCGTAGCCTGCTTCCGAAAGTCTTTTGGCGATATCCTCTGCATTTGAGACGACAAATCCCAAATGATTAATCCCCGAACATTCATAGTTCTTTTCAATGTGTTTCTCCTCCAGTGTTGTGTTCAGTGCTACATAAGTTGTAGCATCTCCGAAATGAATCCATTTTCTTCCGTTCGATTCACCTCCACCTCGCAACTCGAAGTGTGGAAAAGCCGTCTTAAAAAAATGCATGGCATGGTCGAGGTCGTTCACCGTGATATTGGCATGTTCTAAATAAAAAGTGTTCATGTTGTGCGTTTTAATGTGTGATATAAAAGTCTCTTATTGGAACGCAATCTGAATTAGAACTTCTTTATAATTAAATAAATTATGTCAATAAAAAAGCCTTAACCGCTATGGCTAAGGCTTGATCTATGAAAATAGGGTTATTAGTTCTTTATTAACTTCGAGTGGTACGACTTTTCACCAGATGTAATTGTCACAAAATATACTCCGTGGTTATGTCCAGATAAGTCAAGGTTGAATCGATTTCCTCCTGGAACAGTTGATAGCGGCGTGTTTACAATCACTTTTCCGTCCAGACCAACAACATTCAACATGACTTCTTCCTTTTTGTATGAGTTGAAGATAACTTCGGTCATTCCAGTTGTTGGATTCGGAAATAATGAAAGAATATCGTATTGATCATCTAAAATATTCACAGAAACAACATCAGAATAGTGACCGTTTCCATCTTCATCCCATTGGTTCAGACGATAGTAATTTACACCAAGTTCAGGATCTGTATCTGCCATGAAGTACTGCGTTTCTTGATTTGTTGTACCGGCTCCTTTTACTTTTTCAATCACTTCAAAATTCACTCCATCCGTTGAACGCTCTACATCGAAGTAGTCACAATTTCTTTCGGAGTCAGTGATCCAATCAAGTGTCACCGCATGAAATTCTGGTTCGTAGTTTGCATTAAACTCGCGAAGTTCAACAGGAAGAATAGAACAGTCCAAAGAGGCTGTCCCACCAAAGCTTAGGGTATATCCTGATCCAGCGTTTGGACTCCATTCATCTACGACCAAAAAGTAGGATTCACCAGCGATAACATTCATAGTCTCCGTAAAACCATCACCTGTTACATCTTCGGTATTCTCGTTTGGTGTGACGTTTGTAAGTCCTGTGTTTCCAGTAACCGCCGCATCGGAACAACGAATTGGATTTCCCAGCGCTGCGCAAGTAACATTCGGTCCGTAGATAGCATAGTCATAATCGTCATTATTGTCATCAGGATTAATCAGAATATCGAGGGTTCCGCTTGTTTGTGCTGTAAAAGAATACCAATTCGTATGGTTTTCTCCTCCCGCTGGACAGTTACTTCCTGTACATCCTTCCGCTACAATTCCAGGTCCGGTTGCGTTGCTGCTAATACTCGCTGATGAGCAAATAGGTGTAAAGGTATTACAGTCGTTGTTTTCTGTTCCTGTCGGTCCACCGGCACATGGTACACAAGACAATGTTGCAACCCATCCTGGTGCTGATACGGATCCATCAGAATAGAAACGGAAAGTCAAACAACCACTAGGATCTGTGGATGTAAACCCAAAAGGTGTTGCCAGGTTGCCATGTAGTCCACTGATTCCCCCATAAACTGTGGGCGAATTTGGTGGTGTAAGGATGTCGGGGCTATTTTGTGTAGGCCCGTTTTTAACTATAAGAAAGTCCCATCCCGGTTCCACGTTGAAAGAGGTAAACGTTACTTGCATACAGTTTCCTGCAATGCTAGGACAGAAAACCCGGTATATTTGATTGATTCCATTCGAATAATTGCCAAACACTCCACCGTTATCAGTATAGGTAGAAGGTCCACAATCTGCTACAAGACATGAACCCACAAATTCACCTTGAATACCAACTGTAGGGTGGGTGTATTGTGAGAAGCTTGCGTTTGCAGTGGCAAGTATTGAGAAAAGTAGTATTTGTTTTAAGCTTTTCATAAGCGTTCTTTTGTATTGATTCAACTTCAGACGAATTGCTGATAATGATTCAATCGTTTTCGGTTATGCTGTTTAAGTTTTTGGTTCGTTTTCTGTAAAACAAAATTACGGTTAGACCTGTGTTGGAATCTATTACTTCAACATTGCTATCCAGCTGACGAAATTGCTCAAGGTAGTTCAGGTCGATAGATTCTAAAATTGTACTGTCACCATTGAAATTGTAATGTTTCACCGAATAATCAACGCCGTATCGATCTATATGGGATACGGGGTCAGGATCTACACGCAACTTGGATGTTGTTCCTAATTCGTTTGTTAACTGCCCGAAAGAAGAGGTTGCCAGTAACAGGGCTATGGCCAGTATAGACGTTCGTACGTTCATGGTGTTTTTGTTAGTTGTAATGTGTAATGGAATTGCTCTTAACCAATGGAATAAGAACTGAACACTTCTTATCCCAAATACCTTACGTATACTTTGAGATTTGAATTTGGTTTCGTTCGTCACATATGTACATGCGAACTTGTTCGTTAAGTTAGTTGTACAGTTGTTCATAAAGTAGTTTCTGTTAGTCAGAACAGTATCTCGTGCATCAAGTTAAGAATTAATAATCGATAGAATTTTGTAGATGTACTAAATCCGTTAAATAGTGAGCGAATTTTGTTTGCTAGTTAATATTTCAACATAAAGTGACATACTTCTAACTAAAAAAGTATTAAATCAAAGCCAGATTGACTTTAAAGGAAATGCGTAACATTGCAGCTAGAAATGTGTGATTTAGAAAGAAAAAATACATATCGAACCGTTCAAAAGCGCAGTGAGGGCTTTTACAAGGAGAAAGGATCTAAGTTTATTGGAATTGTTTCTCGGTGCTATAACGAAGAAGAAGCGAAACAATTACTGGATGACTGGAGAAATGAACATGCCCAGGCAGGACATTTGTGTTATGCGTATCGGATTGGCTTGAACGGAGAGCGATATCGTGCCAATGACGATGGAGAACCTTCGAATTCAGCTGGTGCGCCCATATTAGGGCAATTACAATCATATGATTTGACCAATACATTGATCGGGGTTGTGCGCTATTATGGCGGAACCAAACTGGGGGTAGGCGGTTTAATCAACGCGTATCGAACTGCTGCAAAAGAAGCGATTGATGCCAATGAAATTGTTGATTTGGAAGTCTATCTGCACGTTAAGTTAGATTTTGAATACGCCGACATGGTTGGAGTGATGAATTGCTTGAAACGCTGGAACATTGAAATGGACGAACATTCGTTTGAAATAGAATGTGAAATTGAATGCAGTTTGCCTTTACCAGTAGAGAAGTCTATTCAATCTGAATTGAAGGCGTTTGAAACGATGAAAATTACAAACAAAGGAATTTATTGATGGAGTTATTGAAACAACTAACAGAAGTAAGAGCTGCGGCCAGTGATGAAGTTGCAATGAAAGAATTTTTATTGAACTACATCGAAGGGAATAGTCAAAACTGGAAGGTCAAACCACAAATTTTTGAAGGGCGTTCTTTTCAGGATTGTTTGGTAGTGGTATTTGGGAAACCACGAACGGCTATCTACGCTCACATGGATTCCATTGGCTTTTCGACAGGTTATGACAAAGAACTTATAAAAATTGGTGGTCCGCGTTTGATTGATGGCATGCAGTTGGTCGGATCGGATAGCAAAGGTGAAATTGAAACAGAGCTCATGGTTATTGAGTCTGATGAAGGCAAGAATATCCAATACGTGTTCGATCGTGAAATTGATAGAGGAACCATTTTGACGTTTAAGCCAGATTTCCGGGAAACATCCGAGTATATTCAGTCTCCTTACATGGATAACAGGCTCGGAGTTTGGAATGCGTTGCAGGTAGCTGAAACTATGGAGAATGGCGCCATTGTGTTCGGTACCTATGAAGAACATGGCGGCAACACTGTGGCCAATTGTGCGCGGTTTCTAATGGAGGAATTTGGTGTATACCAGGCTCTTATTTCCGATATTACCTGGGTCACGGAAGGTGTTGGTCATGGCGGAGGAGTTGCTATTTCCATGAGGGATAGTGGGCTGCCTCGCAGAAGTTATTTGAATCGAATCATCGAGCTTGCGAAAGACTCTGGAGTGCAATACCAGCTTGAAGTAGAGTCCGCAGGAGGAAGTGACGGTGGCGTATTGCAAAAATCATCCTTGCCGATTGATTGGTGTTTTATTGGCGCGGCAGAGGACAATGTTCATACACCCGACGAAAAAGTATTCAAATCAGATATTGCCTCCATGGTGCAGTTGTACAAGTATTTAATGGATCATCTGTAGAGCTAAAAAAGTAAGGATAAAAAAATCCCCGATCATCGAGCAAGGTCGAGATACGGGGATTTTTCGAATCTACTATTGTGTCTGCTATTGAAGCACAATACGTTTGTGAGCAAAAGTAGCTCCATCTGAAATCCGAACGATATAAACGCCGGCAGCAAAAGAACTCAAATCAACCGTTTCTTTTTGCGCATTTGGTTCATTTATAACGATGCGTTCTCCCTGAGGGTTGAAAACTTCAATGCTTTTTACAATTTCTTCACTTTCTATGTGAATTATACCATCAGTAGGGTTTGGCATAACATTCCAAGCGATGAATTCATTTTCAAGAATTGTCGCTGGGTTGTTGTTTACAAGGTCGTATCGAGGTCCGTCAAGTACACCGTGCATCAGATCAACTTGACCTTTCGTAAAGCTGTTTTGGCACGTTTCTGCCGAATAGTCCATGTAGTTTTCAATCATGTCTGGTAAATCCATTCCTAGAATAGTGTCCGTACAGGTGTTTTTCGTTGGGTCGCAATCTTGTTGCGATTCTGAATCGGCGTTCGGTGTATCATCGATGCCATCATGCTGGGTACAGTCTCCATCGCCCCAAATATGACGCAAACCTAAATAATGTCCTACCTCGTGTGTAGCTGTGCGCCCTTCAACATCTATAACGCCTCCACCGGTATCTAGTGGGTTCGGATTATTGCTTCCAACGGCCTGGAACTGTAAAACAACACCATCTGAAAGTCCTAAGGTAGAACCCGTTGGCCAGTTAGGCAATCCTGGTGGCGGCGTTGCATAACCGAGGACCGCTGTAACTTCCTGTCCAAAGAAGTCAATGGCCATATTGCAAATCCAAATATTCAGATAACGCGTTTGATCCCATGGATCATGTCCACCGTCTACCGTGCTTTTTACCTTCTCCATATCTGAGAAGTCACCACCTAATAATGCCAACGACCCAAAAGATGTCGTAGCGGTAGAAGTACGTGTAATTCCGGTTGTTGGCATTCCGTTTTCATCAATTTCAGCCAATTTGAATTTGATTTGAGGATCGCCAGCAATAGGTAAAAAATCAGTTCGTAGGTTCACCGTATCTGGATTGTCACGGTTGTAATCCTGATTTAGAATTTCTATTTGGTTCAAAATGACAGAGTCAGGAAGGTTTTGAGCAGGCGTGTTGTATACCACGTGAACCACAACAGGGATGGTATAAACATGATTCGATTTGTTTTGATTCGCTTTCGCAGTTTCAAAAGTCTCTATTACCGATTGCGCATAGCCTGGCGTTAATTGATCTTGATATTCAATAGCTTGCGGAGTTAGACATCGGTGATTTTGGGCGCTAGCCGAGAAACTCAGCAGCGCAAGTGCAGGGAGTAATAATTGTTTCATGGTGTGTAGTTAATGCCTGCAAAATACGAACGGCATTTGAAAATCAACTTTTTAGATGTACAATCGGTCATGTTTGTTTACCAACGGTTTTGCGAGTCGCCCGCATCTTTTGATTACTTTCACTGTAATGAAAGTGACGCATTTATCCGCTAAATAAGTAAAGTAGAGCATTTTGAACAGGAGGGAGGTGGTATTTAAAACAGATAAGGAGTTTGACATTTTATTCTCAGATGTGGTTCGGCAACATTCTTTTATCCACTGGACACCGCTTGAGATTATTGAAACCGTTTTGGATTGGCTGAATTTGGATGAAAATTCGCACGTGTTAGATATCGGTTCTGGAGCAGGGAAATTCTGTGTTGTGGCAGCAAGTCGATCAAAAGCTCAATTCACGGGAGTGGAAATGCGTGATGACCTCGTGGAAGCAGCAAACGTTTTGAAAGATCAATTGAATGTGAATACTGCTCAGTTTATTCAGGCTGATATCACGACTATTGATTTTAAAAATTATACGCATTTCTACTATTACAACCCGTTTTGTGAATACATTGCCGAATTCGATAGAATTGACGATACTATCACCTATAATCCCGACGCATTCCGCCGTTTGGAAGATTACGTGATAGATCAGTTCGAGAAACTTCCGCTAGGGACTCGCGTTGTTACCTATTGTTCTGAAACTTTTCCCTTTCCAGCGACATACGAATTAAAGGACTTGCTATATGACGGTAAACTGGCACTGTGGGTGAAAACGAAGTCTTGACTTTGGCGGTTTAAACATGCAATATGAAAGTTTGGCACGCATATTGAAATGTATGTGTCAGATCAAATCATAAAAAAGACCGTTATGAAAAAATTAATGAGACCTATAGTATTCCTGTTTGCAATTGCAGTTTCGGCAGGAGCATATGCACAGCAAGACCAACCAGCTCGACCAATTAAGAAGCAGTTGAAATCGAAAGAAATTACAGAGCAACCTGCCGCAACACCACGTGTTCGTGTGAAGCACCAAATTGTGCAGAATCGACCTGCCGATATCAAACGAATTGTGCGCGAGCAAGGTTTAACACTTGCCGAAGTCAAGTAAGACTAAAGAACATACAAGCAAAATAGCAAAGGGTCTCAAGTATTTTGGGGCCTTTTGTTTTTTGGTTACCTCCTTTCGTAAACAACTTCTAGTTTGATACCGCCTGGATCTTTAAAAAAGAGTGCGTAATAATGTGCGCCGTGTTGGGGGTACAGTTGCGGTGGGGCAACAATGTCTGCTTTTATGTTTAATAAAGATTCGTAGAATGCATCAACCTCCTGTTCAGATTCAGCTTTAAATGCCATATGATGGAGCGCACCGGGCTTTCTTCGATGCACTTCTTCGTTTTGAAACACAGGTCGAGGAGAGTTAAAGCCAATTATAAGTTGAGCGTGGGAATACTCAATAACATCAAACTCATGCTGTGCAACTCGGCCTTTCGATTTTTTTGATAGGTCGAAACCGAGTAAAGGCATCACTTGATCGTAGAATGCCTCCGCTTCATCAAGGTTTTTTACTGTAATTTGGATGTGGTCAATTGTAGGTTGCATGCGCTAATTTACGCAATTCATAGATTCACGAGCCTGTCGGGAGAACAACGTTTCCTTCGATGGAGTCGTATTCCATTTCTACCACTTCAAAGCGGTTTCTTTCCTCATTGAATACTTCACAGCGATCAATAGGGTTTGCATAAATATGCAAGGTCATGGATTGTTTATTAGATTCGTTCGCTAACGAGTGATATCCCATGCGATCGTGCATGTAGCAGAGCTTCCCCGCATCAAGTGTCATATCATTGGTTAGTTCAAATCTGTCGTTGGATAGTTGGTACCTTTTTTCTCGAACACTTCCCTCTACCTGATACACCCAGCAATTTTGTCCATCGTGCCCATGAATAGGTGTCACAGCTCCGGGTGACCAACAGAGCAGGATGAACTCAAAGCCATCTCTTCGTGCAATACAATTTCTTGTATAGCATTCGTCAGACCAAGTAGCATATTGGGCAAAATCTGATACTGGAATATCAATTCGTTTCAGAACGCTTACCTGTTCCGAGGGGTCAGCATCGTCAAATGCTGTAATGAGTTGCTCAAGAGATGTTATACTAGAGTTCATAAGGTGTAACTATTTTCTGTAGAAATCACTTTGTTAAAAATCGATCACGTACAGATCAAATGTTGCCCGAATATAACCAAAATCTGATGAAATTCGATTGAAACAGAGCTTTAAATGCCTAAAATTGCTCTATATTTGAGCATTATCAAAACATTTGAGAATTTATTTTGTATGCAAAATACCTTGGAGAAATTTGATCGTTTAGTACGCGATTTACTAGAAGATGAAGCAAAAAAACCGGTAGCAGATTTTGTTCCTTCCGGTGAATTATACGAAACACTTGATTTGTCCTTGAATGAGGAAGGAATTTCCGAGGAAGCCTTTGAAAATGCCTTGAAAGAGCTAGTGTTTAAGACGCCAAGAACGGCAACAAATGCCTTTTTCAACCAGTTGTTCGGTGGTCGAAATGAAAAAGCAATTCTTGGCGATTTATTAGCCGTTGTTCTCAATAATAGCATGTATACTTACAAAGCTGCTGGTCCCCAAATTGGTGTTGAGAAAGTGGTGCTGAGACAAGTTTGCGATCTCATTGGTTGGGACACGAATGCCGATGGTACCTTTGCTCCAGGAGGATCGATGACAAATTACATGTCTATGGTCATGGCACGAGATGCCGCAGATGAAAAAATCCGTTTTGAAGGAGTCAAACAGAAAATGACCGTTTACACTTCAAAGGAGTCGCATTACAGTATACCGAAAAACGCTGCCTTTTCAGGGATTGGACGAGATAATGTGCGTTATGTACCTTCGGATGAAGAAGGGAAGATGCGACCAGATGCGTTAGCTGAACTAATTGAGGAGGATTTGGCTAATGGATACAAGCCGATAATGGTTAACCTTACAGCTGGAACGACAGTTCTTGGTGCTTTTGATCCGATTCGACCGGTAAGAGAAATTTGTGACAAATACGAAATGTGGCTTCATGTAGATGGTGCTTATTGTGGGTCCGTACTTTTCAGTAATCGATACAAACACCTAATTGATGGTATTGAATTGGTGGACTCCTTCAGTTTCAATGCTCACAAAATGCTAGGAACGCCTCTGTCTTGCTCTATTATTGTAGCAAAAGACAAAAAATACCTGCACGATTCTTTTTCGAATGATGCAAGCTACTTGTATCAAACAGATCACGATGAGTTTAACCTGGGAAAGACATCGCTGCAATGTGGACGCAGGAATGATGCTTTAAAGTTCTGGACTTTGTGGAAGAGCGTTGGAACGAAAGGTTTAGAAAAAATTGTGGATCACCAATTTGACCTTGCAGATGTGGCGCGTGAACACGTACGCAATAATCCAGATTACACCTTGTACAGTTTTGAAGAGTCCATCTCAATTTGTTTCAACTACAAAGGAATTCCTGCCAGAACAATTTGTACCGCTTTGTATGAACAGGCTGAATTATTGGTGGGATACGGTTCGTTCCAAGGGCAAGAGTTTATCCGATTGGTAACCATAAACGCTCAGAATGAAAAAGAAGATATCACACAGTTTTTCGAAACCTTAGAACGTTTTGTCGCTGAGAACGAAGCGATATTGCTTCAGGCTTCAACGCAACCCTAACTACAAAAATGGAAAAACTTGACCTCACAAAAATACTCGTTCTTGCGGCGTATGTTGCCGTATTGTTCCTAATTGGAATTGTTGCTTCCCGAAGGGTGAAAAGCATGAGCGATTATTATGTAGGAGGCAAGCGATTGGGATACTGGGCTGTAGCATTTTCCGCTCGTGCAACGGGAGAGTCAGGTTGGCTTCTTGTTGGTTTAACAGGAATGGGGGCCATATCTGGACTTTCTGCGTACTGGGTGGTTGTAGGAGAAGTGCTGGGAGTAGCAGTTTCATGGTGGTTTATGGCCAAACGGTTCAAGCGCAAATCAGATTCATACGGATCTATAACCATACCCGATTACCTGGAAAGTCATTTGAAGGCCAACAAACGCACACTTAGAATTTTGGCTGCTACCATTCTTTCTGTTTTTGTCATCATCTACGTGATGGTACAGATTGATATCACGGGAAAGGCTTTTGACTCCATGATGGGCATTGATTATTACACCGGAGCGATAATTGGTTTCATAATAGTACTAAGCTATATCTTCATTGGTGGATTTGTCGCTGCGGTATGGTCTGATTTATTTCAGGGGCTTTTGATGTTTGCGGGCCTTGTCCTCTTGCCGATAGTTGTTTGGTTCAATATGGATGGTGCCACAGGGGTGGTTGACAGTCTTCAAAATATTGATCCTGCTCTGACCAATATTTGGGGAACAAGCGATGATGTTTGGATGAACGTTGCTACCATGTTGGGCTTTGCCATGATTGGACTTGGTTTTTTAGGTTCACCACAAGTATATGTGCGTTTCATGTCTATTAAGGACGAACGCGAAATCGACAAAGGAAAGTGGGTAGCCATTATTTTCACCCTGCTTACGGATGCGGCAGCGGTAACCATTGGTATTCTTGCGCGTGTCTTGTTTACAAGTTCAGGAGATAATCCTGAGGCTGTTCTTGGTACGAATGGAGAAGATGTGCTTTCGATGTTGACGGAAGTTAGCATGCCTGATATTCTGGTTGCTATTTACATTGCTATTGTACTTTCCGCGATAATGTCTACCATCGATTCGTTGTTGGTAATTGCTTCGAGTGCTGTTACGCGCGACTTCTACCAGAAAATTTTCCGTCCTAATTTAAAAGATAAGGACCTGACTAAGATTTCACGTTGGGTGACACTAACAATGGCAGTTTTAGCGCTAATAATAGCTTTAATCATTGCTAAAGTATCTCCGGAACGATCTGCTTTCTGGATGGCTATTTTTGGTTGGTCAGGGATTGCAGCATCCTTTTGTCCCGTCATCATCTTGTCTTTATTTTGGAAAGGACTGTCTGAAAAAGGAGCGATTGCTGCCATGATTTCAGGGTTTTTATGTGTTCCCTTTTTTAAGTTCGTAGTGATGGAAATGGAAACGATTGGCCCTTATTTTGCGAAGCTTGATGTACTGGCGCCGTCGTTCGTTATTGCTATGCTCATGGCATGGTTATTTTCAAAGCTGTACCCGCCCAAAAAAGGGATCACCGAAACTATCGATGATCCCAAGGAATTCATAGAAAAGAGAGAGTCTTCTACAGAATAACGATTTTTCGTACTTCAGATTCGTTTCCACTAGTGAGTTGAATCGTATACACTCCGCTAGTTAAATCGCTGATATCAATACCGTAATTGGCAGCATTCGTGTGCCCCATCAGCTCTTGTGTTTTTACCACACCTCCTTGCGCATCAATTAGTACCACGTTTACCGGTGCAGCTACATCCCTCGCCGCAGTAATTAAGGTAAAGGATGTTTTTGCTGGGTTCGGGAAAATGCTTCCAAAAAACTTCGAGTCATCCCATTCACTTTGGATTGCAATAATGTCAGAGTAACTGTATGATCCGTCAAAATCGTACTGTTTTAATCTGTAGTAATAAGTGTCCGCATTTTGAATAGGATCAAAATAGTTGTAAGTGTTTTCTGAGAATGAGGTTCCTTGTCCATCAATATCTGCAATGGCACCGAAATTCATTCCATCAGCCGATCGTTCTAAAACGAAATAATCATTGTCGGTTTCTGAGCTGGTTGTCCAGGTAATTTCGTTACTTCTACTTACATCGCTGTACTCTCCAGAAAATTCAGTGAGTCCAATAGGTAGTACAGAGCAAGGACTGCCACTGGAAACGGCAAGCGTATAAGCTCCCGTTGTGCCCGAACTAAATGCTTCTACGGTGATGTAGTAAGTTCCTGCAGTCAAGGCTGTTGTTATTCGTGACTGGAGACCACAAGCATCGTCATTTAAGGCGATACTAGGGCCGCAACAAGAATTACTCAAATAGAGGTACGTATCCCATGTAGCACCTCCACAGAGTGAGAAGGTCCAGGTATCGTCACAGGGAACATCTACTTGTATTATTTCATCCTGACTGCTCCTAAGTGTACAGGTATTCCCTGCGCCAGCCGTATTTCCGGCGACGCTTCCCGCACCGACAATCGAATGATCGACAATACAGGGGCCTGGTATGGTGGCCGACCAGGAGGTGGCTATAATTAGACATCCATCATTAATTCCTGTGGTTGTGACGGTACAGCCCGTGGGGTCACCGTCTAAGGTTAACGTCTGGTTAAAGCAAGGTCCAGAAATTCCATCATCAGGCTCGAACCATCCCGGTCCTCCATAGAAATAAGTTAAGACGCCTCCAGCAATACTTCCAATAGCGATGTTTCCGCCATTGTTTTGCGTAGGGGCGCTTGTTGCTGTAATGTTTAAACCGCAATTGAAAGAAAGGTCGTATCCATCTTGGGAACCGTCTGTACCAACGCATACCTCAACATCAACCGTAAAGAATCCACCTCCAATGTTTTGTACGTTGGAAGCTGTAATTGTTGGTGTAATGTCACAAGCGAATGTTGGTGCTGTAAATAGTGCAAACAAAAAAACAATTGTAATTTTTGACAAGTGTTTTTTTATCAACGAGTTGTAGTCATTTCTCATAATGTAAAATGTTGCCAGTTAATAAAAAGTAGAGGATGGCAAAAACATCTGTTAGTTCAGTCGAGCCAAAGATAACACGTCCTTAATTGAATTGAATAACACTGTTTTAGAAAATGCTTCTAGATGATTATTTCCTAGTTTTCAACCAATAAAGTCCACTTATTGGTTGATATTTCACTTTTGATAAATCCAATTTGGGGTCCACTAAATTTATCTTTTTGTCACCATTAAAACCTACTGTGAAATCTGCAACTACCTGTGGGTTTTTTAACCCTTTTCGGATTCCTTCTTCTTTGATGTATTTGGCTACCGGAGGAATAAAATCAGGGTAGTACATTAAGTTGGTATACTGTTTATCATTCAGGAAAAATCCCACGTTTACCTCCCGCTTTTCAGTACTTCCTTCTTCAATCAAATAAAAGTGCATGTCAACATCCTTGTACATAATTTTCATTCGCCAAGAAAAACGCTGTCCGGCTCCATTCCAATCCACATGTCCAGGGAAAAATAAATGTCGGAACGGGAACACCAAATGAAATATTAGATACACAGTAATAACCAGCGGAGCCCATTTAACGGGCCTAACATGCAACGATGTCTTCGGAGTATCTTTTTTGTTACTGACCTTTTTGTCTGATTTCTTAGTTGGGGTCAACCAACTCAACTTCTCGGCAACTTTTTTCGGGTCAAGGAAAATGGATATACAGGCCAAAAGTAAGAATGGGAAGAAGCCTATTTCTCCAATGTCGTAAAACAACCAGAAATTGATCAGGTTAAAGAAAACGAACGCGATAATTCCAATTTTTCGAAACTTTGGAATCCACAGAAGAAAGCCTATGAAAAGGTCGAATAACAATCCAGACCAAGAAAAGAATTGGTAGAAGAAACTATTGTTGATCCATTGTGTTCCAGCTACTTCGGCTTTGGTTTCTAGAATGTGTTTCATGGGTTGATTTTCGACCAACCAGTAATAATTTATTTTGTTCACACCTGCAATGAAAAAGGCGATGAAAATCTGTCCTTTTAGGGCAAAAATCTGATAGTAGGGGATGGATTCCTTTCGGTTTTTTCCCTTCAAAGCTCCCCAGCCATCAGCATTAGAAAATAGCAGCAGCAAGGCCAACAGTGACATGAAGTAATAGTGATTATTGAAGTAGCTCATGTCCAAGAGCCAGAAGTAGGTGAAGGTTAAACAATATATTGCTGCGGATAATTTGAAAAGCCGACCCAAAATGATTCCAATCGTCGAGAGAAGCATCAGTAGCATGATGAACTTCATCCCGCTCGGGGAAAGTGGCTCTAAGAATTCAAAGTATCGGAACTTGAAAGCAATGGGAGAATCAAAAATATGGACCTGAACAAAGTCTGTTGACATGAAGTACATTGTCTGCAACATCAGTACAATTCCAACAAGAATTCTGAACAATCCAAGGCTGGCTGGGGAAACAGGAGCGTTTAAATGCTCCTTGTATTTGGAAATTAATTCCTTCATGGGGCTATTCTCGAATCAGTTTTTTGGTGGATACCTTCCCTGATTGTAATTGCACAATGACATAATACAAACCTGTAGTATTCGATTCTAAGGTAATTTGAATATTAGGATCAGTAGGATCTATTTCTTGAATTAATCTTCCTTTCGCATCCAGGATTCTGACGTTCTCAATTGGTTCAGGACTTGAAATGGTGAAGTTTCCTTCCGTTGGATTTGGGTACAAAGAGACAAGGGCGGTGCTAGTCTCTACAAGTGATGCAGTGGAATCATACATAAGGTTATAGTGGTATAACCCACCCAAATCTTGACCTAAAAACAAATTACGATTACCATCAAGGTCTAAATCATGCGTAAATACTGCGCTATGTTTACCGACGTCAATGCCATGGTACATATCTGAAACTAGGTTAAATGAATCGCCAGGATTTAAGTTTCCGTCAATATCATTATAGTACGTAAGGTTACCGTCGAATGAACCACAGAATAAGTGCGTTTCTCCATTTTCTTCAAAAAAATGGATGGCAGCATTAGAGCTTTGATTGCCTGGCAAAATGTCTACCTCGCCCAAGATTGCATTGTTCAATTGAAATGATGGATTCGTTAATGTTCCAATATTTTCATAGTAAGCAATGTTGCCCACTCGATTTCCTATGAGCAGGTCGAGCAAACCATCATTGTTAAGATCAAATAGTTGCGGATGCGCGTATGCGCTTACACTAATCGGATTGGATTGATCGTCGGAGTAATTCATAACGGGGTTGCCCCAAATCGGCATCGGTCCAGTAGCGAGGTTTTCATAAAAAACAATAGTGCCATCCTCCAGACCTAATAGAAGATCTTTGTCGCCATCATTGTCAATGTCTCCAAATGTGGGAACAGAACGAAGGCCATAATTTTGCTGTGTTAGGTTGAATGCATCCATATCAACAAATTGGAAGACAGGTTCTGTAGCAGTACCCACGTTATAATACAAGGAGATCAAACTTTCTTTGTCTCCAACAGGTTTGTAATTGTAGAAGTTGGCTATCAATAGATCCTCTAGTCCATCACCATTATAATCGAATAAGACAGGAATACTTCCCGTTCCATGTTCAATCATTTCGTCTTGAAGGAAATTATTAGAAATGGGTGTGAAAACAGGGACATTGTCCGTACCGATGTTTTGGTAGTATACAACGCTTTCTCGATCCAGTGAATTCACCTCTGTATTAGGGGAAGCAATCAAATCCCGTTTCTGGTCGAAATCTACATCCACATAAAAAGCTCCAGGAAAGTTATGGCATTTCACCGGGACTGAGTAAATTGGAAACGCATCGTCCAAACTGGTCATGGGTGAGTCTGTATTCACAGCTGTTCCGCCATTGATTAGCAAAGTCAGGCCGGAAAATGCAGCATCTCCCATAATGATGTCCTTTACTCCAGAACTGTCGATATCCAAACAAAGAATGGAGGTGCCAGCGTGCATTTCCTTTTGAGATGCGATTGCACTCGTTCGTTCAGGATTGGCAATATTTCCGTTCTCACAGGGCGGTGTTGTGTCGTTGAGATTGATGGTAAAGTTGGTAACCCCTTCTGTAAATTTCCCCCAGCACTCGTTCTTTTGCACAAATACTAATGAATCAGGAATGCCATAGAGCTGCATGCTTTGATTTTGATGATATTCCAGTCGCAGCCCAGACGCATCCGAAGTGAGGATATCCAGATCTCCGTCCTCGTCAATGTCCACTAATCCTGGCAAGTCATCGGCACTTATAAATAATGATTGCAATCCATTTACGGCGTAATCTGAATGTACGTCTGCTTGAAAAAGAGACCATTGCAGACCATTCACCTGGTCAGAAACGTTTCTGTATACTTTCAGTCCACCGCCTAGTCCCCAAGTGAACAGATCTTTTCGTCCATCTTGATCGTAATCCACCAGCTGGGCTCTGTAACGCAAGTCAGAAGGGAAGAAATCTTCTGCATCCAGGATATAATCATAGTAGAAGTTGGTGCCATTCCATTCTTTTGTGAAAACCCGTACATTGTTACTACTTCTGTCGAAACAGAATAAATCCATGTCTCCATCCTGATCATAATCGAAATCAGACATTTGAATGTAATTCAAACCGCCTGCCCATGCGTTTTTCAATGTGTCTCCCGAACGAAGAACAGGGATAGAATCATTGTATTCAAGTACGAACTGCGCATTGCTACACCATGGGAACACGAGAAGGCAAAGCAATGCTGTTAGTTTTCGGTAGGAATTTTTTGTCATGAGTTCTTACTAATGCTGCGCCTTGGTTATTCGAATCGTTTTATTGTCGTTTATTTTGAGCAGATATATTCCCGAATTGATCGAAGAAAAATCAATGGATCCATTATAAAAATAACCAGAGAAGATCATTTTTCCTGTAATATCGAATAATGCGAATTTACCAGAGTCTATACTCAGCTGCAAAAGGTCTGACACTGGATTGGGAGCTACTTGCACTTGCTGTTCATTTTGTTCAGTCATGCCAAGGGTACAGGTCCCTGATGTTACAGTTACCGACGGGTCAATAGTTCCAGGTACTCCCATGGTTCCGGAAGGTGTGTGAAAGGTGAAGTCGCCTGTAAAAACTCCCAAATTTGAACTCGATCCTCCTACGTAGTAGTTTCCTTGACCGTCTAATGTATCATCTGGACAGTTTGAGAAGTCATTCGTAATACACATGATTCCGTCATTTTCCATGTACGCGTACAAGGTTTGCAAATTACAATTAGAGAAGTCGTTCCCCACTTCAACACTTGCGGATGGTGCTATGTAGAAATATCCTTGATTGTTAAAATTGTTGGCTATGGATACTTCGGATTGATTATCAAAATTGGATGTTTCATCATTTAATACATCCAAAGCACTAATGAACCCGGAATTGGTCAACGTTCCTTGAACCCAAACACTGTCGAGGTTGGGCATGTTACCTGTGTTGGTGATATCTGCATTAGGAGAGACCAATAGTAAGTGACTGGTGAAGGTTCCATTATTCGTCAATGTACCTGTTCCATCTACCCAAAACGCTCGATCTGTTGCATCTTCAATCAAAGAGGCTCCAGAGTTAATGATAATGCTACCTGAGGTGTAGGCTATATCAAGGTTTAAGACCACATCATGATCGATATTTACCGTCATTCCGTTTTGTGGTATACACGCACAATCCCAGGTAAAAGGGTTGAAGAAGTCACCGTTTTGTACCGAATTGATTGTTTGTGAGAATGCACCGATTGGCAGAAGCGTCAGTAATAGGAGTATTTTTTTCATGGCAGCAATTTGGAGTGCAATTTACACGAAAAAAAGGAGCTGGAAAAAGTGAATGAACTATTCTATGCTAAACTTGAGCAAGTTATGACTTTTGTTGAATGTCAATGGTGCTTATTGAGCTACAACCTTATCTTTTTTCCTGCCTGGTCCAGCCATTAAATCAGAGATAACCTTTGTTTGTGGGAACTGGTCCAAAATAATGCGCAGGAATACGGTGATTGGAATAGACATAATAAGTCCAGGGATTCCCCAAATGAAGCCCCAAAGCATGAGCATTACCAAAACGGTAACTACATTCACAGAAAACGTTCGTCCCATAAGTACAGGTTCCATAACTCCTCCGAAAACGGCTTGCACCCCTGTAATTACGATTACGAAAAAAGCAAGGGTTCCGCTGGTGTCTAATTCTACCAAAGCAAAAATACTGAGGAGCACAACGGATATCACAGACCCAATAAACTGAACAAAATTGATCAGGAATGCGAACAATCCCCAGAAGATTGGGAAACTCACATCAAATGCATAACAAGCCAAAGTGAACCCAATTCCTGTTAATAAACTTACGATGAACTTTACTTTTACAAACTTTATAATGTCCTTTTCGATTCGTGCAAAGGTTTTGATGGAGGAGTGGCGGTGCTTGAAGATGGCCCGATTCATGACACTTTCAAAATTGATGGATTCCACCAGCAATAGTATGACAAAGAATATGGTCATCAACGTCGCAGATAATGTCGTTTGCACTGATTTAAAGGTGCCCCCGAGGCTTTCGAAGGATCCACCATTCGGTAAATAATAGGACATTACGTTCTCACCAGGTCCGCGTTGCACTCCAAAAAAGCCTTCCAGCGTCAAAATCAAATCGTTGATTTTTGTTTCGGCCTGCTCAAAGAAAGAGTTGTCTGCAGAAAGAATCTCGGCGCTGGACATGGAAATTAGCTCTCCTGCCAACTTTAATGCTCCAAAAATGATCAGAATTACACTTGCAATTGCGAATCCTTTATGGATATTTTTTCTTTTGAACCAGCGCATTAGTGGCAAAAACAACAAGGTGATGAACATGGCCGCGGTGAGTGGAATAAAGATAAAATCCAGCACTTTTAGCAAGTAGAAAACCACTGGAATTACCAGAATTAAAAGTAGCGTATTTGTTGTTTTTCGTGTTTCCATGCGTTATAACCGGGAAGCAAAAGTACCGAAAATTCGAAAAGTGAATTCTATTTTTTGCAAATGTTGGGGAAAGACATTTTTTGAGATGGGTGTAAAATAAAAAAGGAGTCACTTTCATATCAAGGAGTATTCCGAATTAACCTTTGAATTTTGGTTGTGAATCAAATAGTGCGGTAATCAATGATAATTTCTTCGATGCCGTGTCTTTACATTTGGTACCTCCGTCTTTTTTACCCGACCGGGATAAAACTAAAGGGAGTGCTATTTAATAAAGTGCCTTCGTTTTTTATCAAATTAGTATTTGACGAACCTCGGTCTTCGATCGCTTTGGTCCGCGATCTCTTCTCGTGGGGCTTACTTCGACTTCGTTTCACTGCGCTCAATATAAACTTCTCACCTCGCAAGGATGAACGAAAAAAGCCTCTCATTTCTGAGAGGCTTTTCGTGATCCCTCTGGGGCTCGAACCCAGGGCCCACGCCTTAAAAGGGCGTTGCTCTACCAACTGAGCTAAGAGATCATCTGTCCCGTTTGGGAGTGCAAATATAGGCACTTCAATCATTATTACAATTGAAATGACAATTTTTTTTTGGATTTCTTTGAATCATTTAGCGTCTTCTGCTGAATCACAGGAATTTAGTTTTTTTGAGAAATGGCATATTTTCTGTCATAGAATTAATACGTACCTTGTATTCCATGAAACGCGTCATACTTGTTGGATTTATGGGGAGTGGTAAAACAACACTCGGAAAGAAATTAGCCAACAAACTGAACGTGCCCTTTATTGACTCCGATGCGGAAATTGAAAATCACTTCAATAAAACAGTAGGAGAGTTGTTCGCAGAACATGGCGAATCTCATTTTCGGGAATTGGAACGCGAGTACATCGAAGCTTTGGATCTTCGGGTAGATTTTGTGCTGGCAACCGGAGGTGGAATGCCGTGTTTTGGTGATAATATGGATTTGCTAAACAAGGTGGGGACGACCTTTTATTTGGAACGTTCAGCAAAAGAATTAGCACATCGTTTGGCGCATGCGAAACAACAACGTCCGCTGATTTCTGGCTTGGAAAAGGATGAATTACTAGAATTTATCGATTCGAAACTTCAGGAGCGAGAAGAGTACTATAAAAAAGCCAAAGTGATTTTAGGAAGAGAGGAGCAGACACCCGAGGGTATTATGTCGTTTCTGGAGCATCTTCATCCGTAGCAATTCCAAAAAAGTTCGAGCCTGCATTTTCGCTTCCTCCATTTCTCATCATGAACGCACTTATCGAAAGGCTCACGAGGGAAATAAGAAGTAGAATTTTATCAAACAAGGTAACATCCTGCACAAAGTAATCCAAGCCAAGATAGAGGCTGTTTAGTCCGATATAGGCGAGTAAAGGAATCAAGGCGAAGTACACGAAAATGCGTTTCTTGCGGTACAAAAGCACCAATCCAACAAAAAAGACACTCCAGCAGATAATGGCTAACAAGCTTTCCGTTTCCATTCGTTCTAGAAATACGCCTTGCTCAAAACCTAAATCTCTTCCGCGGTTGTTGATAATATTGGTGACATTGATTCCCTTTTGATTTAAAATCCAGTCTCGGGAATTGACTGCGAAGTAGCTAAAGCCGGACCAGACAAGAAAAAGAATCCAAATGACAAGGTTGGCGATAAAGGTCAAACGCGTGAAAATATCCGGTCGCTTTTTTCCAAAAATCCAGTTGCGTAAGATAATGACGAACGGAAGCGGACTTTCCAGCTTTCGCATTTTTTCACGCTTTACACGCTCTTTTTCCTCTCTTTCAGCTTCTGTCATCATGCGTCCACTAAAACTACAAGATATTTCGAGATTTTCCAGAATTCTGAAGCATCCTTTATGGTCAAAAGCGTTCCAATGGCATTTTCCTTCAATGTGTAGGAATCGCCAGGGTGCTCTGTCATCAATCGAACGTCTTTTCCACGGATGTTTATAGTCTTTTGTGTCGACGCGTCTGTTTTGGTGAAGTAGCTTGCATCAAAATCCTTACGCATTTCCAATCGACGGCCAATGCCAATGAATCCATTATTCTTCGAAAGAATTTTGTTGTCTAACAATTCTTCAGACGTTCCGTAAGCATAGTACACCGTGTTCAGTTTATCGCGTAGGTTGTCAACAACAACGGCTTGCTCCTGGTACGCATCAAACAAAACGGAATATTGATGGTCAAGTCGATCCAACTCTTCCTGGAGTAGCGCAATCTGTTCGTCCTTCCATTGAATATCTTTCATCAAGGATTCAACCATCACTTCTAACTCCTTTATTTGTAGGTTGCTTTTATCCAATTCGGAATTCAGTTGTTTTACCAATCGTGCATTGTCCTCACGAAGAAAGTTGATTCGGCGAATCTCTTCCAAAATCCACTTTTTATCTTCTGCCGCTAATTCTGGATTTTCCGAAAGCTCTCGAATTTCGTCTCTACGAATCCCAATGGCCTCGAGGTTCGCTTTAATTTCATTGAAATACGCGAGAGATTCATTGATAACAGAATCTTTCATGGCATTTTCCAACTCTAACTGCGCAATTCGGTTGTCCTTTTCTTTATCTTCAGGTACATTGGCGCTTTCATTTTCAGCTTTTTGCTGACAAGAAAATAAGGCGATTCCCATTAAAAGGGGGAGAAGTAATTTTTGCATTCGTGCTGTGTTTCAATCCGTAGCATTCATTCGCTTGTAGGGCGAATTACCACGTCAATGTTTCCACTTCGAAAGTACAAATTTTCAAGTGATCTCATGTTGATGAATCGAGGAAACGTAGCACATGAGTGATTATTTGTGTTTCCAAATGAAATAATAGTTACTAGGCATGCATAGCAAATGGCACGGTTGTTGAAAACAGAATGAATAGTATATAAAAAATGATTTCTAGAAAATGAAACCGAAAACACGTTGGAATTCAATGATTCATAAACGATGTGTACGTTTAAAACCAGAAAGCCGCCGATTTATTTAATTCTGGCGGTTTTTTCTTACATCAGTTTGTCAATTCTAAGGAAATTACTCCAGTATTGCTCTTTTGTGGTATCCGAAACATGAATTTGTCCATAACGATACTGGTAAACTTGAATTTGGCAGAGCAAGATTAGGAGCACCGTCACAATTCTTAACGTCCAACCAGTCCAACCTTTCCGCCAATGATGAAAACCAATGCCAAGCAACAACAAAAAGAAAGGAAGGTAGTCCACGTAAACGCGTGATGAGAAACTTCCGCCATAATACCACATCCACCAGGAAGACAAGATATAGGTTAGGACAAGAAAGAAAGCAGACCAACTAAATACTCGAAAATGTTCTTGCTTTTTCCATAAAACAACCAATCCAATGAATGCGAGCAAGTACATCGGTGTGTACAGGAACAATCCCTTTCGGTAACTAAAAAGCATATCGAAGAAATGAGGATCCGTAAAATCAAAACCTTCTTCTCGGTACGAATAAACTAACCAGCTTCCTGCGGCCCATTTGTAATACCCAAGTTGGATGAACAAAACCAGCACAAATAGCACGAGGGCAAGTACGCCGATCCATTTTTTTTTGAGGATGTCCACAATAGAGGTAAGGAAGGAATTCCAACTTCCCGCGACAAAGGGTAATGCTAAAAACACGAGTGCATTGACAGGGCGAATGATCAAAATCATACCGAACAAGAATGCCAGAAGAAACAAGTGCCTGGATTTTTTTTCATGTACCCAGCAATGATAATAATAGATCAGCATGGAAATAAAGGCAAAGGAATATACATGTGATGTACCGGCCTCGACAACCACATAGTAGAACAAATTAGTTCCGAATATTCCTGCTACGGTGATCCAGGAGATACTGCGCTCATCGATACCAAAGCGCCGCAAGGTTTTCTGAACAAACAATGCTCCGATGAAAAGATAAAACAGTGCAGAAACGCATAAAACAAGCATATAAGGTTTGCTGTATCCGTCGTTGTCCCACGAAGTACTTTTTGCAATTCCATGTCCAATTAGAAAGAAGGGCAATTCCGCAGTAGCCGTTCCGATGTAGTACTTATTGATGATTTTTCCATTACCTAACGACCGATAATCTGTAAAGGTATTTTCATTGTAGTACTTCTCTTTTTCTATGGTTTCGAAGAAACCAAAGTTGGGGTCATCGTAAATGAATACTGCTGGCAAATAGGAATAATAGCCTTTACTGTCGGATGCAATGACAGTGCGCCAATCTTCACCGTTCCATTTCATGTTAATGGAAATGAACGTCATGACGATCATGCAGATCCCCAAGGTCCAGTTTGATGATTTTCTGAGCAAGTTCATTTAAAGGCTAAAATAGTACAACTATCCGATTGAAATCTTCGATGGTGTTAGACAATTAAAACTATTCAGCCAATCCACATCATGGAAGATATTCGATCTGTTTTCGATTTCAACCGTTGTTCACAACTTCAAGCGCCAAAACTTAGTTTCTTTTTATCTTAGCGAACAAAGCAATAAAAACATGTTGAAATACCTTTTTTCTCTAGCGTTTATCGTCCTCATTTTCATTAGCTCAGCGCAGGATATTTCCTACACAGTAAGCATGGAGCGTCCTCAAAACCATTATTTCCAGGTTGAAATGGACCTTTCAGGTTTCAAGCAAAAGGAAGTGAATGTGAAAATGCCGATTTGGGCACCTGGATCATATTTGGCACGTGAATTCGCGAAAAATGTTGATTTGGTGACGGCAACTGACGAAAAGGGAAAGCAACTTCCTGTCAAAAAGACAAGCAAAAATACCTGGAACATTAAAAAGGGAAAAGCGAAGCGCGTAAAAGTGAATTACGAAGTATACGCTTTCGAATTGACAGTGCGTACTAGCTTTTTAGATATGACTCACGGCTTTATTTCTGGCTCAGGTGTGTTCATGTATGTGGAGGGTCACAAGGACAAGTCGGGTGTGGTGCATGTTGTTCCCCACAGCAGTTTTCAACGGGTTACTACTGCTTTGAAAGAATCTGGAGACGGTGTTACAGGCGACGGAAAACGCACGTATAGATTCGAGGATTACGATCAGTTGGTCGACTGTCCCATTGAAGTAGGAAACCAGTTGGAGTTTGATTTTGACGCCGCTGGGGTGAAACACCACGTTGCTATTTACGGTACTGGTAACCACAACCCTGAAGCATTGAAAGTAGACATGGCAAATGTGGTGGAAGCGGCAACGGATGTTTTCGGACAAAATCCGAATGAGGAGTATACGTTCATCATACACAACGTTGTCAATGGACAAGGGGGATTAGAACATAAGAATTCAACCGTTCTGAGTGTGAACCGTTGGACATATTCAGGTAGTGATTATGTCGATTTCCTGGACTTGGTAGCGCACGAATATTTTCATTTATGGAACGTAAAGCGCATTCGTCCAATTGAATTAGGCCCATTCAATTATGATTCAGAAAACTACACATCCTTGCTTTGGGTGATGGAAGGATTTACCTCCTACTACGAAAAAATGATTTTGATGCGAGCTGGATATTATTCGCAGGAGAAGTTTCTGCAACTAATGTTTGGAAGCCTTAATTATGTGGAAGGATCAACTGGTGCACGCGTTCAACCAGTAGCACATGCCAGTTTTGACGCCTGGATCAAAGCCTATCGTCCAAACGAAAACAGTCACAACACTACTGCATCTTATTATTCAAGAGGCTCGGTTGTAGCCATGATGATTGATGCTATGATGATCAAGGAGAGCAATGGTACGAAGTGTTTGGATCACTTCATGCGTCACCTGTACTCCAAGTATTACGAAGAGAAAAACCGCGGATTTACAGAGGGAGAATTCAAAATGGAACTTGAGGAATTTATTGGAAAGGACTTAACTGAGTTTTATGCGAAATACATAGACGGTACAGAAATTCCCGATTACAATTCATTTTTAGAGCCATTGGGTGTCAAGGTGGAGTACGTTGGAGAAGAAAAAGCCAGCTCGGGCTTGTCAACCACCGGAGGTGATAACGTGTACGTGCGCAGAATTCGATCGGGTTCGGCAGCAGAGGATGCAGGATTGAGCGTAAATGATGAAATCATAGCGGTAAACAATTATCGTGTGAACAAACCAATGCTGGACAATTTTTTAAGTAGTATGGATGTGGGGGACCAGGCGGATATCTTGTTCTCTCGTGAAGACGAATTGCATAGCACAACCTTTACCATGACAGCTTACGAACAACCGAAATTCGAGTTCAAAATTGCTGCCGATAATTCTGAAGCGAAAAAGTTATTTGATTTTTGGTTAGGAGCGAAATGAAAAAATCGGCAGTATTAGTTGGTATTGTGACCCTGGTAGGGTGCTCGCCAGTGGCAATTAAAAAATTAGAATGTCCACCAGATGCGAAGTATTCCTCTTCGCAAATTGAACCGTCAATTGCGATCAATCCGCAAAACCCAGATCAAGTAATTGCAGGTTCTGTTCTCAATGACTTCTATTATACGAACGATGGAGGGAAGACCTGGTCGAGTGAATCGTTGCGCAGTAAGTACGGTGTTTGGGGGGATCCTGTTTTAATGTTCGATACCAAAAATACGGCGTATTACTTCCATTTAGCTAGTTACAAGAAGACATCACACCTCGACAGAATCGTGTGTCAGAAAGCGAAGATCAGTGAAGAAGGGGAGTTGAGGGCTGACATGTTTGACGAAGGAACGTTTACCGAGCCTAACGGAACAAAAGTACAAGACAAGCATTGGACGGTTGTGAATCAGAAAACGAACGAAATCTACATGACCTGGACGCAGTTTGATGAGTACAACTCCAAGGAGGCAGAAGATAGTACTATTATCGTTTTCTCGAAATCAGCAGATCAAGGAGCAACATGGAGTACACCCAAACGCATTTCGTTTTATGCAGGCGATTGCTTGGACGGAGATAATACGGTGGAAGGAGCAGTTCCTGCTGTAGGTCCAAATGGCGAGATTTACGTTACATGGACAGGACCGAAAGGATTGGTGTTCCAGAAGTCATTGGATGGCGGAGAAACCTGGATGCCGAAAGAAAGTATCATTGAGAAACAGTATGGCGGTTGGGCGTTGGACATCCCTGGGATTTATCGGGCCAACGGACTCCCAATTTTGAAGTGTGACTTGAGCAATGGAACCAGCCGAGGTACCTTATACCTGAATTGGTGCGATCAGCAGAATGGTGAGGAGGATACAGATGTTTGGCTGATGAAATCTACTGATGGTGGAGAAACATGGAGTTCGAGAGTACGTGTCAATCAAGATAACTCAAAACGACATCAGTTCTTCACATGGATGGCTTTGGATCAATCTTCCGGTTATTTGTACTTCGTTTATTATGATCGGCGCAGTACTTCGGAGAATGAAACCGAAACCTATATTTCGTATTCAATGGACGGCGGTGAAACCTTTACCGATCTTCCTATTTCCAAAAGTCCATTTACTCCCGATCCAGACTTATTCTTCGGAGATTACCTTAATATTGACGCCGTGAAAGGGCAGCTTTATGCAATTTGGCCAGAATTAAACAAAGGGGAAATTGAACTCTTCGTCGGGAAAACAGATCAAGGGAAGATTGTGAAGCATTATTTAAAGAATAGGGAATAGATTAAATTATCTGCAACTTCTGACTTCTTTCCAATATCCATCATTTCCGTTCCATCTCATAGAAGTAAAAAACACGCTCTCCGTGAACAAAAGTTTCCTCCTCCGCTCGGAATTCAGAACTGGAAACGCGAATATCTTCCCATAGAAATTGTCTCCAAATATCCGGATTCTGTGGATTGTAAGCATACATAGAAAGAAAAGTGTTCCATTCTGTATCGCCATCTGAATCGGTAGACCAGTCCTCAAACAACTCCCAGCTGCCTATATAGCTTGTGTCTTCTTTCGGAACGTAAATTTCCAGAGTTCGGTCTGCATTAAAGGTAATTTCCCAATTTTGAAAACTACCCGTTACATCGTTTCGTCCCCACTTTCCGTCCCCGCGGACGTTGTTTTTGACCTCCTTCATCGTCCAGGTTCCAACAATGCGAGACTCGGCTTCATTAATGGATAAAGAATCCAGGTTACGTTTACAAGATGTTGCAACGAGAATAAGTAGTCCAACGAAAAGAACACGGTACATCTGTTTCATAACGAGTAATTTGCTTTCAAATGTGCAAAAACCATTCCATTCTTTAGCGTCTTGACAGGCCCGACGGTCAAAGTATTCTGATGCTTTGTCGTGCGGACTTCACTAAACTGGGAGTGAAAAACTACTCAATCGGCCCTTCTTGAAACTGTGGTCCCTTGTTTCTAATGTTCGGGAAGAAATATTTTAAGTCGAGGGACAAGTAGGAGCCATCCATTTCACCAAATGTAATTCTTGACGTTCCTTCCCACTGGTATGCGGCAATAATGTCAAACAAAGGGGAGAAGGGAACACGTGCCGAGCCACCAATATAGAAGAAGCCTTTCTTTTCAGTTCGGTATTCGAAACCAAAATTGGCCATGGCGTCAAAACCAACTTTGCGCCGTAACAAACCTGTGTAAACAAAGCGATGCGGCCCTGTTGGCTGCGCAAAAGTTTGAACATTTGTCGGCTTGAAAGTAAGTGCAAATCCCATCGAGGCGTTGGCGTACCATTTTTCCGAGAGACGGATGTAAAAAAGTGCGTTTAATGGAATGTCATATTCTATAAAAGATAAATCTGTACTTCCAAAAACGTTCGAATCAGGAACGCTGAAGTCGATATCGTAATACCGCTGATTGAAATTAATTCCTGTTTCAATGGAAATCAAATCGGTCAATCCTGCACGAACCGTTCCACCAAAGGAATATCCAACGCGTTGGCGTATCGTTGAGAAAAAACCAGACTCCTGTAAATTCAAAGTGTTTGTGCCGATGAACTGCGTAGGGAATAGCGTACGAACATGCAATCCAAAATAGGACGGAGGAGGTATCCTTTGAACTTGGGAGAAAGTTGGAAGTGTCCAGAGACACAAAACAATCACAAGCAGTTTTTTCATGTTCATATTAACGTAAAGAAGCGAATTTTATTCCAATTTAATTGGGTAATTGATTAAACGATTCACATTAACTTATGAAGGGCGTATTTAATGTTGTTTGCAGTAACCAATGAACGCCAAAGTAATTAAAGTCATGCCAAATAATACGATAAACCAGCGCAGTCCTGCAAGGGGAATCATAGGCTTTTTATGCTTTCCTTCTACTTTCATATTTAAGCGTTCGGCACGTTTGAAATCCGACTTGTGCAAACCAAATAGGTAGTATGTTCGCTGCTTGTGCGATTCAAAACTGCGTTCAAACCAAATTTTCTCTTCGGCCAAAAACGCTTCAAATGAATTGGCACGATCCACATCTGGAAAACGAAATACAACGTAATCCGGATCGGATGGGTGTTTGGTATAATTTACCAGTCCAAGGTCAATCGGGTGGTCTACTGGGTTATCCATTTGGTAGTATATTCCAGGGGTTTTCTGTGCGCTTTCGGCCATTCTATAGCAGGATAGCCTATGTAAAAGAGTCCAAGGCATTTGTCTTTTTCACCCAACTCCAGAAAATCATTCATTTCCTTGGTATAAATGAGTTTTGGTGTCGACCAAAATCCTCCAAGTCCATACGCAGTGCAAGAAAGGTGCATGTTTTGTATGGCACAGGCTACGGCTTCCACTTCTTCAATTTCCAAAATTTTTTCTTCGGGTTGGCGCTCCATGCAAACCGCTACGACTACTGAACTGCGCAATGGCCTTGCCATCAACTTTGCCAATTTTGCATCGTTTTGCATTTCTTTTGGCGTAAGTTCCAAATAGGTCTTGCCCAGGAAATCACTCAAATGTTGGCGGCCATCTTCCATAAAAACTTTGAATCGCCACGGTTGCGTATTTCCATGTGTAGGGGCCCATTGTGCGTTATTCAAAATAACCTCCACCTGCTCTCGATGCACCTTCCGCTCTGTGAATTGTTCTGGGTAAATCGTTCTTCGCGAACGGAACAACTCATTAATTTCTGATAAATTGAATCGCATGTCCTTACTTTCCCGCAAAAATAACACAAAATGCTGGTCAAAAGTGCTGAAAATAAGAATCTGAATGAAGAACTAGTTCCCTTGATCCATTTGCTGTTTCAGATAATAAAATGTACGATCAATGGTGTCGTACTCTCCGTCTGGTGTAGGCTTCGGGGCAGGACTTGCGACGATGTTTCCCGCGGCATCGATAAGCACGAATTGTGCGAAATTGACCACCTGATAGCGTTCCAGGATCGAATGATCTTTTTCGACTTCAAAAGAATCCCACGGCAATTCTTTCAACTTTTCCAGACTGGACTTCGGTGAGTTCTCGTACTTCGGATAAATCGTGAGGAATTGCACGTAATCCTTGTAACGAGTATGCATATCTTTCATAATTTCCAACTCACGCATATTGCTCTCAATACGAGGGTCTAAGAAGTGAATATAAAGGTGTTTGTCCTTGTAATCCAAAAGGGTTTTCGGCGACGATTCGTCCTGATGTAACACAAAATTGGGAGCTTTTCCACCGGGAACTAAATCCGTCAGTCGATCCAAAACGTTTTTTGCAATATCCTCATGCGCTTCGAACAAACAATTTTGAGATAAACTGTCTAAAATTGTCTCAATGTTTGTTTTCGGGTATTCATCAGAATAATAGGCCTCTGCCAGCGACTGAATCATGACCAGCTCGCGTAACTTCATATTTGAGAGCGTGTACTCTGCACCCAAAGCGTTATAAATCATGGTAGGACTACTTTGAACCACTCCTTGGTAAAATTTTTCGCTTGTTACCCTGTGGAGCTGATGAATGGTCTTATCGTAAAACGCAGTCATATAATCCATATAGATATCGTTCTTGTAGCATACTGGATACTTTTCCAAATAGAAATCGTATTTCTCGTAGCGTCCGCGTTCTGCTAGAGTATTGATATTATCCAAACCTGCAATGGAATAGCGGATATAGGTCTTTAGGAAGAAACTATTCTCACTGGTATCAGGTAAATAATAGTTGTAGACATTCGTCTTAAACGTATCAAGATATGCAGCAAACTCGACCGCCTCTTTGTCATTACGTAAATGATATGTACCACCTACGAAATAGTCGTACCAACGCTGAAAGCGCAAAATTTTATAATTGATATCCAAACTGTCCAAATCGTAAAAAGTGAGTTCAACAGTATTTCCAGAGGGTAGTTTGGGTTCGTATTTGTTGCGCTCTGGAAAGAAAACAGAATACGTTGCTCCAGGTTCAATGTAAAGATGTGACCGATTGTTGTCGCATCGAAGTATTACTTTTTCAATTTCTTCCGAAAAGAAACTGAGCTCAAAAGTACTGTCTTTGGCTACAGTAGCACTAGAGATTAGTGTTGTTTGGTCGCTGAGGTAGTCTTTAATTCTGAAAACTTTCATTTCCTGACCAACATATTCAGGAGCATAACCACTGATAACTACTTTTTGGGCAGACAAAGAGAATCCGCTAAGTACAAGAAGAAGGAGAATAAGGTATCTCATACACGATTGTTTGATCATTAGTATAGCACGAATTGTACCACTATTTATGAAACGAGCAATTCTGGGTTGGTTACAAAAGCATCAATGGGACCACCATTTTTATGGATTTCACGAATGATAGATGCGTTTATTGCAGAGTATTCCTGGTCTGTGAGGAAGAAAACGGTCTCAATTCCGGAAATGGATTTGTTCATATGTGCAATTGACTTCTCGTACTGAAAATCCTTTGAGTCTCTAAGTCCGCGTATGATGTGACTGGCGTCGATGTCTTTGCAGAAATCAACTGTTAGTTTCTGAAAACGTTCAACACGTACCTTGTCAATATCCTTGAAAAGGGTTTTGATGTGTTTCATGCGTTGCTCCAATTCGAAAAGGTATGCCTTACTGCTGTTTACACCTACACCAATTACGACTTCATCAAATAGTTCCAAACTTTTGTGTACAACAATTTCATGTCCTTTTGTGAAGGGGTCAAACGAACCTGGGAATAATCCAATTTTCTTCATGTTTCGGAATTTTGGAAAAAGCTGAAATGCACATTTCCATATTTACGTGAAAATAGGAATTGTGAAAGACTTTCCAAGGAAGTTTCCTTACCATGTTCAACCACCAATATGCCTTGCTCCGCTAAAAGATTCCGTTCGAAAACCTTTTCAACAATAGACTGATGGTGTTCGTATGCATACGGAGGATCTGCAAAAATGATGTCAAATCGTTCTGCACTTTGATCCAGAAACTTTAAAATATCCGATTTGATGACCCGAATTTCTGATTCACATCCGAGATCATGGGAAACTTGATTGATATATTTATAACAATGGTAGTTTTTGTCGACGGCAACTACTGTTCCAGCTTCGCGTGAAAGAAACTCAATAGAAATATTCCCTGTACCTGCGCACAAGTCAAGAATACGCAAGTCTTCTAAAATCATTTTGTTTTCCAAAACGTTGAACAATCCCTCCTTCGCAAAGTCTGTTGTTGGACGCGAGGGAAAACGTTTGGGAACGTTGTACCTCCGAGTTTTGAAACGTCCCCGAATTATACGCAAAGCAATTGAGAATTGGTGAGATACTTTTCGACGTATTCTTTTTTCATTTTATCGAGGTGCTGAATTTTTGACAAACCTGTCAGGGCATCATCAACGATTTTTCGATCAACTTCGCCATTTGTTCCAATTTCAATGATTCCTTTCTCGCCTAAAAGCTCTTTCTGTTGAAGCACAAAATTCAAGTGATAAATAATGTCTTCAGCCGTTTGGTAGTCAAATGAAGAATAGAATTCGAGCTTGTTGTGCTTTACTAACGTAATTCGAAAGTATTCTTTGTTTAAAACGATGCTTGCTTTGGTATAGAATGCGTCGGCATGCAAAGCTTTGCGAATTTGATGCGTTCCTGCATGCTGCATGATAATCTGCGGGTACTTAATTACGAACAGTGATTTAACCCAGTGAGGAATGGCGTACACGTTCACAACGCTTAGTTCAAATATTCGATTGTGATCCACATTTGAAGCGTCGATCGCATTGCCAAAGCACAGCTTGAAAATTTCTTTTGGTGTCGTTTCGGAAAAGACTGCTGCAGGCACTAGGGTTGATTGCGCATGCGACCATGCAAGCGTTACATTTTCAAAATCCCCTGATAGTTGTGGGTGACTGTCGATTAACTTTCGAACAGCTTCCTTGCGATCCTGGTCTGTTTTTCCCTGGTAAGCTTCAGAATGATGAAAGATGTGCGATTCTCCAGAGAGAATGCTAAACTCCACATTGGACTCGGATAAATTGATACCGAGGTGTTTACCACTCATACTGTTATTCTTCTATCTCCCAGCTACCGTCGAGATCAAACGTTGAGATGCTTCCAAAGTAGAAGTGAATTTTTTTGTTTGAACCTTCGCGCTTAGCGAAAGGCAAGTAACCTTCTACGAGAATCGCTGGTCCAACTTCCTCACCAATTTTAATAGAGTCTTTGGTTTGGATCGTCCACTTTTTCTTACCTCCGGTATATGGAATGTAAGGGAGTGAGTCTGCGTTGAATGCGTAAATTTCAAGCTTTTGACGATTGGATACGTATGAAGAATTCTCAAATTTTGTCTTCATGATACTAACCTGTTGTGTATCACGAATGAAACCAGAGAAAAGTGTGTCGTAGCGAGGGCCTTCCTTCCATTTGGACAATCGGTACGCTTCCTCTTCCGTCATGTTGTTGTCAATTGCTCGGTTATCGCCGTATAGGTAGTCACGTTCTTCTGGAGTAATTTTTTGAGCTGGAACCGTTCCGCGAGAGTATACGTACGGCATTGTTCCTGTTTTTGCAAACTCGATCAAATCGTCCCAGTTATCGATGTAAGTTCCGTACTTTTCTTTGTGAATTTTTTGTAAGAAACGAATGTCAATCATGTTTTGCTTTGCAATTTCGATGCATTTGTCACGATTCTTTTGGTAGGTTAATGATTGATTCACTTCACGATAAGAGAACCACATCAAAAGGAAAGCAATTAGTCCGAACGCCCCTCCGATAATCATGACCATTTTAGGCTTCAGCTTACCAAGGCTGAATAAAGTACTGAGTACACCTGCCATTAGAATCATTGCTGCAGCGATGAGAAATCTACTTCCTTGAGATTCCATCAAACCAAAGATCAGCACAGATAGCCCGATCACGGTAAATAAAAACGGTACGGAGTACTTTCTAACTATCAGTCCTAAATTGTTCATACGTCTCTTTCTAAATTCAATTTATACGCTAACAAAACTACAATTTTTTGAATTCTATGAAAGACCAGTGAATATATTTTTTCAACCGTTCAGTCAATGAAAACTTTTTGCCCGCTTTTCGTACATTCTTGCTTTTCTTAATACCTTTAGTTGTTCAGTGTTATCCATGGAAGAATCCCCGTTTCAAAAGTTATTAATTGAGAAATTTGGTCTGACGCCGACTGCGCATCAGTCTGAATTGTTTCAGGCTTTGGAGACCTTTGTACGCTACAGAGAGACAAAAAGTGCGTTCGTTTTAACCGGTTATGCAGGTACAGGAAAAACTTCGGTCCTTGGGGCTTTTGTGAAAGCATTGAAGAGTGTGAAAGTCCCGGTAAAGCTGCTAGCGCCAACAGGTCGTGCAGCCAAAGTCTTTGGTGGGAAGTCGAGTGCTGATGCATTTACGATACACAAGCAGATTTACAGAAGGAAATCAAAAACCGATTTCGGCTCACCGTTAAGTTTGCAACCCAATCTTTCCAAGCACGCGGTTTTTATTGTGGATGAGGCCTCGATGATTGGCGACTACACCTTACAAAATGACGGTTCGGTGAATGCCAGAAATTTGCTAGAAGACTTATTTGAGTATGTGTATTCAGGCGAAGGCTGTAAGCTTATTCTGATGGGGGATGAAGGTCAGTTGCCGCCTGTGGGAAGTGACCATTCTCCAGCATTGAGCCTTAAATACCTTGGGCATCATTTTCCCGAATTGCGTTTGTTTAGTTTTCGATTGACCGAAGTGCTTCGACAAGCTGAAGATTCGGAAGTGCTCAAGAATGCAACCTTGCTGCGTAATACGAAGTGGGTCGATTACCCCAAGTTCGATTTGATTCCAGGAGGAGATCTGATACGCATCAATGGAATGGAATTGCAAGATGCTTTGGACAGTGCTATTCACTCAGATGGGGCGGAGGAGTGTATCGTGGTAACACGTTCGAATAAGCGTGCTAACAATTACAATTTGCAAATTCGGGGAAGGATTCTCTGGTACGAGGAACAACTGAGTGGTGGCGATTATTTGATGGTGGTCAAAAACAATTATTTCTGGATGGGAGAGGACTCCAAAATGGGGTTTATTGCCAACGGAGAGATATTCCGCATTCGAAGAATTCTAGGCTATGAGGAACTTTATGGGTTTCATTTTGTGCGTGTTTCGGCAAATTTTGTCGATTACGAGAAGGAAGGGGATGTCGAGTTGATTCTTCACACAGAAACATTGTTGACAGAAGGTCCGTCTTTGCCACGAGATCGAATGAAAGAGTTGTTTTATGAAGTGGAGCGCGATTACACGCATATTAAAGTGAAGAAAGATCGGTACGAAGCCATTTTAAAGGACCCCTATTTCAATGCGCTACAGGTAAAATATGCCTACGCCGTAACTTGTCATAAATCGCAAGGTGGGCAATGGAAACACGTTTTTATTGATCAAGGATTCTTAAACGAGGATATTCTCGGTCCCGATTATTATCGTTGGTTGTATACCGCATTAACACGTACGACGGACAAAGCGTATCTCGTTAATTTCGATGACGCATTTTTTGAATAGTTCGTTTTTACATTGCTTAGAGCACAAATTGAGGATTAGAAATGACAGAATTTTGAGCGGAACTAAAGTGCGCGGAAATGTTTGGTCCGAAGTAAACTATCATCATCACGGTCGAAATAGTCAGAACTCTACTCAAACTCTGATAGTTTGAACGAGGTAGGCCCTACACTAATCCGCGTTTTGCGCCAGGTTTTGTTGAAGCGGTCAATGACTACAGTTGCATCTTCGCGAGATAAATAAGCTCCTGCTAATGTATTGATCTCTTTTTTCAAGGCATTCATAATCGTGGCAGTTCTGTACGCGGATAAAACATCGTTTTTAGACAGTTTGTACTTATTCATGGCTGCCAGAATTGTCTCATTCGAAACGGAAATACTTGATCGAACTGGGTCTGTGAATGAATTGACTTCTAGAGTAATGTCGCGATCGATGCGAACCAAAACTTCAGATTTTCGCAAGCGTAAAAATGTCGAGTCCATTTTACTTACCGAAGGCGTTCCAGGATAACGATCTAACGTTTCGGGCTGGTAGTTTTTAACGGTCTTCGCTCCGTTCCATTTTCCAACACCTTGCCCTCTGGAAATAATGGTGAAATCCATTTTTTTATTCATCAAACTTTCGAAAAATACCATCAGTGCCACGGAGTCCTCGTCTTTAAATAAGGACTGTGATAAATCCCACTGGTCGGAGGCAAAAACATCGTTCAATTCCAAATTAATACGAGCATCATAATCCGGTTTGGCATCCATAATGCTGGCGTGAAGCATTACTTCGTCGGCATTTTTTGAGAGACTGCTTTCTGGAATGGCGACCAAACGAATTTCAAAATCTTCCGCTTCTTGCTTCGGTGGAAATTGAAATTCCTGAGTAAAGAAGTCAAAAGTACTGGAGTCTTCAAATAGATATAAGCCGTCTTTTTCGGTGTATTCCATCCAGTTTTGCCCCAGCATTGCTTTGAATCGATCGAGGCGTAATTCAAGCACCGCCCGTCGATCTATGGCTTCCTGTTTTTGAATTTCTAGTTCTTTAATTTTTTTGATGTACCCATCATATGCTCCTTGCAACGCTACAATTTGGTTCTGTAATTTCTTTCGCTGCGAACGCTGAGAATTGGTGGTTGGAGCTCCGTTAAAAGTACCCGAGTTTGCCTTAATGGCTTTTCGTTTCGATCGTTTGACCTTTCTTGACGCTTTCTTATTCGTTGTGATTGGCGAATAACCGAGATTCGAATACTCCATCTCTTTCTTCTGGAGCTTGATTTCAGTACTATTTTTCTTTTTTGTGTTGTAGTCTATCCAGTAGTCAAATCCGCGTCTTCCTGAGATTTTTTCCTCTAAATCGGCAATGTGTTTGAATTCGAGTTCGTTTATTATGGATTGCATGGTACTTCCTTCCGAAAATGAAGAGTCAGGGGAGAGGAAGCGCGTTTCTTTCGATCCGAACAATAGGTACTGTCTTCCATTTTTTTCAATAACAACCGTGGTTTGCTTCTCAGAATTGTATCCCCAAACATCTACATGTACATTGGTCAATCGATTGTTGCCTGCTGTAGTAAAGTCATGCGATGCATATCGAACAGGTTCAATTTTTTCGGTAGTTTTTCGCTTCGTTTCTATCCTTTCGATCATTAAATCATATGGGAACAAGCCGACGGCTTTGGGTAACCCACGATTCCACATGCCGCGTTCATTTTTTTCTCTTTCCTCCAACAATCCTGAAGTACCGCTTCCATCGCCTGCAGCCATCAGAATATTGTCGAATTCTTCCACTTCACCGCCCAAATGCTTGTATACGATTTCAGCTCTTTCTTTCACGTATTTATTCACAGCGTAGTTCATCGCTTCAAGCAATTCTTTCTTTTCCTGGGTATCCAGAAAACGCATCGTTTCAACCATTGCTATTTTATCATCCAAGGAAAGACTCGGATTTAAAACGTTATAGATTTTGGGATGCGGGCGTTGTTCTCCGTCTTTTGGCCGATACGCCTCCACTGGTAATTTTTCTTCTAAAAACGATTCAAATGCATCAAACTCGTTTTGATATTGCTTCAAGTTATTCGGATTTTTCCGTTTCGCCAGCAATACTTTGTTGAGTTCCCAAACGGCCATTTTGTTTGCTGCTTCTGCTAACAGTCCCTTGGGTGATTTGCTGATTTCGTCTTTCCGAATGATCAGGTGTTCCGGAGTGTTGATAATGAGCAATTCGACAGAGTCGTAATTAATCTTTCCGTTGGGAAAAGTAATTTCAGGTCCTTGATAGTCGAAGTAGCGGCCCAAATTGTTGTCCAAAATGGGGCTCTTTTTTACAATGTGAAACAGATAGGCGCGTTCTTCTGGGGTCAACCCTTCGTTTAATTGGGCTTGGGCAGAAAAAGATACGAAGAGAACAATTAACAGGTAGAATTTTTTCATAGACGATCGGATGTACGAATATAACAAAGAAACACGCCTTTCGTAACAGTTGAAATCAAAAAAAAGCCCCGGCATCTCGACAAGCTCGATGACCGGGGCTGTTATTATCTATGTGAAAAGAATTACTTCTTCACGACTGTTTTTGTTGTTGTTTGTCCCGCATTGTTGATTGATAGCAAGTACATACCACTGTTCAGGTTAGACACGTCAATTGATTGTCCGTTTGAAACATCAAACGAATTGATAACACGTCCGCTAGCGTCTGTAAGTTGCGCTGTTGCTGAAGCATCAAAATCTCCAAATACCGTTACAATGTCATTTGCCGGGTTTGGAGCTACGGTGAAATCGAAAGATTCCAACTCATCCATACCAACAAAAACACCATCTTCTTGAGAAAGTACCAACGACGTTTCAGTAATTGGAGTACCTCCACCTTGTGGTAAAATAGTAATCGTCAAGTGAACGAAAACTGGCAAGTCCGAGTTTGCGTAATCGTAATACTCGTACTGATCTTTGATAACGTCAACAGGTCCCACCAATGGAAGCGTCGTTTGTGCATTCTCTTGGCTGTAGTAGCGAATTACATTCGAAAGGGAAACACTGTTTGGAAGTAAAAGAGTTCCTGATCCATCGATAGAAGCATCAATTGTTCCTGTCAATGATTCGTTCACTGGGAAACCGTTGAAAGTCATTGACAATGAACCATCGTAGTTATCGTTTACGGTTGCACCACCTTGATCAAATGGGTAGGTACACAAAATGGAAGGATCGTTTTCGTAGGTCACGATGATATCTCCAAAAGTAGCTTCTGTGTAGTAGAATCCTTGAGATGTTCTCTCAGTCGCAGAAGATGAGAAGAACTGTTTGATATCTCCAACGGAAAGTACTTTCGTTGCTCCAGGGAAGTTAGCTCCGTTCGGGTCGGTAGCAGGGTCGAGACATTCTACATCCTGAGTAACACCGTTATATCCCGCAATGGTAGAATAGTCCCAAGTAACTCCAGCTCCAGTTGTTCCTGCGTAATTGGTTGCGAAAGAATCTACCACGAAAAGAGTAGATGATGCTCCAATAGTTGGCTCATTCGCTGAGGTCATCTGTGCCTGCGAAAATGTAGCTGCTAATAAAAAAGTGAAGAGTAAAGGTTTTCTCATAATTTTTGATTTTCTCCAAAAGTAAAAAATTGCGACATTTCTTCAATGTCCCCCATCATTGTATGCCGCCGTTTAAACAAAGGGGTTATCTTTGTGCCTCAAACGAAACAGAATTGAAGAAGGTTGGCGAAAAGTGGTTTAAAAGGTACTCAGTAATAGCCGTTTGCGCTTTATTTGTCTCCCTTCTGTTCTTTCTCTACTTTGCTGTAAAGATTGAGTTCGACTATGATTTTGAGAAGTTTTACCCGACAGATGACCCTGAAACTGAGTTCTTTTTAGATTATCGGGAAAAATTTGAATCGGATAATGACTTCCTGCTAATCGCTATAGAAAATGAAGGAGGTATTTACGATCTGAACTTTTTAAAGAAGGTCGATCGTTTCACCAAAGACATACAAAAATCGAAGTATGTTAAAAATGTCATTTCGATAACCGAACAGAAAGAGTATTTCATTTTTACTGGTGTTACGGACGAGCGCCCCTACATCAATTTTGAGGATGTTGATTTAAAAAGGGATTCAGCGAATATTAGTACGAAAGAGGAAATTGTAAATAATCTCGTTTCAAAGGACGGTCTCTCTGTTTGTCTTTTTGTACGACATCAAGACTTTCTTTCGAAAAAGGGAAGTGACGCACTGATTACAACCATTGAGAAAAAGGCGAAGCAGTACAAATTCGATAATATTCGGACAGGAGGAAGAGCTGTAGGTCAAAAGTACTACATAGACGAAATGTCTTTTGAAATGGCATTGTTCCTCGGATTAAGCGCCGTTTTGGTGATTGTTTTTCTTTTGATCGCTTTCAAATCCATTTGGGGGATTTTAATACCACAGGCGGTGATTGTTTCGGGAATGGTATGGCTCATTGGAGGCATGTCCATCGCTGGTCAACCATTGAACGTAATTCTGACGGTATTGCCGTCGGTCATGTTCGTAGTTTCCATGTCAGATGTAATTCACCTTGTCTCCCGATATCTTGACGGTCTGAGAGAATTAGGAAACTCATTTGAAGCGACGAAACTGGCAGTGCGAGAAGTCGGAATGGCAACATTTTTAACGTCCATTACCACCGCTATTGGATTCTTTACCTTGGTTTTTGTAAGGGTGGAACCCATTCAGGTTTTTGGTATGGTGATGGGAGTTGGGGTAATGATTGCCTTTGTGCTCACATTTGCGGTTTTGCCGGCCTTGTTTTATCTCACGGGAGGACCGAAATATGTAACAGCGAAAAAGAAAGATCATTTCTGGCGATTGAAGTTGGAGAGATGGTTTTTAGTTATCGGTAGAAAGAAGAAAACTGTTTTGGGAATCGGGGCCTTGGTGCTTGTTGTAAGTGTTATTGGGACTTTTCAACTGGAAAGCGATAACATGCTCATTGACGACGTTGCCGAGGATGAACCCGTAAAACAAGACTTTAATTACTTAGACAAACATTACGGCGGTGCACGTCCTTTTGAGATGGCCGTAATTATAAAAGACACCAATGTTCAGGTTTGGGACAAAGAAGTTCTCAAAACACTGGATTCGGTTCAAGGCTATTTGAAAGACTCATACGGTGCAAATATTAAGTTGTCTCTAGTTTCGGCAATGAAGATTCTTAATCGTGGAATGTATGCGGGTAAGGATGAATTTTATGCATTGCCGAATCGTAAGAGTAAGGAGCGAACAATCCGACAAATTTTAAAAACGGCACAAGACGGATCGTTATTGCGAACGATGGTAGACAGTACAGAGTCCATTGTACGTATCAGTGGTACGATTCCAGATCTTGGGAATAAAAAAGTAACGGCCTTGAACAAGGATTTGGATAAGTTCTTGAAGGGGCAAACAATGGACGGCAAGTTAAAGTATCAAGTAACGGGAGCGGCGCATTTGGTTGACAAAAACTTGCGCTATATGTCCACCAGTCTCGTGAAAGGGTTAGCAGTCTCGATCTTGATTGTTGCATTAATAATGGGCTTGATTTACCGTTCTATTCCAATGATGTTAATTAGTCTCGTACCCAACATCTTCCCGCTTGTGTTTATTGGTGGCGCAATGGGCTTCTTGGGTGTAGATCTAAAAATATCAACGGCGATTATCTTTACAATTGCTTTTGGAATTGCGGTAGATGATACCATACACCTCCTCGGTAAATTTAAGTACGAGCTAATGAAAGGCAAAGGAGTGATGTACGCACTACGAAGAAGCTACTTCACGACAGGTAAGGCGATGATTCTTACAACGTTGATACTTTGTTCTGGATTTTTGCTTTTGGTTTTCTCTAGCTTCCTTGGAACCTTCTATTTAGGGATTATGCTATGTCTGGCACTCATCGTTGCCTTGATTGCAGATTTAACGATTCTGCCCGTCCTGATATTACTTTTTTACAAGCCGAAGAAGAAAGTGGGTTAAATCATTATTTTTGAACTACTTCAAACGTTCGCATTCATGACTAAAGACTCGAAGAAAAAGCTAAGTACCAATCAAATGTTTGGGCTTGCCCTTATCCCTGTGCTCATTTTGATTTCGTTACTCGGATTAAGCGTTTATTTATACGAAGATTCATCATTGAATGGGGCAAACCAAATGGCTCTGATAATTGGGGCTGTGATTGCAGGTTTGGTAGGATGGCGCTTAGGCTTTTCTTGGAAAGATATTGAAAAAGGAATGGTGAAGAGTATTAAATCAGCTTTGCCAGCAATTTTAATTCTTTTGATGATTGGGGCGCTTTCAGGAGCTTGGTTGATTTCGGGAATCGTTCCAACAATGATTTATTATGGATTGGAAATTTTAAATCCCACAATTTTCTTGGTTGCGGCATGCGTAATCAGTGCCATTGTGGCAATTGCCACTGGGAGTTCCTGGAGCACGGTTGCTACTGTCGGGGTGGCACTAATTGGAATTGGAGGTGCATTGGGAATTGATTCCGCAATGTCCGCTGGAGCGATTATTTCAGGGGCATATTTCGGTGATAAAATGTCGCCACTTTCTGATACCACCAACCTTGCACCAGCTATGGCAGGAACAGATTTGTTTACGCATATTCGCTACATGACTTTGACCACCGTTCCTTCGATTGTAATCACGCTGATCATATTTTTAATCATTGGTTTCTCCATTTCTACGAATAATGCTGAAATGGGTGCATTGGAAATGGGGAAATTGATCAAGGAGAATTTTGTGATATCGCCCTGGTTTTTGCTTGTGCCAGCTTTAGTTGTATTTCTGATCATCAAGAAAGTACCTTCGCTTCCTGCCTTATTCATTGGAACTATCGCCGGTTGTCTCGTTGCGGTCTTTTTTCAGCCAGATATTGTTCAGGATTTGGGATCGAAGTACATCCAAATGGATGGTGACAGGGTTCATTGGACACCTAATTACGTGCAATCCTCTTACATGGCCTCTATCGATGCTATGACAACTGACGTTTCTATTGAAACTGAAAATGCCGGTGTGAATAAGCTTTTGTCTTCTGGCGGTATGTACGGAATGCTAAATACGATTTGGTTGATCGTTTGTGCTATGTGTTTTGGCGGGATAATGGAGGCATGTGGTTTACTTCAAGCCATAACCAAAAAGTTGATGAAAATGGTGCGCTCTACAGGTTCACTTATTGCTACAACTACAGGGACGTGTTTATTTTTCAATACAACTGCTTCAGATCAATATTTATCCATTGTAGTGCCTGGAAGAATGTTTGCTGATGCATACAAAGATCGTGGTTTGGCACCACAAAATCTTTCAAGGACTTTAGAGGATTCCGGTACCGTGACCTCTGTCCTAATTCCATGGAATACGTGTGGCGCTACACAGTCGAAAGTACTTGGCGTTGCGACAGGCGATTATTTTGTCTACTGCTTCTTTAATATCATTAGCCCAATCATGACTGTAGTTTTCGGCTATGTAGGAATCAAAATTGCGAAGTTGAAGCCGAAAAAGAAGGATTAGGCGCGTCTAGTCACCCCGTATCCACTGAGTTTTTGTTAGTTTTGTACTCCTGAAATCGAAAAAATATGTTTGAAAATTTAACGGATAAGTTCGAAAGAGCCTTTAAAGTCCTCAAAGGACAAGGGCAAATCACAGAAATCAACGTTGCAGAAACTTTGAAGGAAGTACGTCGTGCCTTGTTGGATGCCGATGTGAACTTCAAAACAGCGAAAGAATTCACGAACACTGTTAAAGAAAAGGCTTTAGGTCAGAATGTATTAACGGCTATTTCCCCTGGACAACTCCTTATTAAGATTTGTCATGAAGAGTTAAAAGAACTCATGGGTGGAAACGAGGTTGAAATTGACGTGAAAGGGAATCCTGGAATAGTTTTGATGTCGGGACTTCAAGGTTCAGGTAAAACGACTTTCTCGGGAAAACTGGCCAACTACCTCAAAAACAAGAAAGGCAAGAAACCTTTGTTGGTAGCCTGCGACGTGTACCGTCCAGCGGCGATTGATCAGTTGCATGTTCTTGGTGAGCAATTAGATGTTGAGGTTTTCTCGAACAAGGAAGAAAAGAATCCCGTAAAAATTGCGCAAGCTGCGATTCAACATGCCAAGAGCAAAGGCTTCAACGTGGTTATTATTGATACCGCGGGACGTTTGGCCGTAGACGAACAAATGATGGCCGAAATTGCTGAGGTTAAGAATACGATCAAGCCCACAGAAACCTTGTTCGTGGTGGATGCCATGACAGGGCAGGATGCGGTAAACACAGCGAAAACCTTCAACGAGCGTATCAATTTTGATGGAGTTGTACTAACTAAGTTGGACGGTGATACCCGAGGTGGAGCAGCCTTATCAATCAAGGCGGTTGTTAACAAACCAATCAAGTTTGTCGGAACGGGCGAAAAGATGGATGCCTTGGATGTATTCTACCCAGCTCGTATGGCGGATCGAATCCTTGGTAAGGGGGATGTGGTTTCCTTGGTTGAGCGCGCTCAGGAGCAGTTCAACGAAGAAGAAGCACGCAAACTTCAAAAGAAAATTCAGAAAAACCAGTTTGATTTCAATGACTTCTTAAACCAACTTCAACAAGTAAAGAAGATGGGGAACGTGAAGGACTTGATGGGAATGCTTCCAGGAATGGGAAAAGCCATGAAGGATGTTGAAATCGAAGACGACGCGTTCAAACATATCGAGGCAATTATTCACTCCATGACGCCGCAAGAAAGAGCCAATCCACAAATCATCAATGGTGCACGAAAGTCACGTATTGCAAAGGGTAGTGGTACTAGTATGCAGGAAGTGAACAAGTTGATGAAACAATTTGGTGACACCAAGAAAATGATGAAGATGATGTCGAACCCAAAGAATATGCGTCAAATGATGAAGCAAATGAAGGGTGGTGGTGCTGGATTTCCTGGCATGTGATACTTTAAACGCTGCTTGAGTATTTTTACACGAAGGCATAAAAAAATAGAAAGACTGCTGTAAGCAATCAATATTACCTCCGTCAATATAGCGACGAAACGAAACTTATGAGAGCTGACAAGACTGCAGTCATTTTCTTTAGTAGAACCCAAGTATCTGAATCTCAGAGTAAAATCTTTGATCCTTCCTTTTACGTAAATGCGAAGATCACGTCAGCCATTATCAGTCGCTCTCTCAAGACACTTAGAAAAACAGGTCTTGATATTATTTACTACAATGAGTATTTGCAGGAAGCAGAGTTATTCGGGGAGAATATTGTAGGCGCTTTTCAATACGGTTTCGATCAAGGGTATGACCAGCTGATTCTTGTTGGTAATGATTGCGTGGAACTAAGCGCATCAGATGTTTTAAATGCCAGTGATCAAATCAAGAAATCAGATATAGTTCTTGGACCAGATTATCGTGGCGGGTTGTACCTGATAGGACTGAACCGAAATAGTTTCGAGAAGAATAAATCCAACTTCCAGCAGCTTTCCTGGCGACAACAAAACTTATGGAGAGATTGTGTGTTCGCTTTTCCAGAATTTTGCGAATTGCGACGGTTGCATGATATCAACAGTCTACATGACCTGCGGAAGTTTATTCTCACCAATCAGTCTTCATTTTCCAGAACAATTAGAACGCTTCTTTCCTCAAAAGGAAGTTTAAAAGTGGGGTTTCTTAGCCCTAATTCAACCTATGTAAAGTTGTCGCCTCAATGGCGTCGTGGGCCTCCTGAAGTCTTGACTTAATGAAAGAAAACGAAAACAACTTTTAATTTTTACACTTACTATGAGACTACTTTTACTAGCCATGTGCTTCATGGCTGTATCTTGTGTTACCTATGCACAGGAATACACTTTTACTGGCGTTATTACAAGCGCTTCAACGAATGAACCGATCTACGGAGCAAGAATATCCGAGGTAGGCACCGAGAACAACTACTTATCTAACACCCAAGGGAAGTTTACCATTCGTTCAGAGAAAGATTCCTTACAATTAACCATCACTGCTCGCGGATTCGAACCGAAAACGCTTACAGTGGGCAATGCTACCAGTATCATTTCTATTCCACTGGTTTCCATTTTTCAAGAGGTAGAGGACGTCGTTGTGACGGCTTTATCTCAAAAGCGATCTACGACAGACCTGGGGTACACTGTTCAAACACTGGAAGGCGATGAAGTTTCCGAAGTGAAATCTCTCAATGTTCTGGATAATCTCGCTGGACAAATCGCCGGTGTCCAGGTAACGCAAGGAGCAACGGGTGTTGGGTCTACCTCTACAATTAGTATTAGGGGAGAAGCGTCTTTCACGAACAACAACCCTTTGTTTGTCATTGATGGAATCATAATTAACAACAATTCTGTGGTCAACCCGACAAATGATGCAGCGGCTGGTTTTCAGAGCGTTGATTTTGGTAACGGTGCTATGGATGTGAACCCAGATGATATCGAGTCTGTTACGGTATTGAAAGGTCCGTCTGCAGCAGCTTTGTATGGGACACGCGCTTCGAATGGCGTGATCGTGATCACCACAAAACAAGGAAAGCGACAGAAAGGCTTGGGAATTACTTTTAACAGTACCACTTATATTGATGACGCATTTACGTTGCCGGAATTCCAAAATTCGTACGGACAAGGAAACAACGGACAGTTCGCTTTTCAAGACGGACTCGGCGGAGGTGTAAATGATGGTATTAGCTACAGCTGGGGGCCAGAACTGAATGCTGGTGTAATGACAACTCAGTTCGACAGTCCTGTCTTGATGCCCGATGGAACCTATGTTCGAGGAGGAGATGTGGCAGTGCACGGTGGCGCACCGATTACACCAACAGAAATGGTTTCTTACGAAGACAACCTGAAGGATTTTTATCAAACAGGAGTCACATCAATTCAAAACATAGCTATATCTAATGCTTTCGATAAAGGAAGCGTTCGATTTTCGGTTACAGATACACGAGCAAAAGGGATAATTCCTGGCGTTAACTTCGACCGCACCAACGCATTGGCGAATATGTCATTCCAACCAACGGAAAAATTGTCAATCACTTCAAGTTTACAGTATGCAAGATCAAGCAGTGATAACCGACCGTCTTCTGGATATGGTTCTGAAAACTTGAATTATTCTTTAGTTGCCTGGGGCCCGAGAAGTTTGGATATTTCTGCAATGGAGGACTACTGGCAACCTGGATTGGAAGGGCGTCAGCAGTACTCGTTCAACTATTTGTACTTTGATAACCCATATTTCACCTTGTATGAAAACCGTAACAGTTTTGCTCGGGATCGAATGATTGGAGGTGTGAATGCAGAATACAAGTTCAATGCACATTGGAATGTTCGTGTACGCACAGGGATTGACTTCTCTCAGGAAGGAAGGGAATTTCGCAGAGCCTACAGCTCGAATCGATTCCAGCAAGGAGCCTATGCAGAACAAGCCGTTGGTTTTCGTGAGCAGAATACCGATATTTTGGCCACGTATTCGAACAAGTGGGATAATTTCGGTTTAGAAATTTCCGGTGGTGCCAACCGAATGGATCAAAGCTCGAACAACAGTTTTGTAATCGCGAACGCGTTGGCTCAACCAGGAACGTACACCTTATCAAACTCATCCGTTCCATTGGAAACAGCTGAGTACAGCACACAAAAACGGATCAACAGTGTATACGGAATTGCACGTTTGCGTTACAAATCCTATTTATTTTTAGACGTTACTGGAAGAAACGACTGGTCAAGCGCATTAGCAACTCCGACGTCTTCTGCTAATGCTTCATTCTTCTATCCATCGGCTTCATTGTCGTACGTTTTGAGCCGAACAGTGAACTTACCAGAAGCATTCAGTTTCGTCAAGCTACGTGCAAGTGTCGCTCAAGTTGGAAATGATACAGATCCATATCAAACGGTTGGAGTCTATATTCCACAAGTAGCATATAACAATCAACCGACGGTAAGTGCGCAATCTACCATTCCAAATAGCAATTTATTGCCGGAAAGAACGACGAGCTATGAATTTGGAACGGACATTCGTCTCTTCGACAACCGCCTACGATTTGATGTTACGTACTACGATGCCTATACGGTAAATCAAATTTTGTCTTTGCCAGTTGCCATTTCTTCAGGATACACGCAGCAGGTCGTAAATGGAGGTAAGGTTAGAACGAGAGGTTTAGAAATGTTTGCACAAATCAACGCTGTTCAAAAGGAACATTTCTCTTGGAACACAGGCTTGAACTTTTCACGAAATGTAGCAACGGTTGAAGAATTACCTGAGGGCGCTACCACCATAACGCTTGCTTACAATCGAATCTACGATAATGTGAACCAAACGGTTTGGTATCAAGTGGAAGAAGGAGGAAGAATCGGTGACATGTACGGAACAGGATATGCGAAAACTGAAGATGGACGCTTCATCGTTGATGCAAATGGAAACTTTGTGGTAGATAATGAAGTGAAAAAGCTAGGGAATTACAACCCTGATTTTGTACTAAGCTGGAAGAATGACCTTTCGTATAAGAACTTTGACTTTAGTTTCTTATTCGATTGGCAGCAAGGTGGATCTTTGATTTCAAGAACGTTAGCGTTGGCTGGTGTTGGAGGTCAGTTGATCGAAACCGAAAATCGTCCTGAGGAAGGAATTGTAGTAGATGGAGTGGTGAATGTAGGAACCGAAGAGAATCCTGTGTATGAAGAAAATACTACGGCTATTTCTGCAGAGTCTTATTACCGCCAATATTACGATCGTAACCATGAGGAGAATAACATGTACAACGCCTCTTTCTTGAAGTTGCGTCAGTTTTCTATTGGTTATACTTTCCGAAATGAAGCAAAGGAAAAAGGATTTGTGGCAGCGCATAGAACCTTCCGAGTAGCAGTAATTGGAAGAAATTTATTCGCAATATCGTCCATTCCACATTTTGATCCAGAACAACTAGCGACGCAAGGAAATCAATTCACACGCGGAGTAGAAAATATGTCCTACGCATCTACGAGAAGCATCGGAATTAAGCTGGGTTATAACTTTTAAGAACTAGACTATGAAAACTTTAAAATATATCTTTTTATTACTTCTTGGAATCACCGCAGCGTCGTGTACCAAGGATTTTGAAAAAATCAATACGAACGTAAACAATCCCGTAGATGTGGAGCCAGACCTGTTGTTTCGACAAGTTCTTTACGATGTAGGCGAGAACATGTCTTATGAAGGATTTGTAGCCGGAAATCTATTAGGACAACATTTTAGTATGGTCGATTTTAACCTGTTTGATCGACACAACCTCAATCAGCCACAATTGGGTGGAAATCCATGGCCAGCTTTGTATCAAAACCTACGCGACAACCAAATTGTATTGGATAAGTCCATGGAACGTGATGTGTATAAAGTCTACGAGGGGCCAGCGCGCATCATGAAGGCGTACATGACACAGATGCTCACGGATATGTACGGTGATATTCCTTACAGCGAAGCATTACTTGGTTTGGAAGGAACTACAACGCCAGTGTATGACTCTCAAGAGTCTATTTATACTGGTGAAGACGGAATCCTGGATCAATTGGATAAAGCGATTTTGGCGATTGATAACTATACTGGTGTGCAAACGTTGGGAGGAGACATCCTATTTAGTGGCGATTTGAATCAATGGCGTAAGTTTGCCAAAAGCTTAAAGATAAAAGCATTGGTACGGATCGCTGACCGTGACAATTCGATTGCTTTGGATGTTGCTCAAGAACTTCAGATTTTGTACAACGACAATGATTACATGATGTCTGGAGCGGATGATGCATTTTTCTGGTTTTCTGATTCGCAACCAAATAGTTTCAGAATGGAAAAATTACGTCAGGGAGATTTTGGACTGTACGTAATGTCAGAAACAGCCGATTCGATTTACATGGAATTAAACGACCCTCGATTTGAGTTGTTTTTCCGTGGCACAGGAAACGATCCGAACGTTTTAAACGGATTGATCAACGGAATTGATAATTCGCAAACCACCATTTCCCTTTCCGATTACTCTTTCGCAGGAATGATTTTCAGGGAGAACACAGGTGCTTTGAAGTGCAATTTCCTAACCTCTTGGGAAACACGATTCTTACTTGCAGAGTGCGCACAGAAAGGGTACATCGCAGCTTCTGCTCAAACCTTGTATGAGGAAGGAGTTGCACAAGCGTTTACCTATTGGAGTGTTGCGATGCCTTCGGATTATTTGACGACTGGCAATGCTGCTTATAACGCTACCAATGGACTGGAACAGATCATCACGCAAAAATGGATTGCCAATACCATCAACTCTTATGAGTCTTGGATTGAGTACACGCGTACAGGCTTCCCGCAGTTGATGCCAGTATCTGCCAGCTTAAACGGAGGAGCATATCCTGTTCGATTGCCTTACCCAGCAGATGAAATTGCCTTGAACGCGGGTAACTACTCAACAGCAGCGGCAAATACATCAGGCAATAGCGTAAACGCTAAAGTTTGGTGGGACGTATTTTAATTCCATGAATTCATGACATTGGAACTGTATCTTCAATGGGGTTTGCTCATTGCTGTATTAGCGGCATTCTTTGTGTTTTCTCCGAAAGCACTGGGAAATCGCGACTTCTTTAAAGGAAGCGAAAATGCCGCGAAAGAGCCCAATGTCTTTGTCCTTACAAGTGGTCTAATCATTTCCTGGATTTTTGCCAAATCCATCGTGAATGCGGCGGGTCTGGGAAATGATTATGGACTGCTGGGAGGAGTTGCCTATGCTGGTTACTACCTTTCCTTTCTGGTGGCCGGTTATGTGATTTATCAACTCAGAACAAAAGGGAAATGGACATCCATACATGCCTTCTTAAACGATCGATTTGGAAGAACAGCAACACGTATTTTTTCCGTGCTCATTGCGATTCGACTTTTTAATGAAATATGGTCGAACACGATGGTTATCGGGGGCTTTTTTGGTGACGTAGGCTCGAATGGTTACTACATTTCCATAGTTGTATTCACGGTTTTAACGCTTGCTTACGTATTGAAAGGTGGTTTAAAAGCATCCTTATTCACGGATGTCATTCAAATGCTTTTGTTTGCCGTCTTTCTGCTGGTGATATTAGTAATGGTATTGCCTTCTTTTTCTGGAAACTCACTCGATTCCAGCTTCTGGGGTGTTTGGTCTTTTGATTCCGGAGTAAACTTATTGGTTCTGGCAGTGGTTCAAAGCTTGAGTTACCCCTTCCACGATCCAGTGATGACGGACAGAGCCTTTATAAATGATCCCAAAAAAATGCGCAAAAGCTATACAATTGCAGCTTTCGTTGGAGGAATTTGCATTATTCTTTTCAGTCTTGTTGGGGTTGCCATGCGCGTCAATGGTAGCGAAATGGCCTTAAATGGATTTGCTCGCAGCTTCGGAATCCCGTTGTTGATTCTGATGAATTTAATTATGTTGACCTCCGCGACTTCTACCTTAGATTCTGCATTTAGTAGTTTCTCTAAGCTATGGGTGATAGATATTCGAAAGAATTCCAGTATCTCAATTCGAGCTGGGCGCATTGCGATGATTGTTCTGGCAGTAATTGGAACAATTCCAGTTTTTCTAGACCCTGAAATTTTATCTGCAACCACTATCAGCGGTACCATGGTAATTGGTCTAGCTCCTATTTTTCTTCTTTGGAAACTGCCTGCACCACGGATTTCGTTCTATTTATCTGTTGGAATTGGATTACTCTCCGGAGTCGTTCTAATTCAAGGTTGGATACCGACTTCTTGGTTTTGGACAACTGGTAAATATGCAGATTATTTATTTATCAATGTTATAGGCTCAATAGCGGCGTTTGCTGCGTTTTTAATTCCGTATTTTGCAACGCAATGGAAATCGAAGTAAGAAAAATAGTAGGAGAGAGGTTGCTCGTTATGGGCGGCGTTTATAGTAACTATGAAGCGTTGCAAGCCCTTAAAGCTTGGGCCGACACAAATAATTATAGTGCAGATTCGATAGTGTGTACGGGCGATGTAGTTGCGTACTGTGCAGATGCGCAAGCATGCGTAGACCTTGTTGCGGATTGGGGAATTCACTGCATTGCTGGAAATGTAGAGATACAATTGAGAAATAGGGAAGAAGACTGTGGGTGTAATTTTAATGAGAATTCATCTTGTGACCTACATTCCCAGCGCTGGTACCCTTATGCTCAAGCGCAAATTACAGAAGAGCGTTTACACTGGATGAATACTTTGCCCGAACAGCTCATTCTGGAGTTTGGAGGGGAGAAGTGGGGTGTTTGCCATGGTGCGCCTTCCGAAACGTCTCGTTTTGTGTATTTATCATCTCCATGGGAGGAAAAGCAAAAAGGGTTGAATTATCTGGATGTTCAGAAAATGATCGCAGGTCATTGTGGAGTTCCCTTTTTGGATCAAAAAGAATCAAAGGCCTGGATCAATTCAGGGGCACTTGGAATGCCAGGAAATGACGGAACACAAGATGTTTGGTTTACCACAATAGATAAGAGCAAAGAAGGCTTTGAGGTCAAATTTCATCGTTTATCGTACGATTGGCGATCCACACAAGAAAAAATGCGCAATGCAAAGTTGCCTGAAGTCTATGCAAAAACATTGGAGACGGGACTTTGGGATTCTACCGAAGTGCTGCGTCCTGAAGAGGTTCAACAAACGGGAACTCGGTTAAACTGGAATGAGTCACCCATTATTTTGAAAACTACGAACGCCGTACTCGAATAGCGTTGACCAGAATTTTGAAGATTTGGTTATTTCCAGGTTTTCATTGCAACAGAAGACTCACTTACCTCTAAATAGGTACAGTAGTTAATCCATTCCCCCAGGTTGTAATAAGTAGCGTTATCGCCAACCTCTTTCTCAATAGGCAAATGTCGATGACCGAAAATGAAATAGTCGAAATGCTCTTTTTCCAGCATTTCTTTACAGAATATCACCAACCACTCCTTGTCATCACCGTGGTATTTTTCATCGGCATTTCCGGTATGGGCCCGACTTGTTTTTGAGGATTTATCCGCAAGCCATATTCCAAAGTTTGGATGTAGTCTGGCGAAACACCACTGACAAAACTTATTCGCAAATACTTTTTTCAAGAACTTGTAGCCTTTATCTCCAGGTCCAAGTCCATCCCCATGACCAATAAAATATTTTTTACCGAAAAATTCTTTTGTGATGGGTTCACGATGCAATTGAACGCCAAGTTCTTTGGGGATGTAATCAAAAATCCACATATCGTGGTTTCCCGTAAAAATATGGACTGGAATTCCGCTGTCTGTGATCTCTGCTATTTTCCCCTGTAAACGAACGAATCCTTTGGGAATAGCGCGTTTATACTCGAACCAAAAATCGAAAATATCTCCAACAAGATAGATTTCCTTTGCATCTTGTTTGATATGATCCAACCACGCCACAATTTTTTTCTCACGCTCCAAACTTTTATCATAGTCGGGTGCTCCGAGGTGAAAATCAGAGGCGAAATAAATTTTCGATGGGGTGTTTGTCATGAATCACCTAAAATACGAGATAGTTCCTCTTCCAATTGAGGTCCGCGTAGTTTTGTTCGAATAATTTTTCCTTCCTGATCAATTAGAACGGTAAAAGGAATTCCTGAAACGCCGTAAAGTTTTGCGGCTTTGCTTTGCCAAAATTGTAAATCGCTGACATGGTTGGGCCATGAAAGATTGTCCTTTTCAATAGCATTCAACCATTTGTTTTTGTCTTTATCAAGCGACACGCTCATTACAGTAAAACCTTTGTCTTTGTATTTTTCGTAAAGCGCTACCACATTTGGGTTTTCGCGTCTACAAGGTCCACACCAAGATGCCCAGAAATCTAACAGAACAACATTTCCGCGCAAGTCCGAAAGCGATAACATTTCACCATCAGGCATAGCTTCGGTAAAGTCTGGAGCCATTTTTCCTGGTGCCAATGGATCTTTGGCAAGCATCTCTTCCTTCAGTTTTTCCATTTTACTGTACTCGGCCTGAACTGTTGGAGACTCGCTGAATCCTGCCATTAATTGCTTCGTGATGTTTTCGTACCCTTCAAAATCAACTTTTGGGTCAATTATGGATTGAATAGCGTACAAGGCAGCGGAATTTTGATTGGCTTGAACGAATGCTCTTACAACAGCCTGATATTGTTGCTGCTTCTGCTGGAATTGAGATCGAAGCGCTGCTTGTTGACTAGGATCTGCTGCAATAACAGCATTTACCGAATCGACATAGGCAATCCAGGCATCTTTTTCGCGTGTGAAGTTATTCATGCTTACAGACTCATCAGATCCAACGATATTACAGAACTGACCGATGTTCGCGCCGTCACCATACACCTTGATGTCTGAACCTTTTCTTAGAATTAGGTTTATTTGAGAATCTCCAAAACGTAAAGAATAGAAATCTGGGCTTGGAACACTTGTTTTGATCTCAAAATCTCCATTTTTCTTGAATTTTGCTCCTTCAATGTTGATGAATTGATCTCCTGACTTTTGGGAGAGGAAAACAGAGTCCGCTTCCGAATTAAAAATGTTTCCTGAGACGATTACTTCTATTTGTTGAGCATTTGTGAGTGAAACAAGTCCCACAAACAATGCTAGTGATATCCACTTCATACTTTTCGTTAGTTTTCGAATATTTCTTCCAATTTCTGTTCCAATTCTTCTCCGCGCAGGTTGACAGCGATAAAATTGCCCTCCTTGTTTAGTAAGACAGTGAAAGGAATTCCTGAAAATCCATATTGTTGAATTACGGGTGAATCCCAATACTTCAAATCGCTGACATGGTTGGGCCAACTTAGATTGTCGGAAGCGATGGCAGCTTTCCAAGGTTCCAATTCTTTGTCAAGCGAAACAGAATAAATGGTGAATCCTTTGTTTTTGTATTTGTTGTACAGGCGCACTACATTAGGATTTTCTTGTCGGCATGGAACGCACCAAGATGCCCAAAAATCAATCAAAACATATTGCCCCTTCAAGTCCGACAACCGCATTATTTCTCCTTTGGGATTCGGCAAAGCAATATCTGGAGCTGGCACCGTTCCAGAGCGATAATTCTTGTATTTTTCAAATTCCTGTTCGATTTGGTAAATCTGGTATCCTAAACTCTCCACGTATTTGGACTTCGGAAAGCGATCTAAAAGTGATTGTTCTACACGTTTCAAACGAACCAGATTTTCTTCGGGCCAGCCGTTAAATCCTTGTTTCGGAATCGCTGAAGGAATTAAGATTACATTGAACGGATTTGCGGGATCTTTGTCCAATTTATCAAAGATGAACTTATCAATTTCACCGCTCAATTCCTGATACTTTTCGTTAACTTCTTCCTTTGACAAATTTTCGGGATTCAGTTTTAATAGTGTATTCTCCTTTTCAAACTCATGATATATTTTCATGTACTCGGTCATGAGCTCGGACCAGTCTGTTCCCGTTACTTTAGGTGTTTTAAAAGAGGCTGAGGAAGCCTCAATCATGACTTCATCGTCGGGTACTAAAGTCATCGGGATCACCTTTTCATTGGTTTCACCCATCCGAAGGCTATAAATACCGTATCCAGGAATATTTCCAGTCATTTCAAATCGTCCGGTACCATCAGATGTGGCCTTGGCAACTTCAATTACTCCATTTTTTGACTGAGCTTCCAGGTAGAATGTCATGTTTTGACCGTTCTGAATCTTTCCAGCGATCGAGAAATTATCTTTCAGATCATTCTTCGGCATTTCAGTATCTCCAGACTCCTCCATTGTCTCGCATGAAACCAGAAACAGTCCAACAAATAAAGCAATTACGTATTTCATTATTGTTCTTCTAATCTTTTCCGCATCAGGCCGTTTGCCACTTTCGGGTCGGCTTGTCCTTTGGATGCTCGCATTAGTTGACCCATGAAGAATCCAACCAGTTGTTTTTCTCCATCTTTATAACGAGCGACCTCTTCGGGGTGTTGCTTAATAACCTCGTCAATAAACGTTAAAATAGCATCCTCGTTGGAATCCTGGAGCACATTGAGTTCCTCTGCAATTTTCAAAGGTTCGGCATGAGGTTTTTCCAACATTGCCGGGAATACTTTCTGAGACGCTGCAGAAGACGAAATCTTACTGTCATCAATAATTTGAATTAAAGCAGCAACGTTCTTTGCTGGAATCGGGAACTCTGAAATTTCCAATCCGCGGTTGTTCAAGAAAGATTTGATATCTCCCATAACCCAATTGGCGGCTCCTTTGTAGTTTTTCGTATGCTCTATGATTTGCTCGTAAAACAAGGCGATGTCTTTATTATCCGTTAGATTATAAGCATCATATTCAGACAATCCAAATTCTTTCGTGTACTTTACGAACAATTCTCTGGGAAGTGGTGGCATGTTGCCTTTAACAGCCTCAATTTGTTCCTGACTTACGGTAATTGGCAATAAATCCGGTTCGGGGAAGTAGCGATAATCGTTGGCAGCTTCTTTCGATCGCATGGAAATTGTGATACCTTTTAAAGCATCAAAAGAACGCGTTTCTTGTGCAATGGTTTCTCCTGCTTCGATGGCTTCAATTTGACGGGCTATTTCAAATTCTATCGCTTTCTGAACATTCCGAATAGAGTTCATGTTCTTAACCTCTACCTTTGTTCCATACTCTTTGGCGTCCTTCAACATTACTGAAATATTGGCATCGCAACGCAAAGATCCTTCCTCCATGTTTCCGTCACAAATCCCCAAATAACGTACCAGTTTACGTACCTCCGAAACATAGTTGTAAGCTTCTTGAGAAGAACGAATGTCAGGCTCAGAAACAATTTCTAACAAGGGAACCCCAGCACGATTCAAATCAACTAGTGTATCATACAAATCCACATCGTGCATACTTTTCCCTGCATCTTCCTCCATGTGAATACGGGTGATGCCGATGCTTTTCTCTTCGCCGTGTTCATCCTTAATAATGATACGACCACCTGTGCAAATAGGGGTGGTGTCTTGTGTAATCTGATATCCTTTAGGAAGATCTGGGTAGAAATAATTTTTTCGCGCAAAATGTTGCTCCCCTGCAATGTTTGAATCACACGCCAATCCCAAACGGATGGCATATTGAATGGTTTGCTTGTTCATACGTGGCAATGTTCCTGGATGGCCAAGCGTGATTGCACTCACATTGGTGTTTGGAGTGGCACCGTATTCATTAACATCGTTTGAGTACGCCTTGGTTTTGGTCAACATTTGAGCGTGTACCTCTAAACCGATGACAGCCTGATATTTTGAACGCGTTTCTGGATTCATTTAGACTCTTGAAATTAATTCTCTCATTATTATTGTCATGGAAGGCTCTTTGGCATTTGCTACTGCGATTACATCTTCCACGCTTACTTCTTGAATGTGACCTGGAACGCCCAAATCTGTAATGATTGAAATGGCGAAACAAGGAATGTCCATGTGACGCGCAACAATTACTTCAGGAACGGTAGACATTCCTACGGTATCTGCACCGATGACGCGTACGTATTTGTATTCTGCTGGCGTTTCCAAAGTTGGCCCAGTAAGTCCAGCATATACACCAGTGCTTATTTTGATATCTTTTTCTTTCGCAATTTCCTCTGCTAAAGCGATCATACCACGATCATACGGTTGACTCATGTCAGGAAAACGTGGTCCCAGTTCGTCAATGTTCTTTCCGATCAAAGGATGTGCTGGGAAAAGGTTGATATGATCATTCAAGACCATGATTTCACCAATCTCGAAATCGGGGTTCACCCCTCCTGAGGCGTTGCTTACAAACAAGCGTTCGATGCCCAAAAATTTCATTACTCTCACTGGGAAAGTAACCTCTTGCATGGTGTAACCTTCATAAAAATGGAAGCGACCTTGCATGGCAACTACCGTTTTTCCACCAAGATTTCCAAAAATCAATTTCCCGCTATGACTTTGAACTGTGGAAAGTGGAAAGTGGGGAATATCTTTGTATTCTATTTCATCTACGATTTCAATTTCTTTTACCAATCCACCCAATCCTGTTCCAAGGATGATTCCAACAGTTGGTTTTACTGAAGTTCGCGACTGGATATAATCGTACGCATCTTTAATTTTTTCTAACATAGTCGTTTAGTAGCTTCTTAAGTTTCGATTCTTCGTTGATCATAATATTTATAGGTTGATAAAACCAAGGAACAGAACCTTCTGAAATTTCATTGAATTGCTGCAATCGCATGAAATCTTTTTCGGTTGTAACAATGATTTTATCACGGCTAGCAAAAGTATTAAATTTTTGATGAATGGTATCGATGTCAACCCTAGTAAACGCGTGGTGATCGGGAAACTTTACGTGTATAACGTTATAGTTCAATTTCAAGTGTTCTAAAAGTGGGGTGGGATTTCCAATTCCAGTGACCAGGAGTATGTTTTTGACGGTATTAGGCTGTGTTCCTGAAATCTGTGTCAATGCGCCATACTTTATAGATGAAAAGAAAACAGGCTGCTCGTTTTGGGCTAATTCCATAGAAAGCTTCTGTTTTTCCGACTCTGAAACGTTGCCCGGACATTTGGAGACAATAATCAGATCAGCCCTGTTGGCTCCAGATTTCGATTCTCGTAGTCTACCGACAGGTAAGAGAAAGTCACGAGAGTAAGGGCGATGAAATTCTGTTACAAGGATATTCAATCCCGCTTTTACTTTCCTGTGCTGGAAGGCATCATCAAGGAGTATGATGGTTTTTTCGTTTAAAGTCCTTCGAATGTGATCTACACCTGCTTTTCGTGCTTCGGAAACGTGCACTGAAATTTGATTTTGATAGCGATGCAAGTACTGGAGCGGTTCGTCCCCAATGGAAGCTGCGGTATCTTCTTTTCCAGCGGTTAGGAGTCCTTTGGTTTTTCTGCCATACCCACGACTTAGCGTAGCCACTGGGAACTCTTCTTTAAGAAAATGCTCAATTAAGTAATTTACCAATGGCGACTTCCCTGTTCCACCCACAGAAAGATTACCTACGGTGATAGACTTTCCGGGAATTTCGTATGATTTTTTCCATCCAATATTGAACAACCAGTTTCTAAAGCTGGTAGCAATACCATACAGCAAAGCAAAAGGAATAAGTGCCCAGCGAATGGACTTCATCGGCGACGATTAATTAGTACTGTAATCAGAAAAAGCCTGATCGTCGTCAAAGTAATAAATTCTTACCTGAGCGGTGTCATCCAAGAAGTTAATTTTACCAACTTCCACACGGTTTATGGAAAGTCCTGTACGTTCTTCCAGGTCTGCCTTCATTTCCTCATAGCTTTCTGGGCGGATAAGATCGATTCGTTCGTACGTAATCGTTTTTCGCGTTTCGTGCTTCACTAACCAAAGGCGCTCCAAACCGAAGGTCATTGCTACAATGAAAATATTGATAACGGCCATTTCCGCTATACTAATTTTGTTGGAGGCTAAGGAGTTTACGACACTGACGCCAATCACCAGGAAGAGATAAGTCATCTCCTTAATTTCAATGGCATCGGTTCGGTATCTTATAATTCCAAAAATGGCAAAGAGTCCAAGTCCCATTCCCGTGTCAATGTTGAACTTTTTGAGCGCGAAACAAAGAAAAAAGGTAATGAATCCGATAAGGTAATAGGTGAACAAATAATCCTTTCGTCTTTTACTAGGGTAGTACAAGTAACGAATGATTATTGTGAGGAAAATAACGTTAACTCCTAGTCTGAATAGTAACTTGTAAAGGTCATCATCGAACCAGGTAATGTTTAGTAATTCCTCCATCGACGATTCGGGTGCGGCTTTAAGCAACATTGGCTTGTAGTTTATTTAGTTTGAGCAATTTCTTTTTAAATCGATTGTATTTTACGTTCTCCTTACCATAAAGTTCTATGACGCCAATACAGTATTTACTAATTCGATACGGGCGGATCATCATGCTTTTCACCACTTTATAAAATGGCGACTGCCGTGAAAGCCGTTCTTGTTTTAGTTCTGCAATGACCAGGTTGTTCATCATTTTTGTAGTGTTATTGCCATTGAACTCGAGGTTTAGGTCGAATGTCAGTCGCTCTACATGATTTTTTCCAACAAGCGTAATGCGGTGAAATTTATTGGTTAGAATATAATTCAGGTTCTCTTTTTGCACTCCCGTACTTTTTACAAAATCGAAGTGTTCCTTGTTCATGACGCCAGGCAAGTCCTGCACCATGATTCGTTGTTTGTCCGTTCTGCCCTTACTTTTATGTTTTACTTCCAGAAAAGAAAGGTCGGACTCTACATATTTCCTAAAACGAACCTTGAAGCGATCCACTTTCTTGCGGTGGTGGTCGATGTAGAAGTCTAAGGTATCGTTATCATAATACTCGCTTTCATACTGAGGAAGTCGCAAACCTTCTACTTCCAAAATTTTGTAGTGCCTCTGTAATTCCGGCAGCACTAGTAGCAATTGATTTAGGGTAATGACAAATTTTGTGTCGACGCGATTCATCAATTCCGTTGCACTCATTTCTTCTAAATGAATGGGTTCGAAAGCGTTTATAATGTTATCTAAATGTTGTGTCGACATTAACTCAAAGTTACGATTACAACGATGAAATGCAAATTAGCGATCAATTTCCAGAGAAATTAATCTTCGGAATCTATCAGACCCAAACATACTTTCATACGAATAATGCGTTTACAAGATGTGTTGACTTTTTCTTGAAATCCTTGCTCCTCATTGTATTTTTTGAGTAGTTCTGCATGAGATTTTGATGCACTCACGGGCATCAGAAGAATGTCACATCCAGCATCGACTGCTTTTATTGAGACATCTTCGAAATGAACCACGCCGCCCATGTTCAGCGCATCGGTTACAATGAGCCCCTCGAAACCTAAGCTATCACGCAACAAATGGGATACTACGGACTCAGATAATGTGGCAGGAAAACCTTCTGTGTTATAGGAATCGTTGTTTTTAATAGCGATGTGTGCAACCATGATGGACAGTACACCAGCCTCGATAAGCGGGGGATAATTCTCCAGTTCTTTTAAATCCCCATCGATGACCTGAAGACTTTTGTGCGTATCTCCGGAAACCAAACCATGACCCGGAAAATGTTTGGCAGTTGCGATGATGTTATGCTCTTGCGTGGTTTGTATAAATGCCTCTGAAAAGGGAAGAATATTTTCAGGTTTACTGCCAAAACCACGATATCCAACGGTTTTGTTTTTTGCAACATCCACCACTGGCGCGAAATTATAGTTGATTCCCACATCATTCAAGTCCTCTGAGATAATTGTCGCCGTTTCAATAAGTTGTTCGTGAGAAACAATTTGATTCGCCTTTGGAACGGCACGAGAGCCCATCATTTTTCTGTTCACCAGACTCGGTTCCGCATCAGCTGAATACAGGAATGGCAACGCATTCAACTCAACGTTCATTTCATTGTACTCAGAAGTCCAATTCTTAAACTGATCCGTCGTTCCGTTTAGCAGCAAGACACCACCAATTTTTTTCTCTCGGATAAGTGCTTTTATGGTGTCTTCAGGTGATCCATATCGACCAACGGCAGGCATGATTAGCTGGGAAACTCGATCGTGAGCATTGAGATTGTGGAAAATACTATCGACTTTTCTGTCTAATTCTTCATTGTTGGATAGAAAGTTATCAAGTGAAAAACTTTGAGAAAAACCTATCAAATTGATACCGATGAAAAGAAGGGTAAAAATGTATTGCATGGGGTTAAATTAGTTTGAAAAACCGAAAGAAAAAACGTATATTCAGGAAAGTATCCATGGTTAATTGTCGAAAAAATGAAGAATGAAAGAAATTGCATTGCGCAAACCCATGAAAGATTGGTCATCGGATGAACAACCAAGAGAGAAACTGCAAAGCCAGGGTAGGAAATCACTTACGAACGCCGAGTTACTAGCCATTATACTTCGATCCGGAACACCAAAACTGAGTGCACTAGACATTGCACGCTCCATCTTGGATAGTGTGGATAATGACTTACACCGTTTGGCACGGAAATCCATCGGAGAATTAATCAAATATCCTGGTGTTGGGAAAACCAAGGCAACAGAAATTTTAGCCGTGATGGAACTCGTCCGTAGACGCCAACAAAGCAAAACAGTCGATAAAGAACTCGTCAAATGCTCTGGGGATGCTTACCAAATAATAGCGCCCTTGTTCATGGATTTAGATCATGAAGAGTTTTATGCCGTTTATTTAAGTCGAGGCAATCGGGTTCTGAACATAAAGCAAATTTCAAAAGGAGGAATCTCAGGCACTGTAGCAGATGGCAAGGTCATATTCAACTACGGACTCGAAACAAAAGCTTCGGGAATTATTTTGGCCCATAATCATCCGAGTGGAAACGCTTCGCCAAGCATGGCAGACATTCAACTTACATCATCGCTTAAAAAGTTCGGAGAGTACATCGATGTGCAAATTCTAGATCACATTATCGTTGCTGGAAATAATTACTTTAGTTTTGCCGACGAAGGAAGATTATAAAACACGTTGTCTAGAGCTAGCATAAAAATAAAGGTAGAAAAGATTACGCCGCGATTGAAATACGTGTGCGATTTCATCTTTAAGCAGCGCGATTTTGATTACGAGCTTGTTCTAAGCGAGGAGTCGGCAGATTTTGTCTACACTCTAGATAACGGGGCGTCAACACTCTTATATAGCGAAAATTTAGAGCGTAGACCTCCTTTCGATAAGGACGAGGAAGTGTACATCTTCGATGAAAAAATAGACCTTCTGGCTTCCATTTTTTACGTATTAACGCGAATGGAGGAGTACACGGCAACTACCTGGGATCATCACGACAGATTCACGGCAGAGCAAAGTGAATTAAACGCTTATGGACTTTTGGATAAAGCTATTTGTGATCGCTGGGCAGAGCAGATTATTGAACAGATAGGGCTGAAAGCGCCAGTCAATTCGTGTAGTATGGAACCAACATTTGACATTGACAACACCTACGCATACCGCTATAAGAAAGGCTTCCGTCGGAAACTTTCTATAATGCGCGATAGAGTGCAAAATAACAAGCAGCGCCTTCGGGAGCGCAAAGATGTTGAAAATGGAGGTAAGGATCCTTATGACACGTTTGAGGACATTTCTAAAATTGCTCAACAATTTCCAACGCGTGTTTTTTGGTTGGTTGAAAGTCATGGCAAATTCGATCGGAATTTAGATGTGAGTCTGCCCAAGCATCAAAGCTTGATTCGTAACCTTTCCGAATTGGCTACACTTGGAATTCATCCATCACACAAATCGTACTGTTCTGCACCCCTCGTCGATAAAGAACTCAGAACGTTAGAAAGCATTATCGGAAAAGAGGTGACTTGTAGCCGCCAGCATTTTTTGCGATTTCAGCTGCCCGAATCCTACCGCACCTTAATAAATGTAGGAATCCGCCATGAATACTCAATGGGTTTTGCTGATGGAGTAGGTTTTCGAGCGGGAACAGCACGTTCTTTTCCCTGGTACGACTTGCTGGAAGAAAGAATTACCGAGTTGACAGTTCATCCTTTTGTTTACATGGATGGCACTTTAAACGAATACTTGCATTTATCTCCTGAGGATGCGAAGAAGCAAATTCACGCATTATATGAAGAGGTGAAGCGATTTGGAGGTACTTTCCGGTTTATATGGCATAACGAAACAATAGGAGAGTATAATCATTGGAAAGGTTGGCGCGATGTACTTGATTACACGCTATCTTTGCATCATGAATAAAGCAATCACCCTAACAGCAGTAGTTTTAATACTCATAAGTATAATTCTCGGTGCAATGGCCGCCCACGCGCTTGAAAAGGTTCTCAATAGTGATCAGATCGCGTCTTTTGAAACAGGTGTGCGCTATACCATGTATCACGGGTTGGCTTTTTTAGTTTTGGGACTTTCAGCTTATCGATTGCCGAGATTGACCTGGGTATTTCGACTACAGCTCGCAGGAGTGATACTTTTTAGCGGATCTATTTTTCTATTGTCATTGCAGCCGTTGTTGGGTGTTTCTTTGAGATTTCTTGGCCCAATTACCCCAATTGGCGGAATTCTTATGATTGCGGGCTGGTGTGTTCTAATTGTAGCTCTATTCAGGAAGAATTAAACCACGTAATCGCTTTATCACTTTCTTAAATTCCTGGTGAAGTGTACGTCTTTCCTACCAGTATACCCAAAGATGTTTTTTTGGTTAGAAGATTCTGTAAAATCATTTAACGTTATTGGTTATTTTTGCGGGAATGTCGAGCAATTCCAAAAGTTTCCGTGTAACATTTCTTGGAACAGGCACCTCACAAGGAGTTCCTGTTATTGCGTGTAATTGTGACGTTTGTTTGTCTGAAAATCCGAAAGACAAACGCCTTCGTTGTTCTGTTCTAATTGAATATCAGGGTAAGAATTATGTTATTGATAGCGGCCCAGACTTTCGTCAGCAAATGTTACGGGCGAATGTACAATCTTTGGAAGCACTCATTTTTACGCATGAACACAAAGATCATGTGGCCGGAATGGATGATGTACGTGCTTTTAATTTCAAGCAAAAGAAAGACATGGAAATCTATTGCTCGGAAGTAGTGGAGAAGGCATTGAGACGAGAGTTTTTTTATGTTTTTCTTGCCAACAAATATCCAGGCGTACCGGCGGTAAACTTAAATCGAATTGGAATGGAACCGTTTCAAGTGAATGACATGAAAGTGGTTCCGATAGAGGTGATGCACTACAAAATGCCTGTTCATGCCTTTCGAATCGATGATTTCACCTACATAACTGACGCCAAAACGGTAGCAGAAGAGGAAAGATCAAAAATTAGAGGAACAAAAGTATTGGTGGTAAATGCCTTGCGTCGAGAAGATCATATCTCGCATTTCAATTTGGAACAAGCATTAGAGTTTATCAAGGATATCAATCCTGAGGTTGCCTACCTAACGCATATCTCGCATCTTTTCGGAAAGCATGACGAAATTGAAAAAGAATTGCCTGAAAATGTCTTCGTGGCCTACGATGGACTTCGAGTGGATTTGAATCATTAAAAGCATTATTCTGCTAAATTTGCATTCATAAATAAAGAATCATGGGAAACAACTTATTGAAAGGAAAACGAGGGATTATTTTTGGAGCTTTGAACGAGCAGTCCATCGCCTGGAAAGTAGCAGAACGAGCTCACGAAGAAGGAGCCACGTTTGTATTGACCAATGCGCCTATCGCTATGCGTATGGGAGAAATCAATAATCTTGCAGAAAAAACAGGAAGCAAAGTAATTCCTGCAGATGCAACAAGTGTTGAGGATTTAGAAAAGTTGATCTCAGAATCTATGGAAGTTTTAGGGGGCAAAATCGATTTCATTTTGCACTCAATTGGAATGTCAGTAAACGTTCGTAAAGGGCGCCATTATACGGATGAGAATTACGATTTTACCTTGAAAGGATTGGATGTGTCCGCTTTGTCTTTTCACAAAGTAATGCAGACTTCTAAAAAATTGAATGCCATGAACGAATGGGGCTCTATCGTAGCATTGAGTTACATTGCAGCACAGCGCGTTTTTCCAGATTACAATGATATGGCAGATAACAAATCTTACCTGGAGTCTGTTGCGAGAAGTTTTGGATACCATTACGGTGTTTCCGATAAGGTACGTGTGAATACAATTTCTCAGTCTCCAACGATGACAACCGCAGGAAGTGGGGTAAAAGGATTCAACGAATTTATCAGCTTCTCTGAGAAAATGTCTCCACTTGGAAATGCTGATGCAGCCGCTTGTGCCGATTACTGTATAGTAATGTTCTCTGATTTGACACGCTACGTTACCATGCAGAACTTGTTCCATGATGGAGGCTTCTCCAATACGGGAGTCACACAAGAAGTAATTGAAAAATTCTCAAACTGATTGAATAAAAATACCTTTTGAAATGCGGCTTTTGGGTCGCATTTTTTTTGTTCTGAACTGTAAAGATTTCAACTTGAGTAGGGGTGGGATCAATTTTAATTGTCATATTAGAAATCCCCAAAAACAATATGTATGAGAATGTTGCTGCTCTTCGGCATAATGTGCTTTGGATTCAATATCTACGCACAAGAATTACCGATTAAAAACAATCGTGGAGGTTTGTTTTCTTTAGGAATGCGATCTACGCTTAGTACTTTTAATGGTCATCATAACGAATCGAATGGATTTGGTGTAGGAGGTCAGTTTCGTCTTCAATTCGCAGACCAGGTGAATTCTGATTGGTTTTTCGATTACATACAAAGTGACGTTGGAGATTACGCTACCCGTACAGATTATCATATTGGATGGAGTGTTCTGTATTACCCTTGGAAAAGCGTAAATAAGGTACAACCGTATGTTTTGGCTGGGCATTGTTTTGATAGAACCTTCATGGCAGAGAATGGCAATCGATCCAATAACATTGCCCGCTGGAGTTCTGCAGCTCAAGCAGGATTAGGTGTCCATTTTAACCTCACGGATCGATTCGATATTTCATTGGTTAGTCAGTATATGCTGCACCTGGGAAATGAAGTTGGAGCGCACGAGCACGACGGTCATGTGCACTTTCATGATGAAGAAAAGAGCAGCATGGAAGGACACTTATTGTTCCATGTTGGACTGAATTATAAAATTGCAGATTTATGGTAAAAGGTTTGTCAATTCTTGTTTTGATGATCGGCTTGTGTATGAATGCATGGTCGCAACAACAGACGGGATTCATGATTGAAAAACTTCCCACTCAGTGGCGAACCCCGGGACTGCTCTCGGCATCTGCCACCTACGCTCCCTCCGTTGGGCTTGCTGATGGCCTCAACGGCTATCATTTGCACGGGTTTGCCGAATACCATATTTCACGCAGAATTAGTGTGAAAAGCGATTCTTATCTGTTTTTGAATCGACCATTGGTTACTTTTTTCGATGAGGATATGTTTCGATCGTACTTTGGAGCATTTTATCATTTAAACAATACACAACACGGAAATTGGGATGTGAAGTTCGGTTTGCTTCCAGGAGTTACCTATGTAAAACGGACACGGTGGATCATTGACGAAGGGCAAGACTCATTTACAAGAGTTCTGGCGCCATCCGTGAGCATTGCAGCAGGGTTCGATTATTACGTTTGGAAGTATTTTCACTTCTTCTCACAGGTCTCGTATGTTCACTCGAATGTGCGGGGCTTTCCAAACGGTTCGCAACAGCTGGACGAAGTTATATTTTCTGCTGGCCTGGGATTTCAAATCCCAACCAGACGCTAGAAGTAAGGAGTAACTGTTTCCGTTCCCACAACCACTCCGTTAACGATAAAGTTTTGCCCGTTTTTAAGGGTTGAAATGGTATACGTCATTATTCCTTCCAATTTTGGTTCGATCGACTCCACGAAAACAGAGTTGCCATTAATGTGTACAAGTTTTGATCCTGCCGTGAGCAATTGCACATTTTCATATCCATATCGCTGCATTGTTTTTTCTGGAGCGATCGAACACCAACCTGATTCTGACAGAAATGGATGGTCTTCAGTTACCGTAATAACTGATTTACCAACCTTAACCTCATAGAGATTATCATGAAATACTGATAAAATGCGTTCTACTTCTGTTTGCTCATATTTTGTCGACACAGGATTGTAGGTTAAAACCAAGTCTCCACGTTGTAAGGCCGATAATGCTTTAGTGTCGGTCATTGAAGTGGCTACTTGTGCATCGCCAGAAAAGCATGCAGCACAACCGCCTTTTGGTGTCGGGCCTATTTTTTCATCAAATTGCTCTACTTTGCCACGATTGAGTTTGAAATACTTGGTGTGCGGAGGACAATTTGAATAATTCATAACTACCGTTCCTTCGCCGTCAATCTCTAAAGTCCCTGCGTCGTAATCAGTACTGCTAAGTTCTGTTACTTTTACACCATCGTTGAATGCCACAATTATGTTATGTGTACCCGGATCTTCCCAATCAGCATAGCGTTGACTAACCAGAATCTCCTGTTTAAAGTCTTCGCTGTCGATATCAATAATTTGGGCTTGAATCTCTATCCAATCCGACGGAAGTCCTTGGCTATCATCGGCCTGTCCCCAAAAGTGGTCGAACTCTTGTGAGAAATCGTTTACAATGATGGAGTAGGTACCTTTGTTTTTATTGTAGAGCACAAAGCAATCCTCGTAGCTGCCATTTCCAGTTATATCTGCACGCTCTTGCAGTAAAATCTCTGTTTTCTCCTCCCATCGCTGGATAAGGTTCACAATGTCAATATCCTGCTGTTTCATGTCACTTTGCTTGAAGGCTGGGTTCTCATGATACCAACTTTGCTTCGCGAAATGATCTTTCAAATCTTTCGATTTAAAAACACGTCCATACTTAGCGAAAACGGTATTTCTAGCCAATCGTAAGTCTTCTTTAGACATTTTGGAAAACTCACTCATGTTAATGATGGGAGCTACGGTTTGAGTGCCGAGTTGACTTGCTTTCCCTTTTTTGGTAGTGTCATTTTTTTGGGACTCGATTTCGGAGGATTCAGAGGAGCAAGAACTTGTTATCGCAAAACAGAAAGCGCAGAGGATAAGATAGGTTTGTTTCATGAGCTAAATTTAATAAACTGGAGGAAGTAAGGTCCTTAACAAATACTGTTTAGCTCCATTTTTATACAGCTCTACGTGTAAGTGCAAGACAGTGAGTGGTTTATGTGTTTTCCGTCAAGATTGGGTATTTTGTGCAGTAAGATTGCGCATAAATACTTGAAATGTATTTTTTGCTATTTTTTTTAGTTGGAGGCATTCATTTTTAGGAATAAATTTTGAAAATTATAAAATCGATGGGTGAAATTCCATCCTAAAAACTTACCCATTTAGGTAAGTAGAAATACTTAAAATCTTTAAGTATTTATAACATTCGTTTTTCTTCAGTATTGACACCGTTGTAGCTGATGTGTAATATTGTTTCGCACCTGTATGATCCAATCAATCATTTAGGTCATAACTACTTATTCAATGAAGCACCATCTCGTTGTCCAGAGCAAACCAACTGAAGCAGTTAGAAGTCTCCCGTTTTGGGGGGATGTCGCAACTGGTTCGGCAGCTGCTGTAAAAACTTTTTCACCAGAAGTGGATGAGATTTTCGACAACTATGGTCTTGAGTTTAGTGTTACAACCGAATACAAAAAAAAGGGAGGGCAATGGACACCTGAGGAAACGAAAGCAAATTTTGATACTCATTTCAGATTCATTCTCTTGAACACCAAAGAAATTCCTTCTGGTCTTGTGCAGAAACTGCGTCTCGTGCCGAATATTATTTCTGTAAAGCCTGGGCATATTATCTCAAGTGATCTTCCGAGAGTAAGCGAATCCAAGAGTAGAAGTAGTCATGGGTTGGACAGTGCTAGAAAAGCTATAGGTCTGGACGAAACGCTTCAAAAAACAACGGGTCATACAGACGTAAAAATTGCAGTGCTAGATACCGGTGTAGACACCAACCATCCAGAACTGGAACACTGTATGCTACCGGGATTTGATTTTGTAAATATCATTTCAGGAGCGAATCAGTTCGTAGGTGATTACCTCGGATATGATCCAGACCCAGAAGACGAAGTAGGACATGGCACACACGTCGCAGGAATCATATGTGGGAAAGGTAAAAATATGCCACAAGGTGTTGTTCCTAATTGTAAAATCATTCCTATTCGGGTGCTTGGCGCTATGAAGAAGGGCGAATCTAAAGTAGGGGCTGGGCTCGTAGGAAACATAAATGCCGGAATCAAATGGGCTGTTGATAATGGAGCAGACGTAATAAACATGAGTCTTGGAATAGTCCATGAAGGTGGAGGCTTACCGCATGAGGATGTGGTCAATTATGCCAAAGAAAAAGGGGTAACCATTGTTGCGGCGACTGGGAATGATGGTAAAAACTCTATCTATTTTCCGTCTGGATTGCCGCATGTAATCAGCGTGGGTGCAACAGATCAGTCCTTTTACAAAGTAGCACCCTTCTCAACCTATGGCGATCAAGTGGATTTTGTGGCTCCGGGAACTGAGATTTACAGCACTTATCTGGATGGGAAATACGCATATTCCACCGGTACCTCTCACGCGGCTCCTTTTGTTGCCGGTGCAGTTGCAATGCTCAAATCATTTGCACTTCAGAAAGGAAGAAAATTAAAAGATCACCACGTAAAATATATTCTGAAGCACACTTCAGATAAAGTAGGGACTCGCATGAAGGATTTCAAAATGGGCTACGGAGTGGTGAACTTAAAAGATGCAATCAAATTACTCGAATATAAACTCAACAATTAAAACAAACAGATATGGCAAATTATTTATCGAGCACGGCGAATCTTAGCGGCCTTACCTCATACACGAGTGCAGCCAATGAGTATTTACCAACCATTTTAGATCCATCTATTTTTGCGAGACCTACGAATGTTCTCCAGTTGGATACAGTATCAAAGAAAATTGATCCACTTGCGAAAAAAGCGATCACGCTACTAAAGCAAAGTGTCACTGATGACAATGACAATATCTACACAGGTATTGATTCGTACGGTGGTGGAGCCTCAACAGGATCAGATAACTCATAATCTTAAAAATTAAAGGAAGATGTCAACGACAACAACAATTGAGCAAGAAATTCAAGATTTCATTGCACAACAAGGAATAACAGGTGTAATTACCAATGTAAATCACCGTTTGAACACAACGAGTCTCTCACTGTTGGAGCGAAAGTTACTTTCAGACCCGCAATTGTACGCTGCATGTTTGTATTATGCGTTCAATACTGAAAATGTAAACATCACAGACGAAAATGGTATCTACAATGCTGTTTTACGCCATTTGGCAACGTTAGTAGAAGAGTTTTATCAAAACCTGGTAGTTGAGGTATTGGATTCGAAAGGAATTGATTCTTCAGATACAGATATGGTTGAGGACATTGCTCAATTGGCAATGGATGCTCCTGTTCCAATAACCGATGGGGAAGCTGTGGCTCCAATTTTGGCTCTGTACGATAAAGTGTCTGAAGAAGGTCCTTACCGTCGTTTTATCATTGCATACCTCGACAAGACAAAAGCAGAGGTAGATCGTGATAGTGTCTCGGATAAAATGATCGAATCAATGATCGATTACATGAAATCCTTGAACTTATCGATTCCAACAGCAACACTTGATGTAGAAAGTGCTATCAATGATCAGGATTTTGATGAATACTTTGCGCTTGCTCTCGATTACGCGATAAAGGTAGATCAAGGAGGAATTGATCCAATCGATCAAATTCGTGTTAAAGGCAGTAAGAATACCTGGGATTTCTCGGTGGACTTATTTGACTCTGCCGGAGAGCAAGGAATACTTCCAAAAAACATTTTGGGAGCTGGAGCTGTAAATTACATCTATGTACTTGGCGAGCAATTAGGCGTATTCGATTTGGCTGAAGCTTTGATATTAGAGTGGGCGCGCGGAAGTATCTATATAACAGATCCAGTAGCAGAAAGCAGAATGTATCGTTACTACAAATTACTGGAAGAAAGAACAAGCAGTGAAGAACGCGGTATGTTGTACAAGCGTGTATTGAACCTTGGGGACGCAGAGCTACTTCAAGGTACCATTGTAAACGATTCGTTCACAAGATTGTGGCACGCACTAATGGAAGAAGTGGTTGCTTATATCACAAAGACAGAGACTTCGAACAACCAAGATTTTGTTTCCAAACTGCCAATTGTTCAATTGATTCGCGAAATTCAGTACAATCTGACATCGTTCTTTACAGGAATGGCGCATATTCAAACTACTGAAATGTACAACCATTTACAGGACGCATTTGAAATCATGAGTCAGCCAGGCGTAATCAATCAAGTGGCTCCGGGAAGAACACAAAACGTGTGGTCAGTGATTGATATGTTGCACCAATCTAAATTTGGAACATCTCCGAATATTACGGCATACAAAACAGCTGCTGTAGAAGGATATAACCTCTTCCAAATTATCTCAACGTTTAACGAATCAACAATCACAAAAACCGAATTCACGAACTTCATTGTGAAATGTGAAGCATACATCATTGCATTGGGACAAGAGGGATCAAAAGAGTCATCTGACGGACCTGTATCACCCCGAGCTGAATTAGCTGCTGCCGAGGAAGAATTTGAAGATTGGGATATGTAATTCCACTGCCGAAAGGCACGTAATCAAATTCAATTTCTAACAAAAAACTAAGAAACATGGCAGAAGAATTATCAAACGAGCAAATCAAGCAACTGGCGCGAGAGGAAGCTCGAGAGGTTTTAGCGAGAAGTAGCTCGTTCCAGGCAATGTCGAAGGCAGATCAAATGTCAACGTATAAGGACATGGTACTTGCCAACGCCAAGCGACTTTCAGAGCAGCAGCGAAAAAAGAGAGGATCTCAGACTGCAGACAGAGCGAGTGACCTCATAGATCAAAGAAGACACCAACACGATATCGGTCGTGGAGTAGAAGCTTTCGATGAACTTACAGATACGGTCAATTTCCCACAGTTTGTAAAGGACTTGGTAAGTGGCGTTTTCGATGCAAATATGGCCGTAATGAAGGAGCAAACCGACAACTATATCAAGTTGATGAAGGAAGCTTCGAAATCTGTAGCGCAATTTGTGAAACAAGTATCGGACGAAGATGCTTTTGGCGAACTAGCAGATTCCAATGACGACTTCAATATGTCATTCGATGATGACGGTGCAAAATTAACCAACAAGACGGGGGAACCGGTGGACATGGAGGACAACGAAGTGAAAGCCGCAATTATGGATGCGAAACTGAAATTGGCCAAAGAACACCGTAAAGCATTGCAGAACATTATCCTCATGGGAGTTACCCGAATGGTGGTTGACAAAGGTACAATCAAAGCAGGAGTTCAGTTTGACTTTAAATCGGAGACGAATGCGAACTTCCAGGACAAGGCAATGAACAAAAACAGTAGTTCATCCGGAGGTTATGCAAAAGCAAGCGGAGGATTGATTGGTTCTATCTTTGGCGGGCCATCGGTAGGACGCAGTAGTTCTAAACGGTCCACTTCGGTGAGCGTATCCTCAGCGAAGAGTAATACAAAAGATGAACTCGCAGCAAAACTTACGGGTAATGTCGAGTTGATTTTCTCCACAGATTATTTCGAATTGGACAAATTCGTAGACATCTATAAGATCGAAAGCGAAACGGAAATTGCGACGCATACGAATGCGTCTAATCCAGCTGGTTCAAAACCAAAAACGTAAATCTGAATGGCGTTAGCGTTTTTGAAATATCAAGGAGCGGCGAACGGTCATCAAGAGTTTCAGGCTGATCTAGGGGGCAACTCTTACTTCCGTATAATGATTGGTGACCGAAGAACCTATCGAAGTTATGGTGTTCCCGTACTGGAACGGAAGTCGTTCGTAAGTAAAATGTACGGACCCATTCCAGCCCCGAAATTGGGACGCATTCGATTCAGAGTTCCGCAAGAAGTCTTCTCTCTTGAAAACGCATACGTACAAATTGTAAGTTACCGTGAGGCAGACGGAACCGGGCCTGCAATATCCTCAATAGTGAGGACAATGCCTGGAGTCTCCTCACAACCACTTCCTTCAATTCAATTCGCAATGGAAACAAATTCGTTAAATAAAGAAATACATAGCGTTCCCTTTCAATACAAGGAGTCAGGAATGTCAGAAGCAATGTTCCTAGACAAGGTGATGAAATTTCTCCCTAAAGTGTTGCCTGCCGTGGGACAATTGATTTCCGGTGGAGGCAATGGTGGGAGCTCTGGTGGAACAACCGAAACTTCAACGGACGGTGGTACGGGTTCTAATAGCGGAACTTCTGGCGGTACTGGCGGCGGTTTGGGTCAACAAATTCTCAATTTGATTTCAGATCCAGAGAAACTTCAGCAAGTTATCGATCTTTTAAAGGGAGTCTCAGGAGGAGAAACACCCACACAAGCTTCTGCACAACAATTAAGTTCTGGCAACTACAGCGGCGCAATGATGGATCCAATGACCATAATGGCGCTCGTGGGGGCAGTTACTGATGGTTTGGCAAAACTTGGCAAAATAGGGGCTCAGATCAATAAGGACGAACTTGACGCACTTCAAAAACTCAATCCCGGAGTTGATGATAAGGATGTGCAAGGACTGCTGAATCAAATGAGTGTCCTCCAATACAGTGGAGCTATGATGGACCCAACAGCCATCATGAAATTGGTAGGTGTTGTAACCGATGGTTTGGCAAAACTTGGAAAAATAGGAGCACAGATCAACAAAGATGAGCTAGATGCCCTCCAAAAGTTGAACCCAGGAGTTGATGATAAGGACGTACAGGGATTACTAAATCAAATGGGGGTTGAATCTTCTTACTTCCAACGAATAAAGTTTCAGAAGAGTAATCTTGTTCGTATCGAAGTTGCAGAAATTGAGAAATCAATCCTGAATGGAGATACACACTATGTGTATGGCTATGGAATTGAGATGAAGATTCCTGTAAAACTCCACACACCGCGAGACATTCCCAGAGGGATTTTTGAAATTATTGTGCGCCGCAAGGATTCGAGTGAAGTCGTGATTCGACACAGACAAAGACATCAAGGCTCAAGAGGAGGAATCTTTGAAATGCACCCTACAATTCCAGCGCATTTGGCAGACGACCTCGTGTCGGGTGAATCTTATGATTTATATCTGGCGGTGCTTTGGAAAGGAAAGCGCAATAAGAAGTTCGGAAGTTGTATTGATATTCCTATTGCTGTTGCTACAGAATACGCATTTGACCGAATCGGTGAATCAAAGCACGTTGTGGCGCTAAATGACATTGAACTGCACCGTCCCTTCTGGCACAAAGTGTGGCAAGCAGATTTCACAAATGATACGGTACGCTATGAATTTGAGTGCAAGTATTACTATGCCATTGAAGCAGATCGAAGAGCCAATGCTCAAATGGAAACGGTAGAGTTTTTGGAGCCAGCCAGACCGAGGAAGATGGAGGGCAAGATGAAATCAGGCTTGATTCTAAGCCCTGAAGTGTTAAATGATTTGCTCCCGACAATCGGAGGCGAATCACTCAGTATTGATCAGTTGGAAGCATTGAAAACAGATGCCTTCATCAAGCAACAACACCGAGCTGCCCGAAGTGGTTTAAAGTACAAAGGGCGTGATGGAGAAGCAGCTGCTTTGTGGGTATACCCAGAAATGGTTCTTCGAGAAATCATTTTGAAAAAAACTGCAAACATTACTCCTTACGGAACAATTGCAGGATTTGAAGAAGAAAAAGTGGTGTTTCCAATTCCAGAACTAGCGCACTTTGTGGGAGTTCAATCAAACAATGAGATATGAGTTACAGAACGAAATTTCCGGATTTATCAGATCGACTTGCAGGAGCAATGTCAAGTGATGGAGAAGGCATCAAAACAGGTGTTATTATCGATGGAATGGAAGTGATGATGGACAAAAAGGTCCGCGCTACCCCTGTCGATTTGGACTACAAGAAAAAACGAAAAGTCGTTGGAAGAAAATAACGAGAAATATCAAGAAATTGACGAGGCCTTAACGCCTTTCTCCTTCATGGTGGAGCTGCTCGCTGGGATCACAAACGAATCCAATGATTCTGAATTGTGGGAAGCGATGAAAGTAGAAGAACTACGCCTTGATTTTCCCTGTGAACTTGATGTTTTAGTCGAAGACGATGGTAGCGTAACCATTGGATCTGCGCCACCCACCCAGAAGATAGAAACCAGCTTTATGCCGGTTATACAAAACTTAAAAATGACCGTAGCTCCGCTCTACAAACTGTATGGCGAAAAAGAATAACAAGTCATGGCAATTGGAGGATTTTATCGACTCGCTGGTATTCGAGTTGGATAAAGCTCGCGAAACGCTCTCAGTGAAAGGGCTAAACAGTCCGTTGTCTTATGCGGTCAAAGACGTTTCCCTAGACTTGAACGTTTTCCCTGAATATGACGGAAGAGGCGTTCGGTTCACAACAGCTGCTACCGGAGATTCTGGTTCTTCTAAAATAAGCTTGTCATTAGGGTCCATTACCGATCGGCAGATTCGCGAAACCACAAAGAAACCCATCTCTGGTGACGACATTACCATTGATGAAATTGATGAGATTGATGAATCTACCAAGATTCAATTGAATCGAATGGGAGTTCGTTCTGCCGAAGACATCAAGAAGTTGAAAGAAAAGAATGTGAAAGTGAACAAACCCGTTGCTTCCTCTGAAGAAGGGAAAAAAGGAAGTTCACAAATCGACTTCAAAAAGTTAGCTGGACTCATCAACAAAGCACAGAGAGGACAACATCCACCGCGCGTGAAAGCAGCTCAATTAGGTTCCATTCGAGGACGAAATATTTTAGCCGTTCAAGGGGAGAATCTCGCCATAGATGGATCTCAAGCCTTGCGGGCAAAATTGAATAACGATGAAATGAAAGTCATCGAAGCCTCAAAGGATTTTTTAGTCATAGAATTATCCAACGCGAGGATTAAAGAAGTGAATGATTTGACAGTACAATTGGATGAACATACTGCCTTCAATATAAAAGTAAGATCGAATCTTAAATAGGAAAAAGAGAATAGAATGAACAGTAATTACAGAAATTCAGGCGTTCGAAAAACACATTACGATTCCAAAGGAGCCATAGCTCTAGAAATCCCACATGAAACACAAGTGGGGTCTGAGGCCATGAGTATGGGTAAAGCATATAATGATGATATGAGCATCGGTATGGAGGCCGACCTGGAATATACAGATGCTTTTGAAATGACTGATGATGAAGTTTTTGACCACGGAGAGGACTTTACCATGGGACTGTCTAGCGAAACTTTCGTAATGGCCAAAGCATATGATACCGATGATTTAAATTCGGATGAATTACACGATACTTCTACTTCGCATGCAAGGGCAATGAACGACGCTTACGATTCGGAACCACTTGATGAAAACAATCAATACTCGGATGTGTTTGAGTCTTCAGATGATGCCATTTTTACTGAGTCAGAAAACGCTTCATCCAATGCCCCTCAAGTGGACGCCATGGCAGATGAGGTGGAGGTAGACGATCAGTTCGCAAAAGATCTACAGGCGGTATTAAGTGGGCAGAAAAGTCTTGCCAATTTGGCAGATTATTCGGAGGGACAACAAGTGGCTCCAGCGCAAAACAATCCTCCAGCAGACGATACTGATGAGCGTGTAAAGGAGCTGGAAAAGAAAATGGCCAAAGATGAAGCCATTTTTGATCAACTGGCAGCGGATCGGAACAACTTAACAACCTACCAACTAGGTGAGGTAGAATTGAATTCCATTTTTGATGAAGCTGATGGCGATTTAACGAAAGGTTCGGTTGCCTTGGCAAAAGATCGAGTAGAGGATATTATTGATGAACGATCGGTTGCCATGGATGGAATGGAGTATGCTGAGGATTTTGAGGTAATGGACAGCATTGCCGAAGATGAATTGGCAGAAAGTAAGAAAACTACGTCTACAGCAGATAGCCATTCGGATATAAAAGACGCAGTAATCGAGGAAGAAATTATTGTGAAATCAGAGGATAATACAGCGACTGAAGAATGAGCAAGCTCCTCGACATAGAAAGCCGCATACAAAATCGGAAACAGCAAGATCCGCCGAGCATTAAATTATCACCGGATCAGATGGAAGTTCTTCAAAGTAGAAACAATAAAGGAAGTTCCATCAGGCCTCCAGAAAAGGTACGTTACCTTCCCATTGTTGGAGTTGTCTGCCGCGACGGAACGAACAATGCTTTGCCTCTCATTCCTATTCAATTCGAAGGTGCCTACTACATGGGAGATCGAATTCGGGTAGAGGAACGAATCTTTGAACGAAGATCTGATGGTAAGGGGCACTTCATGCTACTCGTCCGCTATGAGCCCAAAGATGAAAAGCGTATTGAGCAAGGTGAAATTCGACTTTCTGTAGGAGGTCAAAGCCGAATTTTTAGAATTCCAATCACTATGTATCATCAAGAAGGTAAACGAGCCATGCAGGACCTTTTGGGAACCGAAAAATTTAAAGGAGCCTTTCACCGATTGGGAATAAACGAATATCAAATAACAAGCAAAAATCAACTTACGCAAATTGCGATAGCAAAAATTACGATTCACTAATACAAGCATTATGAACAATAACAGACTTCTCGTTTTAGAGCAAAAGGTCATGAGAAACAAATCAGCTTTCTCAGAAGCACATGGAAATACCTTTCCGTCACCTCAAAAAATCAAATCGAATTATCCGAAGAAAGAAGGGAATAACGAATGCGCAATGCGATTGAGCTTTGCGCTAATCAAATCAGGTATTTCTGAGACACGACTGAAAAAATCGGATAAATTCCGAAAAACGGCAAAAAAGGGTGGCAAATTGTATCAGCCCAGTGCGGCAGCCTTAGCTGATTGGTTGTTCACAGAATTGAAATATCCACAAAAGATGACGCATCCAACTGGTCGTTGGAAACTGTCCGATTTCGCAGGGAAGAGTGGTATCATTTATTTTGCGCATGATAATCGTGGAGGTGATAGAGGCTTTGGTCATATCGACGTGATTTACAATGGTGTCATGGGAGATAATTTCTACGATAACAAAGTTGTTTGGTTTTGGGAATTCGCGAATGGCTCTTGGGCAAATACCTCTAGCGGTCAAAGCTTAATGCTCGGAGATTATAGCCAGCAGATGAATCCGGGACTTTTCGGTATTGCTGGGCTTGAAGCGGTTGAAGCGATTACGTTAGGATTGACAGCAACTCAAACAGTAGCTCAAGCCGCTCAACAGAACGGGAAACTTTCGTACCAGCCAGTAAAAGCTAGCCGAACCATGAAGAAAGAGCCACAACCCTATTCAAGAACCCCGTACACGCACAAAATATTTGGGGCATCTATTTATACCGGCTTAGGAACTGCACTAGCGAATGTAACATTCGAATTAAAAGTGGATTGGAACAACTACGGAGAAATGATCGGATTCGTTCAACACAGCTTAGATGATAGTTCAGCGTTCGATTACACTTCGATGAATGTAACATTTACCAATTTGGGAATGTACCCACGTCAAGGTGGTGAAAAAGATCCACGAGCTTGGCCTATTCGATTTTCTTATCAAGGGAATTATGACCCATGGGGGAATGGAAGTTTTGACTTTCAAGGAGAATTTGAATTCAACGCTTTCGGTTACTTTAAAATCCTGAAACATAAAGTAGTTTCTAGATCATTTGCAGATTGGGCCATTATCGGTAAACCAGAGGATGCAGTTTACAGCTTCCCAAGCAAAACGCATTACTCAATTCCGCCGCTTCCACCAGCACAGCGCCGAATTTTGATGCAGAACTATAAAAACGATCCTAATTACAAACATTACCAGAAGTAAATAGGACAAACAAATAACTACTATTCACAACGTTTAAAACGTCGTAAAAAAGATAAGTAATGAGAAAATATGGATATGCAAATCGACTGCTGAGTTTGGAAAGCAAACATGAAAATGCTAAGAACGAAGCAGCAACTGGAGAAGATTCGGTGTATTTCGCACCTGATGGCCCTGTGGCAGAAGCTCAGTCTGTGTACTATGCGCCTGACGAACCAGTGGGTTCAGAGGTGGCTGCCATGAGCCATGATGATTACACTGATACAATTGAAACCACTGCATTGACTGCAATTCCGCATGATTTTTATATCAAGGAAGATGGAACTATTCTCACAGTTCAGGGAAATAGTAATACGTATCGCTACTTCATGATTAAACGTCCTGTCGCGGCAGAATGCTATCAGGAGGTACTCCGTGTGGACAAAAATGAACATGGACTGGTTCTTTTTCCAGATAATGGGACAGGTTTTGGCCGCTATGGAACGGTAGATGCAGGCGGTAAACAAGGAGGTGTGACTTATGGTCATGGAGACCATTTTGTGTTGCCAGAAACGGCCGCAGCTTTGTTAGGACTAACTACCTACCTAAATCGAGAGTACAATTTCACATTGGACTTAGGAGATATGTCATCTTCAAATGGACAAGACCCGTGGCAACCTGGTTTCGAACATCATGCAGGTCACGGTCATGGTGGAAACCGAAAAGGACTGGATGTCGATTTTCGTTACTTGAACACCAATGGAGTGAGTTTTCAAAGCTCTAACGCTTTCGCAAGTAGTAGTTTTAGTGCTACTAACAATCAGAGAGTTTTCGATACGGCCAAAACGTTTGGTTTTACTAGAAATTATCAAGGGACCAGTGGAACACTATCTGGAGTAACAAAGGTCAGTGGTCACAATGATCACGGTCATCTTGGATTGGTACACTCCGATTTAAATTGGAGAAATGTGCCCAATGCCCCAGGTCAAGTTGTCGCGCAATCTATTAGCGGCGCACAGGAAGTTTATGATGATTATGAAGAGATTAATTCGACGGCTTTTGGAGAACCTTTCTCCGATATCAAAAGTGATAAATTCCGAAAGTTCTTACCGCAAATTCTAAAATTTGAAGGAGGTTTTGTCAATGACCCAGATGATCCAGGTGGAGCAACTAACAAGGGAATTACCTGGGGTACTTTTCAAAGACATGCACAAACGGTACTTGGAATTGCTCCCACGTTAGAAAACTTAAAAAACATCACTGATGCCCAGGCCGGTAAAATCTATGAACTCATTTATTGGAACAAATTGTTGGCAGAAGATATCAATGACGTTCAGGTGGCATATCAGTATGTAGATTTTTATATCAATGCAGGACATAATGCCATCAAGGTAATGCAGCGCACACTTAATAGTCTTGGGCAAAGTGTTACAGTTGACGGAAGAATGGGACCCAAAACATTGGCCGCAATTAACGCTATTGACGGAGCGCAGTTGTTTGAAGCATTCAAAAAGTATCGCCAGCAGTATTATAACAACTTGGCTGAGCGCCGACCTAATATGAAGAAATTTTTAGGAGGTTGGACAAAGAGAACAAATCACTTTGTTTATCAAAACTCTTTGATGGGAACCAGCATGGCTCACACGCACAGTGGTCTGTTGACGCACGTGAATGGATGGTTGCGAGTGAAATTAAACAGTGGAAAGATTGTTTCATTATCCCAGTTTGCACGTGTCTCCAATGTTGGGTCTTCAGGAAATCGGGAAACTTTTACCATTAATGACTGGCCATACGCTGGACAAGGAGCATCCGTCTCGAAACAACCAGGGGGCGCCTCAAGATTCGGTAGTACCTCTTATCAGGATGGCGGCACGGTAGTTTTCGATTCCGCCAAAAACAAATTGAAGTTCGGTACGTCTGCCTGGATTCCAACTGCAATGGATACCAGCAATCCACTTCCAAAAGGCACGTATAAAATTTGGCTGCCAGATTATCCACACACCGGTGGAGGTGGTTATTCATCACACAGTCAGTACTCAACCGTATGGTTCCGATTGGGCGGTGAATCCAGCTCAAGATATTTGCACCTCGGAAATGTCAGCTTGGGCTGTGTAACCTTCGGAGCAACAAGTGCCGGAGGAACGGACGCTCACAAAGCGCAGTGGACAGAATTATACAATTATTTGATTAAAAGACGCGTGAGCAATGGAGGAAATTACGTTGGAGAATTAGAAGTTGTTTAGATATGGAAAGAAATAGATTGTTAGATATTGAGCATCGATTAAGAGGTCAACGGAAACCTGCCACCGAAATGCTTTCTCTTGGTAAAAAATATGCTTCAGCTTACAGCTATCCTGCAGGCAAAGCATGGCCTGGTAAAAGGGTGCTTCCCGCTGTATATACACCAGAGTATTGGGCGCTCGATAAGAAGATCAAAGAAAGCATGGTTTCTTTTGCCGAAAAGTATATCAATCATGTTTCCCGAAACAGTTCCATTCCATTGAAGGAGCGTCTGGATATTAACTCAGTGGGAGGTAAATATGGCTGGTTGGCTTGCAAAGATTTCTTTGTTCTATTGATCATGATGGCCTTTAAAAAGCTGGATATTCCATTCTATTATTTGGCGGAAAAGCGACGCGACAAAGAGTTACTCTACGTAAGTTCTGCGGATGGCGCTTCTACCGATTTAATGATTCGTTACTCGAAGATGTACATCGGATTCTTGAAGAAGTACACGGAAAGCGTAAACCGAAACGATGTAAGAGTAGGAGATGTTTTTCTTCATATAGGAGGGTATGTCGGCGCAACAGGACATGTACGTTTTGTGACCAAAGTATTTAAAAGAAACAACGAAACTTGGGTTCGATTTGCAGAGGGGCACCGCAGTCCTAATAACTCAAATGTTCAGGCCACTTCAGATTTTGGTAAAGAAGCCCAACTTCCTGAGTTTTCAGAATTGGCAGTACGTGATATCGTAGGTGAAGGAAATCTGCACACAGGAGGAATCGTACGCATGAAATGGGAATTATTATGGAAAGAAAATGCCTTCCAAAAGTTTAGCAAGTACACCAAAATTAATTACGTGAAGAAGCATTACAGCAGTAACAGCAGCACTATCCAAAAAATGCTCAAGAACGACGAGTTTTACAACGTGGTGATGAAAAAGATTGGAAGCTACTAGAATACGAACGAATTAAACTAAAAAGCAATGGCTCAAATTAGAAATCTCCAACTTCAAGTTGAAAAAGGATCCTTGAAAAGTAAAGCCAAAATTTTCATCCAAATGGATGTAGATCTGAGCCCAACAGAACGTCGTTTAAGCATGCAGTTTGGCCTGTTTATTGGCATTTATGAGGGAGATTACAGTCAAGATATGATTCTTCCCATGTCGAATGGTCTGAATGAAGGAAGGATATACAATTTGGATCCAAAAGGACCCGGGTCAAAGTATACCCAAGATGATGCCATCGAAGTTTTCTACGCGGGAAATTTGATGCCAAGAAGAAGGAGGTCGGTACGCGTGCAGATGGAACGAGAAATTCAATTGAAAAACCGAGATGTATCCAAGGAAAGTTTTCGTGTTGCGGCCTATGTTGTACCTGAGATTTCGTCCGGATTTGCGATTAGTAATGAAGTACAAATTGAATCACAAGAGTCGAAAGATGCAAAAGAAGAAAAAGTGTCAGTCCAGGAATCAGCGGTGACTCCAAAAAAGGAAGTAGCAAAGAAACCGTCCGTGACGAAAACATCGGTATCCCAGAAGAAAGCAGTGGAAAAGAAACCATCTGCCATTTCGAAAAAAAACACGACTGCATCCAAAACGACAGTGGCTTCCAAAAAAACGAGTGACGCGAAGAAGCCAACGGTAGCGGCTAAAAAGACTACTGTTACCAAAAAGACAACAACAAAAACTGCAACGTCTCCAGCGAAAGCTACAGCACCTAAAAAAACTACAACTACTCAGAAGAAAACCACACCGGCAAAAAAAGCAACACCGACTACTCAGAAAGCCGCTTCTCAAACAAAAAAGGCTACTACATCGAAGAAAACCACTACTTCAAAGAAGACATCGACAGCAACGAAATCGGATAAAACATCAACGGTTAAGCCAAAAGAAACAGAGGAAGCAAAAGCAACTGCAGCAGCCAAGAGTAAGAATACCACGGATACGAAAAGTAATGAGGGCTGAGTATTGATGTTACGTCAGTACTCGTTCAGTCTATTTCTGAAATCAAGCACTTCAGGGCTCGGGACCTGGTTTTCGTATTTCAACATGAATTGAATAGTTGGCTTGCGGCCCAGGTTTTTCAATTTACGTTCAAGTTGCATAGCTTCAGCCTTTGTTGCTTATTCACAGTACCACAAATGCTTCCACGGTACTCCTTGTAGAAGTATAGGTTTCTTGCCCAGAATTATGTCTGTGAAGTCTATCTAGGATGTCTCGAGTAGCCCCCTTGTAAAAACTATTAAGTTTTTCAGAGTATAATATGTATGAATAGTGCGTCATCATAAAAAAAGGAAGTCAATTGACTTCCTTTAGTAGCGAGACCGAGAGTTGAACGCTGATGTGAAATCAGCGTCCTGAAAGCTTGATGATGAAATCAAGCACTTCAGGGCTCGGGACCTGGTTTTTGTATTTCAACATGAATTGAATAGTTGGCTTGCGGCCCAGGTTTTTCAATTTACGTTCAAGTTGCATAGCTTCAGCCTTTGTTGGATTTTCACAGTACCACAAAAGCTTCCAAGGTACTCCTTTAGAAGTATAGTTTTCTTGCCCAGAATTATGTCTGTAAAGTCTATCTAAGATGTCTCGAGTAGCCCCCTTGTAAAAACTATTAAGTTTATCAGAGTATAATTTGTATGAATAGTGCGTCATCATAAAAAAAGGAAGCCAATTGACTTCCTTTAGTAGCGAGACCGAGAGTTGAACGCTGATGTGAAATCAGCGTCCTGAAAGCTTGATGATGAAATCAAGCACTTCAGGGCTCGGGACCTGGTTTTTTGTATTTCAACATGAATTGAATAGTTGGCTTGCGGCCCAGGTTTTTCAATTTACGTTCAAGTTGCATAGCTTCAGCCTTTGTTGGCTTTTCACAGTACCACAAAAGCTTCCAAGGTACTCCTTTAGAAGTATAGTTTTCTTGCCCAGAATTATGTCTGTGAAGTCTATCTAAGATGTCTCGAGTAGACCCCTTGTAAAAACTATTAAGTTTATCAGAGTATAATATGTATGAATAGTGCGTCATCATAAAAAAAGGAAGCCAATTGACTTCCTTTAGTAGCGAGACCGAGAGTTGAACTCGGGACCTCAGGGTTATGAATCCTGCGCTCTAACCAACTGAGCTACCTCGCCATTTGTATCTAACACTGGTTAAATGCGGGTGCAAATATAATAGTAAAATTAATTTGTACAAGAATTCCTGGGCTGAAAATAGGGGATTTCTCGTCTATTTAATTGCTGCCAATTGCTCCTGCACAAAATTTGCCAAGGTGGTAATATTAGCTTCGGTAAAATCAAAATTAACACCAGCCTCCGCATAAATCTCTGGTATTGAACGGGTATACCCCAATTTTAATGCGTTTTTATACTGTTGGATGGCCTTCGGCTTGTCCTCCAAACTGTTTTTCCAAACGCCCAATGCCCCAAGTTGAGCAATACCATATTCGATGTAATAAAACGGTACTTCAAAAATATGCAATTGTCGTTGCCAGGAAGTACACTGCAAATCCTCATATCCGGTCCAGTCGGTAAGACCAGTGCCGTACTCTTTGGATAACTTTACCCAATAATTGTGGCGTTCCTCCGATGTATGTGCATGATTTTCATACAACCAATGCTGAAATTCATCCACTTGTGCAATCCAGGGCAGCAAACGAAGAATGGTTTCTAATTGCTCTTTTTTCGCCCTGTTCAGATTGTCGTCATTCTCGTAGAACTCTTGCCATTGATCCATAGTTAATAATTCCATCGACATTGAAGCCAATTCGGCAACTTCGGATGGCAAGCTTTTAAAGCCAGTAATTTCCAGTTCCCGACTCAAAAATGAATGAACGGCATGTCCTCCTTCGTGAACCATAGTAACAAGGTCACGATGCGAACCCACTGCATTCATAAAAATAAACGGAACGCCAATTTCATAAAGCGGATAATTGTATCCTCCAGGGGATTTTCCATCTTTTGATTCCAGGTCCAGGTGCCCCATTTCGGACATTGTTGCTAAGCAGTCACCAAAATACGGGTCAACTCGGTTGAACATGGCAATGCTCCCCTCTAACAATTCTGTTCCTTTTTGGAACGGTTTCAAGGGTGATTTACCCTCAGGGTCAACGTCCAAATCCCATGGCTTGAACTTGTCTTTGTCCAATTTGTTCAGTCGTTCTTGTTGAATTTTTTTCACAATTGGAACGATGGTAGTTTTTACAGATTGATGGAAATCACGGCAGTCTTGAACGCTGTAATCAAAACGTCCCATTGCCTGCAGTTTGTAATCTCGAAAGTTTTCAAACCCTGCATTCAATGCTACCTGATGCCGCTTTTTCAAAAGTGAATCGAATAAATCATCGAATTTGTCAAAGTCTTCGCGACGACGATCGCCCATTTTTTCAAAAACTTCTTTTCGAACCGCTTCATCTGTTTCCTTCAAAAACAACGCTGCGCGTTGCATGGTGATTGTTTCGCCGTCATGCTCAATAGATTGTGCGGCTGAAAGCGCTCCGTATTTCTGACTTTCCTCAGCCAATTCTGCTTGAATTGGAATGTTTTCCTCTCGATACAAGTCCAAAGCATTCTCAATGCTACGAAACAAAATGGCATACGCCGGATCTTCCTTCAAAGGTTCTGTGAACGGACTAGCGACCAGCTTTTTATTCAACTGATCTTCCAGAGGAGCTAATTTTGGCTGAATTTCAGTTACGAAGAACGTATAATTCTTGCTTAAGGACTCGTCTTTCGTATTGATGGTCATTTTGATATAACGCCAAGCCATATCCTCTTCCAGAATGGCTTCTAGTTCGCTGATATCATGCAACCATTTTACAAAGGTTTCTTCTGTTGAAATATCTCGATTCAAGAGATCACTATAGTACCGTTCAATTTTCTCCCAGGCATCAATTTTAAGGTCCTGTTCCACAAATTTTCGTTCGGGTCTTGATATTTTCATAGCACAAAAAAACCGATCATCGAGCGAAGTCGAACTGACCGGTTGTATTTTAAATTCGATTCAAAATTATTCTTCTTCTTCGGCAGTAGCGTCTGCTGTTTCCATAGTGTCTGCGGAAGCCTCTTTTTGGTCCTCAACTTTAGCTTCAGTTGTTTCATCTTCACCTTCTGGTGTTGTATCCAAAGCGCCTGATTTCAACAATAGATTGTACCATTGGAATAACTTTTTTATGTCTGATGCATAAACACGCTCTTCATCATAATCAGGTAGAATATCCGTAAAATACGCTGTCAACTCTCCGATATCAGACTTGTGAGACGGCCCTTCTTTCCCTTCCTGCTTTTCGTAGATATCAGCGAAAATCTCTTTCAAGGGTTTGTCGTCATCAATTGTGTAAATACTTATGTCTTCCAGAGCCGAAATTCGATCCGAAGAATAGGCTGGAAATCGTTTTTTATCCATCAACGATTCAACAATGATGTTATTCTTCCCCTGCGCGATGACTTTGTAAAGTCCCGGTCTTCCTGATATAGATATGATTCCAGATAAATCCATGTTTCTTTTTTAAAGTGCCAAAAATACAAAATTCAAAGTGTTCATTGGTGTTCATTGGCAATGGAGATTACATTTTTACAAAGCTTGCTGAAGCCGTGCCGGCAACCGTTGTGATTTGTAAAATGTAGCTACCTGATTGCATGTTAGTTACATCGATTTTGTTGCCTGAAAGGTTTAACTCAATGGTTCTTCCGTTTAAGTCATAACATTGAACATCTAGAATTTCTTCATCAGATTGAATCTGTATTGACTCCGAAGTTGGATTCGGATACACCTTAAATTTTTGAATTCCGATTTCTGCCAGTGACAAACTTACCTGATAAGGAGAAGAAAGAGCAAAACATCCGTCATCATTGATTGTCATTACCTGATAGGAACCATCTGAAACATAAGAAATTGTTTGATTCGTTTCCCCATTTACGGCAACCCCATCAATAAACCATTGGTAATTTGTCGAACTTGACGATTCCAGTCCTGAACCGATGTACGAAACTGTTGGCGTCGATTCCAAAGTTTGTGCTGAAAGCATAGCCAAACCATCAATTTTTCCAAATCCGTATTCAAAGTTTGGAACCGTACCCGTGTATTGATCTGTGTACGATGTTGCGTGCAAGTCGTCTATGAAGTTTTGATATGTTGCCATTCCGCAACGTTCCAGATACAATGCTGCAATTCCCGCTACTACAGGCGACGCCATGGAAGTTCCACCGTTTCTGGCATGCCAACCAGCAGAGTCTACCACGGACCAATAGGCTGGATTTTGCAATACCCAAAGAGGTGCGGCAGTTACGGAGTTATCTCCCGCTGCAATCACATCTGGCTTCATTACACCATGACGTGATGGCCCGCGGCTCGAATTTTGACTTCTCTCTTGAGCATCAACGCCAGTTACAGGATAGGTAACGTAATTACGATCCGTAAATGTCCATCGGTTCTTCATGTTCGCCACGGATACAATTTTTTCAGAACAATTCCATGAAGAAACGAGAGTCTGTAATGAGTCGGGCATGACATAATTGACAATGTCGGGTAACTCTGCAACGGTAGGAATGTTCGTAACCATATCGTTTAGCTGAAGCCATTCGCCTGACCACAAGTCGTACTTTCCAGAACCAGTTGTTTCAAAACGGAAGAGGTAGTCTGTTGAATCCACGTTCACAACTGCCTGTAAATGAAACAGCCCGTATATATACTCCGTGTAGAATTCAACTGTTCCAATTTGATTGTTTCCATTCCAAATGGTATCCGCATAAGTATTGTTTCCAGTTACCGATGCATCATAGAAATTTGTACGACCGCTGAAGGTGTAATTGGGAGCAGGTGCATTGGCCCCCATGGCAAAATTGTAGGTAGCATCTGTGGAATCAGACCAAAGGTCAAAGAATACAGTGTTTGCTCCCACTTGTGATGTAGGGTTATTGGTAAACCAAACAAAGCTGGTGTCTGATCCAATATTTGCATTTTGATTGTGATAATATCCTTGAGCGCCAGAATTTCCCATAGCACCCACGACAATTCGACCTGGTTTTTCATCTATCAGTGCCTCCATCATCTCTGAAGCAGGATCGCGACCATCATGACTTCCCAGATAGGTTCCTAAACTTAGGTTTACTACAGCCGGCATATTGTATTCATCCGCAATTTTAAATATATAATCCACGGCGTCAGCGATGGTCAATGTCCAGTTCGGTAGACCGAAATTGGTCTCCACAATAACGATATTAGCATCCGGAGCCATACCAATGTTCAAACCATTGGCGTTCCCATTTCCTAGCGCCTGACCTGCAACGGTGGATCCATGAGCCGATGCTTCTTCTGTGCTTGTGCAAGTTCCGTTGTTGATGGCTGTGCTATCCCATTCATATCCGTACCCATATCCAGTTGGAGGGTTACCATTCACCGAGTGATCCCAATACCGCAAAACGCGTGTATCTCCGTTCGCATCTAGAAAGTCGGGGTGTAACCAATCTATTCCCTGATCTACTACCCCTACAATTACATCTTGACCCGTATATGAGGTGTTCAAAGGAGCAGCACCGGCATGAACATCATCAACGTTGTGATGAAAACGCGCTGTATCACCCAAAGCTGTTGGAGGAGCAAATTCAAAGTAAAAATTCTCCAAACTTCCATCTTGCTTGTGATCATATATCCATTGTGGAGTAGTAGTAATGAATAACCAGTTGTCCGTTTCGAATTTCACATGAATGGATTCGTTCTTCAGAAGTTCTTCGTGCTGTAAAGAGTTTGGCACACAAAACACCGTTGGTGCATCAGGAGCTTCTTTAAGAACTTTGTCAAATCCGAATTTTTGAGCGTTCGTAACTGTTGGAAAAAGTAGTAATAGTAGGACACAGAACTGTCCAATTTTAGAGTTCACCATTTGTCAGGAATTTATACCATATAGACGTAAATATAAGCCGAAAGGTTAATTTTTCACAGTGAAAGAGGAGAATAGTTCTATTTTTACGGGGCAATCATTTTCTTAAACACACTATAAAATGAACAAAACGATTATCAGATTATCTCTTGCCGTTTTTGCTATTGGAATCACCAATGTGATGTACGCGCAGACGAAAGAAGAGAAAAAAGCAGCAAAGGCTGAAGAGAAACGTCAGAAAGCAATTCCGAACTGGTACAACGGAAAAGGACCAGGGATGAACACGGAGAAGGCGTATAAGATGCTAAAGAACCGCAAGTCGGAAACAGTGGTGGTTGCTATCATCGATTCTGGTGTAGATATCGAGCACGAAGACCTTCAAGGTCGAATTTGGGTGAATGAAGATGAAATTCCAGGGAATGGAATTGATGACGATAACAACGGATATATTGATGATGTTCACGGATGGAACTTCCTTGGGAATGCCAATGGTGAAAACGCGAACGATATTCGTTTGGAGATGACGCGCATCTACGCAGAGTTGGATAAGAAATATGGTAAAATGCCTGTTTCTATTACCTCTGAGGAGCAGCAAGAAGAATATGATCTTTATTTAGAAGTAAAAGGAAAGGTAGAATCCAAACGTGCTCAAGCGGAGCAAATTCTTGCCATTATCGAACAAAGAATGGCTGGAGCTACGGAAGAGCAGAAGTTACAATTGCAAGGTGCATTGGATTACTACAAGACACAATACGAAGTACATTACAATAAAGATCATAACGGACGTGCAATCGTAGGGGACGATCCAAGCGATTTTTCCGATACGAATTACGGAAACAACGATGTTGAAGGTCCAGATGCATTGCACGGAACGCACGTAGGAGGAATTGTTGGTGCAGTTCGTGGAAACGAAGTTGGTTACGACGGGGTAGCAAACGATGTACTGTTAATGTCACTTCGAGCGGTGCCGAACGGAGATGAGTTTGACAAGGATATCGCATTGGCCATTCGTTATGCAGTGGACAATGGAGCGAAAGTAATTAACATGTCATTCGGTAAAGCGTATTCACCGCATGCAAAAGAAGTATTCGAAGCATTTAAATATGCAGATTCGAAAGGAGTGTTGTGTATTCATGCAGCTGGAAACGATCACAAAGACATCGATGAGGAATCAAACTTCCCAACTTCTATGTATGATTTTCAAATGAAGAAATTGGATCATTTCTTGACAATTGGTGCGAGCACTCGCTATGTGAAAGAAGATATGCTTCCGGCTCCTTTCTCTAATTATGCGAAGAAAGGGGTGGATGTATTTGCACCAGGTATGGAAATATTGAACACTGTTCCGCAAAGCGAGTATCAGGAGTTGCAAGGAACTTCAATGGCATGTCCGATGGTTTCAGGTGCAGCCGCGATGTTGAAATCGTATTTCCCAGAAATGTCGATGAAAGATATTGCAAATGTATTGTTAGAAACTTCAACTTCATACAGAGGTGAATTGCAAGTGAAGCCGGGCGGAATGAGTCGTGATGAAGAATTGAAGTCAGACATGGTAGACTTCGGTAACTTGTCTACGACAGGAGGAATTATCAACCTTCAAGCGGCAGTGAAGAAATGCCTTGAAATGGAAAAATAATGATTGTAAAATCTTAGATTTAATCCCGACTACGACGGTTTCCGGAGTATGTCGGGATTTTTTTTGTTAATACCTGCATTATGAAAAGACTTTTGATTTTATGTATCGCCGCAATTCCTTTGATTGCATGGACACTCAAGGAAGAACCTCAGGATGAGTTGGATCAATTGATTGACAATTGGCATGTTGCCGCAGCCGAAGGTGATTTTGAGGGATATTTTGGTGTTACAACAGCAGATTTTGTGTTTCTGGGTACTGCTCCTGAAGAGCGCTGGACACAAGAGGAGTTCATGTCGTTTTGCAAACCATACTTTGATAGAGGAAAAGCCTGGGATTTCAAACCATCAAATAGGATTTGGCAGTTTTCAAAGAACGGAAAAACGGCCTGGTTTGATGAAGATTTGGATACATGGATGCGGGGTTGTCGTGGTACAGGAATCTGTCAGAAAGTAAAGGGAGAGTGGAAAATCGTTTACTACAACTTGCACGTATTGATCGAGAACGAAAAGATAGATGCGTTTATTGAATTGCGAGACGAGCCGATGAAAGAAGAATGAGAAGTTTTGAAGATTGCACACTGAGCGGAGCCGAAGTGTGACTCGAATGAACTTACGTCATATTTTTGCACTTCGGCTCCGCTCAGTGCGCTAACTTAGTCTTACATTTACCGAATGAAAACAACAGTAGAACTAAGCAATTACCCATTAAACGCTGATTACGAACCGATAATTCTGGATTTTATCGAGCGGTGTCAGAACAGCGGAATTACCGTAAAAGTAAACGCCACAAGTACGCATCTTCAAGGAGACTATGATACCGTAATGAACGTAGTTCAAAAGGAAATTAAAACCTCTTTTGAAAAGTACGGCAAGATGATTTTTGTCGTGAAGGTTCTCTTGGGAGAATTAGATTTGAACTTCTCCATGTGAGGAGAAATGGCGAATTTGGAATGAAAAATTGAAATACATTTAATTAAAAAAGCCCTGGCATTTGAATATTCTCAATGACCAGGGCTTTTTAGTATCCTTTCGGGAATTATTTCTTCTTCCCTTTGTTTTTATTTCGTGCTTTTTGTTGTTCCGCTTGTGCTTTTTGCATTTGCTCCAAACGCTCCTGGAATTTTGATTTCTTTTTCCCTTTTCCTCCGTTAGACTGAGCTGCAGCTTTGCGCGCGGCCATTTTTGCTTTCAATTTCTCCTCGTCAACGAAGAATTTCTTGATCGCAATCATAATAAGGATAGACGAAAGCGTCGAGATGAAGTAATAGTAACTCAATCCTGAAGAGTAGTTGTTAAAGAAGAAGATCATCATGATCGGGAAGAAGTACATGATGTATTTCATGTTTGGCATCCCCGGTTGCTGCGGCGTGGTCATGTTGCTTTGGTTGATCATTGTATAGATCAACGTCGTACCAGCCATCAACAATGTGAACAAACTCACGTGATCACCATAAAACGGAATTTCAAACCCGAGTGTAGCTATCGAGTCATATGATGACAAATCTTCTGCCCAAAGGAATGATTTCTGACGTAAGTCGAAAGTTGATGGGAAGAAGCGGAACACCGCCAGGAGAATTGGCATTTGAATGAGCATGGGAACACATCCAGCTAATGGACTAGCGCCAGACTCCCGATATAGCGTCATCATTTCCTGCTGCTTCTTCATAGCATCCTCTTTTTCAGGATACTTCTTGTTCAATTCATCTATTTCTGGCTTCAGAATACGCATTTTGGCAGAAGAAGTATACATCTTCCACTGAATTGGCATCAAAACCAACTTCAAAATGATGGTCAAGAATAGAATGGCAATACCAATCGCCAGCCCCCAAGACTGAAGCAATTCGAATAGCGGTTGAACTGCGTACAGGTTGATCCAACGGAAAATTCCCCATCCATAATTCAAGATTTCATCGTAATCAGAGTCGTACGATGCTAACACGTGATAATCGTTAGGACCAAAATACCAATCCATGTGAATGGAAGCATCATCCGTGTTGCTTAGGCCAAGATTTACTCTTGCCTTGTATTTTTTGATGTAGATTTTATCGTCTTTAGATCCCTCACCAAAAGTGCTCACTGCCAATCGAGAACCAGATTTTTCGAATGGTCGCTCCGGATGCAAGAAAGAGGAGAAGTAGCTTTGCTTAAAGTTCACCCACTCGATATCGTCTTCTGCTTTTTCCGAATCACTGCTCACTTCACTTAAGTATGTGAATCCTTCGTCCTTGTAGTTGTAACATACCGTCGAAACGCGACGTTGCTCACTCATCAAACGCTCCGTTTGACGGAATTTCGTCTGCCATGAAAGCAATACGTTTTGTGGACTTACTTTTCCACCGTATCCTTTAATTTTCACATCGTATCCTAAATCGTACTGACCATCTTTCAAAGCGTAGGAGAAGCGAATCATTTCTTCATCCTGACCTCTGTATTCGAATACAATTTTCTTTGCGATGGAATCATACTTGGCTACATCGAAAGCGAGATTTCCAGTGGTAAACTTTCGTCCGTTCTTGGTGATAATCAATTCGTTTACTGCGTCTCCCGCTTCGAATAAGGTTAACCCTGAAATTTTACCATCGTTCTTGGCAAAATCACGGTACGACTCGAATTCTTTCAACTTAACGGAAGCTACACTTCCTCCTTTCGCATTGAATTCAACAATTAACTTGTCTGTCTCCAAAGTCAGTAGACTGTCTTTGACTTGCGTCTTTGGCTTCTTGCTTTCGGAAGAATTTTCAGCTACATCTGAATTTTCAGCTTTGGGCGGAACAATAATCGCGTCCGCAGAAAACATGGTGTCTTTTACTGGAGATACGGTTGAATCTACGTAAGCAACCATTCCTGAGTCGGCGGGCACTGGGTTCCCTTCTTCGTCCAGTTTCGCTACCCAGTTTCCTTCTATCGTATTGGCTTCTTTTTCATTCTTTTCCTTCTCCGCTTTTGCTCTGGCCGCTGCATCTTTCTTTTCCTGTGCCTTGCGCTGTTTCTCGCGTATCTTTCGTTGGTCCTCTTCAGAGGGTTGATTGAAGATGGCCATGACCGTCAAAAGCAGTCCAATAAGTATCAGTCCTGTGACCGTATTTCTATCCATTCCTTAGTAATGTATCTGTTATGTTATTTTCTGTTCTCAAGCACAGCTTTCACAAATGCCACAAACAATGGATGCGGATTGTCTACTGTACTTTTATATTCTGGGTGAAACTGAGCTCCTACAAACCATGGGTGATTCTCGAGTTCTACTACTTCTACCAAATTGGTATCTGGATTTTTCCCTGTTGCACGCATACCGTTTTCTTCAAATACATCGAGGAACTCGTTATTAAATTCGTATCTGTGACGGTGTCGCTCAGATATTTTATCTGTATTGTATGCTTTGGACACCTTGGAGCCTGGAGTCAAATGACAACTATATGCTCCTAATCGCATGGTTCCTCCAAGGTTTGAAATATTTTTTTGCTCTTCCATCATGGAAATTACAGGCGTTTTGCAATTGTCTACAATTTCTGTAGTATGTGCTTCAGCCCAGCCTAAGACGTTACGGGCAAATTCAATTACGGCGCACTGCATTCCTAGACAGATCCCTAAGAATGGGACTTTTTGCTCGCGAGCAAATCGTACTGTTTCTATTTTTCCACTAATTCCACGAGAACCAAATCCAGGAGCAACCAAGATTCCATCCAGGCCTTCCATTTTTTCGGCTACATTTTCGGAATTCACAGATTCTGAATGAATCCACTTCAGTTTTACCTTCGTTTTGTTGGCAACACCCGAGTGAATAAAGGATTCACTGATGGATTTGTACGAATCCTTAAGTTCTACATATTTCCCCACCAACCCTATGGTCACTTCCGATTCTGGATTTTTTAAGGTGCGCAAGAATTCTTTCCACTTATCAAGGTCAGGTGTTGACTTGGTATTGAGGTTCAATTTTTCCAAAACTACGCGGTCCAACTCTTCTGCTTGCATGAGAATTGGCACATCGTAAATAGTTTCGGCATCGCGTGATTCGATAACGGCATTCATGCTAACGTTACAGAATTTGGCAATTTTACGACGAAGGTTTAATTCCAACTCATGTTCTGTGCGACAACAAAGTACGTCTGGCTGCACTCCTAATTCCAACAATTGCTTCACTGAATGCTGCGTTGGTTTCGTTTTCAACTCTCCAGCGGCAGCCAAATAAGGAACCAAGGTTAAATGAACTACAAGACAGTCGCCATCGAGTTCCCACTTCATTTGTCGAAGCGCTTCCACGTACGGTAACGATTCAATATCGCCAACTGTTCCACCAATTTCGGTGATTACAATATCGTATTTCCCTTCTTTTCCAAGCGATTGAATACGCTCTTTGATTTCGTTAGTGATGTGCGGAATTACCTGAACGGTTTTTCCAAGGAACTCACCACGGCGTTCTTTGTCTATAACCGACTGATAGATGCGTCCCGTAGTAACATTGTTGTCCTGAGAAGTGCGATCGTTTAGGAAACGCTCGTAATGACCAAGGTCCAAATCTGTTTCGGCTCCGTCATCCGTTACAAAGCACTCGCCGTGCTCATAAGGGTTCAATGTTCCCGGATCAATGTTAATATATGGATCCAGTTTTTGAATGGTTGTGGTGTAACCGCGCGCCTGAAGCAATTTAGCTAATGACGCAGAGATGATCCCTTTTCCAAGAGACGATGTAACCCCTCCTGTTACGAAAACATATTTGGTAGAATTGGACATAATGCTTGCAGTGTAACTTCGGGTCGCAAATTTACAAGTTTACAAACACCCGAAAGGCATTTTTGACGTTTATTTTGATTGTGTTCGGAATAATTGAGAGTGTCGAGCTGGAATACCACGAAAAATCCTTTCGCAGTTCATCAATATGCCCAACCCGAATTCGCACCAATAGAAAAATAGAATCTAGGCTCTCGAACTTGAGATGCATCAAAGGTCGGAATTCCATTTGCATCGAGCATAGGGTAGTGGGGAGTAGGTTTTTTTATAAATACTCCCAGGTCGTGGATTACTTTGTTTTGAAAGATATGCCGTATGCTTTCTGCATCCCATCCCAGTCGAACTCCAGAATTTTGTCCGAAACCATGCTGTTGTCGCCAACCAACGTAGAGGATCCCATGACTGGTTTTTCCAAACTTAGTATTTCGTAAATCCCTGTATCCCGATTTGCAATCATCACATCCCTCTGTCTTCATAGGAGCAGAATTAGATTCACCCGTCCAGAGTTGAATACCGGCAGTAATTTTATGCTGCTGATAGCGATAACTGAAATGAAACTGTCCGGTTCGGAAACGATCGCGCCCTGTGCCGCTGAAAATATCATTCTCATGATACATAGAGAATTCACGAATATGCATGCCAAATCCACCAGAAGTTTGAGAGGTTCCAGCGCCATCGTGGTACCAAATATAATTGAACCCGATCCCCAGGTTTTTCGCTGTTTGATGGTTTAATCCGTCCAATTCAAAATCGACTTCGCGTTCACTTTTTCCTTCGAGCAGGATTACCCCGACAGCACTTCGACTTTCCCAAAAGCTCTTTCTTCCCCCAAAGCTGTGCGGCACGAACGAAAGACGCGTTCCGACATTTATTTGGTAGAAATAATCTGTGTAATAACCGTTTAGGTGAACCCCAAAATTGGACTGATGCGAACCGATAGTCATAGAAACACCGACAGAACCACCAAAATGATCGCGAAAGTAGTCTTGCCCGAAACTTGTAAACGTTCCCAAAAAGAAGAGTATAACGATGGCTCGCATGCCGTAAAGATGCCAAAAAACATTCCAAAGTTGGTTTTTAACGATGTGAGAGGTCAAGAGTAAAAAGGGAAAAGTATTTCTTCTCACTTCACACCAATCACTTTTGACTTTATTCTCTCATCATTTATCTTCTCAAATCCCCAATGCACACTTTAAAGTTCCAATTATCCTTTTTTTGGTGACTTTGTAGCGATTGCTCTTATGTTTGTAGTATGGTGAACAGTCAGAAATTTTATTGGTTAGCACAATTTGGAGGTTGGACCGGGTATTTCGGACTGGTAGCGTTATCGGCTTATAACCGAGAGCCAGAGCAATTAGATGTGATCTACTTTTTGAACCTCGCGTACATAATTGTGTCTGGAATCTTAACGACACATTTACAGCGATTTGTCTTTATCAAATTGGGGTGGTTGAACCTGAGACTTTCACCTTTGATTCCGCGCCTTCTGCTTTCTTCAGCTATGTGCGCTGTTTTAATCTGGGGGGTTGATTTTATCACCGATTACTATCATGGTCTTTTAGATCCGAAGGAACCCTTATTTGTATGGCCGAGGATCTTGGTGTCTCTGTTCGCCATCTTCGTGTTGGTGTTAACCTGGAACGCCATCTACTTTACCTTTCATTTTTTCCAGAAATCAAGAAAACAAGAGATTTCTAATCTAGAATTGGCAGCAAGCAATAAAGAAAGTGAGTTGAAGAACTTGCGCTCACAATTGAACCCGCACTTTTTGTTCAATTCACTTAATAGCATTCGCGCTCTGGTGGACATCGATCCTATAAAAGCGAAAAAGTCCATCACCACTTTATCAAATCTATTGCGTCAATCGCTGGTTTTAGGGAAAGAAAACCTCGTTCCGCTGGAAAAGGAAATGAGCGTTGCGAAAAGTTATTTGGATCTGGAGCGTGTTCGGTTTGAAGAACGGTTGCAGGTAGCGTGGGAAATAGATAGCGATTTGGCCGATTTTCAAGTGCCGCCATTCTCGTTACAAATGATGGTGGAAAATGCGATTAAGCATGGTATCTCTAACCTGAAAAATGGAGGGCTGGTAAAAATTTCAGCGTACTCTAGTCATGACAAAATTTGTATCCGTGTAGTCAATAGCGGAAACCTACAAAAGGTTATGGACTTGGGCGTTGGAATTGAGAATATTCAAAAGCGACTAGAACTACAATATGGCGACAATGCCTCGTTTCAGTTACGAGAGTTGCCGGATAATTATGTGGAAGCATTAATGTGTTTTAAAAAATGAAAGAATTTAAAAGTGTTGTAATCGACGATGAGCGACTGGCTCGAGAAGAACTGAAGTCTATCCTCTCTGAATTTCCGGAGATTATGGTAGTTGGAGAGGCGCAGAATGGGGAAGAGGGTATTGAATTGATTAAAAAGACCGATCCCGATTTGATCTTTTTAGATGTAAATATGCCAGAACTTTCTGGATTTGAAATGCTCAAGAAGTTAGAGAGCATTCCGCATGTTATTTTCGTAACCGCCTACGACGAGTACGCTCTGAAAGCATTTGAGGTGAACGCTTTGGATTACATCTTGAAGCCCATTGATCCGGAACGTCTATCAGAAGCGATTGATAAGTTAAAAGAGCGTGAGGAAAGTGAATTTGAGTCTGCAGCCGATATTCGCACAAGTCGTAAGGAGCGCATGCTTACTACAACGGATAAAGTTTTCATAAAAGACGGCGAAAAGTGTTTTTTTGTGGAACTGTCAAAAGTACGCATGTTGGAATCCGATGGCAATTACGTTAAGGTGTACTTTGGGAAGAACCGTCCGTTGATTTTGCGATCGCTGAACAGTTTTGAAAATAGGTTAGATCCTGAGCATTTCTTCCGTGCAAACCGAAAGTTTATCATCAATTTGGACTGGATTGATAGTGTTGAGAATTGGTTCAACGGTGGGTTGCGCGTTGAGTTGAAGCATGAAATCGACGGCAAGAAAGAAACGGTCGATATATCACGTCGTCAGGCCATTCGTTTTCGTGAGTTGTTGTCTTTGTAGACATTGGGCCGCTGTTCCTGCTAAAGGCGCGGGTGGTTGCTCTTCTATGTGGTTAGACTTGTTTCATTTTCCAGGAACCCGTCAAAACAATTGCTTCGAATTCTTCCTGGTAGTTTCCAATGCGTCCCTTTTCTGTGATTACTTCCCATTCCCCTGACCATTCTTGATCAGCTTCTGAATAAAACCCTCTATAGTTGCAGTCATGCCCGGGGAGTTCTTTATTAATCCAGTACTGTTCATCCTCTATCCACCAAGCATATGGATAAGTTTTAACGAAACTGATAAAGTCATTTTCGACAAATCCCTTGACTGTCGCCTTATCCCCAGTCAATTTGGTAAATTCTTCTTCGCTCACTTTACCGTGAAAAGACCCACTAACCAACTCGGCATGTATCTCAAAACCTATAGGTTTAGACTCGTTTTCTTCGTCGTCAAAGTAGGTATATGATCCCTTCCAAACATTTTTCATAATAGCGTATTTAACATGGGGTGAAAGTTACAAGATGTGAGACTCTCTGTGCGACCTGAATTTCTTACTAATCTTTAAAAGTGTGTTGCATTTTTACCGATCCAGTTTTCGTTTGGGTAGTCTTCGCGCTTCCGCGAGAATGTCTTTAATTTCCTTCGCATGAAAATGTTTCCAACTTAGAATCAGGCTGATTGCCGCCGTAATCAAGTTGCTCAGGATGTGAAAGAACTTGTTGTCAATTACAAATCCTTCCCATATTAATGGGCTGCTTAAAAGTTGTAATGCTACTGATAATACAGAAATTAGGAGAAAAGCGAGTCCATATTTCGTTTTGCAGAGCATCAAAGTCCAGGCGAAAGGCAGTATTAATGCTGTAAGGCCAAAATACATGATCAAATCGAGACGAATTGGAGTCACGCTCCAAGCCCCTGCAAGTACAATGAATGAAATGCAAATTAATAGTACAGATCCTGTATATCTAAGGGAAAAGGTCAATGTTCACTCAAATAAATTCCATCTTTCTCCAAACGGATAATCCTTTCGCGATAGAGGTTTCCAACGGCTTGTTTGAAGGTTTTCTTGCTCATACCCAAAGACTCCCTGATGTCATCCGGATGACTTTTGTCGGTAAGTGGAATGGATTTCTTTTTCTTTAGGATGTCCAAAATCTTTTCTGCAGATCCTGACACTTTTGCATAACTCGTTGGATCGAGACGTACGTCCAATTTTCCATCCTCGCGCACATTTGACACATATCCAGTAGTTCGTTGCCCAGGAGTTACCGGGCGGCTTATATCGTTGTTGAAAATGAGACCGGCGTACTTGTTTTCCACAATAACCTTAACACCCAGTTCTGTTTGCTCGCAAATTAACAAGTTGACCTCTTTCTTTGGATCGAAATCCTCGGTACATTCTTCTAAAAATCGATTTACTTTTGCAGAGGCGTAGAGTCGATCTGTGGCATCATCTAACTGCAAAGTGACCAAATAATAACGCCCTTCTTCGAATTTCAGCTTTTGTTCCTTGAATGGAACCATGAGATCCTTCTCTAGTCCCCAGTCGACAAACGCTCCAAAGTAATTCACCGCTTTCGTTTGCAAATAAGCAAATCCGTATAAATCTATAAGTGGACGCTCTGTGGTTGCCACCAAACGGTCTTCAGAATCCCGATACAAATACACATCGACCTCACTATCGATGGTCATGTCATCTGTCAAATATTTGTTGGGTAATAATACGTCGTTGTCATCCGCATCTCCCAGGTAAGCCCCGACAGATGTGAATCGCAGAACACGCAGGGTGTTCACTTCTCCTAATTTCATCAATTTCTAGAAATACAATGATGATGCAAGTTTGGAGTTCACTACCAGGAAAGGTATTCCCAATTTGTTGCACATCAAGTTCTGTGCAAAGGTATCAAATTGTGGTAACAAACTTTCGGAGTGATAAGCAATAGCTACCATTCCACCGTCATTTGATTTGGCATAATTCATCACCTTACGCTCATAAGAACCTCGTTTTTTGGTGATTTCAATCGTTGGTGTGATGCCACGATCTTTGTATTGATCCTTTACAATGGAAATTCGATTGTGTAATCGAGTATGCAAGATTTGATCGGATTGGTCCTCTGCTAAAACATGCAATTGGGCTTTTAAAATGTTGGACATATCACCAGCAATGTTAACAATCTGAAGGCTTTCTTTTGTCAAATCAATGGGAACCAAAATATTTTTGACCTCTTTTACCTCAGTATTTTTTTGCACTATGAGAAAAGGGCATTCTGCACTCGTCACCACTTTCATTGCATGACTTCCAAAAAGTGATTGCAACCCGCGTTTTCCGTGCGTTCCCATGATGATGAGTTGCGCATGTTCCGCTTTGGCTACTTTACCTATATCTGTAAAAATAGAACCTACTCTTACGGAATGCGTTAACTCTACCGTTGGTGGTGTGCTCATTCCTTCTACCAATGCTTTCAGTTTGGATTGTGCCTGCATTCCTTTGGGTTTGTCAGGAGCTACATTTAATAGCATGATTTTGGTCCGTACTTTACTTCCCAGGAACAGAGCGTATTCCAATGCCTTCTCAGAAACAGGGGTGAAATCGTAAGGAACGATATAAAGGTTCTTACTCATAGTTAGTGCTTTGTATTAAAGGTAGGACTTTTTTTGATTCACTTTAAAAGTGTACCACAACAATGTATAAACGTCCCATTGTGGTTAATATTTTAACAATTTGAAGGGGTGAATTGTTACAGCTTCTCAGGAAATAAAGCAGATTTTTCGTGAGGTAGGGTTACACTCTTTTATGCGGTAGGATGTTTAAGTCTTGAATCGAAATTTGCCGGATTAATTCTTACGTCTGAACCAACGACGCTTTTTCTTCTTCCCGTTGACAATAGAAAGTTGGCTTGGGTCGCGCTTGTCTTTTTTATCCACTCGGGCATCTAATTCTTTTTGACGGTCCGTTTTCTTCTCCATGGTGCTTTCGTTACCTTCCATCTCTGGAGTTACAGCAACGTGCTCAGCACTTCCTATCGGAGCCGCGGCGTCTTCTGGGTTTTCCCATTGCGTTTTCACGGTTCGCTTTTCCAACTGACCGTTTTCATTCATGACCATCACCTCTTGCTTCTGGTTACTAATCATGTTATCATTTACGCCGACAACGTCTTCTTTGAGTACCCATTTTTTTCCTTCGTATACAAATGCGTCGTAGGACATGTCAGGTACATAATACGATCGGAAATTTTTCAATGCTGGTGATTCTGGCGACAGATGGTCCATCATGATGCGTTCGCGATGTGCCTCATAGTTGAGGAACATACTGGTCTTTTTGGAATGTTCGAAGAACACCCGCTTGTGCGTTTCTTTCCCCATTTTAAAAATAGGACTGCCAAACTTCACAGCGCTAGAAGTAAAATACATCGCATCGATCAATTTTAGTTGACTTAGCGACGAATTATGGTCCCAGCCGAGAAGGGTGTAAATCGTTCTGGAGCCTTTTTCAACAGGAATGATTTTATAATACAGAGCACCGTACCAGTTTTCATGGTCAATTACATCTGTCGGTTGCGAAGGCATTCCGAAACTCATATCCTTGAGTTCGGTAACTCGAACTTCCTCTTTTCTTTCGTCATTATACATTACGAAACAGTGGTAGGTATGACTGAAATCCTCTTGCTCTACATTCCAGTTTACAATGCGCACTTGTTCGTCCGGACTGTCAATGATTCCAACTGTTTCCAACAACGTGAAATTGTATGAAAGTGCACCTGGCTCGTTTAACGTTTGTGCCATCAATTCTTTAAATTCTGAGTTTGCTTCTTCCTTTTCTGCGTTCGATTCAGCAGCACGTAGCACATCTAAAAGGCTGTCCAATTCCTTTTCTTTTTGTTGAAGCACAGAAACCTCTTGGGCAAACGTAAAAAAGGATGCCAAAATAAAAATGGATGTAACGGTGACTTTCATATTCATCATAACGAAGATAAAGGGTTTTTGTTACGCTTGAAAAAATGATTCAAGGATCGTGCCTGAATTAATGAAATGAGATAAAGTTAAATATCGGTGGCTGAATTTCCAGCGTACGCAACTCACGCGAGATTTGTGCCCGGTGATAGTTGCTATGATTCAGGATGTGATACAAAATGTCCATGATATCTTTTTCGTACGGAATGCCTTCTTCGCTCGTGTAATTTACTTTGTTAGTGAGTTCTTGCTTTTCCAGGAAATCAATGGTTTTGAGGTGGTTTTCTTGCACCAATTTTTCCCAGTAATCAATGGGGAGGATATCCCAGGTATCAGATTCTGTCGGAGTTTCTAACAATCGATGTACCCAAATATGGTGTACGTTGACAATATGCGAGAAGGATTTCAAAATATAATTATTCAAATCATCCTCGTGTCGTTTTAGCGTTTCAATCCATCGCTGGTTGCAACGAAAGTCGTATTCGAATTTGTCCAGAAAAAAATCCGTAATCACTTTACAACTGTTTCAATGCAGCAATCGTTTGTTCCGGATCCTCTGACTTAAAAACAAAGCTTCCTGCGACCAATGCATCAGCTCCCGCAGCTACGAGTCGTCGGCCAGTTTCAAGATTCACACCGCCGTCAATTTCAATTTTTGCCGAACTACCAGTTTCCATGATCATCTTTTTCAAATCAGCCACTTTTTCCACAGCCTGATCAATGAATTTTTGTCCTCCAAAGCCTGGGTTTACAGACATAATCAAAACCAAGTCCAAATCTCGAATTACACTGCGCAATAGCTCAGGGTTGGTATGTGGATTCAAAGCAACTCCTGCTTGCATGTCGTGCGATTTGATCAATTGAATGGAGCGGTGCAAGTGTGGACATGCTTCGTAATGAACGGTTAGAATATCTGCTCCAGCATTTTTAAAGTCTTCCACATATTTGTCAGGCTCTACAATCATTAGGTGAACATCCATTGGCTTGGTTGCGTATTTCTTCATCGCTTTCAACACAGGCAGTCCAAAGGAAATATTAGGAACAAAAACACCATCCATAATGTCTATATGGAACCAATCAGCTTCAGAGCGATTGATCATTTCTACGTCGCGTTGCACATTGGCAAAATCGCAGGAGAGCATGGAAGGGGATACAATTACCGACATGTAAAAAAGTTTGCGGCAAAGGTAGCGAATGTCAGGATTTTTGGCGCATGATTTTCAGGTATTCTTCATCCCGTCCGTAAATGTCTACGTGTACTACCATGCGATCTTTAACTCGGGCTACTGTCACATAATCCACATAAATAGGAATAGGGTTCAGCAGCTGAACCTGATAATTAAAGTCGGTTTTTCTAGCGAGAACGCTGTCCAATGAGTCTGGGATCATTTCGTTCGCTTTGTAACGCGTGCTATCCCTTGTCAAAATGACCTTCGCCAAATCTACTGGATTTTGAGTTCGCATGCATCCGTGTGAATAAGCGCGAACATCGGCCCCAAACAATCCTTTCGATGGAGTATCGTGAAAGTAAACGCTGTGCTCATTGTAGAAATCGAATTTGATTACGCCCAGGCTGTTTGCTCTGCCCGGATCTTGCACCACTTTGTAAGGAAACGCATTTTGCCGAATTCTTTTCCAATCAACAGTGGATGGGTCTACTTCTTCACCAGATTTGTAAATCTTGTAATTGTGCTTAGCTAGATAGTCGCTATTGTACTTGAGTGCAGGTAGAATCTCTTTGCTGGAAATAGAGTAGGGCACATTCCAATAAGGATACACAACAATCTTTCGAAGTTTCGACTCTAATTGAGGTGTTTGATTTTCGTACTTGCCGACAACGATATTGTGATCGCTTTTCAGAGAATCATTGATGTACAAGCGTAATTTGTACTCCGGAATGTTAATTCTGATGTATTTCTGAGGATAGTCTCTGTCGGACCGAATCTTGTCCATGGCTAGTAGAATGCGCTCTACTTTGCGGTACGTACTTTCGTTCAATGCTTGAGAGGTATATTTACCGATAACGCCGTCAGGCTTGAGTCCGTTGTGTAACTGGAAAGTTTTAAGAGAGTCTAACACACCAGATGTATCCTTTATTTCCATGGGGAAGTATCCCTTTGAGATTAAGGCTAGGCGCGTTTTTGTTATCGCTTCCGTAGAGTCAAACTTGATGGATTTAATGTCAAAAGTGGTGGTATCCAACGGGTATGCGTCTACGAAGTCAATTAAACCTTTTCCCAGGACCTGATAGGTACTGTCTTTGGGACCGAAAGCGATAAATTGTTCTCGAATGTCAGCCGTTTCATCAAACTGTACTTTTTCCTCGAATTGATCAGGACTAATACAGGCAATTTTTTTCTGTTTCTTTTTTTCGAAGTCGACAATACCATGCTGCAAGTCGTTTATAACCATAGCTGTTGCTGCCGTCAACCAAACTTCATCTTGAATGAAATTCTTTGTTTGATGAAACTCAAATCGACTTTCAGGGACGCCAAGGGCCATTTTGTTTTCAATGGCCTTCTTTAATTTTTGTCCTTCCGGAGTCAATGCTTTTTTCGCACTCCATCTTGATTTGTAACCACGCTGTTTGTAATACGAACGAAGAAAGTTGTGTGCAACTTTCGGAACTCCAATAGAATTAAGGTATTCCGATTCTGTTGCCTTTTTTAATTTTTCGGTCATTGGAATGTTTTGATGCTCAAAGGATTGAATTTCTTCCTTTGATTTCTTGGCATCTGAACATGCAAAAAGCAGCGCTGCAAGTAGTAGTAAAGAGGCGATTTTCTTCATAGTTGTGTCTGCGGAAATCCTTATTTTCGCTTCAGTGGTTGCATAATTAACCGCTCGAAGATATCCAATTTTTATGGACATAAACATACTGACTATCATATTAATTATCACAGTGATTATTTCGTTGGTTGCGTTGAATAACCAGCAAATTTTAGGCCGCTATATGTTTATTCCCTACGAGGTCAAACACCACAAGCGCTACGATCGTTTCATAACTCATATATTTTTACATGCTGATATGGCACATTTGGCATTCAACATGTTCTCATTGTTTTTTCTTGGAAGTATGTTTCTAACACAGATTGGAGGAACATATTACAACCCTTCCAATGGCGAAACTTTTTCTTTAGATGGAGGCTTGATTTACAACTATGGAAATGTACTAGGACAGTTACATTTTTTGATTTTGTATCTCGCTGGTGGACTTTTTGCCACTATAATTCCTTTTGTACGCCATCAAGATCACCCACATTATAAATCTTTGGGGGCGTCAGGCGCAGTTTCGGCGGTTATTTTTGCTGCTATTGTCTGGAATCCAACAATGGAACTTCAGCTATTATTCATACCAATACCCATAAAAGCATGGTTATTTGGTATACTTTATTTGGTTTTCGAGTACGTAATGGACAGACGTGGAGGAGGACGAATTGCCCACGATGCGCACATTGGAGGCGCGTTGTTTGGTATTCTTTACGTATTAATTATTAATATTGATAAGGGAAAGGAATTCATTCAAGCTATATTCGGATAAGGATGCTACACGTCAATAACAATGGTGAAGTAATATCGGCTGATCAGCCATCGCTTCGTGCTGGAAATCGCGGACACTTGTACGGAGACGGTGTTTTTGAAAGCATACGTGTTTTTAGTGGAAGGCCCATCAATTTAGAGAATCATATAAAGCGGTTGATTGAAGGAGCGAAGAAGTTGAAGATGAGACCTCCAAGTTACTATGATACGCCATTCTTTGAAGAGAAAATCATCGACTTATTGAAAAAGTCTGGGATTACGGAGGGAGGTAAATGCCGTATTTCTTTGGATAGAGCCATCGGAGGAACCTACGCTCCTGAGTCCAATGAGGTAGAGTTTTTTATCGAAGTATACCCGATGGAAACCAACTCCTATCAATTAAATACCCGCGGTTTGGAAGTGGATTTGTTCACCGAACTGAAGAAGGATAAGTCTACCATTGCGAATTACAAAACCAAAAATGGGCTGTTGTATGTGATGGCTGCTGTTGCTGCGAAGGAAAAAGGACTGGATGATTACCTGATTTGTAATTACGGAGGAGGTATTTTAGAAGGCACTTCTTCCAATCTGTTCGTTGTGAGCAACGGCGTACTTTACACGCCAGGACTGGATGAAGGGTGTATTGCAGGAACCATGCGGATGCAAATTATCAATCTTGCTATCAAAAATGGTATTAAAGTGTACGAGTGCAACATCCTTCCGCAAAATTTGCTTGTTGCGGACGAGATTTTCCTAACGAATGCTGTGCAGGGAATTGTCTGGATTGGAGGATACCGTACCAAACGATATTTCAGCAACACCGCTCGTAAAATTGTGGACCTATTAAATGAGAAATGGGAAGTAAAAGCATAATAATTATCGTGTTCGTTTCATTGCTTTTTGGAGCTAAGGCGCAAGATACAACCGTTGTTTTCGATTCTTTGTACGCTCAGAAACTGGGAGCAGATGATTATGGAATGCGCTCGTATGTTATGGCATTTCTGAAGGTTGGACCGAATAGAGATCGAACGGAAGAGGAGGCACGAGAACTGCAAGCCGCACATATGGCGAATATTGGTCGGTTGGCAGAAGAAGGTAAATTGGTACTTGCAGGTCCCTTCCTTGATGGCGGAGAACTACGAGGGATTTACATTTTTGCAGTGGAGAGCGTGGAGGAAGCGGAAGCATTAACAGCCACGGATCCTGCAATTAAGGCTGGTAGTCTGGTAATGGAATTACATCCTTGGTACGGTTCTGCAGCTGTAATGGAAATCAACGAAATTCACGAGAAAATTTCAAAGATTAAGTTTTAGTCGTTATTGATTGTGCTGCTTTTTAGATGTAAAGCAAATAATTTTAAACACATTTAAATACCATGGTAAATATTTGATATATTTGTCCAAACATTTGTCATGAAAAAAATAGTAGCATTTGCAGGAAGCAACAGCTCTACATCCATAAATCATCAATTATTACAAGCTTTAGCACCAGAGTTTAAGGTCGAATTTGAATTGATCTCCTTACGAGATCATGAAGCGCCTTTGTTTGGGGTAGACTTAAAAAACGAGCAGGGTGTTCCTGACTCCATGAAATCCTTGCACGAAAAAATGAAATCTGCCGACGGACTTCTGGTAAGTGCTGCTGAACACAACGGATCAATGGCCGCTGTACTGAAAAACACCTTTGATTGGTTGTCCATGCTAGAGAAGAAATTTTTTCTGCACAAACCAACAGTTTTTATTAGCACTTCACCAGGTCCGAGGGGAGCGATTAGTTCGTTAAAACACCTTGTTGAAATAATGCCATACCGAGGTGCCGAAATTGTTGGTAGCATGAGTGTTCCGAACTTTAATGAAAATGTAAAAGATGGAACTATTAAGGCTGAAGTGAAAAACGAGCTCGTCGTATTAATTCGTACCTTAGAAGAAACACTTAACTCATAAGAAATGAAAGAAACAGCAAAAGAATACAGCAATGGAGAAGTAACCGTGGTTTGGAAGTCATCTTTATGCAAACATGCGGCAGAATGTGTCAAAAATTCACCCAAAGTTTTCCGTCCAAAAGAACGTCCATGGATTGATGCCTCTCAGGCCTCCTCACATGAGTTGATGAGTACTATAGATAAATGTCCATCCGGAGCATTGTCGTATTATAAAAATGCTGAAAAGGAGTAAAATCTACCACCCATCAACGTTTAATTTTACACATGAGATTCATACAGTGTGAAGAATTATTCTAAGATTTCTACAGGAGGTTGAAATGCACGAATGTTAGATTTTTAGTGTAATAATGCCTGTTTTTTCATATAATACTCTAGTAATTCGATAGGAAAAAATCACCGTGTTTAGGGTTGCAATAGTAGTTAGTTTAACGATTTAGCACGCGTTGGATTGCTTCGTATATTGCCTTCGAACTCAAACTCTTAAACACATGAAAAAACTATTATTATCCTTAGGCGTAATCGCCACAGCTGCTTTCGCCGGAAATGCGCAAGTACAAAATTATTCTGTTGGACAAACGGTGAGCGATTTTACGGTGACAGATGTTCATGGTAACACGCACACCTTAAGTGACATTACCAACTCTGGAAAATGGGTGGTGATTGATTTCTTCTTTGCCAACTGTGGTCCTTGTCAAGGAACGGTTCCTTACTTCTCTGAACTGCACGAGAAATACGGATGTAACGAAGGAGATATTTTTTGTATTTCCATTTCTTCTCAAGACAACGACGCAGCAGTAATACAATTCGAAAATACATACGCTACGCAAGGCGGATTTGCTCCAGCTCCTGCAGTTTCCACTGTTGAAGGTGGTGGAGATGCTGTTGTTGCTGACTTCAATCCAACTGCATACCCAACGTATTGTTTGGTTGGAGCGGATATGAAATTGAAAAGCGCGGATATCTGGCCAGTAAATTCTGTAGCTGATTTGGAGAATGGAATTACAGGTGCGGGGCATTCTCCTCAGGCTATGTCGTGTGGGTCATTGTCCGTGGAGGAAGCTGAACTAGCGTTGAACGAAGCTATTTTGTTTCCGAATCCATCGGCTGCAGCTACCACCTTGTCCGTTTCATTAGAATCGGCAATGGACGTGGAAGTAGTTGTGCTTGATATGCTTGGTGCACAAGTAGCTCAAACGACTTTCGAAGGGGTGGCTGGATCAAACAAATTTGAAATTGCCACCAATAACCTTGCGGCTGGTCAATATGTTGTTTCGGTTTCTTTGGGAGATCAAGCAAAACGTCAATTGAACCTGAGCGTTGTAGAATAATTTTTCCTTAACTTCTGAAAAGGTCTTTGTTTTTGGCAGAGGCCTTTTTTTGTGTCCAAATCTCTCTCATTGAAAGGCGAGATATTATCAAAAGTTCGTAATTTAGGGCAACTTAGAAGAAAACTATATCAACCAAAAACACTATGCAAAAAGTTAAGCACGTGCTTCTGATCGTACTTCTTTTCGGTGGAAGTACCTTCGACTTGTTAGCACAGCAAGATACGATCGTTGAGGCTACCATCCTGGGAGCAGAAGAAATCGAAGCGGACAAAAGCTATAATGAAGGAATCAATCAGTTTCAGAACAATGATTTTCAAGCTGCCATTGAATCGTTCACAAAGGCCATTGAACTCAAGGATGGATTTACAAAAGCGTACCTGAATCGTGGTTCGGCGTACATGGCTGTCGAAAAGTACAGTGAGGCTATTTCGGATTTTAATGTCGCGTTAAATGATCCAGAAGGAAAGGAAGGGTATTATCTACGTGCAAAATCATACGAAGCATTGGGAAGTCGAGACAAAGCAAAAGGAGATTATGCCTCAGCCATGAAAGCGAAGCCAGAAGATGACCGCCCTTACTATTACCGTGGCTTGATCAAATTTAACGAAGGTGATTATGAGGGGGCCATTGAAGACTTTACGGAGGCGATAAGTCGGAATAAACGCCACGCATATGCATACAACGATCGTGGTAGCGCAAAACGCATGTTGGAGCAATACGATGAGGCCATTAAAGATTACTTAAAGGCACTGCAAATCGACAATAAACTAGCATTTGTTCACAACAATGTAGGAAGTGCTTATCGTAAAAAAGAACGATTTGACGAAGCTGTGAAAGCCTACTCGAAAGCCGTTGAAGTGGACCCGAAATATTACATCGCTTACAATAATAGAGGCAGTGCGTACTACGATGCTGGAGAATACGATCGAGCACTTGCTGATTTCGACAGAGCAATCGAGTTGAACAAGAATTATGTATTTGCATATAACAACCGGGCGTCAGCAAAGTTTAAACTGGAAGACTATAAAGGGTGCATTGATGATTGTACCAAGGCAATTTCTTTGGATCCAGAATATGCGTACGCTTACCAAAATCGAGGAAACGCAAAAGAATTGATGAGAGATGATGCTGGTGCATGTAGCGACTGGAAAAAGGCTGCGGAGCTCGGTGCAGAAGGAGCTGAAAACTATTCCGCAGGTTGTAAATAATCCCATAAACTAAAGAAGATGAAATCAATTATATTATTCGTATCACTTTTCGTTGTTTTTGGGAGTATGGCTCAGAATGTTGAGTTTTCCAAAGACAACTTCAAAGACAGAAAAGACGAACTCAAGGCCGCAGTCAAATCGATAGAAGCGGGTGATGAATACTTCAATGGTCCGCAAGTAATGTGGAAAGAAGCGATTCCCTTGTACCTCTCTGCAAACGAATTCAACCCTAATAATGCTCTGTTAAATTATAAATTGGGAGCTTGTTATTTGCACTCTATGGAAAGAGGCAAAGCGTTGGAATATTTGGAAAAAGCGTATCAATTAAATCCATCTGTTGATCCGCAATTGAATTACTTCTTAGGACAGGCATATCACCTAAAATATGAATTTGACGATGCGATAAAGTTCTACAGTAAATATCAATCTGCTGTCATAAACAACCCTGATCCGTGGTATCGGGAAGAGTTACAAATGCGTATTCAACAATGTTACAACGGTAAGGAGGTAATAGAAAAGCCGATTCGTGTATTTATCGACAACCTGGGGCCAAGCATCAATACGAAGTACAACGAATATGGTGCTGTAATTTCAGCCGATGAGTCCGTAATTATTTTCACTGCACGAAGAAACAACTCTACAGGTGGAAAAATCGATCCGATGCTGAACGAGCATTTCGAAGATCTTTACATCGCTTATCGAAATGATGATGGTAGCTGGTCACCGTCAGAAAATTTAGGGGAAAACGTAAATTCTAAAGATCACGATGCCGTTTCGGCGGTTTCGGCGGACGGTCAAAAAGTAATCATTTACCTGGGCCGTGATAACAATGGTGGAGACTTATATGAGTGTGTTTTGAATGGAGATGAATGGAGCAAACCAGAATCTCTTGGCAAAAATGTGAATACAAAGGATTACCATGAATCCTCAGCTTGTTATTCGCCAGATGGAAATACCATTTACTTTGTATCGAACAAGCCTGGAGGAGTGGGCGGTCACGACATTTATGTGACTCAAAAGGATGAAAAAGATAAATGGGGACCTGCTGTAAACATTGGGACTACAATTAATACCAAATACGACGAGGAAGGTGTATACATGCATCCAGATGGTAAAACCTTGTACTTCAGTTCAAAGGGACATACTTCCATCGGTGGTTACGATATCTTCAAAACAGTATTGGATGCAACAACGAATACATGGAGTGAACCTGTCAATCTTGGCTACCCAGTAAATACAGCAGATGACGATGTATTTTTCGTGATTTCGGCAGATGGAAAGCATGGGTATTTTACCTCAAGCAATCAGCCAGAAACGAAAGGAGGGCGCGACTTGTATAGAATTACCTTCCTTGGACCTGAGAAACCAATGGTGTTGAATAACGAGGACAATCTTTTGGCAGAGGCTACGGCACCAATAAAAGAGCGTGTCATTGCTCCGACAGTTGAGGTAAAAGAAGCCCAGTTGACTATTTTAAAGGGAGTGATTACAGATTTTCTTTCAAAAGAACCGTTGGAAGCGTCGATCGAAATTGTGGACAATCAAGCCAATCAAACCATTGCTACCTTTAAATCGAATAGTAAAACGGGACGCTACCTGGTGTCATTACCGGCAGGTAAAAATTATGGAATTGCCGTGAAAAAAGATGGGTATTTGTTCCACTCTGAAAACTTCGATATTCCAGCAACTGCGGCGTTCCAGGAGGTAGAAAAAAACATTGAATTGAAGCAATTGGCTGTGGGAAGTAAAATTGTTTTGAGGAATATTTTCTTCGATTTGGACAAAGCAACCTTGCGAGCAGAATCTACCGCTGAATTACAACGCTTAATCAAATTGATGAACGACGTGCCTTCTTTAAATATTGAGTTAGGTGGTCATACGGATTCCCGCGGGTCTGATTCATACAACATGGACCTTTCGAAGCGCCGTGCAAAAGCGGTTGTTGATTATCTGACAGAAAACGGAATCAGTGCCAGTCGCTTGAAATGGGAGGGTTACGGAGAAACGCAATTGGTGAACGGCTGCTCGAACGGTGTTAATTGTTCGGATGCAGACCATCAGTTAAACCGCCGCACAGAATTTAAAGTGCTTTCGTTCTAAGAATTTAAAACGCACGAAGTATTCTTGAACGCTTGTCTGAAAAGGCAGGCGTTTTTTTTGTTGAAAAGGGTGAATAACTCAAAGGCAAAGCCATCTTCTCGCCGCCGCAAACCTACTTCTGTGCTTTCACATCATACCAATTACACTAATTCAATCGTCAAATAAATTTGTTAGACTATTCTAACTTTTTATATTTGTATTCTCTAAAGAACGATTGTGAAGATGAGTTATGCGGTAAAGGGCCTTTTGGCTATGTTGATTTGTATGTGTTCGACACAAGCAACTTTTGGACAGAAAACCACAGTTTCAGGGACTATTTCAAATACGAATGGCGAGAAATTGGCTTTTGGGAAAGTGTTGCTCGTTGGTGAAAACAAAGGAGTTGTCGCGGACGAAAATGGATATTACAAATTTGAAGACATCAACCCCGGGAGGTATGTATTAGAAGCCAGAGCGACAAATCACCTTGGAAAAACTTTGGAGATCGTTGTGAGTGAAGGGCAGGCAATGACGATAAACTTTGAGCTGTCCAATGACTTGTTAAATGTAGAAGAAGTTGTCGTTTCTGGAACACGCCGAAGAGTGGCACGACATGATTCTCCAGTAATAACGAATACCATTTCTGGAAGAACTTTCGAAGCGACGCAATCTTTGAGTATCTCGGAAGGCTTGAGTTTTTCGCCTGGTTTACGAGTAGAGAACAACTGTCAGAACTGTGGCTTCACGCAGTTGCGCATGAATGGTTTGGAAGGAGCTTATTCTCAAGTTTTAATTAATAGTCGCCCTGTATTTTCTGCCTTAGCGGGCGTTTACGGATTGGAAATGCTTCCCACAAGTATGGTAGATCGGGTAGAGGTGGTACGTGGCGGAGGATCTGTGATGTATGGCGGGAATGCTATTGCCGGTACAGTAAATATAATCACAAAGGACCCTGTGGAGAACTCATTTGAATTCGGTGTGAATCAAGCATTTATTGGTGGTGAGGCGTCTGATAGAACGATTAACGTTAATGGCTCTATCGTTTCTGAAAAACTAGATAAGGGGATTACTTTTTTTGGTTTTAATCGAATCCGTGATCCGTGGGATGCGAACGGAGACGAAATTTCAGAAATTGTAAAGTTAGAGAACAACACCTTTGGATTTGACGCTTTCTGGAATATCAATGACCGTAATAAAATTAAGTTCGGCTCTTATTTCATTAATGAATTTCGCAGGGGAGGCAGTCAGTTCGACTTACTTCCACATGAAACAGACGTTACCGAGCAATTGGACCACGCCATATTGAGTTCTAATGCATCATACGAGCATGCAAGTAAAAATCTAAAACACAAAATTTCCGTGTATGGCTCATTACAAGCCGTAGATCGTGAGAGTTATTACGGAGGTGGAGGCAGCGTTTTGAGCGAAGGGGATTCTTTGACAGCTGACGCCTTGATGGCCTTGAATGCGTACGGAAATTCAAACGACCTTTCGATGGTAGGCGGCGCCCAGTACAATTATGAAATGAGTGAGAAATTGCTTTTTATTCTTGGGTCAGAATATATTTATAACAGTGTTCGCGACGAAATGCCCGGCTATAACCGATTGATTGAGCAGCAGGTGGGAACCATCGGCAATTATGCGCAGGTGGAATTCAGACCAATCAAAAAATTAACCTTCTTACTGGGCGGACGCTTTGATAATGTAAACATCGAAGGAGTGTATAATCTGGACGTGGACCGTTTCGAAAACAACAGAACGTTAAATGTTCCTGTCCCCAGATTTTCGGCGATGTATGAAATTAAGAAGGGGCTGAAAGCTCGAGCATCATTTGCTCAGGGATATCGCGGTCCGCAAGCATTTGATGAAGATCTACACATCGAAACCGTAGGGGGTGCCGCACGATTCATCCGGATTAATCCAGACTTGGAAGTAGAACGATCGAATAGCGCTCAATTGTCGCTGAATTACGACAAAGTGATTAAAAAGTGGCAGATGAACTTTGTCTTGGAAGGTTTTTACACGCAATTAGTGAATCCATTTATATTCTCGAATCAAACGGAGCTTTCAAGTGGTGTTTCTGTAATCGACAAGCGTAATGGTGATGGTGCCATGGTGGCAGGAGTGAACCTGGAGGCAAATGTAGCGTACGGAAGAAAATTTCTCCTTCAATCGGGAGTTACACTTCAAACGACACGCTATGATGTCACTGAGGAAATTTGGGCACCGGAAGATCCAAGCGATCCAACTCCAGCTACTGTAACCGACCGATTGTTACGAACGCCTGATGCGTATGGTTATTTCAGTATTATTTACAAACCTATCCGAAATGTAATGATTGCGTATTCTGGAACTGTCACAGGAGCAATGGATGTTCCCCACGTAATAGATGTCGATACAGAGCAAACCATCCTGGAACGAACGCCAACTTTCTTCGATAATAACATTAAAGTAAGTTACAACATCGAACTACAAAAGGAGTATCATATCAACGTATTCGGTGGAGTTCAAAATATTTTCAACAGCTACCAAAGTGATTTTGATTTTGGGGCGGATCGCGATGCAGGGTACATTTACGGCCCGCTGCGACCAAGAACCTTCTTTTTGGGCGTCAAAGTAGGACTTAATTAAAAATCGCACAACCATTTCAGCTTCATTCACGTTAAGTTGATATGTGAAACCCAAACCTGCTGTCAATTGCATGTATTGCAATACTATTCATGATCTTGACGAGCTGTTCCAAAGAATCTAGCCCCACGCTTACCTGCTGAAGTAAAAAGTATTCTGATCAATTATTAGTTTCCACCTATTCGCCTAATACACACATGTAATTGGCGTGTTGAAAGTTAGTCATATGAAGCTAGCACCCAACCTTTGTTGTAAATACGTAGTTTTAAGCGTATGAAACCATCCAAATTCCTCCTTGTATTTATTGCCTTTACATGTGCTCTTACCTTGGGTTGTAAGAAAATGAGTAGCGCGTGGGTCGTAGGTGAAGTAGAGGTTGTGGATGCCTTGACTGGTGAACCGCTCAAAGTAAATGTTAGTATTGATTATCATACACTTCCGTTATTGGGGCAGACGATTGAGAAGTCTGAATCCATTGGAACAACAGGAGCCGATGGTAAACTCAAATTCAAATATAAATGCGGAAGAAGAACCACAGGACACAAGTTAAAAGTATTACGCCCTGCATTTTATGCTACAGCTGGACTTCCATATCCAACTTACACGAAAAAAAGTGTCAAAGCTCAAGGAAATAATAAAATTCGCATTGAACTGGATCCTTGGTACCCTTTTCAGCTGAGAGCAACAAATGTCAGCTGCTTTGATGCGAACGATTCACTCTGGGTTACTTGCCAATGGGGTGGAGAGCCATGGCAAGAAATGACAATGACGGCGGTTGGCTGTGCTGATACGATATTTGATCCACCATACATATACCACGAGGCCACACAACATTCCGCTTTCAATCAAATAACATTTGAAGTTACTACGAAGAAAAATGGTGTTGTTAATACCTTCTCAGACACCCACGGATTGCTTCCTGCGCAATTGAAAGAAATCTCTATTAGTTACTAACGTTCTACTTCCTGAAACAAAAGCTTCACGTTGGGATCGTACCGAAATCCTTTGATTTTCTTCCCAGGCTCAAATGCATAATTTGCGTTGACTCCATGTGCTTTCAAGACAACAAGTTCGGTGGTACCGTCCTCATAAATTGCCTCTACTTCCATGTCGAATTGAAACGGGGCTCCGTCCTGCATTTGCTGCATTCTCAGTACTGTTCTTTCTTTGCGTTCAATGGTATCAAAAAGCACAAGGGGATGCCCAGAACGATGCAACCATTGCTCAAAGAAGGGGGAGAGTTGCATTCCTGAAACAGATTCCATGATATGTCGAAAATCCTCCGTGTTGGCATTACTGTATCGATATGCTTCATAGTAGGTGCGAATTCCTACGAAGAAGGATGAATCGCCCACCTCCTCGCGGAGCATGTGCAAAAACCAGGCTCCCTTCTGATAAGAGTTAGGATTCAATAAGTGCATCAAATCCTCATAGGTTGTGTCGACCACAGGATGATCGTACTGCCGGGCAAATTTTAGCACTCGATTTCGCTCTCCTTTAAGGCGTTCATTCATGGCTTCGCGCCCGTATTTCTGCTCAAAGTATAAATCGGTCAGATAGGTAGCGAAGCCCTCGCTGAGCCATAGGTGCGGCCAATCTTCTTCTGAGGCAGAATTTCCGAACCATTGATGAGCAATTTCGTGCGCAATCAGTGCTTCCATAGTTCCTTCACCCGTGATGGCATTTTCATCATAGAAAATATTCCCAGCGTTTTCCATGCCACCAAACTGGGTAGTCGATTGCACATTGGCCAATTTTTCAAATGGGTAGTTACCTAAAATCTCCATAAAGTAATCCAAAACCTCCAAGGATACTTTCATGTCGGACAGCCCTTCTTTCTTGTTTTCGGGATACACCCATGCGGAAACATCAAACCCTAATTCAGACTTGTACAAGTCCCAAAAGAAGTCTGCCACACCAATCACCATTACCTTTGTTGGTAAGTTGATACTCGTGGTGAAGTCGAACTTCACTTTTTCACCGTTTCGAACAAAGGTGCGAGAAACAAACTTTCCAGTAGCGATACAGTTGTATTGTTTCGGAGCGATTACACTATAATCAATTGTGGCTTTGTCTATAGGATGATCTACGCATGCAAACCAATGATGTGCTCTGTTGGGCCAATTGTCTCCAAAGAAGGTGCGATCTCCAAACTTATTCTCACCAATAATCAAACCTGTCTCTGGTACGCCATCAAAAAACATTTTGATTTCGTGTTCACTGCCAACTTCCCAGCTCGGATCGGATTGGATCCATATACGATCTTCTTCATGCCGAAATTTCATTTGATTTGCGTCAATGGTCAATTCTGGATGCAGTCTCATACCGGTGCTATCGTTTGCGGATACGAGATCAATGAAAAAGGAGTCACATTGCGTTTCCAGCCTAAACGTGATCCACTCGTAAACTCGGATTTTATCGCTGGCATCTTCTAGCTCTATTGAGACCTTATAATGAGTAATATCCAACGGATGGTCAAGATATTCGTGCTGCGCGCTCGCGCTTGCCGTCAGAAAGATTGAAATTGTAAGGAAGAAAAGTGTTTTCATAGAATGTTATTCACGTTTTTTAGAGCAAATACCGCGCCGCAAGATACAATCAATGAATAAAAAAAGAGGCATTCTTTTCAGAACACCTCTTAAATTCGATTATCGTATAGAACTACACTGTTATGAAACTATAGTGCGAACTGACAACTACCAGCTCTTCAGCATTCACCGTCAGTAAAGGCAAGTTCAACTCATTCTCGATCATCCCTTGAATAAAAGAGTTTGGTGATGGCAGCACCCCTTCTTTAAAGTAAGCAGCTGCGAACATATCTGCATCAATTGATTTCGCGTAATCAATGAGATCTTTCTCGTATGTTTTGCTTGGCGGCAGATGTGCAATTTCATAAGAGGCATTTACGCTGTCCAATGCACGTCTCACTACTGTTTGATTCGAAGTTGTTTTAGCGTCTAACCATTCATCGTTGTCGTGGAAACCGCATAAGTGGATGGTTGCATTGAATTTCTTGGCAATAGCTGCTACAAAGTTGGTGATTTGAATGCTTTCCTTCGCAAAGCTAAAAGGCATTACAATGTTTTTGATTTTGTCCACTTCTTTTTTCCCTTGGGTAATGAGGAAAGGGGTCGCAGAGCTGCTTACTAACTTCACCGCTCTACTTCCGAACACTTTCTGCATGCCATGCGCGCCGTGCGTTCCCATGACAATCAAAGCAGCTTTTAGAATGTCGCCTGCTTTACCGATGTCATTGAAAATATCACCTTCCACAACGTTGGTAATTATCATCTCCCGTTCTTCTTTCGAATACGACTCCAGAAAGTCTGCAAATTGCTGTCGTGCAGCTACTTTTTCAGAACTTTTTCCCACGACGTGAAGAAGATAAGTTGTACCGTCATTGGCCTTTGCGAGATCCAAAGCGAGTCGTGCCGCGCTTGACGATTCTTCAGTAAAATCAACAGGAACAAGGTAGATCGGCTCTTTAAGCATGATATGCGTTTTATGGTTTTCAGCCTAAATATAAGCAATCATGATTTTTTAAGTTTCGAAATGGTGAAATTTCTCAGAATTCCAGATGAAAAGCGAGCAATTCCTTCTGACTTAACATCTTCAAGTATATATGAATCGGTTTAGTGACAAAAATTACGTAGAAACCCGTATGAATTACCGTATTTATTCGCGAGATGGTTTGAAATGAGATAGTTATGTTTGGAGTACGAGAAGTTCAACATAGTGATGATCTCTCTATGCACGTATTTAGTAGTTTAGTTTTCTCGTTTGAACTCCTTGCTGATATCGTTCTATTTTATCTCTCGATGTACTCAGTTTGTACGGTATCAGCAGGGTTCTTTTTTCTCATAATTGAGAAAAATACGTAATAATACTTAGCAATTCTGTTACATATAACATTGATATTTCTTTGTGAGCTGCGTAGCTTTGGTGTTGATGTTTAAAAAGTGTTTATCGTCGGTTTATTGTCAAGTTCAATAGCTTTCGATAAAACAATATTGCCTTAAATCCTACTGGTACCTCCGACAGGTTAGGTTATCAGCACAAAATCCGGCAGGGTATCAGTAGGAGGCGAGGTATTCTTGAGGTGAAAATTTCAATTGTTTTTCAAGGGTAAGTGATGAAATTACGTAGAACTACTTAGTAGAATCCGTATTTATACCATTGTGAGACTCGGGAAGAACGCCTATGTTTGTCTTAACCGCTATTCACTGAAAACTGATTCTGCTCCGAGCCACTCTCTCGGAGTTTTTTTTTTGGCTGAAAAATTTATTTGCAGTGAATAGCCAAACGAAACGAATATGAAAACGCTACTGCTCATCGTTGGGTTCATTGCCCTTCCGCTGATATCTCTTTCCCAAGACTCGACAAATGTCGGCGATACAATAAGGTTTAATCCTCCTGAAGAGTTGCTCTTTCACGGGCATCGGTCTGATGTTAATAGATTCTCGATTGCCGTTACGGTAAAATTGAATCCTGGAGACACTATTTATGAGGATGAAGCGTATGCTTTAAACTTTTTATACGATTCACTGCGCAACGGCAAGCCAATTATTAGTACAGTATCGGATACTGTTTATTTATGGGCAAACGAATTGAATTCCTTACGCACTGTAAAACTTGAATTCGATGTCGATGTTTTACCCGTTGATACAATTTTAGAAATTTATTCCAACGCTCAGTTGGTGAATTTAAGTACCAATGAAACGGTATTAGACTTGAAGTACGGAGTGGTTTACAACGAAGATGAATTAGACCTAGGCGTTGATGAGCACTTGGTGGGAAGAATTCGATTGGATAGAACACATGTTGTTTTATATCGTAAGGCGAACAGACAAGAACGACGAAAATTGCGCGACGCAATTGACAATTGGGAAAAAGGTGAGTACCTGCCTACCGGAGCGACTCCAGCATACACTCCTAAAATAAAAATGCCTAGAAAAGAAAAGAAGTTTCGAAAGCGATACACTATTAATGGTCTTTATAAATTTTACAATTTTGAGCGTGATTTATGTGAATTCACGGATGCCTGTATCGAAATTGAAAATATTGAAATCGAAATTGCCGAGGGTAGAATAGATGAAGTTCGTGTATACACTTCGAAAGGTTTGTTTACGAATAACGGTCCGCTTTCTTTGACCAACTATGAAAAGCGCAAGTTTTATCGTTTATACTACGCGGGAACTGATTTTAGTCTAAGAGGTACAAACTTGGTGATTGGAGATTTTCTGGTATATGAACCAACTACGGCTCGGAAGTTTTTCCCGTCAAAAGCGAAAATAAAACTAACGGATAAGGGGCAGGTCAAAGACATCATTTCCAGAGGAGATCCTTTATCATTCGTTGAGGGCAGAGTATACACAGATGCCAAGGGACTTTCTGGTGAGGACAATGGATTGGTAATGACAGAACTCCATGCACGTTTCATTGCAAATTCAAATGCTATTGGTTCTTCACCTATAACTATGGCGCAATTCCTTCATTTAAATTTAAATTGGTCGAAGTTTGACAGTGATTTCGATACCCTTAAACTCAATACCTTTGATTCAGTATCCAATGCTGATTATCTAAATTTACTGAAACGGTCGAATGCAATGCTCAGCGCCGAATTGGATTTGTTTAGAGGTTCGAGAGTACATGATATGAGTTTACGCATAGGTGCGAGAGTCTATAACACGCGTTTATCAAGCAAAGACACTAATTTTTCTGCGACAAGTACGCTCACACCAGCCTTTACTGCTTCTTTAAATGGGACCTTGTACTCGTCAAGAATGATTGAGTTGAATCTTGCATTGCCTGGTTATTTATTGTTTAATCATGATCAGCCCTTCGCGAATATTACCAAAGTAAACGCATTTCGATTTGTGGTTGCTCCTGAGATTGAGATACGAATTCAATATCCTGAAGGAAGCAGCGGGCAAACCTCAAGAATGTCAATCTTCGGTCGCGCTAGATACTATGATATGCCTTTTGGAAGAGGTGGCAACTTCTGGCAAATCCAAACGGGTGTTCAAGTGCCAATTTCAACATTGTTCAAAGGAAACGGCTAGAGAGACTGTATCGATTAAAGACTCCCAGGTCTAGTGTCTAGCGTCTAAGAGTCTAGTCTCCACAACCCTACACAATCCCCTTGCTCTGCAAGAATTCTTCCAATGCCATTTCGTCGGCAAACAATACGTCGCGGGCTTTACTTCCTTTAAACGGACCTATGATTCCCAGTCCTTCCAATTGATCCACGATTCGCCCTGCTCGGTTATATCCCAACTTCAGTTTTCGTTGGAGCAAACTAGCCGACCCTTGTTGGTGCGTCACGACGATTCGAGCCGCATCCGCAAAAAGTGCGTCCAATTCTTCATCATCCATGCTTCCACCGCCTTCCGATGCCTCACCTACATATTCTGGCAACAACAACGCTTCTGGATAGCCGCGCTGGTCGCCAATGAATGAACAAATATCCTCCACTTCCGGCGTGTCCACGAATCCACATTGCAAACGAATGGTATCTTGCCCTGTACTTATGAGCATATCTCCACGACCAATCAGCTGATCTGCTCCAGAGCCATCGAGAATTGTCCTGGAGTCAATTTTTGATAATACACGGAAAGCAATTCGTGCCGGGAAGTTCGCTTTGATCATCCCTGTAATCACGTTGACCGACGGTCTTTGCGTTGCCACAATGAGGTGGATACCTATGGCTCGGGCCAATTGGGCAATTCGGGCTATTGGTTGTTCCACTTCTTTTCCAGCAGTCATAATTAAGTCGGCAAATTCGTCAATCAGTACCACGATATAAGGCAAGTATCGGTGACCGTTTTCAGGATTCAACTTGCGAGCGATGAATTTGGTGTTGTACTCTTTTATCGTTCTACATTGTGCAGATTTCAATAACTCGTAACGATCATCCATCTCAATACACAAGGAGTTCAGGGTATTCACCACTTTACTCGTATCGGTGATAATGGCGTCTTCCTCATCCGGCAGTTTCGCAAGGAAATGGCGTTCGATCTTGTTGTACAAAGTCAATTCAACTTTCTTCGGATCAACCAGCACGAATTTCACCTGTGCTGGGTGCTTTTTGTAAAGGATGGAAACCAGAATTGCATTCAATCCAACGGATTTACCCTGACCCGTTGCTCCAGCCACAAGCAAGTGCGGCATTTTGGTGAGGTCGAAAGTATAGGTTTCGTTGGTTATGGTTTTTCCCATCACAACGGGCAACTCAAACTTTGATTCCTGAAACTTTTTCGAAGCAATCAAAGAGCGCATGCTTACCATTTCTGGATTGCTGTTCGGAACTTCAATACCAATAGTTCCTTTTCCTGGAATAGGGGCAATGATTCGAATACCCAAAGCTGCAAGGCTCAAAGCAATGTCATCCTCAAGGTTTTTAATCTTCGAGATTCTTACACCGGGCGCGGGAACAATTTCGTAAAGGGTCACTGTAGGCCCGACGGTTGCCATGATTTTTGAAATCTCAATCTTATAGTTCTGAAGCGTTTCAACAATTTTGTTCTTGTTGGCTTCCAGTTCCGATTTGTCAACGGTAGCACTTTTTCCTCCGTAATCTTTTAAAAGATCGATAGATGGGAGAGCGTAGGTCGAAAGATCGAGTTTAGGATCGTAATCACCGTGTTCTTTCTGAATGTCATTCACTTTGTCCACTTCCTCTTCGGTCAACTCAGAATCTTCTTCCGTTGGAGCAGCAATGGTAACGGCAAAATCATCGTCTGAATCTTCATTTTCTTCCTCTTTCGTTTCGTCTTCAGTTGGAAGATCAATGATTTCGGACTCGGGCTCCTTAATTTCCTCCTCAAGTTCGTTGTCATCCATGAGGTCGACGCGATCAGCAACTTCATCATCTACCAATTGGTCTTCTTTCAATTCGTTTTGAACCTCCATGTCGCCTTCGGACAACACATCATCGACTCCAACATCGGCGACTGCCGTTTCTTTAGAGTTGCTTGAGAACAACGCCTTAATTTTCGCCCAGTTGACATTGAATAGAATCATTGCGAACACGTAACCAATGCTGCAAATGAGAATTAGCGAACCAAAACGTCCGAGGGTTAATGCCAGCCAATCGTTTATTTGATAGCCAAAGGTTCCTCCCAGATAACTCACATGGTTGGAGAAATACCCCAGAAACATACTTGCCCATACGATGGTCAGAATGCTAACGGTAATCGTTTTTTGTATAGGTAAAATAGTAATGTTGAACAAAGTTTTAAATCCAGCAACGAACAACATCAACGCAAAGGCGAAGGAGGCGATTCCGAACCAACGATAAATCAGGAGGTGGGAAATCCATGCGCCAAATTTGCCCAGCCAATTGGCTACAGGCTCTTCATTTCCATCAAATAGGAACTCAAAAAGTCCTTTGTTTAAAACGCGATTTTGGTCCTCTTGCCATGTGAGTAGGTAGGAAAAGCAAGCCAGGAAGATGTAGACAGCGAGTAACACACTGATGACGCCTAAAGTATTCTTCACCTTCTTTCGATCGATTTGATCGAGGTATTTCCCCAGTGCAGATTTGGACTTTTTCTTCTTTTTTCTGGAAGCTGTAGGTCTTTTACGTTTTTTAGGCGCTTTTTTCTCTTGTTCTGGAGCGTTTTCATCCACTCCTTTTTCTATGTATTCGTTGTCCACGCTCATATCCTACGAAGATAGCAGTAAAGCTACCGACTGAGAACGACTTTCATGGCGAACTTTACACAGTGGAATGTTAGTTTTGATTAGGTGAAGAACTGCTTTCTGGAAACATAAAATCCATGAACTCGTCAAATGTCACTTTTCGATAATCGGCAGGAACTCCAAATAGGTCACGATTGGGCATATAGTCGCGCTTTTGAACCAGTTCGTAGTCAATTACACCGTCTGGCGTGGCAACGCTGTACTTGATTAACAAACCAGGTATGCCTTCAAAGTTGTTCAGGTATTCACGAGAATACTTTTTTAGGTACAAAAATTCAATGGGTTCCTCAAAATCAGGATGGTTAACTAGCATACGATTGGCACGCATTCCCAAATGTTTTTTCTTGAAGCATTTCTTCTCGTACGTATACTTTGAAGTAATCTGTCCGGTATCGGCTTTATTTAAATCGGTTTTTATGGCAAAGTTCATCGAATCACGCACAGTCAGAAGCAAATAGGACTTATTCAACTTCATGTGTCGTATCGTAGTTTGTGAGCCTAATTGCGGAGAAAAGTTCTCCATTCGTGTTAACGTATCATTGGTGTATAATCGCATGGCATTGGCAGGAACCAACTTACGTAACGCTGTGTCGCGCATGACAATGTTGTATTCAAGCATTCCTGTAAATGGTTTCTTTTCTTTTTGCCCAAAAGAAGGAGTAACGCACATCAACGTGCAAATAAAAACCAAGAATACGATGCGATGAGATTTAATGTGTTTCATGCTATTAGAACGGACATGCTGCGATTTGTTACTTGTGTAAAAGTAATGGAATAATTGACAGCCTTCGCGCTTCCTCCGTTTCGAATTATGCTATTTTTGTAGGTCAAAATTAGTAGTATGAATCGTACGATTGAGTTGCTGATAAATAAATCGGAAATTACAGCAGGAACGCGAGGGGCATCCTTAGGTCCAGAGGCCATGATGACAGCGGCCCGCACGCAAGGAAGTCATTTCTTTAGTAAGTTTCCTATACGTCACATAGAAGATAGAAATGAAGCGTTAGACCATCCACACAAATACCCAACGGCGAAGTATATTACTGCGCTGACAGAGGTTTTTGAAAATGTGAGTAACGCGGTACAAGAAACGTTGGAAGCGGGGAAGTTTCCATTGGTTATAGCTGCAGATCACGGTTCGGCTGGAGGAACTCTGGCGGGAATCAAAGCAGCAAATCCGGACAAACGGATTGGAGTTGTTTGGATTGATGCTCATGCCGATATCCACACTCCGTACACGACGCCTTCAGGAAATATGCACGGAATGCCTTTGGCAACAGCTCTAAATGTAGATAACCTGGAAAGCAAAGTAAACGATCCCGCTCCCGAAGTGGTGCAAATGTGGGAGCAATTGAAAAGTACTGGGATTGCTGGACCGAAAATCCGGGCGGAAGATATCGTGTATATCGCCGTGCGTGATACCGAAGTGCCGGAGAATGATATTATGGAGCGCCTGAAAATTCGCAACTACACTGTAGAGGATGTACGAACGATGGGAGCGGAGTCTGTTGTTGCTGCGACGCTGAATCAACTAACTGATTGTGATATTATTTACGTCTCTTTCGACGTAGATTCTATGGATCCTTCACATACTTCTCATGGCACAGGAACGCCTGTCGGAAATGGTTTAATGCCAGAGGAAGCGAAGTACTTTTTACAGGAATTTGCTCAGCAAGAAAAAACGAAGTGCATTGAGTTCGTGGAAGTAAATCCATGCCTTGATGAAAAATTAAATACGATGGCCGAAATCGCTTTTGAAATGTTAGAAGCGACTGTAGCCAAACTTGAAGAATAGATGGAAGCCACAATCAAGCAATTACTTTTGGACAATGCCGAAGAACTTTTCGGTCAGGCAATTGATGAAAAATTAATACAGTTTCAAAAAACACGTAAGGATGTTGAGGGCGATTTAACCCTTGTAATTTTTCCGTTTGTAAAAGCATTGCGCTGTTCTCCGATTGAAGCTGGAGAGAAGATTGGAAGCTTCCTTCAGGAGCGTATGGACCCAATTGAACGTTTCAATGTGGTTAGTGGATTTCTGAATTTTGTCATCGGCGGAACACATTGGTTGTCACAGCTGGAAACGATGGATGCTACTGAAAAATATGGCTTTCATCAACCAAACTCGAAGCCAACTATTATGGTGGAGTATTCTTCTCCGAATACCAACAAACCGTTACACCTGGGGCACTTACGAAATATTTTTCTTGGGTATTCAGTGGCAGAAATCCTCAAGGCCAACGGGCACAAAGTGGTGAAAACGCAAATCATCAACGACCGTGGCATTCACATTTGCAAAAGCATGTTGGCTTGGGAGCGTTTTTCTCCAGTAAATGAGAAAGGAGAACGCGAAACGCCTTCCAATACTGGAATGAAAGGTGACAAACTTGTCGGGAAGTATTACGTAGAATTTGATAAGAAATCCAACGAAGAAGCATCTGAAATCCTCGAGACATGGGAACAGGGAGATTTTTCAGGAATTGATGATGAAACGGCAGAAGAAGTTCAGCGTCTTCTAGCTTCTCGTGAAGGAAAAGAAGAAGATGCTATCAAAGGTATCAATGGAAAATTAAAGGGTATCGCTAAGAACCATACTACCTTGTTACGCGATGCGAAAGAAATGCTTATCAAATGGGAAGCACGTGATCCGCAGACCTATTTACTGTGGAATACCATGAACGGTTGGGTGTACGACGGGTTCGATAAAACCTATGACACCATGGGCGTGGATTTTGATAAATTGTATTACGAGTCGGATACCTTTTTGCTTGGAAAGGATTTGACAATGGAAGGGCTGAAAAAAGGCATTTTCTATCAAAAGGAAGACGGCTCTATTTGGGCAGATCTTTCGGATAGCAATATCGATGATAAATTGTTGCTTCGATCTGACGGTACCGCGGTTTATATGACGCAAGATGTCGGTACCGCCGTGGATCGCTATAAGGATTATCCAGATTTAAGTGGGATGATTTATACTGTTGGAAATGAGCAAGATCACCACTTCAAAGTATTGTTTCTGATACTACAAAAACTCGGATATTCCTGGGCTGATAATTGCCATCACTTGTCCTACGGAATGGTGGAGCTTCCGAAAGGAATGGGACGTATGAAATCGCGTGAAGGGACAGTCGTGGATGCCGATGATTTGATGCAGAACATCATAGATATGGCGCGTGAAATGACGAAAGAACGCGGACATATCGAAGGCATGTCAACAAAAGAACAAGAAGAATTGTTTGCTACTATTGGTCTGGGCGGATTGAAATACTTCCTTTTGAAGGTAGACCCATCCAAAAAATTGATTTTTGATCCAACCGACGAAGAGGCAATTAAATTGCAAGGAAATACTGGCCCCTTTATGCAATATACCCATGCACGTATTCAATCGCTTTTAAGAAAAGGTGGCGAAGTGGGAGCTTGGAGCAATGCTACTTTGGAGAGTGAGGAAAAGGAAATTTTAAAACATCTATCCTTGTTCCCATCGGTGTTAGAAGAAGCAGCTGCGTCGTATTCTCCGGCGTTATTGGCGAACTATCTATACGATTTGGCAAAGTTATACAACACCTTCTTCCAAAGTATTCCTATTTTAATTGAAGAAAACGAAGATTTGCGAAATATGCGATTGGTTATGAGTCGTAACGTTGCCAAAGTAATTAAGCTCGGAATGGGCTTATTGGGAATCGCGGTGCCAAATAGAATGTAGTATGAAAGAAGATTCATGGTTGGCTAGTGTCTTTAAATTCTTGCGACTGACTCATGAGGAGGAAGAACCGCAGGTAATACACGATGCTATTGAGAAGGGTATTGTTTTTCGTGGTACCAATCTTTGGATTTTGGTTTTTGCCATTTTAGTAGCCTCGGTTGGATTGAATATGAATTCTCCAGCCGTAATTATTGGAGCCATGTTGATTTCTCCACTCATGGGGCCCATTAATGGCGTAGGTTACAGTGTGGCTACATACAATTTTGAGCTACTCAAGCGATCCTTAAAAAATTTAGCATTTGCGGCATCAACCGGACTGATTGCTTCCACCTTGTATTTCCTGGTTACTCCTGTTCACGGAGAAGCATCAGAGCTTTTAGCGCGAACCAGTCCCACCATTTACGATGTGATGATTGCCACCTTCGGAGGGTTGGCAGGAATTGTTGCCATCAGTAGCAAAAACAAGGGGAATGTCATTCCCGGGGTGGCGATTGCTACAGCCTTGATGCCTCCCTTATGTACTGCAGGCTTCGGAATTGCCAGTGGTAACGTGAATTACTTTGCTGGGGCCATGTTTTTATTCTTGATCAACTCGGTGTTTATCGCTTTATCAGCGATGGTTGTTTCACAGTTGCTCAAATTACCGAAAAAGTCATTTTTGCTTTCACGAGAAATCAAAAACAAGAATATTGTTATCGGTATTGTCGTAGCCTTAACAGTATTGCCCAGTTTCTATTTAGGCGTTACTTTGGTTCAAAAAGAGAAGTTTCAGGAGGCAGCGGAGAAATACGTCTCCAAGGTGGGCGTTTGGCAAGGCAATTACTTGTTGAAAAGCGAGATCAATGCGGATGAGCGAAAAATCACCTTAACCTACGCTGGAAATGAGATTGACAAGGCCTCTGAAAAAGAGCTCAAGGATCGGGCAGGTGACTTCGGAATGGAGGATTACAAGGTGGTCGTTATTCAAGGGCTGAAGTTGAGTCAGCAAGGACTGATTCAGCGATCTAACGAGCAATTGAGTGCAAAGGACAATGAAATCAACCGATTGCGAACGGCGTTGTTGAGCGAAGAAAAGGCAGCCGACAGTTTGCGTATGCTTCCGAAAAAGGGACAGTACTTGTTGAATGAAATAAAGTCTATTTACCCGCAGCTGCAATCGTGTTCCTATGCCACAACACTCGAATATGTTGATTCTTTGGATCAACCGAGAACAGCGGATATCGTATTTTTCGAAGTAAGTGATTCGCTGACGCGTCAGGAGAAATACAAAATCGAACGTTGGTTAGTGCATCGCTTGAAATCCGATCGATTGATCTTGAGGTTTTAGAAAATCGGTGAAGTTGAGTCCAATTCATTCTTATTCACCTTAATCTTCTGCCTTTCGAATCTCTTCGATTAATCTCCTCACATTCCTGGTGTTTCGTCCAAAGGAAGTAACGGAGCTACTCCTTTCGGGATCGCAAATACTATTGATAAGAATGCGGTTTTCATCGAATAGAATTGTGATCTGTTCGCCCCAACTTCCTGACATAAAACCAGGATGTGTTTTGGCTATAATTGCCTTTTTCGTTGTTACGTGAGGAACCCATTCAAGTTCGTTGGCAACTTTTTCGATAATTGCGTCTATTTCCGTTCGTGTCAAATGGGTTTTAATGGTCTTGAATTTGAGTCGATTTCTTTGAATGATATAAAAAATCAGTGCCAGAACTGAAGGGATGATAAAAAACCAAATTTCTCCTTCACGAATGAGTCTTGGCGTTCCGAACAGGTGATCTTTCAAGTGAAAGAAAAGGAAGAGGATGGGAATAAAAAGAAGAAAGAACACAATAGCATAATGCGTTAACCTTTTCCAGGTTCCCAATTGCAATTTGCCGGTGTGAATTGAGTAAGCTATCTCTACGTCTGTCATGCCGCTACGACTTTTTTAAGGTAAAAACGCATGAACAATGGAGCGTAAGGCATATAAAAATGCTTCCCAAATGATTTCAATACGAGACATTTCTTCTCGATTCTTGTTACTCCTTTTCTTTTGCAAATTGGACTTGAATTGACTTTAGAGGTATGGATCGATTACTTCTTTTTTGTCTTTGGGTTGTATTGAGCTTCATACCGACTGATCCAATCTTGTACGTCCATTTTAGACATTAATTCGCCAATAAGATCGTAGGGAATGTCATCCATTTTTTTGAAACGCACGCAACTTTTCCCCATATCAAGCTTTCTTTTCGAGTGCTTTGGGTATTCAGCAACAAACCAATCCAACAACTCAGGGTCAGAATAAATACCCATGTGATAAAAGTTGATGGAGTTCTTTTGCGAAGCAATGCCTGCGAAAGGCAGCGGCTCTGAGGGTTTGCAATGATAGCCAGCTGGGTAGATAGAGTGCGGCACGATGTAGCCCAATCCACCGTAGCTCATTCCTGCTTCAAACCCTTTCGGAAGATTTTCGACAATTACCTGGTGTAGCCTGTTGAATGCCTCTTTCCTTTCTTCTGGAACATTGGCCAGAATTTCTTCAACTGTTGTGCCTGGTGCTTTCATATTTTACCCTTTTTTGCGTGTGAAAATGGCTACAATTGCCGTGGTTACTATTCCCATGACTGGAGCTCCAATGGTTGACTGAATCATGTAACTCTTGAGGTTGAAGAAGGCCTCGGCATCGCTTTGTGTCATAAAACCATTATCAACTGTGTAGGCAATAGCATTTGGAAAGTATTCCGGTGCAATAACCTCGGTAGTAAGGTATTGCGTTAACGGGGTGAAAAGTGTAACAATGAGGGTGATAATCAATCCAGATTTGAATCCTTGTCCGTACGTCATCACACCGTTGTAATCTTTTTTACGTTTGTCCAGTAGCGCCAGAACGTACACTGTAATTGCTGGAATGGCTACAAAATTGGTAACAACCGGGTGCCACTCAATGTTTTCACTGTATAAGCCCGTCAGCTTTTCCATAAGCATCCAGGCTAGCATCATTACAATAAAGATGAATGCCCATTTTACTTCTGTTTTGATAGATTTCATATTTTTTACGTTTATAAGTTCAATGTTCGAGCTAAGGATACACTTATCTTTTAATATTAAAAGGCTCCGTCTTCGTTTATAATTGTAGCTGGAACTTCTTGAGCAGTGTCCCACATTTCCACAATTTTTCCTGCTTCGAATTTAAAAAAATGAGTGATACTATATTTTTTATTTTCGATTTTCACTTTCGTATAAACCGCCACCATTTCATTTTCAGAAACAGTCAAGACAACATCAAATTCTTTTTCAGGAAATTGCGAGTGATTTTCCTTCATGGCTTTTTTTAAAGCATCAAATCCGGCCTCAAAATAAATGTTGTGATGTTTGCCCTCTAAATCCACAAATTCATCATAAGCTTCATCAATTTGTCCCTTGACGATCATTTGTAGAAAATTTACCGCTTTGTTTTTATTATCCATGTTTCGTGTTCTGTTCATGTTCTTGCATTTAATTCTTTTGGGAGCATGATATTAATGAACCGATATATTTCCTTTCGAAAACATAAAAAAGGGTGCACCGTACATGATTCTTTTCGTTTCTCCGTCAGCAAGAGTGACGGTCACATCATTCGCTCCACATTCTGCTCTTCCCATATACGGAAAAGATATCTTCACGTGGTGTTCTCCGGGATCTAATGCGAAGGAATCCTGTCCCCACTTTTTCTTGTGTTTTTCACCATTGATTTCAATTGTCGGCGTCACGAAATAGAGAATCCATGCCAAAGGAAAGAAGCCAGTTTTAACATGTAGCCCAGTGTTCATTTTGTACGTTTTAGGTTGTTGAGATAATGATAAGAATTTTCTACGAATGAGTTCCGTGTTTTACTCCTCCAAAGCATAAATGTCATGAAGCAAATGATGCACCAAAACCATATATGATAACTCGTGGTAATTTAAATAGCCTTTTTTGAACTGGTGGTAGACGTCGCCAATGGTGTTTGTGACAGTTAGGGTGAACATACCATCGACGTTCAAGTAGTTTTCCTGTGCCAGCTTTTTGAAATTACAAAACACGGTATCTTGACTATTGCCTTCACAATTATCCAAGTAAAAATTGTTTCCAATGGATTGAAATATACTTACAAACAAACTGTCTTTTTGACTGTATGCAATACTATCGCCTGAGTCAAATGTGGTGAAAGGACCAAATTCATTGAAGATTTTAGATTGCCCAGTATGAAATAATAGGTCCTCACAGACTTTTACGTAAAAACTGTCTGTATCAAACTTCTTGTCCACCTCTCTCTTGAATTCCAGCACGTCTATTCCTACAGACTTTTTAATATCGGCGTTTGCACCCTCAATATTAAGGGTCTTTCTGTGGTGCACAAGAGGAGATTCATAATTACTTTGATCTTGGCAAGAAGCAATTAATAGCAGTATCCAAAGTAGGTGTAGGTATTTTCCTGTTTTCATCATCCTGTTAAATAGGCCAAGTTTTTCGAATGATTCTAAGATAAGAAAAAGGGGGAGCCCTTGAGACGACACTTAGGCATATGGCTTGCCTTGATGGATACCTTTTCCGCAAAATTTGACATTCAGTTGATGCTATGCCACTGACTTTGAAAACTAGATGAGGGTCATCGATCTTCGCTAGCCACGGTGACTGGAGCTCAAAAAGACAATTGAGCACTCTGTTTCATGCAATTTTTCCTCACTTTTCTTTGTGCCTGCCTACGCGTTACATAGGAAGTCACCCCTAATAGAATATCATATCATTCGAAGTGATTTTTTAAAGTTTTTAAACTCTTCTGTAGCTGTTTGATTTTGTTCCGGACAATCATGGAAATTAATAAAGTAATAGAAGTTGTTATGTTCAATCATAATCACTTGAAGTCTCACTGAGATTGGCTCACTTAATTCTATGTGCTCAAAAGTATATCGCGCCTCGTGTTCAAAGAAGGTACAGCCATCTACATCGTATGATTTTCTGTTTCCAATTCTTTCAAAATCCTTTAGGAAGTAGGCAGTTCCGATACCTGATTGATCAATTAATTCTTCGAAGGAATTATATTCGATATCATCAAATTCAGATTTGTGGTTTACGAAAAACTGTATTGTTGGCGAAAATACTCCTTTGTACTCTGGTAAGTCCTCAAAATATTTGGTAATCATACATGCGGGTCCTCCCAGAGTTTCCCATACCTCAGCCTGCTCTTCAGTAGGCACATTACTTATGATTTGTTTCTCTTGTAAGTCTGGAAAATCGGTAAGTGCAACGTATCCCCAATTTTTTGGCTTCGAGAAAATGACTCCCAATTTCCTGTTAATGTAATAATCGTCATTGACGGCCACAGCGGTTTTTGGTGCCATCGTCACTCCTGCTGATGCAATGGCCATTAACTTTAAAAATTCTCTTCTACCGACTCCCATGCCGTTTTTAATTTATGGTTTTTGTTTTCAACTCTTAACAAATAACGATATCAAAAACATTATTTTTCTAACTTCTTCACGTTATTTATCTTCCATTTTTGCTTTTCCCTTATGAGATCTACTTGCAGAATGGTTTGGTTGTCCCAGGTAAAAAATGAATCCTCGACTAACGTGTAAAAATGGACCTCAGACAAACCGTTGGTCTCATCGAATTTTGATTCTCTCAAGAAGAAACCATCAGGTCTTTCTTGAGAGTTTAAATAGTAATTATAATGGAAGAACCCGCATTCCACAGGCGCACTAACATCCATACCATCTGGTACCTTTTGTGGCGTAATGGAATCTCTTTCTAAAGCATTCTTACATTCCGAAAAAATTTCATCCTGTCTATTGATGAAAGAATTGGTAAACAAGTTGGTGGCACTTAGGTTATTCTTGTAAGCATTAATATTCAGAGCATAATAACCATTCTGGTCTAACGTCGGTCGAGGATATTTAAGATCATAACAAACTTTATCGTAAAATGTCTTGAATAGATCTAAGATATCCGTTGGTATGCTGTCGGATTCTGGATATACCTGTGCTTTAATTGATTCAACCTTCACACTATTTTCCTGTGATTTACTAGTTGATTCAGACAATGCGCTATTCGCATTACAAGAAATAAGGGCAAGGCTTATTGTAGACAAAAAGAAGTGGATATAATATGTCATGTTTAGTTGAGATTAAGGCTTGAAAGTCATGTGTTTTGGGGGCTTATCTATTAAAGAATTCAATCAGGTTACGGGCTATTTAAATTTCCAACTTTTAATTTCTTCCTTCAGTTCTGCTTGTCTCTGTTCAAATAATTCCTTGTTCTGATACACTTCTTCATCGGTGTAGTATTTGATGTGAAACCCATCTTTTCGAAATTTCCCAATTCCGTAATAATGTTCCAACGCCCCATAAGCGCAATAGCGGACAAAACTATCTGCGTCGTTCATGGCTTTCCAGAAAAACTTCAGTGCAATTTCTTCATCGAGTCCGTGAATCCAATAGGCGAGATCTGTTTTGGTGAATTGCTTGGCTTTGTCAAAAGCGGTTTCCAGCATTTCCACGTAGTTGTCAAAGCCAACCCAGTCGTGTAAGGTCTTGGCGGCATACAATCTGAGATGAAGATTAGGCCCTTTATCAGCAATTTCTTTTAAAGGCTCAATGGCCCTGGCGTCTCTAAAAATTCCTGCGGCTCTGATATAGCTTTCGTCATACGTGTCCAGATTGTCAATTATTTTAAGCTTTGCAGCCTCCAATTCACCTCCCTTGAGTTTATCCCACACAGAAGTGTCTTCTTCACGCCTTCCCCTTATCATGCTATGACCAGTAAAGTAATCGTGAAGAAATGTTTCGTATACTTTCGAATGCCCCATTTTTGATGGTCCAAAGATTATATTGAAGAAGTTCATTTTACGTTTTGCGGTGGAGTGAAGTTAGGAAATTGCGCCTCTCGAAAGAAGTATTTTGGGTATGAATAATTTTTAGGTGAAATAAAGTTGATTGCGCATGTTACTTCAATTTGAACGTTTTTAAAGAATGAATCATAATTGACATATTCTGCTCCAAATTCGTGGTTTGTGAGGCACCTGCCATTAGGTGATAGAAATAACCATCCTCATCACTGTTAATAATGAAACCAATGTTTTCAAGTTCTCCGTATGTCCCAGTAACTGATTTCGTATGAATGAAATATGCGGGGTAATTTAGCGCATCGGTTTTTCCTGATTCTACTATTTTCAGACCGTGGGCATTTGTGCTGGATACATTTATTAAGTGTTCGAATTCGGTTTTAAGGTCATTTGATTTACTTTGACTTTTCAATTTCTGAATGGAAATACTATTAATGAAACCGTTCTTATCTGCAGGCGATACTGCGTTGAACATAATTAACACATTTTCGCCGTCACAATCTTCTTCTTCGTTTCGCCAATTCCAACCAGCGGGAATCATCGTGGAAAAAGATTCAGAAGGCAACGATACTTTTTGCTTTTCGAATTCGACTGGATTATTTAGAATTTGATTTAATGAAATACCATCATCGTGAAACGAACATAATACAGTAATGAATAGTAGAACAAGGATATGATTCATTGTGGTTTTCAAATTATGTAGAGATCAAATCAAAGAAGATGTGCTTCTTCTCTTGAACTACCTTTTATTCTAAAGTTAGGAATAGATTTTTAATTGTGTTTACGTTTCGTAACGTAAGTTTCGTCTGTATTTAGGATAAAGTTTATTCATGCAAGATGTGTCTTATTAGTGGCCGAGTAAATAGTGTGGTGCCTACACAAAGCAGAATGAGTCCGTAATCATAAGGTCTGTGTTGCAGGTCTCCAATAGTCCTCCAAACGATAAACACCAACCAACTCAAATGAATGGCGCTTATGACCAATTCATTTTTTATAAGCTCTTGAAAAAGAGTAATGATTGGAATGCAAATGATTACAAACCAGGTGAGATAATAAAGTGTTAAAGCATAGAAATCCATTCCATCTCCGCCAGATTGAACGAAAGGCTCATGAAAAATTAGGCCTATTCCATATCCAATTATATAGAATACAGGAATACACAACAACTGTAACAAGCTCGATATGAGCACGAATATTATTCCTTTTATTTTAACTATGCTATTCAATTAATTGACGGTCTTGGTTGGGTATGGTTTAATTCAGTTTTTCCTTTTGGTTATTTCTTGTGTTTGAGTGTGAAGGGCTTCAGCACTATAACGGTTCTAGGCTACGCTTTGGTGCCGACTCTCGAAAATAATCAATTCGGTATGAAGTGTAGGTTGTGTTATACGCATTTTAGTTAAATTATATTTCAGCGGTAATATGTTTTATTATACTGCAAATTTTGAGAAGGTGAAGGAGTTTAGGTTGTCGAGGTGATTCCGCATTTAATAAACTTAGTAATATACTATCTGAACTGAATCCCTGCCAAGTCGCCTTCTACTTAATGTATACGCCCGTAAAGGTGCTCTGTGATAGTAGATGCCCTTTTTGGACAGATTAGATTTCGGGAGGAAGCTATCAATATTCAGAGCTTCTGGAAAATATAATCTGATATATCTACCAGATTGTTTGCCATCTGCTGGTTCACACAGACATTCATACTTGTTTCGCTTTACTTCTTTACACTCTGTACAATCCTTTTCAACTTCATTGTTACCGTATGAATTCAATTCAAATATCTGGACAATCCTGTCTGTAGAATCAGTATTGTACCTGTAGTTTTCTATTTTCAGGGTATCACTATTTCTTTTTTCAAGACGAGTCAATTGAAATTGATTCGAACTCAAATCGACCAAAACAAAAGATTCATATATGGTATCCTTTTCCAATTCACTTCCTTTGAACCTATACCACACTTCTTTGTTGCTCCGAATCAGAGAGTCATTGTTTTCGTTATACATTTGTTGGGAATGATATTTAAAAAAACCTGTTTGATGATTGAAACTCTTGTACCAATCAATTGATGCGATTTGATTCCCATCATAGATTATCGACACAGTATCATTCAGTAGGAAAGAGCCATTTACAGGTTGATAATTAGAAGCAGCGACCAGATGTCCTGCCGAGTCAAAATAGAGAGTTATCTTTTCTACTGACTTGTTGTGAATGAGTTCTTTTAAACATCCATTTTGGTCGAATTTAGAAACCCAAGAATTATTTTCGTAATGAAGCTCACGTATATTTCGTTCGGCTATTGTTTTTTTATCACTATTGGACTGAGATATAGCTCCAAACCCCAACAATGAGGTCACAACAAACAATATGAAAAGCGATTTGACATTCATCACATTAAAATAACTCAATTTTCTAAATTCGTTTCAATGGAATGAGCGGACTGATAATTAACCTATTATTTGACCTTGAAAAACCAAAAAGTCCACTCCACAAAAAACTTCCAAAAAGCAAAAATCCCTCATCAGTAATACTGACAAGAGATTCGTTTAGTGGCGATAGCTGGAACCGAACCAACATCGCTGCTGTCTTGATAAGTTGTCTGTCGGTATAATATTCTACAAGTCATAATGTTGGGGTTCCATACTACAGCTACCACTCCGACAATTACGTTTTTAAGAATATTCATGGGCTTGAATTTTAACTGTTCTACAATTAATTGCTTAATTATGAGACTCATATTAAACTCTATACTTGTAAAAATATTATACATCAATTCAACTTCTAAACACAAGATCTTAAATTTCATTTATTAGTCCTTCTCCACTTGGACTATCTTCAGATAATTCAAATTTAATCTGTCCATACTCTTTTCGGTAATCACTTATACATTCATTCAATTTTTCAAACGTGTCGGGAAGATTTTTTCTTAGGTCTGCTAGTCCTTCAACTCTAATTGTCGAGTTAGAGTCCATAACTAATAAACAGTCCCAAAATGCGTCAAAATTGTGACAATAACAGGCAGGAAAATCGAGCTTCTTTGAAATGTATTCATGAAACGTTTCTTTGTCGATGATTCCTGATAAGTCAATTAAGTACTTCATGTTTGCTTAAATGAATGCCAACGGTCGGCAGCTACCCACCGTGCGGATTTCTACCAAGGTTTAGTTTTAAAGTTAGGAATAGTTTTTCAACCAGAACTGGTTGTATGAAGTAGCAGTTAGAAGGGCTGGAACTATTGTTATTACCATTTAATTCATTTTCCGAATTCTTTTTTTACTCGATCCAAGAGTTTAAAGTACATAAAGGGCAACAATACGATTTGGATGATTAGCATGAACCCAATGGGAAATAACATTGGCGAATACCAAGGCATACTCGGATTATCTGTGGCGATAAACAAAAACAAGATTGAAATAGCCACGGATAATAGAAGTGATCTGAAGTTGAAAAACGGAAAAGCGATATATGTAGATTCAGACTGAACAATAAGTATAAGTATTGGTGCCATCCAGCCTTGCCAGTAATCCGCTTGTCTTATTCTAAACCTATTATGGTTGAGACGTTTAACTTCGACCCAAACCCATTTATTTGAAGGGAAGGTTGCTATTTGCCCTTTGGGAATCTTTAAAAGTCGTCGGACTAATTTTGTGTCATGAGACCTCTCTTTTCGTAAAGTTTTTTCTTCGTTCATCAGCGAGCGATTGTACTCTTCCTGAATGAATTTTTCCTCAGGTAATAGAATGCCTCTCTCCCGAAGTATAAGAATAGCTGCCATTCGAGCATTTATAGTGTACGCTTCTGAACGAACTATTTCAGTCAATTCTTTCTCTGAAAAATTTTCATATGTTTTTTGGAATTGACTAATGTTCATCTTCATTGGTTCAAACGATCCGCAGCTACGCATTCGTGCAGCCTCTCCAATATAACCAATTTGCGGCATGATGTATCGGTGGCATTTAAGTCATTTTTAGTTCCAAATTGACTTTTGATTCAAAATATCACGATGGATTTGACCTGGATAAATGATCTTCACCGAGGATTGAACCTTGTATTTTTTACAGAGCGAAATGACATTATCATCAATTTCTTCCTGCGAATAGCGGGATGAAAAGTGATTAAGTATTAGTGTTTGAACATTGCTCTTTGATACCATCAGAAGTACTTCGTCTAACTTACTATGTTTATTACCCTTACTTTCGACAACGTTATTCTCTGAATCCTCCAGAAAAGTCGATTCATGTATTAAAATTTGAGAATTCTTCCATTTGTCCAAATCATCTACGGGTGTGTCCGCTGAGTACGAGAGAATATTCGTACGAACCGTTTGCATAACATGCTCTTTTCCTTTTTCAGCTATCAGGGCTTTTATGTCTTTAGAGTCAAGATGTTTATATTGACTCTTTAACTTTTGTTTGGTTTGATAGATTCTAAAACTTAGACTCTTGTGCGTACCAATAGGTGCTCGAACATGTTCATTTCGGATACATTCGACATACAAATCTTTTCTAATCTCTATTCTTTCTTCATGAATTAGTTTATTCCAAATGGCACCTTTTATATGAGGATCAAATTTAAGTTGAAAAGCTTTCAGTGCAGGGAAGGTTCCACAGTCCGCGGGAAAATAGATTTTTGGGAAACCTTCGCGGGCATTCAATTGATTTAATTGCAATAAGCCAGTTACATGATCGCGATCGGCATGCGAAATAAAAACATATTTAATCTTTCTTGATTTTTGAAGCAAACCAGATGTCACGCCATCTCCAGCATCGAAAAGTACGCCCAATTCCTCGATATTAATCCAAGTCGAGAATAATGCAGTCGAGTAAGCAGTGATATTGAGGTTCATTCTGTTGTGATTTGCGTTGGTTATAGCGGTTCGGCGCAAGCGATGTGGTACTTCTCTCTGTTAGAAACGTGCACTTTTTTTCACCGCACGACATGTATTATCGATAATACTCTTTGACATCATCAATTGCATAAGAATTATTGTATTCAATAACGGTAACATCAGATTCAAAACACTGGTCGTAACCTGTATCACAAAGTACTAATTTAAACAGATAATTGCCTTTTTTGATTGAAGGTAGGGTGCTACAAGTTTGGATCACGACATTGTAGTAATCTTGAGCTCCGATGAGAAATCCGACTCCTGTTTTCTTCTCTGAAACTTCATATTTATAGGACCACTTTTTCTCGAGCGAGTCAATCGCAATTCCGTGTGCGTAAACTGAGTTAATCATGTCAATTTTATACTCATAATATTCATCCGTTGTCATAAATGACCAGTCATTTAATTCTTGATCAAAATATTCTTTAATGGCCGTTTCCAGCCATCTTTTGGCTTGCTCAGAATTATCATTCACCTCACTATCATCGCGAATAGTCATTGATTCATCATCCAATTCTGCGTTTTGAATTTTTTCTTTATCCAAAATTGACTCGCTCTTATTCTCAGAACATGAAATAAAGGCAAGAATTATCACAAAGAGTAGTTTATACATTTGATACTTCTATTGACACAACGGTTCTCAATTAAAAGACACGGGCTTCTTGGGTTAGGTTGTTCAGCCTGTGGCTTTTAGTTCATAATATACATATTCAGTTTATCTCGTATCCCGTTTCCTTCATCAGGAAATTCTTTAGCGTTAAAAGTGTTTTAAAAAACAATTGCTCTTCGACCGAGTGTTCTTCCGATTTGACTGGGATCGCTCCTAATGTAAATTTCCAATTGTCGCCATACTGGTTAACCACCAGGGTATAAAAAGGAAAGTCTGTTGCGCCATCATGGATGTCATAATCCTTCTTTAGCAACGATAGGTCGAGTTCTATTAGCGCTAATAATTCGGTACCAATATTATCGTCAAATCTTCCCAGTTTGGTTATTCGTTTCAATTGAAATGTACTATAAGAAAGTTCAAAATTTAATTCCAAATCAACCAATAATTCCACCTCGAGAAGTCGCTCACAAAACCCATCTAGATAGCCAAACCGAATTAGATGCTCTTCACTACTGAAGACATTTGGCTTATCATTTTCAATATGGCTTTTTGTCGTGTTTGTCATTACCTACAACGTTTCGGCACTAGGAATTTGTCCCGTCTTTCGAATATAGCGAATTTACGGCATGAAGCATGATGTGCTGATATACACTTCAATTAAACAATGGCTCGGATCATTTCGTTAAATTAGTTTTTAATGAATGATCGCTCTGAAGAAATAAAAAGTCGGTTTCAAAAGTCTTGGGTTAAAACGAAACAGTTTTACGACGATTTAATTGAAAACTATGGTTGGCAAAAGTTGGAACCTTTACGAGACTTTGTCATTAACCTCATAGACACAGGAGAAAGTGATTATTTCAGGAGTGGCACATCTGTACATCATCTAATTTTATCACGGTCTGTAGAGCATGGTTTGAGGAATGATCAGAAATTCATAAGAATTGCAACAATTGAGAAAAATCGATTCAATGTAGCGTTTTGCGAAGGCGGTAAAACTTACCGAGAATATGAAGTACAAAATCTTTCCGATAGTACGGTGACGAACCTTTTAAAAACGCTCAAAGAAACATTGGTAGACTAGTGACATTGTTTACCTTATTTGGGTGCTACTTGCTCTCGGCATCTCTCGTACGCAGCGTATCAAAACATTCATTGTGTATAACGGTTCTGCGGTAGGAAAAGTGGCGCTTTCTCTCGAGTATAATCGTGCGCCATTTTTTTACCGCATGTTAGCTACATTTTATCTTCAAAATATTTTTCAATAAAGTTAATTCTCATGTCTAAAAGTTTCAGTTTATGTTCATGGATTAAAATATCAAATGGCAACTCTTTATGGCTCAAGTCCCTAAAACCATGTCCAAAACATACGGAATCTTGTTCTATAAATTGTGCGAATAAGTTCTTATTTACTCTCAATCTTTCAAATTGTACATCTTCAAAGAATTCCGCTTCAAGTCTTTTATATAACTGTTCGATAATTTCGTTTTTAGATTCTATTTCTTTATGATAATCAACTTTTGAATTGGGCAAATATATCTGCTCCGAAAGAACTATAGTTGTAAGTTCTTGCATAAGAAAACAATCTATGAGATACTCCTTAATTTTTTTAAAACTAAAGTTCTGTTTTATCGTGCTGTTCAAAAAGTCATGACAAACAACATGCCTCAATTCATAGGCGTCTTTCAGATTTTGAAAGATTCTTGATCTATCTATTTTAACATCATCAAGAATTCCATCTGTAAGATCTATATATTCTACAATCGAAAAAGGAGCATTATCATACGCTGAAAAAACATCTACTGAAGCGATTGAAGTCAAATTGCTATAAATCACGTCAAAAGATGAATATTTTAAGGAATATGCAATTATATCACCTAATGAAATGTTTTGTTTTTTGACATTAAGAACATCAATCAAATCTGGTTTGATGTTACTTCGTTTAACTAAATCCTTAGAATTTTCTAAATAAATTTGATTGTAATCTATCAGACTGGAGATGGTCTCCTTAAAAAAACTTTCATTCGAGGCTACAATTTGAGTCGGAATTAATTTGAGATATTCTAAATCATTTTTTCTATTGTCAATATTAATAATGTAACCATACAATTTGGAAGATATGTTTAGCCTCTCTGATAAAGATGTACCATTTTTTGATTCTATTATTCTTTTTGATATTGACATTTTATGGTTTTATTATTATTACTGCATTATATTCATTTCAACACAAAGTTTGGATGTATTCTGTGATTTTCGGTATACTATCATAGATTCCTCTTGCAGTCAAGGAAGCAGTTACTTTCCCTAACCAACCAATTGCCTTTGATGAAAATGTCTTTTTGTCTCCATTTGAATCTAGAACGATTTCTTTCAACTCTTGTATTTTCTCCTCTTCAACATTTAAAGCTTTTAGTTTGTCAAAATCAATATTCTCAATTTTAAGTTCATTATTCTGAGTAACATTATTTCCTGTAGAGATATTTACAGGTATGTTGTTTCCATAAATATTTGTTGTAATAATGTTATTTGCCTTTTTTTGGTTTTCTTCATTCACTACATAATCATTTTCTAAATCAGGAAATTGAGTCTCCAAATCTAAAAGTGTGTCAAGAAGAATGTTCTTTGTTTGATTAATTACATTATGAAGGTTAACTGTGTGAACCTCTCTTTCTAAAGTGTCAATTACACCTCCAACCATTTTAATTTGCATTAAAACTGGTTTGGGTATGGTGGATTTAGCCAATTCCAACATCCCTAACGGTAATTTGATTCGCCCATTTTTTGGTTTATCTTCATTATCTATTTGAATCTCAATTATTGGTATAGGTTCCCGAATCTGATGAAATTTGATCGTGTCAAGTACTTCTTGCGGACTATTCTCTGGTGGACTAAAAGGGAATTTAGTTTCTTCTCCACCACTAAATTTGGCGATTAAGTACATTTCACTAAATATTTTTCTATATGAAGGCAATAATGGATCGTCAAATTCATATCCCTCAGTTTCTTTTTTTATCCAATTTTTGAAAGTTTCATTTTTCAGCTTATGGGAAATTATTTTTGATCTTGTCAAAGCTTGAGATAACGTTATATTGTCGTGTGATAAGTCAGTTATTAATTCTTTTATCATTTTATTTGTGTGGTTTTGTGTTGTAGCTAACTAGTCTAAACCAACACCTCCTCCAAAAGCACCGCCACACGCTCGCCTAGCCGACACCAAACGCGTACAAGTGTTTACAAGTAAGTGCACTCGTTCAATGTACAAATAATTCACGGTGTAAGAACCAAATCTCAGTCAAATCACGGGAGCTCTTGTCTCGCTTGCTCTCTGCGCTGCAATTTTTTCTTCAGTTTTAAAACTTCTTCTTTGTGCACGTTAAATTGATGCTCGAAACTGTAGCCATGCTCTGCTTCAATAATGGCCAACTTTCGTTCCATTTCGGTTAGGTGTGCATCGCATGCTGCAGAGGTGAGCGGGTCGAATTTTGAGTACTTCAAGGTAGTGAACTTAAAGTCTCTCGAAAGCGACATCGAGAGGAAGCGGAAGTCTGTGTAGGCGTTCAGGGCGCTTTGGTAGTCTCTGCGTAATTCATAATCCTCGTTGGCACTCAAACTGTCCAAAATGCTGTTATAATCGACATCCACCGCATACACTTTTCGGTTGTTATAGTTCCGCTTGGAGGTTTTGTAGGTGTACACTGTATCCATGCAATAATACGCCGGATGAACACTGGTGCGCTTGCGGTAAAAGTCTTTTGGGGCTTTGTTGTAATACTCCCGATTCGATATTTTAATATTTCCGGCATATTTGCGTCGTCCATTTTCATCACACTCGTACAATTTTTGAATGGAATCTATTTTACTCCAAGTTGGATCTACAGGATGCCATTTTCCGTTATACTTTACCACATTCCAGGCATGGTTCACCTTTTTAATGCGGCGCTTGAATACATTCTTAACACTTTCAAAGGGGGTAACCTTGGTGCTTCCAGTGGCAACAACACAGGGGATTTCACTGCGCTGACACAGCTCGTCGAAAAGAAGGGCAAAATCACGACAAACACCTTTTCGCTTATAGGCTATATAATACGGACTGTATTCTTTCGCTTGTTTGTCATTTTTTCGAGCTTGGTCGTACTTATACTGAACGGCGATTAGTCCGTAGAAAAGAAAAACGCGCTCTTCATCGTTTTTTCCAGCAAGATGCAAGGTAGTATGAAGCGAATCCAGATTGCGAAGAATGGTTTTGTCCAGATTCGTAACGATACTATCCAATTGCAACTGCCGTGCATCAGAAATTTGATTCCAACCGCAGAATGAAATGAAACAAAAAAGGAGGGTTAATCGCATTTTCGAACCAGTAGTTGATGTTAGTGACCTGTTAGGATAACGAATGCAAGCCGAAATGGTACACAGAAGAGTAGCTTTAATTAAAAATCGGCAGGAATGGAAACCGTCATTGGTTCGCGCGACTTGGGATGTATGAAGGTGATTTCTTCGGCATGCAAATGTAGCCGTGAGTCACGTTTCCCGTACAAATCATCGCCAATGATTGGAAGGTTCAATCCGTCGGGATGAGCAGCATGAACCCTCAATTGATGCGTGCGCCCTGTAATTGGGAAGAAATGGATACGGGTTTTTCCGTACAATCGATCCACGACTTTGTACTTTGTTCTGGCTTCTTTTCCATAATCGTAACAAACCAATTGCCGGGGACGATCATCCAAATCCAGTCGCAATGGCAAGTTTATTTCTCCTTCGTCGGCATCCAAAGTACCGTCCAGGAGGGCAACGTATCGTTTCGAAATCGTTTTTTTGATGAATTGTTGCTGAATGAACTTATTCGCTTCTTTCCGTTTGGTGAGCAACAAAATTCCGGAGGTGGCCATGTCCAGTCGATGCACAATCATAGGCTCTTCCGCGTCGGGATATTTTTCTCTAATCATGGAGTACATGTCGGGCAAATCGGATTTCCCAGGAACGGACAAGAGACCAGCGGGCTTGTTGACAATTACCAAATCGTCGTCCTCATACGCGATGTTCAGCGGTGGAATGAAATCGGGCTTTTTGAGAATGGGATTGGGTTCTACCTGCAATCCTTCAAGCATATGACCAAGGATGGGCTCACATTTCCCGCGGCAAGAAGGGTAAAACTGACCGTGTTTTCGAATTTCTGATTTTGGCGATTTTCCCCACCAGAATTCAGCCATGCAAATAGGGGAGAGTTGATGCTCAAACGCATATTGCAACAGTTTGGGCGCAGCACATTCACCTGCACCCGATGGCGGATCCAGCTGAATATCCTGAAAAATATCCAGTAAATTCTTGGCTTGTCCCTTGGCATTCAGGAAGGTATATTTTTCGAAAATTTGCTGCTGAAGACTGTTGGACAAAAGTTTTCGCTGCTCTTTAAGGTTGTTAAGAATCGCGATTTCAGTGTCTATTTTCGATTGCGACAGTGCTATTTTTGTTTTCCACTCCTCCAGAAGTACACGCAATTGGTGTTTGTATGACAAGCTTTCACGAATGAGTTCGTTCTCTATGATAGCACGTTCCGTTGTGTTCATGTCGGGCGGTAATTGTGCCCGTTTCTCCTTGCGCAATCGCTTTTTCTCCCGCATTGTTTCTCGCAAGGATTCTATTTCCTCCTCAGATCGTTGTACCAGTGCATCATGATCCGATTTCATCGAAAGAAATGCAGAACTGTTTTCCTTATCACGCACCGCCTTGTTGATTTTACTCAATTCTTCCATGCCTTGTGCAAAAAAGTTACCCTCTTCCAACATATCAAAAACGGGCGGTACAAACCCCGGATGATGGTTGGAGTTTCCCATTTTTCCTGAAAATCCTGCGAGATACCCAAGTTGTCCTGACGTATTTTTCACGACCAATACCCCAAACATTTTACCAATAACTTCGCCCTCAGGATCCCCTTCCAAACCGAAATTGTGTTGAAAATCTTCGGACTTCAAACGGTCCTGTAATTCTTTAGCGGCCAGAAGGCTCAACTCATGGGGCTCATAGTAAAATGGAAAAGTAAAATGAGTTGGCAAGGGGATGGATGCCGTTGGATTTTTGAATGGAGTAAAGCAAGAAATGGGAACTGCATCAGGCATGGCGCGAAAATACGAAGGAATTTCGATTCAATCAGGCTTCACTTCAATAATCCGACAAGGATGTTTTTTCTCTAAGCTCTTCTTTTCTTCTTCCGAAAGCACGTTGTATTCCTTGCCCAATTCCTTTTCGCTGTAATACTCCAATACGTTTCGGTGCGCATTTTGGATCGCTCTGTGGATTTTGCCCCAAACGGAATACTCCGTCTCCAATTTCACGTGTATTCTAATATGTTGTTGGTCGTCTTGCTCGAATTTTTTAATGATTGGAATTAAGCGAGATTCTAAGGTGCTGAAATCAACGAGCTCTCCATTGAGTTGTACTTCATTTTTTTCGTTCGCTTCTATCGTTGTGATGTCCCTGGAATCCAGTTTAGGCGGCGGAGTTCGGCTTTTCAGTTTTTTAGGCATGCTTCTGATGTAGGCGACATCTTTTTCAACAACGAAATTGACTGAAACGATAAATAATGTTCTGTAAAACGGATGGTCGAAATCGGAGGCATCCATGACCGATAGAAAGGCTTTGGCGCCCAGTTTCGGTGTGAATCGACCGCCATTGGTGGCGAGCAGCTCTTTCATTTTTTCCTGGACCTTTACAATTTTCGAATCTCCATCGCCATAGCACACCGAATCCTGAAACCATTTATTTACGCGGAATAGCGAGGTGTCATAGTTCATGCCTTTCGGCAACTTTGGAAATTCACCTGTACGTTGTACTTCCTTATAAAAGTCAATTTTCGATTCTCCGCTTCCGTCGGTTAAAATTCCGTGTTTGATAAATTTGGCTTCAATTTCATTGATTTTTTGTTTCAGCGGAACTTGCTCTTTTTTCGCCTTATCCAACAAACAATCGTAGAGTTGATCCTCAAGTTCGTAGTCTTTACTCGCGCACGAGCAAAGGAGAATTGTTAGGAAGAGTGCAACAAAACGCATAGCCTAAAATGCTTTTAGCGCTTTGTAAAGATCGTGCAACGGAAGGCCCATTACATTGTAGTAGCAGCCATCTATTTTTGAAACGCCGATATATCCGAGCCATTCCTGAATTCCGTAAGAACCAGCCTTGTCGAATGGTTTGTGTTCGTTAACATAATGCAATATGTCCGCTTCAGCAATTTCCGAAAAATAAACTTCTGTGCGTGTCGAAAATGTATCTGTTTTTGCTTTGGACGCAAGGTGCACTCCTGTAATAACCGTGTGCGGACGCCCCGACAAACTCCGCAGCATTTCAATCGATTCGTTACTGTCTTTGGGTTTGCCAACCACCTGTCCATCGAGTAAAACAATGGTGTCAGAAGTCACCAATATTTCATGATCTTTCAATGTAGGAATTAACGGTTGTGCCTTCAATTTGGCGAGGTAGGCAGGAACTTTTTCAGGAGCGAGATCATCTGGGTAAATCTCGTCAATTTCATCGGTTCTAATTTCAACAGGAAACCCCAATTCACCTATGAGCGCTTGTCTTCGTGGTGATTTGGATCCCAGAACCAGGGTATTCTTAATCATAGTAAAATAGCATCCTCCAAATGACTGGAGTAAGTAAACCAGCGATCATTGCTAGTTTCAGCCAGTTATTGGCGAGTTTGTAGTGTTTTTTTGTATCGCCAAGAAAAATAGTGATAATTGCTACAATCACCAAGATGGCCGAAGCAATAATAGGGAGAATGCCTAATGTTCCAATTCTCGGAAACATCAAGATACAGATGGATGAAAAAAGAAGAGCAAAGCTAAGAATTACGGTTACAATCCATCGTGAACTTTTGATCCCGAGTACAATCGGAATGGTGCGTGCTTTTAACACTTCATCTCCTGGTACATCCTCCATATCCTTAATGATTTCTCGACCCAAATTGATAATGAAGGCAAAGCCTCCAAGAGCGATAGAAATCACCAGGATCATGATTTTGACAGAAATAAAGGTAAGTCCGTCGTTAAAATTATCTACTTCCATTGCACCAGAGGACATGGACTGATCGTAATAAAACCCGACAAGCAAGGGAACCATGGCAGTGAGTCCCGCAATCATAACGTTGCCGATAAGGAACTTGCGCTTAAAGTACATGGAGTAAAACCAAAGCATGTTGATGGACATCAAGTGAATGAAGACAAATCCAAAAGATTCCATTTTCCAGCTAAGATATCCGGCAATACTGAAGGCGACAAGGTTTATCAGGACATGCGTTATAATGGCAACACGTCTTTTTATGTATTTGCCAATAATCAACTTTTCGGGCTTATTGATTCGGTCTGCTTTACGATCGAAGTAATCGTTGATGATGTTCCCGGCAGCGGCGATCAAGGTGGTACTGAAGACCAAAAGGAAAAAATCCAGCGATTGAATTCCAACGGAGGCATCTTTCAACATGCCATCGAAAAACCACCCCAAACCGTACATCGTTAGGGCGATAATAACCATGTTTAACGGTCTTGTGAGCCGAATGAAATGTATCATTTACTTACAATTGTATATTCAACACGTCGGTTTTGTTGATGCGCCGCTTCTCTTTCTTTTTCGGTTGGAAGCGCAGCAATTTCTTCATCTGTATTGATCGGTTTCGAACTACCGTAGCCTTTGGCGGTCAAACGATCTTTCGAAATTCCTTGTTCAATAAGGTAGGTCATTACCGCTTTGGCACGATCTTCAGACAGTTGTTGATTGTTGTTACCACGCGAATCGGTATGTCCTCCAATTTCGAAATTGTATTCTGGATGTTCGTTCATAAACGACACCAGTTTCTTTAACTCGATGTAAGATTTTTTACGCAGTGTTGATTTGTCGAGATCAAAGAATACATTCGCCAGCGGCGTTCCAATACCTGTTGACGCATTCAACGGTACCATAGGCACGTCTTTGTGAAAAGCATCCATTCCTTCCGGTTCCAGCATATTGAAGTTGTCGGAGTAGAAGGCGTAGCCAGGGTATTCCACCGTAAGTGCATATTCTTTGTTCACAGGAAGGGAAACGGTAAATTCTCCTGTAATCGGGTCCGCCTCCGAGTAAATTACTTCTTCTCCCGTTTCAATATCAATCAATTTGAACTTGCCCGGAATTGGTCGTTTTGTATTTATGTCATACACCAATCCTTCAAAGTACAAGGTCTTTGTTGGACGCATGCTTTCAGGCATAATGAAATAGTAGATATCCAAATCACCATAACCGCCTTCTCGATCTGAAGCAAAAAAGGCTACCTCTCCATCCGGACCAACCATTAGCGAGTTTTCGTCATACTTTGTATTGATAGGATAACCTAAGTTTTCTGGCATCGACCATTCTCCCTTTTCGTTTTTTCGCGTAACGTAAATGTCGGACCCACCCATTCCAATGTGTCCACGGGATGCAAAGTACAAGGTTTTTCCGTCCGGGTGAATCACAACGGATTCTTCACGTCCCGGTGTATTGATGTGATCGGGTAGTCGTTCGGCGGTACTCCATTCACCATTGGAAAGCAAATGTGAAACGTAGATGTCGGAATTATTCGTAGCATTTCGCCCTCGGATACCACGGATAAAATAAAGTGTTTTTCCATCAGCGGAGAGAGAAGGTTGTGTTTCCCAATGCAAGGTATTCAGTGTTCCAGGAAGGTTTTGAGGATCTGTCCATCGGTTCCCGAGTTTTTTGGTGATAAACAAATCACAGCTTCCGCGACCGCCACGATTTTCTCCATACGAACCAAACTCATCTGCACATCCGACGAATATTAAAGTACGACCGTCCGGTGCAATGGTAGGGGCTCCTTCGTTGTGAACTGTATTTACATTGGTGGGCATAGGGATCGCCTGTTGCCAGCTCTTATTTTCCAATTGCGAAACGAAAAAATCCTCTTGCTCCTTCACACGTGTTCTAACCCGTCCGTCTGGAATTCTACGTGTAAATAGTATGGTTTCACCGTCTACAGTGATGGTTGGGAAATACTCGGGAAACTCTGTATTAATACCCGGTCCCACATTCACGGGCTCAAAAGGTAAAGGGTTTGCCATGGCGTTTTTTGCAAAAGCCGCGTTGGCTCGAATCAAAGATGCTTTCTGCTGCAATTGAGGATTTGCGCCCCGCATTTGAAGGTAAATATCCAAGTTTTTGATGGCACCGTCGTAGTCGCCAATGGTGTACTGCAAATTTCCGAGGTCGAAGTAGGCAATTCCCGAGCGTAAAAAGTTCGGATTGATCTCTAGCGCTCTTTTGAAATGTGTAATTGCCTCGTCGTATTGCAACAACTCCTGGTGGAACTGTGCTTTCAGCAAATGTGCTTCAATGAAGTTAGAGTCTCGATCCAACGCTTTAACCATGTAGTCGATACCAGCCTGAAAGTTGGGGGCAAATGCCCCTTCAGCACGCTCGGAGTCTGGCGCGTAACGTCCAGCTTCAAAGTGTTTGATTGCTTTTTTGTCCTTTGTACTGTATCCCGTTTGAGCTTCAGCACAACTAACAAAAGCGAGGGCTATAAATAAAGTGTAAATGTATTTCACCATGATTAAGGTATGTTCATGAACTTGTGCGTCTGCAATGAAATGCGCCATTGCGGATGCGATTTAATATAATCAATTATCAAAGGCAAAAACCGTTCCTGTTTCGACCATTCCGGTTGCAAGTACAGTTGACAGGCATCAGATACCTTTGCTGCGTGTCCTTCCGCCCACTCAAAATCCGACGGATGTGCTATGACAACTTTGAGCTCGTTTGCTTTTTCATATGCCTCCTCAACGGGCGCTTTGAATTTTTTTGGTGAGAAACAATACCAATCAATTGCGCCGTTCAAAGGATAACAACCAGAGGTTTCAATGGCGGTTTCAATGCCATGACCTTTGAGCGATTCAATCAATGAAGTTAAATCGTACATGGCAGGCTCACCACCTGTGATAACGCAAAAATCTGCATTCGTTTCAGTGACATTATGGATAAGTTCATTAATTGACATGATTTGATGCTCGCCGGCATCCCAGCTTTCCTTTACATCGCACCACACACAACCAACATCGCATCCCGCCAAACGGATAAAATAGGCGGGCCTCCCGCTGTAACTTCCTTCCCCTTGAATGGTGTAAAACTGCTCCATTACAGGCAATTCCGTTGCACTATCGAAATCTGGTTTCTTCACAAATCAAAAGTAAGAAAAAGTTGCTCCAAAGTTATTGGTCAACTTTTAATTTTGGCAATTCTAAAAACTCCCCACTGGAGGTTATTTCCTAGAGAATGGCAAAACTGTAAAATAGAAAGCGCAAGCTTTTGAAGACGAGTTGACTTTTGCGTATGCCGAAACAAACGACGTTATAGCGGAGCCGAGTCGTGCATTTCAACCCTCCTAAGCTGCATCTCGACTCCGCTCGATGCACTAGCTACCCGTATTTATCGGAAATAAACTTCTAGAGTCTAGCGATACGAACTTGTCCCTGGTGTTAAACGATATCCTTGCTGTTATCTCGGGAGTTGCCCTTCTGGAGCTTATTAATTGCATTGTTGCACAAGGCGATTTCAAATCAAAATAAACTGTACGTGTCTACCTTTTATTCCTTACAATTTTACAAAGAAGTTAAACTATAGCGCTACTCGGAAAATAAGGATTTTGACAAAGTCAAAACCTTGCGTACACAGCCCTGAAGTTTGAAAAGGCCTTGCGCTCCTCGCGTCTTTGCGGTCGTAAATAAATTATGGGCTTCAAGCGGTTATTATGGGGGCTAGCCTCCTGCCTTGGCGAGGAGAAAAAATGGACGTTGTTTCCATGTTGGTAATTTCAGGGGGGGGGGCTTGGGATTCCCATATTTATTCTTCGCAATCAATTCAAAGAATTTAAAGAATTGTCGAGTTCAGAAAACGTCAAAAATACAAACGAGACTAATGGATTGAGTGTCAAACCAAAAACTTACTGGAGAATCCACCGGATTCTTCTCGTGCACTTTTAAAATGGTCAACGTACTGTGCCCGTTGTGCCGTCGTGGTGAAAAAAATCCCTACTGCTTGTCAAGTGGAATCACATGATCCAACTCATTGATATGCAACTCCAAGGTGCCGTCTTCTCCAGCTCGGAAATTCCGATCAAACTTATAACCTTCCAGCCATTGTTCCCCACCATAACCTTTCTTTTCCTTCACACTCTGACCATGCGTTTCATCAAATGCTTCCACCAAAACCAATACTTCCGCATTGCGTTTTTTTAAATCTTCCACAGTCAATCCGTTGAATGGCGATTCATCAGTAATGGCATGCACAAGCGTCCAGGATAAAGGGAAGAAATTGATGTGATCCAACTCCAAATCCAAACGATGAAAATCTTTGTTGAATTGATTGACATCCTCACCACCTTTATCCATAAATAGTATGACCTTCACTTCGGCATTTAATAATGTAGAATCTCGTTTGTTCACAATCTTGAACATCATCGCTTCACCGTCTTTGTAGTCGGTAATTAAAATTCGATTCGAGAAAGCGATTTTCGCCGTAGGTTTCGAGAATCGACCGTAAAGCAAACCAGTAATCAAGGCAATACTCATAAGTCCAACGAATGACTCAATGGCAGCAACTATGTTGGCTCCCAGGCTCATGGGAGATACAGATCCATATCCCACAGAGGTAAACGTTTGAACCGAAAAGAAAAAGGCGTCTAAAAAATCGGGTATGTCGGTAGTGCTTATCGAGAGTCCCTCCAGGTCAACACTAATAAATAACAATGCGAAAATGCAATTGACGGTTACATAATAGAGTAACGAATAGAGGAAGAACCAACCCCAGGAAATCTCAATGAGGAACTTGTAAAAATCCCGAATGCCACGAAGTGCTCCTTTCCTGCGGATATTGTAGCTTCCGTCAGGGTTTACGAAGCGTTTTATTTCGGTACTGTAATTCGTACCCAGACCAGGATCGCTGTTCTTTGCCATCCTGCTAAATTAATCAAGTAGGGTTAATTTGCTTGCACAAGCCCCCAATTTCGTTGCAGACGATCGTGCTCACGCAAGAACTGAATTAACGGGCGGCAGTTGTTTTTGCGGCTTCTGTTTTTACGTTCAGAAATATTTTCAAAGGATTTTTTGATCAATTCCAAAACATCGGAATTCATTAAGACCTTGCTGGTCTGAGTATCAAACTCGTAATTTCTGTACACAGCAATTATTTTTTCACGACTCTTCAAATCGTGCATGGTGGGCGCCTTTTTGCGCTCAAGTTCGTCCAGAAACGGAAGAAGCTTGGCACTTAATTCAACGAAGTGGCGCAGAACTAAAATCGCTTCGTTAACGTCGCTTATGTGTTTGGCTCTCATCGTATTGAAATTCTAAAAGGTTTCTTACAATTAAAACGTCCAAACGTGTTTAGGTGTTGGAATCCAGAAGTGTAAATGAACATTTCTACATTTCTGATTATCAAAATTTACGTCGTACTGAACACCGAATATTTTATATTTGCTTCTTTAAAACCTTACGCTCATGAAACAATTAGTACTATCAGCATCCGTTGTGGTGTTTTCTTTCTGCGGATTTGCGCAGACTCAAATTGGAAATTCAGATTTAGAACAATGGGAAGCAGTTTCATCCGGAGAAGAACCCGTGAATTGGAATAGCTTTATGACAGCATCAGGAGGATTTAGTGGATTCGCAGATGTTCAAATTGAGCAGTCCATAGAAACACGACCAGGTTCATCAGGTACAACCAGTGCAAGAATTTGGTCTAGAAACGCTGGCTTTGGTGTTACCGCAAATGGTAATATGACGCTTGGTCAGGTGAACATGGGCGCAGTTTCAGCGAGTGACTCTGCAAATCACAACATTTCACGCACTGGCGATGCAGAATTCTCGGAAGCATTCACAGACATGCCCGATTCCATCGTTTTCTGGGTAAATTATGTACCTTCAGACACAACTGCCGGAGAAGAAGCTCGTATGAAAGCTACTTTACACGACGATTATGATTATCGTGACCCTGAAGATGGAGCTTCCTCAGCGCAAGTTGTTGCAACAGCAGAATTAAATTACACTTACACAAATGGCTGGGTACGAATGTCTGTTCCGTTCGATTACAGCGGACCTGCATCCAATGTTTCGTATATCCTTGTAACGTTCGCAACAAATGCAATTCCCGGAGGTGGGGAGCCAGGCGATCAGGTATGGATCGATGATATTGAGTTGATTTACAACGGAGGAAGCGGTGCTGGTATCGATGAAGCGACTGCATTCCCAATCAATGTTTTCATGAATAACGAAAGCAATGAGTTGAATTTTGTTGCCGATGGTCAGCAAGGCCAATTTGAGGTGGTTGATATGAAAGGATCCGTGGTTCTTTCAGGAGAAACATCTCCTACAGTTGCTTTTGACGCACCTACAGGAGTTTACATGGTAAATGTACTTGTTGGAACCGAATCCAAGCGTTTCAAGGTATATCACCAATAATTATAATCGAACAAAACTACATGGGCTGAGCAGCAATGTTCAGCCCTTTCTATCTTAATATGAAGCAACTTCTCTTCATTCTCGCACTATTCTTGAGTCTTTCCGTTCAGGCTCAAAACAATACCGGAATTTTAAAAGGAAAGGTAACAGATACCAATGGGGAAGTACTTATTGGTGCTGCGATCGTTTACAAAGGCGATGTAACCATCGGCGCGTTAACCGATTTGGACGGAAATTATTCCATAGAATTGCCAGCAGGCGAGGTACGAGTTGTGTGTCGATACACGGGTATGATTACAGATACCCTGGATGTAACCGTTATTAATGGCAATACGCTTACACGTGATATCGTGCTTAAAATGTTCGTGGATCCTGATGTCAAACAATTGGACGACGTTACAGTACGCGTTGGAAAATTCGACAAACCATTCGAAGACCAAACGGTATCCATGGAAATCCTAAAGCCAGAACTTATTGAGAATAAAAATACACGCAGTATCGAAACAGCGCTGGATCAGACACCAGGTTTGAATATTCTAGATGGAGAGCCTCAAATTAGAGGTGGTAGTGGCTTCACATTTGGAGTCGGGTCGAAAGTTGCGGTTATTGTAGACGACATGCCAATGCTTTCTGGCGATGCCGGCCGACCAGAATGGGGTTTTATTCCCGTCGAGAACATTCATCAGATCGAAGTAACAAAAGGAGCAGCCTCTGTGCTTTCTGGTAGCTCGGCACTTTCTGGTTCCATTCATATTCGTACTGCGTATCCTGGATTGAAGCCGAAAACGAAGGTCAATGTTTACACGGGGTTGTATTCCGATCCCGGCGTTGAAGGTGGCACTTGGTGGACGGGAGCTCCGCTAATCAGTGGCGCGAACTTTCTGCATTCTCGCCGTGCCGGACAGTGGGATATTGTAGTTGGTGGTAATGTAAATTACGATCATGGCTATTTAGGTCCTCCCGTTACAGATCCAGGAATAGAGGATACCATTTCTAACTTCACCGAAAGTCAAATGTCCATGCAGCGCGTTCGAGGAAACTTTAATATCCGGCGTCGTTCTGAAAAGTACAAAGGATTGAATTATGGAATCAATGGAAACGTTATGTACTCGGAATCCAATTTAACTTTCGCCTGGCTGAACGATTCTTCAGGATTGTATCAAGGATATCCGGGAGCGGTGTTTCTGCAAAATCAGTTCATTTTTAATATCGATCCGTATGTGAACTTGATGACGGAAGCAAGCGGTAAGCACAGTTTTCGGGCGCGACTGTTATACACCGATAATGAACTTACAGCCAATCAATCCAATCAGTCGGAGGTATATTATGGCGATTACATGTTTAAAAAACGCTACGAGAACTTAAATGATTTGGATTTTATTGGCGGTGTCACCAGTACATTCACCAATTCATTTGCAAACTTATATGCAGGAGGTGGAAGTCCGAACAATCAGTTGCTCAATATTTCTGCATACACTCAATTGGAGAAGAAAGTTCGGCAAACACTGAATTTATCTGTGGGAGGTCGTTTGGAGTATTTTCAAATGAATGATACCCTAACTGCCTTAAAACCTATTTTCCGTGCTGGCGCCAGCATCAAGTTGTATCAGGAAACCTATCTACGCGGTTCGTATGGGCAAGGCTATCGTTTCCCGACAATTACCGAACGCTACATACGCACAGGCGTTGGGAATTTTGGCGTTTTCCCGAATCCAGATTTGCAACCCGAAAGTAGTTGGAATGCGGAAGTTGGAATAAAACAAGGATTGAAGTTTGGGGAACTATTCGGCTATCTGGATGTAGCGGCGTTCTGGCAAGAGTACGACAATACTATCGAATACCTTTTCGGTTTTTGGGGGAATGACCCAACTGATCCCTCGAATACGTACGGATTTCAATTCATGAATACGGGAGAATCGCGCGTATTGGGAATCGATCTATCCTTCTCAGGGAAAGCGAAGCTGGGAAAAAATGCAGAATTAACGTTTATAACGGGATACAACTATATCCTTCCCAAAACATTGACTCCCGATGAGGTCTACGCTACCGATATTTTAGGAAGAGAGTATAGTTACAATTCGACATCCCTGGATTCCACAGAAGGAATTTTAAAATACCGATTCTTGCACAATGTCAAAATGGACGCTGAAGTGGTAATCCGAAAGAAATTTGCCATTGGAGCCAGTGCACGTTACTTCAGTAAAATTCTCAATTTAGATCAGGTCATCGAGGAATTTGAAATTAGTACCACGCCGCCATTTATTCAAAATATTCGCTACATGGATTATTACAATAATAACCGTAACGGTAACTGGATTTTTGATGCGCGCGTATCTTATCAAATTACGGAGACGCATAAAATAGCAGTCATAAGTTCGAATGTTTTGAACCGTGTCTACTCTTTGAGACCCTTGAAAATAGAAGCACCAAGAACTGTTATGCTTCAGTATACCTACAAATTAGATAAGAATAAGAAGTAGGGAACCCATTGGTTTTTTGTCCCTTAACCCTGCTTAAATTAATTTCGAAAGAATGTCGTACATTTGTCGCGACTTTGGTTCTACAACTTGGTTGGGATTAAAAAGGAATCCGGTGTAATTCCGGAACTGTATCTGCAGCTGTGAGTACTAAAAGTCGGTTTTATAATGTCACTGTGAATGCTCCCCGCGTTCATGGGAAGGCAAAGCCGATACGGTACAAGTCAGAATACTTGCCTTAGTCATTTAATGAAGACTTCAGATTAAAGTCGGATTTATGATTATTGCAGCGTACGGGCAATACCATATCTCTTTTTAACTGATTCTTCAACGTTGAACACTTTTAAATTGAAACGATGAAGAAAATTTACTTATCGATTATCGCCTTGGCAGTGGGCGGGACAGTAGCTGCGCAATCAACATTCGATTTTGAGTCTTATACATTGGCTCCTGAATCTTACGACAATGGAGGGCCAACTCATGGTGGCGCTGATTTCGTGTTTACTGAGGCGGAATCCATTCGTTTGACAAATTTCTATGACACTGCCTGGGGCGGTTATTGGTCTGGGTATGCCATCTCAAACACGACGGACATCACCACGCAAAGCGTTACAAATCAATACAGTTCAGTTACGGGGACAGGCGCTGCTGGGTCAGCAAATTATGCCGTTTATACAAGTTCTGGAATTATGAGCGCTGAAAGTCCGAATACGCAAATTACCGAATTCAAGGTAACGAATACAGCCTGGACAAAATTAGTCATGGAGAACGGGAATCAGTTTTCCAAAGTTTTTGGGTCGCCTAATGGAGCAAATGGGCAACCAGATGGTACCAATGGAGAAGACTTTTTCGTTTTGTGGATTATGGCTTCGAATGATGCAGGTGATTTGGACTCAATAGATTTTTATCTAGCCGATTATCGCTTTGCTGACAGCACTATGGATTACATCGTAGATACCTGGAATACCATTGATTTAACAACGGCGTTCTCCTTTCCGGTGACCGAAGTAAATTTCAAGTTCATTTCCTCGGATCAATCATTTGGATTTAACAATACACCAGAGTATATCGCGATCGATGACATCAAAACAGCGGGAATCACAAGCGTGGCTTCTAACGATTTACCAAGCATTGACGTGTATCCGAATCCTGCATCAGAAAAGGTTTATGTGAATGCGCCAGAGGGACAATTGGTCATTACAGATTTGCAAGGGAACTTACTTGTAAATCAGAACCATATGGGTCAATCAACCATTGATGTGTCCCAGTTTTCATCAGGAATTTATGTAATTCGATGGTCCAATGCATCTGATTCTTATACGAATCGGATTGTGATTGATTAATGAAAAGTACCTGGTTAAAATACGGTTTCATTCTCGGTGGTTTATTCCTTCCTTTTGTTACGTTTTCGCAGCGAACGGGTAAGGATACCACCGTTATGGTTGAACGAGAACTAAAGTCTGTTACCATTCCCGCATATGTCGTGGAAGTGATTCGTCTGTTTAAAACGGGTCTGGATGAAACAGACATACAAGCCATGAATCCAGACGACGCTGCGGGGTTGGTAGCGAAAATTCCAGGAACTACTATTAAATCCTATGGTGCATTAGGAGGGTTGAAAACGGTTTCCATTCGTGGACTTGGAGGGCAACATACCGCCGTAATTATTGATGGCTTTCAAGTGTCAAATGCACAATCAGGACAAATAAATTTGGGACAAATACAGTCAGATGGTGTCGTTTACGCTGGAGCTGGAGTGCATTTCAATTATTATTCATTGGATGCTGTCAGTGCAAATTTCACCGGAAATCACTTGTATTTCAATACTTTTCTTCGACACAAATATCGGGAAGGCAACTCCTTAAAAGCAAATGTTCGTTACGGATCATTTATGCGCAGGGAGGCCTATCTTCAGGGGGATCGCAGTAAAGGCAAATGGCATTTTGGTGCTTTCGGAAAATACCGAGACGCCGAAGGAAGTTATCCTTTTGAATACCTGAATGGAACGCAGCGGGTCGAGGGATTACGTGGCAACAATGATTTTCAAGACATCCATTTCGGATTCAAGGCTGGGCGTCGTTTTGAGAACAATCGATTCTTAAAAGTATACCATCGTTTCTCTCGTATCAATCAGGGATTGCCCGGTGCAGTGCTATTTTACAACCAATCGGCAGATGAACGCATGACAACTTTGGACAACAGGGTAATGGTTGAGTTCCTTCAAGATAAATCCACGAATGGTTATCGCGTGTACGCGAATGCAGGAATGAATCAGTTGGATTATTTCGACCCGACTTATTTGAACGCTGAAGGTTTTATTGACAATCAATTCAACAATTTCGATGCGAAGTTGGGATACATTCACAAATGGAACTGGAAGTCGTACTTTTTTAAGTTCGGTGTTGAGGAGAAGGTGGATGTTCTTCAAAGCAACCGCGAGTCACTCGGCACGCCTTTTCGTCTGTCCAGCTTTTTTCTTGGCTTGGCTCGAAAAGAGTGGAAAAAATGGGTGGCAGAGGTAACGGGAGGAATGCAGTTGGTGTATGATGAGAACGATCAAAATGCACAATGGCACACGCAGTTTACACCGAATGTTCTGTTAGAATACAAAAGGACGCACGAACGGAAGTATAGTTTGTTGTACAAGAGAAATTTCAGACTTCCGTCATTTAACGAATTATATTTTGGAGAAATCGGAAATCATAATCTTGTGCCTGAAATTGCGCACCAATTTGCACTCAGCCATGATTGGAAAATACGTAATGATAGCCGAGGACAATGGAGAGTAAAAACGGAAGGGTATTTTAATAGAGTGCAGAACAAAATTGTCGCAATCCCAACAAAAAACTTGTTTATTTGGTCTATGCAAAACGTAGCAGAGGCAATGGTGTACGGCGCCAGTATTGATATGCGTTTTGAGAGAAGACTCCGCTCCGATACCCGTTTTGAAATTTGGACGAACTATACCTGGCAACGCGTGATAGATATCACGCCAGACGCTATTACGTATGGGCATCAAGTTGCGTACACACCAGAACATACTGCGAATGCGGATTTCATGTTTGTCAGAAAAGGTTGGAGCGCTCGAATTTCGAACAACTTTGTCTCTGGCAGGTATGCGTTGAATCAAAATATTTCAGCCAATTATTTAGATCCGTTCTGGACCATGGACGCTGCTGTAGGGTACAAGCATGAATTGGGCGATAAACATAAAATTGGAATTCAATTTAATGTCCGTAATTTAACCAACGTGTCGTACGCATTTATCCGCTCGTATGTAATGCCTGGAAGACACTATTTATTGACTTTGAACTATGAAATATTTTAGCCTGATAGCACTAATAATGGTGGTTCTTGTTTCCTGTCAGAAAGAGGAGGAAGGACCATTTGTACCGGAAGTGAATCAACTGGAGAAGGGGATGATCGTTTTGTGTGAAGGATTGTTTCAGCACAATAACTCCAGTATCAATTGGGTGCAACTGCCAAGTGGTGCGAAGGATTTGTCCTTTTTTGAAACGAAAACGGGCCGCTCTCTGGGAGATACAGGAAACGATATGATTCGCTATGGAGGTAAGATTTATGTCGTGGTAAACGTGTCCTCAACGATAGAAGTAATGAGTGGCATTGATTTTTCTCCTATCCAACAAATCGAGATGACAGAAGGGGGACAGCCGAAGCAACCACGATTTATGGCTGCGGGCAATGGGAAAGTTTACATTACGTGTTACGATGGTTTTGTGGATGTGTTGGATACAGCCTCTTTGATCGTTGAGACACGTATCCCTGTGGGCGAAAATCCTGAGGGCATTGCCATGAGCAATAACAAATTGTACGTTGCGAATTCGGGTGGATTGAACTTTCCGGATGTAGACTCAACGGTTTCGGTCATTGACATGACGACGCATACTGAACTTCAAAAAATTACTGTTGGACGAAATCCAGGAGCGGTGTTGGTGAACGATGCTGGCGACATTTTTGTGATTTCCCGCGGTGATTATGGCACCGTTCCTTCGCGCCTAAGAAAAATTGATCCAACAACCGATCAAGTTGTAAACGCAGGCTACACTTTTGATGTTTCTGGATTGGAGGCAATGAATACCACCGATATGCTCGTTTACAATGCTTCTGGCGTTTTTCAGTTTAATTACCAATCAGACGACATTGTAGCAAACATTCCTATCAATATGGCAACGATTCAAACCTTGTATGGAGTCCAATATCGAACTTCAGACAACAGTTTGTACGTATTGGATGCTATGGGATATACCAATCAAGGTGTTGTGCGTAAATACGATTTGTCGGGGGCATACCTAACAGCGTATCAAGTAGGGCTAAATCCCACGAAATTGCTCTTTTTTGATTAGAATTATAGAAATAGGTCTTCGAGCCTGTCGAGAAGACCTATTTGAATAAATAGCGCACCTAAATGGAACATTTATCTAAAGAATTTTGGGCAAGTCGATACGAAGCTGGAACAACCGGCTGGGATTTGGGCGAAGTCAGTCCACCGATCAAAGCATATATCGATCAATTAGAAGACAAGTCCGTTAAAATTATTATTCCAGGCTGTGGAAACGGTTACGAGGCCGAATACCTCTGGAATCAAGGGTTTAAAAATGTCCATGTAATTGACCTGGCGAAAGAACCACTGGACAATTTAAACAGTCGATGTACGGAGATTCCTAAGAGTCAATTGCACCAAGGAGATTTCTTTGAACACAATGGAACCTACGATCTCATTTTTGAGCAAACCATGTTCTGCGCGATTGATCCAAGTTTGCGTCAGAAATATGCCGATAAAGCATATGAATTATTGAGACCTGGCGGGAAACTGGTGGGAGTTTTATTCTCTCGAGATTTTGACGGTGGTCCGCCCTATGGTGGGAATAAAGAAGAATATTTGCGTTACTTTTCAGCTTTCAAGAACGTTTCAATGGAACCTTGCTATAATTCCATCGAACCCAGACAGGGGAGTGAGTTGTTTATCAGTGTTATGGCTTAAGAAATGAAAATTGCAGTTACAGTCATTATATTGTTACAATCGCATTTTGGATTTAGTCAAAATTATGATTTTTATATGGGTCTTTTCTATACCTATTATGACGATGATAATACCGAGAAGGCACTAGAGGTTGCAATAAAAGGCACGCAAAAGTTTCCGGATTCCATTGTTTTCTGGGCGAGAGGAGGAGAGCTTTATGCCCGTTCGGATAAGCACAGGATTGCAATTACTTTCTTTAACAAAGCCTTCGAGTTAGGGGAAACAATTCCACAACTTTATCTTTTACGTGCTATTTCTTATCAAAATTTGGACTCATTAGACAAGGCGGCGGAGGATTACGGACACTTAGAAAAAATAGGACAGCTTGATGAAACCGTTCGCACGAATTTTGGTCATTTAGAGTTTCTGCGAAAGAATTATAACCACGCCATAGAGTTAATAAAGCCTGTTTTCGGAAATAGTTTTGGCTTTCCATGGAAGGATTATGCGCTCATTCATGCATACTACCGTATAGAAGAATGTGATTCTGTTATTCACTATGCGTCGAAAATGATCGAAAAGGACAGTAGTCAAATTAATGCATATGCAATTAGAGCTGAGTGCTATCGACGTACGGACAGGTCGTTTGAGGCTTGTGAAGATTTCTTGGTAGTTTTTGCCGCTGGTAATTTCGAGTACAAGGGACATTTTGACAAAAACGATTGTTTTGATATTTTAAATATGAGTGACCCTCAAAGTCCATACTCGTATCCTCCACCACCACCTTTAGTAGCTCCCATAAAAGTGGATGATTAGAACATGAATTAGCTACCCTTATCCTTTATCCTTGAAATCTTTTAACCTTCTGCCTTTCGCCTTCTACCAACCCAGCATGTATTATTTTTCATCTTCCCTAGGCTCCGAAAACAACGCATTATTATCAATACCTAATCCTTCAACAACGATAGCGTTCCATTTCAGGAATTCCTCTTCACGAGTGCCGCGTTCCACATCTTTAAAAAATGTTCTCATTCTTTTTTGGGTTGACGCTAAGAGATCTTCATAAATGTTCGTCAAAATATCCTGTGTAGGATTCTGGACTGTTCATTTAACCGCAACCATTACTTTTAACAGGTTTCTCTTCTTCTTTGCACGGTTCGCCGATGGGCCATTGACCTGTTAGAGAGCGAACGATACCGTCAGGTCCAACACACTTTACTTCGATTTGTACTGTTCTGTTTGCTTTTATGCTTCCTTTTATGCTTCCTATTAAAGAGTCTGCAGCCTTTAAACTTCCTCCAACTCCAGTAACGTGTGAAGAATCAATGGTCATGGTCCATTCTTTCACGGAAAAATACGCACTAAGAGGAACTTCAGGAGGATACTTTGCCAAAATTAGTCGAGAGTGCCGTGAAGGTTTTACTCCAGAGCGAGAACCTCCCCAATACAATGTAGGATCTGGTAAATTGTGCACGCGATATTGTGTTTCATGAATCACTGTTTCACTGCTATCGGCTTCTAAACGAACAATGGACAAGGTTGCCAAACGGCCATTTCCTGGCTTCACAACAAATTCTCCTGGACGATTTAGTGGGGAGACCCTACAATTTCGTCCTACGAGTTTTACAGTAACGTTATCGCACTCTGTGGTAGCCACTTTTATTTTGTTCGAATAGCCACGGTAAAGAACGTTAAGTTCTAAATTTTGAATGGCACCAATAGATTCTTGGGCATTTATGGTGAACACACAAAATAAAAATCCGAGCACTGTTAGAAATAGCTTCATGGTGGAATAACGAAAATTACGCTCGTTGTAACATGTTTTCAAGCAGATTAACTCTCTCATAACTCCCACGCTCCGCCGACGCTCCGTGCAATGCCATCAGGTCCAACCACAACCGCTGTAATGGCTACTTGCGATCCGGGTTCTGCTTTTTTGATAATAGGTCCAGCTTGAGAGAGATTTCCACCAGTTCCACTCGCTTGTTCACCATTTGCTGTTAAGGTCCAACTGGTTACTTTGAAATTTGCTTCCAGGGGGATTTCTGGTGTATACTTGGCGAGCAGTATACGCGACGATCGAGATCCTTTCACTCCCGACTTCGATGCTCCCCAAAATAGAATAGGATCGGGCAAGTTTCGAACTACATATTCGGCCCTGTAAATCTCCTTCAAAGTGTCGCCATCCATCGTGTGCAAGGTGAGTGTTGTGGTGGTACCCTTGCCCGGTTTTACTATAAAACCACCTGGTTTATTGGCTTTTACCGCAGAATAATTAATTCCTTGTAATTCTATATCATTAACGCTCCGCTCGGATCCTTCTGGGACATTCACCAGAATTTTGTTGTTATAACCACGGTAGAGCACCATTAATTCGGGTTGCTCTAAGCCAATGACTTGTGAGAAGCTGGTACTTGAAAATAATAGAGAAAGTCCGAGAAAGAGTGATTTCATGCGTTGTTGTTATTTCTATGTTATTCAGATGACGGTCGGACAAACCAGGTTCCATCTATTTTACGGGTTATTCCATCTCCACCGTTTACATAGGCAGATATTGTGATTTCCGTAAGTTCAGTAAAAGTTGAGACTAAATTACTTAAGTCGCTGATATCCGTACCGTCCGCGCTGTATTCTTTACCGTCGTAATCTGCGTACCACTTAACTATCCTGAATTGATGATTGAAAGGATGGCTTCGACCATAGCCAGCAGAGAGTACAGGCATTTCGTTCATGATAGCTTTTCCCGCAGGTATACTACCCCAATGGAGCACTGGAGTTGGAAGGATAGCAACACGATATTCTTTTGAGCCTACAAAAATTTGAGTCCCATCACTTTTGGTTTCTATGACTTGCAATTCTGCCGTTTTACCCACACCAGGTTTAACTATAAAAAAATCACCTTTACGTGTAATGGTAACGTTACTCCCTGTCAGAAATAATGTACCGTCTTCTGATGTAGGCATGCCCACTTTTATTTTATTCTCATAGCCTCGATACAATACGTTCATTTCAATATTCTCTATAGCTACAGAGGATTCTTGAGCGTAACTAAGTAGCATCGAAAAGATGCTTAGCAATGTTAGGATTGATTTCATAATTATAGTTTATCAAGAAAATGCGAGGAAGGTATAAAGTAACAATTTACTGTCCGCCTTTTTTCTTGTACTTACGAGAACGCTTGTTCACCCATTTGTGTTGTCGCTTATTGGGCGATTTGTACGTTGTTTGGTCGGGTGTTCTGAATACGATTCCTGCATTGTACTGCAAATAATTGTTCGGTGTGTCCCAAAATCCAGGGAATACCCCAAACTTCGCCGTTGATGACAATCGAATACCCATCCAGTTGACAAACCAGAAATTTACACCCCCGCCAATGTTTGCAGTGGGAACGTAAGGATCGGCAGTTCCTGTTCTGTAAGTGAATCCAACTCCTGCAACGAGATACGGGTCAATCCATCGTGCGCTGGGCGCATATAAGTTGTAGAAACTGTACTTTGCATGAAGATCAGCAGATAAATTAATTCCTGAAACATTCATGCTATCGTTAACCAATCGGTTTCCAGCATACTGACCGTAATTAGCGGTAAATTCAGCACTCCAACCGTAAACAAAGTAGCGATCTATAGTCAACATCGTTGGATACGGCTTTAAATTCCACGATTGATTAACATTGAACATGCCACCGAATTTATTTCCATCGTCTTCAATCGCAGACCAGTGCACACCAAACATCCATTTATACGGCTTGAACGGTTTGACGGTTTTGTAAGGCTGAGCGTACGCTTGCGCGGAAACAAGTAACACAACGAGTAATAGAGATCTTTTAAGCATAGTATTCATCACAGTATAACGAATTTACGATTAAAAGTTTCACCAACTAATGTGCCAATGGGATTTTCTCCCCAGCTCGAATAGAAGTTTTCAACGTGTTCTCGGCAGGTGGTATAGGGCAGGACCATTTGTGGGAGTAGGCGCAATAAGGGTTGTAGGACTGATTAAAGTCTATCAGGATAGCTTTATTTTCGGGAATTTGAAGATCCAGGTAACGTCCACCGCCGTATGTTTCTTTTCCGCTTGTAGCATCTCGGAAGGGAATAAAAAGGTAATCTTCAAATCCTTCTCGCTTTGTTAATTCCACGTTTTGATAAACGGTCAATTGGTGCTCTTCTCCGTCCAGTTCAAAGTAGATATAGCCAAATCTTCGATATACCGGCAGTCGTTCCGTAGAGGTAGGCATTTCAAACTTACGGCCTCTTTTCTTCTTGAATCGTGCGCTTATTTGGTAGTTCGTATCAAAATCGTAATAGTCCAGTCCATACCAATTGGCTCTTCCCGCGGAATCGAGCATGTGGAGAGATGTGTCGCGGAGTTCCGCTTCGTGTTCGGTGCGTTTTTCGAGGGTTTCGGCTTCGGTGAGCTGCGCATGGCTGAAAGCCGAAAGTAGGAGGAAGAAGGAAGTAATGACTACTTGCATAATTATTTTCTAGCTCCAAAAATCGCGCTTCCAACACGTACCATGGTGCTCCCTTCTTCAATGGCGATTGGGTAATCACCGCTCATGCCCATAGAAATGTGTTTGAAACCGTCGTTGAATTTGAAGTAGTGACTTTTGATCATTTGGAAGTAATTCTCTAAGGTTCGGAATTCCTCACGAATTTGATCGGTGTCGTCTGTAAACGTTGCCATTCCCATCAATCCAACGATGGAAATGTTGCGCATTTCAATGAGTTCTTCCGATTCCAAAAGGTCTTGAACCTCGTTGAAATCCATTCCGTATTTACTGTCCTCCTGGGCAATATGAAATTGCAACAAACATTCAATTACCCGGTCATTCTTTTCCGCTTCTTTATTGATTTCTTTCAGCAACTTCATGCTATCTACTGCATGAATCATGGAGACGAAAGGAGCAATGTACTTTACTTTATTCCGCTGCAAATGTCCAATAGAGTGCCATTCAATGTCTTTTGGTAATTGCTCGTATTTTTCCGCCATTTCCTGCGCACGATTCTCGCCAAAAACCCGGTGTCCGTGATCATACGCTTCCTGAATATCAGAAACGGGTTTTGTTTTGGAAACAGCCACTAATATGACGTTGTCTGGAATTTCAGCTTGTCTGGAATCTAATGCTTCTTTGATCATTCGTTGATATTATAAATGGTCAATCCACTACGCAACTTAGGCTCTACCCATGTAGATTTTGGCGGCATGGTTAAATTGTGGTCCGCTACACGCTTGATGTCTTCAATTTCAACAGGGTAAAGGAAAAACGCAGCTTTAAATTCTCCAGAGGCGATTTTGGACACCACTTTCCCTAAGTCTTCATTCCCGGGAATGAAAGCAATGTCATCACTGGTTTTCAAGTCGTTTATGCCAAGAATAGGAGAGAGCACGTATTCGGTGAGAATTTCCGGATCCAGCACCTTTACCGGGTCTTTCGTCTCAAACAACGATGCTTTACATTGCATCCGCACCCAACGACCTTCAACGCAAGCAGTAATCTCGTGTCGTTCGACAGGCTTGCTCGGAACCAACATGGGCTCTACGACAAAATGATCTTGTAACCTTTCGATAAATGCATCTGCTGATAGCCCGTTCAAATGTTTCACCAAACGATTGAACTCTAAAATGTGTAGGCGCTTTTCATTCAGAAAAAATGCCAGAAAGAAATCTTCATTGGGAAAGTGTCCCTGACCTTCTTTCTCGCGCCAACCTTTCAGACCTACGGATGAGGCACTTCGATGATGGCCGTCGCATATGTACAAATCCTTTACTTTTTCAAACGCAAACTGAACTGCAGCTGACTCTTCTTCCGTGAAAATCCACAATTCGTGCTTTACACGATCTGTTGTAGTGTATTCATATTCAGGGCGTTCTTTTACTTTGTTGTATAGTAAAGGTTCAATTCGATGCTCCAAATCGGAGTAGGAGAGTACCACTGGTTCGGCATTGTAACCTACGACATTCAAGTAGCGCGTAAACATTTCCTCACGAGAAGTAATGGTCGCTTCGTGTTTCTTGATTTGGTCGTTTTGATACTCTTGAATACTGGCACCAGCAACTACGCCCATGTATTCATGTCCTTCCTTCGTTTGTCGATAGAGGTAGATGTGAGGTTTTTCGTCTTGCAGTAAAATCCCTTCATCAATGAATTTCTGGTACGCATCACTCACCAAAGCAAAGCGCTCTACCGAATTCGCCTCTGTGCGTTCCTTTTCTCCAAATTCGGGATTGATGATGTGAAGGAAGGTATAAGGATTGTCCTCAAGTTTTGCCTTGAGGACATTTTCCTTGTACGTATAATAGGGACGCGTAGCCACCAAATGGACGAGGTCACGCGCCGGTCGTATTGCTTTAAAAGGGCTTATTTTAGCCATAAAGTACGTCGATATTAAAACGTACCAAAATTAGCAATAATTGCATCAGCAAGTTCACGCCCAATGCGTCCTTGTGCCTCAACGGTTGCAGCACCGATATGCGGTGTTGTGGCAATTTTTTCATGACTCAACAAGTCGGCACGTGGATTGGGTTCATTTTCAAAAACATCCAATGCGATGGAAGCTACTTTTCCTGAATCGAGTGCTTCGATCAAAGCATCCTCATCAACTACACCACCACGAGCTGCATTCACAATGCGAACGCCGTCTTTCATTTTGGCAAATTCTTTCGCTCCAATAACAGCGGATCCATCAGGTTGTTTCGGTACGTGTAATGAGATGTAATCTGCATTTGGCAAAACATCATCAAGGGAAGTATTTGGAATGATGCGCGTTTTTGCCGACAAACCATTACCCATTCCCACGTAAATCTCACGTGCATCTGGATACATGTCCACTGCTTCTACATTCATTCCTGCCCCAAGAGCATACGCCGCAAGGTTCTGTCCGATTCTTCCAAATCCCACAATTGCCAGCGTTTTTCCGCGCAATTCTACCCCTTTTCCGTATTTCTTTTTCAAGGTCTTAAAATCCCCACCTTCCATGTGCTTCGCTGAATGGTAGAGTGATCGTGAAATAGAGAACATTTGTCCCATTACCATTTCTGCCACTGATTGGCTGGATGCGGCTGGAGTATTCGTAACGATACGTCCTTTATCACGGCCGTATTGCACATCGATATTATCCATTCCTACACCTCCACGTCCAACGAATTTCAATCCTGCACAGGCATCAAATACTTCCTTTCGAACTGTTGTCGCACTTCGAACCAACAACACCTCGATATTCTGAGCATTGATTTCTTTTATCAGTTGATCCTGTTCGATTTTCTCCGTTAGTACTGTATATCCTGCTCCCTCCAGAGCATCAATTCCTTCTTGTGAGATTCCGTCGTTTGCTAATACTTTCATTCTTTTTTTATGCTTTTACTCGTGCAAATTCATTCATTACTTCTGTTAATACTTTCACGCTATCCAATGTTAAAGCGTTGTACATCGACGCGCGGTAGCCACCCACAGAGCGGTGTCCTTTCAATCCAACAATACCTGCATCATTCCACATTTTATCAAACTCTTCTTTCGCAGATTCGTCGTTTAGCAAAAATGTTACATTCATGGATGAGCGATCCTCCACTGCTGTTGTCCCTTTAAACATTGGGTTTTCATCGATCTCAGCATACAAGGCATCTGCCTTTGCTTTGTTACGATCAGCGGCACCTTGTACACCTCCTGTTGCCATCAGGTCGCGTAAATTCAACATAGCGGCAAACACAGAGAATACAGGTGGCGTATTCATCATAGATCCTTTGTCATGGTGATTTTTCAAATTCAAATACTTCGGCATGAATTGCGAAGTTGATTTCCCAAGCACTTCGTCTTTTACAATGTATAAAGTAGCCCCTGCTGGTCCCAGGTTTTTCTGTGCACCTGCATATATCAAATCAAATTTTGAAATATCAACTGGCTTCGAGAAAATATCTGAGGACATATCGCAAACCAATGGAGCATTCACGTTTGGGATATCCTGAAACTGTGTTCCAAAAATAGTGTTGTTAGAAGTGTAGTGAATATAATCTACATCTTCTGGTGCTGTCCAACCTTTCGGGATATAGGAAAAGTTCTGGTCTTCAGAGGACGCAAATACATTGACATCCAATCCAACTGCTTTCGCTTCTCCAATGGCACCTTTGGCCCAGGTTCCTGTATGAATGTACCCGGCTTTTTTGGTGTCTCGCATCATGTTCAATGCGGCAATCGTAAATCCAAGTGTAGCACCTCCTTGTAAGAACAACACTGAGTATCCCTCTGGTACGTTGAGTGCTTTTTTCACAAGATCCTGTGCTTCTTCCATCACGGCAACAAAATCTGCGCTGCGATGCGAAACTTCTAGAATCGACAATCCGTTGAAATCAAGGACTCCTGCAGCAGCTTCTTTAAAAACATTCTGCGGTAAAATACAAGGTCCGGCTCCAAAATTGTGTTTCATTTTTATATGGATTATGGTTAAAAAAAAGGCTGCCAATTAGGCAGCCATTATATATGTTAATCTTCTTTTTTGTCTTCTTTATCGTCGGATTTCTTTGCGGTAGTTTTTTTCGTGGTCGTCTTTTTGGCTGCGGCTTTCTTCGCTGGAGTCTTTTTGGCTGTTGTGCTTGTTGAAGCCTTTTCTTCTTTTTCTTCAGACGCTACCTTGGCTTTGCTAGCCGTTGTTTTTTTCGTTGCAGCTTTTTTTACTGCTTTTGGTTTGGCTGGTTTTGCTTGACTCGGGATGGCAGAAGCGACAGATCCTGAAGGAGATTTTGACTTTCTTCTTCTGGAATTTCCATACGTTCCAAGAATTCTTTTTCCTTTTGCCGTTTTTCTATCTCCTTTTCCCATAGTCTGTTTTACGTTTTTAGTTCTATGTACAAATATATTATTCTTTTTCGAAAATACGGCGGCGTATCTCTCGCTCTACCGCTTCTCCATCACGGATAATCTTTGTGCACCATTGAATTTTCAGTTTTATCTGATCTTCATGGGAAAGTCTCCAATTGATGTTCGATTTTTCCAGTCGATTACGTAGGGAGTGAAGCGAAAGTGCTGCCGAAACGGAAACATTAAAACTCTCTGTGAATCCATACATGGGAAGGCGAATGGTTTGGTCCGCCACGTCTAATATATCTCGAGAAATTCCGTGTATTTCCGTGCCAAATACCAGTGCTGATGGTTGTTGCAGATCGATGTCCTCTAACGTTTGTTCTGTATGCGGACTGGTACAGATAATTTGATAACCTTGTTTTTTTAAGCCATCTATGCATTCCAATCCTGGGTTTTCTCCAATAGAATGGGAGTGCAGATCGATCCAGGTGCTGGCGCCTTTGGCAATTTCTCTTTGAACAACATACGTGACGTCCTTTTCGATGGTATGGAGATCTTGTATTCCGAAACAATCGCAAGTGCGCATAACAGCTGAAGCGTTATGATCTTTGCGGATATTCTCCATGACCACAACTATATGTCGGGTTCGGTCGGCGGCTATACGATCGTATATTTCCTGTTTGCTTTCGGAAATGATATCATAAAACGCTGCTAGTACTTTCTCGTCAACGGTCATCGGAATTATTGTTCCTTTAGTCACACTGAGGCATCTCGACAGGCTCAATGACCTCTTTGCTCAGTGTGCTTCAGTAAAACGTACACCGAGTGTAGCCAAAGTGTACATCTTGACTATAATGTTTCTCAAATAAAAAAGGGAGCAACAATGAAGCGCTCCCTTTCATAATCTTAAGTTCAGATTAGTTTACTTTATCAGAAAGCTCTGAACCTGCTTTAAAACGAACAACGTTTTTCGCAGCGATTTGAATCTCTTTACCAGTCTGTGGGTTACGTCCAGTACGTGCAGCACGCTCAGATACTGAGAAAGATCCGAAACCTACCAAAGAAATACGATCTCCTTTCTTCAATGCTGTTGTAGTTGATTCTACAAATGCATCCAATGCTCTTTTAGCATCCGCTTTAGACAATCCAGCTGACTCAGCCATTGCATCAATCAATTCTGCTTTGTTCATAGTTTTGGTTTTTTAGTTTGTTAAAAAATTGTTGAAGACAAATATATCTTAATATCCTTGCCACGCAAGGAATACAGGACAAAAAAGGTGTATTTTGTGGATAAGTACGCCGATTTGTTAATAAAACACCCTGAAAACACCATTATTACAGGGTTTTTCGACGAATACCCCAAAATACTCGTTAAATCCGTTAAGTACTTATACCCTAGAGATGATAAGGTTTTCGACAGAATTGCCAGCCAAATACTCTTTGAACTCCATTCGACGTTTTCCTTCCGGTTGAATTTCTGTTGCGATTAAATAAAAATCCTGACATGGGAATAACAACCCTTCAGAACTTGAAACAACGTCCTTGGAATTCTTCACGGCTTTCTCTGATATCCTTGTTCCGAAAACCTTAAATGTTTTGGTTTCTTCTTTCGCAGTATCGGTGAGCTTACACCATGCAGCAGGATAAGGTGATAGTCCTCGACAAAAATTATGCACTGTTTGCACTGGTTGGTCGAAATCAATGCGGCAATTTTCTTTGAAGATTTTTGGAGCAGGTTTGAAGTGGGGCTGCATGAGATCACCTTGAGGTTGAGCATTTGCCATTCCTTCATCAAGGTTCATTAATGTTTGCAACATTACATCTGCTCCGAGATGCATTAGTCGTTCGTATAGTTCACCTACCGTCTCGTTAGGACCGATGGTAACTGTCGATTGCTGAATTATTTTACCTGTATCAATTTCCTTTTCTATAAAGAATGTCGTTACGCCTGTTTGTGTCTCACCATTTATAATGGCCCAGTTGATAGGCGCAGCTCCGCGATAATTGGGCAGCAAAGATGCATGCAGGTTAATGGTCCCTTTTGGCGGCATGGCCCAAACAATTTCGGGTAGCATTCGGAAAGCTACCACCACAAAAACATCTGCCTGAAGTGCTTCTAAGGTACTTACAAATTCAGCATCTTTGAGATTCGTAGGTTGCAGGACGGTTAATTCATTCGAAACAGCGTATTTCTTTACAGCACTTTGATTGATTTTCTGCCCACGCCCAGAAGGTTTGTCCGGAGCCGTTACGACTCCTATAATTTCCATGTTTTCCTGAACCAGTTTATCGAGAATGGTTACGGCAAACTCTGGTGTTCCCATGAATACGACGCGAAGCTTACTCATTTTAAATGCTTTTAGTTTTCCAATCGAAGAAGCGAAGATAACCAACACTTAACAATCCCAAAACGATGAAGTAGATATATTCGACGGTCCAAATCCAATAGATATTCCAATTCCAGACTTTCAAGAAAAGATATGCCGCTAATACATAAACCGCTACTGCAATTGTTTCAATGTAAAATGTAATTCGCGTGTTTCCGCTACCTGCAATGGTTTGAAAATACACCGATGAGATACCATATATAAGGATGGAACCTGAAATGAAGCGTAATAATTCGGCAGTACCTTTAATATATGTTTCATTCGGATTGATCAAACTGACTAGGAACTCTGGATAAAACAGGGCGCCATGAAACAGTGCAAAAAGGAACAATAGTGTTAGAAGCTGTATTCTTCGGTGAATGGTTTTTATAGCATCGTAGGATTTGTTGCCTAAATATTGACTGATATATGTTTTGGTGGTAGAAGAAAAACCCCAAATTGGAACAAATGCCAGAAAGTAAAGTGTTCGGATGGTTTGAGAAACAGTGAGTTCGTATTCTCCTTTTTGTTCAATCCATATAAAGAAGATGGTCCAAGTGATCAAAGCAACCAGTAATTGCAGGGTAATCGGAGAGCCGATCTTCAGGAGTGATTTTAACGATGCGGTGTTGTATCGGATACTTTTAAACAGTTGATGTCGTTTGCGGTCTTCACTAGCCACTAATGCGATCATTAAAAAAAGCATACCTGCACCGTCCGCAAGCATAGAGGCGTAAGCGGCACCTGCAACACCCATGGAAGGCATCCCTAAATTGCCAAAGATCATTCCGTAATCCAGAACGATATTGGTGATGGCAATTACCGCCGCACTTAATAATATCACGTAGGTTTTTCCCATTGCCATGAAATAAGCATTGATGGCCAGGGTAAACATGCTAAACAGCAATCCAAAACTTCGAATACGGACAAAGACAATTTCAGCCTCAGCTATGTCACTATGATACGTGAAGCTTCGGATCAAGTCAGGGAGAAAAAATTGAATGGCAATTAATAGTACGGAGGCGACAGCAATGTTAATGATAAGTGTTGTACCGAAAATTTGCGCAAGGAGATGTTCTTTCTTTTCTCCAATTCTACGCGCCATCAAAATCTGTGAACCATCACTCATTCCCATCAAGGCAACAAATAAGGTGACGAAAATCATACCACCATTACCAGCTGCGTCAAATGCTACCGTTCCATATCGACTCAAAAAGGAGGAGTCGGTAATCATCACGATGGACTGGATGAAGGACGACGCCATCAACGGAATGGCTACCGAAAGAATCGTTTTATATCGTAAGTCAAGCATTAGTCTACCTGAATAACAAGACCTTTCAAATATTCGCCCTCTGGATGGAAAGCGCTAATTGGATGATCCATGGGCTGATGCAGTTGTTCCAGAATGCGAACGTTTCTACCTGTTTCAATCGCCGCAGCAATAACAGTATTGGTGAAAAGTTGCTTGTCCACCACCTGAGAGCAAGAGAAAGTGAATATGATCCCACCTGGCTTGATCTGTCGAATAGTATGAGCATTCAACCGTTTGTAACCCTGAACTGCTTTATGACGTTTGTTTCTATGTTTGGCAAATGCAGGCGGATCCAAAACGATAATATCATAATCCTCAGGTAATTCTTTCATATAATGCATGGCATCAGCAACTATGGAAGCGTGTTGATCAGAGAAACCATTCAATTCAATATTCGCATCGGTCAAAGCAATCGCTTTTTTCGAACTGTCAAGAGAATGGACCAGCTTCGCTCCGTTTTGAAGCGCTAAAAGGCTAAACCCTCCCGAATAACAAAAGGTGTTGAGTACTTTCTTTCCCTTTGCATATTTTCCCAGCAACGAACGATTTTCGCGTTGATCGATAAAAAAACCGGTTTTTTGACCCGTTATCCAATCGATATTGAATTTCACGCCATTTTCTAACGCTACGTGCGGCGTTTCACACGATCCATGTAAATATCCATCTTCAACATCCGATCGATCTGGAAGCGTTTCGCTCGACTTTGAATACACAGCGATTAAGTCATCTCCAAGTGCTTGCTCCAAAGCAGGAACAATTTTATCCAGCTCTCGATACATACCTATGCTATGGCATTGTATAACAGCTACGCCAGCATAATAGTCAACAATTAACCCAGGAAGCCCATCACCTTCGCCATGAATAATTCTGCAAATAGAATTATCTTCTCTGAATAAACCACTGTTTCTGCGTGTTTCCACCGCATTCGTTACTTTATTTTTGAAAAACACGTGATCTATGGGAGCGTCTCCAAAATTTAGAATGCGTACCGCAATTGTAGCATGTTGGAAGTGTCCGCGAGCCAGAACTTTTCCCTTAGGATCGGTAACAGCCACCAAATCACCATCGTCAAATTGATCAGTCTTGGAGGTAATAGCACCAGAAAATATCCAGGGATGTTTACGCTCGATAGAGTGTAATTTTTTAGGGTGTATGTTGACTGTTCGCTTCATATTGTGGTGCGTAAAAATAGTTCCTCTGCCGAAACTGTACCCACGATTCCTAAGAAAGTTGATATTTTTGCGTCAAATTGCAATTATATGACCTGTCGCATTCATTTTTATTTGCTCAACGACCATTTCTCGCAAGAGTATGCTGATGAACACAACAATGGCGAGCCCTCAGAGATGAACCGGAAGTTTTTGTGGGAGGATGAGTTTGCGATTAAAACGAAAGTTACAGCAGTGGATGCAAGGGATTACCAAACCTATCCTTTGCAAGGGCAGAACGGCGATCAACCGTTTACGGAAGAGATAGCTGATATGCGTCTTTTTTATGTTTTGGACATGGATGCTCCGGTAGCTGTAGTGGGCTGTTCTGAAGTTTTGTTGGACTCCTACAGCATTCAAGAAAATGAAGACGAGGTCGTCCTGGAAGTATTTATGAAAGGGGAGGAGCCACTGGCAAACCCTGTGACAGGTATTTATATTGCTTCACGTTATTTTCCTAAATCTTTGATTACAGCGGAATGATTCAAGTTGAAAACATAGGTGTTTTAAGAGAGGAATGGGTGTTCAAAGACGTTACTTTCGAAATTCCTCAAGGGAAATTGATAGGGATAATTGGACGCAGCGGTGCAGGGAAATCAACCTTGCTTAAAGCAATTTCTGGTTTTGTGGATGTAGTGGAAGGAAAGATCTCATTGGATGGGAAAAAGCTTATCGGACCTTCGGTAAAATTGGTTCCAGGTTATGAAGAAATTCAACTTGTGAATCAAGAATTGGAGCTGGATACCTTTCACACAGTAGCAGAAAATATCAAAGAGAAAATACTGCATTTACCAGAGAAAGATCAAAAAGCAATCGTCGAGGACATGCTCAACCTTCTTGAGTTGCAAGACATTCGCGACAGGCAGGTGAGATGGATATCCGGTGGAGAGCAACAGCGTGTGGTGATCGCCAGAGCTTTGGCCTGTGAACCTCGGTATATACTTTTGGATGAACCTTTCGTTCATTTGGACCAACGTCTGCGGATGAAAGTGATGTCCTATTTGAAATCCTTGAATCAATTGCGCAAAACAACCATTGTTCTGGTCTCGCACGACGGTTCCGAAATGATGGGGTTTGTAGATGAGGTGATGCATCTGTACAACGGCGGTATTCAGCGCATTGCGTCGGCTAACGACATGTACTACCATCCAGAAAATGAACAGCAAGCAATGTTGATGGGATTGGTGAATAGAGTAGTTGTAAATGGAGAGGAAGTTTTATTCCGTCCTTCTGAGTATTCGCTGGAGTCTCCGAATATCTCCGTAAATTTTGAATCGAGTTTCGATACAGGCGTTGTTGTATTTAACTATTTTACGACTGAAACGAACGAACGACTGGTTCTCTCTTCCATCAGAACTTTAGAAGCTGTAGACGCCATTCGAATTCAAAAACACGCATGACCCTACGTGAGCTTGGTGGTATCCTTAAAACAACCGTGGTTGAATTCTCTAGAGAACAGCCACTGCATCATGGTGCTGCGTTGTCTTATTACGCTTTGATGGCGTTAATCCCGATTTTATACCTCAGCGTTTCGTTTTTTGGATCGTTTGTCGGACAAGATACGATGCAAGAAATTATACGAGAGTTGCTGCATGAAAACGTTGGGATCAATGATGTGGGTGGTATCATAGAGTTTCTCGGGCAAGTAGATTTGACGGGTAATTTTGCTTTAAAAACCTTTGGGATTATTGCTTTACTACTTTCTTCCACGGCGATTTTGAACTCTCTGAAACGGAGTATTAACGAATTTTACGACCTGGATAAGCGAAAATTGGGGCGAAAAAAGAAACTGGTGCGAGGTGTTATTTTTCGTCTGGTATCCATGCTGGCGATTGGCGTGATGACTTCCTTGATCATAGCGCTGTACTTTCTAGAAACACTCGTTTTAAGTCTGGAGGAAACGTATTTTTCGGATTCTGAATTTATCAGTTGGTTGTTTTCGAATTTTGCGCACCACATTCTGCCGATTCTTCTGAACTTTCTGGTATTCTCTTTCATTTTTAAATATTTGCACGACGGACTGGTCCGATGGAAGGTTGCAATCACTGGGGGAGTCGTTACTGGAATTTTTCTGTACCTGGGACAATTACTTATCAAATTCTACCTTGCCAACTATTTCTTCGCTGCCGAGGGTGGCGTTGCGGGGACTTTGCTTATTATTTTGGTCTGGGTGTATTACTCGTCTCAAATATTATTTTTGGGAGCAAAGTTCTCCTACGTATATGCCAGCTTTATTGGTTTTCCGATAGAAACGAAAGGATAATTATTGATTAAATATCTGTCATTACTTGTTTAATTTCTAAGAAGTTGTTATTTTCGGTTCGTTAAAAGGTCTAATTTGATATGGAAATCGGAAAAAACTTAAAACTTTTAAGAAATCGTTTGAAGAAGTCTCAGGGCGAGGTAGCTGCAGATTTAAATCTGACCAGAAGTTCTTACTCTGGATATGAGAACGGAGTCGCACAGCCGAACCTGGAGAGTTTGGTGTTGTTTAGTGATTATTACAAGGTCACTATTGACGATTTGGTACGCAAAGACCTTTCGACGTTCAAAGAAAGCGATTGGAAGCGAATAGACCAAGGTTTGCACGCCGATGTCAAGGGGCAGAAACTGCGTGTTTTAACTGCAATGGTAGATTCAAACGACGAAGAATTGATTGAATTGGTGCCCATGAAGGCGAGTGCCGGTTACACAGCAGGTTATGCCGACCCGGACTATATCAAAGTGCTGCCCACGTTCCACTTACCTTTCCTTTCAAAAGACCGTAAATACAGATCGTTCCCCATTAAAGGAGATTCCATGCCACCAGTGGTAGAAGGCTCCTTCGTAATAGGTGAGTTTGTACAAAACTGGATGTCCATTCGCAACGGAACACCGTGTATCGTGGTCACCAAAGACGAAGGTATTGTATTCAAAGTGCTGCACAACCTTTTGAGCTCGGAGCAATCGTTTCAGCTGTGCTCTACCAACACTTTCTACGAGCCTTACACTGTTCATGCCAATGACATCCTTGAAATCTGGAAATTTGTGAATTACATCTCTCCAGAACTCCCAGAGGTCCGCATGGACGACAGCGGTTTGTCAAAATCCATCAAATCCCTTCAAAAAGAAGTGCACGATTTGAAGGAGTTAGTGAAAGGGGAGTGATTATGGGGCTTGTCTTCGAGCAATTCCCTCCGAAACTTCACGAAATCAAAGTCGCGTAGTAAATTCATAATTCAACATTCCTCATTCATCATTTTCAAATCAAAGTTCACTTTGATTTGAAGTAAACTCCTTCCTCGTAATAAATCACCTCATCATGCATCATCGCTCGAATAGCGGTTTGCAACAACTCACGCGACGCTGGAATTGCCTGTTCCAACTGTGCAAAAGAGTTTGGTAGCTTCGCCAAAACGATCTCGTGTAAAGATTTCGAATCAAACTCCTGGCGCATACAGTTGTCGCAAATTCCACAATCGCGACCCTCGTCGCCAAAATATTGAGAAATCAACTTGGATCGACACGCGTCAGAACGCACGAATGAAATCAACGATTGCAATTTAGATTCCTCGCGTTCCTTTCGCTGCCAATATACAGTCGGACTAATGATTAACTGCGTGTCCGCGATACGTTCCTGAAGAAAGGTGATTTTCGGCAAATTGGACTGAAATTGAACGTCAATGACTCCATACTGTTCCAATCGTTCCAGTTGCTTGCGGAGTTCATTCTCAGAGATCTTCAAGCGTTTGGCCAATTTACCTTCGTGAATCGTTGTAAATCGATCGAAAATTCCAGGATAGCTACGTGTCAGCAATGTAATTAATGGAGCCAAACTATCATGTGATACTTGAAATGTGTAAAGCGCTTTATTACCAACCAATATTCGTAAACGAGTAGGGAAGAAGCTAGATTCTGTAAAACCAATGGTTTCATTTAGTTGAAGTAATCGAAGGGCGTAATAAGTCTCACTTGCAGACACTTCAAACGTATTACAAAACGCCGGTAAATTGAAAGGATACGTTTCGTCCTTTCCTGAACCAATAGCTACCTGCAGATAATTACAAACGGCATTGTAAATGGTTTTGATGCGTTCTTTTGATGGATATTGTGCCTCTAAACGCTCCTCCATCAAATTAATATCCAGTTGGTTCCAAAACGCGATGGCTTGTGAAGGCTGACCATCACGTCCAGCCCTTCCTGCCTCCTGATAATATGCTTCTAGGTTGTTTGGCAATTCATAATGCAGCACAAAACGTACGTCCGGCTTATCAATCCCCATTCCGAAAGCGTTCGTCGCTACCATAATCTTTAGTCGATTCTGCATCCATTCCTCCAGCATATAACTCCGGTCATCAGACGACATTCCACCGTGATAAATGCCTGCTGGAATCTTGTGCGCTCGCAATTGAGTGACAACCTCTTTTACACTGCGTCGTGTCTGACAATACACAATTCCCGTTTCGTTAGGGTGTTTTTGGCAGTGTTCCAAAATCCGCTGCATCTTGTTCTCAGAGCTGTAGATTTGATACATGATGTTGGTGCGTTCCAACGAGCCCGAGAACTCCTTTGGCTGCTTCAATTCAAGTTTTGCAACGATATCGTCTTTTACCTTTTGCGTAGCCGAAGCTGTTACCGCAATTATTGGAGCATTTGGGTGATGATCTCTTATTTCGGCAATTTCTCTGTAAGCAGGCCGGAAATCATGTCCCCATTCCGAGATACAATGTGCCTCGTCTACAACAATTAATCCTACGTTCATTCGCTTGAATCGTTCAATGAATAAATCCGATTTCAAACGCTCTGGAGAGGTGTACAGAAATTTTGTATTTCCAAAACGCGCATTATCAAGAGCAATATCAATTTCTCTGTACGAAAGACCGCTAGAAATTAATGAGGCTCGAATGCCACGCTGCTCTAACTGACTTACTTGGTCTTGCATCAAGGCAATTAATGGAGAAATAACCAGTGTAATTCCATCGAGTGCCAAACCAGGTACCTGAAAACAAATGGATTTCCCACCACCCGTAGGCAGAATGGCCAATGTGTCATGACCATAGATCACGCTATCTACAATTTCTTCTTGTAGCGGACGAAAGGCTGGATAGCCCCAGAATCGTTGCAGTATCTCGCGACTTTTTTCCAAATGAATGCTGTTAGATCAAAGCTAACAAATAAAAAAAATGTGAAAATAAGTACCCTATTGCATTAATAGGAGAATCTCAGTATCTTTGCACCACATTTCAAGGGTATGATAAAAGACACTATTTCCGTAAAAATCAACAAAACTCAAAAGTCTAGAATTGCAGAGGTAGATTGGGATAATTTGCCGTTTGGTAAAGTATTCTCCGATCATATGTTGGTGATGGATTACAAAGACGGTGCATGGCAAGAGCCAGAGATTATGCCTTTCGGAGCGTTATCATTGCATCCTGCTACTTCAGCAATTCATTACGGTCAATCCATTTTTGAGGGGATGAAAGCATATCGATCAGATAACGGGGATGTGATGATTTTCCGTCCGGATATGAACGAGAAACGTTTTGCAGAGTCATGTGAGCGTATGTGTATGCCGGTGCTGCCAGAAGGAATGTTTACGGAATTAATCGCCAGAACTGTTGATGTTGATCGTGAATGGGTACCGAAAAAAGAAGGCTATTCATTGTATATCAGACCATTTTTGTTTGCTACCGATGATTTCATTGGAATCAAACCTTCAGATAGCTACAAATTCATCATTTTCACGTGTCCGGTGGGGGCTTATTACTCGCAACCTGTAAATGTGAAAATTGAAGAGTATTATACACGTGCCGCAGAAGGTGGAGTTGGACGTGCGAAAACAGCCGGAAATTACGCTGCTTCTTTGTATCCTGCGAAATTAGCACAGAAAGAAGGGTTCCACCAGTTGGTCTGGACCGATGCGAAAGAGCACAAATACATCGAAGAATCCGGAACGATGAATGTCGTTTTTGAAATGGATGGTAAATTGATTACGCCATCGGAAGATTCAGATACTATCTTGCGCGGAGTGACAAAACGTTCTGTAGTGGAAATCGCAGAGAAGTGGGGAGTTACCGTTGAAGAAAGAAAAGTAACGGTAGAAGAAATAGTTAATGCGGCAAGAGAAGGCAAATTGACAGATGCGTTCGGTGCGGGTACCGCAGCAACAATTGCTCCCATTGCCAAAATTGGTTTCAGAGACGAGATTTTCGAGCTGCCTGGATTGGAAACAAGAACAACTTCCAACAAAATCAAAAAGTATTTAACCGACTTAAAATCAGGCACCATTGAAGATGAATTCAACTGGATGCTGAGATTCTAACGAAGACATGTTTATAAAGCCTCGATTTTTTCGAGGCTTTTTTTATGATGCTATTCGATGGAACACTATATTTGCTTACATAGAATAATTCTAAATAAGTGAAGTGAAGATCGTCTTGGCAGATACCAATGAATTAATTCGTTTGGGAATTCGCGTATTGTTGAAGTCCGAACTGAATTGCGAAATCGTAGGCGAGGCTTCTAATTCACCTGAACTTGTAGAAATTCTAGAATCCTTTGAAGTCGATGTGATTATCATGGATTTTGTTTCCCCTGGATTTGAAATTGATGATATTGCGGTGATCCGCAGAGAGTTTCCGAAAATCAATATACTCGCTATTACGCCAGAACAATCGGCACAAGTACTTGTGGATGCACTACGCGCTGGAGTTACAAGTTATGTCAAGAAGGATTGTTCTTTCACAGAGATTATTGAAGCGGTGAAAGAAACGGCGAAAGAGAATAAATTCTTCTGCGGGCAAATTTTGGAAACCATTCAAGAAGCCAATTTGAATATCGATGATATTGAGTTGGATTCTTTTACGTGTGAACCAGTACTAATTTCCAAGCGAGAAAGCGAGATTATTACCTTAATCGCCGAAGGAAATACCAACACGCAAATTGCCGATAAACTCTTCCTTAGTTCACACACGATCAATACGCATCGTAAGAATATTATGTCCAAACTCGGAGTGAAGAACACGGCTGGAATCGTAATGTACGCGGTAAAAACGAATCTCATCTCTCCGAATAAATTCTTGTTTACTTCTGATTCTAATTCCTGAGCCTATCACACGCGAGAAGAAACAGTATTGGGTTGCCGTTTTTATGTGTCTAACAGCGATTGTGGTTACCCTCTTTCTACCTTACTGCATAGACGTAACGGATGGAAAAGTAAAAACTTCGAGCGAGCTTGCTTATTATGACCTCGACTTTTATTTTACACAGTATAGCGCGATAGAGCGAATGTCAGGAATTGTAAGTCTTATCATTGTGATTGTAACTACGATCGTTATTGCATTCACCCGAAGAAAACAACATAAGTACTGGCTCATTCCTATCGTGGTTCTGTATTATCCCTTTTGGCTCCTCTCATTATTCGCGATTGGAAGTACCGGATTTGGGGCAAGGCCCTTTAGAGGAGAACCACTGGGTGGATTTTTTCTTTTATTCTTCGAAATTACAACCCTATTCGTGATTGCTAAGTTGAAACCAATCGATGATGAGAAGTAGCATCATTTTTCTCCTGTCGTTTTCGCAACAACGCTGCTACAGCTTTCATTAAAATTTTTTTTTCGAAGAATTGAACGTATTTTTATTTCAGGTGTACCATAGATCAAACCGACAAAAGGTATGATGAAACTTTTGCAAATATTTATTCTGATTTTCAGTGTGTTCAGTGTGTCTGCGCAACAGGAATCTCCTGTGCCTGCCACCAACAATAGTACGAATACGAATAGTAACGAGATGTTGAATAATTCGTATAACTATTCTGTAGAAGAGGAAGAAAGCGAATCTTTAGATTCGACTACAATCAATAAAGACGTTGATAAAGTACGCTCAAAGGATCTAAAAGGTGCCTCCTCAGAGAAAGGGCGAAAACTAAAAAAATCAGAATCGCGATCAATAAAAGCGTTACCGACATATAGAAGTAGTGAATTAGAATCGGAACCTGTTTCTACAGGAACTATTGAAGTTGCTGCTGACGAAGCGGTAACAGAGGACGCTATGCCAGGCAGTTCAAATGCCTACCAATTGGCACCTGGTTATCAGGATGCAAACTATGGATTCACAACTTCCAAAATCCAAGCTTCACAGCAGCCGATGCAACGAACACCATCAGTAGAGCAGCAGAGTGAAATGGATGATGCGGTTGGTTATTTTGCTGCAAATGCACCGAATTCGTTCGAGTATCATTATTTCAAATATACTGCAGGCAACTACGATGTCACGAAAATTGAAAACCTGCGACAAGCAGAGAAGATCATGCCCGCAAATAGCGACGTGCATGCACAAATGGCGGCCTATAATATTATTACAAGAGATGCGGATACTGCGAACATGTACATCGACAAATTACTTTCCTCAGGTCGATTGAATGCCAATACATTATTATATGCTGAAGACTTGCTGTTGTCTGTCCCTGAGGAAGGCGTGCTTATTACGCATGGTTTTGACGATACTTACAGTGCTTTTAAAAAGCAGCAAGCGGATGGCGTGCGTGAGGATGTTACGCTCATCTCCCTCGATTTCCTGCAAAGTGACTTTTACAGAAAGTTATTGAAAGAAGATGGCTTTGTATTCCCTGAACAGGATGTCATCGATGTGGATTATCTGAGGGCGTTTTGCCAGTTGAACGCTTCCAAGAACATCAGCATTTCTTTGACAACTCCGAAGGAATATTTTCTTCCGATTCAGTCTCAACTGTACGTAACTGGATTGGTTTTTGAGTATCACGAAGAAGTTTATAACAACTTTGAACGGAACGAGGAATTATGGAATGAAGGGCTATCAAAGCATCTAGTAGACGAGGCCAAGGATGAGAAATCAAAACAGCTTTCGGCAAATTACCTTCCCATGTTGTTGCAACTTCGCAAGGTGTACGGACAAAAAGAGGAAAAACAAAAAGTAAAAGAAATAGACAAAGCAATTGACACGGTCAGTCTTCAATGTAAAAAGTACGATCAAGTTCAAAAACTGAAGTCGAGTTATTAATGCGCTTAGTTAAACCGCGATATCAAGAAATGACTGACGAGTCGCTGATGGTGGCAATCTCCAAAGGGGATAAGCGTGCTTTTGACGAAATTTATAATCGGTATTCAGGTCCATTGTTGGGCTATTTCATACGCATGCTCTGGCGAGATAGAGAAAAAGCTGAGGATTTCGTGCATGATATTTTCGCGAAAATTATCCGTAAGCCGGAACTCTTTGATCCGAAGAGAACTTTCAAAACATGGTTGTATTCTGTCGCCAATAACATGTGCAAGAATGAATACAAAAAACAGGAAGTTCGCAAAAATACTTCCAACGGATTGGATGAGAATTATGCCGTTGAGGATCACGGCACAAATGTACTTTCGGAAGTGGCGGATAGTCAATTCAGAGACGAGTTCAAGCAATGTTTGGAGGACTTGGATCCGAAGCACAGCGAAGTTTTCCGATTACGACATCTCGATGGACTGTCGATAAAGGAAATAGCAGAAATACTTGAAATTAGCGATGGTACAGTAAAGTCGCGACTGTTCTACGCAACAAAATATTTGGCTTCCAGTTTGGAGGCTTTTAACCCCGTTTTAAATAGGTAAGATGAAGAAAGATTTGATCGATACCATAATAGAAAAAGATTTTAACGCACTTACTGAGGTAGAGCGTGAAGAATTGCAGGCATATTGTGCATCTGAGGATGAATACAATCAAATGAAAGATGTGTTTCTCGGCATGGAACAGATGTCCTGGGAGCAGCCAAAACCAAAGGCTGAAACCAAACAACGTCTCGACGACCTGTTTGATGCTACCTATCCTAAAGCAGCTCCTGTTTGGTACAATTCTACCTTGGCCCTCGTTGTTCCCAAAGACAAGCCAATTTATCGTCAGCCGTTGGCACAAATTGCAGCCATTGCTCTGTTAGCGCTTTTGCTGGTGCCTTTTTGGAATACAGGAACGACAATTGAGAAGTCAGCAGCTGCACCGCAAATAGCACAAGCAGAACCGGTAGAAAAAACACAAGAGTCTCGGTCTGTGACATCAGAACCTACTGCCGATATCAACGAGGAAAAAGCAGATTTTAAAGATGATGTGGATACAAGATCGAATGAAACTCCTGTAATGGTCGCTTCATCTGAGCCGCACGCTGTACCTGCTCCTTCGCCATCGGTTGCTTCTGGTGCTAGCGCAACGGCAATGGAAGATCATCCAGATGGAGTGTTTGTCGCTGAGTCGTTACCAGCGAGTGATGCTCCGGAAGTATTGGATCTATTGACAGCAACATTTTAATCCAGCCTAGAGTTTAATCGCAAAATGCTCTTTTTCCTGTTGTGGACGCAACAAAACAATTCCCATTCGGAACAGATCAATGGTTACGTGGAATCGTTCGTCTCGTTTTAATTCCTCCCAAGCAGACTTCATTGATGCACTCCAACGAATATCATCAAGAATGAAAAAGGTATCATCATGTGCATGAGGTAGCAACTGTTCAATGTATTCTAGAGTTGCATTTCCGTCGTGATGCCCATCTATGAAGATCAAGTCAAATGTGCCTTCGGAAAGGGTAGGGATGACTTCCGAAAAAGTTCCTTCCAGCGAACTGATGTTCTGAATTCCCAACGACGTGAAGTTTTCAACTGCTTCTTTACGCGTGTTCGGACACCCTTCTATGGTCGTGATCTGGGCGTTTTCATTACCAGTAGACAAGCTTATTGTTCCAATACCAAGAGAAGTTCCGAGCTCCAATGCCGAATGTAACTCGTAATGGCGCATTATTTGAAACAACATTCTTCCGTACTTTCCTTTACTACTGCTGTTTTTATAAAGTTGATGCAGCGATCGCATATTTCCCATCCGCTTCGAACCTACTCCGTGATCCTTAATTGCAATCGATTTTTTATTGCCTTGCAGTTGACCTTTTAGCTTCGACATTCGTTCAATAAATAGGGAAGGAATTGAAGTACGAAAACATTTGTCCGTAAGTTCATAGACAAATGGTGAATGAACGCCATGCCGCCGCTTAGCGTTCCATCTATATTTCATATATTCGAAGCCCAAAAACACAAATCAACAGTAAGATCCTTGCACGAAGATATGAGTACATACGATACATTGTCTATTGAACAACAAAAAAGAGACATTTCAGAAGGATCAAATACGGTAAAACTTGTCGATTCATGTGTTATCGACAATGGTATTCTGCGCTTAAACGACCACGAAAAAGAACATTTCATCACACGATATGAGTCTTGGAAAGGCAATGCTTCTTTCTTTATTCCGGCCTCTGGTTCTGGCTCTCGAATGTTTTCAGAGCTAGCGAAGTTTGTTGAAACGGGAGAGGAGACAGATACCATTCGTGCTTTTTTCTCGGAACTTCCAAATTTGGCCTTATTTCAAGAGTTGCCTTTGGTTGTTCGTGAAAAGTTTGAGTCTTTACAGAAGAAGTATGTGGCCGAGTACCTCATCAGTGAAGACGGTCTTAATTTGACTAAGCGTCCCAAAGGCTTGATTCCATTTCATAAAACGGAGGAAGGAATTATCACCCCTTTTCAAGAGCAGTTCAAACAAGCAATTCAATTGCTCGGAAATGAAGGAAAAGTCCATTTCACCGTTCAGAAAAACGTTGAAGTTCCTGTAATGGAAAGTCTTGATCAATTAGGGGTGGATAATGCAGATCTAATTGTTTCATTCTCCCATCAGGATAGTGAAACCGATGCTTATTGTTTTGACGATAAAGGAAACCTTGTACAGGAACAAAACTTACCGCTGCGCAGACCTGCCGGCCATGGTGCTTTACTGAAAAACTTGAATGCAATCGATGCAGACCTGATTTTGGTGAAAAATATTGATAACGTCCAACATGCAAGCAAAGGCGAAAACAGTCTGCGTGTTTGGAAGTATTGTGCTGGGATGTTGTTAGAGTTTAAATCCGACCTAAAGCTAATTGCAAACAACTATAGCAAAGAAGGAGTGATGGAGTTGAATGAGAAGTATCAATTTCTTTCAGAGCAAGAGTTGGCCTCTTGTGATAAAGACTACTTGTTACAACTTACTAAGCGACCATCGCGTGTGTGTGGAATGGTTATAAACGAGGGGGCTCCTGGTGGTGGTCCTTTTTGGATAGAAGACGATGGAAAAGTGTCCAAACAGATTGTAGAGAAAGTACAAATCTCTCAAGAAGATTCAGCTGTCGTAGAAGAAAGCAGTCATTTCAATCCGGTATTTATTGCGCTTTCCAAAACAGATGTCGATGGCTGTAGACTTGATCTTGAAAAGTTTGTAGATGCCTCGAAATTCTTACTGGTAAACAAACCTTATGGAAGTGGCTCGCTGAGATATAGAGAACTCCCTGGGCTTTGGAACGGTAGTATGCATCACTGGAATTCGGTATTCGTGGAAATTCCGAAAGAAGTTTTCTCACCTGTGAAATCAGTATTTGACTTGATGAATGAGGCGCACAGGCCTTAGGTAGATTTGAGTGAGAGTGTTCAGCGCGTGCAGAAGAGTATTCATCCCGAATATTTGCTGAATTAAAGGCGATTCAAGTCTAGCATCGAGTGGCTTCGAATCTAAAGTCTCGGGTCATCTCTTAAACCGCTAGCAAAGATTCGATGTACTAGGCGAAAGGTCTTCGAGCATGTCGAGAAGCCCTTTTCCAAGATAGGATGAATCTGTTAATGCAATTTCTGTCTCTTCAACAAGTACTGCAACAAAACGTGATTATTACCGTCAATAATGTCCACCCAAATGAGAAGTAGATTTGTACCGAATATTGTTGAATCGAAGGCGATCCAAGTCTAGCGTCTAGTGTCTTCGAGTTTAGAGTCTTGGGTCAACTCTTAACACACCAGCATGGATAAAGGTCTTCGAGCATGTCGAGAAGCCCTTTTCCGGAATAGGATTATCCTGTCAATGCAATTTCTGTCGCTTCAACAAATACTGCAACAATACATGATTATATCCCTCGTTAATATCCGCTGGCATGAAATCAATAGCATAATCAGAGCAACGCATTTCGATTTCCTTAAAATAACCGCTAATAGCTGTGGTATAGGCTTCTTTTAACTGGTTTGGTTGCAGTTTAATCGATTCTCCCGACTCCATATCAATAATGTTGTACGGTCGGTTCTCCAATTCAAAGTTCAACTCCGTTCGCTTATCAATAGTATGAAATACTATAACCTCGTGTTTGTTGTGCTTTAAATGCTGCAAAGCTTGAAAGAATTCGTCCGTTTTCTCTGGGTTGTCCAATAAATCGGAGAAAATAACAACGAGGCTTCTTTTGTGCGTCAACTCGGCTATGTCGTGCAGGGTTTGAATAGTAGAGGTTGTTTTTCGATCTGTTTTCTCGTACTGATGCAGGTGCTTTTCCATCTCGCTGTATAAGTACTTGTGGTGTCGCACGGATGATTTCGCTGGGGTGTGAACCTCAACACGATCTGTAAACAAGGATAGTCCAACAGCATCGCGCTGACGTTTCAAAAGCTCAATGATGGAAGCAGCGGCATATACTGAAAAACTCAGTTTTGTTTGATCTTCTCCCACAGGAAAAAGCATGGAACTCGAACAATCAATTACAATTTGACAACGAAGGTTGGTTTCTTCCTCGTACTTTTTCGTAAATAATTTGCCTGTTCGTGCGTATAATTTCCAATCAATGTGGCGCGTCGATTCTCCTTTATTGTACAAACGATGCTCGGCAAACTCTACCGAGAATCCGTGAAAGGGACTTTTGTGTAGTCCAGTAATGAAGCCTTCAACTACTTGTCTGGCCAAGAGTTCAAGATTACCAAACCGCGCAATTTTTCCCTGGTTTATTGTTGATTCCATAGCGAACACAAGTTACGAATTTCATGTATTCACAGTTGCCAATTTTCGCTAAGATTGATTTAGCAGTTGTATTGCTAACGAAACGATCAATCCCTAACCCCCTCAATGATCCCTCCCGAGCCCGATACTTTTTACCTTCAACTTTCCGCATTCAGCCTTCCGCTTTCAACCTTTAACTATCCACTTTCTGCCTTCTGCCTTCCGCTTTTTGCCTTCCGCTTTCCGGCTCCCAACTTCAAACTTCTCCCCATCTAAACTCTCTAAGTCCTCTGCCTTAAAATGGAATTCACCACAACCCCAAACAACACCAGAACCATCCCGACGATTAAAGTACTACTCAACGATTCCAGGAAAATAAAATACCCAACAAGGAAGCCGTAAATTGCTCCTAGATACTGAAAAGGAACAATTGTGGCAGCGTTGCCGGAGTGAAGGGCGCGTGTCATCGTAATTTGAGCAAACTGCGTAAAAACTCCAATGATCAGTAAGAATAGCCATTCGATTCCTTGAGGAATGGTAAATTCCCATAAGCAAAGTAGAATCATAAACGGAATGGCAATCATGGGGAAGTACATCACAATTGTGATGGGGGCATCGGTGGGCTTCAATTTCATGATGGCGACATAGGCAACACCAGATAATACCGCCGCAATCATACCAGCTCCAAGCCAAACTGGCGATAATCCGCCAAAATCAGCATCGTTGTTCTGACCTCCAAAGGCAAGTAATAATGTTCCGCCGAACGCTAGCGCAATAAAAGGCCATTGAATCCATCGAATCCGTTCACGAAGTAAAATCATGGCAAAAATGATGGTGAATATCGGAGCCAAATACTGAATGGTAAGAGCCACAGCCAGAGGTAAATAATGCATGGTGTAAAAGAATATGGTGAGTGCAGCGGTTCCTGCCAGACCACGAATCAATAACCACTTTTTGTTGTGTCCAAACACGGGTAATTTTTTCCGTTTAATAATGAACAAACTCATTGCAAAAGACACAATGGATCGTGCCAATACCAATTCATGGGCTGGGTATTCCTGTAATTGCAAATGGTCGGTAAGGATGTTGTTTTGCGCAGGGCCTAATGTTTTGACGAAAAAATTCACAATCAAAAAACAAATCCCCGAAAGGATCATATAAACAATTCCCATATTCACGGTAACAAAAGTAGTCATGAAAATGTTCTAACCATGATGAATGAGTGAATATAGATTTTCAACCAATCGTTAAAATTTAATTGGTAGTTTAGCGTTGTTCTAATTGACTATGAAAAGAGGTTTAATACTACTTGTCTTCGTAATTGTTGGCTTTGCGGCTAGATCGCAAGGTGAATATCAACCAAAATATACGTGGAATGTTGAGCTCGGGCTTCCTGTGTCTACTTCAAACAGGCCCTTTCGTGATATTATGCAGGGACTGGTGACGCTTAATACCTATCAACAATACAGCTTTCCATTTCACCTGAATGTGGGGCTGGGGGTGAAGTATTCGTATTTCACGGTGAATGAATTCGCCATATCACAGCCAGTTTTCGGCGGTTTACACACTGGGGGTGCATTCGCGAAAGTAGGCTGGGATAAGTATTACGGACAAACACTCGGGTTGGATTTCGGCGTAAAAATTGGCTACGCACAGCACTTCGTTAACACGCTGGTAAAGCCTTCAAACGAGCCTGAGTTTCGTAACCGACTGACGTATTCCAATATTTTCGTAGAACCTGTTTTTGCGATTATTCTCAAAGCAGATGAGCGAAATTCCTATCGCTTGAATTTGGGGTATACTTTCTACGGGTTTCCTTATGAACCAGTCGATATTGGTTTAACTTCCAATGGAGATTATACACCCGACGTATTGGACAACTCAACACAGTATTTCTTCGTAGGTTTTGGCTACACCTTCTATTTCGGAGAGAAAGCCAGCGACTAATGTTTGTGAACTCGAATGAATTTAAGGCCATCCGAAATTATTTCTCGGAGCATTTAGATGGTTTGTATAGCTCTAGTGAGCTTAAAATCATTCTGAAGTACCTGTTTCTAAAGCGCTTTGAAGGGGCAGATTATATTCTAGCGGACGAAAAGCGTTTATCGGAGTCGGATTTACTCTTTTTTCACGAAGCACTAAAGCGCCTGAGAAATCATGAGCCTTTTCAATATGTCCTCGGAGAATGTGAGTTTTATGGGCTTCTTTTAAAGTGCGACGCGCGGGCTTTAATTCCTCGTCCGGAAACAGAAGAACTCGTAGATTGGATAATAACGACTTCATTCGAGCCTCGATTGGAGTCGAGAGGCGATACTATTGGAATAGTCGATATCTGCTCCGGCTCTGGCTGTATTGCTTTGGCGCTAAAGTCACAGCTGCCAAATGCTAATGTTTCGGCCATCGAATTTTCAGGTGACGCTTTAGCACTTTTAAATGAAAATCGATCGCTGACTGACTTGGAAATTCACACGATTTATGCAAATGCTTTAAGCGATGATTACACAAGTCTTGTAAACGGCAAACAGGATGTCATAGTTTCCAACCCGCCTTATATTCCAGTTTCGGATCGGCAACGTATGGCTGCGAATGTATTGGATTTTGAGCCAGAAATGGCGCTTTTTGTTGAAAACGACGATCCCTTGATTTTTTACCGAGAAATCATGCAACGAAGTAGAACGATTCTGAAAGAGGGTGGATGGCTGTATTTCGAAATACATGAAGATTTAAGCGAAGATGTAAAACTGCTTTTCGAGAAATCTAACTTTGTTAACATCGAACTGCGGAAAGATTTACAAGGCAAAGCAAGAATGATGCGAGGGCAAGTGGTAAATTCGGGGCATGAACGCCAGTGAAGCCAAAGCAAGGGTAGAACAGCTCACAAAAGAGCTAAACAAACACAATCATTTGTACTACGTTGAGTCGAGTCCGGAAATTTCCGACTATGATTTTGACATGCTACTGAAAGAATTGCAGGAACTGGAAGAAAAATTTCCTGAATTCGCTTCACCCGTATCACCAACCAAAAGAGTCGGCGGTGACATAACGAAGAAATTTGAAACTGTCGTTCATCGATATCCTATGCTTTCACTTTCAAACACCTATTCGCAAGAAGAGATTCAAGATTGGGTGACACGTATTTCGAAAGTGGCAGAGGGTGAGCTAGAGTTTGTTTGTGAGCTTAAGTACGACGGTGTGGCCATTGGTATTCAATACTTGAACGGTGTGCTGCATCAGGCAGTAACTCGAGGTGATGGTTCGCAAGGGGAGAACGTCACTACCAATGTCAAAACAATTCGTACAATTCCCTTGAATTTGCAGGGAGATTTTCCAGAAGACTTCGAAATTAGAGGTGAGATATTCTTTCCACTGAATAACTTTAATAGGTTAAACGAAGCAAGACGAGAAGCGGGCGAACCAGAATTTGCCAATCCAAGAAATACAGCCTCAGGAACACTGAAAATGCAAGATTCTCAAGTCGTAGCTAGTCGTGGTTTGGATTGCTTTCTATACGGAATTTACGGTTCCTCAGTGGACAACGGGCATTTTGAAACGGTGAAGCATGCTGCGCAATGGGGATTCAAAGTTCCTCAGACAAAGGCGCGATACATTGAAAAGACGAAGACCTTGGAAGGTGTGATGGATTTTATCAATCATTGGGATCGAGAGCGGTCCAACCTTCCATTTGAAATAGATGGTGTAGTGATCAAAGTAAACGATTACGCACAACAAGAAGAACTTGGATTTACTGCAAAAAGTCCGCGTTGGGCAATTGCGTATAAATTCAAGGCGGAAAGAGTTCAGACAACCTTGAATACGGTGACCTATCAAGTGGGGAGAACGGGAGCTGTTACACCCGTTGCTAACCTGAAGCCAGTGCAGCTGGGAGGAACAACAGTAAAACGTGCGTCTCTTCACAATGCCGATCAAATTGAAAAGTTAGACCTGCACCTCGGTGATCAGGTTTTTGTGGAGAAGGGAGGAGAAATTATCCCAAAAATTGTTGGAGTAAACCTCGAGGAAAGAGATGCTGCTGCGGAAGGCGTTTCGTTTATCACAAATTGCCCGGAATGTGGAACAGAACTAGTTCGAGCAGAGGGAGAAGCCCAACATTATTGTCCGAACGAAGTTGGCTGTCCACCGCAAATCAAAGGAAGAATAGAGCATTTCATCAGTCGTAAGGCATTAAATATTGATGGCCTAGGATCAGAAACCGTTGAGGCATTGGTGGATGCAGAGCTAATTAGCAATTATGCCGATTTATACGACTTGACTTTTGAAAAGGTGGTTAAGTTGGAGCGCATGGCAGATAAATCTGCAAATAACCTCATTGATGGCATAAAAATATCCAGGCAAATACCGTTTGAGAAAGTCCTTTTTGGTCTGGGGATACGCTTTGTGGGAGAAACCGTTGCGAAAAAGTTGGCCAAACATTTCAAAAATATTGACGCCCTAATCGAAGCCGATTTTGATGCGCTTCTAAATGTGGATGAAATCGGGGAGAAAATTGCCAATTCCATTGTTGCATACTTCCAATTGGAGGAAAATAAAACGCTCATAGACCGATTAAAATCTGCTGGACTTCAATTTCAAATTGAGGAAAAAGAAGGGGGAAGCGATAAACTGGGCGGAAAAACTTTTGTGGTATCTGGTGTGTTTAATGCTTTTTCACGCAACGAACTAAAAGAAGCCATCGAAATGAATGGTGGTAAAAATGTTGGGTCCATTTCCAAAAAAACAGATTACCTCATTGCTGGAGATAAAATGGGACCGGCAAAGTTGAAAAAGGCCACCGATTTAGGCGTAACAATTATTTCGGAAGACGAATTTATTGCCTTGTTGAATGGGAACTAAAAATTATTGGGAAACAACCCGAAAATTGCTGCTTGTGGTTAATTTCGAAAGTCTCGAAAGAATCCACGAACATCGCAATGCAATAAAGGCGACGGGGCTGAATATTAATGATTGTATGGTGTTGGCCATCGTTGAATCAAAGAAAGAATGTCAAATGTTGACGGAAATTCACTCAGTGGTTTACGCCTCCGACAAAGAAATCAATATACTCGGTAGATGGAAGAATGAGAATATTGGCAAGGTGCTGGGGGAAACCTTTGATGTTATGATGATTATCGGAGATCATTTGCCGAAAGTGAGAAAGCAGCTCAAGCGAGTTAAAGCAAAGATATTAGTGGGAATGAATACGAATGTTGAATTTTTAACGATTGATTTGAAATCAGAACATAGCGCGCCCGATCAATTACTTAATTTTGCGAAATCAACTCTTGAAAAAATAAACTAGATGGAAAATCCTTTCTCAGGTTCTGGTGTAGCATTGGTGACACCTTTTAACGATGATTTCAGTATCGATTTCGATGCGCTACGAAAGTTGGTTCGTTACCAAATCGATAATGGTACAGATTTCCTTGTGGTTCAGGGGACTACAGGAGAATCTCCAACACTAACTTGGGATGAAAAAATGGCCGTTTTAAAAGCGGTACAGGAAGAAAATCAAGGGAAACTCAAAGTAGTTTTCGGTATCGGAGGAAACAACACGGCTGAAGTAGGAGAAACGCTGAAATCACTTGATAATGCTGGCATAGATGGAATACTTTCTGTTTCTCCATACTATAACAAACCAACGCAAAAGGGAATTATTGCTCATTACAAATATTTGGCTTCGTGTACCGATCTGCCAATCATACTGTACAACGTTCCGGGAAGAACAGGTTCCAATGTCAGTGCCTCCACAACATTGGAGTTGTCTAAGGTTGAGAACATTGTAGCTATGAAGGAGGCGTCTGGAGATTTCGCGCAAATCATGGAGATTATCCGAAACAAACCAGAAGGATTTGGATTGCTATCTGGCGATGATGCCATTACGATGCCAATGATTGCTGCGGGAGCAGAGGGTGTTATTTCTGTCGTTGCCAATGCTTTTCCAAAGCGATTTGCGCAAATGGTTCATGCTTCGCAACAAGGTGAATTAGCATTAGCTCGTGAAGCTCATTACGATCTATTGCCGATAACACACATGCTTTTCGAGGAAGGAAACCCTGGTGGAGTGAAAGCTTCGTTAACAAATCAAAAAATCATGAAACCAACGATGCGCCAGCCGTTATATCCGATATCCGATGATTTGCGACAACGCATCGAAAAAGAAACCGAACGGATTTTGTCGAAATGACGACTCAAAAAGTATAGCGCACTGAGCGGAGCCGAAGTGCAAAACAAAAGGCAAAAATTGAAACAAGCAAACCAAATAATCAAAATAGCAAGTGAAGCCCAAAATCTGGTTATCACAAGTCATAAATCACCAGATGGAGACTCCATTGGGAGTTCGCTGGGATTGCTCCGCTTTCTGAGAAGTTTGGGGATGCAAGCAACCGTTTGTCATCCCGATCCTTGTCCTAATTTTTTGGAGTGGGCAAAGCGTTCTGATGTTATCTTGAATTTTGAAAATGATGAAAACAAAGTCAAAGATGCGATGAATAACGCGGATGTTATTTTCTCTTTAGATTACAATGGTGCGGGGCGCCTGGGGGATGAAATGGGAGAATTACTGACCAATGCTTCTGCCAAAAAGATAATGATTGATCATCACTTAAATCCAGAGGATATTTTTGATATTTCGGTATCACATCCAGAGGTGGGGTCGACATCGCAATTAATTTATGAGCTCATTGAATCTTCTGGCAATGTGAGTAAGATCAACGCTGAAATGATGGAGCCTTTGTATCTGGGTATCATGACGGATACGGGGTCTTTTCGTTTCGATTCCGTAGATGCCAGAACGCATCAAATCGTTTCGAAAATGCTGGAGACAGGACTCAATCACACGGCAATTCATGAGAATACTTTCGATGGAAACCGATTGGATAAGTTGAAATTAAGAGGATATGCCATTTCGGAGAAGCTGGAATTAATTCCCGAATTGAAAACAGCGATCGTTTCACTAACAGATTCAGAATTACAAAAGTTCAATTTTATCAAAGGTGATACCGAGGGCTTGGTGAATGTTGCCCTATCTATTGAAGGAGTTGAAATGGCGGCGTTTTTCGCCGAAAAGGACGGTAAGATTAAAATCTCCTTCCGATCCAAGGGGGCAGCGGTAAATGAAATCGCTTCAGATCACTTTCAGGGTGGTGGACACAAATTTGCTGCGGGTGGTATTAGTTTTGATTCCATGGACGCTACTATCGAACGATTCAAATCTCTAATCCCAGAATATGTCAAGTAAATGGTTGTACATAGCGCTTTTGTTCGGGGTGGTTTCCTGTAGTGATACGGAGAAGGAAGATCCGGAGAACAAACAACCCATTAATTGGGACGCGGAGAAATCCAGCGACTTCAATCGAGGATTGTCTGATAAAGAGGCCGATGACATTCAGTTGTACCTTGAAATGCGTCCAAACTGGAAGATGACAAAAACCGGCAGTGGTCTGCAATACTGGATATACACAGAAGGTGAAGGGGCAACACCAGAACCGAATGATATCGCTGAAATTGAATACGAAATTTCGTTATTGAATGGTGAAGTTTGCTACAAAACCGAAGACGATGAATACGAAGAGGTACGCGTGGACCGGAGTGAAATTGAATCAGGAATTCAAGAAGCGCTGAAGCTCTTGCAAGTTGGCGATGAAGCGAAATTGATAATACCAAGTCATCTCGGGCAGGGGTTGCTAGGAGATTTTGACAAAATACCGCCGCTAAAAACATTAGTGGTGGATATTAAGCTAATAGGAATTAAGAAGAAATGATACGAATAGTAGGTCTAATTGCAGTTGCAGTGCTCTTTGCAGCGTGCGAAACGGAAGGGGTAGAGAAAACGCCAACAGATATGGGAGTTACTGAAAAAGAGACTCCGGCACAACGCGTTGGAACGGATGTCAAAGATTCTACAAACATTGACCTTGAGGAGGAATACGAGGTGGTGGATGAAATGACCTTGAGCAATGGGATGATCATTAAGTGGTTCAAACATGGCGATGGAGCAGTGGTCAAAGATGGTGATATGATTGAGCTTAATTACAGTGTGACCCTGGAAGATGGTACACCTGTGGAATCGAGCAGAGATATGGGAATGAAAAGTGTACCTTTTATGGTAGGCTTTAAAATGCAACCCAGCTGGGATTATGCTTTACGAGAATTACGATTGGGCGATCATGTTGAAGTTTTTATCCCATATCAGTTGGCGCGAGGAGATAAGGCAATAAAAAACGTGTTGCCGGCAAAATCCAACAATATTGTAAAAATGCATGTTGTAGGGTTAAAAGAACCTGATAAAAACGTTGATGGAACCAGAGTTTGGATGTTCGCTCGAAACGATCAATTCAAGGAAGAGTTCGGACCGAACAAGCGCATTCTTTTCCATTGCTATATTTCCAGTCCTTCACATCCTTTGTATTACGATTCGCAAAAGCTTAACAACCCGTTTAATCATGGGTACGGCGAGCCAGGACTAGTTCCTGGATTAAAGAAAGCGTTAAATAACGCTAAAAAAGCAGATCTCATGCTAGTTCATGTACCTGCGAATCAAGCCTATGGAAATCAAGGATATCTCGACTATGTAAAGCCAAACGAAGATTTATTCTACCGAATTTTCGTAGTAGATGTTAAAGAAGAACCCGTCAAAAACTAGCACCAAATGCTTATCTTTGCCCCGCAAGCGAACAACAGCCAGAATATACGACCTATGCGCATACTCCTAATTAGTCTTTTCCTATTGAACATATCCGTAGGGTACTCGCAAAAAATCATAGACAGTATTAGAACCGAAGAAGGAACGATGTACATCTTCTCCAACCGAACTTGGATGTACAAAGAAGACCTGACTTTTGACGGTGTCATGAACAAACATTTGAATCAATTAGTTCAGGAAGATACCAACGTGACATTCTATCAGGACTGGGATGTGGATGTATGCTATACCTCTAATCTGGCGAACGATCCAAATCAAATTAAAGATACTTTCTGGATTTGTCTCGAGGACAGTGAAAGCGATAGCTTGGACAATGTTTTCCACATGCCTTTCGATGGCCGGGTTACTTCACGCTTTGGATGGAGAAGAGGAAGAATGCACAACGGTACAGATATCGATTTAACAACCGGCGATACAGTGCGCTCTGCCTGGGGAGGAAAAGTTCGTTACGCCAAATACAATGACGGTGGTTTCGGAAATTTGATTGTTGTACGTCACCACAACGGATTGGAAACGTTCTACGCTCACTTGTCCAAAACACTGGTTGTACCCAACCAAATTGTAGAAGCCGGAGAACCAATAGGACTTGGTGGAAACACAGGGCATTCATACGGTTCACACCTTCACTTCGAGGTGCGTTTCTATGATATACCAATGGACCCAGAATCAATCATTGATTTTAATACGAAAGAAATTCGAGACGAAAACCTTTTGGTGCATCGGGGAAGTTTCCGCCCTGGAGCGCATACCTCATCAAGTTCTAGTGCTGTAGCCAGCAGTGGGGCTTCAGGAGGAAAGTATTACAGAATTCGATCTGGCGATACTTTATCTACCATTGCAGCTCGAAACAGAACAACAGTTTCTCGCTTGTGCCAATTGAATGGGATTCGCCCTACAACAGTACTCCAAATAGGAAGAAACCTTAGAATCAGATAACAATAAACGAAAGCAAACTGCGTATTATCCACATGAAATCAATTTTATATAGCGCCTTAGTAGCAAGCATTACTCTTGGTTTTGCCTCTTGTAGTGGATACAACGAAGTGTTGAAAGGTGATGATTACGAGAAGAAGATTCAAATGGCTGATGAATTGTATCAAGCCGGCGTAACACCTAAAATTAAATACCGCAAATCTGAAAAGGCCATAGAAGAAAAAGGACCAATTCGAAAGCAAAAGTTTCGTACCGGACCGTTACAGAGATCTATAGCCTTGTACGAGCAAATTTATCAGCGCATGCCGAAAGGTGCAGAAGGTGAACTTTCGTACTTCAGAATTGGGAAAGCGTATTACTATTCTAACGATTTCTACATGGCAGGGTATTACCTGGCGCAATTTCCGCAACGTTTTCCGTTTTCGTCTAAGGGAGAGGAAGCATCGTTTTTAAGTGCGATGTGTTCGGTAAATAATTCACCAGCTCCTTCGTTAGATCAAACAGATACAGAGTTGGCGATCAAAGACTTACAAACGTTCATTGACCAATATCCACAATCAGATTTGGTCGATTCTTGTAACATCCTCATTGACAAACTTCGTTTTAAGTTGGAACGAAAAGATTATGAATCCGTTCTGTTGTACGCGAAGACCGAGAATTACAACGCTGCGGTAACTTCTGCGGAGACGTTTATTGAAGATTTCCCGATTTCAAGATACAAGGAAGAGGTGTTGGAAATTGCGGTAGTGAACTCTTATTTGCTTGCTAAGAACAGCGTTGACACCAAAAAAGAAGAGCGAATTAGTAATACTATCGAAAGATATAATAACTTTGTGTCCCAATTTCCTGAATCCAAAGAGTTGAATCGTTTCGGTAAAATGATCGAAGAACTCAAGGATATGAGAGAGGAATTGATGGCTAAAAAGTCAAATAAGAATTAAGCAAATACAGTTATATGAGCTTCAAAAATAGCACAGCAGAAAAAACAACAGTTACTCGTGATACCATTGAATTGGAAAAATCAACGGATAACATTTACGAGTCTATTGTATTGTTGTCGAAGCGTTCTAACCAATTGAACGTTTCTTTGAAAGAGGAGTTGACACAGAAGTTGCAAGAGTTCGCGTCTACTACCGACAATCTGGAAGAGATTTTTGAGAACCGTGAGCAAATCGAGATTTCGCGTTTCTATGAGCGCCTGCCAAAGCCAGTTGCCATCGCAATTGAAGAATTGTTGGAAGATAAAATCTACGTACGCAATCCGGAAGCGGAAGAAGAAAAGTAAATATGCGAGGTAAACGCGTCCTTCTCGGAATTACCGGAGGAATTGCGGCTTACAAAATCGCGTTCCTGATACGCTTATTAAAAAAGAATGGGGCAGAAGTCAAAGTAATTATGACTCCTGCCTCTTGTGATTTTATAAGTCCCGTTGTAGTATCCACACTTTCGGGAAATCCTGTTGGAATTGAGTTCTGGAACAAGAACGATGGTTCCTGGAACAATCATGTAGAATATGGTCTGTGGGCCGATGTCATGGTAATCGCACCATTGACAGCCAATACGTTAAGTAAAATGGCAAATGGCACTTGTGACAATCTTCTACTGGCCACCTGGCTTTCAATGAAGACCAATACTTTGGTGGTACCTGCCATGGATCTCGACATGTATGCACATCCTTCGACAAAAGAAAATCTTCAGCGCCTGGAGTCTTTTGGTGTAGAAATTATTCCAGCAACCTCTGGTGAATTGGCCTCCGGATTGGAAGGCGAAGGTCGTATGGCAGAACCAGAAACGATTTTGGATGCCATTCAAACCTATTTTGACAGGCAATTGGACCCTTGGTATGTCGGGAAAAAGGCGATTGTGACAGCGGGACCTACGTACGAAGCTATCGATCCAGTACGTTTTATTGGCAATCACAGTAGTGGTAAAATGGGCATCGCCTTGGCACAAACATTAGCAGACCGTGGAATGCAGGTGCAACTGATTCTAGGTCCAACGAAGGAACAAGTAGTCCACGAGCGCATTGAGGTGAAGCACATCAAAAGTGCCAAAGAAATGCTTCAAGAGGTGCAAGAACATTGGAAAAACAGTGATCTGGGCATTTTTTCAGCGGCTGTTTCCGATTATCGGCCATCACAAGTGGCAGAGCAGAAGATTAAGAAATCGGATGCGTCCATGCATATTGAATTGGTGAAAAATCCTGACATTTTACTTTGGGCTGGAGAGAATAAGTCCGACAAACAGTTACTTGTTGGGTTTGCGCTAGAGACAGAGAACTTGCTTGAAAACGGAAAGAAAAAACTGAAGAAAAAGAATTTGAATTGTATCGTACTGAATACCCTACAGGATAATGGCGCGGGGTTTGGTGTGGACACAAACAAAATAAGTATTTTAGATAATCACAATAATTTGCAGGAATTTGAGTTAAAATCAAAGACCGAAGTAGCCGCGGATATTGTGGATTACGTTAAAAACTACACGACAAAATGAAAAAATGGGGTGTTCTTACTGCGATGGTGCTGAGTTTGGGAGTTTCTCGAGCTCAGGAATTGAACTGTCAGGTGTCCATTGTAACGGATGTAAATCTTGACATAACCACCGTAGAAACAGACATTTTTGAACAACTAGAACAAACAGTTTTTGAGTTGATGAACAATACCGCCTGGACCCAAGACAAGTTCGAGGTGGAAGAACGCATCAATTGCAATCTGCAAATTCAGATTCGTGAAATTCCTCAGCAAGGAACGTTTCGAGGATTCATACAGGTGCAGTCTTCGCGACCAGCATTTAACTCGAATTATAACACCACTATTTTCAATTTTCAGGATGACGACGTAACTTTCGCTTTCAGCCGTGATAATGCGACGAACCTGGTGTATAGACCCAACCAGTTTACCGACAATTTAAGTTCTATTTTGGCTTTCTACGCCTATTTTATCATTGGTATGGATTACGACTCATTCTCCTTGAATGGAGGAACTCCTTATTTCGTCAAGGCACAGCAAGTAGTAACCGATGCACAAAATTCAGGGGCTGAAGGTTGGCGTTCGAATGAGCAAGGAAGACAGAATCGTTTTTGGCTGGTAGATAATATTTTACAGGAGCTTTTTTCACCACTCCGACAGTGTAATTATGAGTACCACCGAAAGGGCATTGATATTTTACACGAAGATCGGGAAACGGCACGCAAGGCGATTTATACTGCAATGAACAAACTCGTGAAGGTGGTTGCTACGCGTCCCAACTCTGTAAATTTGATCAACTTCGTGCAAGCGAAATCAAACGAGTTGAAAAACATGTATGAAGACGCGGAAATGAAAGAGAAGAACGAAATTGTAGGACTTCTCAAGCGTATAGATCCAGCCAATTCTTCGAAATACCAAGAGATTCTCAACTAAATGATACGATCCCTGCGCATCGACAATTTTGCGCTTATTGAGCAAGCCCAAATTCGCTTTCAAAGCGGGTTTACGGTAATTACTGGAGAGACGGGATCCGGGAAATCCATTCTTCTAAATGCCCTACAATTAATACTCGGCGAAAGGGCCAACTTTCAAGTTATTGGTGCTGCTAGAGATAAATCTGTTGTGGAAGCCGAAATCGACATTCAGAACTTCGATCTCAAGAACTTTTTTGAAGAAAACGAATTGGATTACTTCGATACGACCATCGTACGTAGGGAAATATACAAACAGGGTCGATCGAGAGCTTTCATCAACGATATACCTGTTCAATTGAATCTCTTGAAGCAATTCTCCTCCAAGTTGATACACATTCATTCTCAGTACAACACCTTGGAATTGAAGGATAAAGAGTATCAATTGCGTTTATTGGATGTTTTGTCTGGGAATCTTCAGGCTCGTAATGAATACAGCGAGAAATATCGAAAACATCTTGAAAACAAGAAAAAGCGCAACGCACTAAAAGAGCAGTTTGCTGAAGCAGCTCAGAAACAGGACTACAATTCCTTTCAACTGGAGGAAATTCAGGCGCTGCAGTTGGATAGTACGGATTATGAAAACATTCAATCGAAGTTAAATCAGGCTGAGAACGCACAAGATATCCAATCGGCCTACGTGGCTATTTCTGAGGCTATTGAAGGGGAGTCTGGGATTGACGATTTGCTCAACAGATTGTTGACTATGAGTTTGCAAGATGTGAAAGGAGATCAGCGATTGGAGGAATTTAAGTCTCGATTGAAAAGTGTACGCATTGAATTGAAAGATATCAGTAACGACGCACAATCGGGTATGGACTCCGAAGATCTCGATCCCGAACAGTTGGCTGAATTCGCTGAAAAGATAGACGCCTTCAACAAAGTACTTTTCAAACATCGATTGCAGACTCAAGAACAATTGATCGAGTTAAAAAATGAACTGACAGTATCAACAGAGAGTCTAGATGCTTTAAAGCAGGAGTTGGAAACCATAGAATTGCGCATTCAAAAAGAGTCAGATGAATTGCAGCAACTTGCGAAAGTGTTGCACAAACACCGCGTGTCGAACGCACCGAAGATTTCAGAGGCGATTCGTACTTCTTTAGACGCGCTGAAACTACCCGACACCGTATTGAAATTTCAGTTATCCGAAACTCAAGAACTTTCAAAGTGGGGGAGTACACAACTGGAGATTTTATTCAGTCCCAACAAAGGTATGGCACCTGTACCCATTCATACGGCTGCCAGTGGAGGAGAGTTGTCGCGCGTAATGCTAGCCTTACAAAACTTACTTTCGAAGAAAGAGCAATTGCAGACCGTTCTCTTTGATGAGATTGACACGGGAGTTTCTGGTGACGTGGCGCAGAAAATGGGACAACTACTTCAGAACATGGGGGAGAGTATGCAAGTCATCGCGATTACACATTTACCGCAAGTTGCAGCCAAAGGAGGACAGCATCTGTCCGTTCGAAAAGAGACAATTAACGATGCCACACGCACGTTTATTCAAGAATTAGACAACAAAGAACGACTGTTGGAAACGGCTCGCTTGATGAGTGGAGATCAGATTAACGAGGCAGCATTGGAAAATGCCCGAGCCTTGATGTCGTAAAACAAACTCCATGAACGAATCTCGTGAAGGCAACATTCATTTGGAACACGGTCAGAAAGTGGTGCTCTTGGGAAGTTGTTTTTCGGATAATTTCGCACCAAAATTTTGGCGTTCAGGTTTTGAAACACTCAGCAATCCATTGGGAACGATCTTTCATCCGCTTGCACTCGCAGAAATTATCGAGGATTGCTTTGCGGTAAATGAAAAGTACAGAACTATCAATCGCGACGATGTCTGGTTAGATTGGCGGGCCTCCAGTACAGTGTACGGCATGTCTGAAAAGGCAATACAATCGAACATGGATAGCGCTTTTTCCCAACTTAAAGAGGGATTATCCAACGCACACTTGTTGGTAGTTACATTCGGGACGGCGTGGGGTTATTTTCTCAAGTCGGGTGAAATTGTTGCAAACTGTCATAAATTGCCTCAGGAATTGTTCGACAAGAAAATGTCTTCCTTTGATGAACTGTTCGAACGTTGGGGAAATGTGTTAGAACTCCTTGCCGAAAAGAATCCGAATCTGAAGGTTGTTTTTACCGTGAGTCCGATCGAACACCTGAAAGATGGCATGGTGAACAACAGTCGGAGCAAAGCACGGTTGATAGAGTTGACGGCAAAGCTAGAGGAGTTGGGTGCGGGTTACTTTTATGCTTACGAATGGGTAAAAAGACACTTTCAAGATGCGAAGTTTTATGAAGCAGACGGAGTGCACTTGAATCCTCAATCAATAGAAATGCTTTGGCAAACGGCTTCAAATTACTTTATCAAACCAGAATCGTGGGATTTAGCCGCACATGTAACGCACATTAATACAATGCGAGAACATCGTTCCATACACCCAGAATCGAAAGCAGCTATTGCTTTTAAAGAGGAGATGAACAGAAAAATGGAAGCAGTATCTAAGGCTCATCCAGAGGTTTTTTGGATGGATAAATTATAAATCATACTCAAAATAATAGGCATCACAATTAATGCTATCGTACCAGAGGAAATAATACTTTTGGTGATCGCCTTTTCTCCATGAAGGCTTGAGTGTATCAATTTTCGTCGTATGCCACCAGTCGAAATCATGAAATAAACCTGAGGGATGCGTTTCTGGAATACTGTCGTTTTGCAGGCTCAAATTTGTTTCAATTTTTTGGATTGTCTTACGATTACATGTAAAAGCAAAAGAATAGTCATGATCAATACCCATTTGGTCAGCGTGACAATAGATATTCTTTACATCTGAGGTTGGCCAAAAACCAAAGAATTCTTTGAAACGCCGCTTATTGTATTTCGTGTCTGGTTTGTAGCTATCGTAAATAGGAAAAATTTTATCTCTGGTTTCCGTTGCTACATATTTTGCCTTGCTTTTGACAAATTTCGTTTCTTTTTCTACTCTATAACATGAGAGGACAAACAAGCAAGAAGATATGATTGCTAAAGCGGATACTCTGGTCATTGATGTAAACTTAAACTAATTCTCCGACTCTTTAAGTCATGGGTTGTTCTTAGTATGAATAGCAAAACAATTAACAATACTCCAACCCTACGCTCATGACTTCTTGTGTCTCTCCTGCAGAATTTGCTCAATATTCTCCAGGCTAGAGTTCTTCGCGCGCAGCAACAAGAGGAAGTGATACATCAAGTCAGCTGCTTCGTTTTCAAATAATTCTTGATTGTCATCCTTGGCCTCAATAACGAGTTCAACTGCTTCTTCGCCTACCTTTTGCGCCATTTTGTTGATGCCTTTACGAAACATTCTATTGGTGTACGAATCATCGCTTTGAGAAACAATGCGTTCTGAAATCGTGGCTTCTAACTGATACAAAAAGCCTCGGGATGTTTCTTCTGCAAAACATGTGTGCGCACCTGTATGACACGTTGGACCTTTCGGCGTCGCCTTTACCAGAAGTGTATCGTTATCGCAATCTACACGCAATTCATTGAGCAATAATTCATTTCCGGAAGTTTCGCCCTTCATCCATAAGCGCTTTTTGGAACGACTGTAAAACGTCACCTTGCCCGATTCAATAGTTGTGTTCAATGCCTCTTCATTCATGTATCCCAACATCAATACTTGTTGTGTTCGGGCGTCTTGTACAATCGCTGGGACGAGTCCATCTGCTTTGTTAAAATCAACTTTCATCGTACTGAAATATTTTGTGTTTTTAAATAATCTTTCAAGTCTGGAATGGCGATTTCACCGAAGTGAAAAACACTTGCAGCCAGCGCTCCGGTAGCCTTTGTCATGGAAAATACATTGGTAAAGTGTGGCATCGCTCCTGCGCCTCCTGAGGCAATAATAGGAACATTTACTGTGTTGGCTACATTGTTTGTAATGCGAATATCAAACCCATCTTTCGTTCCATCACGTCCCATGGAAGTCAGTAAAATTTCTCCCGCACCAAGGGAAACTGCTTCTTTGGCCCATTCTAACGTTCTCCACTCGGTAACATTACGTCCGCCTCTGATTACAATGCGATCTTCGCCTTTTACCACTTTGGTATCAATTGCCACTACCACGCATTGACTTCCGAGTTCATCCGCCAGTTCCCGGATCAATTCAGGTCGATTTACCGCAGAAGAATTCACCGAAATTTTATCAGCACCCGCCCGTATGAGTGCAACAGCATCCTCGACCGTTTTTATGCCGCCTCCCACAGTGAAGGGGATTTGTATTTCTTCAGAAATACGTGCTACCAAATCTACCAGTGTTTTACGTTTTTCTATCGTGGCCGTGATGTCCAGAAAAACCAATTCATCGGCACTAGAATCGCTGTATTTTCGAGCTAATTCAACAGGATCGCCTGCGTCGCGAATTCCTACGAAGTTGACGCCTTTTACTGTTCTTCCATCTTTAATATCCAAACAAGGAATTATCCGTTTTTTCAACATAACGATTCAATTTGTTTTAGTGATATTTTGTTCTCGTAAAGCGCCTTCCCGATAATTGCACCCGAGCATCCGATTGCTTTGAGTTGTTCCAGGTCTTCCATCGTTGTAACACCTCCGCTGGCAATAAGCGATACGTTGCATAAGGATAAAATTTCCAGATACAAGTCAACAGCAGGTCCGGAAAGCATACCATCCTTGGAAATATCGGTACAAATTACTTGTGAAATGCCTTTTCTTTGATAGGCTTGAATGAACTGAACGACTTCCATTTCTGAAGTGTCAAGCCAACCTCCCGTTGCAATTTTTCGATTTTTGCAATCGGCACCAAGTATAATTTTATCAGATCCGTATTCACGTAACCATCCTTCAAAAATTGACGGTTCTTTGACCGCGATACTTCCTCCTGTTACTTGAGAAGCACCGCTTTCAAAAGCAATTCGTAGATCTTCATCTGTACGCAGTCCGCCGCCGAAGTCAACCGTTAGGTTTGTATTGTTTGTGATGGTTTCCAAAACTTTATAGTTGATAATTTGGCCTGCTTTTGCACCGTCCAAATCCACGAGGTGCAAATACTGGATGCCGCTTGCTTCAAATTGACGTGCAACTTCCAAAGGATTTTCATTGTATACTTTTTTGGTTGCATAGTCGCCTTCGGAAAGGCGCACGCACTTGCCATCGATGATATCAATTGCTGGAATAATTTTCATAATTCTATAAAGTTTTGAAGGATTTTCGCACCAACCTCTCCTGACTTTTCAGGGTGAAATTGTGTTGCGTAAAAATTATCTTTCTGCAGGGCAGCACTGAATCGGATCATGTATTCGGATACAGCTACGGATTCTTTTGATAAATCGGCATAATAACTATGTACAAAGTAGACATCATCTTCGGTCTCTATCCCTTCAAATAACGCACCTTCCAATTGATTGAAATTGTTCCAGCCCATGTGTGGAACCGGTTCTTGACTGGGAAAAGCGCTAACTCGATTCTGAAAGATGCCCAGACACTCTGTATCATTTTCCTCAGAGTAGGAGCAGAGAAGTTGTAGTCCAAGACAAATGCCTAAAACAGGTTGTTTCAGTTCTTTAATAGTTTGGTCTAAGCCGGTTTCTCGGAGAAACTGCATGGCCGACCTTGCCTCTCCAACGCCTGGGAAAATGACTTTTTCAGCATTTTCTATGACTTTTTTATCACTGGTAATTACGGCTTCACAGTTCAAACGCTTTAATGCATTGTAAACTGAACGACTGTTCCCGGCATTATATTCAATAATTGCAATCATAACACACCTTTTGTACTGGGAATATTGTTCTCGTTTGTTTGTTTTACAGCCATTTTCAGGGCCTTTGCGAACGCTTTGAAGATGCTTTCTATTTTGTGGTGTTCGTTATCACCCTCAGCTTTGATGTTTACGTTACACTTGGCAGAATCACTCAATGATTTGAAGAAGTGCATGAACATTTCGGTCGGAACGTCACCAATTTTTTCTCTTTTGAATTCAGCGTCCCAAACCAACCACGGGCGCCCACCGAAATCCAACGCTACCTGTGCCAAGCAATCATCCATTGGAAGCAGAAAACCATAACGTTCAATTCCTTTCTTGTTTCCAAGTGCTTCGAGTAAAGTTCCTCCGAGAACGATTGCTACATCTTCCATGGTGTGGTGCTCATCTATATCCAAATCGCCATTCACCTGAATATTCAAGTCAATATTTCCGTGACGCGAAATCTGCTCTAACATGTGATCAAAAAAGCCCAACCCCGTATTGATTGTACTCTGACCATTTCCATCAAGGTTCACGGTAACAGATATTTGCGTTTCATTCGTAATTCGTTCTTGTGAGGCTACTCTTGGTTGTTGTTTCAAAAATTGATAGATCGTTTCCCAGCTGGTTGTTTCAAGAGCTGTTTTTCGAGAGCAGTTCTCACCAATGAAAATACCTCTGGCTCCTAAGTTTTCTGCGAGTTCAACATCTGTTTCCCTATCTCCAATTACATAGGATTTTTCTAAGTCATAGTTGCCGTAAATATATGCGTTCAACAAGCCTGTTCTTGGTTTACGCGTTGGAGCATTGTCTTCTGGAAAGCTCTTATCTATTAATATTTCAGAGAACTTGATTCCTTCGTTTTCAAATGCTTGAATGATTTTATTTTGAGCAGGCCAAAACGTATCTTCTGGAAAGGAATCGGTTCCCAAACCGTCTTGATTTGTGACCATTACAAGTTCGAAGTCTAATTCTTTGACAATGCGGGAAAGCCATTGAAATACACCAGGGTAAAACTCAAGTTTTTCTAAACTATCCAGTTGATAATCAACGGGAGGCTCGATGACCAGCGTGCCGTCTCTATCTATAAAAAGTACTTTTTTCATGTCAATAATTGTTTTAAAGCAGTTAGCAGTTTTTGATTTTCTTCCTGCGTTCCGATAGTGATTCTCAATGTATTTGGAATTTGTTTCGAACGATTTCGGACAATAATTTTTTGTTGTAGGAGAGCATCGTAGATTTCGTTTGCTCTATTTAATTGAATCAAAACAAAATTTGATGCCGTTGGAAAGATGCGCGTAATGGCTGGAATTTCTGTAAGTGCATTGAGTAACTTGTCACGCTCCAATAAAATGCTTTCTTTCTGTCTTAAAAAAGTTGCCTCATCTTCAAGGGCTCGAATGGCTTCTTGTTGATTGAGCGCGCTCACATTGTACGGAGGTTTTACTTTGTTCAGTAATTCGATGATTATCGAATTTGCAAATGCATAACCCACACGAGCACCTGCCAAACCTCTGGCTTTGCTCATAGTTCTTGCTACGACAAGATTGTCAAATTGAGAAATCCAGTCGCTTAATGACCTTTGCTCACTAAAATCGATATAAGCTTCATCAACACAAACAATCCCGTCAAAACCTTCAATGAGTTCGAGCATTTTTGCCAGATTCAGGTTGTTGCCTGTGGGGTTGTTGGGTGAGCACAGGAACAGAACTTTGATTTGTTCGTCATTAAGTATGGGAGAAATGTCAGTATTGACGATGTCGAAATTTTCGTCCAATGGAATCTTTACCATTTCTACATTGTGAATGCTGGCAGAAACGTCGTACATCCCATAAGTAGGGGAGAAGGTGGCGATTTTATCTCTACCAGGTTCACAAAAGATCCGCAGCAGTAAATCGATCACCTCATCACTTCCGTTTCCTATGAAAACGTTATCCGTTGAAATGTTCGATTGTATTACAAGTACAGTTTTGAGTTTTCGCTGCTGCGGATCTGGATATCGATTGTAGGTTCCGTATGGATTCTCGTTTGCGTCGAGAAATAGTGCGTCACTACCAGTGAATTCATCCTTGGCACTTGAATACGGTGTCAGGGAGCGAATGTTAGGACGCGTCCAATTTTCAATTCTAGTCATTTCTTAAAGCTTTAAGTCGGACAGTTACTGCATTTTTGTGAGCCTCTAATTCCTCGGCTTCTGCCATCAGTTCAATGGCTGGTCCCAAGGAGAGCATTCCCTCAGGCGTAATTTCCTGATACGTGATTTTTCGAACGAAACTATCCACGGAAACTCCACTGTAATTTCGGGCAAAGCCATTTGTGGGGAGAGTGTGATTGGTGCCACTTGCATAATCTCCTGCACTTTCACAACTATAATTACCAAGAAACACAGATCCTGCGTTTATCACGTTATTTGCCAGCTGTTCGGCTTTTTCAGTATTAATAATTAAGTGTTCTGGCGCATATGCATTACTGAACTCAAGACAAGTTTCAAGGTCCTCCAGCAGTACACTAATACTGTTTTTTAAAGCTTTTTGAGCCGTTTCTTTTCGAGGGAGTTGTTGCAGTTGCTGTTCAACAGCCACATTTGTTTCCTTGATAAGATCGAGGTTGTCAGAGACCAAAATAACCTGACTGTCAGCTCCGTGCTCTGCCTGAGAAAGTAAATCTGCGGCCACAAATTCAGGGTTCGCATTTTGATCCGCAATTACTAAAAGTTCACTTGGTCCAGCGGGCATATCGATGCCAACACCTTTTTGCATGGCCAATTCCTTTGCCTTCGTCACGTATTGGTTTCCTGGTCCAAAAATTTTTGAAACTGCTGGAACGCTTTCAGTGCCTGATGCCAGTGCAGCAATTGCCTGTGCTCCTCCCAATTTGAAAATCTTTTTAATACCGACGCGTTTTGCTGTGTACAAAATTGCTGAATTGATTCTTCCCTTTGAATCTGGCGGTGTACAAAGCACAATTTCCTTACACCCGGCAATCTTCGCTGGAATTCCCAGCATTAAAATAGTAGAAAATAAAGGTGCAGAACCTCCGGGAATATACAGTCCTACTTTTTCGATCGCTACGGACTTTCGCCAACACGTGACGCCTGGAGTTGTTTCTATTTTAGGTTCCTCTACAAGTTGCGAGAGGTGAAATTTTTCGATGTTCACGTATGCTTGTTCGATGGCGTCTTTCAACGCTTTGGAAATAGTTGCACTTCCAATTTCCTCCGCTGATACTTGAAGATCGCTCAATGTGCATCCATCCAACAGTTGCGTGTAACGAAACAGTGCTGAGTCTCCATTTCGCTCTACATCTTGCATAATGGTTTTTACTCCTTCCTCTAATATTGCTTGTTCCATAGCAGGGCGTTTGGTCAGCTCCAACCATGTTTGTTTCTCTGGTTTTTTATACAATTTCATATCAACAATTTTAAGCCACCATCTTTTCGATAGGAATGATTAGAATGCCTTCTGCACCTGCAGATTTTAACGAGTCAATAACCTCCCAAAATTGATCTTCATCAATAACAGAGTGCAAAGAGCTCCATCCTTCTTCCGCCAGTGGCATAATTGTCGGAGACTTTAAAACAGGCAGTATATTACTTACCTCTTGGATTTTTTCGTTGGGAACATTCATCAGTACATAGCGGGTATTTTTGGCTTTTAGAACGGCATTTATTCTGAAAATAAACTTGTCCAATAATGATTGCTTCTCTTGTGATAAGGTTGGACAGGCGGCAAGCACTGCTTGAGAAGTAAACATTACTTCAATCTCCTTCAATCCGTTCTTAAATAGAGTAGATCCCGTGCTCACGATATCGCAAATGCCATCCGCTAACCCAATATTTGGAGCGATTTCAACCGAACCAGAAATAGTGTGGATATCTGCTTCCACCTTGTTCTCTTTTAGATACTGCTTCACGGTGTTCGGATAAGAGGTAGCAATCTTTTTCCCTTGAAAGTAATTTACTCCCGAACCGTTGGCTTCTTTTGGAATAGCGAGAGATACTCGGCATTTAGAGAAACCTAACTTTGTTACAACGGCAATGTCTTTCTCTTGTTCAACCAGAAGGTTTTCTCCCACGATGGCGATATCAACAATACCGTCTTCCAGGTACTGAGGGATGTCGGAGTTTCTCAGAAAGAATACTTCCATGGGAAAGTTAGTTGCTGGAACCTTGAGCTGATCTCTCCCGTTGTCAATCTTAATACCACAGGATTTCAGAAGTTTGAGGGAGTCTTCGTTTAATCTTCCGCTTTTTTGGATGGCAATTTTTAATTTACTCATGTTGTTTTTAAAAAGTCTGAGTAAACCAAGGAGCAATAAAAAAACCGTCTGATTTACTCAGACGGGTTGTATATTTTTTGTTCGATTACATATATATCATTCCACGCTCGCCTGAGTGCAAGTATTAGAATGATGATGATGTAATTGCGTTGTTATCATTTCGCGTTTTGTGATCACAAACTTAACAAGAAATTTTTCGGAATTGCTAGAAATGACATGATAAAAATATGATATTTTATTTAGATGCTTAATTATCAATGATATAAAATAATTATCCGCATATAAGAAACATGCTCAATTATGGTATCTTTTAAGTTAAGCGCATTGGATTTAAAAAAGTATGACTTGAAATTAAAGGCTAAATTCAATTGAAAAGATTGATTTAATTCGAATAAGGTTTTATTTTTAGGCTATTGTATTAATCAAAACACTATTTCACTATGGAAGACACAGTTCACGAATCGTTCGAGCTTACCCTTGATCAAGTAATGAAGGGATCATCAGAATTAAAGAATCCTGTTTGTTCGTTTAGCTATACTTGGGACAATGAAAGAAACATGGGAATTGCCAATTTGACGGCAATTAATGGTACTCCAGTAAATATCATTTTACACCCGCTTGGAATTGCTGGTCAGTTGGATTTTATGTCTGACATGGAACCAACAGGTTACAATGTTGACGCTGATCCAGGAGAGGCTATTGCCATAATCAATATTATTATTTATCGTGTTATACTGGATATCGAAGGCGATAGCCGCAAAGCAGCCTTCATGCTTGGAGAAGACGGTGGTACGATCATTACCTCTAAAGGATTCTCGGAAAGTAGCACCGCGAAGCAGTTGCCAGCAGTAGAATTTGAGGCGCCAGAAGCGCCAGAAGGAGTAGAGCCTCCAACTGCAGAGTAGGTAAAACTCTCACGAATATTTCAAAGCCCTGCACATCGATGAACTCGATGATTGTAGGGTTTTTTTGTGCACGAAATCTTAGGCGTCAAAAGAATTGGGGGCGAGCATTCTTGCTTATTTAGGTTCTAAGTCCTGCGGAATTAAGAGCTTAAAAATCCTTCTGAAGTTAGTTATCTTATTCCATATTGAATTAATTTGTACAGGTTTGTTTGAACTACAAAAATCGCATTCGTGTTTTTAACCATTCTAGTCCAGATTGGAGAAAAAATCTTACGCAATTCTGATAATCGAGAATGCTGAAACGTTCACTCATAACCATAATTCGATAATCGCAATTTTGCACATGGATTTCTCAAATTCATTCACTCTTAATTGCTTGATTCTTACTTAAGTAATTGTTATTCAGTTTATTGTAACTCTTTTAGGTTTGTTGGTATTTCTCAGTTTAAGGTGCTTAAATGTTAAAAAAAATGATCCCAACACATTGGGAGTGCCGCCCGTTCCAAATAGTACAACTCAAAACCTTAAATAATGAAAACAAATTATTTTTACTATCTCGTTTTATGCTCTTTGATGGCATTTTTTACACCCAAAAATTCGTTTTCTCAGGATTGGGGAGCACTGAATTCTGGAATCAATGATAATATTAACGATGTTTGGTTCGCAGATGAAAATACAGGGTTGGTCGTGGCAAATGCCGGACGAATTCTCGGAACAATAGATGGCGGTTCAAATTGGAATCTCATACCAAGTGGTACAGTAGAAAACTTGAACTCGGTAGACTCACCCTCAATGGGAGTTCTAGTTGCTTGTGGTGACAATGGTGTCATTTTGAGATCAACCAATTCTGGTTTAACCTGGACAGCGATTACCTCCGGTGTCTCTGAATCTCTATCAGCTGTTACTTTCTTTGATGCGAATAATGGAATGATAACCGGAACGCTTGGGACCATTTTAACAACAACTGATGCTGGACTGAATTGGACTTCTCAAACATCAACGACTACAAATGCTTTGAATGGAAACGCTTATACTCCCTCTGGAAATATGTATGCTGTAGGCGATGGGTTAACGAATCCTACCATTCTAGTATCTTTCAACTCGGGCTCCAACTGGACAGCTCAATCATCCACTTCTTTGAATAATTTAAGTGATGTTGCCTTTGTCAACGATAACAACGGATTTGCGATTGGGGACCTGGGAAGTCTACTTACTACGACTGACGGTGGTGCAAACTGGGCACTTTCAGCTATTTCTTCGGAGAATCTGAATTCTATTGTATTTGTGAATGATAGTGTTGGGTTTATTTCAGGAGGCAACGGAAGTATTTTAAAAACAGAAGATTATGGAGCTACCTGGAACGCATTGACAAGTAATTCAGTTCAGGCGATCAACTCAATTTCTATGTTGAGCGAACTTTCTGGGTATGCTGTAGGAACCAATGGAGAAATTTTAAAAACATGTCCTACACCAGAATTTACGAGTTCCATGACTGATTCCATTTGTGAAGGCGTAACGGTAGATTTTACAAACGCGAGTAGCGCGGCGGATAGTTACCTGTGGCTCGTTGATGGTGATACAGTCGCGACTACCGAGAATTATTCTCATACGTTTACCACTACTGGCAACATAGATGTTGTTTTGATTGCTATAAACGCAGCTTGTGAGAATCAGCTTAGCGAAGCATTTACCGTTTCTTCCGCACCTGTTGTTGACCTTGGTAATGATACTACCATTTGTTCCTCTTGTAGTGATACACTTTATGCACCAACGGGTCCAGGCTTAACTTACGAATGGTATTATAATGGGACATTTAATGGTAATATTTCCGATGTTAATATTGCCTCTTCGCCGGGAGAGTATGTCGTACTTGTAACAAATTCAGAAGGTTGCGTTGGTTCTGATACGGTAAATGTAATGATGACAAGCGGGTTGATTGAACAAGGAACTACAAGCGATTTAAATATCACTGTGTATCCCAACCCGTCTTCAGGAGTCTTTAATATTGCTTTGTATGATGAAGTAGAAGATTTAGAGTACAGAATTACAAATGCACTTGGAGTGCAAGTGAGTAAAGGGATCCTAAACAAAGTCGATACGAAGATAGATCTAACAGATAGAGCTGTGGGTATATACTATCTGACGGTAATGAATGACAAAGTTTCCAAGACAATTATCCTACAGAAAGATTAAAACTAAACCTACATTACAACAAAACCCCTGCATTTTACATGCAGGGGTTTATTTTTTTTGGAATCCGATTGATTAATAATAAATCGCGCGGCGTACTTTCGTAATGTATTTCGCCATTCGGATTACCTGTTTCGTATATCCAAACTCGTTATCGTACCAAGCGTAAATCACGGCATTTTTCCCATCGTTCGATACAATGGTAGCGTTGGAGTCAAATACAGAACAACATGTATTTCCTATGATATCATTGGATACCATCTCAGGATCAGTTCCGTAATAAATTTGGTTGACCAAATCGCCGTTCAAAGCAGCATCGCGCATTACGTTGTTCAACTCTTCAACATCCGTCTTCTTTTCCAATTCTAAACTTAAAATTGCCAAAGAACCGTTTGGAGTTGGTACTCGCACTGCGTTGGCAGTCAATTTGTTATCAAGCTCAGGGATTACTTTGGTTACCGCTTTCCCAGCTCCGGTTGAAGTAATGACCATATTGATCGCAGCAGAACGACCACGACGTGGCTTTTTGTGCATATTGTCCAACAAGTTTTGATCATTTGTGTAAGCGTGCACTGTTTCAATGTGCCCTTTAACAACTCCAAACTTATCGTTAACCACCTTTAGTACAGGAGATATGGCATTGGTTGTACACGAAGCCGCCGAGTAAATACGTTCTTTTTCCAAATCCAAAGTTCCTTGGTTGATACCGTAAACGATGTTAGGAATCTCCTTGCCTGGAGCAGTCAAGAGAACGCGAGACGTTCCTTTTGCTTTTAGGTGTCGAGACAATGCCTCACGATCTGTAAACACACCAGTATTATCAATTACCAGAGCATTATCAATTCCATACTCGGTATAATCAATATCCTCTGGATTGTTAGCAGCTATCATTTGTACAGCGTGCCCATTGATAATCAATACTTTCTTTTCAGCATCTACGGAAACAGTTCCATCAAATGCGCCATGAACTGAGTCGTTTTTGAGTAGCGCTGCACGTTTCTCCAACTCCGTTTCAGAATTTCCACGCGTAACGATTGCACGAAGGCGCAACTGTTGCCCTTTTCCAGCTTGCTTGATAAGTTCACGTGCTGCCAATCGACCGATACGACCGAATCCGTACAAGATGACATCTCGTGGTCGGAAAGGTTGAGCGTTGGACAATTCAAATCCTTTCAATTTATCTTTTAGGAACTCACTTTTGGAGCTGTATCCTGATTGCTCATTCAACCACTCACTTGCCAGTTTCCCAATATCCAATTTTGCCGGAGCAAGGTCAAGGTGCAACAATGCTTCTGCAAGCTCAGCACTTGTAAAGATATCAACAGGCTTGTTTACCACACGCTTTGAGTATACGTGAAGTTTCAACATTTGAGCGACTGTTACATCTGTAAGGTGGTTTCTAAAAAACACCAATTCAATTCCTTTGTCGTAGAGCAATTCTCCAACAACACTTGAAAGTTTTACCGCCGCACGTTCTTGTTTGATGTGCGATTCCAGTTCCTGTTCGTAACCTAGGGCAGTTTCCATTTTTTAATTTATAGGGTTGAAAATAAAGGGGGTATCATAAAAAAAAGCTGCCCAGAAATCCGGGCAGCTTTGCTTTTATCCTAAGTAAGCTTTTAAAAGTTTGTTTCGCGACGTATGTCGGAGTCGGCGAATGGCCTTCTCTTTAATCTGACGCACACGCTCACGTGTGAGGTTGAATTTAGCTCCAATCTCTTCAAGGGTAAGTCCGTGATTCATTCCAATTCCGAAGAAAAGACGAATGATCTCTCGTTCCTTATCCGTTAGCGTGCTCAACGAACGTTCGATTTCCTTTTGCAACGACTCAGTCATTAGTGAGTGGTCTGCTTTGGGAGAATCATTGTTCGCCATAACATCCATCAAAGTACCTCCGTCCTCAGAAGTGGATAGGGGAGCATCCATAGAAACATGACGTCCAGAAACGTTCAAACTTTCTTTAATTTTATCTTCAGGTACTTCCAGTGCCTCCGCCAACTCTTCAGCCGATGGTGGGCGCTCAAATTCCTGTTCAAGACGAGAAAACGCCTTATTAATTTTGTTCAAAGATCCTACCTGGTTCAGTGGCAGTCGTACAATTCGTGCTTGCTCAGCCAAGGCTTGCAAGATTGATTGACGAATCCACCAAACGGCGTACGAGATGAATTTGAATCCACGTGTTTCATCAAATTTCTGCGCTGCTTTGATAAGACCTAAGTTTCCTTCGTTAATTAAGTCGGGTAACGTTAACCCCTGGTTTTGGTACTGTTTTGCAACAGAAACAACGAATCGAAGGTTAGCTCTGGTGAGTTTTTCAAGGGCCTGCTGGTCTCCTTGCTTGATTTTACGAGCCAATTCTACTTCTTCTTCCGCCGTAATTAATTCTTCTTTACCGATATCCTGTAGGTACTTGTCTAATGACTGACTTTCCCGGTTGGTGATCGATTTGGTAATTTTTAGTTGTCTCATACTAATTACGTGCTCTAACTTTTAAGACTTTAGCTTCCTTCGCAATGTATCCGCTTTTACGCTTCCCCATTGTTCAGGCGAAGTGCAAAGATACGACGATTCTACCGTGGTTTCCAAATAAATGGTCACATTTTGTTAACTTTCCCTTTACTCAAAAATCATGCCTGATTGCTGAGTATCAGAGTCCGAAACCGACGTAGTCTTTTCTTCCGCTTTCCGTCATTACTTCCAACAGAACGCCTCCTGTGGAACTGTTTAACTTGGATGTGAGTTGTTCAACTGTTGTAATAACCTCATTGTTCATTTTCGTTACGATCATTCCTTCTTGAAGACCGATGGATTTAAGCTTCCCAGCATTCAATGCGGTAATTTTTACTCCGTTGGTAATATTCAACTCCTTCTTTTCTTTACTCGATAATTCTTTAAATGTTGCACCCAGCGCTACATTTTTATTGATTTCTTCCTTTGAAACCAATTTTGTGTCGCCATCTGCATTTCGTAAAACGATTTGTTTTACCTCTGTACCTCCTTTCGAATCGCGAATCGTTACCGAAACTCTATCGCCTGGTCGACGACGGCCCACTTCTTCCTGAAGGGCAGCCACAGAGTTTACGTCTTTTGCTCCGATTTTCAGAATGACATCGCCCTCTTTAATACCTGCTTTATCGGCACCACCATTCTCATTAACACCGGCAACATAAACACCCTGAAGGTCCTTCAGTTTTTTCTCTTCTTTTAAATCTTGCGTGACATCTGCGATTTGAACACCAAGATAACCACGTTGTACGATTCCATAATCCATCAAGTCAGCCATAACTTTTTGAACCAGGTTTACTGGTACTGCGAATGAATACCCTGCATAGCTTCCAGTTCTGGACGCAATAGCTGTATTAATTCCAACTAACTCACCGTTCACATTCACGAGGGCTCCTCCAGAGTTTCCTGGGTTCACGGCTGCATCTGTCTGTATAAAAGATTCAATCGGAACAATGTCCTGTCGATTGCGGTCACTCAACAAATTAATGTTTCTCGCTTTGGCCGAAACAATTCCGGCAGTAACCGTTGATGTTAGGTTAAAAGGGTTTCCTACAGCTAGCACCCATTCACCGATGTGCAAATCGTCACTGTTACCCAAAGGAAGTGCTTGTAACCCTGTTTCTTCAATTTTTAAGACTGCGATATCCGTAGATGGGTCTGTTCCGATAATCTTTGCTGAGTATTTACGGTTGTCATTCAGTGTAACTTCTACCTCGCTGGCATCTTCAATCACGTGGTTGTTGGTTACAATGTATCCATCAGCCGTGACAATTACACCCGATCCAGCTCCTTCACCGTAACGTTTCAATTCCTGACCTCCAGCTCCTGGTCCGTAAAAGAACTCAGAAAAAATATCACGTTGGAAGGATGTTTTTACCACTTTCGTTGTAATGTGAACTACTGAATTCACAGAGCTTTCAGAAGCCCCAACAAAATTCTCAGTAGGCATCAACTGCATGGCATTGAATCCCGTTTTGTAGGCAAATCGAGAATCTTTCTGCCCAACAACAGTATCTGATTGTGGAGAATTTGCTTCTCCTGATGATGAGCTTATTGCGAAGAACAAAACCAAAGGCAACATGCCACCAACAAGCCCTAATCCGAAGTGTTTTAAATTTTGATTCATATTCAATTAAATTTCTATTTATTAAAAAATTCTAATGCAAATAGCGTTTTCATTTTCGATGCAAGCAACAGCAATAATAACGCCATTCATACTGATGTCATACGCCTAGCGCTGTTAAAGATTGTTAAGCATCCATAGGTGGTTTTAACGATTAAAAGTAACTTTGCTTTCCATGTATATTACATTCACCAAATATCAAGGAACTGGCAATGATTTCATTATGCTGGACAATTTGTCAGGGAGATATGACGAATTGACACTTGATCAAGTTCGGTACTTGTGTGACAGGAAGCTTGGGGTAGGAGCCGATGGCTTGATAAAAATCTCCAAGCACGACACGTTGGATTTTAATGTGGAGTATTATAACTCAGATGGGTCGCAAAGCTTTTGTGGAAATGGAGCACGTTGTAGCGTGGCTTTCGCAAAATCACTCGGTTTGTTAGAGGACACCACGAAATTCAATGCAATTGATGGTGCGCACGAATCAAGAATGACCGTGGATGGACGTGTTCATCTGGAGATGAGGCCGGTAAACAATATTGAACAGGAGAGTGGTGTATACATTATGAACACGGGCTCGCCTCATTATGTAAAATTTGTTGAAGCCAATAATGCCCCAGATATTGTCGCGTTTGGCAGAGAGATTCGTTATTCAGAACGTTTTAAGGATAATGGGATTAATGTGAATACATTGCTAGAATTAGGACCAAATACCATTCACGTAGCAACCTACGAAAGAGGTGTGGAAGATGAGACCCTTTCCTGTGGTACGGGAGTCACGGCGTGTGCTCTTGCCTACATGGAGCAAAATCAGAGGGATGGCGAAGTGAGTGTTTCCACGAAGGGAGGCAAATTGTCTGTAAAAGCGCAAAAAACGGAGGGTGGATACGACAATATTTGGTTAATCGGACCAGCCAAAAAAGTATTTGATGGAAGTATTGAAATCTGAGTCAACAATCCAACGCATTCATGACCCTTCTGATCTGTCATTTGTGCCTGGGCGTTTTTATTTGTGGGTGATTCATGCAGATAAAGTTCCACCTCATTTAGGGATTTCTGACGGGCATCAATTCTTCAGCCTTAAAGCAAATGGCAAAGATGAAGGAATTCCTGTCTTCAAAATAACTCCCGTTCTGAGAAAAAAGGAAATTGCAACCGTTTTTTACGACATTGCTCCGAATGCTGTTGTCAATGCACCTGACAGCATTTTTTCCCGATTCGAACGCACGGTTCCTGGTGAAATTACTTGTTTAGAGCCTTTGAAACAGGTGTTTAACGATTCTGAATCGACATGGCTCAAGGAGTTGTTAAGCAGGTTAGAAGCAAGAGAATGTATCAGAAATTCTTATGGTTGGCAACTGCCAGAAGGGTTTTCGCAGATTCCAGATTACAATCCTGAAGATATTCATAACCGACTGAGGAAATTACAGGATGAGCAATGAAAATAAGGTGATATTGCGCGAATTGCGTGGTGAAGACACGACATTATTACTTCGTTGGGAAAACAATCAAGAAAATTGGCGTGTCAGCGATAGAACCAAGTCATTGGTCAAGGCGGATATTGAACTCTTGATTGAATCGCAACAGAATGCGGAAAGTCCATATGCATTAGATCAATTCCGATACATGATTTGTGAAGCTGGTTCGGGGAGACCGCTCGGGACTATTGATTTCTACGAGGCTGATTGGAAGGTGGATTCCACGTACCTTGGTATTTTAATAGCCAACCCTGCAGATAGAAGCAGTGGATTCGGAAGTCAAGCGTTAGAGCTCTTTCTCGAAAAGCTACATGATGAGTTCGACCTTACTACCGTGAAAGTCCGCATTCAACCTGATAATATGGGTAGTATTCGGTTTTTTGAGAGAGCAGGATTTAGGAAAAAAAATAACGAGAAACATCTGAATGAGCAAGATGCTGACTATATTGAGTTCGTTCGTGAATTAGAGAAGAAATGATAAAAAAAATTGGACTCGTCGTTTTCATTATTGCTTTGGTTTTAGCAGCCGTGAATTATGAACTTATCCTTAACGCAATTAGAGGAGAGGGAGCCGCAAGAACTATTAATACTGTGGAGGCGAGGTTACTGTTCCCAGAGGATCCGACAATGGATGAACTAGTGACGACGCTGCACGCAAAGAAGATCATAGCGAGCAAGGAGGAAGTAAAAACTTTGGCTAAAGAGTTACAGCTTTCAGATGATCAACTGGAAGGTGGTAAATACATTGTACTTCCTGGTACCACTCTAAAAAATCTTTTACTTGGTTTCAAGAGAGGCGAAAACGGACGTGGAAAGAACGAAATGCTCGTCAATGTTATTTTCAATACCTGTCGCGACTTGAACGATGTTTCTAAATCAGTTAGTGTTTGTTTAGCAGTAGATAGTGCAGACTTATTTGATTATATGGTTGCACCTGAAACATTGGCGAAATACGGGTTTACGAAAGAGCAGATGCCTGCCATTATTTTACCACAGCAATACGAAATGGAGTTTGATACGAATGCAGAGGAATTCGTCGCGTTCATGGCATCAAAGTTTAAAGAATTTTGGACGGAGGAACGTATGTCAAAATTAAAGGCTGTTGGACTTTCGTCTCAATCACAGGCGGTTACCGTGGCAAGTATTGTTTATTCTGAACAAGGTAAGGTTCAAGAAGAGTGGCCAATAATCGCAGGATTGTATTTAAACCGCATTAACAAAGGGATGAAATTAAAATCAGATCCAACATTCAAATTTTGTTGGGGTGATAAACTGGAGGGGGTTCAACGTCTTACGGCAAAACATAGAGACATTGACTGCCCATACAATACGTACAAAATCAATGGATTACCGCCTGGCCCAATCTGCATCACTCCCGCGAAAGTTGTGGATGCAGTGTTGAATCGTGCCAATGTTGACTATCTTTATATGTGTGCCAAGCCTGACTACTCTGGCGAACATAACTTTACCGAAAGCGATGTCCAACACATGAAAAACGCACGAGTGTACCAAAAATGGCTTAGCACGCAACTCTAACGAACGAAACATGTCTGAACTAAAACGAAGAACCTTCTTCAAACTGGGTGTAACGGGAGCACTGTTAACCGTATTTAAACCTTCAAAAGCAGCGAATCTCTTGGAGGATAGGGAAAACTCTCTCAAATTCATGAAGGCTGTAAAACCAACGATTGTCTCGACCTGGAATCATGGACTGGCCGCAAATGAAGCAGCATGGGCAACGTTGTCCACTGGAGGGAATGCGCTCTCGGCGGTAGAGAACGGAGTCAGAGTCACAGAGGCAGATATTACAAACAGAAGTGTGGGAATTGGTGGACTTCCGGATAGTTCCGGTCATGTAACGCTTGATGCCTGCATAATGGATGAGAACTCCAGATGTGGAGCAGTGGCATGTTTGGAGGGAATTGATCATCCGATTTCAGTTGCGAGAGCGGTAATGGAGAAGACACCGCATGTGATGCTTGTAGGAAAGGGAGCGCGTGAATTTGCCTTAGATCACGGCTTTGAGAAAATCAAAACGCCGATAAAAGAAGCAAAGAAATCTTGGAAAGAGTGGAAAAAAGAAGAGAAGCGTAAAGCCCCCGAAATCAACCACGAAAACCACGACACAATCGGAATGCTGGCCATCGACCAATTCGGGAACTTAAGCGGTGCGTGTACAACTAGCGGATGGGCATACAAAATGCCCGGGCGTGTGGGAGACTCGCCAATCATCGGTGCTGGTTTGTTTGTCGATAATGAAATTGGAGCCGCATGTGCTACAGGAATGGGAGAAGCCATTATTCGTATTGCTGGAAGCCACACAGTGGTTGAGTTAATGCGACAAGGCCACTCTCCACAAAAAGCCTGTGAAATGGCGGTCAATCGCATCATTCGAAAGCACGACAATCTTGAGAATCTGCAAGTAGGATTCGTAGCACTCAATAAATTTGGTGAATACGGATCTTATTCGGTTTATGCTGGTTTCAATGTGGCTGTGAAAACTGATGATAAGGCTGAATTGGAAGATGCTCCGTATATGATGGAGTGGAAGTAATGAAAGGAAGAAAATTACTTTTCCCGATTTTTGGAGCCGTTTATACATCGCTGTTTGCAATAGAACTTAATCCAACCTTCTACAAATTTGTTCATTATTTCATTCCGCCAACGGACGACACCTTGCTCATAAGGGCATCATTGGTTTGGGGGTTGTGTGCTTTAATTCTAGGAGTTATCTATGTACTCTTTAAAGGAAATTGGCGACAACTTTTGTTTGTAGTGATCGTGTATTTCTTGGTTTACTATATTGAGGGGATCGTTTGGTTTGAAGCCGAAAAGGATTTGTACGAATCTGGAAACTATTCTCAAGCTCAAATGTCTAGAACGTACAGTGTAGCGCATTTTTCAAATTTCTTTGAGTACGATAGAAATCATGTTTCCGGAAGTAATTTCTTCTATTTTTCCTACAAATCGCTTTGTTTTGCACTTTTCTTTACCATTCCGACTGCATTGCGACGTGTTCAGCGCTATATTCAACGAAAGTTTAGAGCAGAGTCTCAAATAATCGATGATTAACCGCTATTTTTAGTTATCTGAATTAGATATGTCAAAATCTACATATGATCAAATCAATTTTAGTTTTTTGCGCAATGATGTCAGTCTTCACGAGTAACGCACAAGAATTCATTGAACTAAGCTGGGATTTTTTCCATCCCGTAAGGAAGGAATGGATGCCCTTAGGAATAAAAGGATCTGTGCAGGAAGCCTTGATTAAAACGGGTGAAATGCGTGATCCATATTACGGAACCAACGAAGAAAAATTTGGTTGGTTCGAAGAGCACAAATGGGAGTTTAAATCGATTTTCGTTTTAGATGCACCCGAGCTTTCGAAAGAATATTTGGAGTTAGAGTTTGGAAACATCGATACCTATGCAACTGTTCATGTAAATGGAGTGGAGCTCATGAAAACAGCTAACGCATTCATACCTCACCGAAAGCAAGCCAAAGAGTTCCTGAAGAAGGGGGTGAATGAAATTAAGGTAGTGATCACACCGCCCGTGATGTATCATGAGAAAATGTGGGAGGATGCTGATTATCATTTGCCCGCTCCAAATGATGTGCATCCCATTGCCATCGCGCCGTATACACGCAAACCACAATATCAGTTTGGGTGGGACTGGGCACTTCGAATGAATACGATTGGGTTTAATAAACCAGCTCGTTTATACTACTATAATATCAATCGAATTGTTAATAAATCCTTTCAGGTTAAAAAGTTGGAAGATGATCGTGCAATTGTAGAATTTGCGATACAGTTGGCAGCTCCAGTCGATTCCAATCACACATTTATGTGGACATCGGATTTATTCGGAGATAAAGTTGTTCGTGTCGAGAACGGCTGGGTAAAGCGAGAGGAAAAGGTTAATAGTCCTAGACTTTGGTGGCCAAGAGGTCAAGGTGAACAACATCTTTACCGTGATAAGATGTTCTTAGGTAATGAAATGAGTCTAGTGGGTAGTTTAGATTGGGTGTTTGGCATCAAAACTTCTGAATTAATCCAGGAGGCCGACGAATGGGGAACGAGTTATTACTTCAAGATTAACGGACGAAAGATTTTTGCCAAAGGCGGCGATTACATTCCCCAGGATATTTTTCCGGCTCGCGTTAAAGATGAAGATATCGAAGCAATGGTCGAAACCATGGCAGCCTCCCATTTTAACATGGTTCGTGTTTGGGGAGGCGGATATTACCCCGATGATATTTTCTTTGAAACCTGCGATCGCTTAGGGATTATGGTCTGGGAAGATTTGATGTTCGCCTGTGCCATGTATCCGGGAGATGATGCATTCGTGCAGAATATTTCTGAAGAATTTCAGTATCAAGTTCCAAGAATTGCTGGACATGCGAGCGTGGTACAATTCAACGGAAACAATGAGGTAGAGGTAGCCTGGGGTAACTGGGGATTTCAGATCAAATATGGTTTGTATGGAAAAAGTGCCAAGGAAATTGAAGCGGCATATGATCGTGTTTTCAAGGATGTAGTACCTTCTGTAGTTAAGGAATATACGAACATCCCATACATTCATACAAGCCCGTTAAGCAATTGGGGCAAAATGGAGTTGTACAATCACGGTTCGCAACATTATTGGGGCGTTTGGCACGGAAACGATCCGATTCAAGATTTTGGTAAGAAAATCGGTCGATTCAACGCTGAGTATGGCTTTCAGAGCTTTCCGGAGTACAGTACGCTTCTGACTTTTTCAGATACTTCTCAATGGCAATTGAACTCAGAAGTAATGAAGCACCATCAAAAGAGTTATGTTGGAAACGACATGATTGCCAAACATGCCAAAAAGCTCTACGGAAACCCTGCTGATTTTGGAACTTTTGTTTATTATTCACAACTAACGCAAGCTATGGCAGTAAGCATGGCTGTGGCAGGGCATCGGGTAGATTTTCCAAGGTGTGGCGGTACTTTATATTGGCAAATTAACGATTGTTGGCCAGCACCAACCTGGTCCAGTTTGGATTATTTCAACAATTGGAAAGCACTACAATATCGGATTCGTGACGATTATCAGGAGGTGGCAGTGGTTGAGAAGTATCAAAATTTGGAGAATGTAGACTTCTACCTGGTGTCAGGAGTTGCGGATACTTTTGAATGTAGCATTAAATGCGATATTCTCAGTGAAAAAGGCAAATGGATTTCAACCATAGAAAGGACTTCCAAAATTGAAGGTATGCAGCATTTACTCCTGGTAAGCAACGAAGTTTTGAAGAAGTATTGGAACAAAAATATCCGTCTGGAATTCACATGGAATGATGCGCAAGGGAATTTGTACCAGCGCAGTTTTGATCGGTTCGGGAAAGATCGCGATGTTCCGACGTGCGACGATGTTAGCTACAACATTACAAAGTTCGATTCATCAACAGGAGAGATGGAAGTGACGGTTCAGGCAAACAAATATCTCCGAGATTTTTGGTTGTATTGCGATGTTCCAGGAGTAGTTTTCGATCGAAACTTTGAAAGTTTACCGATTGGTACCCATACGTTTCAGTTGCAATCTGATGGACTAACAAAAGATACGCCGTTTGAAATGCGTTGGCGATAAATGAAAACGGTACTCAATATTTCACTCCCAAAAACAATGGTTTCATTTTTTGGGAGCATGCATTAAAATCTACAGTAGCTTTCGTTGCGACATTTGCACTGTTATTCTTTGGTCCATTAATGCTGGGTTCTCGCAATAGAGGAGGGAATTCTAAGGATGGATTGACGTATCAAATTATCTCATTTGTGCTGGAGCACCCAGAAGTTCATGTGGGCGCCTTATTTGCAGCATTACTAATAATGAATGGATATATTTTCTATAAAAATCGAAAGGTAAAATACATCCGTAAAGTCGCTTTTGATTCGGATGAAGTGAAAATAGAATTGACCAACTTGTATTTTTCAAAAACTAAGAAAGTTGTGATACCGTCGTCTCACTTTGAATTCTACATAAAAAATACGGTCAACCTCGATAACGACAAGAAACAGGAAGTCATTTTTAGAAATAAGCGATCTAATGAAGTAATTGGGATCATTAAACCGAAGCATTTTTTCTGGTCGGAACAGTTGGTTCAATTAAGAAGCTTAATCCTTGCACTAAAAGGATACCGAAAAGACGATAGAAGCACCGATGGTAAGGCTCCAGGCCTGGGCAGTATAACGAAGTGGTGAAACGGACAATAGCCACAAAAAAAAGTCCGATACCTGGGGAATCGGACTTGGAACATCTTCATCATCCACGTTACTCGTGTAATGATTATTGATGGGTATGTCTTGAGTCAGCGGGTAAAAAAGAAAAAGTCAGATGATTTGTTCTTCTCACTTTTCACTTCTCACTTCTCACTTTTCACTTCTCGCTTCTTACTTCTCGCTTCTTCTTTACTTCTTATTGAAGGTAACAGAAATGCTAGTGCCTTTGGCTGCTTTGTCCATATCGTCACCAACCATTCTACCAATCATTTCTTCCGCTCTTGGCTCCTGCTTGATCAATTTTTTAATCGCCTTAACAATTTCTGTTCCTTGAAGTGTTGCTGTCATGTTGTCTCCGTCCATTTCAACTTGAAGAGTTAATTCAACTTTCAATCCCTCAGCGTCCATTCCAATAGTCAAGTCTTCACCGTCCAAAGACCAAGTCCCTTCTTGTGATTCTCCTTCTCCAGAAATAACAAATTTTCCTCCTTCTTTGAACTCGAAGTACACATCCTTCATTTCTTCAGCACCCTCAGATTTCATATCTGCCTTGTACTTTTTCGCTTGAGCTTTTGTTTCAGCAGGAATTCCGTCACCTAGTTCAATACTCACTGTGGAAGGGTCAACTGTCCATTTTCCAACCAATTCATCTTCAGATACACCTCCACAAGATGCTACTACGAATAGGATTGCCAATGCTGCCAATCCGCTAATTACTTTTTTCATTATTACTTATTTAGGTTAATTAATTGTCGCCCGAATTTACGCATTTCGATTACATCTAAAAAGGTAATTTGCAATCAGTTTGATAATTTTTTAGACGATGTAGTTGGAAAATAATACCATGGTATTTATTTTTGTTTTATGAAAATTGAAGAAGCAATACAATCCAAGTTCCCTTCGCCACAAGTTAAAGCAATTGTGAACTTGCGTTATACGGCGAATTACGTGGGGGCTATTCAAAATTCCTTTATGTCAAGCTTCGGGTTGACGATGCCTCAATTCAATATACTTCGAATCCTTCGTGGTGCTGGAACGGAAATCACAGTGAATACCGTGAAAGATAGAATGATTGAGAAGTCTCCGAATACAACACGCTTGATGGACAAACTTATTGATAAAGGTTTGATTTCACGGACAAGGTGCAGCGATGATCGTAGGGTGGTTTTTGTGAAAATCACACAAGAAGGCCTAGACCTTTTGTCTAAAATTGATGTGAAATTTGAGGATGAAGGAGAGAAGTTTGTTCCGAGACAACTTTCAGATGAAGATGCTGAGAAACTCAGTGAATTACTGGACAAATTAAGAGACTGTGTTGAAGCCTGATATCGTTGGGACTAATAGTGCAGGTTTTACTGTGCGCATGTCAGCCCGCGGTCATGAGGTCTTGGCGGATGAACCCAAAGAAGTAGGGGGGACTGATCTTGGTGCCAAACCGGGAGAATTGCTATTATCATCCCTCGCAGGTTGTAAATTAATTACCCTGCGAATGTATGCCGAAAGGAAAGGCTGGGATTTAGGTGAAACAACTATTTCTTTGCGCTATCTCGAGATAGGAGATCCAACCATTGTCGAGAAGAAGATTCGTTTCTCCGCTGATTTAACGGAAGGTCAAATTAAGCGACTCGTTGATATTTCAGGTCGATGTCCTGTGGCGAAAATGCTGAAAAATTCCATTGTTTACGAAATCGTCTGATTATCGTACCGATTTCAGTTTTTTTCTGTTATTCTTTAGCGCAATCCCCAAACCTAGCAATGCTGTGTCAAAGCCTTGCGTTTCTTTCTTTTGCTTCTGTTGTTTCTTCAACAGTTTTGCTATTTCGATAGAAGTTAACATATCTGTTTGTTTTAATTCTTATCTCAATATAAGCAAACGACGTACCATTTCCGGAGCAATGTCCTGAAAGGTAGTAATGACAGAGTAAACGGGATTCCTTAGCACCAAATCCTCGATTGTAGACTGTTTTTTCCAGAAGCGTTCCATTGATCGCGTAGAAATACCTGAAGTGTTACGTGTTACTACGTAAATAACCGTAAATAAATGTAAACAACTGTAAATCATGGTGATGTTTTGGTTCAAAAAATCTAATTTGATTGGAAACAAAAAACACCACTATTATGAAAAAAACATTTATTTTTCTGAATGCTCTATTGGGCGCTTACGCTGTGAACGCGCAGTATGCGCCAGCTACGCAGCCTGAAACAACTTACGGACCACTAGTAGCCTCTTCTTGCGTCAATAACGATGTGGGTACGGATACTCGGTCTGCAGGAGGTTCCGCTATGTTTGGTTTCGGTAGTTCTGACTATTTGAATTTCACAAATGTTACCGTAAATAGCTGCCATGACACGGGGACAGGTGCACCAACCTTTTATTGGGAGAATAGTGCTGGTTTAACAGGGAGTAGTCCGTTGCCAGTCGATGCACTCGATCCTGATGTAGTAATGGTTTCAGACCCTGGTTCAAATGCCATTTGGGCATTAGCAGTGTATTACATGCCAGGTGCTGGTGCTTACGGGATGAGTGTTGCCAGTTTTACTCCAGGAACGGGATTTTCACCAATGTCGCCTCCAACGTGGACTTATCCGTATACAGCAACGGCAGCCTATCCTGGACATATTAATATTGACTCAGACAACCGAGGGAACTACGGTATTGTATTTCAGGAAGGAACGCAAATTCGCAGTTTTACGGCTGGAACAAATGCTTCAGGTCCATTGGCACCAACAAATATGCGTGTTGATATAAACCTGATTGAACCCGATATTGCAATTCTTGGTAACACCGCCTTGGAGGTAAATATTGTAGGAGTACGTCCGTCACGCAATCGCTACCGTGCATTTACCCGTAATTTCACGGGTACAACCACCTACAGTCCATACATGTCTCCGAGCATGGCCAGCTTCTTTGAGCCTAGAATTGCCGCGCCATCTTCAGGATCATTCAATCAGTATGCGATTACTGTTCACAGGACTTATACGTCTGGATCGTCTACGATTACAGATATTATCTACGATATAGACGAAACTGGTCCGAATCAAACCAACGACGGCAGTCTTGCGGCCTTGCCAGCGATTAACGCCAATAACCCGAATATTTTGCCAGCTTTAACCTATTCTTATACTGGACTTGGTACTGGTGAGCGTATAAATATTGGTTGGTGGGTCGATGTTTTAGGTACTGGACCTTGCATAGCACTGAATCAACCACGTACGTTTGTAAATGTGGATTTAAATACTGCGGGAGCGGTTCTTACAAGTCCTAATTGCTACATGGATATTACAAATGCAAATGGTTTGAACAACGAATCAACTGTTGCTGTTTCAGGACGTTATTTGGACTGGGGGAAAAGCGCAGCATTCACGTATGAAGATCCGTCCTCTCCTGGGGCTGGCAGTCAAATGATGTGGAAAATTACAGGAACAGGAACCGGATGGAAGCCCGCGGCTGTTGATGACCTCACGAAAACTACTATTGGGTTGCAACCAAACCCTGCATCATCAGAAGTTTTGATTACCACAGGTCTTACAGACGTTGATATACGATATCAAATCTACAATCAATTGGGTGTTCTTGTGTCTGATGGAATGGTTGAGAATGGAGAAGCGAAGATTTCCGTATCTAACTGGAGTGAAGGTGTATATGTTGTAAAAGTTGAAAGCAATACAACCCAACAAACAACGCGTTTCGTGAAAAATTAGAAAACAAAATGAGAACGAGAGGGCGTTGTCTTTATGATAGCGCCTTTTCTATTTTTGACAGGTGTAAACGAACGCAGGAGGTAAGTTCCTGATCGTGAATTGAATATTCACATCCTTAAAGATTCCTTGTAAATAGCGCTTGGATTGAAGGGAATATTGAAATTGAATGTACTTTCCTTTGCTGTGAAGCGATTTGTGAGCGGCATTCACAACATTAGATCGTAATTCTTCTGGAAACACCATCAGTGGTAAAGAAGATACAACGACATCCGCGGCACCATTTTCTTCAACGTGATCGGCAATATTTTCTGCAGAATCATGGATAATGTGCGCTCTTGGATCGTCAATTCGATTCGATACGTGATTGTAGAATTCATCATTCAGTTCAAACACATAGAGTTTCGCATCCGGTGCCATGCGTTCCAGCATTATTTCTGTAAACACTCCATTTCCGGGGCCCAGTTCGATGATGACCTTCGTATTTTCGAAATCGATGTTCTTCAACATCTTATCTGCTAAAAACCGGGTACTTGGCGCAACGGCACCAACCATTTGGCGGTCCTTAAAGAATTGTCTTAGGAATTTGGTTTTAGCGCCCATATCTATTCTTTGATCGCTAATTTACCGTTATTCATTACTCCAAGAACTCTTCCTTTTAACTCCATATCAAGATAAGGTGTGTTGAAAGCATTGCCGCTAATATCCGATTTGTGTAAAATCCACTTCATATTCGGTTGGAATAGAGTGATATCGGCTATTACTCCTTCTTCTATTGAAATTGCAGGTGCTTTTAAAAGTTTACGTGCATTTTTGGTAAGTGCAGTAATTACTATATCCAAATCAAACTCTTCGCATTGCTGCAATGCACCAAGGCTTGTTTGTAGAGAAATGTTACCAAATTCGGCCAAATCGAATTCTAAATCTTTCTCTTCTTTGTCTTGCGGTCTGTGATCGGAAACTATGCAATCGATTGTTCCGTCTTTTACACCGCTCCACAATGCCTTTCTGTCCGATTCAAAGCGCAATGGCGGCATAACTTTATAATTTGAGTCGAACCCAAGAACTGCTTCTTCATTATGCGTCAAGTTGGCGATATGTACGTCAGCCGTAAGATTGAGGCCTTTCGATTTAGCTTCTTTGATCAGACGCACACCTTCCGCTGTGGACACACCTGACAAGTGAAGATTACCTTGGGTGTATTCAAGCAATCGTAGGTTGCGTTCGATTTGAATTATTTCGCCAATGGAAGGGTCCGCTTTCAGTCCTGTTTGTGTAGACGCCATTCCTTCGTTCACCATGCCTTTGCCCGCAATGTGCGGATCACGAGAAAAGGACATGACAGTTGCATCAAAATTTCTAGCATAGAGAAGCCCTCTATACATGATTCCAGCATGCACAGGAACCAAATCATCTGTAAAAAGCTGTACTCCTGATTGATGCATGTCGTACATTTCCGAAAGGTTTTCACCAGACATTCCAACCGTCAATGCACCAATAGGATGCAAGCTGCACGTGTGGTGCTCTGCGCGACGTTGCATGTACTGAATTTGTGATTTCCCATCCACAACAGGTGTTGTTCCTGGTAAAACTGCTACGTGCGAGTAACCTCCGAAAATGGCAGCGTCCAATAATTGTTCAATGGTTTGTTTGTCCTCACGACCGGGATCACATGTCACGGACTTCAAATCGACCCAGCCTGCTGAAACGTGCAAGTCTTCTTCTTGAATTACCTGAGAGTCCTCGGTGTCAATGTTGGAGGCTATTTTTACAATGCGATCATTTTCAATCTGTATGTCAACGCTTTTTCCATTGAAAGAGGATTGTGTATCGACAACTTTTACGTTTTTGATCACTAATTTCATGCAGTTCAGGTTCTATTTTAGTATGCGTACCAAGAGCATTTCGCTCGCAACAAAAATAAGCGTTAAAATGATACAAATTTTCCAGTAGCTGAACGGTTTATTAATATCGTCTGTTGATAATTCGCTGGTGCTGCTGATCTCATTATACTGGTATTGGTTCTTCCCAAAAATGCGCTCAATATCTGATTGTTCGTAATATTTCAATTTGGATTCTGACCTGTTGAAGTTCAAGCTCATTTTTCCAATGGGTGACAGCGTTTGAATGGAATAGTTGCCCGCGAGTAGTTGCGTAAAGTTATCCAACTTACTCAGCGAAAGATAATGAACACCTGAAATTTCCTCATGTTGCGGAATGATATCGATGTTGTTTCCGACGATGTGAAATACTTCATCTGTCTTGATTTCCTCATACACCGGGTACTTCGCTGCATTTCCTATAGTTAAGGCAATCGGTTGTGTTCGTTTCGACAACTCTGCCATACGAAGCAGAATAGTGGTGAAAAGCACATCATTTGTGATCGCTCCAAAATCCTCATGAGCAGAACTATAGAACATAAATGCGTAACCGTTTCCTTTGGTATAGGAGAGGAGTGGCAAGCCGTTTTGCATGGTAATTAAGTCAGAAGCACGTGAATTACTTCTAATCGCCTGGAAAGCCTTGTTGACACCAGGTAAGTTGATATTGGAGGTTTTCTCACTAAAAACGCCAGTATAAAATGGGTCAGAATCCACCAGTGCTTTTATTCGAGTGCCGCTAGAAACCAAATTTCCTAATGAAGGTAATTGGTTGTCCTGCAGTAATTGATTCCAACTGCCTCGATTCGGGTTTTTACCAGGAAATAGTGAAATCGATCCTCCGGTTGCACGGAATGCATCTAGAAAACTTACCACACCAGAAGGTAGTTCATTGGCACCGTTGATAACAACGAGATCCTTTTGGTCGAAATCATCTTTCGTTACAGCTGTAATATCTTTCGTTACGCAACGATATGCGTCATTTATTTCGTAGATCACGTGCGCTCCTCTAACGGCATCTTCACCATTGACCACAAGAACATTCGTATACTTTTGGACTTCGTACGAGATGTAATACGTATCATCAAAAAATACGCTTTGATCTGCTACGGTAATACGACCTTCATTCCAGCCCGATTCTTTGTCAGTGAGTGTGAAAGATGTAATTGCCGACTTCCCAGCGGGTACATTCACAAAAATGGTTTTGTCCAAACCTTTGAGCTGGATGCTTGTCTCAAGATTTTCAATGTCTGCCTCTGTATCATTTTGAACTTTGATATTGAGCGTATTGCTTTGCCCGACTTTGTGCGTAGGATTGCTGAACCAAACAGAATCAACATAAACGTTTGAGGTTTTTTCAGGAATCAAGCGCGTCGGATAGTAGGTGATGTTGTCATCAGCTTTTGGTAAAATTCCCGAGTTATCCTTTTGAAAGTCGCTAAAAATAAAAGCGTTCACACGTGTTTTTGCCTCCTCATCTAGCAATTTATCCAATACCTCCCGTTGCCACAAAGTAGTTTGTTCTAAAGTACGTGTTAAGGGGCTTAGTTCAATAGCATCTATTTTTTCAATGGCTTCACGGCGATTAAGAAGTCTTTCCTCTCTACCGGACATTTCATTCGTACCAATGATGAAACGAGCATCCGCAGGAGACTTTTCTACAATTTCTTTCGCTTTTTCCCGTGCTTCTGACAATAACTCCCCTTCAGGTCCTCGTGCTTGCATCGAGAAACTGTTGTCGAGATAAAAGGAAAAAATGGGTGATTTAGAACTCAATTTGTCCGTTGAACTGGAAAAATATGGTTGGGCAAAAGCCAATACCAGGAACAAAAATGCTAGCAAGCGCGTGGCAAGAATCAACCAATGTTTTAAACGCTGAGTAGATTTCGTTTGTTGGTCAACATGTTTGATAAAGTTGACACTGGAGAAATAGAGCGTTTTGTACCGCTTAAAATTGAAGAGGTGAATGACTATTGGGATGGCTAGTACAGTTAGAGCCCAAAGAAATTCAGGGTACAAAAATTTCATAGAACGTAAAGATAAAATTTCGACCGAATAGAACTGTATACGTACATCAGTAAGTTCCTAAAAATGGTTAATGTGGAACTTAGTTGAGTACATAACGACTTCATTCCGATAGTACATCTCGGCTCCGCTCGACGTACTCAGGATAGCTTGAATCAAGTTCATCGTGCGGTGCCGAGGCGACCTTGCCCTCCCTCAAAAGCACCAATACCAAACAAGGAGAAATCATATTTGCCAGGATCCTTCGGATCAAACTTTCGGAATACACTCATGATTTCCTCCAACGCTTTCCAATCGTTTTGTTTGCGTTTCAAAATATTTAATTCCCGCGCTACCCGTGCGGTATGGACATCCAGTGGAATCATGAGTTCGGAGGTGGGGATTGAATTCCATATTCCAAAATCAACTCCAGAATTATCCTTTCGGACCATCCAACGCAGGTACATGTTTAGTCTTTTCGCAGCCGAGCCCCTCGAGGGATCAGATAAGTGTTTTTCGGATCGTTTTTCATGCGCTGTACGCAACATTTCATTTCGAAAAGAAACAATGCGCCCTTTGACGCCTGGAAATTCATCGTGTTTAGCAAAGGCAGCTTCTAACGAGCCTAACCTGAGATAAATGGATTGCAAGCCGCGAAAGAAAAAGTCAAGATCTTCCGCATTGAACGTGCGATGCACAAAGTCGGGAAGGGCATTGGCGGTGTAATGCGTTACGAATTCATAGGGTTGATCTCCCATAATCTTGAGCATGCGCTCGCCACTTTTGATGATCATCTCTCGTTTGCCCCAAGCAATGGTTGCGATAAGTAAACCAACAATTTCTATATCCTCTTTCCGATTAAACCGATGCACAAGTTGAATAGGATCCGTTTCAATAAAACTCCGATGGTTGTATTGTTCGAATTTTTCGTCGAGGTAAGTCTTGAGTTCAGAGCGCTTCATTTCGAAGTTAGCTGATGATATTTCCGTCTGACATTACCAGCTTACGATCCGTCATGTTAGCGAGCTCATTGTTGTGTGTTACGATAATAAACGTTTGTCCAAACTGATCGCGTAAATCGAAAAACAATTGATGCAACTCCTGTGAATTGGTGCTGTCCAAGTTTCCAGAGGGCTCATCAGCGAAAATAACACTCGGCTTGTTGATGAGAGAACGCGCTACGGCGATTCGTTGTTGCTCTCCACCAGAAAGTTCGTTGGGTTTGTGTTCAGCACGGTTGGTAAGTCCAAGTACCTCTAGCAATTGCATTCCGTCAGCCTTTGCTTTTTTCATGCTTTCCCCTTTGATTAATGCAGGTAGGGCAATGTTTTCAATGGCAGTAAATTCTGGCAGCAATTGATGGAACTGAAAAATAAATCCAACGGAAGTGTTTCGAAAGGCAGACATTTGGCGCGAGGATAGGGTAAAAGGATTGACACCATCGATCTCAACCGAACCGCTATCTGGCTTGTCTAGTGTACCAAGAATCTGTAATAAAGTCGTTTTTCCCGCACCAGAAGAGCCTACAATCGATACAATTTCACCTGATGCAATATCCAAATCGATTCCTTTGAGAATCTGAAGATCGTCATAAGATTTTGTAATTCCTCGGGCTGTAAGCATTTTACATGTCTTGTTTTAGGGAGTGTCCCATCTTGTCGCGCTTGGTTTTCAAGTACAATTCGTTGTGTTTATTGCTCTCAATTTCCAATTCTACGTTCTCTACAATCTCGATTCCATATCCAATCAAACCGGTACGTTTTTTCGGATTGTTGGACATCAATCGCATTTTCTTAACTCCCAAATCCCGAATGATTTGCGCTCCAATTCCGTAGTCGCGCTCGTCTCCTTTGAAACCAAGTTTGATGTTGGCTTCCAGCGTATCGTATCCTTCTTCCTGAAGTTTGTAAGCTTTTAATTTGTTCAGCAAACCAATTCCTCGGCCTTCCTGGTTCATGTATACGATAAGCCCTTTTCCAGCCTCCTCAATCATCTGCATCGATTTTTGCAATTGAGGGCCACAGTCACATCGACATGAGCCGAAGATGTCTCCCGTCATACAAGAGGAGTGCACACGTACTAGAACCGGTTCGTTTTCCTCCCATTCGCCTTTTTTGAGCGCAAGATGCTGCTTTTCAGAATTGGTTTCTTCGTACAAATACATGTCGAAGTCTCCTTCAATGGTCGGAAGTTTGACGTCAATTTTTCTTTCAATTAATGACTCGTGCTTGATACGATATTCAATTAAATCTTCAATGGAAACAATCTTCATATCGAAACGCTTGGCAATCTCAATTAATTGCGGCAAGCGGGCCATAGTTCCGTCTTCGTTCAAAATTTCCACGATAACACCAGCGGGCTCAAAGCCTGCCAATCGAGACAAGTCAATGGCTGCCTCCGTATGACCTGCACGACGTAAAACACCACCCTTTTTCGCTCTGAGAGGGAAAATATGTCCGGGTTTCCCCAATTCTTCTGGTCGAATTTCTGGGTCGATAAGGGCTTTGACCGTTTTGGCACGATCACTCGCACTAATTCCAGTAGTGCATCCGTGTCCAATTAAATCAACAGATACCGTAAATGGTGTCTCATATGCGGCAGAGTTCGATTGTACCATTAGGTTGAGTCCGAGGGCGTCGCAACGATCTTCCACCAATGGGGCACAAACCAATCCACGTCCATGCGTTACCATGAAATTGATAATCTCTGGTGTAATGTTTCGAGCAGCCGTTAAGAAATCCCCTTCATTCTCTCTGTCCTCATCGTCAACAACGATGACAACCTTTCCGTTCTTGATCTCCTCAATCGCTTCTTCTATGGTGTTCAACTCGAAATCCATGTATTCTAATTTTCTGCAAAATTACGCCAAATATCTCAGTTTCCCCTTGTTTTAGGTGCTTTTTGACGCATCAACTGTATCAGCGTATTGGTAGTGTGAGTCCAACTATAATTTTCCTGAACAAAGGACTGAGCGGCTAGGGCAATTTCTTCGCGTTTTTCCTTAGATTCCAATAACTGGCGGATATTGGCAATGATTTCTTCCGGACTGTTGCCGACTAAAATGTGTTTGTTATTTGTTGCACCAATGGCATTGTTTGCTAAATCTGTAGTAATGCATGGGGTTTTCAGAGCCATCGCCTCCAATAATTTATTCTGCATTCCCGTACCGATGGTCATAGGAGCTACAAATATTTTACCATCCAAATAAGAATTGCGAATATCATCCACCCAGCCCGTCATTTTAATGTTCGGATTGTTATTGACAACTTTCTTTAGTGAAGGATGAGGCGTGGCCCCGGAAACGAGTAGGGTGGATTCAGGAAATGCAGGCAGAATGTGCTCCGCGATATATTTTACAGCATCAATATTCGGCGGATAGGACATATTTCCCACAAATACAAAATCGTGCGTTTCCGTTCTTTGCAATTCTTCGAAAAATGAAGGAGCAATTCCATTGGGTATGGCAACAATTTTGTTCTTGTCCGGATGTGCTATTAAATCTCTGTCCTGTTCGCTGATAATCGTATGATGTTCGAAAAAGTCGAAAATTTTCCGTTCGTATTTTTGCAAACGATTTGATTCCATTCGAAACAACCATCGGTCGTACCACGGACGTTTGGCTATTCTTCGCTGAACCCCCGCGCTGAAAGCATCCATGTAATCAATCGTTTTTGGAATGTGATGAATGTTCTTTACATATTCAGCAGACCGAATGAGCTGGCAGTAAATGTGTTCAAAATCGTTGTCTAAAATCAGTGTTTTGACTTTGTTTCGACCAGACAAAGAATTGAAATAATGTACCTGAAAAGGAAGATCAGAAAACAACCCTGCGATTAAACTTACTATTCGTTTACTGCGTGGTAAGTAATGAACTATTACTTCTTTGCAAAAGGATTCAACTTCCTCATAATCAGCAATTGAAGCGTGTTTATCTGAAGTTGCAAACAAAGTAACTTCAAAGGATTTTGAAAGCTCCTTGATTTGATAGTAAGCCCTTAATTTATCTCCTTTTTCCAGAGGGTATGGGAATCGAGAAAGAACGACCAGAACTTGCGGCTTATTTTCTTTGGATGAATTCAATAATCTTCTTGCTTATCGTTTCGGAATTATGGTGCAATGTAATAATGCTTTTTGCCTTTTGCCCTAATTCCTTGCGTTTGTTTTCATCATTACGAAGTGTATAAACTGCTTTGGCGAGAGATTCGTGATTGTCTGCCAATAGAAGTCCAGTGGTATCCTTTATTCCCTGAGCGCCTAGGGTGGTTGTGATAACCGGTATTCCCAGCGCCATCATTTCAAGGATTTTAATTCGGACTCCAGAACCCGATTGAATGGGAGCAACCAGTATCCCCTGAGAGCTTACAAATTCCAACACATCAGGCACAAAACCAGCGACAGTAATTGAGGCACATGCAAGATGGTCATAACGTTCCTCAGATTGAATTCCTGCGATTGTGAAGTGGATATCCGAGTCTTGCTCCAACCACGATGGTAAGTATTTAATCACGGTTTCAACAGCTTCCACATTCGGCCGCCAATTCATAGCGCCCAAGTGAAACAATGCACTTTGTGAATAGTCATGCGAGTATTCGGGGATGTACACGCTTACTGGAGCGGTTTCAATAGGAGTAGAAACGTTCAGTTTTTTCAATTCCTTTTTGTCTTCCTCCGTAATGGTAATAACACCGTCTGAATCGTTGTAAGCGTTAATTTCAACGCGTTTTAGGTCCTTGGTCAACTTTTTAAGATACTTCCGAACGGCAAAATTGCTTGTTCCAAGTGCCAGGCCTTCCCAGATTTGAAATTCGACATTGTGGGTACGAATAAAACATGGTGTTTTCGGAGATGCTTTTTTCAGTCCATTTTGATATCGAGCTGCAAAAACATTGTCAAAAATGATTACATCGAAGTTTTCTTGCTTAATGCGTTGAATGAGGTCCTCTTCAAACTTTTGGTTGTAAAAACGTTCGACATTGAAAGATGACGCATTAAAAAGGTGTTTAAACGCATCCAACTTTTTTACGGAAGTATCCACATAAGTGGAATTCAAGGTGATTTTATCTTTGACCGATTTCGGAAACGCCTCTTCTTTGTAAGGATGTTTTTCAGTGCATAAAAAAGAGTAGTGCACCTTGCATTTCGCATCCAAGAGGTTGTGAAGAAAAGCAGCACTTGCAACGCATCCTCCATCTACTTTAGGGTATGCAGGCTTATGTCCAACGAGTAGAACTTTCATGCCTTTTTCCTCCTTCTGAACAGTTTACGCCAGTATTCACCACTGTTAATCGGAATGTCCTTTGCCGCAGCCCGCGTAACGAAAAAGGCAATTGGAGCAAGAACAAATGCTGAAAACCACATTCCTAACCAAGGTGGTACAGTTCGTGCTTGCGCCATGCTGTCTCCCACGGAAATAAGGACGTAGTAAAGCATAAATAATAACGCTGCAATAATTACGGGGGCACCAAAACCACCGCGACCAACAATAGCGCCGAGTGGAGCACCAATAAAAAACAGAACGATGATGGATACAGTTAACGCAAACTTTCGATTGAACTCAACCATGTAGCCGTCCATATCTCTGTCAATGTTGGCTATGAAATTCTGTTGGTCTTGCAAGTTTCTATTAATCGTTCGAATATTGGACCTCGCCCTATTAAGAGCTGCTTTTTTCTGACCCAACGAAAGTTGATTGAAGTTGATCGCGTTGGTGGGTGCCATAGGTTGGTCTTCCTCTACGTCATGACTTCGATTTTCAACTTGAACGGGAGCATTCTTACCAATTCCTTCCGCAGTATTTTTGACTTTTACGGGGCCGTTGCGATGATAGTCAAGCGCATTAAAGAAAGGGTGCTTAGATTTGATGCTTTTGTTGAAGTTATCAAGGAAATAGCGACTTTTCCCGCGAATGGAGTCTATGGCATGACTGATCTGAAAAACGTTCAGCATTTCATGCTTGTTCTTCAGGAAATCATCCGTGGTTTTCTGCATTTCAAAACCATCTAAGTTGATTTTATACTGAGCGTATTTAAATGTAGATTTCCTTGCAGGGTGATTCCCCTTAGATTTATGAATCGTTCCGTTTGGTAATTGTTTTGGCGTTGTAGGTTCCAATTCTTCGGTGACATATCCATCCTTTAGTTCAAAGAAAAGGACTTTTCCATTTACTGCTTTGTAAAGTTTTCCTGACTTTGCGCGTACCGTTTTTATCTCGTTTGAGACGGTATGGTCATGAATTAAAATGCCTTTAAACTTATTGTCTTCGCCCTCATCAACCTTGATGGCATAACCCGTGAATTCATGATTGTATACGCCGGGAGTAATTACAGCTGAAATCTTGGTGTTTTGGATGTCCCAGATGATGGTATGCCATTTTAGGTTTGCTACTGGTATGACATAATTGGAGAAGTAAAAAGTGAAGGCTGCAATAAACAATACCAATACGAAAAGCGGTTGAATGATGCGGTAAAGCGATAATCCTGATGACTTTAGGGCGGTCAGCTCATTGTTTTCCGAAAGATTTCCAAAGGTCATAACCGACGAAAGCAGTATGGCGAGAGGAAGTGCGAGAGGAATCAGTCCAGCAGACGCGTAAAAGATTAATTCAATAACTACGCTTAGTTCAATCCCTTTTCCCATGAGGTCGTCAATGTACTTCCAGAAGAACTGCATGATAAGCATGAACATGGAAATAGCAAACGTTGCCAGGAACGGACCTGCAAAAGATCGAATGCTAAAAAAGTACAGACGTTTCACGGTTGTTGTTTAACGTGAAGGAGTTTGAATTATTGGTTTAAGCACCAATTACACCGCGTAAATTGTTTATTTGTTGATCCCACAAACGCTTTGCCTCTTCCATTTCATCAGATTCAGCAAAGTCAGTTATTTTAAGAATTACTGATTTTGTCATGGGGTCCACTTCGTAAAACAATTCAAAGTAGGTGTCTTCACCATCTTCTTCGTCTTCTAGCCATTGCCATTTGATTTTTGAACCGTTTTTACGGGACAATCGACGGGCTTCCTCCTCAGAACCGTCCCAAAAGAACGTGTACACATCGTCTTTGATGTTTACGTCATCGGCGAACCATTCGCTTAGGCCACTTGGTGTGGCAACCATGTTATCCAGAACTTTTATGGATGTTTTTAGTAGGTATTCAAGTTCGTATTTCTCTTTTTCCATATGGGAAATTCACTTGTGGTCTCAAAAGTTCGCAATATACGCATTCTTTTGGGCTTGAGCACCTCTGTATGAATAAGATCGCATAGTTGTTGAAAACTTTCGTTCCCCAATTTTAATTCTTACCCTTGAGTTTACAACGTAGCTTCTAAAATTGTCTCTACGTCCTTAGGAGTAATTGCTTGATGTTCGCCCATGGCTGTCCAGTCTCTTTCCACAAATGTTTTGGCAACGTAGCCCGGGAAATTCTCGGTTTCTTTGGTGTATTCTGATAACCTGGTGGGAACACCCAGCTCATGAAAAAATGCTTCCGTTTTCTCAATTGCCTTTTGTGCCACCCAATCGGCTTCACCATTGAGTCCCCACACACGTTCTCCATACTGAGCCAGCTTAGCTTTTTTACGCTCAAACTGATTTTCAAACAAACGCGGGCCTACAATAGCCAATGTTCTTGCATGATCAATTCCGTATTTCGCGGTTAACTCATGACCAATCATGTGGGTTGTCCAGTCGGTTTTTACACCGCATCGCAAATTTCCGTTCAATGCATGAGAGGCACACAACATAAAATTGGCAGCCAAATTGTAATCTGAAGGATTTTCTACAACACCTTTTACTTCAATTAGTGTGGAGAGAATCGCTTCTGCCTGACGTTCTTGTAGAAGGTTGTCTCCAGGAACTGTCAGGTATTGTTCTAAAACGTGCATGTAAGCATCGATGATACCGTTTGCGAGTTGTCGTTTCGGTAAGGTGGCTACCACCGATGGATCACAAAACGAGAACACAGGGAAGAAAAGCGGTCCGCCCATCACGCGTTTTGCGCCAATTTCGCTTCTGGAAATAACTGCCCCAGAATTTACTTCCGACCCGGTTGCGGGGATGGTCAATATTGTTCCGAAAGGAACCGCTGTTTCAAAAACACAACCTTCTTTTTTCTCCAAAACGTCCCACGGTTCTCCTTGGTAGCCAATAGCGCCGCTTATGAACTTTACGCCGTCAATCACGGATCCACCGCCCAGTGCTAAAATGAAATCTACCGATTCTTTTCGAGCCAATTCCACGGCCTCCATGAGTTTTGTGTATTCAGGATTGGCAGTAATGCCACCAAACTCCACAATTTCGAAATCGCTTTTGATTTCCTTCATCACGGTGTCAAACAATCCAATTTTCTTCACGGATCCACCGCCATACACTACCATTACCTTAGATGCTTTTTCTGCTTTCAATAATTCAGGTAATCGACTCCACTGCTCCTTTCCAAACACCACGCGAACGGGGTTAATGATTTCAAAATTTTCCATGTTTTAAAAGTACGGAATTGTCTACTTTTAAGCATGCGGAAGTGGACACTAAAAATTGTTAACGTAGTATTTCTTTTTTCACTTGTGTTGTTGGGGAGTTGTTCTGGAAGAGAGATGCCAGAAGAAAGGCAAGTCGAAGCAGTTAGTGAGCCGGAATCTGAACCAACTGTAAATGAAGATACCGTTTGGATGCTAGAAGAAGTAACGTTAGGAACGATACCCAAATGGTCGCTGGATACAAACTTTCAATACAAAGGTGAACGCGTTTATTTTAATCTTTCCTTGCAGCCACTGGATACGCCTTACAAACGTACCGAGACATGGGTGCGAAATGATACAACCTTTGCTATTCATATGCAAGGACCTGATTTTAAGTTGTCGGCCTCAGCTACCTCTCAGAATGGTCAAAAGTTGATGGATAAAATATTGACAAAAGAGGATCTCGCGACAACAGATAATTCTGGGTACTTGGTTGCTGATAGTTATACCAACTTTAAATTTCATGGGTTTCACTCAGCCTTTAATGCGATTCTGCTGAGTTCGTTTATTGGTTATCCCAGAACAGATCGAGGTGTAGTTGAGTATATTTTTCTTGGGATGGATGGGAAAATTAAAAAGCAACTTACAAATGGATACTTGTTCGATCTATGTGATTGCGAACCAACGCCTTCACCCAACGGAAAGAGTTTTAGTTTTTGCAACGGAATTCTGCACTCAAACTACCGTTTGATTTCCGTAGAGCGCGATCAATCGTTGGCTGGTATTTTTCAGTTAGGAGATAGAAATAGTATTGCCGTCTATATGTTTGAAGGAAAACCTCCATACAGCAACTTAAAGGTGCTTGGGAGCAATGGTTCGGTTCAAAAGTCCTTTCCATTTGAGGGCATCATACAGGAAATGAGTTATTCAGTACTTCATTGTCGCTTAAACAATGGGAAACTCGTTTTGTTTGATGATGCTCAGCGTCAATTATTTATCTTCAGCGCCAAAAATCCTACGAGTCCGGAAATTATTCCGTTTGATTCATTTCCAGAATTAACGGAAGAAGCAAAATCGGAAGGGGAGACCTTTCGACTATGGTCGTTCAGGGGAGAATATGAGCTCTTTTATTACAATGAATCGTTTTATTTAGATGAAACATTAACCGAGTATTAACTCTGTGAATCAAAAAACCCTGACAAATGAATCATTCATCAGGGTAATTCTCTCTCTTTTCTATAATGGGTTTAGCGTGCGATCACGAATTTTTCAATTCCGTTTATCTCATCGTTTTCAAAACTGATGAAATAAGTTCCGTTAGATAGCGTAGCAATGTTTATAGAATTACTCGTAAAATTAATCATAGTTTCGACATTTCTACCATGGATGTCCTTGATTTTTATATCGTTTGGTGAAAAATTTAACTCTGACTTAATATATAGTGTCTCATTTGCAGGATTCGGATAAACGCTGAATGAAGGTTTTTCTGGTGTATGCAATCCAACGGTACCCACTACATGGAAATCGATGTCCGTATGATCAACGTAGTTGAAATACGCAATTCCAGGATAATACCAGCCGTTCCAGTTTTGCGTGTTTTGATTGTAACGAATGCTAGAAGGAATTAACCAGCTGTGATTGTAGAAACCTGTGTAAAATTGATCATTGTTATCACGGAAATTATACATGATAAATGCGTTGATTTGATTGGCTGGCGGTGTAGCTAAGTATTGATCAATGGTATCAGCAAAAGTGTAAGGATTGCCAGGAAAGTAATCAACGATAACTCCCATAATTTCATCCGGATTCATATTCTGATTGATTTCCAAATCCAAAGTAGATTGAGAAACAGTGGAGGTGTCGTCGTCGTCAATTAAAATGGTAAAAACTTGCGATGCATTCGTTCCAGTATGGGTATTGTAGTCGTAGTTCGTACTAGCGTAAGATTGCCCATTCGACCATGGATCTTCGTGCAAACTCATGTTGGGCTCTGTGAAAATTTGCACTCTGATCGTATCGGGGTTCTGCGTTTGATGTCGAAAGTACCGGTACCAAATGCGAATGGAATCCACGGTGTAAGGGTCCGTCACATCGATTGGAACAATGCCTCCAATCGCCCAATTGTCATCCGCTGGATCGAATACCTGTCCCATCGAATGTTTCCAAACGTGTCCAAAACCACTGTTGAACTCCACCTGAACCGAAGAGTCTGGAAAAAGGTGATTTCTAAAATAATCGACACCCCCAAGGTTGTCGTAGACCATTTGTCCGAAATTGTACCAACCACCATAAACGTCTTTGTTTTGAGTTTGAATGCGCGAAAACTTTTCCTTGGCCTCATCTTGCGCATTGGTTGAAAATGTGAGCGTTACAAGCGCTGCAAATAGTAGTAATTGTTTCATAGCTATTCCTGTATTATACCAGGGCAAGGTATGAATTTCCGAAGAGAAAGGAAGTGTTATAGTCTTGATATTGAGTCATTTTATACAAATCTATGCAGTTGCCTGCCTCTCACTTCTCTCTCCACTTCAAAATGTTAAATCTACTTCGAAAAGTGCTTGCCGAATGCGAATTTGTTCGCCAACAGGAATGGGACAATCTTGCAGATTGAGCGATTTTAAATGCGAATATGGAGTCAAGTCATCGGGTAGGTGATGAACTGGATTTCCTTTTAGATTGAGATGGTGAAGCGATGAGGGGATTTGCCCTGGTAGCTCCGTTATCATGTTGTGAGATAAATCAAGCTCAATAATTGTCGTTTGATTGCGCAATTCTGGTACTTTGGTTAAATCGTTATTCGCAAGGCTAAGTACTGTCAGCAATTTTGAATCAAACGCATTTACCTCGGATAGATTGTTGTTGTCCGCGTACAATTCTCTCAAGAAATCAAGTTGGTAAATGCCCGAGGGCAAAGTGTCGAAACGATTATTATTCAGAAACAAATGCTCCAGAAACCTCAGCTGCGTCATCGGTTCAGGTAAGCTGGATAGTTGATTGTCGTTGAGGTTCAATTCACTGAGTTTCTGCAGTTGCAGGAGCTTCTCATTAATCTCCGGTAAATAATTCTTACTCAGATCCAATGACTGTAAATTATCCATCTTGAATACAAATTTTGGTATCTCAGTCAGTTTTTCATTGGAGCCGTTCAAAACGCGTACATCCTTTTTATTCCAGCGAGCATTTTCCAAAGAAAATTCGCGTCCTTCAGCTGCATAGAAAACATCCTCAAAGCATTGTGGTGAGGACAAATGAAACCTTCCATCGTCAAAAGAACTTAATTTTCCTTCCTGATCGACCTCAGCGTTCAGTTGCTCCAGGTCATCTTCTAAAGTGTAAATACCACCGCCCGTGATTTTGGCCAGGTAAACATAATCGGGATTCACGCCTTCTTCTGGATTGTATCCACACAATATAATTCGTACGGGTCGGCCTATTCTGTGCGCCAATGAAATATCTCGAACGCACGCGCTATTATCTGCAATGAGTATAACCTCTGCATCAGGAGCATTTTTTATGGCAGTCAAAATAGCTTCGATATCATTCTCTGGGCCATCTCCACCACCGCCTTTGCGCATTACTTTATCAAAAAGTGCCAGAATTTGGGAAGGATTGCTAGCATCTTCCGTGTAAATGCCTTTCGTCTTACCGATCTTTTTCTGTTTGGTCCTTTTCTTGTCACCATCATTAAAGAGCGTAATGGTTGATATACCAGATGTTTCCAAATTCATTAAATGCCAGAGAATTACCTGCGATCCATAGCCATACATACTTCCGGTCCAATCATTTACGACAATCTTTTTTTTCCATTCAGGATGTCGATCGAGGACCTTGCCAACCACGGTGTCTTTAGACTCAGAAAACTGTCGGGAAAAGACTTCTAATTCGTACATGTAATTCAATTGTACGGCAGCATCTGAAATAGAACCACCCTCCATTGTCTTGCCTTCTTCGCGATAATAATTTAGCACGAGCTCTTCGGCTTTGTTAGTTGGTAATGTTTTTGCCGTTTCTCGCAATGCATCTGGTGTAGTGGGATGATTCAACATGTACTCGAGAACAGGTGACATTTTAGTAGTGGGAGTCTCAGTGGAAGTTCCGTTTCCTTTGTTATCTGTATTCGATTTCTGATTTTTTGTTTCAGGTGATACAATTTCGGTTATAACGGGAGTTATTTGTTTGATGTTCGGTTTATTCTTCTTTTCGTAATGAATAACAACTCCATGGAAGAGTTTGTCTACCTGTGCATTGTTTTCGCAATGTGTCTGCCATACGCGTTCCCAGATTATTTCGGAATGATTGAGCGACGGGTCAAGGTTGATGGTGGCTTTGATTCGATTGAAAAGTAAGGGGTAGATTTCCTTGTACTCACCATTTCGAATAGGGTATTTAGAGAAAACTACCTGAACTTTTTTTACAACAACGCTATCTTTAAGTTGATGCCAAGTGTCAGCATTTATAAAATTGTGTTTCCGGAACCCATTTTGCAGAACAAGGGCTCCATGTTGTGGCATTTCATATTCATAAACCTCCTTCGTTTCAAGCTTCGAAGCGATGGCAGCGCCGTTTTTATAAGGACTGTTTAACAAATTGACATCAAAACGCTGTTGACTAAATAATTGATTAGCAGCGGAAATGAAGATCATGAGAACAAGGATGGACCTGAATGACTTACGAATCATATCACTAAAGAAACAAATTGTTTGCCAATAATTATGCAATTGAGTCGTACATTGCATCTTAAATCAAAAGCAACTTTATGTACCGATATTTTTGCCTGTGTTTGTTGACTTCCATTTTATTCGCATGTCAAACAACCGAAGAAGTTAGTAAGCCGAAAGATTTTGAATACATCTCCAACAGTGATCGAGCAGAAGGCTCCATCAAAGGGCGTGTTATTGAGCCAGAAACGAAAGATGGAGCTATTGGTGCTCATATAAGGTTGGAGGGAACTTCCATTGGTGCGGTTGCGGATTTAGAGGGCAATTTTCATATTCAAAACATTCCGCCTGGTTCTTATAATCTTCTCATTGACTTTGTCGGGTATCGAACTGCTAAAATTCCTGTGGAAGTGCAGGCTGGAAAAATGTTGCTGATTCGTGAAGAGATCCCATTGGAACTTCAAGAGGTAATGCTAGAGAAGCCAATGATTTACCTATACCCACAGCAAAAAACTAAAATTACAGTGCGTATAGACTACATGGGGAAGTTAACGTCTACGTATCCCAAATACGAAGGAGAGTGGAAGGTTACAGCAGATAACAATGGCAAGTTAACGGATAGCTTAGGACGCGATTATTATGGCTTGTATTGGGAGGGAATTCCTGAGCGACCTATAATCCCTGATTGTGGGACTGTAGTTTCCCGCGATTCCTTAATTCCCTTTTTAGAAAATTCGCTGGATCAGTTAGGGTTGAATTACAAAGAGGCGAATGAGTTCATTGTTTATTGGTTACCTCGATTGGAGCAAAGTAATTATAACCTGATCTATTTTGCTGGGAAAGATTATACCAATTTGGCCAAACTGAACATTGAACCAAAACCTGAAACACTTATTCGCGTGATGATGGGCTTCGTACCTTTAAAATCTCCAATTGAAATAAAACCGCAGGAACTTCCCGAAAAAAGAGAACGCAAAGGTTTTACAGTGGTGGAATGGGGTGGAACCGAATGTTCTTTATCTGAAATGTAAACACAAAGAAAAATGATGAAATCTTTATGGCTTATTATAACGGTGATTGCAGCTTTTTGCAGTAATGCGAAAGCAACAATTTCGAACAAAGTAATACCGAATTATTCTATAAATACACAAATAGAAACGGGAGAAATTCGAGGAAAGGTAACGGATCCGTACTTAGGGGAACCACTACCTTTTGTGCAAGTGAAAGTTTTTTTAGAGGATATTATGGTCACTGGTGCATTGACAGACTTTGATGGTGAATTTCGTATAGCGAACCTGGAACCTGGAGTTTATGATTTGTTGGTTGAGCACATTGGCTATTCTTCTAAACGTCTTGAGGATATCAAAGTGAAGCAGGGGAGTATCACTAAGATTGACAGCGAACTTCTGGAAATAGAGGACAACGTAAAGGAGTTAAAACCGATGATTTATCTTTACCCGGAGGAAGAGACGTACGTTTCGGTGCAACTCAAGTACGATGGTCAATTGACGCATACCTACCCAAAATCGGATGGGAATTGGGAGATTCTAGCTTCTTCGGATGGAAAACTAACGGATGATAACGGAAGGAATTATTATGGTTTGTTTTGGGAAGGCACTCCCAACGATCCGATTCAACCAAAATGCGGAACTGTTGTCTCACGCGATTCCTTGATTCCATTTTTAGAGTCCTCATTGGATTAATTGGGGCTCAACTTCAAAGAAAGCAATGAGTTTATTGTGTTTTGGTTACCAATTCTGGAGCAAAACCCTTACAATTTAATTTATTTCGCAGGGTCTGATTACACGGATCATGCTGAATTGAGCATCCATCCTCAGCCCAACAACGTAATTCGCGTTATGATGGGATACGTTCCGTTACATGTTCCTGTCAAAATTGCACCCCAAATCTTACCTGAAAAACCGAGTAGAGAAGGATTTACGGTAGTAGAGTGGGGTGGAACGAAATGCACTTTGCCAGATAATTATACCCAATAGACCAGAATAGACATGATTCGTAACTCATTCTTGATTTTGATATCATTATTGTTACTGCTGTTCTCGAGCTGTGAAAATCATGATGTCAAATTCAATTCTGAAAAGTGGAAAAATTGGGCAGAAACTGAGGCGAATATGAATATGAGGTGGGACATGACCAATGACTTAATTGATAACTATGATCTGAAGGGTAAAACTCAGAATGAAATAATTGAATTATTAGGAGAACCAAGTAATGGTATATCCGGCCACCAGAACACTTTTACTATGATTTAGGGCCATGTCGAAGAGGCGCTGATTACGGCAGTCTCTATATTAAGTTCAAGAATGGGAAGGTCATTGTTGTCGAAAAGCATTGTGGTTAGGATAGGGGGTAACAGCACTTCTCGAACCATGCGGGTGAGGATGCTATAACGAAGATCTTGGATTGAAAATAATTCCCTTCTTAGAATTAAAAATTCGGTAGCAATAAACATCGTGCGTTACTGACAGACGTTGATTTTATTTTTTGAGATGTACAAGAACAACCTGTTACTATGATCCGAATTCCTATTTTAAGGTTATGAAACAGCTTTTTTTTGTTCTTAGTTTCATCGTTTTAATACCATTAGCCAGTGAGGCTCAAAACGATACCGTATTTGTGAAATATATGGATGCTTTTGGTGATGGGGAGTCATATCATCACGATACTTTATTTGCCAGCATGCCCACAGAGAACCATATTCTGGTAGGTACCACGATGCTGCCGAATACTCGAAATCAGTTCTCGGCATATTCTTTCGATTTACATTTTTCCGGCTTTGCCGGTAGCGAGTGTAAAAATCACACAGAGTCAAAAGCCTATGGACCCGATAAAGTAGTAGATGTTCAATGGACAGATTCAACTTTAATTATCAACTGCCAAATCGGAGCCAACTGCTGTCATGATTTCCTTGGGGATATTTTTGTTAATGATGAGGGAGTTTTGGACCTCAAATACTACGGATACGGCGTTTATTGTGCATGCAATTGCTGTTTTGGATTAACCTATACCTTCACTATTGAACATTTATCGCGAGATGAAAAAAACGAACTAACTGCAATTACCATCAATGGAAACGAGGATTCATACTACCACTTGAAATAGTATAGATTTACTATCTTGCTTCATGCTTTGGCGAATTCTTTCCAGAACAGGATTGGTTTATTTTGGGAGAACTTTTGAAGTTTTCTCAGCAGCGGCTTTTGCCTTTGTGTTGATTGCGTTTTATGGAGAAGCAATTCCCACGGGAGATGTACCGGAAAAGGGAGATCATTACATTTTCGTTCGCTCAAACGGTATGCACACCGAACTCATTTTACCCACTGACAATGGTACTGTTGACTGGACAGAAACTATCGCCAGAGAAGATTTTGGAGCGAATATTTCAACCGAATATGTAGTTTTTGGTTGGGGAGATAAAGGCTTCTACATGAATACCCCAGAATGGGAAGACCTTACCGCGAAAACAGCTTCAAGCGCCTTGTTGGTGCCTACATCTACCGCCTTACATGTGGGATTTGAACCGCGTCCTGTAGAAAATAAAGACTGCGTAATTATCTATCTAAGCAAGGAGCAGTACTTGAAAATTTCCTCCTACATTCGAAAATCGTTTCGACTCAAAAACAATCAGGTACAGCTAATACCAGGGAAGGGGTATGGTGTAAATGACAATTTTTACGAAGCCAATCGTTCGTATCATTTATTCAGAACGTGTAATACATGGACCAGTAATGCTTTGAAGGAAGCAGGAGTGCGAACCTCGGCTTTCGCAATTTTTCCAAATGGTGTCATGGGGCACTTCAGGAAATGACCAATGAATCATATAATTCCCCTTAGTTTTTCTTTTCGGAATGCGCTTTATGCGCTAATTTTATGTCTCAATCAATCTGGCACGGATTTCGTAATCACGGTCGAAAAAAACTTAAAATGAAAAATTTTACTTTACTACTGGTATTAATTATATCATTCACAGGGCTTTCACAGCGGGCTGGAGAGGTGGCCATTTTTGATAACTCTGGGTATACATTTCACGTGATTCTAAATGGCGTTATGCAAAACGAGAAAGCGGAGAGCAATTTAAGAATCCAAGGATTGAAAGCGAATTATTACAGCGCGAAAATAATGGCGAACGACAACACATTTTCACTCGACAAAAATATTATAGTGAAAAGTGATACTTTGATTACCTACCGAATTGTAAACAAAAGAGGGAAGTTCAAGTTGCGCTTTTTTTCTGAAGTGCCCTTGAATAGCGCTCCAGCAGCTCAGCCCAATCAATCCGTGATCGCATACCATACGGAAACGACTTCAAATACGGCTGCGACAACTGCTCCTACGAATACATCAACTACAACTCAAACAGCATCAACAATAACCAATACCACGGAGCAAACGAGCACACCAACTCATACATCATCCGAGGTGAATACAACCGTTATTGAATCGGAAGGTTCTTCTCACCAGACTGTTAGCTCTAATGTGACAACCACGGAGACAACCGAAGGAGTTCAGACGAATACCTCAGTTGGTTCAGGGGAAGAAAGTATTTCAGTTTCCATGAGTGTAGGTGAGCATGGAGCAAGCGTAAATATCGAGGGAACAGGAATGGATGGTGAGGAGAGTGTACAAATGAATTCCAGTGTGATTGTCCCTGAAGGAACAACAACTACCGCGCATTCAACTACGACTACTACTTCATCCACTTCTACCACAACTTCAATGTCTACTTCCGAAAATTGGGAGATGGAAGAGGAAGGTACTTATGACTTAGAAGAACCAGAAGTACGTAAAGTGACTGATTTTTCGAACTGCTTCGTGGGTGAGGCAGATTTTGATCTTTTTCTTCGCATGATGAAACAAGAAACGTTCGAAGACGACAAAACGGCACTTATTACTGATTTTGTTGGTCGTAAATGTTTAAGTGTGGGGCAAATAGGAACTTTAATGGACGAGCTAACTTTTTCAGATAATCAAATGGCCGTGGCAAAAGCAGCTTATCCGTTGTGTTATGAATCATCCGACTACTTGTTGTTACAAGAAAAGTTTACGTTTAGCGATGACAAAGAAGAACTTCGAAACTTTATTAATAACCAGTAAATCGTACATCTGGTTGATCACTGATATCTGAAAATTAGTCAGATGTCGTATCTTTGAGCGGTGAAGAATCTGTTTGCTACGCTATGTGCCTTATTTTGTGTGATGACTGTTTTCGGACAGCAGTTGCCGCAATACACCCAGTTTCAAAAGAATCCATATCTGGTTAACCCAGCTGCTACTGGAGCTCACGACATGTTCAACTTGAGCCTGGGAGGGCGTTTGCAATGGGTTGGTTTGTCCAATGCGCCCAGCACTTCGTACATCTATTTGTCGACACCAGCAAGCAAGTTTCGTAGTGCATTTATGAATCGAACCTACGGTAAAGTAACCCGGAACAACAAATCGGTCAAGCATCCTAAGATGCGCATCGGTAATGTAATTCAGGGATTCGGTGGGCAGTTGCTTGTTGACCAGTTTGGAGCTTTCAGAACATTAAAATTTGCGGGAAGTTATGCCGTGCATCTACCAATCAATCGGGATTTTACGATGTCTTTCGGTACGAACGCAGGACTGAGTTCTCACACTCTTTTAAGTGATAAAGCACAGGTGTTGAGCAGTATGACAGGGACAGGTGTGAATGATGCGGTATATAACGCTCAAGTAAATACAGGGGCGCAATACGTAATGGATATTGATGCCGGAATGTACTTCTACGGAAACGGATTTTACGCTGGGTTCGCTGCAATGAATTTAACCAAGGATTTAGTTCGATTTGGTAATTTGAATACGAATTTTGCTCCTGTAATGCACTTTTTTGGCTCTGCAGGCTATCGATTCGTTGTGAATAATAGAATGGATGTTACGCCAGGTTTGCTCATTAAATATGTTCAAAATGCGCCCGTTTCAGTCGAAGGAAATGTCTTGTTTGATATAGGTGATGCCTTTTGGACAGGTGTGACATACCGTCATTTGGATGCCGTCGGATTTTTAGCAGGAACGACGATCAACGAGAAGTTTAGAATTGGTTATTCCTTCGATTTGAGCATCTCGCGCTTGATCAAATACAACAGTGGTGGTCACGAATTGGTGCTTTCGTATATTTTCGGAGAAAAACGTCGCTCTTTTTCTAGAATTTAGTCACTGACAGCTACCAGTTCAAAGTTGCCGAAATACAATTCAACGTAGGAATCGAATTTATCGGGATCACGAAGTTTTTGGTAATTATCCGTTGAGAAACAAGATACGGTCAGTTCATGTCCATCATCGAAAAATTTGATTTTTACTTTCGCTACTGCTAACCCCTCGTAAATTACTTTCCAATTGTAATCTTTGGAATCTTTTTCGTACAACAAGTTGAGTTCAACACCATCTTGGAAGGTAAATCTTGCGCTATCGCTACCAAGGGAATCAACTTTGTATTCCAGGCTAACTTGAATAGTGCGACCAATATCGATTCCGCGATGATACGTATATGTTTGACTGAATCCTGATGAGAGAACAAAAAGAAACAACGAGAAAAGAAGATGTCTTCTAAGTATCAAGGTTTTTTCTATTTTTTCTTCTGACTCTTATCCTTTCCAATGGAGAATTTATAACTTTCTGCGTCACCTGTTATCTTCACATTGACGTATCTGGTTTTCTCATCACCGTATTGAATTTCATCCAATCCTTCATTGCTGTCATCATCTTTTCCTCCAAACAACCTCGATTTGGCGGTGTTTTTGACCATTTTCCAAGGAATTTTCAGGTAATACTCCATCGTTCCGTCTAAGGCTTGTTTACCTGATATTTGCATGTGTCCGAGAGAGGAATTTACCGACATGTTTGGTATGGTAATGACTCCATCCACGATATCTAAATTGTTATTTAAGGTGTCAAATAGAACAGTATTCAAGTTCTTGTCTTTAAAATAGTCAGACATATATTGAAGCAATGCGTAATTCTCCAATCGTCCTTTGACAACATCCAGGTCCATATGAATTTCAGAGTCATCAATTTTCGGAATCAAATCTGGGTGAACATGGATTTTACCAGTAATCGTTCCTGTAAATTTACCGTGCAAATTCTCGGAAACTATGTAATCCTGACCAAAATTTTCAAAGCGGAGCAAGAGCTGATCCAAATCTACATTTCGCGCCTTAATTGTTGGATTGAAATAAATCATTTTTGGATCTGAACCATTGAAATAACCCGTAACATCAAAATGTCCTCCCGCCATATCTAAAGCTAATTTGTCAACATAAATGTAGTGTTGAGGAGTTGTTCTGAGTTCACCTTTAAAATTGGAAATACGATAGGTATGATAATCCAACAGTCCTATATCTACGTGATAGGTCATGTCTGTAAACGGCAATTCATAGATATTAAATCCAGCCTCGTGGTCTACATGAACACCCGTATTTCCTGGTTTTACGGGACCAGGGTTATAATTACTAAGCTCATCAATGTCCAGTCGCGGTGCTACTATCGAAAAATGGTTATCACGTTTACGTACGGATGGATCGTCTCCTAAATAATAGTGTAGGGTAGTGGTGAAATTGGAATGTCCCATTTTCCCATGGAAATCTTCCACCACCAAATGATCGTCCTCGTAGTGAATACGTCCTTGAAAATCTCGCAGGCGAAGCGGATGCACTTTCATTTTCGCCTCCAACTTGTCTAAGGTCAGATCTACAGATTTTAATTCATCTTCGTAATGCAAGTAGGTGAATCCATGCACATGTAGGTTATCAAACTCTTCATGACGATAATCTTCAGGCACAAAGTTTTCTCCTTTGTAAGTGAAGAGAGATTCAAGTAGCAAACGATTCGAAGCCAGGTCAAATTCAATCTTAGAGTCGCCACCAGGATGTTCATCCATCCACTTTTCGTAGTGCTCAAGCATTCCTGAGAAATGGAAATCGCTTTTATCAATCATTCCCGAGAAATCTACCACGCGTAAATCTTCCTCCTCAATAAAAATGTCAGCATGAAAATCATGCAGCGTGTGTGGGTAGTGTTTCAGTTTCCCGTACAGATTCTCAATGAAGAATTCCCCTTTGGGTAAATATTTCGATTCGGTAAATGCGCGTGCAGAGGCTTTAAAATCGAAATCCATGGATAAGTCCGTGATTTGTTCATCAAAAGCATTCTCATCCGACCCAGTCAACTCATAGATATCTAGATATTTACTCGCAATTTTTAATCGAGTATCCACCTCTTTATCTGAATGGTGCACAATAGCTGGTAGGTCTTCAATAATTCCAGTAACGTGGAGGTCTGATTTTCCCGCCTTCAAATCACATTTTATAATGGCAGCCTCGTGTCCCTGAACTTTTGCGTTTAAGTCAAAATCATCAATCGGTACTGGTAGATCGTCGTGTTGAAAGCGGACATTGTTCAATTTTACATTCAACTTGTAATTTTGATTCAACTCAGACAAGGTTTTTTCAGGATTTTCCAAATCAATTACATCATGATAATCCAGGTTGATATTTGCATTTCCCTTTAAATGATGTAGTTCTTTCATGTTCAAGAACTTCGAGAAGAAACTTAGGTCTACGCTGGCATTTGCGTCCAATAAAATATCTGGAGCGTGCAAGTTTTTCATTCGGATATTTCCTCCGAAACTTCCAGCTCCAGGTTTACCCTTTATATCAGTCAGTTTGACGTAAATATGGTCAATATCATGCGCATCTCCATTCGTGAAGTAACCATCGAACGCAATGCCTTTAAGTGTTTTTCCGTTCTTTTTATTTTTAAAATATCCATTCTTACAGCCAAATGAAGCACGAACAGCAGGATTGTGACCATTGATGGATCTTCCTTTGATAGTCGTTTTTAAATAAATGTTACCTCTGTTATCGTAGGTCTTCATCATTTTCATCGTTTCTTCAGGAAGTAAAGCAATGAACAGGTCAAAGTTGTTTTTGTTCATAGCGAAGTCCAGATCAAGCAACATATCCTTCAGAAAATCAATGGATCCTTTCATGTTAAATTCGGCTCCTTCCAGTTTCACTTTTGTGGGCTCTATTGTCATAATGTCCACACCCTTCCTAAAATCTACTTTGGTGGCGAAATCAACGTGTTTGTGCTTGAAAAAAGTTGTGTCGTTATCTTGAATTATGTTCATAATGAACTTGGCATCCAACGATGCATAAACGTGATCTTTCGTGGTTCTAAACTCTGAATTGGCCCTGTTCACAAAGGCTTCCACCTTGAGTCCGTTAGCTTCATTTAGTTTGGTAATGTCAATATCCTCGAGCTCTATTTTCTGTAAATCCAGATGAAACTCTTCTTCTGCACTTTCAATTTCTTTTTCGGGAGATAGGGCATTAGCAATATTGAAACTACCATCTTTGTGCTGAACCAAATCTACGTGACCACCTTTTAGTTTTATTTTCTTCACTTCCATGTTTCCGGAAACGATGGTCCATATATCAAAGCCTATGTATGCATCCTTGACATTCACGAGAGGTTTCGCAGATTTATCTTTGGACTCATACACCTTAAAACCTTCCAAATCAATAGAAATGTAAGGGAAGTTCTCAAAAAGCGAAATATGGGAATCTTTGATCTCTGCCGATCCTTTGAAGTCCTTGTTCATGTCGGCAAGCATTTCCTGTACAATTTCATCTTGCTTGACATATACAATGGTTACGACCACTGCGAAAAATAGGACAGGAGTTACAAGCAGAGTTATAGTCAATCGCTTCCAGAACTTTTTCGTTCGGAACCAATTTTTAAAGAACTTCATAAACGTTTATTTGGCTAATTGAAAATACAACGATTTGATTTCACCGCAAAGCGAATGCCAAAAAGAGTTTTGAACAATCTTGAACTATCTTTAGGATGCGCCATCATTTTGAGCAAAAATTTCTTTTACAGCTGGCTTTTGAAGCTCAAGAACGGTAAATATACAAAGGAGAATTCCAAGCAGTCCTGTAAGGCAGTTTATGGCGGCAGCTATGATGATAAAGGTTCTTCCACGCTTTTGACTAAAGCGTTTGCTTGCTATGAGCGCTGGGATTCCCGTAAAGAGAGCTAGAAGAATTAATATCACTCCAACAATCACAAAGAATATACCTGGATTTACGGGGATATCTTCCCCTGTTTCATACGAGAGTCTATCGAAAAAACGCCCCGCCATAGAGCCTATTCCAATATAGATAAACCCTATAAATGCAATACATAAATCTAAAATGCCTTTGATTAAGAAAAGAATTCTGTAGGTGTTGAGATTTTTCTCTCCAGGATGCTGTTGGTGCATACGTTTTATTTTCAGTTGGTTACTTTTTATCAGTTCTTAAAAATAGTAAAGAAAACACTGTAACTAACCGCTTTGTCAAATGAGAAGTAAAATTCTGTATATCTTTGGAAATCGCGGTGAGCTCTGAAGAGTGCGCTGCCTTAGTTCTTTTTTTCGGGGCCGTATTGGATTTGACAGCGATAGCAGTTGTCAGGTGTAAGCATGTCGAGCCATGTGGTGAGTCTCGTTAAACTCTGGTCACAAACCATAATTGACAATACGTCATACAATCTCGCAGCATAATTAGCGGAATGCTAATTGGCTTAATTCTAGCTGAAGCACAGTAGGCAGAACGAGTCCTTCCCCCAAGCCTCCGCCTGTTAGGATGGGAATCGGAAGTATCATTAATTTCAGGATAGTATCGGTGATGCTTCTAAGTCGGTATGAAATTTAGAAGCTAAGCGCAATCGTTGGATGTCCTTATCCGAAATTGCGCCGACAATTTAAGAAAGGAATAAACATGTAGAAAGCTTGGTAATTCATCGTTTGGACGAGGGTTCGATCCCCTCCGGCTCCACAAAGCAGTGTGAGAATTCAGAGTGAAAGTGATGAATTCGACACTGCTTTTCTTCTGAACTCACGCTATAACTCACAGTGACATTTTGACTTTCTCTGTAGATTTCTGTCTAAATCATTCACTTGATTTTGGTCGCGGCAAAGCAACTCCACTTTTTCATTTTGAAAAATTTAACTGTCAAAATTGAGGGCAAGACTCTACTTTATAATTCTTAAGTATTTAGAAAACAGAAGTATAACTATTTCGGCATCAATTTGGTCATATATCTAATATGGCAACATCTTTATACATACTTGACGACGATCTGTACTTCGGTAGATGCCTAAAAAAAGGGCTGGAATCCACAATAGACCACGTAAAACACTTCAAAACGGAGCGAAACTTTTTTCGAGCACTTCAATCGCCACCCGATCTGATTATTCTGGATTACCATTTAGAAAAATCTACTGGATTGGACGTTATGCACGAATTGGAAAAACGCGAATTGGACTCTGAAATTTTACTCGTTTCCGCCCAGGATAAGGTAGATGTGATGCTGAAGGCGTATAAACAAGGGGCGTTGGGTTATTTCGAAAAGCACAAGGAAATATTAAGCGAATTGGAAAAATGCATCCAATGGATACTATTAATGAGCAATGATTTTAGCTATCCCATTGAGCGAAATGAATTCCGAAAAATTTGGTTGAAACAGAAATGAAGACGTTGGGTGGCGTAACCCGAATTTTCATTCAATGCCCTAAAAGTCACGCCACCAACGTACAGGAAGTATAGGTACTTTAAAAGTCCTATATGTATAATCCCATCCGTCGGTTTGGTTACATATCTTCTTCGTCGTCAGTCCACCCGCGACGCTTTTGTTTCAAAAGTTCTAACTCCCAATCATCGTCGTCTTCGAACTCAACACGGGGCTTTTTTCCGCTTTTTTTGTACGCCGACATTTTAAATTCTCGATTTTCGGGCTTTTCTCCAGACTTTTTCTTTTTGTTCTTGCCTCGTTTTGGTGTTTTTTCGTCAGATGTTGCAGAATCAGACTCCTCGGTGCGCGGGGCTATAGGAGGTTTAAAGTCATCCGTTTTCGGAGGACGATTTTCAGCTCCTTCAGACCTCGGCGGACGTGAGTCTCTTTGTGGAGGACGTGAATCACGGTTGAAATTTCTATCTCTAGGAGGTCCTGAAGAGCGCGGTTTGTTACCGCCACCTCTGTCTTCAGCTAATTTCACGACCATATTACGACCGTTAATTGCGTGCCCGTCCAATGCGCGAATGGCTTCTTGTGTTTCATCTGCAGTAGCCATTTCTACGAAGGCAAAACCTCTAGGTTTTCCAGTTTCACGATCCTTGGCAATGTGACACTTAACTACTGTTCCGTAATTTTCAAATAATGATTTGAGGGCTTCATCGCTTACGCCAAAGTCGAGTTTTGCCACAAAAATATTGGTCATATCAAGTTGAGAGAGAATGTATTAATATTAGCAATATACTTAAAAAATAGTACGGTTCAAATCTACTCACAAAAAAAGAACCGAGCAATCCCGGTTCTTTATATTTATGTTTCTAAACTGTTATTTCTTGAGTAGATCACGAATTTCCGTCAATAGTTCCTGGTCTTTCGTAGGTGCTGGAGGCGCTGCAGGAGCTTCTTCCTTCTTCTTTTCCATGCGCGCTTTCATCTTATTGTAAGCCCGTACCACAAAGAAAATACAGAAAGCCACAATTACGAATGTAATGATGTTGTTGATAAAGGTTCCATAGTTGATGCTGATTTCCTCAACGGCTGCAGATATTTCTTTATCTCCTTTCATTACCGCTGGTTTTGCTTCCTGAATGATGTGTTTCATGTCATTGAAGTCAACACCACCCATTAATTTTCCTATCGGAGGCATGATAATATCATTCACCAATGACTTCACAATAGCTCCAAAATAAGTGGCCATGATAAGTCCAACGGCTAAATCCAGAACATTACCTTTTGCTAAAAACTCTTTAAATTCCTTAAACATATCTTTTAGGTTAATTAATTAGTTCGATAAAAATACGCCTTCTAAGCAATGGTGTAAGAATTGGAAACTGAATGTTTTACACATTAGAATATGGAAAGGATCTACATCTTAAAGGGTTGCCTGTGAAGCAATGATCTACTTAAGGTTACCTCATCGGCATATTGCAGCTCCGAACCAACCGAAACACCGCGAGAAAGTGTAGAAACGGTTATTTCAAAATCCCGAATCTTTTTGTAGATATAGTAATTGGTTGTATCGCCCTCCATGGTGGGGCTTAATGCAAAAATTACCTCGTGCACGGTGCCTTTAGAGACACGGGCTATTAAACTCGGAATATTTAAATCTGAAGGCCCGATACCATCCATTGGAGAAATAATGCCGCCAAGTACATGATACCTTCCTTTGTAGGACTCTGTAGCCTCGATGGCCAGAATGTCTCGAATATCTTCTACCACACAGATTGTACTTTCATCCCTTCTTTCATCGAGGCAGATGGAGCATTCTTCCTGATCGGAAATGTTGCCGCATGTTTTGCAGTTATGAACATTTGCTTTCATTTGTGTAAACGCATCTGAAAAAGCCTGAACTTCATCATCAGAGCGCTGTAACAAGTTCAATACTAAACGCAATGCCGTTCTTCTGCCGATTCCCGGTAGGGAGGCAATTTGATCTACAGCCGATTCAATATGTTTGGATGGAACTTTCACAAATCAAAAGTACCGATAAAAGGAGGATACAACTCGATACGATTGATTACTTTTGCACAGTACGGTCGTGAACATGAAGAATCAAATCAACATAAAAAACAAAAAAGCACGCTTTGAATATCATTTGCTCGATAAGTTTGTAGCCGGAATACAACTTACAGGTACCGAAATAAAAAGTATCCGAAATGGTAAGGCAAGCATCGCTGAAGCGTATTGTGTTTTTCAAGATGGAGAAGTGTTCATTCGCAATATGCACATTGCCGCGTACGAAAATGGTTCATTCTACAATCACAGCCCCCGAGGCGACAGGAAATTGTTGCTGAATCGTAAAGAAATCAACAAGATTGAGAAGTTTCTAAAAGTAAAGGGAAATACTTTGATTCCATTGAAAATGTTCATCTCAGATAAAGGCTGGGCAAAACTGGAAATTGCCACAGCACAAGGAAAGAAACTTCATGACAAGCGCCAGGATTTAAAGGAGAAAGACGACAAACGGGCTATGGATCGCGCTATGAAATCGCATGGTTGATTACCGCAATCGATCCAAACTTTTTACGAGATTCTCATCCTTTCGAACCAAAATGACGCCAATAAGAAGCAAAACGGCTATTACGGGAAACATAAAGAATCCAATCTTGTAGGATGCGCTCAATCCAATTTCATCAACGATAGTTGGTAATAGCTTTAAACTCACAAGTGTGTCGAGCGCCATTTTCGAAGCAATAAATACACCAATGGTTGCACCAAGTGACACGACCATTAATACCATTCCAAGCTGGATTTGGACTTTACGTTTTTTGTAAAGAAATACCACACTAAGGGTGCTCAACCCGAGTAAAATGCATCCTACCATGCCAAGGGTGAAGATAATTCCAAGGTCTCGTGCTTCCACTTGCTTTTTGAGATCTTCATTTGCTTGTTTCATTCCTTTTTCAAACTCTTCATCAGAAATTTTTGGTTCTGTCGGTTTGTTCATACTGTATTCAAGTCCAGATGCTTTTACAATAATCTGTGGATTTGCATCTGACAGTTGTTTTTTAATCTCAGTAGGAGCGTCAGAGAAGTCGGGGGTGTACCCAACAAGAGGAACAAATGACACTGTAAAACATAAAATTGCAGCTGCGATGAAGACTAAAGTCTGTGGTCGTTGTAACATAAAAGTTCAATTCTTGGCGCCAAAGATAAGCAATACGATTATAGAAAACCGAAAGTTAGTAAGTGGGCCCAGCGATCACCCGAAATGAGCATGCAGATCATAACACCATTTACTCCGTACATACAAAACTGATACAGAACAGTAAAGGAAATTTTCCGGCGTTTGTAATAAAGGGTGAAAGCGGGTAATAAAAAGAGTGGAATCAAAATAAAACTGAGTCGGTAAAAATTGAAGTTCACTGGATAGCCAAAAGTAGCTGACTTCGACTGTTTTTGAATCCGCATAGGGTTGTGAAACAACCAACTAGACTCAATGAGAATCTCATGGTTTCCATAATAAAGTTGTGAGTTAAAGTGTTCAATCCAAAATTTTCCACTTTCCTCCGTTCCGATCAAACTAACCCTTTTGCCACCAATTCCAAAGGCTGCGTTAGAATTAAAACCTGTAACGACATCATTTTCGTAATGGTGGGGTAGAACCAGGTCTGCGGTCATAGCCAACGCCAGAACTATCCCAAGAATTGCCGATGCTTTCATCAGTTTCCAGCGCCATCCTTGCGTCAACTTCCGAAAATAGAGTTCATTCTCAAGGTACTCCCGAAGTTTTTGCTCTTCGTACCGTTTCTGCGCTTCTTTGGCCCGTTGTTGCTGTTCTTTCTGTTTCTGTTGTTGGCTGTTCGCGGTATTTCTTGAGTTATCTCTCCGTCTGATTTGATGAACTGGAGCCGCTTTTTTTCCTGTTAGTATCTCATAAGCCTCCTTAATCTCGATAAATTTTCGCTGTGCATCGGGAGATGGATTTTTATCTGGATGATATTGCATCACAAGTCTCCGGTATTGCTTTCGCACATCGGATATAGATGCATTGTTGGGCAAGCCTAATATTCTATAATAACGACTGTTCATTTCGTTTTTCGCAAGCTAAGGTGGCGAACCGGTTAATTTTACCACTTTTTGTGTAGACGAATTCTGGAAAGAAAAATACACTGCGCGGAACGTGATACTTTGGTAGTAAAGTTTCGAGTTCCTTTTTGCTTATTGGAAATGGAGCAGACTCCAAGCAGAGCACTAGTTTTTCTCCCAATTGATCGTCTGGGATTCCAACAACGAAGAAGGGGACATCAAATAATTGGGATAACTTGTCTTCTACCTCTTCCGGATGAATTTTAATTCCTCCACTGTTAATAACAAAGTCCAATCGTCCTCGCCACTCAAATTCGCGATCACCATAAAATTCCACTGAGTCATTGGTTACAAGGTCTTTAACACCTAAATGCGGAGCAGTAATATGCATTTTTCCATGGACTATTTTCGCGGTAACCCCTGTAAGCAAACGAAATCTTTTGCTCTGTAATGAAATGTTTCTCAATGCAATATGAGATATTGTTTCTGTCATCCCAAAGGTGTGGTATGCTGTACATGGAAGTGCTTGTATTTGCTTTTCCAGAGTAGGAGCGATGGGGCCTCCACCTATTATTAGTTGCATATGCTCGTGAAATTTTTCGGAAGAATTTTCAATAGTCCGCAAAACCTGATACGGCACCATGGCAACAAAATGCATCCTTTTTTTAATATTCTCAAAAGGATCTGACGAAGGCGCGACAACATGCAAATGTAACTTCCACTCAAGTGCGCGAACAATCATCATTTTGCCAGCAATAGTTTCTGGCGATAAGCACAAAAGAGCGTTCAGGTTTTTATAAAGTCCTAAAAATGAACCTGTCATATTGGCGGATGCACGCGCATGTGACTTTAGAATATGAATGGTTTTTGGTTTTCCTGTTGATCCAGATGTTTTTACTTGAAAGAAATCATCTGAATTATTCCACTGCTCTACGAAGGCCTCAACTGAATCCCGAATGTTCTGATCGTCTGTGTGAAAATGCAATTGCATGCTTTTGGAATGGAATTTGATTTAAAAGTAACAACAATTGCTTTACAAGCGTGTCACAGGGTTTGCCTTGTTGTTTTGTAAGGTATTGCTTAATTTAACGAACAAAAGTTCAAACAGAGAACGAAAACCAAAAGAAATGAAAAAAATAGTTGCATTAGTGGGTGTCGGAGTGTTGTCACTTGCTTTCATGAGTTCAACATGTTCCTCGCAAGCTGGCGAGGCAGTTGAGAGTAAGTCGGAAATGATGGCCCCAGCATCAGGAATTTCTTTTAAGAAAAAGTCATTCGAAGAAGCAAAGCAAGAAGCAAAGAAGTCTGGTAAGTTAATTTTTATCGATGCCTACACGGATTGGTGTGGACCTTGCAAAAGAATGGCGGCAACTTCTTTTAAAGACCCAAAGGTTGGTGACTTATTCAATAAGAACTTCATTAATTTGAAGGTAGAGATGGAAAAAGACGCTGACGGACCAGAGTTGGCTCGAAAATATCGTGTAGTAGCTTATCCTACACTATTAATTGTAGATGGGAATGGTAAACTGATTAAACAAGCTGTGGGGATGAAAAACAGCGACCAGTTGATAGCCCTGGCAAAATCAGTTTTATAAGAAGAAGATTAAATAATATTGAATTCCGATCGCTGAATGAAGTGATCGGTTTTTTTATGCACAGATTGAAGACACCCTGAGCTCAGTCAGTGGTACCTAAGTGGGGTTCGTAGCACCTTGAGCGGAGCCGAAGGGTACTACGAGCCACAAACAAAAAAAGGCCGATACCAACGTATCGACCTTCTGAAACTTTTTCCAAGCAATTACATTTTCGCTTTTTCTCTTGGTGGTTTACTTCCACCCTCGATTTTGGTTTTACCCATTTTCGACCATTTCGCGATGACATCATCATTCATTTTGATGTAGTTATCGTAATTGGCAGCCTCGGCACCTGCTTTTGATTTCTTAGCTGTTTCAATCGCACCTTTGTAGTCTCCTAGTTCTGCTTGAATTAGCGCCTTACGGTGTAGTACCCAGAATTTTCCTTCGCCACCATCCATTTCAATAGACTTGTTAATCCATGTCAATGCCTGGTTCATGTCTTTCTTTTCTTCCAGGTAATAATTCGCTGCACGGTAGTAATCTCCTGAAGAAGGTCCATTCATTACTTTGTCAATAGCGGACATTACTTGCGTTTCAGTCGCTACTTTGAAAGACACAGCTGCTTTTGTCTTATCCCATGTGAAGGTCAAATCTGCACCTTTTGATGTAAGGTTTTCAAAACCAATGGTAAATGTTTCCGTCACATCGTTCATGTTCATTGTCATCGCAGAAGTAGACGCTGCCACCTTCGCATCGTCCCAGTTTTCAGGAGTTCCCCAGTTTTCCGTATCTGTGTAAAAATAGATTTCCCATGTACCAACAGACGGCTTGGTGAAAATTGCGTATGTCCCTGGTTGTAAGGTGTCTTCACCGAAGATCAAAATCTTGTCAGTAGTGATCATGGTATTTTTGTTTGCTCCCGTTCTCCACATTTCGTTGTACGGAACCAAATCTCCAAAAATATCACGTTTCTTCTTGGAGGGTCGGGAGTATGAAATGGAAACTTCCGTCAATCCAACTGTCTGTTTCACCTCTGCCGCAGGACTGGGTTGCGGCGTTTCAATCTGCGCTGATGCCGACATAACAGCCGAACAAGAAAGAGCAAAAAGTATATTTTTCATCATGTTTTGTGTTTTAGTTGCCCTAAAATTAAGTAATCCAAGGGGATTGTAAGATGTGAAAGGGAAAATTCTTTACCATGGAAAGTATTTCCATTATTTCCTTGTAAATTTACGTTCACTAGAAAATTCATTATGCGATTACTTCTCCTGCTATTTTTTGGATTTACAGCAAACCTTCTCCATGCCAATGAGAATCCTGGAAGCATTTATGTCAACTTGCAAAAACTACACTCTCTAAAACGTGTTCTTTATGTTGCTGCTCACCCAGATGATGAAAATACGCGAGCTCTTGCGTGGTTCTCCCTCGGAGAGAAGGCGGAAACAGCATATTTCTCACTCACCAGAGGAGATGGAGGACAAAACCTTATTGGAGATGAACTAAGCGAGAAACTTGGAGTATTGCGAACTCAAGAGTTACTAGCTGCACGTTCGAAAGACGGAGCAAAACAATACTTTTCCAGAGCAGTAGATTTTGGTTATTCCAAATCTTCCGATGAATCATTCGAAAAGTGGGGGAGAGAAGCCCTATTGGAAGATCTGGTATTGATGATTCGTATGTTCCAACCAGATGTAATTGTTACGCGTTTTCCACCAGATGAACGAGCAGGACATGGACACCATACCGCATCGGCAGAATTGGCTATCGAAGCGTTTTCCAAAGCAGCGGATGAGCGTGTTTTCCCAGATCAAGTAAAAGAATTCGGAACGTGGCAAACGACGTCTATTTACTGGAACGCCTACTGGTGGAGAAGTAATGGTACCAGTGATGAGGCAATTGATAACCCAGATTATCTAATTGAAGAAATAGGAGATTATAACTCATTGCTCGGGATGTCCTACAACGAAATTGGAACAATCGCCAGAAGTCAACACAAGTGTCAGGGCTTCGGTGCTATAATAGAGCGCGGATCGAGAACTGAATATTTCAAGCATTTAGCTGGAGAAAAGTTGAAGGAATCCTTGTTCGAAAAAAATAGAAGGACTTGGGCCGATATGTCCAATCAATCGCTAGACACTCTCTTTCATGAGCTTCTGGAGAATTTTGATTTCGTCCATTCAGCTAATAATGTTCCCGATTTATTGAAGATTTACAAAGAACTAGAAACCTTGCCTGATTCTTATTTCAAAGAAGAAAAACTCAACAGATGCCGTGAAATAATTCAGGATTGTCTCGGGTTTCGTGCAGAATTACTCGGTAAAGATTATTACTATATCGCGGGAGAAACGGTTGACTTTGAGCTCGAACTATTGAACCGTTCTGATATCCCAGTCCATGTGGATTATTTCATCCCTCATGCATTCAAAAGTGAAGTGATTAATATTGATTTACAGCAAAATCAGTTAGAGAAGTATGAATTAAAACTACCCACTGAAAGTGATTTAGGCTCTCCCTTTTGGCTAGAAAAACCATTTAACGATGTCTTCGATGTGCAGCATGTAGATGGTAGACTGCGTGCTGAAGGTGATGCATCCGTTCTTGGTGTGTTGTACCTAATCATTAATGGTGATACAGAAGTTAAAATACCTTTGGAAGCAAAATACAAATGGCGGGATCCATCCTACGGAGAGCGATCCAGACCAATGATTGGTGCCCCTAGGTACGCAGCTACTTTTGAAGAAAAGATCGTGCTTTTGAAACCAGGAGAAACGCGAGAAGTTCGTGTGAAAGTACGAAGCTTTCAAGATGAGTTGAAAGGTAAAATTACCTGGGAAACTTTGAAGGGTTGGGAAATAAAAGAAGACGCACTGAATTTCGAAATTGAGAACAAAGGGGGAGAAAGATGGTTGACATTTCATCTGAAGGCGCTTTCCAAAGCATCTGAACGTGGCATATTGACGTTAAAAGATGGAAATGGAAATGAACTTTTCCAGTATCAGGAAATAGCTTACGATCATATTCCAACCCAAACGATATTCAGCCCAGCGGAATTGGAATGTATCCCAATGGATGCCAAAATTCGCTCCGGTAAAGTCGCCTATATTAAAGGAGTGGAAGACGCTGTTCCTGCAGCAATCGCGACGCTCGGTTTTGAAGTAGAAACGTTTGAGGTAAAAGACCTTGCAGATATTGATTTATCACAGTATCAAACTGTAGTGCTGGGAATTCGCATTTACAACGTGTACCCGGAATTAAAGAATTTTGAGGACAAGTTGTACACGTATGTTTTCAACGGTGGGAATTTGATCATGCAATACAATACTGCTTCTCGGTCTGGGGATAATGAGTTCGGTCCAAAACCCTTTCAGCTGTCAAGAGATCGCGTTACAGAAGAAGATGCAGCGGTTACCTTCCTGGCACCCGATCATCCAATTTTAAACACGCCGAATTCCATTACGCAGAAAGATTTTGACAATTGGGTGCAAGAGCGCGGGTTGTACTTTGCAGGTGAGTGGGATGAAGCCTATACGCCCTTGTTCTCTTGGTCTGATCAAGGGGAGGAGCCAGTCCTAGGTTCTTTGATTGTCATGGAGCACGGGAAAGGTCAATTTGTTTACACGGGGATCTCTTTTTTCCGTGAACTTCCCAAGGGAGTCGTTGGAGCTTACCGATTGTTTGCTAACTTGTTAAGCTTTAAGCCATGAAAGAAGATCCATTAGACCAGAATGAAAAGGACGATCCAACAAATTGGAACGGCTGGTATATGGGGCTCATTGCGGCTCTGGCAATCCAGATAATCGTTTATTTACTAATTACTAGGATTTATCAGTAATGAATTGGATTGATTGGGCTGTACTTTTTTTGACGTTGTTGACGATCGTTCTTTACGGTAGTTGGAAAACGCGTAAAAACAAAGATTTAGAAGGATATCTTAGAGGGAATAACTCTGAGAGTTGGATGACTATCGGACTTTCGATTATGGCAACTCAGGCCAGTGCAATTACCTTTTTATCTACTCCAGGTCAGGCATATGAAGAAGGAATGGGCTTTGCTCAGTTTTACTTCGGTTTGCCACTGGCAATGATCATCATATCCGCCTTTTTTCTTCCTATTTACTACCGGCTAAAGGTCTATACCGCTTACGAATATCTAGAGCAACGTTTTGATGTCAGAGTACGGGCATTCACCGCTTTCTTATTCCTGTTATCGCGTGGAATGGCCGCCGGAATAACTATTTACGCACCGTCCATTATTCTTTCAACATTGCTAGGCTGGAACTTGGAATTAACCTGTGTGATGATTGGTGGGCTGGTAATATTTTACACTGTTTCGGGAGGAAGTCGCGCTGTTTCCCTCACTCAAAAATGGCAAATGACCATTATCATGGGGGGTATGATTACGGCGGCCTTTTTCGTAGTGCAAAGTTTTCCTGATTCATTTGGATTCTCCGAAGGAGTAGACCTAGCGGGGAGTCTTGGTAAAATGGAAATCATTGATCTGGATACCAATTTTGACAAAAAGTATACGCTCATTTCAGGACTGACAGGAGGTTTGTTCTTGTCGTTGTCCTATTTCGGTACCGATCAATCGCAGGTGCAACGCTATTTGGGAGGAAAATCATTAAAAGCGTCTCGTATAGGATTGATGTTCAATGGTCTGGTAAAAATCCCAATGCAGATTCTCATCCTTTTTATTGGGGTGATGGTATTTATTTCTTTCCAGTTCAACAAGCCACCGATTGTATTTAATGATCATGCGGTGAACATAACACCAACGGAGAAAGCCGAATTGGATGAAATCGAAAAGAAATACGATGTCAATTTCGAGGAAAAGCGTCTGGCGATTATTAATTTGCCAGAGTATCCTACAGAATATGATTATGCCCCGATCAAGGAAATGCAAATCTATCAGGATACCCTGAGAAAGCAATACAAACGGAAACTGTCAAGTTTTGATGAGAACTATGTAGACAAAGATTTCGATTATATCTTCTTGACCTTTGTGCTCGATCAATTGCCTGTAGGGTTGATAGGCCTTCTCTTAGCCGTAATTTTCTCAGCAGCCATGTCTTCGACTGCTGGAGAATTAAATGCATTGGCATCAACAACTACGATGGACTTTTATAAAAAATTCTTTTCGAAGTCTGATGATGATCGAAAAGACTTGAATATTGGAAAAATACTAACAGTTGGTTGGGGTGTCATCGCCATATTTATTGCACTCATCGCCGGATTATTTGACAACCTCATAGAACTTGTAAATATCCTCGGTTCACTGTTCTATGGTACTATCCTTGGTGTGTTTCTGGTGGCTTTCTTTTTCAAGTGGGTGAGAAGCACCGCCGCGTTTATTGCTGGAATTATCGCTCAGCTGGTTGTGTTCGGAATTCATCTTTGTGTAGTGTATGAAGTCTTCAAATTGGGCTACCTAATGTATAATATTATTGGAAGCGCCGTGGTGATCCTTGTAGCTATTTTGTTACAAGGGGTCATTGGTAATAAAGACGACTCAAAAGTTCTTGACGCGTGACAACGCTGCTCAATGACGATAGCGGAATCATTCAAATCTACTCGAGATATTTCGAAAAACTCGATTTTCTCAATGAACTCGATCAATTTGAACTACAACAAGAATCAATTGTTCTTTTCGGAAAAGAAATCCAACAACCACGATTGTCTCGGTTGTACGGAAAGAAAGGCACCTCATACAAATACAGTGGAAAGCAATTTACAGCGATTCCCTGGGGTGGAAAATTGAAAGAGCTTGCAAATAAGTGTTCTGATTTATGCGAAGTTGACTTCAATTCAGGATTGCTCAATTATTACAGAGATGGAGCGGATAGCATGGGCATTCATGCTGATGATGAAAAAGAGCTTGGAATGAATCCAACCATTGCAAGTGTCAGTTTTGGGGCAACCAGAAGGATGATTTTTCGAAAGCGAGATACAAAAGAGAAGTTAATTATTCCCTTGAACAATGGTGATTTACTCGTGATGAAGGGAGCATTGCAGCACAATTGGAAACACGAACTGCCAAAAGAAAGGAAAATAGAACAACCCCGTCTAAATATTACCTTTCGAGTTGTTTATAGCTAGAAGAATTAAAAACAATTTGGTAATTAGACAATTGCCTAATTACCAAATTGTATACTCATAAACGAGAAGAATAAATTCGAAAAAGAAAGAACTAAATAAACCGAATACGAATGAAACTCAACCCCAACGAATACCATCCTTATTTTGAAACATACATTGGTCCACTAGCTGACCGAACGGAGTCAATCACCGAAATAATGGAAAACAGTGCACAATCGTTCGTGGAGCTATTGCTTACCCTGCCAGAGGAAAAGGAAACTTTCCGATATGCAGAAGGCAAATGGACCATTAAAGAATTATTGCAGCACATCAATGATACTGAGCGCATTTTTCAAAACCGTGCGTTACGCTTCGCAAGAAAAGATGCTACACCGCTTCCTGGGTTTGATCATGATGGCTATAACGATGTTGCCTTTGGAAATAACAGATCGTTGCAAAATTTGGTCGATGAGTTTATTGCGGTGCGACAAGCGTCCATAACCTTATTCGGTAGTTTTACGGATGAAATGTTAATCGAAAGAGGAGAGGCCAACGGTAATGCGATCTCTGTTCGTGCCATCGGGTATTTAATTTCAGGACATCAAATGCATCATCAGCGGGTTTTCGAAGAAAGATATCTATAAAGAAAAATTGAAAATTCGGAATTAAAAATTGTTGATCCCTTCGACTGGTGAATAAAAAAAAGCCGGTCGTCGAGCTAGTCGAGACGCGGCTTTTTCAATATTCAGAAGAGAATGTACTTATTCTCCTTTGTCCATTTTTTCTTTCAACGCTGCCAAGGCATCCAAATCTCCCATTGTAGATTTCGCTGCACTTTGGTTCACGTTTTTCACTGCTGCAGATGAACTTCCACCACCTTTCTTAGATGGTTTGTGATCTTCACCTTCCTCGAATGTTCTCGTATGAGAAACAACGATTTTGCGTGCGTCTTTGTTGAATTCAATAATCACAAAGTTCAAAGTCTCATCAACTTTCGCGTTCGATCCATCCTCTTTACGCATGTGACGCGCTGGACAGATTCCTTCTAATCCGTAAGGAAGAGAAACGATTCCTGATTTGTCTTTGTTCTCGATGATAGTTCCTTCGTGTGTAGAACCTTCTGCAAAAGTAGATTCAAATACATCCCAAGGATTTTCTTCAAGCTGCTTGTGTCCTAGAGAGATACGACGGCTTTCACGATCGATTTCCAAAACAACAACATCCATCATATCTCCAACTTTACAGAATTCAGATGGGTGCTTGATTTTCTTCTGCCAAGAAAGGTCGGAGATGTGAATCAATCCGTCAACTCCTTCTTCCAACTCAACGAATACTCCAAAGTTAGTGAAGTTACGAACCTTAGCAGAGTGCTTCGTTCCTGCAGCAAACTTCGTTTCGATGTCTGCCCATGGATCTGGCATCAATTGCTTGATTCCCAATGACATTTTGCGCTCTTCGCGATCCAATGTCAAAATCACTGCTTCCACTTCGTCTCCAACTTTCAAGAAGTCTTGAGCAGAACGCAAGTGCTGAGACCAGCTCATTTCAGAAACGTGGATCAAACCTTCTACACCTGGAGCAATCTCAACGAATGCACCGTAGTCAGCCATAACAACCACTTTTCCTTTCACTTTGTCTCCTACGTTCATTTCAGCGTCTAGAGAATCCCAAGGATGAGCTTCAAGCTGCTTCAATCCAAGAGCGATACGCTTCTTCTCGTCGTCGAAGTCCAAAATTACTACGTTCAATTTCTGATCCAATTCTACCACTTCTTCTGGGTGGTTCACACGACCCCATGAAAGGTCCGTGATGTGAATCAAACCGTCTACACCACCAAGGTCGATAAATACCCCGTAAGATGTGATGTTCTTAACAGTTCCTTCCAATACCTGACCTTTTTCAAGACCAGAGATGATTTGTTTTTTCTGCTCTTCAAGTTCCGCTTCGATCAATGCTTTGTGAGAAACAACAACGTTTTTGAATTCTTCGTTAATCTTAACTACTTTGAATTCCATGTTCTTTCCTACGTACATATCGTAGTCACGGATAGGCTTCACGTCAATTTGTGAACCAGGCAAGAATGCTTCAAGACCAAATGCGTCTACGATCAATCCTCCCTTAGTACGACACTTAACGTACCCTGTGATTACTTCACCCGTTTTCAATACCTCATTCACTTTTCTCCAAGCGCTGTGAGTACGAGCTACTTTGTGTGAAATTACAAGCTGACCGTATTTGTCCTCTTGTGTTTCCACGTATACTTCGACAGTATCACCAACTTTCAAATCCGGGTTGTAGCGGAATTCGTTTGTAGCGACAACACCTTCGGATTTAGATCCAATGTTGATTACTACCTCTTTCTTGTTCATGGAAACAATAGTTCCTTCAACAACTTCTTTTTCTGCTACGGAGTTCAAAGTTCCGTCATACTTGTCTGACAACTCAGCTCGTTCTGCTGCGTTGTAACCGTCCAATGCTAATGCATCCCAGTCAAAATCCGCAATTCCTTGCGTTGTTTTGTTATCTGCCATATTGGCTTTAATAATTGTATTTCGGGTAACCCTAATAATCCCGAAAGAATTAATAAAAAGTCGCTCTATTAAAGGGTTGCGACAAATTAAAACTTCCCTCTATATTGAAAGGGAGTGCAAAGATAGGGAATTATTCTTTAATATGCCTGATAGTCAAAAAGAAACCCTGACGATCATACGATGTCAGGGTTTCACTATTTTTTTTGTCAAATCTTATAAGGCGTCCAATCGTGCTTTATATTCTTTTGACTTTTCGTCGTTTCCTTGCTTGTAGTGTGCTTTGTATAAGTTGTCTAATACGTACTTATCATTTGGCTCACTCTCAAGGTACATTTCCAAATACTTGATAGCAGCTTTCATCTTCTCATCTGATTTCTGCTCTAGCTTTCCAACGTTTGGATCTCCCAAAGGAAGGCTTTTGGACTCTACAGCCAATACTCCAGACCAGTTGTACAACAAAGCCCCTAGCTGGTATTGCGTATTTACGTTTGAACCGTCTAACTCCAAAGACTTCAATAATGCTTTTTCAGCTTCTTCGTAGTTCTCCAATTTCATTTGGATACTTCCGATAGAGTAATGGAGGATCGGGTTGTTTGGATCTGCAGCGATTGCATCATCCAATGCCTTCATAGCTGCTTCGTCGTTTTCTTGAGCAAGGTAAACGTCTACACGCTGCTTCAAAATGTCGAGATTGCCTGGATATTTTTTTTCAGCTGCATTCAAAGTCTCATGCGCCTTTTCAAAGTTTTTCGCTCCTGCGTAACATGAAGCCGCCAAAACAGCGCCGGTTGCACCGCGGTAATCCGCTTTTGCCAAAACTTCAAACGCACGTGCTCCTTCTGCGTACATTTTAGCGTTTCGGTAGCTTAGACCAGCATTGTAATAATAATTTGAATCTAAAATATCGATCGCAGAGAAACATTTTCCTGCCAATTCAAAGGCTTCTCCTGCATCACCGTATTCACCAGCTTCATACAATTGATTTGCCATAAAGCTCATGATACCAGCGGTCTCTTTGGCAGAGTTTTCAATATCTCTTTTGTATTTATTCGCTAGTTCGTAACCTTCATCATACGCCTGAATAGCTGTGTTGAAGTATTCCGTGAGCTGCTCTTCGTTGATGTTTTCCGGAGTTTTAGCATTTTGCATGATGTCCACATTCACCAACGCAGTGTAGATACGCCCTCTGTACCAATAAACTTTATCGATTTTTTTCTCTGTAGGGTTCATTTTCGCATACTCATACGACTCGTCGATGTACTCTTTTGCAGTGTTCGCGACGGTTTTAGCTCCTTTAAAATCTTGCTTAGCGAGCATTCCGTTGATTTTGTCGTATTCAAGAGCAGCGTCAACTACCTTGTTTTTCTGGGCCATTCCTGAGAATGAGACAAACGCCAATCCCATTACGAGCCCCACATTTTTCAATGTCATTTTCATAGTTACTTTATTCTTTAGATGCATTTATTGCATTTATTCCACAGCATCTTCGTTGTCAATATCCGTGCCATTTTCATTCGATGCTTCGTTGTTCTCGGCATCTTCGTTGATGATTGGGTTACCATCCTCATCCAATTCTACTTCTTCTTCCTCACTTCTAGGAACTCTGGCTACTGCGGCAATTTCTGATTTTCCTTTTAGGTTTATCAATCTCACCCCTTGAGCAGCACGTCCCATCGTTCGGATGGTGTCGATGTGCATTCGAATAGTAACACCAGATTTCGTGATAATCATGAGATCCTCTTCGTCTGTCACATTTTTAATGGATAGCAATTTACCAGTTTTATCAGTAATATTCAAAGTTTTCACCCCTTTACCACCGCGATTGGTGATTCTGTAAACTGGCTCTTCATCTTCGGGGTCATTCAAATAGGTACGTTTTCCATAACCTTTCTCAGATACTACTAAGATGGTAGAGAAGACGTCTTCCACGCAAATCATTCCAACAACTTCGTCGTTATCATCTGCTAACTTTACTCCTCGAACTCCGGCAGCATTTCGTCCCATAGCACGAACGGCTTCCTCATTGAAACGAATCGCACGACCGTTGGTTGTTGCCAAAACAATCTCATTGGATCCGTTTGTCAATTTAGCTTCTAACAACTCGTCATTTTCACGGATGGTAATGGCATTAATACCATTGCTACGTGGTCGAGAGTAAGCTTCAAGCGAAGTTTTCTTGATAACTCCACGCTTTGTTGCCATGACAACGAAGTTATTGTCGAGGTATTCTTTATCGGTGAGATCCGTTACTTTAACGTAGGCTTTGATCTTGTCGTCTTGCTCAATGTTCAATAGGTTTTGGATAGCACGTCCTTTTCCTGTTTTTGATCCCTCAGGGATTTCAAAGACACGCATCCAGAAACATTTCCCTTTCTCAGTAAAGATTAAAAGGTAATTGTGGTTGGTTGCTACGAACAATTCTTCAAGGAAGTCCTTGTCTCGCGTAGCAGAACCTTTAGAGCCCATGCCGCCGCGATTTTGAACTTTGTATTCTGCCAAGCTCGTGCGTTTGATGTACCCAGCGTGAGAGATAGTAACAACCACTTCTTCGTTCGGAATCAAGTCTTCGATACGCATTTCGCTTGCTGAGTACTCAATTTGGGAACGACGCTCATCTCCGTACTTGTCACGTACTTCGATCAATTCATTCTTGATGATCTCCATTCGGCGCTCTTCACGATCCAAAATGTCCTTTAAGTCTTTGATCAAATTCATCAAGTCCTCGTACTCAGAGCGTAGCTTATCTTGTTCTAGTCCTGTCAACTGACGCAAGCGCATTTCGACGATTGCACGTGCTTGAATATCGGACAACTCGAATCGCTCGATGAGTTTTTCGCGAGCCTCTTCTGGACTTTTCGATCCACGGATGAGAGCGATTACTTCATCGATGTTATCTGATGCAATGATTAAACCTTCTAGAATATGCGCTCTTTCCTCGGCTTTACGTAGTTCGTATTTCGTTCGGCGAACAATAACTTCGTGACGGAAATCCACGAAGTGACGAATCATGTCTTTCAGATTCAGCAATTCAGGACGTCCGTTAACAAGACATATGTTGTTTACTGAAAATGAAGTTTGCAGAGCCGTGTACTTAAACAGTTTATTTAGCACAACATTTGGAATTGCATCACGTTTTAATTCGTATACAATGCGCATTCCTTTCCGGTCGGACTCATCACGGATGTCTGAGATTCCGTCAATCTTTTTATCGTTAACAAGTTCCGCAGTTTTGCGAATCATGTCCGCTTTATTCACCTGGTAAGGAATTTCTGTAACAATAATTACTTCTTTTCCTGTTTTGGTTTCTTCGATTTCTGCTTTCGCACGCATTACGATCCGTCCCTTACCGGTCAGTAGTGCTTCACGGGCACCATCGTATCCGTAAATAATACCACCAGTTGGAAAGTCAGGCGCTTTAACGTGCTGTAAGAGTTCCTCGTCCTCGATTTCCTTGTTATCAACGTAGGCGATCATACCGTTACAAACCTCTGTAAGGTTGTGCGGTGCCATATTGGTGGCCATACCTACGGCAATTCCGCTAGCTCCATTGGCAAGTAGGTTCGGAATTTTCGTTGGTAAAACGGTTGGCTCTTGCAGGCTATCATCAAAGTTTGGAGCAAAGTCTACCGTCTCTTTTTCAAGGTCAGCAAGCATTTCCTCCGATATCTTACGCAAACGCGCCTCGGTGTAACGCATCGCTGCTGGGCTGTCTCCATCTACCGAGCCGTAGTTTCCTTGTCCATCAACAAGGGGGTAACGCAATGACCAATGTTGGGCCATTCGTACCATCGTGTCATAAACCGAACTGTCTCCGTGTGGGTGATACTTACCCAATACTTCCCCGACAATTCTCGCACTTTTCTTGTAAGGTCTGTTCGAGTATACACCTAAATCCTGCATTCCATAAAGAACGCGGCGGTGAACTGGCTTAAAACCATCTCGCACGTCTGGTAAAGCTCTCGACACAATCACCGACATGGAATAGTCGATGTAGGCCGATTTCATTTCATCCTCAATATTGATCTGGATTATTCTTTCTCCGTCTGCCATGAGTATTTAATTCGTTAAGTGTTTTGCACGGTTTGTGCGTGTTCAAAAGCAAGCCTCGAAATTAGTCAATTCACCGCATAAACTACTTGTTGTAAACGGCGTAATTACTAACAAAAATCTGTGGAAATCGAGCGATTTCGGCAACTTATTAACAATTTTGAATATCAGGGAAGAAAAACGCATTTTTACCTATGAATAAGTTCGTGTACCACGGTTTTATGGCAAATTCAATTTATCGTTTTTTTGATTGACCTGACAAAAAGTTCTCAGTTTGTTGATTTTCAAGATGAACTAAGTCGTTTACCTGACATATTGTCCCTGTCAATTAATCGGAACGGTTCTTGATTTGACTTTATTCGAACAAAAAAATGTGAAAAAGTAGGCAATTGCACTGCGTTTTATGTTTTTTATACGTTATATATTTGTAGGAGTGCGTGAAAACTCACTTTTCGCGACTTACTACAAGCATTGTAAATAGCATTCAATATGGAAGCAAAATTCTCGCAAAGAGTGAAAGATGTGATCAGTTTTAGTCGCGAAGAAGCATTGCGATTGGGAAATGATTTCATCGGGGTAGAGCACCTGTTGTTGGGGCTCATTCGTGAAGGTGATGGTAAAGCGATAGCGGTATTGCAAGAGTTTCACTTGGACTTAAAAATGATACGGAAAGAAGTGGAACAAAACCTATCAAAGTCGACTGCGACTACGATGGGGTCTCAAAATTTAACCAATATTCCTTTGGTGAAACAAGCAGAACGTGTTTTGAAATTAACATATCTGGAAGCCAAATTATACAAGAGCCCAATGATTGGAACAGAACACCTTTTGCTGTCTATTCTGAAAAATGAAGACAGTGCGGCATGCAGTATTTTAAACAAGTACGGCGTGATTTATGAAAATGTAAAAGACGAATTAGAATCAATGAAAGACGATCAAATAACGCCGAGAGCAGAATTTCCAGGAGGAACAGATGATGAACCAACTGGGGGAGAAGAATCCTTTTCTTCACAACGTAAGGCAGACCCAAAATCCAAGACTCCGGTTTTGGACAACTTTGGGCGAGATTTAACGAAAATGGCCGAAGGTGGTCGTTTGGACCCAATTGTGGGACGTGAGAAAGAAATTGAGCGCGTGAGCCAAATTCTATCCCGTAGAAAGAAAAACAATCCCATTCTAATTGGTGAACCAGGTGTAGGAAAAAGTGCGATCGCAGAAGGATTGGCGCTGCGCATTGTAGAACGAAAGGTTTCACGGGTTTTATTCAACAAACGTATTGTTTCACTAGATCTTGCTTCACTGGTGGCGGGTACAAAGTATCGTGGTCAGTTTGAAGAGCGCATGAAGGCGGTAATGCAGGAAATTGAAAAGAATCCAGATGTGATTTTGTTCATTGATGAAATTCACACGATTATTGGTGCTGGAGGAGCTTCAGGTTCGCTGGATGCGTCCAACATGTTTAAACCTGCTCTGGCGCGTGGAGAAATGCAGGCGATTGGAGCAACAACATTGGATGAGTACCGCCAATATATTGAGAAAGACGGTGCTCTTGAGCGTCGTTTCCAAAAGGTACTGGTAGAGCCAACCTCACGAGAAGAGACGTTCCAGATTTTGAACAATATCAAAGAGCGATACGAAGATCATCACTCGGTGCGCTTCACAGAAGAAGCTTTACAGGCGTGTGTGCAATTAACAGAACGCTATATTACGGATCGACACCTTCCAGACAAGGCCATAGATGCTATGGATGAAGTTGGTTCGCGCGTGCACCTCACAAATATCAATGTCCCCCAGGAAATTTTAGATATCGAGCAGAAGATTGAAGATCTAAAAGAGCAAAAGAACGAGGTGATCAAGTCGCAACAGTACGAAAAAGCGGCTGAGCTGCGTGACAGTGAGCGCAAGCTTCAAGATGAATTGGAAGTAGCCAAGAAAAAGTGGGAGGAAGAATCCAAAGAAAACAGAGTAGAGGTAACAGAGGAGCATGTCGCGGAAGTTGTGTCCATGATGTCTGGTGTGCCTGTAACTCGAATTTCTGAATCCGAAACGGGTCGATTGGCAGTTATGTCAGATGAGATTAAAGGAAAGGTTATCGGACAGGACGATGCGGTACAGAAGGTCGTGAAGGCGATTCAACGAAACCGTGCAGGATTGAAAGATCCGAACAAACCAATTGGGTCGTTCTTTTTCCTTGGACCGACTGGTGTTGGTAAAACGCAGTTAGCCAAAGTATTAGCGAAGTACCTTTTTGATTCGGAAGACTCTTTGATCCGTATCGATATGTCAGAGTACATGGAGAAATTCTCGATCTCCCGACTTGTTGGAGCGCCTCCGGGATATGTCGGATACGAAGAAGGTGGGCAGTTGACGGAAAAAGTACGACGCAAGCCATACTCAATTGTTCTTTTGGATGAGATTGAAAAAGCACACCCGGATGTATTCAATTTGTTATTGCAAGCATTGGATGATGGTCATATGACGGATGGTTTGGGACGTAAAATCGACTTCAAGAACACCATTCTTATTATGACATCTAACATTGGTGCTCGCCAACTGCAAGATTTCGGAACAGGCGTTGGATTTGGAACAAAAGCGAAGATTGACCAAGCCGACGATGCCGCGAAAATGATTGTGCAAAATGCCTTGAGAAAAGCATTCTCCCCAGAGTTCCTGAACCGTGTGGATGATATGATTATGTTTAATTCGCTAAGACGCGAGGATATTCATAAGATTATTGACCTGGAATTGGACAAGTTGTACGGTCGTTTGAACGATCTAGGGTACACTATCGAAATGACGGAAAAAGCAAAAGATTACATCGTGGAGAAAGGATATGATGAGAAGTTTGGAGCACGTCCATTAAAAAGAGCTATCCAGAAGTTGATCGAAGATCCGTTAGCGGAAGAGATTGTGAAATCTAACCTTCATGAAGGGGATACCATTAAAATGGATTACAAAGAAGGGCAAGAGGAATTGACAATCGACATTAAGAAAGGAAAAGCGCAAAAATCAAAGCCAAAAACGGAAGAAAAATAACTCAATGGTGAGTGAACGTTTTGGCGTTAATTAAATAGAGGTAAGAATCTCTACTTGCATTTAAGGGAACGAACTTTGTCGCTGAAGTTTTGGCGAGAGAGTTAAGTTCCCTTTTTTTATTCTTTGTTTTAGATTCCGATAGCTATGATTAAGAAAATGATCAAGATGCTGGCGCCAAATAGGCTTAAAGATATTATGCCACAGGTTCTACCTGCTTTTGCTCTTTTGAAAGATTTCTCTGTGTATTTACCCGGTGATCCATGATATTGTCTAATGCTGTGGTTTCCCTGTGTAATGGCGACAATTGAAAGAATTATCCCAATAATCCCCAGGGAAAAAGGAAGTGCTATAATTCCACATGTAAGTGCTGATGTTGCTTTGGGTAAATCTTCTTGAACGCCTCCATTGTTCAGATTTGAATCTAGTGTTTGTGTTTCTAATTCTTGACTCATGAAATATGTAATAGTGTTTGAGTCAAATATAGATAGAAAAATACACTGTAGTATGAAGACTTCGTTAATGTAGAACGCGATACATACCATAGGAGAAACCGACAATGCAAAGCAGTAAGACGACAATTAATATTACAATTGAAATGATACTGCTAGGTTGCACATCTAAATCTTCCTGATCTACCCGATTTTCGGGCGAGTCATCAATAATATCAGGTCGCAAGTGATTGCCCATTAGGTTAGTTGTATATTATAAGGAAAGCTATTATTTGACCAATCCATACAATTAAGGAAATATATGCTAAGGCTCGACCTGTTTTCACTCTCTTCAGAGATTTCAATGAGTATAGCTGCGGACTTCTCTTATAATTTTCAAGCATTTCCTTGGATCTCTTCAGAGCAATGTTCATTAAGTACAGGCTAACCATGAATCCAAATACAGTAAAAACAAAAACCAGGGCTGCTATCCCTTTGTAGTAAATACTGTTTGCATAAGGAAGTTCAATTTTATCGGTATCTGTAATGGGGGAGTCATTTTGAAGCTTTTCTTGCGAGAATTTTTGATCGTCAATTAAACCTTCCATAAAAATGTTGTTTATGCAGTGTAATTATCCACAGCCTTTCGAACACTACCGTGTTTTTCCAGAAGTGCAGCAGCTTTTTCGTAACTAATATTCAACTGCTCCTGAACCATTTTTGTTCCGCGATCGACTAATTTATTGTTACTCAGATGCATATCAACCATTCGGTTTCCTTTTACTCGCCCTAGCTTGATCATCAACACCGTGCTAATCATGTTGAGCACCAGTTTTTGTGCTGTTCCCGATTTCATGCGCGTGCTACCTGTTACAAACTCAGGTCCGACAACAGGAACCATGGGGAATTCTGCCAATTTTGACAGTGGAGAGCCTGGATTACACGTGATTCCTCCGGTGACTAGTCCTTCTTTTTGGGCACGCTCTATCGCTCCCAAAACGTAAGGTGTTGTTCCTGAGGCGGCAATTCCAACCAATGTATCTTGATTGGTAATTTCGAATTCCTTCAAGTCCTTCCAACCTTGATTTACATCGTCTTCGGCAAATTCAACAGCTTTTCGTATCGCACTATCGCCACCAGCCATAATCCCAATCACGGTGTTGTGGTCCACTCCAAAAGTTGGAGGGCATTCACTGGCATCTACAATTCCAAGTCTTCCGCTCGTTCCTGCACCAATATAAAACAAACGGCCGCCGTCCTTCATTTTTTCAAAGCAAGCATCAATAAAGGATTCGATCTCTGGAATGACAGCCTGTACTGCGTTGGCAACCTTCTGGTCTTCCTGATTAATTCCCTCCAACAAGCTTTCCGTTGATTGAAGCTCCAGGTTTTGGTGGTTCGATTCTGATTCTGTAATGCGTTGACTCATGCTAAAAATGCTTTTGTACCATTGTTGTCCATAATTACTTCTACGCGTTCCTGAAGCGTTGTAGATAAACGAATTCCAACAAAATCCGCCTTTATGGGAAAGCGTCGGTGTGTTCGATCCACCAGAGTTAATGTTTTAATCGCTTTCGTTGGAAACTGCAGGATTTCATTCAACGCATATTGCATTGTTTTTCCTGAGTTCAAAACATCATCGACAAGCACGATAAAGCCGTTTTTCATTTGCTCTTGAGGGATGCTTAACTCGATGGTCTCTGACCACGGCTCGTCCTTATTTACCTTGATTTCAAAAACATGGAAATCGACATCTTCTGTTTTTGATAATATATCGTGGAGTTTATTGGCAAGTAAAATTCCATTGCCTTGAATCCCTCCAATGAATACCTTTTTTTCCTCGAAGCAGTTTTCGAGTAGTTCGTGCGCGAGGCGCTGGATTTTCTGCTCCAATTGAACAGGAGATAAGATTTCTTGCATAACTTAAGTGACTCCTGCAAAGATAGCGAAATAGGAAACCTTCTCAAGGAATTACAGTATAAGGAAGAGCTTATTTATCCACATGCTAAAAAATAAAATGTTCAAGAGATTCATGCTGCCGGCTGCAATATTTGGGGGTATTGCATTTCTCGGGTGTGAAGATTCTTCAAATAAAATCGCGCAAAAGGGTAGTCAGGACGATAAAACAATTGAGGCTATTGAAGAAATAGATTCGCTGGAAATAATCAACGGCACATTCCTCGGAAACGATCAAAGAAATTACTACGGCGATAGCATAGGTAATGAACTGACTGAACTCTGGAAATTGCATCTAGGCACTGGTACCACAGTATTAGCGGATGGAGCAGTAGAGTGGAGCGGAGCGGGTTGGACTGGACAACCATTAATCGTTCGTGAGCATGACAAAAAGTACTTGCTTCTCGGTTGTTATGATCATAATCTTAAGAAGATTGAGGCGGCAACTGGGAGTTTGGTGTGGTCGTATGAGTACGATGATGTAATTAAAGGCACTGGCAGTATCTGGAACAATAAGGAAGCCGAGTCGCCAGAGGAGCGACTGGTGATTTTGCAAGGTAGTAGGCTTGGTAATCAAAATTCATTATCAGCACCTTATGTATATAGTTATCGCGGAGTTTCTTACGCCACAGGGCAGGAGCTATGGCGCATGAACAGCAAAAAAAGCAGTAGTTACAGTCGTGATGTAGATGCATCTGCAATTACCATTGGAGATACCGCTTATATTGGGTTAGAAAATGGTTCATTTATCTCTTTCGGGCCAGGAAGGAAGCATTTAAAGCCCATCGGCTCGACTGAATTTTATGAGCCTGACGTTTTTCAAGAACTGCCGCTGTATAAGGAAGAGGATGTTTGGAAACATGGAGGAAACTTGGTTACAGAGGCTTCACCAGCTCGAATCAATGACCATATCTATATAGCTTCTGGATCGGGTCATGTATTTGGCTATGATTTAAAATCGAAGGAAATTGATTGGGTTTTTACCATTGGAGCAGATCTGGATGGTTCACCAGTAGTGACGTCAGATGGATGTCTCCTGATTACTGTAGAGAAACAATACATCTCAGGAAAAGGCGGTGTCTTTAAGTTAGACCCTTCAAAATCACCTGAAAGTTGCGTAGTATGGTATTTCCCAACAGAGGATAGAGAATTTGCCAGTTGGAGTGGAGGTGTCATTGGTAGTGTGGCAGTTAACGACGCTTATAACTCAGGTAAGTATCCTGATGTAGCTGTTTTTACTGGAATCGATGGTTCTATGTATCTAGTCAATCATACCGTCTTGGAAAAAAACAAAACGTGTTTCGGACCCAACGGAAAGAAAAGATATCCGATGCCAAAGTTACTCGATAAACGAACCATTGGACCTTCAATTTCAACTCCGATTTTTGTTCAAAACAAAATAGTTGCCGCAGGTTATCAAGGTTTAAACCTCTACACTATTGATGAAAACGGAAAAATTATTTCAGAATTGAGGCGTCCAGGAGTTTTCGAGGCGTCGCCAGTAGCCGATAATGGGAAAGTATACATCGCTTCACGAAATGGTTATTTGTACTGTTTGGGAAGTGAGACTTTCAAACCGTCCTCTGCCGAACAGAAAGTTGAAAAGAACAATCAGGAAAAGATTGTAAAGCCCAAGCCGAAGAATCAGCTGAAATCGAAGAAAAAAGTTTCAGAAGAACGGTCTGAGGTGAAAAACGAACCGATTCCGAGTGGTGAATTGTCAAAACCAATCCAAAATGGAAGATTTTACCTTGTTGCAGGAGCGTTCGGAGTTAAAAACAATGCATCCAATGAAGTAAAAAGATTACGTGGCTTAGAGATAAATGCTTTTATGTCTCCTGCATCGAATGGGATGCATTACGTCGTTGTGGGTGAGGCGGATTCAGAAAATACTGTAGCGGAAATTAGGTCTTTGCTGAAAAGTAAGTACGGAATTGAGGGTTGGATCTATCGAAAATGAATTGGAAGATTTGAATTGACCAGCTTCGTTGAAATGTAGGCAGGATTGGGAGAGTAGGTTAGCTGGAAATTTCTAGGATTGTAAAATTTTAGAATTGTACAATTTTACAATTTGGTAATTAGACAAATGTCTAACAACCTAGGTAACTATTGCCGGTCAAAAAACCAATATTCAACTGAAATTATACGTATTTATTTTTGACCTCACCGAACAAAACTACCAGGCTTTATGCAAACGCTGACCAAATCCGCTTTACCACCAAATTCGTGCAATTAAGAGTTATAAACGTAAATTGTTCAAAAGATTGGAAAAGATGTCTGCAAAATGGGTTTAGCCCTTGTTGATTTTGTATTAAATTTGCGTTCAATTTGACGCGAACTATCGTGAAGTTGAACCCCCATAATTGCGCATAAAATGCCAAAAGACAATTCGATTAAGTCCATTTTAATTATAGGTAGTGGACCCATTGTGATCGGTCAAGCATGTGAATTTGACTACTCTGGATCACAAGCCGCCAGATCTCTCCGAGAAGAAGGTATAGAAGTTACACTTATTAACTCAAATCCTGCAACCATCATGACAGACAAGGTTGTTGCGGATAATGTGTACCTGAAACCGTTGGAGCCACAAAGTATCCTGGAAATCCTTGAAAAACATGATATTGATGCGGTACTTCCTACCATGGGGGGACAAACTGGATTGAACCTTTGCATCAAATGTGAGGAGATGGGGATCTGGGAAGATCATAACGTGAAAACCATCGGAGTTGATATTAATGCGATTGAGATTACCGAAAATCGTGAAGCATTTCGTGACCTAATGACGGAAATTGGTGTCCCGATGGCACCTCAGAAAGCGGCAAAATCATTTTTACAAGGAAAAGAGATTGCGCAAGAATTCGGTTTTCCGTTGTGTGTTCGTGCTTCCTATACACTGGGAGGTGCAGGAGCATCAATTGTTCACGATCCGAAAGAATTCGATACGCTATTAGAAAGAGGTCTTCAATTGTCGCCTATTCATGAAGTGATGATTGATAAAGCGCTTTTGGGGTGGAAAGAATATGAATTGGAGTTGCTGCGCGATGCCAACGATAATGTTGTAATCATCTGTTCGATTGAAAACTTCGATCCAATGGGGGTTCATACAGGAGACTCTATTACAGTGGCTCCAGCCATGACACTTTCAGATACGACGTTCCAGAAAATGCGTGACATGGCAATTCACATGATGCGATCCATTGGGAACTTCGCAGGAGGGTGTAATGTTCAATTTGCTGTTTCTCCAGATGAAAATGAAGAGATTATTGCCATTGAGATCAATCCGCGTGTATCGCGTTCATCGGCTTTGGCATCCAAAGCAACTGGTTACCCAATTGCAAAAATTGCGGCAAAATTGGCAATTGGTTATCATTTGGATGAATTGAACAATCAGATTACCAAGACGACATCTGCATTGTTTGAGCCCACTTTGGACTACGTAATTGTAAAGATTCCTCGCTGGAACTTCAATAAATTCCCAGGGGCTGACCGAGAACTCGGACTTCAAATGAAAGCTGTTGGAGAAGTGATGGGAATTGGTCGTTCTTTCCAGGAGGCACTGCAAAAAGCGTGTCAATCTCTTGAAATCAACCGCAATGGACTTGGTGCTGATGGGAAAGAGTTACGCGATCAGGATAAAATACTAGATAGCCTGGAGCATCCGAGTTGGAACCGTTTGTTTCATATTTACGATGCGATTAAACTGGGGATACCTTTCAAGACGATTGTTGAGAAAACGAAAATTGATATTTGGTTCCTGAAGCAAATTGAAGACTTGATCAAGTTGGAAGGGCGCATCGAGAAACATACCCTCGATAATATTCCAAAGGAATTGTTGTTTGAAGCCAAGCAAAAGGGATATGCAGACCGTCAGATAGCGCATTTGTTACGTTGTCTGGAATCGGAAGTGCATGCGAAACGCGAAGAATTTGGAATCAACCGTGTGTATAAGCTGGTAGATACGTGTGCTGCAGAATTTGAAGCGCAAACGCCATACTATTATTCGACATTTGAACAAGAAAACGAAAGTATCGTTTCAGATCGGAAGAAAGTTGTGGTGCTAGGTTCGGGACCTAACCGAATTGGTCAAGGAATTGAATTTGACTACAGTTGTGTTCACGGAGTTTTGGCAGCGAAAGAATGTGGTTATGAGACTATAATGATCAACTGTAACCCTGAAACGGTTTCAACCGATTTTGACACTGCGGACAAACTTTATTTCGAACCTGTTTTCTGGGAGCATATTTACGATATCATTAAGCACGAAAAGCCCGAAGGCGTCATAGTTCAATTGGGTGGACAAACGGCACTGAAATTGGCAGAGAAGCTGGAACGTTACGGAATTAAAATATTTGGAACGAGTTATGATGCCCTGGATTTAGCGGAAGATAGAGGTCGTTTCTCGAATGTTCTGAAAAAAATGGATATTCCTTACCCTAAGTTTGGCGTGGTAGAAAGTGCTGAGCAAGCTTTAGAGCTATCCAATGAACTCGGGTTTCCGCTGTTGGTGCGTCCATCCTATGTATTGGGAGGGCAAAAAATGAAAATTGTCATTAACAAAGAGGAGTTGGAACACCACGTAGTAGATATTCTTCGAGACATGCCAGACAATCAAATTTTGCTAGACCATTTCCTCGGTGGAGCGATAGAAGCAGAGGCTGATGCAATTTGTGATGGTGAGGACGTCTACATTATCGGTGTTATGCAACATATTGAGCCAGCAGGAATTCACTCTGGAGATTCCTACGCCGTGTTGCCTCCATACAACCTTGGAGATTTCGTAATGACTCAAATCGAAGATATAACGCGAAAAGTTGCGATTGAACTGAAAACAGTAGGTTTGATCAATATTCAATTTGCCATCAAAGATGATAAAGTCTATGTCATCGAGGCGAATCCGAGAGCTTCACGTACTGTGCCATTTATTGCTAAAGCTTATGACGAACCATACGTCAATTATGCAGCGAAAGTGATGCTCGGAGAGAAGAAGGTGAAAGATTTCAATTTCCAACCGAAGAAGAAAGGGTATGCCATCAAAATCCCGGTTTTCTCTTACGAAAAATTCCCGGAAGTGAAGAAAGAGCTTGGTCCGGAAATGAAATCAACAGGGGAAGCAATTCGTTTCATCGATTCTTTGAAAGATCCATATTTCATGAAGATTTATTCGGAACGTAACATGCACTTGTCGCGCTAATGACCATTGCCGAAGCAAGTTTGACCGGAGCCATCCGAATGATCTTGATCATTATCGGAGTGCTGGTAGTCCTTCGCTTTGTTGGACAACTAATGCTTGCAAAACGAAATCTGGCTGAAGAAAAAGAGTTGGATCGGCAAAAAAAAGCGCAAGATCTTGAGGCAAAACGTAAAAAACGGAACCTCGGAAGGACTCAAATTTTAGGAAAAAAACAATCTTCCAGCGATGGAATAGAAGATGTAGATTTTGAAGAGGTAGATTAATGCTACCTCTTCGTCTTTTATTGACGCCATTTTCAGTATATTCACGGACAAATTATTCAATAAAACCAGCCTTATAAATCATGAATCTGAGTGCTTTTTTTAAGAAAAATGGAATTCATTTCATTGCTATTGCATTGTTTTTCATTGTAGCGTATGCATACTTTACACCTCAATTTAATGGGTACGGACTGAAGCAGCATGACATTGAGCAATACAAAGGGATGGCCAATGAAATCAAGCAGTTTCGAGATCAAATGGGGGAAGAACCTCTTTGGACGAACGCCATGTTTGGAGGAATGCCTGCTACACAAATTAGCGTTAAGTATTCTGGACAAGTACTCAAAGATTTCGTGGTGTTCCTCGGGCGGCCAATTTCTGGACCTGCTTATCCTTTCTTATGGCACTTGATTTCATTTTATATCCTCGCGTTATGTTTGAGAATCAAGCCCATCATCGGAATTGTTGGGGCTTTTGCTTTTGCTTTTGCTAGCTATGAAATCATCATACTTCAGGCAGGGCACGTCACCAAAGCCATGTCTATCGCTTTTCTACCGGGGGTTTTAGGAGGATTTATACTAACCTTCAGAAGGAACTGGAAATTAGGGGGCATCGTATCGGCCATTTTTATGTCCATGCATTTGGGAGCCAACCACTTTCAAATTACCTATTACTCCTTGTTCATGCTATTTTTCATGGGGGTATTTTTCTTACGGGAAGCCATTATTAAGAAAGAATTAAAAAAGTTCGCTGTATCTACTGGAGCAATTTTTGGCGCTTACCTTCTAGCGATCTCCATGAATTACGGTAACATATTTATGACGAATTCGTACGCAGATGCTACTATTCGTGGTAAAAACGATGTAACTATAACTCCAGACGGCGAACCTTCGAAGTTGGCAAGTTCAGGTGGTCTAGATAAGGATTATATTACCAACTGGAGCTACGGAATTGGAGAAACGTTTACGCTGGTAACGCCCTATGCGAAAGGGTCTCACAATAATGTCACGATTCAGGAAACTCGCTTTGCCTCTATGGTAGAGGACATGGAACTTAATACACAAGAAGAGCAAGCAGTATTAGAGGGGCGTGCCTATTTTGGAGATCAACCTATAACAAATGGGCCAGTATATCTGGGAGTAATTGTGGTCTTTCTTGCTATTCTCGGCTTGGTTTTTCTTAAAGACAGGATTAAGTGGGCACTATTGACAGTCGCACTTTTCGCTCTGATTCTATCCTGGGGTAAAAACGTGATGGGGATTACCGAGTTCTTCATTGACAATGTTCCGTTGTATAACAAATTTCGTACGGTAACTATTATTCTGATTTTGGTGGAATTGACGATGCCAATTATCGGAATTATGTTACTTCAGAAGTTCTACGAAGAGCGTGAATCATTGAAGGGTGAAAAGAAAAAGTTCCTTATTGTCTCTGGAGTATTTTTCGTATTCCTTCTTGGTCTCAAGTTTGTTGATATTAATGATCGTTACTACACTGAAGATGAAGCGAAGTTCTACAATGAAGAAACGATGACTATGCAAATCACCCAGCAGGTGATGAATATTCCTCCTGAAACATTAAAACAGAACTATGGACTGGATCCGAACAATCCAGCGCAAGTACAGCAGTTCGTAAGCAATGAGGTTGATCGGAGAATGAGCGGTTTCCAGCGCATTAAAGAGCTTCGTAAGAATATCTACGCCAAGTCAACAAACCATTCTTTGTTGATTGCATTCTTGGGTATTGGAGCGCTTTCATTGTTGTTCTTTACATCAATTCCGTCGGTTGTGATTATCGTATTGGTTGGGATTATCTCTACCGCGGATCTGATTGTAGTCGACAAAAATTATTTGAATAATGATCCTCCTGTTTCCGGTAATGATGAATATTTCTATTGGATAGAACAAGGAAAGAAGGATTTCCCTGTGGAGGCTATACCTGCAGATCGACAAATTATGGAAGCCGAATTGCAAGGAAATGAAGCGCTGGCACAAAAGATTGCAAAAGCGGAAAAACTTGCGAAAGCTGAGGCTGATGAAATGGAACTTGAAGGTCCGGGGCGTCAGCGCATGATAGATTCGTACAAATTCTTCGCGTTAAACATGAATACGAATTATCGCGTGTTGGATTATGATGGCCTATGGTCAAGCACACGTTCGTCGTACTTCCATAAGTGTCTATCAGGGTATCATGCAGCAAAACTGCAGAATATTCAAAATGTGTTTGATTTCCAGATTCGTTTTAACAACGAGCAAGTATTGGATATGTTCAATGTGAAATACACCATCCGAAACGGACAATTGAACACAAGGCCTTCTGCTTTAGGGGATGGATGGTTTGTCCAAGAAGTGAAATCTTACGAATCACCAAACGATGAAGTACGAGCACTCGGAAATAAATTCCAATTGAAAAATGCTGGTCAAGGTCATCTCCTGGTTAACGGAAGTCCTCAGAAAAGTGCTAAGGTATACGGTGGCGAAAAGATGCAGTATGTGTTTAGTCCTGGCGATAGTACAGATATATTCTTGCCGGGAAGAATGAGAGAGGGAATGAATCTATACATTGCTACAGACTCTACTGGTGCTGCCAATTTCTATCAAGATGCAGATTTTGAGAGAGATTCAACAGGTAGCCTAAACAAAATAGTATCCCTTGAATTGCTCGAAAGTTTTGATGCTAAAAATGAAGCTGTTATGCTGTCTTCAGAGGCGAGCAAGCTAAGCACGAAGAAGTTTTCTGGTGAAGGTTCAATAGAGTTGACATCGTATGCGCCGAACAAACTTTCCTATAAGACAAATGCTTCTGAAAAGCAGCTAGCTGTATTCTCTGAAGTGTATTACAAGAAAGGATGGAAAGCCTATGTTGATGGTAAAGAGCAAGAAATCCTCAAGGTCAACTATATGCTTCGTGGATTGGAATTGCCAGCAGGATCTCATAAAGTCGAATTCGTTTATGATTCTAGTCAGTATGAAACAGCGAGTATTTTTGCATGGGTTAGTTCCATCTTATTGCTTTTGATCATTGCGGCGTACATTTATTTTGAGAAAATCCGCGGGCCAAAAGAGGCGACTGTTGTAAGTGAAGGTACAGCTACTGAAGAGAAGAAATAATAATTCTGATCAATTCTGAGTATTAAGAATTTCGGTATACCTGCCGTTTTCTGAGAATTCTTTGATTGTTGCGTTTCGTTTGTGCAGGAAGTTCGTCATGTACCTCCTGAGGAACAGAACGTCTGCCAATTTACCTATGAAACCAAGTGGGGAAGTGTAATCGAAAATATCGACCATGGTGGTTGTGCCATTTTGTTCTGTAAAATGGTGTTCGTGACGGAATGATTTAAAAATGCCTTGAATCATTGCATCTTCAAAATAGTCGGGATAACGGAAAACTGTAATTTTTGAAGTAAGCGTTTGGTAAAATCCTAAGTGCTTTGCTCTCCAGGTAACGGCCTCACCCAATTCCAGTAATCCAGAGGATTTCCCATCGATTACAGTTTCATTCGTGTGAGCAGTGGATAACTTGTGAAGATCGATACTACGAGACAAGTTAAAAACTATTTCCTTGGACGCCCTAATTTCGGTTTTCAATTGTATTTTTGGCATCCCTCTAAATAATTACCTCCAAATTAATAAGTAAGTCTACCAGCCACTGAACGAATATATGATAGCGTTTCTTTCTTTAATTTCGCTTTCGTGTTAGTTTTCATGGCTTTACGCAAGCGCCCAATGGATTTAAAATACGTGATAAAGCTTCCTCTGGATTTTACGAGGAAAAATCCGCTCCACATGATGAAATGGGTAACAACATAGTACCAAGGAAGGTATCGGTGTGCCAGAATACACTTGTTAACAAACATTCTGGAATGCTTGACTACATTGCGCTCTCTACCGGCGGTTGATACTTTGTGTAGCACAGATATCTTCTTTGTAAACCAAATTTTACGTCCGCTATCCATAACACGATAAGCAAGGTCGTACTCTTCCATACCATAGAAAAATGCCGCTTCAAAGTTGCCTAATTCATCGAAAACACTTCGTGGAACCACAAAACCACATCCCCAAAAGATATTGTTGTAGAACTCATCCTGGTCCATGAACTTTGACTTTTTAACGGGGTGATCAGGTTCATTGGTGTAGAAGTTGTAAACAGCAAATCCAATAACGCCCAAAGAGGGGTCCTTGGTAAATCGTTGGTCAATTTTCCCAATAATGTCCTTTTCCGCAAACACTGCGTCATCATCAATAAACACTACATACTTTCCTGTTGAGTGCTTAATTCCAACATTTCTACCTCCGCTAACCCCCAGGTTTACGCCGTCGTTTACGTAGATAATTTGGTTGTCCGTGTTGTGTTTATCGATGTAGGAAACAACGTCAGTGTAATCCTCAGAAGAACCATTGTTAATTACAATTATTTCTTTCTTAAATCCTTCATAATCATCAACTTCAAAGAGAACGTTTTCCAGTACTTCAATAGTTTCGACGGGTCTGTTATAGCTGATTATGACGATTGAAATTGTTTCCATTTAGTTGTAGAACGATTTATTCGCAAATATACGAATTGGCTTACGATTCGTTGTGGTTAAGAATCCTTAATCTCTTGAGGAACGCTTTAGAAAACGATCCGCGATTGAATTCAACTCAGGAGATAATTTCAAGAAATAAAAAACCAGTGAAAAAATACCTGCGGTAACTCCGCAATAGAGCAATAAATTAATAATGCTTGATTGAAATAAATGGGTAGATTGAAGTATTGTACCCAATGTCAATCCAATAGAAAGAATCCCAAAAATAATCCAGGACTTATGGGTGAATGGATGGATTTTTAGCTTCGCGTAAATAAACAATGTCTTTATTGAATTGAAAATAAACAAGCTTGTCATGGTTGCGAGGGCGACGCCAATAATACCATAGTCCTCAATAAAAAGAAGGTTTAAAGTGATATTCATGGCGCTAACCATCAGTAAAAAGAGCAAATTATAACGGTACCATTTAGAATAGTTGATTATCAAGCTGTTTACACTGGTGGCCAAATCAAAGATTTTAGCAATTCCTAAGAATAACAGGCACATAACGAACGGTTTGAGTTCGTGTCCGTTCTTCATAACTTCCAACAGGAAATATATTCCGATCCAAATAGTTATGAGGATGATGGTGCCAATTACCAGCAGATTGTTCGAGGTTTTTTTGTAGATACGATCAATGCGACCAATGTCATCATGCTCGAAACTTTCTGCTATTTCTGGCCTGGATATTTGATCGAGTGAGTTCATAGGCACCGACATTACATTGGTCATAAACAAAAAGGTACTGTAATATCCGACGCTGGTATTTTCCATGTTTGAGCCTATTATGAAAATGTCAATTTTATAAGCTAATAGCATTCCTATGGAATTTAAAACTCCCAGGAGCCAATAGGTCCACATTCCTCTCTTAAAATCAGGGCTGAGCATTTTCCATCGAAAACCTGAAATGGGAAAGTTGCCCAGAGAAATAACGTAAAACATTAACAGCAGGGCGGAGCCAACGTAAAAGAGGATTAATAATGGTCCGGCTAATTCTCTGTCCAGAAATCCATAATATGTTCCCAGTATAATGGACATTAGAAAAAGTTTAAAAAGAACGTTGTTTATGAGATCTGGTAAAACAATTCTTCTTGAATTAGCGGCTTGAAATTGAAAAATATTGTTGGCTATAAAGGCGAGGCAAAAAAGATAAATAAGTAATGCTTCCCGTTTGTTCATTTGAATTTTCTGGAGGAACTCGGTGTCTTGAAAACACCAGGCCAACAGGACTATTAGCAGAGACATTCCAACAACGCTTAATGCCGCAATTTGCAGGATCATCCCCAAGAATCCAGGGATTTTATTTTTTTCGAAATAGGGGTAATACTTTGAGACCAATGAAACGGTTCCTAAGCGCAGGATTGGAACGAGTAAGGCAGCACTTGATAACCAGTATTGGATCGACCCGTAAAGCTCCCAATCATAAGGGTAAACGAACAGCGTAGCATAAAAACCGAGAGCGATTCCGAAGAAATTCACTAAGCTATTTTTAATGCCTTGACGCTGTATAACTCCCATATGAGCCTAAGAAAAAAAAGCAACACAATTTTGATCGTGTTGCTTTATAATATGAATTGAAATGATGCTACTTTTCAACGAATGCACGAATTTTAACTTGATGCGTTTTTTGCTTTGTGTTTGCTGTGACAGTTACGGTTTTGGTAACTTCATTCTCTTGACCAGGCTTCGATTTAAATTTTACCTCAATAACGTCTGACGCTCCCGGCGCAATGGGCTTCTCCGGTTTCTTCGGTGTAGTACATCCGCAGCTTGCAGATACATTCTCGATTACCAACGGTCGCTTGCCAGTATTCGTTACTCTAAATTCGGTAAATACATCCGTTTCCGCTTGAACATTTCCGAAATCGTGCATTTCTTTATCAAAAGCCAAGGTTGTTAAAGTAGCTTCAAGCTTTTTCTCTTCTGCTTCCAATCGCTTACGTTCTTCTGCCATTTTTTTGCGTACTTCAGGAGGTAAATCCTGACTAGCGTCGATGGCAGATGTAATTTCACCGCTTTGTGGTTTTGCTCCTTCTACTTCCTCGGAATCGCTGCAAGAAAACAATAGAAATGCTGCTGCAACGGGAATCAATAAATGCTTCATTGGTTGTTTAGATTTTACGAATCAAATGTACAAAATTCTAGTTGTTGTCGCCAAGCAAATCGTATTCGTCTGATTCAATCACTTCAATGGCTTTCTGAAGGATTTCATTCGACTCATTGTAGATCTGGTAAAACTCAGCATATCCCCAAAGGTCTCTTGCCATTGAAGCCTTGATGCGCAATTTCAAGAGGTTTTCACTTGTTTGATATTCTTCTTCATTAAACGCTAAATTTTCGTCATCCCCACGTTCCTCTTCAACGTAAGCGAAAAATTCATCCATGAATTCTTTTTCCATCTTGAAATTGTCGCGAAACTTCCCGAATTCATCGTATTTACTCAATAAGTCTTCACGATTCTTATCCACATACTCCAGTGCGAAAGTGTTTACTTTTCCTGACCGAACAAGAGCAGAGTAATAATCGGTAACCTCCGTGGTATCCAACGGAACAAAGATATCTGGCATTATTCCGCCACCGCCGTATACTTTGCGCTTGTTGATTTTCGTTTCGAACATCAATGAATCATCGAACTGAATAGAGTCTTGACTCATAAACTCACCACGATCATATCGATCGAGTAAGTCTTGTCGATATGCTTCTTTGTCTTCATAGTCCTTTTGAATGAAACGACCACTCGGAGTGTAATAGCGAGCAATGGTCAGTCGAATTTGCGATCCATCCGTAAGGTCAATCGGACGTTGAACCAAGCCTTTTCCAAAAGTTCTGCGCCCAATAATCATCCCACGGTCCCAGTCCTGAATAGCACCGGATAAAATTTCACTCGCAGATGCGGAATATTCGTCCGTTAAGACGACCAGTTTCCCATCTTCCCACAATCCGTCGATACCTGCCTTTAAATCAGTTCGCGGTTGAGCACGTCCTTCCGAATACACAATCAACTTTTCATCTGAAAGAAACTCATCTGAAAGGTATTGCGCGGCACGAAGCAATCCTCCGCCATTACCCTGCAAATCGAAGATAAGGTTTTCCATTCCTTGGGATTTTAAATCCTTAATACCGTCTCGAACTTCTTTCAGTGAATTCCGAGAGAACGCATTTAGTTTTATATATCCTGTTTTATCGGTCACCATATAAACGGCATCAACAGAATTTACAGGGATAATGTCTCTTGTAATGACAAAATAGAGGGGCTTACTTGTGTTTTTGCGTTGAACTTCAACTTTTACTTTTGTACCACGATCTCCGAGAAGTCTTTCACGAACCCCGCTATTTTTCAGGCCAACTCCTGCAACTGTCTCATTTTCGATTTTGATAATCTTGTCTCCTGCTTGTAATCCAAGCTTTTCCGAAGGTCCTCCAGGAATGGTAGAGACCACCATTAAAGTGTCCTTCAAAATTTGAAAGCGAATTCCGATCCCAACGAAATTTCCGTTGATGCGTTCGTTGGCTTCGTTCACTTCTTCTTTGGAAATGAAAGTAGAGTGGGGGTCCAATTTTTCCAGAAGTGCAACAATTGCAGCATCCGTTAATTCTTCTTGATCAACATCGTCTACATATAGTTTGTTTACATACGTTAGTACTTCATCGAATTTTTGTGTCGTTGCAATTTTGTTTTTGTCAATTTGACTATGCCCAGCAAAAGACATCAGCGTTACCGCTGTGAATATTAAATATTTCATGAAATAAGTTTATGAGATCATGGGTTCGTATTATACTAAGATAACGTATTCTGCGGGTTAATGATACGCCGACCGCCACATAAATTATGTTAATTAGGGTAAAACTAAAAACTGTGGCAACTGATGCCTGTAAATTAAAGGACGATCAAAAGTCCGCTAAAAGAAAGACTCGAATCCTTGTCTCTTTTCATTTTAGATGGGTTCTTGTAACTATACACATAGAATTGTGGAATGAATTTGGATAATGCATAAATCTTGAAACAGTTTAATTCGTTACTTCGATTGGATGAAATGGCAATGCACACTCATATTGATCCTTTTATTTGTTGGTGCTGGTTTTGATGTAAAAGCTCAGAACCCAGAATTCGACAAATTGGAGATGCTTTTTGATCAGCGACACTACAAGAAGGTGTATCGTAGATCCCGTCGTTTGATGGACAAGCCGGAGTATGATTACTCTTTACTTCCAAAGTATTACAAAAGTTTGAGTGGTCTCCAACTAAGTCAGAACGAACATTGGTTAATGCGCCATCCGCATGCTTTAGAAGATGCTAAAGAGCTATTCCTGGAGATTAAAAAAGACGAGGATGCAGAGAAACTGTTTGCTTCTCACAAGTACGAATTGACTTGGGTTAAAAATGAGCTTATTGCCTGGGCGGCTGATCTCAAACGTCTTGGAAAGAAGGATGAATTTGAGTCCGTGCAGGAGATTATAGATGTGTTGTTCGAAAATATTGACGATTTGGATCAAATGCCAGATGGTTCGACAGTCGAAGATCCGGATACATCTATTGTGTTAAATCCTGACTACCGTGACGAGATTATTATCACTGCAAAGCAGCATCTTGGCACCCCTTATGTATGGGCAGGAAGTACACCTGGTGGGTTCGATTGTAGCGGTTTCACTAGCTATGTTATGAAGCAAAATGGTAAGCTTTTACCACGTCGGGCGGTAGATCAATACGATTCATCCATTAAAGTAAAGGACAGACATGTCCAGAAAGGTGATTTGGTCTTTTTTGATAACGGTTCAGGAATTTCTCACGTAGGAATTGTCATTTCCGAAAAAGGCGAACCTTTAACGATGATTCACAGTGCTTCTAGTAAGGGCATTATTATTACGGATATCACGAAAAGTGAGTATTGGACGAAGCGCCTCTACGGATTTGGGACCTACGTTGGTGAGTGATTTATCTTTTTTTCACTGGGATTAGAATGTTCACAAGTGATACGAAGCCAGTGCAAATTAGAAAGGTTCCTGCTATTTGATAATACGCACTGCTTGTTGTTTGGATTAATAACGGATAAAGAAATAATCCGGCCGTGATCGATAGAAAACCTCTAGCCAGCAGCGTGCTCCAGTTGTTTCCAGTGATTTTTTGAAAAAAAACAAAACCACACAACAAGATGTAAGCAGCTATTGTAGGTTTCCACAGTGCCATCACATTTTTCGGATAAGCCAGCATCGTGAGCAGTCCAGCGAGACTTAAGATAAATAGAAGGAATGATATCCAATTGATTTTTTGTTTACCTATCCAATCAATTCGATAGGTAGCCAGCAATACAAAAAATGATAGAAGAAAAGTTCCTGAAATAATCTGATCGCCAAATTTTTCCTGGCTGACATCCAGTGTGAACAGCTGTATCAACCCCAAAACAAGAGCGGCAAGCAACAAAGCCGTTAATATATGCTTGACTATTGATAGGAATTTCATGTTGTAAATGTACAAAAGAAAGACAGTCGTTTGAAATTCATCAAACGACTGCCTAACTCTCTCTAACTATTACTACAAAAGTCTCGGGACTTCAGCTTGAAGACAATCTTCATAAGCATCGTTAAATCAAAACGATTTTGTTGGTCTGAAAGTCCTTTCACTTATGAAATCTCTACCTCTTCTTCTTCATTTATGGGGCGCCGAAAAACCATCTTTCCATCAAAAATGTCAAGAACTACGTTTTGGGTAGTATCAATTTTATTTCCTAAAATGGCTTTGGATAATTCGTTCATCACCATTTTCTGGATGACGCGTTTGACTGGGCGAGCCCCGAAGAATGGGTCGTAGCCAGCTTCAGAAATGAATTCCAGGGCGTCCTCCGTCACGACTAAATTTATTTGTTGCTCTTTCAAGCGCTTTTTAAGGGTATTCATCTGTATGGCAACAATGTCATTGACATTTTCCTTCGTTAACGGTTGGAACATGATCGTTTCGTCGATACGATTCAGAAACTCAGGTCGAATGGTTTGTTTCAACAATTCCAAAACATCTGATTTGGCCTGTTCCGAAGCGCGATCAAATTGTTCGTCCTTAATGCCATCAAAACGCTCATGGATCAGATTGGACCCTAGGTTTGACGTCATAATGATGATGGTATTTTTAAAGTTTACCGTGCGGCCTTTGTTGTCGGTCAAGCGTCCATCATCAAGAACTTGAAGTAGTACGTTGAAGACATCGGGATGTGCTTTTTCGATTTCGTCCAATAATACAATCGAGTAGGGGCGTCTGCGCACTGCTTCCGTCAGCTGTCCACCTTCATCATAGCCGACATATCCTGGAGGTGCCCCGACCAATCTACTCACAGCATGTTTCTCCTGGTATTCACTCATATCGATACGTGTCATAGCGTTTTCGTCATTAAACAGGTAGTCAGCTAGTGATTTTGCTAACTCTGTTTTTCCGACCCCTGTCGTTCCCAGAAAAATAAAGGATCCGATTGGGCGTTTGTCGTCTTGAAGTCCTGCTCGTGATCGTCGCACAGCGTCGGAAATGGCCTCAATGGCTTCTTCTTGTCCTACAACACGTTTGCTTAATTCTCCTTCCAGTTTTAATAATTTCTCGCGCTCACTTTCGATCATTTTGTTTACTGGGATTCCAGTCCACTTAGACACTACTTCGGCAATTTCTTCTGCATCAACTTCCTCTTTTATCAATTTAGAGTCCGCTTGCATTTCCACTAATTGTGCTTTTGCCTTTTCTAGTGCAGCTTCAGTTTCCTTTATGCGTCCGTAGCGTAACTCAGCGACTTTCCCGAAATCTCCTGCACGTTCGGCCTGATCTGCTTCAAGTTTCAGGTTCTCTATTTCTTCTTTACAATTTTGAATCTTGTCTACAACCTCATGTTCCGATTGCCATTTTGCTCGGAGTGCATCCCGTTCAGCGTTCATGTTCGCAAGCTCCTTTTCTAAGGATTCCATTTTAACTTTGTCCTTCTCGCGTTTTATGGCTTCGCGTTCAATTTCGAGCTGCATGATTTTACGTTCAATTTCATCCAGTTCCTCTGGTTTCGAATTGATTTCCATGCGTAGTTTGGAAGCAGCTTCATCTATCAGGTCGATGGCCTTGTCTGGAAGATGGCGTTCTGTGATGTATCGCTGAGACAATTCCACAGCATTAATAATCGCTGCATCTTTGATAAGAACCTTGTGGTGATTCTCATATTTCTCTTTGATACCGCGCAAAATAGAAACCGCATCTTCGGTTGACGGCTCATCTACCATGACTGTTTGGAATCGGCGTACGAGTGCTTTGTCCTTTTCAAAGTATTTTTGATACTCATTCAAGGTTGTGGCGCCTACAGCACGCAATTCTCCTCGGGCTAAGGCTGGTTTTAGAATATTTGCAGCATCCATTGCTCCTTCGCCTCCGCCACCAGCGCCGACAAGAGTGTGGATCTCATCAATGAACAAGATAATTTCACCATCTGCTTTGATTACTTCTTTCACAACAGATTTCAATCTTTCTTCAAACTCACCTTTGTATTTCGCGCCTGCAATCAACGCTCCCATGTCTAGCGAGTATACAATTTTTGTTTTCAGGTTTTCAGGGACATCGCCTTCAATGATTCTGTGGGCAATACCTTCGGCAATCGCGGTTTTACCTACCCCTGGTTCACCAATTAAAATAGGGTTATTCTTGGTGCGTCGTGTTAAAATCTGAAGTACACGACGAATTTCATCATCACGTCCAATAACAGGGTCTAATTTTCCTGCCTTGGCCATTTCGTTTAAGTTATTGGCGTATTTATCCAAGGATTGATACGTCGCATCCGTGCTGTTTGATTGCACGGTTTCACCATTTCTTAGGTTCATAATAGCTTCCTTTAATTTCTTTTTTGTAATTCCGTTGTCCTTCAAAAGTGATCCGGTAGCGTCTGTTGCGGAGAGCATTGCATAAAACAATACTTCAATGGATACGTAGGTATCATTAAATGTTTTGAGTTCGCTAAAGGCGTTATTCAAAACTTGATTCATTTGGTTGGACATATACATCTGTCCACCCGATACTTTTGGGTAAGATTGGATAATTCTCTCTAAAGCGCGCTGAACAATTGTTGTGTCAACATTTACTTCTTTGAGTAGAAAGGGTACGACATCTTTGTCTACTTCTAAAACTCCAGAAAGTACGTGACCGGTCTCTATTGTTTGATGACCGTTTTGTGTCGCCAATTGCTGCGCAGCCTGAAGTGCTTCTTGCGTTTTAATTGTCAATTTATTTTGGTCCATAATTATCTTTTTTTTCGCTTTAGTATGGTCAAATCACAAGCCAAATATGATTCAAGGTCTTATTTCGGAAAAAATGTCATTCCGGTTAGGTGTAAGCTGTCAAAATGTCTGATTCTAGTGCGTTATGGAAGTTTTCAACAAAAAAATGACAGTTATTAACAATTTTCTGTAACTCAATTACGATATACACGTATTACAGGGCACAAACACAACAAAAAATGAAGAAGAATTTAGTATTACTATCGGCCGTGCTGCTTTGTTCTAGTTCGTACGCGGCTAGAATTACGCGCGCAGAATATGTAGATACCTGGAAGGAAACAGCGATCCAACAGATGATGGAGCACAACATCCCTGCGAGTATTACCTTGGCGCAGGGAATTTTGGAAAGCGGAAGTGGAAACTCTACTCTGGCGCGTGAAGGCAACAATCACTTTGGGATAAAATGTCACGGATGGACAGGAAAGAAAATGTACAAAGATGATGATGTGAAAGGTGAATGTTTCCGTGTTTACAAAGATGCTAGCGAATCGTACCAGGATCATTCTACCTTTTTAAAAACATATAGTCGTTATTCTTTTCTTTTTGAATACGAAGTTACCGATTACAAATCTTGGGCAAAAGGATTGAAAAAAGCGGGGTATGCTACGAGTTCAACGTATCCAGAAAAGTTAATCAAAATCATTGAGGAGCTTGATTTGGACCAATACGATAACAATATGATGTTGGAAGCTCCACAGTTGATCGTGAATAATGAAGCTGTTTCGAACAAACACTCCGTAATGCTTCATTCGAACAAGGTTAAATATGTAATTGTTAAAGAAGGGGATACGTTTTATAAAATTTCGAAAGAATTTGGCTTGACATTGAAACAATTGTACCGATACAACGACTTTGGAAATGATAAAGATATGTTGGAAGCGGGCGATGTGGTTTACATTCAACCCAAAAAACGAGCGAACATATTTAAAAGAACAAGAACTACGCTAACAGAGGATATGACTGTGGCGGAAGTTTCTCAGAAATTCGCATTGAATGCTAAGACAGTCATGCGATTGAATGGTATCACCAGCCCCGATGATGTCATCGAAAAGGGTGAGAAAATAACCCTCAGATAGGACTTCGTCCATTAGAGGTTTTTTAGTTTGTTGTTGTTTGTGAAAGGCTTTGGGAAACCAAGGCCTTTCTTGCATTCTTAATACTCTATTGGCTGACTATACTATTGTTTAATAGGTCGAATGAACGCAACAGTCAAGGGAGATGCCAGTTCAATTAATAAACTGTTTTCAATTGTTATGGTTTGAATCTTAATTGTTATTTTGCATCGCATTCTATGTGTAAAACCCCAACATTGAAACATGAAGCCATCCACGGAACTCTTTAAGCTTGTTAAGTCGTTGACAAAATCGGAGAAGCGATTCTTTAAACTTTCGTCGTCATTGCAGTCGGGAGAGAAGAACTATCTCAAAATTTTCGATTATATCGAAAAGCAATCGGTTTATGACGAAGCGGCCTTGAAGAAAGAATTCGAAGGGGAGACATTTATCAAGCATTTGCCTTCTGAAAAAAATCATCTGTACAAGTTGATTTTAAAGAGTTTACGCTCTTATTACAGCGAGCAAAGTATTAGTAGTACGCTAACGCAGGAAATAAAAAATGTAGAAATTCTGTACAACAAGGCGCTGTACAAGGAATGTGAAAAGTTTGTCGGTCGTGCAAAAGAAATTGCCAAACGTCATGAAAAATTCTACTATTGGTTTGAGCTCATTAGTTGGGAGAAAAAACTACTGGAGTCTGCTTACGAGTCAGGGGAGTTTACTACAGACCTGGATAAACTTGTGGAGGAAGAGGAGATGGTAATTGCTAAACTCCGAAATCTAGCCGAGTACACGGTGATATACAGTAAGATTAATCAGGTTTTCCGTTCGGGTGGATTTACCAGAAATGAACGGGAACGTAAGGTGGTGGAGGATATCGCTGATTATCACCTGATAAAGGGGAAGAATACGGCACTCAGTACCAAGGCCGCGTCCATTTGTTATTACATTAAAGGGTTGTGTGCCGCTACGAATAGAAATTATGAGGATAGCTTTCAGTTCTTTAACCGAACTAGAGAAATTCTGGACAACAATCCCGACATCAAACTTGATGCGGGGCAGCGATACGTGAACACCTTGTTTCATTTGTTACGTTGCCACACGGATCTCGGAGAATTTGAGGAAGCTAAGGCGTTGATTGATGATATTCGAGGGTTGCAAGGAAAGAAAGCTTTCAAATCTGTAGATATTGCAGTTCGAATTGTTTCAAATACTTATAACCAGGAGTTGGTGCTTCTGCACTCGCTAGGAGACTTCGAAGGAAGTGTTGCCTTGATTCCGACAATTGAGGATTTACAGAAAACCTACGAAGGAAAGATTAGTAAAGAAATGGAGGTGCTCCTTACTTACAACAAAGCATACAGTCATTTCGGAGTGGGAGATTATAAGAAAGCGCTGCAATATTTAAATGAAGTATTGAATGATAATGAACAAAATCTCCGACGTGATATTTACAGTTTCTCTCGATTGTTTAATATAGTAATTCATTATGAACTAGAGAATTATGATTTCCTTGAGTATGTTGTGAAATCAACCAACAGGTACTTGAGTAAACAAGACCGAGATTACCAAATAGAAAATGTTTGTATCAAGCACATCCGTAAATTGGCGAAAACCATTGATGGAGTGAACCGATTGGAAATTTTCGAGAAAATGGACGAAGAAATTTCAGAACTGCTGAAAGACCATAATGAGCGTGTTGTTTTGGAATATTTCAATATTGCTGCTTGGGTGAAAAGTAAACTCCATAAAACACCTTTCGATCAAACGATTCGTGAGGGATTGGCGGCTAAAGCATAGGCTGTAACCTTAATATTCTTCTAGTTGTTCTAAGCATATCCTCTCGAGTGTTCTTAGACAAGTCAATGGTTAAGAGGGAGCCTGTTTACTGAAATGAATTATTGGACGCCGTAAAAGCGCTCCTTGAATCAATAAAGACTAATTCCTGCGATGGACTCAACTAACCCGTCCTTCTTCTTATATTTGTCTCCTTATTAAAAATCAGATTTCAAATGGCTCAGAAATTAACAAAAAGAGCAGAAGATTATTCGGACTGGTATAACGAACTGGTAGAGTTGGCAGACCTTGCAGAGCATTCCGATGTAAGAGGATGCATGGTAATTAAGCCCTACGGTTATGCTATTTGGGAAAAAATGAAAGACGTATTGGATGCCAAATTCAAAGAGACAGGGCATTCTAACGCATATTTCCCCATTTTCATTCCGAAAAGTCTATTTGAAGCTGAAGAGAAAAATGCCGAAGGATTTGCCAAAGAGTGTGCCGTAGTGACACATTATCGCTTAAAAAACGATGAGGATAATCCGGGCAAATTAATCGTAGACCCAAAAGCGCGTTTGGAAGAAGAGCTCGTTGTTCGACCTACAAGTGAAGCGATTATTTGGAATACCTATAAGAAGTGGATTCAGTCGTACCGCGACTTGCCGATACTTATAAACCAATGGGCTAATGTCGTTCGTTGGGAGATGCGGACGCGAATTTTCCTGAGAACTGCAGAATTCTTGTGGCAAGAAGGGCACACAGCACACCAGTCAAAACAAGAAGCGCTAGAGGAAACGGAACGCATGAACAATGTGTATGCTGATTTTGCAGAAGAATATATGGCCATGCCAGTAATCAAAGGTCGAAAGAGTGATAGTGAGCGTTTTGCCGGGGCAGATGAGACGTACTGTATTGAGGCAATGATGCAAGACGGGAAGGCACTCCAGGCGGGAACCTCACATTTTCTGGGGCAAAATTTCGCCAAGGCGTTTGATGTAAAGTTTACCAACAAAGAAGGTAAGCAAGATTACGTTTGGGCAACTTCTTGGGGTGTTTCAACACGTTTAATGGGAGCATTGATCATGACGCATTCGGATGATGAAGGATTGGTATTGCCTCCGGCATTGGCACCTATTCAAGTAGTTGCAGTTCCTATTTTTAAAACAGAAGAGGATTTGGCAGCTATTTCCGAGAAATTCGCAGAATTGGCAGTCGAATTAAAGGCGAGAGGCATCTCTTTTAAGTTGGATGATGACGATAATCGTCGTCCAGGTTGGAAATTTGCAGAATACGAAGCGAAAGGTGTACCGGTACGCTTAGCAATGGGGCCGCGTGACCTAGGAAACGGTTCGGTGGAAGTTGCTCGTCGTGATGAAAAGACGAAAGAGGTAGTATCGTTTGAGGGTGTTGCAGATCATATTGAATCGTTGCTCGAAGAAATGCAAAAGAACTTGTTCGACAAAGCTTTGAAATTCCGAACTGAAAATACGCGGAAAGTCGATTCTTATGATGAGTTTAAAAAACGGATAGAGAGTGAAGGAGGGTTCTTCCTGGCGCATTGGGACGGAACAGAAGAGACAGAACAAAAAATCAAAGAAGACACAAAAGCAACCATTCGCTGTATTCCTTTTGATAGAGAGGAAGAAGCGGGTACTTGTATGGTGACGGGTAAGCCTTCCGCTGGTCGCGTGATCTTTGCAAAGGCTTATTAATTATGGAAAAGAAACACGAAAGGAGAGAGGCAATAATTGATCTATTGGTCAATAAAGCCGCCATGAAGCAAGATATTGCGGATTACTCTCAAGGGGTATTTGAATCTTTTAAAGTAGTTGTTCAAGACGAACTTAAAGAGCTGCGAAAGAATGTGGATGACTCCCGTGTTCGATTAAAATTTGAGGACAAAGGGAAGTACGAATTTCGAATGCATATCGGAAGCGATACGATTGTTTTTCAATTGCACACCAATATTTTTCGATTTCCGGATGATAATCCACTGTGGGAATCTGATTATTTGAAAGAAAATGGTGCAAATGGCTTTTTTGGTTTGATTAATATCTTCAATTTCCTTGCTGAATCTGTGGAGCAAAATCGTGTCAATGACGTCGGATACTTAATTGGCCGCATGCTTATGAATCACAATTACCACTTTATGGTAGAGGGTAAAGGTCCTTTGAATACATTGTTTAAAGATTTGGAAACAAATGTTTTAACAGATGAAGCGCAGCGTCAAATTGTACAAACTGCCATGGCGTTTGCAATCAACTTTGATTTAATTGTTCCGCCTTACGAAAGAGTTCAGGCCATCACCGTCGGACAAGTCAATCAAATCAGTTCCGATTTGCAAATGGCGACAGGTAAAAGATTGGGCTTCAAGTTCTCTTCGGAAGACGACATTATTTTTTAGAAAAAATCCCCGTGATCGTTTGTGATTACGGAATTTCAAATTATATTTGCACTCGCTTTTGGCGAATCTTTGAAATAATTAAACAGCGTGAGCGCGATATCTAAGAGTGAAGATTGATCCTTCCTCTATTGTACAGGTTCAAACTCACACTGCAACACGGCCCATTCGTCTAGTGGTTAGGACGCAAGGTTTTCATCCTTGAAACAGGAGTTCGATTCTCCTATGGGCTGCAAACACAGAGTGAATTCTGAGTAGAGTGTGTGTAGATCACCTCAAATCTCAAACTCACACTGTTAAATGGCCCATTCGTCTAGTGGTTAGGACGCAAGGTTTTCATCCTTGAAACAGGAGTTCGATTCTCCTATGGGCTGCAACGAACAGTTTAAAATAAGAAAGGTTAAAGTATGGCGAATCATAAGTCAGCATTAAAGAGAATCCGATCAAACGAAGCAAAACGTCTTCGCAACAAGTATCAGCACAAAACGACGCGTAACGCGATTCGTAAGCTGCGCAGCATCGAAGACAAGAAAGAGGCAGAAAAAATGCTTCCTTCTGTTACTGCAATGATCGATAAATTGGCAAAGCGCAACATTATTCATAAGAATAAAGCAGCAAACTTGAAGTCAGGCCTTCAGGTTCGTATTAACGCGCTTTAATCTTTGTTAAATCGCATTTTACAGGGCTCCTGATTCGTTTCGGGCAGCCCTTTTTTTATACTTTTAGCTGAGATGAAATTCTGGATTCTTTTCATGTTCATTGCAGTGTCAGCATCCGTGAATGCTCAGCTAGATCTTGTTCCGGACACAGTACTATTTACGGAAAGAACAGGGGGGATTCAAGACACCTTCGACATTGCGGGAAATCCGTTGCCAAGTTCTTTTGATGGCGGGAGAACACTTTCAACCCAGGCAGCACTTGCGGCTGATCAACTTTTTTCGGATATTACCAATTACCGATTGAATACTTTGACGCGACAAGATCCAATGCGTTATAGTTCCTTACCACATCTCGGTTTCGCTTATTCATTCGGTTCTCAGGGTACGCAATTTTTACACCTTCGTTATACGCAAGCCTTTCTGTATGGATTTAAGTTGAATCTGGATTATGATCGTATGACTGGGGCTGGTTTGCTTCGGAACAGCGATTTTAGTTCTGATAATGTCCGATTACGATTACAACGAGATGGACTGCGTTATTCGGTCAAACTATCAGGTAGTTTTCAGTCCTACAAAATATCACATCCAGGTGGCGTAACAACAGATTCAACTATAAACGTTGATACCCTGTTGGGAATTGGATTGGAGTTCGTTCCCGTTCAAAAATCCGCCAATAGTGAAACACGAATGGCGACGGCTGAACTACAAAATTTCGTGAATTTCACCTCTGATTCGCTGAATCATTTGGGCTTGGTAACCAAACATCGTTTTGAAATAATCAACAGAAAATATTTTGAAACCAACACGCAGTTAGGAACTAATATTGAAGGTTATTCCATGCTGAACTACGACTCTTTGCAAACTCAGGATGTTTGGAATCACCCTTCAATAAAAAATGGTGCGGGAGTTTATTTTCTCAACAAAAATACGGGCTTTTACATTGATGGAACGATTGACCATCGCTACTGGAATAGCTGGGATGTGCGCGACTTGCGTGACACAACTGAAATTGACCTTTCCTCAGAGTTGCGATTTGAGTGGAAGAGAGTTTCCTTAAAAAATAGCTTTCGCTTCAATCTTATTGGCGGCTTCAATGGATGGGAAAATCGAGCTTCAGCGCAGTATTCTTCAAAGAAATTACAAATCAATGGACATGCCATTTTCTCCTCATTACCCGCAGAAGCCCTTCAACGATTTTATTATGGGAACAACTATTATTACGAACTGAATACCATTAACAGGCAAGTTTGGTTTAAAGTAGGCGGAAATGCTCGATTTACGATCAAGGATAGTTTGCTTGCATTGGAGGGAGGAGCAACTTCTTTCTCACTTCCTTCTGTTTATACATTTGATGGTTCGTCATGGAACTTGAATGATTCCCTTGGCTCGACCAGTTCGTTACGAGTAGGGGCACACTTTCAATGGAATTTTTTTCACTGGAGACCGGCAGTAGTAGTAAGTACGGATCGATATAATTATTTACCAACATTTCAAGGGTATTCTAGATTGTACCTAAAGGGACGACTCTTTAAAGCGAAAAAGCTGGCGGCGATCATAGGTTTTGATGGTTCTTTTAATAATGGTTTCAGCTTGCGAAGCTACATTCCGTCAATGGACGCTTTTACGTGGGATAACGGAGTGGGTATGAATCCTGGAGTGGCAAACCTTCATTTTTTTGCATCCCTTGGTATCGATCAATTCCGTTTTTATGCTCGATTCGAAAATATCGGTTACTTCTGGAACGATCGCACCATTTATGAAGCTGATGGATACCCTATTGCCGGAACGCGCATTCGTGTTGGGATTTCGTGGGATTTCTTCAATTAATAAACCCAGTGTATATTTCGTGATCTGCTTTTTGTGAAAGTGTGTTTTCTTCGATCTTGACGACAAAGGGCTAGAAAGAGAGAGAGTGACCTCTTGGATCACTCTCTATACCTAACCTACCTTTTACAACTAAACCTAACCAAATGTATAAATCTCAACGAATAAACCGTAATTATACGAGGGTATATGAATATTCAGGGCGAACCAATGAACGTTTCGACGAATATTTGTAGAGAGTCGATCAATTTCAGGTATTTAGGTGTTAACCCAGGATTCAAGCGGATCGAGCGTTAGAATAGTTATATTTGACAAAAATTGGAAATTCATGAAATTACTAGACGGCAAGGTTGTTTTAATAACAGGAGCATCTCGCGGAATTGGAAAATCCATCGCTGAGGAATGTGTTAACCAAGGTGCTACCGTAGCATTCACTTATTTATCATCAGAAGAGAAAGCTAAGGCATTAGAAGCCGAACTTTCAGCTAGTGGAGGAACAGCAAAAGGGTTTAAATCCGATGCGTCGCAGTTCGAACAGGCACAAGAATTGGTTGACCAGGTGATTGAAACATTTGGAACGATTGACGTTTTGATTAACAATGCTGGGATTACGCGTGATACCTTATTGATGCGTATGACGGAGCAGCAGTGGGACGAAGTAATGAATACCAACCTAAAATCAGCATTTAATTTAACAAAAGCTGTTCAACGGCCAATGTTGAAGGCTCGCAAGGGATCCATTATTAACATGTCGTCCGTTGTTGGGGTAAGTGGAAACGCTGGACAAGCGAATTATGCAGCTTCCAAGGCTGGAATGATTGGATTTACGAAATCCGTTGCACAAGAGCTTGGGTCTCGTAACATTCGATGCAACGCAATTGCCCCAGGATTTATCGAGACAGAAATGACAGCAGAATTGGATGAGAAAGTGGTCGCAGAATGGAGAGCATCCATTCCATTGAAGCGTGGAGGTCAGCCGAAAGACGTTGCTGATTTGGCGGTATTCCTTGGTTCAGATATGTCTGCGTACATTACAGGTCAAACAATAAATGTTTGTGGTGGAATGTTGATGTAAGAAGAAAAACTTACCATATTTAGCCGGTCGACTAGTGAATGCTAGCGGCCGGTTTTTTTTGTGCGAAAAAATCTAAGCTGATAAATTCGATCGTAAAGGAACTCTTAAAAAGCGATACCGATGTATTCCCAAAGCTTGGTATGATTGTAATGACAAGTAAAGATTATTTCGCTTTACCAAATCGACTTCCTAAAATTCGATTCTTAAATCGCACAGAAGCCACCAATAAATGCCGAATTACATCGAAGTACAAGGCGATGTAAGTCAGAATGGAGATGATCCAAATAAATACCAAATTGATGCTGAAAGTGTTGTATTTTCTGTCAAAAAGGTACTTGTGAGGCGCATAAAAGTGTGTCTCAAAGAACGGAACATTCACGGGGTCGTTGTAAATAGGGTCATCATTTTGATACAATCTTCCTTCATGGACGAGTACCTTATCAGATTCAATTCTGTTTGTAACTAAATTCTGGAGTGCCTCGTTTGTATATTGCTTTTTTTGAGCAATGTAGTTCGATTCACCAATTTTATGAATGTATTTATCAATCTTCCGCGTGTTCTTGTTTACCTTTTCGTTCCAATTGGTTTTAAGATACCCGAGAAACTTATTGATGTTGTTGAAATCTGATTCCGATTCCATTTTTTTCGTCTTCAAGTCATTGATGCACGATTCACAAGATAAATTACTCCAATAGGCATCTTCTTGTTCGAGTTCATTGATCAAAATGGTTCTGGCCGCCTTCAATTCTTCTTCAGTATGCTCTTCAGGAGTTTGTAAAACAACAATGCTCGATTTAATTTTTGGTAGCCAGTAATCTTTTTTCCATTTCGCTTCACTTTTTTCAAGCTCAAATTGGAAGGTTTTTTTCGAAAGAGAGTTATCGATGCTTTGCTCTACTGCTAACGCCTCGTAAGCCCACCTAGAAACCATCATATTTCCAACCCATGGAACTTTATTGGCCTCAGAAAGAGAAGGATGCAACTTATCGAACTTCACAATTACTCCACTCAATAAGAGTTGAGGAATAATAAGTAATGGTACAATGATATAAATAACCTTTGCAGAATTAAAGGCACTTGAGATATTTAAACCAAGAAGATTGGAGGCACACGCTGTAGAAAATAGAACCAACCAGTATTCCAACCAGTTCTCTGAAATTCCGAGAATTAAATTACCGATGAGTAGGAAAAGCCCTGTTTGAACTGCCGAGATACTGAACATTATAAGTACCTTGGAAAGTAAATAACTACTTCTGGAAATGTTGAGAAAGTTCTCTCTTGATAATATTTCTTTGTCCTTGTTAATCTCTTCGGCCGCCACAGTTAATCCAAGAAATATGGAGACAATGACAGCGATAAAGATGTATTGTGGGATATTTTCATTTCCGTAGAACGAATAGCCCCCCGAAGCTCCATCGTCAAAGTACTTGATGAAAAAACTCAGAATCAATGCCAAGAGTGGGGCAACGAGCGTGTTCACAAGAATATACTGGATATTTGCGACTTTGCTCAGAACATCACGTCGGACATACGTGGTAAACTGTCGCCATTTCCCAGGAAGCTGAGAGAGACTAATGGCATTCATCTGTAGATCCTTTTTTTCGTGGCGTTGACGATTTTCGAGGTAGAGCTCGTGCCAATCTTCTGGTGTGCGCTTTCGAGATTGTGTTTCGTTACCGAATTCATCAACAATGCGCGCATCTATAAGGTCGAATATTTGTTCAGGATTTACATTTCCGCATAAACTACATTCGCGCTCATGAGCATTTCCCCTGAACGAGTGTGTTTTGAAATGAACAATGGCGTTTAATGGGTCTCCATCATAAATGGGGTATCCACCTTTGTCCATGATTAACAAACGGTCGAATAATTTGAAGATATTGGAGGACGGCTGGTGAATTACTACGAAAACTAACTTTCCGTTCAAGGATAATTCTTTCAACAGGTCCATGATATTTTCCGAATCTCTACTGGACAACCCCGAAGTAGGTTCGTCTACGAATAGGATAGAGGGCTCACGAATCAGCTCCAGGGCAATATTCAATCGTTTGCGCTGTCCACCGGAAATAACTTTATCCAATTTGGAGCCTACTTTGAGGTTGCGGATCTCGTACAACCCCAACATTTTTAGTGTTTCAGCAACCTTTTTCGCAAGATCTGAATCGCTGAACCGCCTCATGCACAATCGTGCTGAGAAAAATAAGTTTTCAAAAACGGAAAGCTCTTCGATTAGCAAATCGTTCTGACTCACATGACCAATTACACCCTCTAATGATTTTCGGTCTTCGTGAAGGTCAACCCCATTGATTTTTAAATTTCCTTTGGATGGCTTGATCTTCCCGTTCATGATATTCATGAGCGTGGTTTTACCCGTTCCAGATCCTCCCATGATTCCCACCATATTTCCACTAGAGGTGGTAAGTGAAAGCTCCTTCAAGGCTAGGTTTCCTGCCTTAAAGGAATGAGAAATTTTATTGACTTCGAAGTTGAGCGTTTCTCTGTTTTCACGATCCAATACACGAGAAATAATGTCACTGTAAAATATCTGCTGACTTTTCGTAGTACGAATCGTGGATCCGATATTAAATACATGCGTTTTCCTGGAGTCAACGATTTGTCCATTTACGAATAACTCGTGTTTGCCGAAATATTTGAAAAAGATCGTTTTTACACTCTCAATATAAATGGCGTGAATGAAACCGTCCAGTCCGTCTACCTGAGCAAATTTTGAACTTTGAAAATCTCGGGTATTGTTCGCACAATAGTAAACATGATTTTTTTCATCCACTATATCATCGGATGTAGCTTGAATAAAGCCGTGTATTTGTCTGAATTCTTCAGTATTTATGTTAAAGGAATCGGCTACTGTCTGGATAAAATCCATTTCCTTTTCCGTAAATACTTCATCTGAGTGGATGAATTCAAAAATTCGAACCAGTACAATAAACTTTTGCCGTTGGGTAAGTTCCTTGTTGATTTGCTCGCAAATCCGAAGGATTTTTACGGAATGCAGGGAGGTTCGTTTCTTGTCTCCTGATTTGTTGTAGACTTTTCCTCTTGTTGAGTTTAGAAACTCTTCAAAGATATTCAGGTACTTTTCAACGTCTGAAGAACTCAATTCGGACTTTAGAAAGTCCTCAATAACTTTCTTTCCTTCAGTACTTTGAAGTAAAATACCGCCTTGATCTTTGTGCGAAACTTCGTCGACCTTTGCTACAATAGCAAAGAGTTGCATAAGGGCTCGAAGTATTCGTTCGCTCATGGGCGAGAGGGCTTGTTACTTGAATCCGATTAACATGACAACGCAACCTGAGAACTTCAAATCCGGATCTAGTTTCGTTTCAATTGTCACGGTGATACTTTCTTCTACTTCGAAATCCCAATAAGGCGCATTTTTATAATTGCTATTAGTGAAAAGAATGTTTTCAGCGGGATCTTTCAAGGTGAAAATCACATAATCCTCGTTGTCTCCGGCGCTAGCAGCAATTCTATACGTTGAGCCACCAAAAAGCGTCGTTTCAAACTTAGCTACTTCACCACGATCGAGAAACGCAGTATAAACCTGTCCGTCTGAGATGAATTCACTTTTCGTGTTTGTTGTAAGGAGCTTTTCGCAATTATCCACGATTCGCTCACAGTCTTGTGCAAAGGTACTTCCAAGAATAAATGTACTTGCCAGGGCAGTTAGTAATAATTTCATCGTGTTCTATGCTTTAATAATTCCTTTACGAATGGTAGCGATTTTTTCTGCAATCTCAGTTGCTGTCGCTTCATCGAATTCTATATTATACGTATGGTTCAATTTCATTTTATTCTTGTCGGTCTCAATACTTGGAGCGTCGTAAACATACTCAAGAACAATCTTGTCGAAAGAAGTCTTCAGATCCTTCAACTGTGTCAATAACTCATCATTGGTATTATCCTCGTTGTATTGACTCAATAATTCAATTATGGACTCCAATGACTGCTTTTGCTGGGCAATTCTTCTTTTGATCTCCTCGCTCTGAGCTCGAGTATTTAATGAAGTAGCGTAATGCATCGATTCAACCCATCCACCTGTGAGGATTTTAGCAGAAACAGCTTTTCTGTTTGCATTCTTGAGGAAATTGTCAGCGTTTTTAAATGCTTGAGACATTAGTTTTACCATTTTGTCTTCATCGCCTGAGCTGTTTTCAAAATCCGCAATGAATTGAGGGCTGAATGCTGCATCGAGACCGAGGTTGTTACTAATCGTCTCAATTGTTTTCAGGTATCCCAGAGAAGTATTTTTCTGCCCATACATTGAAGCGTAGCCCAAATCTGTGCCATATACTCCAAGGTTCAATGCCTGCTTATGTTCAGATGCGTAATTGGATACGGCCGAACGATCGCTCAACAGCGATTCATCAAAACTTAGGTTTAACTTCTTAATAAGGTATCCCGTTTGGATAGGAGAGGGGATACTAAAAATTTGATCATCGAAAACCGCTCGGAAAGAGTTGCGTTTGTCGAACGTTTCTTCTTCGATTTTTTCCTTCTTTTCCGCTTCTTCACCACATGAGTTTAAAAGCATGGCTCCAACGGCGAAGAAAAAGAGCGATTTTGTTATGGTCTTTTTCATAGATTCGGTTTCGAAATAATGCAAGGCTAAAATAGCAAAAATCGGGATATTACAAGTGAATTGGTAAATTTGTTTCCAAACAATACAATATGAATATCCGACCGCGTCGAAATCGTAAAAACAGTGTTATTAGAAGTATGGTAGAAGAAACGCAACTGGGCGTTCAAAACCTCATTTACCCTTTGTTTCTTGAGGATGGAAAGGGGATTAAAAACGAGATATCCTCACTTCCAAACCAATACCGTTGGTCTATCGACCTATTAATTCCCGAAATCGAGGCCTGCATAAATCTCGGGATTCGAACTTTTGTTTTGTTTCCAGCCGTAAATGACACTTTAAAAGATGCAACGGCCACCTACAGTTACGATGACGCAAACTTCTATTTGCACGCCATTCGAAAAATAAAAGAAACATTTCCGGAGGTGGTGCTAATGAGCGACGTGGCTTTGGATCCTTATTCTTCTGACGGACATGATGGTTTGGTGAAAGATGGCGTTATTTTAAACGATGAAACCTTACCCATTTTATCTAAAATGTCCATCGCTCAAGCACAGGCGGGTATTGATATCATAGGACCGAGCGATATGATGGACGGAAGAGTTGGAGCCATTCGTACCGATTTGGATAGTGCCGGATATACAGACGTGAGTATTATGTCGTACACCGCAAAATACGCCAGCGCATATTACGGGCCGTTTCGAGACGCTTTGGATTCTGCTCCAAAATCTGGAGATAAGAAGACCTATCAAATGAATCCTGCCAATAAACGGGAAGCACTGCTGGAAGCACAATTGGACATAGAGGAAGGCGCAGACTTCTTAATGGTGAAGCCCGCTACCTGTTATTTGGATATAATACATGTATTAAAAGAGTCTTATGATTTGCCGATCACGGCGTACAACGTGAGCGGTGAATACGCTATGATTCATGCGGCCGCTCAGAAAGGGTGGTTGGACTATGAAGCTGCGTTTATGGAAATGCTTTTGAGCATTCGCAGGGCTGGTGCTGACGGCATTCTAACGTATTTTGCCAAAGATTTTGCACAACTAAAGCAATAATGTTTTTCGTTTCGAGATATTCTGGATACCTTTAATATATGGAAGAGTCTGATTTTTACCCCCCAAAGCCAGAACTCGTGGAACATAAGCCACGAAGTAGTGCGGGACTAACGGTATTATCGTTGGTCTTGTTCGCTATGGTGTTCTTTTGGATTTTTGGTGTGGAAGAATTCAACTTTCTATTGATGCTAATTGCCGTATTGGTTATCCATGAAATGGGGCATTTCACCATGATGAAGGTCTTTAAATACGAAAACGTTCGCATGCTCTTTATTCCATTAATGGGAGCGTTTGTTCAAGGCAAAAAACGGCGTTATTCACAACGTGAGTCGTTTATGGTTGTTTTTGCGGGACCTTTACCTGGAATGATCATTGGGTCAGCACTGCTTTGGTACAGTAACGAGTATCACATCGATTGGATGCTTCAACTGTCAGCACTTTTCCTGTTGTTAAATATCATTAATTTATTGCCTTTAGACCCTCTGGATGGGGGGCAATTGTTCAAACTTTTCGGGTTGAGAAATCATGAGTTCTTACTCATGGCTTTTGCTTTTGTCTCGTCAATTATCATTATCGCGCTGGGCTTTTTTATAGGAGAGTTCGGTTATTTGCTAATTATTTTTGGCTTCCTGATGGGGTTTCGTGTGCGTGCTATGCAAAAGCAGTATCACATGCATCAAGAGCTAAGCAAAGAGGATGTAAATTACAAGAAGTCCTACAAAAGTCTTTCTAACAGGGAGTTTGCCAGAATCAAACAGGTAGTACTGGAGCACACCCCTCAATTGAAAAAGTATATAGATCAAATTTCGGAAGATCAATCGGACCCGCTTATCGCCAGTCAAGTGAACAATGTGTTGGTAACGCCATTAAAAAATGACGCTTCTCCACTTTTCAGAACCATTGTTTTAATGTTGTGGCTACTGGCCTTCGCGCTTCCATTCCTAATGTATTTCACCTTAGACCTTGTTTGGATTCGTTCGGCATTCTTTTTAGCATGAATTTTACTGTAGGACAAAAAATCACCTTTCTGCATGAACAGGGCGGAGGAACTGTCATTGAAGTACTCGGTGTCGGTAAGTTTAAGGTGGAAGATGATCACGGATTTGACAGGATTTGCCTGAAGTCCGAAATTGCTCCTGTTTATGGCACGGATTACAAAATCAATGAGGCTGCCATTGCAGGATTGAATGAGGATGAGACGTTTTCAACCTCGAAAAAAGCGCAAAAAACAAAACATGTTGGACTTGGAAGAAGTGGTTATGACGTATGGGAAATTGATTTACATATTGAGTCGCTGACGGATTCTCATGCGGGCTGGACGAATACACAAATAGTGCAGAAGCAATTGTTAGAGTTACGTTCCTTTGTGAAAAGAGCCAGAGCCAAACACATCCGTAAGTTGATCGTAATTCATGGTGTGGGAACAGGCGTTCTGAAAGAAGAAGTACGTGAATTTTTTCGTGATCAGGAAGGTGTGGAATGCTATGACGCCAGTTATCAGGAGTATGGGAAAGGAGCAACCGCTGTAGAGATCAGGTATAACATTTAAAAACATTCTTCAGTTGAAACCATTCGTTACATTTATCATTTGCCTCCTGCTGTTAAGTTGTAATGAAGAAAGCCATAATTCAGAGTCTGCCCAACGCGGCGACGACGTAAATTTGAAATCGGATTCTGTTTCCGTTTGGGCTTGCCAATTTCATTCATATTATAAGCTAAATACTTGTGAATTTGTGATGGCTTCTTTTGTCTATGGCGGTGTTTTGTATTTGGAAAAAGACACGCTTTATCACTTGTCAATAACGGATGGCTTAACCAGAAAAAGTAAAGTTAATCAACAGGGAGAAATTAAATCATATAGAGTTGATAGCCGGACTCATAAGCTTTCATTTAATGATGATGTTTTATTAGAGTCTTATGTGGGATATTATTTTCCAGAGTACGATTCAACAATGTATGATATTATAGAAGTCTATGCGAAACGAACAGTATCTAGAAACGCGTTGGACTCTGTTATAAATCATTCTGTAATGAATCATAAAGGTTTTAAATCTGACACCTTGCCAGACGAATTTATGGGGTTACAGATGGATAATTGGATTGTTAATGACGAGTTATGGAAAAAAAATCCACGTTGTCCAGATATCAAGTAGGCTCCAATGGCGCAAGCTCATATGCTCTGGGCGACTATTTTGGATAATTTTCAGCGAAGCTATTTTACCAAAAGCTGAAAGCAGAAGGCCCAAAGAATCCTTCAGCTTTTTGGCTTTCCACCTTTTGCCTTAACTGGAGGTGGTGGATATCGCTTATACAAGCAAAAACCTCCCTTACATTCGATAAGCTCGTATTTAAATTTTTCAGACAGCCAATTATTTCCTTGCTTTGAAACAAAGTAGAGAGGACCATCATGATCTGCTACTAAAAACCACTCCAAATCTTCCCGATGCTCAGGTGTTTTGGCGTAAAAGTATTGCCCGTAGCTTTTAAACTGGAAGGTGACGATCGGTATTTTTTCTTCGTGGCTTCGCTTGTAAAATTCGATAGCTGGGCCTTGCGCAAACTGTTCAATCGCTGGAAGTAAGGTGTAGCACGCAATTAGTAGAGAAATCATTACTGACCCTGCCGTTGTAACTGCGAAAGCACCGATGTTCAATCGTTTTAGGAAAATGAAACCGAGAATCGTGCCTACTAATAAAATCCCACCTACGCCAAAGGCTAGCGGATTCATAGAAATATCTTGTCGTAAGGATGCTGCAACAAAAGGGTCGGCAATTTTTTCAGCAAAAGCATAATTGTTTGCGATAAAATAGGCAATTGCTAAAAAGGCACCAGAGAGGAGCACGCCTAGAACTAAATAACCCCACTTCACGAAACCACTTAAATGATTATTTTTCAGATCTATCAAGTAAAGCGAATAAGCTGCAACAAAACTGAGCGGAACCCAGGTCATGGAAGAGTAATGAATAATTTTAGTGGTAACTATACTGAAAAGGATCAACACGCCCCAAAACAGGCACAACATCCATAAATGGAAGTCCATCGTGGTCTCAGAACGCTTTTTTAGAAGATGCGGGATGGCAATAATGGAGATGGGGAAACAACCGAAGAAAACCACCACGAAATGATAATAGAAAGGCTGTTGATGTCCCGCTACATTGGAACTAAAGAGCTCTGCCTGATAAGCAATAAACTGACGAATAATTTCAAATCCGTTTTGAGAAAACTCAATAGTTAGCCACGCCATGATGATACCCAATAAACCTATTAAAAAGGCAAAAATGTATTTGATTTTCGGAAATGGCTTGAAGCGTTTGATTGCAAGATATACGAATAATGTTAGCCCTAAGAGTAAGAATCCAACCGGACCTTTTGTGATGACGCTGAGTCCGCTAAAAATACCCGAAAGAATGGCCAATCGACCACGTTTTTCTTCGTTTAAGCCAGATATGACGCGAATCATGAAGTATACCGAAAGAAAAATAAAGAAGTTGAAAGAAGGATCTATAATCCCTGATTTAAAATAGGCGTTTGGGAGTAGACTTCCGCAGAAGATAAGCGCCCATATCAACCCAAATTTCGGACTAAAATGTTTACGGCCTATGAGGTAAATCGTAATAAGGTACAGGATGCCAAATACGGCGTTCGGGAATCGCGCTGCAAACGCATTCACTCCGAAAAGCTTCATGGAAACCACCTGCATCCAAATAAAGAACGGCGGTTTCTCCCAAAAAGGTTCGTAATTGACCTGAACACGCAAATAATCGCCAGTCTGCATCATTTCACGCGCCGATTCTGCAAAATTTATTTCATCCCAGTCAAATAGGTGTGTCTGACCAATTCCGAGAAAGAACAAAGCTCCCAGTCCGGTAAGGAGGAGCAGGCTCCAGCGTTTGTTTTCAGCAATATTGTTGAATGAAATCTTCAATGGGATTTGAATTGCGCCGCTAAATTACGATTTTTAGAAGTTTAAACGCTTAACGAACGTATGTGTTAAAAATTGAGTTTCTTATTGTCATTTTCTGTCTGGTCGCGGTGAATAGTTTCGCGAGTAATCAAGATGCCTCTCTAAGTTTTGACAACTTTAATGAGATCCATTTGGACGTAAAAAGAACGGGATCAAAATGGACTTTTGATGTAAGAATAGTCAATGACGCATTAGGTTTAGAGGCTGCAATAGACTTAAGAAAAGAAGCGGGTGCATATCGCTATACTTTATCAGAAAATGCACCATTTACTAAATTGGACTGGGATCGTATTTCTTGCTTAAAAGTGAAGATTGAATCCGCAAGCGCTCATCCGTTCTCAAGACCGAGCGATACACTTAGACTTGACACGATTGCTATACTTCAAGAGTTACCAATCTCAGATTTGAGTGAATTAAATATAGATCTTTCAGACTATTACGGTTATTCCACAATAAATCTAGAAAAATGGAAGCAGTTTCACGATTGGTTTAAGTATGGCTCGTTTAAAGCTTTTACACTTAATCATGGTCTTTTTCTTCCAGTATTTGACTTGTCAGCCCTCTATCGGTTTCCGCTTATTCATTTAAAAGTACCCTTGTACCTGACGGATGAAGTCCTTCGCTTTCCATACTTAGAAACGATTGAAGCATATGGAATCTTCACCAATGTAAACCATTATTTGTCACAGCTGGAAGATTTAAATAGCGTTAAGGAGTATGGCGGAAGGTACGATAATTCCTTTGAGACCCTTCATGCCGAACGTTATTTTTATACCGTCCTGACTGCCTCCAGGAGGTTTTCTGAGATTGGAAATTCTCCATTCAGTGAACTCCTACAGTTGGAGGGTGAATTGTTCGAAATAGAGTACAATGAGAAAAAAGGCTTTTTAAAAGACTTGGTGAAATCAGCCGATGTGATGGTTTACGAAAACGATTTCCCGAATTACTCTGGTAATACACCCGAGAACGACACGTTAATGGCAGGTCAAATTAAACGCAGAAAACTGAAGGGAGTCTGGACTTTTAAATTAAAGGACCAATACACAAGGAATGATAAGGAAAAACATCACGTGAACTTTAGTCAATTGCCTAAATTAAATTTTCCGGTAAATGGCACTTGGTCTTTGGAGTATATAAATGGAAACACCGCTATTGAGGGTTTGTTTGTGAACGGTAGGAAGAACGGCGATTGGAAGTACTATAATGAAGAAGGAACTTTGCGTAGTACGAAGTCGTATAGAAATGACACTTTGGTTTTTAACAAGGTACAATTTAATTTACACGGGAATAATCTAGAATCCAGAACTTATTTTGCTTCAATGAATGAAATTTACCAATCCATTTATTTCCCAGATGAACAAAAAGTGAAATTGAATGTATTGTATTATGACGGTGGGAACCCAGCTTATCGCGTAAATTCTAACGGCCTAGTAGCTTTTCGGAAAAAGGGAGAAATGTATGCGCAGAACATTTCGAAAACCTCTGAGAAGTACCAGACTCTAATTCGTGAAGGAATTATAGATAAGTTGTTTCCAGAGCACAGAAATCAAGAATTGCCTTTTATCGTTGAATAATGAAGAATTTTCTCTATTTACTCCTTTTAAATTTCGTTTTCACAGCATTTCAATGCGAGCAGTCCAAGAAAGCAGAGTCTGGCCAAAATGAAGAAAGTCAAAAGAATTCTGCAGGCTACGCTGACCTTTCTGATACAGTCCGAATTCACGACCATTTGAAATATTTAACGAAATCGGATCAATTCCGAAACTTCCAAAACGTAGTGCGATTGGATTCCGTTGCTGCGTACATTTTCCGGGCCTTTGATCAATATGCCGACACTACGTTCTATCAAGAATTTGAAGCGAACGGAAATGTTTACAGAAATGTGATTTGTTCTTTCGGGGTAAATAATTCAACAAGAACAGTTGTAGGTGCTCATTACGATGTCTGTGGTGCACAAGAAGGTGCCGATGATAATGCCAGTGGAGTAGTGGGACTGCTGGAATTAGCTCGATTATTGGAGGCAGACACTTTGAGTGAACGAATTGACCTTGTGGCGTATACGCTAGAAGAGCCTCCCTTTTTTAGAACCGAGAAAATGGGAAGCTATATTCATGCGAAATCTCTCGTAGATGAGAATGTATGCGTAAATGGTATGGTTTGTTTGGAGATGATCGGATATTTTGATGATAGCAAAGGGTCACAGCAGTATCCTGTTGGCGGAATGAAGGCCATGTATGGATCGAGAGGAGATTATATCGCCTTGGTGAGTCAAATGGGGCCAGGTGCGTTTGTCAAAGATTTCAATAAGGAATTTAAAAAAACAAAGCGGATTGAAACGAAAGAAATTGCAGCCCCGAAATCCATGCAAGGGATAGACTTTTCGGATCACCTCAATTACTGGAAATTTGGCTTCAGTGCATTGATGGTTACGGATACCGCCTTTTTCAGAAACAAGCATTATCACGAGAAAAGTGACACGATGGAGAAATTAGATTTGGAGCGGATGTCTGATGTGATTGATGCGGTTTATTTGGCTCTGCGGTGATGCGGAGACTGTGCAATAAATGTGTTAAATATTGCTCAAATTCGATATTTGCCTAATTACCAAATTGTATAATTCTAGAAATGTCAGTTGACTCAAAAACCGAAAAGACTTTAACAAACAGAACTGTCCTTTATCTTTCGTTTAACCTTTCCCCTTTAGACTCAATCCTTCTTGTGAAAGATATCCGACTTCATCACTTTCGCCTTATTCAAGAAGTACAACCAGCTAACCCCTAAAACGCCCATTCCGTATTTCGCGCTTCTCTGAAAGTTGATAGAAGATGCCTCGTCGAAATATTTCGTTGGGCATGTAATCTCCGCAATTTCGTATCCTTCGTAGAATATTTGTGCCAACATCTGATTGTCAAAAATGAAATCGTCAGAATTGATATTATAATTTATGCTTTTCAAAACTTCCCCGGAGAACATGCGGTATCCCGTATGGTATTCCGATAGTTTCTGATTCATCAAAATATTTTGGGAAAGCGTCAGGAAACGATTGGCAACATACTTGTAAAATGGCATTCCACCTTTCAAAGCACCTTTACCTAAAATCCGCGAACCAATAACAACATGATATACATCATTTGCAATCAAATGCGCCATACTTTCGATAAGCTTGGGAGTGTATTGGTAATCTGGGTGAAGCATTACTACAATATCTGCATTCAGTTCCAGAGCTTTGTTATAACATGACTTTTGATTTCCTCCGTAACCTTTGTTCTGTTCGTGAACAATCACGTGCTCAATTCCAATTTCTCGGGCCACTTCGGCAGTGTTATCACTACTCTTATCATCTACCAAAACCACTTCGTCAACAATATCGAATGGGATTTCATCGTACGTTTGTTTCAGCGTTTTCGACGCGTTATAGGCCGGCAAAATGACAACAAGTTTTTTTCCTTTAATCATGTGTGGGTGCAAATTACGCTGCAAAACTAATAAAGATATGCACAACGTCAGTTCAGAACGAAAAAAGCTGTGCATTGGTTGAAGTTCTTATTTTTAGCTCGTGAAAAATCGTTGGTCAAATATTGCTATTGTGGTTGTCGGCATCGTGATGCTGATTTTTCGCTTTTCATATCCTACCCATAAGGGAGAGGATATAAAAGTAACAACATGGGACGCCTTTGGGTATTATATGTACAATCCCTCCATTTTTATTTACGGCGATGTTACGGAGTTGAAGTGGGTACCCAGAATCGAACAAAAATACGCTGTTACAGGAGGAGAATTATATCAGGCCACACCTCTTGAGGATGGTAAATACACGAATAAATACCTGGGAGGAGTGGCGATAATGCAAATGCCATTTTTCTTCATCGGCCATGGTATTGCTGCTGTGACTGATTATCCTATGGATGGTTTTTCGGCCCCTTATCAATATTCCATCGCTTTTGGTGCCATTGTGTACTGTTTACTTGGATTACTATTGCTTCGACACGTATTGGCGCGCTATTTTGAAGATGTTCCCATTGCAATTACGCTTACTCTTTTAGGGTTGGGAACGAATTTAATTCAATATGCCGCAATCGATGGAGGACAAAGCCACATTTACATATTTCCGTTATACGCGCTTATTATCTGGGCAACGATTAAGTGGCATGAAAAGCCAAGTTGGAAATCAGCTGCGATCATAGGATTTACCATTGGATTGGCGACTATTTCGCGTCCTACAGAATTGATTATGTTATTTATTCCATTACTCTGGAATACGCATGAAAAAGCCATCCGAAAGGAAAAATGGCAACAAGTTCGAAGGCATTTACCGCATTTGGGCTTCGTTATTGGATTCGGGATTCTGAGTATACTTCCACAATTGATGTATTGGCAATACACAACAGGAAGCCTGATTCATAATGTTGGCAGTAAATGGTTCTTTTTTAACCCTTGGTTCCGAGTGTTGTTTGGAGTTTCTAATGGCTTTTTTATATACACACCACTAGCGATTCTCTTCATTGTTGGCTTCTTTTTTATGAAGAAATATCCTTTTCAACGCTCTGTCATTACGTTTTGCTTGTTGAATATATGGATCATCATAGCCTGGTCAGATTGGAGATACGGATCGACGTATTCTACCAGAGCATTGGTTCAAAGTTATCCCGTCTTTGCGTTGTCCATGTGCGCTGCCATAACTGCCCTGATGAACCGAAGAATATTGAAAAAGGTGATTTGGGTAATTGGAGCTTTTTTCGTTTACGTCAACCTCTTTCAAGTTGTGCAATACAACGCAACTGTATTACATCCGCATGACATGAATTGGCAGTATTACGGACGTATTTTTCTAAATTCCAAACCAACGCCGTTGGATTTTAGTTTGCTGGACAATAACGTGATTTTGAAAGAAGAGCAGTTGCAGTTGATTCGTTCGCATAGCATTACACCACAAACGATTAAAACGACGAATAATGTTCAAAACCTTAGTGTTCTCCAACTAGAACCCGCCACGAGATACGTAAAAATCCAATTGGAGATTAGAGATGGTCGAGGAGCTGCATCGAACATGATTAATGCTGTATTGAACGGTAATGAGCTTGGAAAAATTCGGTTGAAGCATCCACATTTTCGTGAAAATGATAAGAATTCCTACGAGTTTCATTTACAGATTCCGAAATCGTCAAAGAAAGACTTATCCATTAATATTGTAGGTTGGGCCGCAATGAACGGTGAGCTAATCGCCGGGAGAGTGTATGAGTACCGCTAAATATCCTGTCGAAATGTGTGGATATCATTGTGGTTCTCTTCTATCTTATCCTTTATTTTCTTTATGGATTGTGCGAGGATAAATATGTCGGCAGGAGCGTTTTTACCTAACCATGCCCAGCTGGATTGTTCGGCCTCGACAGCCATAGCAATATGATATAAGACTTCAAAATTGTGCGTTAGTAGCCACTGCTGAGCACTTTCATTTCCTTCCGCAGCATTAATCATTGCCAACAAGTGCGCATAACCGTTGTCTTGAAGCCAATTTCTTGCATCATCCTTCAAGTAGATGGCAAACGTAGCCATAGTTAGCTCTTCGTAGCCATTTTCCTTTAGCCAAAGCATGAACCCATCGTCTCCATCAATGGCTTTCGCCCAGGCGAGGATAATTTTCGGATGATAATCCAATTGATTGAGTGCCGTTTTTGACAAATCTTTGGCAATAATCTGCCGTTTTTTCTTTTTGAACCAATTTCTCATTATCCGAAGAAGATATATGCGACAATAATCGCTGTTATAATTCCTATCAAGTCAGCGAATAAGCCAGCAGTCACTGCGTATCGAGTATTCTTAATTTTGACAGCACCAAAGTATACTGCAATAACGTATAGAGTGGTTTCGGTGCTGCCCTGCATGGTAGCGCCAATCAATTCTTGCTTTGAATTAAATCCAAAATTATTGATTAACTCGACATAAGCGCCTCGTGCGCCGCTTCCGCTCAACGGCTTCATGAATGCCACGGACAGAGCATCGACCCATTCAGCGGCTTTTATGCCCAATTCTAAAACGCACCATCTGATTACGTCTAAAACTGCATCGAGGCTTCCTGAGGCTCTTAACAAACTCATTGCGACGAGCATTGCAATTAAAAAAGGTATGATTCCGATTGCTACTTCGAATCCTTCTTTAGCTCCGTCTATAAAAGAATCATAGACATTAATTTTTTTTCTCAAGGCCATTAAAATGAAACCAGCAATTATTCCGAAAATTAGTACTCCTCCAACAATCACGGATACAGCTTCACCCTGTTTGGGGTGTGTAAAAACATAATAAAGAAGCAAGACAATTAACGCCGTGAGTGACCCTAAATAAAGGAGTACAACCTTGTTAAATAGGTTTATACGCTGTTTGACTGCGACAAAAATTAATCCAGCCAGAGTTGCACAATATGTCGACACAAGAATAGGTAAGAATACCTCTGTGGGGGAATCTGCTTTAGCTCTCAATGCAAATATAGAAACTGGGATAATTGTTAATCCCGAAGTATTCAATACTAAGAACATGATTTGAGCGTTGGAAGCCGTTTTTTTATCAGGATTTATTTCTTGTAACTGCTTCATTGCCGTCAGCCCTAACGGCGTAGCAGCGTTATCTAATCCGAGCATGTTTGCGCTGAAATTCATCATCATTGATCCGATGGACGGATGATCTTTAGGAACATCTGGGAATAATTTTGTGAACAAAGGAGAAACACCTCGAGTTAACAATTTAAGTGCTCCGCCATTCTCACCAATTTTCATGATTCCAAGCCATAACGCCATCGCTCCAGCTAGGTAAAGGGAAATCTCAAATCCTAAGGTTGCAGATCCTGATAATGCATCAATCATGTCCTTCATAACATGCCAGTCCTGCCAAAAGATCATTTTTGACAACGTAACCATAATTGCTACGAGTATCATGCCTATCCAAATACGATTCAGTACCATAAACCAAAGATGTCAATAAATTAAATGCTTACCTCGTGGAAAGGAACGATTCTATTAACAGTGGCTTAAGGAAAAGTGTGACGGGAGACGGGTGACGTATGAAGTTAACAGTGAGGAGTGGTCTCGAGAATGTAAACCCCTTTTCAATTTTGACTTTTTCACCTTTCACTACCTTTCCTAAGGCAATAAAAAACAAAATTCTCAATCACAATCGCGCCGTGATTTCCAGAAATTTCGGGTTGAAATTGAACACCGAAATACGGTTTGGATTCGTGTTGCATGGCTTCGTTCACGCAGGCATCAGAAGCTGCAATTAGTTTAAAACCTTGAGGCACCGAAATCGTTTCGTAATGACTTTTCATCATTTCTACCTCCGTCGGTAGTCGCTCAAATAACATAGATTCCTCAAATGCTTCAACAACCTTCCAGCCTGAATCGTGCTTCATCATAGATGCCTGAGCACCAAAATACATTCCTAAAAGTTGATGTCCGAGTGAAATTCCCAAAATCGGAAGCTTACTTTCAACGGCCCATTTCAGAACACTCAAATAGGGAGTTGTATCCATTGCTGTTATGGACAGTGACCCGTGCGAAACAATAATGCCCTTGATTTCTTCAAAATCTTTTGGTGTAGCATCAAGTAAAGGAATGATGCGCACATCCATTTCGTTGTCAACGATGTTAGCAATATATTGTGCTTGAGGTGATCCAGCGTTTAATACGAGAATCATAATTCTAGAATTCCAGCGCCTTGACGTACAATATTGACGTTTCCATCCACGCATTCTACCACCGTAGACGCTAGAAGGTTACCATAGCCGCCATCAATGATTAAATCTACCTTATTGTCGTAACGTTCATAAATTTCATAAGGGTCGATAAAATAATCCAAAATCTCATCTTCGTCGTCGTGCAAAGACGTCGTTGCCAAAGGGTTTCCTAATTGCTTTGTGATCTCCTTCAAAATTGGATTATCTGGAATACGAATACCAATTTCTTTTCTATTTGTCCCAAACAGACGTGGAATCTCATTCGTTGCCGTCAGGATAAAGGTAAAAGGTCCAGGAAGTGACCGATTCATCAACTTGAATGTTGGTCTATCGATGTTCTTGACATATTCCGACAAATCACTCATTCCATTACAAATAATGGAAAACTTGGCTTTTTTCAATCGTATTTCTTTCAAAGCGGCCAGTTTGTTTAGCGCTTTTTTGTTGTACAGGTCGCAACCCATGGCATACACTGTATCTGTGGGAAAAATGATGATTTCTCCTTTGCGCAGCGCCTCAATTACGATATCAATAGAACGCTGATCTATGTTTTCTGGGTTGATCTCTAGTAACATATTCCCAAAGATAGAGTATTTCGAAGAATTGAGTGAGAGTGTACAGCGTCAGGAAGTGAGAGGTGAGGAGTTAAAAGTTAGAATATATGAGCAGGAAAAGAAAGGTAAAAAGTGAGAAGTCGGCGAAACAGTTGCTACTTGACGAAAAACTTGCAAGAAATAGCGTAATGATCGCTTAAAGCTTTCTCCTGGATCTTAAATTGATGGGATCCTAACGACTCTGAATGAAAAATGTAGTCGATTCTACCGGCTGGAATTTTACCTGCGTACGTTTTACCAATTCCTTTACTGCAATTTCTAAATGCGTCTGTGAGGTGGTTGTGAAAACGCTGATATGTATACGAAAGCGGCGTGTCGTTAAAATCCCCGCAAACAACCACAGGGTAGGGCGAGTTTTTAATATGTTTCGTCAAACGGTTGGCTTGTTTCGCCCGCTCTGGAAAGGCTTCCATAACTTTGCCCATTGCTGTGAAGAAACCTGTCCCTGAGTCTTCGTTTATCAGAGCAGCGCGTTCTTTTGCATCAAGACTAATGGATTGAAGGTGAATGTTATAAACCCGAATAGTATCTTTCTTGAAAACGATGTCGGAATAAATAGAATAATTGAAAGAGTTAAGGTCAGAATCAAAGCGAACTTCTCCTTTTTCAATAATCGGATATTTGGAAAACAATGCAATGCCGTAATTTCGTCGTCCACGCTCAACGTGTGTATAGCGTTCTTGATAGTATTTCATTCCAAGTAATGGAATTATGGTATCCTTGGTCACAAAGTCCGTAGGTTTATCCTGCTGATAAAACTCTTGAAAACAAACGATGTCCGGCGCTTCGTTTTGTAAGAATTGTAAGATTTCATTCCGAGACTGTTGTGCTTTTTTTGGATCGTCGTTGTAAAAATCAAAAAGCCGAACATTGTAACTCATTATTTTCAGCGAATTACTGTTCTTTGGTGGAGTGTCGCCACTTCCGAGTGTGAAAGTTCTCAAATGAAGTCCGCTTCCTAAAAGCAGGAAGACTAGCATTCCCAGAGCAAACCAACGTCTTACAAAAAACTGTAAAAGCATCGCAATCGAAAAAACGATGACAATAACCGGATACGCAAGTCCGAAAACGGGAATGATTGTAAAACTTTCTGGGTGCGTGTAAGGAGACAGGTAGGAGAGGAGAAGCGATAAAGATACCAGCACACAAAGTATGTCGAATAGCAATCGTATCCAGCGCTTGCCTCTGCGTTTAGCCATTTTTGCTTTGATTGAACAAGAAGTCTTTTTCCCTCTTGCTCAGTGATTCATATCCAGACTTAGAAATTTTGTCCAAAATCCGATCAATTTCCTTTTGTCGTGCCTTTGCATCTGCATTGTATTCTTCATCTGTCATATTGCGAACTTCAGGTCCACGCTTGACATGCAGTCGACGTCGTTCTTTGCGTTTGAACAATCCGAGAATTCTTTCTGAAAAACGTTGAAACCTCATAATTAAGTTATTCGAGCTATGAACATTTTGCGATCCTATTAATCCGACAACGGCACCACCCAAATGTGCAAAGTGCGCAACACCGTCGTTCGTCCCTAGTCGGAGTAGATCGACCAGGAAAAAGACCAAGGCGATCCATATGATGCGTACCGGAGGAAAAACGAATAAGGTTACTTTCAGGTTGGGTTGACTGAATGCCAGCATGATAAACATCGCCATTATTGCCCCGGAGGCTCCAACAACAGCAGCGGCCAGTCCATATCCAGGGAAAATTAAATGCGCAATAATTTCGAAAGCGCCTCCCGCTACACCACCAAGAATGTACGTGTAAATGAGTGTTCTAGAACCGAAGATGCGTTCAAAAGTACGCCCTACGAAGTAAAGTCCAACCATGTTCCATAGGATGTGGGCGAATCCAAAATGAGCAAACATAGAGGTGATGATAGTCCAGGGATGATAAAGAAAATCCATCAACCCGGTTGGCATCGCAAAGGTTTTGTTCAATACAAAGTCAACCTCTGGAAGCACCTTGCCCAGTCTTCCAAAGACATACGCCATTTGAATCAAAAGGAATACGCCGGCATTCAAGAAGATTAACTTCATGAACGCGCTCTGCTTGTACATGACTTTTAATTCGTCAAGAAAACTTCTTTGTGTTTGCATATCGACTTAATAAAAGGTGTTTTTATCTCGTTGCCAAATCTTAATCATAATGAATCCAAAGAGCATTCCTCCCAGGTGAGCAAAGTGCGCAATGGAGTCTCCCGCTTCTCTTTGATAACCACTGTAAAGAGCAAAGGCCCCAAGGATTAATGCAAGCCACTTTGCCTTGATCGGAATAGGCGGGAATAATAACATAAACTCTGTATTGGGAAATAGTAGAGCGAATGCCATCAATAACCCATAAATGGCACCAGACGCACCCACTGTCGAGGTATACAGAATTCCGCCAGGCTTTTGCATCCAGTCTTGAATAATGACATCACCATTGGCATTGTATTGAGCGGCATAAATCGAATCATTAATATACTCGTAATGAAAAGTTGGGAAAAACTGGCCAGTAGCTTCGTACAATTCCCAAGCATGAACGCCCAAATGTAATACCATAGCTCCAAGAGCGGTTACAAGATAAAAAATGAAAAAACGCTTCTTACCCCAAACCCTTTCTAAGTGCGATCCTAACACAACAAGTCCAATCATGTTGAATAGAATGTGAAATAGGTCGCCATGCATAAAGAAATGTGTGACAATCTGATAGGGCTCAAAAAACATTGAGGATGGATAGTGCATTCCTAACAACTTTCCTGCGTCAATACCTTGTCCTTCAAGAACATATTTCACCAGAAAAAACAGCACGTTTAGAATCAAAAGATTCTTTGTTACGTCGGGAATATTTCCAAATATCTGTCTAAACATTTCTACTCAAATTTTTTGTCAATGAATGCTAAATCAAGCGTTTCCATTATCTTTTTATTCGACGGCGAATAGGCATGATCCTCACATTGAAACAAGCGATCAATAAGTGCCTGAATTTGCTCTTTGCCAGATAAATCCAAGCGTTTCATTGCTGCTGATCGCGCGATAGATCGCACCAATTCATGCGCTACTTCACCCTTTTCAACTTCTTTGTGTGCCAAGGTTTCGAGAATCCTATCAATGGATTTTGAAAGAGTTTCTTCTTCTAAAACACTCGGCACAGCATTTACCGTGAGCATTTCATCCTTGACTTGTCCCATAAATCCCAATTGCTTCAAAACGGAAGCATTTTCCCTCCAGTTTACGCCCTCCTGTTTCGAGAGTTCCATTTCAATAGGAAATAATAGTTGTTGTGACTCTATAGGCTTACTAATGAATGAGTTAATTATTTCGTTGTAAACTATTCGTTCAATAGCCCTTCGGGCGTGTATCATTAAAAATCCACTGGAGCCAGGAGCGAGAATGTAGGCATCCTTCACCAGAAAACTTCCAAAATTTGGCAGCATTTCAGCTTCTTCAAAAACAGGCGAACTTTCTACTGCTTTCTCCTCCTTAATCTCGTAAAAGTTCTCCCAATCTTCTTGCTTCGCTTCTTTTGTGCCGAATCCCTGACTTTTAATTGCCTGAGAGAGGTTTTCCTTTGTTTTACCCGATCCACTGCCTGTTGATCTCGCCGAAGAAGACGAGAACGGGTTATACTCCGGATTCACTTGTATTTGGGGCTCAACTGCAGGTTGAGATCGCATAGAATGCGGAATTTCAAAACTCGTTTCTTGTTCGAAATCAAGTGTGGGCGAAATGTTATATTTTCCCAAAGCCTGACGCACACTGCTCAATAAAATGGAGTAGATGAACTTCTCTTCTTCAAATTTAATCTCCGTTTTCGTGGGATGGACATTGACATCAATCTTGGCGGGGTCGACATCCAAATACAAAAAGTAGCCCGGAAAACTTTTGGCTGCTATCAAACCCTCAAAAGCCTTTGAGATAGCATGATTGAAATAATGGCTCTTGAAAAATCGATCGTTCACGAAAAGATATTGTTCTCCACGCGTTTTCCGAGAGAATTCTGGTTTCAATACAAATCCTTTCAGAGTAACTATGTCTGTGGATTCTTCAATCGGCACCAGTCGATCGTTTGATTTTTTACCCAAAACATCTACGATTCGCTTGCGCAATGTAGTTGCTGGTAGATGATACAATTCATTTCCATTGTGATGCAAGGAAAACTGAATACCTGGATGCGCTAAAACAACGCGAATGAACTCATCAGAAATGTGCCCAAACTCAACTTTATCGGATTTTAGGAAATTACGTCGAGCAGGAACGTTGAAAAATAAATTCTTGATTTCAAAGCTTGTACCGTGCGGTACAGCTGCCGCTTCGTTCGTTTTTACGACACTACCTTCTATTTCAATAGTTCTACCAAGCTCCCCATCTTCCAAACGCGTATTCATTTGAACGTGAGCAATAGCTGCAATTGACGCTAGTGCTTCACCACGAAAGCCTTTTGTCGCCAAAGCAAACAAGTCTTCCGCTTTACGTACTTTACTGGTGGCATGACGCTCAAAACAGAGTAGTGCGTCGGCAGTGCTCATTCCTTTGCCGTTATCAACCACTTGAATGAGCGTTTTTCCAGAATCTTTGATGTTTACCTCAATACGCGTAGCCCCAGCATCGATGCTGTTTTCGAGCAGTTCCTTTACTACGGAAGCAGGTCGTTGAATTACCTCTCCGGCAGCAATTTGGTTCGCGATATTGTCTGGTAATAATTGTATTAAGTCACTCATCCTACCACAGTCGTTCTACAATGGTCTCTACTTTATCGATTCCAAAAAACAAAAAGTAAAACAATCCCATAAGCACCAACAGAAGGGTGAAAATGCGAATATTGGATGATTGACGCTGACTTTGTCTGTAACCTGCACGATCTGATTCGGCGCGCATCGCTTCTCGAAGCATTTGTTTGCGTTCTTCCGGTGACATTTCTCCCGATTCTGCTCGTCTTAATTGCTCCTTTCTTTTCTCCAGACGTTCTTTACGCTCGTCATAATAACGAGGTTGGTAATCAAACCGACGGTTCTGAAGGGTGTTATTGAGAAACTTTAATTTCATTCTAAATGCTGTCTTAACAAAAATAGCAATAAAACGGTGCTTTTTTCGTTCTTCCTTTCCCCAATTTTCATGCCTATGGAGAATCACTGCCACTCTGTCAGAACAAAGTTTGGAAAAGTTTTTGCTTCTCCTATGTTTATAACTAATGTTAACAGTCCGAATGGAAGTTCTGCTGTTTTCTAAATTTAGACTATGAAATCCAAGATCTCCATCCTTATCCTCGTAGGCGCATTATCTTCTGTAAGCTTTATTTTATGGGCTTCTTTTTCAGATTCAACGCCTTTGGTGAAGCACATTAAAAAGGTTCAGAAAAAGGAAGAACATGTTATTCCAAGTGAGGTGCCTTACACTGACAATGTGTCGAATACCTGGGTGGATGAGGAGCTCAATAAAATGACTTTGCGCGAGAAAATTGGTCAATTTTTTATGGTGGCCGTTTATCCGAAGCAAAATGAGGTTCATTTCAGACACATCGATTCGCTCGTAACGAAGCACAATATTGGTGGTATCATTGTTTTTCAGGGCGATCGAGCTCAAGCAAAAAAAGCGATTCAACGGTATCAGAACAAAGCGAGCGTTCCATTATTGACCGCTATGGATGCAGAGTGGGGCCCAAGTATGCGTTTATCGAATGAGCCGCGTTTCCCGTATGCCATTACTATTGGTGCGGCAAACGACCCTGAATTGTCCAAGCATATTGGTGCATTAATGGGGCAAGAATGTCGTGAATTAGGAGTGCATTTGAATTTTGCACCTGTCGCGGACGTCAATAGCAATCCAAAGAATCCTGTTATTGGATATAGATCGTTTGGTGAAAACCCGCGAAATGTAGGAAAGCACGTTGCAGCAACCGTTAAAGGGATGGAAGGGCAAAGTGTTTTAACGAGCATCAAACATTTCCCAGGGCACGGCGACACGGATACAGATTCTCACAAGGAATTACCGTTGGTCAATAACAGTTATTTACAAATCAAGGCGATTGATTTTGTTCCATTTCAGGACGGAATTGATGCAGGGGCGAGCACCGTTATGATTGCGCACTTGAATGTTCCTTCGCTCGACTCCACAGGAACACCTTCCAGTTTATCGAAGCCTATCATTCATGGTTACCTGAAAGGAGAGTTGGGATACGAAGGGTTGATCGTTAGTGATGCTCTTGGGATGAAAGGTGTGTCAAACAAATATGGTAAGACTGAGGTCGTTGTGAAAGCGTTCGAAGCGGGGTGTGATATTCTTCTAATGCCAGAAAGTGTCGTTGAAGCTATTGATGCTATTGAGTCAAAAGTGAAGTCTGGAAAAATTTCTGAAGACGAGATAAATATTCGCTGCAAGCGTATTTTGGCGGCAAAATACAAAGCGATTGTCGCTCCGAAAGAAATGCGCAAGTACACTGAATCGGAAAGAGACTTGTACCGAAAGTTGGTATTCGAGAAAGCGATCACAGTCTTGAAAAATGATAAGAGTGTACTTCCTATCAATCGTTTCGATAAGAAAATTGCGGTGGTTACCGTTGGGAAATACACGGGAAGTGTACGCCCAGCAATGGATAAAGTAACATCTGTAGACCATTTTTCGTATCAGACAGGGTCTGAGGCGTTGTCGAAGTTTGGTCCAAAAATGGCGCAATATGATATGGTGATTTCTACGCTGCATGCAGGCTCAATGCGACCTTCAGGAAATTACAAGCTCCCAAGCGGATGGAAATCGTGGTTAGCGAAGCTAGGAACAGCGAATGAGAGTGTTTTGGCGCTAATGGGAAGTCCTCTCGCACTCACCAATGTGAAAGAAATAGATGCGATTGACGCCGTCGCCGTGGGATATGAAAACAACGTATTGATGCAAGATCGCATGGGACAATTTTTAATGGGAACTTTTGCCTCCAGTGGAACATTGCCTGTAACAGTGGATAGCAGATTCAAGGTTGGTCATGGTGTTGTTGTGAAATGGGGCGGACGCTTGAAAGATTCCCAACCAGAAGAATTGGGGATCAACCCTAAAAAAATGGAGCAAATCGATTCGATCGCCATGGCAGGAGTACGAAATGGAGCCTATCCAGGTTGTCAGGTAGCCGTTGCAGTGGAGGGCAAACTGATTTATCAAAAATCGTACGGCCATCACACGTATAGCAAGAAGCGAGAGGTACAGAATACGGATGTTTACGATATCGCATCGATAACAAAAATTGCAGCTTCAACCTTATCGATAATGCACCTAAACTCACAGGAAAAATTCAATCTTGCTGGAACTCTTGGGGATTACATTCCAGAGATTACAGAAGGAAGCGCTTTTCACGCTATTGTGCTACGTCAGATGCTGTCGCACCAGGCAGGACTTACACCATGGATTCCCTTTTATACCAAAACATTGGTTGACAAACAACTATCACCAGAATTTTACGCAAAATCACCCTCTGATTCGTTCAATGTCAAAGTCGCTGAAAACCTTTGGATCCGTGGCGATTATGAAGATGTGATGTATCAAACGATGTTGAGTAGCACATTGGGGCCAAAACGTTATAAATATTCAGATGTAGGGTATTATTTCATCAAGAAGATTATTGAGAAGCAATCCGGGCAACGATTGGATGCATTTGTGACCAATACTTTTTATGAGCCCATGGGACTTCAATATATGCGCTACAATCCCTTAGATTATTTTGAGAAATCGCAGATTACTCCAACAGAAAACGATCAAATATTCCGAAGACAACAAATCCATGGATATGTGCATGACCAGGGAGCAGCCATGATTGGTGGTATTGGTGGCCATGCGGGATTGTTTTCGAATGCAACAGATTTAGCAAGCCTGATGCAAATGTTTCTAAACAATGGTTATTACGGTCAGGAATACGTAAAAGAACAAATAATCGCGGAATACACAGACTGTCAGTATTGTAACACCAATCGACGCGGTGCTGGTTTTGACAAACCAGTTCGTGACGGAAATGGAGGACCTAGCTCGAACAAAGTTTCACTGAAAAGCTTCGGTCATACAGGTTTTACGGGGACCATGGCTTGGGCAGATCCTGAAAATCAGGTGAATTATGTCTTCTTGTCCAATCGCGTGTATCAAGATGCGGAGAACTGGAAATTGGTCAAAATGGACATTCGAACGAAGATTCAAGACGTGATTTACGATGCATTGGCTGAAGCTCAGAAAAACTCATAATCATCAATCATGAATCATGAATCATGAATTTGTGAACCCTGTAACGGTTTGATAGTATTCTATTCAAGTATAAAACCAGTTTTAAGAATCAAATAATGCCTTAAAACTCTATTAGTATGGTAGGGTTTCTATCCTAGAATAATCCATACTTTTGTCGCACACGAGCCGAAAAACACGTGAAGTTGATGAAAATAGGAATTGTATTGTACCCAACCTATGGAGGTAGTGGAGTTGTAGCAACCGAATTAGGAAAATCTTTGGCGAAAAGAGGTCATGAGGTGCATTTTATAACATATTCGCAGCCAGTTCGTTTGAGTGGATTTCGAAAAAACGTGTACTATCACGAAGTGGCCGTTTCTGATTATCCTTTGTTTGAATACACTCCGTATGAAACAGTTTTGGCTAGTAAAATGGTGGACGTTGTGAAACGAGAAGAACTCGACATCTTACACGTACATTATGCCATTCCTCATGCTTCCGCTGCCTATATGGCAAAGATGATTTTGCGCCAGCAGGGTATTGAAATTCCATTCGTCACAACCTTGCACGGTACCGACATCACTTTGGTTGGAAAGGATCCTTCTTTTGAGCCCGTGATTACCTTTTGTTTGAATGAATCTGATGCCGTTACCGCTGTTTCAGAAAGTTTGAAGAAGGACACCTACGAACATTTTAACACGACACGGGGGATTCAAGTGATTCCGAATTTCATTCACACCAAACGAATGGCAATTGAGGATATTGATGACATTCGAGCGCGGTATGCAAACCCGGGAGAGCCAGTACTCTGTCATATTTCCAATTTCCGCAAAGTGAAAAGAGTAGAAGATGTGTTAAAAGTGTTTGCACGCGTAAACAAACGCATTCCGGCGAAGATCTTAATGGTAGGCGACGGTCCAGAACGCTACAAGCTGGAAGAAATGTGCACAAAACTCGGACTGTGCTCACGTGTGAAGTTTATAGGGAAAGTAAGGGACACACAAGCTGTTTTGGAGATTTCCGATTTGTTTTTACTTCCCTCTGAAACAGAAAGCTTCGGATTAGCGGCATTAGAAGCTATGGCAGTAGGTGTTCCAGTTATTTCATCCAATACTGGCGGCATTCCAGAGGTCAACGTTCATGGAGTGACAGGATTTTTGTCTGACGTAGGCGATGTGGATGACATGGCGAAAAATGCGTTACACATCCTTAGTGATAAAGATCGATTGCATCAATTTAAGATCAATGCGCGAAAGCATTCTCAAAACTTCAATCTCGAGAAAGTGGTCTCCAAGTATGAAGATGTGTACACAAGTCTCCTTGTTGCAGGTTAATCTAATGCTTTCAACAGTACGATATTGCCGTTGTTTCCCAGTTCCTTGACGTTGGTTCTGAAATGGTCGTACAAAAACGGCATTTCATCCAGGTGACACACAACGTAATGCCCTTTGGGAATTTTCGCAAGTAGTTCCTCTCCATTCGGGGTTTCTCTGATGTAACCTTTGTGATGTAAGTGTCCAAGCACTTCTTGTCCAATCCCCCAATTGTTCGGCACAACCACACTCAATGGATCGCCCTGGTTTACTCCATGCTTTAGCAAAAGCTCATTTCCTCCACGAAAGGTATAGGCCAAGTTGCTTCCAGCGCTGGTACGATTCAACTCTTTTCGAACATTTTGCGTCCAATTTCCTTCACCGATCATGATGAAAAGTAGCAGAATGAATCCGATTCCACTTAGTTTTGGTTTTCTCTCAAGTACCGACAACTTGAATTGGTCGACCAAGACGATTAGTCCAAAAATACATGGAACCAGCAAAAACTTCAAGAAGAACACATCAGAATTAATGGACTGATACGGACTGGTAATGGCCCTTACTAATGGGAGAATCGCAAATATTGAAATGAGGTAAGCATTGAGCCTGATACTTTTTAGTTTTTTGACTTTGACAAGAAATGCCATTACCAGAATAAGAATGATTGCAATAAACACAGACTGGAATGTGGTGAAGTAGTGGAGCTTCCAGCTACCAAAGATCGAATTCCAAACACTTTGGTCGTATACCCAATCTTGAAGCCAGCCTGGAAATTGAGAGCCGTAGTCAGAGCGCAAAGAATTAAAGATTGCCTCAGTAATCAGCAGTCCTACGAAAAAAATAAGGGCAATTACGACAGGTTGGAAGTAGAAATTCTTCTTCTTGGGCATGTTCCAATAGATCAGATATATTCCAGCGCCAAGATAAAATGAGAGATCTGGGGAGGGGAGACAGGCAAACAATAGCCATCCCATTCCAAACCAGGCAAAGCGCTCCTTATGTTCCGATCTCCAGCGATACATGAAGTAAATTCCTGCAAGTACGGCTGCAAAAGCTGGAATCTCGGGTAAGAAATTACTTTGGTAGAACGCGAAAATAGGAGCTGTCCCTACAAAAACAACTACAAAAAGTGATTTTCCAATGTGATTTGTGATTCTTAATGTGAGCAGATAAAGAAAAAACAAGCCTACGAAGCCCCAGAGGATGTTGTATACTTGCATTACTTTGGAGAGCTGCCAGTTGGTGTAAGAATGAATCGCAGCGGGAATATAGGCATGAATGGGAAAATGAGCTGCAGTGATTCCAGTTGCACTTGTTTTGTACAAATTGAAATCGCCGTTTCTGTAGTTCAAAGCCTTTGTTTGGGGATGCCAAAAATCCAGTCCGTTATCTACAAAACCTTCAGCCATGGCGAGGTTTGCTCCTTGCTGACCGTGTGCAGTTCCACCTTGATTTACACCAATATTTGCATAGTGTAGACCGAAAAACAGCGCCAAAGCTACAACGAGAAAAGCCAGTATTGCATAGCGTTTTGTCATGCGGGTAAAGGTACGTATAAGAATAAAAGAGATTCCAGATCGTTCGTGTAAAAGACAATAGACCGCTACACTTATAAACTTTAGACAAAATTGTAATATGCAACTAAAGTCTAGTGTCTAGCGTCTAAAAATCTAGTGTCTCTACAATCTCAATCCTGCTTAATTTCAAATTTCACGTAAATAGAAGCTTCTAGGCGTATTTTTTTAAAGCCTATTTCGGGAAGGGGATCCACAAACTCTCGACTATCTTCTTCTGCGTAAGACATTCTTTGAATATTGTTCGAGTAGTTGAACCGATACCCATAATCCAAAGTATTTTCGCGCACTTCGAGTGCATGTCCTGTTTCTTCTCCGATGGCATTCAACAAATAATCCGCCTTTTCTTTTGCGGCCTTGATAGCATCTATGCGTAACTGTTTTCGCAATTCAACAATGTCCGAACGCTCCGTTTTTGCGATGTCTGCATCTAAAATTTTCAGTTCGTCCAGCTTTTCAAAAACATTGCTCACTTCTTCTGCCGTGGCTAACTTCAAAGAGTAGGACTTGGTTGTAATGACTTCCTTTTTGCGAAAACGAATTTTTACGAAATCGGACTCAGAATCGGATAGTGAGAGTAAATCAAGAGAAATCCCTAAATCTTGCAGTGCCTTTTTGAGTTCGTATTCCTGATGTTCCACAGTTAGGGTTGTTCTTCCTTCTTCACGCTCTCGAATCGTGATGGCAACGTAAATTTCATCCGGCATGATTTCTAATCTTGCTGTTCCACTGACTTCAATATGAGGTTTTGGTTCTTTCTCCTGAGCCAAAGTAGGAGAGAAGGATCCAATGAAAAATAGAATGCTCAATAGTTGATAGGCTTTCATACGATTGGTTTTTGGTTGATTCTTTGTTTGAATTTAGAGAAAAATAAACTGGAAGATAATTGGGACACAAATTTTCTTGGAAATGAAAAAGCCCCGGCATCTCGACAAGCGTAATGACCAGGGCTTATAATTTGATTTGTGATAATCTTATATGTTTTCGATGATCATTGCCGAAGCACCTCCACCACCATTACAGATTCCAGCTCCACCGAACTTTCCACCGTTTTGTTTCAAAACATTGATTAACGTCACAATAATGCGCGAACCACTGCTTCCGAGTGGATGTCCTAAAGCAACAGCTCCACCGTTTACGTCAACCTTAGCTGGATCCAGTTCCAATTTCTGAGTGTTCACGATTCCCACAACGGAGAAAGCTTCGTTTAGCTCCCAAAAATCAATATCCGAAGCCTGCATTCCTGCTTTTTTCAAAGCTTTTGGAACTGCTTTTGAAGGTGCCGTAGTAAACCATTCAGGCTCATGGGCAGCATCTGCATACGAAACAATTTTAGCAATTGGTTTTAACCCCAATTCTTCAACTTTTTCTTTGCTCGCCAAAACCAATGCCGAAGCACCATCATTCAAAGTAGAAGCATTCGCAGCGGTAACTGTTCCTTCTTTTGTAAACACAGCACGCAATTGTGGAATCTTCTCCATTTTCACGTTCGTGTATTCTTCGTCTTTTGAAACTACAATCGGCTCTCCACGTCGCTGTGGAACTTCAACAGGAACGATTTCATCATCAAACTTTCCAGCGTCCCATGCAGCGGCAGCACGTTTGTACGATTCAATAGCAAAATTGTCTTGATCTTCTCTTGAAATATTGTATTCGTCCGCACACTTATCAGCACAAACTCCCATGTGAACCTGATTGTAAACGTCTGTAAGTCCGTCTTTAACCATTCCGTCCACCATTTTCACATCACCTAACTTGACAGCATTACGTGCCATCATATAATGCGGAACGCTGCTCATATTTTCCATACCACCGGCAACAACGATGTCATTATCACCAGTTAAAATCGATTGAGCCGCAAGAGAAATAGATTTCATCCCTGATGCACACACTTTGTTAACCGTTGTACAAGGTACATCGTTTGGAATTCCTGCTTTCATGGCTGCTTGACGTGCAGGCGCTTGTCCTAAATTGGCCTGTAAAACATTCCCCATGAATACTTCCTCCACTTTATCTGCTGCGATTCCAGCTTTGCTAAGTGCTCCAGAGATGGCAACACTTCCCAAAGTTGGTGCAGGCACGGCGGATAAGGCTCCCCCAAAACTACCCATCGGAGTTCGTACAGCTGATACGATATAAACTTCTTTACTCATAAATCTAGTTTGCGCTTTGATCGAACTCTTTTCTCAAGATATCTTCAAAGCAATTAAAGTCCCGCGAATTTAACAAAATCAAAGCATTTTATCCAGTTCAAACAGCACTCTAACAGTTCTCTGTTATCAACTTGATGACAATATATTATGCACGCCGAAAAGGATGCCTTATATTTGCGGCAAAATTTGAAGTTTATGCGATTTTTTCTCCTGACCCTCGGGTTATTGGCTGGTTCCGTTTCTTTTTCTCAAGAAGAATCGGACACGACAAATACGAATTCCTCAGATACCACAAGTCAAGCTGAACAACCAAAATGGCTTCTTAAATCAATTTACGGACTGAACGGAACCAATTCCTCTTTCGTGAATTGGAACGCCGGTGGTAGAAACAATATTTCCTTGCTCGGCTTTGTGAGTGCTACCGCAGTTTATAACAGTCAAGTCATTGATTGGGACAACTCTTTGGATCTTGCCTTGGGTGGTCTGCAGTATTTGGATGATAGTGGAGAAGGATTGCAGAAAACGGATGATCGAATTGAACTGTCATCAAAAATTGGATATCGACTGAAGCAAAACAGACACTATTATTTATCTTTCCTCGGAAGTTTTCGAACCCAGTTTTTAGACGGGTTTAATCTTCCGAATGATTCCGTTCGTGTTTCAACATTTATGGCACCGGGATATGTTAATCTCGCTCTCGGTATTAATTACAAACCAACGGAAAACCTTTCCCTGTTCTTGTCGCCAGCGTCAGCGAAAATGACTTTTGTTCGCGATCAAACTTTGGCAAATGCAGGAGCCTTTGGAGTGGAACCGGCAGCTATTGATACTACAACTGGAACCATTATCACACCAGGAAGTCAATTCCGACCAGAGTTTGGTGCTTATTTTAGAATGATTTACAACAAAGAAATAGCGAAAAACATTGAAATGAAATCGCGTTTGGAACTCTTTAGTAATTATCTAGATCGCCCCCAAAACATAGATGTGAACGCAGATGTATTGTTCAATTTCAAGGTGAATAGCTGGTTCAGTGCTTCCGCCAACTTCACCTTAATTTACGATCACGATATTCTTATTACAGATTCTAATGGAAATACGGGACCTCGGACGCAATTCAAGTCCGTTTTAGGAGTAGGTATTTCTTACACCATGAAGAATTTCTCAGAGAAAAAGAAGGAAAAGAAAAAAGAGGAGTAAATCTGATAAACTTTCTTAAAATTTAAAGCTCTGCCTTTCTGGTAGGGCTTTTTTTTGATGGTATCTTGTATAGAATGTTAATTTTGATTGCTTATGACGGTTTTCGCTGATATTTCCTTGTACTGGCTCATTCCTTATGGCATCGTTTGCGCATTGGTTTCCTTTTTATACTACCGCAAGCAGCGGCAGGTAGCCGGTATACCAGGGTGGTTAAGAACTCTGTTGACAGGGTTACGGGCAACGGCATTGTTTTTCCTTGGCGTACTCTTGTTCAGTATTTTGATAGAGTCCAATGTCTCCAAATTGGAGAAACCCGTTATGATTGTCTTGGTGGATAACTCGTCTTCTATGTTGAATTACAAAGACAGCACGAAAGTAGAGAATGAGATCAAATCGTTTCAAGACAAGTTAGACTCAAAATTCAATGACAAATTTGATGTGGTAACTTACAAGGTGGATGAATCAGTGTCCACCGATAGACTTGATTTTAAAGGGTCGGTTTCCAACTTGGATGCTGGTTTTCAACACATTTACAATCAATATTTCAATCGGAACATTGGTGGGATTTGTTTTATCAGTGACGGAAATTTTAACAAAGGAAACTCACCGCAATATACAGCAGAAAAAATAGCCTTAACTCCTGTTTTTAGTGTTGGAGTGGGCGATACGGTGAGAAAACGAGATCAACTGATTAGTAATGTCGCAGCGAACGATATTGCTTTTTACAAGAATCAATTCCCAGTTGAAGTTGACATTGAAGCGAGTAAAATGAGAGCCATGAACGTGCGCGTTAACTTGCTCCATGAGGGTGAGGTTGTTGCCACAGAAACGGTTGAATACACTGGTGAGCCAATTGAATTTAAGCATGTTTCTTTTTTGGTTGAGGCCAACCGCATTGGTTTTGTTAACTACACTGTTCAAATAGAGAAAATTGATTCTGAGTCTACCTGGGAGAACAACAGTCGCAGCATATATGTGGAGGTAATTGATTCAAGAAGTAAGATTTTAATGCTCTCGCAATCGCCACACCCTGATGTTGCTGCGATCAAGCAGGTTTTGGATCAAGACGGGAATGCTGAAGTTACGTCTCAATTGATCGAAGATTGGGATGGTTCTCTGAAAGATGTGGAGTTGTTGGTGTGGCATGGGGCAGGAGTAAAGTCGAACCCCGCGTTGGTGGATGCCATTAAAAAGAACAATGTTCCTGTTTGGTATATTGCTCCAATTGCTGCAAATAGCAATCAAGTAGCTGCCTTGGGAATAGGCTTAAAAATCCCTTCGGACCGAAGAACAGACGATGTGCAAGGCTATGTAAATTCTGGATTCACCCTATTCGAAACTTCCGAAAAGGTAAATCAGATGCTGGAAAAAGCGCCTCCAGTTACTGTCAAGTATGGGGAAACGAAATCAGAAGGTGGTTCTGCATTGTTATCCCAACGCATCGGACCAGTAAAAAAGAAGGATCCAATTTTTCTTTTTGGAAACACCAGTAAGTCTAAATATGCTGCGTTTTTGGGAGAAGGACTTTGGAAATGGCGATTGTCAGAATATGCCAGGACGAAGAAACACGAAGGTTTCGAAGAATTGATCCAAAAGACCGCCCAGTATTTGGTAGTGAAAAAAAATACGGATCCGTTCCGCGTGAACTTACCGAAACGATTCACTATTAACGATGACGTTTACATTCAAGCAGAATTTTACAACGAAGCATTTGAGCCTATTACCACTCCTGATATCCAGTTAGAATTAAAGGATGAAAACAATCGTGTAATTCCGTATTCATTTGCAAAGAATTCGAAAGACTACGCATTAGGACTGGGGAAATTAGCTTCAGGGAGATATTCCTGGAAGGCATCGACAAAATTCAATGGCAAAACATACGTGAAGGAAGGCGTTTTCATTGTAGAAGATGTATCACTTGAATCGTTGGCTACAAATGCTAATCACAATTTGCTTCGATTGATGTCGGATGCTTCTTCTGGAAAGTTCTACCCATTGAGCAATCTGGATCAATTGCTGAAAGACATTGAAAAGCGAGATGACATAGTTACTGTGTCGTATGAAGAAACCGATTATAGTGATTTGATCGATTGGAAATGGCTTTTTGCTTTGTTAACGCTCTTACTGGCGACTGAATGGTTCTTACGCCGTTATTTCGGTTCGTATTAGAATTCTGGTTTATCCTTTATGAAATGGCTGTCACTTATTTGTAGCGTTTTGTTGTGCGGTTTGCTGCATGCGCAATGTTTGACACAAAGTGCAGGTTTTTCAGCGTTAGATTCTTCATTGTTAAATGTCCGTCTTGTTGGAGCAGGGGAGGCCACTCATGGGACCAGTGAATTCACCACCGTTCGATTGGAATTATTTCAACACCTGGTTCAGAATCACAATTTCAACACCTTTTTTCTTGAGGCTGATGTAGGGGCTTGTAGAAGAATCAATCGCTATATTCATGGATCAGGTGATCAGGCTGACAGCGCCTTGTTTGAGGTTCGTTTATGGCCGTGGTTAACTGAAGAAATGCTTGCGTTAATTAAATGGTGTAAGTCATATAACTCCTTAAACAATGGTATCATTCAATTCGTGGGGTGTGATATGCAGCTGACTCAAGATGATCGGAAGGAGTTATTATCGCTCTTCGAATCAGATCTATCAAATCAAAATAAAATTGACTCCATCTTCAATGATCTAGGCTTTCATCAATCGGATTCACTGCGAAGCATAAAAAAGAAGCAGTGGGAATCATTCAAGAACTTCACTACGCCTGTTTTTTCTTCGACAGCAGATAGTTTAAAATACGAAATGCTATGTGTTAGCATCGATCAATGGTTTGCCATTGATCCTAACAGCTTTACGTATACTACCCTACGAGACGGTTTTATGGCTGATAACATCATTTCTTATATGAAGTATTTTCCGGAGGCAAAAGGAATGTATTTCGCACATAACGGACATGTTTCGAATGAAATGATTGAACGAAAGCGCATGAAGGACTTTAAAACCGCCGGTCATTACTTGAAAAATGAATATGGTGATGCCTACGTAATCATTGCAACGACTGCATATGATTTGGTTTTTAACGCAAAAACCTATGTTGATGAACAAGTCGTGATGCGTGAATTTCGTGTAACGGAAGACGATCGGAAGTGTTTGGAACGCTTCATTATAAATGGACATAATGAAGAAATCGCTGTTGTACCGTCGAAATCTGTGAATAAATTACATAAATACTATATCGCTGGCATTGGAGCTGGATTTGATGAAAGTTATTATAAACAATGGTTTTTCCGAAGAGATCGCTTGGAATCAAATACATTCGACTGGTTTATTTGCTTGAGGGAAACAAGTGCAACAAAACTTCTCGTTTCATTTCCGCATTGAGGAAAGAGAAGGTTGCTCCCACAGAGACTGAACGATTTATGTGGGGTACAGACTTTTTTTAACATTTTTCAAAACCTCACATACTAAATTAAATATCAACGCGTTTATTCAGTATATGAAACAATTTTACTGTAGTGCCTATGTTGAAAAAATACAAAACTGCTCCGAGCACGGAGGTTAAAAGTGCGCCCCGTCTTTCTACCATCCAGAATATTTTAAGTTACAGCAAATCACTGGAGGTGAAACAGACAAAGAAAGACAGATTAGTCATTTGTTTAAACTAAAAAGAAAAGCGACCTGAGTGTCGCTTTTTTATTTGGTATGTGATTCATACTTGCATTCTAATTTCGGTTCTGGCTACTTTATCGTAAATGCTTCTTTTACCTCTTGCAATTGCCATACTGATTAGGTAGCCAAGTACAATGAACTGCGGAAACAATAACAAAGTCCAAACCCAAATAGGGGGCTGTATATCATACTTTGAGTAGTACATCACCCAATGTACTCCTGTGTGGGCAATTTCCCAAGGAAGAAACTTCAGGACATTTCTCAATAAAATGTGTCGTCCATTATTCGTTTCGTTGCAAACAACCGCAATTTTCACAACTCTTTTCCCTAAAGTACCTCGAGATTTACTTTTCTCCGACAAATAGAAATATAGAAATACGGGTAAGGTCAGCGTTGCAAAGCCTAACAATTGAGCGTACACAGGCGACAAGGGTTCTTTTCCTAACCCAATCATTTTTGCCATACCGAACAAAATCAGTGCGTATAATGCAATAATTGCATAATCAATTGCATAGGCGAGTAACCTTCGGAAGAGTAGGTTGTTCACTTACGAATTACCAGATTTTAGCGACTTTGCTTTCCTCATTGCGCATTGGATCGCTTTCTTTTACATCAAAAGCTTCGAAGAATTCAGGGCAATTCATTAAGGGTCCGTTCACTCGATACATTCCGGGGGAATGCGGATCAGTTGCCACGCGTTTTTTCATTTCGGCATCGGTATAATTTATTTTCCATAACTGCGCGTAAGCAATGAAGAACCGCTGTGCCGGTGTGTAACCATGGCGCTTTTCACCAGATTTGTATTCATCAGTGAGTTTGTAAGCGTGGAACGCTAGGGTTAAACCACCCAAATCGGCAATGTTTTCCCCCATAGTTAACTTCGGATTGACACAATGTCCGTCAATCGGGCAGAATTGCTCAAAAGTATTTCCAAGGGTTTCGGTTCTTGAATCAAATAACGTTCGATCCTCTTCTGTCCACCAGTTTTTGAAGTTTCCGTCTGCATCAAACTTAGAACCGTTGTCATCGAATCCATGTGTGAATTCATGTCCGATAACCATACCAATACGGCCATAATTCACTGCGTCCTCGTAATCAGCGCTGAAGAATGGAGGCTGCATAATTCCAGCAGGAAAGGCAATTTCATTCAACAAAGGGTGGTAATAAGCGTTTACCATATGCGCTGGCATTCCCCATTCTTTTGTGTCTACTTTTTTGTTCAGTTTTGCAATATTTTTGCGGTGGCTTCGAATAGCTGCCTGATCCATATTCTGAACGTAATATTTCGGGTTGAAAGTCAAATCACTAAAGTCCTCCCACTCTTCAGGAAAACCTAATTTTCGTCCGATGGCCAAAAGCTTCTTCGTTGCTTGTTTTTTAGTGTCCTGTGACATCCATTCCAAATCGTTAATGCGATCTTCGAATACTACCAAAAGATTGTCTACGAGCTCATTAATACGATCCTGAGCCTCCTGAGAGTAATGACGTTCTACAAACGAGCGGCCAAGAATTTCACCGATATCCATGCGCGTTATTTCTTTGATAGCACGTTCTTTAATGGGCTTCATTTCTGACGTTCCACTCATCGTTTTTCCGTAAAACTCAAAATTGGTCATGACGAAATCCTGATTCAAGTGACCAGCATAATGATCTAGCGTCTTCCAGAGTAGATAATTGCGAATGGTTCCAATTTTATTACTCTGAAAATGCTCGCAAATAAATTCAACATAATTTTTCTGTCCGATATTGATGGAGTCGAAGGCGCCCACTCCTGATGTAGTCAGATACTCTTGAAAATCGAAACCTGTAAACATGTCTAAGGCTTCCTTTCTGCTCATTTTATTGTACCGATTTTTAGGCAATCGCATTTCATCCGGCGGCAACATGGATTTTGCCATTTCCAGCTCGAAATTAAATACATCCTGTGCCATTCGTTCACCGGCTGTTTCATCCATTTCAGCAAGCATCGCAATGTTAGAAATGTGAACTACATAGGCCTCACGAATATCCTCATATTCCTCTTCAGTGTAATAATTTCGATTGGGAAGTGTAAGTCCACCTTGACCGAAATAAAGCAGATGATTTTCAACGCTTTTCATGTCTTGAGTTACACCAAAACTAAAAGCGGCTCCTATACCTCTTTCGTGCATTAGGGCCAGAATTTTCGGCAAATCACTATGGTCATTTACAACGCGAATCTTACTCAGAATTTCACGAATTGGCTCGATTCCCAAAGCGTCTCTTTGATCCGTGTTGATATAAGATGCGTAGTAATCTCCGATCAGTTTGGAGCCGTCTTCTGTGGTCCCATTCACCTTGGCATCTTCAAGGATGGCCGTTAGTTTCTCCATATTGGCCTGGTCCAATTCATTGAAACTTCCCCAACGGGATTCAGAAGGAGGGACCGGATTATCTTTTACCCATGAACCGTTTGCAAATTGGAAAAAATCATCTTGCGGGCGTACGGAAACATCCATGTATTCCACTGATATGGTTTCTGAACCTGATTGTGCTACTTCGTCAGCATTACCATTGTTGGTCGACTGACAGGCAGCAAGGCCTCCTACAAGGAGAACAGGAATTATAAACTTCTTCATATTAATCGTTGTTTGCTGGCGTAAATAACATTTCCACATGTGGAATTCCATCTTCCATATATTCCTTTCCTGTAGTAAGGAAATCATGTTTGCCATAATATTGTTCTAAGTGTTTTTGTGCCGAAATTCGAATTTGAGAGTTTCCAAACTCGACTCCACAAAACTCAATACATCGGTCCATCAGTTCGTGACCTACACCGTGTCCACGGATTTCATCGTCAATGACCACGCGGCCTACTGCAGCGGCGTCTGAATAAGCGAGACCAGGTGGCAGGATACGTGCTGTAGCTACAACATCTCCTTTTCCATTTCGACAAATCAGCTGATAGCATTTTTTATCCTTCCCATCTAAATCCTGGTACGGACAGTCTTGCTCAACTACAAAGGCTTGTAGTCGCAGTTGAATAATATCGTGAAATTCGTTTAGCGATAAATCGTTGTAATGTTTTATTTGCCAATCTAAATGCATAGAACTTGTTTTAAGTTTGAATTACCCCCACATTGTAAGGTTTTTCGGCTTTTTTATGGTTCGCCATTTCTATTCCCATAGAGATAACCTTGCGCGTTTCCACTGGGTCAATTATGGCATCTGTCCACAAACGACTGGCAGCGTAGTAAGGTGATATTTGTTCGTCGTAACGACTTTTAATTTTATTGAATAATTCTTCTTCACGTTCTGGAGTGATTTTTTCACCACGCGCTTTCAGCGATGCAACTTCGATTTGAAGCAACACTTTGGCAGCAGCGGCCCCACTCATAACGGCGAGCTCTGAAGTTGGCCATGCTACAATTAAACGCGGGTCGTACGCTTTGCCACACATCGCGTAGTTTCCAGCTCCGTAAGAATTCCCCAAGATAACCGTGAACTTAGGCACTACCGAATTTGCCATCGCATTTACCATTTTAGCGCCATCCTTGATGATACCGCCATGCTCACTTTTAGATCCAACCATGAAACCACTAACATCTTGCAGAAAGACCAATGGAATGTTTTTTTGATTACAATTCATAATGAAACGCGCTGCTTTGTCAGCTGAGTCAGAATAAATCACACCTCCAAACTGCATTTCACCCTTGGCGTTTTTTACAACTTCGCGCTGATTGGCCACGATTCCGACACTCCAACCATCGATACGTGCATACGCACAAACCAACGACTTTCCATATGATCCTTTGTATTCGGTAAATTTAGAATCATCGACAATACATTTGATAATCTCCTTGACATTGTAAGGCTTAGCGCGATCTGCCGGCAATAAACCATACATTTTTTTAGGGTCCTCCTTTGGGGGAGTAGCTTCTTTTCGATCGAATCCAGCAGTTTCAAAACTGCCAATTTTATCCATCAAGTCACGAATAGTGCTCAAACACTCTTCATCGTTTTCGGTATTGTAGTCACAAACACCACTAATCTCCGTATGTGTGGTTGCTCCACCCAATGTCTCATTATCGATGGATTCTCCAATAGCTGCCTTCACAAGGTAGGATCCTGCCAAGAAAATTGTACCTGTTTTGTTGACAATAAGCGATTCATCAGACATAATAGGTAGATACGCACCTCCAGCAACACAACTTCCCATAACAGCGGCAATCTGAACAATGCCCAAAGAGCTCATGACAGCGTTATTTCGAAAAATTCGGCCAAAGTGCTCCTTGTCTGGGAAAATTTCATCCTGCATAGGAAGGTATACTCCTGCTGAATCCACCAAGTAGATTATAGGTAGTTTGTTCTCCATGGCGATTTCCTGTGCACGCAGGTTCTTTTTTCCAGTAATCGGGAACCAAGCTCCGGCTTTTACCGTGGCATCGTTCGCAACAACAATACACTGCTTGCCAGAAACATAACCAATTACCACAACAACGCCACCTGAAGGACAACCACCGTGTTCTTCGTACATTCCGTAACCTGCAAGCGCACCAATTTCTACGCGTTCAGTATTACGGTCCAAAAGGAGGTCAATTCGTTCTCTTGCGGTAAGTTTTCCTTTTGCGTGTAGTTTTTCGATACGTTTCTTACCACCACCTTCCATGACTTTGTCCAACTCTCTTCGTAAAGCAGAGATTTTCAGACGCATGGTATCTTCGTTTTTATTGAATTCTAATTCTTTCTTAGAAACAGCCATAAATCGTGTTGAATTTTCGCGAACGTAAATGTAACAAAACGTCGTGTTCTGACCTAAAGATTAAAATACCAAAGTGCTTCAGCATCGGTTTGCAAGTCATATTTCTGTATGAATGGATTGTTATTATGGAGGTATCGACATTCTCTTGTTAGCAAATAGATGTTGTTTAATTGCACTGCTGGTGTAACTTTGTTGCATGCAAGATTCTTTCAAGTACAAAGGAATGCGGCGCAAGCTGATTGAGGAGTTGGCGTCGAAAGGAATTCAGGACCAACGCATTCTGGAAGCTTTTGATGCTGTTCCAAGACATTTTTTCCTGGACAATGCCTTCGCCGAGCAAGCTTATTCAAATATTGCGTTTCAAATTGGTTCGGGACAAACCATTAGTCATCCGTACACGGTAGCGTTTCAAACAGAGCTGCTGAACTTGAAAAAAGGGGATAAAGTATTGGAAATTGGCTCAGGCTCTGGGTTTCAAACATCGATTTTGTGTGAGATGGGGGCGAAAGTATTTAGCATTGAACGCCACAAACCATTGCACCTAAAGGCGAAAAATATTTTGCGACACTTGCATTACAATGCACGACTTTCATTTGGTGACGGCTACAAAGGGCTCCCTACTTTTGCGCCATTTGATAAAATAATCATCACCTGCGGTGCTCCCAATGTTCCTCAGGCCTTGCTTGATCAATTGAAAGTAGGCGGAATCATGGTGATTCCCATTGGAGAAGGAGAGGAACAGCAAATGAAACGCATCACAAAGGTGTCTGAAACAGAATTGGAAGAAGAGGATTTTGGAGTGTTCAAGTTCGTACCGATGTTAGAGAACAAAGTGAAGTAACTTCGTGGCCGTCACAATCGAACTAAAAGACAACACAGTACGTAGCAGAATGCTGCAATTGATTTCAGTTGCTATTTTTTTTGTTCTTGTAGCCAACCTTACCTTTCAATTTTATCGTTACGAATCTTGGTGCGATTTCTATTATGGGACCGTAAATTCCTCTGAAGTGGCTTTTGTTGAATTACTCAATAAAATTTTATTAACCGGGATATCAGTGTTGAGTGTAATCTGGATTGTAATATTTTCATTATGGATGCATCGAGCAGTGAAGAATTTAATTGAATTTCAATTGGCACCTTTAACATATCACTCTAGCTGGGCCTTCTGGCATTGGATAGTTCCTTTCTATTCTTTTCGAATTTCCCATTCGATCACGGCAGAATTGGCAATGTGGTACGAGCAAATCTTAATAAAGAACAAGCTGGGGAAACACCGAAAGTATCGATTGGGGTTAATCACTCTCTGCTGGTTGCTCGGAGCAATAGGAACTGCTATGTTTGCACTAGGGCTTATACCCGCAATGGAGGCGGTAGTTCTATTAATCGTTGCGAACATATTATTAGTGGCGGCTTTGATTGTTTGGCAATTCGTTTTAGTTGATTTGCGCAAGTTGGAAAAAACTGCTTTGCGCGTTAAAAACGTAAATCACGACTTCGATCAAGACGTAATAGATTCAAATTTCTAGATGGAACTTCAACATAAAATACAACCGAATCTTTTCAGTGTTAAGTCAGCTCTTGTTGTACTAAGAGTTTCCTTTGCCTTCTATGCTGCCAAAGTAGTATTTGAATTGTTTCGATACTCGTTGTGGACCAAAGTTAATAACGGAGTTCCTATTAGCTCTCGTCAGGTTTTTATCGTAGAATTCCTCGAAATTTGTAGTTGGATATTTCAAGCCATTCTTCTAATTATCAGTGCAGTATTTTTCCTGATTTGGATGTATCGCGCTTATACCAATCTCGGTCAGTTTCAACGACTGAAATATCCAGAAAACATGTCCGTGTTAGGATGGTTCTTACCTGTTTTTAATTGGATTGGCCCATTTCTAATCTATTCCGCGATTGTAAAGGGTTATGAAGAAACTCTGGCCAGTCAAAACTACATTCGCAGGAACACCCGACGTCAAGCACTAAAAAACTGGTGGTGGATCACCTGGATAACGGGGTCTGTTCTTTTTGCATTTGGATTTGGCTATGAAAAATCCAGTATATTCTGTAGTGCAATGGCCGCGGTTGTTTTAATGCTTTCCAACTTACTGCTGATTTCCAGTCTGAGCGATATGAAAATGATGGAAGAGGGGATTGGTAACTTGAAGAATGTCACGCAGTCCACCCGAGAAACGGATGATTTGTTGGATGATATTCTTTAGTTCAGGTAAAAAGTGAGAGGGGAGAAGTGATAAGTCAGGTATAAGATTGGTGTACGTCCCTAAAATAGGTTGACCACTTTAAAAGGTCAATTTATGAAAGCAAACAAGAAGTTAATTCAGAAGCAACGCCGGTATTCCGAGGAGTTTAAGCGTAAACTTGTGGAAGAATTTGAAAGTGGTAAATTTAGTGTACCTCAAATGGAGCGTATCTACGGTATTGGCAACCCTACGCTTTACAAATGGATTTATCAATATTCAACGGTAAACGTAAAGGGTTATCGTGTTGTAGAAATGAAAGATAGCAGTTCAAAGAAAGTAGCAGATCTAGAGGCTCGTGTTAAGGAGCTGGAAGGCATTATAGGTAAAAAGCAGATCAAGATTGATTATCTAGAAACCATGATAGATGTTGCGAAGGAGGAACTTGATATTGACATCAAAAAAAACTACTCCACCCCACAATCAGACGCATCAGGGAAAGAAAAGAAAAACTAAACTATTCCCTGAATATGGTTTACCAAGTAATCGGTATCAGCAAGCAGGCTGTTCACCAATACGAAGTTCGTCAGAACCGTTTCAACGCTCAGCTTATTAGCCTTATACATGAGGTAGATGAGCTTCGCAAAGAGCACCCAGGTTGTGGGGTTGAAAAGATGTACTATGCGCTCAAGCCTGACTTTATAGGTAGGGATAAGTTTATTGAGATCATGATGTCCTTGGGGTATCGTGTAAAGAAAAGGCGTAATTATCGACGTACGACCTACGCCTCATCAATTTATTATCCGAACTTAATTAAGGGAGTATCGATAAGCAAGCCTTCGGTGGTTTGGCAGTCAGACATCACCTATATCAGAGTAGGAGAAAACTTCTACTACGCTGTGTTCATAATAGATGTCTATACCAAGAAAATTGTAGGCTACCACGTTTCTGATAATATGCGTGCTCAGAGTAATTTGATAGCATTGAGACAAGCATTAAAGAATCATCCGCCTCCTGAATATCATCACTCAGATCGTGGGAGTCAGTATACATATAAAAGGTATGTTCAACTACTAGAGGACAAAGGATGCAAGATAAGCATGGCTATGACTGCTCAGGACAATGCTTACGCTGAACGCATCAACAAAACAATCAAAGAGGAATACATCAATCTTTGGAAGCCTGACACCTTTGCAAAGTTAAAGCGTAGTGTAAGAAACGCAGTTTTGCAATACAACAATGTGAGACCTCATAACCACTTAGATAGAATGAGTCCCAACGAGTTTATATGTAAGTGGAGTCAAATACCTGAACAACTAAAGCCAACTATCGTTATATTTAATAATCAAGAAACGGTCAACTCTATTTAGGGATGGACATGGTAAGTCGCGTTTTAAAAAAAGATCGTTTCTTGTAAATTGCGTTTGTGAAGTACATACTTTTCATAATAATTACTATTTCGTTTGATGTTGTAGGACAGATTGATGTTCAAGAACTGCAACGTCACCATAATGAACTAATGGATACGGTGGTGGCAATCCAAACGGATTTCGCATCTATCGCAAAATTCCCGGGAGAGCCGGACAGAAGTTCTGGTAGTGGAACATTAAAGTGTACAGAGAAAACGTTTTTAAGAGAAATGGACAAAGGAATTGAGTCCTGGACGAATAGGCATCGTTTTATGTACTCAAAAGATAGTGCTACACTTGAGGTTCTAGACAATCCATTTGGACCTGACGACTACTATTGGCCATCTTTCCACATTACGAATTTAAATGAGGCAGATAAATTAATGCGGCAAGACGAATATTACACAATTGTATTCTTCGATGTTGAAGATGATTATATTGAAGGCACCAGAGTTTACTGGATGAATGCAAAGACTTATAAGATTGATGCCTTCGAAATCTATACAGGATATTACGGCATTGGGGAGGTTTTAATATTATCCAACTTGACTTTGAACCCAGCAATCGAACCTTATTTTTCCGAGTTTCCAGATAAAATTATTCTAAGTACATATCCGAATGCCGTAATAAAGGACAGTACTTACGATAATCCGTACACAAAGCCGTAAAAAAGCCGTTCCCAATTGAGAACGGCCTTATTATTTTCATCGAAAAGCTGTCTAGCGTCTAGAGTCTAATCATCTAGCGTCTTTCAATGTCCTTTCGCTGCCAAATAACGCTCAGCGTCTAACGCAGCCATACATCCAGTTCCTGCAGCTGTTACCGCCTGGCGGTAGGTTTTATCCGCAGCGTCACCCGCAACGAATACGCCTGGAACGTTGGTTAGAGATGTCCCTGGCTTTTCGTATTTGATGTAACCCGTTTCATCCATATTGATGTAATCTGCAAAAATATCGGTGTTCGGCTTGTGACCGATTGCTACGAAGAAACCAGTTGCTGGAATGGTAGATTCCTCACCCGTTTTGTTATTCTTAACACGAACGCCAGTTACCACCTGTCCGTCTCCTAAAACTTCTTCCGTTTCGGTATTGTAAAGGATTTCAATATTCCCTGTCTTTTTAACACGCTCCTCCATGATTTTCGACGCACGGAACTCGTCACGACGTACCAACATGGTCACTTTCGTGCACAATTTTGATAAATAATGAGCTTCTTCACAAGCAGAGTCTCCCGCACCCACGATAACCGTCTCTTGACCGCGGTAGAAGAATCCATCACAAACGGCACAGGCAGAAACACCTCCTCCAAGCTTCAAATATTTTTGCTCACTTTCCAGTCCAAGGTACTTCGCAGAAGCGCCTGTAGAAATAATAATGGTATCAGCATGAATCTCATGTCCGTCCTCAGTCCAAGCTTTGTGAATCTCCCCAGAGAAGTCCACTTTCGTAATGAAACCGTAACGTACATCCGTTTCAAATCGTTCCGCTTGCTTCTGTAATTGTATCATCATTTCTGGTCCTGTGACACCGTCTGGATATCCAGGGAAATTCTCTACTTCGTTTGTCGTTGTCAACTGACCTCCGGGTTGCATTCCTTGATACAATACTGGTTTCATGTCTGCACGTGCAGCGTAAATGGCTGCGGTATATCCTGCGGGTCCAGATCCAATGATCAAGCACGTTACTTTTTCTATATCACTCATCTTATAATGACTCTATAATGTTTACTTAAAAATGACTTGTTACTTACGCTTCAACTGTTTTCTTAGCTTTCAACAAGATATTGAAGGCACAAACCTAAACTTTGAAACATGTCGAGCGGGAGGCACAAAATTAGCATTTCGGAGGACACCACAATATCCTCTGCCGATTCTCGTATTTATATTAGGAATACAAGAACTTTCTTAGCATTTGATGACTACTTAATTTGTATTTCACTAAAAGAACACTAGCTTTGTAGCCGCTTTTTTGCACCGATTATATGCTTGATACCGAATTATACGAGGCCAAAACCTTATATCCATTTCAAAAAGAATCTGTAGATAAAATCCTAGAGGAGATTTCTTCTAACGGACAAGATTTCAACCTGTTATTCCAATTGCCGACAGGTGGGGGGAAGACGGTCATTTTCTCAGAAATCGCCCGGAAGTACATCGAAGATTTTAAACGCAAGGTTTTAATTTTAACGCACCGTATTGAACTTTCCGTTCAAACTTCAAAACAGTTGCAAGCCATTCAGGTGAACAACAAAGTAATTAATAGTGAGGTCAAGGAAATTCCAGATCAAGATGAATTTCAGTGTTTCATTGCCATGGTGGAGACTTTGAATAATCGCCTCAATGACAACGAAAACTTCATTGAAGATATTGGTTTAGTCATTGTGGATGAGGCTCACTACAATAGTTTCCGAAAGATTTTTCAGTTTTACGGGGATGCAAATATACTGGGGGTAACAGCCACGCCACTGAGCAGTAACAAGGCGCTGCCATTGAACGACAATTACAACAAATTGTTGGTGGGCGAGAGTATTGCTTCTTTAATTGAAGGCGGGTATCTTGCTGATGCAGAGTCCTATACGTACGATGTCAATCTACATGGTCTGAAGATCGGTTCCAACGGTGATTTTACTGTGAATAGCTCTGACGTGGTTTACGGAAACTATTTCATGCAAGAGAAATTACTCTTTGCTTATGAAGAAGTGGCTGTTGGCGATAAAACCTTGATTTTTAACTCAGGTATTGAGACTTCTATGCGCGTGGAAGAAACCTTCAAAAAACGAGGGTACAAGATTCGTCACTTAGATTCCACCTTTAGCGATAAAGACAGAAAAGACGTATTAAAATGGTTCAAAGAAACAGATGATGCCATTTTAACCTCCGTAGGAATTCTTACCACTGGATTTGATGAGCCCACTGTGGAAACCATCATTCTTAATCGTGCAACACGGTCACTTACGCTTTATCATCAAATGATTGGTCGTGGATCGCGTCGTTTGCCCAAGAAGGATAAGTTCAAGCTTATTGACCTTGGAAACAACGTGAGGCGTTTTGGTCTTTGGCAAGATTATTTAAACTGGCAAGATGCTTTCCGTTTTCCGGATCGTTTCCTGGAATCACGTTTGAGCGAGGCAGAAGACCTGGAGTTCGAGGTAGAATACGAGTTCAACCGCAATGTAAAAGACGCTTTCGGGGATACAACCATAATGGACGAATTCAGTATCAAGGATGTCTACTATGAATGCGTGGATAACGGACTGAAAGGGAAGGAGGCTGTTGAGAAATCAATGGAGAATCACTTCGAAGCTATAATGAAAGTAGCTGAGGATTACTTCCACGGACTAGAACTTATGGAATACCTCCACGATCATATTGAACACCGACTGAAACATTATACCAAGTGTATTACTAAGAGCACTCCGAATTATCTCAAATATTTGAAGGAGACATACCTGCGTCAGTTACGTCAAAAATTGCGTGCGAACCTGGAGGACGAGTGATTTCTTCAGTTAGAAGTGAGAGGTGAGAAGTGAAAAAGAAGGGAACTTATCACGTTGCTATGATGACTTCTCTCAGTTATGGAATTTGAACCTTCCTGCATCTCATTTGTACGATATTATGTATAACCAATCGTACAACCATGAAGTATTTCAGTATCCCTAAGCCCTGTTCCGAAGAATGGAACGAAATGACTCCCACAGAGAAAGGTGCATTCTGCCAGAAATGTTCCAATGAGGTTCGCGATGTCAGCAACATGGGCAACGAGGAAATTATCCAGATGATGTCCTCTGAGAGGAAGGTGCCATGTATGCGAATGACATCTACTCAGGAACGAACTTTGAATGTTGATTTACGCGTTTTGCATCAATCACATCAGAAAAATGTGCAACGTGCTTTTGTATTCTCGCTACTCGTTGTTTTCGGCTTTACCTTGTTTAGTTGTACAGATTCGCGTCAGATTCACGAACGAAATATTCTGGAGTCCATCGCTACAACTATGGCCAATAAAGCGTCTCAAAACCTCAATAATTGGAATGAAACTGATTCAACAGAACTGAAATCTATTGAACTCAAGAATAATTCTCAATTAGAAGCAGGCATTGAGCCACAGGAACAAATCGAAGGAGCGCGACTATTATTAGGCGAACCTGTGGTAAAAGAGAAAATAATTGATCCAGTGCAGGTTGAGGAGTATAAAGTGGAGCGGGTCGAAACCTTCACCATGGGAGTTCCAGCTATATACCATGAAAGTATAGTGCCAGAGGAGCAAGTAATTCTGGATAAAAAAGATACTCTACGGGAAGATGAAGGAATACCAACATCTTTCGCAACACTGCTGTATCCTAATCCTGCGGTTAATACGACAACTCTGAAGGTAGATTTGCCAGAGGATACGAAAAATCTGGGAATTCGGCTATTGGACTTAAATGGTCGTGTGCTTCGAAGTATTAACGATAAGTCAGCCTCAGCTGGGGAGCATGAGTTCAGAATTGACCTTCAGGAACTTGTTCCGGCTTACTATTTGGTAGATATTCGCTACAACGATAAACACAAAGTGGAGCGATTAAGTAAAGCGCAATAATTTAAAAGGTCAAATTGATCACCGTTGTATCAAAAGCGGTTGTAATTGCTTGCTTTATTCCGGTTTGTCCGCCTGCTGTATACGTATATGAATACGTAGTATTTCCGTCGTTTATACAATAGATAGTAGTGTCAAGTGGACCTGCTAGAACCACTTGATCGGAAGTGCAACATTCTGCGCAACCAGATTTCCCTTGTTGCCTCGTAAAGATTACCGAACCAGTTCCGGAAGTCACAAATTCCAATCCAGCCCAGGATTTAGCAGTGGTCGCATAATTTCGGACATTATCCTCCTCAATAGTGAGATCTTTTAATGAGATTTCAATATCCTGATCAAAGTATCCCGCCTTTCGAATCTCAACGATGTAATTGTCTACTGGGTTTCGAGAAAATGTAAAAGAATAAGCACCGTCGCTCCCAACAGTGGAAGTACCAAGTAAATTAGTTGCGCCTCCACCAGCTTCCACTTCAAACAATTTTACTGTCGCACCCGTTAAAAAAGTGTTGAAGGTGGTGTCAGAAACAGTACCTTTTAATACGATGTCTGCACGTCCTTTTTTACAACCTGTCAATCCTAGTACCAGTATGAAAATGAGGGAAGTTAAGTATCTCATGACCCAAAAATGCAAAAAAAAGAGGCATGATGCATTCGACTACAGCTAAAGTGTTTTGAGAAATGAATAAACGGTTGTGAATATTTAGTGAATAATAGTTTTTAACAAAAATTATCATCGGACAACTATTTTGCTATATTTGGCCCCGTAACTTAAATCTATTATTATGTCAGAAAACGTAAACGAACCTACACAGGTACAAGGAAAAGGAATGGGAGTAGCTGGATTTATCATCTCATTGGTAGCCCTAATTTTCGCGCCTATCATGGCAACTATTGCAACAGCAACAGTAATTGCTGGAGGAAGCGGATGGCTTGCATGGTTCTGGGTTGTTGTGAGTATTCTTAGTGTGGTTTTGTCTGCAATGGGAATGATGAAACTTGGAAAGACAGGTGGAAAGAAAGGATTGGCAATTGCTGGTTTGGTAATTGGTATTGTAGCAGTAATCTGGAGTATTATGCTTGCCGTGGGAGTTCAAGCGATTGACAGTGGAGCAGACCAACTAGACCAAGACGTTCGAGATGCTCTTGAGCGTGAGCTAGAAAATAACTAAGAAATCCCCCTAGAGAATATAGAAAGTGGTCATTTATTGTGACCACTTTTTTTATAGCCTCATATGAACTTGTGCGGTTTTAAATTAATGAGGGAAACAAGGCAAAAACTATCTGAATTATTAACAATGCATTCGTATATTTACGACTATTTTAATAAAACCAGCAATGGAAGACCAAACACTCGATTCAACAGAAGACATGCAACCCAAAAAACGCCCAGTTTTTATATTGGTTTTATGCATTTTGACCTGGGTTGGATCTGGATTAACAATTATAAGTGCTATTGCAGGGTTGGCACAAGACCCAACCAATGATTACAACGAAATGGTAAATACACCAGATGCAGCGGGGCTGTTGGACGGGTTACCATCGTTTGAAGATTTTGTCATGTGGAGCAACATTAGTAATGCTTCCAATTTGATTACATCCATACTTTGTATTATCGGAGCGATATTGATGTTCAAACTGAAAAAGGTTGGTTACTATCTTTATGTAATCGGTGGTGTTGCATTCGTTGCGGTTACCACATTAGCAGTAAACCAAATGATGCCAGACGCACTGAAGTTTGTAGCAATTTTAACAGGAGTTCTTTACGGACTTATTGGCGCAGCATTTATTATAATGTATGGTGTCAACTTAAAACATATGAAATAACATGAGCGAAAATAACTTAGACGCTGAAGTCAGAGAGTCCAATACGAACTATGGTGGGGCTCAAGAAAATTTACCAAATGCAGTAGCTATACTGGTTTTGGGTATTATTTCAATAGTGAGCTGTTGGCTTTACGGAATCATCGGTTTGATTTGTGGAGTTATTGCTCTTTCCTTGTTTTCTAAGGACAAACAATTGTATCGAGCTAACCCAGAAAAGTATCAAAACTCCTACAAATTGGCAAATGCAGGGTTTATCTGTGCTATTGTTGGAGCTTCTTTATCAGCATTGTACTTGATTTTTGCCATTGTAGTACTAATGGGAGCTGCTTCCATGGGGTCAAGATTCTAAATGTTAGACTGCCACTGGAAAAAGGAATTTGGAATTGAATGCTTGACCTGCGGGTTTCAGCGTTCGGTAGAACTCTTATTTTCTGGGGATATTGTTGGTAGCTTTTTTATGTTTCCAGCAACGATACCGTTTCTATTAACTATCCTGGTGGCGATCCTCTACATCTGGAAACGCTTTAAAAATGGACATCATTGGGTTGTTTCAATGTTTAGTCTCACAGCCTTGTTGGTCGTTGTGAACTACTCTGTTAAAATTGCGAATGGATCCTTTATGCATTGATCATGGGGATAGACAATGATAACGGACCAATTGACATTCTAGATGAAGACCTAAAGAAATTGCCTGAAGACCATGCTGGTCAGGTAGTTGTAAAAATGCTCTGCTACTTTACCATTACTGGAAGCATCTTTATTGTCCTTGTGACTTTTGACCTGAATAAATACTTTGAAGACGAAAATGACTTGACTCTTGTTTATTTAGCAGGTTTGATTTCCTGTATTATGAGTGCTATTGCGGCAGTTATCATGCTTATGAGAAGGTTGATAGGATATTATATTTACCTTGCTAGTAATGCAATCTACACGGTAGTTTCTATCTGGTTTTTGCTGAAAGTCACTAATTTCGAGATCAGTTTTCTCGCTGCAATGTTACTTTTGACATTTTTGGCGATTCCTGCTGCATTTACCATCGCCTACAGTTATTATAAACGGATCTTTATTATCAGAGAAACATATGGAAGAAGATGACGCATTAGAAAGTTTCGATATTCTGGATGAAGATCTGGATAGATCTCCACAGCACGATACAATTCCGGGAACTTTGGTAGCACTGTGCATCTTAACCATGGTAGGCAGTGTGTTTATTCTGTTCAAAGATTTCATTACCTATCAATTTTATGAAGGCTATTACGACCTTCCCCTGGTTTATGGTGCAGAAGTTTTGGCTTGTATCGCATGTATTGGCGCCGCAATCCTGATGTTGTTGCGAAGGTTGATTGGGTTTTATATCTATGTCGGGAGTTCAATAATCTATGTTGCCGCAATTCTTTGGTTTTGGCTAGGAATCATGGATTTCGAAGTTAGCGCTTGGACAATCTTACTTATCTTTGTGTACGTTGCGGCGCCTATTGGCTTTGTAATTATGTATAGCTATCACAAAAAATATCTTCATTAATTTTAATTAAATTATGTCAGAAGACAAGAAAATTATATTCTCAATGGTGGGTGTTTCCAAAAGCACACCCGCTGGAAAGCAAATCATTAAAGACATTTATCTATCCTTTTTCTACGGAGCGAAGATTGGAATTATTGGTCTGAACGGTTCCGGTAAATCCACAGTGATGAAGATCATTGCTGGGTTGGATCAATCGTATCAAGGTGACGTCGTGTTTTCAGAAGGTTATTCCGTCGGATATCTTCCGCAGGAGCCCGAGCTGGATGCAACGAAGACTGTAAAGGAAATCGTGATGGAAGGAGTACAGGAAACCGTAGATGTTTTAAAAGAATATGAAGAGATCAACAATTCCTTCATGGACGAGGAGGTGATGAACGATCCAGAGAAAATGGAAAAGCTTATTGCGCGTCAAGGGGAGGTTTCCGATAAAATTGATGCACTCGACGCCTGGGAGTTGGATACAAAATTGGAACGCGCCATGGATGCTTTGCGCTGCCCGCCGGACGATCAGAAGATTGAAACTTTATCTGGAGGAGAGCGCAGACGTGTCGCATTGTGTCGATTGCTCTTAAAAAATCCAGACATCTTGCTACTCGATGAGCCCACCAACCACCTGGATGCCGAGTCTATCGATTGGCTGGAGCAACACTTGCAACAGTACAAAGGAACAGTTATCGCTGTAACGCACGACCGTTACTTCCTGGATAATGTGGCTGGATGGATTCTTGAATTGGATCGTGGTGAAGGTATTCCGTGGAAAGGAAATTACACTTCATGGCTTGAGCAGAAATCGAAGCGATTGAAAGAAGAGGAAAAACAAGAATCGAAACGTCAGAAGGTTTTGGCGCGTGAGCTGGAGTGGGTGCGGACCAATCCAAAAGGTCGACATGCGAAGAACAAGGCACGATTGGCTAACTACGATAAAATGTTGGCAGAAGACGTAAAATCGAAGGAAGCTACATTGGAAATTCCAATTCCAAATGGTCCGCGTCTTGGAACAAATGTTATCGACGCAGTAAATGTATCCAAAGGATTTGAAGATAAGTTGCTGTACGATGATTTGAACTTCAAACTTCCACCAGCGGGAATCGTAGGTATTATCGGTCCGAATGGCGCCGGGAAGACAACCATTTTCAAAATGATTATGGACGAATTACAGCCAGATAGCGGTGAATTCCAAGTAGGAGAGACCGTAAAAATTGGCTACGTAGATCAGGCCCACGAAGACATTCATCCAGATAAAACTGTTTTTGAAGTAGTCTCTGGCGGCGCGGAGTACGTTGAAGTTGGAAATCAAAAAGTAAACGCACGTGCTTATCTGTCCAAGTTTAACTTCAATGGTTCTGACCAAAATAAGAAAGTAGGAGTGCTTTCTGGTGGAGAAAGAAACCGCTTACATTTGGCAATGACCTTAAAAACGGAAGCAAACGTTTTATTGTTGGATGAGCCTACAAACGACATCGATGTAAATACACTGCGAGCGCTTGAGGAAGGAATTCAAAACTTTGCGGGTTGTGCTGTGGTAATTTCTCACGACCGTTGGTTCTTGGATAGAATTTGCACACACATTCTTGCGTTTGAAGGCGATTCAGAAGTGTATTGGTTTGAAGGAACCTATTCAGATTATGAGGAAAATCGTCGCAAACGACTTGGGGATCATGGTCCGAAACGAATCAAGTACAAAAAACTGATTAAATAAATGGCGCACCAGTCCAATGATCCACTCCACGGAAAAACACTTGAGTTCATTTTGACTGAACTCGTGGAAAACGTTGGGTGGGAACACATGGGGTATTTGGTGCCAATCCGTTGTTTCAATCACGATCCCAGTATCAAAAGCAGCTTGAAGTTTTTGCGCAGAACACCCTGGGCGCGAAAGAAAGTAGAAGAAATGTATGTGGAACGCATGCATTCATTTAGAAATAAGAACGAATCATAAAAAATAACGCTCAAATATGAACGTAAGAGACCTAGAACCAAAAGTATTGTGGAATCATTTTGCAGACTTAAACGCAGTGCCGCGACCGTCCAAAAAGGAGGAACGCGTCATTCAATTCATGCTGGATTTCGGGGAGAAATTAGGTTTGGAAACCACGAAAGACGCAATTGGAAATGTGGTTATCAAAAAGCCTGCTTCAGCTGGTATGGAGAATTGTAAAACGGTGATTCTTCAGTCGCATTTGGACATGGTCCATCAAAAAAATGCGGATACCGACTTCGATTTTGATACGCAAGGTATTGAAATGGTGGTTAATGGTGATTGGTTGGAAGCCAAAGGTACAACCTTGGGTGCGGACAATGGTATCGGGGTTGCGGCGATCATGAGTATTCTTTCCTCAGATAACATTAAGCACCCAGCAATCGAAGCTATGTTCACAATTGACGAAGAGACGGGGATGACAGGTGCTAAAGAACTAGACCCTTCGAATTTTTCTGGAAGTATTTTGTTGAACTTAGATACTGAGGATGACGACGAACTCTCTATTGGTTGTGCAGGTGGTATTGATACTAATACTAGCTATGATTACGAGGAAGTGGAGGTCAAATCCAATAGTGAAATCTTAGAGCTTTCCATTCGAGGTTTGATTGGCGGGCATTCAGGTATGGATATTGACAAAGATCGAGGTAACGCGAATAAGTTTATGAACCGCGTCTTGTATCATTTACTTTCTACAGTGCCGTACCAACTGATTTCTATTGATGGAGGAAGTTTGAGAAATGCAATCCCGAGGGAATCTACCGCGATGGTTGCGATAAATAAGGATGATATCGATAGGTTTAAGCACGAGTTTCAGCGCATTTCTGCGACCATTCAACACGAATACAGCAGTTTAGAGAAAGGTTTGGTGATTTCAATGCAATCAAGCAATGCAGCAGTATCCAAAGCGATGTCCCCAGAGGATTTATTGAAACTGGTCAATACAATTTCTGCCGTGCACAATGGAGTTTTTCGCATGAGTCCTGATATCCCAGGTTTGGTAGAAACTTCTTCCAGTTTGGCGAGAGTTGTGGTTCAAAATGGGAAATTCACCACGCAATCGCTGCAACGAAGTTCTGTTGAGTCAGGTAAAGGTGATGTCGCAAATGCTGTGCGAAGCGCGTTTGAGTTGATGGGATGTGCTGTAGTGCAATCAGGCGATTATCCAGGATGGCAGCCAAATCCAGATTCGGAGGTGTTGCAGTTAATGGCTTCTTTATACAGAGAGAAATTCAACGAGGAACCGCAGATTAAAGCCTGTCACGCGGGACTTGAATGCGGCATACTTTCTCAACACTTGCCGAATGTGGACATGATTTCGTTTGGACCTAACATTCGAGCGCCTCATTCTCCTGACGAAAAATGTCAGATATCTTCTGTTCAGAAATTCTGGAGCTTCCTGATCGACGCTCTAGACCGAACTCCCATGAAGAATTAATAGAGTAGGGCAACTGTGCAAAAGCATGAATTGGTAGCATTGGCCAATGCGAAAATGCATTATGGCAAGTATCAAGGTCGATATTTAATCCATCTTCCAGAGGCATATTTGGTATGGTACAAACAAAAAGGATTTCCTAACGGTAAGTTGGGAAGACAATTAGCCCTTGTTTTGGAGATAAAAGTGAATGGCTTGGAGCACTTAATCTATCCGTTGATTGAAAAAAAGTAAAAATACACTGCATATTGTAAATCAAGTTCAAAAAGACTGTATTTCATCAGTTTATAGTTTTTAATCTAAAGCTTTAATTTAATTCTACTGTTTACATTTTTAATTTTTTCTACAATTTTTCGTAACTATTATTGAAAGGCCGCCGTAAATGAGTTCAGATTTTGAAACAATTACGAAATGCAAATAACAACAATAGATATGATCAGCAACAGAATTAAGCAAGCGAAATTTCAGTTATCACAACACAGAACTCAAGGAATCAACAGTCGTTTATCTGTATACGATGTAGCTAAATTGATGGATACAGTGAGGAAAGGAGAGGAATTGAACAATTCTAAAAGTCAATCTGTCTTTTTCTCCATGAACTAAAATTTTACCAAACATAGAAAAGAGTAGGCTGTCCGATATCGGATGGCCTTTTTTGTTGTAAATTGATTACATTTGTATAATTAAAGGGTTGTTACAAATGTTAATACAAGATCGAATTCGTACCATTATGAAATCAGGCAATTATACGGCGTCTGAATTCGCGGATAAGATTGGTGTGAAACGATCCAACTTAAGCCACGTATTGAGTGGGAGAAACAAGCCTAGTCTCGATTTTCTTGTTAAGGTGATCAATACGTATCCCAATGTAAATGCCTCCTGGTTAATAACAGGGGAAGCGCGTGAAGAAACAAGTCCACCTTCCATATCTTCAGAAAAGGCTACGACTGCAAAACCTAGCAAAGTTGAAGCTAACGAAGATCAAGAAATTGAAAAAATCTTAGTGTTTTACACTGACGGCACATTTGACACTTATACGCCTAATCAGCAATAATACCAGAGGCGATGAGTTCTTCATTTACGTAAAATGCTGCAAACTGTCCAGGTGTAATACCTCTTTGTCGCTGGTCAAATAATACGTACAAACCATCATTCAATACATGAAGCGACCCATTTTGCAAGGGTTGGCGGTAGCGGATTCGGATGTTGCATTCCAGTCCATTCAGTTTCTCCAAATCGTATCGGCTGCTAACAAAATGAACATCATCCAAAGAAATGCGCAATGCCCATCGGTTGAGTCCTGGATGTTCGTCCTTTTGCCCGGTATAAACCGTATTCGTTTCTACATCCAGGCCTATCACAAAAGAAGGGTTCGGTCTCCCTCCAATGTGCAGCCCTTTGCGTTGACCAATGGTGTAGTAGTGGGCTCCTTGATGTTCTGCGACAACAATTCCCTCATCCGCTGAGTAGCGATATGGAGACGCCAATTCTTTCACGTGATCTGCCTTTACTGGAATGTTCTCGTAGCTTTCAAATGCTTTGAGGTCTTCTGGGATCTCCACGATATTTCCTTGCTTCGGTTTTAGTTGTTGCTGCAGGAACTGTGGTAAGCTTATTTTTCCAACAAAGCAAAGCCCTTGTGAATCTTTCTTGCCAGCTGTATGTAATCCTGCCTTCTCGGCAATTTCTCGAACCTCTGGCTTTAACAATTCACCAATAGGGAATAGGGCCTTTGCCAGTTGCTCTTGTCGAAGTTGACACAGAAAATAGGATTGATCCTTGTTGGGGTCTTTTCCTGCGACCAATCCAAAGCTGCCGTCTTCATGTTCTATTTTACGGCAATAGTGCCCCGTGGCTACATAATCAGCTCCCAGTTGCATTGCAGCGTCCAGAAAGACATCAAACTTAATTTCTCGATTGCACAACACATCTGGGTTTGGAGTGCGTCCCGCTTCATATTCGTTAAACATGTAATCGACAATACGCTCCTTGTATTCTTTGCTTAAATCAATCACTTGGAAGGGGATACCCAATTGCTGAGCGATCAGCAGTGCGTCGTTGGAATCATCTATCCATGGGCAATCGTCGGAAAGTGTCACAGATTCATCGTGCCAATTCTTCATGAACATGCCGATCACTTCGTAGCCTTGTTCTATAAGCAAATGTGCTGTTACACTAGAATCTACACCTCCTGATAATCCTACAACCACTCGTTTCATAGTGCAAAATTACAACAAAAAGAGAATTTGACAGTGTGTAATGGAGAGGTGGTCGTGTCGAATGCTTGTTGGTGGATATTCTTTTGTAAATAATCTGTATTTGTTCGTTACACATATGTAATCTTGTAATTTACATGTGTGAATACATTTGTGAACAGGATATTTAACAATTGTTGCTTCAAACATCTCCATTAAACGGCACCTTTTTTGTAATTTCATTTTCATCAAAGAATTATTATTTATATCGTTTGTCTTGTTTGGCTTCATTAGTCGCTCGCAAGAATGTGAGCAGGTTCTCTTTTCTGGTGCCATCAAGGATACAGTGCAGCCTCAAGGTTTTTATAATCTTATGGTCGTCAACCGAACTTCGGGACGTGGAGTTTTTGGTCAGCCGAATGGACATTTTAGCGTGTATGCATCCAACGGAGACACAATAAGCTTATCTGTACGAGGGTATATTCCCGTCACGGTGATCGTCTCAGCAGATTCTAATTGCCAACATCGGTCCAATTATTATATCGAAGGAAAGGCCCAGGAAATTGCAGCCGTAGAAGTACGACCTTTAAAATCCTTGCAAGAGATCAAAGAAGAACGTGAGGCTTTGGCGATGCGGGAAACGCGCACTGTAACAGGTATGGAGATGATTCAGAGTCCGATTACGGCTTTATATCAGGCTTTCTCAAAGAAAGAACGTGCGAAGCGCTGGGTGGCGGCACAAGAATACAAAGACGATCAACGCCGTATTGTACGAGAACTATTGCGCAATTATGTAGCTTACGAAATCATAGACCTTTCGAATGAGGAGTTTGATGAATTTATCAATTTCTTAAACCTGAACGATTCTTTTCTGAAAACGGCATCCGAAATGGAGCTTATTCATTTCATACAGGACAAGTTTGAGCATTACAAGTTATATAAAGAAGGACGATAACATTCAGAGCTATAGTTTAATTAAGTGCGTTTTTTCATTCTTTCAATTTTCATATTTCTTGTGAGTTTGGCTCATGGTCAGCGCGACTCAGTTAGATCGGAGTTATTAAGCAGGGAGGCTTCCCTTCTGGTTGCAATGGGCAATTATCATGAAGCAATCGTACTTTTGGATTCTGCAGTGCTTTTGGATAGTGCAAACGCTAGGGCCTATGCGAACAGAAGTTCTGCCTGGGATGGTTTAGGAATTACGGATGAGGCGCTGAAAGATGTAAACACAGCTATCTCCCTGGAACCGGATAATCCCGACCTTTTTTATAACCGTGCTTTAATTTACAAGAATGCTTTCAATTACAACGCGACTGTACGAGATCTCAAAAAAGCTATTGAAATCGACCCTAAACACCTTGTATCAATTAACAAACTTGCATACTATTACTTTCAAGTAAAACAGGATATTGATAGTACACGTAAAGTAATAGAAGATTATTACAGACAAGGGACTTCAAAAAACCGTATGGATGCTGATCTTATTGGATTGTACGGATACCTCTACATGCAAGAACAGCAGTATGATGATGCCCTGATAGAATTTGATTTAGCGTTAACTATAGACTCTACATTGCCAGAAGTTATTTACAATAAAGGCATTTGCTATGATAACCTAGGGCTTTTTCAAAACTCTGTAAAAGCGTATACACGAGTAATCGAGATTGATTCGAATAATCCAGATTATTATTACAATCGAGCGATTGCTCATTCGAAATTAAGGGATTTTAAGTCGGCTATTGATGATTATGATCGTGAAATTGAACTAAAAGGTCCAACAGCGAGATCGCTGAATAATCGAGGTCGATGTTATATGATATTAAATGAGTTCGAGCCAGCGTTTAATGATTACATGCGAGCTTTGGAATTGGAGCCTGATAGGCCGCTGACACTATTAAACCTCGGATTGCTTTACATTCGCAATGATCAGCGTGAAAATGGTTGTGAAATACATCGCAAAAGCGGAAAAGGCGGGGCAATATATTGATTCCAGGATCAGAGAAATGTGCCAACCATAAAAAAACCGACCACTTCGGCATCTCGATTAACTCGATGACCTTCATGATCGGTTTTAATGATTATTTCTGTTGGAACTACTGTCCGTTCAGTTCGTCTACGCGTTTTTGACGCTGCATCGGATTCTCCATTGTCTGTTTCTGGCGGAACAACTCATAACGTGTAGGTTGGCGTTCTTCTGGCCAGCTGTTGTTGTTCAGGTCTGTATCTGCAGTTTCTAAGAATGGGTCCAAGCGAATATTATCTACTTGCTTCTCGAACATAAAGACTTTGGTGATTTCGTCTTCGCTGCGACGCCAAACTTCCGCAGGTATTCGAATTACTTCGTCAGATCCATCAACAAAGGTGAAACGTAAAATCAAAGGCATTGGAATACCTCCGATGTTACTGAACTTTAATTCGTAAAACTGTAATCCTGAATTTAGAAGTTCGAGTTCTTCATCAGTCAATCTACCTTTGAATTCTTCATATTCTTGTCGGTGTAGTGCATCGACTTCGTAAATATCACGCTTGGCGTAAAAATCATCAATATCGTTATCGCGTTCGTTTACCGTCTCTTTAATCGACTCCTTGTTGCGCGTGTCTCCGATGAACCTGTCCGCTTTTTCATCGGATTCTTTTTGAGCGGCTTTTTCAATTTCCGGATTCATGGTGTTCAGCTCGTACCAATTCACTTCATCCAAACTGATGTCAACGTGGTCTGTGGTAAAGAACCATGCTCTCCAGAACCAGTCAAGGTCTACCGCCGAAGCATCTTCCATCGTTCTGAAGAAATCTGCGGGAGTAGGATGTTTGAATGCCCAGCGCTCACAATAAATTTTGAATGCATAATCAAACAATTCACGGCCCATAATCGTTTCACGGAGAATGTTTAGGGCGGTGGCTGGCTTTCCATAAGCGTTATTTCCAAATTGCCAAATGGATTCAGAATTCGTCATAATCGGAGAAATGTAATCTTTGTCTCCTCGCATGTAATCCGTAATTAAGTACGCTGGACCTCGGCGCGAAGGGTATCCGCGTTCCCATTCTTGTTCCGTCAAATACTGAACGAATGTATTCAGTCCTTCATCCATCCAGGTCCATTGACGCTCATCAGAATTGATAATCATCGGGAAGAAGTTGTGACCCACCTCGTGGATAATTACTCCCCACATGCCATACTTGGTTCTTTCCGAGTACGTACCATCTGCTTCTGGACGACCACCATTGAAACAGATCATCGGGTATTCCATACCTATCCACTTGGAGTGAACCGAAATGGCAACAGGGTAGGGATAATCAACTGTGTATTTGGAGTAGGTTTTTACAGTATGAGCTACCAATTTCGTTGAATAACGCTCCCAAAGCGGATTTCCTTCTTTAGGATAGTATGACATGCAAAGAATGTTTTTTCCAGCAACAGGTTGATTTTGAGCATCCCAAATGAACTTACGAGAAGAGGCAAATGCGAAGTCACGTACATTTTCTGCCTTAAAAACCCAGGTTTTTTCATCGTCTGCCTTCTCTTTTTCGTTTGCTTCTGCCTCTTCCTGAGTCACAATCATTACTGGTGAATCTGAACTTCGCGCTTTTTTCAATCGTGCACGCTGCTCGCTGGTCAAAACGCTACTCTCGTTCTGCAACACTCCTGTTGATCCAACAATGTGATCCGAAGGAACAGTAATTGCTACCTCATAGTCTCCAAATGCCAAAGCAAACTCTCCGCGTCCCAAGAATTGTTTGTTCTGCCAACCTTCGACATCGTTGTAAACACACATTCTTGGGAACCACTGTGCGATAGTATATAGGTAATTATCCTCTTCCTCAAAGTACTCGTATCCAGAACGCCCTCCGATTTTCATACGATCATTGATGTTGTACCACCATTTAATTCGGAAGGAAATACTTGCCCCATCTTTTAACGGTGTATCCAGGTCGATGCGAAGCATTGTTTTGTTAATCGCATACTTAAGATCTTTGCCAGAAGGTGTCGTTACTTCTTCAATTTTAAATCCTCCGTCGAATTCAAACTTTTTATTCAAAACGTCTCCAATCGATCGAAAATCCTCCATTTTTTCAATGGTAATCAATTTGGAATCAGAATCTTGAGCACGCATGTTTTGATCCAATTGAATCCACAAGTACTCCAGTTGATCTGGCGAATTGTTGGTGTAGGTTATTTCTTCTTCTCCATAAATGCGCTGCTCTTTGTCGTCCAATCGCACCTCAATGTCGTAATCTGCTTTTTGCTGGTAGTATGCATGACCAGGCGCTCCAGCAGCATTTCTGTATTCGTTTGGAGTTGGCAATTCCTCTCCAAGTTGTGCGAAGCGGTTCTGAGCAAAGGTCAATCCTGGTAGCAAAAGTGCTGCAAATAAGATTTTCTTCATTGTTCCTAGTTTTCGATGTATATCTGTTTGGTTTTATCTATGGGGGTAAACGCAGCTGTAAAGGTTTTATCCTTGTGATACAGCGTAACTTTGTTTTGTTGCTCTGGGAAAACATCCATAAGCAAATCAAAACGAATGGATATTTCCTCCTGAAAGGCAATAGGTTCGGACTCAAAGTACCAATTCGATGTGCCATCTAAGGATACTTCATTTCCCATGTACTTAAACAATGTACTTTCAAACCCGCTAATCAATTGAACGTGCTTGTTCATGTAGGTTTGTACCGTTTCTATTTCCTTTTCGGTAAGACTTATGATGTTGTCAATTTTCGTTCCTTGCTCCTCTAGTGCAAGCTCAAAGTCGTGCGTCGTAACGGTTACAGTCAGTTCCACGCGTTCCGTTACAACATTATATTCCATCTCCGCGAAGGCAAAAAAGTAATCGTGTGCCCTGGAAAGAAAGGGAAGTAGGACGAGAGATGTTATGAAGAGGAGAGTTTTCATTTTCGGCTCATAAAATTACGAATTTCTTCCTCTTACTCTATTACCGCTTGTATATTAAAACTTAATTTAGCCACTTTCAAATAGAAATTGCTCTGGTTATGAAAATTGGAATCATTGGTTGTGGAAATCTTGGTAGATCAATACTTGAAGGTGTTGTAGCTAAAATACCTGAAGTTGAAGTGTTTGCATCGAAGAGAAGTCTAGAGTCAATACAACATTACGCATCGGATCAAGTCACGATTACAAGTGATAATAAGCTATTAATAACTTCTTGTGACGTATTAATACTCGCTCTAAAGCCATACACCGTTTTACCATTCATCCAAGAACATCAGGAATACCTGAAACCGAGCCGACATACTTTAATTTCTGTTGCTACAGGAATTACCATTGAGGAAATTTTGAATTCGGTAGGGAAGGACCTTGGTGTATATCGTGCCATGCCCAATACAGCGGCGGCTGTGAACGAGTCTATGACAACACTCTCATCAAACGAAGATCCACTGAATCGAGGGGCGCTGATTACAGAAATTTTCAATGGCCTCGGAACTACCGTGACTATTGACGAATCACTCATGGATGCTGCTACAATTCTCGGGGCATGCGGTGTAGCTTATGTACTTCGCTTCATGCGAGCCATGATTCAAGGTGGTATCGAGGTTGGTTTCGATGCAAAAACAGCTACTCAAATTGTGAGTCAGACCATGAAAGGTGCCTCTGAGTTAATTATTCAAAACAACTCACATCCAGAAGAGGAAATTGACAAAGTAACCACCCCGAAAGGCTGTACTATTGTTGGTTTGAACGAGATGGAACATTCTGGATTCAGCAGTTCTTTAATCAAGGGAATTACTGCGAGTTACGATAAAATCGCTGATGCTTAATTATGAATGAAGAGTTATGAATGATGAATTAATGTTCATTTATAATTCATCATTTTGCATTCATAATTCTAGTTGTTTCCTTTCGCATAATCTGCCAGGAACTTTTCCAATCCAGAATCTGTTAGTGGGTGGTTGAGTAATGCCAGGATGGCTTTTAACGGCACGGTTGCGACATCGGCTCCGAGTTCTGCACACTGAATGATATGCATTGGATGGCGTACGGATGCAGCCAAAATCTGCGTATCGAATGTGTAGTTGTGGTAAATCGCGCCAATTTGTGCAATCAAATCCATTCCGTTCGAAGAGATATCGTCCAAACGCCCAAGAAATGGCGAAATATACGTTGCACCTGCTTTTGCTGCCAACAATGCTTGTCCCGCAGAGAAGATTAAAGTACAATTCGTTTTAATTCCTTTCGATGAGAAGTACTTGATCGCTTTTATACCATCTTTAATCATGGGTACTTTAACCACGATATTCGGATGTAGCGACGCCAAATGCTCTCCCTCTTTGATAATTCCTTCGTAATCGGTCGAAATTACCTCCGCACTGATCGGTCCATCAACAATGTTGCAAATATCAATGTAATGCTGAAGAATATTCTCCTCGCCTGTGATGCCTTCTTTGGCCATTAACGATGGATTCGTTGTAACTCCATCAAGGATTCCGAGGTCGTTTGCTTCTTTGATTTCATCAAGGTTTGCAGTGTCAATAAAGAACTTCATATGTCGCGGATTTTGTTTGTTCAAATGTACGTAGAGTTACTTCGCAATGGATATTTCGGTTGCGATACTTATTCACTTGTTTTTAACAGGGGGAGGGGGTAGAAGGCTAAAGGCAGAAGGCAGTAGCGGAAGGCAGAAGCGGAAGGCAGAAGGTTGAGAGCGGTAAGTGAAGGCAGAAGGTGGAAGGTTGCATGTGGGAGGCAGCATGTCAACATTTCGTTTACAGATAGCTATTTGAATCGGGTTCTGACTTGTACCGGTACGATATTAGCTAGGTACTCCTTTAGTTTGCTATCGAATCGTATATACCCCCATTGATCGGAATCTTCTTGAACAATGGCATAATTTTCATCTTGTGACTCCACCGTAAAGTAGTGGTCTGCAATTTCTTTGAATTGATATTCCGTAGAATCGTATGCTTCTTTCAGTACTTCTTTGCTCATAGGCATGGTGTCATCGAATAGTATTTTCGTTTCTACATTGGCAAGAACGCGGCAATAGTAATCTCCTTCGTGAAGCACCGGATCAGAGATCTCCACAACTTTATACGAAAGGATTTCGAATTCCATTCCCATGCGGTTCATCAATTTGAACTCCGCAATTAATTGTTCCTTCGGGACATGTCGAAACATCATTTCTGGCATGTAGTCGACCGCTTCTTCAAACTCGCCAGAATTGAACAGCGTCATCATGTCGGATAAATCCTTTTCAAAAATAGCGCTGAGTTCTTCCTTGTCTTGCCATTTTTTAGGCTTGGGTTCTTCTTCCGAAACCTTAATACTGGCGGAATCGCAACTAATTAGAATTAAAAGTACTGGGATGAATAGTAAAATGCTCTTCATACGAAAGGTTTTCGTAAAGATAGGAATTGTGAGATAGGGAGGTTGGGTGCAGTATGGGATATGAATTATGAATGATGAATTATGAATAATGAATGATGAATTGCGCAGTAGGAGAGGTGTGAACAAAGAAGCGCTAGGATAAAAAAAGAGGGGCAAGCTACTCGTATCGCACCGCTACAACCTCTTACCCTTGCTACGTTCCCGTCCTGGGGGATTCAGAGGGAGCTGGTCGTACAAGACTTACCCCAGCCGCAAAAATAGTAGCTTTCTTTGACCTGACAAGTCGATCACAATCATTTTTTAATCTTTTCTTCATATTCTACACACGAAAAAAGGAGGTCAAACTCTTACGCCTTCGTTTTCAGCGATAGAGGAGACCTCCTTGTTCAAAATGACCGTAAAGAAAAACGGACAATGATCGGTGTGTTTTTACATTTTTGGCAATAGAACTGAGTCTACAACGTGGATTACACCATTCGATTGATACACATCGTATACCGAAATATTGGCTGAACCTCCGTTTTCATCTTCTACCATTATGTTGTGGCTGCCGTTCATCGTTGCTTTTAATGTGCCTCCACTCAAGGTTTTCAACTCCGCAGATCCGCCATTCTTTTTAATTAACTTTTGAATAGCATCGAAGTCATATTTCCCTGCAACAACGTGATAAGTCAATACTCCTTGAAGGGCTTCTTTGTTCTCTTCTTTTAAAAGCGTTTCTACAGTTCCCTCTGGAAGGTTTTCGAATGCATCGTTTACGGGAGCAAATACTGTCAAAGGTCCCTCGCCTTGCAATGCCTCTACCAAATCTCCTGCCTTAACAGCCGCCACCAAAGTGGTATGATCTTCAGAGTTTACTGCGTTCTCAACAATGTTCATAGATGGCATCATTGCCTCACCACCAACTGTTGTATTTTGTGCTTGTGTATTTCCGATTACGGCTAAAGAAAAGAGTGCTACGGTTAAAATTGTTTTTTTCATGGTTTTTCGTTTTAATGAATTTGAAACACATACGACCGGGTTTCTTATTCGGATTTCAAAAACGAAATAAAAAAGGAGCATTCTCTTAGATCAAAGCTCTGAAACTCTTTCTAGGCTTGACAAGTGGCCGAAATTAGAAATCAAAAAAAAAGTCCGAAACTCCTGAGATTAATCAGGACGCATCGGACTTTCAATGGGTGTCGGAAGGACTACAAATGCATAAAATCTTTCTTTGCAAGTAGTTCGTCTTCGGATTCGCGATAATCTGGATCATCAACGCAGCAATCAACCGGACATACAGCAGCACATTGCGGCTCATCATGGAATCCTACACACTCCGTACACTTATCTGTAACGATGTAGTACACATCCATATCTCCTGGTTCTTTCTCATCATCGGCCATTACTTCATCGCCGTCTAATGTTGTGATCATCCCCGTTAATGACGTACCATCTGAGTATCGCCATTCCGCACCACCTTCGTAGATTGCATTGTTTGGGCACTCTGGTTCGCAAGCCCCACAATTAATGCATTCATCTGTGATCATTATTGCCATAACGCGTAATTTAATAACTGCAAATATAAGAGATCGATGATCGAATCCGCTGTGTTTTGTAATAAAAAAATGGACAACCCTTCGTTAATATCGAATTGTCGATCAGCAATTGAAAACTTTTAATTTTGTAGTGTGAATCAAGAAACCATCATAGAAGGATTTGCACAATTGGGGAAACTCATGCGTGCTTTGGGAAGCGATCAACCTTGGACTGACTTCTCTATCGGTGTTACCGAACAGGAATATGAATCGTTGCAAACTACTATCAATCGGCAATTTTCGTTGAATGGCTGGTTTGTGAAAGAGAATGTCAAAACAAGTTTGCTTTCGCTGGGGAATGAATTGACCTCAGAAAAACTTTCGAATTGGTCCTCTGCTTATCCGTTTTCAACATCACCGAAGAAGGTAGCAGTAATTATGGCCGGGAATATTCCTCTTGTTGGGTTCCAAGATTTTCTCTCTGTTTTAATTTCAGGACATCATGTAGTAGCCAAGCTCAGTAGTGATGATGCTACCTTGTTACCAAAATTAGCTGGACATTTGATAGAATTTACGCCCGAATTACAATCCAGAATTACTTTTTCGCAAGGGCCGATTGGAGAAGTGGATGCGGTAATAGCCACAGGGAGCAACAATTCACTCAAATACTTTGAACAGTATTTTGGAAAGTACCCGCACATCTTTCGTAAAAACAGAACCTCCATTGCCATTCTTGATGGCTCAGAGTCTAAAGAACAATTGTTTGAGCTAGGAAAGGATATCTTTCAATACTTCGGACTGGGATGTAGAAATGTCTCACACATGATGATTCCGCAGGACTACGAGTTGAACCGATTTTTTGAGGCGATTGTAGATCATGGGGAAGTTGTCAATAATAACAAGTATGGAAACAATTATGATTATAATAAGGCCGTTTATCTCATGAACAAAGCCGAGTTATTGGATAATAACTTTGTCTTGTTGCGTGAGTCGGAAGAATTGTTTTCTCCGCTGTCCATGATACACTATCAGCGCTATTCCAGCCAAGAACAAGTCGAAGCCTACCTTTCAAAGCACCAAGAAGATTTGCAAGTTATCGTTGGGAATTCGTACACACCTTTTGGAACTGCACAGGCTCCCGCCTTGAACGATTACGCAGATGGAGTGGATACAATGCAGTGGCTTTCTGAGTTATGAATTATGAGTTATGAATTCAACATTCCTAATTCAACATTCCTAATTCATCATTATTCATTCTTTGGTATCTTATTTGTATTTGTAACAGAAACGCAATAACTTGTTTGTTATGAATCGACTTGGCTTATTGATGGTTACCGTGTTGATCTCTTTCTTTGGCATTAGTCAGAATGAGGACACCGCTGTCATGCGTACCCAGGAATTGGATCCTGTTCGTTACGACCGTGATTTCGATTTGCACTATCTGCAACAATTCAATTTAATTCGAAGAACCTATCCGTTGGCAGTTCGGGCAAAAGAAGTGATTGATTCCCTGGATATGGAACTGGCCGATGTATCCAAAAAGCGGAAGAAAAAGAAAATTGCCAAAGACCATAAAAAAGATCTGGAAGAGGAGTTGGAATTCCTGATTAAAGACCTCTACATGGGGGAAGGAAAGATGCTCTTCAAACTGATCCATCGTGAAACAGGATTGACGGTCACCGAAATCTTAGCCAAATACCGCGGAAATGTCTATGCAAAAACGGTCGAGGTGACTTTCTCGCTATACGGACATCATACAGACAGTAAATTTGAACCGCAGGGCGAGGATTGGATCGCAGAGTTGGTGTTACAGGATATTGAAGCTGGACGTCGCTATGTAGATATGAACATCAAGGGCATGACGAAAAGCGAGTACAAGCAAAACTTGAAGGATTACCGGGAATACAGAAGAAATAATCGAAAACGGGAGCGCGAGGCAAGACGAAATACGCGGAAGAAATGAATAATGAATTATGAATGATGAATTATGAATTATGAATGATGAATTATTGCGAAAAGTCGAGCGTCTAGTGTCTCCAAGTCGAGCGTCTAGTGTCTCCAAGTCTAGCGTCTAGCGTCTAGTGTCTAGAATCTCATTTCCCAAGTCATTTTTCTTCACTTTGTGCTTCTTACATTGCACATATCACTATTTTTAGATCATGGCTGTAAGAGTTAAAGATTTACCCGGTCCGAAAGGCAAACCCATCATTGGAAATTTGTTTTCATTGGACTTACCACAACTTCACAATACCATTGAAGATTGGAGTGCAGAATACGGCGATGTTTTTCGCTTAAATCTGGGAATTTTTGATCAATTGGTGGTGACACGACCGTCTATCCTTCAAAAAATCATGAAAGAGCGTCCCCATGGTTTTACGCGTAGCTTGAAAATGAATCAAATTATTCGAGAGGGCGGAGTTCACGGCGTATTTAATGCAGAAGGACAAGATTGGAAACGCCATCGACCTATTGTGGCAAAAGGATTGGACGTGAAACACCAAAAGGACTTTTATCCCGCGATTGAACCTGTTTTGGGAAGGCTTTACGAAAAGTGGCTGGAACGAGCGCGGTCTGGAGAGCCATTTTACATTCAAAAAGATCTACTGCGCTTTACCGTTGACGTAACGTCGTCGCTGGCATTCGGTTACCCCATGAACACTATTCAAGAGCAAGGAAGTGCCATACAAGATCATATGGAGAAGGTTTTTCCGATGATTTTCAAAAGGATTAACATGCCCGTTCCATGGTACAAGTTGTATCGCACCAGAGAAGACAAGGAATTTGATATCGCTGTTGAAGAAATGAATCGTCTGGTGGATGAATTCATCGCTGCTGCACGCAAACGATTGAAGGAGAATCCAGAATTACGTGAAAATCCACCTTCCGTAATCGAGGCCATTATTGTGGCTGCAGAAGAGGAGGAGGACATTTCAAACGAGGACGTTCGTGGCAATTTGCTGACGTTGTTGATGGCTGGAGAAGATACAACGGCTGTGACCCTCAATTGGATGATCTATCTACTATCACAGGAGCCAGAAGTCACAGAGAACATGCGAAAAGAAGCATTTGAAGTTTTGGGTGATAAAAAATGGGCTTCCGCTTATGAAGACAATGCCAAAATGCGATATATCGAAGGAGCAGCGTTTGAATCTATGCGATTTAAGCCTGTGGCCCCGGTAATGCTGTTTCAGGCGACAGAAGATATCGAACTGGAAGAAGTTTTTGTCAAAAAAGGACAACGTATTCTTACCCAGCATCGGTATGGCTCTTTACAAGATGAATATTTTTCTGATGCGAAGCAATTCATGCCTGAACGCTGGTTAAAAGAGAGTAGATGTCCGGTACATAATGCCGAAGCATTTTCACCTTTTGGCGGCGGAGCGCGTTATTGTCCAGGTCGTAACCTGGCTATCCTCGAGGTGCGCATGGTAATGTCGATGCTTTTGAAAAATTTTGAAGTAGAACTGGTAACTCCTTACGATTCCGTAAATGAAAAAATGGCGTTTACGATGATGTCGAGTCCTTATAAAGTACGATTGCGGGAATTATGAATAACGGTCATCGAGCCTGTCGAGATGTTAGTTATGAGTTCCTGAGTTATGAGTTGTGCACACTGTGCGGCGTTGCGTTGAGTTTGCCGAAATGAGCCGAAGTGTGAGAAATTAAGAGCGTCGAGTAGAGCTGGGGGAGTCAGAATAAGAATAATGAATATTGAATAATTGAGGGTTTCCTATTGTGTTCCGTGGCACTTTGCCACTTATATGCCTCTAATTCGTTAAGATTTGTGAAACTAAGTCGCTGAATGGGAAATTGCTGATCAAAGTCATTTTTATCTGCTGGTAAGATGCTTATATTAGATAAAAAGACGCGGAATGATGCAAGAGCTGGAAATTCAAAATCTCAAATGTGGCGGGTGTGCGACAACCATTACGAAAGAGTTACAGAAAATTGACGGAATCTCAGACGTTTCAGTAAATGAGGAAAACGCTACCGTTGCCTTCAATTCAGTATCGGAAGATGTCTCACCAGTTGTAGATCGATTAAGACAATTGGGATATCCCGTCGCTGAAGCAGAAAATTCCATTTTTAGTAAAGCAACCTCTTATGTAAGCTGCGTGAGAGGTCGAGTAAATTAATTTTTAAAATAAAATCAAACATGACAATACAATTTAATACGGATAAGAATATCCACGGAAGTGAAACATTAGAAGCAGAAGTAAAATCCAAAGTAAAACAAGGGTTAGCTCACTACGATCAACACGTTAGTCGCGTGGAGGTGCACCTTTCCGATCAAAATGCCCATAAATCGGGAGGCGATGATATACAATGTACGATTGAAGCTCGCATCGAGGGAGCGCAGCCAATTGCCGTGACAAGTTCTGACGGAGAGAAAGGCAAAGCGGTGGATTTGGCAATTAAAAAAATGAAGGCTGCCCTTGAAACGCGCGTAGGGAAGATGAAAGAACATTAGGGAATGATGAATTATGAATGATGAATTAGGAATTATGAATTTCTAAAAAACATAAAAGGATAGCGGTGTTGGAGTTCCAATGCCGCTTTTTTTATGGGCATCATTTTTGTACTATGAGAATCTCGTGAAATTACTGATTGCTTTAATTTACTTGGTATTGCCTTCTTTAATGATGGCGCAAGGCACTGCCGATACTTTGTTTTTTCATGCTGACGTCGATGGTCCTATTTGTGGAGTTGGACTGAAGTACCCCAAGGGTAGCAAGTTAAGACATCAGGAAATTCTCGCGCGTTTGGATTATTCCCAATTTGCAGATTTTCAGGATTCTGTTCTCATCGCGGAGTTTAAAATTGATCGAAATGGTAGGCTTGGGAGCATTGACCTTTACGAATCAGAAAATGAACAGGCATTCAACGAAGTGACTCGAGTTTTAGAAAGCTTTAAACAATGGAACACGATGCGTTCGGATAGAATGAAACTGAAAACTCTGGGCGTTTTGGTAATTGATCTGCGATCGGAATGATTTTTGCACTGTTCCATTTATGAGACTGCTTGTATTTGTACTACTTCTTATTTCTTCTTCGTTTGTTCGTGCGCAAGATACAAGCAACATGCAACTTTCATTTCCCGATATTGAAGCCTCTTATTGCAGCGAATTTCCTTACCCTGGTGGAATCGAGGCGTTGCACGATTATCTCGCGAACGAGTTGGACTTCTCAAGCGTAGCAAAGTTTGATCAATTGCGGGTTTATGTCCTATTTACTGTTTCAAGCGAGGGTAAAGTGCAAGATGTAAGCGTAGAAAATACCGATAATCCAGAAATTATTCGTGAAATCGAACGCGTGTTTCATAACATGACTCCTTGGGAACCATCGAGAGTATCTGGTAAAATATCAGATTCTATAGTCAGAATTCCTATTAACATCCAATGGGTGCAACTAGATGAGATTGAGAGTTCGAAATGATTTTGGCACTTCCACATATAAAATGTCTTTTCGGGTTTGTGATCTTGTTATCCCACGCGTCATTAGGGCAGGATACTTTACTTCCTCCAAGTTCGGACGCACATACAAGCGGGCCGCAAGAAACCAAACTAATTTGCTGGTGTGACCGAGAAGCACAATTTCCTGGAGGCGAAGAGGCTTTTAAAGGGTACTTGAAAAATTATTTACGTTTAGAAGCTTTACAGGGAGTGGAATCGCACTCTAGTCATACTTTTTATGTAGATTTCACTGTCGATGAGGAAGGAAAGATTCGCGATGTTGACGTAAGAATGTTAAATGACGAAAATGCGGTTCAATGGATCGAATATGTTTTTGAAACCATGCCTCGATGGGAGCCACGACTGTATGAAGAACGGATCTATCTTCCAACCCGAGTCCGTGTTCCAATCACTGCAATCGTAGGAGACCCGCGTTACTTCAATTAATAATGACCGATTCACATCACTATATTTCGTCTTTGCGTAATTTCGCAGCATGGATTCATTGACGCAAGTCGTTTTAGGAGCGGCAGTAGGGGAGGCAGTGCTGGGAAAAAAGGTGGGAAACCGCGCTATGGCTTGGGGGGCAGTGGCTGGAACAATTCCCGACTTGGATGTATACGTCCGTTTTTTCACCGATCCCATGACGGCGACTGAAATGCACCGTGGATTTTCTCATTCCATTGTTTTTTCGGTGTTGATGGCAGCAGTTCTGGGCTATTTGGTCTGGAAACAGGCACGACTCACATTAATTGCCTTCCTTGCAATCCTTGCCATTTATCCTGTTTTAAGAGGATCTGGAATTACCTTCTCGTTGATCGCTCTCGGTTTGTTCGGCGGGTTGAGTTTTCTAATTTGGCGGCGCGGTGAGAGTGAACTAAAAGCTACGCAATGGGATTGGTCGAAATTGTTCTTTTGGACGCTGATCACGCACCCCTTGTTGGATGCACATACCACCTGGGGAACACAGTTGTTTTGGCCTTTCGAGTATCGTGTTGCCTACCAGAATATCTTCGTAGTCGATCCACTGTATACATTGCCATTTTTAGTCTTCACGTTGATTGCTTTGTTCATGAAACGCACCAACCCGAAGCGTGCTAAATTCAACAGGATTGGTTTAATCGTTAGTTCAGGCTATATGGCATTAAGCATTATTTTAAAGGCTTTTACATATAATTCATTTCAAAATACGTTAGAAGATAAAAAGATCGATTACGTAGAAATGGACACCCGACCAGCGCCTTTGAACACTTTTCTTTGGAACGCTCAGGTAGAGACCAAAACAGGCTATCGGATGGCGTATTATTCTGTATTCGATTCCAAACCCATAGAATTCTCGGAGGAATTCCCGAAAAACCATCATTTGTTAGATCCATACCGCGATCAGAAGGCTGTTCAACAGTTGATTAAGATATCTCAAGGTTGGTATATGATTCGTGAGGAAGATGGAAAACTGTATTACATCGATTTACGCTTTGGCCAATTGGGCTTTGATCCGAACGAATCGGATTTTATCTGGAAATTTGAATTAGTACCGGACGAATATGGCAACCTGGAGATTGAGCGTTTACAACCTGATTTGCAGAAGGCAGGTGATATTGGAACCATCATGAAGTCGCTCTGGCAGCGGATTTCAGGAAATTAACATTTGTTTAGAAGAGAAGCTGTAAGTACATGTTGTTCGAACCGTCTAATGACCATTAGCAGTAGCGTGTTAAGTAGTTTAGGTTAGGTTTCGGGTAGTATTGTTAGCAGTATTTCTCAGTTCGTAGTACTACTATCCGAAGTTTTTGGTTTCAAAGTCCCGGTTGATTTTCAGCTGGGACTTTTTCGTTTTATTCTACCACGAATGTAAATATCAATGAAGGGTAGTAGGTCTTGGTCTGGTCAAAAGCATTGGAAACGTATGAGTTACCGAGTCTAAAATCTAAATCAGCTAAGTCTTCGTAGAATTTAGGGCGCATCGAAAGAGGGTACACATTTGAACATTCCTGAATTCCAACGACCTTTTTATCTAGCGCTTTCGCAATAATCTTCGCTTTAGTTGTGGCTTTCTCAACTAAAATAGGGTAGGTTTCAGCGTCGTACTGTTCTTCAGATTCATACACCGTTTCTTCCAGATCAACTTCGCACGGATAACGTTCCATCAAGTCATTGATGCTATTCATCTCCTTCGAATTGTAAACAGTCGCATATATTACAGTGTCAGAAACGTCAGAATAATACTCGCTCATTTCGCCATCACCAATTTGAATTCTTTTTGTGATTCCGAGCGCATCTAGTTCTTTTACTAAATCCTTGACGTACTTCGGTTTATATTGATCCAGTTCGTTTTCAATTTGCGCACTTATTTCCTCGTCTAATTCCTGACCTTTTTCTTCCAAAACTTTTTCCACTTCTCTGATTTCCTCTTCGTAATAGCGATACTCTTCAGAGACCTCGAGGGAGATGGATAGCGTTATTTTTTCCACTCCAACTTCTACGGGTGTATCCACGGAAATTTTAATCGTTGACTGATTAGTGCTGTTTTGACAAAGCACAGTGGTCGATACAAGGCAAATGAAAGAAAGGCAAAGTGTTTTCATACAATTGGTTCCTGATAGGCTAGGGAAGATAGAGTTCGTTGTCATGAGCATTATTTAATTTTATTGCAAGTTACATGTGGACTAGATTGATCATCAAGATCATAAACGATGTGCAGTTCATTCTTTTTTCCGATGGTGAGTTCGTCTTCATAAAATCCATCGATGCTGTAATCATCATCAATAGCGGTTAATTCCCAGTTTCCCTTGTACCGCGTCCAATTTTCGATACGAACGTTGTGTGTACCGCGTGGCAGTTTCACTTTGGCCTTGAGGATTTCAGATTCGGGATGTTCTTTGGAGGTGAAGATCAATTCGCCGTTGATAAAAATTTTCTCTTTGCAAGTATGATCGTAACCTTGGGTAATGTTTTTGAATTCAGATGTAAATTGGACTTTCCCTTTTTGAGCCAACGATCCAAAGGATAATAGTAATAGTGTGAGTAGTGTAAAGGTTTTCATAGATTGTATTTGAGAGCAATTTAATTATTTCGTGGAAATAATGGTTGGAATGAGAATAAGTCAAAAGAGAGGTGATGTTATTATAGGTTTGAGGATTTCATGATAAACATTGGAAAGTGCAATTTAACATAATATTAATTATAGTACTTTATGGTACTGTTGTTTATTCTGAGCGATTGCGGACTGTTACGTCCTATAATTCGTCGCTATGTTAAATTGCCTCACGTGGTTATCCAAGCCCAAAAATTACGTACCGATTCTATTAGGTGTTTTACTACAACAGATTCTCCTTTGGACATGTGCCAAATAGCATCTGTGCCAAACCCTACAACTGTAGCGATAGTAATACCTCTAGTCAGCCAATGTCGAAAGAATCTGTCAATGAATTTTCTAAGTCTAGAAGGTCTTTTGGGTTTTTGGGGCTTCAAAGAGAAGTCTTGCCCCTTATAATCTTCATCATTAAACATATTTCCGTTTACTAAATCTGAAGACATCCCCGCTATTTAATTTTTATCTACTCGACGGTTTACCCTTTTCTCCTTCGTCGAAAACCAACCTTACGAATAGAACGTTTGTGGCGATGGAATTATAAACCCTTACGGACGAGTTTCCCGCTTTTAACAAAGCTACTTGAACCTCTTTTATAATTCCATCGCCACAAACTTAAAAATTAAATACCAAAGCAAAGTAACATAACGCAATACATTATAGGGCAATATGGTATATTGGCTTTGCCAAACCCTTGCCAGCTATAATGCATATTATGTCGGCGTTCCATTGTATTCCACTTGCCCTGCGGGTAAATAGCCAGTTCCTGCTCCGAAACGCCATTGCCCTATAATTAGCCGCTATGTTAAATAGCCCCTCCAGCCAGCGCAAAATTGCTAACCAATACTTTTATTAGAAAATCTATAAAAGATCTTGGTCGCACAATTCTCAACCCTCCGTCCATCCGCACCTGTTCGATTAACGTTCCTGGTTGACGACAGTTTCTTTCTTGCCGTCGCACAAAGCCGTAATTGCAATCTTGGCGAACTTGTGAGCAAGATCACGAGCGCACAGCTCAAATTAAAATTGAGCGCTCGTAAATTCCTTAAGGGTCACTATTCAGTTCCCAATCGAAAACTTTGTCGTTTTCTCTTATTACCGCTTTCGCCAGAATTTAATTTTCTGTACCGATGGTAAGATTTGCTTCGATTTTTTAATTCTCAAGGAGTACTTTATGTTCATTTTTGCCTTGATGCAAAAAGAACCAAAAAAATCAAGAACAAATGAAACTGCCAACGCGCTTTTGGCGAATCCTGTAAATCTATCAAAGTAGTCCTTAGCAGGAAACGACAAGCGCCTTTGATGATTTAAGACGTATTCGCCAATTCACAGCCAAAGCACGCCCGCCGTTTTTGTTCAGTCCAACGCACTTGGGTTCTTCGTCCTCGAAAATACTCTATTTAACATAATCTAAGATTTCCCCAGTTTCTCGTTCTCGAGATCAACGATAGCTTGTAAATGTATGAAACAGCCACCCGCTAAGGGTTCTAACGATTCGGATGTACTTTCTATTTCATAGTTTATAGCAAAATTCATGTAATTTGAATAGGTTTTACCCCACTCATACTCGGCTGATTCAGGAACTTCCATCAACTTATATATGACATCGAATAATTCGAGTAAATGTTTGTCAAATGCCTCTAACCCTATTTTGTCCAAGCCAGTGACTAATTGATGATGTTTGAGGTCTTGTTGGATAAGCGAAATGATTAATTCTTTGTTTTGCATAATTGAAAATGTATTGGATAACAATACAAATATGCGTCAAAATACAATACAAAGCAATACTTTTATATATTAAAATACAATACACTCTCCTCCACTCTATCAAATCCCCACTAATTTTAATATCAAAAAACCATATTTTTGTCTATTATTGGGCGTTATGAATAGAATTAAAGAAGTTCTAAAAGAGCAAGGAAGGACACAAACTTGGCTAGCCGAACAAATCGGTAAGAGTTATGTTGTTGTTACAAACTACTGTAATAACAACACACAGCCGAGTGTTCCCGTTCTGCGTCAAATAGCTGAAGTTCTCGATGTTGATGTCCGGGAGTTGTTGGTATCTACAAAATCTTAGTCTTCAATCTTTTTAATGAATTTGCCCTCAATTCTTATAGGATTGAAGTCTAAACCATTCGTTACTTTGTTATATACTTCATCACTATTGTGGAAAGACGCCGCAACGATAGTTTGACAATCAGTATAATTTGCCATTTCAGCCAATAAAAGTCTGATACTATCGTCAGACATAGAGTGCTGTTCAGGTTCGTCCATGACTATAAAATTGGGATGGTTTCCTCCCATTTTTTTAGTGGTTAGATATAAAGAGCAGGTATAACTCCAAATTGCTCGAACGAAATCACTTGCGGAACTATCATACTTGATGTCATAATCCTTGGACTTGGTTGAATTGCCACCTGATTCTTTTTTCAAAGCAAAAACACCTCTTACCGAAGGTAAATAGTTATCCTCGGAAATTTTCACTTCACTTATAGACTTACTACCGTAACCAAATGCTTTCAAAAGTCTTCGTAGGCTGTTGTCTAGCTCTTTGATCTTTTCACTATCCTTTGCCGAAAAATAGTCTTTTGGAATTTCTGCCTCATCAGATAAAAGATCTTTATATTCAGAGATTACGGTAAATAGTTCATTTCTCAAATTTGCCATATCATTCTGGACATTTTCGAAGAATTGAATTTTGCTTTTCAGTTTCACCTTCTCTTCAATTTCAAGTTCAGAGGGCAATCGTTCATCAGATACTAATTCTCTCTTTAAACTTCGAATCGTTTTTCGAGTGGAATCGATTTGATTTTTATAGTAATCGATCAAGCTTTCATTTCCAAGTATTGTATCATCTTGGCTAGCCACATAAGTCTGTAGCATTTTATCCTGAGCCTCGAGGTATTTAATATTATCTTCGACCCCCATCGGTTGTTGTTTTAATGACTGATCGAACAAAGAGGCATTAACTTTTTGACTACAGGTAGGACAGTTAGAATCGGCAATTGATAGACTTTCCTCATGTCCAAACCCAACTAATTTCTGCTCAATTTTGTTTTTCTGTAAATCATCTTTGACTTCTACCAATTGTCGCTTCAGAAGTTTCAATTTCTCCTTTTCCAAGATTTGACCATTTCTTAGCTGATCGTATTTAAAATTTAGTTCTGTCAGAAGCCCCTCCAATTGTGACAACTTTTCTTCAGTGTCTTCAATATTTGTACCAACAGAGTGTGCATTTTCGATTGAGAGTGCAGAGAGTTCTTTTCTTAATTCTGTAATGTGCTCTGAAAGTTTTGTAGTAAAAATTTCTGTACCATTATTTTGCTTAATGGAAAGTGAAATACTGTTTAGATCGTTGATTATTTCTGGATTTTCCGGCAAGCCAGAAATAACGCCAGAAGACCTTCTTGCAATATCATAGAATTTCTCGCAAACAACTCTCCAGCTTGTCTTTATTCTTTGTCTCTCTTGAGATAATTCCTGTTTCTTCAAGTCATTCTCCATAACTTCCAGCCCCAGAATATACTCAACAGCCCGAGTTCCACTTTCTCTAATTCCGTAATATGGAATTGTAGCTAAAAAGTCTGACCAGCCTATTTTTTGCTCAATGAAAAATGTAGGGAATATCGACTGCAAATAAAGTTTGACCTTGTTACCTTTTACATTTGAAATCATTGGTAGTTCCCACCCAATAAATTTTTCCAAATATGCGTGGTAACCATGCGTAATATTTTGAGCAGCACCTTTATCGTGAACATACATTGGAGTGGATTCGTAGGAGTCAGAAGGTTCTGTCAAATATCTCCCCTGAATAACATCAACTAACTTACTATTTCTGTTTTCACTCTTGATACTTCTTTTAACCGTAATTGCATCTCCGCGAGAATTTGAAATTTGCAGATATGCTTCGCTGCCCAAAACATTATATTTAAGGTTGTCATTTATCTCGACTGCATCTTTCAGAACAGATTGCATGGTTTTTTCACCCCTTGCTCCCAAAAGTTCTTCCATTCCAAGCGTATATAATATACCTTGTAAAAGAGTACTTTTTCCTGAATTGTTATCACCTCTAAGAATATTCAGTCCATTTCGTTGAAACTCAGCTTCACAGCCATATATTCCGTCTGAAGTATTAACAATAAGTTTTATTGCTTCTATTCTAATCATTTAATTTCCATTTTTTTGTAATCTCACCAATGTGTGCCTCGGTAAGGTGACTTTTGCCAATTGCATTTAAAAAGTCTCTTTCATCTATCAATAATTCCTTATCTGAGAGTATTTTTTTTACAAACTCTTCACCCTTTGATGTTATAGTATATTTCCCACTGCTTATCGCACATAGATTTTCAGAGACGGCGAACTTCAATGCCCTTGTTGCTGCTGGTTCCATTCCCCAAAAATTTAGTAATCCGAACTCCGGCATTTGTATATGTTCTTGAACAATCTCCATGTTGGCTTGAGATTTTAATGCCCATAAAAACAAATGAATTTTTAGCAGAGATGCCTTGCCGCCACGACCATTAATTTTTAAGATCAACAGAATCAAGGAGATTTTATACAAAGGTCTATAATCTCCAGGTACAGGAATCGGTCTTTTTTTAAAACTTAACTTCTTGATTTGCATCATCTACACTATTCAAAATTTAAAGGGCAATTAAGTATCCACCTTGAAACAATTAAATCACACAACGTATCGACCGTGTTTACAGACAAATCATCAAATTCGGATGCCAGCTTGGAGTTTAAATCTCGCTTAATCTCTTTAAATAACTCATTATTATCTCCGATATGCGTTGCACACCTATCCTCAACTTCATCTTCAAATCGACCTATTATATCTTCAAAATTCTCATATCTCTGCGGGAACTTTTCTTTCCAAGTTGCAATTACCAGATTACCGTTCAAAAATCTCTTAACTGCACGATCAGTCATCGCATTAACTCTATTCTCTTTATTAGGCGAATCGGGGACAATAGATTCGTACTTACGCATGGCATTGTCAACTAAATTCACGGTTTTGCCCTTCCATTGGGTTATTTCAACGTCACTAACCATACCGTCAGGAATAATCGCAATCTTTTGATTCATCATTCCCAGCGCTACCTGAAAATGCTCTGATAAATAATCAATTTCTTGAACGAAAACTTCAAAATTTGGATCAAGATGGTCTAGTTTTTTGGCTTTGTACTCTAATACTTTTGATCTACAATGTTTAATCAAGTCTTTGTTGTCTACTCTTGGGGTAAGCAAAATCCATTCTTTGATTTTTGTGCCATTTAAATATCCTTCTAGTTGAGATTTATTCGCCTCAATTTTCTGCAAATCATTAGTTACCTTATCTCTTTGCCTTTCGTATAAGTCTTTAGGTGTTGTTTCTTCGTCTGGACAATAGCACTGGAATACCTTACCAGTTCTAGTTGTAAATCCTTCAATCCCGAGATCACCATTGAATCTTGCCGGCATTCTTTGATAGCCTTCATTCTCAAATTTCAAAGTAAAACACGTTTGGCAAAATGCCTCCCATCGATCGCCATCAAATTCACCAATTGGAGTTTTAAACATAGATTATAGTTTCGGTCATAAATGTTCTAAGAACATTTTAAGCAAGTAACCTCCAAAGTTAACTACACTAAATCTCATTGTCAATGCGTATTTCTACTCAATTTACAACTTAAAAAGCTGCAACATATACTTAAATCAAAAATCGATTAGCAGATCGTAATCTATCTAAGTTCTTCTAACTCCTTCCCTATTTTACTCCGCTACGCTGCATGAAAAAAGGAATCCGTTTGAGGTCGTTTATGGTCAAAAAGATCAACAGAAAGGTATTGCTCGTTATTTCGGCTCAAAACAGTTTTTCTCGTACTCGAAAGAACTCGAAGCAAAGCAACAGAACGTACAACCTTACAAAGCAAGCATTCCAGCTACCCCTCCTCTCCCCATTTAATTATCTTTAACCTCATTTTCGAAGCAGAAACTCTTGCAAGCTTCTTGTTACTTCGGAATCGTTCCTTAAATTGCTCCATAAGGCACTTGAATGCCTTTTTTAATCAATGATTTACAAAACATGGCTTTATTACTTCTTTTTCTGATACTGAGTATTGCGTTCTCCTTTTTATGTTCTATCCTGGAGGCCGTGCTGCTGAGCATTACACCTTCCTTTATTCGTCAGCAACGGGAAGAAAGACCAAGTTTGTACAGCGATTTAAATGAATTCAAAGAAGACATCGATAAGCCGTTATCGGCGATTTTAACGCTAAATACGATTGCTCACACCGTTGGAGCCATTGGCGTTGGGGCTCAGGCGGCAACTGTCTTTGGAAATACCGCCATCAACTTTTTGGGAATCACCGTGGCCGCAGAATCCATTGTTGCTACCGTGATGACTTTGGCCATTCTGGTGCTCAGTGAAATTATTCCGAAAACGCTGGGTGCCAATTATTGGAAAAGGTTGACGCCCATCACCGTTAAACTGTTGAAGATCTTGATGCTCATTTTGGCGCCTTTGGTATGGTTGAGTCAGCGCATCACGAAAAAAATGAAGAACGACAAAGAAAGAAGCGTTCTGAGCAGAGCCGATTTAATGGCATTAACGCTGGCCTCGAAAGAAGAAGGTGCGCTGAATTCCTCTGAAACGAATGTCATACAGAATGTATTGAATTTACCATCAACGGCGGTTTTTGACATTATGACGCCACGATCGGTGTTGTATGCCGTTTACGAAGATGATACCTTGAACGAAGTTTTTGAAAGTGATCGCTTTCGCCAGTTTTCGCGGATTCCAGTTTTTGACAGCAACAAAGAAAAGGTGGTTGGAATGGTATTAAAGACCGATATCCTCCGCAAGTTGGTCGATAATAAAGGCGATGTGACTATAAAAGAATTGGTACGACCGCTTTCTGCAGTAAAGGAAGATACGCTTCTGGCCGACTTTTTCAAAACCAACAGCGATCGCAAAAATCACATGTTCATCGTCGAGGACTCCTACGGAAGTGTTACCGGTGTCCTTACTTTGGAAGATGTTTTGGAGACCATTTTAGGCTACGAGATTGTCGATGAAACCGACAAAGTCGTCGACATGCAAAGCCTGGTGCAAGAAAAAAAGAAGGAGGACGATACTCCGTGAAGAAGTTGCTAAGAAGATGACAATTCGATGTTTCCAGTGAGATAGCGGGTTTTCAAATCCATGAAATTGAGCTCAGTACATCTTTGTCTCAAAATAGTTATGGACTAACTTAGGATTTTCTGCATTGTACCCACATCGTAAATTTTCAATTTTATAAACTCCTTCCCTCCTCCTTCCCTCCTCCTTTCCTTCGGAACTTCGTTAGCCTCAATCGAAAAAAAAATCAAGTCTTCGTATCCACGCGAAAGCACCATCTTCAGGATTGAAACGCTGAGAAAGGCAGATTCCAGATTTAGTTAGGCCGTTGTATTACTCTACGTTCACACTCCCACCCGCATCATCATGCGGTTGATACACAACGCATTCCGCAGTTACTTTGTTGTAACTAAAAAACGTCTAATTATGAATCTTAAAATTACGCACGCTAAGTATGTCTTATGCTTACTTCTTTTGTCAATGTCGACATACGTTTCCGCTGCTACAGTTGTTGTAACAAATACTGGTGACAGCGGTCCAGGTACGCTTCGAAACGCTATTCAATTTGATGCCGTGAATGGTGACACTATTACTTTTGATCCATCAATCAACGGAACGCCAATAACATTCGCCAGTCGAATTACCGTCACGAAAGACCTGACCATTATTGGAAACGATACCACCAACACGATTTTATCGGGAGGCGGAACGACGCAACTTTTTCATGTAGATGGCGATGTTACCTTCGAGCGAATTAAGTTTCAAGAAGCGGACGACCCGAACGGAGGAAGTTGTATTGAAGTCGATCAAACCTCGGAAACAACAGTAAGAGAGTGTAGTTTCGTAAATAGCACAGGAAATTTTGGTGCAGGTATTTACGTCTACTTTACGGGGCAACTCAATGTATCCAACTCGTATTTTGGAGACAATAGTATTGATGTAACCAACTGGGGCGGTGCTGCCATTACTGTGGCTTTTGGAGACGCTGGAACCAATGTTATTATTGATAGTTGCACGTTTCACAATAATTACAACACTGCCAATACTGCCGGAACTGACGGTGGTGCCATTTTTGCTTTGGGTGGAAACCTTCAAATTTCCAATTCAACTTTCACGAACAACACAGTAGAAAAGTTCCCCGGAGATAGTGGTGGACCGCGCGGTGGAGCCATTTTAGCCAGAGGGACAAGTGCCTATGCTGTTTTCGTGACAATATCTGATTGCCTTTTCGAGAACAATCAATCCATCGCCAGCAATACATCTGGCTCTCGAGGTGGTGCATTGTGTGTGCAAACCGAAGCCACGGTGTCAATATTGAGAACTACATTTAGAAACAACAGTTGCGTTGCAGACGCTCAAACCATTGGAGGGGCTATTTTCAGTGATGTAGACAATGGAATAACGATTGAAGATTGTGAATTTGAAAACAATTCAGTTTCCTCCACGAGTGGCACTTCTTTTGGCGGTGCGATACTTCATCAGGAAGACGTGATGACCATTACACGTTCGTCTTTTCATGGGAATACCGCAACCTCAGGATCAAATCTTGCATATGGAGGTGCGATTCATTCAACTTCAGGAAGTGAAATAACGAACATTCTAAATTCGACGTTCTATAACAATGGAACGACTGCTACAAACGGGACCTTTTCTCAGGGGGGCGCTCTTGGTTTGAATAGTAACACATCGTACAATATCACAAACAATACGGTTGTCAATAATTACTGCATTGCGGGGTCTGGTACCAGCCAAGGCGGCGGTATGGCTATTGAACGAGCTACCAACTGGGATGTCAGAAACAACATTTTTGCAGATAATAGTGCCGTAACGCGTGGCAACGATGTCTATGTCGATACCTATGGAGGAGCACAGCCTACTACGAGTATTATAGTTGGAAACATAGTAGAAGATGAGTTCGGGTATCCTGGGACATTTGCGTACACCACAGATCCAGGAATGGATCCTGCTGGAATTCAGGACAATGGAGGCTTGACTCCGACAGTGGCTGTGGTTAATCCGATTAGTGACGCTGTCGATAATGCCATCGCCCTCTACGCACCTTCCACGGATCAACGCGGCGGTTTGAGAAATGGAAATGCCGACATTGGTGCATACGAGTTAAATGCGTGCTTTGTAACTACTGCTTCAATCGCAATCACTGCTTGCGAAACATATACGGTTCCATCTGGAGATGAAACATACACCATGTCTGGTACATTTATGGACACTATTCCAAATACAGCGGGTTGTGATTCCATCATTACCATCGATCTTACCATCAACTACAATTCGACGTTTACGGACGTAATTACAGCATGTGACTCGTACTTATGGATCGACGGAAATACATACACCACCTCTAATAATACTGCTACTCATATAATTCCCAACGCAGCCGGATGTGACTCAACTATTACCTTAGACCTTACGGTAAATTACGCTTCTGCGGGAACTGATATCGTTTCGGCTTGTGACAGTTATACGTGGATTGATGGAAACACCTACTCTACTTCTACATCCTCTCCTACTTTCACGCTAACCAATGCCGTAGGATGTGATTCACTCGTTACACTCAATCTCACCATCAATAATTCCAACACGGGAACTGACGTGCAAACAGCTTGTGATTCTTTTACCTGGATAGACGGAAACACGTACACTGCCTCAACCAACACCCCTACGTTTACGTTAACCAACGCGGCAGGGTGTGATTCAGTAGTTACCTTAGACTTAACAATCAACAATTCCAATACGGGCACCGATGTACAGGTTGCTTGTGACAGCTTCACCTGGATTGATGGTATTACCTATACGGCATCCACAACCACACCAACATTCACCCTTACGAATATTGCTGGTTGTGATTCCCTTGTGACGTTGAACCTTACGATAAACAATGCCTCGGCTTCTACGGAGGTAGTTACAGCTTGTGATTCATTTACCTGGATCGATGGAAACACCTACACCAATTCCACAAATTCACCCACTGTGGTGTTTACTAATGCTGTCGGTTGTGATTCCACCATTACTCTGGATCTCACGATTAATAATTCTACTATAGGTACAGATGTTGTAACGGCCTGTGATTCATTCACGTGGATTGATGGGAATACTTATACTTCCTCCACGAATACACCAACTTTCACATTAACGAATGCGGTTGGTTGTGACAGCTTAGTGACTTTAGATCTCACAATCAACGTGTCCACGACAGGAACGGATGTCATAACGGCTTGTGAACCGTATACATGGATCGACGGAAATACGTATGCTGTCGACACAATCGGCGCTATGTTTACCATTACGAATGTCTACGGATGTGATTCAATCGTGACGCTTGAATTGTCTTTCCATGCGGTAGATGTAAATACCACCTTGTCGGATCTGACGATCACAGCCGACGCCTCGAATAGCACATATCAATGGGTGGATTGTGACAACAATTTCGCTCCGATTAGTGGAGAAACTGCACAAAGTTTTACCGCTACCATGAACGGGAATTACGCAGTGATTGTCAACGATGGAATATGTTCGGATACTTCGTCTTGCACAACAATCAACAATGTTAGTACTGATGAAATTTCTACTGACCTAGAATTTCAGGCTTATCCAAATCCAACCAATGGTGAAGTCACTATCAGTGCTGGTGAGGCAATTATTCGCGCGACCGTTTATGATATGAAAGGAGCAACTTTACAAACTTCTATTAACCACAATGCTGAGAAGACGGTAATTGATATGTCGGATCTGGTGACTGGTGTTTACATGGTTTCAGTGATAACTGAATCGGGAATTACCAGAAACTTCAGAATAATTAGACGTTAGTTCGTTCCGACAATTCTACCAACCCCAATGAAACTCGCTTTTCATTGGGGTTTTTTATATTTGTCTTGTGCTGGTGAGAACTTTTTTGATGGCTTCCTTTTTGCTAATTAACCTTTTAGGTTGGACGCAAAAGGAATATTTCAAAATTAACAAGTTAACAAGTGAAGATGGTCTCTCTTTTCGTCATGTAACCTCAGTGACGCAAGATCAACAAGGGTTTATTTGGATAGGCACTCGCGACGGGTTGAACAAATTCGATGGATATGAATTTACCGTTTATACGGATCGAGCTGAAAACGACCTGCCCGCCATCATGAATAACTATGTGCATGATGTTAAGGTTGCCAACGATGGTAAGCTTTGGATTGCAACAGAAACTGGACTAAGCATTTTGTCTACTCAAGACAATCGAACAAAACAGTACACGACGAAAGATATATTTCGGAATTCAACGGTCTCCTCTTCCATAGATGCTATCAGCATTACAAAGACAACAGGACGCATATTCGTGCATTCTCACACGGAAAAAACATTTGACAAACTCTATACCACTGCCGAATTTAAGAATGGTACTTTCAAGACGCTACAGATTCAAGTAGAAGGAAAGACGCATCAGTACTTCGCTAACGTTTTCGAGGACAATCAGAAACGTTTATGGGTGCGTCCAGCGATGCACGGAACATTTTACCAATTAGATCAAAATTACAAGGTCGTTTCATCATTGCAAATTCCAGATTATATCAACGGAGCTCATATTGGAAAAGCTTTCCCAGATCGATTTCCATTGAAAGGCGCAGCCTACAAGCAAAATCAGGAATTCGTCAGGGTTTTGGATGATGAATTGATAGTCAGTGGCGTGTTTTGTGATGGAGATAGTATCCAAGTTGTCCATTGTAACATTTCCAAAGGAACGTTTCAGCACCTTCCCGATCTTGCTTTCGGCGGGGATAGAATGCCACTAAATCAGTTTTATGACGACGAGCAAAACCTGTGGTATCCTGAAGGGAATGGCTTTGATCTCTACGCGAAAGGTACTATTCAAAAAGTATCCTCAGAAGAATTGGATTTATCGGCGCGTACGACTACCTGTTTCTATCAAAGTAATGACAAGACGGTTTGGATCGGAACGAATTTCGGTTTAATCCGGGTGAGAAAAACAACCATTCCATTCCAACTTCAACTCCAAACGCAATTAAACGATGAAGGTTATGGACGCAGTATGCGAGGGATTTCAAACGAATACGAGGACTGGGTGTATACTGGGGTGGTTCATGACGGTGTTTGGGCTTTCAACGTAAAAACTGGTGAAGAAAAACAAATTCTAAGTGCCCACGAAAAAAGTAATATCAAAGAGCACGACCTCCTTCCCTACGCAATTGAAGCGCAAGACAATCAATTATGGATTTGTAATTGGTTCGATGATGGTGTATTGAATTACAATCTCACTACCAAAGAACTACGTCATATCACTTCGCCCAGGAACACTTCTGGCTTCGGTAGATGCATGCTTCGTGGAAAGAATGGAAGAATTTGGTTGGGAACCGACCGTGGGCTTAATGTTATTGACACCAAAAACATGCGCGTTTCAAGGTTCCCCTACAGAAAAGCACCTGAAAATTTTGACAACGTAAGTATCAGTGTACTGGCACATTCCGAAAAAGAACAACTTTGGATCGGTACGAATGATGGTTTGTACTCTGTAAACAAGAATGATGAAGTGTCACTTTACTCAAGAGTGAATAAGGTGCTTAAAAACAAAACAATACTTTCTATTTGTGAGAGCAATAATATTCTGTGGATTGGAACTACCAGTGGGCTACTCAAAATTTATTTAGATGATGGAAAATCCAAATTATACACGGAACGCGATGGCCTTCCAAACAATAAGATATACGCCATTCAAAACCTTGACAACATTCTTTGGATAACGACTGATAAAGGAATTTGTCGGTTCAATCCTATGGATGTAGGCTGCGTTATTTACAGCACGCAAGAGGGGATTCCACACAATGAATTTAATTTCTCATCGACACGAAAACTCAATGAAGCCACTATTCTATTCGGCGGAATGAATGGGATTGTGTCTATAAATGCCAAAAGCGTGGCCGTGAAGCCTTCAAGCTACTCAATTCTTCTCACGCGCATGGAAAAGTTCGATAATGAATCAAACCGAATGCGTTCCTATAATGTAGATCAAAGCCAAACGATTGATATATATCCAGATGATAAGTTTTTTACGCTTCATTTTGCCATGTTGGATTTGTTCTCCTCTGAAAATATTAGCTATGCATACCAACTAGTCGGATACAGCGATCATTGGATAAATATCGGGGCAGCGAATAGTGTTCGATTCAGTCAGTTGCCACCTGGAGAGTATACTTTACTGGTAAAGGCGCAAGGAAGCGATGGCACTTGGAATCAAAAACAACTTTCTGTTCGGATTCGTGTTCATGAGGTGTTCTACAAAACATGGTGGTTTCTCATGCTCGTTTTTCTTTCTTTCATCGGTGTGGTATTTATCGTTTTAAATTATCGCAAACGTCAACGTCAGAAACTACAATTGCTACGACTGAAAATTGCCAGTGATTTACACGATGATGTAGGCGGTGTTTTAGCGCAAATTGGGGTACAAGCGGAGATGATAAAGGAAGGCATCTATGATGAAAAAGAAGAAAAGGACCAGATGGAACAAATTGCATCGAATAGTCGGGATGCGGTAAGAGCCATGAGTGACGTCCTTTGGTCCATTGATATTCGTGAGGAAAAAATGCACGATTTAATCGACCGAATGAAAGGTTATGCATTAGAAATGCTTACAACCCGAAACATTGATGTCCATTTCGAAATAGAAACACTGGAAAACAAACAGTTAGACCTTGATTTTCGTCAAAATGTATATCTCGCATTCAAAGAAATGATCAACAATGTTATCAAGCACTCCAATGCATCCGCTGTGCGCGTGAAGATCTCGAAAAAATCTTCCTTTGTTCTACAGGTGAGTGATAATGGGACACAGTTTGAAGAAAAAGTGTATAAAGGACAAGGAATGAGGAATTTAAACATGCGCGCCGAACGTATAAATGGACGTTTGGAAATAGATCGAAGCAATGGGTTTACGGTGACCCTAATCGCCTAAAGAATCTCATCATTAAAAGACTTTGATATAATTTCAGCCTTGCTATTTACTTGAAGTTTTCGATAAATATTGCGAATGTGATGCCGAACGGTGTTTATAGAAATTCCCAGTCGGTCAGCAACCAATTTATAGCTTAACCCTTCCACTATACAATCTACAACCTGGTGTTCTTTCTGACTTAAGGTGTTTTCTTCTTTGACTTGTTTCGGATTAAACCTTTGAACTACTTTTCTTGCAATTTCTGGTGTCATAGGCGATCCGCCATCTAAAACTACTTGTATAGCAGCGTACAACTCAGTCAGAGGAGTGTTTTTCTTTAAATAGCCGACCGCTCCTGAACACAAAGCTTTGTAGATGTTGTCGGTATCTGTAAATACACTCAACATGACTACCTCGGTTGCTGGGTGATGCTTTTTAATCCATTTTACCCCTTCGATTCCAGAAATACCTGGTAAGCCAATGTCCGATATTACCACATCCAAATGCACAGGAGAATTGCGCATGGTTTCCTGAAACGCTTCCACACTGCCCGCAGAAACGGCTATTTCAATATCATCTTGAGCATTCAGAAACTTTTCTTGAGCTTTCCGAATCGATTCTATATCTTCTATTAAAGCAATTCGCTTCATGCTGTAAAGATAGCGCATTCTGTCCAGTTTGTACGGCGTTTGAATGCAGCACATCGTGTTGATCAGAAATACTTTACAAGTATTTCCAACAGTAAAAAAATCTTGAGGTCGCTATTGATCAAAAGATATTGAGCAACCTCGAAGTCGCTGCCCTAGAGTACACATAGCGTCAACTCATTGTTGAACTATTCATTTGGGCCAGTACAGGAAAATGAGATAGGAATCTGTTATTTCTTCGTTACATTAAAAGCTACCCAACCGCGTGGACCTTTCTCTATTTCGAATTCAACCTCGTCTCTTTCGGCAATATCGTCATACGCGCGATTGATGTGAACGAAATAACTTTCACCATCTTCATCTTTAATAAAACCGTATCCTTTCGAGGAATCGAAGAAGTTGACTTTTCCTTTGTGAATTGGATCTTCTTCTATTTTTTCGCGTTTTGGAACACCAATTTCGATGTTTTCCGCTTTAACCGTCTTTTTCTTGGCATTTTCATCAGGTGGAGTATCTCGGATTACGCCGTTTTCATCCACGTAAGCCATCATGTTCTCAAGGCCACCGCCTTTACTCTCCTCCTTGCGCGCTTCCTTGCGCATTTGTTTTTCTTTTCTTTTCTGAAGTTTCTTTTTTTCTTTTTCTTTTTTGTTAAATGTGTCTGCCATATAAGATTTTTGGGTTCGCCCAAGTAATCCCTGAACGCTCACAATAAAATAGAATGAAGAACAAGATTTTACTTAGGATGTGGCACAAAGGTAGCATTAATAAAGGGGACTACTAAATTTTATCGCACTACTTCTTCAATTTTATTGACAATAACTTATGCATTTCATCGAACCAAAGCATCTTTAAAGTGTACAGAACAATGATCATTCAAAACGACATTTTATGAGAATCCTCTTATTAAGCACCAGTTTACTTCTTTCCACCGTCCTTTTCGGACAAAACCAGTTTTCGTTCGACTTAATGAACAACCTGGATGGAGACGAAAACTTTCTGATGTCCCCTACTTCAATCAAAGCTGCCTTGGCCATGGCATACGAGGGTGCAAATACACAAACACAAAAAGAATTTGAAGAGGTGCTAGACTTTGACGAAGAAAACGAAGCATTTTTGAATGAATTAAACCAACTCAAAGAATCCGCAGAGATCAGCAATTCCGTATGGATTCTTGAGGACTATCAAGTATTGGATTCATACATCAAGACTTTAGGAGATCGTTTTGATGCACCGCCAAGTTATACCGACTTTAAAAATGATTCAAAAGGAAGTGCTGATAAAATCAACAAATGGATTGAACAGAGCACCAATGGAATGATCAAAAAAATGTTGACACCAGAAGCGGTGGAAGACTTCAAAATGGCGCTGGTGAATGCGATCTATTTCAAACAAGATTGGAAAACGCCATTTCACGAGAAACAAACTCAGGAAAAGGAATTCACGAATCTGGATGGATCTGTGACAATGGTTGAAATGATGCGCGCTATGCACCGCTACAAAGCTTTTGAAGGAAAAAAAGAGAAAATCATTGAGCTTCCCTATGCCGACGACAAAACATCCATGGTGATCGTTCTTCCGAACAAAATGAAGGGCTACCAATTGGATGAAGCTTCCTACGAATCATTGTCCAACCAATTGGTGTATCAACGCGTAAACCTCGAACTTCCGAAATTCACCTTCGAAACGCCCACCTTCGAGCTAAAGGATAAATTGATCAAGTTAGGTTTGAAACAAGCTTTTACCGACGCCGCTGATTTCTCCGGCATGCGCGAAGAACAGGATTTGAAGATTGGTACAGTGATGCACAAAGCCAAAATTATCGTGAACGAAAAAGGGACCGAAGCCGCGGCAGCAACTGTCATAGGAATGGTAGCTACATCTACTAGCGTTTCTCGTCCAGACCCGGTGATGCAATTTGAAACTGATAAGCCGTTTTTCTACTTCATTAAAGACAATGCAACAGGAGCCCTACTATTCATGGGCAAGATGAACGAAATAAAATAAAGCACTTCATAAGTTCTTGTATTTCGAGCCGATAGAGTAATTTCAAACTTACGTATCTTAGTCGCAAACAAAACACGCATGCGCTTCTACTCTATCCTGCCATTTCTGGCTTTAATCGCCGTTTCTTGCAGTCAAAACAAAGAAAATATCAACACCAAACCTCTGGAGAATTCGAAGGTAAAGACACAGGAAACGGTGGAAGTAGAATCGGAACATCCTCAAAATGCAACTGATACTGCAGTGGCTATCATAGAAGCAGCATCGGAAGTGGTGGGAAATGCACCTGCACCAGAGGAGTTTGAAGACGTCGATTGGGACGCATTTGAGGCCAGCATGACCAAAGACTATTCATTTGTGATTGTGATATCGACTAAAAGTTATGATGCTGCCCTGAAAAGAGCCAAAGAAGCTTCCGAAAAATTAGGTTACCCATTAGATTTGCGAGGACTGCACGCAAACAAAGAGTTTGGACTTTCCTTTTCAAAGGAAGTTTGCGAAAACGATATCTGTGGCGGCGGACTGAGTTATCCCATCTACATTCCTCGAAGCGATTGGGGAAGTGAGAAGTACGTTTCCGTGGAGTACTCCAATGCTTTTGAAGGGTTTACAAAAGGCTATTACATAGTGGTTGTAGCTAGTGGAGAAAAAGGTGCTCCTGTCGTAAAAAAAGCGCTTACAGAAGCAAAGAAGTTCTACAAAGATGCCTACGCCAAAACGTGTGGCGTTTATATGGGGTGCGGTTGTTAAGCAAACAATCTGTGCATAAATATTTTACATACAATCCATAAACCGAATAAATCACTTAATTTCATAGGATCCCGCTATTTTAGATTTACAATAGTACCCTGCACAGCGTTTAATTGTAATTATTTGGTTGAATGAAATTCTTCAAAAACTGGTTTCGTACGCGTAAATTCTGGAAACGATTTGCGCTGACCGTGCTCATTACGCCTATCCTACTCCTTGCAGTAGTGATTACCATAGTTTATGTCAAGCAGGATGAAATTGTTCAGGAGCTGATTCAAGATATGAATACGGATTTCAAAGGGGCAGCAGAAATTGATGAGTCGCACATTTCACTTTTCGAAAACTTCCCGTACATCTCCGTCGATTTACAAGGTTTTAAGGTGTACGAAACGAAGCAGAAGTCGAAAAAACCAATAGCACATGTGGACCACGCCTATATTGGTTTTGATATATGGACCATCCTCACTGGCAATATGAAAGTGAAGAAAATCAAGTTGAGCGGAGGTCACATGGATGTGGTGCAGCATCTTGATGGTTCTTTCAATATCGTGAATGCACTCTCACCTGAAAAAGAGATTGAAAGTGCGGAGGAAGAGTTCAATCTTGATTTGAAGAGTATCGAACTGGAAAACATGCAATTCACCAAGTTTAACGAAGAAAACGGACTGTTGGTGGAAGCCAAGGTTAGCAAGGCGGAATCAGAGTTCAGCACGTCGGCTAAAAACGTCAACGCAAAATTAGATGCGCAATTCATCGTAAATATTATTCACAAAGAAGACACCACCTTTTTCGCTAACAAGCACCTGGATCTATCTACTAACATCGACTTTGACAAGAACCACGAAGTAATGCGTATCCATCCTACCACTGCAAAATTAGAAGGAGCGGATTTTACCTTGTCGGGTTCTGTTGATTTTTTGAAAGATGTGCTACTGGACCTCAATTTTGAAGTCAACAAAGACAATTTCGACTTTTTTATCGCAATGGCTCCAGAGTACACCATGAAATGGCTGCAGACCTATGAGAACAAAGGAAACATCTATTTTAAAACATCGGTGAAAGGGCGGTCTATCAACGGACATACTCCGCACGTAAAGGCATCATTTGGTTGTAAAAACGGTTATTTCAAAAACAAAAGGAATGGCAAAACGCTCAAGGGGATCGCTTTCGATGGCTACTTCACCAATGGAGAAAACCGTGAAACGGAATCCATGTTACTCAAAATGTCCAACATCAAGGCGCGTCCAGGATTGGGAACTTTTAAGGGAGATGTAAAAGTCTTTAATTTCCGTGCTCCTGATGTTTTGTTAAATACGAATGTTAATCTGGACCTCGACTTCATTTCCAAGTTTTTGTCCATGGATGATTTTAAAAATCTAGCTGGGAAAGCAAAGTTAACACTGGATTATCACGATGTCATCGACCTGAAAAACCCTGAGAAAACACTCTCGGAACTCAATCAAAAGTACAAACTGCAAGTTGATTTAGACAAAGTTCGGTTTCAACACAAAGACCTTCCAGTTCCTGTAAAAGAGTTGAATTTGATTGCGAATTTGCAAGGTCATGAGGCCGCTATTTTACAATTTGATCTATTTGCAGGCAAATCGGATATTCATATGAAAGGAGTGATTGAGGACATTCCTGCCATTATTCATCACACGGACAAACCAGTGCTCACGGAATTATCTATCAAAAGTAAGTTCATTGATCTTTTTGAGCTTACAGGAAGTGGCGAATCGGCTATGGATGAGCAAATTACCGATCTTGATATGGATTTTCACTTTAAGGCTTCAGCACGCTCCTTTACAGAATCAAAATACCTGCCAGAAGGCGAATTTTTCATTGATAACGTGTACGCAAAACTCAAATATTACCCGCATACCTTCCATGATTTTCACGCAGATATTTTCGTGGAGGAAAAAGATTTGAAAGTCGTCGATTTCTCGGGAATGATTGACAAAAGCGACTTCCATTTTTCAGGACTTCTCGAAGACTACAGTAATTGGTTTGAAGGCGATACTCAGGGGGACACGCGCGTCGAATACAAGTTCGATTCGAAACGGCTATTGTTGGAGTCGTTGTTCACGTATCAGGGTGAGAATTATGTGCCTGAAGAATACCGTCACGAAGAATTTGACGATATCAAATTGAGCGGATTCGTCTTACTCCATTACAAGAACGGCGAATTTCTTTCAACCGATGTCAATATCGACAATTTAACGGCAAAAATGAAGGTGCACCCATTGCGTTTGCGAGATTTTCAGGGGCGTGTGCATTATGAAAAGGATCATTTGGTGGTAGAAGAATTCCAGGGCAAAATGGGGCATTCCGACTTTAAAACCACACTGCACTATTACCTCGGAGATGACGAAAATCAGAGGAAGCGTGAAAATCACTTCTCCATAACAGCTACGCGATTGGATATCGATGAATTGATCAAATACAATCCGACTCCGGTTCGATCAGGGGGTTCACGAGTTTCTGTGGATCACAACAGTGGTTTCAACGTCTATGAGTTGCCATTTACGGACATGACTTATGATTTAGACATTGGACTGTTGAACTATCACATGTACCGAATCACCCAATTGCGAGGCAAATTGCGCACAACACCCAATCATTACATCTACGTGGACGATTTCAATATGAATCTCGCCAGTGGAAACTTTAAAATTGATGGATATTTCAACGGTTCCAATCCAGATTTGATCTACTTCCACCCTACTATCAAGGTGAAAAACGTCGACTTGGATCAACTCCTGCTTCGTTTCGAAAATTTCGGTCAGGATTACATCGTCTCAGAAAACCTTCACGGAAAATTCTCAGGGGTAATCACAGGGAAAATTCATGTATACCCTGATCTTGTGCCGAAGATTGATGATTCAGATATCCACATGGAGCTCGACGTGGTGAAAGGACGCCTGGAGAACTACGCACTGTTGCAATACATGTCTGATTATTTCAAGGACAAAAATTTAAATAGCGTACTGTTCGATACTCTAAACAATGAATTGGACATTGAAAACGGGATTGTTACCATTCCTGAAATGACGGTAAATTCTTCCCTTGGACATATGAAAATTTCAGGCACACAGAGCCTGGACGGCACCATGGAGTACCAACTTCAAATACCGTGGAAAATGGTCGCTAAAACAGCGCGATCCCGATTGTTTGGTCGCAAGAAAGATGAAGAAGTAGAACAAGAATTGGACGAAATTCAATACGGCAACGAAAAAACGAGATACGTAAACCTAAGAATTGTAGGCGACGCCGATGGATATAAGTTTTCTATTGGTAAAAAGAAGAAAGGGAAATAGTTCAGACCAATACTTCTCTGGCGCTTCAATCACAGTGCACATTTCGATCCTATTAAAGGTTTAGTTAACAGCGAAATAGATAGCACGACATCCTAAATTCCTAAACAAAAAAAAAGCCCAACTCAATTCGAGTCAGGCTATGATATTACAAGTCTATTTTTTTACTTCTTTGGTTCAATCATCGGAACGATAAATGTACCATAGACAGCACCTTCGTCACAAGTGATTTCGCCTTCCATTTTTACTCGTTCTCCAGCAGCCCCATCAACACCAGTACCTTCAACATTCATGAATTGGCACGTGCATTTTTGAGAATCGTACTTTTTAGAGAAAATGTGCGCTGGATACATGTTTCCAACCATCTTCTTAGGGCTGTATTCATCGGTTAATACACGCAATTTCCAGTCACCAACGGTACAAATGATTGCTTGATCTGAAATCAACGCTTTTCCGCTCACCATTCCAGTCGCCATTTCGCCATTGTCTGAATCCAAACTAATGTGATAGTCTAGGTTTTCTTTTGAATCCGACTCAGCATTTGAATTAGATTCGTTTTCATCGTTTTCATTCGTTGAATCGGTATTCTCTGAAGAACCAGCATTGCTTTCCGTATTTGCGGCGTCATTGTCTGTATCTTCTCCAGAGGCATCTTCTCCCCCACACGACTGTAGCGTTAGAGAAAGAAATAAGCCTGCTACTACTAAATAAATGATTTTCATGTGTTCTATTTTGTCGGGTGTGTTTGTTTCGATCACAATCTAATCATTTTCAATAAAGTATACCAATTTGAAACATCAAGAAGTGTCGACTCTTAATTCAATTTTAACTCTTGTAGAACGTTAGGGTCGTTTAAATCGTAGACCAAATTCTTGTTCTTGAATACTTGCTCTATAGCCTTATAACTCCCCATTTCTTGCATAGAAACCGGTTCGTAATTTGAAAAGTATGGTGCTACTGATTCACTGAAAGGAACGGCGGAAATCACTTCTTCTTTACCATCAATTACGGCGGTAAAATAAAGGGCATCTGGAGTGGTCTCAATTGTCCCGCTTTCCATGTGGAATGATTCATTCACATAAATACCTACATCCGAACAGTCGAGCCAGAAGAACACTTCTTTAGGGTCAGGATAAAGTATCGATTGTGTACCATCTTCATTATCCACCTTCAAGACTTTACCAAAGTTAGGAGAAGAAGGATCTTTCTCTTTCAGTGGAGCTGTAGGTATTTCTATTTCACTAAATACTTCATCGAAATTTGCCAGGAAACGAGCCAAGGCCGCTGTGTCATTTTTTACACCGCTTCCATAGCTCATGCCAAATGGATAACGTTCTTCTTCAGCCTCAATGCTCAGGTTCAGGTAGAATACTTCACGCTCGTCGTACCATTTTTGAAGGTTTTGTGGTTCTTCTGAAAATCTAAGAAAACCCATGCTGATACCATCCGCAGGGAAATAATAGTTCTTCAATTTATATCTCCACTTACCGAAATGACTTCCATCGTACATTTCACGCTGACGCAGTGCTTCATTGCGCATGGAATTCCAAAGAGAGTTCGATTCATTCTTTAAGAGTTCTGTTGTCAGTTCTTCATCAAGCTTTCGAATGTGATTGAACCCATCGAAGGTGAACAAATCTTGTGCATTCACACCAAGCACTTCGGAAAAAACTCCATCCAATTCCCTGTAAAAAGTAATTCTCGAGGCATTCTCCATAGTTGGTTTCTCGCCTTCTTCGAGTTCAATAACAATCCTGTCGAAATCGCTCAAGAAGGTATAAATAGTGTCGGGAGCTTCGTAAACAAACGACTGCATTCCAGTTTCTGGATTTGTGACAAGTAAAATTTCACCGAAATTTGGAGCGCCTGGATCCGTCACTGTCAAGGGAACAGTCCCGGGTTCACCAATAAACATAGCAGCTTGTTGTTTATCATCTTCCGAGAGTGCATCAAACAATTTCGTGTTCATACCTGATATATCCATATAACCGAGGTAATAGTCATTTTCTTTGAGTAATGAAGCAAGGCTGAGAGGGTCTTTCTGGTCGAATAAAGCAGAGTTTTCTTTCGTGTTATCAATTACGATTGCTTTCTGAGCCATTGCCAAACATGAAAATGTTAAGCTAAAAATTAAGATTGCTGTTTTTTGCATAATACAGGAGATTTTTTGGTTTCTAATGAGAGATGTCGCTAAATTGAAATGGTTAACAGAATTATTTATTTTTTTTTCATTTTCAGCATCTCTACCTTCATGAAAACCTGTGAAACAAAGGGAAAACAAGCAGAGAATTATTTCATGTTTTTCGTATATTTCCTACACAAACTCTTATACATCTATGGAAGACCAACAGACCCTATCACAACTTACTTCGGGAGAAATTCGTGTGCTCGGCGCACTCATTGAAAAAAGCAAAACAACCCCTGATTACTACCCAATGACGCTCAACGGTCTAATCACGGCGTGTAATCAGAAATCCTCTCGAAATCCTGTGGTAAATTATGATAGCGATACTGTGGTTGAGGCGCTGGACGGACTGCGTCGAAAAGAATTGGCGGCGAAGGTTCTGGGAGATGGACGAACCACAAAATACCGACATACTTTATCGGTGAAACATTCGCTCGACCCTGCTGAACTTACCGTTCTTGGCTTACTATTTCTAAGAGGTCCGCTCACCGGGGGCGATATCAATTCCATGTCGGGGCGTATGTTTGATTTTGAAGGACTGGATGAAGTGCAAAGAACCATTCAACAGCTTTTGGACGCTGAAACACCCTTCGTGCAATACCTCCCAAAAATGACTGGACAAAAAGAAGCACGCCTGGTTCATTTGTTTGCAGAAGTGCCTAGTCTGGATGATTTAGAGTCTAATTCTTCAAGCTCCTCACCCGAAAACCCTGCTAAAACAGCTGCTTTGGAAGAACGACTATCGGCTGTAGAAAAGCAACTTTCTGAACTTCAGGAAGCTTTTGATGCTCTAATGAAAGAATTGAGTTAATGATTTTCTCTTTTCGATCTATGCTCCTACCTTGGCGGCAACTTTCTATTTAATGCACTAAATTCTTGCTTATTTCTTTTGCAAAAATGTTTCTCATGCGAATAAACTTGCTTCCCCCTTTTGGAGGGGGATTTGAGGGGGAGGACCTGAACAAATCCATTCTCAACATACCGCAATTGTCTAATGGTGCCATTCTCTAGGCGTTCAGTCCCTTCGGCCAATGGCATCAAAATGTTCAATAAACTAGTATTTATAAGACTTATTTCGATGTCCTGTTTCTTTTTAAAGAAATTTCGCTCGAATAATTTACTCAGCCTGTAACAATTATTTAATCTCGAATTCACACACACCTATTAATCAGTCGCGATTTTTGCATAGCACGCAACATTTACTTTCATGAATCGCAAACTACTTCTGTTTACACTGCTATGGGTTTCATTTTCTTCGTTCGCTTTAACGGAGCAATACACGCTCGCCTACCGAAATGACCCTGCTTCTTCCGCGGTCATTGGATGGAGCGGAGATAACGGCACCGTACATTATGGAATGGTAGATTTTGGGACAAATCATAGCGCTTATCCTTTTTCTCACGCATCCGACAGAACAGGCGGAACTCATGGAATTACCCGTCATTTTGCTCGATTAACTGGACTTTTCCCAAATACACTTTACTATTTCGTTATTTACGACGATGCCGGAAACACCAGTGATCGCTTTTATTTTAGAACGCTTTCAGATGATAGAAACGACCCAGTTTCCTTTATTTCTGGCGGTGATACCCGAGATGGATTCTCGCTGTTTGGTATTTACACAGAAAACTGTCCAAGTGGTGATTGTCTGGAGAAACGCCGGGAAGGCAATATTCTGGTTTCTAAAATTCGGCCAGATTTCATAGCGTTTACGGGTGATTATGTCATGAATCAGATCACATCGAATACCCAACAGGAATGGAATACATGGTTAAACGATTGGCAGTTAACCATTACGGATGATGGGCGTATGTTCCCTGTGGCATTTTCACGAGGAAATCACGAAGATATTTTTGATGTCCATGAAATGTTCGATATCCCCTTCGATGAATTCTATTCGTTGAATATTCATGGGGGATTGATTCGAATGTACATGCTCAATTCAGAGTTAAATGCTTGTAGCGATGTCAGTCAATTGAATTGGTTGACCAACGACCTTCAAAATCATTCAGGAACACAAAACGATCCTAGCTGGAAATTCGCTACGTACCACACTCCTACTCTTGCCATTGGAAAGGACGGCGATCTTTCTCAGGATCAAATGGACTGTTGGGTTCCCCTTTTTCAGCAACACAAGGTTCGATTGGTGATGGAGTCCGACTCACATAGTACGAAATGGACGCATCCCTGCGTTGTCAATGCCAATGGAGACGATTTCGAAGAGGCACAAAACCCACAAGAAGGTGTTGTTTATATTGGTGAAGGACAATGGGGCGCTCCGCACAGAGACATTTACTACACGGGGCAAGATGCCAAACCCTTTGTGCGTGATGCCGGAACTTTCGACAACTTCTTCTTTATTAGGGTCGACAAGGACGAAACACGCATTAATTGCGTAAAGTTCGAGAATGTCAATGGAGTCTTTTCAATTCTAGATAACGCATTAGGCACCGGGCTACCCTCAAATGCTGTACTTTGGAACCCTTCGAATGGAAACGAAGTGGTTTTGACCAACCCAATTGATGTGACGGGACTTACAACGTCTGAAACTGCACAGGTTACAGTATACCCAACAGTAGTAGTTGAGGAACTAAACATCGATTTCGTACAACTTATTCCATACGCAACAGTGGAAATATATAACAGCCTTGGAAAGCTTTGTTTTTCAGAAAAAATAGAAAATACCACGTCAAGCAAAATCATAATTAACGAAAACTGTACGGGCGTTTGTTATTTGTATGTGAAAATGGCTGATGGAAATGTATACTCATTCCCGATTGTAGTAAATTGACCTATCCGTACCACTAAAAAAAAAATAGTGTGAACACAAGGTTAAGAAAGATTATCCTGAAGACAATATTCCCCTCACACAGAGAATAAACTAGAAGCCCAATTTTGCAGAAACAAACTGCTGAAACACTAGAGTGCTACAACTAGTTCATTTGCTATAGGACTCGTTTAACATTTTCTTCTATGCTTTAGCGCCAGTTCAAATAAGAATTCACAAATGAGAAAGATTAGCCTATTCTTCGCGTTATGCTTAACAAGTACTTCTTGGGCTCAGTGCGACTCCGTTCAAGTGGCGAACGACATGATTGTTTCTACTGATGTTGTGATGAGCGGAACCTATGTAATTGACGGAGATTTTGAAATTCAATCAGGTGTTACCGTTTTTGTAGCTCCATACGCTTCTGGCGGCTGTGGCGCATTGAAGATTTATGCAGACAATATCACTATTTCAGGGATAATTAATGGAGATTTTGCTGGATTTGAAGGCGGAGCTGGGGGAAGTAAAGGTTTATCCGTGAGCAGTATTACCGGCCATGCAACTTCCTTAACAAGCTGCAACGATTCAGGAACAGAAGGGCACATTAGTGTTGAAGGTGGTTTAGGCGGAAATAACGGTGAAGGTCCTGGTGCTGGAGAAGGTGGAAACGATGGAAATGATGGCAGTGGATCGAAACAATATTGTGGAAATTTTGGAGATGAGGCTGGTTTGATCGGCGGTGCTGGTGGCGCTGGCGGTGGTTCAGGTGGATCCTACGGAGGTGAAGGTGGAATTGGCGCAGCTGGCGGAGATGGAAGCAATATAGGAACGGCCGTTGATCTGGATATTGAAAGCTCGTACGGAGCTACAGCAGGGACGGGTGGCGCTGGAGGAAGTGCGAGTATGGCATATGGAACATTGAACGGAAGAGACATCCAATTGGGGTCTGGTGGAGCCGGAGCCGGTGGCGGAGGTCGTTCTTACTACCTCGGATCTGACGGTTTCGACGGTGGTTCGGGCGGTGGAATGGTTTTTCTAAAAGCCAACAACAACGTTACAATTAATGGTACTATCAGTGTAAACGGTCAAGACGGTTCATTTGGCGGAAATGGAGGTTCTGGCGATGCTACAGACGATTGTTGTTCTGATGGTTGCAACGGATGTGACGAACGCACTTTTTCATGCGGATCAGGTGCAGGTGCTGGTTCAGGTGGAGGATCAGGTGGGGGTATTTTTATAGAATGCCTGGGAACTGCTGATATTCAAGGTACACTTACGGCAAAAGGCGGTGCTGCAGGTGGAACCGGACAAGTAGGAAGCGGCGCTACATGCACTTATGGGGGCGGTGGATTCTGTTCCTCCAACAGTATGTCCACTTCCGATGGGGATATCGGTGGCGAAGGTGGTTCAGGCGGTGGCGGTCGTATAAAAATCTATGCCCTAGATTGTTCTCAACCCAACCTCTCTCCTACTATCAATGTTTCAGCTGGAATAGGCGTTAACTCCGGTGATGATGGAACGTATGCTGAAGTATGTGGCTATGCGAATCTAAACGACTTAAGCAATACTATTTCATTCTCTGTTTATCCGAATCCATTTAACGACCTGGTTATTATTCAATTGCCAGAATCTGTGTCCTACAACAATCCCGCTGAAGTTGTTATAATTGACGCGATCGGAAAAGTTGTGGCCACTTACAGTTTCATCGAGCCTCTGAATTCAATCCATTTGAGTCAGCTAAACAAAGGGATCTACATGATCCAAACTTCTATAAACAACCAAACTGGGATTCGAAAAATAAGCAAGCAATGAAATTAGCAGTAGTCCTCTCATTTGTATTCGGCACAACGTTTTCTTATGGCCAAAGCAGTATCACCCCGTTAGACTGCGTAGAGCATTTCTACCACGGTGTTGCGTCCGGAGATCCGTTGTCTGATGCAGTTATTATTTGGACACGTATTACGCCTGATGATTTTACAACTCCTGCTCTGGTCAGTTACAAAATGGCGTTGGATACAGGCATGACCAACGTTGTCTCTCAGGGCAGCATGCTTACTGATAATACCAAGGATTATACAGTTAAATTCGACGTAACAGGATTGGATGCTGATACCTATTATTATTACGAATTTTCTGGACTTGGCAGTAAAAGTGTTCGTGGAAGAACGAAAACAACTCCTGTTGGAGCTGTAGATAGCTTACGATTCGCTGTTGTATCGTGTGCAAACCTTGAGGCTGGCTATTTCAATGTATACGATGTGGTTTCCGAAAGAAATGATGTGGACGCCGTTTTAATGCTCGGTGATTACATTTATGAGTACGAAGAGGGAGGCTACTCTCAGGACCCAAATATTGACAGAGTTTTTGATCCCACTAATGAAACGATAGCACTCGCCGATTACCGCTTGCGTTATTCCGTTTATCATATGGACCGGTCTTTACAGAAACTGCACCAAAACTATCCATGGATTTGTGTTTGGGACGACCATGAATCTGCGAATGATTCATATACCGATGGTGCTGAGAACCACAATCTTGGTGAAGGGTTATGGTCCGATCGCAAGTTAGATGCGCAGCAAGCCTTTTTTGAATGGTTACCCATTCGTCCAAAAGCACCGAACAACTACGAAATTTACCGAAAGTTTGAGTACGGAAACCTTGTTGACTTGATGATGGTTGACACACGCCTCCATGGTCGTGACGAACAGGGAGTTAACCAAAACGACCCCAATCGAACCTTGTTGGGTGCCGATCAATATCAGTGGCTAACTGACGAACTTTCTGCCAGTACTGCACAATGGAAAATTTTAGGGAATCAAGTCGTAGTGGCGCCAATTACAGTTTTTGGTATTCCAATTAATGCCGATGCGTGGGATGGTTACCCAGCCGAACGTGAGGGCCTTTTTGATCACATTGTTACCAGTAACATAGAGAACTTTACAGTAATTACTGGAGATGTACACACCAGCTGGGCTTTCGATCTGGAAGACGGTGGAAATAATATCGGTGTTGAATTCGTAACGCCGAGTGTTACTTCTCCAGGAGCACCAATTAATGGTGGTAGCATATTGATGGTTGAAAATCCGCACATCAAATATGTAGAACTGACCCAGCATGGATTTTTTATTCTCGATCTGAATCAGCAACGCGTCCAAGCCGACTGGTTTTTTGTAGACAGAATTGATCAGATCGACAATTCATACGCCTGGGTGAAGTCTTTTTACAGTAATTCAGGATCGATGCAACTTGTTGAAACCACTTCTGCAAGCATGCCTGCCAATAAATATGATGTCGAAATGGCACCAGAATGTCCAAGAGTGGAAAACACAAACTCTGTTGCAGATATGAGTGAAATGGAATTAATTGGATTGTACCCCAACCCTACTAGTGCTCAGTTAAACGTTCATTTTGCCTCTGTGAATAGCGATCCTCACACACTTACGATTTATGATTTAAGCGGAAAAATACTCATGCAAAAGCAAATTAGCGCTAATGCTATGAATTCAACAATTTCCATAGTAGATGTTTCTGAATTCAGCGCAGGAACTTACCTTTTAGAAATTCAAACTGAAACGGGATCGTTATCCAAATCACGATTTGTGAAGCAATAGCCTCATTTAAAAGATTGAATTATATCTCATCACATAAAAAAAGAGTCCCTTTCGAGACTCTTTTCACCTTATAGTTATCATACTGTTATTGATCTCCGCCACCAATAATCATCGGCGATTTGCCATCGGTAATAATGACTTTCGCATTCGGGGAGGTTGATAGGTTTTGCATCACCTCTAAACTTCTCCAACGAATTGCGGCTTCACTCAATCCTTGCGATAGAATGCGCTGTGCATCCGCTGTTCCCTGTGCTTCGATCTTTTTTCGCTCTGCCTCCAAACGTTCGCGCTGCAAAACAAACTCCATTCGCTGTGCTTCTTGTTCTGCCTCGAGTTTATCTTCAATCGCGTCGTACAATCCACTTGGTAGGCTGATACTTTTCATTAACACGGATTCTATCACAAACCCGCGGTCCAGGAGTAAGCTATCCATATGGTGTAAAATAGCCGCTTCTATTTCGCTTCGTTTGCCAGAATGCATGTCTTTCGCCAAGAATTGAGCACAAATGTCAGCCGAAGCAGAACGGAATACGCTTAATATCATTACGTCTTCATAGTTTCTTCCGATTTCAGAAATAATGGTAGGTACATCGTCCTTTTGAATATGATACAGAATGGAAATTTCAGCATTCACATTCAATCCTTCCTTCGATGGCAAGTTGATTTTCACTTCTTTGTTAACAGTCCGAATTGGAACTCGAATGTAACTGACGTTAGGTCCAACACGATATCGTCCTGGATTGTAAACCTTATTGTCCATAACGCCTCGGTTTACTTTTACCCCAACTTCTCCGGGGCCAATGGTCATACAGCTTGTAAATAGTACCGCGATTGCTGCAACCGCTAAAAGGTAAATTTTGTTTTTCATAATCTTTCTTGTTGTTAAATAATACATGTTAAGCAGGGTTTACTGCAGTTATGTGTAGGATTAACAACGCGGCGGATACACTTCAGGTTCTTTACAATACGAATTGATTGAAAAGCAATAGCAGAATGAAGCGGTTGCTTCGAAATTACTATTTTTCAGAATGCTATTCACAAAATAGATTTCAATTGTTTCCAAATGCTCGTCTTCTTTTCCTTCTTCATTGGAGGAAGACTCATTTTCTAGCTGCTCTTCTGCTGCTTGTTGGGTCTGGTTTTGATTGCCATCGGAGAAATCGATACTGTTCCACGCAATTAAGCTGGTCATGATAGCAGCGATGAGTAAAATCCATTTGGCTCTCATTTTATATGAGTCGTTTTGAGTTAACAGAAATTTAACAAATATCTTGCCAAGAAAGCTCGCAATTAGGCTTTTTTAAGAATAATACCATGGTAACTGATCAACACATAAATAGCAACCTGGGACTAAGACACTTTTTAGCTCGTTATCAACGTAATGGCTGCGTTGTAAAAAACCTGATAGTTATTTATGCAATCCAATTAAAGCGTAATTTTACACCTAACTATCGAAGCATGAAATGAATATTCTAGGTACAGAAATTAGAGCTGGAAGGAACTATCAACTTTCCATTGATATCGCACATTTGCACACTCGGACAAAAATAGATGTCCCTGTAATTGTACGTCGTTCCAAGAACCCTGGTCCCTGTGTTTTAATAACGGGTGGAATTCATGGCGATGAAGTAAATGGCGTTGAAATTGTTCGACAAATTGTTGCGAATAAATACAACATTCCTTCTGCTGGAACCATTATTTGTGTGCCGGTGATCAACCCTTTTGGTTTTATTATGAAAACACGCGAATTTCCAGATGGCAGAGATTTGAACCGTGTCTTTCCCGGATCGAAAAAGGGATCGTTGGCGAGTCAGGTGGCCTATGCATTGATGACAGAGTTGGTACCACACGCAGATTATTGCATTGATTATCATACGGGCGGTGCAGACCGATTTAATTACTCACAATTACGCATATCCAACGAGAATCCAGAATTGCTGGAGATTGCTAAGGTATTCGGAACCCCATTCATCAAATATTCAAGCTACAGAGAGAAATCCTACCGTGAATCGGCAACCAAAATGGGAAAAATGGTATTGCTTTTTGAAGGAGGTAAATCGCTACACTTCGATCGTGAAGTGACGCGATCCGGTGTTCAGGGAGCGTTAAATGTGCTGAATTATTTGGGAATGCGTTCAGATTTCCCAAAAGAAGAATTGCAGGCTACCGATGAACCGATAATCTTCTCGGAGTCAAGCTGGGTGCGGTCTAAGCATTCAGGGATGTATCGTTCGTTAATGCGGAATGGACGAAAAGTTCAAAAAGGCGATGTCATTGGTACAATTACGGATCCCTATGGTGCATTTGAGCGAAAGGTAAAGGCGACTGCCTCGGGATACATCATTTGTTTGAATCATTCACCCATTGTAACCATGGGAGATGCTTTGGCGCACATTGCGGTGGTGGATGTTTGAGAACTTCAAAATTTTCTTTCAGTTTCGAATGTCAACATGTCTCGAAATGGAGAAAAAGCAATAACTAACACTTTAGATATAGCGTCATAACTGTAACACATACAATTACTTACGTCTTATCCCTCGGCCTACTGCCCGAGTTTCCTTTCTGACCGTTGGTCTGCTTCTTTCCGTAATAGCGTTTTTTACCCTTTCGATTGTGGTAGCTACGCCATCTTCAATTCAATTCCTACGTATCAGTTAGTAAGTCATGATTCTTACACTTTCCAGGAACTGTTTTAAGAAATGTAGTAACATTCACTACGGAAAAACTTCAATTGTTTTTGTCGCAATTTTCGGAACTCCAGCGGAATCAATAATGGCCTCAAATACCAACGGGCCACCGGTGTATCCAATATCTGTAAATACATACTGAAATTTGGCTTTTCCTTCTTTATCGGCTGTTCCAGACGTGGTAGAAAGAATCCCGGATGACGTTGGGCCAGTAAATGTAACGGGCTGACCTTTCGAAGCCATACCTGTTGTACTGAGTAATGTTGCTTCAAAATTCACGATTTGAGTGGTGTCATTGGAAATGTAGAAGGTTTCACTACCAAGAGCTACATCAGTCACTGTAGCGACTTTTGCTGGAATAATTAATTCTTTGGAGTAATTCTGCAATTTGACTTTAACCTTGAAGTCATTTGCAACATTCGATGCCACCAAAGTTGCTTCCGATACTCTGTAGTCTTCGTCATCACTTAGCTTTATGAAATCAAGTGTTACGGAATTACTAGCCGATTCTTTAAACGTTCCATTCGATGTCTCCAAAGTAATTTTGGTCAACTCTTGATCCGTTTCGATTGGAAATTTAAAGGACAAAAGCCTCGTGCTAGAGCCGTCTGCCATTAAGGAGTCTGGTGCATACTCTACTTTCATTGACTCAAATACCTCCGAGGCGGTATAATGATAGTCATGCTCCTTATAACACGAGGTCAGTATTAAGAGCGAGCAACCGAATAGTGCGATTTTATTTACCTGTAAGTACTGTTTTAACATTATCTATAGCTTCTATAATTGAAAAATCTATTGTAATACCGATAACTGGCATGAAGGCCAATTGTTGGTTTGAAATCAAGGGGTCTGGGTTCGATCGTTTAAAAACTACGGTTCCTGCGGAGATACACATAGCGTTGTTAATTCGAAATCCGTAATCGACAATCAGGTTATTTCGTCCTACCAAATCGAAGCGCGTGCTTCCATCTGCTATGGAATTGGTGGAGAATGAGACGCCTAACGAAGATCGATGGGCGAAACCTTTTCGACTAATTTGACGGTATGGCAAATCCGTGTCAAGAGGTCTAAAATTAAATCGGACTCCAACAAATGGCATCGCAGTTGAGAAATCTTCAAAGTTTCCGGTTAAAACGACACCGAAATCAGGTCTAACAGTGAACTTGCCTTTGGTGCTTTCGGTAATGGATCCGTTAGTGTACCCAACATTAACCTTTCTTATCAGAAAATCATGCGTTAGTTCGTCCTCTAAGGAATTCAATAACTCACTCCAAGCAATCCTTAGTTCACCGATTTCATCTATTACGTCTTCTAATTCTTGCAGAACAGACTTACCAACACAGCCAAAACCATCATGATAAGATTGATACCTGAGGAAACCATAGACAAATTCGTAGGTTTCATTTAAATTTGACAATCTTTCTTTGAAGTCTGCAGAATCAGAAACCTTGGCATTCGGCAAATCTTTGATTGATAAAAAACCACTTCCAACGGCAGTTAAGAATTCCTCCTTCTCTATGTAAAGTAAATCTTGCTTATCAAAATAATTAGCGTAAACATGATAGTGCATTTTGCATGTATCGCACCAATCAAAAGCCTTCATTGAATCATAGTAGCACTCAACAAAGGCGTTGAGATTTGCTATTGGAAGTTTTTTTTGGGCGTCAATTAAACTGTCAACAATTTTTTTCCGTTTAAAATAAGGTTTTGACTCCTCCCTTTCTTTCTCCTTCTCGTTCATATTCTTTTGATCGAGCTCATTAATCTTAAACTCATCCCTGATAGCCAAGTAACCAAACGCACGGGTAAAATCAGCACTCTTGATATATTCATTAATCGAATCCGTTAATATTTCAGCATTATAATTAATGGGGAGTGTTGCTCTCAACGAGCTTAATATTGAATATCCTTTAATGACTTTTTCTCGATTTTCTAACGAATAAGAGTAGTCGGAAGAGGTTAAATGAAATTCATATTGAGTTGAAGGAGCAAGAGGAGGAATAACCAGAAAGATTTTGTTCTTGTCTCTTCTAATTTTCACCCCGCTAAGGTTGATGATTAACTTATCTTTGTACTTATCAACATAGTCAGTCGAATCTGTAGGGTCGGGGTCATAAATATCCTGAGCACGCTTCTTTTCGAGATAGCTAAATGGAAATGGCTTCCCATTTCTTTTTTTATAAATCATTAAACTCTCAGGAGTTTGGTGCTTCTCTAAGTCAACAGGCAGTAGAAACTCTTTATCAAATGGAATCTCTCCTTTGATACTCCCTGTAATTGTATCAATTTTAGCAACTTGAGAAAAACTAAAAATACTACTTAAAAGAAAAGCAGTTAATGCGAATAGTGATTTCATACCGTATCTTATTTATTTTCTTTATCACGAATAAACCTTCTACAGCTGAATGCTGACCCTTCATGTACTACCTTACATCCTGGAGGAACCTTAAAACTGGGTTTTACCTTCATGTAGGTCGAGGGAGGACAGAAAATTACTTTTCTTTTTAGCATAGCGTTTCGTTTTTGGTTTCGCAATAATAAACATCTCATTATCAATGATCAATAGTATTTGTGCGCAATCTTTTGCAACAAATACTTTTTTGTGATGCAGAGACAAGACAAAACTCTGGAATAGAATTGAATTTCAAACAAGGAAAAACGTCCTATTGACTACAGGAAAATTCCCTATTTCAAGCTAAAACATGAAAGTGATGCGTCATTCATTAGTTATAATTAAGACATCCAACTATAACCAATAAGTATCTTGTAAACAGTGATCTACGACTTCTTGCTCGGCTTACTGCCCGAGTTTCCTTTCTGACCGTTAGTCTTCTTCTTTCCGTAATAGCGTTTTTTACCCTTTCGATTGCGATTTCGGTTGCGGTTTTGTGGATTCCCTACTTTCCACTGGGGCCCTGGACCAAACTCTTCCGCAGGTTGTTCCTTTGGTATCTCGGACTCTATCAATCGTTCAATACGGCGAATTTTAGGCATATCTTTCTGGTTGATCAGTGTAACCGCCTCCCCTTTCGTGTTGGCACGCGCTGTTCGTCCAATTCTATGCACGTAATCCTCAGCATCGGAAGGCGCATCATAATTGATCACCATATTAATCTCCTTGATATCAATACCGCGACTCATTACATCCGTCGCAACAAGTATCCGAATACGCTTGGAGCGAAAGCCGCGCAGCACCTCCTCTCTTGCATCCTGCTCTAAATTGGATGAAATACCCTTTGCAGGTAGCTTGGATCTATTCAACGCGCGAGTAATGGAACTTACTTTCGCCTTTGCCGATGTAAAAATGAGAATACTTGTGTATTCCTCCCGTTCACAAATCAATTTGCACAACACTTTGTCCTTTTGCTCGTCAAAGGTTAAAATTGCGCGTTGCGTTACCCCTGCCGCTGGTTTCGAGATCGAAAGGCTTATTTCTTCGGGATTCTTTTGAATTGATTTTGCCAGTTGTCTAATGTTATTCGGCATCGTAGCACTAAACATCAATGTCTGCCGGTTGGTGGGCAAATGCTTGATGATACTTTTTAGATCGTCTACAAAGCCCATATCCAACATGCGATCCGCTTCATCCAAAACTAAGTGCTTTACAGAATCGAATTTTACATATCCCAATTTAAGATGTGACAACAATTTTCCAGGCGTGGCTACGATAATGTCGGTTCCCGCAGTAAGAGCCTCCTTCTCTTCGGCCCATTCTTTTCCTCCGCCACCTCCATAGATTGCTTTCGAACCGACGGAAACAAAATACGCCAATCCTTGAATCTGTTGTTCAATTTGAACCGCCAACTCACGCGTAGGAACAATAATTAAGGTATCAACGGAGGTATCTTCCTTGCCTGTTAATTTGTTGAGAATAGGCAAAACAAAGGCCGCTGTCTTACCTGTACCCGTTTGTGCACATGCAATTAAGTCCTTGTTTTTAAGAATGATGGGAATAGCTTTTTCCTGTATCGGTGTAGCAGTTTCGAAATTCATGTAAGAGAGTGCCTCCAACATGTTTTCGTTCAAGTTGAGTTCTTTGAATGTCATTGAGCGTGAAGATACGCATTCCCTTTACGAACCACAAAGTGAATGTGTAGAAGTATTGAAGATAAGCCTGTTAGGAAACTCCTCCTTCTGCTACAGGATTTTCCCTGTTTTGATAAAATTCTCATTGTCAATTGAAATGGTGATAGTAGATTGTGGGGAAATTTAAACTAAACACACTATGACACAACAGAAAATTAAAGGAGACATCTTTTGGCAGGAAATTGAAGCCCTGCACAATACTTACTTAACCAGTCATTCCGTTAATAGATTCAACACAAGCAATGATAGATTAGAAAGCTTTATTTTTCCCATGCAGTCTGTCGACGCAATCATTGCAGTGGGAGCAAAAGAGCTATATTTTGCTTTTGGATACCATCCTAGCACAAACGATCAAATAGAACACAAAGGTATAACTGCCATCATGTTTGGTATTAATAGTGAAAATGAGGCGGTCATTGATCAAAACGCACCAATGTGGGATGCTCATAAAAGGCCAGACCCCGAGAATAATCTGGTAAAAAATACGAACGGAACTGACTTATTAAACCAAATAAAAGAATACAGAAATACCGCAAACAACAAATTTGAAACTGAAGCTTCATTTGATGATGATGGAGATGGTGAATTGGATCGAATAGAAAAATACATTTTAAAAGGACTTCGTATTGATATGGCAGAAATTGAGCTTTTTCAAACAAGAGTTCGTAGACCAGATGAACTAGAGTGTATTCTCGGTTGGCATACAGATTTTAGTCAAAAGAATCACAGCCAAAGAGGCCATACATTTGGTATATTAGGTAGAAAAGAAGGTTCTCGACTTACTCAAACTGGAACCGATCGTTACGCTACTGACCCAAGCATAGATAAAGCCTTCGATTATTGCGACCCTTGCCCTCGAGTTTGTCCAAATTTCATAAACTTTTAGCAAGAATTATTACGTTCAATAGCTATAAGTGACAGCTTAAATCATGTTAACTACACGATATCTAATCTACATATCTATTTTACTAATCATCTCCTTATACGGAATGATCACATACCGCAAACACGACCAGCGTTTCAAATACCTGATTCTGTTGGTTGTGTTTGTTTTTGTTTCTGAGGTAATGACACGGGTGGCTGCCTACACATGGAGAAGCAGTATGCCCGTCTATCATTTTATGGTGCCCGTTCAACTCGTGTTATTTTGGTTGGTATATTCTACCAAATTGAAAAACACATTGTTGGCCATATTGTTCGGATCTGCATTCCTTTTCTCATTATTTTACAGCGGTTTTGCACAGTCAATATTAACCTTTCCGTCCATTCAAATTTGCTTTCTCAGTTTTGTTGTGATCCTCGCTTCGTTAGTAGATTTAAAAGGACTTTTAAAGACTTCCACGCAGTTAAAACTATCCGAAAACCCAAACGTCTGGTTCAATTTCGGAAACATTACCTTCTATTCTTTGACGTTTTTTATTTTCGGATTGATGAACATCAGCATCGATATCTTCCCTGATTGGATCTATACATTCATCTTCTTCGCCAATTTGATTTTGTATGTTTGTTACGGAATCGCTATTCATTATTCGCGAAAGAATACAACTTTTGATACTTTCAATAACACAGACTGAATACTTGATCGCCGTGATTGGTGGAGCTCTTTTATTTGGGCTTCTAGCTGGGTTTATCTTCTTTTTTATTGCCATGTACCGACGTACCCAAATGCAACTCCACTGGGAACGCGAGCGCATCAAGCAAGAGTTATTGCGTGTAGAAAATGAAGTGAAAGAACAAACCTTACTCAACGTTTCGAGGGAACTACACGACAATTTCGGCCAAGTAGCCGCCTTGATTAAAATAAACGTGAATATGCTTTCTCAAAAGCTGGAGGGTGACGCGTTAGAGCAAGCAAAAGAAACCTTACAACTGATCAAACAACTCCTTACAGATATCAAGTCGCTTTCCGCAAGTTTGAATGGGGAGCGTCTAAAAGATTTGGGATGGATGCAGGCTGTTTCCGATGATGTCAATCGCATCAATGTTATGGGAGAAATTCAAGTTCAATTCACAGCCGAGGGAACATCATTGCTTTCCAGCGATAAACAAGTAGTCACCTATCGGATTGCACAAGAAATCCTGAGTAACATGCTGAAACATTCCAAATCGAAAAGTGCCGAAATGAAAATTGCTTGCAATGATTACGTGACTTTATCTTACTCCGACAATGGCGTTGGATTTGATGAAAAAAGCATTGTTCCCGGACAAGGGCTTGACAACATTCGGCATCGGTGTACATTAATTGACGCTACGTTAGAAATGAGCAGCAAACCAATGGAGGGAACCAAAATCACTTTAAAACTGAAAAACGATGGAAGCTGATAGCATCAAAATAGCCGTAGTTGACGATCATCAACTATTTCGGAAAGGACTAATCAATCTAATACACTCTTTAGATGAGAGATACGAGGTGGTGATTGAGACCTCTAATGGGCAAGAGTTACTTCAAATCCTTGCTCAAGAGAATATACCAGACATGGTCATTGTGGATATCGACATGCCTATCATGAATGGTTACGAATTGGCAGAAAAACTAAAGAATCAATTTCCGAACTTGCCCGTTTTAGCACTTACCATGCACGGAGAGAATGAAAGTTCCATCATACGCATGATCAAAGCTGGGGTAAAGGGTTATTTGAGTAAGGACATAGAGCCTGAAGAACTAAAATCAGCCATACAGACCGTAGCATCAGGTGTTTTCCATTTTAACCATGCACTGTCCGGAAAACTACTAAACATGGTTATTACAGACAATGACGCCAAAAAAAACTTGCTCAATGATCGTGAATACGAATTTCTGAAATTATGTTGCTCTGAACTTACATACAAAGAAATTGCCGATCGCATGTTTTTGAGTCCTAAAACCATTGATGGGTATCGCGCTGCATTATTCGAACGTTTCGAGACTAAATCCCGCGTTGGACTCGTATTGTTAGCGGTAAAAAACAACTGGGTTGATCTGAATGAATTGTCCTAACTAAGAAGAGCCACGCAATGATGGCCCTTCCTTTTTCAGTTAATAGTGATTCCTTAGGAATCTTGAGCAGTAATTTGAAATCTGCTTAGTGTTTGTACTAAAGTAAGGTCGTACCACGGTTAGATCACCGGGATTGTTACGAAACCAGAATAAAATGTTGTGAAACGGAAATGCTATGAAAGAAAGCAGCTGTTCTTACTAGAGTACATTCAATGTTTTCGTGATATCCTTATAACTATCACTGATAGGAATGGAATGTCCTCCTTCTAAAATTAGAGTGTCCTCACTGAGAATAATTTGTCGAATCATTTCTTTTTGAGCCAGGAACTTTCTATGTGTGCGAACAAAACCGTGCGGACTAAGCAAAAGCTCCATTTGCTTCAAGGATTTCAGGACAACATAGCGTGTGTCACCACAATACAATGTACAGTAACGCTCGTCAACTTCGACGTAGGCAATTTCATTCAGCCATACCTTGTGCAAAGCGCCATTCTTTTTAATGAACAGGTACTCATCCGTAACAACAGCAGCATTTTCACTCGATTCTAAAGTGTCCTCTTCGTCGTAATATTTCTCCACGGCCATCTCCAGGGAATACAGCAGTTCCAATTCATTGAATGGCTTCAGGAGAAAGGCAAACGGCTTGGTCAATTTGGCACGATCAAAAATGCTACGATCCTTTGAGCTAGTCAGAAAAACAAAGGGTTTGGAAAGATTCGGCTGAGCATTTAATGCTTCGGCAAACGAAATTCCATCCGGAGTATCACCTAAATACACATCCACTATGGCGATGTCAAAGGCCGTCTTGTGCATGTGATCGAACGCATCCTTGAGGTTTCGTGCAACAGCAGCTACTTCAAAACCATTGGACTTTAAAGAAGAAATCAATACATCACTCTCTTCTGGGCGATCTTCAACAACTAATACTCGAACGTTTGCCATAGCTAAGATTTTTCGAATCGGAGAATCACGGTGGTCCCCTCGTCTACTTCACTTTCAATGTGAAAACTACCATTATTTTTTGACATAAACGATGCGCACAAGCGAACCCCCAAGCCTGTTCCAGAACGTTCTGCCCCACTTTCCTTCGAGACCCGTGCACTTTGCTCGATAACTTTTGTCAATTGTTCTGGGGCCATTCCTGGTCCATTGTCTTTAATTCGAAGCTCGACACACTCCTCTTCTACAATTGCAGAAATTTTTAAAACACCTTTTTCTGGTGTAAACTTCATGGCGTTGTCCAATACATTTCGTAGAACAATTTTTACAGAATCGTTATCGGCTAGAATCTTTGCCTCAACTGGGATATCAATGGCTAATGAAATATTTTTTTGATCCAAAAGTGGCTGATAGTTCATTACAACCTGGGGAATGAGTCTTTTCAAAGAAATTTTCTCTGGATGAAAGTAAATTTCATCGGATTGCAAAAGCGCCCAATTTAAGAGATTGTCCAGCATGCCGTAGGTGGAATTGGCTATGGCACCCTGCTGATTCACTAAAGACTTTAGCCTAGAATCCTCCTCCGGGATTTCTGCACGCAACTGTTCTGTACTACGACGCAAACCATGTACTGAAGAGCGCAGATCATGACTGACAATGGAGAATAATCGGTTTTTGAATCCATTAAGCCTATCTAAGGATTCTCTCTGCTCTGCTATGATGGCGCTGGAACGAATTTTCTGATAGTAGAAATAGATAATGAGCACTAGCACAGCAAGTAATACTCCTGCACCTATCAATATCGCGTTGCGTTCTTGTGATTTTAGGTTACTCTCGCGTTCTGCTAGCCTCTTTTTGTTTTGAAGCAAAGCAATTTCCTTCTGTTTGGTTTCTGCGAGATGCCGTTTCTCAATCTGAGCAATTTCCCAAACCTTTTCCTGATTATTGGTAGAGTCTTTCCATTGATCGTACTCTTTACGATAGGCCAGACTTTTCTCAAAGTCGCCGCGGTTCTCCTCCACAACGGCCATGTTCAAAGTTGCTGTCATCCTAAGAGGATAGTCTCGTGTTTCACTCGCGAGATCGTAAGCCTTCTGGAAATACTCTATTGCTTGATCATCAAGATATTGCTCGTAATACAAGTTTGCTACACTGATATAACCGTCCACGATTCTGGAAGTGTCATTACTACCTTTCATTTGATCTAATGAAAGAAGAAGGTATTCTTCAGCTTTAACTAAATCATTAGACAACATGAAACTTAGTCCGATGTTGTTATTTAGAGCACTCTCAAGAACCCCTTTTTTCTGGAAATCTCCATCATTAGAAACTTCAAGATAAATCTCAAGCGCTTTGGAGTAGTTTTGATCTTTAAAATGAGCGTTTCCTATTTCAACTTTAACCGAATTGTATAACGGAAAGCTCGAATTAATGCGCATCAAATCATTTTTAGACTGCTTATTGAGTCCTTTAAAAGAAAAGCTTCTTCCACGAAAGTATAATGCAAATGAGACTAGCGGTGAATACTTTTCCTTAGATTTTAGATATCGACCTGAATAAACAATTGTCGAATCATGCTCCTCCTTGATAAAAAAATGATAAGCCTTTCGAAAGTTTTTATCAGCTCTTTTCTCCGTGGAGATTTCCGCCAGATAAAAATCGAGCCTTTCTTTCAGTTCTGGTGCAACCTGGGAGGTAACGAGACCGCTCATCAGGACGAATAATGATGCTAAAAGAAGGCTCTTCATTCTTCATTTTATTTTCCTCCTGATCCAGACTGTACTCTTACAACCGTTCCTCTTGATGTTTTTGCAGGATTACCGCCAGTACCAGTATCTGACTCACCAGTATTAGCCATAAAAGTGGAAACTTCGGTAATCGCTGTCTCCCCATAATTCCCAGTATAAGATGTTTCAAAACTTACTAATTTATTGCCCCCAGTAGAATTGAATTTCGTGCAGAGCAATAGTGTCAGAACTTTATCATTTTGCGACCAGTTTGCTGTGCACGTATCTATATCATTGCTTGCAAAAATCAATCCACGAACTGTAACTGAAAAGTCACCGTCTGCATTAGATGAATAATCAACAGTTATGGCTGGGGCATGCTTTGTATGCGGCGATGCTGGTGCTGAGCTTGGATAAACGTCACTAAATTTTACGGTACTAGACATAAATAATGGTTTTAAGTTTATCCAAATAACCGCATTTTTTTCGGGATAACCAATAAGTATAACTACCTATGTCATGCAACATTTGCGTATCCTGCTATCGTAGAATTACTTAAAGGTCTTATTTTTTAAGTCAAAGAGTTTAACTTATTGAATTGCTTCAATATAGAGGAACAGTGCAAGAGTGCATCATATACAATCGATAGATGCTATACCCCTCACAAGTGGTTCAATTTTAGGATGAACGGTTAATATATTCCATCGTTTTGAATTAACTTTACAGACAACTGTACTTGCTCACGGCGTGGTGTCAAAAACGATGTTGAAAGATTCTCCTGCGTTCTGCGTCCAAGCTTATTTATAAGAAAACTATGACTGTAACTAGAAAACTAGCAGCCGCTGCATTTTTTTGCGGTTTTGGGTTACTCTCCTATGCCCAATCAACTCAGGAGCGAATCAAAACGTATTTCGAAAAAGAATATCAACACCTTGGCTTGACGCAAGAGGATTTTAGTGATTTCGAAATAAAGAACGAACATTCTTCTAAGCAATTTGATATCTCCTACGCATACGCACATCAGCGCTATGAAGGAATTGTAATCTACAATGCCATTGCCAATTTCGCTTTCAACGATAGTGAAATGCGCATGACAGGGAATCGATTCATTACCGACATCGCGTCAAAAGTAAATACCACTACTCCAACCATTTCGAAAAGAGATGCGATTTTCAATGCTGCCGTGGAATTAGGAATCAATGTTAGTTCAGCTGTTGCAATCGACAAAACAAAAGATGATCACGGAAAAACGGTTTTTGCCGCATCAGAAATTAGCACCGAATTAATTCCTGTGTCGCTTTGCTACACAATGGATGGCAATGATTTAAAGCTTGCATGGGACCTCAGTATTCTTCATGGAAATGACTGGTGGAGCGTTCGAGTAGACGCCACAACGGGTACAATTATCAATCAGGTAAATTGGATGCTTAATTGTTCCTTCGGTGAATCAGGAAATTGTAACGATCATGTGCACCCGGTTGCACCAGAAGTAGAGGAACAAGTAATGATGCCTGCTCCTCCACCAAATACAGATGCATACAGAGTTTTGGCTATTCCAATTGAAAGCCCGAACCATGGACCGGATGATTTAGTTGTTGGACCTTATGATGCAGTTGCCTCGCCTTTTGGATGGCACGATGTCGACGGAAATGCAGGAGAAGAATACACCATTACGCGTGGAAACAATGTATACGCGTCAGAAGATACTGATGACGACAATCAACCAGGATACTCTCCAGATGGAGGCGCTAGTTTGAACTTCGATTTCCCATGGAACCTGAACCAACCAGCTACTGGTTTTTGGGATCCGGCAATTACCAACTTGTTTTACATGAACAACATCATGCATGATGTATTCTACCATTATGGTTTCGATGAAGTAGGTGGAAATTTTCAGGAAAACAACTATGGAAATGGTGGATCAGCCTCAGACAACGTAAACGCAGATGCGCAAGACGGTAGCGGAACAAACAATGCAAACTTCGGAACACCACCAGACGGTCAGAATCCTCGCATGCAAATGTATATCTGGACAGCTGGTGGAACCCCTCAAATCGTAGAGGTATTTACGCCTTCGAATATTGCAGGCACATACAACGGACAGGTGGCGACTTTTGGTCCAGGCCTTCCAGCAACGCCAATTTCAGGAACGTTTGTTTTGGTAGATGACGGTACTGGAGACACATCCGATGCATGCGAGCCGATCATCAACGGTGCTCAAATCAACGGAAACATCGCAGTGATTCGACGTGGAAACTGTTCTTTCGTCGACAAGGTGGTAGCCGCAGAAGCTGAAGGCGCAGTAGCTGTAATAATCGTTAACAATACTGGTGGTCTAACGCCTCCAGGTGGAACAGACCCAGGAATCAACATTCCAACATTGATGGTTACTGCTCTGGATGGTGAAAATATTATTGACGAAATTGAGTTAGGACAAAACGTAACAGGACAAATCGGAGATTTTGGACCCTGGGATCGTGACAGTGATTTAGATAATGGAGTTATTGCTCACGAATATGGACACGGTATTTCTAACCGTTTAACGGGTGGTCCTTCAGCTGCAGGATGTTTGTTTAATGATGAACAAATGGGTGAAGGCTGGTCTGATTGGTGTGCTTTAATCACAACAATTGAACCTGGAGATCAAGCAACCGATGCACGCGGTATCGGAACTTATTCAGCGGGGCAGCCTACAAGTGGTATTGGAATCCGTCCAGCTCCCTACTCTACTGATTTTCAAGTAAACAGTTTTACTTACGGAAGTACGAATAATACAGCGGGAATTTCACAGCCGCACGGTGTCGGATTCATCTGGTGTACGATGCTTTGGGATTTGACCTGGGCATTAATCGATATGCATGGGTTTGACAACGACATTTATCAAGGTACAGGAGGTAACAATATTGCTATGCACCTCATTATGAACGGAATGAAAATGCAGGCTTGTAGCCCAGGATTTATTGACGGTCGTGATGCAATTTTAGCAGCAGACCAAATGCTTTACAACGGTGAGCATCAATGTTTGATCTGGGAAGTTTTTGCAAAACGTGGATTGGGATACTCTGCAGATCAGGGAGATTCAGACGATCGAACAGATCAGGTAGCGGCATTTGACTTGCCTCCAGGAATTGATCACGTTACAGATGTTACTGTCTCATGTGCTGATTATGTATGGCCAGTTAACGGACAAACGTATACCGCGACTGGAACATATTACGCACCGATTACTCCGTCTATTGGTTGTGACAGTGTTGCAACCTTGAATCTGACTGTCAATTCTAGCATCAATGCTGTAATTACCTACGATGGACCAACGGTACTTGAATGTTTGGTGGATAATGTAAACTACCAGTGGATTGACTGTTCGAATGGAGACACTATCATTCCTGGAGCTACAAATCAAAGCTTTGCTCCATCACAAAACGGTCTCTATGCAGTTATTGCATCGCAAGGAACGTGTTCAGATACATCTGTTTGTTTCTTGGTGAATCAAATCCAAGCTGGATTGGGTGAGTTAAACATTACGGATCAAATCTTAGTGTCACCAAACCCAACTACAGGTGACATTTTTGTGAGCTTGGGAGGAGTAATGTATACGGATGTCCGAACGAAAATCCTGAACGCTATGGGGCAGGTAGTTCTAGAAAAATCGTTTGAAAATACAAGCGAATTCGAATTGAATATCGATACAGCTCCGGGTGTTTATTTCGTAAACGTAATTGCCGACGGTAAAACAGGTATCATTAAAGTTATGAAAGAATAAGTATTACAGCTATTCTGTAATATGAAACAGATTCGGGAACTCAGTAATGTTGATATTTATGTAATCGATCAACTGTTGAAGGGCAATATCCATGCAGATCAAAGAATTTTGGATGCTGGGTGTGGTTCAGGTAGAAACTTCAGTTATTTTGCCAAACATAATTTCGACATTACTGGGTTAGACCCGAATAAGGAGCACATATCCTCGCTTCGAAAAGAGTTCCCATCGTATAAAAATAGACTTCACCACTCCTCTATTGAAGATTTTCACACGCCAGAAACGTACGATTTCATTATTTGCAACGCAGTCTTGCATTTCGCCGAGAACCACCAACACTTTGAACAATTATTCTCCAAGCTGATTCAACTTCTTGATGTGAATGGCACACTTTTTATCAGAATGACCACGGATCACGGTTTGACAGAGAATTATACCAGTGACAATGGAGTATTCATTTTACCTGACGGATCTACGCGATACCTAATTCGTCGCAGTCAAGTTAATACCTTGTGCGAGGAACATAATCTAGATTTTGTAGAACCTTTTAAGACTGTGTTGGTCGAAGAGTACCGTTCAATGTCAAGTATTGTGCTGAAAAAAAATAGCCCTGTGGTATGAAAGTTGCTCTACAGCGGATATGAAGTTCATACTAGTTCTTTTCCTGTCTATCAGTACATGCGCAAACGCACAATCCAACTTGAACACAATTGATACTATTGCAGTGCATAGCAACGGGAATGTTTCGGTAACAAAAACGAAAGTAAACACCCGTCAAATACTTTGGAAGTTTTACGATTCTAACGGTAAAGAAACCTTTCAATTGGATGAATTTCACGGTTCCCACTCTATTACAGTGTCCTTATCCATTTCCAAAACTGGCGAAGCAATATCAGCGAAACAAACAGTACACCCCGGAGGCAGTAGGTATTGGAATGAGTACACCATAACTTTTAGAGAGGAAAATGTACCCTTTACAATGACCAAAGAAGTATTTCCTGTAAACAATCTCGAAGGTTCGATAACAATCAGTTATTGGGACAAAAATGAAGGAAAATGGAGCACAAAAAAGCCTCAATCGAATTTGTGGTAAGGGGCTGATTCAAAACTTTTCAATTCTCCGCCCAACAAATAAGTTACAAGTAATTGCGACGTCATTATTTTCTTCGAATCAAAACACGGTGATTTAGGTTATAACTGTTAATTACCAATTATTTAAGGCAGTGTTATTCAGAAAAATCTGTATTAAACAATGGTTGTGGAAACTATTTCAGATTCGCTCAGTTATAAAAGCAACGTTTTGTTTAATTTTACGTCTAACTAATCGAATGGCAGAACTAACGCCTAAAACAAAAGCATTACTACCATGAAAAGTCTACTCGTTGCTTGTTTTGTGATTGCTTGTTATACTACTAATGCACAACAACATGCCACCTCGTTTACGCAATGCCAATTAGCGGTCGACGACATTCTCTCGATGCAATCGTTCGATATCGATGAGCCAGTTTCTGAAGAAGCTCGTTATATTTTCTTCGAATTGTATACAGAATTGAACCTAATCTATCAAACAGACATCAACGATCCAAACATGGCAACGTTGGTGGACGATTTCAATGAAACCTTAACATCAGCTGCTAATCTAAACCTGGACGTTTCTATGTTTCAGGCAGATATTGCTCATGTACAATCTTTGAACATTTAAGATGAAAACTTTACAACTTTTAATTTGCATAGCTTTAGCAGGAGCAACAACTCATTTCGCCAATGCGCAATGTGGAGCAACCAGTGTGACACCTACTCCACAAGTAAGTGGGCTCTGTGAGGGCGATACAGCTACTATTGATTTTGCTGCATCAGGAAACTGTACTGGTGTCTGGGAATTCCAGGTCGAAACTTCTACAAGTGTAGTTGTTCAAGCTTGGTCTGCAAGCAACCAAATCGTTTTTAGTCCGACAACCTCTGATACATATACAGTATTGGCTCGTTGTTCAGCATGTCCAACTGTGACCGTTTCTGACACCTTCCTTTTGGAGGTAATTGAAGCTCCTGTAATCACAGCAGATACTTTTGTTTGCTACGGAACAGCCGCTCAATTCACTGCAACAGGACCTACGGGTAACATGTCATGGTGGGATAATACTGCTTCTAACCAGTTGTCTACCAACGAGAACTACACCACACCACCAATGATGGCAGATGAAACGTTCATGATGGAGGTTACTGGAACTGTAACGGGTGGAACATCGCAAGGAAGCATTTTGTTAACAGAGTGCGGTCTGCATGGATTCCCGGGTTCTTCTTCAGCTGATTACATTGAAGTATCAAACCTATACAACACACCGGTAAACACTGCCGGCTGGGTAGTTGCCTTGAGTAACTCTTATACAAATATTAACTCTGCAAATACCATACTTTGGAATTTGCCCGCATCTTTCCCTCCTTGTTCTATTCAATCAAGAACAGATGTTTCTTCACAACCGAACTACTGGGGAAATAACATTTTTTGGAATCCAAACAACAATGGTTGGGCCTTGATTCTTGATAACAATGGAAACCTGGTCGATTTTATGGCTTGGGGATGGACTGCAGCTGACATTGCCAACTTTAACATGAACATTAACGGGTACAATGTTACCATTGGTCCTGAATGGTCAGGCGCAGGATGCAGCGCAGCTTGTACTACTGTTGGAGGTACTCCGTATAGTATTTCTCGAGTTGGTTCCGCTGACAGCAATACTTCAGCTGATTTTGTATGTCAGGCAACTTCATTAAACGCTTTGAACCCGTCATTATCTTGTGGTTGGACGGTTTCAAATATGGGATGTTACTATCCTGTGAATGTAGTAGTTGACATGCCACCAACAGCATCCAATCCAGCAACGTTCTCAACAGATTGTTATTCAGCAGTACCTGCGCCAGATCCAAATGTCGTTATTGACGAATTGGATGATTACACTGCGAACCCAACGGTTCAGTTCATGGGAGAGGTATCCAATGGTATGACCTGCCCGGAAATATTGACAAGAACTTATAGAGTAACAGACTCTTGTTCTAATTGGGTCGAAGTAACACATACGCTTAGAATATTCGACTCCATTGCTCCGATCATGGATCCGGCACCAGCAGATATTACAGTCTCTTGTTATGCGGACGTACCTCCTATGACAAGTTTGAACTGGACAGATAACTGTATGGGAGCTGGTGTAGCTCAAGGTGTTGAAGTTTCCAGTGGAACGACTTGTCCCGAAACGCTCACGAGAACATGGACAGTTACGGATACTTGTGGCAACACGACAACCGAAACGCAAATTATTACAATTCACGATCAACAAGCGCCTGTTATTGACTCTGCTCCTGCCAGCGTAAACGTATCGTGTTATGCAGACGTCCCAGCGATGGTGCCGTTAAACTGGTCAGATAACTGCGACGGATCAGGTGTCTTAAACGGAACAGAAGTTTCTGATGGTCTATCTTGTCCAGAAACAATCACAAGAACCTGGACGTACACGGATGGTTGTGGTAACACAAGCACAGAAACACAAGTAATTGTCGTACATGACCAATTGGCACCTGTTATTGATCCTGCGCCTGCAGACGTTAACGTTCAGTGTTATGCGGATGTACCAGCAATGGTGCCGCTAAACTGGTCGGATAACTGTGACGGATCGGGAGTTTTGAATGGTGTAGAAGTTTCAGACGGCATGACTTGTCCAGAAACTATTACACGTACATGGACCTATACAGATGGCTGTGGAAATACAGCAACGGAAACACAGGTTATTGTGGTAAACGATATCACACCTCCTACGGCTAGTCCACTTCCTACAATGACAGTAAATGTGCTTCCTCCACCAGATGTTTCGTTGCTTTCTGATGCTGCAGACAACTGTGGAACCCCTAATGTGGTTTGGGTAGACGATGTGTCTGATAACGGATTCTGTCCAGAGCGTGTAATGCGTACTTACAGCATTTTAGATGATTGTGGTAATGAACTATTGGTAACACAGGAATTCCAGGTAGGTGATAATATTCCAGTGGTTAACTTTACGCCTTCTCAAACGATAATTACGAATGCCAACCTGGATAGTACAGGGCTTGTAACCTTCTTTAATAATACTATTGGTGCTGAGACATACCTTTGGGATTTTGGAGACGGTACACAGAGCACAGACTTCAATACATCTCACACGTTCAATACTGCGGAGAATGGAGGATTTGTAGTGACGCTTTATGGTTACTCCGAATACGGATGTGTTGATTCTGCATCCATTGCTATTCAAGTACGTAAAGAGATCTTGTACTATGTTCCGAACACCTTTACACCAGATGGAGATGAGTTCAACCAAACCTTCCAGCCAGTGTTCGAGTCAGGATTCGATCCTCATGATTGGAAGATGACAATATTCAACCGTTACGGTGAAATAATTTTTGAATCTAACAATGACCAAGTTGGATGGGATGGAACCTACGGTGGTGAAGTCGTTCAACAAGGTACATACACATGGAAAATTGAGTTCGGTTTAGATTACACCGACGAAAGAAGTATAATCACCGGTCACGTCAACTTAATCAAGTGATCGTTCTAGTAAAGACAAAAGCCGCTTCTTATTATTGAGAAGCGGCTTTTGTGTTTTAATACAATTCGGTTTTATCGAATCCAGGCGTTATACCCCCCTTTCAACTCATGGATTTCAGTAAACCCAAGATCTAGCAATACTTGTACTGCTCTAGCGCTTCTACCTCCGGATGCACAATAGACTAAAACCGGTTCTTCCTTATTCAAGGTCGCCAATTGCTTTTTGAAATCTGTGTCTTGAAAATTCATTTCAATAGCTTCATCAATCTTTCCATTTGCAATTTCTCCAGGAGTTCTGACATCCACGAGTTGAGCTCCCTCCTTCTCCATCAACTTTTTAAAAGCTGTTTTGTCAACAAGTGTTACTTGAACATCCGAAGAATTCTCCTGTGTGCGAATTTCTTCTTGAGCATTCGAACAACTGAGAAAGAATGTTGTCATCAATAATAATCCAAATACCTTCGTAATCTGCATAGCTGTTAATTTATTGCAATTTACTCATTATTGTATGCTGGAATGTAACCTCCATTACAGAGTGATGTCTTACTTTTGCATGTAATGCTATCGAAAGAAGAACGGAAAGCCCTGAACACTGCCTTTTGGGAAGAATTTCGCGGGGAAATGCGAAAGATTAAATCCACGAATGGGCGCGCTATCAATTGGATCAATTATCCCTCTGATGTGAAAGACATTTATATTCGCTTGGAAGCGGATCAAACGGGTGCTAGACTTTGTATTGATATCCAACCCAAGGACGATAGCATCCGTTCCATCTTGTGGGAACAGTTGACTGAGCTGCGCGTAGTGATGGAAAAAGAGGTTGGAGTGGCCCAATGGAACGAATTTGACAGAGTTTTTCAAGGTAGAAATGTTTCGCGAGTGCTTTGGCAGCTGGATGGTGTTAACTTCTTCAAGCCAGAAGACCGTTTGCGTATCAAAGACTTTTTACGTTCTAAATTGGTTCAGTTTGATGGATTTTATCAGGAATACAAAGAAATATTAATATTACTCGCCGAGTAACTTCAAAATCGTAATTTTACGACATGATTAAGCACTTGTTATCGATCGCATTTATTGGAATCATTTCTCAATCCCAGGCACAGACCTTGGTATATCAGGAGGACTTTGACAACGGAATTCCAGCTTCATACACCTTGGTTGATAACGATGGTTTAACACCGAACCAAGCAACGGCTGATTTTGCGGATGCCTGGATCTCACTTCCAGATCCCTTAGACTCCACAGATACGATTGTAGGTTCTACTTCCTACTTTGAACCTGTTGGAACAGCAGATCGCTGGTTGATTACTCCTCAAATCACGTTAGGAGCATACGGCAACTTTCTGTACTGGGACGGAAGATCGCATGACCCTTCTTTTCCAGACGGTTACTTTGTCCTTGCGTCACGCACAGACACACAACTTTCCAGTTTTACAGATACGGTTGCGGTAGTATTTGCCGAATTGGCCACTTGGACCTTAAACAGTGCCAGTTTGAGTGATGCAGGACTGGACGGAGAAACAGTACACCTAGCCTTTGTCAATCGTACGTTTGATGGTTTCAAATTGTATATAGACTCTATTTCTGTATTTGTTGACGATCCTGTAAGCTTAGAGGAGTCGCCGAAATTACAAGTTCAATTTGGACCAAACCCTACTTCCGATCATGTTTATTTTAATATGAAACTGGACGCAATTGACATTTACAATGTTTCAGGTGGATTAGTAACCTCTTTTAAAGATTGTAAACAGTTATCCATTGCGGATTTGCCATCGGGTATGTATTGGATGGAGCTGCGAAGAGGAAATGCAGTTATTAGAGAAAAAATTATCAAGCACTAAAGCTCAGGCAAAGGGATCAATTCCAAACTAAATGGTGCTCTCCCCTTCTTAAAAGGCCGCATCACAATTCTATCCTCCTCTAATTCAGTTAACTTAAAGAGCCAACCTTCATCTTTAAAAACGATGGATAGCGTCTTTTTATCCGAATCTAAATAGTACCGCCCTTTTTGAGGAGGTTTGGCCCCCATCACTTTGAACGGAACGTAATCCAGTGCTCCAGATTCATGAAAAACAAAGACCTCTTTATTCGATAAGTTTGTTTGAGCTACGTTGATGTTATTGACAATCATCTTATTGATTACCCAAACCTTGCTGTTTCCATCACAGAACAAATCATCATAGTTGACCGATTTAAGTGGGTAATTTGACGTACAAGCGCTGAGAGAAACTGCAGCAAAGATGATATTGACAATGAAGAAGCGCATTAACGTATATAGCCTGCTTGAACAAGCTCAGAATAAACTTGCTGAGACGTAGCCTCCTTTTCCGATTCCTTTACTGGTCCACCCCAGTTACGACCTTCGATTCGCTCTACAGATTTGAAACGGTACTTCTTGTCCGAGGTTGACCACTGGAACAAACAATGAAAGAAATGCTCCTCATCATCCACTATTTTCCGGATTCTTAACACTAAATCGCTTACGCCGCTTTCGTTTGTAATTTCATTTACAACATAGCCACGAAACCAATTACTAAGCACAAGTGAACCGTTTTCCCGAACAAAAACTCTTACTTCTCTCGTCGGCAGCGGATCTTCGTCTTTTAATAGCGTTAAAGCTTTGATTTGAATGGCAAAAATGTCCTTTACGTCACGGTTCTTTGCTATTTCAAAAAAACGAAAGAATTCCGGAGTACACGTTGCGCATTGCAAACACACTTTTTCCTCGCTACATACGTCTAATTCCTTGAGCAGTTCTTTGTACTTAGGGTTCTTGAATTCACCTTCCTCATAAACCGTTTCTACTTCCGTAACAACTCCTGGTTTTTCCTTGAGCTGAGGAGGCTTCTGCCCGTCTTTCGTTTCAGAGCAAGCTTGAATTAAAAATGCAGCAACAAAAAGGTACAAATACTTCATTAATCTCATAATTCAGAAATCTACATTAGTTACGGAAATACCTCTACCGCTTTTTGTACAGCATTTACGAATGACTCTGTATGTATACCTGTATCAATCTTGTTGGCATCGAACCAAGCCAGCATTTCCTCCGTAGGCATGTTTCCCGTTAAATCATCCTTTGCCATAGGACAGCCACCGAACCCTTTGATGGCTCCATCAAATCGGCGACATCCTGCATTATATGCTGCCTTCACCAGGTTTTGTGCATTTTTTGGCACGGTATGTAGATGGGCTCCAAATTCCACTTTGGGCAACTCAGAAATCAACGTAGAAAATAAACTATCAACAGTTTCTGGATTTGCCACACCAATGGTATCGGACAAAGCGAGAATTTTTACATCCAATTCACGATATAATTTCTCACTCCATTTAGCAACTATGTCTGGATGCCACTTTTCGCCATAAGGATTCCCAAACCCCATGGACAGGTATAGTACCAGTTCTTTATTCGATTTAAGCGCTATCTCCCGAATCCCTTCCACTCTGGAAAAGGACTCTTCGATGGTTGCATTTGTATTTCTTTTTTGAAATTCTTCGGAAACAGAAAATGGGTATCCAAGGTATTGAATCCTTTCAAAAGAAGCCGCGTCATTCGCTCCTCTTTCATTCGCGATAATAGCCAACAACTTACTTTCCGATGCATCCAAGCCCTCAAGAACGTCGGCAGTATCGCGCATTTGCGGAATGGCTTTCGGAGAAACGAAACTTCCAAAGTCAATGGTATCAAATCCACATTTTAATAAACTATTGATGTAGTCTATTTTTTCCTCAGTGGGGATAAAATCATGGAGTCCTTGCATGGCATCGCGCGGACATTCGATCAGCTTCAAATTTTGCATACCTAAAAATACCAATTATCCTTTAGACAAAATGGCCTTATTGATATCCTTCACCAGTTTCGGACCTTCATAAATGAATCCCGTGTACAATTGGACTAGATCGGCACCTGCATCCATTTTCTCGAGAGCATCTGCAGCAGAGTGAATTCCTCCCACCCCAATAATTGGAAATGCTTTATTGGATGTTTCAGCTAAGTAACGAATTACCTCCGTAGATCTCGATTTTACCGGTTTTCCTGAAAGTCCTCCTGCACCTATCTCTTCGATACGCTCCTGTGGGGTTTTCAAGCCATCCCGACTGATCGTTGTATTGGTTGCGATGACACCATCTAACTTTGTATCCTTCACAATTGAAATGATATCATCTAATTGTTCGTTGGTTAGATCGGGGGCAATTTTCAAGAGGATCGGCTTTCGAGACTCTTTTTCGCTATTTAAACCCTGAAGCGTCTGAAGCAATTGAGTTAGCGGCTCTTTTTCTTGAAGCGCCCGTAAATTAGGCGTATTGGGAGAGGAAACATTGACAACAAAATAATCTACATAGTCAAACAAAGCGTTAAAAGCACTGATGTAATCATCCGTTGCTGATTCGTTGGGAGTCACTTTGTTTTTACCAATATTACCTCCTATAATCAACTTTGTCTTCCGTTTTTTAAGATTGACTACTGCGTTATCCACTCCATCGTTGTTGAAGCCCATTCGGTTGATAATGGCTTCGTCTTCTTTGAGACGGAACAACCGTGGTTTTTCATTTCCTGGTTGCCCTTTCGGTGTTACCGTTCCTACTTCAATAAATCCAAATCCGCAGTAGGCCAAATCATTGTACATGGAAGCATTCTTATCAAATCCGGCTGCAAGCCCTACCGGATTTTCAAATTGTAAACCGAATACTTCTCTTTTCAATCGATTGTCCTTTACACGATACATTGAATTCCAGATACTTTTCATCCCAGGAATACGCAGTATAAATCGAATCATGCCCACGGTTTTGTAATGAATTTTTTCTGGATCGAATTGAAAGAGTATGGAACGAACTAACTTGAACATAATTGAAGTTTTCGCAAAGGTATAAACGAAAAAGAGGCAACCGAAGCTGCCTCTTTATATCTTTCAAAAAAATATGAACAATCTTAGAACTTGTAACGTCCTCTCCATCGGTTCATACGACGCGATTTCGCGTAATCTTTATAAGTAATGTTTCTTGCGAATACAATATTTACCGTGTAGAATGCATCATTTTGGTTGTCCCCGCGTTGTTGTCCTGGAGCAAACCATGCAGTGTTCTCTGTTGCAGGATTCGCAAGGTAAACAGCTGCAGTTGCATCTCCTTGTGTTGCAGCTTGAATGTAAGCTGGATCAGCATAGTAACCACTCACATCGTCCATGTAATCAGTAAATGTTTTGATGTAAGTCGCCTCGATTCCTAATCTCCACATACGTCCAATACCCATACGCATACCAATTCCGAAAGGAATAGTGGCAACTACTGGTAGGTAACGGTCTGGAGCTACATAGTCTTGTGTACCATCGCTGTTGTAAACAGTGAAAGTTTCTCCTGAACCTTGTCCTTCCGTTCCTAGCGGACGCAAAGCAACCCATTCTCCGTTGAAACGCGCTTTTGGATTGTAGTGATTAACACCAACTCCTGTGAACAAATAGATTTGCTCGTTACGGTTTTTCATTTTACGACGGTGTCCGCCCAAACCATAACGGTTACCAAATTTTTCATTTGCTAAAACGATCACTTCGATTCGTTGCTGTACTTCGTAGAACATTGATCGGAAGTGAAGATTTCGAGACTGGCGTACAATTTCATTTGTCAAAGCGTCGTCACCACGAACCATACCGATATTTAAAGTGGTTGAAGTGGCCCATCTTGGGTGGAATCGGAATCTATACCCAATCATTCCGCCAAGACTTGTTGAAGCCCAATCAATATCAGCAAGACTGTAATCCGTACCAATTTGATCGCGTCCACCTAAGTCTCCTAAGAATTGAGTTCCCCCGAAACCGAACATGATTTCTTTTTTGTTCAACGCCCAGTTGCTCTGAGTGTTAAAGTTGGTATGCTGCGCCTGAGTGTAGAAAGCGGACGCCGCAAAGAGTAGTAATAGTAAAAATGAATTTCTCATTCCAGTTAAGTTTGAGGTATTTACCTGTTTTTCAACGCTACGAAAATATGAATGTTTTTCAAACAATGCAATTATTACCGTCAACATTTTATTAAACGTATAATGTTGATGAATGGTTGCCTGTTTCTATCGCTCAAATTGATTCGCTCTTACGGACGTGTTACTAATGAGAATTCCTTGAGTTTCACAGGATTTCCTTCCCGGTCTTGGGCAATAAAATTGGAGAATGTCACCTCTATTGCAGATCCACAATCTCGAATTTCTTCACACACTTCAGGAGGTAGTCTATTACCACGAATTCGGGCTGTAATATCTCGTGCACATGAACGATACTGAAGTGTATATTGATAAATGAGTACACCGCCGCCAACTTGAATGCCAAGAGGATCGCAGAAATCTTTGAAGTCGATGGGGCCTTCAGTAACGCCTGCAACGTTCGGTAACCCAATTTCAACTTTCGTCTCTTCTTCTTCCTTTTCGTCTACAGTTCTGGCCGCTACTGTAGGTGATTTCTCTTCTTCCTCAGTTGGAATTTCGACCTCTGGTTTAGCATCGGGGATTTCTGGCACTTCGTCAGCTTCTGAAATTTCGTTTGAAGTTTCCGTTTCCTCTACAGTCAACTGATTTTCAGAGGCTACCTGACGCTCTTCGAGATCGGGAGTTTCATCCAGACTTTCGGCTTCAGTCATTGCGACAAGATTCTTGTTATGAGGTTGTTTTTCCGGAGAATCTGAACTCGAAAGTGTTACGGCAGTGACAACAATAGCAACTGCGGCAACGCCAACTGTTCCATAGAACCAATTCGTTTGCCAGTAAGGCTTCCCGAGACCTTTCGCACCTTTAACTACATTTGCGAAATCCTGTTTAGACCGGATATATTCTGAACTCAGTTGTTTACGGTCTAAAATGGTCTTTATTTTTTCCATTTGTATTATTATTTCATAAATAGCTTCTTTAACCTCTCCAGCGCCCTGAATGTCCGTACCTTTGCATTGTTCTCTGTTATTTCAAGAATTTCGCCGATCTCTCGATACGATCGCTTCTCAAAATAACGCAATTCGATCAATTGCAAATCTCCATCTTTCAACAAAGACAAACATTGTAACAACCTTTTCTTGTTAGCTGAGGAATCATCTTCTTCCATTTCCTCTACCATCTCAAAAAGATGCATGCTTTCAACGTTCACAGTTCTCCTTGCTTTTCTATCGCGAAATGCCTGGTACAACTCGCTTTTAGCGATGCGATAGAGCCACGATGAGAACGGCACACCTCTGTATTCGTACTTATGCAGGTTTTTCAAAGCCTTAATAAATACTTGAGAAGTAACATCGAAAGCCAAATGTTCATCATCCATCCGTTGATAGATGTAGCGAAATATCTGTTCATGATATTTCTGATACAGTGGTCCGAATCGCTCCGGATTTTCCTTCGCCTCCTGAATAATAACCAACTCCTCCTGGAGACGGTCATTCGTCTGGTGGTAAACAGGGTTCACTGCCATTGGTTCTGGTTTAAATAGTTCTAGTTTGGTTCTATAAAGCTTGCAGACTTTATACTCCCATAACTGTTAATAATACATTTGGTTACAATGTCTAACGCAAAAATGCTGCCAATATTATGTACTCATAACAAAAACATCTATTTGACAATGATTTCCAGCTATTTCACGGTGCAAATAAACATCGTAATCTATCGGAAATCACTCAAATAACTTGTATCCGTTAGCGCGGTCAGAAAGGTAATCAAATAATTTTTTTCTTCAGATGTAATGCGACGCTTTCTTACCCGTGAGTCTTGATACCTGCCTCCTACTCCTCCTTTTGAATAATGATCAATGACTTGCGACAAGCTCTCCATGGAACCATCGTGCATGTACGGTGCAGTCAGTGCTACATTGCGCAAACTAGGAACTTTGAAAGCACCCATTTTATCTTCCTCTCCAGCAATCCTAAATTTTCCAAGGTCGTTACCATAATCGTGATACAATCCGTTATTGACTGCTTTGTAATTCGTAAAGTGAGGAAGCGAATGACACTCTATGCATTGCAATTCGTTGAATAGATTCCAGCCTTTTTCTACATCATCCCGAATTCCAGTCGCTCCTTCCAACCACCCATCAAATTCACTATGACGTGATACTAAAGTTTTTTGAAACGAGGCCAGTGCTCGAGTCACCACGTACGCATCCAAGTCTCTGTTATATAATTGTCTGGCTGCATCGACATAATGTGGCACTTGATTCAATCGCTTTATCAAATCTCTCATAGGCATATTCATTTCGTTTGAATCCTGAATAGGAATAATAGCCTGCTCTTCCAGAGACTTAATATGTGCGTCAAACATGAATACTGGAGCGTCGGCAACATTTAGTAATGTGGGAGCATTTCGCAAAGAGAATTTACCTCCAACCCCTTGAGATTTAATCTTACCGTCTGTAAAGGCTAATTCTGGTTGGTGACAACTAGCACACGAAATGGTACGATCAGAAGAAAGTCTGGGATCAAAAAAAAGAGCTTTCCCGAAATCCTCTTTGGTATCAAACGCTAACTCCTCATTATCGATGGCCTTGTTATCACTTTCGTTGAGCCGGTACCCAAGAAAAAACCACGCTAAAACACCTGCCATGAAAAGCAAAAACGCAATATTCCACTTGAGTTGACTCGTCATATCTTAAAGTTACAATAATTGCGACTATTGGTCAATTTCAATGTCTTAATTAGAGAAAAAAGCGTAGGGTTTGTACGCCTCCTTTAGAAAAATTAAATCGACATGTATTTCGCACTTCTTTGGATTGATTAGTTTTGTCCCGTGAAACATTACATGATACTTTTCTTACTGATAATCAGTAATACTGCTAATGCTCAGAGCAGTCAGGACTCCCTTCCCTATCGATCCTTCAGAGAGAAAGTGATTCTATATTCTGATTTGGGGTTTTCGTCTTCTCCTTTCACAATTAAAGGTGACTTTGACAACAATGTTTCCAAATTAAAGTACCGCCACAATCAGCGATTAATTATGGGGCTGGGTTTTGCATACAAATGGGCTGCTTTGCGTATTGGTTTTGGTCTTCCCGTTTTATTAAGACCCAAAAGTAGATTCGGGCCATCCAACTATGTAGATCTTGGGTTTACCTTCAATCTAAAACAAACATTTTGGGATGTCGATTTGCGCAATTATTCTGGATATGTCCTAAAAAATGCTTTCCAATGGAACGATACTTTGAATGCTCTGAACCCTAATTCTAAATTGCCACGAACGCGATCGACCAGTTTCTCTATTAACTCCTGGTATTTTCGCTCGAAGGACTTTAAAATGAATTATGTTCTCGGAAAGAAGGGAGACTATAAGAAATCTCATGGAACATGGTACTATAAAGGGACACTAACTCTATACGAATCATTCAATGGTGATGGCCAATTAATTCCGAGTGAATTGGTCGACACATCCATTACAATTAATAAAGTATCTACGATCAGGGCCCTAGACCTTGGCGTGGTTCCTGGCTATGCGTATGTTTTTCGCTGGGATAACTGGCAAGCGGCAGGATTTGGTGGGTTTGGTGGTGTTATTCAGTCCAAGTATTTCGCAGCGGGTGATGTTAGCAGGAATTTTGTTGGATTGGCCCCTAGGATAGACCTTCGATTTATAGTGGGATACTCCAAAGAAAAATACTTTCTCTGGATGCACGCCAATTTCGATGTGAAATCCATAAGGTTTCGAGAACTATCTTACCAGAGAACCTATAACACTTTGCGCGTAACAGCTGGGGTTCGTTTGGATAAAAAAAGCAAGAAGGAAAAAAGAAAGGATACTTAAACCTGAGGTAATCGTAAATATCGAGCAATAACCATCAATCGGAAAGTAATTTTTGAATTCTATCCAATTCATTAGGTGCGTTTAAGTTTACTTTAATTAATGAATTGTTTTTGTCGTTTTTTCTGAGTTCGCTTATTTCTGCTTCGAAGGGATAATCTTCCAGCCAAAAGAAGGTTGAATCAAAATCTATGGCTTCAGTTTTCAACGCATCCCACTCCGTTGGTTTAACCCTATCAAGCAATACAATAGTCTCCTGGTCGTAAAATGGTGATAGATATTCAACAGCTTTATTCACACCCAATCGACAATGCGTTGTGAGCCAATAGCAATCAAAATGATGTACAATAAAATGAATAAACCTCTCAGCTCCTTCAGGAGTTGCCTGACCTTTGTCAAGAAGCACTCCATCGATGTCTATGTAAATTTTGGATTTCACTTTTTTTCGAACCTCAGATTTGTTTCAAAACATCGTAAACCGATTGTTTTTCTTCGAGGTTAAGCTTTTTCTTTAGTCGGTACCGTGCCATGCGTGCCGAATTTTGACTGATATTCCGAACTCGAGAAATCTCTGAATTGGACATGTCTAAACGAATCAATTCACACATTTCTATTTCGGTTTTGGTTAAGTTTGGATAACGCGATCGCAGTTTCTCTCGAAACTCATTGGATATTACCTCAATATTTTTGGCTCTAACTTGGCGGTGCTTGTCTACAATTAGGTTATCTCGCATGTCATTCACCAACCTTTGAATTTCTTCGGAAATATCTGCTACCTGATTTTTTTTGATTTTATCGTTGAGCTCTATCAAGTTGTCAATCCAATTACTTTCTCTCTTTATTTTTAGAGCCAACCGTTCTACATTTTTCTGATTTAACTCCAATGCTTTCCGTTTAAATCGATAGTTTCTAGCTACAAAAAAGACCGTCACAACTAATAGAGCAAACCCGATACTGAAGGCGATAATGGTCCGATTCATTACCTTACTTTGCGTTCTTTTCTGAGCCTTTTTGAGTTCTTGTATTTCTTCAGCATGACGTTGCTGCAATCTTTCAACCTCGGTAGATTGTTCTAAAGTCTGTATTTGTTCTTTATGAATGTCATCTATGCTCACTGTTTGCCCCCAGCTGTGGAATGTAGATACGAGCATGACTACACTGAAAAGTATGAAAAGATGAAATGACTGTATTTTGAATGATTCTGACAAGCTCGGAAATATAGGTAATAATAATACGAATGAATTTCTAATTCATTGTTTCAAGCATATTACTAAAGACTTTTCCAGGTTTCAATAAACGAAAAAACAGATCCTGAAGAGGATCTGTTTTAAACTGGTTGTAAAAGGTAAGCTAATGCTTACATAAAAAAGACGTTGAATTATTCCACGGGTTGTCTTTCCACGAAATAAAATCATCATATACATCGCAAACAGCTGAATATGTGCAAATAGCAGGCTTCATTATTTTTTTTACTTTGAGTTAGCTGGAAACTCATTATTTTAATAAAAAGGAGTTCTCGAACACTCGAAAACTCCTTTGTACCTAAATTCTGCATTCACAGAATTAACCTCCTGTACAGGTAGAATGTCAAGATTCTTAATAAGTAACAATCACTTGTTAAAATTCATTATCGCAACTGGTTTGCATTATAATAACTAAATGTCGTACCTTTGTTCCGTGAAGCGAAAATTGCGGACATATTTGGCATTGGCACTTTTGGTGACCTTAACATTCCAAAACGGTGCATACGAATTAGTGCACTTGCTCGGTCATCATAAAGCAAAGCACGAGACAGAGCATTCGTGTGAGAGCACTCACGTTGAAAATGCTTCCACAACCGATCACCAAATTGTCTTCAATACATTACATCATTGCGATGGCTGCGATGTTTTAATCGCAATGGACGATCAGAACTTGGTTTCTGTTGGTTCAGCAGACCTATCTTTGAAGGTAATCACTGCGGACCATTACGAGAACCTAACATCTCAGTATAAGCACAAGCGAAGTATCCGCAATCTGGGACGCGCCCCCCCCTTGCTTAATCTAGTTTCTATTTTGCTACGAGCATTGACAGGGTTGTCTGTTATATGTTCGCATGAAAGTCAACAGAAACATGGTCTCCCCTCACCTGGCGGACCTTGAAAAATTCAAAAAAGTTTTAATGTATCGAACTCGCATGTTTGTATGCAACAATTGACACAAATCATAATTTCTTTTCTGGTTATTCTTAGCAGCGTTTCTGTCATCGCTCAGGACAATTGTGCACATACCTTATCTGGCTATGTTCTAGATGAACACAATCAGAAGCCACTACCAAATTCGAAGGTGCATATTCGTGAGTTAGACCTTACCGTAACTGCAGATGAAAATGGTTACTATGCTTTGCCAGGGATCTGCGAGGGAGAATACCTGGTCTTTTGCAAGCATATTGGGTGTGACGCTATTAAAGATACTTTGCTTATCAACGGGGATGTCTCATTGAATTTTTATCCAGAACATCACCTGGAAATTGGCCCTGTGGAAGTAGAAGCAGACAAAAATGCAGACTTGGCTCAAAAACCTGAGCGCATGACTGAACGGGAACTGAATGAATCACGTGGATTATCCCTCGGAGAAGGGTTGGCAAAAATGAACGGTGTAAGCCAGCTGACAACCGGAAATAACATCTCAAAGCCTATTATTCACGGTATGCACAGCAATCGCATATTGATTTTAAACAATGGTATTCGACAGGAAGGCCAACAATGGGGAAATGAGCATGCTCCAGAGATTGATCCATTCGTTGCTGGCGACCTTGCGGTAATAAAAGGAGCAAATAGTGTGAGATACGGTCCGGATGCCATCGCTGGAGTGATTTTAGTCAATCCGAAATCGTTGAAAAAAACTCCAGGCATCTCGGGGGAATTGAATTTGGTTGGTTTTACCAATGGACGGCAAGGGAATGTATCTGCCACTTTGGATGGCAACTCAAGTAAATTGCCTGCTCTTCGCTGGCGTGCACAAGGAACTTTGAAACGCGGAGGAAATGTACACACACCTGATTATATCTTAAAAAATACAGGAGTCTATGAATACAATTTTTCAGGGGCTGTAGGTTGGTTCAAGCCAAACTATGGCGTCGATGTATTTTACAGTCAATTCAATACCAAGATAGGTGTTTTTTCAGCCGCGCATTTCGGAAACCTTACGGATCTGCAAAACGCTTTTGAAGCGGAACGACCTTTAGAAATCGATGACTTCACTTATGAAATTGCCCGTCCCAGACAAGAAATTGCGCATGAGTTATTCAAAGTTAAAGGGTATTGGAAAACAGCAGAGCGGAGTCAGTTGACGTTTACCTATGCACGACAATTTAATGGAAGACGTGAGTTTGATAAGCATGCCTCGCCTGATGATTTAAATACTCCTGCTTTAAGCTTCAATCTTACGACCCATACTGGAGAGGTAGCCTGGTCTCATTCCAGAACTCAGAACTTTAAGGGAAGCACTGGAATTACTGGAATACATCAAGCGAACACATATCGAGGTCGCTTCTTCATCCCTAACTTCCGAAAAATGGGAGCGGGCCTTTTCTGGATAGAACAATGGAAACCGAAAGGATCAAAATTAGCCGTCGAAGCAGGCGCTCGTTTTGATTACATCTATCAGCAGATTTTCATGTGGCAAAATGACGTAGTGATATCCCCAGAAAATACGTTTATGAATGGAAGTGGATCTATAGGCGCGTCGTACAAGTTTAATAAGAAATTCACTCTTCGCAGTAACGTAGGGTCTGCGTGGAGACCACCGAATGTTGCGGAGCTATACAGTGACGGATTACACCACGGTGCCGCAGGAATGGAAAGAGGCGATTCCACTTTGAATTCTGAGAAAGCACTGAATTTCACGGCATCTTTAGAATATAATTCTGAGAAACTAAACTTCTTAATCGACGCGTATTACAATATCGTAGACGATTTCATTTACTTACGTCCGACTCTGGAAAATATCTTAACTATCAAAGGAGCTTATCCACTATTTGTGTATACGCAAGCAGATGCTCATTTGAGAGGCACCGATATCACCGTTGATTACCAACCATCGAAAAATTGGATGTTTACCTCGAAGGCTTCAATAATTAGAGCGTGGAATTTTACACAAAATGATTATTTAATTTGGATGCCAGCAGATCGTTTTGAGAACAGCATAGAATATCGCTTCAATGACAACAAAAAGCGCGCGAATACATTCATCTCTATGTCCGTAGTCTCTGTTCTGAGACAATCAAGAGCGCCAGAAAATAGCGATTTTGCTGCTCCACCGGAAGGATATACTTTGTTGAATGCTAGTTTAGGCATGGACATTCCTGTAAAAAATCAATATATCACTATTGGTGTTGGAGCCAATAACCTTTTGAATGTGCGTTATCGCGACTATTTGAACCGATTCCGCTACTTCGCTGACGAAATGGGAACCAATATATCTTTTAGAGTAAAAATTCCTTTCTCACTAATACATGCAAAATCAATTCACGAATAAAAATCAAACAAATATGAAAATGAAAACAAAAACAAAAGTAATTGCCGTTCTGGGGCTTGCAGTTTTGGCTGGATTCACTAGCTGTAAAAAAGATGAGGATTTGGTAGAAACACCGCAGCCTACGTTCAACGAACCAGAAGTAATCACTACCATGACATTGACTTTTGTCGATGATGCAGGAGTGCAACCAACGGTTACGGCGACATTCCGAGATCCAGATGGAGACGGTGGTTTGGGTGCTGACATCTTTGATACCATTCGACTGCAAAATAATACAGTGTATAATTGCTCCATTACTTTACTGAACGAGACACTAACACCAGCTGAGGATATGACTTCTGAAGTTCTTGAGGAGGACGATGAACACTTGTTCTGTTTCACACCTTCAGGAGCGGATGTAAGCGTGGTTCGAACGGATTCAGATGGAACGTATGAAGTTGGCATCCAAAGTCAGTGGACCGTTGGAGCAGTTGGTAATGGCACCACTCTTATTTCTTTAAAACACCAGCCTGGAATCAAGGATGGAACTTGCGCTCCGGGAGAAACAGATATTGAAGTCAACTTCGTAACGGAAGTTCAATAATTAGCAATAGAAACTTGTAAAATTAAAACGATGAAAAAATCAATTGTATATCTGTCCATGATTACAACCGCAATATTCTTTGTGGCAGCTTGTAGTAAGACGAATCAAAACACGAAACGATTGTTCAAGGCAGGAGAATGGAAAGTTACTGAGCTTTCAGTAGACGGCACGAACGAAGCAGAACTTCCGACCTGGGAAATTTCAAAATGCGATCCATACGAGGAAGTTTGTATCGGAAAATGGGAAAATGATGAAGGCGGACATGCGGATTTTGCATGGCAGTTCAATAACGATGGTGCTCAATTCGTTATCTCGCATCAAGCAGAGGATCATGATCACGAACACGAGCATGAACACGATCATGCAGCTGAAGAGGCGGCTGAACAGGCTTACAATTTCAGTGGAACGTATAACGTGGAAGAATCTGGCAAAAAGAAAATGCGCTTTACGACGACAAACGCTGTTGGCTACCCTGGACAGTCTGTAGTTATCGTAATTGAAAAGAAATAGACCAAGAGTGGTTTATAGTTTAAGTACAGTGTAGTTTAGATAAAGGCGTCCCGTTTTGGTTTTTGGGGCGCTTTTTTATGGTAATTACAACGTGCATTTCGAGAGCCTCAATGTACGTTGCATTTACCTCCAATCGAATAACCAAAAGTCTTGTTGACTGAGGCTCTCGAAGTCAACACTTCGCCTTTGCCTTCTTCTTTCCTATTCTATTGCGATTCTCCATGTTTTCCAGATACGGACGAATGACAGGTACTTTGCAGGCTGTTTCACCAAGATCCACTTTTACCTGCCCTATTCTATCCCCTATTGTTTTGCATTCTTCCGTAAGTTCTGGAAATGCACCTCCAGCAGCGATAATAAATCCGTTCATCGTATAGCGTACGCGATTTTCAACTTCTTGTATTTCTGTTTCAGCTTTCGATAATAGGCTCTTCACCGCTTCTATATCATGTCCTTCACTTTTCTTGATCCCCAGAAACGCCGCATACCCTGCCCAACCTACGACTTGTAATTTCGGATCGTCAGAGTGGATCCATTCGGTTGCAATCTCTACACAGCGTGGGTGTTCTGCCAAATTCCATGCTACTGAGTATTCTGAAACCATATACCATGTCGCTTGTCGCGCCCAATTTTCCAGGTCTTCTTTTGAGAATTCGCTCGGATTTGCAATCAAACCAGCCAGGTACTGCGCATCTCCATTATTGGTTGCGTATAATTCCTGCGCTAAAGCATGATTGTTTTTTTCCTGTTTCTCAATGGGCTTCATGTCGCCTACTTTTACTCCAAACAAGTCTTTGGGCGCTCCATGGCGTGCATATATCTTTCGTGTTTGTTCACTACCCTTGCTTTCAAGGTAGCTCATTACTTCTTGTACGTTCATGGGAATTATTTACGACCAGCCTCTTTGAGACACTTCTTTACCTTTTCTTCGTGAGCGTATCGCTCCTCTGGTGTTTGATTGCGGCTTTGTACTAAGAATGCCTGACATCTTTGTTCGATAAAATCCGAGCGCTCCAACACCTTATCAAATTCCGCATCAGATAGTTCTTTACTTAAGGCATCATTGATCGAGTCGTTTTTGACAACGCATTCACAAAATCCCCATTGAACACCATGCTCCGTCTCGATTTTTGCCATGCTTTCCAGGAACTCCTCACGGTCTTTCGGGTCGACAGTTTCTAAGTCGTATTCTGATTCAATTTGAAGCGAATCTTTTTGGGCGTTGAGCGTGTCCTCAGCTGTAGCTAATGCACCCACATTTTGGGAGTCAACATAATGCTCTTCAATGTGATTTCCACAAGAACGCATTGACATCCCAATTAGGAACATTCCAAAAAATAGAAGAAGTCCGGATATTAAATATCTTGTCATCATAAATACTCGCCTAAATTTACAATAATCTTGTTGTGATTTTCAAATAATGGAGTTTGTTTATTAACAAAAAAAGGCCTCCGTTTCCGGAAGCCTTTAAAATATTACGCTTTTAAGCTTACTTCTGAAGCATGTTTTCCGCCGAATTTGAAATAGCGCTTTTATCAAGACGCAATTTTCCGCTTTCCGCTGAAATTAAAATTGTAGACTCATCAATAGCAAGGATTTTCCCATGAATTCCACCGATGGTAACCACTTTGTCACCAACTGACAAATTCTCTCGGAATTTTTTCAACTCCTTTTGTTTCTTCATTTGCGGACGGATCATGAAGAAGTACATCACTACGATCATTCCGACCAATAAGATTATATTTTGCATTTTTTTCTAGTTTGATATTTGTTCTTTCTATTATTTACTTACGATAGTTCCTTTGATTTTTAACGTGTGCGTTCTTGGAGTTGTATTCGCCAATACCGTAACAGATTTATCAACGCGAGAACCGGTTATCTTGTCCGTGTCAACGTTGGCAATAATCTTACCTGTCTTTCCCGGTGCAATTGGATCCTTGGTAAAATCACCCACTGTGCACGAGCACCCGGGACTCACCTGCGCAATCACCAATGGCTTCTCACCAGTATTCGTAACAATGAACTCTGCTCGAATCATCTCACCTTTAACCACTTCTCCAGCGTTAAATACTTTCTTCACCTCCATGGTTGTACGATCACCAATCACTGGCTCCGTATTATCGTCTCCGCAAGAAGCGAAGAAAACAGTAATAAGTGCTATAAATAAATATCTCATACGTCTAATTTTTTAATCCCCGACCCGCTTTCTGGATCATGCCCTGACTTTCCAATCGACTGATAGCTTTGTCGAGAACACCATTAATGAATCCATTGCTTTTCGGTGTACTGTAAAATTTAGAAATTTCAATGTATTCGTTGAGTGTTACCTTGGTCGGAATATTGTTAAAAATCTGTAATTCAGTAATGGCCATTTTCATTAAAATGATGTCCATTCGTGCAATACGGTCCAATTCCCAATTACTCGTTAACTCGTCAATCAAGGCTTCATTTTCAGAATCCATAGCGATTGTCTTTCGAAGCAACTCTCGGATGAAAGCACGCTCGTCTTCTTCGTCTTTGTAAAGCGGTAGAATTGGGTTTGAACCGTTTTCTTCAAACGATTTAATGGTTTTCAACACCATGCTGCACGCGAGATCGATATCATCCAACCAGTGAATGCTCAACTCTTCGAAAAAATTGTACAACAGTTGGTAATTGGCAATATCCGTTTTGAAAAGAGCAACCATGAACGCTTTGTCTTCCTCAAAACCTTGCGCATCATTGTTCATATATTCAAAGTAGGTCTCTCCCTCACGGATTTCCAGATACATTTTACGGAACAACTCTTGCTTTTCATCTCCTACCCAATTCACTTTCAGTTTTTCAGAGTAATTGCGTAAAGTTTCGTGTTCTGATAGTATCTGAATGATTTTATTGTCGACGAACTTACGATTCGGATTCAAATCTTCTTCGGTTGGGCGCATTTTGTTCTTCCCTTCTTCCAGGCGTCGCTCTCCCTGTCGTTGAAGCTCTTCGAACGTCAACAATAAATAAATGTACAGCTCGTAAATACGATCTACAGCCTTAAAGAGTTCCCTTTCGGAAACACTAGGATCTGCATCAGTCGATTGATAATAGGCATACAAGGCTTGTAAAACCTTTACCCGAAGGTGTCTTCTGTTTAACATGAAAAGAACTTACAGCGGTAATTTTACTTTTCCAATAGATGTAATACGTTCTTCAGCCATCTTGTTGGCAATTTGATACGTTGGTACATTTTCGGAAATCGATCTTTTTACAATATTTGAGATGGTATCGTAGATTTCTTCTGCTTTGCTCATGGCCCATTCAGAAGACAAGCCTTTCACTTCAGAGTAACAGTTGATTACCCCCCCAGCATTTAATGCAAAGTCAGGTGCGTAAATCATTCCGCGCTCCATTACTGCTTTTCCGTGAACGTTTTCATTCTTCAATTGATTGTTGGCAGCTCCAGCAATGATAGAACATTTCAATCGACTTAAGGTTTCATCATTCACAGTAGCCCCCAATGCACACGGTGCATAGATATCCATGTCAATGTCATAAATCTCTTGCAACCCTACAACTTTAGCACCATAAGTATCTGCAACACGTTTTAGCGTCGGTTCATGAATATCGGAGATGTAAACATCCGCCCCTTCAGTTGCCAAAGATCTTACAAGATATTCTCCAACATGACCCACTCCTTGAACAGCCACTTTCTTTCCGTTTAGAGAATCGCTTCCAAATTGCTCTTTTGCACAAGCTTTCATTCCAACGTAAGTTCCATGCGCTGTTACTGGAGATGGATCTCCACTTTTTCCCGGTAATCCAACTACGTGGTCGGTCTCCATACTTACCCAAGTCATGTCCACTGGTGAAATACCAACATCTTCTGCTGTAATGTATTTCCCACCGAGACTGTTTACAAATTTTCCAAAACGACGGAAAAGTGCCTCGGACTTCATAGATCTTGCATCTCCAATGATTACAGCCTTTCCTCCTCCAAGGTTTAAACCAGAAATGGCGTTTTTATACGTCATTCCACGAGAAAGTCGCAATACATCATTGAGCGCTTCCATTTCGTTGGTGTAAGTCCACATACGTGTACCTCCCAATGCAGGTCCTAATACTGTGTTGTGAACGGCAATAATAGCTTTGAGTCCGGTAGCGTTATCATTGCAGAAAAGCAATTGCTCATGATCGTATTTGCTCATTTGAGCGATTACCGGATTATCGGCGAGGTTCGTTTCCTCAATATTTTTTACTTCAAACATATCAAAGCGATAAAATGTCTTTGTCAATTGTGTAACTTTGTAACGCCTTACAAAGTGGGGCAAAAATAGGAAATTAATCCAATGAAGGCACTCAGCTATCTCAATAAATATTTCATAAAATACAAGTGGCACCTCCTTTTCGGAGTGCTATTCATCATTGGAACAAATTACCTAAAAGCCTATCTTCCTCTATTCTTTAAAAATACGATTGCAGAATACAAGGTAATGGATCCGGCAGAGACGGACGTTTTACGATATACAACCATCGTTTTCTTGAAGTACATGGGAATTGCGCTCGGCGCAGCTGTATTTTTATTCCTGACCAGACAGGCCATTATTATGATGTCGAGACGTATAGAATACGACTTGAAAAACGAAATCTACGAACAATACCAAAAACTGAGCTACACCTTCTACAGAAAGAACAGCACTGGCGACCTATTGAATCGTATCTCTGAAGATGTAACGAAGGTTCGCATGTACCTTGGACCAGGCGTCATGTACACCATAAACCTGTCCATTCTGTCCTTTTTTGTTGTGTGGAACATGATCAGTATTAATGGTTATGTGACATTGCTGGTTTTGATTCCACTCCCCATTATGACCCTCATCATATACTTTGTGGCTTCCAGAATTAATAAAGCTAGTAGTGTTGTGCAAAAAGAACAATCCTTCATGTCAACATTGGTTCAGGAGACTTTTTCAGGCATCCGTGTTGTAAAGGCATACGACCGACAGAATGAGGTGGTCGACCGTTTCGATAAAAGCGCCGATGAATACAAAAAGAAAAACATGAAGTTGGTATTAATCAATTCGCTTTTCATGCCTACCATCTTTATTTTGGTTGGATTGAGTACTGTTTTATGTATATACATCGGTGGAAAGCTGGCAATTGTGGGCGGTAGCGGAATGGAAGTAGAAGATATCATCTCCTTTATTTTCTACGTGAACATGCTCACCTGGCCCTTTGCATCTGTCGGATGGGTGATTTCCCTGACACAGAGAGCGGCAGCCTCTCAAGAGCGTATTAACGAATTCCTGAATGAAGAGCCTGAAATTAAAAACCATTCAGACGCTCCACTAGCATTTGACCACAAAATTGAATTCAAGAATGTCTCGTACACCTATCCAAATTCTGGCATTCAGGCAATTAAAGATGTCTCATTTGTTTTAAACAAAGGGGAAACATTGGGAATCATAGGGAGGACTGGAAGTGGGAAATCGACCATTCTTCAGTTAATTACGCGACAAATAGAGCCCGATTCTGGGGTTATCCTTATTGATGACCTGCCATTGAACGAAGTCAATTTGAGTGCTCTATTAGATGCAACAGGTGTTGTGCCGCAGGACGTCTTCCTCTTTTCAGACACTATTCGAAACAATATTGCGTTTGGAAGCAGAACTGACGATATCACCGACGAAGAACTGGAAGAAGTTACCAAAACTTCTCATGTCTATCACAATATCGTTGACCTTAAAAATGGGTTTGACACACTTTTAGGAGAACGAGGTGTTAATCTATCAGGTGGGCAAAAACAACGTATTAGTATATCCAGAGCACTGATTCGCAAACCTCAATTACTTATCCTTGACGATTGCCTTTCAGCAGTTGACACAGAAACAGAAGAAGCCATCCTGCGAAATTTGCATACTATGGGAAAGGTTACTACGTTGATCGTCAGTCATAGAGTTTCTTCCATTCGGAACGCTGAACGCATTATTAATCTGTCCGAAGGAAGCATTGCAGAGGAAGGAACACATGAGGAGCTTCTGGAATTAAATGGAATTTACAAGGAATTGTACGAAAAGCAGTTATTGGAAGAAGAAATCCAAGACTAACAAACGCTGAATTGCGCGGCTATGGATCATTTATGTACCATGGTTACTATTGCGTCTATCAAAAAAAAAGTTCATATTTGCTTAAACGCTACAAGCTAATATAACTCGGGTTATGGGGTATGATAAGAATGATGAAATCTATTCGAAAGTAGTCAGAGCAGGAAAGAGAACCTATTTTTTTGATGTCAAAGCGACAAAGGGTAATGATCTCTATGTTACTTTAACAGAAAGTAAAAAGACCTTTGTTGATGGTCGTGAAACCTATCAAAAACACAAGATTTTCTTGTACAAAGAAGATTTTGAAAAGTTTGAGGATGGTCTAAAAGACGTATTGAACAAGATTGCCGAACTTCAGCAAACGGATCAGTATCAAGACGCTCCTTCTTCTTCGGAGAATTTTTCTGAGGTTTCGTTTGACGACCTTTAGTTTCCATAGGATTTATTAACAACGTATCAACAGATTTTTCGTTGATAACTACTTTTATCGATAGGCGCGTATTCGGTCTATTTGCGCTATCTTTAGGGTTCAATTTTTCGTTACAAGAATGGCCAAAATAATTGCAATTGCAAACCAGAAGGGAGGTGTTGGTAAAACAACCTCTGCTATCAATCTCGGAGGTTGCCTCGGTGTGTTGGAATACAAAACGTTAATCGTGGATGCAGATCCACAGGCAAATGCAACATCTGGCGTTGGTTTGGATCCGAAGAATTCTCGCAATATTTATGAGTGCTTAATTAACGAAGCAGACCCTACCGATTTAATTTACGAAACGGAGAATCCGAATCTCGATATCCTTCCTTCACACATTGATTTAGTAGGTGCTGAACTAGAGATGATTAACATGCCTAACCGAGAGCATAAGTTGAAGTTTTCCCTGGAAAAAATCAGAGACAAATATGACTTCATCATCATTGACTGCTCTCCTTCTCTTGGCTTGATTACAGTGAATGCTTTAACAGCTTCTGATTCTGTAATTGTTCCTGTTCAATGTGAGTATTTTGCATTGGAGGGCTTGGGTAAATTATTGAACACGATTAAAATTGTCCAGGGTCGATTGAATACAAATCTGGAAATTGAAGGTATTCTTCTCACGATGTATGATACACGCCTTCGACTGGCAAATCAGGTAGTAGAAGAAGTGAAAATGCATTTCCAGGAAATTGTATTTGATACTGTCATTCACCGAAACACAAAATTAGGGGAAGCACCTAGTTATGGCGAAACGATTGTAATGCACGATGCAGCAAGCAAAGGAGCGATTAATTACCTGAACTTCGCACGCGAGATATTGCAGCGAAACGATATGACGAAAATTTCAAACGAAGACAAAAAACTAAAGATTGGCGATGAGCTCTAATACAAAAAAACGATCTGCTCTCGGTAAAGGGCTGGGCGCCTTATTGGAAAACTCCGAAACGGATATCACTTCATCCTCATCGGGCTCCCCGGGTATTGTTGGATCGATCGCTATGTTGTCCATTTCAAGCATCGAAGCCAATCCGTTTAACCCCAGAACCAACTTTGAAAAGGAAGCGTTGCAAGAATTGAGCACTTCCATTAAAACACACGGGATTATTCAGCCCTTGACGGTTCGAAAATTAGGTCGCGATAAATACCAACTCATCTCCGGTGAACGTCGTTTTCGAGCTGCGCAATTGGCTCGCTTAGAGGAAGTACCGGCTTATATTCGCATCGCCAACGATCAAACAATGCTAGAAATGGCATTGGTGGAGAACATACAACGAGAGGATTTGAATCCGATCGAGGTAGCACTCTCCTATCAGCGATTGATTGAAGAATGCAGTCTAACGCAAGATCAACTCAGTCAGAAGATTGCTAAAAGTCGCTCCAGCATTACAAACCACCTACGATTGCTTAAACTTCCTGCTGACATTCAGGCAGGGGTTAAGGAAAATAAAATCACCATGGGGCACGCGCGAGCACTAGTCTCTGCGGGAGACGAAGCAACACAAGTAGCATTGTTCAACCGTGTGGTCAAAGAAAAATTAAGCGTTCGCGACATTGAAGCCATTCTTCGCGGTGAAGAAGTGCGCGACACAGGTGAAAAACCAAGTGGTGAAAAGCCAAAAAATTCGAAAATTGCAATAAGCGAGAACGAGTATGCGTTCAAGGAGCATCTCGGTGAACGTCTTTCCGCGAAAGTAGAAATTCAAAAATCACCAAGTGGAAAAGGGAAGATTGTTTTGAATTTCAATTCTGATTCTGACCTGAACCGTATAATGGAACTTCTGAATAAAAAATGAGGCCTCTGCTGCATACTAGATTATTTGCAAAGATTTTTTCTAACCAAAGCATTACAACAAAGAAACTGAGGATTCCCTTTCTTATACTTTCAATTCTGTTGATCAACTTCCATAGTTTTGGACAGAACGATTCCACGTTTGTTCAGGACACCGTAACGCACTCTGTGCGAAAAGCCACGATTCTTTCTGCCGCACTTCCCGGAGCAGGACAAGTATACAATCACATAGCCATGCCAAAAGGAAAGAAGAAGGCATGGTGGAAAGTGCCGCTAATTTATGCCGGGCTTGGAACTATGGGGTATTTTATCGTAAGCAATCAAACTGAGGTCACAACCCTTCGAGGCCATTACACGAATATCGTGGAGAACAATACAGCTCCTAACGACGAGTATGCCGTCTATGGAACTGATGCTTCTGCGATTTTAACATTGCACGATCAATACGCACGATGGCGTGACTTTTCCATTATCGGTTTCACGGCGATTTATGCCGTACAGGTCATAGACGCAGCTGTAGAAGCTCATTTCGTTAATTTTGATGTTTCAGAGGATCTTTCTCTACGGCTTTCCCCATCGATGTTAGCACCACGTGCCGCTGGTATCAAATTATCTCTTAATTTTCACTAATAGCAAGCTCTGGATTTTTGAAAATCGTATTTTTGCTCACACTGCACAATTATGAACATAGCACTTATCGGATACGGAAAAATGGGACGCGTTATTGAGTCAATAGCGGAAGAACGTGGACATACAATCGTAGCCAAAGTAAATAGTGAGTTCACTATTGAACAGGTTAATTTTTCGCAGGTGGACGTCGCTATTGAGTTTACAGCACCCGAATTAGCCGTAAAACATATTCATCATTGCGTTGATCATCAAACTCCGGTTGTTGTTGGAACGACTGCTTGGGGTGCGCAATTGGATGAAGTTACAGAGTACGTCAATTCGCACGATGGAGCGCTATTACACGCAAGCAATTTTAGTATTGGCGTTAATATTTTCTTTGATATAAACCGACGCCTGGCATCGTTGATGGAGCCCCACACCAATTATGAGGCGAGCATGGAAGAAACGCATCATACTCAAAAGCTAGATGCACCGAGCGGAACGGCCATTACCCTTGCCAATGATATGATGTTTGAGAATAAAAACCTTTCATCCTGGGTACATGCAGAAGAAAAGACGCCGAAAGTGAATCGCGGTCAAATTGCCCTAACTTCATTCCGAAAAGAAGGCATTCCAGGCACACACCAGATTCAATACCAATCAGAGATTGATACCATAGAAATTAAACATACAGCGCACAACCGAAAAGGTTTTGCACTGGGCTCGGTAGTTGCTGCTGAGTGGCTTTTCCATAAGAAAGGCGTATTTACAATGAAAGATATTATAAGCTAGCACCATGGATTTTAAACTCTTTTACCTCTTCCTACTGATTCACCCGTATTTGGCCATGTGGTGGAAAAGCTTCGAACAGGCTGAACGTCAGCGATGGGAAGCACTTGTTCCAGGGTACAACTATTTTATTGCGTTCAAACTAGGTGCGCAAAAACCATGGTGGTCCCTTCTTTTGATTTTCCCAGGTGTACATATTGTAATGTGGTCTGTTGTAAACGTTTCATACATCCGACGATTCGGATATTACAGCCTGTTAGATACAGCTCAAGGAATTTTCTTTCCTTACATTATTATGTATAAGATTGCACAGTCAGGGGACAAAATTCTACCCGAAACGAACTGGGCAAACAGTAAAGAAGTGGCGGAGCGAGAATGGGGCGATCATTTGGCATTGTTTTTAGCACTGCCCGTATTAGGACATGTGATTGCCTTAGGAATGGCGGCTGTAACACGTCCGAAACCAGGAAAGAAAACGAAGGTAAAAGAATGGGGGGATTCCATCTGGTTTGCACTGGTTGCTGCCTTGATAATTAGAACATACGTGTTTGAACCGTTTAAAATTCCAACGGGATCCATGGAGAATACGCTTTTGGTGGGCGATTTCTTATTTGTAAACAAAGTGGCGTATGGACCTAAAGTTCCTGTGACTCCAGTCTCCTACCCTTTGGTACACAATACGGTGCCTTGGATCAATGTGAAGTCCTACATTGGTTTGGAAACGGCGGATTACACACGAATTCCAGGGTATTCTAGCGTACAACGAAATGATGTGGTAGTCTTTAATTTCCCCGCAGGGGACACCGCTATCTATGACCCTACAATGCCAACAGGTCTGATGGGGCACAATTATCACGAAAGATTAATGTTGGAAGCGCTTTATTTGTGGGAGTTAGAAACACTTGGTAACGCAAGGTCTACAATAATAGCGGAGATCAGAATGAGGCAAAGTAGTGATTCAACTAGATATTATGCTCCAGTTGATTTACAGAACGAAATTGAAGACACTCTTTATGCCCGTTATGGCGACTCGTTCTTACAGAACATTTCAAAATGGAAGAATAAAGCCCGAGCGAACTTCGAATCTGGCATTACACATACTTCATTCGGCAATCCACCAATTGAGCACTATGGTCTCATTTATAGACCTGTTGACAAGCGAGAGAACTACATTAAGAGATGTGTTGGCTTGCCTGGCGATTTTCTGGAACTTAAGAACTCTGTCTTGTATGTGAATGGTAAAAAAGCACAGGTGCCTGCTGAGTCCAACTTACGCTACGCCGTTATCGCTGGGATGTTCTCGAAAGATACTGATTCCCGTATGGAGGAAAAATACGGCTTACTTCCAACAAATTACGAGTTCGCTAACAGGGATGAATATGGTAGACCGACGGGACCATTAATCGCAATACATGCGGACAAAACATCGTTCAAAAAACTGAAAAAGAACTATGGCGATTTGATTGCAGACACGGTAACACGTGATGCGGTCGCGGAAACGGATCCCAAGCAATATAATGCGAACACCATTATCGAAAATATGCTTCATTTTCCTAATGACCCTAACATTAACAATACTAAAACTGATTTCGTGAGATTTCAAGTCCCGAAAAAAGGGATGACTGTAAAAATAACTCCCGAAAATATCGCTTATTACCGAAGAATCATCTCGGTGTACGAAGATCACAAGCTTCAAGAAAAAAGCGATGGGTCCATTTGGATAGATGGTAAAAAAGCAACTTCCTACACCTTTGAAATGAATTATTACTGGATGATGGGAGACAATCGCTTTCGTTCTGCAGACTCCCGCATCTGGGGATTTGTTCCGGAAGACCACATTGTTGGGAAAGCATCCATGGTTTGGTTCTCGAGTGGTCCAAGTGGAGTAAGATGGGATCGTCTCTTCATGGGGATTGAATGATCGCTGTTTATCCAACCACATATTTCGGAAGTGTTATTTATTATCAAAGTCTGGTAAAGCATTCGCATGTCCTTATCGAGACCAAAGAGCACTTTCCGAAGCAATCTTATCGGAATCGTTGCGATATTCTGAGTGCTGACGGTATTTTATCGCTTTCCATCCCCGTGAAAAAGCCGTTTGGGTCAAAAACACCTACAGACGATATTCAATTGGCAAATAACGAAAATTGGAGAGCTCGTCATTGGCGCGCCATCAAAACAGCCTATCAAAGCGCTCCTTATTTCGATTACTATGGTATCGAAGTACACGATCTGATCCATCGAAAGGACGAACTGTTAATGGATTTGAATGCAGCGATTACTGCGAGGATCATCGAATGGCTTGATCTACCGTTAACAATAGGTAAAACAGATGCGTTTCGTCCCATTCAGCCAGAAGATCCGAGGGAATTGCTCGTGGATAAGAACAGAAACAATGAATTTGAGAAAAGTCCATACATACAAGTCTTTCCATCAGAACACAGTTTTACACCGAATATCTCTATTTTAGATGCTATAATGTGTGCCGGACCTCTGGCGCGTAATTTGTTACTACCTACAAAATAATTGATCCGCATGAAAATCACTCACCTCCTACTCTTTTTCGCACTTTCTGGCACAACGGCATTCGCTCAGAATTACAAAAGCAACGTGTTATTTTACAACGTAGAGAATTTGTTTGATACACTTGATACGCAAGGAAAAAACGATCAGGAATTTTTACCTGACGGAAACCGTGAATGGAACGCCGCGCGTTATCAAGAAAAACTGGACCATATCAATCAGGTCATTAACGATTTGGATAATCCCGTAATTATTGGACTTTGTGAAATTGAAAATAGAGCGGTTGTAGAGGATATTGTTAAAAGCGACGATTTGCTTGGCACACACGCAATTGTGCATCATGAAAGTTTGGACAATCGCGGAATAGACAATGCGATTATTTATGACAGTACTCAATTAACGTTGGTTGAAGACGGATTTGTTCGTTTCGACATGCCTGATAAAGATTCCCCAAGTAGAGATATTGTCTGGGCAAAATTTAGCCGCAGCGACGAACATGTGATCGTAATGGTAAATCATTGGCCAAGTCGACGTGGCGGACAAATGATTAGCGAGCCCAAGCGTTTGATAGCGGCGGTTGCTGCAGCTGAATTCATCGATTCCTTGCAAAACGCCGATAAGAAAGCGCAGATTATTTTTATGGGAGATTTGAATGATTACCCCTCCGATCGTGCTCCAAAAATGATTAGCGAACGATTGAAACCGCTCATCACGGAAAAATCTGGAGAATTTGGCGGCACGCACAACTACCGCGGAGAATGGAACGTACTTGATCACATCATGGTATCGAAATACACCTTAAAAAAGAAGGGGGCTATTTCTGTGGATAAGAAGTCCGGTGCGATCAACGAGTTCGATTACCTACTTACGGAATACAAAGGAAATATTGTTCCTTTTCGAACGTATGGTGGAGGCAAGTATCTGGCGGGCTATTCAGACCACTTACCAGTAAGCGTTGAGATTACGCTGAAGTAGATAAAATGCGAGTTCCGCTATAAGCAGCAATAGTGCTCAGCAATGAATTCTTGTGAATACGTTTTCAACCTACTCCTGTGGCACCTCCCTCTAGGGGTAATTGCCTAGATATTGGCAAGATGCCCAAAATTGAGAGTCTACCACAAGGCCGCAAGGCGCACGGAGTATTGTTTAAAACCTAGGATAAGTAAAGAACACGGAGGATTATGACGAAGTCATAATCTAGTGCCCCTTTTTAAGCAGCTTTTCCTTACTTTTCGTTGTGTTCTTTGCGCCACTGTGGTAAAAAAAGCATAGTTTGCCTTTATCTAGGAAATCGCCCCTCTACGGAGGAGGTGATTTCGGGAAAACCGCCATTAGTATGTTCCCAATACAAGTTCGGATGAGAAGGAGGTATTAAACCTTCACCTTAAACGCATCCCCATTCACAGTTAACACGGGCAGGAGATGGTTATTATCAAGCATCACCTGTATAAATGAATTGGGTGGTGGAAGCCTGCTATTTTTAAAGTAAGACGCTGCAATCAAGTCTGCATTTACCTCTTCCATATACTCGGAAAGTTCTTCTTCGTAACTTTTCTCTCTAGGTAAATTGACAATTTCACAAGCCAGACCTTTCCTTTCGAGGAAGTGACGTGCCGTTTGTTGATTTTCTGAAGATTGTTGGTTCTGCCAATCGACTTTATCATAATAGCCAACCAGGTGCACTTTAGAGTTGTATTGACGGGCAAAATCAACCAATGCATCCAATACAAACAAAGTATCTTCGACGAATGAAAAAGGCATTACTATTGTATCTACCTTCTCTAACTGTTGTTCTTTTACCAACAGAAGGTAAGGCGTAGAAGACATGGCCACCATTTTTAGCGCATTGCTTCCCAATAAGCGTTGCACTCCTTTCATCCCATGAGTTCCCATGACTGATAGATTGGCTCCTAAAATTTCGCCCGCTATAGCCACAGATTTATACAGATTTCCTCGAAGAACCTTTACAAAAACGCGTTTCTTCCCTTCTTCTGACAGGTTTCGAACCATAGCGCTCAACTGACTATGAGCTTCCTTTTCGTCTAGTTCTGTTTTGGCAATGTGAAGCAGATACACGGTGCCCTTGTTTCGCTTTGCAAGCTTCAACGCAAGTACAAACGCACTTTCTGCAATTTCTGAAAAATCGTAAGGAACCAAATAAATAGGACTTTGGAGCATAATATCTGCTTTGTATTAACACGATTAAAGTAGACATTCTTCTTGATTTGCCGTATCTTACCCTGAGATAATGAAATACCTTTTTTGCATATTCCTATTCCTATGTGGAGCTCAATCTACTGTGGCACAAAAGGATAGTTGCGATTGGATTTTTATTTACTACGCACCGTACGACAACGATCTTTCACATTTTTCTGATAGTATTTTGAATCAGCTTTCAACAGCAACTCAGTACGATAATATTCGTGTGGTTTTTCAGGTAGATAAAGATGATACGCTTGGAATGTATCGCTACGCTATCGGTCCGAATGGAATCAAACTTGATACAATTCCATCAGAAGAGAGCACTTCAAGCAAACAATTGACCAATTATCTCGATTGGGTGAATCAAAATTATGTTTTCGAGCGATCGGCGGTATTCTTTCTGGACCACGGCGGTGGTTTGGATGAAGTAGGACAAGATTTACATCCGGATTCTACCTTTCTGAAAACAAGAGACATTCGAAAATCCTTACAACAATTCAATCGCAAAAATAAAAATCAAGTAGACCTACTCTATCTTCAGGTGTGCGCTAAATCCTCCATTGAGCCATTCTATGAACTACACAAGTTGTCCAAATGGACATTGGCCAGTCAGAAGCTTTTGGGTGCACCCAATTACTATTACAATGAAATGCTGCGTTATGCATCAATTGGTAATATTGATCATGATGGGAGTTCTATCGCACAATCGATCATGGGTAGTGAAAGACCTGATATGTACGAATCACTAACTCTTATCGATAATGATAAATTCGATTTGATCAAATCACAATTTCGGAACCTGATTACGGAATTATCAAAGCGTGAAGAGGTTGTATTCAAAAAAGCACCAAAGAATTTCGACTATGGTAAAGACCGGTATTGGGATTTGGTTGATTTTCTCGACTGCTTGATTTTAACAACGCAGGAAGAGATTCAGGCGAAGGACGAATTGAAGAACAGTATTCTCAATTACCTGATTGACACCAAACACGTTGGTGCATTCAAATCTGATGATTATTCAGGTATATCTATTGCAGCCCTGAGCAAAGATAGAATACGGGCGTATTGGCATATGAAGTTTTATCGGGGCTTTAAATTTGATAAGTTGCCTTTGGAATAAATTCAATACGAAAAGTACACTTTGACAGGCTCAGCGTACTTTTCTTCTCATTTGGACATTGAACTTGCGGTGCATTGAGCCAGCCGAAGTGTCGTGATGCCCATGTGAGTATATTAATCCTTACTGGCCTCAACATTATCCTCCGGAGCTACCTTAGCCTCGCCAAAGTTGTACGGCAATCGCTCGCGCCAGAGCATTTTCTTGTCTATAGATTCAAACTCTCTATACACGTAGTAAACGAAATTATCACGAATGGCAATTTTATCAACATAGCGGTAATTCAATTTTACCTGTTCCTTTACCTGTCCTGTTTTCGTGTCGATCAATCCGAGGTAGCTATACCCAGATCGATCATACACTGCATAAATTTTACCGGTTGCTTCGTCCTGAATTAACTGCTTGTCCCAACCTGTTGATTTCGGGTTGTAATGATGATAAATTTCAACACTGTCAATGGGCGTCCCCGCTTTGTTGAACGTGTAAAGTTTGTCCCTGTAATAATCAAAGAGGAACAAGCTATCGTTTCGATGGAACATGGGCGCGTACACTTCTTTATAATATATGGATTGCGTGAAATAATTCGCTCCTACGTAAATCTCAGCATCTACACCTGTTTGAATTTCTAAATTCTTTGCCCATAATTTCGTGCGAACATCCACCCATTTGTATTCAGAGCGGTATAGTTCCATCATTAAATCGTCCTTCACTTCCATGATTTTTTTGTACGTGGAATCCAATTCATCAAAAACGAAATAATCAAACGCAGGATATTTAGGATTGAAATTGGAGAAATACATTTTCGAGGCATTGGTATCTACCACGGGGGCTACGTAGGTCATGTAATAATCCTTTGGAATTTGAGAAATCCCAACTTTTTGTCCGTTTCTCTGAATTCCATACACCATATCCTCACAAACTACGTGCGGATTGCCTCTGAAGTCATGAATAAGTTCCTTTGCTCTTTTCGGCACTTGAAAGTTGATCAAATCTTTCTGTCCGTCATAAATTATAAGTTCGCTCCCCTTTTTCAAACGTTTCGGATAGGCCAACAACAGGATGTTTCCATCATTCATCAATTCAAAATCCTCAACATGCAGGCGTTTGGAAACATAAATGGTGTCTGGCACTCCTGGAGGGTAAATGTGGATGTCGCGCAACTCTTTTGTACGAAGGAATGACATTTCGAAAATGAAATCTATGGTATCGGGAGCATTACGCGGAATGCTTTTTTCAAAACTGGCACTTGCATAGAAGGAATGTGATAGTTTAAAATCGATATCTACATCCAATGGAGCCTTAAATTCAATTTTACCTTTCATACTTGAGGTACGGTAAAATGAACTGTTTCCTACAGTAATAGTTGCGTTTACATTTTGAACGGTTTCGTTGTCTGTTTTGCTCACAATGGTGACTGAAACCAAGGTAGAGTCCTGTGCACTGGAAATGAGCGCACTGAAAACAAAAAGAAGGAATAAATAGTATCGAATCATATTTTATAGATGCGCAAACAGTTCGAATTTCACAATTATTGTACCTGAAACTATTGATTTTGCTTGAAGCGTTGCATCTCGGCTCCGCTCGATGCGCTGATTACACCATAAATAGTACTTCGAGCGAAGTCGAGATGTATTATCTACAGTGAAGACTTGAAACAAAAAAGCCGGTCTTCGAACGAATCGAGACGCGGCCTTTTTCAATTATTTCGATGAAAGCTTACGCTTCTTGTGCATTCATGTTGTCCAAAACGCCCATTACGTTACGAACCGCAGTTGCCGACTCTTCCAACAAAGCTTTCTCATCGTCGTTCAAATCCAATTCAATAATGCGTTCGATTCCATTTTTCCCGAGAATAACAGGCACTCCCAAGTAAATGTCATTCATTCCATATTCACCTTGCAACCATGCACAAACTGGGAATACGCGTTTTTGGTCACGAACGATTGCCTCTACCATTTGAGCAGCCGCGGCTCCTGGAGCGTACCATGCTGATGTTCCAAGCAATTTTACGATTTCTCCACCACCAAACTTCGTACGCTCAATGATTTCATTCAATTTATCTTCAGCGATCAACTCTGTTACAGGAATCCCTCCAACGGTTGTATATCGTGGAAGTGGCACCATTGTATCTCCATGACCTCCCATCAATACTGCTTGGATGTCTTTCGGTGATACGTTTAATTCCAATGCAAGGAAAGAACGGTAACGAGCTGTATCCAATACACCTGCCATTCCGAAAACACGACTAGGATCGATTTTTGCGGTCAAATAGGCGCAATATGTCATTACATCCAATGGATTCGAAACACAGATGATTTTTGCATCTGGTGAGTGTTTTACAACATTCTCAGTAACTTGTTTCACGATTCCCGCGTTTGTTGCGATCAAATCATCACGAGACATACCCGGTTTTCTTGGCAAACCTGATGTAATTACTACTACATCGGATCCAGCCGTTTTCGAATAATCGTTGGTAGACCCTACTGTTCTTGAATCGTAAAGGTTAATTGGTGATGTTTCCCAAATATCCAACGCTTTACCTTCTGCGAAACCTTCCTTGATATCAAGAAGTACAATTTCGTTCGCGATTTCACGGTGCGCCAAAACATCGGCACAAGTTGCCCCAACGTTCCCAGCACCAACTACAGTTACTTTCATGTTATTTTTTTTGATCTTTTAAATACATTGCGAAAGCCACGAAATTAATATAAAGTTGAGAGAATCTGGCTTATTTTTGACTATTTTTTGGCCCTGAGAAAATAATTTTGGCAGCAGAAAGCAACCGCTTGAAAAAGCACACGTCTAACCAACGATAACAATGTGGAGAACAAAGAACATTTAAAGGAAATCATCTCGGGGTGCATACGCAAAGATCGTCGTGCACAGGAAGAGCTGTTTCGCCTTTATTATGGAAAAATGCTCGGAGTCTGCATGAGATACGCTCGTGACAGGGATTCGGCAGAAGAAATGCTCCAGGAAGGGTTTATCAAGGTCTTTGACAAATTAGAAGGTTTCGACTACAAAGGTTCTTTTGAAGGTTGGATGCGACGAATAGTTGCCAATACGGCAATCGATCAAATCCGAAAATCAAAGAAAGATCCACTACTTACCGACAATGATGAAGATTTTAAATTGGGAGCAGAGGATCGCGTAGTAGAAAAAGAAGAACGAGAAGCATTGGAGATTCGAGCAGAGTTAGCCATGGAAGCTATTCAGCAACTCTCTCCCGCATATCGCGCTGTTTTCAACTTGTACGTCATGGAAGAATATACGCACAAGGAAATCGGTGAAATTCTTGGAATTAGTGAGGGAACCTCAAAATCTAATTTGGCAAAGGCAAAAATGAATTTGCAAAAGATTCTGAAAGAGCGATTTCAGAATGTAGGATAAGACAACTGAACGACTCACGCTACACATTTCGACTAGCTCGATGTTTGTAGCGATGTAGTCAGAATGATATAGAATGAAAGACGCATTTGAAAATAACCTGAAGCAGAGTCTCGAGAATTTCGAGATGCCTTACGATAGTGCCGCCTGGACAGCGATGCAATCTCGTTTGGATGCCACTGCGACTACTCCATCTTTAGAAGATAAGATGAAGGAAGGGTTGAATGCAAATGAATACCCTTACAATCCAGCGGCCTGGTCGGCAATGAACAAACGTCTGGACCAAGGTACGAAGGGTGGATTCAAAAAATGGTATTACGCAGCGGCTATTGTCGGTGCAGCAGCTATTACAACTGCATTGCTTTGGAATACGGACTCTGACACCGAAACTCCGAATCAAAGCAAAACAACTGCTAAACAAAAGCAATCCATTACACAGTCAAGTTCCATTAATGGTACATCTGGAGACGGAAACACGTCTGACAAGAACGTTGTACTAGATGCTAACGGAAATGTTATCGCTACGAACGATGTGAATGGAGATAACTCTCAAAATGGTGTAGTTTCTACCAATGAAAGCAGCCGCAACACAGATTCGAACCAAAACACGGTAGATAATCCTTCGTCTGATGGTCAGAATCAAGCAGGAACGTCACACAGCGGAGGAAACGACTCTGGTACAACTGATGCCGGAGGCAATGATAACAGTACGGTAAATAGCAACAAACCGGCTGCATCTGCGTGGAAGTTTATCCCTCCTGCCATTCCAGAAACGGTTTGTGAAGGTTCAACAATTCAAATTCAAAATGAAAACGATTATCCAATTGTAGTTATTTATCCGAATGGATTGAACTGGCTAGGACGCGAGAATCAAGTTACGAGTTTGAATCCAAGCCTGGCAGGTACCTACAAAGTAGGATATTTGAAAAACGACCGATTCAAAGAGCAAACAACCTTTGTAGTTCATGAACAACCAACTGCCGATATGGACTTCGTTGATCTCTCTCAGAAATATTTGAACGGATTGCCAACCATTGAGGTACGCGCCACAACCAAAGCAGCTTCTTATCAGTGGGAATACGAGAATGGAACAATTGAAGGAGTTCAAGCAGGATTACACTTCTACGATGCAGGATTGCACCTGGTTCGTTTGACTGTAACCGATGAATTCGGTTGTTCAGCTTCGGTTGAAAAACCTGTAAATGTCGAGGAAGATTACAATTTAATGGCCATGAGTGCCTTCTACCCTACTGGAAACGATCTTACAACGAACACTTTTATGCCATATGCCTTAAAAGAACGAAACGTAGCATTCAAAATGATCATAGTTGATCCGAATGATGGACATACTTTGTTCGAAACAACTGATGCTTCTGAAGGCTGGGATGGAATCGATCAACGATCAGGATCATTGGTCGCACTAGAAAAGAGTTATATCTGGAAGGTAACAGTTATGAATCCTGAAAAAGGCGAAGATCACGTTTACGCAGGAACTGTATTTACCATGCCACAATAAAATTTTAGCACTACTACAACTACTAAAACTAGCTAAACTAAAGAACAAGCCGGCCTCTCAAGGACCGGCTTTCTTGTTCATGATGATGGCTGAATTAACAGAATAACGAGGATTTGTTTTTGTTTTGATCAGAAATCACGCTGGGTCTATTAAGAAAACAATAGAAAAGTACTAAACGATTATATTTGAAAAGTTCCTGATTTCCCAACCGATAGAACTTGTAAGCCATGTTTAAACTCCAGTTTATATTTTTTCTTTTTATCCATACTTTCGGTTTCTGTCAAAATGAAGTTGTGCTTAGTCTTCCGAACTCGAATGCTTTATATGTTGGTTATACTAATGTCGTAGAAATGAGTTTCAAGAAAAGGAAAATCAAGAATATAACTGTGGAGTGTGATTATTGCGATACTCTAATCCAAGATTCAAAAATAAAGTCAGAATGGATGATCAAGGCTGGAGATTCAACCCACTTAACTCTAACTGCGAAAAGAAAAAATGGAAAAGTAATAGGGAAGCAAAAATTCAAAGTCATGAGTCCACCTACACCAACTTTGTTTTTGGATAGCGGAAATGCCAAGAGCACTATTACGACTATCCTCCATTTCTTGAGGGCTAAATATGAGCCTCACGTTCCACTTCACACAATGTTTGTAACAATCAACTGGGAAATTCAAATTGGAGACACGTTTTTCAGAGGGATTGGAGCTAGTTTAACAGATGAGATGCGTGATACAATGAAAAAGGAAAAAGAGGGAGTCGCGATAATTGTTGCAAAAATCTCTGGTCTACATGGATATTATTTAGTAAAAGAAATATTTGAGTTCGCTATCGAGTAGGAGAAGTCTTGATCAGTAAGTTATTGAGGGTTCAGAAAACGCCTCAAGATTGAATTGGTCCGTATGGATAAAAGCTGACCATTTTCCCAGTAATTCTAACCCTAGAAGTAACTTTGGAGAAAAGATATCACTCATCAGTTGATTTTCTATATTTTAACAGCGCTTAATCGTTCTTCTCGTCGGGCTACAAAATTAACTGTTAATTGAAAGACAAATTAATTCCAACCGTACTTGTAATAATGTGCCTCGCATGGTTCGTTTATCTGGCATTCATCCTGATTAGAATGCAGAGATATGCAAATGAGAAAAACACCGCTTTGGCAAGGAAATATAAACGCAAATGGTTCATTGTAGTTACGTGTGGATTTGTTCTTTGTGTTGTTGTAGCTGTGATTTTAGTATACTTACAATATTGGCTGAACTCTTGATTCCTGAAATAATACCCCCCAATAAGTTCAGGTATCTAAGTTCTGCGAACGACCTTGGTTGAAAAATCATTCTTACCTTAGAATCGGAAATGTGGCAGTATATTACCCCAACTTGAGTGGCTGCCTAAGCTACAATTAATATGAAACCATTTTTTATTGCAGTATTCATAGTATTCCCCTTCATTTTCAGCTGTGAACTAATCAATGATATCAGTGAAATCAAGAAAGCTGTGAAAACTGAGATACTCGACACCTACACCATGGAACCCAACAACCCATATTGGAGTGAATACGAGATTGACATGAAAAACACAACCCCTAAGAGGTTTGATATTATTGAATTTGAATACGACGATGAAACATTCGATAGGAATGATTTCTGGTCAAGCAACTGGCACGTTAGTCGTGTAATTGGAATGCCAAATGATTCATTAGAGATAATAAATGGTCATATTTATATTAATGACACATTGCTTCATGAACCCTTTATCAGCGATTCGGTTCGTTCTTCAGAAACAAGAAAAAAAATTGGGATCAAAAGCAATGAGTATTATGTCATGATTGATAATCGTAAAATGATTGGTAACGATAGTATATTAGATAAATCTCATAAACCATACGATTCCAGATTGATAGGAAAAATCCAAAGAAAGAAAATAGTAGGTGTAACCAACCTCAAGAAGTACTGATTGACATAACAGCGCTACTATCTTCAATGAAAAGATTTGCGTATAACGAATAAAAGATGCTAGAAATCAAGAAACTATTCTCCAAACCACTATTAACCGCTCTTGCACTGGTGTTTAGCTTGACTGGACATGCTCAAAACAATTTTGAGCCAACGATTTTAATTCTCACGCCAAACAAAACAACGGCTGACAAAACTTTGAACAAGGAAATCAAGAAACTTGATAAAGAAATCAAACGTCGTCAGAATGACCTTATACAGGAGCGCCAGAAAGCCCTTGAGAGAAGAAAAGGAAGGCCAAAGAACCTGGAAATAATGTACGAGAAGAAGGTTGAGTTTGCAGAGGATATGGATTACTATTCGCAGATTGCCTCGGGTGCAGAAGATTACTTACAATATCGTTTCTATGAACGTTTCAACAACCTATTGATTTATGCTATAAATGAGCGATCTAATGGCAATACGCAAGAGCTCTCTGACTTGGCCGAAAAGCACAAAATGCAATACGTACTAAACTTTCCTAAAATTCATTCATTTCAGGAAAATGGCACCAAAAAATCGATAGTCACTGTCCAATTGTATGACAATCTTCAACAAAAACTATTGCTTGAGCAAGACTTTACAGGAGATGATCAAAATCCAGGTTTTGATTTTGCTTGTAGCGAAGGCAGTGTACAATGTACCATGAATAATGCTCTCTCTCAGGCCTTCCGCGAGGTGATATACATTGTTGCTGCAAACAATCCGACTCTGATTAAAGAACGTAAACTTTTAGAAGCAAGAGAGGCAGTTTTATTTGACGCCTATTACTCTAAAGAGCCTAACCAGCAAATCGTCACAATAATCTCTGAAAATGACACGAGTATTGCAACGGAAGGTTTCTATCAAGGATTCATGGATTAAAGCAAAACCAAGTTTATTGGATTTTTTGCGTACGATAGTCAAGCTAGCACTTTCTCAGACATTCAGGAATCGGAGGATAAAAGTGTAAACATTCATGTGGGAAGCTTGAATGATTTAGATCAAGCTCCACAGTTTTACACCTATATCGTATTAGGCATAAAATATGAATCCAAATGGTACATCCAGAAAAGAAGTGCTACGTACTTTGATGCAAATGATCTTGAATGGGCGAAGAAGGAATTTTTCAATAACCTCCAAGGATGGAACTTTTTCAAAGTGGAGTCTACCGAATTCAATCCCGATTTTTGGGAAACTTACTTTTTCTCTATAGTGAAAAGTTCCGTAGAGAAGAATAAAGACAAAATTGAAGAATATACTTTATTGAAAGAGCAATCGGACGAAGAAGACAAAGATATCTATCAGAGCATGATTGACGACTTCTATGAAGATGATTTAAAAAACGAAGCATATTTCGGGCTGTACACTATTGTTGCCGCTGAAATAAGAAAACAGGAACGAGAACAACGAGAGCAATTTGAACTTGACTTTAGCATCAACGTCCTCACCCCATTCTTCGATCATTACGTAGAGCATATCCAAAAAGAAATTAACTACTACAAAAGACTGAATGGCAAAAACTTTGCTATTATTTACCCGAGAGACCAAAACATCCTCCTCTGCCCTATTCTATTTGAATACTATGACGGAACTTCAAAACTTCATTTCTTCGTTTTAATACCCTCCGGAAACGATACTTACAAAACGTATGAATGGACTTATTTTAACCCCATTGTTCCAGAATATAAATCTATGTATGGAAGTGCCATTAATGAACAGTTGAATACCATTACAACCTGGAACTTCTCCTTCGATTATTTGGAAGACGAAAAGTTCTGGAGTGAGTATGTTTTAAAAAAGTCTGGCAACGATTTTGAGTATCTTCAGGAAGTCAAATGATGTAAGAATTTCGTGCCGAACTTTTACCATGAAAATTATACTAATTATATCTCACATTCTGTTCCTCTTAACGTTGAGCAGTTGCTACGGTGTTAACTCCAAGACCTCTTAAATTGAGATCGAAACCGTTAACACTAATGCAAAGTAATACACCGAACAGAAAATAATCAACTACATTTATAGGTCATTATGATGAATAAGAAATATTTAGGCTCGTTTTTAATACTCTTGGTCGTAATTTTGTTCTTGACTAATTGCGATAATGGAGAATTACAAAATCCGCCGATGTCAAAGGAGGAAAAAGAGTTCTACACCAATTTAGAGAAAAGGTACAACTGTAGAATACAACGATATTTATCCGAAAAAGACGAGGAAGAGCAGCTAAATCAATATTCTATTGTAATCTCTGATTTTCCTGATAGTATTTACAGAAAAGGTAAATCGTATTTGGAAACCGAAGGTTTTTTCATTGCAGAAAGTTTACATACAGGTATTTTAAAGCCGTCTAATCAGCGCTACAATGAGATCTTGGTTGGATTTAACACAATTGATGAAAAAAACATACAATTCGTTTACCGCTTTGAGTAGAGAGTGGATAGGTCCCGAATCATTAGTTGTTCAGACATTTAGGTACTTGTGGACAACCATAAGTTTACTACGGGTATTTCTTATTAATTTTCTGAGAATATCGTTAATCAAGAAATAAAGTGCTTGTGTGCCTTAAAGTGATCTTAATGAGCCATTTTGAGGTCTTCTGAAGTTATCCCCACTCCTAACAACTCAAGCCATCCCAAACAATCGGAAAAAGAGTTTCAATCAAACAAAAGGACTTTCCGTTACTTTCACCTTCCAATTTTCACGTAGATCAGAAAGTTTGGTAATCATCGGGTTGAAAACGAAGGCGTTTGGATGTTCCTTTAAATCAGAAACATGTACCGTATTTAGCTCACCTTCCTCTTCGATAATCATGTTCAAGCGATTGAAAAAATCGATTTTCAGGTAAGCACCTAAGTCTTTAATGAATCGAACGGATGTATCAATGGAACATCCTGAAGCTCCTGCCTGCGTCTCATCAACGACAAGAATTAAAAATCGATCATGTTCAATAGAATAGTCACCAAAAAGAGCATTACCGTGCGCTGCCCATTGCGGAAGGAAACGCTTCATAGCGTTGGCGATTTCATTCTTATCCTTATCGGTAAACGCGCGATCTGCTGTGTAGATCCATACCTTGCTATCGGGTGATAAATGATCGAACATCACAGGTCGGCAGCATTTGCAATCAACTCGGCCACATCCAATACTTCAACGGAATATTCTTTTTCGAAGTTTTTCACTCCGTCTGTCATCATGGTATTGCAGAATGGACATCCTGTGGCAATAATGTTCGCGGATGTTTCCAACGCTTCTTCGGTACGTTCGACGTTGATTTCCTTATTACCTTTTTCCGCTTCCTTAAACATTTGAGCACCTCCTGCCCCACAACAAAGCCCGTTCGTTTTGCAACGCTTCATTTCAACCAATTCGGCGTCTAACTTTTCAATCAGAGCACGTGGCGCTTCGTAAACGTCGTTTGCTCGTCCGAGGTAGCAAGGATCGTGGAACGTAATTTTCTTTCCTTTGAATGTATCGCCTCCTTTCAAGGTCAACTTTCCTTGATTGATTAATTCTTGAATCAGCTGCGTGTGATGAATCACATCGTAATTTCCACCCAATTCAGGGTATTCGTTTTTCAAAGTATTGAAGCAATGCGGACAGGCGGTCACAATTTTCTTCACCTCATAACCATCAAGCACCTGAATATTCATCATTGCTTGCATTTGAAAAGTAAACTCGTTTCCAGCACGCTTTGCAGGATCACCGGTACAACTTTCCTCCGTACCTAAAACAGCAAAGCTGACCTTAGTTTCGTTCAAAATCTTCACTAACGCTTTGGTAATCTTCTTAGCACGATCATCAAAACTTCCGGAGCACCCTACCCAAAAAAGGTATTCTGGTGCTTCTCCCTTCGCCATCATTTCGGCCATTGTTGGAACAACTAGACTCATGATTTACTTTTTAAATACTTGAATATTTACTGTTTCATCCACCAAATCGGTGAATTTACCGTCGTATCGTGTTGCGCGAACGATGTGGTTATCAATCCAATGATAATTTCCACCACGCGGTTTGCCCATCAACAATCCGTGATACTGGAATCCGTGTTCGTTCAACCACTTTTCCGTCACTTCACGGTGCTCCTCAATTCTTGAGGTGAAAAATGTAATGATATGTCCTTGCTCGTGCCAACGATTGATCGTATCCAAAGCATCTGGATACAGCTCTGCGGTTGCCATGCGCTCAGGCTCTTCATTCGGAATGTCATCGCAGATGGTTCCGTCGATGTCGATGAGGTAATTTTTTACTTCTTCGGGTAAAACCGGGGATAGTTTTTTTCCGTCTACCTCAAGTTCTTTCAACTCCTGATTATTCTTCATTTGCCCAGTTTAAGCGATCCGTAGGACTAAATTGCCACGGAGCTCCATTGTTTTCAATGTTGGTTAGCATTCCTGTTAGTTCACTTGGAACCTTTGACTCTTCCATTACCAAGTAGCGGCGTAAATCCACAATAATTGATAACGGATCAATATTCACCGGACATTCCTGAACACATGCATTACACGATGTACACGCCCACAATTCTTCTTCGGTAATATAATCTCCCAATAAAGATTTCCCATCCTCGTAATCGGCGCCGTGTTTGCGCTTGTTATCGCCCACTTCCACCAATCGATCGCGTGTATCCATCATAATTTTACGAGGCGACAACAGTTTGCCTGTAATATTTGCAGGACATGCGGAAGTACAACGACCACATTCTGTACATGTATAACTATCCAATAAGTTTTTCCAGGTGAGATCGGTTACGTCTTTCGCTCCAAATCGCTGTGGTTCGGGAGCTCCTTCTGGTGGCGCTGCGAAAGGATCTGCCGTAGGGTCCATCATCAATTTCACCTCATTGGTAACGGATTCCATATTCGTGAAACGCCCCTTTTTCTCCAGGTTGCTGTAATATGTGTTTGGAAACGCCAAAACAATGTGGAAGTGCTTAGAATAAGGCAGGTAGTTTAAGAAAGCAAATACCATAATGATGTGTCCCCACCAACCGATACGCTCCAAAGTGTGCAGGCTGCTTTCACTCATTCCACCAAACAATGGTTCTGCGATTAGACTACTGATTGTAAAGTTCAAAGATCCATCTCCTAGATTGTCCGCATGAGATGCTCCCATGGAATACAATACTTCATCCGTTCCATTCATGGTAAAAATGCATGAAACCAAAATGATTTCCATGAATAGGATCATGTTACCGTCCATTTTCGGCCAGCCATTCATTTCCTTCATGTTGAATCGAGGAATCTTCAATAGATTTCTACGTGCCAGGAAAATCACCGTTGCAATCAACGCGGCTACCGACAAAATCTCAATAAATGAAATCATGAAGGTATAGAATCCACCTAAAGAGCTTCTAAAGATTCGGTGCTGCCCAGAAATTCCATCTACGAAAATCTCAATAAGTTCAATTTGCGTAATGATAAAGGCTGCATAAATCGCCAGGTGCAATAAAGCAGGAATCGGGCGCGTGAACATTTTTTTCTGTCCGAAGGCTACAAGAAGCATTGTTTTCCAACGCTCTTTTTTGTTGTCAGAGCGATCTACGTCTCTACCTAGAAGGATGTTTGAGCGAACTTTACGCACATTCCATGCGAAAAAACCTAAGCCTGCAGCGAGTAATACTGCGAAAATGATTTGACCCATATTAAAACTGCGGTAATGCTGATTACCTTGAATTGTTAATTACCTGTATCTATAACTTCCTTTCGAATCTTCTTCTCTTCTGCTTCCGTGAACTGCCTTCGCGACTTAGCGCCAAGAACGGAGAAGTGAATATATCTTTCTGGATGTTTCTGAAGGTCTTCCACCAAATTTTGCAATTCTTGATTGGTTTGAATCAACTCCATGTATAGACTATCATCACTAATGAGTTTACCAATCGTACCTTCCCCTTGCAGGGCTTCGTCAAGTACTTTATTGACACTTGCCAGAGTGTTCTTGGCGTTTTCAATGGTTCCTTTGAAGTCGGCTGTAACAAGATCGTCCGTAATGGTTTTCACATTCCCTACGATTGCCTTTACCGTATCGTTACTTTTCTTCAGGTTCATCGTAATTTCCTGCACATTGGTCATTATGCGTGAAACTTTACCCTTTTCTTCAGCGACTAACGAGTTGATCATGTCTGCTGCATCCCCGAATTTACGGATGGCCAGTTTTACTTCGCGCATGCTCTGCTCCATCTCCGATTGCGCCGTAGTATCCCAGAATGCTGCCAATTTTTTAGAGAAATCATCCAGATTTCCGAGCACAAAGTTGATATTGTCACGAATTGGTCCGATTTGCGCTTCTACTTGAGAAGTAATGGATTCCGCTACTACTCCCTGAATTTTATCGCCCGGTTTGTAAAAGCCTTCCAGTGTCATTCTGGTAGAGTCTGTTGTTGGCTGAATGATAATCCCCTTCCCTAACAGATCGTTTTCGGCTCCACCGGCTTGAAGATCCATATTCCTCGGAATCTTAAATTCATCGTCCTGAATATTGAATGTGATTTTCACCGCTTTGTTTGGGTCGGAACTACCTGTCAATTCTACATCGGTGATTTTTCCTACAATCACCCCGTTGTAGTAGATCGAATTGGAAGGCGTAACACCTGCGGAATTTGCGAAATAAGCGTAATAGACGTCATCTCCTCCGAAAAAGCTGTTCCCCTTCAAGAAATTCACTCCTGCAACCAGTAAACCAATGGCTGCTAGTGTTACAATTCCTACGATAAGTTCTTTCGAAATCTTCACAGTCTCATTTTTCTGCTAAGTTAATAGCTTTTTGCAAATCTATTCGCTCTCCATCAAGGAATCCCACCACGAAAGCATGTTCAAAACCTTCATTTCGCATTTTCTTTTTGAGCTCATTTGCTCCGTGGTAATCATTTACGTGATAACCAACGGTGTATTTGTAGAGCCCTCCTTGTTGATATTGATACACGGTATTCCCTTTAAACTTGGGGTCTGTAAGTCGAATAGCTTTCTCAGAAGTTTCAATTTGTACACGAAAAACGATATCCCCAGACTTGGCATCTGAAATCTGTGGTGTTTCAATGTTAACAACTTCTTCTATGGGTCGTTCCAAATCCGTTTGCACGTCGACTCCTTCGAGTTCATTTTTATAATTCTGAAATGCCTTAAACATGGAACCAGCCATTTGCAATTGTGTCGTGGAGTCGCTCAGAAACTTCTCTTCTTTTGGATTCGTTAGGAACCCCGTTTCAATAAGTACACTCGGCATTGTAGTCTTATAAAGGACCAGAAAACCTGCTTGTTTTACTCCGCGATCGTGACGACCAATTTTTTTAAATTCTGATTGCAGGTGCGAAGCGAACATGATTGACTGATCCAGAAAGACGCTCAATTGAATTTGACGTGCAATAATGGCGTCGGGTGATAAATCAAAAGACTTGTACTTCTCTCCGCCGTCGTCTTCTAAATGGATGATGGAGTTCTCGCGTTCTGCAACGCGCTGTTGTGCTTCAGTTCTGTGCAATCCTAAAACATATGTCTCGGTTCCGTATGCAGATGGACTCGCCGCGTTTGCATGGATACAAATAAACAAATCGGCATTATTTCGATTGGCTATTTTAGCCCGCTCATCTAGTTCCACAAAAACGTCTGTATCCCTTGTGTATACGACTTTAATATCCGGATATACTTCGTTTATTTTCTTTCCCAACATAAGGGCCATATCCAAACAGACATGTTTTTCTTGAGCAAAGTTTCCATGACAGCCAGGATCCTTTCCACCATGACCAGCATCAATAACAACCGTTTTAATCGTCCCCATGGACAACTCATCTTCTTGTGCTACCGTTAAGAGCGGCAGAAACAAAAGAATATGTAAAGCGGTAAAATTCTTTAGGCGCCAACTCTTCTTAAAATAAATCATTCACAGGTAATTTTAATAGTTTTGCTGCGTTATTGCTGTCGTAAACAAAATTAAGACACTACTTCTGTCCAAAAAGCGTTCCATATCGCAAGTTATTCTCGCCTTATTGTTAATAATGTTGGGAACTTTAGCTGGTTACACTCAAGAAATTAGCGACACTCTATCTGTCGATGATGAAGATTTGGACACACCCGTTTTTTATGGTTCAGAAGATTCCAGTTACGCGGATTTGAGAAATGAAGTGGTGCATTTATACGGCAAGGCTTTTGTGGATAATGGAGAAATACGATTGGATGCTGGCTATATCATGATCGACTTTAAGTCGAAGGAAATTTTGGCAAAATATCGCTACGACGAAGATTCAACCATGATTGAATTGCCCAAGTTTAGCGATGGAAGTGACGAAATCCTGGCAGAAACAGTCCGATATAATTTTGAGACCAAGAAAGCATTTATCGAAGAGGTAGCCATCCAGCAGGATGAAAACTTCTTGTACATGGGAGTGGCGAAACGACAGGCCAATGAGGAAGTCCATTTTCTCAAAGGACGATTCACTTCTTGTAATCTCGAAGAACCGCACTATCACTTCCAATTATCAAAAGCAGTTCTTGTACCGAATAAGCGCATTGTTTCTGGTCCGATGAATCTCTGGCTGGCAGGAGTCCCAACGCCTATAGGACTTCCTTTCAGTATCATTCCGCAAATGGAAGACAAAACGAAAGGGCTCATGTTTCCAGAAATCGTAATGCCGAATCAATTTGGTTTTGGCATCCGTGACTTAGGTTATTACTGGCCCATCAATGATAATTTTCAAACCACGTTTTATGGATCGTTGTACAGCCGCGGGACCTGGGGAATTCGGAACAAAACGGATTACAACAAACGATACAAATTCAGTGGCTCATTAAATGTGAGCTTTGATCAATTCAGAAGAGGGTTCCCAGATACGACTGCACAGAACAAAACTACGGTTGTTTGGTCGCACAGAAAAGATGTAAAATCAAGCCCTTACTGGACATTCACTTCGAACGTAAATTTTCAATCGGACAACAACACGCAGAACAACCTGGACCCGATTAACGCCGACTATTTTAACAATACCCTCAGTTCTGACATCAACATTTCGAGGAAGTTTCCCAACAAACCCTTCTTGATGGGAGGTAAAATTTCATTGCGTCAGAACTCGCTTACAGAAAATATTTCCCTGGCTAGCCCTGTGATAAATGCGAACATGACACGAATTTTTCCTTTTAAAAAGTTTGTCAACAAAACAGGTAAATTGAAAGGATTCAAAGAATTAGCGCGTCAATTTTCTGTAACCTACAACTTTGAGGGTCAGAATCAAGCTTTGTTTCATGATACGCTATTACGGGATGGAAATTTCACTGAGATCAACAATAAGTTTAGAAATGGGATTTCTCAGGACGTTCGTTTGGCGACCACATCGTCACTCTTTAAAAACACTTTGAAGATTACCCCTTCAATGAATTATGCGAATTATTTAAACTTTCAACAAACTGAAAAGTCATACGATGCAGTAAACGATTCGATTATAGTCACAGAGTCACAACAATTCGGGATGGCACAAACCATTAATGTAAGTGCGTCTGCCACCACCGTTTTATACAGTTATTATAATTTCATTGGTAAGAATAAACCAAAACTTCGTCACCTATTAACACCTTCGATTAGCTATAGTTGGCGCCCAAATCTCAATCCTGTTGACTCCTTTATTACTGCCACAGATACCGTGAAATATTCACGATTTGAGAACAGCGCATACAATATATCATCTACTAGAGATCAGGAGATTATCAGCTTTGGTGTAAACAATACCTTTCAATGGAAACGCAAGTCGGAGAAAGATACTGTTGATGGATTCAAACGAACGATGTTGATCGACGCACTTTCAATTCGCAGTAGTTATGACATGAATGACCCCATTCGTCCCCTGCGAGACTTTGTTTTCAGCATGCGAACGAGTCCATTTGAGTTTTTAAACATTGTGACTAATGCCAATCTTTCACCATACAACTGGAATGATACAACAGGGGCCATCAGTCCATTGGCAAAGGATTATGCATGGAAATCAGAGAATAATAGAACTGGCTTGGAAAAGTTAGGTCGCATAACACGTTTTGATGTTACCACTTCTCTCACGCTGACGACCAAAAAGAGCAGGGAACGATTGAAGAATGCTGTTGACAATATCGGTCAAAATTGGAATGCCGATTTCAATTACTATTATCTAAACCCGGAACAGTTTCTCGACTTTGAAATTCCTTGGAAAGTAACGTTTTCACACGTGTACACATTAACTCGAAATCTCGCTATTACAGAATCAAATCCTGATACATACAACCAGGTTCAAACATTGATGTTTCAGGGAGATGTAAGCTTTACCAAGCGATGGAAAATCAGTACCAGAACCAATTTCGACCTGAAAGAAGGTAAGATTACAAACTCTCGCGTTTCCCTGAATCGTGACATGCATTGTTGGGCGTTATCCTTCGACTGGACACCAATTGGTCTTAACCAGAGCTTTGTATTTTCATTGCGCTCCACTTCCCCATTCCTGCAAGATATTCCGATAAACTTGCGACGTCCTCCTGCATTTTTATAAAGTATTTGTATATTCGATTCAGTGATCGATTTCGACTTTTCTACAAACGCTAAACCCCGCAAAGGAAGTATTCTTATCTCAGAGCCCTTTCTCTCAGATGATTACTTCTCACGTTCCGTTATTTACCTATGTGACCATAACGATAACGGTAGTTTTGGCTTTGTCCTAAACAAATATGTTGAAACCAGCTTAGCCGACTCAATTGAGGGCTTCCCTACCATCGATTTTAAAGTGAGTCTGGGTGGACCTGTAGACACCTCCAATTTGTATTATATCCATAGCTTTGGTGAAACCTTGGAAAACGCCTACCCAATTGACCAGGGACTTTTTATTGGTGGAAATTTTGAGGATATGAAAACCATGGTTACGAAAATCCCGGGAAAGGCTAAAGAAGTCCGTTTTTTTATCGGCTATTCTGGCTGGGAAGAAGGACAACTAGAAGCTGAAATGGAGGAAAAAGCCTGGATTGTTCTTAACAATGTACCTAGCTCCATCATTATGAATACGGAACAAGAATCACTGTGGACGGACCTGATGAAACAAATGGGAGGAAAGTTTGAATTGATGAGTAAGTTCCCTGTGAATCCATCGGATAATTAGTTGTAAGCAGAAAGCTTAAGGCTAAAAGCAAAATTCTGCGATCCTTTTGCCTTTTACTTTTTGCCATTCACTTTTCACTACATTTGTCCTATGGGAATTACCGCTCCTCTTGCCGAACGCATGCGACCGAAAACTCTTGATGATTATCAAGGTCAGGACCATTTACTAAAAGATGGCGCATCATTACGCAGAGCGTTGGATTCAGGTGTGATTCCTTCTATGATTTTTTGGGGACCTCCAGGTGTTGGAAAAACTACTTTAGCGCATCTCATAGCAACGCACCTTCAGCGTCCTTTCCACCAGCTTTCTGCTATTTCATCTGGCGTAAAGGATGTCCGGGAAGTTATCCAAAAAGTAGAGAAGGCTGGTATGTTCCAACAGTCGGGCACACTTCTTTTTATCGATGAAATCCATCGATTCTCGAAAGCGCAGCAAGACTCCTTACTCGGGGCTGTTGAGAAAGGTGTGGTCACATTAATTGGAGCAACCACTGAAAATCCCTCATTTGAAGTAATTTCTGCACTACTTTCGCGATGCCAGGTATATACCCTAAATGGACATTCGAAAGAGTCTTTATTGTCAATTCTCGACAAAGCAATTGCCGAAGATGAAGTCCTGAAGAGTAAAACAATTAGGCTAACTGAAACGAATGCTTTGTTAGCTATTTCAGGAGGAGATGCTCGCAAACTCTTGAACATCTTTGAAATAATTATAGGAACCTTTGGAAGCACGAAAGAGATTGAAATCACGGATGACCTTGTACTGAACACCGCCCAGCAAAGCGTTGCCATGTACGACAAAGATGGCGAACAACATTACGACATTATTTCAGCATTTATAAAGTCAATTCGTGGTAGTGACCCAAATGGTGCCATTTACTGGCTTGCACGTATGGTTGAAGGCGGAGAAGACCCTAAATTTATTGCGCGTAGATTGATAATTTCTGCATCTGAGGATATCGGACTGGCAAACCCTAATGCCCTTCTAATGGCGAACAATTGTTTTCAAGCCGTCCAAGCGGTCGGATGGCCCGAAGCACGTATTATTCTTGCGCAATGCACTATTTATCTCGCCAGTTCTCCAAAAGGAAACGGAGCCTACATGGCAATAAACAAGGCCCAACAATTGGTTAAGCAAACAGGTGATTTGGGAGTTCCTCTACCCTTGCGCAATGCGCCGACAAAACTTATGAAAGAACTAGGTTACGGAGAAGGCTATAAATACTCGCATGATTTTCCAGGCAATTTTGTTCAGCAAGACTTTTTGCCAAATGAAATTGCAGGAACCAACTTTTTCAAAGCAGGCAGCAGTGCAAAGGAGAAAGACATAGAAAATAAAATTGCTGAATTGTGGGGCAAAAGATATACTAAGTAGATGGGGGCAAAAATAGGTTACTACATATTCATTCTTCCGTTATCCTACTTGCCTTTGCCTGTACTGTACATTTTTACGGATTTCTTCTACTTGATTTTAATCACACTTGTACCTTACAGAAAAAAGGTAATTCTTGGAAACATTCATCGGAGCTTCCCCGAATTGTCAGCTAACGAACACAAAAAACTTGTTCGTAAATTTTACCATCATTTTACGGATATACTGGCGGAGGGAGTTAAAAACCTCACCATTTCTGAAAAAGAGTTACGACGAAGATTTAAGGTAAAGAACCCCGAATTGATGCACCAGTTATATGTCGAAAAGCGCAATGTTTTATTGGTATCTGGTCATTTCAATAATTGGGAATGGTTGATTACTTCTCAAAACTTCTTATTTCCACATCAGGCTTACGGAATTGGCATGCCTTTGTCATCGCAGTTTTGGCATAAAAAAGTAACGTCACGCAGAGAACGTTTTGGAATGCGCGTTGTACATGCAAAGAATTATCGTGAAAAATTATCAGAGAATCCAGATGAATTAAAAGCGGTTTTGGTACTTTCGGACCAATCTCCTGGGAACTCTTTAAAGAGCTATTGGATGAACTTCCTAAACCAACAGACGGCCGTGTTGTTTGGTGCAGAAATGATGGCAAATGAATTGGACTATGCCGTGGTATTTTTTGCCACTCGTAAAATGAAACGAGGGCACTACGAAATGGAACTAAAATTGCTTACCAATGATCCTCGATCCACAAAATGGGGCGAGATCACAGAAGGTCATACAAAAGCACTCGAAAAAGAGATCAAGAACAATCCGGCACAGTGGTTGTGGTCTCATAAGAGATGGAAAAGAGAAGTTCCAGAAGACCTGAAGAAACTTAAAACCGAACAAAATGAGAAGTTTAACGCTCGTTATCGTTAGCTTTTTACTCTTGGGAAATATCAATGAAAGCTTTTCCCAAACCAAAAAGTATCTGCGTAGAAATCGTGATGCGCAAATTACCATTTACGGCGATTCCAATATGTATTCACGGGGAGTTTATGTTGACTCTTCGATTGCTTATTTCGCAAGTTCTGATGGATCTGTGATCCAATTCAATGCGGAGACGGAAAAATCTACGCGGGTTTTAAAATTAGCCCGACGTGGAGAGAATAGGGATATTGAAGTGTCCAATAACTTGATGATTGTGATGCAAAGCGGTGACAACGGCTCATTGACTAAAATTGACTCGCAAGGCAATGTTGGTTTTTATGAACCGCGAGAGTGGAAAGGTCTTTTCCTCGATGCTTTTGATTTCCATGAAAAAGTAGGACTACTATTAGGAGATCCAGTGGATGGCTACTTCACCCTGTATCATACAATAGACGGCGGTCGTACCTGGCAGAAGTGTGACGGAAAGGTGCCAGCGAAAAAGGGAGAAGCAGCTTTTGCAGCAAGTGGATCTAACGTTCATGTTTTTAATGATAGCACCTATGCCTTCATTTCTGGCGGCATGCAGAGTAGCTTTCATAAATCCTCGGATAATGGAAAAACATGGGTGTCTGTTGATTTACCTTATTATCCATCCGAAACAAACGGACCTTACTCCATGTGTTTTTCTGACGACAAAAATGGGGTCATTGTAGGCGGGAACTACAAGCAATCTGATCTCAAAATGAACACCACGTATTTTACGCATGATGGAGGTGAAACCTGGTACAACTCGTTCCAGCCTCCCGGGGGCTACCGTTCTTGTGTCATTCACCATAACGGCGTGTATTACGCTTGTGGACAAAACGGTATTGACTTCTCGTATAACGGTGAGGTTTGGGTTCCCTTTGCTGAGGGTAAATATTATGCCATGGCAGTGTTTCAAAATCAAGTTATAGCCACCATGCGTCACGGTCGATTTAAATCCTTCGAACTGGTTGATTAATTACCAGAAACGGAGTTTATAAAGACCACTAACAAAAAGGTAAGCGTCTGAATCAAAGGATACTATCAATTTTATGTACCTTTGAGCCTATCTACTAACAAAATCATATTCTGATGCAGAAGAGCCTTTTAATCCTAGTGAACTCCTTATTTGTGTCCACTTTTATGTTTGCCCAAAATGTAGGAATCGGTACAAACACTCCAGATGCCAGCGCTAAACTTGAAATAGATGACGCGAATCGTGGCGTACTGATTAACCGGGTCTCCTTAACTGCAGTTACCAATGGTACTACACCAGTGAACGGTCCTGCTACCGGACTTCTTGTATACAATACCAATGCTGCTGTAACAGGCGGAGACGGAGAAGGGTTTTACCATTGGGATGGCACACAGTGGTCCAAATTAATTACAACACAAAGTGACGATTGGTCTGTGACTGGAAATGCTGGTACAAATCCGGCAACAAACTTTGTAGGTACAACGGATGCACAAGATTTTGTCGTGCGAACGAATAATACCGAACAGGTACGTGTAGAATCAGGCGGTGATGTTGGAGTTGGTACAAATGATCCTGAGCACAAACTACATGTCGAAGGAGACATCCGTTTTGAAGGTGATTTTATCAATCAGGAGTTATTAGGAGCTCACTCAGGAACAGTACAAAGTGTTCCATTTACAAATCTCACACCGAATCCTCTTACTGGGACTACCAACAGTATTACAATACAAGATGGAAACGGGATAAACAATTCGGCCGTGTTGATTACTGGTTTCGCTCGGGTTTTCGGTGGTAGTTTGGATGGGACTAACAGTTCGATGGGGGGGTATTTTATCGTTCTTGAACGCGCAAATAATCCTGCTTTTACAGGAGCGACAATTTTAACTTACACGAGCGGCGCCTGCTATATTGAGACACCAAATAACACTACTTCAGCCTCAATTGGTTTTGGTGGCGGAGGACATATTAGTTATGTTGATGATGCCCTTGTAGCTGGAAACACATACTATTACAGACTAACGATGTACCCGAATGGTGTTGGCATTACTTCAGGTAATTATGAAGTTTATCAAAGAGATTTAAATATTATTCAAATCAAACGATAATTCATTCCTCGATAATATAGCCGTCCGGTTCTTAAACAATAGCTGAAAAATCACGATCTGGTATTCTCCGATCTGATTCGAAATGTTTTATCTTTTCTTGTAGAAGAAAACGGAACTAATTAACCTTTGGGAGCTGCCGTTTACTATCTTGCGAGCTGGAAGCTGACAATCAATGATACATATTGAATAGATGAATATCCTCGAAAAAGTAGAAAACGCCATTCGCGAGCAGTTTTTGGACGATGCCACAGGACACGATTGGTATCACATTCAGCGTGTTGTCAATATGTCTAAGTACCTTCAATCCAAAGAAGGAGGAGATCTGGAAATTATAGAGCTTGCGGCATTATTACATGATATCTCTGATCACAAATTCAACGGTGGCAAGTTGGATGAGGGAGGAAAAGTAGCTTTTGAGCTTCTCAAATCGTTCGATTATCCAGAAGATCGTGCTTTGCAAGTTAAATATATCGTTGACAACGTTAGTTTTAAGGGAGCTAATACTGAAGCAGAAATGAATTCCTTAGAAGGACGAATTGTTCAAGATGCCGATCGATTGGATGCCATCGGTGCCATTGGCATTGGTAGAACCTTTGCATATGGTGGTCACAAAGGACAAGCCATGTATGATCCTAAAATAGAATCCAAGCTGCATGATAGCTTTGATGAATACGCAAATTCTACGGGAACTACCATCAATCATTTTTACGAGAAATTGTTACTTTTATCAGATCGATTAAACACGAAAACCGCACAGAAAATCGGTGCCGAAAGACATCAATTAATGGAACGTTTTCTAAATGATTTTCTAAACGAGTGGGATTTTGATCCCAATACTGCATGAAGACCAGAATTGCCCTTGGAGTTGATATTGGAGGTACGAACGTAGCGTTCGGTCTGTGTGACGAAAAAGGCAGTTCTTTCTATGAGTCTTCCCTACCAACGGCGTCCTTCGAAACTCCGGAAGAAATGGTCCGTGCCATTCATCAAGAAATCGAAAAACAAGGTTTGATTGACTCTTTAGTGGGAATTGGCGTGGGCGCTCCCAATGGCAACATCAATACAGGCTCCATAGAGTTTGCCCCCAACCTACCTTGGAAAGGCAGTATTCCCTTGGCTGAATTGTTTGAAAATCAATTTCAAATTAAAACGATTGTAACGAACGATGCCAACGCTGCAGCCATTGGAGAAATGGTGTACGGAAACGCCAAAGACCTGAAGGATTTTGTTGTTATAACTCTTGGAACTGGGTTGGGTAGCGGAATTGTAGTCAATGGTAATTTAATTTACGGTCATGACGGATTTGCCGGTGAATTCGGTCACATCCGAGTAGTTCCCAATGGTCGCTTGTGCGGTTGTGGAAGAAATGGATGCCTGGAAACATACGTCTCAGCTACGGGTGTTGTTCGTTCTGCAAACGAGTTAGATTCTCCGCACAAAAAGAACTCCGCTTTCAGCACCCTGACTGATTTTTCGGCACAAGATATTTTCGAATTGGCGATAAATGGTGATGTTTTCGCCCAAGAAATTATCGAATTTACAGCAGAAACCCTGGGAAGCGCGCTGGCTGATTATGCTTGTTTCTCAAGTCCTTCGGTTTATATCCTTTTTGGTGGAATCGCTAAAAATGGCGCGTCGTTTGCAGAGAAGGTAAAGTATTACATGGAACAACACATTCTCAATATTTATCAAAATAAAATTGAAGTTCGAATTTCCACCCTACACGATAAAAATGCTGCCGTCCTCGGAAGCTGTTCCTTGGTTTGGAACGAGTTGAACTAAACAAAACGAAATGGACGATATATTTCCATCCTCACATTTCACAAAGAACTGGATTGAAATTACCGTGACTCGAGCATTTTAGATAGAACGATACTATGAAATATAAAAATAATTGGAAAATCAGCTGTATTTGCCTTTTTATGGCTTCCACTGCTCTCGGCCAAATTCCACAAATACAGAACGCTTCAGATAAGGCTCAAAGCCTCATTGAAAATCCAGAATCTACTTTCAGTGAAGATAAAATTCAATACGTAAATCCCTTTATTGGAACGGGAGGTCACGGACATACCTACCCTGGCGCCTCAGCCCCTTTCGGAATGATACAATTGAGTCCTGATACGCGCTACGACGGATGGGATGGCTGCTCTGGGTATCATTATTCGGATGATATGATATACGGGTTTAGTCATACACACTTGAGTGGGACAGGCGTAAGCGATTACGGTGATTTGTTGGTGGTTCCACAACACGGCTCTCCCCGACTCGATCCTGCATATAAAGTAGAAGACGGGTATGGAGCCACTTTTTCGCATGATCAAGAATCTGCCTCACCTGGTTTTTACAGCGTTCACCTGCAAGAACCAGATATTGATGTTCGTTTGGCAACGACTACCAGGGCGGGAATTCACGAATACACCTTTAACAAAAAGAAAGGGAAAAAGTTTATTCTTTTAGACTTAGATCACCGCGATCGAATCCTAGATTCAGACATAAGTGCTCCCGATAAAAATACGGTTCAAGGGTATCGAATCTCTCAGGCCTGGGCGGAGCGACAAGAATTTCATTTTTATATGAAGTCTAATATTCCATTCCAAAAGGCTCGAATGATCATAAAGAAAGGACGACACAAAATGCTCCTAATTTTCCCTAAAGACACGGAAAAGGTTGTACTTCGTGTTGGAATATCCGCTGTGGACATTGACGGTGCCATGAAAAACGTTGAAGAAGAGATTCCTCACTTTGACGTCGATCGGGTGCGCAAACAAACGGAAAACAAATGGAGAAATGAATTGATCAAAATCCAGTTTCAAAGTGATGATAAGGAAGTTATGACCAATTTCTACACGGGGTTGTACCATTCTTACCTGAATCCTAATGTATTTTCAGATGTAGACGGGCGATACCGCGGATATGACGGTGAAATACATGAGTTACCCAGTGATTCTGAGAACAATTACACGGTTTTCTCTCTGTGGGACACCTACCGCGCAACGCACCCTCTATTTACCTTGACGCAAGTACAACGAACGAACGATTTCGTCCGCACATTTTTACGTCAGTTCGAGCAGAAAGGAACACTTCCTATTTGGGAGCTTGCGGGCAACGAAACGGGCTGTATGATTGGTTATCACAGTGTTTCAGTCATTGCTGATGCCTACACGAAAGGAATTCAAGACTACGATGCGAGAGCTGCGATCAAGGCCATGATTGCTACCTCCCTACTGGATGAATTAGGCAAAAAAGAGTACGGATCACAAGGTTTTTTAGGTGTATCCAACGAGCCTGAGTCTGTTTCGAAAACGCTGGAATATGCTTATAATGACTTCTGTATCGCAGAAATGATAGCTGATTACCATCAAAATGAAGCCACAAACGATTTCAGTTCAGATTTGGAGGAGTACCGCAAACGTTCCATGAACTTTATTAATTTATACGACCCAAGCACAAAGTTTATGCGTGCTCGTCGTTCTGGAAGTTGGTTCGCTCCTTTTGATCCAGCTGAGGTAAACTTCAATTACACGGAAGCCAATAGTTGGCAATATTCTTTGTACACACCGCACGCTGTAGGGGTACATACGGATCTATTGGGAGGGAAAGATTCATTGGAAGCATGGCTCGACCGCCTGTTTTCCACGCCGTCTGACTTGTCAGGAAGACACCAGGTAGACATAACGGGATTGATTGGACAATATGCACATGGCAACGAACCTTCTCATCACATGGCGTATTTGTACAACTACACAAACGCACCAGAGAAAGCAGCCGATTACATTCACCAGATAAGTACGACCTTATATAGCAACTCACCCGACGGTCTCTCTGGAAATGAAGATTGTGGACAAATGTCTTCATGGTATGTTTTAAGCGCTCTTGGATTCTATCAAATCGCTCCAGGCCGCCCATACTATGACTTTGGAACGCCGATGATGAATGATGCCATGATTCAATTTGGTCGAAAGAAACTGCGCATAACTGTCAATCGAGAAGGCAGAAATTCCAAATACATTGATAAGATTGTACTAAACGGCAAGGAATTGAAACAGCGTTATATCAGTCATGAGCAGCTTACCAAAGGCGGTAAATTGGAATACTTTCTTTCGGATGCACCAAGCGATAACTACAGAACGTACGCCATGGCCCCCACTATTAATGAAATTCCAGAGAGTTTTGTGCCTGTTCCACATAGAATCGAAACTGAGCGAATTTTCGAAGATCGAACTGAGGTAACTTTGAACACGCCAGTTCCAGCGGATATATTTTTCACAATTGACGGCTCGGATCCGAAAATTAGTAAATCGACTAAAAAATTTGGGGCTCATGGTACGAACATTTTCATTCCAGGTCCCGATGATAAAGAAGGGCCGCGCCCCGTGCCTGCATCTACAATCTTCATTGATAGAACAACTACGGTGAAAGCCTTCGCAAAAGACTCAGTCGGCAACGAAAGTGCAGTCGTTTCTATGGATTTGGTAAAGAAAAATCCGAACATCTCCATTGAAATTAAGTCGGAGTATGCCAATCAGTACGCAGCGTACGGAGACTTAACCCTGATTGACGGCATTCGAGGTGGAAATGAATATCGCACGGGCGACTGGCAAGGCTATTGGGCGCAAGATTTAATGGTTGAGTTAACATTTAACAATCCACGAACCGTTTCTGAAATGGCGCTTGGGTGTTTGGAAGACACCAAATCATGGATTTTCTTACCAAATGCCGTTGTTTTTGAAGGAAGTACCGATGGAGTCAACTTCGAAATAATCGGGATCAACAAGCTGATTCATACCGCAACTGAGGTAAAACCGGCAAAGATTTTCGACTTCAATATCAAGTTAGAACAAGCCAAAGCCTTTAAGAAGATTCGCATCACAGCCTTGAATTATGGTAAATGTCCAGAATGGCATCTTGGAGCTGGTAACGACACTTGGCTCTTCGTTGATGAAATAGTATTGAAATAATTATGAGAAAGTTGGTATTTTAGCCAGCGATAAATTAAAACCAGATATGAAACAATTCAAATTTGCCTTATTAGCAATTATAATTTTTGCCGGATCATTTGTATCCCGCGCCGACGAAGGAATGTGGCTTCCTTTCCTTTTAGGACGTAATTATGAAGACATGAAAGCTCATGGATTAAACTTAACGCCTGAGCAAATTTACGACATAAACAATGCCTCACTGAAAGACGCCATCGTGTCTTTTGGAGGATTCTGTACCGGAGAGGTGATTTCAGACCAAGGGCTCGTGCTTACCAACCACCACTGTGGGTATGACGCTATTGCTGGGGTCTCCACTTCAACGAATAACTACCTAGATAATGGTTTCTGGGCAAAGAAATTTGAAGACGAAATTCCAATTGACGGACTATCGGTAACTTTCATTGTAAGAATGGAAGATGTGACCGAAAGCGTTCTTTCCAATTTGAATGATAACATGTCCGAGGATGAGCGTGCTGCGGAAATTGACAAGGTGCGCAAAACACTTATTGCGGATGCAACAAAAGATTCCAACCACACAGCGAGCGTAAAGTCTTTCTTCGAAGGAAATGAGTTCTATCTTTTCGTTAAGAAAACGTATACAGATATTCGCTTGACAGGAACACCTCCGCAATCCGCTGGTAAGTATGGTGGAGACACCGACAACTGGATGTGGCCGCGTCACACTGCAGATTTCTCCATGTTCCGTATTTACGCTGGGGAAGACAATGAACCTGCCGATTACAGTAAGAACAATGTACCATTGAAGCCAAAACACTCTTTACCAATTAGTTTGAAAGGAGTACAAGATGGTGACTATGCCATGATTATGGGATTCCCTGGCTCAACAGATCGTTATTTAAGCTCGTGGGGCGTGCAGCAAGCTGTCAATTTAGAACAACCGAAGCGTGTGGATATCCGAGCGAAAAAATTGGAAATCATGAAGAAATACATGGATATGGATACAGATGTTCGTTTGAAGTACTCTTCAAAATATGCACAAGTGGCGAACTACTGGAAATACTTCATCGGTCAAACGCAGCAAGTTAAAAACAACGATGTTGTTGGTAAAAAACAAGCGTTAGAGGCTGATTTCGCAGACTACATGAAGAATAAGCGTTTGGATTTTGATATCATGGGATCCATGAAGAAGTATTACGAAATGACGAATGATGTTGTTTACATTAATGCTTATCAATCTGAGTTTTTATTTCAAGTGGATGCGATCATTAACGTAATTCGTTACAAGTTCTGGGCAGAAGCAATGGTAGACGAAGATCCAGTGGTAAACCAACGAGCTGGCATGATGGCTGCTTTCTTCAAGCCTCAGGTTATGGAATTTTTCGAGACCAGTAACCTTGCCATGGAAAGCGAAATCGTACATGAAGTATTGGCTATGTATGTTCAGGATATTCCAGAAAGTCAGCACGGCGAGTATGTTGGAAAAATTGCAGCAAAAGGTCGCAAAGGAGTAGACAAGTTCATGAAGAAAGCATTGAAAAAATCCATCTTCTTCAACAAGGAAAAGTTCGAAGCGTTTGCAGATGAACCTACCATTGAGGCACTAGAAAAGGACATGATGTACCAGTTGGTTGTTGACATGTGGAATTCTATCGAGGCCGCAAACGGTACGGAAGAAATGAAAAAAGCGGAAGATGATTTGAACAAAGCAAACCGACTTTTTGTGTATCACCTGCGTGAGATGAACCCTAACAAAAGTTACTACCCGAACGCTAACTTTACCATGCGCCTTACCTATGGAAACGTATTGCCGTATTCTCCCAAGGATGGGATTACCTACAATTACACAACTACCTTGGAAGGGATGTTAGCGAAAGAAGACCCAAACAATCCTGAGTTCAACGTTGATCCACGCATCAAGCAAGTGCATAAGAAAAGAGATTATGGACAGTATGCAGATGTCAACGGTCAAATAATTGTCAACTTCCTTTCGAATAATGATATTACCGGAGGTAACTCAGGTTCCCCAGTAATCAATGGTGATGGTGAGCTAATCGGTACCGCATTCGATGGGAACTGGGAGGCAATGTCCGGAGACATCTTCTTTGAACCAAATATCCAGCGTACGATTTCATGTGATATCCGCTACACGTTATGGTTGGTGGATAAGTGTTATGGCGCTACGAACATCATTGACGAGTTGAATATTGTAAAGTAATCGCTCTATAACTTTGATTTAAATCCCCGGTCGCAACGATTCGGGGATTTTTTATGACCCAAAATTATTAGGATGTTATTGTCGATGGACGACCTTCATGATTTCGAAAAGGATGTTTTGCACAATCACGGAGGACTTTCTGTGCTCTTGGTGCTTTGTTTAATCGCGGCTCCAACGGTTATTTACTATGTCTATAACATCTGGAAAATTAAACGTTGGGAAAACTCCATTCTGAATAGAAAAGGAGACAAAACCAACAGAAACATTTCCATCGCGTACATGATTCTCGTGATACACCTGATGCGCAACGATACACGAGAAAGTGAGATGAAGCATAGTCGGCTCAATCATGCCCTTTCCAAATTTTCGCATCGTTTTTCAGATTTAAAAGAAGAATATGAACTTCTGGAACGAAAAGAAATTCGCGTGAAACATGCTGCTTCCTGGATCAACTGGCATTTCAGTCATGATGAGCGTGAAGAATTGATGTACTTGTTAATTGAAATTGCGTACATGGACGGATCGTTAATTCCACGTGAGTATCAGATTTTACTGGAGATTGGTGACTTTTTGAAAATCAGTCCGCGAGAGCTAAAAAGTATGATGGCTTCGCACAAACAACGCATCAAAAGAGAACAAGCGGAGCGCAAACGTCGAGAACGAGAACAGCGCAAAAAACGGCAGCAACACCCAACCAAAAGTGCCTTGAAATTGGCTTTCGATATATTGGGAGTTTCGCCATATGCTGGAGAAAACGAAATTAAAAAAGCCTATCGTTCTTTAGCGAAGATTCACCATCCCGATCGATTTTCAGGGCAGGATACTGCCATCATTAAAGCGGCAGAAGCAAGGTTTATAGAAATACAACAAGCCTACGAAATTTTAAGCGCTTAACAATCGTTGGGAGCATTTCCCAAAAAAACATAACAGCATACCAGAGTACGAAAAGAAGTCGTTTTTTGGTAGAACCATTCTAAAACAACTCACCATGAAGCAGCCAAATTCCGTGCGGGTGCTACTTGTATTCGCGGTACTATTCGCCTTTTTATTTCACAACCAAGCCTTGGGACTGAACGTTGTAATCTTTGAAGGCATTCTGTTTGGTTGGTTCGCCGTAAGCAAGCAGCTAAAACTTCAAACTTTTTTCGAACGACTTGTATTTGCCTGTTGGGTGTTCACGCTTGGATTCACGATTCTGCACCATTCTATCTGGAGTTATTTGATCCACTTCTCTGTGCTTTTCTTGTATGTAGGCGTGATGATTGCACCGAAATTACGTTCACTTCTGAACGTTTTGGGAATGTCATTCAGTAATATATTTCTTTCGTACTCAGAACTATTCAGTCCGAAAAAAACCGACACGAGTGAAAAGCAAAAAGATTCGAAACGCAAATTTCAGTTTAAGCGCCTGCGATACTACATTATTCCTGTAGCCATAATAATTTTATTCGCCACGCTTTATGGCTTTGCCAATCCGGAGTTTGGTGCCTACGTAAACGCTGTACTGGGAGAAGTGTATGAGGGCTTGATCTACTTATTCAAAAACATCGATTTCTTTTGGGTTCTTACCTTTTTGTTCGGGGTCATAGTCTGTATATTCTTGTTGATGCGTGGCAAGAATGAAATTCTTGAAGAACGCGATATGGAGGCCAAAGACGACAAAATTCGTGTACGCAGAAAGCTTGCACGGTCCACTATGACAGGTCTTAAAAGCGAATATCGCGTGGGTATTTTTCTTTTTGGTGGATTGAATCTGCTCTTGCTCATGATGAATATCATGGATATTGATCGCGTCTGGCTCAATTTTGAATTTGAAGGGCAATACTTGCAACAATTCGTTCATTACGGAACAATCGTCTTGATTATCGCCATCTTGTTGTCAATTGTTCTGGTACTCACCTTCTTTCGAGGAAACCTTAACTTTTACAAAAAGAATATTTGGCTCAAACGCCTGTGCTATCTGTGGCTTGCTCAAAATGCCATTTTGGCGATATCAGCCGGAGTACGTAATTTTTATTACATCCAGCACTACTCTCTTGCTCACAAAAGGATTGCTGTAATGTTTTTCATTTTGCTGGTGCTATACGGACTGTTTAGCGTATTTATTAAAATCCGTGATACTCGTTCTAGTTTTTACATGTTGCGAAAAAATGCCGTAGCATGGTTAATAGTTCTTACTGTTTCAGCAGGATTTAATTGGGACCGCGTGATAGCGAAGTACAATTTCAGTCGTGAAGATGGTGCTTTTGTGCATCTCAACTTCTTGTACACGCTCTCAGATTCAGCTTTGCCACATCTGGATCAACCCTTGGATAAAGTTACGGCGATGGATCGCAAGCAACAAGGTTTGTGGATGGGAGCGTTTAAACGTGGACTCACACGCAAGCGCTACCGAAATTTATACATGAGTCCTGAGGAATACAGTATTAAAATTGCATATCGGAAAGCAGCATTCCAATGGAAATGGAAGAAGAAATCATGGTTGGAATGGAATTACGCGGAATGGAAAGCCTATCAGGAAATCCGACAGGAGAATAAGTAATGTTGGTATACAAATGCTGAGGGAATTTGCGCGGAATAAAGTCATAACGAAGCTACAATATCGTAGAACAGTTCCAGCATTACGGAGTTGATTTTCACGTTACAAACTAATGTTACGCTACTCGGAGTTTTTGATAAAAAAAAGGAGGACTGTGGCCTTTCATTAACCAGAATCCTCCTTTGAAATTTTAAAGCGACAGTGTCGGTATCTTATTTAACAATCAATTTCTCAACACCAAGTAATTCTTCAGCATCATTAAAGATTTGTAAGAAGTAGATTCCCTCACTTGGAATATTGTTCAAATCCAGTTGTCCGCTGTTACTGTCAAGAATCGCTTCCAGCGCAATCTGCCCTTGCGCATTTACAATTTTAACCGAACTTCCTGCAATTGCGTCACCTTTAATAGTAACTACATCATTCGTTGGATTTGGGTAGATAGTAAACGGTATACTAGACAATTCATCCACATTGACAAATTCGTTATACAGCGCTCCGATCTCTTGGTCAGTCAAGACTCTACTGTAAAAGCGAATATCATCCAAACCACCCTTGAATGGAGTAAGGGGCTGCCAAGAATCATAAATTCCCAGGGTAACATCTAACCCATTTGTAAAGACGGAAGAGGTGCAAGGATGGGTGTCTTGAAGCTGTCCATTGATGTAAATTTTTATTTGACCCTCATTAACAACTGCAGTTACCATATTCCAAGAGGAAGCATCCCAAGAGTCCGTAATTGATCCAACGCTTGTTAGACCAAAATTATTCCCATTACAGGTACCTGTGTTCGCGTTCGCTAAATCTCCTTGTAGCTCAAAGTTAACTTTTCCGTCTTCAGTGCTTGGTTCGTATAGACAATTCGTTCGATTGAAACCAATTAAAAAGTGTCCATCAATATCCCCTGCAATATCGGACTGAATCATTACTTGTGGATCAGAAAGAGAATTCAAGTTATCCGCTGCAGCAAACCAAAATGAAAGTGTGAGACTGTTATCCGGAACGAGATTATTATTGGAGATATCAATTCTATCGTCCAAACCGTCGAAATAATAGGCGGAATTTAAGTTTCCGAAACGATCTGATGTTAAGCTAGCTCCATCAACTGTGCCATTGTTCCCGTTACCAGATTCATCATTCGCATTACCGTTGAACGGCATGTATAATAGCACATTATCAATTGGTACTTGAGCTGACGCATTTAAATGAAACGCAAAAGCGATTAGTGGTAGTATTACTCTTTTCATATTATAAATTAGAATTGACTTAAAACTAAGGTTTATGATGAGCAACGGCAAATTTATTTCATGGCAATGCCAAAATGCGAATAGATTGGACGTTCAATTCCATCACTATCTGCAGGGCGATTAATGATACCGCCCATATTTCTAACATACATACACGAAGAACCTCCCTGGTCGCATGCCATAGCATCAGATGCCCCTAAAGAACGTAAGATTTTTGCGCAATCACTGTATTTGAGTCCTGCGCTATAATCGGGACGTTTTCCATCAACGATCATTAAATACAAATAGGTGCCTTCTTTGTTTACGGCCATTATCGTTCTTGCATACGGTCGGTCGTTTTCGTGTTGAATCACTTTACCACCCTTTAAGATGTCGAAACGCCCCCAAATAGCGTTGTAATAAGCGTCTTTATATTCCGTATCTACAAAGGACTCTTCGTAATACTTCGCCTTGTTATCTTTTGATATTCCAATGAAAGGACGCTTTTTGGTATCAGCCATCATGACCACCTTTCCATCGGACACCCAATTCCCTGACCATTCACCGAGTTCACAATCCATGGCCATCGTTTCGCCTGCTTCTCCATTGATTGCCAAAATACAATTGTTCTTTTCTGCAAATTTGGAGGTAAGCCACTTCTTCCCTTTCTTGCGTGTGATTTGTACGTCGACAGAAGGGTGCGTTAAATCCACACGCGCTACATAACTAACAGCATTGGGATTCTTTTGAGTGATCGTTAGAAGCTGGATTGCTTCGTTTATAGGTCTTTCTGCTAATTGTGCCTTGGGGAACTCTTTTCGAAGTTCAGATAAATCATAGGGCGTTCCACCAGATACTGACACGCCCATCATTTGGGTTTTCCTGATTTTTTCATTCAGAAAGGTTAATTCGGAACGCATGAAATCCATCTTTTTATCAATGATTAACAAGAGCGTTAACATTACCAGGCCTGCGTTTATGTAAAGGCGTTTTTGTTCTGATAAACGTTTCAACCATCGTCTTCCCAACCAATTTATGGCTACAAGACCAATGATCATTATGATTAACAGGACATAAAGAGGCAAATCCATGAGGCGCCACGTCACTGATATCAGATTATCAATAAGGTTGTTTATGAAGTTTCCCATTTAAAAATACAGGAAACTAAGACTTCACTGCGAAAAGCACTTCCGTTTCCAAATCGTTCTCTGCCGTATCCATCGGACTGTTCAAATAGCGCTCTATTGGATCTACTCCTTTGTTAGCCTTAAATTTCTTACCACGTTGACGCATCATTTGAGCTGACCAAATATTCCCGGTAAAACGGTAAGGTCCTTTGCCATGAATGACATGTACCTTGGTCGCTGGTACACTGCCAGAAACAAAATCTGATGGCAAATCAGATGGCACTTCATTCACCGGAACACATGCTGTGTAAGAAGCTAATCCTTTCACCATCTCCCATTTGTGATAAATAGAGAAAGCATCTCCGGCTTTTTTATCAGCATGATTCTCCATGACGTAGCTCATTAACTTCGTGTAGTCTTCACTCATCGCAGCACTCATATCCTTAATGGCAACTCCATCTCTTTTTACGCCGATGTAGGTACCTCCCGAGAAGTCTTCAATTCCCTTCACAGTGAGTGTATGTGGCACCTTCCCTTGCTCTACATAGTCTTTAAGCATGATTAGTCCACGCTCATAATCCATACCAACGAAGGCTTCTGTCATTTTTTTCATCCAGAAAAGGAAAAATGGAAGACTACTGTCCATGTCCCATGTTAAGCGCACACCATCACCCTCCTCTTTCATCAAGAATGAAACTTTCGCTTTTGATTTCCATGGTTTCAAGAACATCAAATCAATATCTACCGATTGGTTCTCAACTTCATTGACTATTGTCATTTCTCCTGCACCTACGATATCTCCGTCCCATTCATAGTATTTTCCGTCTTCGCGAACGTTTACCTTAGCTTCTGCTTCCGCCACTAGCCAGGGAGACCAGGCAGTCCAGGTGTGAAAATCATTAACAGTTTTGAAAACTTTATCAATCGGTGCATTGATTAACACGGATCTTTCGATGTGCATTTTAGGCATAACGGTGCGTTTATAATTTAGGTGGCTGAAAGATATTCAATAAAATGAGAAATCCCAAGCACCATTGTGGCACTTGGGAAGATTTTGTAGATTTTACTTTTACTGCTTGTTCACAGAAGACGCACCCGAGATATCCAACTCGTTAATTACTCCATTTCCTTTGTAATTAAACCGGCTTGCTCCGGAAACCTCTATATCCATTGTTCCATCAACCGTTAATTCTGCCTTACTTGCACCTGACAAGTCTATGTCCAAATAATTGTTTATTAAAAAGGCAAAATCTCCAATATTACTAGCTCCTGAAGCCTCTATTTCTGCTGTATTTGCCATACCCCACAGATCAACCGTTGAAGCTCCGCTAGCATTTACTTTAATATCATCTGTGTATATACCTCCCTGGAAACGGCTTGCACCACTGATATGAAGGTCAAAACCTACAGTATTCACATCGTTCATGAATTCAACGCGAGATGCTTCGTCTAAATGCACCTGATTTAAAGTTGTGGCGCTGACATAAATCTTGATTTCGGCACCTGACTTAATTCTTACGTTGTTTTTCATCCGGATTTTGAGTGTACCATTTGCAACATCTGTTAAAATGTATTGATGTAAATTGGAGTTGGCTTCAACAATTACTTCTTCTTGCTGTCCAAAAGTAACTTCAACATCGATTGCATCCGAAATATCGAGTTTGGAATACCCGGATAATTGTCGAGATTCAGTGGTTATGTCACCCGACGGCTTAATTGCTTTTTTACACGATGTAAAAACAAATGCCAACGACATTATAGCTCCTAAAAAATACTTCGCTTTCATAATTTCAATTTTGTTTACTCTTATGACAATTAGATTTGAGGTATCCCCTAGTTGGATTTATAAAATATTTTAATTAATTTATATCTATTTGATTTTATGCACTTTAAGATTAGATACTTAAATTATTAATTAATCCTTGTTAGACATTTCTCTAATTAGCAAATTGTACATTTCTAGAATTGTAGTAATGTTTTCAGTATCTTCTAAATACTCAGGTTCTACTCATTTACCGTCACCTAAAACAATCGCAAAGCAACATGTCCTCCAACCCAACTCTGCACTCTCAGACCTCCTGACATTGTCTCATCATAGAAAGTATACGGGGCAATTCCACCAAAGTAATTTACATCGTGATTCGAGGCATTATCGATTAAAAACAAATTGGCAGTAGGACCAAATGCCAAAGCGATTTTCGGTGCCAATTGCATTTGATAAGAAAGGGTCAGCTTATTGTTAAGCGCCATACCCCATTGATTATCCCTGAAATGATTGATACTTTGTAAGTCGAAAAAGATTCGATTTTTCTTACCTGCCCGCACAGAAGTCCCTACTCCATACCCCACTCCCCATGTTGGTAGTCCGTTGGGTTCAAATCGTGCAGCACCGATAAATGTATTGTAAAATTGATTCGTCCCTGTTTTGAATGCTACATTCGCTTGGGTGAATTCATTGGAAGAGAGCTCAAGTTGATGCAATCCTTTGCACGAGAAAGAGATAAATCCGAAAGGAACTCCATTGATAGAATCGTTGACATTTATAAAACCGATTTGGGTTCCCGTCATTTTACCAGCGGTATTTATGATTCCCGCGAATTGAGTCCCTATGAAACCGTCACGGGCATAATTACTTATCCCAGCAACTTGTGTCCCTATGAAGTTTTTTTCCGCCACGTTCGATACACCACTAATTTGTGCCCCCCTGGAGTCATTTCCGACATAGCTGGCTACACCATTAACCTGAACTACATCCGATTTTGCTCCCGCGTAACTTCCTACACCTCCAATTTGCACTCCGTCAAAACTGCCAAAAACGCCATTTCCTACTCCGGCACCTTGAAAGCCATAAAATGGACCCTGCGTAATATTCAGAGCCCCCGAAATTTGAGCTCCTTCAAAGCTGGAAGCATTTAGATTTGCCACTCCAGCCAATTGCGCTCCGTATTGCGGACCTCCGACAGCATTAAAAACACCTGCCACCTGAACATATTTGACGGTATCCCAGACCGTATTAAAAATGCCGCCAATTTCAGCTACACGCACGCCTCCATTCAATCCCCCAATCAAGTTAAACGAGTAATCAACGGTCGTGGATGGACTCATAACTCCATTTGTTCCAATCATCGGCAATAAACTTACCTGCGCATTTTTTTTGAAGTCTTCCTTGATATTCTCCAACGTTGCCTTTTGCTCTTTCGAAAGCTTGATCAACGGAACTCGCTTTACCTTTTCTTCAAATGCTACAGAGTCCTGTGTGCGGTTGATTGAAAGGTCGTTTGGAACAAGAATGATGTTCTTGGTGCCGCCTTCACTGCCGAGAGCCACAGTAGTGTCGTTAAACCCATATTTTGCTGCCGTTAATTCAATGTCTTCTCGCTTTTCAAGCGTAATGGAATAGTACCCATATTCATCCGTAATTGTTGCCTCCAAACTTGTTGAATCGTATACCGAGGCATATGGAACTTTCTCCTTTGTGATGGCATTGATAACATATCCTTCAGCTGTAACCTCTGTTGCTTTCTGGGTGGGTGCGGCTTTTAAAATGATATAATTCCCCTTCACTTTATACACCAAAAGCCCCTGAAACAGATCATCCAAAACTTCACGAACCGTTTTATTCAGATAGCTTCGATGCAGTCGATCGTCTTTTCGAACCAACTCTGAACGGTACCCAAAATTTACGTTAGCAATAGGCTCTATCATTAAGAGTGCCTCTTTGCTACTTTGCCCTGTCAATTCGAGGTCGACTTTTCTTTCCAAAGCAGGAAGATTTTCCTGCGCATTTGCAATGCCGATTAGCATTACAAAAACTGTAAGTAAGCTAATCTTCATCGTAAATTTCTATTTGATTGTTTTTACGCACCGCCTTTATTTCTGCGGCCATTTCTAATCGATCTAGAACGACCACTAAAGGAGCATTGCTGAAAGAAATCGTTACCAAACGTTTTTTGATATCCTCATCCTTGATCACAATAGACTCATCAAAGTAATTGGCAATTACCTTAACAATGTGTCGAAGTTCTTGTTCATCAAATCCAATAGTCAAATTATCTTTCGCGATCTCTGTTGGATATTCTTGAATCAGTCTCTGACTAATCAGGTAAAAGGCGCTATCACCCTCTTCCATAGCAAGCAGCTGTCCATCTTTTCGTAATTCAACTGCCCCCTCAATCACGACAACTTTAACGGTGTCCTTATTTGTGGTGATATCGAAAACAGTTCCGATATCATACACCTCCAAGCCCTCTACATCAATTACAAACGGACGTTTTTCATCATGAACTACTGTAAATCGTCCGCTTCCCTTCAACTTAGATCGACGTTCTCCAGTCTTAAAATTTTCAGAGAGTTCCAAGGTGCTTCCATTTTCTAAAGTTACCGTTGAATTGTCCTCCAAAGTGAACGATTTTACGCCATCTGTGCCTTGCAAAACATTGTTCGCATTCTTAATATCAATGGTCAAATCCCTCGAAAATGAGGATTTTTCCCCACCATCCATCAACGTTGGAATGATCAAGGCGACAACGAGGATCGCTGCCACTGATACAGCCCAGTACCTCCAGTTTTTTAATAGAACCACCTTTCCTGTGGAGGATAATTGCCCCTTCACTTTTTCCCACGCAGCATCCGTATTTACTTTTTGAAATTCATTATCAGTGAATAGCTTTTCATAGTGTTCGTACAGTTGCTGATTGTCAGAAGATTCATTTTTCCAATCTTCCAACGCCATAGCCTCTTCTGGAGTTGCAATTCCTTCCAGATACCGCACGATTACTGCCTCAAAATCCTGTTTTCCTACCATCCTTTCGAAACTAAAATCGTTATTAATAGCCACGGCAAATACTCAGAAAGCTCGGTGCGCATTATTTTTAGCGCCTTTGCAATATGGTTTTCTACCGTTTTAACAGAGATATTGAGCTCTTCTGAAATTTCTTTGTAAGACTTTTCTTCGAAGCGACTTAACTGAAACACTTGTCGGCACTTTTCTGGCAGCACTTCCATCGCTGTTTCAATTTGAGATTGCAACTCTTCTTCCAGTATATTGTTACTTGAATCATCAGAAGCTAGAATTTGAACGTCATCCTCAGAGACATGGTTGCGCAAATTCTTCTTTGATTTCACTTCATTCAAACAGGTATTGTAAGTAGCTCGATACAAGTATGCCCGGACGTTTTCGATTTGTAGTTCGAATCGTTTTTCCCAGAACTTAATGAAAAGCTTCTGTACGGCATCCTCTGCCTCCTCCTGATTCTTGAGAATGGAGTGAGCATAGCGCGTGAGCGGCTCATAATGCTCTCGAAAAGTGCTTTCGTAATCAGTAATCGTCATCAACTTTTACGCTTCTAGTAGTCGTGTTTCAATAATCTCTATTTGTTCTTAAGACAGAAGAAAACGAGTTCACCCCTACTCGAATTCGAAAAAAGCAAAAATAGATGGATAAATGATAGTACTGACCTTGAATTAATTGATGACGATTTCACTTTTTATCGAAAAAGTTATCCCAAAAATTAAGCATGACAATGGCTTTGACTATGAATCCCATAACAAGAAGTTCAAAAAATGAAAACATATTACTTCTTTTTTAGTGTGCTGTGTTCATAACCCAGTAATAGCCGTAGGTGCTCCCTGATACATAAACAACACCTATGCCAATTTTTCCGCTGCTCTCGTTGAACATGTTTTCGTAATGCCCTTTACTATGATACCATTGCATATACGTATCATGAGCGCCTTGATTTCCAGCTGCGATATTCTCTGAATTGACAAAAGAAGATGAATAAAACTTTTTGATCCTTTCGAAAGTGCCTCCAACTTTCGACAAACGATTGCCTCTGGATCTATCATAACTGTCATGGTCAAAATAGTTTTGGGTACCCATATCATACGCATGGTAGCGAGCAGCGTTTGCCAGGTTTTCATCCCACACAAGAGCCTTCATGCCTTTTTTTAGTCGTTCGGTGTTAATGTATTCCAACAATTCACGTTCGCTGCTTAGGTTGTAAGAAGGTACAACTTCGCTCCCTGTGGGCATTCCATAATAGTTTCCATTGACAAAACGGGAAGTAGTCGTTTCCGTTTCCGTGTTAGACTCTAATTCTGCTACATCGGATGTATTACTATCCTCCATCCAATCAAAACGTTTCGCTTTTCTCTCTAGTAATGCCGACAATTTGTACAGCTCGGCATCGTTTAATTCTTCGAAAACTAACTGCGTAAAGTCCTGAACAATGGGTGTTAAAGTATCCCAATCCACTTTATCGAGAAATGATTGATCCTTCTGCTTTTCGAGCAAACGGGCATATTTTAAAGACATTGAGAGTCCTGAATACTTCTTTCGTATCGTAGTTTCTTTCTGAGCAATCTCAAAATGAATGAGTGAGGCATAATAGTACGGGGCGGGATTGTTTGGAAGGATTTTCATCCAACTTTCCGCACGTTTTAATGCTTTTTCCGTGTTGGTTTCATATGTTTTTTTGAGTTGTTTGTAAGGCAACTGAATTGCATTCACAGATAGGCACACGAACCCTACCGCGAAAATGGAGAGGAGATATTTCATAACAACTGGTTTTCTAGTTCTTGCTGGTGAATGCTAACGCACTCTCTATTAGTACGAAAACTTGATGAAATTATTATGCCTGCATATGAAAATCAGTAAGAAGAGAGAGGTGATTAGTGAAAAGTACATCTCATCACTTACTTCTCACTTTTCACTTTTCGCTTTTCACTGATCCCTGATCCCTGATCCCTAATCACTTAATAAATCACCGCTGCAATGGGAATTTTGAAATTATCCTCAGAATAGATAAGAAAACCTCCATGTGTTTTAACCAATCGCTTCATATAGCGACTTCCCCCTCCACATTTTTTTAAAGCCTCGTTCTTATAAATTCCTTTATCTGGTCGGCCTTTAGAATCAAGGAAACCTTCGAAGAAACCATTCTTTTTTACGTGTTTCCGACCAAAACCATTTGCATCTTCACCAAACGCAACTAAATCTGGCACTTTTAATTCCGTGTAAATCATAAACGCCGCCTCCTGAAAGGCATTAAAATCATCGTAGGAAATCCAGGCATATCCATTGTCTGCCCACTCTGTTCCCCAGGAGTTGACCACACGAAATGCTCCGCCATATAAGTCATCATCATAGCCAACAATAGTAAGCGCATGAGGCGTGGTATAGGTTTTACGATTGCGTTCTTCATCACTGGGGCGAAACAAACCATCTCGGGCCACAAATTGAAACGACAATGGGGCGTGCATCGTGAAAACTACTGCATGATAATTAGCCAAAGCATATTTTACGCTGATAATATTGTTCGAATCTACCCGGTTGGGACCTGTCAATCGAACTGTTTCTTGAAAATCTAATAAGGACATGGACTCATCATATTCAGGAGTTCCGTTACAGTCCGTGAGGTCGATACTCATGCGCTTTGCCCCTTGCTCTACCAAGGAATGACATAGGTCCGGAACAGACACCTCACCACTACAGCCGTTACCAGCACCACCAACGTTGTTCAAAAAGAATGGGTCGTAGGCATACGCATCTATTAGCGCTTGGTTGGACTGGTTGGCGATCATTGCCCATTCCGTAGAAGCAAAATAGTAGCCAACAGCCCATCCACCTACGTTCTCATGCTGACCTTGTGAACGGACAGTCGGAACAAAATCTTCTAGTGAAACCGATGAAGGAATATCCATCTCAATTCCTTCCCATGGCTCAAACAAATCAATTGCTTGATCCTTTGTGGTATCCATCGAAATTCCTGATTTCCGATAAGGAAGTTCCATGCCTGACGACTGTGCCATAACACTCAAACCAATGGATGCGCAACTAATGAGCAATATTGCAATTCGAATCATAAATGTCATTTAAAATAGAGTTTCAATATTCATGCCACCCATTTATTTTTTGTGCCACTTGAGTATTTTTGAAAACAATTCTTCAGCAAAGGGTCGCGCTACGGTTTCGTAATCATATTCGCCATCGTTTACAATATCGTTGGAATTGACATAAACGCTGTAAGACAATAAAACGCCATTCCCTATTCCTTCCGATGGCACATACACGCATTCAGAGGCAAATCCATAAGACAGACCAAGTTTACCAAATGTTCTTGTTTTTCCTTCCTGAAGTCGCAGAACATACTTGTATTCACGATCTTTCAGGTGTTTCAACGATCTGTAAGAGGTTGGAATCTCAGAAGGAAAGGTCCCTAACATTTCTTTAAGGTACGTAAGGTCACTTTCTCGGATATTCCATTTCTTCTCTTCAGGGAAGTGACTAGGATAGAAAATAAACCTCATCATAGTATGCATCTGTTCCAAAGGGATTTCAATATGATAATTTAAATCATAAGGACCTTCTACAATTTCGCCCGCGGAGTTTTCGTGTTTGCTCCCGAATAGTCGATTTTGAGAGAATGAATATTGTGATTCTAAGACGGCACTATCAAGAACACTTGCATTTTGCACGTAAATGAGTTTCTCAGGAGAACTTCGTTCAAAAACTTTATATGGATACGTTCTTAATTGATCTGTGCGATTACACCCCGTAAATGCTCGATACACTTTTACACCTTGCAGCCCTTTTCGCCTTAATCTTTCATTCAGCTCTTTGGGTGTAATAAAATGATATATAGCATTATAAAAGTGATTATCACTAGCAACGATTAACTCAGTTAGCATTTGACGAAACGAAACTTGATGTTCCTTACTGATCTCAACGAATTTTGTTGAACCACAAGCGTTTATTGTATCAAAAACTGGAATCGCATCGAGTGGTATGTTCCTTTCATTTAATACTTCTAATAAAACTAAAGCTGCTGGCACTTTTACCAAACTGGCAGGATAATAATACTTATCTGTACCGTATGCAACTGACTTTATTGCGGTGCCATTTTGGATAGACGTTGCAACAAACTGAAAACGGTATTTTGGGTTTCGTGCTACCTCCATGTCAATTTCAAGAGAATCAAGAATGGAGTTTCTCTGTTTTTCAGCTACGTGTGTATCAGTCTCGCTTTGAGAATGAGAGCAGGAAAAAAGAAGCCCCATCCCCAAGATCAAAATCCATTTCATATTATCCGACCTTTTATTGAACTCCATCATTCAATGAATCAGCGTTCGACTCTTCTTTATCCTCCAAAGCACTATTTGATGCATTGTTTTTTCTTCCGGAAAAGAAAAATAGGGCGATCGCAGGAAGGATTAGTATTAATAACCATAGGAGAACCATGGGCTTCATACTTACAAAAAAGTAAATCATCCAGATTGAGAATCCAGCGAAGATGATAGGCGTTAACGGGTAAGCAAAAGAAGGTACTGTGTTTTTAGTACGCAGCTTTTTAAAACGAATAACAAACACTCCCAATACCGTAAGCAAAGCAAAGATTCCCAGTGTCACCCCAGTAAACTCTAACAATTCATCAAAAGGAACAGTGAAGATCATTGCAGAAGCAATTACGAAAATCACTAAAAGCGCCAATTTCGGCGCACCGTTTTTAGACTCTTTACCTAACCTTTCAAAAAGTGTGTAATCCTTTCCAATTTCCTGAACAACACGCGGAGCTGCAATAAACATCGCGTTCACACCTGAAATTAAAGCCAGAGAAAAGATAGAACTGAACACCAGGCCTAACTGTGTTCCCATGGCCTTGTATGCAACGATATTTCCGACTTCTAACTTCATATCAACCTCGTCGAATCGTGCGACGTAAAGAAATACAAGATTCAGCAATACATAAAGTATGGTTACTATAAGTGTTCCGACAATCAGTGAATAAGGCAAATTCTTTTTTGGGTTTTCCAGAGAACCAACAATATATGTACTGGCATTCCAGCCGCTATACGCGAAAAGTACGTACACCAAAGACCCTGCGAATGGCACACTTAGTATTGTATCCCATGAATTATCATTCGGAGCGTAAGAAATTCCTGATGGTTCAAAATTTCCAGCAAAAATGAAGGGCATCAAAAGAAAAAAGCCAATCAACCCTAATTTGATGGCGGTCATGTAGTTTTGAAACTTCCCCCCAGTGCGAACACCTTGCATTTGAACAAGAAGAACAATAATTAGCACCGCGAATGCCACCAGCTGACTTAACTCTACTCCTGCAAAAGAATGCTCTCCAGAAACCCCGAGCAGCGGCAAAAAGTACTTCCCGACAGCCAATCCTAACATGGCAATCGCCGCCGAAAAACCAACCAATATGGAGACCCATCCACTTATGAATCCAAGCAAGGGATGGAATAACTCGGAAAGAAATGCATACTCCCCGCCAGATTTATTCACTGTGGTGGCAATTTCTCCATACACTGTTGCGCCGCACAAAGCAATTACACCGCCCAGAATCCATATCATGATAATTGCAAATCCGTTCTCATTCAGCGGAGCGACTTGATATCCAAGGGAAACAAATATTCCCGTGCCGATCATATTGGCTATCACCATGTTAATCGCTACGGAACGAGTGTATTTTTGCGCTTTCATAGATTGACTTTGCCCCTAAAGTAATTAAAACATTGCTGTTGTCGTTTTTGATTTTCATTTTGGTTTAATTCAAAATAAATCAGCACTTTTGTTACAAATAATGACGATGCGCCTTTACCACATACTACTAGCAGGTCTCTTCTTTTTGACCGCATGCGACAATGCCAAAGAGTCTACTTCCGAAGAGACTAAATCAGAAAAACCTACCAAAGATACCGTTACAATTGAACAACCTACCTACCCTGAGGAAGCACGTTTTGACGATTTCGCCAAATTTATTGCTGGCACAGAGGGAAGACCAGAAAGTGAACTGAAAGCCCTTGAGTCCAGCGAAACTTGGCAAGCGTACCGTATGAATTTGGACAACTTGTGGTACAAGACAAACGAAAAACTGCCCACAATCAAAGATTGGACATCTACAGAATTAAGTGATGTAAATTCCGGTGGAGGTACCTTGTTTTACCCATTCTCGGGAGCTGACTTCTTGCATGCAGATCTGTTCTTCCCCGAACACGATCATATTGTAATGATGGCATTGGAGCCTGTAGGAGATTTTGCCGACTTGAATGAAAAGAAGAAAAAGGGAACGCTGACACAATACCTCAATGGCTTGAAGCGTGCCATGAATGCTATTCTTCGGTTGAGCTTTTTCCGAACGATAGCGATGGCGAGCGACTTTCAATCGGAAATGGATGGAACTCTTCATGTACTAGTGCATTTTATGTCACGCACTGATCACGAATTGATGTACCAGGAAAAAGTGGCCATTCAACCGGATGGTACACTAACCAATGATTTATCCAAAGTAGCTGATAGCGCTTATATTGGGAATCGTTTTTACTTTCGAAAATCTGGAGAAGACAAAGTAAAGACCTTAACTTATTTTGCAGTAAACGTGCAGAATTCAGCGTATGTGAGTCGTGGAGGACTGGTTGCAAAAGGGTTGGAAGAGCGAAAAGACCTTGTTCAATACTTTAAGAACATTGATATCAAAACAACCTACTTGAAGTCGGCTTCTTATTTAATGCATCGTCATGAGTCTTTCAGCATCATTCGAAATTTAATCTTAGAAGAATCAGAGTACGTACTTCAGGATGATTCGGGTATTCCTGTCAAATATTTTGATCAGAACAAATGGGACTTGACGTTTTATGGAACCTACTCCTTCCCTATTTCGTTGTTTGCTGAAAGACATCAAGAAGACTTGAAGGAAATTTACCAGAAAAAAGAAATGAAGGTAAAGCCACTCCCTTTTGGAATTGGATATCAATATCGAAAAGGTACTTCTAACTTAATGTTGGCGCGTAAAAAGTAGTAGTACTTATTGAGAAATGCACTATTAAAAGTTGCAAAATCCATCGATTTCTGAATGCTTTACCTTTGCTGCAACTATTCAGTGAAACTGAAGAAGTAATTGATGACTAAAGGGGTTTGTGCTGCCCAGAATTGGTAGTCGTGTCCTGCGGTAGCATCCGTGCTGAATTTCCAACCATCGGTAGAAATTCCCGAATTTGCCATCACTTCCTCAAGACGTTGGTGATGCGCTATTGATACAATACTATCCTTCGAGCCGTGCGCAACGTACATTGGGATGGACCAATTTTTAACGAAACTTACTGGGTTTTCGTCATCGCTCCAATTATCAGGGTTCGAACCAAAATATCCTCGGTACAAATTATCCGCGGGAAAAGCATCTTGATCATAGTCTCCAGAAAGCGAACTACCTGCCGTAAATACCTCAGGATTTTCTTGAGCAAGAATGAACGCTCCTCTTCCGCCCGTAGATAGCCCCATGACAAAGTTTTTATGATCTTTTGAAAACAATCCAAAATCTTTGCGCATCGAGGCAATCAGTGTATCCATTAGCCAGGTTCTGGTTGGGAACTTACGCCAATCTTTACGGGTTTCGGGATAATTTCTCTTATGGTAAATAGATTTACCCATCCCGGGCATAACCAAAGCGAAACCTGCATCCGATGCCAATTTTTCCAAGTTCGAACTATCTCTCCAACTGGTGTTCGGAAAGTTCCATCCCTGCAATACTAAAATGGTTCCTTTGAAAGTAGTTTTAGGCATTTTAATGATGACGGAATTTTCAAATTCCCCCAAAACGAACGATAGGGTCGTGTCAGAAACAGTAGGAATGGTAATACTCGCTTGTACTTTCTCTGGAACAACCGAAGTTTTCTTCGAATCAGAATCAGGAGAAGTACAGCCAGCTAGAAGGAATAAAACTATAATTAGAAGGGTTTCTTTCATGTGATAAATGTACAAACTCATCCAAAAGAAATAGTAGAATAATTAAAATCGTGGAACAACTTCCACAGTTTGCGTCTTCTTTCTACAAACTACAGAAAACAACAACTATTTAAATGGCTTATTTTCAAGTATTTATATAAATTCAAGTTGCTGGCATTTTATTTTCATCTGTAAAGGAAAATCAAAAACATCATGAAAATTTTAAAAACTTTAGTAGCAATATTAGTCGTAAGTGCCTCATCGAACGTAATGGCACAGAATACTACCCTAGGAATAACAGGAGGGTATCAAATGTCCTCTTTCGACCTTTGGGATCAATCAGAAAACTATCATGGAGGAAACTTTGGTTTCACAGGGGTATGGTCGAATCATGAACACTGGGGTATCGGAGGAGAATTGTTGTACTCCAGATCAGGTGGATCATTCACTCAGTTCGATGTTAATGACCTTCGATTTGAACGATACAGAACGCAAATGGACCACATCCGCTTAATCCCGAAATTCCACGTGTTTTTCCGTGATTTTGAGGATGACTTCCGTCCAACAATTTTTGCCGGTCCAGGAATTGGATTTTTGGTAAGAAATGAAGCGTTGGCTGGCGGAGAGATTACCTCTGAAATGCGTACTGTTGATTTAACTGGTATGGTCGGTGTTGGTTTCAATTACCAAATGATTCCAGGATTTTGGTTACACGTAAATACAGCCTTTAACTATGGATTTATGGACCTTAATTCACGATCTACGATAGTGCCAGACCGACTGAATACTAACAATTTGTCATTCAACGTAGGATTGGCCTACTCATTAAATAAAGCACAAAACCAACTAGAAAAATAGACGAAGATTCGTAGCGTAAGATAAGTCGGTAGTTTTAGAACTGCCGGCTTTTTTTATTCGCTTAATTATGGTTTGAGTCAAGTGGACTATTTATCGTTCATGATGCCTCTTGATTTTGTATCTTCATCCTTTCTACAAGTTTACCATTGGTTTTAGCAGAAAAATATCCAGCAGTTACTTCCCACTCACGTAGATTAGTGATGAGCTTCATCATGAGCTTTTTCGTTTTCGTTTTTCTGGCAGTTTTTCAACCCTTTGGATTGAGTACAGAGAACAACGTCTTGCTGATTTGTGCGGGCTACGGTCTTACGTGTTTTTTAGTCATGTTTGTGTTGAACAGTATTATCATCCCTTTGCTTCCAGGCTTTTTTAATGAGTCCAACTGGTTGGTTTGGAAAGAAATTGTGTGGGTACTAATTAATGTGAGTATGATCGGATTGGCAAATGCTTTTTACTCGGCTTGGTTTCTGGAAATGGAATTTACCCCAAAACTCGTTGGAACTTTTCAATTTTACACAGTTGCCGTTGCATCACTCCCAATAATCGTGTCTGTACTCACGAATTACAATCGATTAAGAAACAAATACGAACGATTTTCCTCCAACCTATCGGGAATTGTCACAGGTCACACCAAGAAAGTCCAAAAATTCACGCTTTCTAATGGAAGCGAAGAAGTTGCACTCGATACTGAGTCGTTTTTGTTTGCAAAATCATCCGATAATTACCTGGAAGTCATACATCATGATGACGGTACCTTAAAACGCGATGTTTTACGCAAAACCTTAAAAAGTGCTTCTGATGACCTGAAGGATCATGAACATATTTTTCAAGTTCATAGAAGTTATTTGGTAAACCTTGAACGTGTAAGTCGGTTTTCGGGAAACGCGCAAGGCCTAAAATTGCACTTCGAAGAAACGGAAACAGTGGTACCAGTATCCAGAGACCTGACTAATTCACTAAAAAATAGGCTTCCCGTTCGCCACTAGATTTAGCAATTCGCCAAATTTGCTTTGCAGTTCGTCACGAAACTTGCTGAATTCCACATTCCTTGAAAAAGTTTAGTCCAACTGTTATAGGTTTGTCTCAAAACGATTAAACGAAAAAGATGGAAGCTTTACTAAACGTCACACTAATCTTTCATGTTATTGCGGGAATGACGAGTTTGCTCGCTGGAACCATGGCCATTACCTCTAAAAAGGGAGGCAAACTTCACGCGATTGCGGGAAAATCTTATTTCTATGCTATGTTCATTGTGATTATTACCGCTATTCTAGTCGCTTTTTTCCGAAACAATACGTTTCTGTTGTTAATTGCTTCTTTCTCTTTTTACATGACTTGGGCAGGTGTACGAAGTATTCGCAACAAAAACCTCAAAGCAAACGCCCTGGATCTAATATTCCTGGGAATCGCAATAATTACTGCCTTGTCAATGATACTTACTTTCAACATTATTTTAATTGTTTTTGGTTCTATTCTTTTTATCAATATCGCGCAGGACATATCAACCTTCATTCAAGCGAGAAGATCTGCCTTGGAGAAAACGAATAAATGGCTCATTCGGCACATAGGTATGATGCTAGGATCGTTCATAGCGACCTGCACGGCGTTTTTAGTGACTAATGTACGAGACTTTGAACCAGCTTGGCTTCCTTGGTTGGCACCAACGCTAATTGCCTCTCCCTTAATCGCCTACTACACAAGAAAGACTATAAAAAAGGGAATATAGATTCTCGACTTTTGTAGAATTCGCATGATAGGCTCCTGTAAATTACACGCCGAGTGAAATACTATTTAATATTTGCGATCGTTTGGTGCAATTTTTGAATACACTGATATATGAACCAGATATATCTACTTCTTGTCTCGCTGACGGTGTGCCTTTCGACTTTTGCTCAAAACATGAATGCAAACTGGGATACGACCAGTATTGTTGATATGGGCAATGCGAGAGTATTAATGGTATTAGAATCGCCTCAAGACACCCTGTACAGAACTTATTTCAACCAAAGATTAGAGTCTAGCAAGTCCAAAAACACTGGAATCTATCAACGTTTTTACAAAAATGGACAGTTAATGTGGGAGCAATCCTTAAAAGATGGAAAAGCGCATGGTGAAATGATTTTATATGACTCCGATGGTACACACATGGGAACATTCGTCTTTGATAACGACGTCCTTGCCGACACGTTGTACCTAAATAGAAAAAAACAATTCGTATTTGGTCGCTTTACCTATAACTCAACAGTTCACGGAGGCATGCGCAGACCAGATGGCAGCTCTAATATTTCGAGGAGTGAAGGTGCGAAATCATGGTTTCCCATGTATGCGGTGAAACATGAAAAGGAAAAACAACCAGAGAAATACTGCGAGTTTTCTACAGACGAAAACGGATACTTTTATTTTACAGCAGAAAAAGGTTCTTTTGGAGTATTCCCTGAGTATCATAATTTAGAGGACGTACAGAGCAATATGGGAGCGCCATTAGGACGACACGGATCAGGAGTTCATAGCAACTGGAATGTAACCGAACCTATAAAAATCACGGACAATTTTTGTTACTTACCCTTACATGTGCATTCTGTAGGATACGCACCTTAAACAAATCGCATGATTAAATTATTCAGTTTAACCTTAGTCTCTGCTTGCGTTTTCACGGCATGTTCTCAAGCAGAAAACGAGAGAGATAGCGTCCCTCAAATCACGAAAACGACTGAAATCACGACCGGCGAACAGACAAACGGTTCTTTTACTGTAGAAAACCAGGAAGAGTTTAACCCAAACGGGACCACCATAGAGGACCGTTACAATGTTCCCGAAGGATTTCAACGCATTTCAGCTGATTCAATGAGCTTTGCATACTACCTTCGCAACCTTCCATTGAAAACCGAAGACGAAGAGGCAACTTATTATAATGGAGATAAAAAGCCTAAGGGACGCATTTACAAATCTGTTGTTGATTTGCCCATAGGAAACAAAAATTTGCATCAATGTGCTGATGCTGTCATGCGATTTAGAGCAGAATATTTGTGGAGGACCGGTCAGCATAACGACATTCATTTCAATTTCACCAACGGTTTCCGTGTCGATTACAGCAAGTGGCTAGCAGGAAATCGAATGAATATCAAAGGGAATCGCACGTATTGGTCTCCCGGAGCAGCAAGATCGAATACCTACTCCACTTTCTGGAAGTATATGGAACTAATATTCAATTATGCAGGAACACTGTCTTTAGAAAAAGAATTACTGCCAAGAGATTATGAAAAGATGCAGATTGGTGATGTTCTTATTCAAGGGGGAAGCCCGGGACATGCAGTTATTGTTGTGGACATGTGTGAAAATTTGAAAACAGGTGAAAAACGGTATCTACTTGCTCAAAGCTATATGCCAGCGCAAGAAACACAGGTATTAATTAACTCAGAAAATCCGGCTACCTCCTGGTATTCTTTGGATACTGATAAAGATGTGATTTACACTCCTGAATGGACCTTTTACTCAAGTAATCTAAAGCATTTTTGATGTAACGACTTCAGCTGAAGACGTTAGAATATTGTGACACACTCAACTCTACTCCCACTAGTACAAAACACATCTAACCACAAAAGGCTGTTCATTTGAGCGGCCTTTAGTGATTTCACTGCACAAGAATCACCCCGAAAACCTTGCAATTCTCGGATTTTCTTCTATATTAAGAGTACGTCTTGGCGCTACGAATCCCCTAGTTATTGTTAACCTTAAATTTAAAGTGATTGTTCGCAATCAGAATTATGAAGTATATAATTATATCTATTAGTTTATTATTAATGTCATTTCAGGCCAAAAGCCAATTTACCGTAGACGCTGAGTCGGGAATCGCATTCAACTCCAGTAACGAAATTAGATTTCCGAATGACGCAGAGTCTCAAGCAGACTTTGTGAACATACCTGAGGTTTTCGGAACATCGCAATCAGGTTTTGCAAGATTGCGTGCTTCCTACACCTTCAAAAACAAGCATACAATATCAGGTTTGTACGCACCGCTAAAATTCTTTTCTTTCGGAAAGCTAAATCGACCCGTACAATTTGGCAACAACACTTACGTCCCAGAAGAAATTACGAGTGTTAATTACAAATTCAATTCATACCGCTTGACCTATCGCTACCGCTTTGTCGACCGAGAAAAAATAAGGTTTGGAGCTGGAGTAACTGGTAAAATTCGTGACGCAAGAATTGCATTCTCTGCGGAAGACAAATCGGACGAAACTACAGACCTGGGATTTGTACCGCTTATAAATTTCAACTTACAATACTTTGCAACGGATTATTTGACTTTTACCCTGAATGGCGATGCTCTGGTAGGAGCACAGGGTCGTGCAGAAGATATATTTGCGGGAGTGGAATATCAATTTAAGGTCCCGGTGCGTGCCAAACTAGGTTACAGGATTTTAGAAGGAGGTGCTGATATCGATCAAGTGTACAACTTTGCACTGGTGCATTATGCCGCCTTTGGATTCATTTTTAACTTTTCAAAACAGAAGTAATGCAAAGAATAGGAAAAACACTGGCAATTGCGCACTTCTTGGCACTAGCAGCCCTTATCTTTTGGAATTATTACAGCAATACGGGTGTTGTAAATGACCAAACAGTTGGTGAGGTAAGCGATAAGTTTGCAAACCTTTTTACACCAGCAAGTTATGCCTTCGCAATATGGGGGCTCATTTATCTGGGATTGCTCTTACTGGCAGGCTATTGGATTTATCTAGCTTTTAACAAACCAGAAAAAATGCCATTGATATTGAGTGCTGCTCCTACCCTAATTTTAGCGCACATCGGAAATGCACTATGGTTGTGGTTTTGGCTGAATGAACAATCGATGAATTCAGTAATCATTATGATTGGAATTCTCATCACTTTACTAATAACTGCGATACGATTGCGAGGACTGCAGAAAGACAGTTCCAAATTGGACAAAGCATTGATATTTACTCCAACTCACTTGTATTTTGGGTGGATTTCTGTGGCCACAATCGCAAACTTCGCAGCGCATTTAAATAGCATTGATTGGAAAGGTGGTTTGAGTCCTGTAGCGTGGACAATTATAGTAATTATTACTGCTACATTACTAGGCATTTTAATGATGATACAATTGCGAATGAGCGTCTATTCTGGAGTCATAATTTGGGCCCTGCTGGCAATCGCCGTAAGACATCGGGCAGAAATAGAGACCATCATGTGGACGGCAATTGGCGGTATCATTTGCATTCTTATTGCTTACATAGGATCAAAAACGTGGAGAACATCCAAAGCTTGAGTACATTCTCCCAACTCTCATTAACAGATTGAATATTTAAAGAAAACCCATGCGAGGAGCTACAACCCTCTGCACAAAAAAGCCGATCTTCGAGAAATTCGAGATCGGCTTTTGTATACAATTTATCGTCCTTATTTCACCACAAGAGCGATTGGATTTTCCATCATCTCCTTAAACGTTTGAAGGAATGCTGCTCCGGTTGCTCCATCAACTACACGGTGATCACATGATAAGGTTACTTTCATTACATTTCCTGGAACCACTGCTCCGTCTTTTACAACTGGAACATTTTTAATTCCTCCAACAGCCAAAATACAGCTATCTGGTGGATTCACAATCGCAGTGAACTCTTCAATTCCAAACATCCCAAGGTTTGAAATGGTAAAGGTATTCCCCTCCCATTCTTGCGGTTGTAGTTTTTTCGACTTCGCCTTCTTTGCCAATTCGCGAACTTCTTCGCCAATTGCTTGCATTTCCTTTCCATCAGCAAAACGAACTACAGGAACCAATAAGCCTTCATCTACTGCCACAGCAACACCAATATGAATATGCTCATTCCTACGGATGAAATCTCCGTGCCAAGCACTATTCACGTTCGGGTGCTCACGTAAGGCCAATCCCACGGCTTTGATTACCATATCGTTGAAGGAAATTTTAACTCCCTCAAGGGCATTCAATTGTTTACGAAGCGCTATTGCAGCGTCCATATCAATATCAAGCGTTAAATAAAAGTGCGGTGCCGAAAATTTGCTTTCCGATAAACGGCGAGCGATTGTCTTACGCATCTGAGAAACCGTTTCATCAGTCCAGGATTCCTTACCAACGAATCCGCGTTTTTGAGAAGCTCCGACATAAGGAACATAATGTTCTATGTCGCGCTTAACAATGCGACCATTCTCTCCCGTTCCTTGAACATTGTTTAAATCAATACCTTTCTCATTCGCCATTTTCTTGGCAAGTGGAGAAGCAAATAAACGGTCGTTAGCATCAGCAACGGATGCACTTGTTGCTTGTGTCGGTGTTGACTTCGGCTCTTCAGAGGCAGGTGCAGGACTCGGAGTTGGTGTTGATTTGTCTCCTGATTCCGATTTTTCTTCTTTCGCAGGAGCATCTTTTGAAGTATTTTCTTCTTTTCCTCCATCTTCTTTCGAATCTTCGGCTGGCTTTTCTTTTTCAGCTTCTGCCAGGATAGCATCTACGTCCTCCCCTTCTTCACCAATAATAGCTAGAACGGCATTCACAGGAGCATTAGCTCCCTTTTCAACTCCAACGTGCAATAAAACACCATCGTAAAACGACTCAAATTCCATGGTCGCTTTATCCGTTTCTATTTCTGCTAAAAGATCTCCAGAAGAAACCTCATCTCCAACTTTTTTGTGCCATTCCGCCACAACCCCTTCGGTCATGGTGTCACTTAGTTTCGGCATCAAAACGATTTCCGCCATCTCTGTTTCGATTTAATATTCAATAATGTAAGGGTAGTCCGGAGTTTTGTAGACATCCTCATATAGTTCTTTTCCTTCTGGGTACGGTGAATTTTCTGCAAATTCTATGCATTCATTCACCTCATTTTTCACCCATTCTGCAATGTCTTTGATTTCTGCTTCTGTCAACCACTTGTTGTCTTTTATGACATTCAAACAGTGCAAAATTGGATCTTGATCCATCCACTCTGAAACCTCGTCTTTGGTACGATATTTTTGAGGGTCCGACATGGAGTGTCCTTTGAAACGATATGTTCTGATATCCAAAAGCGTTGGCCCGTCGCCTCTGCGCGCACGATCACCAGCTTCGGCAATGGCTTCATGTACTGCTTCAGGTGACATTCCGTTCACAATTTTTGAAGGCATCTCGTACGACAATCCAATTTTTGAGAGATCTGTTACGTTTGTGGTTCGCTCTACCGATGTTCCCATCGCGTAGTTATTGTTTTCGATAATAAAAACTGCAGGAATCTTCCAGTTCATCGCCATATTGAATGTTTCGTGCAATGCCCCCTGGCGTACAGCTCCGTCTCCCATGGATACGAAAGCAACATTTCCTGTTTTGTTATATTTTTCAGCAAAAGCGACTCCTGCCCCCATGGCAATTTGTGCTCCGACGATTCCGTGTCCTCCCATAAAGTTTACCTCTTTATCGAAGAAGTGCATGGAGCCTCCTTTGCCCTTCGAGCAACCATCAACACGTCCGAAAAGTTCTGCCATCAAGACTCTGGGATCCGTTCCTAGTGCAATCGGATGTGCATGGTCACGGTATGCAGTCATGTGCTTGTCTCCTTTTTGACATGCACTCGCAGTCCCTACCACTATTGCCTCCTGACCGATATACAAGTGACAAAATCCTCCAAATTTCTGCTGGATGTACAACTGACCCGTTTTCTCTTCGAATTTTCGAATCAAAAGCATGTCTTTGTACCACTTTATGTAGGTTTCCTTGGGAAACTTGGGTGCTTTTGAAGCAGCACTTTTTCTGGTCGTTTTTGAAGGCTTCGAATCCTTTGCAGCCATAGTTTAATTTTTAGTCAACGAAGTGACAAATATATAAAATAATCAACGGAAAAGGCGAGCGAATTCAACGGGTAATTCTATATTTCAAATTGCCATGAATTCCGCAAAAAACATGACTATTCCGATGATTTTGTAAAATCACCTGACACGCGCAATTCTTATGGCATGATAATACCTTCTAAATCAGACAGTGGGATTTCCAATTCAATCACACCCGCAGCATACGGAGCAATTTCATAGGCATTAAATACAAAGGTCATTTTACCCTCCGAGAGGTAAAAATTATCATTCAGCGCAAACTCCTCATTTTCAAACCAAAAACCAGGTTCATTTATCGATGTACCTTCTGGAATATCCTGTTGTTCCCTAAAATATTTCTCTGCTACTTGCGTCAAAGCTCCTATGTCGTTTGTGAAATAATCAAGCTTTAATCTGGAACCATCTTCTTTGGAGAAATACTCGTACCAAACAAACCCGTTACCATGCGCTCCACCGGTGTACGCCCAACCGCTTGAAGAAAGACGCACAAACCTATCCCACTCCGTAATGTCAAAACGTGCTTCCATGCTCCACTGCCACATCCTCATGTCGTCTTCGTCATCAGCCGCATCCACAGTGAAGTCATCCACCACTCTTTCGAAGTAATAATCAGTTAAAGGGCCTAGTAATACGGTTTCTGTTTCTGGTGATTGCATCGCGGCGATTTCGACAATCCTTGCATTAACCGAATCTTTGAAGGTGCTATCCATTACACCTGATGAAAACTGAGGTGTATAATATTGATAGTCAATAACACTCTCTGTAGAATCCGTGCGATCGATATTGTAAGCATATGCTTTCGCACGTCCAGACTCAATTCGATCCGGCAAATTCAACTCGTCGGAAACTTCATCGATAATTTCTTCAGTAGTGTTACAACTTACTCCCATGAGAAGTAATAACAATGATACTAGTAGATGTTTCATACGCCAAACGCTAAGGGTAAAAAAGATGCAGCCGAATTTACGACGATCGTCACATCATTCTGACTAACTAAAATTACGCGGAAAGGTTGACCCTGTCGTTTTTCCGTTTCTACCATTACCTGACGACATGCTCCACATGGCGACAAAAGTGTATCCCAATCAACCAGGTCGCCTTCTCCTTTCGCAACGATACATAAAGTGTCCACAATTGAATTCGGGTGATTTGCTCCTGCATAAAACAAGGCGACACGTTCCGCACAAAGCCCAGAAGGGTAAGCAACATTTTCTTGATTGCTTCCTGTAACGACCGTCCCATCATCCAACAGCAATGAAGCTCCCACTCGAAACTTACTATATGGTGCATATGCAGCTTCCATCACATGTTGAGCTGCAACTACCAAGGCTTGGTCCGCATCTGTAAGTTCTTTCCAGTGCTCAAACTGAACGTATTTAAATGACAGTTCCTTTTCCATCGGAGTCAAAATAAACAAAAAACATTCAGTTGACATGTAATTATTTTATCGGAAATCGTGAATTCAAGCGTCCCGTTTGTTGTGTTCTGGGATTCTCCGTATTTTTGCACTCGCAATGATTCAGTATAAAAAAGTCGCATTTTACACACTTGGCTGCAAGCTCAACTTTTCGGAGACGTCCACCATCGGTCGTGCTTTCGAAGAAGCGGGATACGCTAAAGTAAAATTTGACGATACGCCCGATATTTTTGTGATTAATACGTGTTCTGTTACAGAAAATGCGGATAAAAAATGTCGTCAACTGGTAAAAAAAGCCATGAAGGTAAACCCAAATGGTTTCGTGGCGATTATTGGTTGTTATGCTCAATTAAAGCCTCAGGATATTGCGGCAATTCCTGGCGTGGACATTGTTTTGGGTGCGAACGAAAAATTCAATATTGTTGAACACATCGAATCGTTGGACAAGCTTGAGGAAACGGTAATCGAGAACGAAAGTATTAAGGAAACCAAAGATTTTGTTCCCGCCTTCTCTATGGGAGATCGAACACGTTCTTTCCTGAAAGTACAGGACGGATGCGATTACTTCTGTACGTTTTGTACCATTCCATTAGCAAGAGGTAAAAGTCGTAACGCATCCATTGCTGAGACAGTTGCTGAGGCTGAAAAAATTGCTAAAACCGAAGTGAAGGAGGTCGTTTTAACGGGTGTAAATATTGGTGATTTTGGTCAGGGTGATGATGAAAACTTCTATGAATTGACAAAAGCCTTGGATGAAGTAGATAATATCGAACGTTTCCGAATTTCGTCAATCGAACCGAACTTGCTTTCTGATCAAATCATCGAGTTCACTTTGAACAACTCCAAGCGATTTGTGCCCCATTTTCATATTCCGCTGCAATCTGGAAGTGATAAGTTATTGAAAAAAATGCGTCGCAAGTACGAGCGTTCTTTGTTTGCGGATCGTGTGTATTCGATCAAAGCGAAAAATCCGGACACATGCATCGGCGTAGATGTAATTGTCGGATTCCCTGGAGAATCGGATGATGATTTCATGGAAACCGTCAACTTCCTGAAGGACTTGGATATTTCCTATCTACATGTATTCACGTACTCGGAGCGGGCCAACACGACTGCGGTAAAATTAGGAGAATCTGTTCCTATGAATATACGAAAGGAACGCAGCAAACAGTTACATCTCCTCTCGCACAAGAAGAAACGCGCTTTCTACGAAGCAAATGTTGGCAAGACGAAAACAGTTCTATTCGAGCAGGAAGACAACGAAGGCTATATGTTTGGATTCACAGATAACTATGTCAAGGTCAAACTTCCTTTTGATAGTGCATTAAGCAATACACTGCAAACAGTTCAATTGGAAGAAATTGATCGTGATGGTATTATGAAGTGTACGGTGGTTGCTGAAGCAACAGTCTGATCAATATAAAAAAGACCTCAAATGGACTAAGGCTCCCCAAAGTGGACTGAGGCTCTCGAAGTCCAACTCACTCTGCAATCTTGGTTGCCCTCGTCATTTCCCGTTTTCCCGGAGGTCCAGGCAATCGTTCTATTTCAAACCCCAATGATTTTAGATGCCGTTTGAATTGCCCTTGCGCACAATAGGTCACCAGGATTCCTCCCGGTTTAATCATTTTTGCCATTTTCTCTAAAACGGGCAATTCCCACATGTCACCTTGAGCCCTTGGACCAAAAGCATCGAAGTAGACAATGTCGACGGAATTTGACTTTGGTTGATAGTCTTCAATTCTCTCGTGAATTTTAGTCAATTGAAAATCTCCCAAATCCACTGATTCGCCCCACGGAATAGCGTGCATCTTTTCAAAAACTTCAGCATACTTCTCTCCTATTTCATCGAGATAATTCAAATCGCCAATCATCTCCTTTTCTACAGGATACGCTTCAATCCCGATATAATTGATCTTTTTCTCATTTTTCAGAGCGTAGTCAAGCGTCAACAAAGCATTCAAACCCGTTCCGAATCCCATTTCAAAAACAGAGATCTCGTCTTGCTTTAACGATTCAATACCATAGTTCAAAAAGACATGTTTTGCTTCCTGAATGGCGCCGTGATGTGAGTGGTAATTTTCATCCATCTCAGGAATATAGATTGTCGTTGAGCCGTCTGCTGTTTTGGTGATTTCACGTTTCATGTCATACAAATCTAATCAAAAGCATACTTTACCCTTGCGGTAACAAGAACTGATTATTTCACGACAGGAAGTACAACACAAGAACTTTGAACCTCTGACCCATGAATGGTAAGTTTAGGTTTTCCTCGTTTTGGACATTTATCGAAAATACTATTATCAGCGCCTGCAATGGCAATTCGAATCGAGTGTCCTTTTTTAATCGTGACTGATGTTGGCAACATACGCAACTTAACAAATTCCGCCTTACCAGGAATCATTGGCATTGCATCTCCCTCATGGAATGTATGAAGATTAAATGTACTATCAGAAGGTTCGGCCAGTTTCCTATGGATCAAACGTAACCCACCTTCGGTTATGTAAACACTCTTACCATTTTCATCCACATCTTCAAGATAAACGAGCACCACACCATCTTCATGGGTTGAGGACAACCACAAATTTATTTCGGGGACACCAGTAATTTGAAGATCCTCCTCCATGGGCTCGGAAGTATACAGCAGCATGCGTTCATCCATTTCCTGTCGGTTATCCAGTTTATTCACAGGCCCTTCCATTTGGGTTGTCCATCGGTTATTTTCACTCGTCTCTACCCTAAAGTCAACCTTGTAAGTATTTTGCCATTGGACATTCGACTTTTCCCAATTCAAGGAATTATTCGCGCCAAAATACAACGCTGACTCTTGTGTGCCAGGAACGGGCCAAACATCTGACTCTTTGAAGCCTGGATCACCGATATTGTAATAACGAAGCAATGGCCAGTCATCTACTCCCGTTTCTTTTCCTTTTAAATGAAAGTCAAAAAAATCAAGCATGAGCTGAGTCTGTACTTCAACACGTGGGATCGGATAGCACAATGAATCACCCGTAACGAAAGGGTCAGCACTGCTCCATCCACCATGTGCAGTCGACATTAACAATAACTTTTGAGGATTGCTGAAATGCTCCAATCGTTGAATTGCTCCTTCGACTGTGCCAGCATCCATCCAGCTGGCCAAAATAAACATAGGAACACCTGACGCCTCAATTTCCTTTTGCCAATGAGTAACCGAACAGTCCTCATAATCAAATGTGGTCAACGTATTGTCTTTAAAATCTGATGCTCTTGTATATTTGTGCACTTTAGGATTACTCTTGTGTTCCTCTACAGCAGGCTTGAGCGAATCTTCATGCACTGGATTGATAGAACTTCTCAAAATCAATGACCGATTACGGTCCAGCAAGTGAACATACACCCCCCATCGATTGATGAATTTGCTCGCCAACATGCCGTAAGGCCTTGCTGGACTGCGATACAGGTCAAAATCTGACCAACCTGGAATCACCGCTTTTAACGCAGGATGCTGTGTCGCACAAAGCAATTCCGCAGTAGTTCCGGTATACGAAGTTCCATAAGAACCAATATTTCCATCACACCAATCCTGTGCTACTATCCAATCGAGAACAGTTTTTGAATCCATCACTTGTATCGGCGAATACTCCGCTTGCCGTGTTCCGAAAGAAGCTCCGGTTCCCCGGGTATCAACAATCATAAGGATATATCCATTCTCGCTGAAGAATTTTTCTCGACCAATAATAGTCGATGTATCTTTTGATCTCCTATCCACACTTGATCGCCAATACCGTTCGAACTGAACCAAAACCGGCAACCTTTCACCCGCATAAGTTTCAGGGAAATAAACATCTGCAGCCAACTTCACACTATCAGGCATATTGATAAAATGAGAAATTCTGGTTTGAGTAAAAGAAAAGGATTGAATGGTGCAGAATATAGCACTAAGTAATAGCGGTCTCATAGCAGGTTTGATTTTGTTTCAATGCTAACGGTAATAATTGTAATAAATTTTCAACTAATGAAATTTCTTCATTGTGAATTTCGTGTTGAAATCACGTTCAAAATCTTTATGAAATTTTAAGTGAACTTTCGCTCTCATTTATTGTACCTTTGAGGGATGGACAACCAACAAGATAAACCGCGCAAAACCGCAAACAGAACCAATCGAATGGCAAATATTGCCAACGACATGGGACGTGTGCCACCGCAGGCCGTAGATCTTGAAAAGGCAGTTCTCGGAGCCATGATGCTTGAAAAGAATGCCGTTACAGACACGATTGACATTCTCATGCAAGAGAGTTTCTACGATCCAAAGAATCAATACATCTTTGGAGCAATCAAAGAGTTGTTTGGTTCATCAAAACCTATCGATATTCTCACTGTAACGGATAAATTAAAACAAAATGGAGAGTTGGAAGCTGCAGGCGGAGCAGTTTACATTTCCCAATTGACCAACCGCATTGCTTCGACGGCCCATGTAGAATATCACGCCCGTGTAATCGCAGAAAAGTATATCAAACGTGAGTTGATCCGAATGAGTTCGGAAGTGATGAAAGAAGCATTCGATGACACGAACGATGTTTTCGATGTTTTGAATAAAGCCGAGGGTGATCTCTTCAAAATTGCAGAAAACAACATGGGGAAATCCGTGGATGTGATGCAAAACGTAGTCCGCGAAGCCATTGAAGAAATTGAAAAGGCCTCTCAAAACTCTGACGGTATCTCTGGAATCCCAACTGGTTTTTACGGTCTTGATAAGTTAACCGCAGGTTGGCAGCGTTCAGACATGATTGTTTTGGCCGCTCGTCCTGCAATGGGAAAAACAGCTTTTGTACTTTCCATGGCGAGAAATACAGCGGTAGACTTTAATCAAGGCGTTGCAATCTTTTCTTTGGAGATGTCTTCTGTGCAATTGGTAAAACGTTTGATTTCCTCTGAAACCCGCTTGCCTGCCGAAAAATTAAGAAAAGGTGATTTGCGCGACGATGAGTTCCAGCAACTTCACTCAAGGATTACAAAGCTTTCAACGGCACCAATCTATATTGATGATACACCAGGGATTAGTGTTTTTGACCTTCGGGCGAAATGCCGTCGTTTGAAAATGCAGTACGATATTCAAATTGTCATCATTGACTACCTACAGCTAATGACCGCAGGTGGTAGCAAAGGGCAAGGAAACCGAGAGCAGGAAATCTCAACAATATCGCGTTCCATCAAGGAAATCGCCAAAGAGCTTAATGTTCCGGTCATAGCACTTTCGCAGTTAAGCCGTTCTGTTGAGCAACGTGGTGGTGATAAACGCCCGGTACTTTCTGACTTGCGTGAATCGGGAGCGATTGAACAGGATGCCGATATCGTATCTTTCATTTACCGCCCTGAGTACTATGGATTCTTACAAGATGAAGAAGGTAACTCCAATGCTGGCGTGGGTGAAATCATCGTTGCGAAGCACCGTAACGGTGGACTAGAAAATATTCGTTTGCGATTTATCAAAGAATACGCACGTTTTGACAACCTGGAGAGCTTCGACGGTGAGCCGGACACTCCTGGACATAACAATTTAACAGCAAATGCATCGTTTGATGATCAGGGAGTTGGCAGTTACACTGTTCAAAGTAAGATGAACTCCTTCGATGATGACGCCAATGATTTCGATTTATCTGATGGAGAAGAATCTCCGTTTTAGGTATCGTTTTTGATAGAAAAGTAGTGATGAAGCAGATTCTAATTGTATTAACAGCCTTATTCTTATCCTTCCAGGGAAAAGCATCTCAGTTGTTGATTCCGATGGACGAATCACAATCAAATCATTTAAAAGCATACGGCATAGCATATTATGTTTTAGAAAGTGAAGTCGTTATTGACTGGCTCCTTAACTATCGGGGAGGTTCTTTTTTAATGCCGCATTTGACCGCCATTGAAGAGGAATTGGTACTTCGAGGAGTGAGCTATGAAATTATTGCGGATGCTCAGGCAGCTGGGATTAAGTCTGAAATCAGTAACCCTGAAGTGAATATGGAAGTGGTGCAACTAGAAAAGGCACCTAAAATCGCAGTATACACACCAGGAGGCAAACAACCGTGGGACGATGCTGTGACGCTCGTTATGGAATACGCTGAGATCCCGTATGATAAAATTTATGACTCGGCCATCGTCAACGGAGTATTACCAGAATATGATTGGCTTCACCTTCATCACGAAGATTTTACAGGCCAATACGGTAAATTCTACGCTAGTTTTAGATCTTATGCCTGGTATAAACAACAAGTGGCAGATTTAGAGTCATCCGCAGCACAACTTGGATTCAGTAAAGTTTCCGAAATGAAGCTAGCCGTGGCCACAAACATTAAAAACTTCGTCCTTGGAGGTGGCTTTTTGTTTACCATGTGTAGTGGTACCGACAGTTTTGACATAGGGCTAGCAGCGCATGAAACAGACATTTGTGAAGTCATGTTTGATGGTGATCCTGCCGACCCTAATTGTCAGGAAAAACTGGACTTTAGCAATACGTTAGCATTCGAAAATTTTGAGTTGGTGCGTGACCCTCTTACGTACGAATATTCGAACATTGACGGTACAGACCTTCGAAACAGAAGGTTGCCAGAAGCGGTTGCCGCAAAAGGGGATATTTTCACATTATTCGAGTTTTCCGCGAAGTGGGATGTGGTTCCAACCATGTTGACACAATGCCATACAGATGTTGTCAACGGCTTCATGGGACAAACAACGGACTTCAAAAAGGATTTCATCAAGTCGAATGTGCTAATCATGGGCGAATCCAAGGCATACAACACAGCACGCTACATTCACGGAGAAATGGGACAAGGGACCTGGACTTTTTATGGAGGACACGACCCTGAAGATTATCAGCATCGTGTAGGCGACCCACCTACTGATTTAAACCTTCATCCGAACTCCCCTGGATATCGATTGATTCTCAACAATATTCTTTTTCCTGCTGCCAAGAAGAAGAAACGCAAAACTTAGGACGTTCATTTTTTATTTCATAGTTTCTTTCGTAACTTGACGGCCTAAGCTATATTACTTAAAACTATGAACAGGAACTTCCTGACGGTAACAGCCGTCACGCTGTGCTTGTCCGCATTTGGACAAACGCAGCAAGTAGGTCAAGAAAACCTTGCGCCTCCTACAATTACACCTACTCAAGTACAGGGAAATTTCAAACCATTGCAATCTGCAAGTGCGAACAACACCCTACAATTAACAACATCCTTACCAACCAATTCTCCAGGAAGTCACTCCTGTAGCATGCATGATTTGAACGAAGCGCATTATGCATCACGTGGACTTTTAAATGAATACCATCAAAGCGCAATGGCTGGGGCGCAAGCTGCTGCCAATATGAGCTTCCCGGAAACTCCAGGAGTAAATGAGATTTCGGTTATATTTCACGTAGTTCACAATCCAAACAATCCAGCGGAAAATGTTTCCAATGCGCAAATCATGGCATTGTTTACAGAATTACAAGAGGATTATCAGTTGCTCAACTCTGATGCGAGCATGGTTCGAAGTGGATTCGGATTTACGCCTGCTGATTGTGATATTAACTTCTGTTTGGCAACGCAAGACCCTAACGGAGTTCCACTTACGGAAGTCGGAGTAGTACGCGTTGCAACTACTGAAGATTATTACGATCATGCCAATGGCGAAGAGAACAAGATGAAATCCTCAGCTACTGGTGGTTCAGACATTTGGAACAGAAATAATTATCTCAATATCTGGATTTGTGACATCACCAATGGACTAAACTACGGGACAGCCGGTTACGCATATCGCCCAACGCCAACAATTCTTCCAAGTCCGAGTATAGATGGAATCGTAATAGACTACAACCTTGGAATGGGATCGAATGTCTTGACTCATGAGGTAGGTCACTATCTTGGATTGGACCATACGTGGGGTGGATCAGGAAGCTGTTCAAGCGATGATGGGTTCACAGATACACCAAACACCATTGGACCTGCGGATAACCAACCAGGATTCTTCTGTGGCATGGCGAATTTCCAAACATGTGGAGCTACTGAGGTACAGTATGAAAACTACATGGATTACGCTACAGGGTGTACGTATATGTTTACACAAGAGCAGGCAAACTACATGTTGTCCATTCTTCAAGGTATTCGCGGTTCATTGTTATTATCACCAGGTTGTGATCCAACCAATACACCGCCGAATTCTGCATTCTCATCTATACCAACGGGTCCATCTCCAGTGATTGTACCTGTGAACGGTTCTGTAAACTTTATTGACGAATCAACAAACGTTCCAACGGGCTGGAACTGGACAATTTCAGGAACTCCTGTAACAGATTGGGATTTTATTGGAGGAACATCCGCAACATCCCAAAACCCACAAGTGGAGTTCTACACGCCAGGATTTTATGATGTTACGTTGGCTGCTTCGAATGGCTTTGGAACGGATGCAACACCAGCAATAGAAACAAATTATGTTCAAGTAGTAGCTCCGTCCGCAGGAACAGCCTGCGACACACTGAGAAATTGGGATCCATCAGTTGGCTTCTCAACCTACGGTGCAGGTTCTAGCAACGGTGCCTGGGGATCAATTCCTGGTCATAACCTTCTCGATTTATATGGTAATGGCTCTTCTATGGAAAATACGCTTCAATATGCAGAAGAGTTTACCTTCGCAGGAGTAGCCGAAGTACGACGTTTGCGTCTGCCAATCTTTACTGTAGAAGACCTTGCTCCAACAGACGGTTCCATTGAATTTAGAGTATATGATGATGACAACGGTACTGACCCTGGAACCGTGCTGGCTTCAGAAACGGTATTGCTTTCAGATTTAAATGCTGGTGCGTACAATGAAATTGACTTTACAACTCCGGCTTCAGTAAGCGGCACCTTCTTCGTTGGATGGTCATTACAATATGGCGCATCTCAGGATACCGTGCTTATGGGACTAACCACTACTCCAACAGGTGCCAATCCGTCGTTTTTTATGGAAATGGACACCTATGGTTGGCTAAATTCTGGTTTGATAGGAATTACAGAATCTATTGCCATGGACGTGATGCTATCGAACGGACCTGCTCCTGTAGCTGACCTTGTTGCAACGAACAACGAAGTTTGTCTCGGAGGAAGCATTACTGTGAACGGCTCAGGTTCTACGAATACTACTGATTATTTCTGGTATCAAACTGACGATCCAGTAACGACAATTATTGACAACAATAATACGGCTGGTACCACTTTTGATTTTAATACGCCTTTGACTGCTGGTAGTTATTCCATTTTCCTATTCGCAGACGGTTCTTGTCAAACAGATGGTTTAGTCCTACCTGTTACGTTGCATGATAATGTTTCTGCAACAGTTACTCCAACTGCAACTACGTGTGGTAACAACAACGGTTCTATTGCAATTACTGGAGAGACAGGTGGTGATGGAACGTATTTCTACAGCCTTGACGGAGTGAATTACCAAACTGGAAACTCATTCACTGGCTTGGCTCCAGGAGATTATGATGTTTATGTAGCTACCGCAGGAGATAACTGTGAGGCGATGTACACGGTAACGGTGAACACCTCTACTCCTGCAACAGCATCGGCCAATCCAAGTCAATCAATTTGTCCTGGAGAAAACGCAACGATTACAGCAACTGGTGGAGGAACGTATGACTGGTCTGATGGTTTCGCATCAATTGGAACGAACGCTTCAGAAGTCGTATCTCCATCCGTAACGACCCAATACAGCTGTTTAGTAACAGATGGATTTGGATGTCAAACAACTGTCTATACAACGGTAAATGTGAACACTCCAATTCAACCAACTATTTCAGCAAGCGGGTCGACAACTATTTGTGCTGGTACTACAGTAGATTTGACCTCTTCTACTCCAACTGGAAACGTTTGGAGCACTGGAGAAACAAGTTCTACTATTAGTGTAGGAACTTCAGGTTCATACACGGTAACCTCAGACGATGTGAACGGTTGTTCTGCAACTTCTGATCCTTTCGTAGTTACCGTGAACGCGGCACCAGCAATCGCTTCGGGAACAGTAAATGATCCAACGGCTTGTGGTACAGCAACTGGTTCTATTCAAGTGACAGGGTCGAGTTCAGGAACTGTATCGTGGACAGGAACAGCTTCGGGTACGTCGGGAGGTTCGGTATCTCTGCCTTACGATATTACTGGGCTCGCAGCAGGATCATACAACATTACTTTAGTTGATGGAAACGGTTGTACTTCCAACTTAGTAGCACAACCTCTGAACGATCCAAACCCGCCGGCAACACCTACGATTTCGAACTCTGGAGCGTTAACATTCTGTGACGGAGGTTCTGTTGTGTTGACATCATCGTATGCAGGCGCTGGAAACAGCTGGACTACCGGAGAAACAACAGATAATATCACTGTTACTACATCTCAGACGATCTCAGTGACGTACACAGACGGAACAGGTTGTTCTTCAACTTCTGCACCCATTACTATTACTGTTAATCCAAACCCAACAGCGCCTACCATTACTCCAAGTGGATCAACAACGATCTGTGATGGTGAAACGGTAACTTTGAGTTCATCTCAAGGAACAGGAAATGTATGGTCTACGGGTGCAACGACACAAGATATTGATGTCACAACTTCAGGTACATTTGACGTGGTGTACACCAATACGAATGGTTGTTCTGCGACATCTTCATCTATAACTGTTACAGTGAATCCGCTACCAACAGTTTCTTTGGCTGCCTTGGATCAAGTTTGTGATTATACACCAAGCTTTACTTTATCTGGAGGAACACCTTCAGGAGGCACGTATTCAGGACCTGGTGTAGCAGGTGGTGATTTCGACCCAGCAACTGCTGGATTGGGAACACACACAATCACTTATGAATACACAGATGGCAATGGATGTACGAACACAGCGACACAAGACATCATTGTAGATGCGTGTTTGTCTGTAAACGACCTTACGCAACCTGGATTGTTGATCTACCCTAACCCGACTAACAACGAAATTTTCGTTGAGTTGGAAGGAGAATTCAGTTATACGGTTCAAGACGCTCGTGGTCGATTGATCACTACTGGCAATGCAACGAACAAAACAAGCGTTGCCTTGAACAGTGTTGAAACTGGTGTGTACTTCATCAATGTAACTGACAAAGCAACGGGAGTTGTTTCTACAACACGCGTGGTGAAGCAGTAAGCGAACCTAAATTTAATACTAGCCCCGGCATCTCGACTCCGCTCGATGATCCGGGGCTTTTTTTATGCGTGTAACTTTGTTAAATAATCTGAATATTCAGACAAACAGGTACTTATACCTATCTAGCCCTATTCAAGAATTCTTTATTATTGAAAGAAGTAAACCATAAAAACTATTCGCGATGTCAGAATTTAAAGCCTTCATTAGTTGCAGTCTTCGTCAGGAGGACAATCAGTTTGTACGTTTTATTGAGAACTATCTTAAAGCAAATGACTTTCTACCGTTTGGCACTGTTGGACGGCATGATGCGAGTCCTGAAAATCCAGTGAAATTGATGAGGAAAAACATACATGAATCTGACTTCGTCGTTATTTGTGCCACCAAACGATACATTCGGAAAGATGTGCATTTTCAGACAGAGTCGAACGGGATTTCGGAAATGATTCAATTTGAATCTGGGTTGGCACATGCAAATGAGAAACCGATACTTGTATTTGTAGAAGATGGAGTTAACGTAGGAGCAGCAATTCCGAACATCACACAGTACATTACCATAAAAAGAAAAGGCAATAGGCTTTCGTTCAGCAGAAAAACAGCTACGCGTTTAATAGAGCGCATCCGTGTCCTTTGTGACAACAATCGATCGAAAGAGGCAGTGACATTTGTCGGAATGCTGGGTGTTGTCGGATTAGCAATTTACGGAGCCGCAAAACTGGTTACCGGAAGAATATAAAAAAGCCCCAATCCAAAGATTGAGGCTTCTAGTTGTTCGACTATTCACTTTATCAAACATCAATATTTGCATACTTCGCGTTGCGCTCAATGAACTCGCGACGAGGAGGAACATCCTCTCCCATCAACATAGAGAATACCTGATCACACTCTGCTGCATTTTCAATAGTTACTTGACGTAGCGTACGATACTCTGGGTTCATTGTTGTATCCCAAAGTTGTTCAGCATTCATCTCCCCGAGACCTTTGTAACGCTGAACGCCTACGGAAGACTCTGATCCTGACCCTTTCATTTCTTGAATCAAGCGATCTCTTTGATCGTCGTCCCAAGCGTATTGAGATTTCGCTCCCTTTTTCACTTGATACAATGGTGGTGTTGCAATGTAAACGTATCCGTTCTCGATCATTTCCTTCATGTATCGGAAGAAGAACGTCAGGATCAACGTTTCAATGTGAGAACCATCGACGTCGGCATCACACATGATGATTACCTTGTGGTAACGAAGCTTCTCCATGTTCAACGCTTTCGAGTCGTCCTCTGTTCCAACGCGAACTCCTAACGCTGTATAAATATTCTTGATTTCTTCGTTTTCAAAGATCTTGTGTTGCATGGCTTTCTCCACGTTCAAAATCTTCCCTCGAAGCGGCATAATTGCCTGGAAGTTACGGTCACGACCTTGTTTTGCCGTTCCACCCGCTGAATCTCCCTCAACAAGGTAGATCTCGCATTCTGCTGGATCTTTAGAAGAACAATCGGCCAACTTCCCAGGTAGTCCAGACCCACTCATTACGTTCTTTCTTTGCACCATTTCACGAGCCTTGCGCGCCGCTTGTCGTGCTTTTGCTGCAAGTATTACCTTTTGAACAATTGTTTTCGCCTCGTTTGGATGCTCCTCGAGATAATCCGATAACATCTGTGAAACGGCTTGACTTACCGGCGCCGTTACCTCACGGTTACCTAGTTTTGTTTTGGTCTGTCCTTCAAATTGCGGCTCAGCCACTTTCACTGAAACTACGGCTGTCAATCCTTCACGGAAATCATCTCCTTCGATTTCCACCTTCTCTTTGGCCAACATTCCTGAATCCGTTGCGTACTTTTTCAGAGTGTTTGTTAAACCACGGCGGAAGCCTGAAAGGTGCGTTCCTCCTTCGTGCGTATTTATATTGTTGACATACGCCTGAATGTTTTCTGTATAAGAAGTATTGTAGGTCATCGCAACCTCTACAGGAATACCATCTTTTTCTCCTTCGAAATACACGGTATCTTCTAACAAAGGCTCTCTATTCCGATCCAGATACTTTACAAACTCATTCAACCCCTCTTCAGAGTAGAATCTTTGAGAAATGTGCTTTCCTTCTTCGTCAGTATTACGCAAATCGGTCAGCGTAATTGTAATTCCTTTATTCAAGAAAGCCAACTCGCGCATGCGGGCAGCCAGGGTATCATAATTATATACCGTTGTTTCGAAAATACTAGCATCTGGTAAGAATCGAACTTCGGTACCTGTGTCAGAAGCGGTCCCAATTTCCTTCACAGGATACTGAGGAACACCGATTTTATATTCTTGCTGGAATATTTTTCCTTCACGATGCACGGTTGCACGCAAATCTGAAGATAGTGCGTTCACACACGACACCCCTACTCCGTGCAATCCACCAGAAACTTTGTAGGTATCCTTATCAAATTTACCACCGGCATGAAGCACTGTCATTACGACCTCAAGAGCAGATTTTTTCTCCTTTGTGTGCATGGCTGTTGGGATACCACGACCGTTATCTTTTACAGTAATCGAGTTGTCCTCATTAATGAATACATCAATGGTATCACAATGTCCAGCTAGCGCCTCATCAATCGAGTTATCCACTACCTCATAAACCAAATGGTGAAGTCCTTTCACCCCAACGTCGCCAATGTACATGGCAGGTCGCTTTCGTACAGCCTCTAATCCTTCAAGTACCTGAATATTATCCGCTGCGTACTCTTGTTTCTTATCTTGTTCGCTCATAGTTTTGATTACAATTAAAAGGACACAAAAACGCCCTAAAAATCATGCTAACAAAGATACGATTCTCACACCTTTTTTCCCATTAATCAAGGGACTGGAACAAGCTACTTATCAACATATTTTATTTAAAATTGTTAATAGTGGCATTCATTTTGCTCGACACACTCAAGAAACACCCCAATTTCGATTTGGACCAAGGAAAAATGGAACTTTTTCGCACTTTTTACGTTATGTTTTCTATGCGATTATTACTTCTTCTTTCAGCTAGCCTCTTAAGCATTTCAGTTTATGCCGGAGATGCTGACTTTCAAGGAACGTGGCAAGGCGTTTTAATTCGAGCCGGACAATCCTTGGATGAAGGAACCATTGTATATGCTGACTTTGAAATTTCGGACGGAGCTTTGACGGGCTACATGCGTGAGGAAAATTACAACACCGAGTATTTTGCCATCAAGCAAATCAAAGGGAAAAGAAAAAATGAAAAACTGTTATTCGAGCAAACTGTCATTGAAGACGATAATTCCGCCTTTCGATCAAAATGGTGCATGCTCAAAGGAGAATTTGAATACGATCCAGAAAAAGGCTATTTAAATGGTAGCTTTTCGAGCACGGACTGCGGTCGCATGAGCGGAAAACTAATTCTGTATAAGCAAGAGTTTAATATCTCGAAGGGAGATCAGTCCCATGCAACACATTCATGGTTTCAGGGATTTGTCAGAGACTATAATGATGGATTGAGCGCTCCTTTAATTCGTAAAAAAGAGCGAGAGAACTTCGTTTTCGAGCCCATCTACTTCGATTTTGACAAAGCGGAAATCCGCGATGAGCACAAAGAGTTCCTGGACAAATTGGTAAAAGTGGTAAAAGGACATTCCGATCTCCGTGTGCTGGTTATTGGGCACACCGACTCTGAAGGCAGTAATGGATACAATGACGAACTCTCAAAAAGACGCGCAGAAGCGATAATTAGGTATTTTGTCGATAACGGCCTGAGCAAAGATCGGTTGAAGTTTGATTTTAAAGGAGAAACAGTGCCAGCCGCCACCAACGATACTGCAGAAGGGCGACAACGAAATCGTCGCGTAGATTTTGAGTTTATTCAGCACTAACAACCAACGCCTCGGGTACAACTGCCAAAAATCGTTTTAACACTTCTTTACCTCCTGGCGTCATAATTGACTCTGGATGGAATTGAACACCATAACATCGCAAGCGGTCATTTTCTATCGCCATCACTACTCCATTCTGCGACTTCGCCGTTACATGATAGTCTCCTTCAATCGAAACACCCCAACTGTGATACAGTCCTACCACAAAATCCTCCTGATCTACTGAGAATAACACACCACGTTTCACACTAATTCGCTCTTGAACACCGTGCTTGACCAACTGCTGATTATACAAAGCTCCTCCCAACTCAATAGCCAGAGCTTGCATCCCTAAACACACTCCTAAAATTGGTACCTTACCCTTATAGTTCGCTATGAGAGTCATCAACTCGCCTGATTCTTCTGGCAAACCAGGACCAGGAGACAATACAACAGCATCGTACGTTTCCAGTATTTGCTCAGGTATTTCAGTATTAAAACGAACATCCACTTCACACGACAAAGCTTCCAGGTAATGCACCAAATTATAGGTGAAGGAATCAAAGTTATCAACCAACAAGATGCGTTTCAATTGTCCGATTTTTTGGTAAACTTGTACAAAAATAAGGAAAGATGAAAAAGGCATTGCGAATTCCAGGTGCTCCTGCTCCCATCGGACCATACAGTCAGGCAATCCTCAAAAATGATACACTGTATGTCTCCGGACAGATCCCCATGAATCCGATAACAGGCGAAATTGTTGAAGACGATGTTGCAGCGGCTACAAATCAAGTGATGCAGAACATCGGAGCCTTGCTTTCCGAAGCGGATATGACATTCGAAAATGTGGTAAAATGCTCCATTTTTCTAAGAGATTTAAATGATTTTGACGCTGTAAATACAATTTATGCTGAGTTCTTCCGTTCAGAGCCACCAGCCAGAGAAACGGTTCAGGTAGCACGTTTGCCGAAGGATGTTTCTGTGGAAATTTCTTGTATTGCTATCCGTTAAATTTGACCGAAAAAACTTCAAAATATCAACTCACTGTCATCGTTGTAAATTACAACGTTGAGTACTTTCTGGATCAATGCTTACAATCTGTTAAAAAAGCATCAAAAGGACTTGAAATTGAAATAATTGTAGTTGACAACGCATCCAAAGATGGATCGGTTGAAATGCTTCAGGAGAAACACAGCGATTTACAGCTAATCCTCAATGAGGATAATGTTGGATTTTCAAAAGCAAACAATCAAGGAATAGCCATTGCACAAGGAAAGTATGTTTTACTACTAAATCCAGATACGGTAGTTGAGGAAAACAGTTTTCAAAAAGTGATCGAGTATATGGATGCCCATCCAGAAGCTGGAGGACTGGGAGTACATATGATCGATGGTCGTGGGAACTTCCTACCAGAATCTAAACGAGGTCTCCCGAACCCCATGGTAGCTTTTTACAAAATCTTTGGTCTTTCACGCATCTTTCCAAGATCAAAACGGTTTGGACAATATCACCTTGGCCACTTATCAGAGTTTGAAACAGCTGAAATTGATATTCTGAGTGGTGCTTTTATGTTGATGCGAAAAGAAGCACTTGATAAGGTAGGCGCATTGGATGAAGCCTTTTTCATGTATGGAGAGGATATTGATTTATCTTATAGAATCCAAAAAGGTGGTTATAAAAACATTTACTTTCCGAGAACCACGATTATACATTACAAGGGGGAAAGCACGAAAAAAAGTTCGGTAAACTACGTTTTCGTTTTTTACAGAGCGATGGTCATATTTGCAAAAAAACACTTCTCCGGAAATAACGCTTGGCTTTTTTCTTTCTTGATCAACATGGCCATTTATTTTCGAGCATCCCTTGCGATTTTCACTCGGATCATTACAACCTTGTTTCTACCTGTCCTCGATCTCACCTGCATTGTCCTGGGCCTTTTTGCGTTAACGAACTATTGGAGCATGTCGAACATCATGTTCCCCGAAGAACTCATTAAATACTCCATTCCAACTTACGGTTTAACGTGGGTTGCTGTAGTCTATTTTAACGGAGGGTACGACCGTCCTATAAAACTATTCAGGTTTTTAAAAGGAACAATTTTGGGGACGCTTCCAATACTCATTGCCTACGCTATACTTCCCAAGTCTTTGCAATTTTCACGACTTTTCATTTTTGTAGGCGCCGCTTGGGTCATGGCATACTATTTCATCTCGAGAATCTATTTCCATTTCGCATTTCCGAAACGCTTTCGACTTCGAAATACTACAAAAAAGAAGTATGCAGTTTACGGAGGCGAAACAGAGTTTAATCGTATTTCACACTTGCTCACACAAACGCAAACCAATATCGAAACGATTGAACACGTCTCTAAAACAAATTTAGAGGACGATACATTTCCTTTTGACGAATTAATATTCTCTGCGAAAGACCTAAAATACGAGGAGATCATTGCGACTATGTCACGTTTGAAGTCCGGTTCGTTGGATTTTAAAATTGCACCAGAAACTGATGATCTTTTAATAGGTAGTAACTCCATTGACACCGCTGGCGACCTTTATATTTTAAATTTAAATGCATTGGTCAGCAGTGAAAACAAACGAAAAAAACGACTTTTCGATTTTTTAGCTGCAACCTGTATGCTCCTGAGCTTGCCCGTTTCAATCTTTCTTTATAAAAACAAATCCTCTTTCGTAAAAAATGTGTTTTCAGTATTCGTTGGAAAGAAATCGTTTATCGGTTTTTCAGAAGCACTTTCATTAAAAGATGTGCGCTTGCCGCGCATTAAGAAGGGAATTCTTACCCCAGATGATGGTTTTGAGTTTCAAGATGAGGGGATTACCGAAAAACTGAACTTATTGTATGCCAGAGATTACTCCATGCGTAAGGACTTTTCTATCCTATGGAAGGCATGGCGTAAATTAGATCAGTAAAAGACCTCCCAGCCATTGAATAAAAGGAAATTTCGGTTATTTTTGTACTCAGAAATTTCAACATTACATTAAGAATCTATGGCGCAAATTGAAATCCGCCTTCCTAAAATGGGAGAAAGTGTTACTGAAGCAACAATCACAAATTGGTTAAAAGAAGTTGGTGATACCATTGAGATGGACGAACCTCTAGTAGAGGTTGCTACGGACAAGGTGGACAACGAACTTCCTTCTGAAGCGGAAGGTGTTTTGGTAAAGCAACTGTTCCAAAAAGATGAAGTTGCGCAAGTAGGTGATGTAATTGCAATAATTTCAACAGATGGTGACGCTCCTTCTGATGATGCTGGTGCTCCAGCTGCTGAAAAAGAAACTTCAGCAAGTTCAGAAAGCTCTTCTCCTGCGGCTGTAGCTGAGTCTATTACAGCAGACGTAGCAACGATGAGTGCTTCTATCAATGGTAATGGCAACGGCGCCGTAGCTAAAACAGGACCAAGTGGAAAGTTCTATTCTCCTTTGGTACGCAGTATTGCGGAAAAAGAAGGTGTTACCATGTCTGAGTTAGAGACAATTTCTGGTTCTGGACAAAATGGTCGGGTTACCAAAAAAGATATTCTAGGCTACATTGATGGAGATCGATCTGCAGCAACCGTTGCAGCACCGGCACCAACTGCACCAGCTGCAACTCCAAGCAAGCAGGAGTCTACACCTCAATCTGCGCCTGCGGCAGCTCCGGCTACTGGCGGATTCTTGGCAAATATCAAAGAACCATTGGTTTCAGCAGGACCTGGAGATGAAATCGTTGAGATGGATCGCATGCGCAAGCTAATTGCCGATCACATGGTGATGTCTACGCACGTATCTCCCCACGTAACAAGTTATGTTGAAGCAGACGTTACGAACATTTTCAACTGGAGAAAGAAAGTAAAGAAAGAATTCATGGAGCGCGAAGGAGAAAATATTACGTTCACTCCTATCTTCATGGAAGCAGTTGTTAAAGCAATTAAAGACTTCCCGATGATCAATGTATCAGTTTCGGGCAACAAAATAATCAAACGCAAACACATCAATGTAGGTATGGCAACTGCTTTACCATCAGGCAACCTAATCGTTCCTGTCATTAAAGATGCAGATCGTTTGAATTTAACAGGATTAACAAAGGCTGTAAACGAAATGGCAAATAATGCCCGTAACAACAACCTTAAACCAGAAGATATTCAAGGAGGAACTTACACGGTGACCAATGTGGGGACATTCGGCAATGTGATGGGAACTCCTATTATCAATCAGCCACAGGTCGCAATCTTAGCCCTTGGTGCCATTCGAAAAGTACCAGCGGTAATCGAAACCCCAGAAGGAGACTTCATTGGGATTCGTCATAAAATGTTCTTGTCTCACTCTTATGACCACCGTGTGGTTGATGGAGCGTTAGGAGGACAATTTGTGCGTCGCGTTGCTGATTATCTGGAGCAATTCGACCCAGAGCGCGAATTATAAACACAAAACTCACTTATGAAAAAGCTACTTCTACTGCTTTTACTCTTGCCCTACACTGTCGCCGCACAAATGACAGATGCGCAGGTGAAAGCGTTGGCCCAAAATGCTTCGGAAGAAGAATTAGTGATGCGTAGTTCTGAAATGATTCAACAGAACTATTTGTATCATGCTGGAATTCTTACAGATCGACTTTTAGAAATCAAACCACAAAGCGCGAATTATAACTATCGCAAAGGGTTTATAGTTTTCACTGCCGATACAGATTTTCCAACAGCAATTACGCATTTCCAAAAAGCAGTAGTTGAAGTAAAAAAGAATTACGACCCTTATACTGTGAAAGAAACGGGGGCGCCTTATGATGCCTATTATTACCTGGCAAAGTGCTACCATCTTGACGAACAGTTGGAGCAAGCTGAGAACTATTACCGGCTTTTCCTTGAAAATTCTGCAAAAAAATCTCGATTGGTTGATTTAGCGGAACTCGGTTTGGAACAGTTGGTGGTTGCCAGAAGAGAAATGAGCACGCCCAAAAGCGCCATCGTTAAAAATGTGGGACAAGCCGTAAATGGACCTGAAGCAGACTATGCACCTGTGATCTCTCTCGATGGAAACTCGCTTTACTTCACTTCTCGACGCCAATGGGAAGGTGTTCCAGATGGAAAGTTTCGTGATCCGATGTTGTATGATTTACCGGAAGACATCTTTGTTTCTTTCGCCGATTTCGACGGTGAATGGACAGCACCATTAAGGCTTGATTTCTGCGTAGACTCGCTAAATGAGGCCACTATCAGTGTTAGTGCTGACGAACGTCGTATTTTCGTTTACGAAGATCGTTCTGGTGGTGGAGATATTTATTACTCCGATATTTTAGCCAACGGTCATTTTGATGAAATTCAAAAACTACGATACAGTGAATTGAATTCCGAATATTGGGACACACACTGTACTATGACACCTGACGGCCAACACTTGTACTTCGCTTCTGATAGACCTGGAGGGTACGGCGGACGTGATATTTATCGTCTCACACTTTTACCGAATGGCGAATGGAGTAAAGCCCAAAATATGGGGCCGGAAATCAATACGCCGTATGATGAAGATTCTCCTTTTATTGCAGTGAACAACAAAACGTTGTATTATTCCAGTAACGGCCCTGAGAGCATGGGAGGCTTCGATGTTTTTGTAACGTTTAGAGACGAAAACAACAACTGGTCGCAACCGGCAAATATGGGATATCCTATCAATTCAACGGGAGACGATATTTACTACACGACAACTGTAGACGGTTTACGCGGTTACCTCTCTTCGTTCCGAAAAGACGGTTATGGCGAAAAGGATATCTATGAAATTCAAAACGACTATCTTGGAAACAGACCGATTAGTTCACTTCTAGGACAGTTCGTGATGCTAGATGGCTCTCCTCTACCGAGTGATTTAGATGTTAAAGTGTACTGTGAAAATTGTGAAATTGAAAACGACAAGGTATTTCATCCAAGGGTAAAAAATGAAGGTAGATTCTTCGCACCATTGAAACGATGTAAAGATTACAAAATCGAGTTTTATCGAGGAGGAGATTTGTTAGAGACAAAGAATTTTGTAACTCTTTGTAACAACGAAAATGAAGAGATTGAAAAAGTTCACTACTTGGATAATTACGTCCTGAACGCTACAGTAGCTGATGTAAGAACGATGAATGTGTTACCGGGATCTAAGGTAATTATTTACGAGGCTGGAACTAAAAATCAACTGCACTCGTTCGACGCCGATGGAAATGGTAAATTCCCGAAAGACCTGATCGCCAACAACATTCCTGGAGACCGAATCGCATGGGATATCCATATCGAAAAAGACGATTACATTGTGCAAACATTCAAATTGGATACTGTTCTTGGAGTTTGGGGAACGTTAAATTTGGAGTATTTACTGAACAAAGCTGAAGTAGGTACGGATATCGGAACACTTTTTGCCTTGAATCCAATTTACTTCGATTTGAACAAGTCTGATATTCGTCCTGACGCAGCTATTGAACTCGATAAGATTGTTGCCATTATGAACGAGAACCCGAAGATTAAAATTGAATTGGGTTCACATACAGACTGTCGTGCATCGAAGTCGTACAACAAACGTTTGTCGACTAGAAGAGCTGAGTCCTCTGCCAACTATATTAAGGAAAGAATCTCTGATCCTTCCCGCATTTATGGTAAAGGTTATGGAGAATCTCGATTGGTAAACGACTGTGGCTGTGAAGGCAATGTTGTTTCGGACTGTTCAGAAGAAGAACATCAGGCAAACCGTCGTACAGAGTTTAAAATTGTAAAATAACACGAGGAGCTCTTTGCCAAATGGGATATTAAAAACCTAATGTGGGAAATCCGGAGACATTTTATTTGCTAAAAAAGTGCATTATACGTAACATTACACACCTAACACCGTATCAACCAGAATAATGACCGTAAAATTACATGTTATGGATTTAAAAAAGGCTGTGTTATGCACAGTAGCCATACTATCTACAGCTCTCACTTTCGGACAAAGACCGGGTGAGCCCCTCACTGAGCAGGAAGTTCGTGACATCGCTGCGACTGGTAAAGAGTCGGAAATTGTTATGCAAAACTCCACCCTCATGCAGGATGGATATTTGTACTACTCCGAAATTCTAGCAGATCGTTTGTTGGAACTAAATCCTCAAAATCCGAATTACAATTACCGTAAAGGATTTTTGATTTTGGAAATCCGAAAGGATTATCAAGGAGCCATTCCTTTGTTCCAAAAGGCTGTTACAGATATCGATCAAAATTTTGACATGTACTCACATCGTGAAACAAGCTCACCGCCAGATGCATTTTTCCACCTGGCTACTTGCTATCACCTAAATGAGGAGATAGACAAGGCGATGGAGAATTACAACAAATTCATGGCTGCATCGCGCAGTAAGTCTGAGTTACGCCCTGTTGCTGAGCTTCGATTGAAGCAGTGTGCTGAGGCAAAACGTCAAATGGCTGCACCTGTGAATGTAACGTTGAAAAACATGGGACCACAGATTAACACTCAGTACCCAGAATATTCTCCCGTTGTATCATTAGATGGGTCAGCTTTATACTTTACGGCAAGAAAACCTTGGGAAAATGGCAAAACGGAAATCTACCGTGATTTAGCGACCAACCAGTATCCTGAAGATATTTACGTGAGTTATCTGGATTTTGACTCAACATGGACGGAACCGCAAAAATTAGATTTTTGTGTTGATTCACTCAACGAAGCGTCTATCTCCATGAGTGGTGATGAGCGTAAAATCTACCTTTACCAGGACAACGTGGGTAATGGAGACATCTGGACAACAGATTTCTATCACGCTAAATTCAATGACATTGAGCCATTGGACATGAAGAAAGTGAACACTGACAATTGGGAGACACACTGTATGATGTCGCACAACAAGCGTCGTTTCTTCTTTGTATCTGACCGTCCAGGAGGATTCGGTGGTCGAGATATTTACGTTATGGAGCGTAAAGACAATGGTAAATGGACTCGACCGAAAAACCTCGGTCCAGGAATTAACACACCCAACGACGAAGACTCGCCTTTCATCGCTATTGACAACAAAACACTGTACTATGCTTCAAATGGAGAAAAAAGTATCGGTGGATTTGACATCTTCAAAAGCGAAATGCAAGAGGACAGTTCATGGGTAGAAGGTTCCAACCTGGGATATCCGTTTAACTCAACGAACGATGACATATTCTACACCACTACTCTAGATGGTCGCAGAGGATACATGACTTCTTACCGTAAAGATGGAAAAGGAGAAAAAGATATCTACGAAATCTTCAACGATTACCTTGGAGTAAAAGATATCGCTGTATTGAAAGGATTAATTCGAACAGTTGATGACAAGCCAATCCCGGAAGATTTTGCAATCAACGTAAAATTGATTTGTTTGAATTGTGACGAGCAGGATGAGCGTCAAGTTTTCCCTAGATTACGTGATGGAGTCTTTATGACAGGTCTTGAGCCGTGTAAGGAATACCGCCTTGAATACATGAATCTCACTGATAGCGTTTCCATGGGTAATGATGAATTCTCTACGGAATGTGAAACAAACTATCAGGAAATCTACCGTGAGTTGTTATTAGACGTAGACAAGCGTACAATCACGAAGATCGAAGATACAGTTGATATCGATCCTGTAGTTACGAATACATTCGCGAATCTTGAATTCATGCACTATTTCGCATACAACAAGAACAAATTGTCTGTGAAAAAGGGTGACTTAAAGAAGTTTGTGAAAGACGTAGAAGAACAGTTGAAAGATGGACGTGAATCCATTACCATATCTGTGTTCTCCTCAGCTTCTACAGTACCAACAAAAACGTTTGGAACGAACGAGAACCTCGCGAAGATTCGTGCAGAAAACATGAAGTACGACCTTGTTGCTTACTTTGAAGACAAGGAAGAGTATAAAGGAAAAGTAAACGTGGTTATTGTTTCATCCAAAGTATCAGGACCGTCCTATGACGAAGATGCTACGAATAAGGAAAAATACTTCCCTTATCAGTACGTTGGATTGAAAACTGAGTAAAGCCAACTCATACTTATTTGAAAGTCCCAGTATTTTTGCTGGGACTTTTTTGTTCCCCCTCTTCCCTATCACTATCTTTAGCCCATGAATATAAACCTGCAAAAGTCACTTGCCATTTTCGATCTGGAAGCAACTGGATTGAATGTTACTCATGATCGTATTGTTGAAATTGCCGTGGTGAAAATTGCACCAGATGGCTCCACGACAAATTTTAACCGTCGTGTTAATCCCGAAATTCCTATTCCGGCAGAAGTGAGTGCCATTCATGGCATTTATGATAAAGACATAAAAGATGCTCCTACTTTCAAAGAAATTCTACCCGAATTGGAAACGTTTCTGGAAGACTGCGATTTTGCAGGATATAATTCCAACAAGTTTGATTTGCCCATGTTAGCTGAGGAGCTACTGCGTGCAGAAAGTGACTTCGATCTGTCTACTCGCAAACATATCGACGTTCAGAATATTTTCCATAAAATGGAGCAACGAACACTTGTAGCAGCGTACAAATTCTACTGTCAAAAAGAACTCAATAACGCACACAATGCCCTAGCTGATGCACAAGCCACATGGGAAGTCTTGGATGCACAAATATCGCATTATCAAGATCTTTCTGGTGATGTTGATTTTTTAGCAGATTTCTCGCGCCACAACGATATGGATCGCGCTGATTTCGCAGGAAGACTTGCCTACAACAAGAAGGGTGAAGTTGTTTACAATTTTGGTAAACACAAAAACAAAACCATCGCAGAAGTACACAAAGTAGAACCCGGTTATTACGGTTGGATGCTAGATGCTGACTTCCCATTGTACACAAAACAACGATTGCGTAAAGAAATGGAGCGTATCAAGCAAGAGAGCATGCCTCCACAACAAAGTTATGAGGATAAATTGGATGCATTAAAAGATAAATTCAAGAAATGAAAATCATTTGTATTGGTAGAAATTATGCAGATCACGCCAAAGAAATGCAATCTGCAGTGCCAGAAACGCCTATGTTCTTCATGAAGCCAGATGTTGCGCTATTGAAGGCAGGAAGTGACTTTTATTATCCTAGCTTTTCCAAAGATGTCCACTTTGAGTGCGAAATAGTGGTAAAAATCTCTAAAGCCGGAAAAAGTATTTCACGGGAATTTGCGCATAAGTACTACAATGAAATTGGGCTTGGAATTGATTTCACAGCAAGAGACTTACAGGCGAAATGTAAAAAGAAAGGACATCCCTGGGAAATTGCTAAGGCGTTTGAAAACAGCGCACCTATTTCTGCCACGTTCATTCCAAAGGAAAAATTGGATTTGTCCAATACTCAGTTCCGATTAGAACAAAACGGAATTGTGGTGCAAAACGGCAATACCTCGGACATGATCTTCGATATAGATACTTTGATTGCTTTTGTTTCTCAATTCTTTACACTGAAAACAGGTGATTTGATTTACACTGGAACACCGGCAGGCGTCGGTCCAATTGCCATTGGAGATAATCTGAAAGGCTTCATTGAAGATCGAGAAATGCTTTCGCTGGCAATTAAATAAGGACTCATCAATATTCAATAATGAATGATGAATCAAGAATATTGAATGGGTACTATACCTTAAAGATTTCGGAATATCTTCCTATTTTCCGCTTCCTTTAAATACAATAAGAATCGTGTAGAGCATTATCTTCAAGTCTAGCGAGAAGCTCCTGTTTTTCAGGTACAACAGGTCAAACTTCATTCTATCCAGCATTTGCTCTACGTTCTCGGCATACCCGTATTTTACTTGTCCCCATGAGGTAATTCCTGGGCGTACTTTTGTAAGCTCAATATACTGTGGCTCCACCTTCATGATTTGATCAATGTAAAACTGACGTTCGGGTCTAGGTCCTACCAGTGACATATCACCGATTAATACATTGTAGAATTGAGGAAATTCATCCAAGCGTGTTTTCCGCATGAAACGACCAATTTTTGTAATCCGAGGATCATTTGAGGAGGAAAGTTGAGGCCCACTTTGTTCCGCATCAACCACCATGGTTCGAAACTTAATAATTTGAAACGGACGCCCTTTCTTTCCAATGCGTTCCTGACGGAAGAAAATAGGTCCCTGCGATGACGTTTTTACCAAAATGGCTAAAACAATAAACAAAGGAATACAAAGAATTAGAGCGATAACGGAGGCTATCACATCAAAGACGCGCTTCACGATACGTTGCCAAACAGGCATTACTTCAGAATTCACATCTATTAATAGGGCTCCGAAAATATTACTCATCTCCACCGTTCCCGATAAAATGTCGTACATATCTGGTAAAACGCGAATGCGCATATCTCTTTTTGCCTCTAATCGTGATATGATAGACTTGATTTTGTCGTGCTCCGTACTCTCAAGAGCAATGATCACCTCTTCAATCGCGTATTCTTCCAGTATTTTTTCCACATCATCAATATGACCGAGGTACTGCAATTCACTTTCCAATTCTCTATCAACCCCATTGATATTAATGAAACCGATAAATTTGTGCCCTATCCCCTTTGGCAACTCTTGAATTTCCTTGTATATACCTACCGCTTTGTCGCTTCCACCGATTATTAGCGTATTGAAGCCGTCTTTTCGGGCATGGATTCGTTTTACAATAATGCTAACAAGCGTAAATCTTGGGATTAATGTAACGGAAAACTGCAACGCGAACAAAACAAACAGCGATTTGTAATACTGCTGATAACCACTGATTTCATCGTCGATTAACAAAAGAAAGAAGAGCACAACAACCCCTAAGAGCGTTCCAACAAAAGTGTGATTGATAATTTTCAATCGGTGCAAACGACGCACATCATGATAGGTACCTTGCAGCAAATAAATGGAGATCCAAATTAAAGGGACAAGCGCAATTCCGAGATAAAATGATTCGCTGGCCGTAAAAGCTTCTCCCTCGATCCTGGTTTTTCTATAATAATAGAACAGACCCCAACCTACACCGGAGGCGATCCAGTCTAGTAGGACTAAGAGGGATGTCAGGAATCGTGCGTTCATTTAGAAGTGCACCAGTTTCATATTGTCAATATTGATGTAGCCAGATGATAATGAGTCTGGTTTTAGTGCATCAAAACTCATTAAATAACCGGTAGCATTAGGATACCCGGACACAATGGTCTTCAAGTCCAAGTATATTTTCTTCCATTCCACTTCCGATTCTTGCTGTGCATTTAACTGAACATTCACATTGCCGGTTGCTGAACCTGGCTGCTGAGCTATAACACCCGTTATTAGGCTTACGGTATTGTAATAATCGATCTCCAGATACACTTCGGCTTGTTGCTTCGGGAGATCTAGCGGCGTTTGAGGGTCTGTTGAGGCTTGCCATTGATTGGTGTTGTCATTCATAAACACGTGTCCGTAGCCGCTTCCGTTAATAGATGTCATCACTTGAGGGTCGAAATCTACGACCATAGAAGCCAATGACCCTGGTGCCTCTTCCACTCCAAAATTATTCGGATCGTCGAAATTCCATAAAGTAATCGTTGTTTGGTCCTTGTATCGCGTTACCGGATCGATCGTCAAGGTTTGGTTTTGCACCAATTCGGCATCGATGATATAAGGATCTGCAAAAGGGTAAATCTTCTTAGTTGCTGAAATTCCGTTGTTTCGAATGGTTGGGTACAGTTTGATTTCACTATTTCCACTGACCAAGACAGGGATTTTGAATGGTACCTCGAATACACCAATCAACTTATTATCAATGAATACCCAGGCATCGGTAAAGTTGTGCGTGATAATTCCCTCGTCTCCATTGACTCCAATGGCATTGCTTTCCATTGTCCATTCATTGACTTCCAACCAAGAAGGATCGGGATTGTTCTTAACGCAGCCAGACAGCACTGTAGCTACGATTGCTAATAACGCTAATTTCTTCATAGTAGTGTTTTTTACAACGCTTACCGGTCTTAAATATTGTCTACCACCAGGGATCCTGAGGCTTTAATTTTCTCCACGATTTGATGTGCGATCTCTAATGCCGCCTTTCCATCCTCGATAGAAACTATAGGCGTGGTGTCATTTTCGATAGCCGTACAGAAAGTGTCTAGTTCTTCTTTAATCGCATTTGACTCCGCAATGGTTGGTTTATCAAAGCTAATTTTCTTAGAGGGCTTCCCTTCACCAAGCTCCAAAACCATATCAAATGGGTCGGGTTCGCCTTCTACATTTTCCATACGTACGACTTCTAATTCTTTCGTTAAAAAATCGACGGAAATGTATGCATCCTTCTGAAAGAAGCGCGATTTACGCATGTTTTTCATTGAAATTCGGCTTGACGTCAAGTTCGCTACACAGCCGTTATCAAACTCGATTCGGGCATTGGCGATATCTGGAGTATCACTCACAACCGCAACGCCTGAGGCTGAAATACGTTTCACACCAGACTTTACCACGCTTAATATCGCATCCAAGTCATGGATCATTAAATCTAAAACCACCGGCACATCTGTTCCTCTTGGATTGAATTGCGCCAATCGGTGTGTTTCAATAAACATTGGATTATTAAAATGTGGTACTGCAGCTTGAAATGCCGGATTGAAACGCTCTACGTGTCCTACCTGCACCTTCACTCCCGCTTCATGAGCCAAGCTTTCCAGAGCTTTTGCCTCATCTACTGTTTCGGTAACCGGCTTCTCAATAAAGACGTGTTTACTTTTGCGTAGCGCCTTTGAAGCACAGTCAAAATGAGAAATAGTTGGCGTCACAATGTCGATGCAATCTACGGCATCGAGTAGCTTATCGACATCTTCAAACCGTTGAATACCAAACTGTTCTATAGCAGTTGCTGCGTTGTTATCATCTGGATCGTAGAAACCAACAAACTCAAAGCGTTCGTTCAACTCCAAAAGCAGTCGAATGTGAATTTTACCGAGGTGACCAGCACCGAGAACTCCAATTTTCAGCATAGATATCAATTCTAAAATCCAGCACAAAACAACCGTGCAGAACGCTGCAAAAGTAGTGAGAATCTAAGAAAGAGCCGTGTGTTTTTGATCAGAATCCCAGGAACTTTTACACATCCAAATTGTGATTAGCGTAATATTCCAGGTCAACGTTTTGAAACATCTTGGTCAGCAGGCTAATTTGCCCCGTATGATAGGAAAAATGCTCAATTACATGAATAACGGCGGATATTCCAGTAGTTTCGAATCCCTGAATGACAAAATTTCGTTGCAGTTGATCGACGTTGAGAGATTCGAATGCTTTAGTGATCTTCGTTTTTGCATCCTCCATTAATTCGAGTAGATCGGTCTTTCCGAGGTTTGGCTCTGAGACAAATTCAAAATTTCTATCACGGTCAAATGAATTCCCTAGAACTCCAGAGTACACCCATTGCTGAGCATTTCCCAACAAATGTTTTATAAGACAGCCTATAGACACAAGGTTTTCGTTAGGCGCAACCCAGATTTGATCCTCAGAAATGGTATTTAAGCACTTCTCAATTCTTGGGTAGGACTCCTGAAACACACGGAGTTCAAATTCTTGTCGGATAGCCGCTGTAAAATTCATCGTTCAATTTTTGATAGAAATTGAAATTAAAAATACTTTGGTTGCTTCCCAATTTTGAAGAATTATTTATATTTGCCCTCGCCTTTGCGACGCCATTTAGGCAAAGAAGGGCACTGTAACGAGAACGTTACAAAAATGGTGGTTGTAGCTCAGTTGGTTAGAGCGCTGGATTGTGGTTCCAGAGGTCGCCGGTTCGAACCCGGTCTTCCACCCTTCTAGAGGTCTTGGTGAAAACCAGGACCTTTTTTTGTTACTATATGTTTAGCGGCGACCTCTTCGGGCTGCGTACCTCGGACTTGACGGCCTGACTGGCCGAGTCCTCGTCTTCGGAAGCAGTGCTTCCTCTTGAACCCGGTCTTCCACCAGAGAAAGTGAAAGATTTCGAAGACTGAAACTTCGCCTTCAAGGCGAATAAGTTGAAGGACTTAAGGTCTTGGTGAAAACCATGATCTTTTTTTGTTTCTGTGAGTTTAGCAGCGACCTCTTCGGTCGTACGTCGGTTTCAACGGCTAAGCAGGCCCAAACTTGGATCAATGCCAAATCTGGGGCTGATAACGCATCCAAACGAATAAAACTAATTAGAAGTAGTTTCATACTTTTTGGCAAGCGCGACAAAAAGTATGCAAAAATCGCTTTTACGGACTTCCAAGCCGTCAGGGAAAAAGCAATTATTCGGTGTTTTTGTTTAAAAGGGTCTGACGCGTCAGAAACAGTGCGCCTGCCTAAGGGCAGGCCTTCTGCTTTTAAAAAACACACGAAAGATTCCTTTTTCTTATCCTGACTTCGGGGAAGTCCGCAGCCCGAAAAGAACCTAATCAATATTTCAAACGAAATGTTGATCCACTGAAAATTAAAAAAGAGCAAATTGTTTAAAAAGAAATTCTTCCTCAACTTTTGTACTTTATCCATCTTCCACCAGAGAAAGTGAAAGCTTTCGAAGATTGAAACTTCGCCTTCAAGGTGAATCAGTTGAAGGACTTAAAGGTCTTGGTGAAAACCAGTACCTTTTTTGTTACTATGAGTTTAGCGGCGAAGACAGCCCGTTGAAACTGTATCTACAGCCATTATCATTTTTTCTTTGGCCCCTATTATTTTCTCAGTAAAAAGTGCAACTCGCTCAAAAACAAAACTTCTGACTTGTTCGATTGAGCAAATGAGGAGATGATTTGGTTTGTTGTATCCATTATAAGTTCCACGACTTCTGAAGTGAAAAAATCGGGATTCTCCTTTTGAAATTCTTCGAGATCTTTAATCACCGAGTCTGCTTTGGCATCTTTTTCAAGCAATTGATCGAACTCGTGTTCAATTTCTTGCACAAGCTCTGAACTGGGCTCATCACCGCCTCCTTCTAATTTTTGCCATTTCTCTCGAACCATTTTTTTAAGTGTTTCAACTTCTTCTTCATGTACTACATTATCCGCTTGGGCAGCTGCGTAAAATACGCGTCCCAATAATTGGTAAAATGACGTTTTCTTCGAATTATCTGAATGCATAGGCTGTTTTTACGAACATAACTAAGGTAATTGAATTTTTGATTAACCTGCAAGAAACGCTATCGTTGAAGTTAGTCCCCTGAGGAACAAAACCTAACAGATTATTCGTCTTAACAACTTTTTCTAAACGATAGAAAGTATGTGTCGTTTAAAATACAATTTGTATTTTGTAGCTATCTGTTAAACGCTTACACCACTTCCCTTTTTTGTTGAATCACAATTTAATTAAAACATATACTATGAGTAAATGTCCGTTTCCGCATGAAAATATGGAGCCATACAAAAAAAGAAGTCCCGAAGACAGGGCTACAACAAATAGAGATTGGTGGCCAGATAATTTAAATATCGATCTATTGCGTCAGCATTCAGAGTTATCCGACCCAATGGGTGCTTCATATAATTACAAAGCTGCCTTCGAAAATCTCGACTATTTTGATTTGAAGAAGGATATCGCTGCCGTTTTAACCAACTCGCAAGAATGGTGGCCAGCAGACTTCGGAAATTATGGGCCTTTTTTCATTCGAATGGCATGGCATAGTGCAGGAATTTACAGAACCGGTGACGGTAGAGGCGGCACGCGTTCTGGAATGCACCGTTTCGCACCCCAGAATAGTTGGCCTGATAATGTGAATCTTGATAAAGCTCGACGTTTGTTGTGGCCAGTGAAACAAAAGCACGGTCGAAATATATCTTGGGCAGATTTGATGATTCTTACTGGGAACGTTGCTTTAGAGCAAATGGGGTTCCAAACCATTGGCTTTGCAGGTGGTCGTGAAGATGTTTGGGAGCCCGATAACAGTATTTATTACGGGAAAGAAAAAGAATGGCTTGCTGATGAAAGATATTCTGGAGATCGAGAATTAGAAAAACCCCTGGCAGCCGTTCAAATGGGCCTCATCTATGTAAACCCAGAAGGACCGAACGGAACACCAGATCCTAAATTAGCAGCGCATGATATCCGTGAGACCTTTGGTCGAATGGGAATGAACGACGAGGAAACAGTAGCGTTAATTGCTGGTGGACATACGCTGGGTAAAACGCACGGAGCCGCACCAGAAGATCATAAAGGACCTGAACCAGAGGCAGCACCTATTGAACAACAAGGAATTGGCTGGAAGAGTGATTTTAAATCGGGATCTGGTCCTGATGCAATATCCTCAGGCCTGGAAGTTACCTGGACTACAACCCCAACACAGTGGAGTCAGCAATTTTTTCAAATTTTATTTGATCATGAATGGGAATTGACAAAAAGTCCTGCAGGAGCGTTTCAATGGGTTGCAAAAAATGCGGAAGCGATCATTCCTGATGCTTTCGATCCTGACAAAAAGCACTTGCCAACAATGCTTACAACGGACCTATCCCTTCGTTTCGATCCAGATTATGCTGTAATTTCGAAAAGATTCAGGGAAAATCCGGAAGAATTCAACAAAGCGTTTGCAAAGGCGTGGTTTAAATTAACGCACAGAGATATGGGGCCTAAATCAACCTATTGGGGGCCTGAAGTACCACAAGAGGATTTTATTTGGCAAGACCCAATTCCTTCCGTCGACCACAAGTTGGTGGAGGATTCTGATATTGAAACTCTTAAGAAAACGCTGTCCGATTCAGAATTGAGTGATGCTGCAATGATAAAAACGGCTTGGGCATCGGCATCAACTTATCGAATTTCAGACCGCCGTGGAGGGGCAAACGGAGCCCGCATTCGACTGGAGCCACAAATCTCGTGGGAGTCTAACAATTCTGAAGAACTAAAGAAGGTGTTGAAGGTGTACGAGACCATTCAAGCAGATTTTAATGCAAACAATCCGCAGAAGAAAATTTCCATAGCAGATCTCATTGTTTTAGCCGGATCGGTTGGCATAGAGAATTGTCTTAAGGATACTGACTATGACTTCAAGGTTCCATTCACTCCTGGGCGTACGGATGCAACTCAGGATCAAACGGATGCTGAATCTTTTGGCTACTTAGAACCCATGGCAGATGGATTCAGAAATTACGTTGGAGGTAGATACCGATTATCTACAGAAGAACTTCTCATTGATAAAGCGCAACAATTAACTCTCACGCCACCTGAAATGACTGTTTTGGTAGGTGGAATGCGTGCGCTTAACACTAATTACAATGATTCAGAGTATGGCATTTTAACGGACAAGCCTGGAGTTTTAACCAATGATTTTTTCAAAAACCTACTGGACATGAGTACAGAGTGGACAGCCCTGGACCCAGTTCAAGAAGCCTTCGTTGGAAAAGATCGAAGAACTGGTGAAACGAAATGGAAAGCAACCAGAAATGATTTGATTTTTGGCTCAAACTCAGAACTGCGCGCCCTAGCAGAGGTGTACGCTAGTAATGATGCTGAGGAGCAGTTTATCCAAGATTTTATCCGTGCTTGGGTAAAAGTCATGGAGCTGGACCGATTTGACCTGAAGTAACCCCCAAAATAATTCAAAAAAGGTCGGCATTTGTGATGCTGACCTTTTGCTTTTGTAAAGTGTGCTAATTGAGAAAACTGAAGATTAACGTCTTTGCTTACTGCGATTTTTTTGTTTTCCTCCTCCTTGTTGTTTCTTCTTTCTATTTGCGAAAAATTCTTGCTTGCGTTTTTGCTTCTCCTTCTCCCACTCCTTTTTTTCTGCCTTGGTCATGGGTTTATCAGTCTGTGGAAAAGGATGATCCGAAACAACATCAATACGCTGACCAATTAACTTCTCAATATCTTTCACATAAATATTTTCTTCAGGTTCGCAGATCGAAATGGCGATCCCCGTCTCCCCCGCTCTACCTACACGACCAATGCGGTGAACATATGTTTCTGGCAGGTTTGGAATATCATAATTGATTACCCAATTGAGTTTGTCAATGTCAATACCTCTTGCCGCAATATCCGTAGCAACAAGAACCCGTAAATGCTTCGTTTTAAAATTCTTCAAGGATTTTTGACGCTGATTTTGTGCTTTGTCACCGTGTATAGAAGCTGCGTTAATCTTCTTTTTCGATAAATCCCGCGCTAATCGATCGGCACCGTGCTTCGTTCTTGAAAACACCAACACCTGATCCTTTTTGGGATCGTTGAGAATGTGTAGAATCAAATTCTTTTTATCAGCTCGATTGGTATAGTAAATCTGTTGTTGCACTGTTTCGGCAGTGGTAGACTCAGGAGTTACCTCTACTTTCTCTGGTTTGTACAAAATCTTTCTCGAGAGCTGTACAATATTATCCGGCATCGTTGCTGAGAAAAACAAGGATTGACGGCGTTTCGGGAGTACTTCCAGAAGCTTTTTAATGTCATGGATGAATCCCATATCGAGCATACGGTCCGCTTCGTCTAGCACAAAAATTTCAACTTGCTTCAACGAAATGTAGCCTTGTTGCATCAAATCAAGCAAACGACCAGGCGTTGCCACCAAAATATCTACCCCACCTTTTAATTGCGCTACTTGACTGTGCTGTTTTACACCGCCAAAAATTACCGCATGTCGCAAATCGGTGAATTTCGCGTACGCCTTAATGTTTTCCTCTATCTGAATGGCCAACTCCCGCGTTGGTGTAACAATAAGTGAGCGTATCGGCCGCTTACCTCCTTTGGTTTCTGATTCTCCTAAAAGCTGAATAATTGGGATGGCAAAAGCCGCTGTTTTTCCCGTTCCAGTTTGCGCTACACCCAGTAAATCCTTCTTCTGTAAAACAATTGGAATGGCTTGCTCTTGAATGGGTGTTGGAGATGTATATCCCTTCTGATTGAGGGCTGTTAAGATCGAGTCATCAAGACTCAATTCACTAAATTTCATGTAAGATTATTAGTTGCCTCATGAATCAGATATTACGATATTGAGGCTGTTTAAAGATATGTAAAGGTAGCATTAATTCAGAGTTTGCACGTTAAAGGCGCTTCAGATTTACTTTTATCTTTGGGAGAAACTAAGCTTCGTCGTAAATTAATGAATAGCAGAAAGAGGTCTTCAATCGTAATTGCCTTTGGTTTTGCCTCGTTGGTTCTAGCCTTCTCGTCTTGCTCGAAACCAACAGCGGAGGAAAGTTACGCCTTGGTCGTGAGCACAGATGAATTCAAGGACACACTGCTCACCTATCGTTTAACGCAAGACTCACTGACTTTTACTTTTGAGCAGCCATTGCATCATGATTGTGCCGTAGCTGAAGTCATTCTATTATACCCTTCTGAAGAAGATTATAAATACCTCAATTTGAATTTCCCGAGTAAAATTCCGGGATATCTGGGACAAGTTCCCTTTGAAGGGAATTCCTTCTCATTTACTGGATTTGAGCTCCCTGTTGAAAACACAAACTCGGTAATCGTTGAATTGCGCTACTACTCGAAGAAGCCCGGGTATGCTGTTACTGGTGAGATGCGTTTTCCGCGTTATACGTTTAGATCTTCTAAAACGAGTGAGGGACGCATGTTGTTGCACCCAGACATTAAAGATTTAAGTTTGACTTGTGTTGACTTGGTTGCCTTAAAGAAGATGCCATGGGAACAACAAAAAGCCTGCCGCGATCTTATCGAAGAGCGATTGAAATGGAAGCTTACGGATTTAGAAATTGAAGAAAGTTGAACAAGTTGTAATCCGTAGTCAAGTTTGCCTCAATAAAACTACTCATCCACTACTCATTTTTGTAAATTTATTGGTTCGACTCGAAAAAATCCTTACTTTGGATGCACTATTTACTGAATCGGAAGCCATTACAAGAACCGCTACCATATTACAACATATCCAAACGGATTACTTCAGTTTGATTCTTCGGGAACTAGAACCTGGTATTTTGCGTGTAGAATGGGAAGAAGCACTCGAAAACTATCATATCCAGAAGCACGAAATAGATTGTGCCAAAAAAGCGATTAAAAACTACACCCTGAAGAATGGACCAGTGCTCTTGCTCATAAAAACCTTTGATGGTATCATGGTTGATCCTGAAGTTCAAAAAGTCCTACAAAACAAAGAAGTTTTCGATGGAATCAACGCAGTGGCGATAGAACTTCAAAGCACTACTAATAGAATATCTTTGAATCTATCTGCCCAATTTAGTCGCAATCGTATTCCAATTCGCGCGTTTACTTCAGAATCAAATGCGCTCCAGTGGCTTAAGAAAAAGTTTGTCTAACATAAATTTCAAGACTTCCTGTAATTTTCTTCGCTTCGGTTTTTTAGGATCATCTGATTCATTATTTTAGTTGAAAATCAACCGAATGAATTTACGCATACCGTCTTTCGAGGCTTATCAAACTGAATATCAAAAAAGTACTGAAAATCCGGCTGAATATTGGTCGGATATAGCCAAGTCGTTCGAATGGAAAAAGCCCTGGACCAATACCCTTAACTGGAATTTCACAGAACCAAATGTTAAATGGTTTGAAGGTGGAAGTTTGAATATTACCGAGAATATGCTCGATCGCCATTTGAAAGAACGCGGCGATCAAGTTGCTTTTCATTGGGAACCGAACGAACCAAGAGACACTGCAAAATCAATCACATTCAAAGAATTGTACCACGAAGTATGCAAGCTTGCTAACGGACTGAAGTCTTTGGGAATTGAAAAAGGAGACCGTGTATGTATCTACATGCCCATGACTTTGGAAGGGATTATTTCCGTTATTGCTTGTGCCCGAATCGGGGCGGTGCATTCTATTGTTTTTGCTGGATTCTCTTCGAATGCATTAGCCGATCGAATCAATGACGCCAAAGCAAAGCTGGTAATCACTTCTGATGGATTGAATCGCGGTACGAAACATTTGGATTTAAAGGCTATGGTAGATGAGGCTCTTAAGAAGTGTGATACGGTTGAACATGTTTTGGTGCACAATCACACAAACAATGACACCAATTATAAGGAAGGACTGGATATCGATTATCAATCACTGGTGGAAAGCATGGAAGACACCTGTCCTGCCACTGAAATGGACAGCGAAGATTTACTTTTCATTCTTTATACCTCTGGATCCACTGGAAAACCAAAGGGAGTGGTTCATACATGCGGTGGATACATGGTGTACGCTGCATTTTCCTTCCAAAATGTATTTCAATATGAACAAGGTGATGTTTTCTGGTGTACCGCCGATATAGGTTGGATTACAGGACATACGTACATAGTTTACGGTCCGTTGTTATCCGGAGCTTCTTCAGTAGTATTTGAAGGAATCCCTACCTACCCTGACTGCGGCAGATTTTGGGCAGTTTGCGACAAGTACCAGGTCAATCAATTCTACACGGCTCCAACCGCCATTCGATCGCTTATGGGGGCAGGATTGGAGTTTGTAAAACCCTATAAACTGGATTCTTTGAAAGTAATTGGAACCGTTGGAGAGCCGATCAATGAAGAAGCCTGGGAATGGTATCATCGTGAGATTGGAAAAGGAAAGTGCCCCATTGTTGATACGTGGTGGCAAACGGAAACAGGTGGAATTATGATTTCTGGTTTGGGAAGTCATTCGCCCATGAAGCCAACACATGCGGGCTATCCACTACCCGGAATTCAGCCCGTATTATTGGATCAAGAAGGAAAAGAAATCGAAGAAAATGAGGTAGAAGGGTATTTATGTATTAAGCATCCCTGGCCTTCTATACTCCGAACAACGTACGGAGATCACGAGCGATGTAAAAATGTCTATTTCTCTCATTACGACGGATATTATTTTACTGGTGACGGTGCGAAACGTGATAAAAACGGTATGTACCGTATCATTGGCCGTGTGGACGACGTGATAAACGTTTCCGGACATCGATTTGGGACTGCGGAGATTGAGGATGCCATCAACACCAATCCGCACGTAGTAGAGTCTGCTGTAGTTGGTTACCCGCATGACATCAAAGGACAAGGGATTTACGCGTATGTTGTGGTAGATTCAGATGATGAAGAGGCAGAAATTGAAAGCTCTGTGAGCAATTCTGTAGCCGAAGGCATTGGTAAAATTGCCAAACCCGATAAAATTCAAGTAGTTTCTGGACTTCCGAAAACGCGTTCTGGAAAAATAATGCGACGCATCTTGCGCAAGATTGCTGAAGGCGAACGATCTAATTTTGGAGACACCTCTACCCTTTTGGATCCGTCTGTTGTGGAATCGATTTTAGAGAAAGCGAAGTAACATAATAAATTGTGCACCTCGAGTGGAGCTGTGAGGTGGATATCGAACTAAATTGCATTTCGACTCCGCTCAATGCACTACATTATCGAAAAATTATGAAATACAAAAATGAAGTCATCATCAACGCGCCGAGAGAAAAAGTGGTTGCGTTATTCGACGATCCAAAAAACCTGAAAGAGTGGCAACCTGGATTTGTTTCTATGGAATTGATAGAAGGAGAACTTGGTAAAGTTGGTTCGAAACACAAGCTGCTTTATAAAATGGGGAAGCGTGAAATAGAAATGATAGAAACCATCACCAAGAGAAATTTGCCAGATCAATTCAGCGGAACGTATGAGGCAAAAAAAGTGTTCAACGCCATTGACAACCACTTCGAAGACCTTGGTGATGGCACTACAAAGTATTGGGCTGAGAACGAGTTTCGACTCTCGGGAAGCATGAAAATCTTTGGATGGCTGATGCCTGATGCCTTTAAAAAGCAAAGTCAGAAATACATGGATGATTTCAAGGCCTTTGTCGAGCGCAGTGTATAGTTCATGGGAAAGCTGAAATACAACCTCATTCTCGTAATAGCCTCCTCGGTAATTGTTGCATCTTGCCAGTCGAAAAGTTCAACCGGAAAAACGCTATCAAAAGAAGCCGAGAAGAATGAAAGCTTGCCATATGTTGAAACGATCTATGATGGAGAACTTGTGTACGCGTGGATAGATGATATCGCGTCTTACGACTTCGATACTTCTGAATTTTCTCATTCCAAAAAACCTTTTCAGAACATTCACGACCCTAATCATATGGATACCATCCGAAGTTATAAAAGTGAAAAATCAGAAATCTTGTTTTACTACACACCCTCGAAGTCGATTTTAATGGACAGCGATATTTCTGATTCTCAAATCACGCTTTCAGAGAAAATTAAAATTGGTGTGGTGAAAGAGGTAGTTTTTGCAGTCCTTGACCAGCAATTTAAGAACGACACCCTAACAATCATGGAACCTGATGGCTACGGGATCAATTTTGAGTTATTTTTTCGCGATAACCATCTCAACCGCATTCAATTCAACTCATACATTGATTGAAAACCTAGGTGGCTTTGGCTTCTTTCTCTGAAATAATATCCTCCGTTACGCCAGCATCCAAAACCTCCATTCCTTTTGAAGTTTTTTTGTAGCGAAAGCGCTCAGTTCCCTTCCAAAAGAGAAACGTCGCGATGAGAACCATTCCTGCCGCTGCAAAATAAGGAGTGCCATAGATGCGTTCATTTTCGGGCCTTCCCACGGTAGTAACGGAGTACAAAGTCATCATAATCATTGGACCAAAAATTTCAGCCAAACTAAGTACGCTTGTTACGGTCCCTTGCAGTTCGCCCTGTTCTGAATCGTTTGTATTGTTGGACATAATTGCCTGAATAGCAGGTCCTGCCAAACCAGTAATGGCGTAAGGCAACATTAACGCGTACAACATCCAACCTTGAGGAGCCAAGCCAATTCCAACGGCTGATAAGACAAACATGACCATGCTAAAGTAGCTCGTTTTGACATTTCCGTATTTTTTAGCGAAGAACCCAGAAAGCCCACCTTGCACAATAGCTACGCAAATTCCTACCACTGCCAATGAGAGTCCAACATCGCCTTCTGACCAATCAAACTTTTCCTTCGTCATATACACCCACGTAAACTGAATGGCAGTTCCAGCGAGGTAATACATGAAAACGACGGCAAAAAGCAATCCCAACTCTTTGTACTTCGGTAATTGCCAAAAGGCACCAATAGGATTGGAACGCTTCCAATTAAACGGGCGGCGTTTCTCAGGCGAGAGTGTTTCTTTCAAAACTATAACACCATAGATGAAGTTTATCAAGGAGACCAATGCCGCAGCAAGGAATGGAATGCGTACGCCGACCTCTCCTAAAAAGCCACCGATTGCAGGCCCTATGATAAATCCAACGCCAAAAGCTGCTCCAACCATTCCAAAGTTGCGTGTTTTATTATCTGGAGTAGAAATATCGGCGATGTACGCCATTGCCGTAGAATAGCTAGCTCCGAACATCCCGCTGACACATCTTCCAATAACCAACCAAATCAAACTGGGTGCAAAGAACATGATTAGGTAGTCTAACCCAAGTCCGAACAGTGAAAACAATAGTACAGGGCGTCGACCGAAACGATCGCTGAGTCCTCCAACCACAGGTGAAAACAGAAATTGCATTCCAGCGTACGCAACGCCTATAATCAAATAGTAACTCTTTGAAGCATCAATGGATAAATGCCCTACATCAGAGATCAATTCAGGCAGTGTAGGAATGATAATCCCCACTCCTGCTGCATCCAACATGATGGTAATGAATATGAATATGAGGGCGTTTTTGTTTTGCACGGGGCAAATGTACGGTATTTACTAACTATTGGAACCGATAAACTGATCAAACGTTTCCAAGTTTTCGAATAATGTCATGAATACTGAATTATTCGTTGAAGAAACTTTTTTTCAACTCCGTGCAACCCTTTTTCTCCTGTACGCATTGTAACAATAAACACAACAATGAAAAAGTTTTGCCTCATACTTTTCGGACTACTTCCATGGCTGGGAATGGCTCAAACGAATGGAACGCTTTCCATTTCTGGTCATTTGCAATCAGAGCACAATTTTATTCCAATGGCCACAAATGACATTTTATATTGGAACTGTGCTGAACCAATGTGGTACCGACAGTTTCACTACACGACTGGGCTTGGACTGAATTATCGATTTGACAATCAATTTGAGTTAAGTACAGGCATTCGTTACTCCCGGAAAAAAGAACAATTGAATGGTTATGGGTATTTCTGTGGTACCACGGACTGCATGATTATTGCTATTGCTCCGCGCACCCGTCATTACATCGAAATGCCACTTTTAGCGCGATATTACTTCCTTCCCGGTAAATTTAAAATCCATGTTGAATCGGGGTGGATTGGAAGCTATCGAGTTGATAACCAATATCAAGAAAGCCAAAATAGCTGGCTATTGAGCGCTCAATCAGGTGTTGGTGTTTCTTACTTTGTCAACCGATGGCAGTTCGGGTTGGGGGCTAATTATCGTCTGCAAATCGACCTGGAAGACAGAAATGACTTCTACGTAATCAACCCACATGCTTTCGGAATTGAATTTAAAACTGCATTTTCGTTAAATAACTAAACTAACCAAGGTTGATAAACCACCGTTTTAATTGCAAATGAGAGACATATCAAAATAATTCGATCGAAATATAGGCAGTTTAATGAATCGGAATTAGTAGCGGCATGCCTTGCTGGCAAACGTCAGGCAGAACGTGAGCTATACAACCGATTTGCACCGAAAATGAGAGGCGTGGCACTTCGTTATGCCTCTTGCGAAGAAGCTGCTGATGATATTCTACAAGATGCTTTTATCAAGGCGTTTGATCAATTAAAGAACTATCAGGACCAGGGAAACCTTGGTGGTTGGCTCTACCGAATAACGGTGAATACTGCATTGCAGGCGTATCGAAGTCAGAAAAGTCGGAATACGCACCAAGAAGCTTACGGACAGCAGAGCACTGGTTTTGTGAGCAATGAAAGCCTTGAGAATATGAATATGGAATCGTTGCTACGCCTCATTCATGAACTGCCTGAAGGCTTCCGAATGGTATTCAACTTACGGGCCATTGAAGGATACTCACACAAAGAAATTGGCGAAATGCTTGGTATTAACGAAGGAACGAGTAAATCGCAATACGCACGTGCTAAAAAGCAGTTGCAAGAGCGTATTATCGCCGAGGAAAATGAACTAAAAACAAGAAGTTATGGCTCATGAGGATTTCGAAAATATCGTGAAGAGCCGTTTTCAAGATTTTGAAAGCAAGCCACCTGAAGCGGTATGGTCCAACATTAGCAATTTCAGAGATCGCCGCAAGGTTTGGCTATTGTTATTATGGTTACTACCAGTGCTTGCTATTGCAGGAAGCGCTGTGATCATCTACAATGCCAAATCAAAGACAAATGCAATCGTTAAGTTCGGAAAAATAAACACTTACACCATTCCAATTAAACAAACAGAAGAACTAAAAAAGAAGCAATATCATCCACTGCTTGAGAAACAAAAAAAGAAATCGATGCGGGTTACTGCTCAGATAAACGAACCTTTCGAAATGTTGCCCAGAGTAATGGAAACGCCGTCGAGTTCTGAGATGAATTCGTCTTTACAGGAGCCAGACGACTTAAATGCACCGATGATTATGCACACGTTGTATCAAGCACATTTTAGTGATGGTGACCCGGATTTATTACCGATTAATTCGTACCCAAGATATCTTCCATCAGTGAATGGATTCGGGGTTCAAATAGGAACATTTATCACTGCTTCACGGGTGAATGCAAGTTGGTCCATTCCGCCAGGTTCACTGATTGGACAGAATGGAATGGAAGGAATTGGAAATGCCAGTTATCAGCGCTTTCTCGAGATTTCGCCGTACTATCAGTGGTACAACCCTAACAACAAATTTAGCTTTAAAGCCAGCGCGCTCATCGCTGGAGCAAATATTTCAGTAACGAATAATGAAGAAACATTCTATGGAAATCAACGTTCGTTAGGAATTGGTTTGGAGGGAGCATATACCTTCTACACACTGGATAGACTGCGTTTATCGCCTTATCTGAGCGCACGCGGAGAGTCTATATTCACCCGTTATTCTGTAGACAATTCGCATGCTTGGTTCAATTCCAATGAAAACAATAACCAAAACCTTCAAGGGCAAGAAATCCCTAGGAATTATGAGCAGTTAGCCGCCTCCACAGAAATTGGAGTTCGTGGTGGAATTGGTTTGTTCGACTCTTCCATTGAATTACATGGCAGTGTTGGCTATCGCTATTACTTCTGGCAACAAAATGTGCCCTCGGAAGCCAGCGAGGCAGTCATCACGATACCAAATTTGATCAATTTCCAAATGGGAATTTTGTATCGACTGAGAAAGTAGTAGAGTTTTACGAAGATCAACAAATAGACCTTATTCCTTCAATATCCAAACGCCTCCAAAGCTTCGCTCTTTTTCGTCTCCACCAACCGATTTACCTGTAATTATAAGCTGGTTTCCGATCTCCGAGTTTTCAATAAATTCCTGCAGTTTCTGCAAATCATCGGTTTTACCAGAAATTTTTCGTTCCCCGCAGCTCGCCTCCCACTCGGATACCGTGAAACTTGTGTGAATAGGCACATGAAATGACATTCTAACTTCAAAGATGGCCCCTTCTCTGCTTACTTCACTACCCGATATTTGTTTGCTGAGATATAAAGTTGGGGCTGGAATATCTGAAACACGATAGTCCGCTTTTTTTAATACAACCCTAGAATTTGCATTTTTAGCGCCTGCTGTAATGGTACAGACTTTTTCAGCACCAGGATATAAGGTATAAACTCCAGAGGATACTTTCTCAATACGCCCGTTTTCAACCTCAATGAAAGCCTCGTGATTCGGGTATCCTGAGACATTCACAACAACTTGATTTTTGACTCCCCTGTATAGTACATTCGTATACGGTAAATCGATGCAAGCGGACTGGGCATTTGTGAAACTCATTCCACAAAAAAGAAAGAAAAAAATGAGAATATTTTTCATAGCTGTTTACTGTTCTTGTCCTTTTACCAAAGACAAGAATTCATTGCGCACAGCGTCTTCTTCAAATCGTCCTCCGTATTCAAGTGTGGTTGTATAACTCTGTTTGTCTTTGATTCCTCTGGAAGAAACGCAAAGGTGTTTCGCCTGGATTAAAACAATAACATCATCGGTGCCTAACATCTTCTGCAGATCCTTCAAAATTTGTATGGAAAGGCGCTCCTGAACTTGCGGACGATGGGCATAGTAATCTACCAACCGATTAATTTTTGAAAGACCAACAACCTTCTCTTTGGCAAAGTAAGCTATGTGTGCAAATCCGGTAATGGGAAGAAAGTGATGCTCACAAGAGGAATCAATATTGATGTTTTGCTCTATCAACATCTTGTTATAGCCATACTTGTTCTCGAAAGTGGAGATTTTCGGTTTATTTTTAGGATCCAAACCGTAGAAAAGCTCTTTCACGTACATTTTAGCGAATCGATAAGGTGTTCCAGACAAACTATCATCTGTTAAATCTAAGCCTAACTCCTCCATAATCGCCTTAAAGTGTTCTTGTATGGATGCGATCTTATCCGCGTCAGATTTATCAAAAGCATCCTTTCGTAATGGAGTCTCTACGCTTGTTCCAATATGATTATCGCCAATAGCTTCAACTTTTTCTTTATTCATCATTTGAGCAACATTTATCTGTTTTACACTGGCAGTACGCAAGATTGAAGAGGTGCAATGCAACAAGCATGAACGCAGCCATGTACGTTGTCCCCTCCGGAACGCTTATCCACTCCAGATGCTCCTTTAAAATAGCTAAACACAAGAGAATCCAACTTATCCACATTGCTGGTTTCATCCAGTTGGCGGATGTCCTCTTCGCGGAATGGTATACTGCAAAGAGCGAAATTACCAAAAAAACATAATCAATCCATCTCCACCACAGAGGAGCATCGATACAACAAGCGGCAGAACAACTTTGAGCAATAAAAAGCAAGGGAGTAACCATGCAATGTACTAAGCACAAACCACTGGCTAGGGCACCGACAGCATCTGATTTTTTAAGCGTCAATCTCATTTTAACAAACACTATTGCAATTAAGTTGCAATAATACGATTTTCTTGTTAATGCAACCAATTAGCTTTAATTTTACGATATGGGTGTTCAAAGAAAAACAAAGTCGGTTCAAACCATTCTTCAGGTTTTTAATAAGAGTGATGAAGCCATATCAGTGGTTGATCTCATTGCGCGTTTGAGTGATCAAATGAACAAAACCACGATTTATCGCATCCTGGAAAGACTTGAAGAGGATGCCGTGCTCCACTCTTTTCTTGGACATGACGGAGTTAAATGTTACGCCCGATGCACTGAATGCACCACGCATAGTCATCATGACGTACACCCCCATTTTCAATGTACAAGCTGCGGAAAAACAGAATGTTTGCCGTACGATGTTGCCATACCACAACTTGAGGACAGGCAAATAGAAACCGTACAGGTTTTGTATTCAGGTAAGTGTGATAACTGCCTCTAAGGCTGCTCTACTTTGCATCGATAAGCGCTGCATTTTACAAACGAATGTAGTTTTTCAGAATTCTCCTAAATCAACCTTCATTATTGAGGATTATTGACCACCAAGCTGCCCTTCTGGATACGCCTTTTTGAACATTTGGTTCGTGCATTAAGCCTCAATGGGATGCGCACGATACACTGGCCAATCATCTGAGTACCCTTGATTCAGGTCCATTGATTCAAATTCTTCATCCGTCACCAGGCAATTATCCAGCATTAGCGTCATCATTTCTTCATCCATATCCTGACCGATAAAAACTATCTCGTTTTTTCTATCACCAATTCTGGCGTCCCAATCTTGTTCAATAATCGATTGGTTTTCAATGAACGAAACAAATTGAGAGCGCTTTTCGAAAGGCATACTTGCCCACCAAACTCCCGCACTATCAGCTTTCAATGATCCACCTGCTTGACCCCATACAAGTGCTTGATTTGGACGAGATGCCAGCCAGAACATTCCTTTGCTCCTAATTACATTGTTCGGGAAATTGAATTGTACATAGTGCCAGAATCGATCTGGATGAAACGGCTTACGCGAGCGATACACAAATGATCCAATACCATACTCTTCCGTTTCTGGTGTATGCTCTTCTTTTTTCAGCTCTTCTATCCAGCCCGCACTTTGTTCCGCTTCCTCAAAATTGAACAGTCCTGTATTCAATATCTCCTGTGGATCGACCCTACTGTAACTGGACTCGATGATTTTCGCTGTTGGATTCAATTTCGATATTGCTGCTTTTAGCACTCCTAGCGTATCTTTTGGAACCAGATCGGTTTTGTTCAAAACAATTACGTTGGCGAACTCCACCTGATCTGTCAAGAGGTTCACAATGGTTCGATCGTCTCCATCGATATCTGTCAAGTCTCGGTCGACAAGGGTTTCAGGACTCCCGAAATCTTTGAAAAAATTGAAGGCATCTACAACGGTAACCATGGTATCCACGTAGCTAAAACGTGATAAATCAATATCGTTTTCATCATCAACGAACGAAAAGGTCTGTGCCACTGGAATCGGTTCACTGATACCCGTACTTTCAATAAGCAAGTAATCAAAACGATTCTCTTTCGCCAGCCGCTCGACTTCTACCATTAGATCCTCGCGTAAAGTGCAGCAAATGCAACCATTACTCATTTCTACGAGCTTTTCTTCCGTGCGAGAGAGTACATTCTCGTTTTTTACCAGGTCCGCATCGACATTTACCTCACTCATATCGTTCACAATAACTGCCACTTTCAACCCCTCTTTGTTATGAAGGACATGATTCAATAAGGTCGTCTTGCCTGCTCCTAAGAAACCACTCAATACCGTTACGGGTAATTTTTTTTCAACTTCTGTCATACTCTTTTAAGCCAGTTTATAATATTCTGTAAATGTTTTTCTCCGTAAAGCGATACAAAAGATACCGTTTGCGGATTTTTTGAATCCATGAACACTGCTAGTCGTTGTTGTGCAAACTCTTTCGTTAAAGGGATTTTACAATCATTTTCAATACAATTTCGCCATGCCTCGTAGGTTTGTGGTATCATTTTAAGCAAATAGATTTTGGTTCATATCAATTCGAAGCATTAAGCGCTTCTCTCCAGTTTCTTCAACAGGTGGACTTTTATGCACAGCGGCTTTGGTTCCTTTTTTCGGATACATCGCTCCTTTAATAATCACAGCAGCGCCTGTCTTTACTTGTTGGATTTCATCCTTGTTTTTCACAATGTCATCGTCCTCTCCTCGCTGATTCAAAGCATCGCGATTGATGTTATCATCTTTCAACCAAAGCGTCCCTGGCCCTGCGTAGGTACACAACAAGCGAAGATCGTTCATGTCTGAATGGAAGCGACGACACATGTTTGAGGTCACTGTTTCCAATAGCAAACGAAAACTATCCGCCCCTGAAGCCTTCTTAAATTCTTCTAGTAAGCTTCCGATGTCATTGATGATACTCTCACAGTTAACATTACTTAGAGTCGAACGAATGTCCGCCATAATCACTTCGAATGATCCAGAACATCGAATGTTTATGGTCATTGGCAGTAACAACTCGATCTCTTCCTTCAAGGCGTTGATGTCCCTTTCGTAAATGGTGACGTTTACATCCTTCCAAGCTATTTCACGAAGTACATCCGGTGTATTTCCAATTTCCCAATTTTGTACTGTCTCTATTGTTTCCATTTAATCGAATGCTTGTGAAGGTCAAAGATAACAGGAAATCAACAATAACGCAACCGAGTTGCAATAATACTGAAAGTAGTAAATACTTCTACTTCTTTTAGTTTTCTATCACTAAATAACTTGGTTTCAACATTCTGTTCATCGTTTGTAACTTCACGTATAGCCCTCTCAATGAATATTGGACCCCATGTTCAGATTTCAACTGGAAAAAGTTTGACTAAATTCCAACCTTTAACTTTTTCAACGCATTAAACGTATGTAGTATAAACTACAGAAGTGGAACGATTAACTACTCGACCATGAAAATGAAATTATTACTCCTATTGGCAATTCCTATTTTTATAGCAGCCAGCTGTAAGAAGAATCAATTAAAGAAGCCAACAGATGTTACATTCAACATTGATATCAACAGAAACCAGAGTACAGATGGAAAATTGGTGTTTATAGGCGGAACAATTAACCTTGCCTCCTTCAGTGTAAAAGGAACGCGTCAGGAAGGTGACCCGATATCTTTTTCGAATAGCTTCTCAGGAGGGTTGTTACTAGATTTTAGCTCTACTGGAACTATCTCACAGCTAGATTACGATATTCCGCAAGGCATTTATACCTCCCTTGAAGTTAATTTTGAAACCTATGAGGGACCGGGTGATATTACAATTGTGGTGAATGGAATTTATACAAACAATGGCGGAACCGATATACCTGTGATATTTGAGTTTATGTCGTCAGAATCCTTTGAAATTGAAAGCGAGGATGACGTGAACTCTGGTGTTGTCGTACTCGATAAAGACACCCCGGCAAATGCAATAATCAAGTTAGACCCAATTCATTGGTTTGATATTTTATCCAATAATCAAATGGAAAATGCGACACTTACTAATGTTGGCGGAACAATGACCTTGCTTATTAATGAAGACAAAAACGAAAACTTGTATGATTTACTTGCCGACCGTGTGGATGAATCAACAGAATCTGTATTTAACTGATTATCGAAAAGTATAAAGACATATCGGACGATCAATTGGTTGGAGAATGCTTGAACAATATTCGCGAGGCACAAGAAGCTCTCTACAGAAGATTTGCTGATAGGATGTTCGCGGTATGTAAATACTATACTGAAGATCGCGATGAGGCTTGTGACTTCCTTCAAGAAGGTTTTATCACTGTTTTTAGAAAATTAGATCGGTACAAATACGATGGCTCTTTGGAGGGTTGGATTCGAAAAATAATCGTGAATACCGCCCTACAGGCAATCCGAAAAAAGAAAGTATATCATGAGCACTACGATCTAATCAAAATTGAGCAAGAAGACCTACAAAGTCCTACAGAAGATGAATATGATGTGAATCCGAAAGAGATCATTCAGTGGGTGAATGAACTTCCCAAGAAAGCTGGTTTGATCATGAAGCTTTATGCCATTGAAGGATATACTCATCAGGAAATAGCTGAAATCCTCGATGTCAGTGTTGGAACATCAAAATCCCAATTAAATCGAGCGAGAACCTTACTGAAAGCCAAAATAAATACGCAAAGATGAATGATGATTTGAACAATATCGTTCGTTCTTCTTTCGAAGATAGTGGTGCCGAAAAAGCTCCTGAAAGCCTTTGGTTAAGTATCAATTCTGAATTAGAGCAGCGTGAAATAGATACAATTGTTAAAGATAGTTTCGAAGGTCAGAAGGATACTGCGCCAGAAATGGTTTGGCAGCGTGTTGAAGATCAATTGGACATTGATCGCGTTTGGTTCAATATCGTCGGGAAGATTAAAATACGACATTACAGTCGCTACCTGCGCTTTGCAGCAATGCTCCTACTCTTGCTCTTACCATTTAACCTGGACTATAATCTCTTCGAAACAACCACTGTCAGAATAACGACAACTTCAACAGATCTTAGCTCCAATGATTTCACGAGTTCCATTGATGAAACTAACGAACAACCCCAGGAAGAAATCATTGTAGCTAATTCATTCATGTATCAATCCAATGTTCCGAATTCTTCTTCCAAGGATGATCCCAAACCAAATGTAAGTACCCATAAAGCAACATCTGATCTGACTGAAATTGATACTAGGCTCGCAATATTAGACCTTGCCAGTATTGACAATGGTCTAGTTCCTGCGATCCATCCATTGATTAGTCCAAAGCCAAAACGTTCTGTTGGTTTGTTGATTGGCGCAGTGACTTCTTTGGAAAACACATGGGTATTGGATAATGAAACGCGTTCTGGTTTTGATGAGAATTCATTAGTCGAAAATGAATTCTCACTAGGTACTAGCTATGGTATATTTGCCGAATATCAGATGAAGCCTCGGTTTTCACTGACAGGAGAATACCTTTTTCAATCTAGAGCTAAACAGCATTCTCATTTTTACGATAACGGAATTTACTCACACAAAGAACAAGAAATCAATTCATACAGGCTCTCATTACTAGCTGGTTGGAATACACGCCCAAAATTTTATGGTGTGTCACATAGTACCGTTTTTCGATTGGGAGCATATTACTCAGGGGTAAAAAGCAACTACGTTCAAATCAACCATGCGATAACCGAGGTAAATACTATTCGTAAACAGCGTGATGCAGGAATACGTGCGGAATTAGGCAAGAAAGTATATCTAAAGTCTTTTGCTTTAGAAGGCGGAATAAGAGCTAATTACGGGTTGGGGAATTTGGCATCTCAAAAAAGCTTTATCCCTTCGCATCTTAACTTTACACGATTGGTTTCCGGAGGACTTTATTTAAAAGCCGCCTACGCGTTCTAGTTTTGAACAGTTATAACTCTTAAATTAACCCCTGAATATCACGACCTCATCAATGCACACCTTGTGCGAGTCGATTGGCGGTCATCTTTAGTTCCGTCAGGATTGGGTGACGAATCACACCTTCCGATCGTCTGAGAGCATCAAAATATTCCGCAAATACTTGCACCTTGAATTCGAACGGGTCAGCATCTTGATTATATGTAGGTAATTGATGGCAATGTAAAAGCACATCTTCTGAAAATAATTGAGTAAGTAGCGATTCTAATAACGTAGCGTTTTGTTGGTATAATCTCTGAAATACAAATGGATCAATTGAGAGAAAGTCTACTTTCGAATAATTCTTCATATGCGAAAAAAGCCCTCCGAAATTATCGGAAGGCTTGTATTGTAAGTTAGTATTTCATTCAGTTACCAGGTGACACAGAAAAACTTCCGGATCCATTGAAGTTGGTGTACATCAATGATACTTTCCAAACTCCCTTTTTTCCTTCTTCGGACACTCCAGAGTATGAATCCTCTCCACTACCGTTTGTCCTTGTTGCATTCAGGACTTCTTTTCCTTTTGCATCGTAAATGATCATTTGAACAGAGCCAGAACTTCCTGAAATATCAAAATTTGCATTGGCTTTTCCATTATTATTTTCCCAGGCAAACGAATATTCGCCAGTGTCACCATTTCCATTAAAATCGCCCCCTGGATCAGCCCCGGTAGATTCTATAATTACGTTACCTGAATACGTATTATCAATTACGTCCATATTATTGTATCCTTTGTATTTCTTACAAGATGTGAACGTCATTGCACCGATAAGTGCAAGAGAAAATGTGAGTAGTTTAATTGTTTTAGTGTTTTTCATAAAGCTAATTTTACATGTTCACTGTATAGATGCTGTATCAGAAGAAAGGGTTGGAATTTTCTCAGAAAAAAGAAGATTTCAGTTTTTTCCAACCTTTTGAATCCTGAGGCATCTAACAGGTGAACCGAAAATAAATTTGAACGATGAAAAAAGTAATTGGATTATTGGTTTTGAGTACAGTCGTGCTACTAGGGGCTTGTTCTAAATATGACGAAGGAGGTTCCGTTAACAAGGCTGAAAAGAACTTGACGAAAGAATGGTCCATGGAGCGAGCTTTCAAAAATGGAAACTCAGTTGAAGTCGTAAATGCCAACCCACAAATTGGAGAGGTAACAGAAGACTGGAAATTCAACAAAGACGGCACTTGCAGAACCGAAGATGGGGAACATACTTTGAAAGGTACCTGGGCATTGAGTAGTGATTCGAAAAGCGTTACAGTAATCATCACCACTCCTGCATCAAAAGCAAGTACTGAGACCTACGAAATTGTAAAATTGACAAAAGGATCAGACGGAGAACTAATTTGGAAACAAACAATTGGTACTGATGAGTATCGCTATGAAATGCGTTCTTCCTCTTAAAAAGAATTTGGCTGGTAATTACAAATTAACGAAGAGCCAGGAAAACAAATAGGTTCAACCATAAATGCTCACCAATTGGCGGGCATTTTTTTTAGCTATTAAAATCCATACGAACTAGTTTCAAATCAATATTTTAGTGTGAAAGTTCGTCAAAACCAATAGATAGAAATTTGGTATTTGTCAACGCAAAAGCCCGACAGCCGTCGATTATTTATTCGGGTGGAAGGAGAATTAAATACCATAGCTTTCGAAGACTAAGGCTCGTGAACTCATGTAAATAATGAGTTGAATGAGACACAAATAAAAGATAAAGGTCCTTGGATTAAATCGGTACAGAGCGATCAATTGGTTCTTCCAAAGAAATAAAAGTTTCTGTTCTGGTGATCCCTTTAATCTCCTGAATCTTAGTGTTTAAAATCTGCATGAGATGATCATTGTCTCTTGCGTAGAGTTTCACAAATAAACCATACACTCCTGTCGTGTAATGCGCCTCAACCACTTCCTCAATACGCTTTAACCTTACAACGATATCTTGATAATGACTGTTCCGGTCCATAAAAATTCCTACGAACGCACAAGTATGATATCCTAACTTTTTCTCATTCAATTGGACCGTGTACCCTTCTATTAAACCTGATTTTTTGATCTTGGCAAGTCGCTGATGTATGGCTGCGCTTGTCATCCCTACAGAAGAAGCAATATCAGTGATTTTTCGGCGCGCATCTCGAAGTAAGTATTTTAGAATTCGTTTGTCAGTGCTATCAAGTTGTAAGGACATAAGGCAGAATTAAAAGGTTTTTAAAGCGAGTCTTATTAAAACACTACTGTTATTTTAATATTTAAAGCAAAAATACATAATCCTTAAAATTATGAAATAAAAAAGTCGATATTAACTTAAATACGATATAGATTTGCCTAAAAATAGTTGAAATGAAAACAGTAATTCGAAACAGAAGTTTAGCATTCGAGTCGTTGTTAAACGACACGAAACAATTATTCGAGACAGAGCTGAAAGAGCGTTTAGGTTTGGTTAAGGTCAGTGCACCTTTGTTTGTCGGAAAAGATTCAGGATTGAATGATGATCTAAATGGAATTGAGAATGCTGTTTCATTTCAACTTGGAGAACAAGTTCATGAAGTGGTCCATTCTTTAGCTAAATGGAAACGATGGTATTTAGGTGCGCTCGACGTTCCATCAGGTCGTGGAATTGTTACAGATATGAAAGCAATCCGAGCGGATGAAACCATCAGTCCTATACATTCCCATCTGGTTGATCAATGGGATTGGGAGAAGGTAATTTCAAAGTCCGAACGAACTCTTGAAACACTTATAGAACACGGTTCGAAGGTCTTTGATGCTCTAAAACATACGGAGAGAACGATAGCATTGCGGAGAGGAGAATATCCTGTACTTCCGAATGAAATTAAGGTTTTACATAGCGAAGACCTCTTGCATATGTATCCTGAACTATCTGCTAAAGAACGCGAAGATGCAGCTGCTGAGTTGTATGGGGCTGTTCTGCTAATTGGAATCGGAGGAACACTTTCGTCTGGAGAAGTTCACGACTTAAGGGCTCCCGATTACGATGATTGGTCCACCCCTGATGACAAAGGAAGACCAGGTCTAAACGCTGATATTATTGTGTGGGATTCTGTTCGGGAGTTGAGTCTGGAAATCTCCTCGATGGGCGTGCGTGTCGACGAAGAAGCATTAATGCATCAACTGTCGCTGTTGGACAAGGAGGATCGAATAAAACTTCCTTTTCATCAGGCGCTATTAAATGGTGAATTACCCTATACAATTGGTGGAGGAATCGGGCAAAGCAGAGTCGCAATGTTTGTAAACAAAAAGAAAACAATTCAAGAGGTTCAACCGATAATCAAATAGAAAATGAAACTCAATTACAAAACGGAAGTAAAGCTTCACTCTCTCCTGGAGAATATTCGGCAAAACAGCGACAAAATGTTGGGGTATCCGTTGAACAAAAAATTTGATTACTCGGCGTTATACCCGTTTCTCAGTTATACCATCAACAATGCTGGAGACCCTTATGAACTTTCTTCACTCGGGACAAACACCATGGAAATTGAACGGTCAGTTCTCAACTTTTTTGCAACACTTTTCAATGCTCCAGATAAGAACTGGTGGGGATACGTGAATCACGGCGGATCTGAAGGTAACCTGTACGGATTGTATTTGGCTCGTGAGTGTTTCCCTACTGGGATAGTCTACTACAGCGAAAGTGCTCATTACTCTGCGCAAAAAAATATTCGCCTGTTAAACCTACCTTCCGTCGTTATTAAATCGCAGCCGAATGGAGAAATTGACTATGATGATCTGGAGAGTTCGCTAAGAGTTAACCGTCATATACCCGCAATAATTTTTGCAACTGCCGGAACGACTATGACTGAGGCTCGTGATAACGTAGACAACATTCAGGATATTCTGAGAGAGCTGCGAATATCTAATAAGTATATTCATGTCGATGCGGCATTAACCGGTATGATCTACCCTTTTCTTAAAGATCGACCTAGATTTGCTTTTGAAACAGGAATTGACAGTATTTCTGTGAGTGGACATAAGTTCTTGGGCTCACCATTACCGTGTGGCGTAGTGATTGCCAAAAAAAGCAATCGGGATAAAATCGCTCAGAAAATTCCATACATAGACAGTTTTGATGCAACAATTGCCGGATCAAGAAATGGTATTACACCATTAATTCTGTGGTATGCAATTCAAATAATTAAGGAGGAAGGACCACAAAAATATGTGGAAAATTGCATCCGCACTGCAGAATATGCCGAGACTCGTTTAAAGGAAGAGGGCGTTCCGGCTTGGAGAAATCTTAATGCAATAACGGTTGTCTTCCCGAAACCAGAGACTGCTATTTGTAAGAAATGGCAACTGGCAGTACAAGAAGATATTGCTCATTTGATTGCGATGCCCGACGTTACAAAGGAGAAAATTGATGCTTTTATTGAGGACCTTGTGATGGAGAAATTCGCTGTGCCAGCTTGAGAGGTTTCACTTTTTTTTAGGAAGAGATAGCCATACTTTAAAACTTTATGCTAACCTTTGGGGTACCGAAAGTTATGATTAACAGAATGGCGACATATTTTACGTTTGATTTTTTTCCGATTAGAATTCGGGAGTAGTCGTCTTATAAATAAACTTTAGAAGCCTGCTCTCATTGAAGCAGGCTTTTTTTTGAATTTGAATTATGAACATGATGTATACACAAGGGTATTTCTTTTTTATCACTGACTACAGTGACTAGGGAGCTTTGTGCTATTGAAACAATAGACCTCTCCCGAAAAAGGAGAGGTTTTTTTTTGAATTAAAATGAAGAAAACAGACAGAATCGCAATTCAGGGTATAAAGGGTGCTTTCCATGAGGAAGCGGCCAGGAAATTGTTCGGACAACAAATTGAAATTGTTGAGTGCCTGGAGTTTCAGGACGAAATAAAGGCTCTTGATTCAGGACTTGCAGATTACGCCGTTATGGCCATTGAAAATACAATTTCCGGAACCATACTGAACAATTACGAATTAATTAGAAGGTCGGGGGTCTCTATCATTGGAGAAACGACCATCCAGATCAGACAACATTTAGGCGGTGTCCAGGGGGCATCGTTAGGAGATCTGCGAGAGGTAAAGTCGCATTATATGGCACTCAATCAATGTCGCGACTTCTTCCAGCGATATCCACAGATAAAACTGGTTGAGAGTCAGGACACAGCGCTGTCAATTAAAAATGTAGCGCTAGAAAACCTAAAAACTTCCGCCGCTATTGGTAGCGAGTTAGCCATAAAGGAATACGGATTGGAGTTGATTGCAAAAGATCTTCAAACAAATAACTCGAACTACACGCGTTTTGGAGTGCTACAATTGAACAAGTATCAGGACGTTGGAAACAAGTTGAGTTTATCGATTATCCTAAAGCACGAGAGTGGAACACTGGCAAAGACGCTAAACAAGCTACATCAACTCCATGTGAACCTCACAAAAATTGAATCTGTTCCAATCGTAGGAGAACCTTTCCGCTACCGATTTTACCTGGACCTGATTATTCCAGATGAAGACAGTTTTGAAAAAACTATTGAAGCAATCACTCCTTTAACAGACGAATTGAAGGTATTAGGAAGGTATAAAAGTGAACCATTAAAAACGACATCATGAAACTAGCGGAAAGAATGAACAACATTGGGGAGTACTACTTCTCAAAAAAGATGAAAGAGATAAGAGAACTAACCGAAGAAGGGAATCCCATTATAAACTTGGGGATTGGAAACCCTGATCTTGCCCCGCCCGTCGCAGCTATTGAAAAATTAAGAATGACGGCCCTTTTTGGAAAAGCGAACGGATATCAAAGCTACAAAGGTATCGATGAATTAAGGCAAAGCATTTCAGATTGGTCTCAATCTATTTACAAAGTATCGTTAAACCCTACTTCTGAAATTCTCCCTCTCATCGGTTCAAAGGAAGGCATTCTTCATATCACACAGTCTTTCGTAAACGCGGGTGAAGAAGTTTTGGTTCCGAATCCTGGGTATCCGTCATATCAATCCATTTCATCCATGCTCGGTGCAAAAGTTATAGACTATTCCCTAGGAGCAAACGGTGAGGAATTTGTTGGCGAAATTGAATCGAAAATTAACTCGAACACGAAAATCATTTGGTTGAACTTTCCACACATGCCAACTGGAGCTATGCCCGATAGAGGGGAAATTCAGGCTGTGGTAAACCTTGCAAGAAAGCATCAAATTCTGGTAGTAAATGACAATCCATACAGTACCATTCTTCAAAATGATTTTTTCAGCATTTTCCAACTAGAGGGAGCAAAAGAAGTGTGCTTAGAAATGAACTCGTTGAGCAAGTCTCACAATATGGCTGGCTGGAGAGTCGGCTGGGTAACAGGCAGAAAAGAGCTTATTGACAACATTTTGAAAGCTAAAAGTAATATTGACTCCGGCATGTACTGGTCAATACAGCAAGGTGCAGCTGAAGCATTAAAGCAAAACATTTCTTGGATCCAAAATCTTAATCAGGAGTATTCAGAGCGACTTAGCGCCATGCGAAAACTGCTGGACGAGATAGACTGTAGATACGACGAAAAAGCGCGTGGGATGTTTGTCTGGGCAAGAGTTCCCGAGAATTATAAAAACGGAGGACAACTGGCCGAAGAACTTCTTTACGAAACTGGAATTTTTGTAGCCCCAGGTCACGTTTTTGGCTCGAATGGACAAGAATACATCAGGTGTTCACTTTGCGCTCCTCAAGAAGAAATAGAAAAAGCAATTAAACGAATACAAAACTTAAAAAATGGAAAAAAAGCAAAAATGGTCGCTGTTACCCAATAATCAGCCATTGATAATAGCCGGACCTTGTAGTGCCGAATCAGAAGGTCAAGTGATTGAAACGGCTATAAAACTAAAAGAAGATCACCGTGTAAATGTGTTTCGAGCAGGCGTTTGGAAGCCGAGGACGCGTCCCGGAAGCTTTGAAGGTCAGGGAAGCATCGCTTTAGAATGGTTGAAGTCAGTTAAGGCCGATGTAAGGCTTCCTGTGGCCATCGAGGTGGCCAATGTTAAGCACGTATATGAGAGTTTGAAGGCAGGTATAGACATATTGTGGATCGGAGCGCGGACCACGGCAAATCCTTTCGCCGTTCAGGAGATAGCCGATGCTTTGAAAGGAGTGGATGTGCCAGTCTTGGTGAAAAACCCTGTAAACCCGGATGTAGCACTTTGGATGGGCGCTATTGAGCGTCTTCAAAAAAGCGGAATTTCTGAAATAGCAGCAATTCATAGGGGGGTAAGTCAGTTCAAAAAATCTACGTATCGGAATAAACCTGAATGGCAAATGGCGATTCGATTAAGAGAAAACCTACCGGATATTCCTCTGATTAACGATCCAAGCCACATCACGGGCAATAGAGAGTTGGTATATAGTATTGCGCAAACGGCACTAGACTTGAATTTTGATGGACTGATGATTGAAACGCATCCCGACCCTGATAATGCCTGGAGTGACGCCGCTCAACAAGTTACGCCACAACAATTGAAACTTATTCTGGATAGGTTAATCATCCGGAACGAAGTAGCGCCGGAGGAGGTAGCGAAGAATATTGAGGAATTGCGCGATTCCATAAACTTCATAGATGATCAAATTCTGGAACTATTAAACTACAGAATGAACGTTTCGGAAGATATTGCGTTGTTCAAACAAGCCAACAACCTGACTATTTTTCAGGAAGACCGATGGAATGAGCTACTCAATAAACACAAGCACAAGGGCTCAGAGCTAGGAATGAAACCAACGTTTATTTCAAAAGTTTATCATGCAATTCATCAAGAGTCCATTGATAGACAGAGTAAAATAATCAACAATGAATCTAAAGTATAAAAATACAGAAGTGACGATTTGCTCCTCGGAATTGAAAGGGCCCATTGAAAAGCTTTTCCAGCATCCAGCCGCGGTATATCTTGTTGACGAGAATGTATACCGCTTGTATCCATATCTTTTCTCTGAAATGGAAGAGCGTGTCATTCAAGTGGAAGCCATTGAATCTTCAAAAAGTTTTTCAAAAACTGAAGCGATTATCGAAGAGTTGATAGCGAAAGATCTAGATCGTTCAGCATTTCTAGTAGGAGTTGGAGGCGGCATTGTTTGTGATATAACAGGTTTTATAGCTTCTATCTTCAAAAGAGGCGTGAAATTTGGCTTTGTTCCAACGACACTTTTAGCTCAGGTGGATGCGTCTATTGGAGGCAAGAATGGTGTGAATGTTGCCCGTTTAAAAAATATGGTTGGAACCATCACACAACCTGATTTTATCTGGATTAATGTTAGATTTTTGCATTCTCTAACAGATCAGCAGTTTAATAGCGGCCTGGCAGAGGTCGTGAAACATGCTTGCATCAAATCTAAAGCATACTTCAAGTTCTTAGAAGATAATATGGATTCGATCAAAGAACGAAATCTTACTCAACTGGAGTTTGTTGTTTGCCAATCTGTAGCAATAAAAACCAATGTGGTAGAAAGCGATGAGATGGAAACAGGCCTTCGTAAAGTATTGAATTTTGGACATACATTTGGACATGCAATTGAAGTGTCCAAGGCAATGCCTCACGGATATGCGGTAAGTTTAGGAATGGTTATAGCAAACGACATTGGGCGGAATATGTTCAACCTTGAAGAAAATGTGGGGCTAAGAGTGAAACGACTCCTTGAAGCCGCAGGATTGCCAGTGGCAATTGACCAGTTAAAAAAGGAAGAACTACGAGATGCCATTCGCGCTGATAAGAAAAGAAACGGCAGTACCATTGACTTTGTGATTCTCAAAGATATTGGTTCTGCACAGATTCAAAAAGTTGAACTATGTGCCCTCAAATAACTGTCTCCCCATTTAATTATTACGGCCAAATTGAAGTGCCGAGGTCTAAAAGTTACCTACAACGTGCCATTGCTATTGCTACCTTGATTCCTGCAGAAACAACAATTCATGGTTTTACAGCAAGCAATGATGCATTGGTGGCACTCGGAATCGCGAAATCTTTCGATGCAAAATATAGTATTCTGAACGATACTGTTAAGATTCAGGGTATCTCAGGCGATTCTATCGACAAATTGGAAATCTTTTGTGGTGAGGCTGGATTGAGCACAAGAATGTTTAGCCCCATAGCATCCGTTTTATCTAAAAATGTAATCGTCAATGGAGAAGGCTCAATTCTTGAACGACCAATGGATATGGTGATTGATGGTCTGCAGCAACTTGGAGCAAAGGTAGATTCAAATAAGCAAAAACTTCCTCTTCGCATTCAAGGTGGGATCAACGCTGGCGATATCACAATTGATGGTTCTGAGAGTTCTCAGTTTTTAACGGGATTGCTCATAGGACTTTCCTTTTTACCAGAACCTAGTAGAATTCAGGCTCTAAACCTAAAGAGTGTTCCGTATGTTCAAATGACACTGGATGTTTTGAACGCATTCCAGATTAGTGTAGAACGGAAAAAGAATGACACTTTCGTAACGAAGCCGAAGAAAAGAGATTTCAAATCAGAATACACTTATCAGGTAGAAGGTGATTGGAGTGGAGCGTCATTCCACATCGTAGGAGCATCAATTTCAGGAGAAATTGAACTTATCGGGTTGAATTTAGCATCTTCTCAAGCTGATGTAAAAATTCTCGAAGCAATTCAACAAGCTGGTGCAACTATAGAACACGACCAAAATAATTGCTTGAAGATCAAAAAAGGGCAACTAAACGCATTTCAATTCGACTCGACAGATTGCCCCGACCTATTCCCTCCCCTAGCCGCACTGGCAGCCGCATGTCATGGAACTTCAGAGATCACCGGTACGAAAAGGCTCTTACATAAAGAGAGCAATCGCGCCGTAACCATCAAAGAAGAACTTGGCAAGCTCGGTATTACGGTAATCCTTGGCGAAAATACAATGACTATAAGAGGAGGTCAAATTGAAGGCGGCACTGTTTCTTCCAGGAACGATCATCGAATCGCAATGATGGCTGGTATTCTGGCATCTTGTTCTAAAAACGCCATAACCATAAATAATTCCGATGCTGTGAACAAGTCATACCCCGACTTTTTTAAGGATCTCCAAAATATGAAGGACTAGTCGTTTGTGATTTACTCTCATTCCAAATCGGAAAGTAGGTTCACTCTCAACAAAATGCCTTGCTTGTTACTTTGGAGTCGAATCGCGTTTGAACATCAAAATTGTTGTCAAAAGAAAAAAGCCTCGTTTTGAAATATCAAAACGAGGCAGGATTGACTTCAGCTACATAACGAAAACCTAAACTACTGACTAAAACTAACTTTACTATCACCTTGTCAATCCGACCTGCGCATTGGAATCAACCACAGCAGAAGAAAAGAAACCTAAACAAGACGTAACTAAACTTATCTTAACTGCTCTTTCACCTAATAATAATGCGCAGACCATTTTCTTTGTTTTATAAATTCATCACTCTATGAACACTACTCCCCTGTTTCGTGGTAAGCGATACATAATAAATTGCTTGTACCTGATTCGGATGAAACGTTTCGAAATCTAGAGATTGAAACACAATTCTTCCTGAAATATCACAAATGGTACACGATAAAATTTCTTCTTGACTGGACACTACTAATTGACCATCGATCAAAGTAACAATCGGTGAGGACCCTTGACATTGAGTATGTTGGAGTTGAGAAATATCTTCAGTTCCATCAAAATCTACTTGTCTCAACCTAAAGTAACCTTGATTAAGCTCAATAGACTCCACTCGGAACTGATAAAATTGAGGAGCTGTGGTAGTCCCGGCACCATCAATCTCAGCCAGCGTTTGAAAATTATATCCATCGGCAGAATACTCGATTGCGAAATAGTCATTGTTCGTTTCGGTCACGGTTTGCCATGTTAATAATGGAATATTTTTGTCACAATCCGCATCAAAGTATGCTAACTGTACAGGGAGTGGGCACGGGTCAAAAACTCCGTTTGTACTGCTCGGTGAGGGCGTCCCAGTATTCGTCCAGGCACCTCCATCAGGAGCTCGCGCTAGAGAACTACCAAGTGCAGGACTTTGCCCTGCATACTCAACCACCGCAGTGATATTTGCGTCACTCGGATCGGCAAAACCAGAAATTACGCCACACCCAGGAGGAGCAGGGATTTGAGAAACGGGATCATCCAAATCGCTATCAACAGCCCATTTATTGGACTCACCGCTTCCAGTTGTCCAAAAAACAGCATCCACCGGAGCTCCAGTATCATCGAAAAGGGCAACATAGCAGTCGCCATTATCAATGTACCAACGTGTACTACTCCCGGTCGCAAGATGCGGGTCCGAAGCTACCAACAATGCACTCAAGTTTATTCCCGCACCAGAAATAGGCCCCCCAATAGATAGGAATCCATGTGGTCCTATCGCTGTGCCTGCAGGAAATCGATAAGAACCATCTCTTGTAGTGGTACCAAACGATTCGGTAGAAAGTACGTAACAACCAATATCGACAGTTATACAAGAAGTATTGTAAATCTCTATGAATTCTCTACCCCACAAGGGTGTAGTATGTGCCAAAGATTGATCGGAATGAGCACTCGAACTTGTCGCTGGCTTTGCATGGACCTCATTAATTACAATCTGCGCATAGGAAGACGTAATAAACAATAATAAACTGAACGTTAACAATAGTTTAAACATGACTTCGAGGTTGTTAATTTTGCTGCAATGTACAACCGTATCATGTGTAAAAAGTGGTTCATCTGGTAGGGATTAACCATGGTCAAATTACATCACCACTATAGGTAACCACCCCGAAATAATCAGTTCCTTAACCCCTTGCTTTTAGCGAATTCCTCTAAATTTTTCTTCCCGTTAACTCCCAATTTGACCTCTATGTTTTTCTTATGGGTAATTACGGTATCTCTGGAAATGAATAGTTTTTCAGCCATCTCAGAATAACTAAAATGAATGTGTTTTAGAATCTCTAATTCACGTACTGAAAGTGAAGAGATACTTCTTTCATTACTTACTTTTTGTTGGAGATCATCTAGCTGAGATTGAAGCTCCTGATTTTTTCGAATGTAAGTGTCTATTTTTTCTTGCGTTCGATTTTGCTCGGAAACCAGAGAAGTTCTCACTTCCAAAACCCATTCGTAGCCTAAGGCTATCAACATCATCCCCAAAACTACTTGTGATATCATTGCGGTTGCAGAGATGACATCATAATGTTTCACATCGAACAAAGGAGAGAATGACAACTGAACCCCTACCAAAGACACAGATAATATTATACTAATAACCAGCAACGGAAATCGCATTTCAGATTTCGAATAACTCTGAAAAATAAGAGCAATTCCGAGCAAGAAGTAGGTAATAATCGAATAAATTAAATCAATGTAGTTGACTACAATTCCGCTGTCGTTTTCATCTTTCCAGACAAATGAGTAAATCATTACTAAGAAAATGTTCAAAGCCAAAACAACCAATGCCCATCTTGATCTATTTTGAAAGATTTTAGGACGAAAGTTTAATCTAACAAAAGCGTGGTCAAAAAAGGGAAGTGCAGCTAAAAAGAACGCATTATTGTACGCTGAGAATGTCTTGATGATCAATGAAGATTCACCGGGTTTCATTAGTCCTGTAAATCTGTAGGCATCCATAAAAACCCACATCAAGAAAGCACCTGCCAACAATACCAGTCCGATGTCTTTTTTGTGCGTAGCATCAATTGCAACGGTTCGTTTCCATAATGATATTAGAAAGAATGCAGTGGCAGCACAAAAGAATAGATGAATCAACCGAAGTGATTCAATTTTGCTCAATTCGTATAGCTCCAATTCGAACATGGTCAAAAGATACATAAATCTTTCTCACCGCAACCACACCGCTTGTTAGACTTGAAAAATTTCGATTCAGAACAAAACATTAATTCCGCGATAAGCCAATGTCTCGATCAGCGCCCTACCAAACAACTCCAAAAAGAAAAAGATAGAACAAAAAAGCTCAGGCCATTTTCTGAAAATTTCTAGCGGAGAAAGAGAAGAGACTCATTTGCCTAAAATGAGTCGAAGACTGAGGCTGAGCCCAACAAGGCGATTAAGCCGAAGGACGAGAACTTTTGGGGTTCGAATCCCGAATTTCAGAGCAAGAAAAAAGACCTCCCTAATGGAAAGCCTTTGTTGAGCGGAGAGAAGGGGACTGTTTTCGAACCCCATTATTGAGGAATTGGAGCAATTACATAGGTTATCTAAAGAGGTGGAAAAGGAATAAAGATGGCTAAGAAATACACGTCGATTTCTGAATGCTAGTATCCATTTTAGTTTGTAACCTATTAACTGCGAGAAATTTTCATGGTTGGAACCCTATCCTGTTCGTTAATTCCTAAATGAGCAGAAATATCTTCCTGTAATCGTTTGATGTTTTTTTCTAAGAAATCTTTGAGAATAATAAAGTTCGAGTAGGTCGAATTGGTTATCTGGAACTGTAAGGAACTTTGCAGGTGAAGTTCATTCCTTCGATTATTCACCAAATTTAGTAGATTGATGATTTCATCGTCAATATTGTGTATTTCGCGGTATCTAGTATTATTTAGAATAATCGAATACTGAATAGTTTTGTTCTTTATACCACGAACTTGATTTTTAAGTTGACGATTAGTGGTGTTTATTTTATCACTTTCAAACCAATCAACGTATTCCAGAACTTCAGTAAAAAGCAAAGGTCGTTCCTTCTGAATTTTCCATAATTCGGGAAGAATATTGCGATCCAATTCATGTACGACATAATAATTACAAAGTAAAAATGCTTTCAATAAATTTTCGAAACTGATCGAAACTTTAATGTCATCAATAAGAGCATTGGTCAAAAAGCCCTCAACGCTTTTCACATTAACTTGGAAACTGTGAGTTGAATTACATACTTCTTTTAATCGGTCCTGATTCTGATACAAATAGGTGGATTTAAACTGGAACTGAGCAAACTCAAGAAGGTTCAAGCATAAAGCCATAGAATTGGACTGGTTGTGATAGACGGATTGAAAATTAATTCTGTAAGCCTCTAAGCTATCTAGTTCTTTCATTATCTTGATTGGTTATTGATAATAATGAGATTTAACAAGCACACATTCAACCTTTCGGAAAGATTCTGAAAAAATCATGCCTCCGTCCAATTCAGGAATTTAACTTCTCCCACATATCTTTACGACCATTACTCAATAGGTCCATCAATTGATTGATTAAGACGTCGATTTCTTCACGATATATATTAGTCTCTTTAATTTTTGAAAAATATTCCTTCTTAGTGAAGGATTCTGCAAAGTTCATGTAATCCTTGATTTTTGCTGTCAACTGTCGCCACTTGCACTTTACTTTATCATTGTTACCGCTGTAATAAACAAGTAAACTTCCTTGTCCGATTTTTTTCTTTTCCCATTCAGCCTGAACTGTATTATAGTCTGCACGAATTTTCTCTACTTGTCGTTTAATTTTAACATTATAGTCCGCACTATCAGGGAGATTGTAATCCTTCTGAAATCTAGGTCCATATGTCAAAAAATACGATGTTGTAGCCATCACTATATTTCCAATCAATTCAGAAGTCTCCGCAACCTTTTTGTCATGTTCGTTGAGCGTAACTGTGTACAACTCCATCTTCCTTTGTCGATCTTGCTGGTTGCTCTGAATAGAAGTGGTAATCATTGTTCCGAAAACACCACCAATCAACACCGTAATCAGTGCAGCGCCACTAGTTGATTCAAAGAAGCTCAGCCATGCTGGCTTTGAAGATTTTTGTGCTTTTTGCAGCTTCTCCTCTATCCTAAGTAAGCGTGCTGCCGTTTCTACATTTCGCTCGAACTCTTTATCGTTCATTTTACTCAATTTTCATATCACATGGAACAAAACATCCTTCTTCTTCTTTAATTGGAACCGGCACAATATCAAATTGAGTTGGATTAACGGGAAACTCGATTTTAAAATCCCAAGTAGTAATTTCACCTTCTGTTAGTTTCGAATCGAAATCAATTTCTTGCTGAAGAAAAAAAGATTCAACATCGTTCTGCTTTGTAGAAGGTGCTAAAAGTAAAAACTTGTTTTCTCCATCGGTCGAATGCAGTCTCTTTATCGTAAATTGAAGTGTATCCGTAATCGCTTTGTTTGAGGTATACGGACATTTATCAGCCCATTTAACCCCATCAACACAATCGTCTGGTTTTGAGGTTATAGTTGATTTTTTGATTTCAACAATTTCCACCGAATTGAAATACTCCTTTATGATTTTACTCGTATCTAATTGACAGAATCCAGAAAAGGATGTTAAAAGGAAAAACGTGAATAGTGTTTTAGTAATCATAGCCTATAATAATGTGGTTCAACGAATATAATGACTACAACCCAATTGCACAACAGGTAGAACTACCTAATTAGCCAAATGCCAGGAGATTAGGTATTAATAACCATTGAAACTATACTATTGAATGGATAGATTTATAAGAAAAAGAAATTATGGATTACATTGTTGAATTACGCATAGACGCCCCGAATTATAACGTTATTATTCATTTTGAGTCGCTTATTGTTAACCTCAGGCTTTTTTATGGTTGAAGTTCACTTTGATTTATTAATTCCTTCTCAACAATTTTTTTGTCAAACTCTTTTATCAGTGTAATTAACGCATTTCGAGCATTATTGATTAAGTCCGTTGAAAGTTTTATTAATTTTCCTTCTTCAGCTTCAATAAATGGAAAGGTATCGCAGAAGTCCTGATCTGCCTTACCTGCATTGTGAACCAATAAATGTCGTATTTCAAGATATGGCAAAGCGTTTGAGATTATTTCATTTCCAACTCCAAGTCCCAATTTCCTGTCTAATTTGTCAATTAACTTCTTTGTGTTTTTTTCATTTTCAAGCTGACGAAAAATTGAGCTTGAAATCTTTTCTACTATTTTTTCATAGTTTCCAATTTGTAATAATTCTCTACTTGTAAGGCTTATTGAATGTTCACCAATTAGCTTATCAGAGTCCATACCTTTATCTGTTGCACTCTTAAGAATGTCTCTAAAATATATAGTTGTTGTTTCGTAAAGTCGCTTTATGAAAGCGGTTCTTACGGTATTTCTTAGGTGATTCATAGCAAGCTTTCTTGCCTGTTCAGAATTCGCACGTGTAGATAGTTTCTTATGAATTTGTGGATCAACGAAGTCAAAAATAAGGTTGGTTCCATCTTGTTTGAATCTTCCATCGTTGTTAACCAAGTTTATAATTTCAATGAATTCTAAATCAGTATCAAGGTGGGAAGAATTGTTTAAAAACTTCACTAAATGTTTTGTCTTCATTTTCTGGAGGTTTAACAGTGAATATGTTACTTACTTTGAATACAATATAACACAATGATTCCAATCTTAGCACAGAAATATCACCATTGAGATACTCTAACTAATAGATTCCGATTTGCCCACCTAATACTGGGCATTTCAGCAAATAACTCTGAAAACAAAAGGGTTTAAACCAAAAATGCCCACCAAATGGTGGGCATTTTTAGTTTGCGAAGAAAGAGGGATTATCAAACCGTTCAGCAGAGCTGAAGTTTGATTGGCTCCGCTTCGCTGCGGCTCGAACCATGGTTCTCATCCCATCTCCGCAAACAAAAAAAGAGCTTCACAAAGTGAAGCTCTTTTCTCTGGCGGAGAAAGAGGGATTCGAACCCCCGGTACCTTGCGGTACGCTGGTTTTCAAGACCAGTGCATTCGACCACTCTGCCATTTCTCCGCGGCAAAAGTAGACAAAAGTTTATTACTGACAAGCAATTTCAAACCTTTTTCTTTACAATTTCTTCATTTTTATTTCTTCCATCCGCCATACAATATCTATCCCCTACCTTTTATGGAAACAGAACCACTTCTGAATCAAACAGTAAAGTTGTTCTGGACAGGTCGGTTCGGATTTTGTAACTTTACAGTGAATAAATACATTCGAATGAAACGTTTTCTTTTAAGTTGTACTTTCTTCCTTTTTTGCGGAATAACATTTGCCCAGTCGGGAACACGCATCATGCGTGCCTATGTCGATAATAAACAGTTTTTCGCTCCAAGCGTGGGAAACTATGTAGAATTCAACTTCCAATTTGTTGGAACTTCCCTTAATTACAAAGGTGTTGAGGGCGGTTTGATCGGTGACATTCTGGTAGAAACATCCGTTCGCAACGAAGACAGCATCATATCATCACTGGCTTATCGTTTGTCTTCACCATTAATGCGCGATAGCATTGTTGAGGATTTTTACGATGTCCAACGTTACCGTTTGGAACCTGGTGAATACCAATTTAACATCAAACTTACCGACTTGAACAGTAAAAACGATCCAATGTCGGCAGTAATGCCCTTAAAAGTTGAAGATTTAAGCGATGCCCTTTCTATTTCAGATATCGGGGTGGCAGAAATGGCAACACAAGGAGATCCAAACTCTGTATTCTACAAGTCAGGATATAATATCATTCCGCGATTGTCGTCATTCTACCCGCAGGAACTTTCGGCAATACCGGTATATTTTGAAGTGTATAATTCTGAATTACTCGGCGATTCTACTTTTATGCTAGAGCAAAGCTTAATCAATGGAATGACTGGCGAATCGTTGGAGCAATTCATGCAGGTAAATACCTATAATGTAGACGATGTAGTTCCCGTATTTCAAAAGATAAATCTGGAAAATGTGCCAACTGGAACGTACGTACTCTCCTACTCCATACTGAATTCGAGCGGTATTCCATTAGCAACACAACAGTACGATTTTGAGCGAACCAATGAAATTCAAACAAACTTATTGGCCGAGGATGTTATGTTGGACCCAAGTTTTCAAGAGAGTATCCCTGAAGACAGCGTTCTGTACTATTTAGAGGCACTGATTCCTATTTCTACCAACTCCGAGGTGCGTTCTTTGGTGGAAACCTTAAAGATGCGCGATAATGAGGAGGCAAGAAAACACTTACAGCAATTTTGGCAAGTTACGGCTGAGTTCAACCCATATGAGGAGTGGCTGGCGTACAAGGCACAAGTAAAATTGGTCGAACGCTTGTATGGAAACAATTTCCAGGAAGGTTTTGAAACAGATCGCGGCCGCGTGTATTTACAATACGGTGCTCCCACAAACATCATCAGCCGTGAAGTTTCTCCGAACGAGTATCCCTACGAAATTTGGCAATACAACAAAATTGGGCGTTTTAGCAACAAACGTTTCATCTTCTACAATCCAGACTTGGTAAACAAATCCTATCGTTTGCTACACTCTGACATGATTGGGGAACTGAAAAACGATTCGTGGCCACAAGAACTAACAAAACGAAATACGCGTTTGGGTGGTGTTGACGATCCCAATGCACACGTAATCGATCAGTGGGGACAAAACGCGCAAGACGATTTCCGCCAATATTAAAGCTTAGGTAGAATGTGCTACTTTTGTCGCGCATGAACGATGTCGCAGTAGTCATATTAAATTGGAACGGAAAAAGCTTCCTGGAGCAATTTCTTCCCTCAGTAATCGCGTGCTCTAGTGGTGCTCGAATTATTGTTGCTGACAATGCTTCCACTGACGATTCTATTGCATTCCTAAGAGCAAATTTTTCAGAAGTTGAAATTATACAGAATGCTTCCAATGGTGGCTTTGCGAAAGGATACAATGATGCGCTCAAACAAGTGGACGCCAAGTTCTACTTACTGTTAAACAGTGACATCGAAGTAACTCCAAATTGGATTCAACCATTGTTAGCGTGTATGGAAGACCCTACAGTGAGTGGATGTCAACCAAAAATACGCTCGTTTCATCAAAAAGAGTCTTTCGAACACGCTGGCGCTAGCGGTGGGTTTATGGATATCAATTACTTCCCTTTTTGTCGTGGAAGGATATTCAACGCTGTCGAAAAAGATACCCAGCAATACGACGACGCGATGGAAGTCTTTTGGGCATCAGGAGCAGCACTGCTGATTCGGTCCGAAGTATACCATCAACATGAAGGCTTTGATGAAGACTTTTTCGCACATATGGAGGAGATTGATCTGTGTTGGCGTATCAAAAGACATGGCGGACGGTTTATGATAGTCCCTCAATCGGTAGTTTATCACGTGGGAGGCGGAACCCTGTCCTATACCTCTCCGAGGAAAGTTTATTTGAACTTCCGCAACAATCTGATGATGATTTTCAAGAATCATGAAGGACTTTTGCTTCCCAAACTACTCTGGAGAATGGTTTTAGATGGGATAGCTTCCATGAAATTTCTGTTTGGTGGGGAATTCAATAACTTTGGCGCTGTATTTCGAGCACATGTGTTTCAATATGCCAAACTAGGAACGCTGTTAAAAAAGAGAAAGGCTCTAAAGAAAACCGCCACACAACTGAATGCGAAAGGATGGTACAAAGGGAATATCATTTGGGCATTTTACGGCAAAAAAACGCGCAAATTCTCCGACTTGAATCAGCGTTTGTTTAAATAGTGGAGGCAATAATCTATAGCCAAAGCGTATCCATCCAAGCCCATTCCGAAAATACATCCCGCAGCCACAGGACTAATCAATGAATCGTGGCGAAACGATTCACGCGCAGTAATATTTGAAATGTGAACCTCAATCACTGGGGTTTTTATTCCTGCCACGCAATCGCGGATAGCAACGGACGTGTGGGTGTAGCCCCCAGCATTTAAAACTATTACATCGGCATCTGTTTGCTGCATCGCATTGATCAACTCCCCTTCCACATTTGACTGAAAATACGAGATCTCTGCATCTTTCTGTGATTTCAAGGATTCCAAATACGCTTCGAAACTGGTATTCCCATATATTTGTTCCTCGCGTGTTCCGAGAAGATTTAAGTTGGGGCCGTTGACAATCAGAAGATGCATGTTGTATGAGTTGGATGCGCTATATTAAGGATTTTGTTTCGTTTCTGAAAATCGAGAAGGGATTGGCGGAGAACTCCATTTTTGCTTATCAAAACGATGTAGAGAAATTGAAGGATTTTGCTGAGGCGAATCAACTCGAGGTGGATCAAATAGAATTGAAGCACTTGAATGCTTTTGTAAAAGACCTGTACGACTTGGGGTTGAGTGCTCGGACGCAGGCCAGAATCCTTAGTGGTGTAAAGCAGTTCTTTCGGTTTCTGATACTCGAAGGTGAATTGAAAAATGATCCTAGCGAACTGCTGGAAATGCCAAAAATTGGAACAAAACTGCCCGAAGTAATGACCATTGAAGAGGTAGACTCATTGCTGGATGCTATCGACTTGAGTACGCCAGAAGGCCATCGAAACAAAGCTATTTTAGAAACGTTGTACAGCTGCGGATTGCGTGTTTCAGAGTTGGTAAACCTGAAATATGAGGACATTTTTTTCGACGAAGGTTTTATTCGTGTAATTGGAAAAGGAAACAAGCAAAGGTTGGTTCCAGTAAGCCCCTCGGTAGCGAAAGAAATTGAATTGTACGAAGTTGCTACACGAAATCACATGAACATTAAACCAGGAAATGAAAGTTTCGTTTTCCTGAACCGACGCGGTGCAAAACTAACACGCGTGATGATATTTACGATCATAAAAAACTTGGTTGAAAAAGCGGGAATTCAAAAAAACGTATCACCGCACACCTTTCGCCATTCCTTTGCTACGCATTTGTTGGAGGGCGGTGCTAACCTTCGCGCTATTCAGGAAATGTTGGGACACGAATCAATTACAACTACTGAAATTTACACGCACCTGGATCAAGGCTACTTAAAAGAGGCAATTATTTCTTTTCACCCAAGAAGTAAAAAAGCTTAAGCTCGGAAGCTTACCATTACGTATGCGGTAATCAACGTAACACACACGACGCTTACAACAACCGCGACTTTTTCTCTCGTGGTAACAGATCGTTTCGTTTGAAAAATGGAATAGAAAACTGTGCTAACAAATTTCTCCATAACGTAGTAGGTTTACTGTTGTTTCTTAAGCAAATGTAGGGCACTTTCGGTTAATAACCTAGCGCAAAACGGCTCTGGGAAAGGCACAAGCTCTGAAGTTAACTACTTAACGGTTTTAGCGCTATATGTTATTTTTTCATTAAGACGGAATGCAGAAAACTTAATCCTCAACTACTTCTCCAAACAAATCATAATGTTCGGCATGAGTAACTTTTACGTTTGCGAAGTCACCCAAACGAACAAAAGCCTCTGATTTTTTGACCAATACTTCGTTGTCCACCTCTGGTGAATCGAACTCCGTACGACCTATAAAGTAATCGCCTTCTACTCTATCAAACAGCACGCGGAACGTTTGTCCCACCTTCTTTTGGTTCAACTCATAACTAATTCCCGACTGTAGTTCCATAATTTTATCGGCACGCTCCTGTTTTACGCGATCCGGAACATCGTCTTCGAAATTGAAGGCATGGGTATTTTCTTCATGGGAATACGTAAAAATCCCCAGACGATCGAAACGTGTTCTTTCTACCCAATCGTACATTTCCTGGAAATCTTCCTCCGTTTCACCGGGGTATCCTGCGATCAACGTTGTTCGAATGGCAATTCCAGGAACCGCTTCGCGCATTTTTGCAATCAGTTCTTCTGTTTTTTCACGAGTAATTCCACGGCGCATGGCCTTTAGCATTTTCGTAGAGCCGTGCTGTAGAGGAATGTCCAAGTAATTGCACACTTTGTTGCTTTTTTTCATCACATCCAGAACGTCCATCGGGAATCCACTTGGGAAGGCATAATGTAGTTTAATCCATTCAATTCCTTCTACTTCTTCTAGTTTTTCGAGCAATGTTGCAAGTGTGCGTTTTCCGTATAAATCCAATCCGTAGTATGTCAAATCCTGCGCGATCAACATCAACTCTTTCACCCCCTGAGCAGCCAACCCTTCTGCTTGTTTCACCAAATCCTCTATCGGTGTCGACTTATGTTTTCCACGCATCAAAGGAATGGCGCAGAAAGAACAGGGACGGTCACACCCTTCCGCAATTTTGAAATACGCGTAATGTGAAGGCGTTGTAAGCAATCGCTCTCCCACCAATTCATGCTTGTAATCTGCTTTTAGCGTCTTCAGAAGGCGCGGCAAATCACGCGTTCCGAAATACGCATCTACTTCAGGAATTTCCTTTTCAAGATCGTCCTTGTAACGCTCAGACAAACAACCGGTAACGTACACCTTATCGACCAAGCCTTCTGCTTTTGCATCGGCATAACGAATGATGGTATCGATGGACTCCTGCTTGGCATTGTCAATAAAACCGCAGGTATTGATGATCACAATTTCAGAATCATCTTGTTGCGCTTCGTGCTCCACTTCGAATTTATTCGCCTTGAGCTGTGCCATCATTACCTCAGAATCGAAAATGTTTTTCGAACATCCTAAAGTCACTACGTTCACCTTGTTTTTCTTGAGCGTCTTTGTTTTCATGCCGCAAAGATACGACAAGATAGAGACACTAGACTTATAGACGCTAGACAAAAGACTCAAAATCTATTGAGAAACTCATTAAAGCTTCCGCAGCCATAAAATTCTACTCCTCAAAAGCTTGCTGGGTTCAACCGAAGTGCACTTCCATACTGGCATCTCAGCATCGCTAGAATCGCTTATAGTTGGTAAAAAGTAGACGGCTAAAAGTACGAAGGTTGATAGCGGGAAGTACACTGAGCCTGTCGAAGTGCACTTCCATCCTGGCATCTCGACAAAATTGTAACAGTTAGTAAAGGTGGAAGGCTTTTCACCCTCGACTTTCAGCAAAATAGTATTATGAATTATTGCCCTACGCCTCCAAAGCGGAAGGAATTCATAATTCATAACTTATAATTCATAATTCCAATTTGGTATTATCTTTGAATTACAACTGAAAACAAGATTATGAAACAATTCGCACTAATACTTATTTTGCCTTTAGCTTTTGCGTGCAAAACGCAAAAAGAAACTGCGGAAGAGACCGTTGAAGATGTAATGAACCCGAATAGTGGCTCTATTGAAGTCACAACGAATTCGGGAGAGGAAGCAGGAACCGACGTTTCCTCGCAAGATTCTTACAGCAAGCCAGAAAAACCGTACCGTGTTAAAGCGAAAATTGCAGAACTTGCCAAAAAAACAGATTACTACACCATAATTAGCGCCGAAGTGGAAGGAACCTTGTTATTTATGACTGTTGAATACTCGGGAGGATGTGCGCGACACACATTTGAATTCGTCGGTAGTAAGGCCGTTTCTAAATCATTACCCCCGCAGCGAGGCGTGATGTTGATTCATGATAATGGTGGCGATGAGTGCGAATCAATTGTTCGCAGAGACATTGAAATTGACATTACAGATTTGGCTTATAAACAAGAAAAAGGAAGCGAAATTATCCTTAATTTGGAGGGATACGATGAACCTTTAAAATTTGTATATCCATGAAGATAGGAGTATTGCTCTCTGGCTGTGGCGTTTATGACGGTGCCGAAATTCACGAAGCGACATTAACTTTACTTTCCATTGCTGAAATTGGTGCAGAAGCGGTTTGTATTTCTGTAGACCGAGATCAACATCATGTGGTGAACCATACCAATGGAGAGGAAATGAACGAGAAACGAAACATGCTGGTCGAGGCAGCTCGCATCGCAAGAGGGAACATTTCCAACATCAACGATGTAAATCCAGCGGATATTGACGGCTTGATTATTCCGGGTGGATTTGGAAGTGCCAAAAACTTCACCAACTGGGCATTTGAAGGGCCAAATGGAGAAATACTACCTGAAGTAAAGCTACTTATCGTTAACATGCTGAATGTCGGAAAACCAGTTGCAGCGCTTTGCGTAAGCCCGGTGGTTATGGCGAAAGCGCTGGAAGGATCAAATATTCAGGCTAAAATGACCATAGGAAGTGATAAGGAAGGTTCTCCGTATGATATTCAAGGGTTTTCTGGCGGTTTAGAATCGTTAGGAGCAACTACTGAAATGAAGACAGTTCGGGAAATTTTGGTGGATTCAGCCAATAAAATTATTACAGCGCCGTGTTATATGATGGACGCGAATATTCTGGACGTTCGGAAGAATGTTCGATCAGCAGTGGAGGCGCTTCGCGACCTTGTTTAATTAATTTTCAAGTCATACTGGAAGATAATATCACCTAAATGTTAACAATATTCTCAGCGAATTGTGGGAAACTCAACTTGCACACCAACTGAGGTTGGGTTAGAATCGTTTACATTTGTATTGTAAACTCGCTCATTAGCGAAACGAAAAAATTATTATGGACGTATTTGGTAAGAAAGGAAACAACACCAATCTATCAGAGTCAATTGGACTAAAAAACCTCGGAAATCAATTTTGGAACTTGTCGCCAGCGGAGCTCGTGGAAGACACGATCATCAACGGACAAGGCGTATTGACCGACACTGGAGCTATCGCTATCGAAACGGGCGAATTCACAGGACGATCTCCAAAAGATCGTTTTGTTGTTTGTGATGAGAAAACAGAAAATGCTGTTTGGTGGGGGGATATCAATATCAAGTTCACACCAGAAAAATTTGATGCGCTTTACAATCGCATGAAAGCCTATTTGAATGGAAAAGATGTATACGTACGTGACGCTTACGCTTGTGCGGATGACAAGCACCGTTTGAATTTGCGCGTAGTAACTGAATATCCATGGTCAAACATGTTTGCTTACAATATGTTCTTGCGACCAACGGATGAAGAAATTCAAAACTTTGAACCTGAGTGGCACATCGTAAATGCCCCTGGTTTTATCGCTGATCCTGAAATTGATGGAACGCGTCAACACAACTTTGCAGTGATCAACTTTACGAAGAAAATGATCATCATTGGAGGAACTGGATATACTGGAGAAATCAAAAAAGGAATTTTCTCTGTATTGAATTTCATCCTTCCGCACGAAAAGAACGTACTTTCCATGCACTGTTCCGCAAACATTGGAAAAGATGGAGATACAGCCGTATTCTTTGGACTTTCAGGAACTGGTAAAACAACCTTGTCCTCTGATCCGAATCGTCGCTTGATTGGAGATGATGAGCATGCTTGGGCGGATGACTCCGTGTTCAACTTTGAAGGAGGATGTTACGCGAAAACTATTGATTTGTCCAGCGAGAAAGAGCCACAAATTTACGACGCAATTAAATTTGGAGCTATTCTAGAAAATATTGGCTTTAAAGAAGGTTCATCCACACCAGATTACACAGACGGATCGATTACGCAAAACACGCGTGTGTCTTATCCAATTTATCACATCGACAACATTGAGACGCCTTCAAGAGGTGGAGCTCCGAAGAATATTTTCTTCTTGACATGTGATGCCTTCGGTGTTTTACCTCCGATCTCAAAATTGACAACAGAGCAAGCAATGTACCACTTCATGTCTGGTTATACAGCGAAAGTTGCAGGAACTGAAATGGGGATTACCGAGCCACAAACTACATTCTCAGCATGTTTCGGGGCGGCATTTTTACCGTTGCACCCAGCGAAATACGCAGAATTACTTGGTGAGAAGTTGAACAATTCAGACGTTAATGTTTGGTTGGTCAATACAGGATGGTCTGGCGGATCCTACGGTGTTGGAGAGCGCATGAGTTTGAAATACACACGTGCGATGATTACTGCCGCAATGAATGGAAAGTTGGACAACGTAGAATACGTAACACAACCCGTATTCGAATTGGCTATTCCTACAACGTGTGAGGGAGTTCCTTCAGAGATTTTAAACCCGAAGGATACCTGGGCAGACAAAGCAGCGTTCGACGAAACTGCGAATAGTCTAGCGAACAAGTTTGTTGCAAACTTTGAGCAGTACCAGGCGGAAACAAGCCAAGATATTCTCTCGGCAGCGCCAAAAGTTATGGCGTAAGGGCTTAAGAGAAAGTTAACTTACAATACTGAATCCCCAGCAACTCGTCGAGCTCGATGACCTTTAGCTGGGGATTTTTTATGCCCCAATCTAAACCAGACCAGTGTTCAATTCTTGCGCAACCACCCTTTCCGGTAGAAGTAAACCACCAACAACATTCCGATGATGAGCATTGCTCCAAGCAAAATGAAATAGCCGTTGGGTGCTTGGAGTTCAGGGATGTTGACAAAATTCATCCCGTAAATACCAGCCAAAAAAGTTAAAGGAATAAAAATAGCACTCACAACGGTTAAAACTTTCATGATTTCGTTCATGCGTTGTCCTTGCGCAGCATAATAAAGGTTGGTTAAACTGTCGAGTAAGCCTAGCGTGCTATCCACCTCATCCATCACACCAAGGCAGGATTCTTTTAAGTCGTTGAAGTAATGTTTGTTCTCTTGACTAACAATCGAGCTTTCCGCTTTTTCCAGCTGAGTAGCAATTTCTTTTAAGGGAACCACTATTTTTCGCAGTTCTTGAAGCCTTCTTTTGCGTCTTTCTACAATGCTCAGAAGGTCATTGCTATTTCCTTTGATGATCTGTGGCTCAAGCTCTCTACTGCGTTCATTGAGGTAATCTACAACGTCGTAGTAATTGTCCATCAGCGCGTCCAAAAGGCGGTAGAGCAAAAAGTCTGCTCCCTTGCTGCGAATTCTACCCTTTTTGTTCTCTAAACGATCTCTTACATTCGAGAAATGATCGGCAAATTTCTCTTGAAAAGAAATCAGGTACCCATCTCCTAAAATAAAACTCAACTGCTCCTCTTCCAACAATGCCCCCTGCACTTTTGGAGGTACCACCGAACGAATTGAAAAAAACAGGTAATTTTCATATTCTTCTAACTTCGGTCGGCGCAAGGGATCGTAAATATCTTCGTAAATGAGGTGATCCACAGCATTGTCTTGAAAGAATTGTTGAATCAAATCTTTCTTATCTATGCTATGGAAGTTTAACCAATGTATATAGTCAGCCTTCAGTGCATTCGTGCGAAATGCTGAAACAAAATGCTCCTCGCTCCCCTTTTCTATTGAATATTCAGCATCGTTATACGTGTACAGTTGACAAATTTCCATTCGACTAATTTAGCTTGGAAGATAGTAATTCAGAAGGTAATCCAACAAAAAAGTCGTGGTACTTTCCACGACTTCCTTGTAAATTTTGATCAAAGGCTGAACTCAGCTGTTTAAGTTTGCGTTGACCTGCTCCCAGCCACCGCCGTTCTCGCAGTCGAGTCCTTTAGATTTAAAATATTGTGTGGCCTGACCGCTTCTTCCACCACTTAGACAGCAAAACAAAACAGGCTGTTCCAATTCCATTACTTCCTCTTCTCTACCCTGAATTTCCTGCAAAGGAATATTGATTGATCCTGGTATGTTTCCGTTTGCGAATTCCGCCGTAGTTCTCACGTCTACTATTGTTTTGTAATCCATCTTTTTTCGTGTTTCGTGCAAAATTAATTATCCAAATGTGTTCTGGAAGTAACCTAAGTTACAACTTCCTTTATTTTCGAATCGCTGTAGTTCGAATAATTTTATCGCCTTCCACTTCGTACATAAAAATCAGCTCAAAGGGTTCTTTGTTTCCATTTGCCCCAGTGATATGCTCATAATCTATGACTTTGTTTCCCAAAACCATCCGATTAACAATAGTTGAATGGAGATTGGGTGAGGCTTCAAAATATTCTTTATACCGCTCTCCAACTGCATCTTTTCCCGATTTATACGGTTCGCATTCATTGAGATTGTACATTTCTACATCTTCATGAAAATAACTCATGAAAAGTTCAAAATCGTGATTATTATATGCATCCAGACTCAACTGAACGATGGAGTCTGGAGGAGTATTGTGCGCAAGTGAAAAACATGTTATTGCCAACAACACACCAACTAAAGATAACTTCAAGTACATTCTTTTTTTCTTGAAAATACACAATTACGATTGGAAGTCATACCGTGACATTTGGAAATCGTTAGGCTTCCACTTTTTACGCGATTATTTAATTCAATTGAAAATTGACACTTCATTTTTTAAGACATGAAACTCTTTCTATTCGTCCTCGCGCTGCTTACTTTTCCAACGATTGTTTGTGCGAAAGTTGAACTAAAATCCTTCTACTTCAAATCAAATACCAGTGAACTCCAACCAGATTCATGGCAAGAACTGGAGAACTTGAAACAAGAAATGCGGCATTTTAAAATTCAAATAATAGAACTAAATGCCTTCACTGAGAATACTCAGTTTAACAAAAACGATAAACATTTGGCGCAACAACGCACGAAGCAAACCCTCCAGTGGTTGGATTCGGAAGATGCCAACCTTACAATTAACAACTTTGGCAACGAGCGAATTCCATTGGACTTTTCGCCTTACAATTGGGAACGCGTCGATATCTATTTTGTCCGATTCGAAAAAGATCTCAATGAGACGTCCGGCTTCATTAGTGAGTGTCAAATCACCAAACAAAATCAGTCAAATATCACGAATTTGAAATCGGAGCAACAGGCCATTCAGGAAAAGGAGATAAATAATAATAATATGGGTCAGATAAAGAATCTGAATTTACATTTGAGTTTTATTGAGGGAAAAGCGAACATATGTCCCTCTTCAGAGGACAATTTACAAAACCTCGTGGAAGTGCTGCAGAACAACCCAACAGTACGGGCCAATATCCGAGGTCATGTTTGTTGCGGCGACAACATGCGCTTAAGTAAGAATCGTGCGAAAAAAGTGTATCGCAGTCTCATCAAAGCAGGTATAGATAGAAAACGCCTAGATTATGAAGGATTGAGTAACTCTGAACCATTAGTTACTCCAGAATTAACATCTCACGATCGTAGAATGAATCGACGTGTAGAAGTGATTTTTGATCAAAGTATACTAGTAAATCCCGTTGTATCTGATTCAGAAACTACCGCTATTGCTTTATGAGTTGGAATACCTCAGACACACCGTTAAATTGAATAAAGTAACTGCCACTTGCTTCGTGACTCATATCAATGGTGGTAGATAGTTGTTGTAGAACTCCTTCGTAAACCACTCTACCTGAATTGTCTGTAATTGAATAGGATGTTCCTATTAGTTGATCGTTCGAAGCATGTATTTGCAATTCATTGTTTATTGGATTCGGAAACATCTCCAAAGTAACGCCGTCTAGTTCTGTAATATTCAATGTATTTAGAATGGTGACGTCCACCGTGGAAGTACAACCGGTGTTGTCTGTTACCAAAACCTGATAAGTTCCAGCACAAAGTCCGCTCACTGTATCATTTATTGTATTTCCTGGATCGTCCCATTGATACGAATAGGGAGAAGTTCCGCCCTGCATCGTCACAACCGCACCACCGTTACAAGTTCCAGTAGAATCATTCCAATAAGCACTGATATTTGTGATGAGTTGCGCTGGTTCGGTAATCTGTACGCTGTCAATCACCACGCATCCCAATGAATCGGTAACAGAAACGTTGTACCACCCTGGCGCCAAGGATGAAATACTGCCAGTTGATTGTCCACTTGACCAATTGTACTGATACATTGGCTCACCGCCCGATACGATACTATTTATCGCACCGGAATTGTTACCAAAACAGTCGACATCTACTGCATTCAATGTGAGTAACAATGTATCAGGCACTGAGAACAGAACAGAATCGCTCGCATAACAGTTACGAAGTGTGTCGTGCAAGTTGACATAGTACATACCGGCGTCCAAACTGTCTACGTAAGCAGTCGTTGCTCCGAAATTCCAACTAACAGTAGTATTCGTTGAATCACTCAAATGCAAATCCACGAAACTGCTTGCTAAAGGATCAGCAGCACAAACTATTGGCCCGACCGTCAAACTGTCCATAACTGGCGTAGCATTGGGAATTAATACGGAATCTACTACGATACAACCATCCATGTGTGTAATCGTCACGATGTTCCAGCCCTCCACAAGAGATGTGGCCGTTTTCGTGCTATCACCAGAATCCCAATCAAAACCGCAGGTACTAAACATACACGGACAACCAGAACTATTCACAAATGAGAAGCCATCGTTGCCATCTGGACATGTTGGCGGCTGCATTCCTCCAAACGTTATATCGTACGGATCTTCAGCGGTATAAGAATTCTCGGTGGTACAACCTGTCGCGTCCGTCACCAACACAGTATACGTTCCGATATCCATGGAATCGATGCTATTTGTTATTTCTCCAGTGTTCCACAAAAATGTGAATGGTGCAACTCCGGTGGTGGGTGATACTGTGACGGTTCCGTCTGCAAATCCGTTACATGAAATATTTTGAAAATTGGAGGAAGTCGTCACAGAACCGCAAGGCGTACCCTCGTAATTGTAATGCCCATCTGTGTGCGTTCCCTGATAACTACCCCAGGCAATTCCTACGGGTGGAATAGCGTTTGTTCCTTCCAAACATTTAAGGAAAAAACCATTATCCCCCATTGGGTTCAAGCTGTCGGCACGATAACCATAGACAAAGTCAAGGAAACCATTGTCGTCTAAATCTTCTATCAATACTGTAGTTGCCAGATTCACACCTGCTTCTGGAAGAGTCATTGGAGTCACTACATCGTTTTGAAAATCAATGGCCAATACCTGGTGTGAGAACGACGTCCCGTTGTGATAATTCAATGAAACGATGGCTTCGTCGCGTCCGTTTAAATCCAAATCCACTGCTGATGACGAACCGTACTGCATGGAGCCGATACTGTCCTTCCAAACAACATTTCCTGTGGCTCCATCTACTAAAATTTGATAGAAATCGGTAAAAGTAGGTGCTGCTCCCTTGTACACCACTCCGAAAACGTCGGGTGTGGCATCGCCAATGAAATTGCCTATGGTGGGCCCAGCACTGGATTCCGTACCGGGATTGTTTACTTGCCACAAGAGCGTATTGTTACTTCCATCAAAACAACGAATTGTTCCGTCGTAGGCCACGTTGATGATATCGAGATCGCCGTCATCATTCATATCTGCGATACTTGAAGGCGCAATAAATCCAAGAGAAGGATCTGAAGCCAGTTGTGTGGAGTTCTCCAAATTGTCGTTCATCAAATCGGCAATCGTAGCTCTCCAAAGTGAACCTTTATCATTCTCACCTCCAGAACCATATACAATTTGAAGGATGCCGTCGTACTCAAATAAGGTTGGTGAGCAATACGTTTCTTCGCCATCAGGCATGGTATCCAAGGCAATCACAGAGCCGTTCACTGCATCCAGAATCATCAACATTCCTGGATCGCGGAGGGTATCCCAGGGTGGCAAGGCATGATTCCCGCCATTCGCAACTAAAATATCCTCTACTCCGTCTGCGTTTTGATCTGGAATAAACTGAGGGTTGTAAAAGTTGAACCATCCACTATCTACTGCTTGCGTAGTTGAATAGGGAAAGAATTCCCAGATCATGTTTCCGTTGCTCCCGTCAATGGCATAAAACTGGGCATATCTACCGGCAATGAAAACATCCGCAATGCTATCTCCCGTAATATCTTTGAATTCTGCGGAACCGAACATTTCATCCTCTGCATAGAAATTCCAAAGCACAGAGCCGTCAGCTCCATTGATGGCATTCACACCGTTCGATTCTGGCATTCCATCCAATCCACCACCAATGATAATATCCAGTACACCATCATTGGTCAAATCTATAGCTCTTGGAGAGGACAATGTTGTGGAAGTATCAAGGAATGCCGACCATTTTTCGGTCTGTGACCATCCAGCCGATGCACACGTAACGACAATTAGTATTAGGGTAGTTAGTTTCATTCGTTCGCAATTGTGTTGTAAAAATACAATCTTTCAGGGTCTGGTTCAATACCTTATTGACCCAATTGATTAATTCTGGTTAAGGCTAATATTTTTCCTTTAGTGATAAGGGAGAAAAGAGAAGTGCACTCTTTCACTTATCACTCACTCCATCCTACTTCACAACAAATGTTTACCTTTCTAAAATCCTGACATCTGAAAGAAAGAATCTATATGACAGAAACAGTAAAGGTCGCACTCAATAAGGATCAGACGCTGAAAGAGCTGTATCGAAAGCTGCCGGATATAAAGCGTTTTTTGGCCTCGAAGGGGTGCCCTACTTCAGATGCTGAGGATGTGTTTCAGGAAGCACTGCTCATTTTTAGCAGAAAATTGGATGAACCCGATTTTGAATTAACAGTTGAGCCCTTCCACTACGTAAAAAATACCTGCAAATTCATATGGTACAACGCCAGTCGGAAAAATGCAAAAATGCGCACGGAAGAAATATCCGAGCTAACCGATTTTGAGGAGGACGAGTGGATGGAGAAAGAACTGAAATTGCGACGCATTGAAACAGCTATTACGAAGATTGGCCAGAAATGTCAACAACTCTTGAAATTGTTCTACGGTGGGGGCGTCACCATGTCGGAAATTGCCAAAAAACTTGGTATGCGAAACGACAAAGTGGCCAAAGCGCAGAAGTATCGCTGCATTCACAAGGTGAAAGAAGTATTAGAAAACACAGACCCTGCCAGCGATGATTACTCATTTTTAAAATCGTAGAACATGAATCCAGAATTGACAAAACTTATAGAACAATATCTCGCGGGTGAACTAACTGCGAATGACACAAAGGCCTTCGAAAATCGAATGGCAACCAATGAAACGCTGCGTACAGCAGTTGAAGAGCAAAAAGAAATTCACGCAGGAGCGAAACGCGCTTACCAACGACAGAAAATTGAATCCATTGGAAAGCGCTATCATTTTCTCAAGAATTTACTGAGAGGTGGATTGAGTATTCTAATTGTCGGGGCGATTACGGCGGCAAGTGTGTTCTTATACCATCAACTGAATAAGGACAAAGAAATTCCTGTGCTAACCGAAGAAGTAAAATCCAAATTGGACAAACAAGCTCCCATGGATTTGGAGACGCAATATTTTATCATTCCAGAAGATGGTGGTGTGGTACTTTCCGAAGATGGTGTGTTAATTTCCGTTCCAAAAGGTGCCTTCACCTTGAATGGGAAGCCATACAAAAAACCATTAGCAGTGCAGTTTCAAGAGGCGATTGATCCCGCTGACATCATGCAAGGCGGATTGAACACCACTTCCAACGGTAAGCTTTTAGAAACAGGCGGAATGATCAGTGTTACGGGCTACACCATTGATGGCAAACCATTAGATTTCAATCCGAAAGTTGGCGTTTATGTGCAAGTTCCTATGCAAGATTTGAAATCAGATATGCAATTATACGACGGCGTACTTCAGGCCGACGGCAGCATCAACTGGATACAACCTGAACCCTTAGAAAAGATTCCTGTGCCCGTTCCAATGAACGATTTGGATTTTTATCCGAAAGGGTATGAAAATTATTTGGACAAACAGAAATGGAAAACGGCGAAGAAATCACGCGATAGTTTGTATTTGAGTTTTGAGGAAGAAGGGTGTTATAATGATCGTACACTTTTTGGAAAAAAACTTTTTGATAAAGTTTGTAGTGTATGCCATCACCCCACCCATAACGGCACAGGGCCAGCCCTAGCAGGCGTGAGAGATTTGTATAAAAGAAACGGCGTTGGAGATGAAGGCATCATTGCGTGGGTAAGAAATTGGCAAAAAGCAAGTGAGTCTGATGATTTTATGCAATCACGCACACAACTCAAAGCATCTTCCATGATTATGTTTGGCGATCGATTCAGCGACGAACAAATTCTGAGTATCTTCGAATATATTGACGAAGTTGCCTCTGATAATGGAAAGACTGCATCATCCGCAGTTTTGAAGGATATGAATTATGAGGATGGTCAGCCCAGTGTTTTCCAATTCGCAGAAAATACTCCGAAGCAAAATGTGAACATTTATTCCGTTCAAGATGATGTTGAATCAGACACAACGTATGCAGGCGAATTTGACACTGCTAGGGACCCGAACTACATCTACCCTTCTAACGTTTTAGCCTTCTGGAACAAAGGATTCAACAATACCAATCTGGCTACGCGAGAATTTGAAAGAAGAATGCGATTCATTCATGGAACTTGCGATAATGCGGTATTGAAAGTGTATACGAGCAATCTCGATAAGTCGCTAAAAGAGTGCGACGAACGTGTTGCAGCCATGGGACATTACGAATTTGAATTATTCGCTGCTGAAAATATTGGAAAAGTGAACGCAAGTAATCCACATGTGAAACAGCTTCAAAAATTCTACGAGAAGTCAATCAAGCAATTGAAAGGGTGCAATAAAACGTTACAAAAAATGGAGCGAAATCGCAGAGCCAAGCACGACAAAGAAACCCGAAAGTCTCGCGAAGATGAAGCAAAACGCACAAGGTGGAGAGAGCAACAAGCATTTCAGGAAGAGTTCAACTTTAATTTAGACAATGTCTACCAACAATTGGGAATGACCCGTGGCTTCACCATTCGGAGTGCCAGTCAAAGCCCAGTAGAAAGACGACCTTCTAGCGCCATAAAAAACATCGATCGTCTGGTTGATGAAGCAACACGTAGTCGTTCCACCTTAACTATTGAAAAAAATGGTAAAACAGCTGAAATTGTGTACAACGACTTTTCGTTTGAAGTAGCAAACTCGGATGAGTACATCAAATTGTATGCTTACGTTTTGCCCTTTGAATTGAACAGCTATCAGCGTATCGAAGGAATCAATGGAACGTTTTCTCATCCCCTGAATGACGCATTTCGATACAATATTGCCGTTGTTGGTATAAGAGAGAAAGGCTATGGCTTCTTCAAACAATTGAACATTAAGGAAGGAAATCTCGGCACGATCAAATTGCGAACTGTTTCCAAGAATAAGCTAGATGCGGATGTGAAACACCTGAACTCAGGACGAAATGTCAACCCTATGAGAATTCAAGAAGAACTGGCATGGCTTGGGCAAGAACAAAAAGACTACAAGGAACAGAAAATGCGCAAGGAAATGGCGGCATTCCGAGAGGAGATCAGAAACGTTCTTTTCCCTTGCTGTAGTACTTACCAGGGACAAGGGCAACAAGGACAAGGCGCAGCAGAAGCTGAAGATGGCGAGGAGGAGAATGATTTTGGCCTCGACTAGTAGAGTGTTTTTTGCAACTAGAACCAAACAGAGCAATAATGTACCTTAGACCCCGATAGACATAAATTTGCATTAGTAATTATAGTAAGGCTAGAATTATGTTTAAGACCACTAAGACACAAAACGCATTGCTCTCACCACAATGTAAATAGTTCACAAAGAATTATAACGGCGTTATAATTTAGTGTCCTAGCTAAAATATCCTCCATACGATTTGTGTAGCATTCTTCGTGGCTTAGTGGTGAAAATTATGCCGCCTGCAGATATATTGTCCTTAATTCGAATGAGACGGCTGTATTATATGTTAAATACACCGTTAATCATTTAACTTCTTGTGTTAAATTGAATATTCAACGCCTTTTTTTCTATTTTTAGTAGATCAAAAAGAAGTACTACTACTAAAAGAACTACTACTATGAAATATCTCCTAAACGCGAGATTCTCTCTACTTTTTTGTCTTATCATTTCCTTTAGCGCTAATAGTCAGTTCGTTGAGAACAAAGGTCAGGTAATGGATAAGAACGAAAACTTCCATCCAGAAGTGAAATTTTATCATGTAGGACACAACGCTGCGGTCTACTTTCAGCAAAATAGAGTTGTCTACAACTTCATGGAAATGGATGAAATCGATATGCGATTGTACTCCACCGACAGGGAACAATACGACAAAGCTCTGAAAAAAAGAAAAGTGACCTATCACCGTATGGATTTGGTGTTTCAGAACGCCAAGTCAGATGTTGCAATTCTCGAAGGAACGCAAATTCCAGGTGTTACACATTTCTATCTGAACAAACGGAATGGTATTCGAGATGTTCGGGCGTTCAAATCAATTACTTACAAAAATATTTACCCGAATATCGACATCGTATTCCAAAACAACCCGAAAGGGATGAAATATGACGTGATTCTTCATGAAGGTGCAAGTATTGAAGATGTTCAATTGAAGATAGAAGGATACGATGCAGAAATCAACGAGGACAAGCTTGTAATTCGCGCCCCATTCGGTGACATGACGGAAGAGATTCCACTATCATTTATCAATGATGATCCGTCTAAGGAGGTTGCCGTTCGATACGTAAAGAATGCTGACGGGTCCATTGGTTTCCGACATGACAAGAAGGTTGAGTATTCAAAACTTACCATCGATCCGGTACTCGAATGGGCTTCCTATTTCAATCAAGTAATTGATCCAGCCAGTGCTTCGGCAAGACTAGATTACATTTCAAATCACGTAGATGCCGACGGAAACTATTACATGTACGGACAAGGATTTAGTAGCGCTGGGAATTATCCTGTAATCAACCCTGGAGGAGCGTACACGGATGTTTACGACAGCAGTTCTGACCTTTATCTGGCGAAATTTGACCAGAACAGAACATTGGTTTGGTCAACATACATTGGAGGTAGCAGCAGTGATAATGCGAGTTGGGGAAATCCAATAACATCTAGCGGAAACATTCTGCACATTGTGGGTCGTGATATTTCCACTGGGGCACCATTTACCAACGGAGGTGGATTCTACGAAGCTGTTTCAGGAAGAAATTTCTGGGCACGTTTCAACAGAACCACAGGCGCACTGCAACACCTTACCAGTCTCGCAGACGGAGATCACGCAAGTATCGCTATCAGTCAAACAGGAACGGTTGCCATTGTCAGTGATAAATTCTCATTTGGGCACATGCCTTTAATGACTCGTGGAGGAGCATACAACCAAGCTACACATGGCGGTTCACGAGACATGACGCTCTTGATGTTCAATGCCAGTTTTAATCAAATCTGGGGAACGTTTCTCGGTGGACCAGGAACTCAGGAATACTTCACATGTGCTTTCGATAGTGGGGACAATTTGTATTTCGCAGGTGGAACAAGTTGGTTCGGATCTTCGAATGCTACCAACGAACAATTGGTCACATTGGGAGGAGCCTACAATCAGAGTGTGCACGGTGGGGCAAATGATATCATGCTTGGGAAATTCAATTCCAGTGGTTCACTTGTATGGCACACCTTGTACGGTGGAAATACGGATGAAGCACGCGCAGGGCAAATGGGGGTTCCAGCGAAAGTATTGGTGCATCCCACAACCGATGAACTCATCGTAGCAACAAACACAACAAGCGATAACTTGCCTGTTCAAACACTGGCAGGTGCTTACAACAGAGGGATTCCCGCCGACCCTGATTTCAGCGCAGGGGGTTCTTTTTGGAACTATGCAGGTTACATTGCCAAATTTACACCAGCAGGAGTTCGAAACTGGGCGACCTACTTTTATTCCAACACGAACAATAGCGGCACGTACCTGCAAAACATCACGTTCGGTGGATGTAATAAGTTTTACATAGGAGCAGCAGGTTCTCAAAACACATTGACAGGCGCTGCAAGTGGCTACAACCTTCTTGTAAACAACACGACATCCCGAAACGGGTATATCACTATGTTGGACGATGCCGCATACAGTTTTGAATGGGACAGCTACCTGAATTCCGATCATGCATTGGACTGTTATGTCGCTGCAAACACAAATCGCGCTGAATTCTTTGTAGCAGCACCTGTTTGGTATGAAAATATTCCAGTACTTGATCCGGGAGGAGGCGCATATTATGAGGGAACAAGTTGGAACTCCAGCGGAAGTACCATTGGACTATTTCAATTCCACCCTTCTCTCCCACCCGATATAACAGACGAAACAATTTGTGCTGGTGAAAGTGTGAATTTAACGGCTTCTGGAGGAATGGGAGCGCCTTACAATTGGTATGCAACCAGTACCTCTTCCACAATTTTAAACACAGGTACAACCTATAATGTTTCCCCGGGATCCACCACAACGTATTATGTATCTTCAGGAACAGGATTGTGCGCCAGTCCAAGAGTTCCAGTTACTGTAACGGTTGACCCTGCTCCTACGCCACCAACGCTAGCCAATAATGGTCCTTTATGTATTGGTGACAATTTGAATTTAACAGCAAATACGATTTCTGGAGCGACTTACAGCTGGACAGGCCCAAATAGTTTCAGTTCTAGTTCAGAAGATCCAACGATAACAGGTATTACTTCAGCGGGAGCAGGAACGTACAACTGTACGGTAGAAGTCGCCGGTTGTGTTTCAAGCGCTTCATCTACGGTTGTCACTGTAAATACACCTTCAACCGCACCAACTTCCATAACTGGAACTACTGATATTTGTGAAGGGAATTCTACCACATTGAACCTCAGTGGCGGATCGGCTGGAACAGGTGCTACGCCACAGTGGTACAGCGGAAGTTGTGGATCTGCAGTTATTGGGAGTAATAGCTCTATAACAGTTTCTCCAAGCTCTTCCACAACATATTACGTCGCTTATTCCGGAACGTGTAATACTACCAGCTGTGCATCAATTACAGTAAACGTAACACCTGCACCAGGAAGTCCAGCGTGGACCACACCGGGAACAGTGTGTGAAGCAGCAGGAACCATCGACCTGAACACAACTATAACCGGAGCTTCGGGAGGAACATGGACCGGAACAGGTGTTTCAGGCTCTACATTTGACCCTACCGGACTTTCAGGAGCGATAAATATTACTTATACGACCGGAACAGGTTCTTGTACAGACGACTTAACACAGGCGATAACAGTGACTCCACAATCGGATCCAGCATGGACTACGCCTGGAACTGTTTGTGAAAGTGACGGTTCTGTGAACTTAGATGCTACTGTTACTGGTGATCCAGGAGGAACATGGTCTGGAACAGGTGTTTCTGGAAGTAGTTTTGATCCAACGGGACTTTCGGGAACAATTAGTGTGACTTACACTGTCGGTACATCGCCATGTGAAGAGGTTTCTACACAAGATATTACGGTAACTCCGGCACCTGGAAGTCCAGCATGGACAACACCAGGAACGGTTTGTGAAGCAGCTGGATCCATTGACTTGAGCACCACAATTACAGGAGCTTCGGGTGGAACGTGGAGCGGAACAGGAGTTTCGGGCAATACATTCGATCCGACCGGACTATCTGGAAGTGTCAACGTCACCTACACAACGGGATCTGGCTCGTGTACTGACGAATTAACACAATCCATCACAGTAACACCTCAAGCCGATCCTGCATGGACCTCACCAGGAACAGTTTGTGAGTCCTCTGGAAGTATTGACCTAAGTACAATGATAACAGGAGATCCAGGCGGAACCTGGAGCGGCACTGGAGTTTCTGGAAACAATTTTGATCCCTCGGGATTGGCAGGACAATCCATTGATGTTACGTATACAGTCGGGACTGCTCCATGTGAGGAATCGCAGATGCAGACCATTATCGTTGAAACAGCGGTTACAGCATCTTGGACTGCTCCGACGGGTATCTGTGAAACGGACGCACCAATTGACTTAACACCTTTCGTTACAGGCTCTACTGGAGGTAGTTGGTCTGGAACTGGAATTAGTGGTAGTAATTTTGATCCCTCAGGACTTTCAGGGGGCATCACAATTACGTATACCGTCGGCTCAGGATCATGTACCGATACGCAAGATCAAACAATTACCGTAATTGATGCGCCGAGTGACCCGACTGTTTCTTTGGACATGGACACGATTTGTCAGGGAGAAACTGCAGAGATATCTGCATCAGGATCGGGAACAGGATCGGGAACAGGCATCACGTACAACATATACAGCGATGCGCAAGGAAACAATTTTATCGGGACCGCACCATTGAGCGTTACACCCACAAGTACCACTGATTATTATGTAGAAGCCGTAAACAGTAACAACTGTGCTAACGGAGGCGGATTGCAACAAGTCACTGTCACGGTGAACCCACTACCTTCAGTGAATGCAGGAGCAGACCTCACAATTTGCGCCGCTGAGAGCGTCACCTTAAATGCCACGGGAGATGGAATTCTTGAGTGGAATACAGGAGATATCGGCGGACAACTGGTGGTTGCTCCAAACGTAACTACTACCTACACGGTTACCGCTACAGACGCCAACGGCTGCTCTGCTTCAGACGACGTTTTAGTTACCGTTAATACGCCAGCTGGCACACTTGATGCCGTTGATGACTTATTTAATGTTACGACCAACCAGATTGGCAATTACGATATTTTAGACAACGATACTTACACTGGTATTTCGCCAAGCATAGTGCAAAATCCGGGTAATGGAATTGCCTCTGTACAAACAGATGGAACAATAGACTATGCTCCTGGCCCTGATTTCGTAGGTACTGATACCTTAACCTATGAAATTTGTGATCCCCAGTGTGTAAACTTCTGTGATACAGCCATGGTAATCTTCCTTGTTGAAGAAGGTGATGACATCGATTTACCGGGAGGATTCACACCGAATGGAGACAACATCAATGAAACTTTTGAAATTGAGGGCTTGGAGGAATATCCGAACAATACCTTACTTATATTAAATCGATGGGGCGATGTAGTTTTTGAAGCTACACCTTATCAGAACGACTGGAATGGCTCTTCAAACTCAAGTAAAGTGTTATTTGGAGAAAAACTCCCTCCGGGAACCTACTTCTATATATTGGATTTGGGTGATGGAACCAATGCTTTCCGTGGTTCACTTGAATTAAAATACTAAACCAAATCATGAAAAAACTTTCCATAATGAAAAAGCATTTAGTTGTACTCGTTTCCATGATTCTGTTGAGCTCCAATGGCTTTACTCAATATGAGTTTCATCAATCGCAATACATGGTTCACCAACCGTTCTTGAATCCCGCGGCAGTGGGCGCTGCTAAAAATCTTAACGCAGCCATGTTTTATCGACTGCAATGGGTTGGGTTTGATGGAGCACCTGCATTAGGCGGATTCAATATCAACAGTCCTGTGGGTAAGAATAAGAACAACAACATCGGATTGACCTTTTTGAACGATCGAATTGGCGTGAATAATAACAACCAAATTTCAGCGAATTATGCCTATTCCCTACGATTTAAAAATGAAGGTCGATTATCTTTTGGTGCTTCTGCATCTTTAAACATGAATCAATCCGATTTTGCGCAAGTGAATACGACGATTGTGGACCCTCTCTTTCAGGAGAGTACCCCTCTAATTACAACGCCAAATTTCAAGTTTGGAACCTACTACCATACTTCAAAATTCTACGTTGGATTTGCCATTCCAAACCTACTTCATAACTCCATTGTTCAAAATGGAGGGTTTGAAGGAGAGACAACCTTTGACGTAAGTAAAATGCACTTTTATTTACAAGGAGGCTACTTGTTCAAGTTGAATGAAGATTGGAATTTGAAGACGTCTACCCTACTCAAGCAAGTTTCAGGAGCACCGTTCCAGGCAGATATCAATATGTTTGGAGAATACTTGAATCGTTTCGGCTTGGGATTGAGTTATAGAACCAGCAATGAATTGGCCGTTATCGCCATGTTTGGGATTTCCGATATGTTCCACCTGTCGTATTCTTATGATTTAAATTTCAATCCATTAAGAACATACTCCACAGGAAGTCATGAGTTGATGTTGGTATTTACATCCTTAAAGAATAACAACGGAGACAATGCAATGCCGCGGTTCTAAGCAAGGTTGATCATTGTTGCTTTTCGAAAAACTGCCACAGGGAATCTTGAGGCACGGGTGCAATCACCTTAACATGTTCTTTTGTTGTTGGGTGATCGTACTCCAATTCTCTTGCATGTAAATGAATGGATCCATCTTTATTGGACCGTTTGGCACCATATTTCAGATCGCCTTTGATAATCGCACCAATCTTAGACAGTTGACAGCGAATCTGATGGTGTCGTCCCGTTTCTAAAGTCACTTCCAACAAGTGATATTTATCCGAGGACTGTAACCATTTGTAATGTAAAACAGCCCTTTTCGATCCATCTGTTTCACGGTCACTGGCGTAGGATTTATTTTGTTTCTCGTTGCGCTTCAGATAATGCGTTAATGTAGCCTCTTTTGCATCCGGCATCTCCTCTACCACAGCCCAATACACCTTGCGAGTGCTTTTTCCTCGAAACTGTTCATTCAATCGAGACAATCCTTTGCTTGTTCTAGCAAATACGATAGCACCACTTGTAGGTCGATCCAGACGATGCACAACACCACAGAAAACATTCCCAGGTTTATTGAACTCTTTTTTAATATACTGCTTTACCTTCTCAGATAACGGTACATCGCCCGTTTTATCGCCTTGAACAATGTCGCCAGCGCGCTTATTCACTACGATGGAATGGTTGTCGGTATGGAGTATCTCTATAGACATGTCGGCAAATATCAGGATTTTTTCGCTTCCCCCTTTGAAGCGGGATTGCCCAGAGAATGGCACCAATAGATAATTGCTGTATGTTGAGATATGAATTGTTCGGGTCCTCCCCCTCGAATCCCCCTCCAAAGGGGGAAGTAGGTTTATTAGTACAAGAAACGCTTTTGCAAAAGAAATAAATTAGTATTTAGTGCCATTAAATAAGAAGTTGCCCATCCAAAGCGATGCATTGAGCCTGCCGAAATGGGCGAATTGGATTCTCTATCCAACAAAGTTTATTCTTGTCAAGCCTTTTACTAGCTTTGTCCTAAAACTCAAAATATGTCAGTGCATAGCAATGTAAAGAAGGTAACAACGCACGTGCTTCAGGAAATGAAGAATGCTGGGGAGAAAATCACGATGCTGACTGGTTACGATTACACCATGGCGCGTATTATCGATACTGCCGGAATTGATGTGATTTTGGTCGGTGATTCTGCGTCTAATGTGATGGCTGGTCATGAAACCACACTTCCGATTACCCTTGATCAAATGATTTACCACGCATCTTCTGTGGTGCGCGGTGTGAATAGAGCTTTGGTGGTTGTTGATATGCCTTTCGGATCCTACCAAGGAAACTCTAAGGAAGCATTGTCAAGTGCGATTCGAATTATGAAGGAATCTGGTGGACATGCCGTTAAACTGGAAGGTGGACAGGAAATTTTAGAGTCAATCTCGCGAATTTTGACAGCAGGAATTCCAGTGATGGGACATTTGGGGTTGACACCACAATCAATATATAAGTTTGGAACGTACGTTGTACGAGCGAAAGAACAAAGCGAGGCCGAACGTTTAATAGAAGATGCGAAAGCACTTGAGGCTGCTGGGTGTTTTGCCATTGTTTTGGAAAAAATACCAGCGGATCTGGCGGCTAAAGTAGCAAATGAAGTATCTATCCCAATCATTGGCATTGGAGCGGGAGGCGGTGTCGACGGTCAGGTTTTAGTGGTGCACGACATGCTCGGAATCAACAATGAATTCAGCCCAAGATTCTTGCGTAAATATCATAACTTATTCCAGGAGATGCTAGGCTCGTTTCATCGCTACATTGAAGACGTGCGTTCTGGCGACTTCCCGAATGAAGAGGAATCGTACTAAATGCAGGAAATTAGAGCCTACATTTTTATTGTAAAAATGTTGTATTAATAGGTGTTGTATCAGAAATTCTTCGTAATATTGCACCCCCATTAGGGTAGAAGACAAAGAAATTTAGTGACATGGATTTTATCAAAGAACTTGAAAACGAACTAGTTGAAACGAACAACCTTCCTGAATTCGGAAGCGGTGACACGATTACAGTTTCATACAAAATTAAAGAAGGTAATAAAGAGCGTATTCAGCAATTCCAAGGTGTTGTATTGCAACGCAAAGGTTCAGGAGCAACTGAAACGTTTACAATTCGCAAGATGTCTGGAAACGTAGGTGTTGAGCGTATCTTCCCAGTTAACTCTCCGTTTATCGAGAGCATCAAAGTGAATAAATCTGGTAAAGTGCGTCGTGCACGTATCTTCTACTTCCGCGAGCGTACTGGAAAATCTGCTCGTATCAAGGAAAAACGATCTTTCGCTTAATTACAAGCATTACGATACGAAAGTCCTGTTCATTGAGCAGGATTTTTTTTGTGCCTTTAAAGACGTTTTGCAAGTATATTTCGTAATTTCCTTTCATGGCACGTCGCAAATTCATCCTACCTCGACTGATTGCCGGAGCAACGCTTTTGGGGATTTTGTCGGTTCTTGCATACGCGCTATATCTGCAGTTTCGAGTAGCTCCACATGAGAGAAATGAAGGGTTTCGTCCGCTAGCAGAAGGATTTCATTGCCATGGAATTGATGTTTCTCATTATCAGGGTGATATTAACTGGGATCACCTCATGAAAAAATCAAGCGTGAAAATTTCTTTTGTCTTCTGCAAGGCGACAGAAGGAACTTCAATTCTTGACTCGAAATGGAAGAATAATTGCAACGAATTACGAAAGAGAAAGATTCCCATGGGTGCATACCACTATTACAAACCCAATCTGGACGCGGCTAAGCAAGCTGACTTCTTTCTCAAGCATTATCAACCAAAGCAAACAGACCTTCCTCCTGTGATTGACATTGAAGAGGAAAGTTCAAGTCCCATTCAATTGCGGAATGATATAAAACGATGGATGGACATTGTCAAAAAGAAAACGGGGCGTCAGCCGATCATCTATACCAGCTATTACATGTTCTCCGCTATTTTTAAACCCCATTTTAGAGACTATACTTTTTGGATTGCGAATTACAGTGATAGACCAGAGCGAATGAAGGACGACCGAATTCAGTTTTGGCAATATACCGATCAGGGAATGGTCCCGGGAATTGAAGAAAAGGTTGACCTGAATATGTCTAAGATCAAGTTCTAATATTGAATCATGAATTTTGAATGAAGAATAGTTTGGATAATCCTCCCACTAGCCCCACCTCACAAGGACGATTGCCCATAGAATGGCAAAATTGTACATCGAGCGGAGCCGAGATGTACATTTCAGCTCTGTTAAACTGCATCTCGGCTCCGCTCGATGCGCTAACTACCCGTTTTTATCGGAAATAATCTTTCAAGAGTCTAATAACAAGAATTTGTCCTTGGTGTTATAATAACGCCCTTACCCTTATCTAGGAAATCGCCCTCCGAAGGGTGATCAACTATAGAATGGCGCCAATAGATAATTTCTGTATGCTGAGATTAGAATTTTTCGGGTTCTCTCCCTCGAATCCCCTCCAAAGCGATGCATTGAGCCTGCCAAAATTGGGCAAGCAGGTTTATTCGCATAAGAAACGTTTTTGCAAAAGAAACAAATTAGGATATTTATAATTCAACCTTCCTAATTCATAATTCCAATTACATTCCCGTAATCACGAACTCTGTTCTTCGGTTCAAAGCTTTGTTTTCAGCTGTTGTGTTTGGTACCTTCGGCTTGGTTTGACCAAATCCTTCTGAGGTTAAGCGCTTCTTATCAATCCCTTGTGAGATCAAGAATTCTCTTACGCCATTCGCACGATCTTTTGACAGCTGCAAGTTTTTCCCAGCATCTCCTTCATTATCGGTATGTCCCTGGATGGATACGGAGATCGCCTCGTTCTCCTTTAAGAAGCGAGCAAACCCTTTCAAAATAAATTTAGAGCGATCGGTCAAACGATAAGACGCTGTAGCGTAAAGGATATCGTTGATTGTATATGCCTCTCCGACTTTCAACTCCTTCACCTCCAAATCGTTTCCGCGGAGGGTTACATCGTCTTCTTTAAACTCTTCTTTTTCAATTAATTTTGAATCGAAAGCATGTCCTGGCTTCTTCACGGTAACCATAACATCTTGCTTTTTATTCGTTTTTACAATCGCAGCATATTTTCCATCATCGCCGTTTACTTTAATTTCCTGAACTTCATCCGTTCCTTCATAAGCAATTTCAATGGTAGCCCCTTCAACCGGATCGCCTGACTCATCTTTCAATTCTCCTTTCAGCAAGGCTACTGATTGCGGACGTGCTTCTTCGTATAACTCAAAAGAGTAAATATCCCAATTGCCACCTTTCGCCGAGGAGAAATACGCTTCTCGTCCGTCAATAGAAACAAAAAGTCCGATTTCATCTTCAGCCGAATTGATCGGGTACCCAATATTCTTTGGCTCTGTCCATGTTCCATCCGCTTGTTGTCGAATGTAAAAGATATCCAATCCACCTACACCAACACGCTCTTTTGTAGATTCGGAAACGAAATAAAGAGTTTCACTATCCTGGTGTAAGAACGGACTTTTGTCCTTTCCATCTGTATTGATAAAATCGAATGGTTTTGCTTGCCCCCAGGTTCCATCGGGTCTGCGCTTCGACACCATGATGTCATTGTTACGTGTGGTTGGACGGTTTGCTGTGTAATAAAGGGTATTTCCATCTGCAGATAAAGAAGGTTGCCCCTCCCACCCAGTTGGTGTATTGATTTCATCCCCCAATCGCTCCAAGGGAGACCATTCATAGTCGTTTCCTCCTTTTCCCGAGCGTTTGTAGGTGGTACTATACAAGTCACAGTTTCGATAATCCATCCCGTTCACCTTCTCATCTTTGCACGCACAAATAATCATTTCCTTGTTATCTACAGATAACGTGGAAGCACCATAACTTTTAATCTCGGCAACATTAAATGGGTGCTGTAACGGTTTTCCCGTATCAAAATCGGAATGGTAGTCTGGGCGGAAAGAAAATGTGAACTCTTCTACGGTTTCATCTTTGAAAGAGGTTATTTCCTTATCTACCATGCGTGAATAGAAAATCAGCTCATTGTCTGGTGAAATCATCGGGAAATACTCGTGAGTTCCAGAACTAACATATCTAACTTTCTTCGGGTCAAAAGGTACTTCTGTTGTTAATACCTCATTCTCATACTCTAAATCTCCAACAACTTCGGCTACATCCTGCAAACGCTTGTTATGATCCTCTGAATACTTACTTCTATCGGTGTGATCGTATGCTTGAAAGGCTTTGAACCACTTCAAGGCTCCATCCATATCTCCTTGTGAGTACCGAATAATTCCCAAATAATACGTGCAATTAGAGTGGTAATCGCCGCAAATTTCCAAAGTTTGGGTGAAGAGGTCTTCTGCTTTCGCCCACAAACGGTCTCCTTTATCGGGATTTGGGTCATCCTTGTAGGCCTCTGCACCAAGTTGGTACGCATACATAGCAAACTCGTAATATGGAGTAGCATTCTCTTCGTCCTCTTGAATGGCTTTATTGAAATTATCCACCGCATCCCGACTCGTTTTGGCCGAGGTAGCAGCTTTAAGGTATTTTTGCGCTTTTTTGTTGGGCTCTTTGCACCATTCCGCCTCTTCCTGGGCAACGATGGTAAACGAACAAGCAAGAATAAATAAGGAGCAGTAATATTTAACCATTACACGAATCATTTTAGCATTAGGGTAGAAACAAAATCCGTACCTGAATAATTATATCGTGTTTCTGACGGAAAGGTTACACCGGAAATGCGGAAAAATTTCCTTTCTCTAACGACTTGCTAAATCCTTTATTGCTGCGGAAATGGTCGGAAACTGAAAAGACGCATTATTTTCTTTCAAAACCATAGGCTCCACATAGCTACTCTTTAGCACCAGAGATGCTTCCGTTCCAATAATGGCACTTCCTATTTTTAACAAAAAAGCCGGGGCAGGGATTCCGAAAGAACGATTGTGTCCTTTTCGCATAGCTGCCATAAATTCAGCATTCGTTACAAGATCTGGAGCACACATATTTACGGGACCAGATATATTCTCATTTTCAAGCAAGGTATCGCGGACGATAGTACAGAAATCAGAGACATGCATCCAAGGAAAGTACTGTTTTCCTGAACCCTGTCTTCCTCCCCCGTACAGTTTCGTGAGTTTGGCTATCAACGGGTAACTGCCATCCTCCAAACCTAAAATAACAGAAGTGCGCATCAATACTTTGCGACATTTCGGAGCGTATTTTAAGCAAGCTCCTTCCCATTGTTTGGTTACTTCTGCTAAAAAATCTGTATCAAATTCTGTTGCACTTTCATCTTGTGGTTCGTCAAACGTCTCTTTGTAAATGGATACACCTGAGGAATTCAACCAAACTTTTGGAGGATTCTTGCATTGTTGAACGGCTTGTCCTACCGCTTCTGTTGTATAGACTCGTGAATTGAGAATGGCTTTTTTGTTTTTCTCATTGTGTCGGCAGTTTACGGACTTACCACTCAAATTGATCACAGCGAAAGCATTTTCTAATTCTTCTGCCCACTCGCCTACATTTTTTCCATCCCAGATGACATTTCTCGCTCCAGCAATATTCTCTGGACGTCTTGTCAAAGCCACCACTTCATATTTCTCTGCCAGCGTTGGCACTAAATGCCCTCCAATAAAACCGTTCGCCCCGGCCACAATAACTTTCTCCATCACTTCGATTCTTTTTTTAAAGTTACTCAATTCTCTCGACCGCTGGTCATTTTTTGACAGACCTTGGTAGAAGATTGGTTATCTTGTCCGCTCCAAAACTATTATACATGAAACGAATACTTCTCCTCGTAGGAGCGTTGGCTCTTACTTTCAGTAGTTTAGCGCAAAAAGACAAAAAGGACGAAAGCAAAGACGACAAAATCGGTTCGGCCATGTCAAGTCTATCCTTTCGCCTGGTTGGTCCAGCATTAACTTCAGGTCGCATTGCAGATATAGCCATTGACCCTGAGAATCACGACACCTGGTATGTTGCTGCCGCTTCCGGTGGAGTTTGGAAAACTACCAACCACGGAACAACCTTTACCCCAATTTTCGATAATTACGACTCCTACTCTATTGGATGCGTGACCATCGCCCCATCAAACCGCAATACCATTTGGGTAGGAACGGGTGAAAATAACAACCAGCGGTCCGTTGCTTTCGGAGATGGAGTGTACAAATCGTTGGATGGTGGAAAATCCTTCAAAAACATGGGGTTGAAATCGTCTGAACATATTGGAAAAATCATTGTACACCCGGAAGATGAAAACACGGTATGGGTGGCAGCTTACGGTCCTGTTTGGAGCGCTGGAGGAGAACGAGGTGTCTACAAGTCTACCGATGGTGGTGAAACGTGGACACAGACCTTGGAAATTTCCGAGCACACAGGAATAGCAGAAATTGCCATTGATCTCACAAATCCTGATGTTCTTTACGCTTCAGCGCATCAACGCCGTCGTCGTGAGTGGACATACATTGGTGGTGGACCAGAATCTGGCTTGTATAAATCTACTGATGGAGGGGATACCTGGAGAGAAATAAATAAAGGACTTCCCTCTGGAGAAATGGGGCGCATCGGAATAGCCGTATCTCCGGTTGACGCAAATTATGTGTACGCTATCGTTGAAGCACGCGGTGATAAAGGAGGGTTCTTCCGTTCCACCAACAAAGGTGAAAGCTGGACGAAGATGTCGGGCTACAAAACCAGTGGAAATTATTATCAGGAAATTATCTGCGACTTGACAGATAAAGACAAAGTATTCTCAATGAACACGTGGCTTCACCATACAGAAGATGGCGGTAAAACTTTCAAAGCCACAGGAGAAGATAAAAAACATGTGGACAACCACTGTATTTGGATTGATCCGAACAATTCAGATCATTGGATCGTTGGTTGTGACGGCGGAATCTACGAGACTTACAACCATGCCAAAGAATGGAAGTACTACGATAACTTACCGATTATTCAATTCTATAAAGTAGCAACGGACAATGACACTCCGTTCTACAATATTTATGGCGGAACACAGGATAATAATTCGATGGGCGGGCCTTCCGCGACTATCAATAACGCAGGAATTTTAAATTCTGATTGGTACATTACGAATGGTGGCGATGGTTTCGAGTCGGCAATCGACCCAGAAAATCCAAATATTGCTTATGCGCAAGCTCAATACGGTTGGATTGTTCGTTACGATCGTAGTTCTGGTGAGAAAACCCCTATTCAACCATTGCCGGGCAAGGGAGAAGATGCCTATCGATGGAACTGGGACTCTCCCCTACTGATATCACCGCACGATAATAAAACATTGTACTTCTGTGCGAATAAGGTATTCAAGAGTACCAACCGTGGTGATGACTGGGAAACTGTTTCACCAGATCTTTCACGTCAATTGGATCGGAACAAACTGCCTGTAATGGGACAGGTGTGGTCCATTGATGCCGTGATGAAAAACAAATCAACGACCATTTACGGAAATATTGTCGCATTTGACGAATCTCCTTTGCAGCAAGGTTTGTTGTACGCAGGAACAGATGATGGTTTAATTCAAATTTCAGAAAATGGGGGTGATTCCTGGACGAAAGTTGAGAGTTTTCCGGGGGTGCCAGCACAAACGCGTGTAAATATGATCGTAGCAGATCTTCACGATGTTAATACGGTATACGCAGTGTTTAACAACCATCGTTCTGGCGATTTTAAACCATACATTTTAAAAAGTACGAACAAAGGGAAAACATGGACGTCTATTTCTGGAAACCTTCCAGAGCGCGGAGCTGCTTTTGCCATTCGCCAGGACCATGTGAAATCAAACCTTATGTTCGCGGGAACCGAGTTTGGTTGTTACTTCTCTACTGATGGAGGAAAAAACTGGAACAAACTATCAGGGTTGCCAACTATTGCGGTATACGATATTGATATTCAAAAACGCGAGAATGATGTGGTTGTAGCAACATTTGGTCGTGGATTCTACGTTTTGGATAACTACACCCCGCTGCGTGAAGTAACACCAGAAATATTGGATAAGGAAGCGCATTTATTCCCTATCAAAGATGCGTTACAGTACGTTCCTTCTGCCCCACTTGGACTGCGCGGTACAGGAAGTCAAGGTGCAAACATGTGGCATGCCGATAACCCAAAGTTTGGCGCTACTTTCTCCTTGTACTTGAAAGATGTTGAGAAATCGCTGAAATCGAAGCGACAAAAAGCAGACAAGAAAAAAGAAAAGGACGGCGAGCCTGTCGACTACCCTACTTTTGACGAGCTCCGCGCAGAAGAACGCGAAGATAAAATGAAGTTGATTTGGATTATTCGTAATTCCAATGGTGAAGAGATCAATCGCATGAAAACTACGCCGCGCAAAGGATTGCAACAAGTGAATTGGAATTTGCGCATGACGACGACTTCTCCTGTTTCCTTAAAACAATCGAAACCGGGACGTTATTCAAGTGCTGACAATGGAATGATGGTAGCTCCAGGCGATTATTCCGTAGAGGTATTGTCCTTGAAAGACGGAGAAATTGCTCAGGTTGTGCCAAAAACGAACTTCAAAGTGGTTGGACTCAACAATCAGACCTTAATTGCGCAAGATGTCGATGCCTTGATCAAGTTTAGAGAAGCCATTGCAGAATCAAAGCGTAAAGTTGATGGTGCAGGCCGTTTGTTAAGTGAAACAAAAGACAAGCTGAAATATTACGAACACGCTTTGATCAACTACCCAAATGCTGACATCACTCTTTTGAAGGAGGTGGAAGCATTGAAGAACGATTTGGGAGATTGCCAAATCATGTTGTGGGGAGATGGTCTGAAATCAAGTCATGAATTTGAAACAGAACCAAGCATTGCCGGACGTATTGGAACGGTGTACTACCAGGTGTTCGGCAACACTACCGGCGTAACACAAACCCATCGAGACAACAAGAAAATTGCTGATGAAGAGTATATCGAATTCCGTAAAGAGTTAGATGACGCCATTGTTCGTTTGCGTGCTATTGAAGAAAAATGTAAAGAAGTTCCGATTCCATACATCAAAGGAAAAGACGAGAATTGGAAAGAAGATTAGTCGTTTTGAATTAGGAATTATGAATTAATTTCACGTTGAATATTGAGTACTTCAGGCGGAGCCCAGAGGTACTCTAAGAAACAAAACGCCCTTTGCATCTCGACTAAGTTCGATGATCTGAAGGGCGTTTTTTAGTTTATGTGAAATCATTCTGTTACTTTTCCAACTACTAGCATTTCCAGTTTATGAAATACCTATTCAGCCTTTTTCTTTTCTTTTCTGCATTTACTTCCAGTGCTTGTGGAAACGAATACGGCATGACCTTGAGTGGCGATCGCATTCATACGCCGATCTTCTACCTTTCGGATTACTACCGAAGCTTTGATAAAGAGGCCATTCGCCAAAAGTTAAATGAAGCCATTGCGAAGCGCGGGCAGCAAGAAGATGATTTTAAGAATGAATCGAACATTGCGTTATACCACATGAAGTTGGGGAACGTGAAAAAAGCAATTGATATCCTGGAGCCACTGGTTTTAGAATATCCTGAAGAGTACATCATCGTTGCTAACCTTGGTACCGCCTATGAATTGGATGGTCAACTTCAAAAGGCGTTAAAGCATATCAAAAAGGGGTATGAAATCAATCCAGATTCACATTATGGTAGCGAGTGGATTCACATCAAGATATTAGAAGCAAAAATCGAGCATGGCTCTAATTCAAGCTGGTACATCAATAATCCTATTATTACAGTGGATGAACTGGTTGAAAATCAAGGTCAAGCAAGGCATCGAAACCACTTGGCTGCTCAAATTCGAACACGTGTTCCTTTTACTCCGGCGCCCAATAAAGTTATTGCGAATTTACTTCGAACATACGCGCGGTACTGCGAAGAATACGACTCATATGAAAATGCGCTGATGGCTCGGATTTATGTGTTAGAGTTTGAAGACCTTAGTTACCAACTTTTGCGGGATCGAAAAGCTATGGCAGATCTCATAAAAAAAATCAAACAACGCGATGATATTTTTGTTGGCTTCTCCCCTATGTTCAAGGATTTGATTGCTACGGGAGAAATAGATCCGCACTTACTTATTTATGCAGTGGATACGGTTGCACTTCAGTTTGAAAAAGCGGATGCAGTACAATTCAATCAACTGGACTCGTTGGATTTTTACAAATCCCAAAATGATTCGCTTCAAAACCTCGCTCAAAAGAAAGCCAAACGATATAAAATTCAACCCGCGGGGCAGAATGGTTTCTTTTGGGGATTGCTGTTCGGAACGATTGGATTGGTACTGGGAATTATTATTGCTACCATTTCGTACCGAAGAAAAAAATAAAATTTGTACTTTAAAGTCACTGTAAACCCAAGTGAGGAGGAAAGCCATCTCACAAACCAGAATCGAGACCGTCCATAAGGGCGGTCTCTTTTATTACAAAAAAAGTGCGCCAATTGACGCACTTTTACTTTACCGATATTAAGTCCTATTAACTTGCTTGACTATGTTCTGATTCTCCATCTTCGTACTTGAACATCGAATTTTGTTTCATCATTTTTTCAGCACCTGGCCATTCGAGCGTTCGAATTGGGAATGGAATTGAAATTCCTTCTCTGTCAAATGCTACTTTAATCGCCTGAATCGCATCACTCCTAACCTGCAGCCAATTGGCTTTCGATCCATTAGGTGTCCAAAAACGTACTTCAAAGTTGATGGATGATCCTCCAAACTCTGTGTACAACACCTGAATATCTTTGCCTTCCTGCAATCCGTCAATAGTTTTAATAGCTTCAATGGTTACCTCTTTCACTTGCTGCAAGTCGTCTGAATATGACACTCCAACTTCGAGGTCAATTCTACGCTCTTCTGTATTTGTATAGTTAATTACGGGGTTTTGAAATAATTCCGTATTCGGAATGATCACATCATTTCCCTGAAAAGTTTTGACTGTCGTGGTTCTCAATTTAATTTCTTCAATAAATCCCTGAATATCATTTACTTCAATGATATCTCCTACCTGAAAAGGCTTACTGGACGCCATGAAAACTCCTGAGATAAAATTGGCGGCGATGTCCTGGAATGCAAAACCAAGTGCCAAACCAACCACACCCACACCTGCCAGAACGGAGGTCACGGTTTTGGATAATTCTACGATGGACAGTGCCAGTAAGAAACCGAGAACAATCACAGTGATCTGTACCACCTTCCCAAATATTCGTTTCAACTCTTCATTCTGCCATTTATAAAGCAAGTATCGGGCTACAAGAATTCTTGCTCCCCTTGAAACGTAAAACATACCTATCCCCACGATAAGCGCCAACACAATGTTTGGCAACATAACGACGAACGAATCGTACCAACCTCCTAATTTATCCAGTATTAAATTTAACTCTTCTTTCATTTTTACTTTCTTTTCCCCGTGTAGTGAAAAAAGAAAGCCAAGTATTTAAAGTGCTAAATAACAGATAGTTATAATTTACATAAAACTCCTGAATGTGTAAAAAATCCACAATTGAGTGTAATTTTTACCAATCAGACAATCACTGTTTTAAAGGAGATGGTGAATTTGGTGCCTTGATTCAACTCACTTTCCACTGAAATCTGTGCATCATGTGCTCTGAATATGCTTTTGGCATTCGCCATACCCAGTCCCAAACCACCTTGTTTATTACTATAAAACGGATTGAATAGATTGGCCAATGTTTCATCATCCATACCGACACCGTTGTCTTCAATACTCACCTGAACCTCTGCGTCTTTACTTTCGATGGATACTTTCAACGTTGGGGACTCCGTGGTTTCCAGAGCCTCTACAGCATTGATCAAGATATTCGTGAGTGCAATTCCAATTTTTTCCTTGTCTAAAAACAGCAACGTGCGGCCGTCCAAACCTTTCTGGTCAAATTCAATACGTTTCAGGACTAATCGATCATACGTTACCTTAACTGCTTCAGAAACAACGCTTTCCAAAGAGACCTCATTTTTAACGATATCAGCAGTCCGAGCGTTTTTCAAAAAATTATCAATTAAAGTAGAGATCCGCTTCGCATTCCTCTGAATCATATCTAACATGATTGCTTGGTCCTCGTCCTCACCTATATCCGTTTTAATTTCCTCGGTTGCTAATAAAATATTCGTGAGAGGATTTCGAACTTCGTGTCCAATGATTCGAGCCATTCGGTGAATCATTGCGGATTGTTCAGATTCAGCCAGCCTTGCTTGTGTATGCTCCAATTCAGTAATGTCATGAATGATGCCCATGTGACTCGCTCCGAGCACCTCAGACTTTAGGGGGGAAATGGAAAAATAGCCAATGAGCTCCTCTCCAGCCCTATTTTGCAAACGCGTCTTGCGAATACTTTTACTTTCTTTCGAAGTTACTTCCTTCAATAGTTCACATGTCTCATCCGACTCGACAAACATTTCGGCAAGATTAAAACTATCCCCTTTCTCAATCTTTAACAATTGGCGAAAGCTCTCGTTATACTCAACGACATCGTAATTTTCATCAATCATGAAGGTAGGTTCTAAACTTCCATAAAAGAGATTGTTGTAAATTTCTTCGTGCGCCTTCAGTGTTAGTTGCGCTTCATTGTTTTCAAAAGCGTGACGAATTGAATGACTTAGGACCTCCTTCGTTGCGGACTCAATTAGAATGTAATCGTTTATTGCGTCGTCCTCTAAAAGTTGTTGATCAGGCTCCTCTTCACAGATCAGAACAATAGGTGTTTGCTCTTTTAATTTTTTCAGAGATCTCAAAAAATGTTTTCCTGACTTCTCGCCAAAATGAGCTCTTAGGAAGCAAATATCTACATCCATCTCTATGAACATTTCGGTACCCTCAGCATAGGTTTCTGCGGATATGGTCTCGATATCGTACTCCTCTACCTCAGCAAATTGTTTTTTTAAAGATTCAACCTCATCGCTTTGTGATACAATGAGAACGGTTAACCTTTCTATACTATTCATAAGTACACTATTCATTTAATACGGTTTGATCGAATGGGCAATGTTCTAAACATACACATAAATAGTGTTCCAACTTTACACAAGCACGTGTAAAGATTCCACACAATTCGACTCAGACCAAAACCTGAAAAACATATAAAACCCTTAATAACAACCACTTAATGGTTTCGGCATTGCATTTGAATACTGTAAAGCAATATTTAATTAAACAACATAAAATGGACAATCAAACAAGAAATATCGTATTGGCTGGCGTTGGAGGACTAGCCGTTGGAGCTGTACTAGGAGTACTTTTTGCTCCTGACAAAGGAAAAAACACGAGAGCAAAACTGGCCAATAAGGCCAATGACTTGATGGATCAAGTTAAGAGCAGTGCCGAGACAGAAGCACCGGAAGAAATGCTCGCCTCCATTAAGGATAAACTGACCTCATCATTGAACAATGGAAAATCCGAATTGCGCGATGAATTGGTCGAACAGATTGAGCAATTGGAGAAAGCGCTTGAAAAATAAGCAATATGGAATTAAAAGATCGGGTAAATGACATTGTGGAAGATGCACAGCTTTTCGCCGAGGCTAAGGCTGAACAGATGCGCTTGAATACAGTCGATAAAACGACATCCTCTGTAGCATCAATCTTGGCGTCTGGACTTATTGCTGGCGTGGTATTTCTGTGCTTACTTCTCATTAGTGCCTTAGGGATAGTCGCTCTTCAAAGAGTAACGGGCGACTATCTCATCGCAATTGCAATCGTCTTAGGATTTTACCTGATTCTTTTAGCGGTGATCCTGTATTTCAAGAAAACGCTCTTAATCAATCCAATCCGGAACAAACTTATCGGAGAGTACCTGAAAATGTATGAAAAAAAATACCATGAATAATATAGAACGACTGGAATTGCTCAAAGAGCTCAATGCCAAGAAAGCGACGCTTCACAAAGAGAATTTGCTAGCTCATTTCGAATGGGATACAAATTTTGGTGAAGCAGAAAACAAATTCGACAAGATTTTGGGCTATGCGCAAACAGGTTACGGACTGTTCAAGCTGTTCATGGGGTGTAACAAAAAAGCGAACACAGATTAATGTTAAGCCTAAGATTATATCGAACCATAATGCTTGTAGCACTTGCGGTAGTCACTATCTACTACACGCAAATGGTTACGATGCCCATCATTTTCAGTGGACTGTGCGCACTGCTTGTTCACCCCTTGGTCAAAAAACTAGAGTCTATTGGATTTAATCTGCCGATCGCTAGTTTGACCGTTGTAATTGGTGTGGCTCTAGTTCTTCTCGCGGTATTTGGTGTTTTGGCATATCAGGGAATGCAGATCATGGAAAATCTTCCAACAAAGGATATCAAACCGATGTTGGACGATCCGATTCAAGCACTTGACAAAAAAACAAACCTTGGCATCGATCAGTATCCAGAGCAAGTAAGAGCTTTAACCGCGAAAGTGAAATCGTCAACAGCGCAATTCACGATGGATGCACTTTTGATGGCTAACAATACCATGACATTCTTACTCAGCTGTCCGGTGTTCATTTTCTTCATGCTGATCAGCAGGTCGCAAATACGTAAATGTTATTACAACAGTTTTAAGCCCGAGAAACGTGCCATAGCCAACCGCATTTTACAACAAATAGAGATGGTTTACATAAGTTACATTCGAGGTTTGTTTTATGTGATGTTTATCGTTTCTGTGCTAACCGCGATAGGTTTGTACGCACTTGGCATAGATTATGCGATATTTTTAGGAATTCTGGCAGGAATTCTGACATTGATACCCTATGTAGGTGTTTTTATTAGTGCATTAATCCCTGCTGTAATTGCTTTACTTACAAAGGACAGCATGTGGTATGTTGTAGGCGTAATTGGAATATTTGCCCTTGTGCAATTTTTAGAAGGTAATTTCTTCACGCCCAAGATAATGGGAGATCAAGTTGGACTGAATCCGCTTGTAGTTATTATTAGTATCATTATTTTTGGAGCTATAGGTGGTATTGTTGGTATGATATTAACCATTCCAATTTTAGCATTTTTAAAAACAATTGCCTTTTACATAAAGAGTTGGAGGCCATTTAGATACTTACTGCAAGCAAACAAATAATTAAATTAAATATATTATAGAAAAACGGAAAATAGAATTAATGAAATGAGTCAAAACGATTTAAAGCATATTTTAATTGTGGATGACGAACAGGACATTTGTTTACTGATTCGAAACATTTTGAAGCGCAAATCAAGTGCTCAAATAGATGTCGCGCATTCGGTAACAGATGCCAAACAAAAGTTGAAAGGTAAAGCGTATGATCTGACCTTTTTTGATTTACGCTTAGCAGATGGAACAGGAGTTGATCTTTTGAAATTTGCTGAAGAAGAAAGGATTCATATCCCTTACAAAGTGGTGATCAGCGCGTATACGTCATCCATAGACAGAAGCCAATTTGAGCAGTTAAAAATCAATGATTTTATACCAAAACCATTGTCATCAGAAAAAATCCTGGATTGCTATGTTGCCGCATCTTCTTAAGATCGCTATTTTAACGGTGATTTTAAGATAACACGACACTATGGCCTCCATACTGATTATTGATGACAATTTGGATATCTGCACGCTTCTAAAGCGATTCCTATCTAAAAACGGTTACTCCGTAGAAACCGCTCACACCGGTCAAAAAGCGCTTGCATTACAGGCCAAAAAGAATTTCGACCTGGTTCTGTGCGATTTCCGCTTACCAGACCACGATGGTCTAAGTATGATCCCCGCACTGCGCGAGCAGGATCCGAATGTTCAGATTGTTGTAATAACAGGATACTCAGATGTTAGGTTGGCAGTCAAAGTCATGAAAATGGGTGCCTTCGATTACGTGACCAAGCCCATTCATCCAGAAGAAATTTTGGTCACAGTTAAAAAAGCGCTAGAATCCAGCAGCGCTAATGAACAGGATTCACAAGAATCAAAAGCAAAAAGTAATACCAAGACTTCGAACAAAAAATCCCCTTCGAAGCAAAAAGAGTCACAAAACTCCCCACGATATGTAAAAGGGTCCGGACCTAGATCACAAAGCCTTCAGAAACTTATTTCACTTGTTGCCCCAACCGACATGACGGTTGTCATCACTGGGGAAAGTGGCACTGGAAAAGAAGTAACAGCCCGCACGATACATGAACAAAGCCAAAGAGCAGATAAACCAATGGTTGCTGTTGACTGCGGCGCACTCCCCAAAGAACTTGCCGGAAGTATTTTATTCGGACACTTGAAAGGATCATTTACTGGGGCGTTAAAAGATAAAATCGGACATTTTCAAGCGGCTGATGGAGGAACCTTATTCCTTGATGAAGTGGGTAATCTCAGTTATGAGAATCAAATAAAGCTATTGAGAGTACTCCAGGAAAGACAGATTCAGCGTATTGGGGAGTCAAAGGATATTAAGGTTGATGTTCGCGTTATTGCTGCTACGAACGAAAATCTACGAGAACTGGTTCAGGAAGGAAAGTTTCGTGAAGACTTATTCTACCGACTCAATGAATTTTCGTTAGAACTTCCAGCCCTGAGAGAGCGTCAGGAAGATATCGAAGAAATCGCATCGGTTTTTGCCGAGGATGCCGCCCGGGAATTTGATAAAGAATTCAAAGGCATTGACAAAAAAGTATTGGAAGCGTTTCGTCAACACCATTGGCCAGGAAACATTCGTGAATTGAAGAATGTAATGAAGCGTGCTACACTACTTACCACCTCTGACACCATTGAAATGGACGCTATTCCTGTAGAAATTCAGAACCCTGGATTGTATCAAATGGAAGACTCCCCTATCAATGTAGATAATTTGGACTTGCGACAGGTGGCAGAAAATGCAGAGAAAAAGGCCATTATTTCTGCCTTGAAGAAAACAGGTATGAATAAAAGTAAAACGGCAGAACTCCTCAATGTTGACCGCAAAACACTCTACAATAAAATTAAAGCTTACGGCATAGAACTTAATTAAATTTTGAAAAGCCCAATCATACAAAGCGCGGATCTAGAAATAGGTCTGCGCTTTTTTTATTTCATATTTCGAATGAACACATTGCATTTAATGAAACTGGTCTCTTAAAAGATTGGCTGTAATTGAAGGCTTTCACTTTCTTCAGATGTGTTGAATTTACCGCTTTTGGGAAATGTATTCTACAACATTTCACGCATCATTATTTTTGGTACAAACACTAATACTTGATTATCAGTACTTTGCATTTTTATCGCTAGACTGGCAAGAATACTGCTTCTGAAGATGTAGACTAAAAAACAAAACAATATGAAATTCACTTTAAAAATTGGGCTTATCGCCCTAATGAGCGCTTCAACGCTGGTAGGATGTCAAAAATATGAAGACGGTCCTATGCTAAGCCTTACACCAAGAACTGAGCGCGTAGCAAACACTTGGAAAATTACCTATGCCGAACAAAACGGCGAAGATGTTTCTAATGATTACGAACAGTATGAATTGTACTTGACAACAGATGGCGAGGCTCAACTAGATGCAGTTTATTCGGCGTTTGGTTCCGAGTTCACTACCTCTACCGAAGGTATCTGGATGTTCACGAACGATGAGGAAAACATTCTTTTCGATTTTGAAGACGATAGCCAGGACGACACATATGAAATCCTTCGTCTCAAAAATGAGGAATTGTGGCTTCACGATCTTGACCGTGATTTGGAACTACGTTTGATCCCAAAATAGTAGTATCCCCATTCCGAATAACTGAATATTGAATTTAAAACAAAAACAAAATGAAAATCAAACACTTAATATTAACCGGATCTTTGTTCGCATTGTTCGTCTTACCAGCTTGTAACAAGTATGAAGATGGACCTGCAGTAAGCTTACGAACGAAAAAAGAGCGTGTTGCTAACATCTGGCAAATTGAAAACGCCTATCGCAATGGAGAAAATGTAACAGAAGATTACGACGAATTTACACTTCTATTGCGCAAAGACGGTGATGCAGAATTAGCAGCATTGTACTCGGCTGGAGATTTCACCTTGGAATATGAAACGCAAGGAACATGGGAATTTGCCAATGACAAAGAGAATTTATCCATGGACTTTGAAAACGATGACGCCGATAGAACCTACCAGATTCTTCGTTTGAAAGAAGACGAGTTGTGGTTGCGTGAAATTGGAGGTGAAGACGAACTACACCTAATGCCACGTTAACAAATTTGCATAGTTACATAGTTAGATAGTTTAAGTTACAAAAGAAATCCCGCGTTCGTCGCGGGATTTTTTTATTTAGCAATGGGTGAATTACGCAGTCTTATTTCTAATCTTCACCAATCATTAAAACGTAATAAGAGGTCTCCGAAGCTAAACCAAAGAGGCCTTTTTTGTATATCCCCCTATCCAAACAGTGTAAGAAGAACAGTGCCGTCAGCACAAAAGAAATTCGATTGCTACATTCATGATGATTCATTCACCATATTTTAAATCTAGCTTTCTTAAAACGATGAGATACTGCGAGTTCATAACACCAGACATAATGTTATTTCCAGCAGGTTCTTATTCTAATAAAGACTTTTTATGACTACTTCGTGAACGCCTCTTTCACTTTCTTCCCAAAGGATTTTTGATGCGTATCCGCTTTCACTCCGCCGAAGCTCACAGAGTTATCCAGTTCGAGACCGTACGCCTGCACGATAGCATTCCGAAAGATATTTAAGATGGATACAACGGCATCTATATCAGGCGACTGATAGTTACCCGAAATGGGCACTTTCGACGCGGTTCTATCAAGTTTCTGATTTTCGGTTATTTCAAAAAGGAATCCCGCAAAGGCCTGCCAACTTTTATTTTTGAATGTACCTTCCTCCCGAAGGGAAAAAATAGATACATTGTCCAGAATCGGCTTCACGTAACCATCCACCTCACTTTGACGCATAACGAACTCAGAAGCAAGAGCAAACGAGCCACTTTCAAAGTCCAAAGAGGCGTACTGTTCCCATACGGGATTTAATTGCTTTAAATCGACCCCGTCTATTTTAATATCGAGATCCATGTCTGGGACATCCTTCAGTATATTCAACTCTCCATCCACGTCCAACCTTCCAGTCTCAAATAGCGTGGAAGTAAAACGCACATTCGAGGGCAAAGAATCAAGATCATGCGTCGTATTTCGAAGGTTCGTGGCTATGAGATCGATATCTCGCATGTGAACGTCAATCTTACGCCGCGAATCTTTGTTTTCAAATTCTGCTACACCATCAATGATTTCGAAGTGGTTTATTTCAAAGGGAATGAAGTCAATAATGGGCTCCGTCCAGGAAGTACCCCCAATCTGTTCGTTCTCATCTTTCTCTCCATCCGAAAAATACAGGTGGGGTCTTTCTACCACAACTTTTCCCACCAATACCTCACTAAAAATAGACGACCACTCGCAGGCAATATCCGTTTTGGGCAAAATCACAAATGGTTCCGATACATTATTATCTGTGATATAGACGCGTAGATTTTCTAAAATAATGGCTCCTCGATACAATTCCAGGTCAACATCTTCTAACTCGCAATAATAGCCTTCCTCAGCGTTTATGGCACTTACCAGCTCATTCTTGATATAATAGGGAAGCCAAATCCGAAAGCCGAGAATAACTAAAAAAATAGAACCGAAAATTATGAGTCTCTTCTTTAGCTTCGATTTTTTTTTGGATTTATCATCGCCTTCCTTATTATTTTTGTCTTTTGCCATATTGGATTAATTCTTGAAGTAAAGTATAAGTCAAAATTTATTCCACAGTATGATCAAGAATGCAGTAAGCGCGATTTTAACCATCAGTAAGTCAACTATCTCAGGATTGTTCCGACATGGGATTTTAACTTTTGCTGCGTCCATTGCGTTCTACACGATTTTTTCTCTTCCCGGGTTACTCATTACCGTGACGATGGTTGCGGGCATATTCATCGACAAATCGGTCGTGGAATCAGGGTTGGTTACCAATCTCGAATCGTTTATTGGAGAGGCTCCTGCCGAGACCATCGGTTCCATGCTAAAAAAGATAAAATTCACGGAGGATAGTATCTGGAAAACGATTTTCGGACTAGGAACATTGCTGTTTTCCGCTACCACTATATTTATCTCGTTGCAAGAATCATTGAATCGTATCTGGGATGTGAGGGCGGTTCCGAAAAGAGGCTGGCTCAAATTCATTACCGATCGAGTTATCTCCTTCGGGATGGTTTTGGCTGTTGGATTTCTGATGATGGTTTCTCTCTTGCTTGACACGCTTTTCGAAGTTTTCTTCAATCGAATAGAAAACATGATTGGCTCAGAACCCGCTTTCTGGTTAGGCGTAGCAAATGAAATTATATTCCTGATCATTTCTTTTTCAATTATATGCCTAATTTTCAAAATGTTGCCGGATGTCATCCTCAGTTGGCGAGACGTTGCTTTTGCAGCACTAATTACAGTAGGGTTGCTGTACGTTGGTAAATTTTTGATTGGTCTGTATATTGGACAAAGCGATTTCTCTCAGACCTACGATGCGGCAGGATCCTTGATCATCATGCTCATGTGGGTGTATTACTCCTCCGTTGTACTGCTTACGGGGGCAGAAGTCACACGTTCCATCATGATTTATAAAAAACGTCCTATTCGACCAGCCAATGGCGCTAAGAAAATAAGAGTGCGTGAATTGGATTTTGAAGAATACAAATCTGAGATCCTTCCTTGATACTTCAACATTGAAAGTCAGAGCCAAAAAAAAACGCTATCCAACGACAGCGTTTTTTTTATTCTTAATTGTTTTCTATTGTGAATTTCGTGCCCTTCCGAAGAAAAAACTCAGAACGAAAAGGACGAGTGCTACGAAAAATACGATTTTGGCGATTCCTGCCAAACTTGCTGCAATTCCTCCAAATCCAAAAATTGCTGCTACTATGGCAACGACAAAAAAGGCTATTGATAATCTAAACATAATTCTCATTTTAATGGTTCGTCATAGTAACTACTAAAACGCTTCCATTTTCATAAAGAACTAATTACCAACCCATTAAACCATTAGCCAAAGTCGCACGATGGGCAAAATTCACCCAGCATTGTGGCACGATTGGAACAATTTCTTGTGACAGCTCCTATTTTCTAACCTTTTGATTCGTCAATGCAATATCCAATACCTCCTCCATTTTCGAAACATAATGGAAGGTTAGACCTTTCAAATATTCTTCTTTGATTTCATCAACATCTTGTTGGTTCTTCTCACAAAGAATAATTTCTTTAATCTTCGCACGTTTTGCCGCTAGAATCTTCTCTTTAATTCCGCCTACTGGCAACACGTCGCCGCGCAAGGTAATCTCCCCTGTCATCGCCAGGTGCTTCTTCACTTTTCGATTGGTGAAAGAAGATGCCAAAGATGTCAACATCGTAATTCCCGCACTTGGACCATCTTTCGGCGTAGCACCTTCTGGAACGTGGATGTGTACATTGCTTTCATCGAAAATATCCTGTTTCAAATTGAGAATATCACAATGTGATTTGAGGTATTCCAAGGCGATCACGGCAGATTCCTTCATCACATCTCCCAGATTACCAGTCAGCGTTAACTTCCCTTTTCCTTTCGTTAATGAGGATTCGATGAACAAAATGTCTCCTCCTACAGCCGTCCAGGCCAAACCTGTTACAACTCCAGCGACATCGTTGTTCGCATATTTTGTTTTCACTCTACCAGCACCCAAAATTTCTTTCAGGTCTGACATTTTGACTTTCGTCTCAAACTCTTGTTCCATGGCAATCTGACGTGCTCGGTTTCGAACAATCTTCGCCACAATCTTATCCAATCCACGAACTCCCGATTCGTTGGTATATTCCTCAATCACCTTCTCCAAAGTACGTTTGTCAATGGAAATATCCGATTTCTTGATTCCGTGTTCTTTGATTTGCTTTGGAAGTAAGTGGCGCTTCGCAATCTCGATCTTCTCCTCTACCGTGTATCCGTTCACCTCAATGATCTCCATTCGATCGCGCAAAGGTCCTTGAATCGAAGCCAAAGAGTTCGCCGTAGCGATGAACATTACTTTCGAGAGGTCGTACTCGGTTTCCACATAATTATCATAGAATTCGCTATTCTGCTCTGGATCCAATACTTCCAACAATGCCGAAGAGGGATCTCCGTGATTGCTCCGTCCGAGTTTGTCCACCTCATCCAATACGAAAACTGGATTGCTGGTTTCCGCTTTCTTAATGCTTTGCATCACACGTCCTGGCATCGCACCAATGTAGGTTTTACGGTGCCCGCGAATCTCGGACTCATCGTGCAATCCTCCCAACGACATGCGGATGTATTTACGTCCCAATGCCTCGGCAATAGATTTTCCAAGCGAGGTTTTACCAACGCCCGGAGGTCCGTAGAAACACAAAATCGGGGATTTCATATTCCCCTTGAGTTTCAATACAGCCAGGTATTCCAGAATGCGTTCTTTTACTTTTTCCAATCCGAAATGATCGCGTTCCAGAATTTTCTCTGCACGATTCAAGTCGAGGTTGTCTTCTGAATATTCGCCCCACGGAAGATCGAGCATTAAATCCAAATAATTCAATTGAACTGTGTACTCTGCTCCTTGCGGATTCATTCTTCCCAGTTTATCCAACTCCTTGAAGAACAATTTCTCCACCGTCTCATTCCATTTTTTCTCCGAAGCACGCTGCTGCATGTCTTTGAAATCCTGATCCTGCGGATTGTCACCCAATTCGTCCTGAATAGTCCGCATTTGTTGGTGCAGGAAGTATTCGCGTTGCTGGCGATCCATATCCATGCGCACCTTCGTTTGTATTTCCTTGCGTGTTTCGAGCATTTGCGCCTCCAATGTCAGGTGTTCCAGCACTTTGTGTACGCGCTTCTTCATGTCCAGTTCTTCCAGCATGTCCTGCTTTTTCGCAACGTCCGCGTTCATGTTGGAAGAAATGAAATTCACCAAAAACGTCGGACTCTCAATGTTTCCGATGGCAAACGATGCCTCCGACGGAATGTTCGGGCTTTCCTCTATAATTTGCAAGGCCAACTCACGAATGGTCTGGAAAGCCGTTTCCATTTCCTTATCCTTTTTGTCCACGGGTTGTTCTTCCAGCAATCGAACTTGAGCACGCAGATACGGTTCTGTCTGCAAGGGTTTCTCCATTTCAAAACGGCGTTTCCCTTGAATAATCACAGTGGAACTACCATCGGGCATTTTCAACATGCGAATAATTTGCGCTACGGTCCCAACGCCGTGCAGGTCGTCAAACTCTGGAGATTCCACCTCTTTGTTCTTCTGAGACACCACGCCAATGGTTTTGTTGCCAACGTTTGCATCACGAATTAAGCGGATGGATTTATCGCGCCCCACGGTGATAGGAATGACCACGCCTGGAAACAATACATTGTTGCGCAAAGGCAGAATGGGTAGATCACTTGGGAATTGCTGACGGTTCATCGTCTCCTCTTCCTCGGATGTAATCAAGGGTATGAATTCGCCATCAGGTTCCATCCCAGCGGAAAAGTCTAAACTTATTTTATCGAAAAAATCACTCATAATGTAAATCTCACGTCATTGTGTCAGTTTATGACACTTCATCTTGTTTTCAATAACGTATTGGGGGAGTTTCAAAGGCTGTGCCAATCGGTGTAGACTGACATCTCGACATACTTCGGCAGGCTCAGCACGATTGCTCGATGCATCGCATTGCGGTTGGCAAAGAGAGAATTTAAAATTGAATTGTTTTTTTCACCACTACGGCACAAAGGCACGAACGGAAACTTGAGATGTTTTAGGGAACACGAGGGCTTATGACGTTGTCATAATCTATAAATTGGAATAGAAGAAAAAATGACCATGAAGTTCATTATCCGTGCAAAGAATGTAAATGTTTTGGTATCTTGTGTGCGGCCACCAAACAAATACTTGCAATTGCTTATTATCGTTTAAGCTGGTAACTACCGGGCGATTTGGAAGTGGTGTTGGTACAAGTAAGTTATGCACAATTAAGGTTTGGGTGTGCTATACTCGAGAGATACCCATAATGTGGTATCACCCAAACGGGATAAACAAGAATAACCCTATGGTTTCAATCCAAGAATCATTTGAACTGTTTTTTGACACCCTTTCCAGGTTCGATAATGACAAACTAGACTTGAATGATGACGAACTTGCTTGGCATATTTTTGAAGAGTTAGATAGTGAATACCATTCATTTTTACATCCAATTACCGTGGACAGATTAGTAAATGAGAAATTAATTCCCGAGTATCTGAGAGGTAGAATTCTAGGATTGAGAGAGAATATCTTTCCTGTTATGGAAAGTAAGCATGAAATTGAACTTTATAGAAATGATCCTGACTGGATACAACTGAGAAATGAAGCTAACTCGATCAAAAATGAGATTGTTGAATATCAAAAAACTTGACAATCGTTGTTTAAATGGATGTGCATAACAGCACCTAGTTAGTGGTAATTGAAAATGACAGTAAATAACTATAATTTGGATAAGATTGAATTGGAACATGGTATAGTTCTTCCGACTACTTACAAGAAGTTTTATGCCCGCTGTAAAAAAGCCATTCCCAAAAAGCTTATTGGTACAGATTTGCTACATGAATACCCAGATCTGAATAAATGGGCATGTGAACTATTAGAAGAAAATCAATTGGATAACTTCCTAAAAAAGGATGATTTCGTATTTATGATGCATCAAGGCTATTTATTTTGGTACTTTAAAGCTAATGGGACAGATAACCCGATGGTATACGGGTTTAATGAAGTTGACAAAATTCCAAAACAGATTTCACCATTAAGCGATTTTCTTAGTCAATACTTGTAGGAAAAGGAAAGGTTACCACTAACAGCACCTCACACAACATGCAGTTTTCCAAACCGATTGATAATTCAACCTCGTATAATTAAATCCTTATTTTAGAGAATAATCGTGGTAGCGATCCGCACATTGCATAGGTGCCGAACGTTAGTGGTAATGAAATGCTAGGTTCGTTACTTCTGAAAAAAACGGCATTAACTAGTTGTTCAAAACAGGTTCTATGATCTCAAAAGTCACTACGTCACTTCTGACCGTTTTACTGATCGCGAGTTGTTCTACTGATCGTGTCGAAACAGACAGAAAAATTGACGACTCCCCTATTGAGATCGAGAGCAATGACTCCTCAGTTGTTGAGCAGAAGGATAAACCAGATGGTATGGAATTGTTCATTGAAGAAATGGCCGCTACCAAATACCTTTTGGATACTGCTAGAATTAAGCAGACTATTTGGTCTGTAATGGGCAAAAACCCAGCTCAGGAGCAAGATGGTCATTTGATTATTGAAATTCCATTTCCTGTCGAAGCATTTGAACATCATTTCACTAATCCAAAGTCCTATTTCTTCGCTCATTGGAATGAGGAACAAAAGACATTTAAAAATGGTAATGACTATCTGCTTATGACTTGGACCATTGACTCTATAGGTGTTAAAAACGAAGATGTTATATATCATTCCTTACATGAGTTTATGGGCAACTTCCCGTCTTACGTATTTAGAAGCGGAAAAACTGTGTATGCAATGTGTCACCGTCAAACAGTCATGGCAAAGCAAACACGAGAGTTGACAGAAACACTTAGAAACTATGTAGATAGCAGTGCCATCATCCATAGACCTTTTGAAGGATATGAACCTAGATAACTTAATATCACTAACAGCACCTAGGTCCCATGCGGGGTTGGTTGTTTATGAGAAAAATCTCTTTTGAAAAACTATTCCTAACTTGTAAAAACAATTTTGGTAGCGATCCGCACTGTGCGTAGCTGCCGAACGTTATAAGTAATGACAAATAGAACAGTAAGAGCTGCAGTATCGGTAATTCTAGTTTTTCAAAGCTTTTATGGGCTCTCGCAACCAGGTCCTGATGATATTCCATGTGAAGCAAAATGGCTTTACGATTATACTCAAATCACAGATAGTATTGAATTCAGGTTAAATTGTTGGACTCAGATTGATTTTGAAAATGACATGTGTTCATGGGTTTTGGCTGAAGATTATTACAACACTGTTCCGAGAGAAACTTCAAAATTACTTTGTGTTGTTTATTTTAAGGATCAAATAAAAACGGAAGAAATTGAATTAATAAAATTGTTTGATAATTCTCGGTATAGACAAGAGTTTCTTGATAGAATACAGTTGATCTTTGTTTATGATACAACTAGTGGATTTAATCAAGCCTTTCATGGAAAAGTAGAAATTGAAAATCTATTTAGTTCGGATATAAGAAACGGATTTGAGAAAAACGAATGATGCTTATAACATCAACTAAAAGCCACGATCTGATCAACCACAACCGAGAAGCCCGCGTCTCCTAGTTGAGAACCCTTATGCGCAATTGAAAATCGCTCTCGACCATAAGAAGTACAAAAAACGCATGTTAGGCCTGTGGTTCTTGACTATAAGTACGGGATTGAGTGCGGCTATGATACTGAGCATGAATTTCATTCTTCATGGTGGATTGAATTTGGAGAGAATCGCCCTGTTCATTTTTCTACTGGCGCTGTTCACGTTATCAGGAATTACGACCCGATTTTATTTCAGACTGCGCAATCGATCAGTGATTATTGAATTTGAAAACCAGATTTTAAACGACTATTCGAAGCCAATGAATCGGGCGTCAGGTCTTCGTTTGAATGACATAAAATCTATTGTGCATTGGAACAATTTCAGAGGTGTCAACCAATACAAGTTAATCACCAAAAATGAAAACGAAAAAGACTCAGCCATAACCAATCAACTCAAAAACAAACATTACTACCTCACCGATTATATCGTAAGTACAGAAGAGCTGTTAGAACTCGTGAAAGTGATAGAAGCCAGGTGCGTGTAACATAGTCTAAGCGTAATGCCCAAATGTTCGTTTCAAACAAAACCTGAGCTGTAAGAAAATTATAGTTTTAAAATAAATTTGAGGTTGAAACTGGGCACGTTCGCTTAGCCTCGATCGTTGTGCTTAATTAGAAACAAAAAAGGAGTGATAAATATAAATGGATGGATTTGCATAAGAGAATCTTTCAATGAAGAAGGACAAGATGAAAGAAAACTAGATTCAATAATTAAGAAGATTGAAGCTAAGATTTCAAAAGAACTTGATTATGGGAACGAATACTATGAGATTAAAAGGGTTAATGGAGAAATATATCTAACTATAACTATTGGTCATAATCATCGATCTGAGCATCCATTTGAATTCATAAGATGGATTGCGAAAATATCTATCGGTTCGTTTGGGATAATTTATGTGTCAGACGATGAGGACATTGAAAGAGGGAATGATAACATATTTAAAGTTTGGAGAGTAAAAAGAGGGATAGTTGAAGAGCTTGATGATCCATTTCTTTCTCCTAACATTCCTAAAATTGAAGAATAAAAACAAAGCACAACAAAAGCTATAGGGCATTAAATTGCCCCATAGCCAAACCGTTGTAGCCAATAAAAAATGGAACGATTAGAAAAGATTCAAGTGTTCGCAGATGGAAGAACCTCACCAGAAGTCGATTCTGGCTCGCCAATTCTGTTAATTCAGGATGGAGTCGTTCAAGTTGGAAAACTGAACCTTGGAGATGCCTATGATTTAAATATGGAGATTGAGTATCCCACAAATCAGTCTGAATTGGATCCGATGGCAACCAATCTGATAAAAGATGAGAAACCTGAATATCTAAAAGGTGAATTGAGTGTAATTTTACTATGCCTGAACACAATATCGGATAAAATGAAATGGGATTAAGAAATGAAGAGGTTTAAGCTGTGGCTGGAGTTTGAAGAAGTAGCTCCTAATAATTGGGATGTCGAAAATGAGTTTGCCAATATTCATGTTGACTTACCTGATGGTCGACATTATGGTTTAAACGTTTGGACGTTCAATTTCTTAGAATCCTCAATCGCGCAAGATCGAGAAAGTGGGGAGAATTTGAATGGTTTGTATCAAACCCCGCCAGACTTGTTTGTAAAGGAATTAACAAGAGATTGCCTTGAAAAAACAATTTCTGACTTATTGGAAAAAGGAGATTTGGAAAAGATTTTAAACCCGACAGTAATTGATAATGAAAAATAAAAACTGCTACAACACTATGTAAAAATGCATTAAAACGCAATTTACATTAAACGTTACTACATGACAAGCTCTAGAAAGGACTTCACAAACCAAGTAGCATTAATGAGCAAGCAGCTCCAACTAATGGCTGAGCAGTCATGCATCAACGACATTTCCGATAATTTCGTTTACATCTCATCGGTTATTAATATTCATGAGCTAGACGGAGGTATAGAAAAAATTCAAAACAAAGTCGTTTCCAATGAATCCAAGGAAGTTCTGACACTCGATGTTGTTTCGAGTCAATTATTTAACCTTTACCAAGATTTATATGACATCAACTTTTTTATTCATCGCGCCGACAAGGATAGAACCGTTATTGACATTCGTTATGTACTGAAGTCTCATCTGGACACAGAAGTTAGAAGCAAAATAATAGACAACGAGCCTATGTTTCATGCAAAGATTGCCGTGCCTCCCGGATTTAAGAAAAACGAAAAGTTTGATGTCAACTGGCAACATGACGCCAAAAAATGCTACTTAACCTAACGGCTTCTATCCAACTTTTCTGATTGGTTTACCATGTTTGAAAAAAGGAGAACCTGAGGTAAATTATCGAAATAATTTCCAAGAAAACTAAGATTGTGACGAAGTCAGAATCCTTAGTGTCCTCGCACTTTATGCTATTCACACCTTCTTCCATCGTGCTCCTCGTGCCATAGTGGTAAAAAAGTGGCACTTTAACTATGCTTATTAATCTCGCTCTCCCGCCAAAAACTCCAATATCCCAACCTCCGCTTCCGTCAGCTTCTTCCCTCTTCGCGCCATCATATTATTGGCACTCTCCAGGGCTTTCACAAAATCGTATTCTCCGCCTTCCGTTCCCCATGAAAAAGAAGGAACGTACTTCGGTGGGAAATCGGCGCCAAAAACATTCGCGGAAACGCCCACAACGGTTGCCGTATTGAACATCGTATTAATGCCGCACTTTGAGTGATCGCCCATCATCAGTCCCATGAATTGCACATCGGTTTGTTGTACTTTTTGCTTGCGGAAATCGTAGGTTTTCACCGTATCGTAATTGTTTTTCAAATTGGAGCAATTGGTATCTGCTCCGAGGTTGCACCATTCGCCGATGACAGAATTTCCAAGAAAACCATCGTGTCCCTTATTGGAATACGCCTGGAAAATGACATTGTTCACTTCCCCTCCCACTTTGCAATGCGGTCCCAAAGTCGTTGGGCCGTAAACCTTCGTTCCTAGTTTCAGCGCTGCATGCTCGTTCATCGCAAATGGTCCACGTACCAAACTTCCTTCCATGATTTCGGCATCTTGCCCCACGTAAATCGGTCCGCCGTTGGTGTTCAGTGTACATCCCTCTACTTTCGCGCCTTCTTCCAGAAAAATGTTGTTCGCGTCCCCAATAATGGTGTTAGTCGATGACAACTGTCGCGAGGTTCTTCCGCTGGTCAATAAATCGAAATCGTTTTGTAACACTTCCCCATTTTTCTGGTACAAATGCCAGCGTTTTTCCAGCACCAACGGAAACTCAGATAAATAGACGCGCTTCATTCCATCTTGCTCTCCTGCTACCCAAATATCTTCGAACCAAATTCCTTCGGAAGGCTGCAAGATTTGCAATACACTGGCAATTTCCTGAGAGGCAATCACACAAGCATTAACTTTCACTCCGCCGTTATCGGGAAACTTGCCTTGTAAATATTCCTCCGTTGCGAAACCGATTTCGTAATCGGGAAGTAACATTTTCCAACGTTCGGCATTGGTCATGATCCCCATGCGCAAATCTCCTATTGGTCGGGTTAGCGTCAAAGGAGCAAAATCGAGGTGTTTTCCGTTATCGTCAAGGGTGATTTGTTTCATAGCGAAGCGTGCTTTTCATCTTTTGTTGAAGCGGTAAACTGAGATGTAATCATCATACCGATAAAAGTAATCAATGCATTGATAAGAATCATCTCGACTCCAAAAACATAAGGACCGAGCCAACCCATCTCTCCCTCCTTTACACCTGGAGCTCCCGTGCTGAACCACCACATGAGAAACATGGAGAAGAAGGAAATGAGGCTAATAACCGGGATTGCTTTATCTGGAATGGATCGTTTGGAAAGAATTCCGAAGAAAAACATGCCAATTAGCGGACCATACGTGAATCCGGCAAGCGTTAACAACAAGCTAATGGCACTTTTGTCCGTGGTATAGAACATCAGAATCACCGTTGCCACGATAACCATTGACATTCCAACATGCACTATTTTCCGTATGCTTTCTCTCTGTTCCTGGGTTCGATCTTTTTCCTGTAGTTCGAGAAAATCAATGGAAAAAGAGGTTGTAAGTGAGGTTAAAGCTGAATCCGCACTGGAGTAGGCCGCGGCAATCAACCCAAGAAGAAAAAGTACTCCGATAAAGGCGTTTCCAGAATCCATAGCAACCGCGGAAAAGAGCAAATCGGTGCGTTCTGCCTCTACTCCATTCTCGCCTGCGTACATGTAAAGCATTGCGCCCAAGGCAAGGAATAACAAATTCACCACAACCAGGACTCCCGCCATCGAAAGCATGTTCTTTTGTGCATCTTTGATAGAACGACAACTCAAATTCTTTTGCATCATATCCTGATCCAGCCCTGTCATTCCGATGGTGATAAACATTCCACCCAAAATATGTTTGATAAAATGATTTGACGCCATGAAGTCATCGAAAAAGAATATTTGAGAGTAACCACTTTCTGCAACGGCGCTCACTGCACCTTTCGTTTGAATAATGTCCGTCTCATTGCTCAGGAACCACAACGTTAAGGCAACCGACCCCAGCATGAACGCCGTTTGTAAGGTATCTGTCCACACGATCGTTTTGATTCCCCCACGATTGGTGTAGAGCCAAATCAACGCCACTGAAATAATCACCGTGAACTCAAAGTCTACTCCCCACGATTTAAACAATACCTCCTGAAGCACCATGGCTACGAGCAAAAGTCGAATGGAAGCACCAATAATTCTGGAAACGAGGAATAGTCCAGCCCCAGTTTTATAACTCCAAAAGCCAAATCTTTGATTCAGGTATTCGTATATCGAGGTTAAATTCAGACGGTAATACAGCGGAAGCAAGACGAATGCCACGACGAGGTAGCCGAGAAAGTATCCGAACACAATTTGCATGTAACTAAATTGCGCTCCTGCTACACTTCCCGGCACCGAAAGAAAGGTAACACCGCTCAAGGATGCACCAATCATTCCGAAAGAAACCAGGTACCATGGAGATTTGCGCTCCCCTAGAAAGAAACTGTCATTGGTAGCTTTGCGTGAAGTCAGGTACGAAATCCCCATCAAGACGAGGAAATACACTACAATGACCGTGATAATCAGCGTTGTTGTCATGAATCAAATTCGATTTCCGTGTAAAGAAACCAAGAATAAGGACACCGAATTTTCTTTCTGAAAACATTTACTCACAAAAAACTGTTACTTCTGTGCTGATTAGAATTCTATATTTGTACCGTTAAAATTCTCAACATGGAAATCACACAAATCGTTTTTCAAATCGCCTTGATTATTGTTCCCGCAGGAGCTGTCCTAATGACTGCTGTTTACTTCATGCGTCGCGAATCAGAAAAAGAGTTGAGAAATGCGCAAATTGAGCTAAAGAAAGAGCGTCAGCAGTTTTTCTTGCCCAATCGCGTGGATGCGTATCAGCGAGCTATCTTATTGATGGAGCGTATTCACCCGAACAGTTTGATCATGCGTCACAACAATCCAGGAATGCCCGCTGCTGCAATGCAAGTTACTTTATTGGAAGCTATTCGAAGCGAATACGAACACAACATTGCACAGCAAATGTTCATTTCTCAACCTACCTGGGATCTGGTGCGTAAATCGAAAGACGAAACGGTGAAAATTGTGCACTTGGCGGGCCAGCACATGGAACCTACTTCTACGGCTATGGATTTGTCCTCCAAAATCTTTGAATTGGTGGGAGAAATCGGTGAAATGCCAACGGATATCGCTGTTAGAGCACTGAAGGAAGAGGTGCAATCGTTGTTTTAAGATAGACGCTAGACCGCTTCGCTTCTAGACTTTAGATCGTTATTCTTCTGGACAAAAGACTGTTCACTGAGGCCCCTGTGCTGAGCTGTTCCCCCTGAGCCTGCCGTAGGGTGGCGAAGTTTCTCGAAGTGAACTATTTTGACTCAGGTAGTGATTATCGGTAAGCAGAAAATGAACGCCTCATAATCTGTTATTTTTTCTTGAGGACGACACTCTGGCCTAATCGATTTCTTTGTGTATCATATTGCTTCCCCCTTTTGCATCGACTTCATAGATTATGGAAATACTGTGTGTTATTTATACCACTAAGGCACGGGGAAAAACAAAGTATAGCAAGGAAAAGTAGCCTGAAAATGGACACTAGAATATGACGAAGTCATAATCCTTCGTGTTCCTTACCAATCCTAAGTTTTGAATTGTACTTAGTGCGCTTGGTGCCTTCGTGGTAAACTCAAATCTAAATTAGCATTCGAGAACCTCAGACCTCAATTCTAGGTAAGTTCAATTGTAATATCTTCAATCTGAATAGTGTCACCCGGAATTAACTTGGCACGCCTTCTAAGCTCCACTTCCCCATTTCGAATCACGACGCCATCGTCCACGATCATTTTCGCATGTCCGCCTGTTTGTGCAATACCCGTTGCTTTCAACAAAGCGATCAATTCGATGTAATCTCCTTCTATCTTAAACTTTTCCATGTTTCTTGTATAATTCGAATAGCTGCTCTGCTGCCTGAAACGATGTCACTTCTCCATTTGCCATTTGTTTCTCGGCCTTTCGAAACGCTTCTCCCAAATCTTCATCCTTGTAAAAAGCGCGCAGCAACATATCATTCAAGGTTTCTCGCAACCATTTTTTGTCCTGCTCTTTTCGATTTCTCGCAAATGAGCCGTTGATTTTCACTTGATTCTCAAACGACTGAACTACCTCAAAAACGCGTTCAATATTCGTTCCTTCATGAGCGCTGCACGTAAATACCTGCGGAATCCACTCATTATCGTTTGGAGGAAATAGGTGCATGGCATTTCGATATTCTTGACTGGCTCGATTGGCAGCTCGAACATTATCACCGTCCGCCTTGGTAATCACCAAAGCATCCGCCATTTCCATGATCCCTTTCTTTATCCCTTGCAATTCATCTCCGGCTCCAGACAGCATCAGGAGCAGAAAGAAGTCCACCATGGATTTTACCACTGTTTCCGATTGTCCCACGCCAACTGTTTCTATAAGGATCACATCGAAACCCGCCGCTTCGCAAAGTATGATTGATTCGCGTGACTTTCGTGCAACACCTCCCAATGTTTCGCCGGCCGCAGAAGGTCGAATAAAGACATTTTCATTCGTCACCAAACTGGACATGCGTGTTTTATCTCCTAGAATACTGCCTCCTGAAATACTACTGGAAGGGTCGATGGCCAAAACGGCAACCTTTTTTCCACAATCGGTAAGTACCTTTCCAAAGGCCTCTATGAAACTACTTTTACCTACTCCGGGCACCCCAGTAATTCCAATTCGAATGGAGTTTCCTGCGTGCGGCAAACAACGCTGAATCAAATGCTGCGCTTCCTTGGTATGCCCGTCGTTATTGCTTTCCACGAGGGTAATCGACGCACTCAACGCTTGCATGTCTCCTGCGCGAACCTGATCAAACAAAACATCCGAAGATAAGCCCTTCATACGAGCCTTCCTCTTCTCAATCCAACGGTCAAAATTTGGGTTTTCCACAATTCAAATGTAAGAATCAACAAAAGATTAATTGGCTACCTGAAAAGAAAAACCTAATTTTGTTTAACAAACAAGTCGAGAAGTTAAACATGAAAAAGAGTCAGTATTCCATCAAAGACCTTGAAAACCTTACTGATATCAAGGCGCATACCATTCGAATATGGGAGCAGCGCTATGGGTTATTATCACCCAAACGAACCGACACCAACATACGCTATTATGAGGATCAGGATCTAAAAAAGCTCCTGAATGTCAATCTGTTGTATACGAAAGGGTACAAAATTTCGAAGATCGCAGCGCTATCGGATGAAGAGATTTTGGAGAAATCCAAAGAAATCATCATGAACGAACGAAAGTGGGACGATGACGAAGTGGACGTGCTATTGATGGGTATTATCGAATTGGACGAAGATAAAATCCTAAACATTCTAACGCGTATTTATAAAGAGCACGGAATTGAGCATTTGTTCGCAAGAACAATCGGACCGCTACTAATCAAAATGGGAGAATTGTGGCAATTGAACTCGCTTTCTGTGGGCCACGAACATTTCTTCTCCAACTTATACAGAGGATTTGTTCTCGCACGAACGTCCGAGTTGGATACATCCGAAAAGAACGACAAAAAAGTGCTGATGTTCCTACCTCCTAATGAGGAGCACGAACTTAGTTTGCTTATTTACCAATATATGTTCAAGCGAGAAGGTTGGCAGGTGTACTATCTTGGCGTAAGTGTTCCATTCGAAGACTTAAAAATCTCATACGATCAGATTCAGCCCGATTTGACAGTAACAAGTTTAATCGCAAAATCTTCGGAAAAAGAGTTTGAGACAATTATAGAAGGAATACAAAGCGTAATACCAGCGAAAGAACTAGTTTTGAGCGGAGGAATGAGCGCTACGTACAAAGATAAACTGGCTGATGGAGTGCGCATTATTGAATCTGAAAAAGATCTAAAATCATTATTTGTTTAATTTTTAATTAACAAGGTTAAACAAATGATTATTCTCTTATATTTACCAACATGAAACACATTGGGATTATTGGTGCTGGACTTTCCAGTCTTTACGCAGCTTGCAAATTAGGCAAGTCAGGCTACCGTGTTACTGTGTTTGAAAAAAACAGTCAAGTCGGAGGGCGTTCTCAAACGTTTCATGAAAAAGGATTCACCTTCGACATGGGCCCTTCCTGGTATTGGATGCCGGAACTTATCGATCGTATGTTTGAAGAGTTGGGAGAAAATCGCGAGGATTATTACAAGCTCACGCGCCTTGATCCTTCCTATCGTGTATTCTGGGAAAACGTGGAAAAAACAGACGTTCCAGCGAAGATGGAAGAATTGAAATCATTGTTTGACTCATTCGAAGAAAAAGGTGGCGAAAAACTAGAAAAGTTTCTACACGATGCTTCTGTCAAGTACAAAGTGGCCGTTGAAGAGTTTTTGGAGAATCCTGGTCTGAGTATCGGGGAACTTTTAAAGGTAAATGCGTTGACGAAAGCCCTCAAGTTGGATGTTTTCAAATCGGTAGAACGCGATGTTTACAAGCGCTTTAAGTCGAAAAAAGCAAGAAGCATTCTCACGTTTCCCGTGTTGTTTTTAGGAGCCATGCCGGACAAGATTCCTTCATTGTATACCATGATGAATTATGCCGACCTATCTTTGGGAACATGGTACCCAGAAGGTGGAATGAGTGCACTGGCAAAAGCTTTACAGAAAATTGCTGAAGCGAATAATGTTACTTTTCACATGAACGCTTCTGTAGAGCGCATCGAAGATGTAGAAGGACACGCAGATGCGATTTGGGTAGATGGTGAAAGACACAAGTTTGATGCAGTGATTAGCGGTGCCGATTACCATCATACAGAACAGACGCTTATAGCGGAAAAGTACCGAAAATACACGAACAACTATTGGGATTCAAGAAAACTTGCACCAAGTTCATTAATTTTCTATCTTGGTGTAAATAAAAAGGTTGCTGGACTAAAACACCACAACCTATTTTTTGACGAGGATTTAAAAATGCACGGAAAGCGCATTTACGACAATCCAGGATGGCCAGAAAAACCATTATTTTATGTTTGTGCACCATCCATTACCGACGCTGATGTGGCGCCAAAAGGAAATGAGAACTTGTTTATTCTTGTACCTGTAGCGCCTGACTTGAAAGATGATAATGAAACCCGAGAAAAGTATTTGCAAATTATTCTCAACCGTATCAAAGAACACACGGGAACAGATATTTCGGAAGACATTATTTACAAACGATCCTTTTGCGTCACGGATTTTAAATCAGAATACAACGCTTATAAAGGAAACGCATACGGACTAGCCAATACACTTAACCAAACGGCAAACTTGAAACCTAAGATCAAATCGCAAATGAAACACATGTACTTCTGTGGACAACTTACAGTTCCAGGACCGGGTGTCCCTCCTGCCCTGATCTCAGGAAAAATAGCCGCTAACCTTGCAATGAAAGAGCTATGAAAGAACTTTACGATGATTATTGCTTCAAGGCATCCCGGGGTGTTACGAAAAAGTACAGCACCTCATTTTACGCTGGTGTAAGAGCATTGGACAAACGCATTCGTGATGATGTACACGCCATTTATGGTTTCGTGCGCTTCGCAGATGAAATTGTGGATACTTTCCACGAGCACAACAAAGAAGTGCTGCTGGCAGAATTTAAGGAAGATACGTATAAAGCATTGGACCGAGGAATTTCTCTCAACCCAATACTGAACTCATTTCAGGCATCTGTAAACAAGTACAAGATTGATCGTCAGCTAATTGATCAGTTCTTGCACAGTATGGAAATGGACCTGAAACCAATCGATTACGAACAGACAACTTACGAAGAGTACATTCTAGGTTCTGCAGAAGTGGTTGGACTGATGTGTTTAAAGATTTTTGTCTACGGCGATGAGGCAGAGTACCAAAAATTGAAACCGTACGCCATGAAATTGGGTTCTGCCTTCCAGAAAATTAATTTCTTGCGCGATTACAGTGCAGACTACCATGAACTTGGAAGGTTATACTTCCCAGGAATCGACCCGACTGGAGAATTAAGCGTTGAAGACAAGATACGCATAGAAGATGAAATTCAAAAAGAATTCGACGAAGCGTTGATTGGCATCAAAATGCTGCCAAAATCTTCCCGTTTCGGAGTATATGTGAGTTATAAGTACTACACAAAGCTGTTGCGTAAAATCAAACAGAAAACATCACAACAATTGCTTCAAGAACGTGTACGCATTCCCAACAACGCGAAAATGGTCGTGTTTGCAAAATCCATGGTGCGAAACCAGATTAACATACTCTAATTAATGGAATACGTAATACTGGTCGACGAAAACGATCAAGAATTGGGTCGAATGGAAAAAATGGAAGCCCACGAAAAAGGACTCCTTCACCGTGCTTTCTCCATCTTCCTCTTTAATGAGAAAAACGAACTTTTATTGCAACAACGAGCCCATTCGAAGTACCATTCTGGTGGCCTGTGGACGAATACATGTTGCAGCCATCCCAGAGCCGGAGAGACGGTGTTGGAAGCATCACACCGAAGACTCATGGAAGAAATGGGTATTGAAGCTAATATGCAAACTCAGTTTCATTTTGTTTACAAGGCAGAATTGGACAATGAACTCACAGAGCACGAGTTAGATCATGTAGTTTTTGGAACATTTAGCGGCGAACCCAAGATCAATCCAGAAGAAGTAGCATCCTGGAAATATATGTCCATGGAGGAAATTGAAGCAGATATGAAAGACCATCCTGAAAAGTATACGGCGTGGTTCAGAATTGTATTTGACGAAGTCCACAACCGAACGCGAAACTATGCCGAAATTTGATCATTACGACGTCATTATTCTCGGTGGAGGTGCGAGTGGTTTGGCTTCTGCCATCCGATTAAAAAAACGGTTCGAGAAAATTCTAGTGATAGAAAAAAATCCTAGAGCAGGTGGCAAACTCGATGACTTTGAGTGGAACGGCTATCGCTGGGATAAAGGTCCATCTGTATTTACAGAACCAACAAATATTGACCAACTTTTCGAACTATGGGGTAAAAACCCACGAGAGTATTTCAATTTTGAACCTCTGGATGAATCCTGTACCTATTATTTTCCCGATCACAGCAGCATCACGCTTTCCTCCGATTACGAAAAAACAAGGGAACAAATTGCAGCTGTCGCAGGAGCGAAATCTCGAGAGGAATTCGATACTTACCTGAAAGAAAGCAACGACTTATTCGAGAATGTGGGTGATTATTTTATTTCTAATCCACGTCCTACTGCTCGAAAAGCATTCAAAAAAGAATTGACTTCGAAATACAAACATTTCCTCCGAAAGGAAGTTCGACAATCGCTACACAAGCTTAATGAGCGTCGGTTTTCTAACGAATACATGGTAAAAATTTTCGACCGATTCGGAACTTACATTGGCTCCAATCCTTACAAAATGTCGGGCTTGTACAGTACCATATCACACGTAGAAATCAATAAAGGAGCTTATTTTCCAATCGGAGGAATGCGTGCCATTGTCGAATCGCTGATTACCCTCGCTAAAGAAGTTGGGGTAGAAATTTTATGCGACACAGAAGTCACCGTCCACCCGCAACCGGACAAGACCTATCGCGTTTCTGGTGATGTAGAAGTCACTGCCAGTAGAATGATTTGTGCCATTGACCACATGACTTTTTACAACAAAGTACTGGTTGATCCAAAAATGGAAAACCGTTGGAGAAAAATTGAGCGGAGCACCTCTGCCCTCGTCTTTTACTGGGCTATGGAAAAAGGAATCGATGAATTTGGCGTACACAACATTTTCTTCTCCGACGACTATCAAAAAGAATTCTCTGAACTCTTTGATGAAAAAAGGCTGGCAGACGAACCTACGGTGTACATTCATATCAGCTCGGTGGCACATAAAGAAGACGCACCCAACGGTGGCCAAAACTGGTTTACGATGGTGAATGTTCCCGCGGGAGTACTACCCGACGAAGCCTATCGCAACAAAATGAAAAAAATGATTGCGAAACGGTTGAAAACGCAATTCAACTTCGACCTTGAAAAGGATATTTTATTCGAAGATTGGTGGGATTGCGACCGTATTAAGGAGCACTCAGGCAGTTACATGGGGGCATTGTACGGCCCAGCCTCAAATTCTCTGTTGTCCTCGATAAAACGTCACGGAAACACCAATCCGAAATACCCCAATTTATACTTTTGTGGAGGAACGGTGCATCCAGGTGGAGGAATTCCATTAGTATTGCGCTCTGCAAAAATTGTAAGCGAATTAATTCCATGACAGTAGTTCAGAAATACGGCGTTTGGCTTTTATTACTTTTTCACATTATTGGATATGTTCTTTTTATTCAAGATGCTGAAAATGCAAAGCTTACCTACATGAATATTTGGTTGTGCGGAGCTGTGGTTTTCTTCTCAGAGAAACTTGGACCTCGAGCGTTGATTTCTTTGGTAATAATATATGCAGGTGGTTACTTTGCTGAACTTTCCGGTGTTCACACGGGTGTTTTATTCGGTGAGTATCAATACGGTGAAGCGCTGGGTTGGCCACTATGGGGAATTCCAATTGTAATGGGAATGAACTGGTATGCCACGGTTGTAACCAGCTCGTCACTTGCAATCCGAATTGTAAAAAACAAATGGCTTCAAGCATTTTTAGCTGCCATACTGTGCACTGGACTGGATATTCTTATCGAACCGGTAGCAATAAAGTACGATTTCTGGGCCTGGGGCGGTGGTGACATTCCCATACAAAACTATATAGCCTGGTTCATTTTCTCCTTTATTTTTGCCTTGGTGTACGTATTTAATACACGAGTAAAAAACAATTCGGCAGTCGGATTATGGTTTATTTGGCTGGCCTTTTTCTTATTATTAAATTTCACAGGATGATTGCATTTATCGTAGCATTGATATTGGCTTTTGTTTTAATGGAGGGGGCAGCCTGGTCTGCGCACAAATACCTCATGCACGGATTTCTGTGGAAGGTTCATGAAGATCATCACAAACCGACGGGGCATGTCTTTCAAAAAAATGATTTGTTCTTCATGATTTTTGCTGTTCCATCGTGGCTGTGCATCATGCTGGGAGTTATGTATCAAGCAAATTTCTCTATTGGTTTTGGTGCTGGAATCGCTGTTTACGGCGTCGTGTATTTCCTTGTACATGACGTACTTATCCATCGTCGATTCAAGTGGTTCGACAACACACAAAACAAGTATTTCAAAGCCATTCGAAAGGCTCATAAGGTACATCACAAAAATCAAGGGAAAGAAGATGGAGAATGCTTCGGAATGCTCATCGTTCCGCGCAAATACTTTAAGTCGTGAAGGGACTGTACCTCATTTTAGATATCGTGACATTATGTTGTCCATTCTTTTTAAGCTTTGACAACAGAGTCCGTTATGTTAAATCCTGGGGGAATGTGCTACTCGCCAGTACAATTATTGCCATCCCCTTCCTTGTCTGGGATGCGTTTTTTACCGAAAAAGGCATTTGGGGATTTAACCCAGATTATCTGGTCGGCATTTCCATTTTTGGTTTACCAATCGAAGAGATATTGTTTTTCTGGGTGGTCCCTCTGGCTTGTGTATTCGTTTACGAGTGTTGTAAATTCTATTTTCGGAAATGGACGTGGCGCTGGACAAATTTCGGAGTTCAAGCGGGTATTCTCGGGTATTTGATCTTCTTGAGCAGTGAAAACCCATCAGGCTGGTATACCATGACCACCATCATTGCCACAGTGATCACCTTGTATTTCTGGTTCAATGCGAAAAGGCTTCCTCAAATTGGAATAGCCTACCTACTCTGCTTGATTCCATTTCTATTCATTAATGGTGTTCTCACTGGCAGTTGGATTGATGAACCCATCGTATGGTACAATTCCAGCCAATTTTCAGATGTGCGCATTGGAACCATTCCAATGGAAGATGCCATGTACGGCTTCTCATTAATCGTAGCCAACATATTACTTCACGAGCAGCTTCTCCGTTGGAAAGGCAGGAAAAGTTTTGCTTCACAAAAAGCAGAAGCCTTGAATTCATGAAACGTATTGGATTACTATCAGATACGCATGGATATTTAGATCCCAAGATATTCGAATATTTTAAGGATGTTGATGAAGTTTGGCATGCAGGCGACGTTGGAACAGTTGACGTGATCGACGAATTAAGAGCCTTCAAAACAACCAGGGGCGTATATGGAAATATCGACTCGTCTGACGTGAGGCAGGAATTCCCTGAGCATTTAAGATTTACATGCGAGGAAGTGGATGTTTTGATGACGCATATTGCAGGAAAGCCTGGAAAGTATGCCAAACCCGCGTATGAATTACTGGAAGAACAAGCGCCAAAACTCTTCATCTGTGGACATTCGCACATATTAATGGTAAAAAATGATCCGCATTACAACATGCTTTGGATGAATCCAGGCGCATGTGGATACAAAGGGTTTCACCAGGTAAAAACCATCCTCCGATTCTGCATTACAAAGGACCGAATTCATGATCTTGAAGTAATAGAATTGGGAAAACGAGTATGAAATAAAATTTTTAGCATTTCTTTGCGTTAATCAGCTACATGAAAACGAAACTTCTTCTTGCGGCATGCCTTTTATGGTCAACTTCTGGCACATTTGCACAAACAGGTGGTAACAATGCTTTTGCCTTTTTAGATCTTACGTACAATGCACGACAAATGGGGTTGGCAAATGATTTCATTTCTGTTATGGACGCCGATATCAATATTGGTGTGGCAAATCCTGCGATGCTAAATCCTGAGATGCACAATATGCTCAGCGTAAATCAAGCCCTGATGCCAGGTGGTATTAATGTAGGTATGGGAAGTTATGGTTTCGGCTTCAGAGATCGAGGCACCATGTCTGGATTCGTTAAATACGTGAGTTACGGCACATTTCAAAGAACTTCTGCGAACGGTACGGCGGAGGGTACTTTCTCCCCCGTTGAAATGATTGCTGGTGCGGGGTACGGCCAGCAATTGAATGAACGATTATCTGTAGGTGCGAATTTATATGCTATTTTTTCGTCACTCGAGAATTACTCATCTTTTGGTGCGGCTATAGATCTTGCTGGAACGTATTACGATAAAGAAAAAGGATTTGCAGCAACCGCCCTGGTAAAAAATGCTGGTGTTCAATTCAATGCTTACACTCAAAACTCAACCAGAGCGCCACTGCCTGTCGAATTTCAAATGGCTGCATCTTATAAATTGGCACATGCTCCCTTTCGGTTTTCGATATTAGCACACCACTTAAATCAATGGGACATCACCTACAACGACCCCAACCTTCAACCGACAGTAGACGCGTTAACCGGAGATACCATCCCTGTACCAAGAGCAAATTTTGCTGAAAAACTCGGAAGACACTTCACGTATCAAGTAGAAACAATCATTTCGCAAAATATTCATATCCGCCTCGGGTTTGATTATCATAGGCGAAGAGAGTTGGCACTTTCCCAACGCCCCGGGGCTGCAGGCTTCTCACTAGGGTTAGGTTTGTACTTTAACAAGTTTCGTTTGGACTACGGTTTTTTAATCAATTCACGCGCAGGGTTTAACAACATGATCACCTTTTCAACCCAACTCGACAAATGGCGTAAATAGCCCTACTAAATGCATTTATTGCGGGTTTAACGCATATTTAGATCAGTTATAAACTGCAAATTGTTGGTATTTTTTTGAAACCTTTTTCACGAAAGTTGAGTATTTTAGCCTAAAACCAAACATTTAATTTTATGAAAAAGTCAGTTTTGACAGTAGCTTTGATCATAGGAGCGGCTACTACTACAATGGCGCAAGACAAGCAGTACACTCCAGAGTCTGGAGACTGGGCTATCGGTATTGACGCTACACCTTTCTTGACGTATTTCGGAAATTTCATCGGTGGTAATGACGGTAACGTTGCTCCATCTTGGAACTTCCTAACTACTAACCAAACAATCACTGGTAAATTATTCGTAGAAGACGATATGGCTTACCGTGCATCAGTTCGTTTGGGATTCGTAAACAACTCATCTAACAACATGGTAGGACAAGATGGTGCTGCGGCTCCAACTTACCCTAACCTTCCTGCAATGGTTGAGGATACTTACAAGATGGGAATGACAAACATCGGTCTAGGTGGAGGTCTTGAGTGGCGTAAAGGCTCAGGACGTTTGCAAGGTTTCTACGGTGGAGAGTTAGGAATTAGCTACTCTTCTATGTCATCTACGTACTCGTACGGAAACCCAATGACAACTACAGGTGCAACTTCAACTGATTTCGGTACTGGTAACTTGAATGGTGACCCAGTTTACGGAAACGGACGTTTGTTGAGCCAAAGTGGTGGTGGAACATTCGGACTTGGAATCCGTGGATTTATTGGAGCTGAGTACTTTGTACTTCCAAAATTGTCTATCGGTGGAGAATTCGGATGGGGAATCGTATTTAGTTCTACAGGAGCGGTAACTGAAACTTGGGAATCAACTGATGGTTCTGCAATCGCAACTATCGATCACGAAGGAACTAAGTCATCTACTTTCGGAATTGATACTGAGTCTAACAACACAGTATTTGGTCCTGCTGGATCAATCCGTATGACTTTCCACTTCCAATAGGATAAGAAAATCATTTTTCAATCCCGGCATCTCGACTCCGCTCGATGATCCGGGATTTTTTTGTGCCCTACCCTTTCGCTGATTCATACATTTCCTTCGTCCCAATCCACTGTACTGAACAATTTCGACTATCTTTGTTTTGTGTCACGTTCTGAGAAAATAGTGGTTGCCATTGATGGATTTTCATCTTGCGGTAAGAGTACTTTAGCAAGAGAACTTGCAAAGGAATTACACTACGTTTTTATAGATAGCGGCGCCATGTACAGAGGTATTACGCTGTATGCGCTCCAAAACAATTGCATCGCTGGAAACGAATTGGATCGTGGCAAGCTCATCCAGGAACTTGACAACATTCAACTTTCTTTTCGTCTAAACTCAGAAACGAAAAAGCCAGAACTTCATCTAAACGGTGAAAATGTAGAAAAGGAGATTAGAACGCCTAAAGTTGCCAGTCAAGTCTCTCAAGTGGCCACCATTAAAGAGGTTCGAGCGAAATTAGTGGATCAACAACGCGAAATGGGCAAAAACGGCGGCGTGGTGATGGATGGTCGTGATATAGGCTCAGTTGTCTTCCCAAATGCCGAATTAAAGCTTTTTATCACTGCAGATATTGAAACACGTGTTCAGCGACGTTTTTTAGAACTGAAAGAAAAGGGACTGGATGTCAGCCGTGATGAAGTGAAAGCCAATTTATTAGAACGAGATCGTATCGATTCTACACGCAAAGAAAGCCCGCTTACACAAACCGAAGATGCAGTCGTAATAGACAATACAGAAATGTCGCGATTGGAACAATTGGAACTGGCATTAGAGCTAGTCGAAAAAAAAATTGTAACATTAGCATAAATTACTGTTATTAAATTAACAGGAAGTCAGGTTTTTCACTAGATTTGCCACTACACTAACGAAAACAAACATGAGTTCAATCAGCCGTGTCACAGAAGACATAATCAATCGCAGTCCCTTTTTGCGTGAAGCAATGACGGAGAACCTCATTAACATTTCTGCACTTGCGCGCAAGATAAAGCCTGAAATTGAAAAGGTTACGGGAAAAGAAATTAAGGAAGGAGCAATTGTAATGGCGATAAAACGCATGACGCCAGGGGTTTACCACAAGTTAGATATTCGTATCAACAATGTCATTGGCGGAATTGGTGACTTTCTTGTTCGTAGCGACCTTGTTGATTTCACTTATGAAAACTCTGACTCCTTGCGTGAAGCACAAAGTGATTTGATTCAAACCATTCGTCAGGATAAGGATTCTTTCTTTACTGTATGTCGTGGGATAACGGAAACGACTTACATTCTGAATTCAAAATTTACGGAGGAAGCGAAACAAATCTTCAAGAACGAACGATTAAAGGCCCACACCAAAGACTTATCTTCCATTACGGTAAAACTACCAGAGACCAATACAGAAACTTACGGTGTATATTACTACATCATGAAGCACCTGGCTTGGGAGGGCATTAATATAGAGCAAGTTGTATCTACAGCGAATGAGTTCACTGCTATTGTTGCTTCACAAGATATTGACGAAGCCTTTAAGATTTTGATGCAATTGAAGCGAAGTACTTGATAATGTCGCAGGTTAAGCTGCAGCTTCGTTGTTTTTACATTTTTCTTCCGGACGTGCTCCACACAATCCGCAAGCTGCGCCTTCTTCATTAAGCAAAGGGTTATTGCTCGCACACGTTCCTTCGAACTTCCCATCCTTCTTTGCCCAAATTTTGATTGCGATTCCAGCGAATGCCAATGCTAATAATCCAATTGAAATAAGAACCAATCCCATGCTTTGTAATTTTATACAAAGGTACTTAATTTTTATCGATGAGTTGTCCGGTGCCTAATTCCGTTGCATCAAGAGTGTTCGGAGTTCCAACATACCAAATATCGCCCGTAGATTGCAGCTGGATCTTACAATCAGCGCTTTCGGTATTCAATTGAAGGAGTCCGGCCGTATTGGAAATGACATCCAAGGTATTGGTAACATTCAGATCATATGTGGACCCAAATCCATTGTTTCGGATATTCATAATCAAGGTTCCTGTAGTTCCAGATAAATCAAAATTGCCCCAACCGTTCGTAATTGTGACATTCACATTATTGTAGGTCAAATCTAAATCCACCAATCCTGCCCCATCTCTAATAATCAATGACAAATTGTTTCCTGTGATCTCTTCTTGACACATGAGAGGTTTTGTTCCTTCAAACTCTATATACGACATCCCAGTGAAGTGTACCTCAACGGTTATTTCATGCTTGTATGATCGTAAGAAATTGCATTTATTTTCATTTAAAACGGTCAAAACACCATCGTTGATGTCTGTAGAAATGAAATTCACAAGGTTCTCCCCTCCACTGATATGAACCTCATTCTTTCCATCTTGCACCAAAACAATATTTACATTCGGACCAACAAACAATCCTGAGAACGCATCCAATTCACGAACAACGGTGGTTTCGGCTCCCGCACTTTTAAAACAGCGACGATTCTCGGCTTTTTTACAGCCCGAAAGTGCTACTAGTATTGATATGAGAACAATCCACCTCATCTCTTAAACGTATAACCGATTCCGTATTCTACATAATCTGCTCTGGCCCAATGCGATTTCAAAACACAATTGATGTTCAATCCGTTGTTAAAAACATAGCGAATTCCTACACGATGATATACTGGTTCTTGAAATCCAAATTTATCGCGCAAGTAATACCCCATTCCAACAACCACATGAAATCGATAAAATGGCATCAGATACCCAACAAAGGCTCCCATTTGAAATACATCAGCGGTGCTCATGGGAACATCTGGCGCATAAGTTCTCAGGGAAGATTTGTGCATTAAATCCAGTGAAACCTCCATTCCTACTTGAGGACGGAAATAACGCCTTCCTAAAAAGCTCAATCCGAAACAAGGATACTTCTTCCCTCCAACGGGGTAAACTTCTTTCGCCGAAATTACACCCAATGCTCCCATCTCCCAATATTTCGGATTTACATCGGAAAATTTCGGCTTGATTTCACTTTGCGCCTCACGAATGCGATAGCCGTATCCGATACTGACGAACGGAACATTTAATCCTAGGTTAGGCACTTTCACCGCACCATTGGAAAAGTGGGTCATATCGACAATCCCATTAATTGCATGAGGCCCGAATTCATATCGACTTTCAACCGCCAAACTCACCAAAGCGTTTATATGCGTGCTCGTGGCAATGCTCAAGTTGTTTGTTTCATGATGATAGACCTTTGGAGCATAACTCAACCCGGTACCTAACCTTCCTGAAAAGGTAAAGCGCTTGGTATGAATAATGGGCATAGACATAAAGGCATAAGCTCCGTAATACACACCAAAAAGCTCTCTATTCCCTACCGTACCAATAAATCCTGAGACGCCATACCTTGGGTTGTTATAGGGTTTGTGCCAATAACGCTCTCCATTCCCTTTGAAATAGTAACTGAACTCAGTTCCCAGCGCATGTTCGTTTACCACGTGCCCCATAATGCTGCGATGCGCGATCAAAAAGCCCGCCTTTGGACGAACTTCCAACCAGGATTCTTCTTGCGCATTCACCTGAATGGAAACAGTGCACAATACCAGAAGCAGCAGCGTTCTCATGCAGCAAAAATAAGTGAATTAATTGTACTTTTGAAAACAAAAAATGGATCCTAGACTTCAAGCATTTGAGCGCCTTTTAAACATCATGGACGACCTTCGGGAAAAATGTCCATGGGACAAGAAACAAACGCTGGAGTCATTGCGGCACCTAACCATTGAAGAGACCTACGAATTGGCTGACGCTATCATCGACAACGATTTGGAGGCACTAAAGGGAGAAATTGGTGATTTACTCTTGCACATGGTGTTTTATTGCAAAATTGGACAAGAAAAGGAAGCTTTTGACATCACGGATGCATTGAACGGAATCTGCGATAAGTTGGTCCATAGGCACCCTCATATTTACGGCGATGTTGAAGCAACAACTGAGGAAGAAGTAAAAGCCAACTGGGAAAAGTTAAAATTAAAAGAAGGCAAGAAATCAGTACTGGAAGGCGTACCGAAATCATTGCCCGCACTGGTGAAAGCCGCTCGCATTCAAGAAAAAGCAAAAGGTATCGGATTTGAATGGGACAACCGTGCTGATGTTTGGTCTAAAGTGAAAGAAGAACTGGATGAATTAGCAGAAGAGGTAGAATCGGGTGCTGCCGACCATAAAATCGAAGAAGAGTATGGAGATGTACTTTTCTCACTTATCAATTACGCTCGATTTATTAAAGTCAACCCCGAAAATGCCCTTGCCAGAACCAATAAAAAATTCATCAAACGCTTCCAACTCATGGAAGAGCTTATGGCTACAGACAATGTACCGATTGATGACAGTTCGCTGGAAACCATGGACAAATATTGGGATATCGCCAAAGAGCAAATTCGATCTAATTCCCGTTAAATCAACCAGAGCTACAATTAAATAGTTTCGGTAAAATTGTAACACGCTAATTCTTTCGATTATCGTATCTTCGAGGCCGGACAAACAATACTTATGAAACTCTTTTACGCTTTTCTTATTTCTTTCGCCTTCAGCGGGGCGACTTTCGCACAGGACTTTAGTATCCGTGGGGTTCTTTACAGCGCCGAGGACGGTGAACCTTTGGGCGGAGAAAAAATTCGATTATTACGCACTGATAGTACTGCTGCAGGTGGTGCATTCACAGATGATGACGGACTTTTCAATATTTCCAACGTTGCAAAAGGAGACTATATCATTCAAATCGTGGCGTATGGCTTCGAAGTGAAAGAAGTAAATTACTCCGTTACTCAGGCATCCGGAAACAAAGACTTCACATTTGAGGTAGAAAAAGACAAGGTTATCGATATGGATGCTGTTCAGGTCTCTGCGGAACAACGTCAGAAAACTCGTGAGGTTTTAATTGGTGTGAATCAATTGGATCAGAAAGGCTTAGAGCGCATACCCAGTACGGGAGGTGAAAACGATATTGTTGCCGCGTTCAGCGTTACTCCTGGAGTAGTAACAACGGGAGATCAAGGTGGGCAATTGTACGTACGTGGGGGAACACCGATTCAGAATAAAATTCTTTTGGATGGAATGACCATCTATCAGCCCTTCCATTCGATTGGTTTCTTCTCTATTTTTGAAACAGAGTTGGTAAAAAGCGCTGATATTTATACAGGTGGATTTGACGCACAATACGGCGGGCGAATTTCTTCCATCATGGACATTACATATCGTGATGGAAACAACAAAAAATTCAGTGGTAAAGCATCTGTTTCTCCGTTTATGGGGAAATTGGTTTTGGAAGGACCTATTGGAAAAAGCGACGGACCTGGAGGTTTGTCCTACGTTTTCTCAGGAAAGCACAGTTTGATCGATCAAACTTCACGTACCTTATACCCAAACATCAACCGCGATGAGGAAACAGGAGAAGTTGCAGGAATGCCTTTCTCCTTTACAGATTTCTATGGAAAGTTGACTTATAAGGGAGATGGACGTTCGAAAGTAAGTGCCTTCGGATTCCACAACAACGATCAGGTAAATTTTGATATTGCGGATATCAGCTGGACACAAAGCGGTGGAGGAATGAACTTTTTGTTGGTTCCAACTGGAGCGAAAGTATTCATCAAAGGACACGTTAATGGTAGCCGTTACTCCACTATTTTTGATGAGGCATTGAGTGAAACAGACACTATCCGTCGTTCTAGCTCTATTGGTGGATTTGACTTAGGCTTTGACTTCACCTACTTCATCGGCGACAAAGGAGAAATTAACTACGGATTGAACCTGGGAGGATTCAACACCGACTTTACCACATTCAACGAGGCGCAGCGTAAAATTGAATTGAAAAACTTCACCACAGAGATTGGAGCTTACGTTAACTACCGATTTGTTTCTACGCGATGGGTAGTGAACCCATCCATTCGTATGCAGATGTATGCTACGTACAGTGAAGTGTCTCCTGAGCCACGTTTGGGAATCAAATTCAACGCCAACGAGAAACTTCGTTTGAAAGCCTCAGGTGGTCGTTACTCTCAAAACTTCACTTCTGCTGCTTCGGATCGTGATGTTGTCAACCTATTCAACGGAATGCTTTCAGCACCAACAAATGTTCAAAGTACATTTATTACGCAATTCCAAAACGAACGCAACCCGAATAATGGACTTCAGTACGCTTGGCATGCGATCGGAGGATTTGAGTACGATGTTACGAAGAAAATCTCCGTCAATGTAGAGGCTTACTATAAGTACTTCAGTCAGTTGAGTAATATCAATATTAACAAATTGTACGAGGACATTCCTGAGTTCAATGATATTGACGATGTCTTTAAAAAGGACTTCATCATTGAAAATGGTGAATCTTTTGGAGCGGACCTTTTAGTTAAATACTCTGATGAGCGCTTGTTCCTTTGGGGAGTTTACTCGTACGGAAACTCAACACGTTGGGATGGATTCCAGTTCTACCGACCTGTATTCGACCGACGTCACAATGTTAACTTAGTAGGTACGTACTTGTTTGGAAAAGAGAAAGACTTGGAAGTAAGCGTTCGATGGAACCTTGGTTCAGGATTGCCATTTACTCCGACAACAGGGTTCTTCGAAGAGCAAAATTTTCAGGATGGTGTAACTACGGATTACGTCAACAACAACCCGTCTTATGTTGCTATTAACCTGGGTGATTTTAACAGTGAGCGATTACCTTACTACCACCGTTTGGATGTTTCAGTGAAGAAGCGTTTCGAATTTAAGAACTCAACGATGATGGAAATCAACGCGAGTGTTACGAACTTATATAACCGTCGAAATATTTTCTACGTAAACCGTGTAACAGGCCGTGAGATTTATCAATTCCCAATTCTTCCAAGTTTAGGGCTATCCTACAAATGGTAGGTTGGAATAAAGAATAAGAAATAAAGAATATTGAATAGGACTCTGTATCTCGACAAATTCGATGATGAGAGTCCTTTTTCGTTGGTCCTACATGAGGTTTCTGATACTTAAATAGAGAATATTGTGTTACTTGTTTTATAGATAAGTTACTTATTTATCAAAAAAAGGTCTGTGTCATTCGACGCAGACCTTTTTTATTCAGTATTCTTTATTTCTTATTCTCTCTCCCCTCTTTTAATCTTCGGTACATGCTTCGTTGTACTCCGTTATAACTTTGTCCATGTTCAGCATTTTATAGCCCTTTTCTTTATTGGCTACTTTTTCGGATAATTCCTCATTATCGCTAATAAACTCAGACATTTTCTTTGAAAATTTCAATCCGAAATAGGAAGTCTGGTAACATTTATCATCGTTTTTGTTTTTGTACACAGTCTGTGGTGAGTATTTGCGCGTCAAAAAGCTATCGTCTGATTCACCTGGGTTTCTCGTTACTGGCATAACTGCCTCTGGACGTCCGTAAAAACGGTATGTGCTGATACATCCATCCTCGATCAACAAGTTTCCTTTTAAGGCTTTACCAGTTAGCCCTCCTGACCAATAAATAACGTGGTATGTTTTTTCTCCTACTCGATACTCTTTTAACTCATCCGTATCAAACTTTTCTTTTGTGTCTTTGTCATCTTTATCCGCAAAGAAAACGACCGTATTCTGAATTCCGTAAGGATTTGAATAGCGGATGAATCCATTTTTCTGCGTTCCATCTTTTAAAATAACGTATCCTTCGTAGGTTCCACCCTCTGGATAAGCGTGAACAGGTTCTTGCGCGTTAGATACAAACGCAGCGAATAGTAGTAGTGTAGATAAAAAATATTTCATAATTGTATTCTTTGTGGCACAAAGTACGGCTTAATTGCATCGCAATTTGGAAGCAATGGAAAGTTTAACAAAGATTTATCAATCAATCTTATAAAGTAGAAATGCGACAGCGATTTTCTTGCGTCCGAAAAAAATTATCAAATTTATATCAAATATCGTATACGATATATTATATTTGATGCGTGATACAAAAAATAACATACCGAGACCAAGTGAGAATTCTGATTCTAGATAAGATGAAATCAGGTGAATTTAAATCTGGCGACACGCTGTCCATCGCAAAAATTGCTCGAGAACTAGAAGTAAGTGTTACTCCAATTCGAGAGGCATTGACGCAACTAGAATATTCTGGGATCATCAAATCTGTACCAAATCGTGGGTTCATTATCCCGGAACTCAGCACTGAATTGGCGATTGAACTTTATGAATTAGTAGCTAGTTTAGAGGTTCTTGCAGTTGAAAATTCACAATTCAGCAAATCTTTAATCTCTCAATTAGAAGAACAGCAAAAGGTCATTGAGAAAAGTACGAATGCAATTGATCGAATAAAATCCGATATGCACTTCCATACCCTCTTAACCTCTCAATATGACAATAAAACGGCTCAGCAAATGTTGCTTGATCTCAAAACCAGAATTTTCTTCTACGAAATGGAGTTTATGAAATCGGCAACTTTTCATGAAGTCTCTGAAAATCATCATTATCAAATAATTGACCATCTTAAAAACGGTCAAATTGAAGCTGCAACGCGAGTGATAAAAGCAAATTGGCTTCAAATATTAAACCATATCAATCTTGACTTTTAACCTAAGAACTATGAATTTAAAAGGAATATTACTCGGTTTTTGCATGCTTCTTGGACTTACCAGCCTTGGGCAAGAAAACTCCGCTATCAAGAGGCTTATAACGGGTTCATGGGAAGGCGCTATCATCATCAAAAATGCATATCAAAAAATCGAAGTTGATTTCTCTGAACGGAATGGGGATTTATTTGCATTGCAAATTATGGATGAATGGCATCCTACGTTTGGTGAATTTGAGGTTCCGGTAACTATTGATTCCAATCAAAACATTCACTTTAACTCTGGTTATGGCCCTGTTACATTTGACATCGACGCAAAAAATCTTGAGTTGATCGGAGAAGTCGATTCAGAAGATTCCGTATACGTTCACTTAAAGAAGGTGCCAAGAAAGCCAGCCTCGCCGTATCAAGTCGACAAAGTAATGATTGAGTCGGGAGATATTCAATTATCCGGTCATCTACATCTTCCGATAAACAATCCGACGAAAACGGTCGTAATTTTAGTGGGTGGTAGAGGCTGCTTTGCTGATTTAACAGAGCATAATTTGTACGCAAAGTTTTTACGTGAATACGGTATTGCAGTGCTAGCTTATCAAAAACGAGGTACAGGAGAATCATCTGGAGACTGTTCTCTGGCAACTATTGAAGACCTTGCAAATGATGTGCGCTTTGTAAAGTCCTATTTAGAGGCGCATGATGAACAATTTGAAACTATTGGAGTCCTCGGCATAAGTGCAGGTGGTTGGACTATGACTAAAGCAGAAGAAAATGTTGATTTTGACTTTATGATTTCAGTGGTTGGTCCTTCTACTTCTGTTAAAGATCAACAATTGCAATCGGCGAAATATGGTGCAGAGATTTACGATCTTACCCAAGAAGCAACGAATCATCTTTTAGAGTACACAGAATTGCTGTTTTTAGAAAAACCGAAGAAGAAAGAATTCAAAAGAACTCAGGCCCTACTAGAGCTGGCTGAAAATGAGGGGTGGATAGAACTTTTGGAGGAAACCGACGTTGCCAACTCTTTGGAAGAAATGAAAAACCTTTGGGTTGTAAGACATAATTTCGACCCCGAATTGGTATTAAGGAACTTCTCTAACCCATTTCTTGCGTTGTATGGCGAAAGGGATTGGATTGTTCCTGTTACTGAAAATACAGACTTACTCCTTGAGTATTTTGCAGAAACTCCAGAGCTATTAACAACAGTCAATGTGTACAATGCTGATCACGGCATGGAAATGGAATCTAGACTTGTTCAACTTGAATCTGGGCTCAGCTATCGGCATTTTTATCGCGTTTCTCCAGAAGTACGCATTGAAATTGTCGAATTTCTTGCGCTACATGGATACATCGAATAACTGTTGCTAACGAAACTTTTCAAATTCCGTAAAGAAAGAGAAACTAAGTATGAATTAACTCGTCCAAGCCTTCATTCCCGCTTTTTGTGGTCCATTTGGGTCTTTCACGGGTTTTATCTGGTACTTATTATAGAAGTAGCGGTTTACTTCAGGCAGTGTTAGGGTTAACAATTGTCCTTTTCGGAAAATAGTTACTTCTTTTTGATGATCGTCAAAGTAATGAAACCATTCATTGACGTTGTTCTTCACTTCAAGACCATTTACTGCGACAATTTCATCTTCCAGCATCAATCCACCTAGTTCTGCAGGACCACCGGGATACATTAGCTTAATTACAGCTCCTCCTCTGCTTGAATTCATAAATTTAAAACCTAACCTTCCAGCGGCGTAGCTTTCTTCTGGTTGATGTTGCAATTCCAACCCGAGATAATCGAAACAATACGTAAGCAGCGATTCAAAAGGCTTCGTTCCATGGATATAATCGTTGAAAATTTCGTCGAAAGAAAACTTCCCAACCGCCTCAACCGTCGCTTTGTAGTCTGCTTCAGAGACACCCTTACCTTCCAATGCAAACTGGAAATACAAGCGTTTCATGACTTCATCCAGGCCGTATTTGTTTTTCGTCGCCTCCAACAATTTCACATCAGTAATAAAAGCCAAAAGACATCCCTCTGTATATATACTCACCTTTCTTCCGGGTGCACCGGGAACGTATCCATCCAGCCAGGTATCAAATGAAGATTCTGCCACAGAATAGTGAAACCTTCCGTGATTATCGAAATGACGCTGCAATTGCGTGTTCATTTCGTCTAGATATTGCTCTTGATTGAAAACGCCACTTTTGTATAAGAACAAATCTCCCATGTAGGTTGTCACCCCTTCACATAAGTAGCCGAGTGGCGAGTAATTCTCTTTAGTGAAATCGTAGGGCATCATTTCCGTAGGCCGTATGGTTTTCACATTCCACGTATGATAAAGTTCATGCGAACTCACTCCCAATAATTCTTTATAGAGCGAACCAAATACTTCATACGACGGTCCGAGTGCAACCACTGTTGATTTCGTATGCTCCACTCCATGGTACGTTTGATACGGTAAAATTTGGTTCAAATAATGATATTCTTTGACTGGGAACTCCGTAAACTTGGCGATTTGCGAATCGGTGAAAGCTTTAAAATCTTTGATCAAGCGCTCCCAATCGGGCGTTATAATTCCATTGAACCAAATATGAAATGTCACGCCATTTGACTCATAACTATTGTGTTGCAACATCGCCGAAGCAATGAAGGGTGAATCCAGGAGTTCTTCAGTATTTTCAACGTACCATTTTCCATTTTTTGCTTGCATGGAAGTAGCCACTTCCCAGCTATCTGGAATCGCAAGGGATACTTCTACTTCATCGTTGAAAGTTTCCTTGGTAAAAACGCAACAATTTACTGGGTTCACATACAACTGATCTTTGTCTGCATATGTTGAGCCTGCATTCATATCACTTGCGTAAAAATTGTACCCCACCACAATCTCATCACAATTGGAGGTATCTACTTCCCAAGAATCTTTGTTCAATTTCCGAAACGACAACTTCTTATTCTTAGCATCTGACACCTTAAAGTTGCGCACATTTTTGGCAAAATTTCCTAATTCGTAACGCCCAGGTCGCCAAGCAGGCAATTGTACAACAGTACAGTCTTGCTTTGTTGGGATAACAGCATCAATATGTATGTATTGCGTGTTGGGTTGTGGAACGGAGAATGAAAATTTTACCATGTACTTATTTTAAGCGTAAAGATAGAAATACGTGAATTTTTGGCAATGGGAAGTATCAATAGCAAAACCGCTTGAATGCTTAAACGCATTTTTACGGTTATGAGCAATTAATCTCTCACTTTTGTCACACTCACTTGACGAAAAAACTACTTCCTAAGCGTACATCTCCTCTTTCTGCGCTGCTACTTTATCGTCCTTCAAATAAGCATCATACGGCATCATTTTATCAATGATTCCATTAGGCGTTAGCTCAATAATACGATTCGCTACAGTATTTACCAACTCGTGGTCATGAGAAGTAAACAAGATCGTTCCTCCGAATTCTTGCATACCGTTGTTTAACGCTGTAATGGATTCCAAGTCCAAGTGGTTGGTTGGTTCGTCCATCATTAACAAGTTCGCTTTAGCCAACATCATTTTAGAGAGCATACATCGTACTTTCTCTCCTCCAGAAAGGACATTCGCCGTCTTCATTGCCTCCTCACCAGTGAAAAGCATTCTACCTAAGAATGTACGCAAATACACCTCTTCTTTCTCCTCGTCCGTCTGCGCGTATTGACGCAACCAATCAATCAAAGGCAATTTCTCTTCAAAATACTCGTGGTTTTCATTCGGTAGGTAGGAAGTTGAAATCGTTGTTCCGAACGTGAATTCTCCAGCATCTGGTTGTAAGTTTCCATTCAAGATCTCAAACAAAGCAGTAAGGGCCATCGAGTTGTTGGAAACAAAAGCAATTTTATCACCTTTGTTTACCACCAAATTCAGGTCCTTGAACAGAACGTCTCCTTCTTCCGAGTGCGCTGTCAAGCCTTCCACATTCAAAATCTGATTTCCTGCTTCGCGTTCCTGATTAAACGTGATCCCAGGATATTTTCGACTCGAAGGCTGTATCTCTTCAATATCGAGGTTGTCCAACATTTTACGTCGACTTGTTGCTTGTTTGGACTTTGCTGCGTTCGCGGAGAATCGAGCGATAAACTCTTGCAATTCTTTCTTCTTCTCCTCTGCTTTTTTATTCTTATCTGCACGTTGACGCGCCGCCAATTGAGAAGATTGATACCAGAACGAGTAGTTTCCAGTGAACAAATTGATTTTCGCAAAATCGATATCGCAAATATGCGAACATACAGTATCCAAAAAGTGACGGTCGTGTGATACAACAATCACTGTATTTTTAAAGTCTAATAAGAAATCTTCTAACCACGCTATCGTTTTCAAATCCAAGTCGTTGGTCGGCTCATCGAGTACCAATACATCAGGATTTCCAAACAATGCCTGCGCTAACAAGACACGTACTTTCAAATCGTTCGGAAGATCTTCCATTTTCGAGTAGTGACGTGACTCATCAATTCCAAGGTTAGATAACAATGCAGCTGCATCCGTTTCCGCATTCCATCCTTCTAAATCAGCGAATTCGGCTTCCAATTCCGCTGTTCGCATTCCGTCTTCATCTGAGAAATCAGGTTTTGCATACAGCGCATCTTTCTCCGTCATGATTTCATACAAACGCGTATGCCCCATGATAACGGTATTCAAAACTTCAAATTCATCAAATTCAAAGTGGTCCTGCTTCAGCACCGCCAATCGCTTCCCTGGCTCTAGCGAAACATGTCCAGTAGTTGGGTCTTGATCACCTGTTAGGATTTTCAAAAAAGTGGATTTACCAGCACCATTGGCCCCGATAACTCCGTAACAGTTTCCGTTTACGAACTTGACATTTACGTCATCGAAAAGAACTCGTTTTCCAAATTGAAGGGATAAATTATTTACTGATAACATGCAGATTGATTTTTGCGTTTACTACTCGAAGAGTGCCGATAGTTAGCCTAAAATGGCTGTTTCGACGCTGCAAAGATAGCGTTTTGCTTGTGTTTAAGCGAATAAACCTAAAAAAGACCGGGAATTTCTAATTGCTTACTAGTCAACGCATCCATTTCAAGTTTCTGGAGTACAGAAAAATAAAAAGAGCTGATATAAAAGCGCTAAAAATGACTAAAATGCTCGGAACACTCGCCGGTGATAGAAAGAAGTAGTAGTGACACGTCGCCAGAATTGAATAAATGATGTACACATGGAAACCGATCTTTCTTCCTACGAACATGTACATAACTCCTATAGCTCCCAAAATAAAAGTAAATATGCTCAAGGTATGCACATAGTAAAACTTTTTGTTCAAAGTCACTATGAGCGTTTTGAACTTCTCTATTGTTGGTTTCCAGTCTGAGGCTCCCTGCGCCTCTAGGTCCTCCATTTGTTCGTCCAGGTTCGCTTTTTCCTGCTTCATTTCTTTTGCTGAACTAGGTCCCGCTGCTAAACTAGTTACAGTAGTTAGCAGGCCAAATCCAAGCCACACGAAACTCAAAATACAAAGCACCAACAAGAAAACGGGTCGTTTTGGTCTTTGACTACCTGCATCAATTGTTTCCATTCATATGGTTTTTAACAAAGTAAACACTCTTCTTCATGAGCTCGTGTGAATAAACATCTTGCTGCACAAACGGCACATGACTTCGGTAGGCGGCTCGTAAATTCTCCAAAGCTTCAGAGCTTTTTTCCTCTCTGAAATCCATTGCTTGTGCAGCGTTCAACAGCTCTATCCCAAGTACCGAATAGCAATTTTCTACCACGCGATACAGCTTTGTAGCTGCGTTTGCTCCCATACTCACGTGATCTTCTTGACCATTACTTGAATCGATAGTATCAACACTAGCAGGGGTGCACAATTGCTTGTTCTGACTTACAACGCTTGCAGCTGTGTATTGCGGTATCATGAACCCAGAATTCAAACCTGGTTCGGCGACTAAAAACGGTGGTAACCCTCTTGTTCCGGAGATTAATTTGTATACTCTTCGCTCTGATATACTCGCCAATTCAGACAAAGCAATTGCCAAAAAGTCCATTGAAATCGCCAAAGGCTGACCATGAAAATTCCCAGCTGACACCACATCATCCTCGTCTGGGAACACCGTTGGATTGTCTGTTACAGCATTAATTTCACGTTCTAATATTTGGGTACAGTAGTCAATGGCATCTTTTGAAGCTCCGTGCACTTGAGGCATACAACGGAATGAGTAAGGATCTTGTACATGCTCTTTGGGGCGTTTGATCATCTCACTTCCATGAAGAATTTCTCGAACACGCTCAGCCGTTTCAACCTGTCCTTTCTGACGACGAATTTCATTCACGTTTGCCTGAAATGGATTTAAACGTCCATCATAGCCTTCTAATGATAAAGCCCCAACCGTTGTAAACTTCTGCCACAGCTTACGAGCATGACTGACAGCATGAGACCCATAGGCGCTCATGAATTGGGTACCATTTAACAAGGCCAACCCTTCTTTCGAACGCAAACGAATGGGTTCTAGGTGGAATTCATCCAAGACATCTTTTGCAGAACGCTTCTTGCCAAGATACCTTACTTCTCCCTCTCCCAATATTGGCAAAGAAAGGTGTGCCAAAGGCGAAAGATCCCCAGAAGCACCAAGGCTACCTTGCTGATATACAACAGGTAAAATGTCTTTATTGAAGAAAAACAACAAGCGTTCCACTGTTTCCAATTGCGCGCCAGAGTTTCCTTGTGAAAGTCCAAATGCTTTTAAAAGGAGCATGCGTTTCACTAGCTCAGCAGGAACCTCCTCTCCCATTCCACAAGCATGTGATAACACCAGGTTTCGCTGCAACTGCTCTAAATCTTTGGAAGAGATAGCCGTGTTGCACAACGAACCAAAACCGGTATTTACACCGTAAATAAGCGAATCATGTCGTTCTACTTTATCATCCAGGTATGTGCGACAATGCAAAATGCGTTCTTTCGCTTCTTCGCTCAGCACCACTTGTGTACCAGAAGCTAGAATCGCATCAATTTGATCCAAAGTGACCCAGCTATTGTTGATTATAAATGTGTTCATTTAGGCGTTGTTGATATGGTTTGCAAGCGCGTCGGGCTGAATGTCTTCCTGTTCACCAGAATCCATGTTTTTAATGCGAAGCACCCCTTGGTCAATTTCATTTTTTCCGACAAGCGCAACGAATTTTACACCCCGGTCATTCGCATACTTCATTTGTTTGTTCATCTTGGCAGATTTCGGATACAATTCACTAGAGATACCAGCTGCCCGCATTTTCTTTACCATTTGCATGCAATACGCAGCTTCCTCGTCCCCGAAGTTTATGAAAAGTAAATCCAAACGGCTATCTACACTTTCAGGGAAAAGATTCAACTCTTCCAAAACATAATAAATTCGATCGGCGCCAAAGGAAATTCCTACACCCGACATATTCTTCATTCCAAAAATACCAGTCAAATCATCATAGCGACCGCCACCGCAAATACTGCCTATGGATGTAGCACCACATTTTACTTCAAAAATAGCACCGGTATAATAATTCAATCCGCGCGCCAACGTAACGTCGAATTCAACCTCTGTATCTCGTAGCCCTAACTCATTTGTTGCATTTAGCACGAACTCCAGTTCTTTTATTCCTTGCAGCCCTACTTCCGAGGTAGCAAGATAATCCTTCATTTGATCCAGTCGTTCTTCTGTACTTCCAGTAATTTCAAATAGCGGTTTGATCTTTTCAATGCCTTCGTTTGACACGCCTTTCTCTGAAAGTTCTTTTAGGACCCCATCCAAACCAATTTTGTCCAATTTATCGATAGCCACAGTTATCGCTACAATCTTTTCCGATTCCCCACTCACTTCTGCAATACCAGAAAGAATTTTTCGATTGTTGATTTTGATGGATACTTGTGGTATGTTCAGTTTTGACAATACTTCGTCAAATAACTGGATAAAGTCTACTTCGTAAATCAATGAATCGCTTCCAACGACATCTGCATCGCACTGATAAAATTCCTGATACCTTCCCGCTTGCGGACGATCGGCTCTCCATACGGGTTGAATTTGATATCTCTTGAAAGGAAAAGAGAGCTCGTTTTGATGCTGTACGACAAATCGTGCGAATGGTACAGTTAAATCGTATCGAAGTGCCTTTTCTGATAGCGAATTTGCAAAACGAGGCAAGTTTTCTTCCTCCAGCGCTTTCAAGTCCGCATCTTTCATTTTATCGCCAGATTTCAGGATTTTAAAAATCAGACGATCTCCCTCCTCTCCATACTTTCCTAAAAGTGTCGATGTATGTTCAAAGGAAGGCGTTTCAATAGGTGAAAAACCGTACACTTCAAACACTTCACGAATCGTGTTGAAAATGTACTGTCGTTTGGCTACGACATCTGGTAAAAAATCGCGTGTTCCTTTAGGAGTTGAGGGTTTCTGCGCCATTGAATTTGATTTGGCGCAAATGTAACGATAATTGAAAAAAAAGAGAGGCTGAAGGGCTACAGTGTTGATTTCCCCAACCATTTTAAAACATTGCTGTCCCAAATAGCATCAGCCTCCTGCTGTTCAAGAATATTCGCTTCGACGGCAAAGTCAATTACGCGTCCTGGATAAGAGTTTGCTACACCTTCCATTTCCCCCAAGGGATATGGGTCATCCAAGCCGGCAATAATTTGAGATGCGCCAACGCGTGTTTTTAAAAGTTGAAGTGTGTACGAATCATGCACCAAAGTATCAAAGAACAAATTTGGGTGACCCAGTGCTGTTCTCGGATCGCTCGTGTTTTCGAAAAGATCTGGCCTTCCATCATACCCTTGCAAACGACGTCCATAGTTTGCTTGTCCCAGCATACACCCGTGTGCAAAACAAGTTCTCAAGTTCGGAAATCGGTGAAGAAAGTCTTTCAAAACGTAAAAATGAAGTGTGTCAGCCGTTTGTGCCATCATCCAAACCAAATGGAAACGCCAGTATTCATTTTTTAGCTTTACCATCTTCTCACCGTCATACGGGTGAATTTCAAGCGCCAGGTTGTATTCATTCGCCAATTCAAAAATGGGTAGTGCGTCGTCATCCGCCGTTGAAACCCATTCTCCTTCAGCATTGATGAAGTGTGATGGCAAGCACAAAAGGTTCATTTTAAGTTCTTCGACACATCTCTGAATCTCTTTTAGCGCATCGTCAACATACAAGGGCTGCACTACGAAACCACAGGTAAACTTATCCGGCCTACGCTCTTGCACACTAGCATTAAAATCATTTTGCCAACGAATAGCATCATTCGCATCTTGACGTTCCCAGCCGTTACAATAGACCTGGGAAAGGTTCAGCATCACTCCATGATCAATGCTATACTTTTCCATCCAATCGAGTTTTTCCTGAAAGAAAAAGCTTGGGTCTGTTATGGGACGTGACCAATCTCCCTGCCTCATAAATTTCTTATCGTCATCAATCCAGAACAGTTTTTTCTCCTTCATAAACTTCGGGATTTCGTGTGGCTCTGGTAAGATATGCCCGTGTCCGTTAATGCGACGTTTCTTCATAATAGCAATGCGATGTGCGTTTTGTTGCTCAAGTATAATGAAAAAAAATGCCCCTCGAACGAACGAGAGGCATTCCATTTTATCCTGATGTGGTTATTTCAATACGACACGTTTTGTCATTGTTCCATTTGGTGTTTGGATAGCAACAGTGTACGTTCCAGCTGCCGCTCCTGACATATCAATAGAAAACTCATCAGCATTTTCAACTTTCGTCATTACTACGCGTCCTGTAACATCCAATACATTCACAGTGAATTCCCCTGCAATTGATTCTTTCATTGTTACGTTAAAGATTCCGTTTCCTGGATTCGGGAACACAATAAAGTTGTTATTAGCCAACTCATTCAGTCCAGTATTGTCTGTCAAACAGAAGTTTTGCGTTTCTGAGAAAGTAAATGTTCCGTTTGGCGCTTGCATTGAGATCAACACTTGACCTTGCGCATCAGTAACTGAATAATCTCCATCAGTGTTACATCCTTGAACTGCTGAGCCATTCAAACCGTCTCCGTACGCATCCCACAAAGTGAATTCGTAACACTCTCCTGAATTCAAACACCATTTCACTTCGATGGTTGTTTCATTCGGGTAGGCTCCTGGATCAGTTGCCGCTGTATTTTGCGTAGTTGTCACAGGCAATGTCACGTTCTGATTACCTCCTGTATACAAAAGATTGTTGTTATCGTCATACAATTCGTATACAGATTCCTCACCGTAACAATCAGTATCCAAAGTTAATGTTACCTCCTCTCCAGTGTTATCTAACGTGAACGCTTCAGCATCTGCGTCATTTGAAGTGTTCGTGTCGTTGTTTCCGTTTGGTGACGAAGTAGATGCATTAAAAGTGTGCACTCCGTTCGTAGATGTCAAAGAAGGCAATGTGATAGTTGTTGTCTGTCCTGCCCCAAGAGAACCAGACCAGTTGTCTGTCAAGTTTGTACCACCATCAATATCATAGTTCAAAGTAAATGAAGAAATAGTATTAGTTCCATAGTTACGTACTACTACTTCTGGAACAAATCCTTCCCCACAAATTGTACCTGTTGGATAGTTGATAGCATCCACACCGATATCATCGTTTACTGTAGCAAGGTTACATACGTTGTTCTGTCCAAGCGTAGATCGACGTGGAGACACAGACATTACCGTCTGAATTCGTGTCTTCTGGTCGTTTGTAAACGTATTCATACAAGCATCATTGGTGTAATCCATGTAGTTTTCCACCATGTCCTGCTGACCATCACATGTTGTTTGTGTCGGACAGCCAAAGTTAGAGCCTGAACTTTCCGGTGTGTCTGCACAGAAATCATTACCACAGTTCGAATCTCCCCAAATGTGACGTAATCCTAACCAGTGACCAGCCTCATGCGTTAAGGTACGACCTCGGTTATAAGGAGCTCCCTGAGGATTAGGGTTTGCCACAGAACCTACGGAAGTATACAAGATCACACACCCGTCTGTATTTGCAGCTCCTCCATTTATAGGCATTCCACCCAATCCAGAGTTAGATGGGAACTGAGCATATCCTAAGAGACCTCCTGAAAGATCACTTACCCAAATATTGAAGTAATCATTCGGATCCCAAATTGTCTGTGCTTTGATTCCGTTTGTTCCTTCATAGTCTCCGTTTCCGAAAGGACCGTCACCATATGTAGTGATACGATTGATTCCCGGCTCGGCCAATGGAGTTCCATTTTCATCTACCTGAGCCAAACAGAATTGCACCTCCGTATCAGCAGATTGTCCGTAAGAACTTCCTGCTTGATCTGCATAATCGAGGTTCAATTGATCTATCTGTGCTTGAATTTGTGCAGCAGAAAGGTTTTCACTTCCGGATCCATCTGTAAGGATGTGAAAGATCACAGGAATTGTGTATTGAATCTTTTTTGCTTGTCCATTAACTTGCGAAGCTTTGAATTTCGCAATGGCTTGCTGTAACGCTTCCTCTTCTTCTGCTAGAGAAGGAAGGCTTGGGTCATTTGCACGACGAATAGAATCCACTTCCATTGTATGACAACGGATACGTCCGTCCGGACCAATTGTTGAGGCATAAGTAATGTGATTGTGCGTATGCAAATCCCTTTTTTGAGGGACAACCTCTTGCGCATATGCACCTACAGTTAAGGAGAGAGCTCCCAATAATAGGGCACTCTTCAGAGAGTTGGTTTTCATAGTTTTACAGTTTAAGTAAAGTTTAGACGTGCAAATTAAGAATTCTTTAACATAAAAACAAAATAGAATTATCCACAATTCACTATCAGCACTGACTTTCAGAGATAAAAAAAGGGAGACCGCAGCCTCCCTTTTGATTCTTGTTAAATGCAATTACTGTTTAACCACTCTATCCCAGTGCACATCTGTACCTGCTTTAACCTGGAATTGGTATACGCCTCTAGCATAATCTGACAGATCTATAACAGAAGATATTCCTCCGAGAGATATCACATCGATAAGCTTTCCAGCACTATCGTAGATTCTTACCTCTTCTAGAGTTGCACCGTTCGATTGTAGCGTAATAGAACCTGTTGTTGGATTCGGGTAGATTGAAACCAGCTCCATGTCAAGTTCATCAATATTTGCACAGTCTTGAACGGTAATTACGTCTGTATCTGTTGCAGAACATCCGTTAGCATCTGTATAAGAGTACGTAATCGTATGCGATCCTACTCCAGCAGTAGACGGCGAGAACACTCCTCCCGATACTCCTGGTCCTGAATACGTTCCTCCGGCTGGAGTTCCTCCAGAAAGAGTCACTGGATCTTCAGAATCACAGAACTCCTGCACTGTTAAAGCAAGCGTTACGTTAGGAAGTCCTTGTACTGTCAAGTCAAGCGTCACGATGGAGTCACAACCCGCGGCATTCGTTAATATTGCCGTGTATGTTCCTGAAGTTGTATACGTGTTTCCATCTGCAGACCAAACGTACTGATCACAAACGGTTGCTGTCTCCGTTCCTGATGTCGCAGTATTAATGGTCAAATTCAAAGTCACGACAGAATCACATCCATTGCTACCAACCAGCGTTGCCGTGTACGCACCTGAAGATGTATACGTCATACCTGACGTTGGCCATGTGTAGAATTCACATGCTGCCATTGTTTCGGTACCCGTAGTACTTGAATTAATCGTCAAGTTTAGAGTCACTGTTGAGTCACATCCTACAGCATTTGTCAACGTAGTTGTGTACGTACCACTTGTTGTGTACGTTGTTCCATTCGCTGACCACGTGTACGTGTTACATGCAGTTGCTGTTTCTGAACTCGAACTAGAGTAGTTGATAGTCAAGTCCAGCGAAACGATAGAGTCACACCCGTTGACAGAACCTCCCACAAGTGTATGAGTTGCCGTGTTGTTAGACGATGTGTAGGTAACTCCATCAATCCATGTGTATGAATCACACGCAGTAATAACATCAGTTCCTGTTGTGAACGTTGAAATAGTCAAGTTCAATGTGGCTGTGGAATCACAACCTACCGCGTTGGTCAACGTTGCTGTGTACGTTCCACTGGAAGTGTATGTCGTTCCATTTGCTGACCAAGTATAATTGTTACACGCCGTTACATTTTCAGAACCTGAAGTTGAATTATTGATTGTCAAACTCAAGAACGCTGTTGAGTCACACCCTACTGAATTCGTTAGAACTGTTGTATAAGTTCCACTTGCCGTGTAGGTCGTTCCATTCGCTGACCACGTGTACGAATCACATGCAATAACACTCTCTAAACTAGAAGTAGCATTGTTAATTGTCAAATTCAGCGTTGCTATAGAATCACAACCTTGAGCATTTGTTAACGTAGCCGTATACGTGCCACTCGCGGTGTACGTAGTAGAGTTCGCCGACCAAGTATAGGTATCACATGCAGTCACATTTTCTGAACCGGATGTCGAGTTATTAATCGTCAAGTTCAACGTAGCTGTAGAATCACACCCTTGAGCGTTTGTCAACGTAGCTGTGTACGTTCCGCTTGTGGTGTACGTTGTCGAGTTCGCCGACCAAGTATACGTATCACATGCAGTCACATTTTCTGAACCAGATGTTGGACTATTTACAGTTAAGAACAGCGTTGCAGTAGAATCACAGCCATTACTTCCAGTTAAGGTAGTTGTAAACGTACCCGAGGAAGCATAAGATGTTCCGTTAGCTGACCAAGTGTATGGTCCACATGAAGTAACTGTCTCGGAACCTGAAGTTGGACTATTTACAGTCAGGAATAACGTTGCTGTTGAATCACAACCAGTACTTCCCGTTAGGATCGTCGTGAATGTACCTGAGGAAGCATATGAAGTTCCGTTTGCTGGCCAGGTGTAAGGACCACACGATGTCACTGTTTCAGAACCAGAGCTTGAATAGTTGATTGTCAAGTCTAGTGAAACGATTGAGTCACATCCATTCACAGATCCACCGACAATAGTGTGAGTCGCTGTATTGTTTGATGCCGTGTACGTAACCCCGTCAATCCATGTGTACGAATCACATGCAGTAATGACATCCGTTCCTGTAGCAAATGTAGAAATAGTCAAGTTCAATGTGGCTGTGGAATCACATCCTACCGCGTTGGTCAACGTTGCTGTGTAAGTTCCACTGGAAGTGTATGTCGTACCATTCGCCGACCAAGTATAATTGTTACACGCCGTTACATTTTCAGAACCTGATGTTGAATTGTTGATAGTCAAACTCAAGAACGCCGTTGAGTCACACCCTACTGAGTTCGTGAGAACCGTTGTGTACGTTCCACTTGCCGTATAGGTCGTTCCATTCGCTGACCACGTGTACGAATCACATGCAATAACACTCTCTAAACTAGAGGTAGCATTATTAATCGTCAAATTCAATGTGGCTGTAGAATCACACCCTTGAGCATTTATCAAGGTAGCGGTGTATGTTCCGCTCGTGGTATACGTAGTCGAGTTCGCCGACCAAGTATACGAATCACATGCAGTCACATTCTCTGATCCAGATGTTGAGTTGTTAATTGTCAAATTCAACGTCGCTGTAGAGTCACAGCCTTGAGCGTTTGTCAATGTAGCCGTGTACGTTCCGCTTGTGGTATATGTAGTCGAGTTCGCCGACCAAGTATAGGTATCACATGCGGTCACATTCTCTGAACCAGATGTTGAGTTGTTAATTGTCAAATTCAACGTCGCTGTAGAATCACATCCTTGAGCATTTGTCAAGGAAGCCGTGTATGTTCCGCTTGTGGTATACGTAGTCGAGTTCGCCGACCAAGTATACGAATCACATGCAGTCACATTTTCTGAACCGGATGTCGAGTTATTGATCGTCAAATTCAGCGTTGCGGTAGAATCACAGCCTTGTGCGTTTGTTAACGTAGCTGTGTATGTTCCACTTACTGTATACGTAGTCGAATTTGCAGACCATGTATAGGTATCACATGCCGTCACGTTCTCCGAACCAGAGTTTGAATAGTTGATTGTCAAGTCTAATGAAACGATAGAGTCACATCCATTCACAGATCCACCGACAATAGTGTGAGTCGCTGTATTGTTTGATGCTGTGTAGGTAACTCCATCAATCCATGTGTATGAATCACACGCGCTAATGACATCCGTTCCCGTGGTAAACGTTGAAATAGTCAAGTTCAATGTGGCTGTGGAATCACAACCTACCGCGTTAGTCAACGTTGCTGTATACGTTCCGCTGGAAGTGTATGTCGTTCCATTTGCTGACCAAGTATAATTGTTACATGCCGTTACATTTTCAGAACCTGAAGTTGAATTATTGATTGTCAAACTCAAGAACGCTGTTGAGTCACACCCTACTGAATTCGTTAGAACTGTTGTATAAGTTCCACTTGCCGTGTAGGTCGTTCCATTCGCTGACCACGTGTACGAATCACATGCAATAACACTCTCTAAACTAGAAGTAGCATTGTTAATTGTCAAATTCAGCGTTGCTATAGAATCACAACCTTGAGCATTTGTTAACGTAGCCGTATACGTGCCACTCGCGGTGTACGTAGTAGAGTTCGCAGACCAAGTATAGGTATCACAAGCAGTCACATTCTCTGAACCAGATGTTGAGTTGTTAATTGTCAAATTCAACGTCGCTGTAGAGTCACAGCCTTGAGCGTTTGTCAATGTAGCCGTGTACGTTCCGCTTGTGGTATACGTTGTCGAGTTCGCCGACCAAGTATAGGTATCACAAGCAGTCACATTCTCTGAACCAGATGTTGAGTTGTTAATTGTCAAATTCAACGTCGCTGTAGAGTCACAGCCTTGAGCGTTTGTCAATGTAGCCATGTACGTTCCGCTTGTGGTATACGTTGTCGAATTTGCAGACCATGTATAGGTATCACAAGCAGTCACATTTTCTGAACCAGATGTCGAATTATTAATCGTCAAGTTCAACGTCGCTGTAGAGTCACATCCCTGAGCGTTTGTCAAGGTAGCCGTATATGTTCCGCTCGTGGTATACGTAGTCGAATTTGCAGACCATGTATAGGTATCACATGCGGTCACATTCTCTGAACCGGATGTCGAGTTATTGATCGTCAAATTCAGCGTTGCGGTAGAATCACAGCCTTGTGCGTTTGTTAACGTAGCTGTGTATGTTCCACTTACTGTGTACGTAGTTGAATTCGCTGACCACGTATACGTATCACATGCGGTCACATTCTCTGAACCTGACGTCGAGTTATTGATCGTCAAGTTCAAGGTCGCTGTAGAATCACACCCTTGAGCGTTTGTCAAGGTAGCCGTATATGTTCCGCTTGTGGTATACGTTGTCGAGTTCGCCGACCAAGTATACGTATCACATGCGGTCACATTCTCTGAACCTGACGTTGAATTGTTAATTGTCAAATTCAATGTGGCTGTAGAATCACATCCTTGAGCGTTTGTCAACGTAGCTGTGTATGTTCCGCTTGTGGTATACGTAGTCGAGTTCGCCGACCAAGTATACGTATCACATGCAGTCACATTCTCTGATCCAGCAGTAGCACTATTTACAGTCACAGTAACAGTTCCACAAGAACCAGGAACAACACAACCTCCTTCTCCACGGATAAAATACGTGGTACTAGGTCCCGTCGGAGTCACAACAATTGATCCTGTATTTGTCGAACCAACGTTCGTCCCTCCACAAGACCCTGAGTATACTTGCCAGTCCGTAGCATCATTTAAGTTACCAGAGATAGTCAATGTAGCAGTTGATCCATCACAAACCGATGCTGGAGTCGCCGTTATAGTTGGAACATCTGGATCATTACATGCCGATACCACGCCTGATAAGTTCACATTATCTATATACAGATACTGTCCGTAGCCAGAAATCCCCACGAATGCGAGCTGAACATTTGACTGCCCTACATAAGGTGTCAAGTCTACAGTTTCATTTACCCAGGTGGTAGGGTTGGTATAGCCTGCCGTTTGATCCGGGTCAGTAGCAAGAACTGCACTTGCCTGATCAAATATAATCGCCCATGAGTTACCACAATCAGTTGAAACTACGACTTGCATTCTATCGTTAAATGTTCCATTATATCGTGCATACGCTTTATCAAAAGTCATTTGCGCAGAAGCAAAACCAGTCAAATCTGCTGGTAGAACAAATAATGAATCCTGATCTCCAGCTGTATTTGTCGAGAAGAAATCAATTCGAGCACTATTTCCTGCAGTTGGCGCTGTACCGTTATTATTTGGATCCTGTGTCCAGGTAATTGCTTGATTTCCTCCGTTACCAATGGACCAACCAGCTGGCGCGAATGCACCACCATCAAACCCTTCTGCAAAAGGAATGGGAGTTCCAGTACCAGCGGTTACAACAACTGCATTGGTTTGGTTATCCGTATCTGTTCCGTAAGGATTGGTAACCGTTAAAGATGCGTTATAAGATCCAGCCGTTGCATAGGTAACAATATGTGGTCCCACGCCTGTTGCTGTTGCCGGTGTACCTCCTGGGAAAGTCCAGGAATAACTTGTAGCGCCAGAAGACGTACTTGTATAAGTTACTGTTTGTCCTTCACAGATTGCATTGGGCGAAACCGTAAAACCAGCTGTAGGAGGCGAGACATCGCCTGTACCAGTCAACACAAAATCATACAAAGCTTCATCACAATCATTCGTACCGAAAGAAACCGAGCCAGCGAATGGTCCAGCACCGCTGGCAGTAAAATCTAAGCTAAATGTGGTAGATCCTCCAGCAGGGACAGTAGTTGTCCCGAAAGATGAATTCAACACGAATTCTGGAGCACCAGTCACATTTATTGGTCCTGTAAGGATTAGATCCGATGTTCCAGGGTTTGAGATAGTGAATGTTGCAGTGACTGTTCCTCCTACCGGTCCAGCTCCAAAATCGTAAACACCTCCATCTAAAACATCTACACCTGCCACTGAAACTTCTATCTCGCCAGGTGTTACGGCTGTATAGCTAAAGTTGTCTACATAAAGGTTTCCTCCATTACCGTCATTTGTTGCACGGAAACGGAATTGCACAGACTGAGATGTACCAGTGACATAAGGCATTAAGTCGATATTCACATTTTGCCACTCAGCTGCCGCAGTTGGAATCCAATATCCGTTTGCGGTACCATTTGGCCCATCCAAAGTTCCACCAGATTGATCGAACAACACTGTTGACCAAGTAGCACCACAGTCATCAGACATTTCCAAACGAAGTCTATCGTTCGAACCTGCAATTCTTCTGCGATACGCCTTATCAAAAGATACATTGGCTGCAGAGGCGTTACAAGGAAGAATGAAAAACGGTGTATATAAGAACTCATCATCATTTGTTCCATTGTTGAAGTTCGTCATTTGCGCAGCCACATTATTGGATGCTCCCGTGCTTGAAACACACGCTTGACCTACCCATTCATAACAGTCGTCATTCGGGTTTTCAACATCCCAACGAACATCTGGAGGAAAAATTCCTGTTTCAAAATCTTGCGAGTAGTTGGGTTGATATCCATTGGACACCGCAAAGAAAATAGATGTTGTATCATACGTTGGATCTGGATCAATAACTCCATTTGGTAATTCCGAATATGCTCTAAATTCATGAACCCCTAATGGTGCCGTGAATGCTGGTAACACCACGTTGTTTTCACCTCCCGGAACAATATTACCTGTCCAGTTGAATGTACCTGCTGGCGCGCCGTTAACCGTATAATTAATTGTTGCGGAGGTCAAATTGCTTGCACCTCTATTTCTTAAAATTACCGTTGGTGTAATTGGTCCCGCACAATTGTCTCCATCTGGGTCTATAATGCCAGTTATCGATGCATCGCTTACTGCAGGAGGAATACAGGCATCTGAGGTAATCAATGAAGCTCTTATGGGACTATTCTCAAGAACTGTCCGCATCCGCATCTTCTGATCGTTTGTGAAAATATTCATACACAAATCGTTTGTGTAATCCATGTAATTTTCGATCATATCTACCGATCCACATGAAACGTGTCCGACTGGACATCCGCCATTGGATGCGTCTGATTCTGGTGTATCCAAACAGAAGTCGTCAACACCACAACCGCCATCACCCCAAATGTGGCGCAAACCTAACCAGTGCCCAACTTCATGCGTTGCTGTTCGTCCTTCGTTGAAAGGCCCAGGGAATCCTGTTACTGCTGATTTCCCGATAGTTTGGTAATCCATTACTACGCCGTCTGTTACTACAGGATCAGCGTTACACCCCATTCCACTTAAAACAGTACTTGGGAATTGTGCGTATCCCAAAAGTCCACCTTGAAGGTCAATTGACCAGAAATTCATATAATCTGCTGGATCCCAGCCGCCGAATTGTGTAGCTGTAAACCAAGGTTTTATAGTGCCATCGATCTGCGCTGTGCTATAAGTAGGTCCCCCTCCAAACTGGGCACCTGCATCTACACGGTTAATACCATCTTCTCCTGCAGGGAAGGCCGATCCGTCTGGACGTCTTCTTGCTAGACAGAACTCAATTTCTGTGTCAGCACCATCTGGATGTGTATTGTATCCATTCGTTCCGAAAATGCGTCGGAAATCTTCGTTTAAAACATCAATCTGAGACTGAATTGTGGCAACAGAAAGGTTTCGTCCTGTCCCTACTGGTTCTCCATCATGCAAAACGTGCACGACAACTGGAATCTGATAAACTCCATTGATGATCAACCCTTGTGCTTGACGCTTCTTCTTTTCAGCGATCAATTTCTCAATCCACTCTTCAAATTCTTCGTTTGTTTGAAGGTTTGGGTTCTCAGCATGACGGATAGAATCCATTACCGTGAACGAACAACGCTCGTGCCCCGGATGTGATGGATGTGTGTCATGAAATTGAGAAAAGGTAATAAAACTGTAGAACAGAGAAGCAAAAAGCAACAGCCAGCCTTTCACCACTTTAAGGTGTAATAGTTTCATAATTTAGATAGTTTAGCTTAAGAAAGATAGTGAAATAAATTTGCTTCGAAATCAAGATCACTTACAATTGACCAGAAAATGAGATGATGGGACAATTGCAAATTGAAAAGAAAGCCTTCAATTCAGACTACCTAACGTTGTGTTTAATGTAATAAGTACAGTGTTTAGGGATGCGAATAACAATTGTTGAAACAGTCTCGCAACCAGCCTATATAGTGAGAGAATTGTAATGTGACTTCACGGTGCACAATCTAGTTGCACCCCACGGAATTAGAGTTCTAGTTTTCATTTTAGAGTTGTTTTAAAGCACCGATAAGCTATTCTATCAGCACTCAGTTAGCTATTGGTTTACCCCAATTTAGGGCATTTTTTTGTAAAACAACTCCGATAAGGAAAATAATTTCTTCACAAAGTGATCATACTTTGTTAATATTCGACCATATTTTTCGACCAACTATAAATAAAGCTAGTCAAAGGCATGAAAAAATTAGCTAAACAGTGAATCTACGAATTCAGCACGATGGAACGTTTGCAAGTCTTCCATCTGCTCTCCAACACCAATATATTTTACTGGGATTTTCATTTGGTCTGAGATTCCTATCACAACACCACCTTTTGCCGTTCCGTCTAATTTGGTAATGGCTAGACACGTAATATCAGTTGCAGCTGCAAACTGTCGCGCTTGTTCGTATGCATTTTGTCCGGTAGAGCCATCCAACACCAGCATTACTTCATGCGGTGCTTGCGGTACAACCTTGTCCATAACGCGTTTGATCTTACTCAACTCGTTCATAAGGTTCACTTTGTTATGAAGTCTTCCTGCAGTGTCTATTATGACCACGTCTGCATTTTGAGCTTTTGCAGACTCAAGCGCATCAAAGGCAACAGAGGCGGGATCAGCTCCCATTCCTTGTTGTACAATGGGTACCCCTACTCTTTCCGACCAAATAATAAGTTGATCTACGGCAGCCGCACGGAAAGTATCTGAGGCTCCCAGTACTACTTTTTTCCCTGCGGACTTGTATTGGTGCGCCAATTTCCCGATGGTAGTGGTCTTTCCTACACCATTCACCCCTACAACCATAATAACATGCGGGCCTTCTTCATGTTTCGGAAGGTCATAACTTACCTGATCGGTGCTATTATTTTCTTCGAGAAGGTTGGTAATCTCTTCTTTCAGAATGGTATTTAATTCTTCCACATTGAGCACTTTGTCTCGTGCCACGCGCTCTTCAATTTTCTCAATAATTTTCAATGTTGTTTCAACCCCCACGTCAGAGGTAATCAATATTTCCTCAAGATTATCAAGTACTTCATCGTCTACACGTGATTTACCGACAACACTTCTTGCCAATTTGGAAAAGAAACTTTGTTTTGTTTTTTCAAGTCCTTTATCCAGACTCTCTTTCTTTTCTTTCGAGAAAAAATTAAATAATGCCATGCGGGATCAATTGAGATTCTTAATGGAAAAATAGAAATTGAATATTGAAAAATTTAAGCTTGTATCTTGACAATTTCTATTTTTCATTTCTAAACAAGAAAAGCTTCCACCATAGGTAGAAGCTTTACTAATTATCGTAAATGAGCTTTCATTAGTTCTTATCGAACCACTCTTTAACTTTATCGTTATGTACTACTTCTTCTTTGAAAGTATACGATCCTGTCTTATCAGACTTGACCATCTTGATTACTTTCGTATGCTCTTTCCCTCCTCCTTTCTGTAGGGATGCTACTACTTTCTTTGCCATGTCTTATTACTTAATTTCTTTATGAACCGTGTAACGCTTCAAAATTGGATTAAACTTCTTAATCTCCAATCGATCTGGAGTATTCTTACGATTTTTTGTCGTAACGTAACGAGATGTTCCGGGCATGCCTGAATCTTTGTGCTCAGTGCACTCTAAAATCACTTGAATTCTATTTCCTTTTTTCGCCATTTTCTTTCTTTTTGGTCACTACGGCTGCATCACTGCAGGCTGACGTAGGAAATGTTACTTAATATATCCTTTAGCGCGTGCTTCCTTCACACATGCTGAAATACCTTTTTTGTTGATTGTTCTCAACGCTGACGTTGAAACTTTCAAGGTGATGTACTGATCCTCCTCAGGAATATAAAATTTCTTAGTGATCAGGTTCGGGCGAAACGTTCGTTTCGTCTTACGATTTGAGTGAGACACGTTGTTCCCTACCATTACTGACTTTCCTGTGATTTGACAAACTCTTGACATCTCTATGTTATTTAATACTTATACTAAAAAGCGGGTGCAAAGAAACCAATAAATTCATAAAGTCACAAGGAATTACAAGGAAAAATAAAAAAAATGAAAGGAATCTTTAAATCCGAACGTGACACCCGTAAAATTCAGATGGTAAGATTAATGATTTAGTCCCAGTATTTCGCACCGAAGCAAGTTTAAGGCTGTAAGTACTGACCTCTGAATATTACGCTCTCTATTGCTCTCAAACAGACATTTCTTTGAGAATACTCCATTCGGCCCAGCTATGGCAATCCATACCGTTCCTACGGGCTTTGCTTCGGTCCCACCTGTTGGACCTGCAATTCCAGATAAAGCTACTCCGTAGGTCGCGTTTAAACGTTTCCGACCGCCCTCAGCCATTTGTTCTACCGTTTCCTGACTCACCGCACCAATACTTTTATCGTCCAAAATAGCTGGATCTACACCGACTAATTTTGTTTTCATTTCATTGGAATACGTTACAAAGGAACCGTTAAAATAATCCGATGCTCCCGAAATACTGGTGATTCTTGCTGCCACAGCCCCACCCGTGCAACTTTCGATAGTTGTCACGGTTTCACCACGACTTCTCAGCAGTTCTCCGATCACGTGCTCCAAAGTATCGCCCTCGAATCCGTACGCGTGTTTCGGCATCAACTCCTGAATACGCTTCATGAAGCCTTCAATCTTCTCACGGTTCTCCTCAGTATCCCGACTAGAGATACGCAAGCGCACGGCCCCTGGAGAGGGCAAATACGCCAAAGCAAACCCCGCAGCACGCACTTCATTCTCAATGTTCTCGATCTTATCCGCAATGTAGGACTCCCCGATTCCTTGCGTTTGCAATGTTTGATAATAAAGTTTGTCTAAATCAAAGCGCTTTTGAAGTCTTGGGATCACATGCTCGGTCATGAGGTATCTCATTTCGTAGGGAACTCCCGGCATGCTTACCAATATCTTTCCATTCTCTTCGAACCACATTCCCGGTGCGGTTCCAAACTCGTTGTGCAACACTTCTGCTTTCTCTGGAAGGTGCGATTGCTGAATATTCACCTCCAACATTGTTCTTCCTCTGACCTCGAAGAAAGACCGAACGTGCGTTAAAACCGCTTCATTTTCAACAAGCTTTGTATCAAAAAAGTCACAGAGAACGTGTTTTGTAATATCGTCTTTTGTGGGACCTAGCCCCCCTGTGACCAGTACAACGTCCGCTCGATCCATGGCTCGCTTGAAAGCATCATGCATCACTTTTTCTTCGTCACGAATAATCGTCCCATACTCCATGTCCGCACCAATCTCCCGCATTGCTGTGCCCATCCAAGAAGCGTTGGTATTTACTGTTTGACCAATCAGCAACTCATCTCCAATGGAAATTACTTCAACTTTCATGATTGCGCTTTTTTGTATTTCGCGATTGCCTCAATATGCCCTGTGTGAGGGAATTGATCCACTAACGATAATTTCTCCAACTGATACCCTTCTTGCATCAAGGTGTCCGTATCTCGCGCCTGAGTAGCTGGATTACACGAAATGTATACAATATTTTCTGCACCCAACTCTACCACTTTCTTCAGCGTTTTTGGGGCGATTCCAGCTCTGGGTGGATCAAGAATAATTGTTTTGATTTTCCCTTTAAAGTCTGGGTATTCCCGAAGAAATTTTCCGACATCTGCAGCGTAAAATTCAACGCCCTCTATTCCGTTTCTTTTCGCATTTTTCTTTGCATCCTCAATCGCCTCCTCGACAATGTCCACTCCGATTATGCGTACATCCGACTTTCGAGACGTCAATATTTGACCTATGGTTCCTGTTCCGCAGAAGAGGTCCATAACTACGTCGTTGGAATTAATATCTTCTTCAAAAACATAGTCTAGTGCTTTGGTATATAACCTTTCTGCACTTTTAGGATTTGTTTGGAAAAAGCTTTCCATGGAAATCTCGAAATCAAGGCCAAGTAAGCGTTCCACCACTACTTCATCACCATACAACAATTTCCATTCACCATTTTCGATTTTAGCTCGATCAGCGACATTGTCGTTTATGGTATGTTGTACGCCTGCCAATCGCTCCCCCAAATTCTCTACGAGAAAAGCAACAAGTTTTTTCGTGTCGAATTTTTTCTTTCCAACCGAACTGGTCACAAAATTCAATAAGAGCTTGTCTTGATGAAACGACTTTCTCACCACGATATGTCTGAAGAACCCAGTCTTCTGCGGTGGATGCCATGCTGGAAGCCCCATTGACTGTAGCAGTTCTCGCAATTCGGGCAATAACGTTTCCCACTGCTCGTCAAACATCCCGCTAGGCTTGTTTAGCGATTCTACCTTCCACCAGGTTCCACGACGTTTGAACCCTAAAGCAAATGCATCGTCCAACTCTTCATCTGTTTCTACATCGTGTTCGATGGAAGAAAAGCTGTACTCCATTTTGTTTCTATAGAAGTACTTGTCTGGAGAGGAAATAAAAGTGTCAAATACGGCTTCAGGGGTTTTCACACCACCAATTCGACGATAAACCTCCAATGTAGACGCTTTCTTTGCTTCTTGCTGCTCCTCGATTGGCACGAAGATATAAGGTGCTCCTGAAATCTCTTGAAAATTGGAAACCTCTTCGATTGAAGCTCGTTTCACGACCTCAATTAGTTTGGCCTCTGCGTGCCGTTTTCTTTTCTTGGCAATTCTCGCTGTAATTGTTTGACCGGGAAACGCGTTATCAACAAATATGATGTAATCTCCATTCTCCGTTGGAACTTTTGCGATACCGCGCCCACCAAAAGCGTAATCGGTAATTTCAACGGTTATCACTTGCGCACGATGAAACATAACCTAAATCATTCCTCGGATGATTCCTTTTTTATCAGACTCTGCTATAAAGTCTAGAATTAAATCTCTTGTTGCTGAGGCTGGTATTTGTTCTTTTACCGCTTCAACTCCTTTGGATACGTTATTGTTCATCACGTAAAGAATACGGTAAACATCTTCAATTTCTTTAATTTTTTCGTCCGAGAATCCTCGACGGCGCATCCCAACGGAATTTACACCTGCAAAACCTAAGGGCTCACGAGCAGCCTTCACAAAAGGAGGAATATTTTTTCGAACGAGGGAACCTCCTCCAACAAATGCATGCGATCCTATGCGCATAAACTGTTGGGTTCCCACTTTTCCTTCTAGAATGGCAAAATCCTCAATAATGTTGTGTCCGGCCAACCCAACAAAAGATGCCAGAATGACATTGTTACCAATTTGACAATCGTGTGCAACGTGAACATAAGTCATCAAAAGGCAATTGCTACCGATGGTAGTTTTCCATTTATCCTTTGTTCCTCGGTGAATTGTTACGCACTCGCGAATTACTGTATTATCTCCGATTTCGACACTCGTTTCTTCTCCTTCAAACTTAAGATCCTGTGGACGGACCCCGATTACTGCGCCTGGAAAGATTTCACAGTTTTTACCGATTGTAGTTCCTGGATATATCGTTACGTTAGGATGAATGAAAGTACCTTCACCAATTTGTACGTTCTCGTAAATTGTTGAGAACGCTTCTACCGTTACATTGTCTCCGAGTTTAGCCCCGGCATTTATATTGGCAAACTTATGAATCATACTTTGTCTTTAATTACCTGCGCCAGCATTTCAGCCTCCACTACAGGTTTACCATTCACATATCCAACTCCTCCCATATTTACCAATCCACGGCGAATTGGAGATAGTAACCTCAATTCGAAAACGATGGTATCTCCAGGCAATACTTTTTGCTTAAACTTCACACCATCAATCTTCATGAAGTACGTTGAATAAAGGTGCGGATCTTCCACTTTGCTTAACGCAAAAATTCCTCCTACTTGCGCCATTGCTTCGATTTGAAGCACTCCAGGGAACACAGGGTTGCTAGGAAAGTGTCCTTGGAAGATCGGCTCGTTCATTGTAATATTCTTCACCCCCACAATGGTTTCATCATGAATTTCCATGATCTTATCTACCATTAAAAATGGGTATCGATGCGGCAACATCTTTTCGATGTCGTTAATATCATACAGGGGATCTTTGGTCAGGTCAAAATGTCGACCTTGCTTCTCCTTGCTTTTCATGTAGTCTTTCAACACTTTCGCAAATCGAACATTTCCCGAGTGCCCTGGTCTTGCCCCTAGGATATGTGCTTTAATTGGGCGTCCAACCAAGGCCAAATCTCCCACTATGTCTAACAATTTATGTCGTGCCGGTTCATTTTCGAATTTGAGTTTGATGTTATTCAAAACTCCCATCCCTTCGATTTTGATACCTCTATCCTCTTTTCCTAGTACTTTCGCTATACGGTCAATTTCGTCCTGGCTCACGTTCTCACGTTCTACCAAGACAATAGCGTTGTCCAAGTCTCCACCTTTGATCAAGTTGTTCTGTGCGAGAAATTCTAATTCCTTTAAGAAAACAAATGTGCGACAGTCCGAAATTTCGGATTTGAATTCTCCGATGTTGTACATGGTTGCGTGTTGCGTCCCTAGTACTGGAGATTTATAATCGACCATTACCGTCAAACGGTAGTTTTCGTCTGGAACAGCAAGAAACTCAATTCCTTTATCAACATCTTCCCAAGGAATATTTTCGTCTAATTCTAAATAAACGCGTTCTTCATTTTGATCTTCGTAACCAGCAGATTCAATGGCCGCTACGAAAGGAGCTGAACTTCCATCCATAATGGGAATTTCAGGCCCGTCTAGCTTGATAAGAGCATTGTCGACCTGACATCCATATAGAGCGGCTAGCACATGCTCTGTTGTGTAGACACGTGCACCATTCGCTTCGAGTGTTGTTCCGCGCTCTGTTGCCACAACGAGATCACAATCTGCTTTAATTGTCGGCTGACCATCGAGATCGACGCGTTGAAATTTATAACCATGATTGGCTGGAGCTGGTTCAATTTCCAGGGTCACTTTCTCCCCTGTGTGTAGTCCCACTCCTACAAGTTTTACAGGAGCTTTGAGCGTTCTCTGCTTTTCAGACATTAACTATGATCTTTAGTTTTTGATTTCAACTGGTCTTCCAATTTTTTCAGTCTTTCCAAAATCATTGGAAGTCGACGGAATCCCATGTATGCTTTCTTGTATTCTTTACTATCAAATGCTGGTGAGCCCATTACGGTTGCATCGTCTTTGATGTCTCCAGGAACTCCAGACTGCGCAGCAATCTTCACGCGATCCCCAACTTTCAAGTGTCCAGCTAATCCAACTTGTCCTCCAATCAGCACATTATTTCCCACCTTACATGAACCTGCAATCCCTACCTGTGCAGCCATTGCCGTATTCGTCCCTACTTCCACATTGTGACCTATCTGCACTAAATTATCCAGCTTCGCCCCTTTTCTGAGCACTGTGCTTCCCATCGTCGCACGATCCACAGTAGTATTTGCTCCAACATCCACGTTATCTTCCAGAACAACATTCCCTATTTGAGGAATACGTTGAAATTCTCCTTTCTCGTTTGGTGCAAAACCGAATCCATCAGCACCAATTACAGCACCTGAATGAATGGTACAATTTTTTCCTATAACGCAGTCACGGTATACTGTTGCTCCTGCGTAAATCACGGTACCGTCACCAATAGTGACATTAGGGCCAATATTTGCATTGGGATGAATTTCAACATTGTTGCCAATCTTACAATTCTTGCCGATGTATGCGAAAGCACCAAGATACAAACCATCTCCTACTTCCGCTGTCTCGTCAATGAAAGAGGGCGATTCTATCCGCGCTTCTTGTTTTGTCATGGTGTCGTACAACTCGAGAAGCTTCGCGAAGCAAGCATAGGCATCTTCCACTTTGACCAATGTTAAGCTAGCCGGTAAATCCTGTGAAGGTTCGAAAGTTTTATTTACAATACAGATGGAAGAGGCAGTTCCATAGATATGCTCCTCGTACTTCGGATTGGCAAGGAATGATAGTGCACCGGGTATTCCTTCTTCAATTTTCGCGAGCGTATGCACCTCAACGGTTGGATTTCCTACTACCTCTCCTTCGAGAAGCCCTGCAATTTGCTCTGCTGAAAATTTCATGCGTCAAAAGTAATTATTAGTACGTACTATCTGAAAAACTAACGCGTGTTTTATTAACATCGTTGGTTTAACAAGCGTTATTTACAAGGCTCCAATTCTTCACTGTGAAAAGAGGTGATATTCAGTTTCTCCTTGTACCAAACAACCGTGCTTCCAATGGTGTCGTTTTCCCAAACGAATTCAATAAAATGCTCTGGCTTCGCTCCAGTTTTCAAATTGGTTTTCTCAAAGTCCAGCATTCCGGTTTTTTGAATTTGACGCCAAATTTGTCGATCTCCTAACACTCCAAGTTGATCTTGTTGGCACGCCAGAAACTTCGTACTATCAGTGAAAACCAGATCTTTATCGTTTGGAAAATGAATTAACTCCCCTTTCCCGACCTTGGTTGGCACGGCTTTTCTCACACTGTTCGAGATAAAAGCTTCCGAGATACAACTTTCAAAAGGAAGTGTAAAGACGTATTTCACGCCATCTTTCTCGATCAAATACTTTTTACTTTTGCGGTTTTTGTCGCTAGCGTCGAAATCGATATCTCCATCGTTTAGTACCTGTACCAGGTCTTTTTCGGAAATTCCTTTCGCCTCCATTTTGGCCTTGGTATCGTCAGATACCACAATCATACGACTCAAAATAGTATTCTTCACTCGATTCGACGGCGTCCAGGTACATCCGCGATTTCGGAAGAAAAAGAACACGAAGACGAGCCCTAAGCCAAATCCGATTCCGTAATATTTTAAGCGTCGAACGAATGATTGCATAGCGTTGTAATTTGTGCAAAGATACGCTTTGCCATATGATTTTTTTGAATTATGAGCTACTAATTATGTGGCTTAAGAATAAGTGTGGACTGTAACACTTAAAGTCAATTAGTCAGGTTCAGCAGATCGTTCTTAGTATAGACTGCGTAATGTGTAGCACCGACTGGATTGTTTAAAGTTTTGAGCGAAGAGGACAATAACAATTGTGCATAAAAAAAGCCACAGCATCTCGATAACACTCGATGACCTGCGGCTTTTTTATAATGATTTCGGATTCTTATAGAATAGCATCCAATTTCGAAGTAAGTGCTGCTTCTGGCGCTGCTCCAACCTGCTTATCTACAACCTCTCCACCTTTCACGAAAAGAACTGTAGGAATGTTACGCACACCAAATTGTGCGGATACTCCTGGGTTCAAGTCAACATTGACTTTCCCAATAACCGCTTTACCGTCGTAATCACCAGCCATTTTATCAATAACTGGTCCAATCATACGACAAGGTCCACACCACTCAGCCCAAAAATCTACCACTACAGGCTTGTCTGATTTCATTACTACTTCTTCGAAATTTGCATCTGTGATTTCTAATGCCATATCTTTTTGTTTTTGTGTTCCCTCGTCTGGAAACTTGTTCTAAAATCCCTATAATCGCTTCACCAATTCATTCACCACAGGCTTTCTTTGGCAACGAGGGGCTAATTTACATTTTCTTGTTTATTGGCAATTATTTTGCCATTACATTCTTTCTGTCATCTTGTCATGTTAACCGTTCAAAATGTTCATTTTTTTCATGGTTTTTTGATTCGATGTTTTTAGACTAAAATAATACAACCCATTTGGTAGACTAGTGGTATCAAACCTTACAATGGTTCCTCCCGGGCTCGCCTCGCCTTGCTTGACAACGGTCAATTCTTGCATTTCTGCATCCAGAATTTCCAGGGTATACTTCTTTAATTCCTCACAGGTAAAATAAAATTCTACTTCTCCTGATGCAGGATCTTTTTCCAGTGGATAAAGCACGCAAAAATCTTGCTTGTCCACACCACCTTTTCCCAGGTACTGAAGGAGTTTTCTGTATGCAATTACCAGAACCAAAACAGCCAAACTCACACATAGCGTGGCAATAATTATGGTCGGTAAATCGTATCCTCTTAAAATCATAGTTACAATGGTATCAATCCTTCAATTTTCGCCGCTTTCTTGTATTTCTCAATGATTGAGTCAACATCCAACATCAACTCTTTCGCACTAATACTCACGTACTTTCCTGTTTTCGATGGTTGCAACTGTAAGTCATCGGCATTGTCGAACAAAGCAGAAACTTTTGCTACTCTTTTGGCATCGTTCGGAACAATGAATTTGAAAAAATAGACATCTGGCCACGACTGTAACTCCAGTTGCTCTTTCAATTTTGAATATGCATCTTCCGAACTCATTTCTTGCTCATTTTGATCCACAAAGATAATCGTTTCGCTTCTTTCACCACCAAATGATCCTCTGGTAGCTTTTCGATTTCAGAAATATTGTGAACTCCCCTATGTGCGGCATCATCAATAGCTGCCAGCAAATCCATAGGGTCGGCTTCTTTAGAAACCGCAATTCCGTTCGTTTCCAATTCTGAATCATTCCAAACTTGAGCATATGCCTGCGTCAGATCTACAAGAGCTGCTACTATATAACCTATTAATTTCGCCGAACTTGCCTGAAACAAAAGTGCTTTAAGCCTGGATCTTCTTTCTGAAAACTGATGGAATGCCTCTTTGAAACTATCAGAAAAATATAAATCAACCAACACTTCTTCGGGAGTTTGAGCCCCCCCTCCTAAAGACTGATATGCGGCTTCTAATTTTTCCAATTGCTTCACCTTGCTTCGAAACAGACTCGAAACCGGGAAACGATTCACGAAGAAATTTTTCCACTCAAACACTTTTTCCTCGTAGACCTCATCTAATTCTTCGAGATCTGAAACCTCCAGATAAAGTTTAGCTTCACTTTTTGTCATTCGGCAATTCTGAAGTTCCTTGATTTTTTCGCATTCTTATGTTTAAGAATTCTACGAGCAAAGCGTATACCATGGCAAAGTAGACGTATCCTTTAGGTATTTCTTGACCAAATGCCTCTGCAACCAACACGACTCCGATGGTTACAAGGAACCCCAGTGCAATCATCTTAATGGTAGGTCGAGCGTTGATGAAATCGCTAATCGGCTTCGCAAATAACATCATCACGATCATCGAGACAATGACAGCGGCATAAATAATTACTAGAGGGCTGTGCTCTTCTCCTCCCACACCGTTTGTCATACCAACAGCGGTGATGATAGAGTCAAAACTGAAAACAATGTCAATCAGTACAATTTGTGTGATTATCGCACGCAGCGACTTAGCCTTACTTTTATCATGCTCCTGCTCTCCTGTAATTGACTGGTGCATCTCTTGTGTACTCTTATAAATAAGAAAAAGACCACCCATTAACAAAATGACACTTTGCCATGAAAACTCCTTGAGAATAGAGAACTCTGAATTTGGAAACAGCGGCTCGTCCATTTCCATGATCCACGCAACAAATGCAAGCAATATCAAACGAACGGCAAGTGCTAGTCCCAATCCAAGGTTTCTTGCCTGACGCTGCTGTTTGGCGTCTGGAAGACGGTCCGTGACAATGGAAATAAAAATGATGTTATCAATGCCAAGTACAATCTCAAGCAAGGATAAAATCACGAAATACATGAGTCCCTCCCAGGTAAATAAAAGATCAAAAAATTCCATTAGCGTTAATTTGTTCCTGTCAAAATTATAAACTATTCAAGGCTCTTGGATAAAATTCAAGAGGATTTAAAATGATTGAAAAAGTTTTTGAGCACAACCGCATTATCAATATTCGGAGTGTAAATTTCTAATACCGCTGGTCTCCCTTGCGTATCCATGGTAAGCAATAGCTCCATTTGCTTTTCTACTGCTTCCAAATCTTTAGCCGATAGATACTTCATTTCATACGTTTGACAAAGCCCCTCAACTGATGCGCGGTTCTCTGTCTCAAAGTAATGATCCAATTGAGACGTTGAATTCGGTCCGTCTATAATTCGGAAAATTCCTCCACCACCGTTGTTAATGACAATTATTCGCAAGTTTTCCCCAACGGCATTATTCCAGAATGCATTGCTGTCGTAGAAGAAAGACAAATCTCCTGAAATCATCACGTGCAATTCATTCTTACGAATAATGGAAGCACCAACCGCTGTACTCGTACTACCGTCTATTCCACTCGTTCCGCGGTTTGCAAAGTAACGAATAGACTTGATGGGATCGAACAATTGGCCGTAACGAACTACAGAACTGTTTCCCATGTGTAAATATGCATTATCAGGGATTGAATCGAGTACTACATCGAAAACCGTTAAATCTGAATATGGCGCATTCTCAATGAAAGCTGGCATCCTTTCTTGAATCAAAAAATCCTTTTGCTTCCATTTCCATCCAAACTGAGATACATGCTGCATTTCGTTTATTGCGGGGATGGCCTTTAAAAATAAAGAGGGATCACATTTGATGGTTGCTGTCAGCTTACGATAGGTATCCGTTTCTGGGAAATCGAATCCAATTTTCAAATGATTTTGAATAGGAGCATTTCTCAGAAACTTTTTAATGCGCTTGGAAATAATAGCTCCGCCAATAGTAATCAATAAATCGGGCTGAAAAGTATCTATTTCTTCCTCAGAGATTGCACTTAATGTTCTATCTATACAATGGATAAACTTAGGATGAATTAAGTTCGATGTATTTTCAACCAAAACAACAACAGAAGCGTCTTCAGCGAGATCTGCCAAGGCATTAAGCACTGCGACATTCGGGCTCATTTGACCACAGAGAATCATTCGCTTGCTACTGCTATTCCAGGCATTCTTTAGTGTTTTTTGATCTTCTTCAGTCAGTTCACCACCTTCCTTTTGAATAGGTGCTGAAACATGGAGTCGATCCATTTCTACGGTTTGATACAATGGCTCCGAAAGTGGAAAATTAAAGTGAATTGGGCCTCTCCAGCCTTGTGTAGCTTTTGTGAAAGCCTTAACAACCTTCCTATCGAAAGTCTCCTGGTCTTGTTCACGGATAAACTCCTCTATGTCCAACTCTGAGTGAATATGATTTGTGTAAACACCCCGTTGCACAATCGTTTGTCCATCGCCGTGATTCACCCATTCTGCAGGTCGATCTGCGGACAACACAACAAGAGGAACGCACTGATAAAAGGCTTCGGCAACGGCAGGATAATAATTCAGCATGGCAGAACCAGAGGTACAAACAACGCCTACCGGCGCATCTAATTGCTGCGCCATTCCCAACGCTATGAATCCTGCAGAGCGCTCGTCAGTTACTACTACTGTTTCGATTTCCGGGTGATTATCTATGGCAATTACCAAAGGAGCATTTCTGGAACCAGGAGAACAAACAACATGACGCATTCCCTGTTTTACCGCATTTTCAATAAATCGGGAGACCCCCGTTTTGTTTGTTGTCAACATCTACTACAAAATTAGCCGTTTTTCAAGACGTTGATTAGGGTTGCAGCTTTATTTTCAGTTTCCTCCCACTCCGCTTCAGGATCAGAATCTTTCGTAAATCCACCACCGAGGTAGAGATACATGTTTTTCTTTGCAAACTGCGCGCATCGCAGGTTTACGAACAGGCGCGTTGACTCCTCCACCACTCCAATAATCCCCGTGTAAATGGATCGATCGTGGATTTCATTTTCAGCAATGATTTCCAGAGCTCTATCCACAGGCCAGCCGCTTACAGCAGGCGTTGGGTGCAGTCTTTTAGCCAATTCCCAGGCTTGGTTTTTATCCAAATCAAACTGGAAGTCCGTACGCAAATGCTTCACAGGACCAGAAGTTGCTTCAAACCGTTCTGACCGAACTAAATTGGAAAGATTGAAATCATTCAAATTGGCATCAATGAAATCAGCGACTAACTCATGTTCTTCAAATTCTTTCTCTTCCCAAGGAACCAAACTATTCAGTTTTCTGGTTCCCGCCAGTGCCATTGTTTTCCCCGTTCCTTGCTCGACTGTGAGAAGTGTCTCAGGCGTAGCTCCAATCCACTTACCAATCTTTGCTCCGATCAACGTGTACACAAAGGCGTCAGGATAGGCATCGCACAAGGCAAAAAAATACCCTTTGATATCTTCGGGTGCTTCTACTTTTTTCAATCGCGAGAGCACTGCTTTCCCGCCTTCATTCTTTAAATGTTGAACGATAGCTTGTGCTGCGTCTAAATATTGCTCTTTGGGTGTTTCTGCAATCGGAAGTAATCCCGAAAAAGTAGACATTTCATTCTCCACGAGTTGGTATACCTGATCTCCTTTAAAATTGGAAACAACAAACCCAGACGGAATTTGACCATCCTCCAGCAGTTGAAACGACCCCATTTTTGACCTTACATTTTCGCCAGGGATTCGGTAAAAAACTATATCTGGAATCTCGTTCACGCGATAGGAACTACCATGATTGTTAAACGTCCTGTGCAGATCAACTTGCCAGTTTCTTCGTGGTGAATATCCACTTGCCACAAATGCGTTCGTCTACCTGCGTGCACAATTTTACCCGTAGCTATAACGTGTCCATCAGTAGCTGAAGAGATATGATTCGCATTAATCTCCAACCCTACCGGTGCTTCTTTCGAAAGATCCAAAATTAGGGCTGAGCCCATAGAGCCAATACTCTCAATCATTGCGGCACTTGCTCCACCGTGCAACAAACCCATAGGTTGTTTTGTTGCATTGGTAACCGGCATCCTCGACTTCACAAAATCCCCTCCTATTTCCACACATTCAATTCCGAGAACCTCCATCATTGTGCCTCGATTGATTGCATTCACTTCTTCCAGCGCTACATTTTTCAACATCATGTTTCAAAGATAGTGAGGAATTAACAACATTTGGTCGTGAGAAAAAATTGACTTCATAATTAATTGTAATTGCAGTAGACTTTACTTTTGTTTCATGATTCATACCAACATTGATCTTCAACCCTACAACACTTTTGGGCTTTCGTGCACGGCAAAACGGTTCGCCACTTTTAAGAATGCTGAAGAACTTAAGGAAATACTCATTCAAAGAGACGAGGATGAATTATTAATTCTCGGCGGAGGCAGTAATATTTTGCTCACACAAGATTTTGAAGGCCTTGTGATCAAGAATGAAGTAACGGGTTTTGAAGTCATTGAAGAAGATGATGATACAGTTTTGGTGGAGTCTGGCGCTGGAGAGGTTTGGCATGAGTTTGTCATGCGCTGCATTCAAGAAGGCTACGGAGGAATTGAAAATTTGTCTTTGATACCTGGAAGCGTCGGAGCTAGTCCCATGCAAAACATTGGAGCCTACGGAGTGGAAATTAAAGATACCTTCGATTCGTTGCATGCGTACCAAATTGATTCAGGTGAAGTACACACTTTTAATCACGCCCAATGCGAGTTTGGATATCGTGAAAGCGTTTTTAAAAGGTCATTGAGAGGTCAGTACATAATACTTTCCGTTCGTTTTAGATTGACCAAAAAACATAAACTTAACACCAGTTATGGCGCCATTGAAGCAGAATTGGAAGCTTTAGGCATTTCACAGCCGACTATTAAAGATGTTAGTGATGCTGTAATCAACATCCGCTCCAGCAAACTCCCCAATCCAAAGGAGATCGGTAATGCAGGAAGCTTTTTCAAAAACCCAGTAGTTGATCAGAAGGTTGTTGATGCAATCGCAAATGAATATGAAAAATTACCTCAGTATCCCGCTCCGAATGGAAAAATCAAACTAGCCGCAGGTTGGCTTATCGAGAAAGCGGGTTGGAAAGGGAAAAATTTTGGAACCTACGGTGTTCACAAAAATCAAGCGTTGGTTTTGGTTAATTACGGAGGCGCTTTGGGCAGCGATATCTACGACTTATCTGAAACAATAATTCAAGACGTTAAAAACAAGTTTGGAATCCAACTGGAACGGGAAGTAAATATGATCTAGAAAATAAGAGGAGGGCATCACCATACATCCTCAGTACCATCTTCCGAATTTGCTTTCCTCAGTAAACTTTGCCAGTCATCGTTTCCATCATCGGTATCTTTTACGATACTCTCGTAATCGCCTTTGGACAGATCGTAAACCTCGATATTTTCACCAGTGTATTCCTCAATTTCTTTGAGTAATTCCTTCTCACCCTCACTGCAGAAAGATAAAGCCTGACCACGATTTTTTCCACGACCGGTTCGCCCACAGCGATGGACATAATTCTCCGCTACATCTGGTAAGTCATAATTAACGACGTACTCAACCGAGGGAATATCAATACCTCTAGCAGCCACATCGGTTGTAATCAATACTCTATTCTCACCTGAGCGGAAGCGTTCTAAAATTGCAAAACGGTCTTTTTGATCTACTCCACCATGTAGCGCTTCGGAATGAATGGCAACACGCTCCATAGCCTTCACCACACGTTCAACCCGCACTTTTGTTCGCGCAAAAACAACGACCTTCATTTCGGGGTATTCTTTCAGTAGATTTTCAAGAAAGAAACGTTTGTCATCCATTTCCACGAACGTTACTGCATGATCGATATTCTTCGCCACAGGATTCTTAGGAGAAATCTGAATGCGAATTGTATTGTGTTTGCTTACCACCTCGTAAGCTAATGACTTAATTGTTTTGGAAATAGTAGCCGAAAAGAATAAGTTTTGACGTTTTTTAGGCAAGAAGCGCAAAACATCCCGTATATCTTTAGCGAACCCCATATCGAGCATCAAGTCTGCCTCATCCAGAATGAGGTATTCGACACGCGATAGATCCAGCGCCTTTTGAGCGTTCAAGTCAAACATACGTCCTGGCGTCGCTATTAAAATGTCAATTCCATTGTCCAAGGTGCGGATTTGCTGTTCTTGCTCTACACCGCCGAACAATCCGAAAACCTTTACGCCTGTGTTCTTGCCGATTTCCCGGTAAACCCCTGCAATTTGCTTGGCTAGTTCGCGCGTTGGCACCATGACCAAACATCGAACATATCCCTTGCTATATTTTCGCTTTCGGGTTTGAATCATGTGCAGCGTTGGAATTGCGAAAGCAGCAGTTTTACCAGTTCCTGTTTGTGCAATGGCCATAACATCTTCTCCCTCCAAAATGTGACGAATCGCCTTGAATTGGATATCTGTGGGTCGTTTCCAGCCCAATTTATCCAACTGAGTTTTAATTTCTGATGATATGTTATAATCCTTAAACTTCACAGGTTAAAAATAAAAAAACCGGGCATCTTGCCTATGCTCGATGACCGGTTTAAGTTACGTTAATAGTACTTGCTTACGCTTCTACTTCTTCCACTGAAGGAACGAGGATACGTCCGCAGTGCTCACAAGTAATAACTTTTTTCTTTGTTTGAATATCCAATTGGCGCTGAGGTGGGATTTTGTTGAAACATCCGCCGCAAGAATCACGATCTACTGGAACAACAGCCAATCCGTTTTTCGCATTGTTGCGTAAACGTGTATACGCCTTAGCTAAACGATCGTCCATTTTTTTCAAGGCCGCAGCTGACTTCTTCAAAAGTTTGTCTTCCTGAGCTTGTGTTTCAGCAATAATTTCGTCCAATTCAGATTTCTTTGCTGCCAAATCGTTAGCACGTAGCTCTCTACGTTCTTTTGCCTCGTCCAAGATTTCTTTCTTGTGTGCGATTTTTGCTTTCGATTCTTTACTGCGCTTTTCGTTCAATTTAATTTCCAATTCTTGAAACTCAATTTCTTTCGAAATGGATTCAAACTCACGGTTATTTCGAACGTTATTTTGCTGCTCTTTGTATTTTGCGATAGCGATTTCCGCCTCTTTGTTCGCGTTTTTACGATCTGAAATATCTTTTTCGAACGAAGCGATCTCTTCTTCCAACTTGGCGATTCTCGTATCCAACCCTTCCAATTCGTCTTCCAAATCCTGAACCTCCAAAGGAAGCTCACCACGAATCGTACGGATTCGATCGATCTCAGAATCAATTAATTGCAATTCGTACAGGCCGTCCAACTTCTCTTCTACGGACGCCTCTTTTTTCGTTGCAGTTTTTGCCATCAGTTAAAAATAATTTATTGGGTTTGTATTAACCTCCGTTAAATGAACGGCAAAGGTAGCAAATTTTTCCATCAAAATATCCGCTAATCGGTGCGAAGTAAATTGTTCGCTTTCAAAATGTCCTATGTCCGCAATAATAATCGAACCATCGGCATCAAAAAACTCGTGATACTTATAATCACCCGTGATGAAAATGTCAGCCCCACTCCGTTTCGCAGCAGACAATAAAAATCCTCCCGCACCTCCGCAGTAAGCTACTTTGGAAATGGTATCGGAAGTTAGTGCTGTATGTCGAATGACTCCACAATGGAAAGTTTCTTTCACGTGAGAAAGAAAATTCTCTGTCTTCACTGGGGGCTCCAATTCTCCTACCATGCCACTCCCCTCATATGTATTGGAATTCAGCATCGGAAAAATTTCATAAGCTACTTCTTCATAAGGGTGCGCTTTGATCATAGCATCCACCACAGGACTTATCGCGTGATTGGAACACACCACTTCAAATTTCACTTCTTCCACCTTTGACCGCTCGCCGGAATTACCAATAAATGGTTTCGCTGCGTCGTTTGGACGAAAAGTTCCTTCTCCAGAAGTCGAAAAACCACATTCGTCGTAGTCACCTATACTTCCTGCTCCTGCATCAAACATCGCTTGGGAGACCTCCTGAAGATGTTCTTTTGGAATATAACACACCAACTTTGACAACACCTCTCGTTTGGGTTGCAGAATACGCAGATTGTTCAATCCAATCCGCTTGCCTATTTCATGATTGACCCCAAAACGATAATTATCTAAATTGGTATGAATCGCGTAAATTGCAATGTCATTTTTTATGGCTTTGATTACGGTCCGTTCAATGTAATTTTTGCCATTTAATTTTTTAATCCCCCGAAAAACAATAGGGTGATGTGCTATGATCAGCTCACACTTTTTCTCAATTGCTTCGTTGACCGTCGCTTCAATACAGTCAAGAGAAATTAATACGTTTGAAACCTCCCTGTTGGCATCACCAACTATGAGGCCTGAATTGTCGTATGATTCTTGACTGGAAATTGGCGCAAGCTCTTCAAGATAGCCTGTTAATTCTTTAATCTTCATACACTTAAATAGGATAGGTGAACCCCATGTTTAGTCCAAATGCACGACCGAAGTGCTCATAGCTATCAATTGCTTCGTATGAATTGGTAAGGTGGATTCGATATTCTGGTTCAATAAAAACAGACGTTCCTTTATTGAAACGCAACTGAACTCCAGCAGTTAAAGTACCGCTTAAAACAAAAGAGTTATAGCCATTTCGCGTCTTAATCGTTTCGTCCATTTGATTATTGTTGATGGTGGTCCATTGCTGCTCCTGACGGTATGAGAAAAACATTTGTGGTGTCAATCCAACCCCTCCATAAAAGCGAACACGATTGCCATATTTGTAGAAAACTTTCAGAGGCATTGCTACGTAGTTGTAATACGTTTGGTAGGCGAAAGTGGAATCTGAGTCCGTTGCTACGTAGTTAAACGTCTCTCCATTGCGCAGCCATGAAATTCCTCCCTGCCACATCAGGTGCTTGTTGAACTCGCTACGGAATGCAAAACCATACGACCAAACAGTCAAATTGTTTTCATTCTCTCGAATGCCTAAGGGTTCACCAAACAATCCGTCATTGGAGGAGTTAGGACGAAGCACACGATTCGTATTCGACCAGTTTGCATAAACCAAAACTTCTGTTTTCGGATACACAATTGGAAGAATATCTACACGCATTTCTTCCTCTGCCTTTTCTTCTTTCTCTTTTGGAGCAGGAACTTCAATTTGAGCGTAACTGTGAACGCTCAATAAAAGCATTATGCTTGCAAGTATGTGTGATAGACTTTTCATGAGGCGAAAGATACCAAATTTCGCTCTTTTGAAACGAAGAAACCTTTGATCTGTGTACGTGATTTATTCAACGGTTAAATCAACCGTTAGAGATATTCACAATAGATAGTGAACCTTTTAAATGTTTCAGAAGACATCCCTTGCAATTTTCAGTATCTTTACCTTATCGAATGACACGTTGTCAGTTTCAATAAGAGGCACATTAATTGCTGAGCAAAACTGACAGAGCATCGAGTTTCTATCGTATAAACATGAAAGAACGTATTCGTTTTATTATCAATCCGATTTCTGGTGTGGGAAGAAAGAACACCATTCCACCTTTGATTGAGAAGTATCTCAACCAGGATCGGTTCGAATACGACATTGTATATACAGAACGAAAAGGACATGCTACTGAACTCGCGGCAGAAGCATCAAAAGAAGGTGTGCATATCGTTTGCGCCGTAGGTGGCGATGGTTCTGTTCATGAAGTTGGAACAGCATTAATTGGTACTAAGACGAAACTTGCTATCATACCTACAGGATCTGGAAATGGTTTGGCGCGTCACTTGAAAATTCCTCTTGGTATTAAAGACGCCATCTTTTGTATCAATTATTCTAATTCCATCGCAATGGACACCGTAAAAGTCAATGACAAAGCTTTTCTAGGTGTTGGCGGTTATGGGTTGGATGCAGTGGTTGCTCAAAAATTTGACAAACATCACAAGCGCGGTTTTTTCAGCTATATCTATCTCACAGTTCGTGAGTTTTTCCGCTTTAACCCTATCAACGTGACTATTGATGTTGACGGCAAAGTGAAAAAACTTCCTGTGGTGCTGTTAACCGTCGCGAATGCCTCCCAGTTTGGAAATGGCTTTACGGTATCTCCAAAATCAGACGTCACAGATGGGGAATTGGAAATGGTAGTATTGAAACCGTTTTCATTTTGGTCGATTCCCTCTATCGTTTACCGTTTTTTCTCAAAAAAGAAACAACACAAAAGGCACTCCGAGACAATCTCATTCAAAGAGGCACGCATTCGTTCATCTAAAAACGTAGCGCATTACGACGGAGAACCAGCCCTTATTGCATCCGAACTAAATGTAAGCGTTGTCCCTAAAAGCCTTCAAATTGTTGTCGGAAAATCAAACTAATGAAATACTTAGAACCAACCTTAGACGTTGCTCTAAAACACTTTAGACAACTAACACCTGATTCGAAACCTCTTTGGGGAAGCATGACTGCGCTGGATATGGTGGAACATATTACGGATTCACTGGATATGGCTCAAGGTAAATACAAAGGGCTCAAGCTGCACATTCCTGAAGAAAAAACACCTAAGGCCTTACAGTTTTTGTTTTCCGAACATCCCATGCCGAAGAATTTTAAAGCACCCTTTGGACCACAGGAAAAAACTTCAAACCGCAACGCGAGTCTTGAAGAGGCCATCTCAGAATTTGAAGTCAATTGGAATGCATTTGAAAAAATGTTCAATGAGAACCCGGAATTACGAAACATTCATCCCAATTTTGGAAACCTGAACTATGAGGAATGGCTTCGTGTTCACAGCAAACATTTGACGCATCACTGCCAACAATTTGGACTAATCCCTTCATGAGTCTGTACCTCTACCCACTTATTCCCGGAGTTATTCTCGGACTCATCAACTGGCTTTATTGGCGTAAACGTGGGTTCACCTCCCCAACACAGTTGGTGCTAGGTATACTTCTTTTTTATGCCGTTTCGTTTGTGATCTATCGATATTTGACTACTTGAAGGTTTTCCAAGCAGATCAGGGCATTCTCCCTTCAAATCATTATTTTTGATCAGCAATTTCTATTGCGTTTGAACAACTTTTCGAACTTTAAATTACGTTCACTACATGAACAATTTATTTCAAGAATTCCCTTCGGTCAACCTCTCTGATTGGAAGGACAAAATATTGAAAGATCTGAAGGGCAAGGAATTGTCTATTTTGGATTTTCATGACACCATTGAAGACATAGATTTTCGGGCCTTCTACCATAGAGAAGAACGCACAACTTCAGAGCTAACCCCTGGATCATTTCCAGCTACTCGCGGTTCTAAAACTCAGAACAATGATTGGCATAATGGAGCCCTTGTTGTCGTAGACGATGAAAAGAAGGCAAATTCGAAAGCACTTGAGTTCTTGATGAAAGGAGCAGATATGCTTTGTTTTGCAGGTCATAAAGATGCGATCGATTGGAAACGTGTTTTGAATGGAGTTCAATTAGAATACATAAAAACACAATTTGTCGTCGATTCATTGCAGGAAACGAAAGACATCATTTCCATTGCAGGTTCGGCACGAAATCAGATTGCGTTTTGTTTCGATGCGATGGATATTCACGACGAAGCATTACATGACCTAATGCGAGATTCTCAGACTGCCACCTATGTGGTAAATGGATATGGAGTGCAGCGCTGCGGGGCTAATACCTGGCAAGAAATAGCATTTTGCTTATCTGCTGGACATGAAGCTTTGATTAAATTGATGGAGGCAGGATTCTCCATTGACGAAGCCGCTGCTCAAATTCACTTCCACCTTGGAGTTGGCCCTAATTATTTCAACGAGATTGCCAAATTTCGCGCCATGCGTAAACTTTGGTCAAAGGTTGTTAATGCCTACGAACCACAACATAATTGTTCTTACAATTGTCAATTGACAGCAATTGTGGGGCACACCAATAAATCATTACGGGATCCTTATACCAATTTATTGCGTCAAACGACAGAAACAATGTCAGCGGCAAGCTCTGCTGATGCTATTCTAGTGCTTCCATACGACCTATATTCACAACGTGGTACATCTGAACTTGCAGAACGTATGGCATTAAATATCTCATCCTTACTAAAGGAGGAATCATACCTCCATCATGTGATTGATCCCACTGGCGGCAGCTACACAATAGAACAACTCACAGAGGTTATTGGGCAAAAGGCATGGGAATTCTTCCAATCCTTAGATAAGGACGGTGGAATTCATTCCAAAATCGTTCAAGAGGTGTTCACAAACAAGGTGAAAGTAACAGCTTCATTGCGAGAGCAAGCCTATTCCAGGGGAACAGCTACTCTCATTGGTGTGAATAAATTTCCCGATCCGAACAAACAAGAAGCACAATGGTCTGAGGTACCTGGCTATTTAGGCATGGAAGCTTTTGTGGCAGACATCATTGTAAAACCAGAGACTGTATGAAACGAATAGATTTTTCTCAGATCCCCTATGCAACAGCTCCTAAGAAAGTTGATTCAGACAAGGAAACCAACTTCATCACAGCTGATAAAATTGAATTGCAAAATTATTACGACCAATCGGATGAAGATGAACTGAACCACTTGGGCTACGTTTCTGGATTACCACCTTACCTGCGCGGACCATACAGTTCCATGTACGCTATCCGTCCTTGGACCATTCGCCAATATGCTGGCTTCTCTACCGCGGAGGAATCCAATGCTTTTTACAGACGCAACCTTGCAGCGGGACAAAAGGGATTATCCGTAGCATTTGACTTGGCAACACACAGAGGCTATGATTCGGATCATGAGCGTGTTGTAGGAGATGTTGGTAAAGCAGGTGTAGCGATTGATTCCATCCTGGACATGAAAATCTTGTTCGATCAAATTCCGCTGGATAAAATGTCAGTTTCCATGACAATGAACGGGGCTGTGATCCCGATTATGGCTTTTTATATCGTCGCCGCCGAAGAGCAGGGGGTTTCTCAAGATCAACTTTCGGGAACCATTCAAAACGATATCTTGAAAGAATTCATGGTTCGGAATACGTACATCTACCCTCCGTTGCCATCCATGCGTATTATCTCTGATATTTTTGAGTACACCTCTCAGTATATGCCGCGCTTCAATTCTATTTCCATTTCTGGCTATCACATGCAAGAGGCAGGAGCTACGGCAGCTATTGAGCTGGCTTATACGTTAGCCGATGGATTGGAATATTTGCGCGCTGGAATTAACGCGGGAATGAAAATTGATGACTTTGCACCACGCCTAAGTTTTTTCTGGGCAATTGGTATGAATCACTACACAGAGGTTGCGAAAATGCGTGCAGGTCGTATTCTTTGGTCGAAATTGGTAAATCAATTCAACCCAGAAAATCCGAAATCACTTGCGCTTCGTACACACTGTCAAACATCAGGTTGGAGTTTAACAGAGCAAGATCCATTCAATAACGTTGCCAGAACTTGTATTGAAGCACTGGCGGCAGCCCTTGGTGGAACGCAGTCATTGCATACAAATGCATTGGACGAAGCCATTGCACTTCCAACGGATTTCTCCGCTCGAATTGCCCGAAATACACAGATCTATCTTCAGGAAGAAACAGGAATCACCAAGCATGTTGATCCTTTAGGCGGAAGTTACTACGTAGAATCGCTCACAAATGCACTAGTAGAAGAAGCATGGAAGTTAATTGAAGAAGTGGAGGAGCTTGGAGGAATGGCCAAAGCAATCGAAACTGGCATTCCTAAAATGCGCATTGAAGAAGCTGCAGCGCGCAAGCAAGCACGTATCGACTCCAATAAAGACATCATTGTAGGTGTAAATCGATTCCAACTTGAGAAGGAAGAACCGATGGATATCCTTGAAGTGGACAACACGAAAGTACGAGAGTCACAGATTAACCGACTGAAAGAATTAAAAACGAGTAGAAATAGTGACGAGGTTGCCCTACTGTTGAATGAATTGGAAGATTCTGCTAAGTCAGGCGAAGGAAACTTACTCGAGATTGCCGTTCGTTGCGCAAGAGCACGTGCATCGCTTGGTGAAATTTCATTAGCTCTTGAAAATGCATTTGGGCGCTATCAAGCAACCATTCGCTCCATTAATGGAGTATATTCGTCTGAATCTATGGAAGATACCGATTTTAACAAAGCACGTGCCTTGGCAGATGAATTCGCCAAGTTAGAAGGGCGCCGACCACGAATTATGATAGCGAAGATGGGACAAGATGGTCACGACCGGGGTGCCAAAGTAATCGCTACTTCATTTGCCGATATTGGTTTTGACGTGGATATAGGCCCCTTATTTCAAACACCTGCGGAGGCGGCAAAGCAAGCGGTAGAAAATGACGTGCATGTTTTGGGTGTTTCTTCACTCGCTGCAGGACATAAAACTCTTGTACCACAAGTGATTGACGAATTGAAACAACGCAACCGAGAAGATATCATGGTAATCGCTGGTGGAGTGATTCCGCAACAAGATTACGATTATCTTTACAACGCTGGAGTGTTCGGAGTTTTTGGTCCGGGAACCAAAATTTCAATTGCAGCACAAAAAATACTGAGCTTGTTGTTGAAAAGCTATGAATGAGAATGTTAAATTTCTCTAGTTTTATGTAACTTTTTTGCTTCGGCACAGTATTTGACTTGTATGTTCGAAAATTAATATTAACATTAAAGCATTATGCGACATCTTATTACTTTCATTGGTCTAATCTTTATATCGCAAGCGGCGGTTGCACAAGAATATAATGACCTCAGAATTCTCTTCGCTGATGGCGATTACGAAAAACTCGTGAAAAAAGCGGAGAGCTACACAGCGAACGATAAAACAAAGTACGATCCAGTTCCTTACTTCTGGGCAGCCAAAGGGCTGCACAAAATCTCATTGTCCGGAACAGATGATGAAAGATTTAAGAATGCATACAAGGATGCCATTAAGTTCTTGGGAAAAGGAATTAAGTACGATCTCAAAAAGAACGACGGCCAAGCTATGGAAGAGTTCAACGAGTTTGTGGAAGAATTTCAATTGACCTTGATAACTCGGATTGCGAACGACATTGATGCTGGTGACTACCGCAAGGCCTACTCGTGGGCGGGACGATACACCAAAATCACGCAAAATGAAATTGGTGCCTTGTACATCATGGGAGCTTGTAAGTACGAACAAAAAGACCGTTCAACAGCACGTACCAAATGGAAAGAAGCTGAAGCGATTCTTCCAGACGTAACTGGTGTTGACAATTGGAGCGAAGCAGACAAGAAAGCCTTAATGATTGGAATTATTGAAACTGCTAAAATGTATAAAATCAGCATGCAGGAAGATAAGGCCAAAGAAATGGTCGGAAAAGCTGCTCAGTGGTTTGAAGAAAATGAAGAATGGCAGCGACGCTATGACGATTACGTAAATAGTTAGTTGCCAACCGAACAATATGGAAGTCCGTTCTATTTTTAGAGCGGACTTTTTTTGTCTACCTTAGAAATCGTAAACAGTAACTATGAAAGCCTTTTACCTTACAGTGCTTTTTTCAATCATTGGTATTTCAGCCCAAAGCCAATCCTACAATGCCTTTTATGCCTCTATGGCAGACAGCTGCGACCAGGACACTCTGACGGAGTACCTCCAACAATTTGAAGACTTGGGCGTTAAAGAATTACTCAATGCAGGTTTGGACAATACAAAAGATTGGATTATTGGAAAGTATCAAGATTGGGGGTATACGGATATCGTAGAAGATAACTTTCAGGTGCTCGGTGTCACTACAACAAACATTATCGTGACGAAAACAGGGACATTATATCCCGATACATACGTAATCATTGATGGTCACTATGATACCAAAGATGGCCCTGGTGTGAATGATAACGGAACCGGGACTGTAACAATTCTTGAAATAGCTCGATTGATTAAAGACATCCCTACGGAATACTCTATTAAATTTGTTCACTTTTCTGCGGAAGAAGTTGGATTGGAAGGAAGCGAGCATTATGTGGACAATGTTGTAATTCCGAGCAATATGGATATCAAATTGGTGTTCAATATTGATCAGGTTGGAGGAACTGCAGGAGAAACAAACAATACTATCACCTGCGAACGCGATCAAAGTCCCCCAAATGGAAACGATTTGCAATCATCAATTTACACCGATGAGTTGGCTGCATGTACGCAACTCTACTCTATTCTTCAAACGGATATTTCGTTTGCATATGGCTCCGATTATGTACCCTTCATGCAAAATGGGTACGTGGTAACAGGATTTTATGAAGAAAATGAATCACCATACACCCACTCAGTTAATGACAGCATTTCAAACATAGACATGTCATACTACTATCAGGTGACCAAAGCTTCCATGGGAGCATTACTGCACTTTGCTGTTGCCTCTGAGGAATTAAGCCTTAAGGAATTCACGTATGCCGATTTTTCATTAGCACCAAACCCAACAAAAGGTTCCTTGAATGTACTCTTCCCAGATGCAGATTTCAGTCCAATTGCCTACTCTATTTCAGACGTTGGAGGGAAAATTATGAAAGAAGCTGCGATAGACTCAAAAAATGATACAATACAGATTAACACGAAAGATCTAGCACCAGGTATTTATTTGATCCAACTCAAATCTTCAAAAGGAATTACGACGCGTAGATTTGTGAGAGAGTGATCATTTCGACGAATACGACAATCCACAATAAGTTTTTCATAAGGTTTTTGCCAGCAACCCAAAGCCATCCATTTCTTCCCTACTTTTGAATTATGAAGAAGGCATTGGGACTTTTAAAGAACAAATTTATACTTGCGACAGTAATATTCGTAGTATATACGCTTCTTTTGGACGATAATGACATTTTCAACATAATCAGTCAACGACGAAAATTAAATGCCCTTCAGACGGAAAAAGCTCAATTTGAGCAAGAACTGAACAAAACTAGAAACACATTAAAAAAGCTAGAAGATCGATCAGAGATTGAAAAGTTTGCACGCGAAAAGAAGCTTTTCAAAAAAGACAACGAAGACGTGTTTGTGATTTTCTATGAGTAATTCCTACTCTCTCGCCAATTTCCCCTCCTTCCAATCTTTAATCAACTTCGACCAGGCATAAGGATTTAACAAGTTATTCGCAGGCAATTGTCGGTTGGTGTAAATCTGCGTAAGGTATTGGTTTTGGGTGTTTCCGTAGGCAAGAGACGCGTCACCCTCCAAACGTGCGGCAACGAATGCCAAACTCTCTCCTGACAATTCTCGCTGAGCTCTTCGAATATCATCATCGTACGGACGCATTTCCACGAAAGCTCTGGCGAAATCTTCTCGCGAAGGCCATGGATAAACGGTTATCTCAGGCAAGTTGAGCGTATCTTTTTGCATCAAATGAATCATCGAATAGCGTTTCTCTTTTAGAGTATCTGGCACCACGTAAGTAGATGTTTGGTAGCCGAAATATGAAAATATCAGAGTATCTCCCGGGAAAACCACAGTTGAGAAGTAACCATAGTAATCTGAAATCACACCGCGTCCTAAGGTCTTGTCATAAACCGTAGTATAGGACAAAGGATCTAAGGTTTCTTCATTGATTACCACTCCTGACAGTTGTACCAAATTGGAATCCATGGCTACAAGCGCCGAATCAGAGTAAACTTCAGTGGAATCCTGCGCCATTAATGCAGATCCGAACAATAAAAGAAAAGCCGATGTGATATAAAACTTCATACTAATACAATAGTACTCAATTTAATGATTTTTGCCGAACGGTTTGTCATTCTTTAACAGAATCACAGGAATAAGCAAAAGTTATGTACCAATTGTTATATAAATGTAAAGAGCGAAATTTTACGACATATTATTATTACTTTTGCAAGAATTTATTTCACAAATAAGTTCGCATATGCCTCTTACCAATATCTCCCAAATTACAGAAGGACTTACCTACGACGACGTATTACTTGTTCCCGCTTATTCAGAAGTTTTGCCCAAAGATGTGGTGCTTAAAAGCAATCTTACTAGAAACATTTCGGTGAATACTCCAATAGTTGCTGCGGCAATGGACACAGTAACAGAAGCCAAGTTAGCAATCGCCATTGCACAGCAAGGTGGAATCGGTGTGATCCATAAGAATATGTCTATCGAGTCTCAGGCGTTGCAGGTACGTAAAGTAAAGCGTTCCGAAAGTGGAATGATCCTGGATCCAGTGACTATTTCCGCCGATGCCATTGTTGCAGATGCTTTGCAACTTATGAAAGAGAATAAAATCGGGGGAATTCCAGTGGTGGATGCAGCAGGAATACTTATTGGAATAGTTACCAACCGTGATTTGCGATTCGAAAAGCGATTAAACCGCCCTATTCAGGAGGTAATGACATCGGAAAATCTAATTACGACCTCTGACCAAACCAACCTTTCATTAGCCGAAGATATCCTTCAGCAAAATAAAATTGAAAAGTTACCCGTCGTAAACGAAGACAACAAACTCATCGGATTGATCACTTTCCGGGACATTATTAAAGTGAAAGAACATCCCAACTCGTGCAAAGATGCTTACGGACGTTTGCGTGTAGCGGCGGCAGTTGGAGTTACAAATGATACACTAGAGCGCACGAGTGCATTGGTAGAAGCCGGTGTAGATGCTATTGTTATCGATACGGCACACGGACACACGCGCGGTGTTGTAGATAAACTGAAAGAAGTAAAAGAAAAATACCCTGAGCTCGATGTAATCGTTGGTAACATTGCGACACCAGAAGCCGCAAAATATTTGGTAGATGCAGGAGCAGACGCTGTTAAGGTCGGAATCGGCCCTGGATCTATTTGTACTACGCGCATTATCGCTGGAGTTGGAGTACCTCAGTTAACTGCCGTGAACGATGTGGCACAGGCTTTGGAGGGTACTGGTGTACCAGTAATCGCCGACGGAGGAATTCGCTACACGGGAGATATCGTAAAAGCGATTGCTGCCGGAGCTGATACGGTAATGGTTGGATCGATGTTTGCAGGAGTGGAAGAGTCGCCAGGAGAAACCATCATTTATCAGGGACGAAAGTTCAAAACGTACCGTGGAATGGGATCCTTGGAAGCGATGCAAAAAGGATCAAAAGATCGTTACTTCCAGGATGCCGAAGATGATGTGAAAAAACTAGTTCCAGAAGGAATTTCAGGTCGTGTGCCATTTAAAGGACAGTTGGTAGAAGTCATGTATCAAATCATCGGAGGGCTTCGATCTGGAATGGGTTACTGCGGTGCACCAAATATTGAGTCGTTGCAAGGATCGAAATTTGTTAGAATTACCAGCGCTGGTGTTCATGAAAGTCATCCGCACGATGTCACCATTACAAGAGAGGCACCAAATTACAGCATAAAATAATTGCCTTTACCAAACGATTAACGGAAGGCTTACGTTATATTTGGCAATCTGAAAAATCAACGAAAACACAAACTATGAAAAGACTATTGGTTCTTGCAATCACATTGGTTTTGACACAGACTGTTATGGCTCAGGAAGATCCTGTAATCATGACAATTAACGACAAAGAAATCACAAAGTCAGAATTTCTGCAGATTTACTTGAAAAACAATGATGATCCGAAGTACGACAAAGAATCTTTGGATGAATACATGGAACTTTTCAAGAAGTTTAAATTGAAAGTCGCTGAAGCGGAGGCATTGGGATACGACACAATCCCAAAATTAGTTCGAGAATTGAACGGCTACACGAAACAACTTGCCAATCCTTATTTGGTTGATTCTACCAAAATTGAAGAATTGGTGAAAGAGGCGTATTACCGTACGGCAAATGAGGTACGTGCCTCTCACATTTTGATTCAAGTTACTCAAAACGCACTTCCAAAAGATACTTTAGCCGCATACAACCGCATCATGAAGTTGCGCGAGCGCGTTCTCAATGGCGAAGACTTTGCAGCTGTAGCCTCAGGTCCAGGTGGTTCTGAAGACCCATCTGCTAAATCGAACAAGGGAGATCTTGGCTATTTTACAGCCTTCCAAATGGTGTATCCATTTGAAGACATGGCTTACAAAACAGATGTAGGAGAAGTTTCCATGCCTTTCCGCACGCGCTTCGGTTACCACATTATTTATGTCGCCGATAAACGTCCTGCCAGAGGAAGTATGGAGAGTGCTCATATTTTTGTTCCGGCACGTTCTGATGAACCGCAAGATGCTATTGAGATTAGTCGCAAGCAAGCAGACGAGATTTATGAATTGTTGGAGAACGGTGGCAACTTTGAAGAGTTGGTGAAAAAGTACTCCGAAGATCCATCATCTGTGAACAAAGATGGAAAACTACCTCCATTTGGAACAGGAACTACAACGCGCATGTTACCAGCATTTGAGGACGCTGCATTCGCTATTGAGAACGATGGAGAATATACGAAGCCAATTCAAACAGACTATGGTTTTCACATTATCAAGCGATTGAAACGTCACCCTGTGCCATCCTATGATGAGTTGCGTGAAAGTTTGGAAAAGCGTGTTGCAAAAGACTCACGTTCAAAGCAAACACAAAAATCGTTCGTTGGAAAATTGAAGAAAGAATATAACTTCAAAGACAAATCGAAGAAAGGATTGAAGTGGTTTTACGAAAATGTAGACTCTACGTTCTACACCGATCACACTATTTCAGGAATTAAAAAGAACAGAACGATGTTTGTTTTGGATAAGCAAGAGTTCACGCAACGTGACTTTGCTACGTTCTTGCAGACCAACTACCGTGGCATTCGCAAGGGAGGTGAGATTCGGCCAATGATTGACGATCAGTACGAGAAGTGGGAAGAAAAGACGATCCTTGGTTACGAAGAGTCAAAATTGGCAGAAAAGTATCCAGCTTATCGTGCTTTGGTAACGGAATACCATGATGGAATTCTGTTGTATGAAATCATGTCTGACATGGTTTGGAACAAAGCCATGAAAGATACCACAGGTTTGAAAGAGTTCCATGCAAAGAACAGCGCCAACTACCAATGGAACAAGCGTTATGACGCTGACATTTTCAACTGTAACTCAAAAGAAGTAGCCCAGGAGGTGTACTCAATACTTACGAGTGAAGGCGCAGACACATTGGAAGTAGTGGAAATTGTTCAAAAAGTAAACTCCGACAGCGAATTGAATACACGCCATTACAACGGCAAGTTTGATGTTGAGAAATCAAGCTTTGTTCGTGGACAAGATCTAAAGGTAGGTGTTAACGATATCTATGAAATTGATGGCAAATACTACGTTGCGCGAGTTCATAAAATCCTCCCTCCTGGAGAAAAAGAATTTTCAGAAGCAAAAGGAGCAGTTACTTCAGATTACCAGGAATACCTCGAGAAGGAATGGTTGAAGGAATTGAAAGAAAAACACGAAATAGTGGTTAACAAAGACGTACTATATAATCTTGGTAAGTAACCATTGGAAATATCTCAAACAGGCTGGCTTTGTAGTCAGCCTGTTTTGTTTTTTGGTTTCATGTTCCGACTCCGACAAAGTACTTGCAACCGTCGGTGAAGCAGAATTAACCGAAGGGGATGCATATGTTTTAATGAAGCATCGCGGTTTGGATTTCGAGAATAAGGAGCAGCTTAAAACTTTTGTTAGTGAATGGTGTAATTCCGAAGTATACAAGCAGGAGTTGAAGAATAAATATCCGAATAAATGGAAGCTCGTGAACCTTAGAGCAGACGTATATTCAGGAGATTTGGCCCAATACTACCTCGAAGAAGTACACGTTCGAAAAGCATTAGACACAGTAGTCTCCAACGAAGAACTACAAACGTACTACGATGCTCATCAAGACGAATTTTTATTGAACGATTATATTGTTAAGGCGTTGTATTTGAAAATCCCTAAAGAGCTCGATTTTAAAGAGGAGAACGTACATATTAACTACCTGTTAAAAAACGATAAAGACCTCGCCGAAATAAATTCTTTTGCCAAACTTTATGCACAGGACTATTATTTTGACGACTCGACGTGGACCTACTTTGATGATTTAGCGAAGGATATTCCATTGGAAAAATACAATGTCGACAATATCGTTTTAAATAGAACAAAAACGTATTTTTCAGACGAAGAGCACTGGTATTTCCTCAACATCATAGATTTCAAATTGAAAGATGAAGCGCCACCGCTAGAGTTTTTGAAAGACCGAATACGCAGTATCATAGTTTCACAACGGTTGAATGATATCCGCGAAAAAAATGAAGCAAAACTGTTGAAAGAACTAAAGAAAAAGCATGAGATCAATATTCATTTGTAGTTTTTTGGTAGTACTATCGTTTGGTGCCAATGCCCAGAAAACAATCGATAAAATTGCGGCACAAGTTGGTGACAATATTATCTTACTCTCTGATATTCAAGCACAAAAACTTCAGGCACTTCAAGCGAAAGTAGAAATCACACCAGAAATGGATTGTGAAATTCTAGAACAACTTTTGTATCAAAAGCTGCTACTAACGCAAGCTGCTCTGGACAGTGTGGTTGTGCCGGAAGCGCAGGTTGATGCAGAAATGGAAAATCGACTTCGTGTCATTCAACAACAGATTGGAGGTCGTCAAAAATTAGAAGAGTTTTACGGTAAAACCATCAATGAAATAAAAGCTGAATTCTTCAAGGTAATCAGTGAACAATTAACAGCAGACGAAATGGAACGAACGATAACGCTCGACGTTGCCGTTACCCCGCGTGAAGTACAGCGCTTCTATGATGAAATTCCGTTGGACAGCCTTCCGCTTATCAACGAACAAATGATGTTCCAGCAAATCGTAATTTATCCCGAGATTACGGAGGCTGATAAAAAACGTGCGTTTAACAAACTTCAAGAGATTCGTAGTTCTATCGTAGACAAAAACCGTTCGTTCGAAGCACAAGCACGCATCCACTCTGAAGACCCGGGAAGCGCTCAATACGGTGGGCGCATTGAGGCCACCAGAGGAATGATGGTACCGCAATTTGAAGCGACAGCCTACAGCTTGAAAAAAGGAGAGGTCTCAGAAGTATTTGAATCCACTTACGGATACCACATTATGAAGTTGCTAGATCGTAAAGGAGATGATTACATCTGTCAACACATTTTGATTATTCCTAAGTTTGAAGATTCTGGAATCGAGGCTGCAGCTTTGCGTCTAGACAGCGCTTACAATCAAATTTTGGCCAACAAAATTACCTGGGAGGAGGCTGTGATGGAATATTCCAATGACGAAGCAACAATGCAAAACAAAGGAACAATCACCAATCCATATACTGGTGATGTAATGTGGGATGCCGAGAACTTAAGTGAGATTGACCGCGATATTTACTTGCTCACTGACGACATGAAGCCAGGGGATATTTCCATGCCAAGTTTATACGTAAATCAGCAAGAACGCAAACAAGGGGTTCGAATTGTACGATTGGTAAAACGAACGGAACCACACAGAGCAAACCTGGCACAAGATTATGCGTTGATTACGAGAGCTGCAGAGGCCGACAAGAAACAAAAACTTATTAATGAGTGGATTCGATCTAAAATCAATAACGCTTATATAAGAATTGACGAAGATTACCACAGTTGTGATTTCCGTAATCCATGGATCAAAGAATTATAGTTGGATGACCTTATTGCCAAGTGGAGTGTATAATAGTGAAACGAATAAAATCCGAAACAGATGTCAGATAAAGAAAAAGTAGATCAGTTAGTGACGCATTACAAAGAGCTGAAAAACGAAATTCATAAAGTTATCGTAGGTCAAGATGACGTTGTGGATCAAGTACTGATTTCAATTTTCTCCCGTGGGCACTGTCTTTTAGTCGGAGTTCCCGGTTTGGCGAAAACACTTTTGGTAAATACCATCTCCGATTGTTTAGGTTTGAGTTTTAATCGTATTCAGTTTACGCCAGACTTGATGCCTTCAGACATCATAGGTTCCGAAGTTCTGGACGAAAATCGAAACTTTAAGTTTATTCAAGGTCCTTTGTTCTCCAACATTATTCTTGCCGATGAGATCAACCGAACACCTCCGAAAACACAATCAGCGTTGTTAGAGGCTATGCAAGAACGTTCAGTTACCGCTGCGGGAAAGACATACCAACTTCCGAAGCCATTCTTCGTTCTAGCTACACAGAACCCTATCGAGCAAGAAGGTACGTATCCCCTACCCGAAGCACAATTGGACCGCTTCATGTTCAATATTTGGGTGGATTATCCAACATACGCTGAAGAATTAGCGATTGTGAAATCAACAACATCCGACGAAAAAGTGGATTTAAAACAAGTAATCTCTGGTGACAAAATTATGGAGTACCAGGAGCTAATTCGTCGTATACCCGTTGCAGATAACGTTTTGGAATACGCGGTAAAATTAGTAGGCAAAACGCGGATCAACAGTCCTGAAGCTCCAGAAATCACAAAGAATTTCATTACTTGGGGTGCAGGTCCTCGTGCCTCTCAAAACCTGATTGTCGGAGCTAAATGTCATGCTGCCTTGAACGGGAAGTACTCCCCGGACATCGAGGATGTGAAAGCAGTGGCGAAGCCTATCCTACGACACCGTTTGGTGCGCAACTATCGTGCGGAGGCGGAAGGATACTCCATGGATAAAATCATTGAAACCTTGTTATAGGTCATTTTTTGTCACGAAATCATTGAGCGCATTCATGAACAGTGCGCTCTTTTTTAGTGCTTTCTGTATTTTTGTTTAACTTTTGATTAGATTTTTTAAACATTTTTTATTATCTTACTATCGTTAAACAATAATTATGGATACTGGTAAAATAGCACTGATTGTTTGTTTGCTCATTGCTTCGTTTGTATTTGCAAAGGCTATGACTGGAAACAACAAAGACAATGGCGAAAAAGAAAACTACAGCGTGGAACAAAAGAATGACAAATTTGAAATTCGGAATTATCGGTCTTCGATTGTGGCGAGTGTTAATTTAGGCGAAGGCACTTATGACCAAAATTCGAACCGTGGTTTCCGTAAGTTGGCCAATTACATTTTTGGAGGAAATCAAGAATCGACACAAATCGCTATGACTTCGCCGGTTATGATGGATCTCGGTGATTCTTCCGCCATGCATTTTTTTATGCCTGATGGATATAATTTAGAAAATTTACCCTCCCCGAATAACGAAGAGGTGCTATTGAACGAACTTTCCCCAAAACGCGTAGCAGTGGTAAAATTTGGTGGATGGGCCAATCAATCTCGAATTGATAAATACAAAGAAAAATTAATTAAATACCTGGACGAGGAGGGCATTGAACACACGGGAAAATTTTCTTTTCTCGGGTACAATTCACCATATGAAGTAACCGATCGCCGAAATGAGGTGATTGTAGAATTGAAAGGTTAGGGTCTGTGCTGAAAATAGAATAATCCAAACAAATCTCGGTCGAGCCCCTTATTCGTCAGTATTCCATAATCAATTACCTACTGAATGAGCAATGCTCGGTTATTATGACTATCTGCTGTAATTGGTAGTTCCTCTTGATAATTCTGTTAGCACACAAAGTTTACGACGGAAATAAAAAAACCCGTACAGGATGTTAATTGAAGCCTCAATTAACACGTTTAGGTTTGCTGAAAATGATCTGACGTCCGCTGTTCGGTTTCCCTCAATCAAAGATTGCGGCCTGCCATACTATCTTCAAAGACGCACCTTAAGATTTTTTTCCTAAGCTTCAAATTATGACTGTACGGGTCCTCCTTTCGGAGTCAATGTGCTAGCCAATCTCTGTTGGTGACATTGTAGATTAAAGATACGGAATTTTGATTGATTTAGAACGAGTGATCCCTAAAATTAGCTACCGCTTAAAACGGCCACATCTCGGTATCTCGGCATCCCGGCATCTCGACAAGCTCGATGACCTCGATGACCTAGATGACGTCGAAGGCCTCTTAGTTTGATGGTTTTGGTTTATAGACTTAATACTTAGGACATTAGTCACTAGAATTTAGACTTTTCTAACCTACGGCATCTAGTAACTAGCGTACTATTTCTTACTAACACTAACGTCATCCAAGTACATGACGTGATCATTGTCATCTGAATTTGCGGTTAACCCAAATTCAATTTGATTGTACATGCCTTTAGTGCCCTGGTTGGCATAAAGAATATCCTTAGGTAGGGTTTGCCAGTTGTCTACTCTGAGTATTTCGACATCGTTTTGTCGAACGCTTACATAGCCCTTATCTTTGCGTTCTAGTTTGGTTTCGAATTCCACATGCACCCATTCGTTTCTAGGAAACGCTATACCACTTCCCTGCTGTTCCACGTTCGGCTGTGGATACTTGTGCTCCAAGAGTAATTTGTTATTCACTATGGCCAAACGCATGCCTGGCCCAGCACCTACCGGCACTTTTTCTTCCAAATCAAAAATAAATAACCAATCGATATCTTCATTCCCTTCCAAATAACACCAGAAATCAACTTTTACTGTTTCACCCTCCCAAAAAGCCATAAATTGCTTGTTGATGCTGCACTTTTTAGTACTCTCAGAAGTTCCGGCAACACCATAAAAACGTAATGATTGATTGCCAGAATGAACGATAGTGGTGTCAATGGTTATCGTATTCGCTTCATCAGTTAACTGAAAAAAGGACCACAATTCATTGTTTCCGTCAATTAAATCTTCCTTTGTTGAGTAGGCCTCGAAACCATCTGCATAGCTATTCGGCCCGTCAAAAACTTCCCGTTTATTACACGATGCCAAAACCAATATTGCGATTATGAACCAACTCCACTTCATAGTTTACAGATTAAATCCAATTGTCACACCTCCCCAATGCTCCCACTGAAAGTTGTAGATATAAGAAATTAACGGGGTGTAAGCAACTCGGTAAAACATACGTCCGTTCGTTTGCAATCGATACCCAAAGGATGCAGGCATTCGAACGAAAGCACTTCCTCTTGTAGTTACGGTGATACTTTGTCCAATTCCTACGTCTGCGAAGTGTTTTCCGCTGCCGTATGTTGCATGAACTAATAATGGAAAGATAATGCCGTTGCCGTTGTTTTTATCGATGGGCACAAAACTAATTCCAGCGCGGTACTCCAGTGCGAGTTTTTCCCACGACTTAAATTGTTTGGAGTATGAGAGAGATCCGAATCCACCAACTCCACCAACCTCTAGCAAAACAGAGCCTCTATCCTGGGAAAGGGTCCAGAAGGATGCCCCAAAACATATAATTAAAAATAAGCTACGCATAAAACTTGGGTATTAAGCCTGACCGTCAGCGTTTTTGTCTTTCTTCAATTTCTTTTCGAACTGCTTTTGCAATTCTTGTGGCTGTTGACGTAGTTTTTCTCTTGTAGCTGCCAATTCTCCCTTCAAATAGCTAATTTCTTTGTCTTGATTCCTTGATTTCAACCAACCGTAAATTCGTGCATACGCATATCCACCAAACATACTTATCAGAATTAAAATCGTTACCGGAACTTCTACCTTCCCAAAGATCAAATTCAGGTTATATACCTTCCAATTCAGAAGCGCAAAAATCAAAATCAGCAAGCCGCAAATAGCAAAAAAGATCAATTTTGCTTTTTCTCCAAAAGAGAGCTTTTTCCAATATTCTTTCATTTTTCAGTTGTTTTTGTAAAATTTTTCAAGTCTTCCAGACCGGAGATATGCACATCTCTTTGCGGGAATGGAATTGCCAATCCACTATCAGTCAACCTTCTGTACACATCTCTACGTAAGTCAGATTTCACATTTTCAATGATAAATCCTTTCCGTGACCAGAATATCATTTCAAATTCCAACGCAGAGTCGCCAAAGTTTTTAAATCGAACAAATGGTTTTGGTTTCGCTGTTACGTCTTTGTTTTCTCGCATGGCATCTTCCAAACATTTGAACACTTCATCCACGTCGGAACCATATGCCACACCAACATTGACCTCAAAACGAACCAATTCGTTGTCCATAGACCAATTTACCACTCTTTCGGAGACGAACTTAGAATTAGGAATCACTATCGTTACGTCATCCACAGTTACCATCTCTGAGCTTCTTAGATTGATCTCTTTCACACGTCCTACTTCACCGTCCACTTCGATAACATCTCCTATTTTCAGAGAACCTTCAAACAATAAGAACAGCCCGGACACAAAATCGCGGAAGATATTCTGCAATCCAAATCCCAAACCGATTAGAAGAGCTCCAGAACCGAACAAAAGAGGTGTGATGTTAAATCCTAAGACCTTGATTGCGATGAGAATACTGATGACCCAACCAATATACTTTACGATAAGAAAGATGGAAATTCTGCGCTTCTCATCAATTTTGTTCATGATGATGCGCGGCTTCAAAATAGTTCTCCGCCATATTTTAACCGCAATGTATGTGATGAGGAAAACACCGAATGCACCGAGAACGCCCTCCATCAAGATTCTTGTGTCTCCGATGTGGCCTACCTCCATGTGCATGAAATCGTTGTAGTCTTCCCAGGTCATAAAACAAATATGGTTATAAAACCATCGATTTGAAAGAAAAAAATAGAATTCCTATATTCGTCGCTATAACTTTAGAAAGCATGGCAAATACCTCAGATATAAAGAATGGAATGTGCATTGACCTGAACGGGAAATTGTACCAGATTAAAGAATTTCAACACGTGAAGCCCGGGAAAGGCCCTGCCTTCGTGCGTACTAAATTGAAGCAGATTGAGACAGGTAAAGTGTTAGATCATACTTTTTCCGCTGGACATAAGATTGATCCCGTTCGTATTGAAAACCGCGATTACCAGTACTTATATCAGGAGGGGAATAGCTACGTTTTCATGAACAGTGAGAATTTTGAGCAAGTGAATATCGAGCCGTCTCTAGTGGAAAAACCTGAATTTCTTCAAGAAGGAATGGTATGTAGTATTTTATTCCACGCGGAAGAGGAAATGCCGTTGGTTTTAGAGCTTCCGATGCACATTGAGGCGACCATTACTTACACCGAACCAGGGATAAAGGGTGATACGGCTACCAACACTATGAAGCCTGCAACAATTGATACTGGCGCAGAAATTCGAGTTCCTCTGTTCATTGATAACGGAGAAACAATTAAAGTAGATACGCGCACTGGAGTGTACGTAGAACGCGTAAAATAAGCTTATAACAATACAATGAAATGAGTTGTAGACCCGTGGTTGCAACTCATTTTTTATGCAGGTAACATTCAACAATATCACTTTGAATTATGACCGAATTGGATTGAACTCACAAAACGGTCCGATTTTATTGTTTTTGCATGAAGCTTTAGGAAGTATCAAGCAATGGAAGGACTTTCCATCTCGATTATGTACCGAATTAAACCTATCAGGAATTATCTATGAACGACAAGGGCATGGTGCCTCTTCCCCACTTTCATCTGAGCGAACAGCGCAATACTTACATCAATATGCATTGGAAGAACTTCCAGCATTTTTAAACGCAATTCAAGAAACAAGACCGCTTATTTTAATTGGTCATTCAGATGGAGGAACCATTGCTCTATTGTTCGCCTCTGCATTTCCCGATCGGGTTGCTGGCATTGTTACGATGGCTGCTCACGTCATTAATGAACCTGAAACTGTTGCGGGTATTGCTCCTGCTATTTCGGCATATGAAGCTGGCAAACTAAGTGGGTTAGAAAAATATCACGGAGGTAAAACACCTAATCTCTTTTATGCCTGGGCCGATATTTGGCGATCAGATGTTTTTCGAAACTGGAATATCACCAAAGAAATTTCTAACTCGAATGCAAAGGGATTGTTTATTCAGGGTACCGAGGATCAGTATGGAACAGAGAGACAAATAGAACTTATCTCAAAGCACTACATTGGCGAGCATACTACTCAGTTACTTGAAAAATGTGGACATCATCCACACCTTGAACAAACAGAAATAGTTCTCAACGTGATAAAGGAATGGTGGAATTCAGGAAGCTAATCTCCTAATAGCGACTCCACTTTCTCGATCGCAATAGTTGCTACCTTCACCCCCATTTGACGACCACGAATATCATCTATTGGAGGATGAATACCTCCGTAAATTCTTGAAAGGCACGTTTCATCGGACGCCTCACGATAAGTTGCCCATTGAAGTGTTAGATCTTCTGACGGTCCCTTCTCAAACTTTAAAAAACTATCCTTTTTGAAAGTGTGCGTTGCCATTCCTCCAGGAAAAAATGGGTCTCCGGTAATATACGTCATGATTTCAGAAGCGGATGTTGAAAATGTGGAGTGTCCGGAAACATAGCCCGCAAAAGGAGGTGTTGGAAAGGCATATTGTTGATAAGGCCACCAATTCTCAGCTAAGATCCAATCGACTCCGCCTACATCTTCTTGCTGGTTTTCAACACTATTTGGCCCACGCCATGCATAAAGTTTGATCTTTCCTACATGTTCATTATTCTCTCCAGCCAAAGGATCGCCTTCTTGTACTTGCTCTATACTGCCTGGAATCAAATGCAATCCTTTTGGATGGTAATTTGGAGCAAGACTATCGGTTGCCTGTCCGTTTCCTGCCATCCAACGGATAGCTGTAATTGGTCGCACATAGTCATATGCAACTTTTGAGCTCCATGCCGCAATTCCTGAATCGTGCAATGCTCCGGTTAATGCCATGTATGATTTCACATCCCATTCTAGTTGAGACAATTCTGCTCCCTTTCCGCGCCATTTGCGTTTAAAGTCTGGGTGGTCGCTAACCTCTCGTAAAATACTTACCCAATGTCCAGGAGGTGTATAGGTTCCAACACCATCCACCCAATATTCGGCGATACATCGCGTATAATCTCCACGCTTCACCAAATGCTTGGCATACTTTTTATTCGTAGCCGGGTTGATTCGCGCTTCCTTGCTTAATGTACCTCCCTGTTCTTCATTGAAAAAGGCTTTGTACTCTTCAAAAGTGTTTGGTAGCAGACCAGAACTGCGCCCTACCGCTGCTGGCGAAATATCGATGATTGTTTCGTCGAAAGGCGTGTTGAATTGACTCCAACGCGCAACAAGTTCAAAATTCCATCGGTACGCATCAAATTCTGCAGGTGAATTGCTCGTATATGGAGGAGCTCCCGGATCAAGGTAAATGCGATAATTCTGACCATCTTTTTCTAACCAGGTCTCATGCTTTTCATTCAGTGCGAATGGTTCTATTTCCGACCAGTGTGGTGTCAAAAAAACATCTTCAGTAGGTGCTAAAAGAATGTACCAATCCAACAAGTTATCACTCCACCCTTTCTCGGCAATATAGCCACGTGCTGAAATTGGTTGCCAACGATCTGGATCTTCTAATCTTTGAACACCCGGTACATTGGGCTTGATGTATGTATTGGCCGTCTCATACTCGATTCCTTCGTAGCCTTCCAATTCGCTTGCCGGATCAACATCCCAGGCAAATTCTATCATTTTTTCCGCTAAATAGTTTCCAAGTGCTGCTGGCGATCCACTTGAATAATCAGTACTTCTGAAAGAAGGATCAAGTCCGGTAGAATCAAACTCAAAAACAAAAATATCATGTGTTCTCCCCTTGCTTGAATACTGCCCGAAACGAGCCGTTGTTAAGCGAAATGCGTAATAGTTGATAGCTACATTCACTGCGCTATCACGGTTTTCCGGTACCGGATATCCCTCAAATTCACATGGAAAATCACCAAATCCCTTTCCAAGAAATATAGTTTCTTCTTTATCCCCTTTAAAAACGGTCCAAAGATCATACATGCCCGCAGAAAGTTGATACAGGTTTCTGGAGTGAATGGTTGGCCCTAATCCATCTTTTTGAATTGCTCTGAGGTGTGCATCGATCCAAATTCTTGCGACGCTTTTTTCCGAATCCTGCCCTTTAGCTGATAGGGCAGAAAACAAGATTATCAGCAGTATGTAATAGCTTTTATTTCGGTTCAACGAATTCCTTTTTATGGATTATACATGTTATTGAGTGTCGATCGTTTGTTCTGTAATGTAGCTCTATTCGCTCGATATTTTCTTCCAGGTATTCCGCTTCCACATCCAGCATATACTGGCTGTAGATTTTTCCAGTTCGAATAAAGGATTCAAGCATGAGCAAAGTGGTGTTTGTTTCGGTTTCATTCACATGAAAAGAAGTATCGGGATACACTTCGGGAAGTGAGGTGTGCACGTCTTCTATAATGAACATTCCTCCAGGCTTTACTGCCTGAAACATACATCCCAAACTAACTTGCTGGTGATCCATGGCATGGCCGCCATCATCAAGAATTACATCAAAGTTAGCACCACTTGCTCTCATAAATGCATATAGATCTTGTCGGTTGGACTGATCTGCTACATACGTTTTGATTCCTGAGCCAGCCGCTACTTTCGAGTAATCACGAATATCAATTCCGTACACTTCGGCGTTCTGAAAATAATTCACCCACATCAAATGGGATAAGCCAGTAAGAATACCAATCTCGAAGAAGCGGATGGAGTCGTCTCGCATGGGTTCAAAAAGCGGCTCATAAATTTCGAGGAAATTATGACGATCCGCACACTTGTCTGTACGAAAGGTATCGCATAACTCAGGTAAAGACTTGGATCGGAACCAGGCCGCCGTTCCGGTACTATCCTGACCAAAAGAAATACATGCACTCATCAGAATCCATGCAGTTAGTGTAAGCGTTTTCATTGCTATAAAGTTATATAATCTTGAACCGAATCAGCAAAAATGCAGCTGAAACAAAAAAGGGAGTCCTTTCGAACTCCCTTCCTTAATTCAAAATTTAATTACTGTTGCCCAATAACAATGGGTTGGGTAAGAATAGTACCATGCTCCGACGTCAATCGAACCATATACTTTCCTGGAGCAAGTAAACTTGCATCCACCAATCCTTCGTTTAAGGTAGTTTCTGTCAACACAACGCGTCCCGTCACATCAATCATTTCAATGGATTTAATCACCCCATCAAAACTCACTGTGAACTGACCTGTTGTTGGGTTCGGATACAAAACAAATCCTTCAAGTGCAATTTGTTCCAAACTGACTGTGCTATTAACACAAGCGGATGTATCTGTACATCCATCCTCCGTAACCACCACAGCGAAATCACTTCCGTAAGTTGGTGTGAAGTTGTAGTTCGTTGCTCCAGTTACAGGCAACCCTGTTTCACAATCAATCCACTGATACGTTACACCAGCATTCTGGTTTAATGCAATCATTGTGATTCCATCAGAAGCCATAGTAGTAGAAACATCAACTCCGGTAATTGTAACCTCTTGCGTTTGCGTTGAAGTATTACCACAGTTATCCGTAAACGTCCATGTGACAATTGTCGTTCCAACCGTAGTGATAGGGAATGAAACATCAGGCACACCATTGATAACGCCTGCACAGTTATCTGTTGCTGTTGGTGCTGTTGGCGTCGCCTCACAAGTTTCTTTGATTTCTTCCAATGAAACAGCATCAGGCTCTGGTGCCACATGGTCGTCAATAATGATTAATTGTTCTAGGGTAATAGCGTTGCCACAATCATCCGTAACGCTAAAGGTACGTGTGATTGTATCATTACAACCCGTTCCGTTCGAAGAAACATCACTTACCCAAGTCACTGTTGGCGTACCACAGTTATCGGCCTCATCCGTCACCCAAGAGGTTGCTCCCGTTGAGGATGGAACATCTGCTAAACATACAACATTTAGCGTTATTGGGTTAGAAGCCGTCGGTGGTGTTACATCGTTGAGCACAATTATCTGAGTCACATTGATGTTGTTACCTGCATCATCTGAAACATTATAAGTACGTGTGATTGTATCTCCACATCCCGTTCCGTTTGATGCCACATCGCCAACATAGGTAACCGTTGGTACTCCACAGTTATCCGCCTCATCGTCTACAAGAGTAATGTCAACTGGGACATCTCCGATACACTCAGCATACGCCGTGTCAATATTCGTAGCGGTTGGTAACGTAACATCATTGATAATTACGTTTTGTGTGGCGGTGGAAGTATTTCCGTTTCCATCATCAAATGTCCATGTAATTACAAACGTTCCCTGTGTATTGTAGGTTAACGGATCGGCAGTCGTTCCGGTCACCGTACCAGCACAGTTGTCTGTTGTAGTCGGCGCTGTAGCAGTAACAGAACACTCGTCCGTAAGATCAGCTAAAGTAGGTACAACTGGAGCAGTGACATCGTCTAAGATTACGTTTTGTGTCGCTGTCGTTATATTTCCATTCCCATCGTCGAAGGTCCAAGTGATTACATAGGTACCCTCAGTTGAGTACGTCAACGGATCTGATGTTGTACCTGTTACTGTTCCAGAACAGTTATCAGTCGTCGTTGGTGCTGTTACCGTCACGGAACACTCGGCTACTATGTCAGACAGTGTAGGAAGCACTGGACTGGTAGTATCTGCGATCGTTACAACTGCTGTACAAGTACTCACATTTCCTGATCCATCCGTTGCCGTCAAGGTTACTGTATTCGCTCCAACGTTAGCACATGTAAATGCCGAAACATCGACTCCAAGTGAAGGTGCTCCACAGTTATCTGTAGAACCTCCGTCAACATCCGCTGCTGTAATGGAAGCGTTTCCTGTTGCGTCTAGGTAGACTGTGATATCCTGACATACTGCCGTTGGTGTCACTGAGTCAACTACTGTTACAGTTGATGTACATTCATCAGTGTTCCCTGAAGCATCCGTTACTGTTAGCGTCACAGTGTTTGCGCCGACATCAGCACATGTAAATGAAGCCTGAGAAATCGACAACGAAGCAATTCCACAATTGTCAGCGCTTCCGCCATCTAGATCACCCGATGTGATTGTTGCATTTCCTGTTCCATCCAAATACACTGTTACATCCTGGCAAAATGCTGTTGGAGATGTTGTATCTGCAATGGTTACAACTGCTGTACAAGAGGACGAATTTCCAGAACCGTCTGTTACCGTCAAAGTAACGTTGTTCGCTCCGACGTCTGCGCAAGTAAAGCTTGTTTGAGAAGCTGCAAGTGTTGGAGTACCACAGTTGTCCGTTGATCCTCCGTCAATGTCTGCTGCTGTGATAGCAACGTTCCCAGCACCATCCAGATATGCAGTAATGTTTTGACATACAGCCGTTGGTGTCACAGAATCAATTACTGTCACTGTTGCCGTGCAAGAACCAACGTTTCCAGAACCGTCCGTTGCCGTCAAGGTTATTGTATTCGCTCCAACGTTAGCACATGTAAATGCCGAAACATCGACTCCAAGTGAAGGTGCTCCACAGTTATCTGTAGAACCTCCGTCAACATCCGCTGCTGTAATGGAAGCGTTTCCTGTTGCGTCAAGGTAGACTGTGATATCCTGACATACTGCCGTTGGTGTCACTGAGTCAACTACTGTTACAGTTGATGTACATGCATCTGTGTTCCCTGAAGCATCCGTTACTGTTAGCGTCACAGTGTTTGCGCCGACATCAGCACATGTAAATGAAGCCTGAGAAATCGACAACGAAGCAATTCCACAATTGTCAGCGCTTCCGCCATCTAGATCACCCGATGTGATTGTTGCATTTCCTGTTCCATCCAAATACACTGTTACATCCTGGCAAAATGCTATTGGAGATGTTGTATCTGCAATGGTTACAACTGCTGTACAAGAGGACGAATTTCCAGAACCGTCTGTTACCGTCAAAGTAACGTTGTTCGCTCCGACGTCTGCGCAAGTAAAGCTTGTTTGAGAAGCTGCAAGTGTTGGAGTACCACAGTTGTCCGTTGATCCTCCGTCAATGTCTGCTGCTGTGATAGCAACGTTCCCAGCACCATCCAGATATGCAGTAATGTTTTGACATACAGCCGTTGGTGTCACAGAATCAATTACTGTCACTGTTGCCGTGCAAGAACCAACGTTTCCAGAACCGTCCGTTGCCGTCAAGGTTATTGTATTCGCTCCAACGTTAGCACATGTAAATGCCGAAACATCGACTCCAAGTGAAGGTGCTCCACAGTTATCTGTAGAACCTCCGTCAACATCCGCTGCTGTAATGGAAGCGTTTCCTGTTGCGTCAAGGTAGACTGTGATATCCTGACATACTGCCGTTGGTGTCACTGAGTCAACTACTGTTACAGTTGATGTACATGCATCTGTGTTCCCTGAAGCATCCGTTACTGTTAGCGTCACAGTGTTTGCGCCGACATCAGCACACGTAAATGAAGCCTGAGAAATCGACAACGAAGCAATTCCACAATTGTCAGCGCTTCCGCCGTCTAGATCACCCGATGTGATTGTTGCATTTCCTGTTCCATCCAAATACACTGTTACATCCTGGCAAAATGCTGTTGGAGATGTTGTATCTGCAATGGTTACAACTGCTGTACAAGATGACGAATTTCCAGAACCGTCTGTTACCGTCAAAGTAACGTTGTTCGCTCCGACGTCTGCGCAAGTAAAGCTTGTTTGAGAAGCGGAAAGTGTTGGAGTTCCACAGTTGTCTGTTGATCCTCCGTCAATGTCCGCTGCTGTAATAGCAACGTTCCCAGCACCATCCAGATATGCTGTAATGTTTTGACAAACAGCCGTTGGTGTCGCAGAATCAATTACTGTCACTGTTGCCGTGCAAGAACCAACGTTTCCAGAACCATCCGTTGCCGTCAAGGTTATTGTATTCGCTCCAACGTTAGCACATGTAAATGCCGAAACATCGACTCCAAGTGAAGGTGCTCCACAGTTATCTGTAGAACCTCCGTCAACATCCGCTGCTGTAATGGAAGCGTTTCCTGTTGCGTCAAGGTAGACTGTGATATCCTGACATACTGCCGTTGGTGTCACTGAGTCAACTACTGTTACAGTTGATGTACATGCATCTGTGTTCCCTGAAGCATCCGTTACTGTTAGCGTCACAGTGTTTGCGCCGACATCAGCACATGTAAATGAAGCCTGAGAAATCGACAACGAAGCAATTCCACAATTGTCAGCGCTTCCGCCATCTAGATCACCCGATGTGATTGTTGCATTTCCTGTTCCATCCAAATACACTGTTACATCCTGGCAAAATGCTGTTGGAGATGTTGTATCTGCAATGGTTACAACTGCTGTACAAGAGGACGAATTTCCAGAACCGTCTGTTACCGTCAAAGTAACGTTGTTCGCTCCGACGTCTGCGCAAGTAAAGCTTGTTTGAGAAGCTGCAAGTGTTGGAGTACCACAGTTGTCCGTTGATCCTCCGTCAATGTCTGCTGCTGTGATAGCAACGTTCCCAGCACCATCCAGATATGCAGTAATGTTTTGACATACAGCCGTTGGTGTCACAGAATCAATTACTGTCACTGTTGCCGTGCAAGAACCAACGTTTCCAGAACCGTCCGTTGCCGTCAAGGTTATTGTATTCGCTCCAACGTTAGCACATGTAAATGCCGAAACATCGACTCCAAGTGAAGGTGCTCCACAGTTATCTGTAGAACCTCCGTCAACATCCGCTGCTGTAATGGAAGCGTTTCCTGTTGCGTCAAGGTAGACTGTGATATCCTGACATACTGCCGTTGGTGTCACTGAGTCAACTACTGTTACAGTTGATGTACATGCATCTGTGTTCCCTGAAGCATCCGTTACTGTTAGCGTCACAGTGTTTGCGCCGACATCAGCACATGTAAATGAAGCCTGAGAAATCGACAACGAAGCAATTCCACAATTGTCAGCGCTTCCGCCATCTAGATCACCCGATGTGATTGTTGCATTTCCTGTTCCATCCAAATACACTGTTACATCCTGGCAAAATGCTATTGGAGATGTTGTATCTGCAATGGTTACAACTGCTGTACAAGAGGACGAATTTCCAGAACCGTCTGTTACCGTCAAAGTAACGTTGTTCGCTCCGACGTCTGCGCAAGTAAAGCTTGTTTGAGAAGCTGCAAGTGTTGGAGTACCACAGTTGTCCGTTGATCCTCCGTCAATGTCTGCTGCTGTGATAGCAACGTTCCCAGCACCATCCAGATATGCAGTAATGTTTTGACATACAGCCGTTGGTGTCACAGAATCAATTACTGTCACTGTTGCCGTGCAAGAACCAACGTTTCCAGAACCGTCCGTTGCCGTCAAGGTTATTGTATTCGCTCCAACGTTAGCACATGTAAATGCCGAAACATCGACTCCAAGTGAAGGTGCTCCACAGTTATCTGTAGAACCTCCGTCAACATCCGCTGCTGTAATGGAAGCGTTTCCTGTTGCGTCAAGGTAGACTGTGATATCCTGACATACTGCCGTTGGTGTCACTGAGTCAACTACTGTTACAGTTGATGTACATGCATCTGTGTTCCCTGAAGCATCCGTTACTGTTAGCGTCACAGTGTTTGCGCCGACATCAGCACACGTAAATGAAGCCTGAGAAATCGACAACGAAGCAATTCCACAATTGTCAGCGCTTCCGCCGTCTAGATCACCCGATGTGATTGTTGCATTTCCTGTTCCATCCAAATACACTGTTACATCCTGGCAAAATGCTGTTGGAGATGTTGTATCTGCAATGGTTACAACTGCTGTACAAGATGACGAATTTCCAGAACCGTCTGTTACCGTCAAAGTAACGTTGTTCGCTCCGACGTCTGCGCAAGTAAAGCTTGTTTGAGAAGCGGAAAGTGTTGGAGTTCCACAGTTGTCTGTTGATCCTCCGTCAATGTCCGCTGCTGTAATAGCAACGTTCCCAGCACCATCCAGATATGCTGTAATGTTTTGACAAACAGCCGTTGGTGTCGCAGAATCAATTACTGTCACTGTTGCCGTGCAAGAACCAACGTTTCCAGAACCATCCGTTGCCGTCAAGGTTATTGTATTCGCTCCAACGTTAGCACATGTAAATGCCGAAACATCGACTCCAAGTGAAGGTGCTCCACAGTTATCTGTAGAACCTCCGTCAACATCCGCTGCTGTAATGGAAGCGTTTCCTGTTGCGTCAAGGTAGACTGTGATATCCTGACATACTGCCGTTGGTGTCACTGAGTCAACTACTGTTACAGTTGATGTACATGCATCTGTGTTCCCTGAAGCATCCGTTACTGTTAGCGTCACAGTGTTTGCGCCGACATCAGCACATGTAAATGAAGCCTGAGAAATCGACAACGAAGCAATTCCACAATTGTCAGCGCTTCCGCCATCTAGATCACCCGATGTGATTGTTGCATTTCCTGTTCCATCCAAATACACTGTTACATCCTGGCAAAATGCTATTGGAGATGTTGTATCTGCAATGGTTACAACTGCTGTACAAGAGGACGAATTTCCAGAACCGTCTGTTACCGTCAAAGTAACGTTGTTCGCTCCGACGTCTGCGCAAGTAAAGCTTGTTTGAGAAGCTGCAAGTGTTGGAGTACCACAGTTGTCCGTTGATCCTCCGTCAATGTCTGCTGCTGTGATAGCAACGTTCCCAGCACCATCCAGATATGCAGTAATGTTTTGACATACAGCCGTTGGTGTCACAGAATCAATTACTGTCACTGTTGCCGTGCAAGAACCAACGTTTCCAGAACCGTCCGTTGCCGTCAAGGTTATTGTATTCGCTCCAACGTTAGCACATGTAAATGCCGAAACATCGACTCCAAGTGAAGGTGCTCCACAGTTATCTGTAGAACCTCCGTCAACATCCGCTGCTGTAATGGAAGCGTTTCCTGTTGCGTCAAGGTAGACTGTGATATCCTGACATACTGCCGTTGGTGTCACTGAGTCAACTACTGTTACAGTTGATGTACATGCATCTGTGTTCCCTGAAGCATCCGTTACTGTTAGCGTCACAGTGTTTGCGCCGACATCAGCACACGTAAATGAAGCCTGAGAAATCGACAACGAAGCAATTCCACAATTGTCAGCGCTTCCGCCGTCTAGATCACCCGATGTGATTGTTGCATTTCCTGTTCCATCCAAATACACTGTTACATCCTGGCAAAATGCTGTTGGAGATGTTGTATCTGCAATGGTTACAACTGCTGTACAAGATGACGAATTTCCAGAACCGTCTGTTACCGTCAAAGTAACGTTGTTCGCTCCGACGTCTGCGCAAGTAAAGCTTGTTTGAGAAGCGGAAAGTGTTGGAGTTCCACAGTTGTCTGTTGATCCTCCGTCAATGTCCGCTGCTGTAATAGCAACGTTCCCAGCACCATCCAGATATGCTGTAATGTTTTGACAAACAGCCGTTGGTGTCGCAGAATCAATTACTGTCACTGTTGCCGTGCAAGAACCAACGTTTCCAGAACCATCCGTTGCCGTCAAGGTTACTGTGTTCGCTCCAACGTTAGCACATGTGAATGCCGAAACATCGATTCCAAGTGAAGGTGCTCCACAGTTATCTGTCGAACCTCCGTCAACATCCGCTGCTGTAATGGAAGCGTTTCCTGTTGCGTCAAGGTAGACTGTGATATCCTGGCAAACTGCCGTTGGTGTCACTGAGTCAATCACAGTTACCGTCGCAGAGCATGCTGCACTATTCCCTCCGAGATCCGTTACTGTAAGCGATACCGCATTCGCACCAATGTTTGTGCAATCAAAACTAGAGACAGAAGGCGTAAAAGTCAGCGTTCCCGTACAATTATCAGAAGAACCTGCGTCTAAATCCGCGCCAGTAATGGTAGCATTTCCTGTTGCGTCTAGATAAACCGTAATATCCTGACATACAGCAGTAGGAGTTACGGAATCAATTACGGTTACAGTTGCATTACATGAACCAATATTTCCAGAAGCATCTGATGCTGTTAATGTTACATTGTTTACTCCGACATCTGCACAGGTAAACACCGATGGCGTTACAGACAATGATGAAAGTGAGCAGTTATCTGTACTACCCGCATCTACATCTCCTGCCGTAATTGTTGCATTTCCTGCACCGTCTAAATAGACAGTCAAGTTTTGACAAACAGCGGTTGGCGCCATTGAGTCAACAACCGTTACAACTGCAAGACACTGGTCAGAGTTCCCTGCCGCGTCCTCAACGGTTAAAGTCACAACGTTGGAACCCGTATTCGCACATGTAAATGAGGTTTGATTGACAGAGTAACTGGTAATTCCTAAGTTATCTGTACTTCCACCATCTACATCAGTTGCCGTAATTGTTGTACTTCCAGTTCCATCCAAATACACTGTGATGTTTTGACAAACTGCATTTGGAGCTTCCAAATCCGCAATTTCCAGCGCGCTTGAATACACACCATATTCATCTGTATCCAAACCAGTTGTAGTAGATTTTCTTAAGCCACCTTGCCAAACATATACCACTTGACCGGTATCAATTCCCAACGCTACATCTGATAACATCTGGCGATCATCCGTGGTTGAATTGACAAGTTGCTCCGAATTTAAATAGGTAAGACCGTAGTTAAATACACGTGAATACACTCCTTGCTGATCACCGTCATTCGATTCATCAGTCCATGTAACTGAGTAATAAGCACCGTCCCTAGTACAATTAATTTGAGGATGGTCCTGTGAACCATTGGAACTATTGCTTATTTTAAAGACACCACCAACGGCTCCTCCGGAGTTATTGAATCTTTGACCGTAAATTCCATAATGATCGCCGTCCTGATCAAAGTACGAGAAAGCCACTATAAATTCCCCTGTACTTGCTCGAGCCAACGATGGGTTCGTAAGGTTTTGATTACTTTCAATAGCCAAATAGTAAACGGATGACGTTGCACTTCCGGTGTTATCGTAGTTACGAGCACGAATTTCTGTTACAGGGTCCCCAGTAACGCTGTAATGTTGCCAGGCATAAATCACATTTCCACTTGAGTCCATTGCTACTGTTGGGTGCGACAAGTGCTGTCCAACTGAATCAATAGTATAAGCCGCACCTATAGCCGTTCCTGTTGCATTGTATTGTCTTCCCGATATTGCGTATTCTGTTCCTCCAGAAAGGTTGTTCATGAATACAACCGCGAACATGTCGTCACTGGCTGCTACTTCCGGATACATTTGACTCGAAGTAGAACTTTCGATATTCATTTCAGAAGTCTGCGCTACACCATTAATGTCGTAAAAACGAATCATACAATCCCAATTTTGAGATCCAGAATGATTTGACTGCCAAACTATTGCAATAGAACCTCCATCGGGAGTTATGGCAACGTCAGCATTTCTTTGATCATTGGTTGTGTTTACCGTGTTTACTAGAAAGTCACTGACTCTTACAGAGTGATCTGCATTGTAAATCTTGGCATAGACTCCAAAACCGCTACCATCTTCTAGTTCGCTTTCCCAGGCAACCACGTATCTTCCAGCTGTATCCATGGCAACTGCTGGTGACTGTTGTGTACTAGCAGTGGTAGAGTTCACCAGGGTTTCTGGGTTACTAACTGTTAACTGTGCCCTTGCCGATGTTCCGATTAACAAAACGGAAAGGAACACTATTTTCGTCCAAATAGCTTTCATAGGATCGATTTTTTAGTGGATTATTTGTCCTGTCCTACGAACGCTTCGATACCAGTGCTTTGTGTTTTCACCTCAACTTCCAACGCTTCTAATTCCGCTTTTAAAGTTGAAACTGCAGCGTTGTACTCTTCTAGTTGTTGACCATATTTTTCCATCAACTCTTGCTGAGCCGCAAGGATTTCCTGTTGTTTCTCAATCTGCGCATCTTGCTGGGCAATTTTTGCGTCCAATTCCTGTGTTGCTTTTACTAGAGGCACTACGAATTCAGCGTAGCGTAATCCATACATCTCTTCCTCTTCGTTTTCAGGAACTTTTACTCCTGAGAAATCATACCCCAAACCTTGAGCCGCTTTGTGTACATCCTGAGCGATGAAGCCTGAGTAGCTTCCCGTTGCTTTTTGTTCTGTATTTAAGCCAACAGTTCTATTGAAACTATTCAATTTGTCTGTATCAAAATTATAAGTAACTGGTGTCAACTTATTGATGAAGTCCAAACCAGGAACATTCGATTGCACATTCGTTTTAAATCTACCGTCAGATGTGGCAGTCCAGTTCACTGTACCACCGATTGAAGTAGTTGCGGCATTCCCTATGAATACTTCGTTTGTAGCGGTAACACTTGTACCCGTACCTATTGCAATGGAGTTGGCTCCACTAACGCTGGACCCAACACCAAACGCCATGGCGGAATCTCCGGTGACACTCGAACCATACCCGTAAGCTGAACCATAGTTCCCTGATGAGTACGCATCGTACCCGATAGTCATACCATTATCTCCTAAAATCGTATCATATGCACCTACCGCGACGGAGTTGTCGGCTGTACTAAGGAGGTGGTCATTACCTATCGCTACGGACCTCAGCGCGTTCGCGGCCTCTCCGTTGTACCCCATACCTACCGTATAATCCGTATTATTGTTATAGTAACTTAGTTCTGCTCCAATACCAATTGTTCCTTGACCGTAATTTCCTGCGTTGAACCCTAGCGTAATTGAATACTGTTCATCTACCAAAACGCTGTAACCAAGAAAGACACATCCTTCATTATCACCAGAACCGGAAGACCCAACGCCACGGAAATCTGCGAAAGACCCCATTCCTACGTTAAAATTCCCTTCTCGGTTGGAATAACCTGCGTCGTGTCCCACATAGGTATTATGCCAACCTTCGCCTGTCACAGCATTAGTTCGGTTGTTATCCCAACCAGCATTGTTTCCAATAAAGGTGTTGTAACTAGCATGCTCAGTTGCAGCTCCCGCTGCGTGACCAATCATAGTGTTACCGATGGAGTTTCTCATATCTGTACCGGCAGAATCACCAACTGCCGTGTTCCAATGTCCTTCCTGAACATCGTATAGTGCATCGTTTCCAACGGCAACATTTCGGTAACCAGTGGTGTTTGTTCTACCTGCGTTATTCCCGATGAAGGTGTTATCGTCTCCATCCGTATTGTTGTATCCAGCATCTTCACCAACAAAAACGTTATCATTTCCTGTTGTGTTCAAATGGCCTGCTTCCTCACCGATGAATACATTATCGAATCCAGATGTATTTGCTTCTCCCGCTTCAGTTCCAACGAAAGTGTTATCCGTACCGGTACTAGCGTATCCTGCACGTTTACCTATAAATGTGTTATCTACACCTGTTGTATTCGTGTGTCCGGCATCCTGACCTATAAAGGTGTTGTCAGATGCGGATGTGTTAGAGAATCCAGCTTGCTCACCGATGAAGGTGTTATTACTTCCTGAGGAAGTGCTGTAACCAGACGAATCGCCGTAAAAGGTATTATAGTCTCCTGTGGTTATACTGGCTCCTGAACCAGAACCTTGTGTTTCATTGAGCGTTTGTGCAATTGAAACAGTGCTTAGAGCCATTGATACGCATAAAACAACGGCTGATCTCCATAGTGTTTTCATCTCGAGTAATTTAGATAGAGGTATGGTATTGTAAATTTACGAGTCCAAATATAGGGAATCCATATTTGTTAAAAAAGGTAAAAATTAAAGAATCGTAAGAAGTTACAAAAGCTTCACATTGAGGCTTATCGATAGTTCAACTTTATCTTGGACTTATCTTCAGCAGTATTCAGCAAATGAAGGATATTTTGAGTGAAAGCATCGTCTGGTTTTACATTCAGTAGCTTTTCGCAATATTCTGTGGCACGATCATACTCTCCCACCTCTACTGACATTCGAATACCTAATCGTAATGCGGTAACCTCATCAGGATAATTATTAAATACAAGGTTGTTAACGTATTTGTTAGCTTCCGTGTACTCCTCTCGAATCATGTATGTATAGGTAAGGCATCGAATATTCTCAAGAAGGTGCTTATCCGCTTTTTCAGACTTGAGATACCATCTGTACGCCTCGTTGTAATCTTTGTGCACATCTCTATGATAATTACCCATCATGTTTAGAAGTGCTGCATATTCTATATCATTTCCATAAACTGCATACGGTTGCAATTCATTTACCGCTTCCTGAAGCATCTCGTATTTGTCGTCATTGCTTTCTTGAAGCTTGATAGCCTCTGTTATAGGTGTGCTCGCCCCAATCCAATAGGTCTTGTAACTGTATTTACCCATTGAAAATAAGCGCTTAGACAATGATTCCTGATTGGCGTTCACAAAAATTCCAGTCACAGCAATCAGTGCAAGTCCGATAGCAGGAGCAATTAAATATGACGACAGTGTTCTTTCTTCTTTCTTTTCTTGCTTCGTTGCAGAAACTACTGCTACTGCAAAAATGATTAAGACCACAGCTGGAATACTCATCAAATCCCAATCTGTTTGCATAGAAAGTAACGGGTTCAGAACAAAAAAAGTGACGAAATAAAAGAGAAAGCCCATTCCAGAAATCATGACCAATGGTTGATTCCACTGAATGCTTTTTCGTTTGAATAACAGTGCGGCTCCTATGACTACCAATGCAATTGCTGACCAACCAAACACCATGTTAAAATAGTCAAAGAAGTGATTCCAGCTGAACAGGTTGTATCGATCCAGAGGCGCAGCATTTGACGCTTTCATGGGTAAAAAGATTGCATCCGTCAAATTCTCTTCGGTATAACTTCTGGTCCCAAAAATACTTTTCGTCACAAAGGCGTACACGAAGAATCCAATCGCAAAAAAGAAACCGATTACCCACGTTCCTTCTTTACGCCAGGTGATCTTCTTTTCTTTTCTTTGGTGATAGAGAACCAGAAGCGCCACACCAAAAACGAAAAAGGTTAACAATCCTGAAATGTGGAATTTGACATTCAAAACACACATTACGAAAACAATTACTCCTGTTTTCCAGTTGGGAGTCTCTAACAAACGTACCATTCCATACCAAAACGCCGCTAGCATAAAAAGTACGGGAGCATAAACTTCAATATGTCCACAAAAGTTCATCGTAATAGGCGTGCCGATGGTGAGTAAGGCAAACAATATTTTTTGCTGACTGTCCTTTGCTAATCTAAAAACCGTTGCCAACATGAAAAACACATAGCCCATTCCGCACACGGCTGTTAGCAAGCGAAAAGCTTCCCCCAAGGGCATTTCCTTCGTATACGCTAACCACGCAATAATGCCAAGTGTCGTATCCGTTCCCAGTTTCAAATTGGTTAGATCAAAACTGGTCACCATTTCCTTATTTTTCGCTGTGAAATCGGTGACAATGTAATCTGTTGAAGGTATGATTTTCAAGGCATCTCCGTAGACGTCCTTATATATGGGCATTTGATAGAAAAGCATTCCAGCAAGTACGGTGATTGCAATTATCCAGATCCAACTATTGCCTCCTATATTTTTGTCCTGGAAGGATTTCCAGGGATTGTATTTTTGACTGTACAATGTAAATCCAATGGCCACTAGGATGATGAACCACCCCTTGCCCCCACCGAGAAACACTGGATAATGCAATCCCCACCAAGTATCTGGGTACATCATGCCAATAGCATAGAGCAAGAATACAACCATAGCAATGGTTGTTACTTGAAGACTCTCAGGGATCCATGATTTTTTCATCTGGGTGAAGTTATAAATTCCCACAAAAAGATTTTCATTCCCTTCCTTTTTCTTCTGAAAGATGAAAAGTTGTAGATTCGAACTTATGTCGGAATGGAAGAAATGGTCAAAGCATCCGTACCTTGTTGGTGTGGCACTTTTTGTGATTACATTGATCGTTTTTATCCCCTCACTCCAATATAGCTGGGTAAATTGGGATGACCCGACTTATGTGCTGAACAATTCTCTGGTAACGGCAGACACCATTCAGTGGCAAGCCATTTTTGAAACAAAGCAGGTGCTTGGCATTTACCATCCAATTACTTTGATTTCTTACGCTATTGACTATCAAATCTGGGGGACCGACCCAGTTGGTTACCATCTTACGAATGTGCTTTTTCATACATTCAACTCCGTTTTGGTGTTTATCGTTTTTCGAAAATTGAATTCTCACATTTTTGTTGCTGGAACCGTAGCACTGCTTTTTGGAATTCACCCAATGCATGTGGAGTCTGTTTCATGGATATCGGAACGCAAAGACGTCTTGTATGCATTCTTCTTGTTATTGGCATGGATTAGTTATTTAAGGTTCCGGCATTCGGATACAACACGGAAATGGAGTTGGTACATCTTAGTCTTGGTCCTTTTCTGCTTATCCATTTTGAGTAAGCCCGTTGCATTCGTTTTCCCTTTGATTATCATTCTCTCCGACATCTTATTGGATGGAAAAATCAACATAAAATCTCTTGGAAACAAGGTACCCATTGTCCTATTGGCGCTTGTTGCAATAGTTATAGCTCAATGGGGGCAAGCAGATTCCAACTCCCTTAATTTAAGCAGCAGTCATCCTGTTCCTACACTTTTTTATGGAAGCTACAATCTTGTGATTTACCTTATTAAAGCATTTATCCCTTTTCAACTTTCTGTATTCCACCCTTTTCCGCTTAACGATGCGATGAACAGTCTGTTCTATCTTTCCTTGATCCCTTTCATTGCTCTTTTGTGGTTGTTGTATTGGTCATACCGCAATTCCAAGCAACTCTTTTTTGGATTATCCTTTTTTATTTTGACCATCGCGCCGCTACTCCAAATTATTCCTTTTGGAAAGGCATTGACAAGCGAACGTTACACGTATCTACCCTACCTTGGTTTGTTTTATGTAATCGGAACGGGATTGCAGTATTTACGGAATAAAGGTCGAATTCAACCTGTTGCATTCTGGGGAATAATTATCGTATTCACGGCTCTTCTGACTACACAAACCATAAATCAGCAACAGCATTGGAAAAATGGAGAGACGCTTTGGAGCAGCTCCATTGAAAAGTATCCCGAAGCATATTTCCCTTATTTATCACGCGGTCGCTTTTACAAGGAGCAAAAAAGGTTGGATCTCGCATGGAAAGATTTTCGAAAAAGCGCTGCTCTTTACTCAAACGTAGAGGCCCACTACGAAATTGGACTCTTGTACGAAGAGCAAAAAGACATTGACGAGGCATTAAAGCATTATTTGTATGCAACCAAGGGAGCAACTCCTTACGCCAAAGCTCATGTGAATGCTGGCAAGATTTATGGCATTCGAGGCGATCGAAAGCAGGCGAAGTATCATTTCAGAAAGGCGATAAAAATTGATCCTGAATATTCGTTGGCCTACTATAATTTGGCGCTTGTTCACAAAATGGAAACAAAGCCGAAAAAAGCGTTGCAAGTGGTCAACAGAGCCATTTCTCTCGAATTAGAAAATTTGAAATATATTGAACTACGGGCCGCTATACAAACAGACTTGGGAAACCATTCAGCTGCGATTGAAGACTTTGAAAAAGTTGTATCGAACCAGCCTAGAAATGCCGTAGCTCAGTATTATTTAGGGTTGAATTATCGATTTGTGGGACAAATGAATAAAGCGCGTGCTGCCATTGCAACATCCTTACAATTGAACTACCCTGTACCACAAAGCATCTGTACAGAGTTCGGCTTGCATCTGAACGAGTGATTTTTCAGAAATTCTACGTTTGTTCGTATCTTTGAAGTATGTCTGAAAAATTTGAAAATCCTATTGACCCGGATAAAATAACGGAAACTCCGCATTCTTTGGAGTATGGGCACCATGCAGGTTCTGCCGTTGTGAAACCCGAGGATCAGGGAAAAGTGAAAGGGAGAGCAATAGCGGCGATGGAGCATCAGACTGATATGCAGTTGGATCAGATTCGTGAGCAAATGCAACTATTGGCCGACCAGGCCAAAGCACTACAGGATAGAAAGGTGATATCCGAGATCATTTACGGGGCAGAAATGCGTTTCGAACCTCTTATTAATCATGTCTATCATTTGTATGAGAAGGAAAATCGTAGTTTTTTGCTGTCTTTGATAGCTCCAGATCAATGGGGTCGCTCCAAAAAAAGTTTTGAATTTGTGGCAACGGTTCGGTTGTTGGCGGATCATACCTGGGAGATCCTTGAGAAGAATGAGGATTTTGAGTTTTAAGAAGGGGAATAATGGGCGGAAGGTGGAAGGTTGAAAGCGGAAAGTTGAAAGCGGAAAGTTGAAGGACGGCCTGACTTTTGGGGAAGGATTGCTTGATTGGAGTTTACTGATTGTTTTGGAAGGTTCGCATTGTGTCGCTATAATAGGGATTGTCGGGGTATAATTTTTGAAGACGTTTCCCGAATGCAATAATAGCGGTGGCGTCTTTTGCCTGAACAGCACAATCGAATGCGATGTTTAAGGCCTTTTCTTTCGATGGATATTTCATTTTGATGAGTTCCCTACTCTCTTCTAGTGCATTTTCATATTGTCCAAGCAAATAATACGACTCCACTAATCCTACCTGGTTATAATCGAGCCCAGAAAAATATTCCTGCGACAAAGAGTGCCATTTCAGTGCTTCTTGTGCTTGGCCGCTTTTTCTGTATAACTTACCCGCTCGCCACAACAGGTTTGCGTACTCCTTATCCTTTCCCTTAATAGCGTATGGTTTTAACTTGTTGATGTTGGAGAGCAATCGCTTTTCGTAATTTTCAGGATCCATCTCTAACCCCACACGAAGTGTCTCAACGGATCGAATCCAATAGGTTTTAAACGTGTGACGCCCTAAATACTCCAATCGTTTTGAAGCTCCCTCGACACTTTGGTTCGTAGCCACTATTGGAATAGTAATCATGGACAGCGCGAGAATGGGAATCACCATTTTCACAGTGAATTCTTCCTCCTTAAATTGAGATAGTAGAAGCGCCGCAAAGATTACGAAAACTGGAGCTGGCAGCGAAAATAAATCGAAGTCCATCGGCATGGAAACCAGTGGGTTCACCATAAAGAAAAGTCCAACGTAAAAAAGTAGCGTCATAGTAATCAGAACCAATCCCTGATGCTTCCAAAGCACTTGACCTCTTCGTGCTATAGCGACAACGAGAATGAATATTCCACTAACCGACCATAAAAAGAACATATTGAAATAATCCCATAGATGGTTCCAACTAAGAAGGTTGTATCGATCAAGTGGGGCTTCTGGTGAAAACACTGGTAAAAAGAGTCTTTCCGAAGTATCAATCTGTCCGTTTAAAAAGCGAGGGTCGTTGTAATCCTTGAAAACAAAAATGTAAGCCGCGATTCCGATGAAAATCACTGGAATCATTACAAAGAGCCACATTCGACGCCATGTGATCCATTTCGAAATGCGAACTTCTTTCCAATGAAGCAACCAAGCCAAAGCACATGCAGGGATCATGAGAACAGACACAAAGTGAAACTTCATTGCCAAGAATAGACATACCAACATTACAATACCCCACAGTTTTCTTTGCTCTTTGATAAATAAGAGTAGGCACATTAGCGTGATAGCCGTGAAGGTGATCGCTGGCGCATATATTTCAACATGTCCGAAAAAGAGTTGCACAAACGGCGAAAAAATTCCTAAGAGCAAGATCACATTTGACAAACGACCTTTTTCGAAATATTTATTTGTGAAAAGCACCCAGTAAAAGACAAATAGGATACCGAAAATGGTCCCAATCCATCGGAAAACCTCTGTAACTTTTGTACCTGTTTCATAGGAAATAATTTCGACTGCATTCAGTAGGGTAATCTCCCCTATTTTAGGTTGAAAAACATTTAATGTGTAAGCTTTTGAAGTTCGCTCTTCATCCAACTCTTCGACTACGTCTGGTAAGAAACTTTTATGTCGTAAGGCATCTCCATATGCATCATTCACAAATGAAAATTGATGAAATAAAAAACCAAGTATAACGGAAAGAACGATTGCTTTGGACACGCCATTCAACTGAAGATCTAGAAACCAATTCAGGTATTTTTTTTGACTTCCTAATGCAAATATCCCGAGAATACATAACAGGGTGAGTACGTTTGCGCTGGTGGGAGCAGTTGCAAAAAAATGAAAACCCCAGAAAGATTCAGAAAAAAGCACCGCGATAAGATAGAACGAGAACAATAGGATCAAAATCCTCCATATCAATTGGTCGTTTTTGTTTTTGATATTCTTGTTCGAATCCATTTACTACAAATAGAATAAAAAATTAGGGAAGTTGAGAAGGGGGTGAATTATGAGTTATGAATTAGGAATGTTGAATTTTAGATTAGAAGGGTTGAATTAGGAACGAAACTATCTTTTTACTCATATACTTGAATCTACATTCACCTTTCTTCATCGATTGTAAATTCTCATTTGTTTGATGTACAATTGTCTTGTGTCTCTATCCAATTTAAACTCCAGATCGAGGGCAAGGTTAAAATACGACTGTTTGGTATAATGCGTCCGTGCATACTTTCTTTTTATCAGTTCGAGGACATTTGCCAAGTTCTGAATTTCATCTACCGTCATAACGAGCTGGCCGTTGTTTAATGAAGAGTAGTTGATGATATCAATTCCTGAATCTTGTTTTCCGTACACCGAAGCAGATTCATCTGGGTAACAAATGAACTCATCGCATTGGATTGACCCACTCGGCTGTACCACACTTTCATCCCCTAGCTGCGCATTCACAACAAAGCCAAGATAATCATCTCGATATAAATTGGATGTAATCGCCACCCCATTTACCTCTTCATCAGGAAAGGAACGATGCACTAAAATGCCCATTGCCGCAGTACTGTGATCTATATTAAATGCTTCTCGCTCCATGAAGGCATTGTAAGACCAGAGGCTAGCCCACACTTTCTTAATGGCCTTGTCGATTGGTTTTTCAGGATTTCCCAGCTCTCCGGTCTTCGAGGTGTAAATACCCGCACCTGAGAACCCCTCGCGATCTTCTGCATTTGTAGACGATCGAAATCGCATACGACGGTAAGTTCCCAAGTGAACGATCATGTTTTCCACTTCCGCTAACAATGTTTCATCTAACGGCGTGTCTTTAATCAAATTCCTAATCTCCTTTAGTTCTTGACGAATATCTTCACTTTTCCTTGATCGATTCTCCTTGCTCAATAAGGCATCAATTTTTACTTGAATCCCATTCTTTTGAATGTGTCGATGGTAGTAATAAAACGGAATGGCGAAAGCACTTTCAGGAACGGAAAAATCGATTTCTTCCGAGTACTTTTTCAACTCTCCAAAGTTCGCGGCTTTGCACCCAACAATGTTGCTGTGTTTCTCACGAAGTAATTCTGCTGGGATCAACGAATCGACCTTGATATTGTAGGAAAGCCTGATAGATCTGCCCTTGTCCCAAATATCGCTCAAGTCTACATCTGGAGCCAATTGAAGGTCAAAGGTGTCCTGATCCACAGAAAAAGCAACTACTGCTCCATGTAAATCCAATACTTTTTCATCCGAAAAAATTTCGGTGTAGGCACAAATTGGAATTCGTCTGTTTTGTCCTAATAAGGTCACATGGCTTAATGGCGTTTGAAACTGCGTTACGATTACTCCTTGCACCACAGGAAAAACCTGAGGAATATCGTGGATGATAATAATATCTTCCGGACGAATGGAGTCTTTCTGTTTCTCCCAGTCTTGAATTACGCGAATACGACCAAATGATACATACTTCGAAATGGGCTGATATCGTTGCCCATTATATATTTCTGAAGGACCAATGACAGGAATTGCAGATTTGTCCAAATTCAGTTGATTTACGTGCGCTGTATTCAGCATAAGATAGAAATGCTCCGAAAAAAAGACCTCTTTTCTTACGGCATTGAAAAGCTTTCTAAGGTGCGTTTCATTCATTCGATCGGACGGTCCCAATTCCAAAGTAAAGACATCCAATGCTTTATAATAATTAATATTTGCAACCAAAAACCTTCGGTCCATCCTTCCCGAATAAGCCTCATCGTTGAAAAGAGACAAATTGTTTGGGAATCCTAATTCAGTCATGCAAAACTGATAGTGAAACTCGTATTCTTGTGAAGAAATGAAGTGTAGTTTTTCCGTTTGATTATCGAAAACTATTTTCAACGAGGAAACCTGACCATACTTCTGATACAAAGGCCTTGAACTCCATTGGTCAAACTGTTCCTGACTCTTTAAGGTTGGTTGATGAGATATTATTTGAGAGTTTCCTGAACAATTCAGAAGCAGCATTACGGTAAACAGAAACAACCAACGCATAGATTACTTTCTTATTGGTACAGATCAGTGGGCCAGCCGTTCAATGAGGGAATACGATAGATGTCATCTCGTGAATACGAATTCGGTCTCAGTAGAAAGGTTGGTATCGAATTGATACCCTCCTATATTGAATCCTTTGATCTCCTCGGGGTCTTCAATATTATGATCGACTATATACCTTGCCATAGCACCGCGTGACTGTTTGGCATACACCATTATCACTTTGTAATCTCCGTTCTTCAAATCTTTGAAAACGGGAGTAATTACTTTCGCTTTAACATTTTTAAGTTGCGCTGCTTTGAAGTACTCCGCAGAGGCGCAGTTGACAATTACATCACTTTCCTCTTCGTTGAGAGCGTCACAAATTTTACTACCCCAAAATTGATAAAGGTTTTTCTTTGCTGCTGTAACTGCCCAGGAAGTCCCCATTTCCAATCGATACGGATGTACAACATCCAAGGGGCGCAGCAATCCGTACAAGCCAGAAAGAATTCGAATCTTTTCCTGAGCAACTTGAATTCCTTTTTCATCCAGAGTCAATGCGTCCAAACCACGGTATACCTCACCATTAAATATGGCCATTGCATGCCCTGTCTCTTCCGTGATCGTTGCAGTCGTATCCCAGCTTTGATTTCGTTCGTAGTTGAGCTCGGCTAACTCCTTCGACAAATGCATCATCTTCCCAATTTTATTCGCTGAGAATTTGCGCATTTTCTTCATCAATCCTTCTGCCTCATTGATAAACATCGGTTCTTGAACTTGTTCTGTTTGCAAGCGCTTCGACATGTCTATCGCCTTCGCTGGAGATAATAGTACTTTCATATTTTAAATTTATGAATATTGCTTCAGGAATCGTCAATTAAAGACAAGGATTTTAATCGTTTTCGAAAAGGCTCTATTGTTGTCCATAAAAAAAGTCCGACACTATATTTTAGTGTCGGACCTTAAGTAGCAGGCTCCTTAATTACTTTTCAGATGCAGGCCCGTTATTATTGACCGGGACTCCGCTTTCGTTTAAGGCTTGTACATACCCTTTTATGCGGATGACCTTGGTGGGTTCATTCACCGCGTTGGAAGTGATCGTTACACTTTTGTTAATAGCACCAATACGTTTGGTATCGTACTTAACCTGCAACGTTGCACTTTTCCCGGGCGCAATGGGTTCTTTCGACCATTTTGGAACTGTACACATGCACGAACCTTTGGCGTTTGACAGAATCAAAGGGGCGTTTCCAGTGTTCGTGAAGGTAAACTCCACTACTCCATCCGCACCTTGCTTGATTTTCCCATAATCATGAACCTCTTTCTCGAATGTAATTTGAGGTCCATTTTTCACTTCTTGAGCATTTGCTCCTGTTACCATTCCCACAAGGAAGAGGGCGCATAAAATAAAGGTGTTTTTCATCATTAGATCATTTAAATTTCCATGACCAATTTAGTTCAGAATCACATGCAAACCAGTAGTTTAACAACTAATTAAAGACTTTAAGAAGACGTTAACATTTGAACGGGGATTTTGAATGGAAGTGCTGTGCTCTCTTCGTTGAGAATTGTACATTTTAACTTCAAAGTTCGCATAATGAATAGCGCTTTGACTCTACTGTACTTGGTAGAAGTTATATGAAAGCTACACTCGGAGATATAGAAGATGTTGTGAACTTAACGTGGTGCGGGAAAACCAAAAATTACCTAGTCGATGACTCGAACTTTGAAGCGGAGCGCGTGTGTTTTCTTCTTGGTATTGGTTTTTAGGTAAATTGTTCGATCTTGAAAGTCGTATTTACCTTTTGTATCGAAGGTAATTTTGAGATTGTAAGTCTCTCCTGGTAGGATGGGTGCTTTTGGCAGGTATGCTTTGGTGCATTTGCAAGATACCTGGTAGTCGGAGATGATTAATGGGGCGTCTCCCGTATTAGTAATTTTGAACTTGTGCTCTAATACAACGCCTTGCTTCGTTTTTGGAAATTTATGAACTTTTTCCTCCAAACTAAATTCCGCCTCTTGTCCAAAGACAAGGGCGGAATTCAAAGTTATTAGTAAGAGTATTGCTACTCGAATCATATTCTTAGTTTACTGCTGGTCCAGTTGAATTTACAGGAGCTCCAGAAGTTGGACGTGCCTCAACGTATCCTTTAATACGGATCACTTTAGTTGGCTCGTTTGTAGCGTTTGAAGTAATCGTAACGCTCTTGTTAATAGCACCAGCACGCTTTGTGTCATACTTCACTTTGATTACTGCAGTTTTACCTGGAGCGATTGGCTCTTTTGGCCAATCTGGAACAGTACATCCACAAGACCCCTTAGCATTCGAGATAATCAATGGAGCGTTTCCAGTGTTTTTGAACTCAAATGTACATGAACCATCTGCACCGTTTTTAATTTTTCCGTAATCATGAACTTCTTTTTCGAACTCAATTTGTGGTCCTTGAGCTACTTGTTGTGCCATTGCAGTGCCTACACCGGCAACAAAGATCAATAGAAGTGATAATACTGCGTTTTTCATATCTTTTTGTTTAAATAGTTTCGATTTCAATATCAAATATAATGCAAGAATTTCGATGCTACTAGTTTTTAACACATCGTTAACACGGGGTTGGATTTTGAGTTATTCAGGAATGAATTGGGAATTGGACCTTTTGCACTCATGTACTGAGATTCTATTCGTTCAATTCAACTCGAAAGACAAGTATCGAGAATAAATGTCTCTTTTAAAACTGACAATCATCATATTCCAAATGGACAAATTCAGAGAACTTAGTACCAACTTAAAACCATCAACATGAAAAGAGTCATTTTAACTACGGATTTTTCAGATAATGCACGCACTGCTATGGAATACGGTATGCAATTGTTTGGTTCAGAAAATGTCACCTATACCCTATTAAACTCCTATAAAGAGCCTGGCTCGTCGACGGCGGCCATGGTATCTATCACAGACTACCTCAGAAAGGAGTCAGTTGCTTTTCTTGCAGACTTAAAAGTGGAATTGGAAAAAAAGTATCCTGACTACACTTTTGAAACGAAAGCAATGCACGGTTCACTGTACCCTGTAGTGAACAGCTTGGCGAAAAATGGACTTGCTGATTTCGTGGTGATTGGAACAAGAGGGGCGTCTCAGGTACAGAATTTCTTTCTGGGAAGTAACACCATGGATGTACTGAAAAATGTGTCAATTCCAACCGTAATTGTTCCAAAAGACCATGCGTTTCAAAAAATAAACACGATCGCCTTAGCATTGGATTTCAAGCCTTTAGAGAGCCGACAAATATTGAAGCCTGTGGTACAAATGGCAAAGGATAAAAATGCTAAGATTTGTGCTTTTCATATCCAGGAAAACGGTGATGATGAAATGACCTCTGAGTCATCTGAAGTAAAGACATTCTTCAAAACGTGTGGAACGGTATCTCATACTTTTGAAAACATAAAGAACGAGAACGTTGCTGCTGGGATAAGTAGTTACATGAATGATTCACATGCCGAGATTTTGGCGATTGTTGCTCGAAAACATAATTTCCTAGAGCGATTATTCCAGAAGAGCATTACCAAAGAAGTCTCATTATTAGCGTCCTTCCCTATGTTTGTAGTAAGAGAAAAGTGAACTTAACGAGGATACTGAAAATTGAAAACGGAAGCTTAAAATTGAATTTGAGTAATCATTAATCCAATTCCTCCATGTTCATGCGCATACGCTCTTCTAAGGACATGTCCACAAACTTCAAGTGATACTTCATATCCTCGATTTTCTGTTGTGGTGCCTTTTTATTTTCAGCGAGCCACATGTTTAGATAGCCTTTGATCTTCTCTACGTTTCGCGGCTTTATCAACATTTCATAGGCTTGAATCTGGCTTTCTATAACCTGTGCACGGTTTTCATACTTTGGAAATTGTTCCAAAAGGGTATCACCGTACGCCACAGATTCCTCTACATTATTCAGCGCCGCGTGGAGCATATGAACCTTTGTCACGCATTCAGCAGAGTACTTGTCTTTCGGGTATGCATGATAATACTCCAGCAAAGCTGCCATCAGTTCTTCGCTGGATGCTTCAAACTCTGGAGTTACCTGACCAGCTTTGGAAGCATTTGTTACTTTCGTTTCTGCTGATTTAATATCCTTCTTAATTTCTTTTCGCTTCCGCACTTCAGGCTCGTTGGAACATGATGTTGTTACCACGAGCGTACAACACAAAAGGGCGAAAAGGCCCCATATTGAAACATATGTTCTCATCGCTGTTTCTTTTTTGCTGGAAATTTCATCCGGTAATCGTGTTCTACTTCACCTTTCGATATATTCTGAAGCTTTTTGGTAATGAGGCGTTTCTTCAGAGGGGAAAGATGGTCCGTAAATAAAACGCCTTCCAGATGATCGTATTCGTGTTGTACAATGCGAGCACTGTATCCCGTAAACGTCTCTTCGTGCAATTTCCAGTTTTGGTCGTAGTAGGAAATAGTAACCTCTTCTTTACGAAAAACTTCTTCTCGAATGGTTGGAATGGAAAGGCACCCTTCCGTGAAACCCCATTTTTCTCCTTGTTCTTCTTCAATAATCGGATTGATAAAGACTTTTTTGAAATCCCCCATCCCCTTTGCCTTTGGATCGGTCTCTTCGTCTTCTGCAAAGGATGAACCATCTACAATAAAAAGGCGAATACTCAGACCAATTTGTGGAGCAGCCAATCCCACACCTGAGGCTTCATACATTGTTTCAAACATATTTTCAATCAACTTGTCCAAATCTGGATAAGTTTCATCTATCTCCTGCGCCTCGCGCTTTAACAATGGATCGCCGTATGCAACAATTGGTAAAATCATAGTACTTGAATGTGCTACAAAATTAATAGAATCTTACTGAAAAAAATTTGAGATGGGGTAAATTGAAAAACAGTTATACACGTCCGTTTCTGTCTAAATACGATTGAAGGATAATTGTAGCGGACACTTTATCTATCAAACCTTTCTCTCGCTTTTGTTTTTTGGAAGCTCCAGCGGTATGCATTGCTGCAGATGCCATTTTGGAAGTAAAACGTTCATCCTCTAGAAGCACCTGAACAAGAGGAAACTGCTTTTTTAAAGCTTCCTCTAGTAAAAGCACATTCTGCGTGATGTGTGCATCTTCGTTGTTCAATCGTTTCGGCATGCCCAACACAATGGTATCTACGGATTCCGTTTTTACCAAAGTAACCAAACGATCCATGAGAACCTTGGAGTCAACTGTTTCAAGTCCAAATGCAAACATTTTCGTTTCATCGCTTATGGCGAGTCCTGTTCGTTTTAAACCAAAATCTATGGATATCGCTTTTGACATGAGGTAAAATTAGCAATTATGAACTAGGAGTGATGAATTATGAATTGAAGAGTTGTGAGTTAAGATGATTTTTCGAATTTCAATTTTAGAATGTTCAATTAAAACTACTTTTGTTAAAAAAAACAGACAATGAGATCCATTATTGAAAAAGCTTGGGATAACAGAGAATTATTGAAAGATGCCGAGGTGGTTTCAACCATTGAGCATGTAATAGAGGATATTGACAAAGGAATATTACGGGTAGCGGAACCTCTGGAAAATGGTGAATGGCAAGTGAATGAATGGGTAAAAAAAGCCGTTGTCATGTACTTCCCTATTCGACAAATGGAAACTATTGAAGTTGGACCATTTGAATTCCATGATAAAATGGCATTGAAATCGAACTACAAAGAGTTAGGCGTTCGTGTTGTGCCGCATGCAGTTGCCAGATACGGTGCGTATATTGCTCCTGGTGTAATAATGATGCCATCTTATGTAAACATAGGAGCGTACGTAGACTCTGGAACCATGGTCGACACTTGGGCCACAGTTGGTTCATGCGCTCAAATTGGTAAAGACGTTCACTTGAGTGGAGGTGTAGGAATTGGTGGCGTACTAGAACCATTGCAAGCTGCACCGGTGATTATTGAAGATGGTGCTTTTATAGGTTCGCGATGCATCGTTGTTGAAGGCGTTCGTGTTGGTAAAGAAGCCGTTCTAGGCGCAAATGTGGTGCTCACCAAATCAACTAAAATTATTGATGTTACAGAAGATGAACCGAAAGAAATTCGGGGGTATGTGCCAGAACGAAGTGTAGTAATACCAGGTTCTTACACAAAATCTTTTCCTGCTGGAGAGTATAATGTTCCATGCGCTTTGATAATTGGAAAACGAAAAGCCTCTACAGATTTAAAAACATCATTGAACGACGCCTTGCGAGAGCATAATGTTGCGGTGTAGAATTATGCTTCACGAATTAAGAATGATGAATTTTGAATTATGAATGAGGGATAAACAGCTTTGGTTTGCTATTTCCTTCGAAAAGGAACCTTTTTATAAAATGTCAGTATAAGAGATTGAGAAGAAACATTTTAACGAAATTTTACACTTTGGCACGGCATTTGTCCATTGTGAGGAAATTTTGAGTTTCTTTAAACTCGTAACTTAAATTAAAATGGCTATGAAAAAGATCTTTATGCTATTCGGTGCAACTTTAGCACTATCTACGGCTTCTTACGCTCAAACAATGACAGAAGCTGGAAACCTAATTGTTGATCCTTACATAGGAACAATGCAGTCCAATATTTTACGAAGTGAGCCGTCTCTAGGAGAGGGGCAAACTATCTCTAACTACCGCTTAAATGGTGGACAGTTTGGATATGGTCTTCGTGCAGAATATATGTTGGCAGACAACTTCGGCTTAGGAGTTGATTTCAATTACGTTAAGTCAGGAAGTAATTACGACGTAACTCAGGAAGAGTACGATACGACGTCTATGACGAACGTTATGCGAACTTACAATTACGATTACACATCTGTTCGTATTCGCGCTATGCTTCGTATGAATTATCACTTTGTACAAACAGACAATGTTGATGCATATACTGGGTTTGCCGTTGGTTATAAACATGCGAATCGTGAGTGGACTGTAGAAGATCCGAATGCCAATACGGATGGATTAGAACAAGATAGAGCGTTGATTCCAATGGCAATTCGTTTATCGTTAGGAACGCGTATCTACTTCACGGACAATATCGGAATGATGATTGAGATTGGTGCCGGTGGTGGTACTCCTCTTCAATTGGGTCTTTCTGTGAAAATCTAAGAAGACAACATTTTTAAAGAAGAAACGCCGCTCAAATGAGCGGCGTTTTTTATTCCGTAAAAAAACCCGTCACATCTTGCGAGTAAAGGGTTTTTCTGCATTGAGTTCGCTATTTATGCGTTTTGTTTCTTAATTAAATTGAGTGCCGATCCAGCGCGGAACCAATCAATTTGTGCCTCGTTGTAAGTGTGATTCAATTTGATTTCATCCTTTGAACCGTCCGCATGAACCACCTCTAACGTTAGTTGCTTCCCTTCGGCAAATTGATCTAAATCCAAGAAGTTGAAGGTGTCATCTTCTAAAATCTTATCATAATCATTTTCATTGTCGAAGGTCAAGCCTAACATTCCTTGTTTTTTCAGGTTGGTCTCATGAATACGTGCGAAGGATTTCACAATAACTGCTCGAACCCCCAAATGACGTGGCTCCATAGCAGCATGCTCTCGTGAAGAACCTTCTCCGTAATTGTGATCTCCCACAACAATACTTGGAATTCCGGCTGCTTTGTACGCGCGCGCAGTCGCTGGAACAGGTCCATTGTCCCCTGTCAATTGGTTCACAATATTATTTGTTTCCATATTGAAGGCGTTCACAGCCCCTATCAAACAGTTGTTGGAAATATTATCCAAGTGACCACGATAACGCAGCCACGGCCCTGCCATGGAAATGTGATCGGTGGTACATTTGCCATGCGCCTTAATCAGCAACTTCGCTCCTGTAATGTTCTTTCCGTCCCAAGGCTTAAATGGCGTCAACAATTCCAAACGCTCCGAGTCTGGGTTGACCACTACTTCCACATTTGAACCGTCTTCAGCAGGTTCCTGATATCCGTTATCTTCTACTGCAAAACCTTTCGTTGGAAGTTCTATTCCCGTTGGCTCCTTTAACATAATTTCCTCACCGCTTTCATTAATCAGAGGGTCAGTGATTGGGTTAAAGTCCAGCCTACCTGCGATGGCAATTGCAGCAACCAACTCCGGAGATGTCACAAAGGCGTGCGTATTTGGGTTTCCATCTGCACGTTTCGCAAAGTTTCGGTTGAAGGAATGAACAATAGAGTTCTTTTCTTCTTTTTCGGCTCCTTCTCTATCCCACTGACCAATACACGGTCCGCAGGCGTTGGTGAAAATACGAGCAGATTCAAACTTCATAAAGGTATCCAATAATCCGTCGCGCTCTGCTGTGTAACGCACTTGCTCTGAACCTGGGTTAATTCCTAAAATAGCCTTCGGCTTTACACCTTTCGAAACGGCATCATCTACAATGGACGCAGCGCGGGTCAAATCTTCATAAGAGGAATTGGTACAAGAACCGATTAGTGCCCATTCAATTTCAGTAGGCCAATCGTTTGCGGCTGCTTTCTCTTTCATTTCTGCCACAGGCGTTGCCAGGTCTGGCGTAAATGGTCCGTTCAGATGTGGAGATAATTCTGACAAGTTGATTTCAATCACTTGATCGAAGTATTGTTCTGGGTTGGCGTACACTTCGTCATCACCAGTTAAGTGATCTGCAATTTTATCTGCTTCATCCACTACTTCCTGACGACCAGTGGCAGCCAAGTAGCGGCGCATTGAATCATCGTAACCGAAGGTAGAGGTTGTGGCACCGATTTCGGCCCCCATGTTACAAATAGTTCCTTTACCCGTTGCGGAAAGTGATTTTGCTCCTTCTCCGAAATACTCGACAATACATCCTGTTCCACCTTTCACAGTAAGAATGCCTGCTACCTTTAATATCACATCTTTAGGAGCAGTCCAGCCGTTCATTTCGCCAGTCAGTTTTACACCGATTAGTTTCGGCATTTTAAGCTCCCAAGGCATTCCTGCCATTACGTCTACGGCATCGGCACCTCCAACACCAACAGCCACCATTCCCAGTCCGCCAGCGTTCACCGTGTGGGAATCTGTACCTATCATCATTCCACCTGGGAAAGCATAATTCTCTAAAACCACCTGATGAATAATACCTGCTCCTGGCTTCCAGAATCCAATTCCATATTTATTCGAAACGCTTTCGAGGAAATTGAACACTTCCGAACTTTTGTTCATTGCTTCTTGCAAATCGGCTGTCGCGCCAATCTTTGCCTGAATTAAGTGATCACAATGTACTGTTGAAGGTACTGCCACCTGGGGCTTTCCTGCTTGCATAAACTGTAACAATGCCATTTGCGCTGTTGCATCTTGCATCGCCACACGATCTGGGTCGAAATCCACGTATGATTTTCCTCGCTCGTGCGCAACCGTTGCTGCTCCGTCCCATAAATGGGTATATAAAATCTTCTCTGATAATGTTAGCGGTTTGTTTACCACTTTTCGAGCTGCAGCTATTCGTTCTGGATAACGTGCGTACACCTCTTTAATCATGTCTATGTCAAATACCATACTTGTGCTTAATTTGCCTGTTATATTAGCATTTTTTCAGTGAAGTACAAAGGAAAAAGGGCGAAAATATTACCTAGGTATATATAGGGATGTTGAAGGTGATGAATACGGAATAAGGAATTATTAATAAGGAATAAGAAATATTGAATAATGAATATGGAAGGAAGGTCAGCGAGCCTGTCGAGATGCCGACTTGTGAATTATGACTTCTTCCAATATGATTTCGGGATAGGCAATAAAGCTGCTTGAACAACGCTGGTCGAGGCTTTCGAAGCGGAAATTACGAAAAGAAGCCAAATTTGAGAGGCTCATACAACCTGAGACCACGAAAAAGCCCCGCTTCTCGATAGGCTCGAAAAACGGGGCGTAGTATTGATTTTAAATTTTGTTTTTTAACTATTCACTAGCTGTTTTGAAGATGGCTTGAACTTCGTAAGGACAATTCCATTTACTGCTGCTTCGTATTCTTCCATGGTTGGCGTGCGTCCCAAAATTGTCGACAGTACCACGACTGGTGTTGAGGACAACAAGGACTCCCCTTTCTTCTCGTCGGAATCTTTCACAACACGACCTTGGAACAAGCGCGTTGAAGTAGCCATTACTGTATCCCCTGGCTCTGCTTTTTCCTGGTTCCCCATGCACAAGTTACAACCAGGACGCTCCAGGTACAACTTGTTTTCATATTTCTTACGTGCCGCTTCTTTCGGGTTGCTGTCATCGAAAACGAATCCTGCGTATTTCTCCAAAACTTCCCAATCGCCTTCCGCTTTCAATTCATCCACGATATTATACGTTGGTGGCGCTACCACTAATGGTGCTTTGAATTCTACAGATCCTTTCTGCTTCTCGATGTTCTTTAACATCTGCGCTAATATCTGCATATCTCCTTTGTGCACCATGCACGATCCCACAAATCCTAGATCTACTTTTTTCGTACCTCCGTAATAAGACAATGGTCGAATAGTATCGTGTGTGTAACGCTTGGAAACGTCCTCATTGTTAACATCAGGATCGGCAATCATTGGTTCTGCAATTTCATCCAAATCGATGACCACTTCAGCGTAGTATTTCGCATTGGCATCTGGACGAAGGGCCGGTTTGATTCCCGTTTTAATTTCGGTGATGCGTGCTTCTGCTTTCTCCACAAGTCCTTTCAACACTTGTTTCTCGTTGTCCATTCCCTTATCGATCATGATCTTGATACGATCGCGGGCAATTTCCAATGATTCAATCAACGTTTCATCCTCTGAGATACAGATAGACGCTTTCGCTTTCATTTCTGCTGTCCAATCTGTGAACGTGAATGCCTGATCCGAAGTCAAGGTTCCAATGTGTACCTCAATTACTCTACCCTGGAATACATTTTCTCCTCCAAACTGCTTCAACATTTGTTGTTGCGTAGCGTGCACGACATCACGGAAATCCATGAAACTGCGCATGTTTCCTTTGAAGGTCACCTTTACCGACTCAGGAATAGGCATGGTTGCTTCTCCGGTCGCCAAAGCCAAAGCAACAGTTCCTGAATCTGCACCAAAGGCAACACCTTTTGACATACGTGTGTGTGAATCTCCACCGATGATAACATCCCAATCGTCGACAGCGATATCGTTCAATACTTTGTGGATTACATCTGTCATGGCGTGGTATTCTCCTTTCGGATCGCGTGCTGTAATCAATCCAAAATCGTTCATGAACTTCATGAGTCGCGGAATATTCGCCTTTGATTTATCGTCCCAAACAGAGGCTGTGTGACATCCAGACTGGTATCCTGCATCTACAATCGGAGAAATCACCGTTGCTGCCATCATCTCCAATTCTTGCGAAGTCATCAATCCAGTAGTATCCTGTGACCCTACAATATTTACCTCAACACGAACATTTGACCCGGAGTGTAACGTTTTACCGGGAGTTGTTCCAACGGCATTTTTATTGAAAATCTTTTCAACGGCTGTCAAACCTTGTCCTTCAATGGAAATTTCTTTTGACGGAGCATACACCTGAGGGATATCGATTCCTAAAGCTTTACAAGCAAATGTTTGCAATTTCTTACCGAAGACAACTGCATACGAACCTCCCGCCTTGATGAATTCCATCTTTTGCGGTGTCAACGCATCGGAAATGTCTTTCAACTCCTCATCGCCGTTGTACAGTTTTTTCGTTTTTGTATTGATCGTAAGAACGGTTCCTGTTTCTACGGAGTATTTCTGCTCCAAAACTGGTTCTCCATCTTCACCAATTACTGTATTTCCGTTCTCATCTTTCTTCTGCACCCAGTTTTTCAAATCAATTCCGATTCCACCGGTCACGCCTACTGTCGTTAAAAAGATAGGAGCAATTCCGTTGGTTCCTGCGATTACTGGAGCAATGTTGATGAATGGTACATACGGGCTGGAAGGAATTCCCGTCCAAAGTGCTACGTTATTCACTCCCGACATGCGTGAAGATCCCACTCCCATAGTTCCTTTCTCCGCGATAAGCATAATGCGCTTATCTGGATGCTCTGATTTTAAATCCAGAACTTCTTGTTGCATTTCCTTGTTGTGTTCGAAAATACATTGTCCGTGCAATTCACGATCGGAGCGCGAGTGTGCATCGGCTCCTGGAGAGAGCAGGTCGGTTGAGATGTCCCCTACTCCAGCGATATACGTAACCACTTTGATTTCTTCCTCTACTTCTGGAAGTTTCGTAAAGAACTCCGCCTGAGCGTAGCTTTCGATAATTTCCTTTGCAATCGGATTTCCATCTTTCATGGCTGTTTCCAAGCGTTCCGTATCTGCTTCGTACAAGAATACTTGTGTTTTAAGCACTTTTGCCGCTTCTGCCGCTATATCAGCGTCACTTCCAAGAGCCAAATCCAATAAAACCTTGATAGACGGCCCGCCTTTCATATGCGACAACTGCTCGAATGCAAATTCGGGTTTAATTTCAGCGACGGTTTCTTCCCCGAGAATGATTTCTTTCAAAAATTCCGCTTTCACTCCTGCTGCGCTCGTGGTTCCTGGAAGCGTATTGTATATAAAGTGCTTGAGTGAGTCCTGCCTATGAGCGTTGTCAGCGTCTTTAATTTGTGCGATGATTTCGCTTAACAAATCCGCCCCATCGATGGGTTTTGGGTGAAGTCCTTGATCTTTTCTTTCTTCGATCTCTTTTAGGTACGCTTCGTATAGGCTCATAAACGTGAAATTTTCTTGTTATTTACTTGAATTTAAGTGGCGCGAAGATACGAAATTGTTGAGGAAGATGAAAGGCGAAAGGTTGAAAGCGGAAAGACTTGGAGATGCTAGACATAGAGACACAAGACACTAGACTTTATACAACGACGGCACTGAGGGAACAATTGAATAGAAGTGCTGTTAAGTGCACAAGTAACGAACAAGATCGATCCAATATCTAGGTACAGATTATTTAAATAAGTCTTATAATGGTATGAACTTATTGTTATTTACGGGAATTCAATCGCCTGTAAATTAAATGATTATTAAGTAAAACATCAATTCTCTGATACAGAAGCTAACGAAGAATTCTTCATCGATTAATAAATCAATATGAGCTCATTATTTTAGTTTGTTATCGGGATAAACACCTTTCCGTCAATGGAACTCGACATCTCCATATTGTATCCACGATTCTTGAAGTCATGTGTATCTAGTACATTAACTGGTCTGTTATCAGACCTAATGTCTCCTTTATACAATCCTGGTTCTTTATTATCCATGTACAATACCGACAATGCCGTTCCATTTTTAAAAACACAAAAATCGTGTAGCCTATCAGTTGTAAGATTATGCCAGGTATACTTCTTGAAATTATCCTGGCTTAAATAATCGAGATTCAGAGAGAAGTTTATTGATGAGACATTACTACTAAAAGCCCGAAGTGCATAACCAACAGTAGGAATATTATTCGCAGGTAAGACAGAATTTTGATAATAAAACGTAGAATTAAACAAACTGCCATGATGAAAGAATACGTGAATTGTACTATCTCCCAATTCGATTCCATCTAACATAAAACCACTCGGAGGTTGTGCCAATAGCCCTTTCAATTCACCTTTATGAAACTTCGCCAAATTCGCCTTTTTTGCCGTGTAGTTCATCGAGTCAATCAAAATCTTTTCTGAAGACTGCGTAACCACCCAATCTTTTAGCCTCACTCTTTCTAGTTTAATCGATCTTTTCTGATATTCATATGCCACAAAACCTGCTGTAACATCGTAATGTTTGATTACAATTACTTCCCCGTTAAAAAGACCTAAAATACTTACATTACTAAGCTTGTCTTCTCCGATATCTAACTCTTCGTAATCGTCTTTGGTCATATCGTAAATAGAAACTAATTTTTCTTGACTGTAATCAGAAAAATAGACGTGAATTCCATCCGTACTTGTTACAACTCCATTGATCAATACATTTCTCTGCTGGAGATTAACCGTTCCGCTAAGTTCATGTACAATTTGCAGTTCACCAGAAAAGCTTTGAGCATGAATTAAAGTTGTTTCCTTTGATGCCCTTGAAATACTAACTAAGGTAAACCCATCATTTCCAAATTCGAAAATATTTGTGTTGACATGTTTGGACTTAGAAGTTGGCGAATTGTAGATGGTTGATTTTATAAGTTTCATATCCTGCATATTAACCAAAAACGCCATTACTTTAGCAGATTTTGATTCCTTTCGATTATGTATAACTATTAATGCTCGATTCGAATCAGCAACAGCCTTTAAACTAAAAGACTTACCGTCAGTGTTGAAAGGCAGTAATTTACTATAACGCCATTCTTTAATAACTTTCCCTTCATTATCATGTTGTCTGAGAAAAACGCTTTTTGACTTAACATGTACTGCTGAGAACCCTGATTCATTCGCATGAATTACCTTGAAGTGATTGCTTCTTGTTTCAAGTTTCAAGGTTTGAACTGTATTTTCTGACTGCGTAAAAGCAAAATCTGCGAATAATAAAAGCACTGCGGTTGTCAACAATAAGTTAGTGAAAAGCTGTCTTTTTTTCATAATCAGAATTTTATAGCTATATAGATTTTGTCAAAAGTAATATGATGGATATAACAAGAGTGTATAATCCGTATTAATTTCCTATCTTTGCACTCCCGTTTGAAAGAAGCGGGGTTTTATAATTAATTATTTTACAAACTTAGTTTTATGAATTCTTACGAAACTGTTTTCATTTTAACTCCCGTTTTGTCTGAAGAGCAGGCAAAGGAAGCAGTGCAGAGATTCGAGAGCCAAATTGGTTCATTAGGTGGTAAGGTAAAGTATTCTGAGACATGGGGCCTTAAGAAATTGGCATACCCAATTCAGAAGAAATCTACCGGTTTTTACTTCCTGACAGAATTTGAAGCACCTGGAGCAGCAATCAACGATTTAGAAGTTGAATTTAAGCGTGACGAGCGTGTTATGCGTTTCTTAACCGTGCGCATGGACAAAGATCACTTAGAGTACGCTGAAAAGCGTCGTGCACGTTTGGGATCAAAAAAGTCAGCCGAAGCGGAGGCTTAATTATTAATCATCTAAAAGAACAAAGAAATGGCTCAAAATGATGTAAGATATTTGACTCCGATTAACATCGAGATCAAAAAAGAGAAATACTGCCGATTCAAAAAAAGCGGTATTAAATTCATCGATTACAAAGACGCAGACTTCTTATTGAAATTGGTAAACGAGCAAGGAAAAATCTTGCCTCGTCGTATCACTGGAACATCTGCTAAATACCAGCGTCGTGTTAACAAAGCGGTAAAGCGTGCTCGTCACCTTGCTTTGATGCCGTACGTTGCGGATATGTTGAAATAATCGACCGAAGGTTTAACACGAAATTTTATTCAAAATGGAAGTAATTTTAAAGAAAAACGTAGACAACCTTGGGTACGCGAATGATGTAGTTACAGTAAAACCAGGATACGGTCGTAACTTCCTTATTCCTCAAGGATACGCGGTTTTGGCAACAGCTTCTGCAAAGAAAGCACACGCTGAAATCATGAAACAAAAATCACACAAAGAATCGAAAGTTTTGGCGGAAGCAGAGGAGCTTGGTCAAAAACTAGCTGGACTTTCTTTAGCGATCACTACTAAAGTTGGTGAAAGCGGGAAAATCTTTGGTTCTGTGAACGTAATTCAATTGGCTGAAGCTATCCGCAAGGAAGGTTTGGAAATTGATCGCAAATCATTGAAAATCACTCAAGAACCAATCCGTGAGGTTGGTACTTACGAAGCAATTGCAAACTTGCACAAGGATGTAAAAACAACTTTCTCTTTCGAGGTAGTTGCTGAGTAATTGCAAATTGAATTGATGGAAAGCCTCTGATTGTATCAGGGGCTTTTTTTTGCACGAAAAAAGACAGACGTGCAAAGAATATTGAAATGTGATCCGTTTTTTTCGCTTTTCAGTGAACTTATTCCTACTTCTCGAGTAATACCTGTACCAAATACATACAAATCTTTTGAATCATGAAAACGCTGATCCGGATTTTCTTTCTTTTCTCGCTTACACCTGCACTCAGTCAAACGCTATTGACCGATCCAACGAGCGGCTGTCGATACACACTTCCCTGGAATTGCGACGATTGTACTATGAAATGGACAGGAAGCTGTCAAGATAATTTGCCGAATGGTGATGGTGTTTTAAGTGTTTTTCATGACTCGACCGAAATAATGAATTACACAGGAGAAATGAAAAATGGGCATTTCAATGGTGTTGGGAGTTATCAGGATGGCATGAACAAAATGAGAGGATATTTCAGAAACAGCATGCTCGTCAACATTGATTCGACCTTGTACGCGTATATCGAACACAACCAAATCTCAGCGAATGATCCGACAAATATCAATGTCTCCTTTTATGGTTCTGAGAATTTATACTACTATGGAATCAGAACGGTTGAAGAACCGATTGGCGCATTAGTGTTATTGCCTTCGTTTTATGAACAAGCTGAAGGCGTACTGAGCAATAATTCCGTGTTAATCAAAACTGCCTTTGAGAACGGGCTGTTAGTAATTGTTCCTACTATTAATCACCATTTATGTCTTCAGCAACCAGCAGTAGATTTTTTGAATAATGTCTTTTCTGATGCTATCGCGAGATACAATATTCCGGAAACGAATTTTGTTTTAGCTGGCTTCTCTCTGGGCGGAATAAACGTATTGAGATACGCTGAACTAGCCTTTGAAAACGACCTTGCAACACGAATACAACCTCGAGCCGTTCTAGCCGTCGACCCACCTGTCGACCTGGTTAGCCTTTACAACAGGGAAATGGAACAACTCGCAAAGGATTCAACCTACGCGGAAGCTAAAATGGTTCTCGAGGGAATACAGAAGGATATTGGCACACCTACCGCCAATTACGAACGATTTGTTCAATACTCAGCTTATTCAAGAGCCGAGGATCAAGGAGGCAATCTAAAGTACTTGAAAGATATTCCAGTCAGGGTGTATTGCGACCCTGATATCAACTGGTGGATGGAAAATCGAAATTTTTCACTTCACGACATTAATGTGACGGACATTAGCGCGATGATTTTGAAGCTCAAAGAACTAGGGAATGACGACGCAGCATTCATTAATGCTCTGGGAAAAGGCTACAGATTAGACGGTAATCGACACCCTCATTCCTGGAGTTTAATCGATCCGGATGAATGTATGGACTGGGTTTTATCGATCATAAACTAGAAAACCATTTTCCCTTTCGAGGTAATTGCTGGGTAATCGTTAGATTGAAAATTTAAAAAGCCCTGCATCCAGATTTTACTCTTTGACCGCAGGACTTTTCTGATAAATATTCTTCTGGTGCAGTTCACTTCGAGAACCTCAGTGAACAGTAGTTTCCGCACATTGGGGCTCTCGAAATGTTCGCGTATTTTCTCCTAACGTTTTTCTAATTCTGCATCTATTACTTCGATAGACTTCTCAATCGTTGCGATTTCTTGTTCCAATGCAGCCAATTCATTCGGAGAAAGCGCATTTTTTCGTGTTTTCAATTTCAGCTTTTTCTTGCTGAGATCTGACTTCAAACCAATCTTACGCTTCTTCAGATCGTTGTTACTCATATCGGCCAAATCTTGTTCAGAAATTACGTATTCACTTGCTGCCTCTTCCGACGCATCCTCTTCAGTCACATCGTTGTCTTTTGAATCGCCATTATCCATTTTTGAATCACTTGAAGAACTCTCGCCATTCTTAACAGCTTTCAATTCATCCTTCAGTGCATCTTCTTTTTCTTTAAATGCTCTACGCTCAGATTTATTGAGCATCCCCTTCTCCATCTGCATGTTCAACTTATCCAGTTTGTTCTGCGTGATTTGTTTTTCGATCTCTAATTCACGGATATCCTGTTCTGCGTCAACCTTTTTATCGTCTGTAAATTTTCCAGAGTCAATTTTTGATTGCTTTCTTTCTATCTTATTTTCGATGGAAGCAATTTTGTTCTCCAGTCCTTGTTTTTGGTTTGCCTGCATTTCCTCACGACTCATTCCTGGGTTTTCTGCAATGGTTGTTGTACCAGTTTCTTCCGAAGCGCTATCTCCAGAGTCACCTGAGTCTCCCGAAGAACCAGAACACACCAGTCCATACGATGCTACCAACATACTTTCACTCATCATTCCTCCGGAAGCTTCTACCATCTCTGAAACAAGATCTTCCATCTTTAAGTGAGCATAATTACTGCCATCCAAAGTAACGTATCCGCTTGCTGACCAACTTTTTCTGGCACCTTCGCATGTTTTTTCGCCTTTCAAATCAATACTTTTTGTGGGTAACGAACTAACAGATATAGTTACTTCACCGTCAGAATCGGTAACCCCTGAGCCCAATGCGGCATCACCGAGCATCACAGTCACAGTGTGCGCCTTCAGCCCATCACCCTTGTAGGTAATTTTGAGTTTTACATCCTCAGCGGAAGCATAAAATGTAGTGATTAATAGTAGTGCGATGAATGCAATTGTTTTCATGTTTTTTTTAATTCTGTTTGATTGAAGCTTGTACTTACCAACAAATATACCATTCATGTCATTAAGCATAGTTATAATTCTTTCTCGCTAATTATCTGACAGACCAATTTACTTCTACCACTATTCATCGTCGTTCAAATTTCTGTCTATATTAGAGCATGTTTAAAGCGCTGGCTTATCTTTTGCTGATTTTTTGGTCGCTCCAACCGTTGACTGCAACTGCCCAGGACACAATTGTGTTTGATGAGACGGGTAAGAACATGAATAGCTCTATCGCGGATCAGTTTACTATTTACAGTTCGGATAAATATTATGATTTCATGGATTTAGCCCTTCACGATAAGTGGAGCACCATGGAGAAACGCAAAATCCAAAATTCTGTTGAGAATCTTGATTTCACCACTAAGTTTCACTACGTGCGCATGGTTCTGATCAATAATTCGGAAACGCCACGAACGATTTATCTAGAGACGGCTCGGCCCATTACGAATCATGTTGAATTCTTTCCTACGCGGCACGATTTATTAAACTTGTTTCAATCTGAAATTTCAGGGGATGGAGTTCTATTCAGCGCAAAGTCTGTTACTACAAACCGTTCAATCATCCCCATTAATTTGCGAGAGAATGATACCCTTCACGGTGTATTGGTAGTTGGTAGCGATGGCGAAGCAGTAACGCTTCCTGTAATTTTTTGGGATCAGGAAACATATGCCGATGTAACCCAAAGACGCCAGTTCCGTTCGGGAATCTTCTATGGTATTTTCGTCTTCGTCGTCATCATTTACTTCACTTTTTACGTACTCCTTCGAGATCGCTTGTTCTTGATTTACACCATCTACGTGGCATTCTCTGGACTATTGCAGTTTGCACTGGACGGATATGTCCATCAATACATTTTCCCCTCTGGTGGTTACATGACGCATCACAGTGTGATTCTAATTGCAGGGACAACCGTTTTTCTAGCTCTAACTTACGCAACGAGATACTTGAGACTGGAGGGACGCTATTTATGGATCTCTAAAATTTTCCTTGGATTGGTTGCCCTCACTACCTTGGCATCGTTGATTCCCGGGGTGATCTTTGAAACGTGCTATCCTCTGATAAACCTTTTCAGTTTATTATCGCTTATTTATTTACTATTTGTTGGACTTCGCCTTCGAAAGAGTCAAACTGTAAACCCACTTTTCTTAACGGGGCTTTTTCTGTTGCTCGCCGGTGGGATCTTCTTCATACTTGGAAATGTTGGCGTAATAGATGCCCCAGAATACACACAATATGGGTTGAAAGCCGGTACTCTTGCGGAAATCATGTGTTTGTCTATTTTAATGGCTGGCAAATACAAGCGCATGCAGGCGGAGAAAGAGGAAATACAAAAGCAGCTGTTCATTGAGTTAGAAGCGAAGAACAGACTCACTGAAGAGGCCAATATTCGTCTTGAGCAAGAGGTAGCCGCAAGAACAAAGGAAATTGAACAAAAACGCGTTGAACTTGCCAACAAGAATAAAGATTTATTGGACAGCATCAACTACGCTGAACGGATTCAATCGGCACTTCTCCCCCCAAAGCAAAAGATTCAAAAGTGGGTTACCGATTTCTTTGTTTTCTTCCAGCCGAGGGACATACTCAGTGGCGACTTTTATTGGATGGAAGAAGTAACAACTTCCGGTAAGAATCCAGAACGATTGCTCTTATACGCAACGGCAGATTGTACGGGTCATGGTGTTCCAGGGGCATTTGTAAGCATTGTTTGTAACAACCTATTAAAGCTTAGTAAAATTCAAAGGGATGTGAATACACCTGGTGAGGCATTGGACTTTATCGATAAGGAAATCAATACCTTATTAAACCCGGAATTTAAAGAGCAAGAAATAAGAGACGGAATGGATATCGCTTTGTGTGCGATAAACTTTGAAACGAAAACTTTGTATTATTCGGGAGCAAAACTCCCACTCTACCTTCTTCGAGATGGAGAAATAATCATATACAAAGGCGACCGACAAGCTATTGGAAACGATACAAAAAAAGAGGGATTTCGATTCACAACGCATGAAATCCCCTTACAATCAGGCGATATCATTTACACGTTCTCTGATGGAATTCCCGATCAGTTTGGTGGACCAAAAGGAAAGAAATTTCTGACAAAACGGTTGAGAAAACTATTACTGAAAAATGCTGATTTGCCGATGGATGTTCAAAAAAATAAGCTTGAAGAATCGGTTCGAAAATGGATGAAAAGTGAAGCTCAAGTGGACGATATGATCTTAATGGGAGTTCGAGTTCCTTAGAACATCAATTTAGATTAATAACATCGATGACATTCGTAAATATATTATCTACCAAAAAAATTTCATTTTACTACGTTATAATTAGTGGTGCGTATCTACTTTCTCTATTTGTACTGCCCGATGGCTATTGGAATTACTCTCCAGTTTTTTATATGTTGTTTGGACCTTTTATTCTAATCGTTTTAAACTATTATTTGGGTACACAATTGAATTTATATACTGCCGAAAAACACCCAGATTTAATGGAGAAATATGCAATTCATTTCGGAATAGGAAAAGGTCAAAATTTAAATCAATTAAACCTGCTTCAAAATAGAAAAGATTTTTACAAACGCGATGATGATCAGTTAAGTAGATTACTTAAATTATATATCCGAAGTCTTACTTTATTTGTTATTTCATTTGCTACATTATCGCTTGTCATTGTGAGAATTGCGATGATGTGGAGCTAGAAACCAAACTTGATGCATAGGTCATTTCCATTCGTTTTGGCATCTTTGTAACATGAGAACATTCATGTTTTTCTTTTTACTTTCAGGAATACTTGCCAGCTGCACTTCCTCTACGGGGGAACATGAAATCTACGAAAAGGAATATACCTCCATCAACCTTAAATACGCCCAATTTTTTCGCCTCAAGCAAAAAGGCAATGAATTTCTACTCCAATTATTAGATCCCGACACAAAAAAGGTTGTACAATCTGTCGTTATTTCAGAAGAGAAAAACCCCCGTATCATCTGCCTAACGGCCACTTTGACTGGCATGTTTTGTGAGTTGAATCAGCGTAATTTCTTGATTGGTGTTTCTGCTGAAAACCAGTTGTACGACAACCAATTGAAGCAAGCATTCCGCTCAGGAAAAGTTCAGGAATATGGTGATTTCGCCCAATTATCTCTGGAACGTATTGCTGATGCACAACCGAACGTCATCTTATACAATTTCGTTAATACCGACTTCCCTCAAAAAGAAAAACTAGAGAAACTTGGTGTTAAAATGCTGATCGTTAACGATTGGCTTGAAGCACATCCCCTAGCGAAAGCGGAATGGATTAAGGTAATTGGAGCCATGACTGGTCAATACAAAAAGTCTTGTGATTTGTTCGACAAGATAGAAGCCAAATACCTACAAATTGCTGAAAGAGTGAACGGTTTTGAAACGCATCCAACTGTCATTTCAGGAAACCTCATCGGTGGAAACTGGTATGCTCCTTCTGGTGAAAACTACTTCGGTCTTTTAATCAAGGATGCAGGAGGTGACTATCGATACAAAGACACTAAAGGTCAAAAAAGTTTGTCCTTGCCGCTCGAGAAAATACTGAAGGACAATGAAGAAACAGAAGTATGGTTGAATCCGGGAGTATCAAAATGGAATCAATTACTTCAGCTAAACCCGCATGCAGAGCTACTAAGCCCAAGCGAGAGCGGAGAAATATACTGCTATTCGGCTCACATGAATAAGTTTTGGGAGGAAAGTGCATTACGCGCTGATTTCGTCTTAGAAGATTTGGCACACATCTTTCACCCGGACATGGATGTTGATTATACATTTCATTACTATTCGAAGTTGAAAAAGTGAGTCTTTCTCGAAAAAATAGCATCTTTCTGTGGGCAATGGCTCTGTTATTGCCTATCGTTGCAATTTGGCATTTATTCTCGGGATACAATGATATTGATGGAAGTACCTTTTGGGCAGCTTTAACAGATTTCGACGCCGATCAATTCACCCATAACATTGTTTGGGAGCTACGCATTCCACGAATGATTACAGCGCTCATTGCTGGAGCTGGACTCTCCATTGCTGGTTTGTTGATGCAAACACTGTTTAATAACCCTTTAGCAGGCCCCTACGTTTTGGGGATCAACTCAGGAGCAAGTTTGTTCGTTGCATTTGCACTCATGGCAGGCATTCCGATCTTAAGCAGTGATATTGGAATTGTAATGAATGCTTTGATTGGAGCTTTTTTATTTGGTTTGATCATCATCTTTTTCTCCTCTGTTGTGCGCCAACAGATTTCGTTACTCCTCATTGGTTTAATGCTTGGTAGCTTTACGAGTGCCATTGTTTCGGTACTGCAATCGGCCAGTGGATTACAAGAATTGAAGCTTTTTACCTTGTGGGCCTTAGGTTCGTTGCAGGCGGTTTCACTGGATCAACTCCCAATTCTTTGCGTAGCCTTTGCCATCACAATTCTAGGCGCATATTTAGTGGTAAAACCATTGAATTTGTTGGTTTTAGGAACTTCAGAAGCAGCCCTGCTTGGCGTCCGAATCAAGCGCGCCCGCTTGTTAATTATATTAATTACGGCCATAATAACGGGCGTGATAACAGCCTTTTGCGGTCCTATTGCATTTGTTGGGCTGGCCATTCCAAATTTGATTCGAATTGTTATGAAAACCCAGAATCATGCACATCTCATTTTAGCAAGTCTGCTGACAGGGGCCATTTTCTTGATGGTATGCGATATCGCGATCCAAATGCTAGAAACGCATTTTGCCTTACCTATTAACGCCTTGACTTCCCTTATCGGCGCTCCCTTTGTAATTTTATTGGTTTTGAGACGACTCAGATGATCTCCACGAAAGATTTACATATCGGTTACAAGCAACAGGCGCTGCTCGCTGTGAAAGACCTCTCTTTGGAAGCTGGAGTCTATATTCTGATTGGAAAAAATGGCTCTGGAAAATCGACTTTCTTGAAAACGTTAACAGGAACCATTCCTGCTGTTTCTGGTCATATTGCTCTTAACGGCACTTCCATACATTCAATTTCAGAATCGGAACGGCCGAAGAAGATCGCTTTTGTACAAACACAATTCCCCGTGGTAGATTTTTTAAAAGTGCGTGAGTATTTGGCGTTGGGGAGAAGTCCGCATACAGCCTTCTTTGGGAAATTAAGGGATCAAGATAAAGCCATGGTTCAACGGGCATTACAAACCTTGCACATCGAGCACCTCGCCGATCGTTTTACAAAAGAATTGAGTGACGGAGAACGCCAAATGGTAGCCATCGCGCGCACCTTTGCTCAGGGAACTGACATCATTGCCTTAGATGAACCAACAGCCTTTCTGGATTACCAGAACAAAAGAGAAATTGTAGAGAAATTGATGGAGTTGGGAAAATCTCATGGGAAATACATCATTTTGTCCTCGCACGACATTGATCAGAGCATTGCTTCCGGCGCAGATTTTTTAGTGGTGGATCATAAAGAGGGAACTCTTATTCACCTTCCTTGCGGCACATCAAAAGAAGCCATTGTCTCGAAAGCATTCCAATAATTTTATCCCAAAGCCTGTTACTTTCTAAAAAGATTGAATTACAAAGGTATGAACCTTGTATACCTCTTCTTGATTGTAGCATCTGTTGTACTCGGATGCGATTGGAACAATGTACAAAATACTTTTTCTGAGAATCAAAATATAAGCTCGAAAAGCGTTTCTTCTCCCATTGATACGACTCGTGTGTCAGATTACGACATGGATACTTCACAATTGAAAATCAATCTAATTCCTCACGGAGACTACAACACGATAAAAGCAGACATTCTCCGAAAAAAAGCCACACAACATTCGAAAGAAGACTTTGAAAATTTCTTGCTCAATGAAATTATTCCGCACTGGTATGGCACGGAATGGGACTTTAACGGATACACAGCTATTCCAAATCAAGGGGAGATTGCTTGCGGATATTTCGTTTCCACCACACTGGAACACATCGGAATTGTTGTAAACCGTTACCATTTGGCACAACAGGCAGGTTTGAACGAAGCGAAATCATTGGCAATTGTAGATGCCAACTACTTTACAGTCTATGGCTGGGCCGCTTTGCACGACACCATGCGATCCTACCGAGATGGCATTTACTTCGTAGGATTGGACAACCATGTCGGATATTTATACAAGGAAGGTCCACAACTCTATTTCATTCATTCAAATTACATTGAAGACAAAGTAATGATTGAGAAGGCTGCATATTCTCAAGCATTTAAAAGCAACATTTATGTGGTTGCCAAATTGAGTACGAATGAATTGCTGCTTGAGCGTTGGCGGACCGGGGAACGGGTTGAGGTGGTGCGTTCGAATTAGTTTTTGCCACCCAGATTAACGTTATTCGTTGACGCCATTGTTATGAATTAGTATACTACCCTTCTTGCGAATTCAAAATAATATTTGCTGTTTCGCAGCATGAATCTTTCACGCTTCATAATCATTGCGCTGTTCATTATTGGCCATTCTAACTTGTTCGGTCAAAGCCATGAGATGATCAATTTCAATATCCTTGATGGATTACCAAGCTCTGAAATATATGACGTAATACAAGATGACTACGGCTATATGTGGTTTTCAACAGATAGAGGACTTAGCCGATATAATGGATATGAGTTTGAGAATTTTGATAAAAGTGACGGACTTACGGATAATGTTGTTTTCGACTTTCTAAAAAGACCCAATGGCGAAATCTGGTGTACTACCTTATCAGGTGGATTATTTACAATTAAAGGTGAAAATCCCGAATTTCAAGCGTACAAATACAACCACCTTATCTCTCAACATGCGAATAGTTTAACAATAACAGCCCTTTATATTTCTAAAGACGGAGACTTTTTTATTCGTTTTCATCATCGTAATGGCTACCTACGAATTTCGGCAGATGGAATGGTACTAAACACTTCGGAAGAATTTAACGGTACTCCGAATTATTCTATGGTTCTTAAGGATGACACGTCCGATCCATTTTTCTTTAATTATTCGAAATCGTTGAAAGACATACCAGCGTTTGACTCCATGTTCGTTCGAGGAGAAAACCTAAAGAAAAATGAAGCGGTACACTTTGCGAATAAAAAAGTGAGTGTTTTCATAGGAAAAACCTTGAATATCAAATCCGATCAAGGCGTGAAATCAATCACCCCTTTAAATGATCGAATCATCAGCTCTGGAAAGTTAGATGAGAACCATTTTTGGATTGGATACAATGGGAGCGGTGCTGAGGTTTACTCGTATTCAGGGGAACGTCAAAGGCATTTGCTTTCAGGGAAATTTGTGAGCCAAATTTACCGCGATCCACAAGGAAGCGTTTGGATTTGCACTTTGAACTCCGGAGTCTATTTAGAAAGAAACAAGAACATAAAAATTCTCGATACAGGACCGCATATTAATTCTCGAGTTCATTGTATAGAATCAGACTCCAGGAAAAACATTTACTTCGGATATTATGATGGAAGTGTAATAGAGCGCAACCAACAGGGAACTTTTCAAATAATCACCGAACCAGAAAAAAGTGCTCCTGCCCTAATTTGCTTCAACCCATCCACTAGCGAAATTGTTTACAATGCGAACAACGTCCTTTCATCCATTCAAAATGGTCCTATTTTCACACCTGTGGAGAGTAAATTTTTATACTGTGAAGAACAAGATTTTATTGTAGGAAACAGAGCCGCTTTAACCATTCGGAATGGGGCTGTGTTAACCAAAGTTTTTCAAGATAAACGCGTACGTGATGTTATAAGCTATCAAGGGAACTATATTCTTGCGTGCTCGGACGGACTTATCTATTATCACAAAACCGATCTAAACGCCAATAATGCAACCACTTTATTCAAGGGAATCCGGATGGATAAACTGGGCCTTATGGGAGACTATTTGATTGCAGCCAGTACAGGTCACGGGATATATATTCTGAATAAAAACTTTCAAATTGTAGAGCATATTACCAAACGTAAAGGCTTATCCAGCAATTTTGTTTCCAATGTCTTCAGTGCAAACGACTCTACTTTATGGGTGAGCACTAATGCTGGTGTTAATCGCATCCTTTATCATAACGAAGGAAAATTGAATATTTCAATATTGAATTACAACGACGGTCTATTGAGCAATGAAATTTGGGATTGTCATGTATTTAACGATACCGTATGGGTAGCCACTCAATTGGGTATCAATTATTTTTCTGAAGAATACATTGATAAAAAATCGAATAAGAATAAAAATCACTTTCTGCGCTGGAAGAATGTGCACGTAAACAACATGCTTATTCAATTCCCGACGCGTAAAAAATTACGCTATGACCAAAACAAATTGACTTTCGAATTTGAAGGAATCGATTTTCACCATCAAATCGAGTACCGTTATACTTTGAAAGGGTTGGAAAAGAAGTGGAACTACACCAAGAACCGTGAAATCGTGTATACATCTTTGCCTCCGGGAGAATATGAGTTGGTGGTTCAAGCAAGGACTTCCAATGAATCTTGGGGAATGAATGAAATCAAGAAGCAATTCACAATTGATGCGCCTTTCTGGGAGGCACTTTGGTTTAAATCTCTCGTTGCAATCATTTTAATTTCTATTGTTTACCTATTCTTCCGTTACCGAATTTTGAGTTATAACCGTGAAATTCTCAGAGAAATTTTACGACAACTCTTAAAGCGGTTGAAACGCAAAGAGCCCCCGTTCATCGTTATAAAATCGAATGGTCGCGAGGTGAAAATTCAAACACACACCATTCTTTATGTCAATTCAAGCGGCAATTACATTGACATTCGATGTGAGGGCTCCGTTTTCGTAACGCGGATGAAGATTAGCGACTTTCTGAGTGAGGTCCCTGACCCGCTGGAATTCCTGCGCGTTCATAAGTCGTATATCATACGTTTGGACCAGGTTGAGCAAAAATCCTCGCAAAAATTAATCGTCCGAGGTCATGAAATTCCGATAGGAAGAAAATATCGTGACGAAGTAGGGAAAATTGACTTTTGATCTATTCTTCGAAATCTACGCATCGAGATTCCCAAAAAAGATGTATTTGAATGAATTTTCATATCGAACGAAAATGTCGGCAAAAATCGAATGGAACGTTCGTCACTTTCTTCGTGTCGTTTATCACAAAGTCCTTGAAACCTATTTCTTGTGAGGATTGAATCCGATTGTTTTGCTGTGCACTAACACATCAGCCTGGCTTAGAATTATTCATTTTAAACACAAAAAATATGAGAAAACTTAAACTAATTATCGCACTATTCTTGTTGATTGGAAGTTCATCCCTCAATGCGCAAACCTTGAATGACTTTATGATGATGTGGCACTTTACTGACGCCACAGGCACGGCAAATTATGGTATCAGTCATGAAATATGTGTCGGAGAATCTGTGTATATAAAGAACATTTCTATTTACAACGCTCCTGATTGCACAGGAAGTAATGGTATTCCAATTGGTAACAACTTAACTACAGGAACATATGGATTTATGAATACACAGGGAGGAGGGACTATGCATTTCATTCCTGTAGGTTACTCTTCCGGATCAATTCCAGCTGCAGATTGGCAGTATGGCGACGTGATAGAGATTCAGGTCAATGTATCCATGACAGCGGGTCCGCTAAATTTTAAGGTGCAACACTGGGGTCCAGGAGTGACACCAGCATGTGTTACGGCTCGCTATAGATCAGGATACTTGAATGCATACACACCACAACAAGTAACCGCAAACGCATCCCCAATTCAAGTATGCTCTGGAGAACAAGTTACTTTGACAGCAAGTGGATCTGGGAATTATCAATGGTCCAACGGTCAGTCGGGCACTCCAGTTTATGACAATCCAACGGCTACTACAACATACACCGTGAATGCCACTGACGGAAATGGTTGTAGCAGTTCTGATCAAATTGAAGTACAGGTACTTAACAAGCCTAAACTCAATTTAAACAATCATTACTTGTGTCAAAACGACCCGTTCCCGACCTTGGACGCTGGTCCAGGTGGAGCACAATACGAATGGCGTATGAACACACCGTTTGGTCCCATTGTTGGAACTTCTCAAACATACACTCCAACTGCCTTCGGAACCTACTGTTGCGTGAAAACGGGGTTGAATGGTTGTTCTTCCACAGACTGCAGCATTGTAGATGAAGATGCAAGATTGTCAGAATCTTCAGACTTTAACCTAAGCTTATCTCCGGGTTCAGGAAATAATTTGAATGTTTCAGCTACCATGGCTCCTTTGCCTTCAGGTTACAGTTTCTTTTGGCAAGTTGATGAATTGGATCCAAATACGAATGCTGTAATTAGCTCAACTGTCAACCCTCCTTTATGGTGGAACTACCCAACGTATTTGACATTCCCAGGATATACATTCCTTAAAAATCACAAATACCGTATAACACGAGCTATCTGGTCCGACGACGGTTGCCTACAGTGGAAGCAGAGCTCTTACGAGTTTATGTTCGAATCCAAAAGGAAAAGAGCCGTTTATCCAATTGGAAATGTTGACACTGGAATCAACATTGAAGAAGCCAAAAGAACAACAAAAGCGAATGCAGATAAAGTCGTTACTTTCGACGTATATCCAAATCCAAGCACAGGAGTATTCCAAATTTCAGGTGAAGATGAAATTGAATCTCTGCAAGTAGTTGATATCACAGGAAAAGAAGTTTTGGTTGATACTCCGAATTCAACTACAACATCATTTGACCTGAGCACCTTTGGAAAAGGAACCTATTTCGTGAGACTTACTACCGAAGGAAAGGTTCAAACCGAAATGATTCAAGTCCAGTAAGCCATACCTTAACTAAACACTAACTTAAGAGCTTCCAGTATATACAATGCTGGAAGCTTTTTTATGCCGTTCATTCAACATTTAATCCGTTAGGTTCTTTTCAGCATCTTTTAAATTTGTAATGGATTTACTATTCCAAACTACCATTCTCTCTTAAACTAAAAGTACGCTTAGAAAACCTTCCCAATTAGCAGGTATTAGAAATCTATTTGATGAAGTTGCTGGAATAAATAATTACTTTCGATGCCATAACGCTGGCAAACACCTGGAACGAAATAGAAAAATATCGTGTATAATTAATTTTTTGAAGCGCAATAGGTTGCTGCTGTTCTTAAACTGTGCAATCGTTCTATGGTATTTTGTTATTCTAAACCAGATAAATATTCCATTGAGTCGAAGCGTGATGTTCTCAAGTTCCGACTCTATTTCATATTTGGAAGTAGCAGATTGGCTTGGTGGAGGCAATTTTTCAATGTTTGTTGAACATCGGCCAATTTTATACCCGCTATTTATAGGTTGTTTTAAAAGTATTGGAGGAATTCACCTCATCTGGTTTGTGCAGTTTCTTCTCTGGTGTATTTCAGCAAACCTCATCTTTCTGACAGTCAAAAAGCTCACTAAAAAAAAATTAATCGCGATTGTAGGAGTGCTAATATTCATTAGTAATCTTAGCGTTATTGCTTTGACTCGTCATGCATTGACAGAAGTCTTGAACATTTTCCTACTTTCCTTACTTCTTTGTTTTTTTGCAATGAGGTTTGAGAAAAGAAAAGAATTGAGTTTTATACTTTGGATTCTTTTTTTCTTGAGTCTTTTGACAATTAATAAGCCAGTATTCTCTATTCCCTTAATGATCGTACTCGCGGGAATAACCCCTATATTTTACGGGAAAAAGATACTGAAAAGACCATCTGTTCTATTAAGATTTATCCTCGTTTTATTTCCCGTTGTGTTACAAATTGGCATAATGAAAATGCAATTTAACTCATACAGCATTTCAAATATTAGTGAAAGGACTTTCGAAAGATATCTTCTTGCCGATGGTATTCAAAAAATGAACCATGTCGATAGAGAAAAAGCGCTAGAAATAACAACAGCAATGAGCTCAAACGAACAGAAACAGTTGTTTTTGAATAATTGGGGCATTTACAAGGACATTTTCCTATTTAACCTTGAAAAGAACCTAAAAGCGAAGTCGACTTTCTTAAATTTTCCAGAAGGTACAGGAAGTACATCCTATTACAAGATGATGGAAAAAATGAACATGTTGTATTGGTACATTCACCTCATTTGTTTCCCGCTGAGCCTCCTACTCTTGATATTTTCCGTATTGAAAAGAGATTCGGAGAAGTTTTTAATCACGGCGGGAATAATAGGCCTTGGTTGTTATTATATCCTGGTTTCAGGCATCTCGCATTCGCAGGGAGATCGCCTCGTTTTAGGAGCCATGCCTTTATGGCTTATCGGCTACCTTTATGTACTCAATCAAACTTTTACTTGGATTCAAAACAAAGTTAATCGCTCGGTTGAATAAAATTCATTTCATAACTGAACAAACGCTTCACAACATCTCTTTATCCAAACTCCGATACTGTATCGCCTCGGCAACATGCTTCACTTGAATATCATTTGAAGCATCCAAATCGGCAATAGTTCGTGCTACTTTTAAAATTTTATCATAAGCCCTTGCCGAAAGTCCTAGTTTGTTCATAGCGTTCTTTATCAAATCCCCACTTGCCTTATCCAGTTGACAGTACCTTCTTAAATGCCTGGACTCCATTTCTGCATTGGCCGCCACTCGTTCATTAAAATTTTCTAATGGGACATCTTCCACGCATTGATTTTCATCTTTTAAGGAGTTCCGATCCAAAAAACGTTTGCATTGCACTTCCCTTGCTCTCAGCACACGCTCCCGAATCTGCTCACTTCCCTCCTGTTCCATTGTTGAAGACAAATCTTCGTAGTCGACTGGAGTCACTTCAATGTGTAAATCGATGCGATCCAAAAGTGGGCCTGAGATTTTGTTCAGGTAACGTTGCACCGTTCCTGGGCTACATGTACAATCTCGATCGGGGTGGTTGTAGTATCCGCAAGGGCATGGATTCATAGCTGCTACTAACATAAAGTTTGCAGGATAATCTACAGTGAACTTTGCGCGCGAAATTGTGACGGTTCTGTCCTCTAACGGCTGGCGCATTACTTCCAATACCGTTCTTTTGTATTCTGGAAGCTCATCCAAAAAGAGAACACCGTTGTGAGCCAACGAAATTTCTCCTGGTTGAGGATACGAACCTCCTCCAACGAGTGCGACATCCGAAATAGTATGATGCGGTTTTCGAAACGGTCGGTCACGAACTAAGCCTTGACCGGGTTTCACATTGCCCACTACGGAATGAATCTTTGTAGTTTCTAAAGCATCGGCAATTGAAAGTGGCGGAAGAATAGTAGGCATCCGCTTGGCCAACATCGACTTTCCTGAACCCGGAGGTCCTATTAATAGTAGATTGTGACCACCTGCTGCAGCAATTTCAAAGGCACGCTTGATGGAGAACTGTCCTTTTACATCTCTAAAATCTAAAAGTGATTTAAACGGACTTAAGGCACTTGGCAAAGATCTTTTTTCGATTTGAAGTAAGGTTTCCTTATTAAGGTGAGCAACGACATCCCTCAGGTTGTTGGCAGGTAAAACATCCAGACCGTCCACCAATGCAGCTTCCTGCGCATTTTCTTTTGGGAGGATAAGTTGTTTGAAGTTATTCCGTTTTGCTTCTATAGCTATGGACAGTATACCTTTCAAAGGTTTTAAATCACCGTCAAGCGATAACTCACCCACAAACATGGTAGATTCGAGTTCATCCCTTTCAATTTGACCACTAGCAGCTAAAATTCCAACGGCAATTGGTAAATCGAAAAAAGAACCAACTTTACGCATATCAGCAGGCGCAAGGTTTACAGTGATTTCTTTACCCGGAAATTTGAGATCATTATTAACGAACGAGGCTTTGATTCGTTGGTGACTCTCTTTCACCGCGGCATCGGGCAACCCGACTAGAAAAAAGTTTATTCCAGGAACAATGTTTACTTCAACATCAATGGTGGCGGCATCAATTCCTATTAATGCAGCGCCATAGGTTTTCGCTATCATAATTATAAGAGGTTAGGTTAAACTAATTGTCGAACACCTTTTAAACAGGAAATACGACAACCTATATTTAAGTTACTAAAAAATATCTATTGGAAACAAAAGTTCAATTTCTCACGAGAAGTAAATTTTAACATTGCCCTTTCACATAAGTGTGACACTCGATTTTGATTTTTGCATTTCTTTTGAAAAAATGAGTATATGTGCGCAATCTTTTCCGTACAAATACCCTTGTTTATTTGATTTCTCTTAATCAACTTTACCACAGGACAATGAGTGATGCCTATCACAAAACTGACCGACCACTAGAGATAGTACAACACATATTTTAACTGAATTCGTCACCAAAGTGGCTTGGGAAAGCTTTGCCTTTGCGTCGTGATCAGTAACCATATAAACACTACACACTGAAATGCTATTTGAAGTATTACGAGTAATCGCCAGACAAGTTGAGGAACACACTGGAAATGACGTCACTTTGGGAAATATTGCCCTTCTTGACGAGGCGAGCAACGGTCAGCTTGACGATACTATTCTTCTATCTCTCATTAATATGAGTGAAGAGAATACCATGAAAAATTTCCGAAATGTCCAACAAATCGGGAATGTAAGTCTGACAAAACAACCTGTTATTAACCTGAATTTATTCATCTTATTCACTGTTAATCGCGGCATCACTCAGTACGATGCTGAACTTAGAGATTTATCAGAGATTGTTGAGTTTTTCCAAGGTAAAAAGGTCTTTACTCAATCCAATACCATTTACAATCACTCCACAAATGAGATGAACCCGCTTTCGGAGTTGGACAATTTCCAGTTCCGTGTAGAAATGTATACCCCAACTTTTGAGGAACAAAGCTATATCTGGGGAAGTTTGGGAGGGAAACAACGTCCGTCAGTGGTATACAAAGTGAGCGTCATTCAAATTGAAAGTCAAGCCATTCAGTCGCAAGGTGGAGTTATTACCGAAACGGATCAAACACTAAATCACTTGTAGTATGGGGTTACAGAATAGCTATAGAACCTTGTTCGACATTCGTCTTTTGCATCGATTTTTTCTGGATGAAGACAATGATGATTACGTGGAATCAGGTGGTGGAGACAAGCAACCACGGTTTGATAACAATCGAAAAAAGTATGATCTCAGCACCTTTTTTCGAATTGTCCCAACGGAACGAACAGAAAAGCTCTTGCAAAATTATAAAGGCGTATTCCAGCAATACAAAGATGGAGTTCGAGTCGCATTGAAACAAATTCCCGGTACTACTCCTCCGCAACCTTTCATCGCATTCGACTCAAATTTCTATTTGGATTTCACCATTGAAATTGTCGATCAATACTTTGAAAATTATACTGAGATTGACATTAATCGCGATCGACTGGTGTACCTATCAAACTTGAATCCAACGACTTACACTCCAGGAACTGCAAACGATCCCCCGGCCGTTACCGTAGACGCGAACCTTCTTTCTGTTTACGATACGGAGGTTGAAGGCACCATCATTGACATCAACCTTTTAAATGATATCAAGCCAGATGAGCTATTAAATAAGTTCGGTGTATTGCGAATCTACCTGGAAGGAGAAGCGTCTGAAATTCAACTCGTAGACTCGATGGATAACACGAAAATGAATCCATCAGTGCCTGAGTTGAACCTATACTTAAGAAACCGTCGTGTAAAATGGCGCTTTAAAAATCAAATAGATCAATCGGTAGTTTATGTAACCAGTAACCGCAGACCTCTCACTCAGAACGGCTACATGCGGATGCCTCCACCTGCAGAGAATTCACCAGAAAGGTATCCTAACCCTGACGGCAAGTTTCTGTTTTGGGACACGGATGACACAGAGTACTACGCAGAAGTTTTTGTATAAAAGTTAAATCAAATAAAAATCAATAACCACAATTATGGCAACATTTAAAACACCTGGTGTTTACGTGCAGGAGATAACAAAATTCCCTCCTTCGGTAGCACCTGTAGCAACAGCCATTCCAGCTTTCATCGGCTACACGGAAAAGGCTACTGAACTCCAAACAGGAGATCTGAACATGATTCCAAAACGTATCACCTCCATGGTGGATTACGAGCGTTATTTCGGATTGGCAGATAAGGAAACTGATATTAATGTTGAGGTAAATTCAGCTGGTAGCATCATCGTATCTAACAATTCACCTTCGAACTACAAAATGTATTATGCCTTGCAAATGTATTTTGCAAATGGTGGCGGACCTTGCTACATTGCATCTGTAGGTACCTACTCAGATCCAATTGAACTAGGAAACGATACCTCCGGCTTACTCGGAGGTCTTGCCGCGATTCGTAAACAAGACGAACCGACGCTTCTATTAACTCCAGACGATCAGGGGCTTTCGTCATCAGATTTCAATCAAATCAATCAAAGTAAATTAACCCAATGTGCGGAATTACAAGATCGCTTTGCCATTGTTGACACTTATGGTGATAGTCCTACCGCAATTGATAATTTTCGTACAGGAATAGGAAATGATAATTTGAAATATGGTGCTTCGTACTATCCTTTCTTGAATACTATTTTAGATTACAGATATGATGATTCATCAGTTGATGTTGATGACGCTACGACAGAATCTTCTGAAGAAGCTGTAGATAGCCTTGTTGCAAAACTAGACACCACAAACCTGGAATCTAAAATTGCTGATCTAGTGACTAAACGCGATGAAATTGATGCGTTTACAGGAGCAACTGAAGATGCTGATTCAGTTGCCGAAATTCCAGCATTGCAATCGATAGTGAATAGTATTAACACGGAGTTAATGTCCTTATCTGGTATTCTAGAAGAAATCGTAGCAATTGGTAAGTTTGAGTCTGCAAATACTGAAGCTGACGCTATCACTAGTTGGATATCTAACCTGAAAAGTACGGTAATAGATGCACTAGATTCGAAAATGGATGAAATTTCTGGTCAAACAACAAAGGTTACAATCTTCAACCGAGTTTCTGAGAACGCAGGAAGTTTATACGATATTTTGGGAGGAACCCCTGGCGATGTTGCCTCTGCATTTGGAATCATTACCACAGATTTCCCTAACCTTTTATCAACCGAAGTAGCTGCGCTTCAATCAGCTATTGATGCTCCAGGTTCAAACACGACCACTTTGGATGTTCTCGAAGCAAACAACAACGACCTCTACAACCGTATCAAAGCAGCAATAGCAGACTTTCCGGTAAAACTAGCTCCATCCTCAGCAATGGCTGGAATTTACGCGCGTGTTGACAACGCAGTTGGGGTTTGGAAAGCACCGGCAAATGTGACGGTTCAGTTTGTGCAAGAGCCAACGGTCCGCATTTCAAACGAAGAACAAGAAGACATGAACGTGACTTCTTCTGGAAAATCGGTGAACGCTATCCGTACGTTCGTTGGAAAAGGAACATTGGTTTGGGGGGCACGCACCTTGGCTGGAAATGATAACGAGTGGCGTTATGTTCCCGTACGTCGTTTGTTCAACTTCGTGGAAGAATCTGTGAGTGAAGCTACAGAGCAGTTTGTCTTCGAACCAAACACTTCAAGTACTTGGGTGCGCATCCGTACGCTTATTGAGAACTTCCTTACTGATCTTTGGAAAGCTGGAGGTTTGGCTGGAGGAACGCCAGAACAAGCATTCTACGTGCGTGTAGGATTGGGACAAACAATGACTTCTCAAGACATCCTGGAAGGAAGAATGATCGTTGAAATCGGAATGGCAGCTACACGTCCGGCCGAATTCATCGTATTGCGTTTCTCTCACAAAATGCAAGAAGCTTAATCATTAAAAACAACTTTTAAACAATAAAATTATGAGCACAGCAGCATATCCATTGACTTCCTTTCATTTCCAAGTGAATTGGGCAGGAACAAACATCGGGTTCACAGAGGTGTCTGGACTGGACATGGAAGTCGATTTGGTAGAATACCGTCAGGGAGCAAGCCCTGATTCATCGAAAATTAAGATGCCAGGCATGAAAAAGTTTTCGAACATCACTTTAAAGCGTGGAACTTTCGCAGGTGACAACGAATTCTACGAATGGTGGAATACCAATCAGTTCAGCGCGGCACAGCGTCGTGACATCACTATTGAACTTTTGAATGAAGAGAGAGAAACGGTGATGACGTGGAAAGTTCGAAACGCCTTCCCATTGAAAGTACAAACGACAACGTTGAAAGCAGACGGTAGCGAAGTTGCCATCGAAACGATGGAAATCGCACACGAAGGTTTAACCGTACAAAACGATTAATTTATGCTACCAGAACGATTTCTCCCCCTTGGGTATAGGTTCTTAGTCTACTTCGAATTTAACCCGCAGGACACCAAACCAGCAACTTTTGAAGCTGGAGTCGATCGCGTTGTGGATAGTTTTAAGACAGATCCACGTAATAGCTACGACTTAATGTTTCAGTCTGTCTCGGGACTTTCCGTAGACATTGAAACAGAGGAATATGCAGAGGGAGGTGAAAATCGGTTCAAACATACATTACCCGTAAGAACTAAGTATCCAAACCTCGTGTTAAAGCGAGGTTTGGCTCCTAGTTCTGCTGCCACCAAATGGATCAAGGATGCGGTAGAAAAATTTCAATTCAAACCGGCCAACTTGACAATTATTCTACAAAACGATTTGCTTGTTCCCTTGCACGTTTGGAGCATCAATCATGCAATTCCTGTAAAGTGGAGCGTTGACGCCTTCAATGCCGAGGAAAGCAAAATCGTAATTGAGACACTGGAATTGAAATACAATTATTTCAGTACAAAAAATCCAGAAGATTTGGGAGTAGATGTTAAGGGCTTAATTCCATAAATAAGTAGCGATGCCGATTGAAATTAAAGAAATGCACATCAAGATCAATGTTTCTGATCAGGAAGGGACTCCGGTTTCGGTTAGTCCCGAAGAATCCCATGAGGAAATGATTCAAGAGTGTTTGGATCAGATGACTAAAATGTTGAACGATAAAGAGGAGCGATAGTTATGAGCGAAGGAAAATTAGTAAAGCTGACGATTCAGGGGTATGAGGATGCTACTTTCAATAAGAAAATGGGAAATCTATACACCACGCTCATCAACCCAGAGAAGATTACGCTTTCGCGAAAGGTTGAGTTTGATTCGAAACAAGCGGATGGGGAAACGAAAACACCGCAGCGATTCAAGCGGATGATTCCGGCTGACTTAGACCTCAGCATTCTGTTTGATGCTACCGGAGTAATAGCAGGCGCCAGTCGAGGCAAGGATATTGGTAGAAACGCATCAGGTGATGACAACCTATACTACTCTGTATCAGAACAATTAAATGAATTCGAGGATGTAGTAATTGGCTTCAAAGGTGAAACACACAAACCGAATCACTTGTGGGTCATCTGGGGGGACCTAGATTTCCAAGGTGTACTTCAGGACTACACGGTTGAACATAAGATCTTTAATCCAAATGGCTCGCCTCTAAGGTCAGTAGTTAAATTGAAACTAAAGGAGGCTTCCGATGCTGAAAGAGCTGCGGCTGAGGCAGACAAGCAATCACCAGACCTTACGCATATCCGACAAGTAGTTGAAGGCGATACCTTACCACGTATGTGCGATACAATTTACGGCAATTCAAAATATTATCTGGAAGTAGCGCGGGTGAATGGACTGACCAACTTTCGAAAACTACAACCCGGGCAACGAATCAATTTTCCACCGCTTGAAAAGTTAAACACATGAACAATAGTGGAGTACTAAAAACAGATGAACCGAAGGACCTCGTAACAAGAACTTTACTTGTGAACGGTGAGGAAGTTTCCGGAACGTATCAGATCATGAGCATGGTCGTGGATCGCGTTGTGAACCGTATTCCTTGTGCAACGGTCATTATCCTTGATGGAGATGCATCTTTACAGGATTTTGAAGTAAGTGCTGGGAACGAATTCGTTCCAGGTAATGAAGTGCAAATTAATGTTGGATATCACTCTGACGAAGAGCAAATTTTCAAGGGAATCATAGTAAAACACTCCATCAAATTAAGAGGAGGCACCACTTACCTCACCTTAGAATGTAAGGACGAATTGGTCAAAACCACCATCGGACGAAAGTCAAGATACTACACAGAACTTAGCGATAGCGAAGTATTCGAACAAATTTTAGACGGGTACGGAATTCAATACGAAATAGAACCAACGAACTTTGAACATCCCGAATTGGTTCAATACAATAGCTCTGATTGGGACTTCATTGTCTCACGTGCACAAGCAAACGGAAAGTTGTGTTTTGTAAATGACGGAGTAATCTCCATTAAAGCACCGACACTTAACCAGGAAGAGGTGGAAACCATTACCTATGGTGCAACTCTATACGATTTTGATGCGGAAATGGATGCACGAAATCAATTCAATACCATCACCTCATACAGTTGGAACAAAGACGATTTGGAATTGGTGGGTGTGGAAGCAGAAGACCCTGGTGTTTCTTTGAATGGGAATGTTTCTTCCAGCGAGCTAGCAAATGTGATTGGACTCGATAACTACGAGCTTCGTCACGGGGGGAATTTAAACGATCTGGAACTACAAAATTGGGCCGATGCCACCCAGTTGTATCAACAAATGGCTAAAGTTCGTGGAAGCTTAAGGTTTCAAGGGATCCCCAAAGTCAATCCCGACACGATATTGCTTTTGGATGGACTGGGTGATCGATTCAACGGTTCAGCGTACGTATCTGGAGTTCGCCATACTGTAGGAGAAGGGAATTGGTTAATTGATGCCCAATTTGGACTCAATCCAAAATGGTTCTCTGAAACGTATGAAATTAATACGTGCCCAGCAGCTGGATTACTGCCAGCAATAAAAGGATTGCATATCGGAATTGTTTCGCAACTCCAAGACGATCCCGAAGGATCAGAGCGTATTTTGGTAAAACTTCCAATTATCAGTAGCGAAGAACAAGGAATTTGGTGTCGTTTGGCAACTTTAGACGCTGGTGAAAACCGTGGTTCGGTGTTCCGTCCAGAAATTGATGATGAAGTAATAGTCGGTTTTATCAACGAAGATCCGAATGATGCCATAATCCTGGGACAATTGCATAGTAGTCTGCACACAGCTCCAATTCCAGCTAGCGACGATAATCATGAAAAAGGCTTTGTGACACGCAGTGAAATGAAACTCGTGTTTGACGACGATAAAAAATCAATAACAATTGAAACTCCAGCAGGCAAAAAAGTACAGTTGGACGAAGACGGTGGAACAATTTCCATAGAGGACGAAAATTCCAACTCGATAGTTATGGACAGCGATGGAATCACCATTAAAAGTGGCAAAGATTTAAATCTCGAAGCCACTGGCGATGTAAATGTTTCCGGAATTAACATAGATGTAGCCGCAAACGCTTCCTTCAAAGCAGACGGAGGCGCAGGTGCAGAAGTAACCACCTCGGCAGTCGCAGTGCTGAAAGGTTCAATTGTTCAAATTAATTAAGCATGGGAAAACCGGCAGCACGAGTAAGCGATATGCATGTTTGCCCACAGGTAAACCCTAATGGTTCTCCTCACGGAGGAGGTCCCATTCTTCCGCCTGGCGAAGTAACGGTTTTAATAGGCAACCTGCCTGCAGCAACCGTTGGTGATATGTGCACATGTGCAGGCCCGCCAGATTCAATAGTTGCGGGTTCAGGAACTGTTTTGATTGGCGGAAAACCCGCTGCACGAATGGGAGACAGCACAGCGCATGGCGGAACCATAGTATTAGGAGAAGCAACAGTATTAATAGGATAAGAAATTTACAATGGCAATTAACAACGCATTTTTAGGAAGAGGATGGTCCTTCCCGCCTACCTTCACGAAAGAACGAGAAGAGGTGGAAATGTCTTCAGAAGAGCAGGATATTCATGAGAGTATCGAAATTCTTTTATCCACACGAGTTGGAGAACGCATTATGAAGCCGGAGTATGGCTGCAACCTGGATGAGCTCATCTTTAACCCAATTGATAGAAACCTGATCACCTATGTCAAACGTTTGGTTGAGTCCGCTATTATTCTCTACGAACCAAGAGTGAAGCTGGAACGAGTTGTTATTAATACCCAGCGGCAATCGGAAGGTGTAATTATCATCGAATTGGACTACCTGATAAAAACTGTCAACTCAAGAAGAAATCTGGTCTACCCATTCTATTTAGGAGAAGGTACCGATATATAAGACCTATAACCACTATTGAAACATGAGTAATAACTGTAACACTATCACTGAAATTCTGCTGCAAGGCGGAACCGATCGATTGCGGCGCACTTCCAAAAAATTGGACCCCGCCTCTATTGAACTGCACGGTTTCGGTTTGGAGGAGTGGATGGCATTTGCGTACAACTTTGCCTCGCATGTAAAGTATTTCGATGCGCAAAGTAACTCGCAAGATGGATTTTGGACGGAGTTCTTCAAAGACGAAGCTGCCACAGAAGCGCTTTTAGCCGATCTGGAAGAATCTGATCGATTAACCCCTCACCTAACCCTCTTCATTTGCTTTCTTCGCTTGTTGGAATTCTCCAGCGATCGTTTGAATGGAATTACAAAGAGACATCTCGACTTCTACTATCAGGATGTTCTTCAAATCGAAAAATTGCCACCAGTTTACGACAAGGTTAATGTGATTTTTGAATTGGCCAAAAATTCGTTACAAGCAAAATTGGAAGCTGGAATACGACTGAACGGTGGAAAGGACAACAATGGAACTCAGCGGTTCTATGAACTACTGGAAGAAACAGTTGTCAATGGCGCACAACTAACAGACTTTAAATCGTTCTATTTTGATCCTGATTATACGGACCCAAGCAGTGGGATTACTACGCCTCAGTATTATATGAAGGCATCCAACAATGCTCAAACAATTGATGGATTAGAGGAGGCACTGACAGAGGACCAATCGACCTGGTATGGTTTCGGATACAATCACAATCGTGTTGATGATCCATTCGTGGAGTTACCAGATGCCAATATCGGCTTTGCGGTTTCTTCAAAAGCGTTGAACATGGCAGAAGGAACACGTCATGCTCAGTTTGAAATTTCATTTGGTCAAAGCATTGACACAATTACGGATGTGAACCTGATCGATCAAATAAAAGTTAGCTACACCAATGCAGAAGGATGGTCGGAAGATTTAGCATTAAAATCTGCTTTCTCTTTCACAATTAATACATCATCGGAACTTTATGAAACGAATGTAAATACCACCACCAACAAAGTAAAGTTATTGGTGGAGCTTCCAGATGACCTCCACCCTACTGCTGTGTATAACGAAAGCATTCATGGACTCAAAATTGAAGCTGAAGGACCTGTTTTTCGTTTTAAGGTAGATACCAACTCACAAGGAGGACTGAACATCTACAAACAGTTCATTAAGAAGGTGAATAAGATTGACATCGACGTTCATGTATCAGGAGTCAGAACACTGAAATTAGATAACGATTTAGGCACGTTGAACCCTGAAAAACCGATGTTCCCGTTCACGAATACGCCTGTAAAAGGATCAAGTTTCTCAATAGTTTACGAAGAAACATTCAACAAAGATTGGGAGGATGTTCAAATCGATGTAGCTTGGAAAAATGCACCCGACAACTTCGTTACCTGGTATGACGCATACAGACAGGCTTTCGCTTCTAATTTTGACCCGAAATCCTATGTGCTTTTCAAAAATCCGATTGCCAAAACACCAGGAGGAGTAGAGATCGCGAATATTGTGTCCCTTCCTGTTTCAATTAATAATCGGATTGTAAATGGTCAATCCTACTTCAAAGCGGAGCGTTTCATTAACAGAAATGGCGCGTGGGCAGACCTGAATGACAACGTAACACTGTTCTTAGATACTCCTACTCAATATAGTACCTCGTTTGGTTTCAACCAATCCGACGCGAATGGAAAAGACACTGAAGGCTTACGCATCTCATTGAATCAATCGTTCTTGCATGAAATGTACCCAAAATTGTACGCAACTGCTTTGCTTACAATTAATACGGAGAACGAAGCACCATTGCCCAACGAGCCGTATTCTCCGTTAACTGAAAGCGTAGTAATGTCCTACACGGCAAGCGATACAATTGTATTGAATGTGGCTACTGAGGATCAATACGCAGCTGCCGACAACGCTTTCTACCACGAAGACGCATTCGGATTTGCACGCCGTCACCCTTACCTACGTTCCGTGCTAGACTTTCTACCAAATAACAACGTTTCATTGGTTCCTGTACATTGCCGTGGCGGAGAATTATACATTGGCATCGAAGGGGCAGAAAACCTTCAAAACATAAACTTGCTTATTCAAGTTTTAGAAGGCAGCGAAAACAAGCAAACACCGACTTTCCTAGGCAATCAGGGGGTAACGTGGGAAATTATGGCATCCAATTATTGGAAAAAACTAGACGCTACCTTACTTCTAAAGAATACAACAGATAATTTCCTTCAAACGGGATTGGTTCAATTTAAAATTCCGAAGGAAGCAACAGACAACAATACACGCTTGCCCAATGGAAAATTCTGGATTCGTGCGAAAATGCTCAAGTCCTTTGATGCAGTGTGTCAAATCATTGGGATTCATTCGCAAGTTGGAACAGCTCAGTTTGTAGACAACAACAACGAGTTATCGCATCTTGAAAAAGGCCTGGAAGCAGGGACGATTACAAAATTATTCCAGCGTTCGGCTGAGATTAAATCCGTAGAACAGCCCTACAATTCGTTTAATGGAAGCCCGGAGGAGTCAGATGCGATGTATTATCAGCGTGTTAGTGAACGATTGAGACATAAAAATCGTGCAATTACTTTGTGGGATTATGAACACATCGTTTTGCAAGAATTCAAGGATTTATTCCGTGTAAAATGTTTGAACCATACAAGTCCAACGTCCTTCACGGCGGCTGGTAACGTAACACTTATCGTAATTCCTGACACTGTTAACAAGAACGTATTCAACCGATTCCAGCCGCGTGTAAGTACCGCTTTCCTAAATCGAGTTGATGATTTTGTCTCCAAACTTACATCCTTACATGTTAAGGTGCGTGTAGAAAATCCTATTTACGAAGAAGTAACCATAACCACAAAAGTGAAGTTCCGAGAAGGATTAGATGAAACACTGTATAAAAATCAACTTAACGAAGACATCATTAAGTTCTTATCGCCTTGGGCATTTGATGAAACGCAACAGGTAGATTTCGGACAAACCCTTCATATCAGTGTGCTCATCAATTATATCGAACAGTTAAACTATGTCGATTACCTACAAGATGTTGCTATGAGCATTGACGGAGGATCGACCGTGAAGGAGTACACTCCGTCCACGCCAAAAGCTATAATGGTGTCTGCTACTGAGCACAACATCAGCACTGATATTATCACATGCGAACCAATCACTGAAATTATTACTGAAGAATGTCAACAATAGAAACCTATCAAAAAATCCCGAAGAACGTCGCTTCGAATGACGATCTGGACTTTGCTTTCTTGCGAAGAACTGGAATCGCATACATTGAGTCGATGGGAGGAGGATTGTGGACGGATTTAAACGATCACGACCCAGGTGTGACGATGTTGGAAATGCTGGCATACGCCATTACCGACCTTGGCGCTCGCTTGGATTTACCCATCGAAACCCTGTTAGCTTCGAAAGATGACCCCGAACTAAGACGACAGTTCTACCGAGCGGAGGAAATACTTCCATCTTGCCCCGTTAATGAGCTGGATTATCGAAAACTATTCATCGATATTGAAGGCGTTCGTAATTGTTGGATGGTACCGTTCGAGGCTTTCCTTTATGCCGATTGCGTCAATGAAAAGCTAGACTTCCAGCCATTTGGACCTGAAGTTTTAGAACAGACTTCTTTTCCTATTCAAGGAATCAACTGCCTGATAGTAGATTACGAAGAAGATGCAATTATCAATGACGTCAACGATCTCATTCGTGCTGCATATGATGCCAATCGTAACCTGTGCGAGCAGCTAGTAGAAATAAAGCCGGTCGTTGAAAAACCGATTTCCGTTTGTACCAACATTGAATTGGAGCGCGATGCCGACGAAAACCACGTTCACGCTCAAATCATCGATGCCATTGAACAGTATTTCGCATCGGATATCCAACGGTATTCCTTGAAAGAAATGAAGGAAAAAGGATATCGCATGGACGAAATCTTCGAAGGTCCGTTGTTAGAAAACGGTTTCATTGATACGGAGGAGTTGGCGAATGCAAGTCTGCGCTCGGAAGTTCGACTTTCAGATATCATCAACTTGATTATGGACATCGAGGGAATCATATCAATCACGAAAATTGAAATCAAGTGTTGTTGTGATAATGAAGGAGAAGGTTCTGATTGGCTTATTTGCCTGGACCCTTTCTGCAAGCCTGTGCTAGCACCTTGGCAACCGAACGAAGATCCCTTAGGTGATTGTGAATTGAAAAGTGTATTCAATTATAAAAAAGATGTATTGCCTGTAATTGTTGATCCGATTTTGGTTCAAGATGCATTGAACACCATTAAAGACGAAAGAGATGCACAAAATGCACTGGCATTAATCGATCGCTTCCCTGAAATTCCGCAAGGTGATATTTTAGAAATTGGCGAAACCACTACCATTATGAATGATTTCCCGGAAACGTACGGGATTGGATTGTATGGATTGCCAGGAACAGTTCCAGAAACACGCAGAGCTCAAGCCAAACAATTGAAAGGCTACCTGTTGTTTTTTGATCAAATTTTGGCAACCTACTTCGCTCATCTAGGCAATATCAAGAACCTTTTTGCCATGGATGCTGGAAATGCACCGACCTATTTTACTCAGGCAATCAAAGATGTACGCGGGTTTGATGAATTGGTAGAAAATTATGACCAAGCAGACGATGTGGCTTTATCGGAAGAATTGATCAGTTTTCTGGATGAAAATGTAGCCCGCCGAAACGAAATTCTCGATCACTTATTAGCACGGTTTGCAGAGAACTTCAGCGATTATGCGTTCGTTCTTATGCAAATGTTTGACACTGCCACGGCAGAGGCAGACTTGATTGTTTCGAAAGAAGTATTTCTAGCCGAATACATCGAACTTAGCAGTCGTCGCGGTAAAGGATATAACTGTCAGGGAGATGCCTGGGACACAACCAATGTTTCTGGAGTTCAGCACCGCGTGGCCCGCCTTTCCGGAGTTGAGGATTATTCTCGACGTGACTTAATCTCATTCGCTGCGGATTGGATTACGGACAATGGTGGTACCTGGTCGTGGGCTATTACGAATGATACAGGAACGATAAACTATGTGCAATCTGATGGCGATTTAAATTCGAGATGTGAGGCGTACAAGAATAGCATGCGCACCATTGATCGTATTCGTCAGATGGATAGTACGGAACTTACAGATATTATAAACAATGGAGATCTTGTTCCTGGCTATCGTTTTGGTGCAGCCGTATTCGAAGTTTCAGAAAACGACCCCACATTTTTCACCTTTTATATTCTTGACGGTCAAGAGCGAATTGCGGTGGTTTCAGAAGAGTTTGAAGACATTAACGACGTTGGATTTGAATTGGTTTCAACCATCAACTACTTACAAACACAAGCCGCTATTGATCGGTTTACCCCAGCAATTCCTGAAGAAGGGATGTTTTTGATTGAGCACTTATTCTTACTTCCATCTCAAACTGTTGTAGAGGAAGTAAAAGCAACCTTACCACCACTGGATTTGGATGACTCGAATGATTTACCGTGGCCATTCTTGCCAATTTGCACAGATAACTGCGACGATAATTGCCAGCTTGATCCCTATTCGTTCCGCGCGAGCGTGGTGATTTCAGGAACGGCAGAACGGTTTGATAACGCAGATTTTCGCAACTTTTTGGAAAACCTGATTCGACGTGAAATGCCATCGCATATTTTACCAAGAATTTGCTTCATCGACCCTTGCCAGCTAGACACATTTCAAACGACCTACAAGGCATTTTTGGAAGAAAAGAGACTCGGAAACGTTACAGAACCAACATTGACCGCGTTCCTCGACATCTTCAAAAAACTAAGAAACATTTATCCCGGGGGACGCCTCTTCGACTGTGAATCCACAGACGTGTCGGGTAGCATAATCCTCGGACGATCTAATATATAACCACATTTAACTATCACATTATGTCACAGAAATTAACGACAGTAACATCGACATACAGTGCGTTTGCAAAAGAACAGTTGCTCTCACACACTGACCTGAATCAGGTAATTGATTATTTTGAGGATCAAGACCGTCTTTCCAGAATATGCCTAAGCGGGGTGGGAATTGTTTGCGGTTTCAAACCCACTTTCATTGAGAACGAAAATGCATTGGCAATAAGTCAGGGAACAGGTGTTACAACAGACGGCGACCTACTCTACTTTCTTTTTGATAATGACGGAGAACCCAGTATTGTAAATCATGATCCGGGCTCCACAAAAATTCAAGATTATCTCAAACTAACAAAGTTTCGTGTCTTTAATGACACCGACGCCAATTATGCTCAATTCGAAGGTAATTTTGGACAAATCTCATTAATTGAGTTGCTACCAGGAACTGCCACGGGTACCGAGATAGCAGATGATCCATCGATTTTCGAGAACCGTACGCTACTTCTCTATTTAGATTGTTATTCCAAAGAACCAGGGGCTTGTACTGCAATCTCTTGTGACAGTCAGGGAATTGAACAAGTTCGGGTGTTGCGCGTACTCTTGGTAAACGATTCGGACATCGATATCGTGAACAAACATGATTATTTGTTCACGGCAAGTGAGGTCGCGCAAGATTATTTAAGTCTGAAAAACGTCGGAGTTCCACGTGTGATTGTAAATGATACGAATACATCCGACGCAGCAGACTTGGCTCAGGCTTACCGCGAGGCTGTTTTGGACTCAGGCATGCTCACCAATCTTTCGCAGAACCTACAAGATATTGCTGAACGGGTAGATTATGATGTCAGTGCGTTAATCACGAGCATCAACAATTCTTTCACGGTTACTACCATAGGATCTACGCTCTTTCAATACCGCTACGACCTATTCAAAGACCTGGTGGATGCGTACAACGAATTGCGCGCGCTGTTTATTGAGCACTACCCGTCGTGTTGCCCGAATATTTATCCTTTCCCAAAACATTTATGGCTCGGAAAGTACAGTACTGTTTCGATAAGCGATGATTTGCCGGGTGAGGCACTTTGGGACGATATCGATTTCTGGGAAGAGAACAATCCAACACGTCATAAATTTCACCCTTCACCAGTATTGACAAATCATTACAGCGCACGTCAACACCTGATTAGCGTGTTTGAACGCATGTCGGAAATGGTCGCGAGATACTCGGTATTCACTGCTTTAAGCACAGACGAAATCCGCATCACTCCTTCGAATATCGAAAAACCGATTTCAAATCGGGCCATTCCGTTTTATTACGATCCATTGTACGATGCAGACAGCAATTCACGCTTGGTTCGCCTTTGGGATTTTAAACGAGGTACACTGAGACAATACGATGAAATCCTCGGATACAAACAAGCAGATGAAAGTAGCAATCCACTCGTAGTGCAACCGCTTCAATACAATATCAATCCGTTTGACTTCTATAGAATTGAGGGGCACCAGGGATTGTTGTATCAAGATGCTTTGGAGCGCGTGAACCAAATACGCGACCAGTTTGCGCTTGGTTTCGACACCAAGGTATTAGGGATTTCCGTAGATGCCTCGCAAACGATCAACATCGATGATTACACTTGCGATTTTGTCGACTTACAAGCGCAGTTGGAGACCTGCAAGGACATGCAATATTGTTTGTTCGAGTTTGCTTCAAAATTGCTTTCCGGTTATAGTATTGATGCGAACGACGAAGGGTTTAACCACAATACGGCAGAATTGATGGGACGCCAACGTATCTTTACGGTGTTCGAAAATTTCGAGCAAATGATTGACTTTAACACAGGAAAAGACACGGGTACAGGAACTTCCAGTAGCTCAGGCTCCACCACTCAGCAACAAACAGCAACCAGAAATACAAGTTCAGAAACCTCCACTCGCAATGTTGCCACATCGGAATCATCAACGGCAACAAAACAAGTTTCTCCCGAAGCAGAAATGTCGCAGGCAGCCATAGAACTGCAACAAGAATTGGCATCACTTGCCCCAGGCAACCTGGCAGATCTGAATAACCCAATCGTACGAAATCTTTATACAGAAGATGACGGCCTTGGATTTATAGTTTTCGACGCTTTCCAACGCTATCTGGGAACCGATTCAGAAACCACTTATCAGTACATGGAATTCCAAATAGACAACTTGACTGGACCTGGTGGTGACCTGGAAAACTGGAATGACGACATCAAAGATGGAAATCTATACATGCCTTCTAAAATTTTAAGTGCAGCCTACGCCGCATCCCTAATGATTCCTGACACACTAGCTGGACTTACACCATTGTCTATTGCGAACTATCAAACAGAAATTGACAGGTTGTGCACACTGGTTCGACAGTACCAATCGTCTTACGAAAAACTTCGCGCTTCGCAGAATACAAGTATAAATAACGACTTGTACGCATTGAGTGAATTGTTATCCGGCAACATGGCAACTTTGTGCTGTGCTGGCGATAAAATGCAATCCATTTTAGATCAAATTGAAGCACGAAAACTGGAAATTCTTACGGGCCTTGAACTTGCTCAATTTGCTGAAGAGCATCCCGGGATGGAGCACTTGGCCGGGGTACCGAAAGGCGGAACGTTCATTATGGCGTATGCATTCAATGAAACGGGAGCAGGAGCCATTCAAAATGGGACTGTCATTGCTGATTTCGCGCTACCTTACTTATGTTGTTCAGATTGTCGTCCGGTAAACTTCATTGTACCGAAGAATACCGTTTCATTGCTACTGTCTAGTTCTGTCGTTTGCATAGATACAAGTTCAACAGAAACAATAACCATCGACACAAGTATATCGCCAACAGGAGGCACGCTCGAATTACTGGCACCTGTAGAAGGAGTTGCTATAAGTGCGGAAGGGAAGATAGAAATCACACCATCTGCATTCAATACGAGTCAGCTGAACGTGCCGATTGAATTTACCGTAAACGGACAATTCACCGATGCGACACTTGTAGTGGTGGAACCAGCTACGGTAGGAATTTCAACTTCACCGGCAATACCTACTGGAAAAACAGATATTACTTCCTACGTCTTCTACGCAACCGGATATGGACCGGATGATACCATCATTTGGGATTTCGGAGATGGCACGACAGCAAATGGTCCCGTAGTTTCGCATACGTATGCATTGCCTGTGCCAAACGATAAAGTGACGGTACAATTAACTGTGATACCGCCAAATGGTGCATGCCCTGCAACCTCCATAGTAAACATATCGTTTGTGGCGGTAACGGCAACTTTAGATCAAACAGACTTTTGTGAAGATGCCGAACCATTTCCTTTCACTATTTCACCTGCGGGTGCCAATCCAGATATTACTGGAACAGGTGTGTCTTCCGATCAAAAATTCTTCGATCCAGGTTTGACACCATCTGGAGGCGGAAGCTATACTTTATACCTCAACGGTAAGGAGTTTGTAGTTGCAAATGTATTTGCGAAACCGGTTGTATCTATTGATGCCAGCCTAAATTCAAATGATACGCTGACCCTCAACTCGCAAGTAGAAAATGTCGACAACGAAAGATTACGTTGGGCATTCTTCGATCCTACCAATCCAGAGGTGGAACTTTCTCAGCCAGCCCCAGTGGTTGGACAGCCATCATTCACGATTTCACTACAAGAAATTGGAGCGCCTGGAACACGAAGATTAATCCGATTAACAGGAGCGGCAGCCCAAGGTTCCCCATGTCCTGATGCAGTGGATCAGATTGACTTTACCGTGCCTGCATAATATTGAAAAGTGAAATAAATGCGAACAGAAGAGAATCATATCATTCAAAAAGTTTTTGTGGAGGTGGATACAAACACTTCTGCAAAGGCGCATGATATTCAATTGAATTCTCAATCATTTCTGGAGCAACACGTTTTCAAATATGTAGAGGCTTACATCGCGCGTTTGGAGGATAATACTCGCAACTGGACCATACAATTGGACAAAGTGGAACTGAATTTGAAGTTCGAAGAAAGCAATCTAGGTACCATTGAATTACAGGAGAGTATTGAAGAGCAACTCGATGCAATATTCGATCCCATTCTTGTGGATATTACCGAAGGCAAGGCAGAACACTCCGAAGAGGCTCACATTTCCCCTTCTCTCTCTGAAGGTTCAAAAACAGAAACCGCTGAACGAGAACATATTTCAATTCTAAGCCCTAAAGCGCGGCAGGAAAAGTCAGTGTTATACTTTATCAAAACCGGAAGGATTCCATGGTGGGTTTCAACGCATGCTGAAATGCGCAAAATACTGGAAGATAAAGAACTTCAGAAATTGATTCGAACGAGCGATGGAAACTTCATGTCCGCGATGCTACAATTGGTAAAGTCTCCCTTGATTAGACGAAGATTGATTCGTCAGTTTTCCGTTGAAACGCTCTTCGAACTGATTACACAGCAGATGCATATAGAAAAGCCTGACATAGAAGTTTTACCTTCTTTGGTAGCGAATAGCGAGTTCAAAACACAATTGAATGAAGCTAGTCCTACAAAAAAGATGGAATGGCTTCAAACCATTCTTGTCAGTTCGTTTAGACTGGAACGTTACGAGTCCATTCAAATGCGTTGGGCAACAATACTTTATGCAAACGAAGAGTTGTCAGATCCAAGAATTACCCAACTGGTGACGAAAAATCACCCAGACTTTGTAGCGTCTCTTCGAAAAACAAGGAGTGCTGAACACTCAAAGTCTGAAACCATGGACGCCATTTCGAAACAGGTTCAGGAGCCCTCTCTTGAAGAAGCGTTTAACGATATTATTGCAGAGAATGCCGGATTGGTCATCTTGAATCCGTTTATCAAACCGTTTTTGAGAAAATTAGGTTTGCTGGAGGATGACGGAAGCTTGAAAGACCCCGTTTTGACAGCGCACATCTTTCATTACCTCGCCACCGGTGAGGAAGAGGACTTTGAGTTTGCACTTCTTTTTGAAGCCTTTCTCTGCGGACTTCCAATTCACGAACCACTACCGAAATCAATTCCACTGACAGATGAAATAAAGAAGGAATGTCAAAGTTTACTGGAGTCTGTTCTGGTTCACTGGGAAGCACTCAAAAGTAGATCGATTCCTTTGTTGCAAAACAACTTCTTGCAACGCCCAGGAAAACTAAAGCTTAATGAAGAGTCACCACGTATCATCGTTGAGCGCACTGGAATAGATATTCTACTCGATAAAATACCTTGGTCAATAAGCATTCTCAAGTTGCCGTGGCACAAGGAAATGACATACGTAGAATGGTAACCACTAACCACTGAAAAAGATTATAATATGTTAGCAGATGCAGCAAGTAACCTAAGTACCCTGTTTATACACCTAGAAGAATATGTAAAACATCGGGTTGAAAAAAGTTTAGAGTTAGATACAATCACTCCCCTTCCGGATATCGTAATTGAGCCGGGAGAACAGTACCCGTTGAATAATCTAATTCTACAATACGACCTTTCCGATGATGAAATTATTATGCTTCTTACAGCCCTAACACCTCATATACACCCAGGTTTTTTCGATGGTATTTTGGATGAATATTTCCCTGACCTAACCGAGTTTTTTGATTTTGGTGGTGTTAAGGGAAAGAATCAACTCGGGCTACTACCAACAGGTACCACAGCACTGTTTCTGATAGCTGGTAATAACGATGTAGACAAACTCACCAAGAGAGATTTGCTCGAACACGATTCCAAACTTTTTGAACTGGGTTTGCTTCGACTAGGCGAAGTTCCTTACGGCGAGCCACGCTTAAGTGGACTCCTCATTTTGGAACATGAGTACTTGCATCTCGTAACCACGGGGCAATTAATCAAACCCGACTTGAGTCCAAGCTTCCCTGCTTCCCTCATTAATACGGAATTAGAATGGGAAGATTTAGTATTAAAGCAGGACACCCTTGACGAAATTTTGGAATTGCAAACATGGCTTACTCACAATAACACACTGATGGAGGATTGGGGAATGGCTGGTAAAATTAAGCCGGGTTATCGTGTCATGTTCTACGGACCTCCAGGTACTGGAAAAACGATGACAGCAAGCCTTCTTGGAAAATACACAAACAGAGACGTTTATCGTATCGATCTTTCCATGGTTGTTTCCAAATACATCGGTGAAACCGAAAAAAATCTAAGCTCATTATTCAACAAAGCGAAAAATCGGGATTGGATATTATTCTTTGATGAAGCAGATGCGATTTTCGGAAAGCGAACGAATGTTAGGGATGCCCACGACAAATACGCCAATCAAGAAGTATCCTACTTATTGCAGCAAATTGAAGCACACCCTGGATTGATCATTTTAGCGTCCAACTTCAAAAACAACATCGACGAAGCCTTTACGCGACGTTTCAACAGTATTGTAGAATTTGAAACGCCAGACTATGAACAACGATTGGAATTGTGGCAGCGCAGCCTCCCAGAAAATGCCATTCTGGGTGAAAATATCTCACTAGAGGAATTCGCCGCCGAATTTGAAATAACGGGTGCCAATATCCTAAACATCATTCATTACGCCTGTTTGAAACAATTAGAAACAGGTTCACCTACACTAGAATATGAATACCTCATCGATGGCGTACGCAGAGAATACACCAAAGAAGGACGCTTAATATCCAGCATGTAAAGCAGTATCGAAAAAGACTGAAATGTTAGCACCAAAACAACATAGAAACTCAGGCCACAAGCCCATTCAGCAAAAGCAGAAAAAGAAACCTTTTAAACTGAAAAGAGAGGGACTAAATGCTACACCTGAAGTTCAGGAAAATCATGTTTTAGGTAGTTCTATGGGGAATATCAAGAGTGAATCGAGTTCAGCATTACACTCTGTAAGCAAGAGTCCTCCAAAAAATCAAGAAAATTTTAACAATAACGTTCCTGAAGAAGATGTTAAAGATTATAACAGAATTGGGAGTCATGAAAAACAAATTTCAACGGAAGAATACGAAGGACGCTCTTACTATGAAGGACTTGTCCAAGGTCATTTTAACGTAAGTTTTTCCACTGAGAATAAAACCGAACAAGCAACGCTCTATCAGGAAATTTGGGACCATAGCCCGAAAAGAAACAACATCCCTTTCGTTCTACAAGACACCGAAGAAATTGTAGGTGTTCAGCTGTCCTCAGGAGCTATTGAGTATTATCGGGTAATTTACAAAAGACAAAAGAACGTTACTTCTGCTGATGGAAAATATTACATGGACGTTGAAAAAATCGCTTCGAGTGCAGAAACACCTTACCTAACCAATGACACGCACTCCTACCCTCCACAGGACAGAATGAAAGAACAAATGTTGGGTCGTGATTATGGCGGATCTAAGTACGATTATACTTTCCCCGCTGTGGATGGACAAGAAGAAGACCGTATGGGAACATTCTTTGAGGATCCAACTAACAAAGAAGCTCGATCCGCTTACTACGGTTACATGAATGAAGTATACACTAAAGAGTACTACAAGAATAAAAGCATTGAAAAGAGAATTGAAAAACTTGAAGAGAAGCCAGATAAAGCAAAGTATGACGGGGAATTGCAGGAATTAAAACAAAATGTCAGCGATGGTTTCGAGTATCCGTTCCGAAGTATTGTTAATGGTGGCGCTTATAGCTTTTTAGTTTATGGAAGATTCAAAAGAGCACGACCTGCATCCGAAATCGGTCTTGTACAATTAGAGGTAATTTGTCTGTCAGGACCAAATGCTGGTATAGCACCTAAGGAGGCCAGTACTACTGAAAAGTCGTTTACACAAGGGAAAATTGAAGCATATTATCAAAAACACAGTAGTTCCGTAGAGCGACCGAACATAATTATTGAAGGAAGCATTCCAACCGAAGCTGAGCAATATGCTGTGGAAGAATATATATTCGACAATGCGATAGCAAACAACTTCCAGAATAGATTCCGGGATACTCATTTTGATCAAGAACTTATTATTGACGGAAAAAAAGTGATTTATTCATTCACTATCTCTGCTCCGCAAACACAACAAAAAGACTCAGAAGTTATAAATTACATTCCCGTACCAGAAAACCATAAACGTGTTGACGTTTATATTGAAAGACAGGGGGAGGTTGGAACTGAGAATGGACAACTTTCCGACCCCGACCTTCTTAGAATTAAAGACGTTTTCGGCTATTCCGATACATTTAATAAAGAGCAGTTCATCGATTTTGTTCACAATCGATACTCGGCCATTGACCGTGAGGAAATAGATGGAGACTCTAAGGCTGAAACGATTGCTAATGTAAACGAAATCCTGAACAAAAAAGCTGAAACGGCTGCTTGGTACTCGGAGAATGAAAACTACGCAATTGAAATCTTGAATTCAACTAGCGATATTAAGAACGTATTGGTGGATGATTTGGATTTTTTCGTTAGTGGTGAACATGACTCAGATCGAGAACAAGCAAGAGTAAGAGGGAAATCTGAAGGAACCCCCGGTGAAGAAGTGCCGGATACGTATACAGGAGAGGATGTTCAAACCATTCAAGACGAAACGGAAGGTATCAAGCCTTGGAAGCCAGAAGAATTAAAGCTGTTAGAAGTAAGTCTTCAAAAGTTCAGCACAGCTTTACTAAGTAGTCTAAAAGGAATGCGATATTTCAGACAAGACTACAATAAGTTGAAAGGAACTTACAACATCGTTGGAGGTTTAACATTTCAAGGAAGGAAAACCATCGGTATTTACGACAATGCGCTAAAAAGTACGAGTCGCGTTGTTGGAGACGGATCCGAGTTCACTCCAGCAGAAGCCTGGACTATTACACACGAGACAGGGCACGTTATACAACATGATAATGAAAACGGTGAAGCCTTCAACGAGTTTTACAAAATGATTGATCAAGATGGACCAACAGACTATTCCAGAAGTTTCGAAATTTCAGATCCAGATAGCGAGTTCTTCCCAGAAGCAATAACCTTATACTTTCACGACCCAGAATTTCTTGCACAGAATTTTCCCAAAATATACATGTGGTTTCATTATCTCAACACAAATGGTAAAGCACCCGAAAAGTCACTCATTTCAAAGATATTGAAGCAATATAATGACTACATTAATGGAAACAACTCAGAACCCAATCGTTCTGAGCTTCACAATTTTGTATCAAATGCGTAACACATTCAAAAATAGCACTCTTTTTGGCGGATACCTGCTTGCTCTGTTAACCCTTTACGGTTGCAAAATGCTTCATCACCACAGAGGACCAGAAGACCCTGTTGCGGTAAAAATCCAAGTAGTTCAACGAAGTCAGGAAATAAAAGACTCATTACAACAAAAAGGTGTCGATTCCATTCTAATCTATACCACAGACTGTAAAAATTGCGTCGAAACACCTTACATACCTTCTTCGGCAGAACTGAAAAAAGCAGACCAGTACATTTTAAGCGGCTATTTACGCCCCACTTACATTATCTGGATGCAGAATGAGGTCGTTAAAATCAAGCGAATTGATCAACATTCTGAAAGTGATGCAATCGATTGGGATTTCAACGCCATTATCCCTCTATTCGACTTTTATGGAGCAAATAAAGCCGCACTTAATTCCGAAACGTACTGTTTTGGTCTTCAAGATACTCTTTTAACGGATTTGAGTACAGACCAAAAATATGTTGATACTGTGATTAATACAACAAGTATCTACTACTATGAGCCCGACCATTACTCGGTTTCAGCAGACCAACCGCTTACAAACTTCTATACCATTCATATTGCTTTAAATGGAGAAGTTGAGAGTTTAACAGTTGATGATACCTACTTCAAACCAATAGCACCTGCATCTTATGAAGAAGAGTTGAAAAAATCCCATCCGAATGAAGCGTTCATCGTTGGAAATGACCATAAAAACTATCGTATTAATTATCAAATGAAACGATTTATTTGGCAACAACAGATTGCCGCATCAATGCACCACTTTGAATCAACTAAAATCTGGAAATTATAATATTCAAAATATCAACCTAATCACCACTATTTAAACGCCAACTGTCAAAATGTTAGCACCAAAACAACATAGAAACTCAGGCCACAAGCCCATTCAGCAAAAGCAGAAAAAGAAACCTTTTAAGTTAAAGAGAGAGGGACTGAATGCTACACCTGAAGTTCGTGCTAAACTAAAAATTGGCAGCCCCAATGACAAATTTGAGAAGGAAGCAGATTCTGTAGCAGATACGGTTGTTAACAAGAAAGAGAATCCAAACATTCAGCAAGCCCCTGCCCCACCTGTTCAAACCATGAAGGTCACTTCTACTGACTTGCAGCGCATGAGCGAAGCTGAGGAGGATGTGCAAGCGAAAGAAGACGAAGAGGTACAATTGCAGAGTGAGTCTGAGAGTGAAGTACAGATGATGGAAATGGGTACTGAAGAAGAACCCAATGTCCAAATGAAATCTTCTGAAAGCGAAACTGAAGTGCAAATGATGTCTGAAATGGGCACGGAAGAGGAGCCTAATGTCCAAATGATGTCTGAAGAAAGTGATGTTCAGACGATGTCCACCGAAACCGATTCGAAAGTACAAATGATGTCCGAAATGGGAACTGAAGAGGATTCCAATGTTCAGATGATGCCTTCTGAAAGCGATTCGGAAGTTCAGATGGAAAGTGAGAGCGAGTCAGATGTGCAGACGAAACTCAAAAAGAACAAGAAGCAGAAGGATATTTCCAGCGATCTGAAAAGTTCCAAAGGTGGCGGTCAAAAAATGGATGCGGACACGCAATCCACTATGGAAGATGGGTTCGGAACGGATTTAAGTGGCGTCAACATTCACACCGATTCGAAATCCATAAAAATGAACGAGGAAATCGGTTCCAAAGCATTCACGAACGGAGCCGATATTTACTTCAATGAGGGGCAATATCAACCTGAAAGCAAGGAAGGTCAAACCCTTTTGGCACACGAATTAACGCACACCATGCAGCAAGGCGCTGTAGAAACTGGAAAACAATCCAAAAAGGAGAAACGCGCCGCTAAAAAAGCTGAAAAGGCTGAAAAGAAAGCCGAGAAACAAGAAGCTAGGCAAGAAAAGAAAGAAGCACGTCAAGAAGCAAGAGCGGAGAGTCAGGCCGCCAAGACAGAGGCTAAAATTGAAAAAGCTGAAATAAAGGCTGAAACGAAAGAAGCTAAGAAAGCAGAAAAAGCCAAAAAGAAAGAAGAAAAGAAGAAAGCCAAGGAGGAGAAAAAAGAGGAAAAGAAAAAACCAAACCCTAAAGAAGATCCAAACTTCCAGGCTGTAATGGGGAACATCAAAAAGGAGGCGCACAAACAGAAGCCAAAAGATGATCCTACCCAACTAGGCGACAGTGCAAATGAAGCTGCAGAATCTCCAGCATCGGAAGCTGGAAGTTTGGCAATGGCTGATCAGGTGGAGGAAATGGAGAAGGAAGAGCCTAAAGTGTTTAGCGCAGAAACCTTCAAAGAAATGCTTTCGGAACGCATCGAAAGCATGCAACTGCCTAAGAACAATGAAGAAGCAGATGAATTTGAGGATCACAATAATATCGACGAGGTAAATAAAGCAGCAACCAAAGATGTACAAAACGAAACTGCTAGTACCACGGCAAATATCGATCAAAAAACGAACGAGGAACCAAAGGTTAAACCAGATCATAAGAGAGAGCCAGAAAAACTAAAAACGGCCAAAAAAGGTAAGAAACCAAAGTCGGTGGATGCCAAAAAAGCTATTCCTCCCGTTCGAAAACCAAGCGAAATTGAAAAGCCACTTGCAGATGACACGGCACGATTGGACAACCGAATGGCAGAGGATAATGTTACCGATAACCAACTAGCCATATCACAAGAGCCGAAGTTTGAAAATGCTCTGGATGAAAAAAACAAAGCCAAGGAAGAATCTGCAGCGAACGCTTCTACATTAAGAGCACAAGAAAGTGGAGTGCGTAAAAACAATGCCGCAACCGCAGAAGCTGCTAGTAAAGAAGAACTGAAAGGCATGCAAGCCTTGAACCATTCTGCGGTGAAAAAGGTTACTGCGGGTCAGAACAAGACCAGCGACAAAGATACCGCTGAACGCGATCGTGTGGCAGGAGAAATCAACGCGATATACGACAATACCCAAAAAGACGTCAATAAGATTCTTGAAGATCTGGATAAAAAGGTCGAAAAGGATTTTGCGGTGGCGTCTAAGAAAGCTCGTGCAGCCTTCGAGGCCTACGTAGGATATAAATTCTACAAATACAAGAGGCGCAGATACTCGGGTATCAAAGGACCGTTCCGTTGGACACGTGATCTATTCATGGGATTACCAGACGAAGTCAATCGTTATTTTGAAGAAGGCCGAGAGCTCTTCATTGAAATCATGGATGCCGAAATTGATAAAATTGCCGTCCACATAGCCAACGAACTGAATCGTGCTACACAGCGTATTGAAGACGGCAAGCAAGAAGTAACCGATTACGTCGAAAACCTACCAAAAGATCTCAAGAAATTCGGAAAAGAGGCAGCGGAAGAAATCCAGGATAAGTTCGATGAACTCTCTGAGGATGTGAACTCCAAACAAGACGACCTCGTGGACATGCTCGCTGAGGAATACGTTGCTGCTCTGAACGAAGTCGATGAGCGCATTGAAGAAATGAAAGCCGCCAACCGAGGTTTGGTAGATATGGTAATGGACTTCATTGATGGCGTTCTGGAAACCATTCGTAAGCTAAAGGAAATGATCCAGAATTTGCTCTCAGCAATCATGTCTGTGATCGACGTTATCATGGCCGATCCGATCGGATTCATGGGCATGCTTTTCGACGGTTTGGCAGAAGGCTTCGAAAACTTCAAAAACAACATCCAGAAACACTTACTGGGCGGATTGCTCGAATGGTTGACCGGCTCCCTCGGACCGATGGGAATTACCGTTCCCGAAGACATATTCAGTCTGAGTGGTGTGTTTGATCTTACCCTACAAGTTCTCGGACTCGGATGGGACTACATCAAGTTGAAGGCTGTGCGCATGATGGGACAACCGATGGTGGACGTTCTCATGACAGGTTTCGATATGTTCAAGACTTTCGCTACAGAAGGCGCCATGGGAATCTGGAAGTATGTGAAGGACAAATTCCAGGATTTGAAAGCTACTGTAATTGATGCGATCAAGGAAATGCTGATCACCAAAGTCATTGAGGCTGGTGTGAAATGGTTGCTCTCCCTTCTCATCCCAGGTGCAGGATTCATCAAGGCAATCATGGCCATCAAGGATATCATTGTCTTCTTCGTAGAATCAGCGATCATGTTAATCCCTGCGATTACCGAAGCGATCTTGGCATTAGCTAAAGGCGACATCAAAGGAGTTGCGAAGGCAATGGAATTTGGTTTGGCGAAGTTGATAACGTTGGTGATTAGCTTATTTGCAAAGTTAATAGGACTTGGAGGGTTGACGAAACGTGTTCAAAAGATCTTTAAGAAGATTCGCAAGCGTGTGGATAAGGCGATTTCGAAGTTGTTGCGTAAAGCTCGTAAGGCTGGACGTAAGTTGATGCGTAAACTTGGACTTGGGAAGAAGAAGAAGAAGAAAGGTAAGGACGAAAAAGACCCTAAGAAACAAGCTAAAATTGATAAGGGTATCAAGTTCCTGAACAAAGAAGAGAAAAAGTACATGGAAGACGGCAAAATCAGCAGAGAGGGTGCTGAAAAAGCCGCCGCTTCAACTAAAAAGAATAACAAGGTATTTACCTCATTTAAAGTAGTTGATGGCGAGGATACATGGGATTATGAATACAAAGCAAGTCCACCAACTACTTTGCAAGGTGAAAAGAAAGATGATGAAAAAACAGTAAAGGGAGAATTAATGAACTCCTCCAATGTAACTTCCAAGTCTGATTTGAATATAACAGAGAAGCGTGAAGGACAGAAACTTGTGGGGTACAAAGCAAAATCGTCTGAAAGCAAAAAGAAATATGATGGATTTATTGTCGGACAATCAGAAAACAGTTATATCCGGGCAAGAAAACAAAGAGGTGATCATAAAGAAGAGTTCAAGACCTTGCAAGGTTTGAAAACTCAGAAAGAACGATATGAGCACATAAAAGGTTCAGGCGCAGATCAGCCACTTGAAGAAAAGATGGAAATTTACCAGTCTGTTCTGAAAAAAGCTGGCGTAAAACTTAAAGAGCCCAAAGAGCTTACGAAAAACTCTGTTGACCAATTCCGACGTGATATGATTGTTAAAGTGGCTGCGGCATATCCTAAGAAATTAGATAGTCTTGATAAGGATATCCTACACGGTAGTTTGACAGGTACTGTTAGTAACAAAATACTCGGAGAGATTTTTGAAAAATGGGTAGATCTCAATGTTAAGGACGTTGGAGGAGTTGAGATTGTCTTCAATAATGGTGGAGTAATTCGAAGAGCAGACGCTCAAGCCAAAGGATCTCTTGTTGAAATGAAATCTATAAGTTCTGGGCCAAATCCAGAGCACCTATCCCAAATGGCGTTCTATGCTGAAGTTATTTCTTCAGGCCAAAAAGGATACTTGGCTGGTTCCAAGGGAGAGAAAAAAGCCGGACCATTTAGCTCTATTCGTTACTACTTCAGTAATGAAAATGCCGCAAGACAATGGGAACCAAAATTAAAGGCTACATTTGGTTCGAAAGTAAAAATCTATGCTGGGCATAAATTGTTAAAAGCACCTAAGAAGAAAACATAAAATCGGAAGCAATGGAAGTGCAATTAAGTATTAATTACATTAAATCGGCTAGCCAATCCTCGGCAGACTTCTGGTGGAAAGATTTGGGCTTGTTTGAAGACCTGATTGAAACCATTAATAATTCAGAAATTACGAACTTCAAGTACTTTTGGGCGGATAATGCATTCTATAATATTGATGAATCGGTCTTATTAAATGAGCTTATCGAGGGAAACGATATCGTGTACCTATGTCAACACGAGAATATTGATTCGAACTATGCAGAATTTTACTTGAATAACGACTCTATAGGAATAAATATACTTCTCAATACTGATGAACAAGTGCATCAACTGAATGGTCTAAAAAAGCTCGTAGTTGATTTTTATAAGAAATATCAAGAAATTGTCTCACTTGGCCCTTCAGTTAAAATTTTTGTCCCATTTACTGAATTCCCCCGTCTTCGACCAATTCGGGACTATAAGGGGCTCGGAGAATGGTCGGTGATCAACTTCATTGATCCAGTATACGAAAAATCACACCCTGAAACTCAACTCACAGGTTACGAAGCATTACTGAATGAAAAACTTCCTTCTGGTGTCACAAGGGAAGAAGTCAATGGATTACACATCATCCAATGGGCGGATAGCATTAATGACGAAGACAGTCTTCATAATACTCTTATGAAACGAGAAGATTTCATATATGAGCACCTCGAGTTAGAACTTTTTCCAGACTTTAATGAATATGGAGACGAGAACATTTATCATATTTCGGCATTAGACAAGACTTCTGAAGAAGAGAGTTTTTTCAATTACTACGATGAGGAAGATATTATGGCCTTTAAGCTTCTAACACTTGATAAAGATTTTAAAATGGATCAGGAAACTGAGGATAAAATCCAACATTACGTGGAAACAGAATCCCTGGATTCAGGAGAAACGGTTGAAGATATTGTTTTAATTCTTCCGAGTAGAGAATCTGCAGCAGCAATTGAAGAGAGAGCCATTGAAATCGGTGTATATAAAGTTCTTTATCTGGATAGTGATGGGGAGGTATGGAGTATGAGGCCTTTTGGAAATTGGAGGAATTAATAAAATACGCAACAAGAAGTTTCTAATTTCTGGCCACCTATTCTGTGCAATATTTGTTACATTTAAATCAATAACAAATCAAATGCTAGCTGAATGCCTTTCAATCCTTCCCTGCCGTATTTATTGCAATCGAAACAAAAAACATTTCTACAGAGAGCTTTAAGGCAGGTAAAAGTTAACTCTTCTATCAACATAACGTATGCTGTTTCATAGTATGCAACTAAAACTGGAAATAGACTACGTCAAATCAAGAGACACTAATCATTACAATTGGTGGAAAGAATCACAAATTATTGAGGATTGCATAATCAGGTGTTATGATTCTAATATGATCTCCTTCAATTACCTTACTTTTGGAGACAACTTTGAGAGTTTTGACCTGGATTCATTGACCAGTTTAAAAGAAGAAATTGAAAAACAATATTCCGAATATGGCTGTTTTTTGGCCATAACAAAAGACAAATCAGATACGGAAAATTGTTTACGATTTTATGTGAACGAATCCTCTATAGGAATTAATTTTTTCGTTTCCGCTGAAGATGAGTCTGTTTATCATGAACTAATTACCATTTTCAACGATTTATTTATTTCTTACCGTGAAGAATATGTATTTGGGCCATCCATTCATTTGAGTGTTCCAGATATAGATTATTCTAGATATCTCCCAGTACGTGATTATCTTGGATTATCCTCTCATGCAGTAGTTAATTTTATTGATTATGATTATTTCAATATTTACCCAAATATTACGGTCCCTGAAGGTTTAGTAAACCTTCGAACACTTGAACTTCCTGAATCTGCAAGCCGTTCTAAAATCAATAACCTGACAACAATTATCTGGGGCCATGAATCACATGATTTTGAACAGGTCTTGATGAATAGAGAAGAGTGTATTTATACAAACTTGAATTTAGAACCTGAGCGCAATCTCAATGAGTCAGGACATAAAGTTGTATTCAATATCAGTTCATTAGAAAAACCTCCTTCCAAGGAAAAGTTCTTTAGTTATTATAATCCGAGAACGAATATGGCGTTCAAACTTGTGACTCTGACTAGTGATTTTGAACTTGATGCGGAAACAGAAAGTACAATAATAAACGTTTTGGAATCTGGGGAATCAGACTCCAAATTAGAAGTGAGCAAGGTAGTTATTATCCTCCCAAGTCAGGAAACAGCCGAAAAGGTTGAAACATCAGCGTTGGATATAGGAATTTATAAGGTACTTTATCTCGACAATGAAATGGACATTTGGGACCTAAAACCAAACGGCAATTGGCGAAATTAATTCTCACCACAAGCACTTCCAATTAATAATGTAATCTGTGCAATATTTGTTACATTCGACATAACGGTAAGCGCTACGTTTGAAGTCATGCCAGATGACTAATTAATCGAAACTCTTCAAAATGTCAAAGGAACTTTGAGTGAAGAAGACAAAAAAGCTACATTGAAAAAGTTGCAAAGCAAACAAAGAAGAAGAACCGCTAAAAAGCCTTATACTAGGAACATTAGGTACATATCACTCAAACTTGCTGAATGATTTAAAAGCAGTGCTTAACGCTCAGGGAGGAGAAAAAGAATTCAGAGAAATCTACAAAAATACTAGTGCCGAGTTTAAAACTAAAATGGAAGAAGATATTGGCAAGAAACCTGTTTCAAAGAAAGACTTGGAGAATTTATTTAAAGGATTCGAAGCCCACCACGTAATTCCGGCCAATTTCTTACGTAATAATGAAACTTTAAAACAATTGATTAACGAATCAGGCGTTAGTTTTGGATATAATAATCTGGATAATCTTATCTTTATTCCTTCTGAGAACCACACTGAAGGAAAACAACGAGGACATTCGGAGTATGATGCTATGATACGCGCTGAGATTGAATCTAATGTAAGTGGATTGGTAGATGATGGTAATTACGATGAAGCGTGGGATGAGCTTAAGAATATTATCGACAAAGTGAAAAAGAAGTTTATTAAAGAGATTATTGGTTCTAGAAAAAATGCAAAACATGTTTAGGCAACGATGAAATACTATCAAATTTCGATACCAATCACGAAAGATGGTGAAGTTTACGCGAGAATGAACGGAGTAAACGTAAAGGGTAAGGAAGATTTTTTCAGAAAGAACTGTGGTCCACGTCGTTTTTTTGACAAGATGTATGATTTTAATTACCTAATACCGTTTGAAGATGAAGATGAGTATGGAAAAGTACTTACGAAGTCAATTCATGATTATCACGGTTGGGCAGGTACTTATCCTACCGGGGGGGGGGCTTAAAGTCATTTCAAGTGAATTCAAAACCATTTTAGAGCAATTCGAACTTGGAGATCATCGTTTTTATGATGCTACCGTTGTATTTAGGGAGCAAAAGTTCAAGTATTTCGTAATGCAAATATTCAGAAACAGCGAAGTCGACCTGATTGACTTCAAGAATACTACCTTCAACAATATGGACTCTTATAGAGATCTAGATGACAGAAAATTGGAAATTTTGAAGTTTAATTCCCTCGATGAAGTGAAAAGTCACGCCAAAGAAAAGTGGGGGTCATTTGCATACTGGAATTACCAACGAGTTGTTATGAAACCGGAATTTAGAACCTTTGATTTCATTAGCTTCAATCGTTTCGGTGATCTTATTAGTGAACGACTTAAATCGATCATTGAAGCGCGCGGCTTGGAAGGTTTAAATTTAAGATTTACCGGTTCAAATTGAATTCTCTGACGAAATCTAAAGTTTTTACGCCTTAATTTCTGCTGTTATTATTTAGCTTTTTTGGGTTAAATATCTGTATACTAAAAACAGTGAAAAGAATCCGTTTACCAATCCTTATTTATATTCAAATGCTCCACCCCGACGGAAAGCGATAGCTTGCCGAAGCGAAAACATTAGACGAACAACAAAAGTGCAGCGACCGCAAGAAGCTGCTTTTTTGTTTGTGCTTGCACTGAGCCTGTCGAAGTAAGTCTTTGTTTTCGTGAGGTAACTAAAGCTTGTAGGCGGATCAGGTGGCCAAAAGAAAAGTAATTTGCTTCCGTGATTCAAGACGGAAAACAAGAAGTAACCGATTACGTCGAAAATCTACCAAAAGATCTCAAGAAATTCGGAAAAGAGGCAGCGGAAGAAATCCAGGATAAGTTCGATGAACTCTCTGAGGATGTGAACTCCAAACAAGACCTCCTCGTGGACATGCTTGCTGAGGAGTACGTTGCTGCACTTAACGAAGTCGACGAGCGCATTGAAGAAAAGAGAAAGCGAAGCTTTTGATTGGCGCCTGCGCCCTTGCCAACCGAGGTTTGGTAGATATGGTAATAAGAGAAAACGTAGTTTTCGAAGACGACGAGTAGATGAGCTCGCATCGTAACTCGGAGGAAAATCGATGGCGTTCTGGAAACCATTCGCAAGCTAAAGGAAATGATCCAGAATTTGCTCTCAGCAATCATGTCTGTGATCGACGTTATCATGGCCGATCCGATCGGATTCATGGAAGAAAAAGCACTGCTTTTGAAGACGAACATCAGGTGGACTTGCACCTAAGATGTGAGGATCTTCGACGGTTTGGCAGAAGGCTTCGAAAACTTCAAAAACAACATCCAGAAACACTTACTGGGCGGATTGCTCGAATGGTTGACCGGCTCCCTCGGACCGATGGGAATTACCGTTCCCGAAGACATATTCAGTCTGAGCGGTGTATTTGATCTCACCCTACAAGTTCTCGGACTCGGATGGGACTACATCAAGTTGAAAGCGGTGCGCATGATGGGACAACCGATGCTGGACGTTCTCATGACAGGTTTCGATATGTTCAAGACTTTCGCTACAGAAGGAGCTATGGGAATCTGGAAGTATGTAAAGGACAAATTCATGGACATCAAGGCGACCGTTATTGATGCCATTAAGGAAATGCTGATTACGAAAGTAATCGAAGCTGGTGTGAAATGGTTGCTGTCATTATTGATTCCTGGAGCTGGGTTTATCAAAGCCATAATGGCTATCAAAGACATCATTGTCTTCTTCGTAGAATCGGCGATCATGTTAACAAATGACCGTTCGATTACCATCGAACTCCGCCCTGAGCCTACAACAAATGCTTCAAAGCGCGCAACATATTCGCCTCTAGTGTGTCCACCTTACCATCGGCATTAAAAACCGCTTTAATATCAGCTAATAAGTTGTTAATCCCCTCATTCTTGTAGTTAAACTTATCAATGTTGTGTAGTATCTTCTGGATACTCTGATAATCATTGTCTCCGTCTAATTCTCTATGAATTTCCTTGTACGTTTTATCAGAAACAATACCTTGAATCAGTTCCTTTTCTTCTTCCGACTCGAAGAAATTTGCGTTAGCCGCATACATCATCAAATATGCTTTGAATTCTTTCTTGCTCCAGTCTGTTTTTACTTCACTCATAATGATCCGTTTCTGAAAGCAAGATACATGGAAGTTGTGATTCAATCAATGATAATTCTCAAGTTTTCTTGGAATCATACCTTCTGCCCCCATTTTCCCCTACCCTTCATTAGTATGATATTTGATAACGGTTTACATTGACACGCCAGCCGAAGTCCTTTTTCCAGGCCACTTTTGTGCGGTGGGAAATTCAAACGCCATTGCTCCATCTTCGTTGGTGGAGTTACTTCTCCTATGATTTTGACAGCACATGTTCCACACGAACCCATACCGCGACAATGAATCCAACGCATTGAGGGATGATAAATCTCATCCCAATAAGGCTTCAAACTAGACCTCAGTTTTTCATTTGGATCCACTGTAACCTCCTTCCCACTTGGCAATACCACTTTCATCACAGAATAAAAATAGTGAAGAAGTAGCACGCTGTTGTAAAAAGTATAGGGGCAATTGAAATCGGTTTTTACTAATGGTTAAAATCCACCCCCTCAGTTTTTGCACTTGATCCGACGCGTAGTTTGGTAGATCAAAGCAATAACCGCAAACAAAAAATCCCAGTATTCAATGAATACCGGGAATTAATTTCTTTGAAAAGAAAAGCGGATCTAGCCGCTAGAATTCAGCAGCTTAACGCTTGTGCATTCCTTCGTCAGAAACGGTCAATTTCTTACGACCTTTTCTACGACGAGCGGCCAATACACGACGACCATTCTTTGTTGCCATGCGACTGCGGAATCCGTGTTTGTTTCTTCTCTTTCTTACCGATGGTTGAAACGTTCTTTTCATGATATATATCTTTTGCTCTTGTTGTCAAAAATTCGTTCTGCAGTTTCTGCGCGATGCTTCGGCTGCGGAGGCGCAAAGATAGCTATTTTTTCTATCTGTCAAAACGTAATGACAAAAATATTGAAAAACTAATAGGATCGGGATATTGTGCGTAATTTTGAGGGAGCAAAAATAATACATGTTTCGACCGAGAAAAGAAAAGTCCAAGCGCGAAAAACTCTCCAAAGACAGCATTAAGAAAGCGCGCAAAATTTTCCTTTACCTACGCCCCTACTCGGGTGCTTACGCTATCGGATGGATTTTTCTGGTCTTATCTAGTTTGGTTGGTTTATTGTTTCCCTTACTTATGGGCCAGCTCCTGGGAACGGGTTCAGAGCAACCTAGCCAGCTAGAGGATCTTCTGAGCAAAATATCCATTACAGATGTTAATTCCGTTGCCGTAGCGCTATTCGTGGTGTTTGGTGCACAGGCACTTTTCGGTTTCTTTCGAATCATCATCTTCACCTACGTTACGGAAAGTGCGCTGCGGGATTTGAAACAAAAAGCATTCACGCGATTACTTTATATGCCCATGGACTTTTTCAACACCAATAAAGTTGGGGAGTTGACAAGTCGAATATCTTCCGATGTTGAGCAAGTTCGAACGGTGTTAAACACAACAATCGCTGAATTTTTCCGCCAGATCATCATCATTGTGGGTGGTGTCGGATTCTTGATGTTTATTTCATGGAAATTGTCGCTGATTATGCTTGGTACGCTTCCGATCATGATGGCAATTGCCGTAGTTTTTGGAAGATTTATCAAAAAACTATCAAAGCAGGCACAAGATGAGTCCGCAACCTCCAATTCCGTTATTGAAGAATCCTTGATGGGTATTTCAAACGTAAAATCTTTCACGCGTGAATTGTTCATGCTCGGGAAATATCAGGGGGCAATCAATAAAATCAAGTCGATAAATATCAAGGCAGGTATCTGGCGTGGAACGTTTGCCTCGTTCATTATTCTTTGCCTGTTCGGAGCGATTGTATTTATCATTTGGCAAGGGTTGTTGATGACCACTGGACCGAATCCAGAACTGGCTGAGAAAGACTTCTTCTCCTTCATCATGTTCACAATTATGATGGGTGCATCTTTTGGCTCCATTGCCGATATGTACAGCGCTATCATGAAAGCCGTTGGTGCTACCGAGCATTTGATGGGCATCATCGACACTTCAAACGAACAGGATGAACGAACGGGTACCGCACAACCAGAAATTACCGGAAATGTTGCCTTTAAATCTGTGAATTTCCACTATCCGCAGCGTAAGGATGTGCAAGTATTAAAAGATATCTCGTTCGAAAGTCAATCGAATCAAACGGTTGCTTTGGTAGGATCATCGGGTGCTGGAAAATCTACGGTAGCCTCTCTCCTTTTACAGTATTACGACTTGACAGGCGGTGTTATTGAGTTTGACGGCGTGGATAGCTCCACTATCGACTTAGAATATTTGCGACAACACATGGCGTTCGTTCCTCAAGAAGTAATTTTGTTCTCAGGGTCGATTCGAGAAAATATTGCCTTCGGCGATTTAAATGCTTCCGAAGAAGAAATCATTGAAGCGGCGAAAAAAGCCAATGCCTGGGATTTCATAGATTCCTTCCCAGATAAATTGGATACAGAAGTTGGAGATCGTGGAATTCAGCTCTCTGGAGGGCAAAAGCAGCGAATCGCAATTGCTAGAGCCATTCTGAAAAACCCGAAGATTTTAATTTTGGACGAGGCAACATCAGCCCTCGATTCTGAATCAGAAAAAGCAGTACAGTCGGCATTGGATGAACTAATGAAGGGACGTACATCCTTCGTAATAGCACACCGATTATCCACGATTAAAAAAGCGGATACCATTTTAGTATTTGATAATGGCGAAATTGTTGAAACAGGTCAACATGATTCCTTGATTGAGATGAATGGCGTTTATGCGAACCTTGTTTCGTTGCAGGGAGTAGAACATAGTTGAGACTTCAAAACCCAGGAATTTCTTCCAATTGGGTTGAAATCTTGATTATTTCCTCTTCACAACCAACTTCCCCTTAGTTGCTTCTTCAAAGCGTCTTTTCGATCTCCTCAACTCGCCCCAAAATCCAGCATGAGCCATGCCTACAGAAAAGAATAGTGCCAAAAGCGGAATGAAAGTCTCAAAGGACAGAGTTTTTGAGTAAAATCCGTTCATCAAGAAAATGAATGAGATTAGCGCTGCTATCGAAAAAAATACAATCAGCATGATTCTCGCAGCCGTTGTGATTCGAAAATGGACAAGAAAAGGTTTACCATCTACGAACGTTCCACTCATTTCAGGACGGAAATCATTTTTGTACCCAATCCCAATAGAAATTTTAAACTGATTGGACCAAACATCTCCTAAAAACCGATAGTCCTTACCCCGAAACGACCAATGACTTCCTTCACTCGTGTTTGGTTTGATAGCCTCCAATAAGGCATCTGCAGACTTATCCGAATCAAGGATATACGTACGCTTTGGCAACATTGAACTCAACAAGTATTACACCGGAGCCACAGCACTCATCAACTCCGCACAGATAATCGCTGCAAACGAGCCGATCGCGTACCCTAGCACTGCCAGCAATACGCCCACACTTGCCAAGGAAGGATGGAAAGCCGCCGCAACAACTGGTGCCGATGCTGCTCCTCCAACGTTTGCTTTGGATCCAACGGCCAGGAAGAAGAATGGAGCTTTGATCCATTTCGCTACCGCAAAAAGCAATAACGCGTGGAATGCCATCCAAATAGATCCTACTAGAATTAGTTGCGGCTCTTGTAGAGCGACTTTGATATCCATCTTCATACCGATGATAGCAACCAAAATGTAGATGAATACGCTTCCCAACTTGGAAGCTCCAGCGCCTTCGTACTTTCTTGCTTTTGTTCGAGCATAAATCAATGCGCCAACGGTACAAATAAACACCAACCAGAAGAAAGTACTTGCAAGAGGTGAATTTACGCCCCAAAGATCTTCGAAGAAAGGTCCCAAATAAGAGGAACTCCAATGTGCGAAACTTACCAATCCAAAAGAAAGTCCTAACATTAACATGTAATCTTTCAGGACAGGCTTTTTCGAATTCTGGGCTTCGTACCCTTCCATTCTATTTTTCAGGTCTTCAATGGCAGAAGCATCGGCCTTTAACCATTTATCAAACATTTTGTGTCGCGCTGCACCCCAGAGTAAGAAAACCATCCATAGTTGGGCAACAATAATGTCTACCGTCAACATTTTTCCGAACAAACTCTTCTTGTAATCGTACAATTCGAGCATGGCCATTTGGTTTGCACCACCACCAATCCAACTTCCCGCCAATGTTGACATTCCTCTCCAGGTAGCTTCTGTATCGGCACCACCTACAACTTCGGGACTGATCAGTGAGTAAATCCATATCGCCAAGGGCCCGCCGAGAACAATTCCAACGGTTCCGGTAAAGAACATGATCAACGCTTTTGGTCCAAGGTTGATAATACCTTTGAAGTCAATTCCAATGGTCATTAAAATCAATGCTGCGGGCAACAAGTAATTTTTCGCAGCGGTGTACAATCCACTATATTCCGCAGAGATCAGCCCAAAGGTGCTTAGTAAGCCTGGAATTAAGTAACACAGCAACAGTGCAGGAACTAACGCATAAAACTTCTTCCAACGAGCATTTGAGGAATTTGCCGTGAAGAAAATTAACGCCAGAACAATTGCCAGCAAACCAAAAACCACGGTATCTTCCGTCAAGACAGGTTTCGGAGCAACTTTAATGCTCGCTTTTAATGTTTTCTCGCCAGAAGCATGAAACTCCAACGTATCCCCTTCATGATACATCGTTACATTTACCTCTACCTCCTTTTCGATTCCTTTGATCAGATAAGGAGACAACGTTGTAAATACCTTTTTCGAATCGCCAACCGTCACCGTTACTGAATCTACCGGGCGTAACGGATAATCCGCGGGGATGAAGTACACGAGTACATCGCCCTTGCTATCCAGCAGCATTTTGGATTCCATTCCCAGGGCCATGGAATTTCCTTTGGCAAAATCAAACGTTTTCTCCTCATCTGCGGATAAGGCCTGAATCTGTTGACAAAAAACAGTATTGGCAGTTAACAACAACGATAGGACGAATAGCAATTGCTTCATAAAAACAAGTTTAAAAGAAACAGCCCTAACAATCCCGATGGGTGTTAGGGCTGCCCCATTGCATATATAAAGTTTATTTTACTCCGTGCATTAGTTTTTTAATGACAGGTGTTAATAGTATTGATAGAACTCCTAAAGCAACAGGAATTGCAGTTAAGATCCAAAAGAAGTAACTAATCCCGTCTGATTTCGCAATTCCTTCTGCAGACTCACCAAAAATACCAGCAGCTTTGTTACCAATGGCTACGGCCAAATACCAAACTCCAAACATAAATGCGATCATCCGACCGGGAACTAACTTACTCACATAAGAAAGCCCAACTGGCGAAATACAAAGTTCTCCCATTGTGTGAAAGAAGTATACCAAAACAAGCCATACCATACTTACCGAAGCTGTTTTAGCTCCTGGAGCGATTCCACTTGCTCCCCATGCAACACAAGCCATTCCTAAACCAAGCAAGACTAGACCAATACCGTACTTCATATTGGCAGAAGGATTATATTTACTTTCCCACCATTTAGAAAACAGCGGTGCTAGTGTAATTATAAACAGGGAGTTAAGCACTGAGAACCAACTTGCAGGTACATCAGAGGAATCCTTTTGAAACTCACTATATAACATCCAAATGGCCACACCCCAAACAATGAGAAAACTCATTGCTAGAATAATGTTACCTAGTTTGTATTTGGCAAAAGTTTGACCAAAAAGCTTGATCAAAACCCAAGTAATTATACCTAAGGGAATTATGGTGATCAACGAGTTAATAATATTAAATATCATTCCAGCGCTTCCTTCTAAACTCCTATCCGTGTAATCTCGTGCAAACGTAGTTAACGTGTTTGGAGATTGTTCGAAAATTGCCCAGAAGAATATCGTTAAGAACGCAAAGAAACTCACAGCTATCATTTTTTGCATTGTAACTTTTGTATACTTGAGTAAGCGGTATACAAGAACTACAATAAACATGAGAAGTCCAGTGAGAATGGTTATGAGTGATCCAGAGACTCCAGCTATTTCAAAGTTCAACATATTGACTCCGTAGATTTTGGACATCGGATCATTTACAACCCAAACTAATCCGATGGTGGACATTATGGCAATCAATACCATCTGCCACGCTGGGAAAGGATTACGAGGTTCTGCCTCTGGATTCGCTGCGACCTCCTCATCAGTAACATCCTGATGATCCAGAAGTTCTTTAGTATCATCAAGAGATTTTTCTTCCTTTACTGGTTTCAATCCGATGTCTCCAAAAATGTTTTGAGTAAACCAAAACTGTAACATTCCAAATAGCATAAAAATCCCAGCAAGACCAAAACCGATACCCCATCCGACTTTTTCTCCTAAGTAACCGCACAGGAGAATTCCAAGAAAGGCTCCAGCATTCACTCCCATATAGAAAATGGTATAGGCTCCATCCTTCTTCTCAGGGAAATCTTTGTACATGTGGGAGATTATTGAAGTCATATTAGGTTTGAAGAATCCATTTCCGAAGACAAGTAATATCAACCCAAGATAAATGGACCATTCTGTTTCAATCGCCATAGCTGCGTGTCCGGCCGTCATCAGCAATGCTCCAACGACAACAGCTCGTCGATATCCCATTACGCGGTCGGCGAAATACCCTCCCATCATAGTTGATAGATATACGAGAGAAACATAGGTTCCAAATAAAACAGAAGCATTGGCTCCGTCCCATCCCCATCCACCGTCTAAGATAGATGCAGTTAAGAACAATACGAGAAGCGCACGCATTCCATAGTAGGAAAAACGCTCCCACATTTCTGTAAAGAAGAGTACAAAAAGCCCTGAAGGGTGTCCTAACACTTTTGAGCTAAACATGTCGTTATTCTGGTTTGACATAATATTGGTTTTGTCTATTATTTAACTTGTTGGTAATTATTGTTGTTCTCCGTCGGCTAATTCAAAACCTTCGGCTTCTTCGTAAGCAGTGCCCTCATTATCTTCGGCACCATGAGTCAATTTCTTCAGTCGTTTTAAGAAAATGATAAGCAATATTCCGAATGCTACAGTGTAGATTACAATCCATGTGAAGATTTTAAACTCTTGCTTGTTTTGCGTTTCCTCTATTACAAAGGAAACACCATAATCTTTACCATCACCTTTGTTGTCAGAATCTTTCACAGCTTCTTCGTCCTTTTCAAAGAGTAATCGCGCATGCATGGGGTTTCTTTCTGTTGCCCCCAGGTCTTTGAGCTCTGCTAGTAAGCGTTGCTTTGTCTCTTTATCAAACTCCATGATTTGAGTCAAAGAGGTACCTTCTTTATACTCGACGAAAATGACCTCACCATTTTCAGGGTACAAAACACTTTTGAACTTAATGTTCATATCTTGATTGATCGGATGGTCCTCGATGGTAATATCCTTTCCATTCAAACGATATTCATACTTAGTTTCCTCAGTAATTTCGTTCATTTTCTCCACAGAAGCTACAAGCTCTCCTGTATATGGTTCTAATTGTGAAGCTTCGCCTATCGAACCTGCCAGCTTGTTACCAAACCCTGTTGCTGCAAAATAGACTCCCATCATAATAGAAGCATACTTCAATGGAGCTAGTTTCGTAATAAACGATAGAGATACTGGTGAGGCACACAACTCTCCCACAGTATGGAAAAGATATGCCATGAAAATCCAGAACATGGATGCCTTACCGAAGTTTTCTCCTGCTGCCTCTTGTGACGCAAACATCATAAAAACAAATCCGAGCCCCATAATGATAGTCCCTAAAGCCATCTTAAATAATGAAGATGACTCTCTACCTTTACGTTTCCACCAAACCCAAAATCCAGCTACAAACATTCCAAGAATGATAATGTACCCTGCATTTAGAGACTGAAAGACAGCTGTCGGAATTTCAGTAGAACCGATAGTTCTGTCAACCTTAACATCAGTATATAGGTTCATCAATCCACCCGCTTGCTCAAATGCTGACCAAAAGACGATAATTATTAAGAAAGATAGTACCAACACGATCACTCGATCCTTTTCAATCTTAGTAAGCGGCCGCTTCATTGCTGCTTTTTCTTCAGGGTTTTCCGACTTACCAATGAAGTTACCCACATGCTTGAGATGCTTTAGCCCTAACAGATAAACTATTTGCCCCAGCAACATTCCGATTCCAGCTAAACCGAACCCAGCATGCCATCCCCAATAATACGCAACGAATCCGACAGAAATAGAAGCAAGAAATGCACCAACGTTAATTCCAATATAGAAAATGGTAAATCCTTTGTCACGGCGTTCATCACCTTGAGGGTACAAGCCTCCCACCATCGTCGAAATATTTGGTTTCAAAGCACCAACACCAAGTATGATAAGTAATAATCCGACGAAAAAAGCAGTCTCATTCGGAATAGCCATGGTACCATGACCGGCGCAAAGTAAAAAACCTCCAATCAATACAGTTTTCTTCTGCCCTAACCATCTATCGGCAATAATCCCTCCTGGAATAGACATTACATACACCAACATGGTATACCAACCGTATAGCCAAAGGGCATCTTTTCCAGACCACCCAAGTCCTGGTCCTTCATCAACGAGTTGAGTGGCGGAAGTGGCAATGTATACAGTCAATAATCCACGCATTCCGTAGTAGGAAAAACGCTCCCACATTTCTGTGAAGAATAGTACGAATAAACCAGTAGGATGTCCGAGTATGGTTTTTTCGGACGAAACGGGTGGGGTTTGACTCATAATAGCTCAATTTCGGTGCGTGAATCTAAGAAAAAATAACGAGAGTTTTTCAAATTATTTCACAAGTGGGGTTGCGTATTACAAGCAAAAATGCATCTCAAAAAATAAGGTTCCACCGAATATCTTTCTGATTGCTTTATTTATACGTTCTTAACCTTATCTTTACATTCTCTTACATACTAAACTAAAAGATGCGATTTTTCTCCTTTATTTTGCTGCTTTTTGTACTGGTTTCGTGCAACTCTGATGTCGACCAAGCGGATAAAAAAGAACCTTCTTCTGAAACGCAAGATCCACATTCTTACGCGAATGTGCACGATATTCGAACCGAACACCTCCACCTGGAGTTGGATGTGAACTTTGAAAATCAAACCATATATGGTGTTGCCCGACACCAAATGAGCAAGCACACCACCTCTGAGGCTATTTTTGATGTCAAAGGATTGGAAATCATGAAAGTGACGCTGGGAACAAAAGGCAATGAAAAAGCGACCGAGTACACGGTTGGTAAACACGATGATTTGCTCGGCGCGCCGCTTAAAGTAAAGATTGGTAAGAAAGACGAGAATATTAATATCTACTACAAAACTACCGAAGCGACCGAAGCATTGGATTGGCTTCCGCCTTCACTTACGGCAGGAAAAGAACATCCTTTTTTATACACTCAAGGTCAGGCAATTCTTACACGCTCGTGGATTCCGTTGCAGGATACTCCGTTGAGCAGAATTACCTACTCTGCAGACGTAACCGTTCCTGAAGACTTAATGGCCGTGATGAGCGCAAGCAATCCGAAAGAAAAAAATAGCTCAGGAGCGTACCACTTTGAAATGAAACAACCCATTCCCGCGTATTTGATCGCCATGGCAGTTGGAGATTTGGAATATGTTGCATTGGGAAATAAGTGTGGCGTCTACGCAGAACCTGAACTCACTTCGAGTGCAGCATACGAATTCGAAGATGTTCCTAAAATGATGCAAGCCGCGGAGGAATTGTATGGAGAATATCAATGGGATCAATACGATATTGTGCTCTTGCCGTATTCCTTCCCTTTCGGAGGTATGGAAAACCCTAGATTGACTTTCGCGAATCCAACTTTACTAGCTGGCGATCAAAGTTTGGTGTCTGTAATTGCGCATGAATTGGCTCATTCCTGGTCGGGCAATTTGGTTACGAATGCTACCTGGAACGATTTCTGGCTCAACGAGGGCTTTACGGTCTATTTTGAGAACCGAATCATGGAAAAGCTATATGGCAAGGAAATCGCTGATATTTTGGCATTGATTGAGTTTCAGGATCTCGATGCTGCCTTGGACGATATGATTTCAGGCGAGCACCCGGAAGATACGCACTTGAAATTAGAATTGGATCACAGAAGTCCAGATGAAGGCATGACGGACATCCCATATGTAAAAGGTGCTTACTTTTTGAGAACGTTAGAACACAAAGTAGGTCGCGACAAAATGGATGCCTTCCTGGCGAAATACTTTCAGGAGTTTGCCTTCAAAACAATTACCACGGCCGATTTTGAAAAATATTTGGCGGAAAACCTCTTGAAGCCTAATAAAATTGACTTCAACACCAAGGAGTGGATTTATGGTGATGGTTTGCCTGACAATTGTATTGAAATTACTTCGGAGCGACTGGACAAAATGATCGCGGCTGCGGAAGACTTCAACGCTGTTCCAACACGAAAAAAAGAAATATCATCTTTCTTAAAAAATGAACGTGGCGACTTTATTACGCAAGAATGGTTGACGTTTATCCGAAACCTGGATCACGATCTCGATCCATCTCTTATGGCTCAATTAGATCAAAAATTTGAGTTTTCAACCAATGCCAATCCTGCCATTCAGTCGGACTGGTTCAAATTATGCATCCGAACAGGTTACACCGAACCACGACCGCAATTGAAGGCGTACTTGTGTAAAATTGGTCGAAGATGGTTTATTGAATCCGTGTACCAATGCCTGGTTGACTCTGACCGAGAAGGTGATTATGCGTTCGCAATGGAAATTTTCGATGAGGCAAAAAACAACTATCATTACGTATCGCGTAGTACTATAGAGGAAGTATTGGAGAAGAACTGATTGTTTGCACAAGGTTGGAACTGCCCCGTGGGTATTCTGCAAGTTGCTGGCTTAAAGTTTAAGGTTGAAAGCTTAAGGCAGAAAGTAGAAGGGTGATTAGTCCTACAACCTTTAGCTTTCTACCAATTACAATTCATCAAAAAAAGGGCAAGATTATGCTTAGACATTTCATTATTTATATTTGATTAGGTTTCCTGTAAGTTGAAGGCGGAAGGCTTAAAGCTGAAAGATAAATTAATCCTTTAGCCTTCTACTTTCAGCTTTATACCAACCGCAATTCATCGAAAAGGGCAAGATTCCTATCACCCTCTCTTACTTATTTTGGTTGGGATTACCCTCTTCGGCGCTCCAACAATGACATCATCATTAACGAAAGCAGCACACGCTCCCCTTGCTCTTTGTCCAAGTCTCCTACTTTTTCCAAGGTAAAGTGACGTCCAAAGAAGGAAGGTTTTTTCTTGAAGCGAATTACAGCTTGTCCCTCGGTATTTTCTACGACATAGCGCGGATTTGCCAAATAGCCAGTAAACATGCTTACTACAGGAACTTCTCCGAGCAACGCATCCCAAACTTTCGCCCAAGGATTTTCTTCGCGGATGGTAAACTCTTGATTGTCGTCTACATCAAAAATTTCGTAGGTAGCTTTCCAAAGAGATTTACGCCCTTTCCGGCCTACACGCCCCGTGGCATTTTCAGATTCTCCTACGGTAAAACGATAACTCGCGTTGTAATCAATCCATCGATCGGCTGCAATTTTGTACAATAGGGCAGATTTCGCATCGTTGTTGTATACGCTCACCGCTTCCTTAAATTTGAACATCTTTTGTCGGACATAGGCCACTGTTGCTCCATTCGCATCTTTCGCTACAAAATCGTTCCAAATGGTTCCAATTTTAAAGGTAAACTCCATAGGATAGCTCAATTCATCCATCGAATCGCTGGTAACAGCAACGTTGTCCAAAACATCATTTTCCTGGTTCATAGGTGTAGATTTTAGGTTTTATCAATTTTGCGGCAAGATATGAAATAAAGAATCTAGATTACACTAAATAGAATTGAAAACCCCATGGTTTATCCAGTGAGTAGAGGCCATCGAGCCTGTCGAGATGCCAAAATCCAAATCAAACTAGGCATCTCGACAAGCTCGATGACCAATTCGATATAAATCAAAAAAAGGGCAAGATTCCTCTCACCCTTTCAATTATCAATGGACGCCGATATTAATTCAGTGCCTCTATTTTTTCTTCCAAAATGGCAATTTTACTCAGCGCGTCCGATTCTTTCTTACGCTCGATGGCTACCACCTGTTCCGGAGCGTTGTTAACGAAGCGTTCGTTTTGCAACTTCTTCTGAACTGACTTTAAAAAGCCTTGCGTGTACTCCAACTCAGTCGTCAATTTTTCACGCTCCGCCTCAACATCAATGGCGTCTCCAAAAGGAACGAAGTATTCATTTCCACCTACTAAGAAGGAATTCGAATTCTCCACTTTCTCTGTCACGTATTCTAACTGCGATAGGTTGCCCATTTTCACGATCACCGCATCAAAATCTGTAAACAAATCTTTGTTTTTCTTCACCAACAAATCCATCTTTACTTTGTTCGCGATGTTGTTCTTTGCTCGCACATTTCGAACATTGGTAATCACTTCAGAAGCTATGTTGAACTGATCCAAGACATTTTGATCATAAGCAACAGCCTCAGGCCACGAGGCAACAATGATGTCATCTCCATCCTCTCGGTTTCTCAATCGGTGCCACAAATCTTCTGAGATAAACGGCGTAAATGGATGTGTTAACTTCAGAACGTTTTCAAAGAATTCAATGGTTCTATCCAGCGTTTTGCGATCAATCGGGTGTTGGTATCCAGGCTTCACCATTTCAAGGTAATATCCACAGAAATCGTCCCAAATCAACTTATAAATGGCCATTAACGCTTCCGAAATTTTGAAGCGATCGAACAAGCCGTTGATGTTCTTCAGTTCTTCCTGAAAACGTGCTTCAAACCACTCAATGGCTTTGATCGATGATTCTGGTTGCTCTAAATCTTCATTCACCGTCCACATAGACACCAAGTTGTGCGCATTGAACATCTTGTTGGCGAAGTTTCTACCTTGCTCACATTGAGAAGTATCGAAAGGCAAATCGTTTCCTGCCGGTGATGAGATCAAAATCCCGACACGAACGCCATCGGCCCCGTATTTGTTCATGAGTTCAATCGGATCGGGTGAATTCCCCAATTGCTTGGACATTTTCCGTCCGAGTTTGTCGCGGATAATTCCCGTGAAATAAACGTTTTCGAAGGGTTTTTCATTCTTGTACTCGTACCCTGCCATGATCATTCGCGCAACCCAGAAGAAAATGATATCTGGTCCTGTTACCAGGTCGTTGGTGGAATAATAATAATTGATTTCTTCGTTGTCGGGATCTGTCAATCCATTGAACACAGAAATCGGCCACATCCAACTAGAGAACCAGGTATCCATTACATCTTCATCCTGACGGATATCCATAGCGGTCAATTCTTTTCCTGCTTTTTCAGAGGCCAATTGGATCGCTTCTTCCTCTGTTTTCGCAACGACGTAGTTTTCCTGTCCTTCGCCGAAGTACCATGCTGGAATGCGATGTCCCCACCACAATTGACGGGAAATACACCAGTCTTTGATGTTTTCCATCCAGTGTCGGTAGGTATTTTTAAACTTCTCAGGATAAAACTTGATCTCGTCATTCTCCACATTTTCCAATGCAGGAGCAGCCAATTCTTTCATATCCACAAACCACTGCGGAGACAATTTTGGTTCAATAACAGCATTGGTTCGCTCGGAGTACCCAACTTTGTTGATGTGATCTTCGGTTTCGATCAAATATCCTTTATCGTAAAGTTCTTTCTCAATCTCTTTTCGAACGACAAAACGATCTTTTCCTTCGTAATGCAATCCTTTGTCATTCAAAGTCCCGTTATCATTGAAAATGTCGATTGCCTCGAGGCTGTGACGCATTCCAATTTCGTAGTCATTCGTATCGTGCGCAGGCGTAATTTTCAAACAACCTGTTCCAAATTCCATATCCACGTAATCATCGGCGATAATAGGAATTTCTCGATTTGCGATAGGCACAATGGCTTTCTTTCCCACCAAATTGGCATAGCGGGCATCGTTCGGATTCACACAGATAGCGGAGTCTCCCAAAATCGTTTCGGGACGCGTGGTTGCAATCGTTAACCACTCGTCGTTTGTGTTGGCGATTTTGTAACGAACGTGGAAAAGCTTCGAGTTTACTTCTTTGTGAATTACCTCTTCGTCTGAAACGGCAGTAAGGGCTTCTGGATCCCAGTTGACCATCCGCACGCCGCGATAGATTTTTCCTTTGTTATATAAGTCGATAAAAACATCAATAATAGACTCCGAATACTCAGGATCCATAGTAAAGCTTGTTCGATCCCAATCACAGGAAGCTCCTAACTTTTTCAACTGATCCAAAATGATTCCACCGTGCTTGTCCTTCCATTCGAAGGCATGCGCAAGGAATTCGTCTCGCGTCAAATCGGACTTTTTAATTCCCTCCTGGCGCAATTTGTTCACCACTTTTGCTTCAGTAGCGATGGATGCGTGATCGGTTCCCGGTACCCAACAAGCATTTTTTCCTTGCATGCGCGCACGACGCACCAAGACATCCTGAATGGTATTATTTAACATGTGTCCCATGTGTAAGACACCCGTAACATTTGGCGGTGGAATGACGACCGTATAAGGCTCACGTTCATCAGGTTGAGAGTGGAAATAGCGTTTTTCCATCCAATGCGCGTACCAACGATCTTCCAGCTGTTGCGGGGCGTACTTTTCGGTGTTGTCCATGTTACTTAAATATTTCGGGCAAAATTAGTAAATCCAGTGGGGATAGCGGTATAAAATAAAGGAGTTCCATGAAAAAGATGCATCCTGAATAGGTGGGGGTTGTGGCTTGGAGGTGTGGTATCTGATGAATGGTAGTAGTTCTGTTGGAATATGATTACGATAGGTGTGTTTTACATGCCAATTCTGAATGTAATGTGTTATTTTGGTGAGTACATAAGTAAGTTAGCAACAATTGATGCCCAGAATAATATTAGACAATATTACAATTGAAGTAGATAAAACTCGGACAGAAGAGTTTTACAAAAATCACGATGGATTTTCTTGTCCTTGTCCTGATTGTACTTCCTATGTCGCAAAGATTGACAAGGTTCGAAGGGATCTAAATGGCCTTGACTTGGAATTAGGCATCGACCTAACCAAAGATGTAGGACAAGGTATGGATGAATTAATGGGTCATGAAAATGATAACCACCATATATATGTCATCCCATACTATATCAGTGGTAAGTGCTTTATTGACAGTACGGAACTTGAGGTGCAACAGTCAGGTCCTATTCGTCCAAACACCAAACGAGCTGAGTACAAATTGACTAACGAGCTCGTGTTGCTTATAATTAACACCACAGGCGACATTGAATTTGATAATTCAGAAAATGTTTTATCTGTTTGGCTGGAATATAAGACTGAACCACGAAACTAGAAATGGACTATTTCCTTTTGATACTTTCGATTCCCATAATGTACTTTACTATAAAAGGAGTAAAAAAGAGGTACAATAGCCATAACACTTTTAAAGAACGAAAATTATATTACTCAGATTTGCTAGGTATGCTTTGCGGAGTTGGATTGTTTATTGTCAGTCTTCTAAGAATTTTTGGATTTAATATAAATTAGGCATGTTGCTAACAGCGGCTAAAAATCATACAGCGATGCAATTAGCATGTTATGGGAGTTTTTTAAAGGAATCAGTATCTTTAAGTTAAAAGGTTCCGCAACATGCTGTACGCTTCCTAGCCGCAGATCGTTATAACCAATGATAACCAGAATGAAACCAAAGCTCATTATTAGTTGGACAATTAACGCGATTTTTGTGATGTGTTTAATTCTAACTCTTACTGAAACAATTCGTTTTGGAAATGGTCTAGGTGATCTGGTTTACTGTTTTGGCCTAGGTTTGAGCTCAATCATTACGCTTATCGTAAGCATTCTTTACACAAGAAGGAGTAGTAATTCTAAGAATTTAAAGTATCATAGCACTGTAACACTCGTATCCTTAGTAGCACTGCTTTACTTTGTACATTCATTCACAATTGGCAGAGGTGCCGAATACCCATGGAATGGAGAGTTGTTTTATTTGGGAAACTAGCACATGATTATGCCTCACACTTCATTGGCCTTATCGTATTTTTATAACAGCACGTATATCCTAGTCCGTCGTTAACCCTTAGAATGATCAATCATTCTGACTCAATTAATCCTATATTCAAACAAATAACTAAGTTTCGGTTACTGCAACAGTTTATACCCACTGAACGTTTTTATGATGCCCCAAAGACAAAAAAAAATATTAAGTATTCCAATAGCAATTGCCTTTTGTGCTTTAACAATTGGTACGCTTTTTAAAATTCAGCACTGGCCTTTTGGCATTGAACTAAGGCTAACTAGCTTGATAGCAATTGGGGTATTCTATACTATACGATATGGGGCTAAGAAGTCTAAAAACATCAAAGACTTGGCAAAGGTAATCATGGTTCTTTCTTGGGTGCTATTAAGTGTGCTCGCTATGTACAAAATGAACAATTTGGTTTATTTACGAATCATTCTTGAAATTTCTGGTGTCAGTTGGCTAGCAATAGAAACTTGGGATGTTATTAAGAAAAAGCCTAAATCTGAACGTGCAAACCTTCCACAATTGATTGGGATGTTAATACTTATTACACATGTCATTTTCAGGATACAACATTGGCCCTATGCAGGCGCAATGTTAGTACTAAGTTTATTTGCCTTCATATTGATAGCCATAGGCTTCATTTTAGACTCGGCACAACCAGAAGAGGACTACCTGTAACAGCATCTGAGACACCATTCGAGTTTTCCGCTTCGTTAGATAAATCAAAATCAGACATTTAATTCTTACTTTAGAAAAAAATCTCAGTAGTTCTCCGCACAGTGCGCAGCTGCAGACCGATAAACCCAATGACAAACACTCTGAATTACCATTTAATGATTGCCTCATTGGCAATGCTGGCATGTAGTAATGGGATACGTGAGGATAATATCATCGATAAACGGACCCAAATCACTCACAAAATGAATAATGAGCAATCTACAACATCCCCATTTCTGATCAGAACCTATTTTGATGATAACACAACTTGGGCAGGCTTAGCAGAAAAGTTTACAGCAAAAAATGATATGGGATTCAGTGCAAATCTCGACTTAGTAAATGATCCAAAAAATGAAAACTTATCAATTGGTGAGATTGTTAAAAAATTGCCTGAAGATTACCCATTTGATATGCTGTTCATCGCGGACAGTTTAACTTTAACGCAGTCCGATAACACTGTCCTCTGTGTTGACGTAATCAATGAGCAAGGAAGTTTCTTTCGAGTTATCCCCGCTGAGCTTTGGTCGGTTGAGAATAACCTATCGATTGCGAATATGGATTTTCAAGACTTTTTCGAAAATTGCGATGAAAATGGCGTATTTAGAGGCTTTGAATAAAATGAGCAATACATCCACGAAAAGCCACGGGCTGAATAAATACAACTGACAAGCGGCGCGAAATTGTAACCGCGGAACATTTTAGCGCATTAAAAAAGACAGATGAGCATATTAAAAAACCTGTTCGGAAAGAAAGATGAGAAACCAAGACAAGTCTTTCCAAACCGCGGACTGAATTTACAATTAGAACCAACCCCTAAAAATGGAAAAGGATTGAGTGAATTTTTTATTGGAGCGGTTAAAGAAAACGAAGGGATCAACCTGGATTATTCAGTTGACACGTTGAACTTTGTTGACCAATTTCTGGAAAACTTTAGCAAAGAATTAAAAGTTGACGATTTTGCGGAGACAATTTTTGTTGCAGGTTGCTACTGTGGACAGGTAATGATTGAGAATGCCAATGGACGGTGGATTAAACAGGAGGATGCAAATCTTCCAAACGGAGTAATTATGATGCCGATTGTAATTAAACTACCAAACGGAACTGTTTGCGACCCGATTGCCAAAGCTTTCAAGCGATTTGCCAATGGGGAGACTGATAGCCTGTCATACTTCTATCAAGTATTTACAAAAACTGATAAAGGTTAAAAACGCATGATTACACAAGCGATTATCATAATTTAAACAAGGGTTTGAGACAAAATAAACAGTTAAATTTAAATCTGTATTCTACGCATGGGGTTCGTTGGTCAAACTGCACGATTTCATAGCGAGAACCATTATCAACAAAGACAATCTATGTTTGGGTTATTTAAAAAGAAGAAAAATATATCATTACTTCCGATTCAGAAAGCGATTGTTGAATGCCCAAAACTTGGCTCAAAAAGTTTCGCAATCAATATCTGGATAAAGGACCAAATCCTATTTCAAGTAATGGCAGGAAAACACATGACGAAACATGGGTTGGAAGTAAATTCCGATTCTGACCGTTGCTTAGTTCACTTTTTCAACAAGAACAAAAGCCATACTTGGAATAATTGGAAAACTTTTAAGGAAAAACATGAAGCTCTAGATCTCCTATACTTCGAAGAACCCAAGGGTAACCATAATTACATGAAGAACATAGGTTCAGACCCGAAAAACATAGAAAAAGAAATAACTCAAGCAATCGAATTATACTCTGGTATTGATTGAAACTTAATCACACTTGAGTATACAGAAGGATAAGGAAGAAGATTACAACAACTACAAATCATGCTACAACAGAGCGCGCCCTGATCGTCTTGGCTTTTCGAAAAGCTAGTCGCTTTTGCTTATATTCGAAAGACTGCTCGAAAGCAAAGTCGCAAACCGTTACCACCAAAAAATAAAAAATAATGCTAAGACTATTATTTTTCGCTTCACTTTTTCTACTCAGTTGTGATTCAGGCGAAGGTTGGACTTGCAAAGGGGATTGCGAAAACGGAAAGGGTACTAAGCTGTGGAATGATGGTGGATATGAGAAAGGAAAATGGAAAAACGGAAAACTTAATGGTCACGGACGCCAATATTTTGGTTCAACTTCTGAGTTTTCTGGTGATACCTATGAAGGAGAATTCAAAAACGATCTCTATCATGGTTATGGGGTTTACTATGATAAAAGTGAAGATTCAAAATATAGTGGAGAATTTAAAATCGGAATGCCAGATGGCAAGGGCAAAGCAACCTGGGGAAAGGATTCAAAATACCCAAACAGGTATTATGATGGTGAATGGAAACTTGGTTTGATGCATGGTTACGGAACTAAATTTTGGGGACAAGCTGAAGTGGCTCAGTACACTAATAATAAATACACCGGAGAATGGAAAAATGATGAAATGGACGGAGAAGGGAAATACGAATGGGCGGATGGAAGTTATTATCAAGGTCCATGGAAGAACGGAGATCAACATGGAAAAGGTGTGTATGTATTTCCGGATGGTGAAGTTTTTGAAGGATTTTGGATTGAAGGCTACTGTCCAGAACTAGCTCAGAAGCTAAGTCTTGAGTAAACGACAATTGCGGAAACACCGGCTAAGCGTCCAGACCAGACATTATTTGCAAATACAACCCTTAAAATGATGAAAATCTTAGCTTTGAACGAAAGTTATTTCTAGACGGGCACATCACTTAGCCTGAACCGTTACAGGCAACAAGAACTATCGTAAACGACCTCATATGAATTCAGGATTTAAATTTGGAATGAAAGTAAGCCACAGTGGAGAATTTGGAGTTGTAATTAAACCAAATGAAAGTTCTAAATGGTCAAGTGAGCCTGGAATTATTCGTTGGGAAACGGCAAAACAAGATGATCAAGAAGATTGGAGAGGTTTATTCAGTAGTTTCATAAACACCGGCGGAGAAATTATAGATGAAAACTACTGTTTCCAATACATTGACGAATTTGGAAATTTAAAACCGAACTAAGAAGAGTAATAACTCAGATGTTGTAACAAACTCCCAAGCTCTTTAAGAGTTCGCCCTCCCCCCTATCAGCCTCAGAAATTTAATCCTTAATTTAGGAGAGAAGCAGTATAACTTCTCGAACAATGAGCACCTAAAAAACGCTCCAATCATTATCGAATAAAAAATGAATCGCATTGACAACAGTGGAATAAGACTTGTTAATTATGTCATCGACATTGTAATAATCACCATTGCTTCTACCGTCATTAATGCAATTACGCGATATCAATTCTCGGTACTCGTCCACGGTTTACTATTTTTTGCGTACTACCTTATTCTCGAATCAGTACTCGGACAAACTATTGGTAAAATGGTTACCGGAACCCGCGTCGTGGACCAAAACAAGCAGACCCCGTCATTTGGCAGAATACTCTTTCGAACCTTACTGAGGCTTAACCCTCTGGATGTTATCTCCTATTTGTTCAGTAAAAATGGTCAAGGAACGCATGATGTTGTCTCGAAAACATTTTTAATAAAAAAAGAAAACGTGCATGATGCTGCCTGACCAGTACTCCATGAAATTCAATGAAGGCGCCCATGATTTCACAAATTCAAGCAAAATGAGTATCTTTTGTTTGTGAAAAATCTACTCTTCTTACTGCTTCTGCTTCCAGCTATCGGTGTCAATGCGCAGGTGAATTGGGCCGATGACATTTCCCTACTCATTTACAACAAATGTACCCGTTGTCACCATACAGGTGGGGCTGCCCCATTCACCTTGATGTCATATCAGGATGCTGTTAGTAGCGCTTCGATGATAAATCAAGTGCTGAATGATGGCTCTATGCCCCCTTGGCCAGCTGATACTTCCTACAGACGCTTTGCGAACGAAAACGTGCTTACCGCCGAAGAAAAGTTTAGCATTTTGGATTGGATTAACAACGGCACACCCTCTGGAAATTTGTCGAATGCTCCAACGCCTCCCACATATACGCCAGGAGAATCAGAGCTAGACACTATTGATTACACCGTTGAAATCGATCCGTATACCCTCCAGTATAACACGGACGAGTATCGTTGGTTTGTTGTGGAAACAAATTTCGCTGACACGGTATATGTGAGTAAAATTGAGGTGATGCCTGGACTACCGCATGTGGTGCATCATGCCGATATATCTTACGACATGACCGGAAATAGCCTTGCGCTTGACAACTCAGATCCACTTCCAGGATTTAATAGCAGTACAGGCGCTCCGACGTATAGCCACTACATGAATGCCTGGCAGCCAGGAGCTGATATCGCTGAATATCCTGATGACTGGGGCATTATGATTCCACCAGGTGCTGATTTTGTACTCGAGATTCATTACGGCCCAGGAGGGATCGGTCAAACGGACACTACAAAAATGAACTTGCAATTCATCACCAATTCTACCAATAATGTACGACCTGTCTATGCCAATTGGTTATTGACGGACTCTCCTCCCGTTTTAGTGGACGGCCCTTTAGTTATTCCCGCCAATCAGATGCGAACTTTTCATCAGGAGAGGACGATCAATACTGCCTTATCACTAATATCTATCTCGCCGCATATGCATTATTTAGGGCAATCCTACAAGGTTTGGGCAGTAACTCCTTTGAACGATACCATCCAGTTAATTGACATACCAAAATGGGACTTTAATTGGCAACGATATTATCATTTCCCAGTGATACAATATTTACCGGCTGGCACTACCATATACTCGGAAGGCGTCTATGACAATACAACGAACAACCCGTACAATCCGAATAATCCACCACAAACAGTCAATCAAGGCCCGTATACAACTGATGAGATGTTTTTGTGTTATTTCATATACGCGCAATACCAGCCCGGAGATGAGAACATTATCATAGATAGCGCGACAGCCTGGTTGAACGTTGGCCACCTCGACGGCCTGGAAGCACAGCTATATCCAAACCCAGCCAACAATTTTCTCAATGTCCAATTATCAGAAAATGTATCCGAGAATGTTCTATTCGAAATCTACTCAACCGAAGGCAAATTACTGAAAAGCGTGAGCAAGGTAAGCGATAGTAATGGAACGTATCAGATCATGTTGGCCACCTTACCCAAAGGGTTTTATTATCTCCTTTACAAACACAAGGATCGGGAAGGTATTGCTAAGTTTATTAAGAACTAGAGAGAAGAAATCAGGCGTTTTGACAAAGCATTTACGATTACATATTCCACAATTGAGATCAGTACTAGTATACCTATCGTTCTCCGTCTGCTTTTGTTCTTTTGGACAAGTCACACCAATTGAATGGGAAAACTCTTTTGGCGGCTCACAACTTGAAGAGGTAGGTTCCATTCAACAAACCTCTGATGGAGGGTATATCCTTGCTGGAGAAACCTCATCGAGTGACTATGATGTTTCTTCAAACAACGGACTGCATGATTTTTGGCTCATAAAAATCGATGGGAATGGCTTGCTGTCTTGGGAAAAGTCCTTTGGCGGTTCACAAATGGAAAAAGCCCACTGCGTAAAACAAACTTTTGATGGCGGTTATATTATTGCCGGAGAATCTTCGTCACTTGATGGCGATGTCACGCATAATAATGGAGATAGAGATTTCTGGATTGTGAAAGTAACGGCTCTTGGAAATATAGAATGGCAAAAGTCATACGGAGGTTCTGGTTGGGATTCAGCTAAGTCCATTCAACCAACACAAGATGGAGGTTTTATTGTTGCGGGTGAGTCAGAATCCTCTGATGGTGACGTTTCAGGAAGTCATGGTGATATGGATTTTTGGATCCTAAAATTGGATGGCAGTGGAAACCTTACATGGCAAAAATCATTTGGTGGCAGTAACTGGGATTCAGCAGAGTCTATTCAGGAAACCAATGATGGTGGTTTTATTGTTGCGGGAGCATCGGAATCAGGTAACGGCGACGTGACTTTCAATCAAGGAGAGAAAGATTTTTGGATCGTAAAGTTGGATGCAAACGGCCTAATCGAGTGGGAACAATCTTATGGCGGCTCCGAATGGGACTCTGCTCATTCCATCCAGCAAACAACCGACGGAGGGTACGTTATTGCTGGAGAATCTAAATCTAGTAATGGTCATGTCGGAATTCTCGGTTCGAACCTTGAAAAACACGGCGGTGATCGCGATGTATGGGCGATCAAAGTTGATTCTATGGGTAATTTGGAATGGGAAAGCTTGCTTGGAGGCACGGATTGGGATGCTGGGCGATCTGTCCAACAAACGGCTGATAATGGCTACGTTGTTTTGGGATATTCGAATTCATATGACGACGATGTCACAGAGAACAAAGGCAATTGGGATTATTGGGTCGTAAAACTCAATTCCGTTGGAAGTCTTGAATGGGAGAAGTCCTTAGGTGGTTCCTATCATGATATCGGTACGTCTATTCAGATCACCAACGATGGAGGATATATCGTAGCCGGAAACGCCTGGTCCAACGACATAGACGTATCCTTGAATCAAGGTGCGAATGACATTTGGGTAGTGAAGCTAAGCCCGTACCTGGCAACGGATGAGTACTACATTCCTAAAGACAAAAAACCGATTAAAATTTTCAACTATTTGGGGCAAGAAACTGTTTATGAACCAAACACGCCACTTATTGTCTTGTATAGTGATGGAACCAGAGAGCGCGTGATGCGATTGGAAAAATAAATTTAAGCCAAATATTTTAAATTAATGATTTCAACCTATTTGCCGATATTGTCAACGAATAGGTTTACTTTGTTTTTACTTTTGAAAAGTGATAAACTTGAATTCTAAGTCTAACCCAATCAAAACCGTTTACTACACAAACTACTGAACAAGCAATCGGAGTGTTCTCAAGAGCTCATTCTCATCAGTGTAGCGAATGAAACATACTCCATCAAAATCTCTAATGGCAATCTCGATTCCTTCATTATTTTTTATAAAGGTATAAGGAATATCTCTCCCCAACTGATCCACTATTGACAAGTCGTGAAACTCGCTCCCGTGAACAAATGTCTTTTCATTGGTAGGATTGGGATGAACTTTAACTAAAGGTCTCACGTGTTCGTTCTGATTCGTACCAAGAGAGGATAAAACATCACTTTCTGATAGCGTAAATACTCCCAAAGCAGTTGCCACGAATAGTTCTCCGTTGTAATAAGTAATATCATAAACCGGAGCGGTCAGACCGCTATACTGAGGTAAGCCATTATTGGTAGCTACCCAATTAACCCCGTTATCAATGGAAACGTATACGCCTTCTTCTGTACAGGCATATAAAGTACCATTGAAATTTTCTAATTCATAAATATTCGCATAATTAAATGGATGCCATGCTTCTAAAGTCCAAGTAACTCCCAAATCGGTTGACTTGAAAAAATTATCGAACTCTGCGAAGCCATAAAAATCATTGCCAATCTTCGTCATGCGCCGAAATTCCAGCGAACTAATCACATTACCATTACGCATTAAACCGGCGGCTTGTGAAAAGTATCCATCGCCATTATGTATTAATAATGGTTTCATAGAGGTATTGACGAATTGCGACTCATAATACACAAAGTCAATTGGTTGAGACAAGTCTTGAGAATGATATATTGTTCTATCCGCTCCAATATAAAGGTTGTTACCACTACCACGCAATCGAACTGGGCTGGAATTGGATGAAAAGCTATAGTATTCGTCCCAGGTAATACCATTATCCGAAGAAGTCATTACGTAATTAAACCATGTTGTCAAATTACGATGCAATGCCAGTAAATTCCCATCGTAATCCCCGAGACTTTCAACTTCTCCCGGACCATAAGGAACACCCAGACTATCGAAAATGGTCTGCACTTGATATGGATTGGTCAATGAATAACGGCGGAAAGCATCTGGAATCGGCCCACTCAATGATGTGGAACTTAGCGTAACAAAAAGGTAGTCACCGTGCACATGAGCGGCAGTCGTTGGAATTGAATCGGTATCATCAATAACTTGCCATTGGGCATTCGCTTGAAAGGAAACAAGTAAGGTTATTAGTAAAAAACATTTCATTGCCAGCATTCTGAAGGTTTCACAAAGATTAAAATTAAGAATTAATAAAGTTTAACTCACCAGAATTAGCTGAAGAAAAGGAATCTCTTTTAATACTCAAAGTCACTTCCAATCACTATTCATCCGTTCTCATTACCTTCGTAGTACAAACCTCATTTTATGAAAGCGCTTTTTTCCATTCTGCTTCTCTTTATTCTGACCCTTTCTTCTTGCATGAAAGGAGAATCCGTTGATTTGATTATTCACAATGCTCGAATTCATACGATGGTTGAAGGCGACAATAAAGTGCACGAAGCCATTGCCATTCGCGACGGAAAAATTGTTGAGATCGGTCCAGAACGCCAAATCTTAAATAAATACAGCGCCGATGAGTACGTTGATGCAGGAAAAAAGGATGTGTATCCTGGCTGGGTAGATGCGCACGGACACATGATGAATTACGCACGATCTAGAATTAGTGTGGATTTGATTGGGTGCCAGTCCTTTGATGAAATGATTACACGGATTGAGAAATACCAGAGTAAATACCAGCGTCCGTTTATTATTGGGCGGGGCTGGGACCAAAGTCTTTGGGGCGATGAAATGCCAACCAACGAGAAGTTAAACGAACTCTTTCCCGATATTCCCGTTTGTTTGTTCCGTATTGATGGACATGCCATACTCGCGAATGATTTCTTGATTCAAAAGGCCAATATCTTCCAAGCATATGAAGAAGATTCAGAGTTGCACAATGGAGGTCATTATGAATCTAGTTCTGGCCCCATGGAATTGGCTGAATTGGTTGAGCTCCGTAAAAATCCGGATAATGATATTATTGCGCCATCTGGTGTTTTTGTCGACAATGCCATGAATCCCATTTTAGAGGTCCTCCCCGATTTTCCTCAAAAAGAATTGGCAGCATCGCTCATTGAGGTTCAGAATGAATTGTTGATGTACGGAATCACCGGGGTACATGAGGCCGGACTCAACGATAAAGACTTCAAGCTGTTCCGAACCATGGTGGACAAGCGCAAATTGAAGTTGAACATCTATGCCATGCTTCTTACCACACCAAAAAACGTGAAATTTGCGAAAGAAAAAGGCTTTTGGAGAAATAAAAACCTATACGTACGCAGTTTCAAAGTGTATGGTGATGGTGCTCTTGGCTCTCGCGGGGCATTTTTGAAGCATCCGTATTCTGATAGACACGATCATTCAGGCTACTTAACAACGTCACCAGAGCGCATGAAGGAGATTTACGATCTCTGCATGTTAACAGGCTACCAGATGAATACTCATGCCATTGGCGACTCTACCAACAGAATCATTCTCGATTTGTACGAAGACATGTATCAACTCAATCCCGATCACAGATGGCGCATTGAACATGCACAAATTGTTGATCCAGCTGATTTCAATTTATTCGCTTCGTCAGGAGCCATTCCAAGTGTACAACCGACACACGCTACCAGCGATCAGCGTTGGGCTGAATCACGTCTCGGCGAACATCGAATGGAAGGTGCATACGCTTTTAAAAGTTTGATGGATCAATCGGGACTGTTGGCGATTGGAACGGATTTCCCTGTGGAGTATACCGACCCATTCAAAACCATCCATGCCGCTGTTGAACGCAAAAATGGTGAGAATTTCCCATCGGAGGGATTTCGTGCAGAGGAAGCGATTACGTTGGAAGAATGTATTCTAGGTATGACGCGTTGGGCAGCCTATGCATCGTTTCAGGAAGACAAAATCGGAACGTTGGAGAAAGGAAAAGATGCCACCATTAGCATGTTTCAAAACCCTGTTGTTTCCTCTTCAACGTTTCAAGCGAACTTTGCCGAATTAGTTCTTATAAAAGGAAAAAAGGTCTATTCAGCTGAATAAACCTTTTACTGCAAGCTCGATTTCACAAACCAGAAAAGTAAACCGAGACTGTCTTTCGTGCCCTAGAATGAAGGACAAGAGATTGTTTTGAACTGTGGAGGTGTATCCTTACAATTCAATAACAACCCAAGTGAAATTTCGTGTGATCCTCCTGAGACTCCGTTGTTCAAACGGGAAACAGTGATGTCGTAACTATATCCTAAGCGGAATTTCCCTGTATCCACACCAATTGTTAAGATAAAGGCATCGCGGTTACGGAACCAGGCACCTGCGGTAAACGCTCCGTATTGAACGTAAGTTCCGAACATCAATTCCTGGAATCCATTTTGGTACTGATAAATAACGTTTGGCATTATAGACGTCTGGTTCGCATATTTAGAACGTGCTCCAAGAGGAATTTTCGCTCCCATATGTCCTGTCATTCGAATAGGCAAACGAGACGATCCAATAATCATCGATTCATCCGGACGGTTCAGGTGATGTGCCGCAAATCCAAAGAAGAAGTGCTTGTTATATCCTACCATACCTGCAGAGGCATCGAAAAAATAACGACTTCCACCGCGCTGTACATCGCCAGTTTGATAGATAAATCCTCTTCGAGGGTCGATCATATCACCAAAAGTCAGCTTACTCCAGTCCAAATATTTATTGAACATGGCTGCTCGTGCACCGAACATCATTTTGAACTTACGGTTGACAGTCAGGTGATACGAATAAACAGCACCCAGCATGGAAGTAAAAATCGTTCCTTGCCCTTGCTGATCATGCATTGCAATAACTCCTACTCCACCGTTCACACTTTTGAAATAGTTGTCATACGACCCGCTGTACGTTACGTAATTACCTGTTAAACTTGGCCATTCATTTCTGTAATTCATGGCAATTCTACCACAACCGTGTGAACCAGCAAATGCCGGGTTCAAATAAATCGGATTGGCATAGAATTGCGTGAATTGTGGATCTTGTGCTGAAGCACTGAACCCAATTCCGATGGCAATGATTGCTAAAACCTTTTTCATAGCATAAAATTAATTTCGTCGTCCTATTCTACTTTGTTTCCCCACTATTCTCAACGACAACTGATGAGACAACGAGCGTTCATTCGTCACAAAACTACGCGAGTAATCCGCGTTGTACATTAACGAAAAGCGTTTATCACTTGAGACTACGCCCAAGGAGGCAGCTGGATCTCCATTGCTCGAAATGGAAGCTCCAATGGTTAACCAGTACGCACGGAAGTTCGCACCTGCCCATAATTCATTTATATTTTCAAAATTGCGATACACAAGGTATGGCGAGAGACTGAATTTTGAACGTTTCGTCTCCCATTGAGAATCATCCGATTCCCAATCTGTACCAACCGTTGCTACAAAATACGTTCCAGCTCTGCGCGTGCTGCTTAAATCGTTCGAGTAAATATGATCCTTATGGCGGAAAAGATTGTCCATTTGTGCACTTGCGTAGAACCATTCGGTATTTACATTCAAGCCCAATCCCATGTCACGATACCACAACATTCTTCCTACAGGAGTTGTTCCGTCCTGATAGTAATCAATGGAGTTACCTGGAATAAACTCTACTTGCTCCGTCCCCTCCATATTTGAAGCATCCAGTACCTTGTTCCCCATCTTAAATCGGAAAGCTGGTTCGATAGATAGCTTACGATTCACGGAAAACTTAGGCGAATAGGTTATTGCAACCTCTCCTGATTGAATGCCTCCATTGTTGTAATAATTGTGAGTCATTTGAATTCCCAATCCTCCTCGAACGCCGTAGACATAGCCGTCCATCCCTACTTGATTCGTTAACAATTCGTTTTCGCTATTAAACCCTTGTAAGCGCGACATCACTTGAAGGCGTGGCGCAATCATTGTACCTGTAGCTCCAAAATTCAAATCCGTTGCTGTCATTCCCGGTACATGATGATATGCGTCTCGGTAATTTTTCAACGCAATTGGATTATTCGCCATGTTTCTCATCTGACGAATAAACTTAGAAACCTTGTGTTTGTAAGAGCCTTCGTAATTTACAACGCGTCCCTGGTTATCGTTCGAACCAATCATTGTTTCAGTACCGTCGTTGCTTACTACAGACGCTTTGAATATTTCTCGACTCACAGGATGCATTGCTACACGTTGTGATGTTAGATAGCTTGACCGTACTGACTTCATGGGTTGCATGGAACGGACTTCGCTTGAATTAGCATTCGTTCCTAAGGCTTCCATGTCACTTCCATCGTTCGATGTCGTTGCTGCAAGGCTTGCTCCTTGAGTAGTGGCATTTCGATTGGTTTCATTTGTTATTGCTGAGACGTTCTGATTGGAAGCTAGTCCAGGCAATCTTTCATTTTCTAAATCGGTAACATCAGCATTCCCTGCATTGTTATTCGCAAATTGAATTTGTCCTAGCTCATTATGATTCCCTGCGGCTCCAATTCTATTTTCATTTTGAATCTGACTTTCCAAAGAGGTAATTAATGCTTTTAAATCGGCAACTTCTTGGCGAAGTTCACGCTCTGTAGCTTTTTCCTGTAACAATTCGTACGCGAAATCTTCAGAGTATGCAATCGTTTCTGTCAGTACTCGATCGGAGTCTTTGGAAGTATCCATTCCGAAAAAGGCATAACTCACGACGATAAGTAGCGTCATGGTCAGAGCACCTGCACCAACAGTCCAATAGGCTCCGACAGGTTTACGCTTGAGTAAGGAGTCTTGTTCTGCGTAAACAGCTTCTTCCTTCTTTACATGCGCCATCTCCCACATATCGCGATCGACATCCAATTCTGGGTGCTGGAGAATGAACAGTTCAAGTTGAGCTACCTGGTCATCCGTTAGATTCCCCTCCGCATACTCGAAGAGCCATAAATCAATATTTGTAAAGGAAGGTTTACTCATACCAGTTCGATCAATCCTTTTAACTGCTTTTTAATCTTATTCCTTGCACGGAACAAGTACACTTTCACTTGTGAATCTGACAAATCTAAAATGTCTCCAATTTCCTTGTAAGAATACCCTTCCAAATCACGAAGAAGGATAACGCTCTTTTGAATAGGAGGCAAAATGCTTACTGCTCGCTCCACCACCTGGTTGGATTCAAAGCTATTCGGCGTCACCTCACCTTTCTCGTACTTTGCAATTTCATTCGAGAGCGTTGTTCTCCCTTTTCTATTCGCAAAATTGATCATGGCATTGTGAGCTGTTGTAAACATCCAAGACTTTGCTTTCTCAAATTCCACTTTATTTCGATGGATCCATAATTTTTCAAAGACATCCTGCACAATATCCTTCGCGTCTTCTTTGTCACGCAAAAATCGAATAGCATAGCCATATAAATTGGCTGAATGCTCTTTGACGACGATATTGTACTCTCTTCTTTTCAAATTAAGTGTCCAATCAGCAGTTAAAACAATTATCTAACCGATAATGTTACAGTAATAACCCACAATTACACGATTTAGGTACACTTCTACAAGTCGGTTTAACATCGCAGTGGTTTTGTCGACCAAAAACACATTTCTGTCGAATATTTTTTCTTCAACTTTTGGTGGATTTATCCTTATATTCGTATACACACAGAATTACTATACTTTATGAGCACTCCACAACGATTATTTGATATACCACACTACCAACTTGCACAGCATCCAAATAACACCATGTTCTCATCAAAAAAAGATGACAAATGGCATAGTGTTTCTACTCAAGAATTTCTGGATGAAGTGATGGAAGTTAGCCGTGGATTAATCGCCAAAGGAGTAGCTACGGGAGACCGTGTGGGAATCGTTTCAGGCACCCGATACGAATGGAACGTAATGGATATTGCGATACAACAAGTAGGGGCCATAGTAGTTCCGTTTTACCCGAATATTTCTGAAAACGATTACCGCTACATTTTTAACGACGCCGGAATTAAATTGTGTGTTGTAGCAGACGATGAACTGTTCGGAAAGATTTCAAACATTCGCGGCGATGTGTCATCACTGGAACATTTGTATGTGATGGAAACCAGCGATAGCCAGACGCATTGGTCGAACTTAAAAGCAGCGGGGTCTTCCGATTCCGATGATGAAATCAAATCGCGCATGGCGGCTGTGAAAAATGAAGATTTGGCCACCATTATCTATACCTCTGGAACGACAGGAAATCCGAAAGGAGTGATGCTTTCACACAACAACATTTTATCGAATGTGTATGCCTGTGAAGACCCCATTCCAGCAGACAAAGATTCAAAAGTATTGACGTTCTTACCTGTTTGTCATGTTTACGAACGTATGTTGCATTACCTGTACATGTACCTTGGTTGTTCCATCTATTTTGCGGAATCTTTGGAAACAATCGGAGATAACATCCGCGAGGTTAAGCCTGACGTATTTACAGCCGTGCCTCGTTTAATCGAAAAGGTATTCGATAAAATCATGGCAAAAGGTGACGAATTAAGCGGAATTAAACGAAAGTTATTCTTTTGGGCCGTACAATTGGCCGAAGAATACGATCCCGTATCGCGCAGTGGTTGGTACAACTTCCGCTTGAAAATAGCGCGTAAGTTAATCTTCTCCAAATGGCAAGAAGCATTGGGCGGAAATGTTCGCGCAATTGCCTCTGGTAGTGCTGCATTGCAACCGCGTCTGGCACGAATTTTCCTGGCGGCCGACATTCCAATTTTGGAAGGATATGGATTGACAGAGACATCTCCTGTGGTTTCGGTAAACTGTTTCAAAAAAGGAATACGTATTGGTACTGTTGGAGCTTTAATATCAGGTGTAGAAGTAAAGATCGCTGAGGACGGAGAAATTTTGGTCAAAGGACCGAACGTAATGCAAGGGTATTACAACCTTCCTGAAAAAACGGCAGAGGTACTGAAGGATGGCTGGTTCCACACAGGCGACATTGGAGAAATGGAGGAAGGCAAGTTCCTGAAAATCACAGACCGTAAGAAAGAAATTTTCAAAACAAGTGGAGGTAAATACATTGTACCACAAGCAATCGAAAACAAGCTGAAACAATCACGCTTTATTGAGCAGGCCATGGTGATTGGCGAGGGAGAGAAATTCCCGGCTGCTCTGTTGGTTCCATCTTATGATTTCGTTCGTGAATGGGCCAAACGTAAAGAAATTAAGCTGGACGACGATTCCAACGCAGGACTTTGCTCTAATGACGCCGTTCGTGCGCGGATTCAAAAAGAATTGGATGGGTTGAATCAAGACCTTGGTAAATGGGAACAAATCAAACAGTTCGAATTGCTACCTCAAGAAATGTCGATCGAAGGTGGAGAATTAACACCGACACTCAAATTGAAGCGTAAGCAAATCATGGAGATCCATAAAGACAGCGTGGCGAAAATCTACGGCTAGTCGATAATGATTTCCAGTTGATTCGGGGGATTCTCTGATTTAACCATGGTAATTTTGACCGTAGCATTGTGAAATTTTGGATAATGCGTACCAGGCTCAAACTTGATCGTCAATGCGTGTTTTTTCAGTTCAATTTTATCGATAGAGCTCTTTAGATTCGTTTCTTCAATTTGTGCTGAAGTTACGTTTCCCTCGCGATCTACTGCCACTGAAAATTTGGCCCAACCATTGTTGTATCCTTCGACAATAAATTTGGTTTGAGGCATCACATCACGGCCATCAGCAGCTTCGCTTCCCCATGATAATTGCGCGTGAGATGTACGTGCCAATGTGGAGAGGATTATAATTAGTAAAAACTTCATTCATTTTGTTTCGAGGAAGATAGTAGATTTTTTTGAATACGGGTTTCGAGAGCCTAATGATTGACGGCCATTGAGCCTGTCGAGATGGAATCAATGTATAGAAGTATATAGAGAGGCTGCATCTCGACAAGCGCGATGACTTCATTTCGAATTATAGCGCACTTCGACTCCGATCAGTACTCTGGATATTCCGATGTCGGCACATTGAGTGTAGTTTCCTCACACCAAGCGTAGCCGAAGTGTTCGGAAACTAAGCAATCTTCCCCCAATCCGGGCGACTCTTCAGTGCATGAACCAACTGACCGCGCAATCCAGCATTCTCTTCATTTTCCAAATTAGGATCTTTTTGTAGGATTTCTGAAGCTACCTTACGTGCCAAGGCAACGAGGTGTCCATCTCGAGCCAGATTGGCAATTTTCAAGTCCAAAACACCGCTTTGTTGCGTCCCCATTAAATCTCCAGGTCCGCGCAATTGCAAATCCACCTCAGCTATTTCAAAGCCATCGTTGGTTCGAACCATCGTATTCATGCGCTTTTTGCTATCGGGCGAAATTTTATCTCCAGTCATTAAAATACAATACGACTTTTTAGCTCCGCGTCCTACCCTACCTCGTAGTTGATGCAATTGTGACAAGCCAAACCTTTCGGCACTTTCAATGATCATTACGGAGGCATTAGGAACATTTACTCCGACTTCGATTACTGTTGTGGCAACCATAATTTGTGTCTCACCACGAACGAATCGATTCATTTCAAACTCTTTGTCTGCAGGTTTTTGCTGTCCATGAACAATACTCACGCGATACTTCGGTAAAGGAAAAGCCCTCTGAATGGCCTCGTACCCTTCCATTAGATTGTTGTAATCCAATTTTTCTGATTCATGAATTAAAGGATATACAATATATACCTGACGTCCCTTTTCGATCTCTTCTTTCATAAATCCGAACACTCGCAATCGCTGCTCATCTTTTTTGTGGACTGTTGTGATAGGTTTTCGTCCTGGCGGCAATTCATCGATGACAGAGACATCCAAATCACCGTAAAAAGTCATCGCTAAAGTACGTGGGATGGGGGTTGCCGTCATAATTAGCACATGAGGAGGAGTAGTGTTTTTTCGCCACATGCGAGCACGTTGAGCAACACCAAATCGATGCTGTTCATCAATGACTACCAACCCTAAATTCTGAAATTGCACCGAATCTTCCAGCAGCGCGTGTGTACCTATCAACAATTGCATTTCGCCATTTTGCAAGGCTTCGTGCAACACCCTACGATCTTTTTGTTTGGTTGAACCCGTGAGCAAACCGATTTTGATATCCATTCCAGTCAAAAACTCCTTCAATGATTCAAAATGTTGAATGGCCAAAATTTCTGTAGGTGCCATGAGGGCCGCCTGAAACCCATTATCCAATGCCAAAAGCATGGTCAACAAAGCGACCAGGGTTTTTCCGCTTCCCACATCTCCTTGCAGCAAACGATTCATGTGATGCCCCGTGGTCATGTCAGATCGAATTTCTTTCAGCACACGTTTCTGAGCGCCCGTTAGCTCAAAGGGCAAATGTTTTTCATAAAACGTATTAAAATGGGTTCCAACTTTATCGTAAACGAATCCTTCTGATTTGGTTAAAGCAATTTTCTTACGGACCAATAATTCCAATTGTAACAGCAACAACTCTTCAAACTTCAAACGCAACTTGGCCGCTTCGGCATGCTCGTTGGTCTTTGGAAAGTGTACCCATTGCATCGCTTGATTCCTGCTTGCCAGTCGGTTTTCCTGAATGATAGATTCTGGTAACCAATCCTCAAACTGAATAGGCATTTGCTCGCGTAGACTTAATTGAAGTTTGTGCAAGCCTTTCGAGTCCAGATAAGATGCGGATAGTTTTTCTGTACTTGAGTATACAGGTTGTAATCCTGTTTCATGCTGTTGGATGGGCGTCATTTCAGGGTGCGGAATATTCCATCTGCTGCCGTATTGAGATGCTTTTCCGTAAACCACAATGACTTCATTAATTTTTATCGACTTCTTCACCCACTGCGACCCTTTGAACCAAACCAGTTGAATCATTCCAGAAGCATCTTGAAAGTTGGCTACCAAGCGTTTTCTACGTCCAATACCCTCTTCTCGCATTCCTGTTATCCTTCCTTTTAATTGAACAGGAGTATTCACCATTTCCGGAATATTGGAAACTTGATGAAATACAGATCTATCTACGTAGCGAAAGGGGAAATAATATAAGAGATCCTGAAAAGTGTGAATGCCAATTTCCTTCTTGAGCAGTTCGGCTCGTTTGGGCCCTACCCCTTTGAGGTATTCAATTGGTGTCATCCACTTATCGTTCATACGGCATAATCAGGCTGAAACAGTGCACTGATTTTGTTTTACTTTTTATAATTGTCAAAATTAACGCCTGCCGTTTCAAAATACAACCAATCTGTGGTTGCGATTGAAGCTTTGTGTTTTGAAAGGATACTTTTGTGTACTTCAATAAAGTCTCCATGGGTAGCCGATGAAATGATGAACTCCTTACCATTCATGGTTAGTTTTATTCCAATCGAACCCATTTTGGCTGAAAATTCTGGACGGTATACCATCCCAGACAAATCATTCTTTAGCTGTTCGATTTGCTGTTTCGAAAGCATAAAAGTTCCAGAATTATTGGACATCTGAACTTTTTCAACGCTATCCAAATCCACAACCTCCCCAAAGGTTACCTCTTTTTTATTTGGCTTTTCTTCAACATTGCCTGAGCAAGCCCCAGTCAAAAACATCACAAAAACGATGATTAGATTTAGCAGTAGACCGGAGATTTTTCTCATGATGTAAAGCTAAAAAAATCCCCCTGCATCTTGACGCATCTCGATGAACAGGGGGCATTAAACATATAGAACCTTTCTAGTGTTCTTTATTTTCTGTTTTTTCAGAAGATCCTTCTTTCACTGTTGGATTGGTATCCTTGTAATTCTTAATTCCGGTTTCCAAGAACTTCTTATAGGACTGGATATTTGGCGTGTAACCGATGGCTTTTGTTAAGTCGCGTCCTTCAGTATCCTGAACGATATACAAAGGCTGCGAAATTTGTCCATAGGTTTCAATTTGATAAGAAGACCATTTGTTCCCTACTGTCTTCATTACACCGTTTATCGCCTTCGAGAATTTTTGTTCATCCTTCGGCAATTCCTCACGATCATCACAATACAAAGACACGATTACCATATCGTTTTGTAAAATTGGTTTGATCTCATCATTGGTCCAAACGATCGACTCGGTTTTACGACAGTTTGCACAAGAGTGCCCTGTAAAGTCTACCAGAATTGGCTTATTCGCTTTTGTTGCATATTCTCTGGCTATATCCAAATCATGGAAAACGAATATACTACCGTCAGAAACAGGGTGCATGTGTTCTCGATACTCCTTGAACAACTCGTCATCTGGTTCTGGAATTGGTCCGTGAGAGAAGTAGAATCCATCTTCAGAATGCGTTCTTGGAGGTGCTACTCCTTCAATTGCGGAAAGCGGCGCCCCCCACATCCCAGGTAATAAGTACACTGCAAAAACCAGGGCCGACAGCGCAAACATGAATCGAGTTACAGAAACGCGTTCTACAGGCGAATCGTGTGCGAATCGAATTTTGCCAAGAAGATAGAATCCCATAACGGCGAAGAGCACAAACCACGTAGCTACGAATATTTCTCGTGTGAGAATATCCCAGTGGTACGCCATATCCACCATACTAAAGAATTTCAAAGCAAGCGCAATTTCCAAAAGTCCTAGAATCACTTTCACTGAGTTCAACCATCCCCCAGATTGTGGCATGGAATTCATCATTCCTGGGAAGACTGCGAACAGCATAAATGGAAGCGACAACGCAATAGAGAACCCAAGCATAATAACTGCTGGCCCCATTACATTTCCTGAGCTAATCGCCTGCACTAAAGAGGATCCAATAATTGGCCCTGTGCATGAAAACGAAACCAAAGCCAGCGTAAAGGCCATGAAGAATATTCCAATAATCCCTCCTTTGTCGGCTTTGCTATCCGCACTATTCACCCATTTCGAAGGCATTCTGATTTCGAAGGCCCCCAAGAACGAGAAGGCGAAAATCATGAAGATAACAAAGAACGCAATGTTCATTCCTGCACTTGTCGAAATTTCATAAACGGCACTAGAACTACCTGAAAGCAAAGTGATTGCCAGCCCGATAGAAACGTAAAGAATTACGATAAAGAAACCGTAAAGAAGTGCGTTTGCAATTCCCTTAGACCGTGTTTTAGATTGCTTGGTGAAGAATGAAACCGTCATCGGAATCATAGGGAATACACACGGTGTCAAAAGCGCAACGAAGCCCCAAACCAATCCTTCTATAAACAAACTCCAAAGGCTACGAGTTTTTTTGTCGTCACCGCTGTTATCAATGTTGAGATCATCAACGGTTCTTACTGCTTCACTTGTTTTCGGAGCATCAGTCAACCAACTTGGTTGATCCACTTCGAACTTACCACTTAATTCTTTTACTTTCTTGCGAATTTCTTCTGATGATTGTACATCTTCATACTTTTCATCAATTAGATTCAATGCAGATTCAAAGTCCTGTTTCGTTTCTACAAGCTCGAGAAGACCATTGATTGCCTTTTCATTTTCACCCGCTTCTGCAAATGCAAACGATCCTGCAACGAAAAGCGCTACGATTAAACTTAAAAACTTATTCATAGCTTCCTCCTAGTTTTAGATATTCTTTGTAGAAAGGAACACTGTTGCCTTCTGGCACGCGCACCCATTTGTCGTTATGCTGCACAAAAACGTTTCCATCTTTGTCTTTTGCCATGTCTCCGTTAATTTCCAATCCTGCCGCTTGTTCTTCCTTACTTAAAGGTTTGAACCCTTTCACTTTCACTTTTGCACTTTGTGCTGGTGGGAAAAGACATCCATTTTCATCGCACACTTGAAACTCGTACTCGAATTCAATATCGAATGGTTTGTCTGAGAGTATTTCAATGCGCTGATTGAAAACTGCAACGTCTTCAAAGTAGAGGTGCTCTCCCAGAACATCTTTGTGCAACGTAGGCTTTTTGGCATCCTTAGCCTTCCCTATTAATCGGTAGTTATCGTTTTGTTTGAAGGTAAACTTCGTTGGCATTCCCGTAAAATCTGCCTTTGCCGGATCGTGTTTCATGGAGTAAACGTGCCAGTGTTTGATTAATTTGGCCGTCGCCACGACATCTGCGTGATTTTCATCAACCTTAACCACTTTAAACGACCAACTTATTTTCTCTTGCCAACCATCCGCTGGTTGAGCAAACGCCATTGCTCCTGATAACAAGAACATGAGCGAGAAGAGCATCCATTTAATTTTCATCTGCTAATTCAATTGTGAATTTATAATCTACTGGCGGCATGCACATTTCATCATTACACACCATATATGTGATAGTCCCGTTAACTGATTCGGCACCGTTAACAGTAACACTTTGTGAGAATTGAACGAATTCCTCGAAGTAATAGAGCGTTTCTCCGAAATTCGGATCGTACGAAACCTTCGGTTTAGGTTCTTTTAATTTCCCCTGAACATTCATACCCTCAGTTTCTTCAAAAACAATTTCTGTAGGAACGGGTCCCATTTCGGAAACTTTTTCAGTGCTGTAAAGATGCCATCCCTCTTCTATGGAAGCGGCAACATAAATTTCACTGGCATCAGCTTCATAGGAAACTTCCCAGGAAACATACTCTTGAGCGGACACAACAAATGTGCACAGAAAGAAAAAGATGCTTGATATTCCGATTTTCACGCTTAAGGTTTTGTGAAAACCAAAACTACGAATAAGGTTAGAATCAAAAGTGGATTATAATAAAATAACCTTGGATTCCCAACCCAAGGCTACTTCTCATTTTTAAGGTAAGAAAAACTGATTTCCAGTCTTATGCTTTAATTTCCACAATGCGATCAATGGGTAACCACATACCTCCTTTTAAACAAATATATTTTGCTCCGTGCGCCCAAATTGTGGTTTCCACGCGTTTCATTCCCTGGTCATCATGAAAAACTATGGAAACTTTCCCACGATAGGCATTTCCCAGTCGCGTGGCGCTTTTAATTTGGTCCATTAGTTTCGGATGTTGTTGTACGGGTTCTCGTGTTTTAAATGAAAGTGAATGGATCGTTTCTTTTTCGATCAGTTGAGGTGTTACAGTCGCTTGCATAATTATTGGTTTGATTCGCAATAAGATACAAAAGAAAATTAATATGAGAACGACAGAACTAAACCGGTTTAATATTCCGGATGTTTCAACGAGTAAATGGAACTCTTGGCTGAGCAACTATACTTTGATCGGCGAAAATCCCGCGTTCGAACATGTACCGCCCTGCAATGGCAATCATTGCGGCATTGTCTGTACAGTATTCAAACTTTGGAATAAACGTATTCCATCCCATTTGCTTTCCTGTCTGCTCTAGCGCTTGTCGAAGGCTTGAATTCGCTGATACCCCGCCAGCGATAGCAACTTCTTTGATTTGATAATCTTTTGCCACGCGTCTCAGTTGCTTCATTAAAATCCCAACGATGGTATACTGAATGGACGCACATAGGTCTGCCAGATTATTCTGTATAAAATCAGCATCTTTCTTTTGTTCTGCCTGTAGAAAGTAAAGAATGGCTGTTTTCAGTCCACTAAAACTAAAATTGTAGCCGTCGACCCTCGGTTTTGAAAAAGTGAATCGTTTCGGATCGCCATCCTGTGCGAACTTGTCTATCAGCGGACCTCCTGGATACTCGAATCCTAACATCTTTGCAGCTTTATCAAAGGCCTCCCCAGCGGCATCATCTATGGTCGTCCCAACAATTTCCATGTCCAGATAATCTTTCACAATCACCAATTGGGTGTGCCCACCGGAAACCGTCATGCACAAAAAGGGAAAACGAGGTTTGGATGCTCCGGCATCTTCAATAAAGTGTGCCAAAATATGCCCATGCATGTGGTTCACGTCAATCAACGGAATATCAAGAGCCAGGGCCAAAGACTTTGCGAAAGACGTCCCAACCACTAATGATCCCATGAGTCCAGGGCCTTTGGTAAAGGCAATAGCATCCAGATCTGACAGCTGCATTCCCGACTCTTGTAAAGCACTGTCCACTACTGGTAGAATGTTTTGCATGTGCGCACGACTGGCCAATTCTGGAACTACGCCGCCATATTTTTTGTGAACCTCTTGTCCCGCAATAAAATTGGACAAAATGGTGTCATTTTTGAGGATAGCAGCAGAGGTATCGTCGCAAGACGATTCAATACCGAGAATAATAGGCTCTTTTTGTGGCACAATATTGTAATTTTGTACGGATGGCAAAAGTACTCAAATTTCTAGGAAGGACTTTGGGCGGAATCGTTGAGTGGACAATGATTCTGGTAATTTTATTTGCCTTTTTAATTCGTACTTCCACGGTTCAAACGTTCCTTGCGCAAAAGACAGCGGCGTATCTCTCGGGGGAGTTGAAAGCGAAAGTGGACATCGATAAGGTAGATATTTACTTTTTTGATCGAATAGCTTTGAATGGTTTGGACATTGAAGATCAACAAGGTGAACGATTACTGTACGCCAAACAAGTCCTTGTCAATCTGGATGATATCAACATCCGAAAAAAGTCTTATACCGTAGGAGAAGCTGAAATCCGCAACGCCTACATTCACTTACAACGAGACGAGGACAGCGTATTCAATTACACGTTTATCAAGGATTACTTCTCCAAACCCAAAAAGAAAAAAAGTTATATCGACTTCAATTTGCGTTATGCAAAATTGACTGACACCCGATTCATATACGACGATGAACTCCACGAGAGAAAGGAAAAAGGAATGGATTATTTCCATTTAGACGTTCGCAATATTGCTGGTGAGATCATTAACGTGAAGGTGGATAAGGACACGATAACAGGCGACATCCAAGGGCTGACAGCACAAGAAAAATGTGGATTCGATCTGGAATGTTTGTCAACGCACGCGAAAGTATCGCCCAAAGGGATTTACCTCTCAGGATTGGAAATATTCACAAAGGACTCTTGGGTTAAAACGAAGCATTTTGACATGGTTTCGAACAACTATACCAACTTCAAGTCCTTCGTTGATAGCGTCACGTTCGATGCTCAGATTGATGCAAGTGATGTATCTCTCGAAGAAATCGTGTATTTCGCACCAGCATTAGACGGGATGAACGATCGCGTCAGGCTGCAATCCAAAGTTTATGGATCCGTTGCCACCATGCGATTGCCACAATTTGAGTTGTACTACGCCGAAAAGACCTTTGTCAAAGGAAAAATAAAGATTGCTGATTACCGAAATTTCGAAAACGGATTTTTCGATGAAAGAATTGACGATTTCTATATTGATTTCGAAGAATTAAAACAATTCCGCTTACCGAACTCAGCTCCTGACCCTTATATAACCTTAAGTCCAGAACTGGAACGCTTGCAATTTATAGAAGGAGAAAAACTCTCATTAACAGGTGGACGTCAGGAATTCATCTTTTTTGCCGACAGGTTTAATACAGCGCTAGGAAATATAGAACTCCATTATGGTGTCAACTTCGAGCTTGCACCTACAGAGGACCATTACCTTTTTTCACCTCCAAAGAATGTTGCTGGAAACAACATGGTCGTGAACAATTTTGACATCGGCACCTATCTTGCAAACCCGGACGTTGGTGTGATTGATGGAACCTTAAAGTTGGCCGGACGGGCGTACTCACCTTCAGACATTCGATTTACAAGCATACTTGGAGACATTGATAAGTTCGAGTTTATGAACTATCCGTATTCGAACATCTCCATCAATGAAGGAACTTTTTACGACAAACGATTTACAGGAGACATAACGGTCAATGATGAATTCCTCAAACTTTCTTACAAAGGGTACGTTGACTTCAGCGGTGAAAATCATATGAGCTTTGAAGTAAATATTAAAAACTCACATCTGGAGGAGCTCAATTTAACTGACAGACAAACGCAGTTTCTTTCGCAAATTAAAGTAGATATCACTGGAAAAAACATTGACGCGTACCGTGGAACTATTGCATTCGATTGTTTGTCCTATGCGATTGAAGACCCAAAAACCAAGAAAATCAGAAACTTCGAAGTAGATAAATTCAACTTAAAAATTAAGAGAGGCGAAGTACGGGATAGCTTTATAATATCGGGAAGCGCCATGAATGCCACCATAGCTGGTAAGCTGAAAATCAGTACCATTTTAGATAATTTTGAATACCAATTCAGCAAAATTTTCCCTGCACTTTACAACGAGAAAGCCAAGGATTATGTCCCCTCAGGAATTGACAACTTCACATACGACGTTACCTTCCTCTCCCCGAACCATATCGTCCACTTGTTTTATCCGGAGCTTCACATTGCCCCAGGAACCCACATAAATGGCCGTTACAATCCAGACAATAACGATATATACCTGAAAGTAGATTCTGACAGCTTGAAGTATAAGACAATGGCTTTCACCGACCTTGACCTAGAACAATGGCTGCAAGATGATAACGTTCAGGCAAAATACACGATAAAGAAGTTTCAATATAGTGACTCGTTGTGGTTTGATGATATCCACTTTAATACTCAAGGACGCGGTAACAACAAGTTGGATCACATTCTCACGTGGGAAGAAAAATCTGTCAGTGAAACTTCGTATATCAGTTGGGATACACATGTCAAAGATTCAGACCATTATGGTTTTAAACTCAATCCATCGTACTTCTATGTAAAAGGGCAAAAGTGGGATATCTCACATGCCTCAAATGTAGAATTTCAATCAGACACCATTCGCGTAGACGACTTTGAACTTACTCGAAAGGGTCAAAAGGTTACCATTGATGGACAGGTCTCCGACGATGCCAAAGACAAACTGCAACTAGATATTGAAAACTTGGAACTTGCAGAACTTTCGCCCTTTATAACCTCGGACTACCCGATGTCCGGAGTTATCAATCTTCACGCCTTCATTTCCGACCCATTAAATAATTTGGGATACCAGGGCGAAGGGTCCTTGAGAAAATTCTTCGTTAAGAATCAGAAAATTGGAGATATCAATGTTTCGAGTCATTGGGACGAACTAAAGCAAGGCATTAAAACAAAAGGAAATCTGTTCTATGCCGATGAAAAGACCTTTGATTTTGATGGATATTATTATTTGTATGAAGAGGAAAATAATCTCGATTTTGACTTGAACTTTGACCTAACCAATCTTCAGTTCACCAATGCGTTTATGGATCCAGATGTAGTTTCAGAAATTCGCGGGTATTTGGACGGTAAATTAAATCTATCCGGAACTCCAGCGCTTCCAATTCTGGACGGTGAAATTGCCCTGCGAAGTGGCAGTGCATACATTGACTTACTGGGTGTTCACTTTGGAGTGGACGGGCCCATTGAAGTCGATGAATACGGTTTTTACATCAATGGAATCCCTGTCTTCGATCAAGACGGAAACTCTGGATTACTGATTGGATCTGTCTTTCACGATAATTTCACGAATTTCAACTTCGACTTACAATTTGATTTAGAGCCGCAATTGTTTGCTTCTAACGAGCCTGTTTTTGGCCCTGATTACTTCCAGCGATTCCTGGTCATGGACTTACCTTACACCATAGACGCCTTGTATTACGGAAAAGGGTACGTCACGGGATTTGCGAATATTTTCGGCTATACCGACAACCTTGAAATTACAGTGGATTTCAAAACGCAAAAAGGAACAGAACTGAACATCCCAATGTTTGGGGTTGGTGAAATCGAAGAAGAGGATTTTGTTACGTTTAAACAGAAGAGTATAGACACAGTAGTCACTGTTGAACCACCACCATTTGACTTATCAGGCGTGTACATGGACCTTAACTTCGAGGCCACGCCAGATGCGAAGGTCAACATTATTTTCAACGAGGACATAGGTGATGTTATCAGTGCAACAGGAACAGGAGACATCAGCATCCGACTCGACAACCAGAACGAGTTAAGCATGGAAGGGACATACAAGGTCTCTGATGGTGAGTACAATTTCGCCATGAATCCTATTAGCAAAAATGCGATTGCCATCAAACAGCGCTTTATAATAGAGCCAGGTGGTACCATCAGCTGGACAGGAGATCCATACTCGGCCCAAATCGACCTTCAAACCTATTACCGACTGAGCGCCAACCTGAGTGAAATCAGTGGTGGTAGTGATTTGGGAGCTTCAGGCGGTGGACATCAACCCGTTTATCCTTATCTCTTAATTACAGGAACCATGGAAAATCCTGTAATCCAATTTGATATCAGAGCACCACAAGCAGGAGATATTGGCCAATCATTGCTGAATCGTATCAAAAGTGATCCCGATGAGATGAATCGCCAGTTTTTCTCATTAATGTTAACACGACAGTTCCAGGCTATTGCAGGGACAAACAATTCTAACGGTGGCGGTGCTCTGGAAATTATCTCATCACAAATCAATCAGGCATTGGCACGTGTTTCAAAAGACTATCGATTGAAAGTGGACATTGATAATGACATCATCTCAGGAGACAATACTTTTGAGTTCGGTGTCTCCAAAGGATTCCTCGACGATCGCTTGATCCTATCTGGAAGTTTTGGAGTGGAAAGCTATGGTGAGGAAGAAGTGGACGAGAACGGAAATATTCACACAGGACAATTGATAGGTGATTTGAATTTGGAGTATTTGCTGAATGAATCGGGTACCTTCCGTGTGAATATATTTAACGAATCAAATGATCACACAGTAATTCAGGAAGGAGGACAAGGTGATTTTACGCAAGGAGCTGGTCTCTCCTATCAGGAAGATTTTGAAACCTTCGAAGATTTTAAGGTGGCACAATACATCTTGGATGTTTTCCGCAAGAGAGAAAACAGAAAATACTTAGGTAAAAAAGGGCGACGTCAGCGACGAAAAGTGCCCAATGGAGATGTTGTTCTCCCGAAGGAAGAAGACGAAGACTCCAACTAATTCCGTTCTCCCGTTTTCCGAATAATTTCTAAATTCGCAGTACCCATTTTCCAGCAGGAGAATGAGCCATCGAAAGAACTGATTTATGAAGAAAGTACTGGTAGCTAACCGCGGAGAGATTGCAAGACGTGTAATCAGAACGTTAAAAAAAATGGACATTGCAAGCGTTGCAATTTATTCTGATGCGGATGCCAACGCCCCTCACGTCCTCGAAGCTGATGAATGCGTTCATGTAGGAGAAAGTCCGTCAGCGCAGAGTTACCTCCGCCAGGATGTAATCCTCGAAGCGTGTAAAAAATTAGGCGTTGATGGTATTCACCCAGGATACGGTTTCCTTTCTGAAAATGCAGACTTCGCACGAAAAGTAAAAGAGGCAGGAATCACTTTTATTGGTCCTTCTCCCGAAGCTATGGAGGTGATGGGCGACAAATTAAGCGCGAAACAAGCAGTAAAAGAGTTTGACGTTCCATTGGTCCCGGGAATCGATAAGGCGATTTCAGATGTTTCAGAAGCAAAGACCATCGCAGATCAGATCGGTTACCCTGTTCTTATTAAGGCTTCTGCTGGAGGTGGTGGAAAAGGAATGCGATTAGTAGAGCGACCAGAAGATTTAGAAGAACAAATGCGGTTGGCGCAAAACGAGGCGCGGTCGTCGTTTGGAGATGATGCATGTTTCGTAGAAAAGTTTGTTACAAAACCACGTCATATCGAGATCCAGGTCTTTGCAGATAGCAAGGGGAATTCGGTTCATTTATTTGAGCGTGAGTGTTCGATTCAACGACGCCATCAAAAAGTAGTTGAAGAAGCACCTTCAGCCCTACTCACACCAGAGTTACGTGAAGAGATGGGTCAGGCGGCCATAAATGTTTGTCGCGCTTGTAACTACGAAGGCGCAGGTACGGTTGAGTTCTTAGTGGATGGAGACATGAAGTTCTACTTTTTAGAAATGAACACCCGTTTGCAAGTAGAGCACCCCGTAACGGAAGAAATTACCGGATTAGACCTTGTAGAATGGCAGATCAGAGTAGCTCGTGGCGAGGCATTACCCAAAAAACAGGAAGAATTAAGCATCAATGGCCATGCGATTGAAGTTCGTGTGTACGCAGAAGATACGCTAAATGGGTTCACTCCAGACATCGGAAATCTGGAACGTTACCGCATTCCATCGGGCCGTGCCGTTCGTGTGGACGACGCCTTTTTAGAAGGAATGGACATTCCCATTTATTACGATCCCATGATCGCCAAGCTAGTCGTATGGGGAAAGGATCGTAAATCAGCAATTTCTAGAACGCTAAAGGCGATTGATGAATATCAAATCAGCGGGTTGAAAACTACGCTCGACTTTGGAAAATATGTTTTGAAGCACGATGCTTTTGTCAGTGGTGATTTCGACACGAATTTCGTGAAGCATTATTTCAGTGATCCATTGGTGATGCATGAAGCTATGCAAGAGGAAGAGGAAGCGCTTTCGCACGCGATCGGACAGATTTGGGATGATATCAAGGAGCGCGATCAAAAGGAGTACGCTTCCCGCCCGATTAGCAGTCACTGGCAGCATAAGCGGTCATAGTTTTATTTTTCTTGTTTTCTCAGAATATCAGCCACACTTTTGATAGCCTGAGGCTTGACACATTTCTACAATTTGGTAATTAGACAAATACCTAATTACCAAACCTAATTTCCCTTTGATTTTACAATTTATTTGACGAACTTATCGAATTGAATCAAGCTGAAATTCTTGCGTTTTATCTTACCATACCAACGCACCATTAAGGCGACGAAACTCCGCCGTGGATAACTTCTAAAAATTCCTCGTCTGACATACCCCCGACCTCAGGAATTCCTGTTATTTTTATCACGCAAAATAAAAAGTAGCATGAATTTACACGAGTTTCAAGGGAAATCAATACTGAAGAGCTTTGGAGTTGCCATTCAAGAAGGAAAGGTAGTTGACAAAGTAGAAGATGCCGTTGCTGCGGCAAAAGAACTATCGGCTGAAACCGGTACTGAGTGGTTTGTTGTGAAAGCACAAATTCACGCAGGTGGTCGTGGAAAAGGTACTGTTGAAGAAACGGGGTCTCACGGTGTTGTTTTGGCAAAAGGAATTGATAAGGTAGAAGACACCGTAAAAGGAATTCTGGGTGGACACCTTCAAACCGCACAAACAAACGGCGTTGGAAAACGTGTAAATCAAGTATTGATCGCAGAGGACGTGTATTACCCTGGGGATAGTGAGCCAAGTGAATTCTATATGTCCGTACTTTTGGATCGTGAGCGTGGTCGCAATATCATCATGTACTCTACCGAAGGTGGTATGGACATCGAAGCGGTTGCTGAAGAGACGCCACATCTTATCTTCAAAGAAGAAATCGATCCACGCGTTGGATTGCAAGGATTTCAGGCACGTAAGATTGCGTTCAACCTCGGACTTTCTGGACAAGCGTTCAAACAAATGACCAAGTTCGTTGCTTCGCTTTATGCAGCTTACGAAGGTTGTGACGCCTCTATGTTTGAAATCAACCCTGTATTGAAAACATCAGACGACAAAATTATTGCGGTTGACTCCAAAGTAACGTTGGACGGTAATGGACTGTTCCGTCATCCTGATTACGCAGCAATGCGAGATAAAACAGAGGAAGATCCAACTGAGGTAGAAGCTGACGAAGCAGGATTAAACTTCGTGAAATTGGATGGAAATGTGGGTTGTATGGTAAACGGAGCCGGATTGGCAATGGCGACCATGGATATCATCAAACTATCTGGTGGTAACCCCGCAAACTTCTTGGATGTTGGTGGTACTGCCGATGCAGAGCGCGTAGAGAAAGCATTTAACATCATCTTGAAAGATGAGAACGTAAAAGCGATCCTCATCAATATTTTTGGTGGAATTGTACGTTGTGATCGTGTAGCGCAGGGTGTGGTTGACGCATACAAGAACTTCGGAAACTTCCCAGTGCCATTAATCGTTCGTTTGCAAGGAACAAACGCTGAAGAAGCGAAGCAATTGATCGACGAATCAGGATTGGATGTACACTCAGTTGTATTACTCCAAGAAGCAGCAGACAAAGTAAAAGAAGTATTGGCTTAATAAAATGCGGCTTCTCGACAAGATCGAAGGCCTTACAGACAATACCTTCATACAAATAATAATTGCCGGAAACATAGGTGATCGAGCTTGTCGAGATGCCGATGTTACCGGCTTTTTTTCATAAATAACATTCGATTTTATGATAGAATCAAAATTGAACGCTTTTTTAACGGAACTAATTGAAAACATGCCCATCGAGTGGCTACGGTTAACCACACATCGCTTGGACATCTACGACGAGTCAAGAGCAAAATCACAGTTTCTGGAAGAACTCGAAGAATTGTATCAAACGGGAAATGCTACTCAACAAGCATTAAGTCAACTTCCCACCGCCTATGACTATATTCGATTGGGGCACCCACTGTCTTGTGTCCTGGAATGGGCACTAGCGAAAGAAATTGGACTTCCTTCCAACCATGTGATCGCTTTTTCATCAAGAGTAACCCCAATTTTGGCTGTGTTACGGAAAAATTTGATAGACGGCGTGAACACTCGAATTTTCTGCAAAAAAGGAACTCCAGAACCAATTCAAACCGAGGAAATTCGCTCCGTATACGGCTATAACTTTTCCCTGGAAGCCATTGACTCAATTGAAGATATACCGAACAGTGATGAAACTACAGTCTATGTCTCTCATGAAGAAATTACAACGATATCATTGCACGAATCGATTGATTTTCTCGTGACCAAAGACGAACGCTATGGCAGCATAATCGTGGCAAGCAAGGAGAAAGCAAGTTACGTCGCAGAAATTCAACATGTACGACGTCGTGAAACGATATCCATGACTCCTTCGGATTGTAATATCGTTTTGAGAAGAATGGTTGGATTACCCGTCGAGGATTTTGATATCTCTACCATTCAGTCGAATGCTGACAAGGTTGTAACGTGTGTACAGGAAATCACAGGCTCCCAAACAACTCCAATCGTAGGGTCCAGTGGCCTTTCCGTGCAATACGCTGTTATGATGGGGGTAATTGATTGGTCTCGACAATTTTATCCTGACAAAAGGGTAAAAGCCATTATTCCACCCAACTGTTACGGAGGAACAAATGATCAGGCCCGACGCGTGGAAGCATGTTTAGATTACGTAGACGTAGTAGACCTTCCTGTCGACAGTGGAAAGAATATGGTAGAGAGTTTGGACATCGTTTTGGATGCAGTAGCAAAAGAAGATGCCGTTCCATTTATTATCGTTGAAATCCCTACGAACCCAAGGGTTGAAGTTCCAGATTTAGAAAAACTAAAGGATGTTTTGACCAGAACGCGTCAAACGATATCTGCCCTGGATGCAGTGGCACCCATTTTTGTGATCGATCAGACGTTTTGTCCCAATTATCACTTCCTTGGTGAGAAGGACATACTGGCAAAGGTTCAGACGTTATCGTATGTGAGCGGCTCGAAATTCCCAAGCGGTGGTTTGTGCACAGCAGGATACGTTACCTCAAACGAAAAGGGGCGTCACTTGATGGACAAGATCGAAAAGCACATGGGCATTTGCGACAACAATGCTACGCATCTCCAAATGGAAATTTTGGCTGCCCAGCTCCCTTCTATGTTGGATCGAATTGCTGGAGCGTATCAAAATACACGTGAATTCGTCAACTTCATCAGCGAAAAATTACCCGAAGCCAAAATCAATTTTGTTTCTGAGGAATTAGCCTCAAAAGGCTTTACTCCATCTGTATTTTCCCTTGATTTACCCACCAAAGGAAATACGGAAGAAGAACGCGAAATGTATAAGCGTCAATTGAATTTAAAACTCATTAACATGATGATTGAGGCCATACCGAATGAAAGTAAGTATTGCGTGAGCTACGGTCAGTTGAAAGGTTGTTATTGGACTATTCCTGCAACCTCTACACAAGGAACGACCAAAGAGGGCGATAAAGATTACATTGCCCGTGTGTCTCTCTCGCAAAACATGGACCTGGAGAAGCATAAGGAGGTATTTGCCGAATTCGTGGCGCAATTATAAGTGACAATAAAGCTTAGAGATAAAAAAACGCCTTCCGAAAAATCAGAAGGCGTTTTTAATATTGTTTGATCGACTCTAATAATCCCAAAGGAAATTATACGATACGGAAAACGTAGCAAGATTTTGCTTTAAAACACTAAAGTCTCCTGCTGCGGTTGCTTCAGGCGTCACCCTTGTCGCAGGGTTCATCATAAATTGATAACGTAAATCGATATTAATTCCTGCCCCAACTGTAAAAGAAACCCCAGCTAGGCCACTCACCTGAAACGGTGAGAAATAATCCCTCAAGTATCCTTTATCCATGGTTGATTCCTCCTGCGTCACAGTCGTTTGACCAGAAGCATCGACACGGTAGGTCTCTTGCTGCGTTCCTTTAGTCGACATCAAAATATGCGTTGAAGTTCCACCATAGAAGAACAAATATTTTTTATCTCCGTACTTTCTCTTACTTAGGTTGATTCCATATTTGGCCATTAATGGAATTTCCAAATAATTATTGGTGTAATGTGTGTAAGTCTCAGTAGTTGTAACCACTTGCCCTTGGTAAACACTAGTTGAAGCTTCGTTCCACATTCGGTTTGATAGTAACAACTCTGCTTGTAAAAACAAGTTATCCATGGGCATGTAATTGTAGAAACCTCCTAATACAAATCCACCACCATTCAATTCTTGTGTATTCGTGCCATCCTCAGAGGTCAGAAGATTATCATATTTTAAAAATAGATGGTTGTATCCCGCTTTCGCCCCAACTTCGTGCTCCATTTGAGCGTATCCGAAGGCCGTTGCCGAAATAGCAACTGCCAGTGCAATCCATTTCTTCATAACTACTTCGTAAATGCGTTAATTAATCCGTATGAATCGTTTCCTTGATCTCTAAAGATCAATAACGCGAATGAAATATCAGCAGGATCCCACGACGGATCAATATCAACCTCACACTCCAGATTGACGGTATATCCATCTTTCACAGTTCCGTCTGCGATTACATAACCTGCATAATTGGATGTCGCTGCTCCTACTGGTCTTGCGATATCAACAGGCACTTTTTTGTGTGCAGTATTTGCGCCGTCCGGATGCCCAGCTTGATTTGCAATAAGATTGTCTACAATGAGATAAGGTGCTAACCTGAAAGTCCCTTGGATTTCCTGAAAGAACTTTGTTGTCGTTTTCAAAATGATTTTATCTCCCTGAATCTCCATCTCGTAGTTCGCATTTGCGATTACGCCTTGTGCATCCATCTGGTTCTTGGCATTACTAAGGGATGATGTTTCATCAAGGTTGTAGTGGAAGGTTGGAGTACCTCCTTGAATATCGAATGTACTTTTAAAGAAATCGTAGATTGCCTGGTTGTCATACCCACCTACATTTCCGCGTTTGAATGCCATGTGAACTTCATCTGGATTGTTATCCAATAAATTTTGGAATGTCGTGAATCCCCATCCACCGCAAGGACCACATCCTGTCCATGTGTGTTTTGCTATGACTACAGAATTTTTCTCTTCAACTTCAAGTGTTTCTGTAGGTTCTTGCTGAGACACTTTCTTACATGCCGTAAGTGCCAGGGCCGAGAACAATGTTACGTATAATAGGTTTCGTTTCATAAGATAATTCATTGTTAGTTGATTAGTAGACGTCTCTCATTTCGAAAGGGTTGCATTTAACGTATCAAATTAGTCATTCCTTCTCAGAACTTCAAATGAACATTTTAGATTTCTACAAATTTAATCTTCGCGATAAAGAACTCATAAGCGGCGTTTACTACTTTTTGAAGCTCAGCCATCCCTTCTTTCGGATAGAATCCTTCGATATAATATTCATCAATTTCGATTCGAATATGATCGCCCTCAATTGTCGCTTTAGAGATGAATTCAGCAGTGTTTTCAGAAGAGCCAAGTGGCTTTGCATCATCACGCGTTTCGCCGTATAACCATCGCTGCTCCGTATGGTATTTCTCGTCGAACTCAAGGTTCTCAGTTCCTTCGACAGCGTAGCCTTCAGGAATATTTACAAGTATCGTGTGTTTGTAGGTTTTAGATTCTGGGATGTAGATTTCAGAAATACGTTCTTCGGTTTCGTAGAAGCTTGTTTGCGTTCCAATAACAGCTCCAGGATTTAGAATGAACCCATTTGGAATATTTGAAATCATCTCGCTTCCTTTCAGCACTCCAGAATAAAACACGGTATCAGAAGAATTGAAATTAAGGTCGATCGATTCGTTACGAATTTCGACATCGGAAAGCTCCATTTCAAGATCGCTCAAAAGCAACCCTTCTAGATATTCATTACGCTCGTTATTATCAGAAAAATGGTAATGCCCTCGACTTCTTGTTGCACGATCTCCGAACAAAAATCTTGTCTTTTTAACCGTGCACATTTCGTCAATTGGGTCGATGTAAATAACTGCCATAGTCCCATCAATATTTTGTTCTTTTCTAGCATCAGGCAAACGCTTGACATCTCCTAAATCGGCCATGGTATAGCGGCCTTTAATAACCAGTGCGTTCACCGAAGATAAAATGTTCGGTATTCTTCCTGCGTAATAGTAGTTATTCGTTGGAATCAAATACAAGCGATCATCAGGAAAGAAGAAAAGGGTGTTATCGAGACCCCTCGTAAAAGCGAATGACGGATCTATTTGCACATAATCCTTATCCGAGCATAGGTAAACCGAATATTTCAATCCTGCGGCATTACACATTTGATCCATCATTTTAACCAAGCCCATTTCATTCGCAATACGCTTTTTCCAGATTTTTTTAGTAGTGGAGAACTCACTATTCCCCGACTTAGTCTCCTTGATTTCTTGTTTTATGAACCTTTCGATAGCATAAATCTTTTCTGCACTTGACTTACCATCTAATTCCAGCCCCTTTATGTATTTAAGACCATTTGTTTCATACTTAATCTCATTGAAAATGTTACTTCCAATACCTTCACCTGCTTCTCTCCAAGTGTATTCAAGATCTGTTAAATCAAGATAAGCGTAATTTTCATATTCATGGCTGTAACTTTCATCTGGCTTTGGCGATATGTTCTCTGCAGTAACCATAGGTTTTTCCAATGCATCCCCCCTGTTCTTCTTTAGGTTTATCGTGAATTGATTTACTTCAGAACTATCTTCATTAACTATCCACTTTGCTTGTTGAAAATCACCGTAATATTTGAATCGAACTACTTTATTACTATAATTATAAGTAACCTTATCCGACGCATGAAAGTAAACCTCTGCTCTTATCGTTAGAAATGGATTTGATACCGAAAATCGCTGATGATTAGACTGGTCCCCTCTCTTAACTAGCACTTCCACCCAGCTGCGTTTTTCGATTCCAGATATTGCCAAAATCTTGTAATTTTCTGCTCCATTTTCTCTGAAAACGTCTTCCATCTTAGATTCATCAAGGTCAATTTCGTGACCATCTGACGTCGTAGTTCGCACACTTACTTTTAACGAATTAGGTGAACGACCTGCATATAAATATAGCTTATTAATATCCTCAATATCAGAATCATTTCCAATGTAATAAACCTTGTGTGAAATAGATTTTCGCTTGTAATAACCATTAACAAATTCGTAGGACAATATTGAACGATCTAGGAGTACATATGACGAATCTTCATTCTTAATATCCCCTTCGTACTTCTCCTTTTCAAAGCGTACTGGAAGTTCGTAGATGAACTCGTTGTTTTTATAATACCCATAATCAGACTGTCCGAAGACATAGCAAAAAGACGAATACAAAAAGAATAGTGTAGTTAGGATGTTAATCTTCATAGGTCAATTCAATGCTTTGTTTTAATTCTTTTTTCATTTTTCGAAGCGTGTTGTTTAAGGCTTCGAACTCCTGAGGCTGCATGTCTAAACGGTCAGAAGTAAACGTGTATTCCACTGTTAAGCTTTTATCATCCTCTGAAACTTTGATATCAAGTTCAAATCCATTTTCCTTTATGTAGGTGTCCTGAATAGAGTTTTTTACTGAATATCCATCATCGAGTAACAACGTCACAACTGCTCCTCTCCGAAATTTCTCATCAAACTGCTGCGGCATTGTTCTTTCCGAAAGTTCAAAGTCAATCACTGACTTAATAAATGGATTCAGATATATTGAATTTTCGAATGTCTCCACGTAATTTTGAACCGTGAACCCGTACGTTGACTTGAGAGTTCCACCGTTAATTTCCGTGTCAAGCTGCACCAAATCACCAATGGATACAGATTTATTTCCGATATCGTGAAAATTAATAAAAAGTTTTTCGGGAGTTAGATCGCTATACGCCAAGCCCGCTTGAAAAGCCCCCTTCAAGTATCCTGAGAGAATATTAATCCCTTGTCCATCAATACCTGATCCATTCAAGGATATTTTAATAACATCCATATCACTATTGTATTCTGATGGCATTACTGGAATCTTCTTGATTACAAATTGATCTTTATCAACGCGTACCATAGCTTCTTTACCTTGCACAAAAGTTGAAGGAACTCCAAATTCACTGAAAGAACTGGTCGGGTCAATAAAAACAAGCGAATCTCCAATTGGGTATGCTGCAATCATATGATTGTCGACCATTGGCGTTGGACACTCATCATAGGTGTAACATTTGTCTCGAGTACCTACCCAGGCGTAATAACATTCAATCCCGCATCCTTTCATCATCGTTGCGACGAGTACCACCATGTCTTTACAATCTCCAAATCGGTTTTTGATGACATCGTTTGGGTTTCTTGGCTGAAACCCTTCTATCCCCTCCTCATACGCTATGTACTTCACATTCTTTTGTACCCAGTTGAAAATCCGCGCTGCCAGCTCGTCTTTAGAAGGCTCCCCTTCTTTCAATTCATCCAAAATTGATTGATAGTCTGAAGACAATTCAAAATCCTGTACCAGCGTACTGTACCAGGCGAACAAATCTTCTTTACTTCTCAGTACTGCAATGTCCCCATTTCCAGCATTGTACGTCCTAATATGAGGAATCACGTGTGGATTGGAACAAGATACCCCGCCAGAATCTTCCTCGTATTTCCTTGGTTCCAATTTGCTTGCCCTCCAGAAGTACGTAGTTCCATTTTCAAACAATTTTTTTTCAAAAGATATGTGTTTATCAAATCCACGATAGAACTCCAAATATCCCAAATCAACATCTGAACTAACATTAATTTGAACGATAGACGAATCACAAGCCAAATAATCATTGAAGAAATGAGCTGGTAACATATGCGGATCTTTCACCTCATATGAAAACGTGCAGTGTAATTCAGCGCCTTTTACCACATTCGAAAAGCTCACTATTTTCCGCTTGGTTCCAGAATAAAAAATGCCTCTTGATAGGTGGTCTTCGGTTTGAATAGAAGTAACAGCGACCTTTTTCATTTTACCGTTACTCTTGGGATACAACGTGAAAGCTTCCACCTCATGTTCCGTTTCAAAAGCTTCATCAAAAAAAGTTATCTCTTCTGAAAGATACGCTCGTGCCCGGGATGGATCTTCTATTTTTTTAATTGTTTTGTCTTGAACTTTTATGATAGGAACGTCGTCTTTACCAACACTGATATCAATAATTAATTCTTTACGCAGCAGCTTACCAGCTTCTTGAGCGCATACCCCCCAGTGTATCAGCAATGCTAGGAGAATTATACCTCTCTTAAAAATCATAACAAATAGTAAATTCTAAATATAATAATTCCCACACGCATTCTTGGGAAACCACTACCTTTGCACTCAAGTAGAACAAGACCTTATGATTGTACTAAAAACAGCTCAGGAAATTGAAATTATGCGAGACGCAGCTCAGGTTGTGAGTCGCACCCTTGGAAAGATTGCAGAACGAATTGGCCCCGGAGTAACGGGAAAAGAGTTGGATGCACTGGCGGAGGAATATATTTTATCGCAGAATGCGGTTCCTGGTTTCAAAGGTCTTTATGGATGTCCAAGCACTGTTTTGGTTTCTGTGAATGAACAGGTTGTTCATGGATTGCCGTCTGATGTTCCCTTTAAAGAAGGTGATATTGTGTCCGTTGATTGCGGCGCTGTTTACAAGGATTATTATGGAGATCACGCTTTTACTTTTGAAATAGGCGAGGTTGATCCGAAGGTGAAAGAATTGCTCAGAGTGACGCGAGAATGTTTGTATCTGGGAATTGAAGAAACGCGGTCTGGCAATCGCATTGGAGATATAGGATTTGTTATTCAACAGCATGCGGAGAAGCATGGTTATGGGGTCGTGCGAGATTTGGTTGGACACGGATTGGGTACAAAATTGCATGAAGATCCGCAAGTTCCCAACTATGGTCGTCGTGGTCGCGGAAAAAAGATTCAAAACGGATTGACCATCGCCATCGAGCCGATGATCAATATGGGTAGTGAAAAAGTGAGACAGTTGGACGACAACTGGACCATTGTTACGCAAGATGGATTGCCAAGTGCACATTTTGAACATGATGTGGCGGTAGTTGATGGCGAGCCAGTGATCTTATCGACTTTTGACTATGTGGAGGAAGCTCTAGCAGCGAAAAAATGAATCGAGAAGAACGTGCTATCGCATTGGCTGGACTAACTTTCTTTATGTTCGGGCTAACTATTTTATTCAAGGATGGATCGTTTGTGGTTCCGTTTCCTTTGAATGAATTCGCATTATTAATTGTCAGTTTTTTGTTCATGGTTTGGCACCCTCGGAAAGGTCCACTCCCCTATTTATTTTTCGGATCAGCATTGGCTGGAGTACTGGGAAGCGTCGTCTTTTGGGAAACCGTAATGTCAATTGAGACACTCATTACTTTTTATGAAAACTACACTGTAATTGATTTGGCACGATTCGCGCAGGCGTTATTTCTTGTGGTTGCCATGTTCATTTATTTTGCTTCCTACCGCGAATGGTATTTTAAAGTTCTCGTGCTTGTCGCCATTGGAATTTACGGTTATGGATTCGTGATTGATTATCCGAACTACATGCTATTAGCTTTTATCGTTTTAATGGTCATGAATATTTTGAAACCTGTTCGCAAACCATTTCAATTGATGTGGGTTTTGCATTTTCTTTTATTGGGAATGCAGTGGGTAACTGTAAATTTTGCCTGACACCGTTTCGATTTTTTAATCTGTCGGAAAATGCTAACAATTTTTCGTTTTTTGCTTTGCAGAATAGATGCTTTTGCTAATTTTGGCATCCGTTCAATTTTGAACAACGGAGAGGTGGCTGAGTGGCTGAAAGCGCTTCCCTGCTAAGGAAGTTTACGGGTAACTGTAACGAGGGTTCGAATCCCTCTCTCTCCGCAACAAAAAAGCCGAGCTCGAAGAGCTTGGCTTTTTTCATGGAACAAACCGAAGCTTGCTTCAGGTTTGGGGCATGGAAAAAGCCAATGATCTGCCGCAGGCAGAGCGGCTTTCGCAGTTGCTTGGCTCCCCAAAACGGGATCACGACCGAAGGGAGTAATCAAACACTTAAAAGATTACCTAGGTCTCGCTTCAGGTTTGGGGCATGGAAAAAGCCAATGATCTGCCGCAGGCAGAGTGGCTTTCGCAGATGCTTGGCTCCCCAAAACGAATTCGTTTTGAAGCACGAGAAATAAATCATTTCGACTCTAGTCTATGAGTAATTCCCCCTCATCAGCTATGCTTTTCGTCATGAAGAGCAATAATTCACTTTCTGAAAAGCACATTAAATCATTATGTTTAACGTGTCAAGATTTAGTCAAACATGATTCATAAATTATATACGCAACAATGGATTGTTTTAATTGTTGGTGTTATATTCCTAATCATCAGTGTTTATGCACTACTCAGGGGGACAAAAAGAGATAAAATAATTGCCTTAAGTATTTTCAGTGCTTGCCTTATATTCTATATCACGGGTGAAATAACTATTAGAAACCACAATGCTAAGGCAGAAAAATATTTTGGAACGTACCAATTAGTGAATTACAATAATTCAGAGAATTATAGAATAGAAATTTTACCGAATAATGCCTACAGAATATTTAATGACCAGGACACCATAGTAATTGGTGAATGGCAACTATCAGTAGCAGAGGACAATTCTACACTTCTTCTGCTCGATGGTGAAATTTTCGGCATCGGGGCATTTGACGTGGAATAAACTTACCTTTAACAATAATGATTGAGACCAACGATTTCTTACAAATGCTCAGTATTTATGCGGCAAGATCCTTAAAGAACAATGAAGTGCATCAAATGATTTACAACGATTGTATACCGCCTCAACCATGAATCAGTGGATCACAATCAAGCGCGTAGACTATATCCACGAAGCCTACACCATCCGTGCGCAACTGGAATTGGAGGGATTCGAAGTGATTATTCTTGATGAACTGACGACGCAAGTTGCCCCACATTTCTCTCCGGCTTCCGGTGGTGCAAGAATTCAGGTAGGCGCATCGGAATACGAAAAAGCCGCCGTTTTCTTAAAAGAATTAGGCCATGAGATCGTAGAAGACGCTGATAAAAAAGGCGTTTTGCGAGAATTTTGAACTTCACTTCGGAAATTCCTGTGATGAATACATGGCGGCCAGAGGTACAATTGCTTGCTTTGGTAATGCTCCTCGCTTTAGGAATCATTATCTTTTTGGCAATTACACGTATTCCGTAAAATAACTCTTAGAGCCTTTCCAGGTTTACATGAGCCATTTAGAGCTCCCCGTTTTAACCTCCATTACACGTGATAACGCGCGTAATCGTTTCACTAGAACCACCTTCATGATCGCCAAAAGCTTCGATTCGAATTAGCACATCGGATGTGTCCGACAAATTGTTCGTCCACGACTCGATGAACTGTAATTCGTTCCCGTGATCGTGAACTTCATGTGAGTATAAAATCGAATCTTGATTGGATTGATTGATTAGTTCCACAGTATATCCGTGCACATGAGACGTACCTATTACCCAGCCCTCCACATTTACGGTTTCATTAAAATCGAACGATTCGTTTTCATTCGGTGTATTAAAAGTAATTGCTATGGACTCGTTGCCATTATTTGAAGAGGTATTGTCCCATGGCTCATTCTTGTTGCACGCTGCGAGCAACAATGCCACCATTGAAATAAAAAGCGTGTTTTTCATTTTAATTTCCTATTAAATAAATAACGCTGCCTTGCAACGCATAATTGTTTTTTACTTGTCCCTCTGCTAAATTTTGATGTACCGGTCGCTGCGCAGTTACGTTGAAAACCAACTCTTTCCAGAAGTAATTCAATCGAAGTGAAGGGGAAAGCATCCAGCCACCTGTATATCGATCGGAAGCGTTTGAATACAAGTTTCTATCCTGACCATTCACCGAGAGTTCCATGCCCAAATCCAGCATCAACTTGGATTGCTTGATATCAAAAAAGCGAAATCCAGAAATCCTAGTATTGTACACGTTTCCAAAGTCGTAGGAATTTTGAATTTTGCCTCTCAACAAGGAAGAACCGTTGAAGGTAAATCCGTAATTTTTCTTTCGGTAAAGCAAATCCAAATGAAAACCAAAATCTGTCGTTCCACTACCTGGAAGCATATTACGGTGAAAATAGAACTCTTCACCGTCAAAAAACTGACTTCTACCCGTAGGGGCCTTCAGCGTTGCACCTGAAAACAAATTGAAAAATGTTTCGGTGGAATCGTTGTTTCGATCTATCAGTAAATAGTTCACACGCATGGAGACATCGCTTAGTCCTGTCGCGTATTTTCGTTCTCCTTCCATTTCCTTTCGAACGAAGCTCACGGGTACATTGAACAAAAATTGTAAACGGCGGACGGGAGAATAACGCCCATGAATGCTATACAACGAAAACAGTTCCTTCGACGTAATGGGAACTTCATTCTCAAAAAGGGTCAAGTGTGAAGAATTAAAAGATCGAAAAGAGGCGTTGACGCCCACGAAATTTGAGAAAATACCGGGAATAACGTCTCCTCCTGTATTTACGACAGCTCCTCCACAGACGTCACAAGCATAAGTCGTCTGCAGCGATGTAACAAAAGAGATAATAAAAAATATTTTTTTCATGATTATTCGTTTAACCACATTTTGTCTAACAATTTGTAGTCGGTTAAGGTTTTGAGGAAGGCGATGATTTGTGCTTTTTCAATTGCCGTTAATGAGATACCATTCGATAAGCTGGGGTCCAGCGTTGGGGACGAAACTATTCCGCTCGCGTAGTGATCTAATACGGCTTCCAGCGACTGAATTCGACCATCGTGCATATAAGGGTAGGTTAATGCGACATTTCGCAGCGATGGGACTTTAAACTTACCGTAATCATTAGGATTGTTCGTGATTCTTCCTCGCCCCAAGTCAACAAACACGCTGTCGAGCCCATTATTCCTGAAGGAGAAATCCGTTTGTAAGGCACCACTGTGGCAAGTAGCGCATTTTTGCTCGAACACCAAACGTCCTGCATCTTCCTCTGCCGATAAGGAGGCTTTACCCCTCACCCATTTATCATATTTCGACTGATCTGATACGATCATCACCATGTATAGTGTAAGTGCTTTGAGCAGAATTTGATCGTTTACTTCACCCACCTGATACGCTTGTTTGAACTGTTTCACGTACGATGGATCCGCATTTAACTTCGCTACTACGTTCTGCATGGTTTCATTCATTTCGTTTGTATCCGTAATAGGAGCAACTGAAAACACTTCCAAATGATTCACTCCACCATCCCACATGAAGGACGGAGACCATGCCAAATTCGCAATGGAAGAAGCGTTTCGTTGCCCCAAACGTCCTTCAACCCCTGAACTTAGCGCAACGTTATGATCGGCGAAGGCATGCACCTGAGCGTGACATGAAGCACATGAAACGCTATTATCAGAAGACAACTGTGTATCGAAAAACAAGCGCTTCCCTAATTCGAATCGTTGTAAAGACAATTCATTTCCCACAAACGAGTATTGCACCTCAGGAAAATGACTCGGAGCTTTAAATTCAAAGCGCTCGAAGTCACTTGGTTCCATTTTCTTACAAGAGAACAATAACGTAGCCCCTGCAAAAGCTAGAAATATGTACCGCATAGTAGAAATGCGCGCCGAAAAAACACGACGCGCTTTTTTTAATTATTGTACAATCTCTAAGAAACTTACTCCACCATAGAAACCATCGGCGAGCGTTACAGCATCAATCCCAGGCATGTGGACCATGGGGCCGTTACTCACAGAACCATAAGTATGGAATAAGCGTGCTGGGTTTGCCGATAGCTTCACTTTAGGCGTACCAGTGCTTGTAACATTTAATGTTCCGCCGAATGCAAATTCTTTGGTTGTCACAATATTGTTGGCTCCTGAAAACCCTCCCAAGTGATATGTAAAGTTTCCTGAACTCGCATTGGGACTTGCTCCCTCCGCTTTTACCATGATGTAACCAGTATTCCAGCTCCAGAACATACCATTTGTCGTAGAGAGTGCACCAGTTTGCGCGCCCGAAACATTTCGTGTGCTATCCACGCCCATTACAAAACGAACATCTGTGTATGATCCTTCTGGAACACCAGTTAATGATAAATCCATGGTTGTAGGGTCGTCGGCATCTACGAGGAAATAGCTTTCGGGGTGCTTCCACCAGGTGCCGTCAGTCGATTTGAGTTCGAAATTACTGATGTAGTATTTGAAGGTAGAATACGTTAGCGTATCATTTGTCATAGGATGAATTAATTGGGTATTCAAGCTAAAGGGAGCTTGAGACATTCCCCAGACATGGCTCATTTCCACTGTTACAGTCCCTTGACTCGCGGCCATTTGGCAAGAACCGTCGTTTTTTTTCGCATTGGGATCATAGTTTATAGCATTTGGGTCTGTACACCCTTCTTTTTTGCACGCGGCAAGTGTCAATGCCCCAAATAGGAACATTGAGAACAATTTCATTGTTTTCATTTTAATAAAGTATAAGTGTTTGTATTTGAGTCTTACTTTCTATTGAGACTCTGATCGAATGTTGAAACTTATACCTGTGGAGGCGTAAAAACGAGTGAAAGATGTGGTTTTGAGTGCAAATCCTTAAAGATGCCACCCTTTTGTGTTCCCTGGGAAGAATGCTCTAGAGAAAACTGAATTGCTTCATCATTAATAAAGGAAATGAACTCTGCCTTTTCTATAGCTTTTTCTGGACATGGAAATTCACCGCGCTCTTTATTTTCCTGTTGCTCCATTTTTTCCAGCTGCTTTGATAAGTAACACTTACCATTACAGTTCATCATGGGCTTGTCTTTGTTTTCACAATACTTTTCGGTGATGCGGTCTTGGTTTATTTTCCAATCCAGCACTAAGAACACTTTCATTCCCATGGCAAAAAGAAATTGCGCTATGAGAAGGTATGAAAGCAACCGGAGCATGGTGCAAAGATAGAACTTTCCTTAAAGTGAATTGTAACATACGTTGCAATTTAGAAGGGATCTCAAGTATTCAACCGTACTTCATTGAAGACAGAAATAAAATAATTTCCTCGGAACGAACGTGCATTTCAAATGCTTACTACCCGTAAATCATAGAGTTAGAAAATAGACAATAAAAAAACTCCAACTTCCCTTCTTATTTCCTTGTAGAATTAATTTTTATGGTTACTTTTGCCATCGCTTTACGATAATAACGTTTATCACAAGAAAGCACTCGGGGTGTAGCGTAGCCCGGTCATCGCGCTTGGTTTGGGACCAAGAGGTCGCAGGTTCGAATCCTGCCACCCCGACAGAAAAGTTCATAGTTAAGTCTATGGACTTTTTTTGTGACTACAACTTTCGAAAGCAAGTGGCACATTCAGGATGAGAAGGGATCAAGATCAAAAACTGGGTTTTTTAAGAAATTCATGCGAATAAATCTAATTTGAACTACTTTCTTACTTTTTGGCAAACGCGACAAAAAGTAAGCAAAAATCGCTTTTGCGAACTTCCAAGCCGTCAGGGAAAAAGTAATAATTCGGTGTTTTTATTTAAAAGGGTCTGACGCGTCAGAAACAGCGCGCCTGCCTGTAGACAGGCCCTCTGCTTTTAAAAAACACACGAAAGATTCCTTTTTCTGATCCTGACTTCGGGGAAGTCCGCAGTCCGAAAAGAACCTAACCTTTTGGTTCAATCAGAATATAGATCTAGTGAAAAATAGATTGTTCGAAACGGGTTCGTTATTCTCCAACAGACCACTTTTGGTATTGATCCATTCTACTGATAGGATAAGGGATCAATAGAATATCGACGAGCTCGATGAACATTAGGTTGAAAAATCTTACTACCCTGTGAGCCTATGTAATACGTATCAAGGCCGAGTTCGTGCAACCAATGTTACAACTGGAAAGACAAATTAATTTTAAGTATGTAAGTTCAAGAATGATCGAGTCGTGTATCTTTTCACCTTTACCCTATTATTTGAAAAAAGAATAATCCGTGTACCCTTCTGCGCCATCGCCGTACCACAACGAATTGTCGCGTTCTGCCAAGGGCCAGTTGTTTTTAAATCGCTCTACTAGATCTGGGTTGGCGATATAGTCTCGGCCAAAGGCGATCATATCCGCGCGCCCTTCTTGAATGGCTTCTTCGGCTGATTCTTTTGAGAAATCTCCGCACAGCATTAACATGCCTGGATATATTTTACGAATTGAATTCCACATTTCGAATTTTACAGGAACGGGATCGCCCATGTGACTGAGGTGCAAGTAAGATAAATGCATTGGGGCAATCATTTGAACGAGTGAGGTGTAGGTTTCAATCAATTCTTGCTCTTCATCGTCAACATCGGCATAACTGAAGGGCGAAATGCGCAGACCTACTTTACCTGCCCCCACAGCATCGCAACACGCTTCCAATACCTCCTTCAAAAACCGCAATCGATTTTCTCGAGATCCGCCATATTCGTCGTTTCGTTTGTTTCTGGATGGCAACAGAAATTGGTTCGGTAAATAGCCATGTGCTCCGTGAACCTCTACCCCGTCAAACCCGGCTTCGATTGCCATTTCCGTGCACGTTCTAAATTCCTGAATGGCTTCTAGAACCTCATCAATCGTCATTGCCTTTGGCGTAGGATACGGCTGACGACCTAAATCATAGGTACTAATATCTCCCTTTTGTGCAATTGCTGACGGAGCCAATAAATTCGCTCCATCAGGAAGATTATTCGTGTGTCCTACCCTTCCGGTATGCATAATTTGTAGGTAGATGTGTCCGCCTTCATCATGTACAGCTTCGGTGATTTTCTTCCACCCTGCCAATTGTTGTTGGTTGAACAATCCGGGGATGTTTCGATAGCCCAGCCCGTTAGGCGAAGGAGAAGTACCTTCTGCGATGATCAGTCCTGCCCCAGCTCGCTGACGGTAATACTCCGCCATGATTTCGTTGGGCGTATTTTGATCTACCGCCCGACATCGTGTTAACGGTGCCATGGCAATTCTTGAGGTGAGCCTTACATTTCCGAGAGAAATCGATTCGAAAAGTTTCATTTCTTGTTTTCTAATTTCTTTTGAATGAATAGTCGTTTCGTGCAGAATTTAAACGTCTACTGGATGTACTTGGAATATTCCATCGCAAACCGAGTCCATTTTGACTCAACTCTATTTGGTCAAGAACACCGTTCATTTTACTATTCCAATGTCTTTTGTGCAAAATGTATGCAACGAGATCAAATGCAAATAAGAGACCTCCTTGCATGAGCAAACTGTTCCCATAGCCCGTCCATTGATCCCTTCGTTCGGGATTGAAACGCGCTTCACTGCGTAAGAGCAGTCCACTCGACATGTAGGCAATGTCCAGTCCCGAATTGATAAGAAAAATAGTTTCCGTTTTGTTCTGCGCTTTGAAAGTTTCCGCAAAACTCAGATTTGAAGTTTCCTTTCTGGCTTTCAAATATCCTGGAACTGCCAAGGCAACATTCACGGTATTCCAGAAAAAGTTCATCTGGTGGAAATAATGCGCCTCGCCTTTTGGAGTAGAAGCCCATCCTGCTCCTCCAACGGCTAAATTGGTTACTCCCCAACTTCCCAAAGTTAGCATCAATCCCCTCTCTAGCTTCAAGCGTTCTTGATTGAATGTATTTAATTGTGCATTTGAATGAATCGTAAAAAACAACATCAACAACACCAATCCTCCCTTCTTATTTCTCATGTTTCTATCTAATTATGTTTATGTGATCCGTTCGATTCAACTTTTGATTGTTACAAAACGTAATTTTAAGTCGGTACGTATACACTCCATCTTCGTAGCCCGCTGAATCAAATTCTTCCTCAGAATCCTTCGTTTCGAAAATAATTTCGCCCCACCTGTTATAAAGAGTCAAATGAAATTCAGACATCTCGCAATTTGAAATTACATTCAACAATTCACAATCCATTCCTTCACAGTCAGGGGTTAACACATTGGGGATGTAGACTTCACAGGAATCTGGACAATCTTGAGCCGATGCGGAAATGGCAAAGACCAAGCTTAGAAGAAAAACCAATTCTTTCATACTGAAAGTTAGTCAGAATTTAGGGAATGAACTCTCTTACCAAGCTTAACGGCTCTACTGAAAGATATAATTCTCCTTCAAAGAAGTTTCCGCCGGTGAGTACACCCACAACATAGCCACTGGCATCCAGCACTGGAGAACCGCTCATCCCCATTGGTTTGAAAGTAGATTTTGATTTAACCAGCAAGCTTCCGCCGTCGTACTCTTTCAGCTCGACAATGAAACTCTTTTGCATTCCTGTGGTATCTCCGAACTCATGCCCAATGATCTCCAATTCTTCGCCAATATTTACGCGAGAAAAGCGAGGTTTCAGGGGAAGAAGATTTTCACCCTCCGTTGACTTGCATTTCAATACGATGATATCTGCACTGTACGTATCATCACTCAACATTTTCGATACAAAGAGCGTGTCACCAAACAAGGAATCATTCTTTGCAAAGAGCTTCCAGAAATCGATTTGTGCGTTAAAATCTGAGGTAGCTACTTTCGGACTGATCCCAAATTCTTCAGACAATAAATGCTTTGCTGTACACAAGACAGGTCCATTCGTACTTTGTACTAAAAAGGAAGCGCCTCCAGAAGTTCCACGACCATCTTTCAATCGGAATTCATTAGTAAAAACGAATTGATTTTTTTGCAGGTAGTCTCCATTTTTCCATGCTTGTTTCGGACCAAGTTCTACGGGCTCGGGGCCTTCACAACCAGCGAGTATCATACTAACGGCTGAGACAAATGCTATCGATTTGAATAATTTCAAATTTTGTGATGGGAATCGAAAACGGATCAACTTCAAATCAAACGAATTAAGAGATAAGGAATCCAATTGCAATCAATGTCCCAGGAAATACAAATGCCAGGGAAGCAACCCTTAAGAAGTTGAAGAAGGAATTTTGGCGTTTGTAGAATAAGGTGATTAGCGGAATCAATGCAAATATTTGAAAAAATGGGAACCACCCCAGAAGCGATCGCCAGCGAAACTCCGTGTGATTTCTTATGGCTCCGGTCTCATCATCCTTCAAATCGTAACTAAGCCATTTTCCGGTTTGAAATATGGGTGTGTACGTGATTTCGAAACTTCCTTCCACACGATCGCTCCAATCTCGAAAATGCGGCGCAAACTTGGCTCCGTCGACCACAACTATCTTGTGCCATTCCATTCGCCACTCAGTATCGTATTTCCATTCCTCCACACCCATTTTCCGTGTCTTTCCATCGAAAAAGGTGTCGATAGTGGTCAAAATGGCCATCAGCGTACAGAAAACAACCACAAATCGGAACAAGTTCCATTGCCAACCACTGGTGATTCTTTCGTAAAACTCTCTGTCTTCTTTCTCCTCCTGCTCTTTTTTGCGACGCATTTTTTCTGCTGCGATGCGCATTCTTTCTTCTCTTCCGTAAGCTCTAGAGTCTCTGTCCATGGTTATTTTTAAATGGTTATCAGCTTATAAAATTAACGATTGAAGCAGAATACGCGTTATTTGATCCATGTTATCTATGAACAACTGCTACTTAAACAGCTTCCGATAGGTAGAAACCGTATCAAAGAAGTAAACCACTTTCATAGTGATTGAATTGCGTTGTCCCTGCTCCAAAACTGCCCCCAGATTGTCAAAGTAGGAGGTTTGAATCATTTGCTCATCACGCTGCAAAGCATTCTTGTATACGATATTTAAGAAGCTTCCCGGGCCGAATTGCCATCCGAAAATTAAATCAGTGTTGAAGGCATTAAAATTGAAATCGGCATCACCTGCAAAGTTCGGATCTCTTATGATGTACCCTTCAGCATCCAAATCACCGTAGTAATCGTAGATTCCATACGACCAGTAGTGTCGGATGCGGAGTGTCAACGATAAGTTGTTTTTGAACAAATACTTTCCCTGGATAATATTCGTTAAGGTGCGTACATCGCGTACCCCATATTTTGGTTGCCCGTCGAAATAACCAGCAAATCCAGCTCCGTTCAGAAAAATGGAGTAACTGGATGAGGGACGTAACGTCAATTTATCACTTACGCGAATGATAGGTCGGGCATTCACCTCGAAATATTGATTTACTACGTAATCTGTAAAGTAGCCATGACCGTATCCAATATCTCCGTCGAAAGCAAACATTTTGCGATAATCCGTTGAGACACCCAGTCCGTTGTAATAGAACTCAGGAATGATAAACTTTTGTCCAGGCACCCTAGATTCAAACAAATCAATTCCGTCGCCAATTTGCGAACTCATGGAAAGATAGAAAGCATTGAAATTTGGAAAAATGATAAAGAACCGCCCGTTGTACTTCTTCTTTAAGATTTGATGGGTGGTATAATCTTGTTCTAGTGAAAACGTGAAAGAGTTGTAATTCCCATTTAAGCGCCAGAATGGATTGTACTTGTTGTATTGAAGGTTCAATCGATGCGTTCGAATGTTTCGCGTAAAGTTTACTCCCAAATCATTTGGGTTGTAGTTGGGCGATTTGCTCTCACTGGATAGTGATGTTTTGAAATTTCCCTGAATTTTCGCCAGACTAAGCTCGTAACTCAATCCATCTTGTTCATTGCTGCGGAAAAAGTTCTCGGTCAGACTGGAATCACGCTGGGAAACCTTCATATTTCCGGAAATCGAGTACATTCCATTTTTAGAAATCAAGTTCAAGCCTGCAGCCGTTACATTCCCATCAATGAAGTCGCCAAATCGAGTGGTATTTAGGTTGATCAAATACACCGAACTATTGTTCCGCAAGTTCTGATCGATGGATAAAATACTGTAGTTCACCAACGGATTCGTCTCCACCTCACGTGTTTCACCAGTTATAGAATTTTGAATCACTGCATTCGTGCGTCCTGTTATTGCATTCATGACACCAATTCCGAGTCCGTTTTTGTTTCGACCAGAAATTTTGGCCACATTGACCAGTTGTGAGGTAATTGGATTTTCAATGACTGTTTCATTTGAATCCAAATCGTTAAATGGCAAATTGTATCCATTCGGAACACCACCGATTCTGCGAGAATAAAACAGCCCACCACGATTGAACAAATCGACCCCTTCCTGAAAAAACGGCCGCTGTTCTTCGAAGACTACCTCAAACGCCCCAAGGTTTTTCACAATATTGTCCGATCGGACCTGAGAGAAATCGGGAAGCAAGGTCATGTCCAAGGTATAGCTTTCGTTCAATCCCAATTTTAAATCGGCACCTGCACCATAGCCAAAAGATTGCTCGCCTTCCGAAAATTCAGCGAACGTAGATACGTAAGGCGACAAGGACAAACGCAAGGGATCTTTGATGTTGTCTAAGCCTGTGATTAATCCCCAATAATTGAGTCGTGTTTCTACTTCTTTCGGCACCAATGACCATTGTACCTCAGTTCTCGATCTTCGGATTTCACGTAGAAAATTGGCGCGCCATACTTGCTTTTCTCCCTTCGGAAAACGGATAGCGTAATACGGTATTTCCATCTCTACTACCCAGCCATCGTCTACAATTTGCACGGCGCTTTCCCACACAGCATTAAATGATGGGTCGGAGATTCTGGAATCGGATTGCACACCAGACGCCGATACTGAGAAGGTAAATGCATCCAGCATTTTGTTATAGGTATCTAATGATACGGAGAAAAGGTCGGCATTCAATTGATCGTCTCTTTCACCCAATTGCGTCAGAATGCTGTCAGGATGATCGTCGTAGCAGTAACCGAGGATGTAAATGCTGTTGTCATCATAAACAATTCGGACTTCTGTTTTGAATGGCGCTGCGTTTCCTTCTGTAGGATTTAATTCCAGAAAATCCGTTGCGATATCCGCGTTTTTCCAAGCTTGCTCATTCGGAACTCCGTCTATCTTAATTGGCTTTTCAACACGCGATGCCTGCATAGATTTCGTTTGTCCCATTGCTGACGAAGCACAGAGCGCCGAGAATACTATGTTAATGGCGATTTTCAACGGTTCGAGTTGATGAAGTACAGTTCTGAAGTAAAATTAAGGAAGGATTGTCAAGAATCGTAGAGAAAATGTTCGTCGTGCTGAATGCGGGATTAGCGGTTTGGCATAGCAGTCGCTCAAAAGGGAACCAAATTTTTCTACGTGATTTATTTCGGTTCAATTACGAGGTAAGTGTCCACATAAATGGGGTAAGCGGTTCCATTAATAACTCCCGGCGGCCACGTTCCGATATCCTCTAAAATAGCTTCAATTTGATTTCTGATGTAATCTCCTGGAAATCCGACCTCGTATTTAAAACTTCCATCCGTTTCGATGTGCAGTCTTATTCCCGCTGCCCCAGTGGTACACCATTCATTTCCATCAATCTCGAGTTCTTTCAAGATATAAGATTTGAGAAAGCTCATGTCGTATGCATACGCAGGGTGATCCTCCAATTCATAGTGTCTGACATATCCTTCCTTGGAGAAACCTACGGCAGGCGCCCGATATGGTTCTAATTCCCATGATAATCTCGCCAATGAATTGGCATTGAAATCGAGGGTATCACCATTTGCATAGAAGTATGATTGAGAAACGATGTTGCTTTGCTGATATCCAGATTCTGTAGTATCTGGTTCCGCATAAACAATATGCGCCGAAACTTGACCGTTTGGAAAATACTCGTAATAATCGCCAGTTGGTGTATAATGGTTAAAATATAAACCTTCGGACATCAATGAACCGTCTGGATAGTAGGTTTTCTTCGGTTTGAAGTTCATTGTCTCACTTTGATTCATATAACGTAGGGTTCCATCAACATAATACGCTTTTGACGTCTTTGAAACAAAGCTTTTTCCTAGTGGATACAATTCTACCGTTTCTCGTTTGAGTTGCCCTGTTGGGTAATACTCATTTAGCCAAATACTATCGTTTCGAAGTTTAAGCGTTGACAATAATTTTTTCGTTTCAGAGTGATAAATTTCAAAGCAGTAAAGCTCTTCGGGCTGCCTTTCGATGGTATAATCGCCACAATGCGGCACGCGTCCTACCAGGAACGACGAATCCAAATAAACGTAAGAACAATTACGAAATTCTAAGTAAACGCTTTTTTGAACGCACTCTTCATCGCTCCAAATAGTGTAGCAATCTTGAGCGGTTACAATTTTGCTTAAACAGACGAATAAAAACAGTAGTAACAATCTAGAAACTTTCATTTTGTAGCTGAATTTAGCGTTGTCGCCTGCGTTTTTTGAAACGATTTCGAATGGGCTGTGAACGATTTTTTTCATTGTAGAAACTGTCGAGGGCGTTGTACAAGCCAGGGTGTTCGCTTCGTAACTCTTCAGGATTGACGAAGTAGTATTCACTTACCGCGGCAAGAAATTCAGCGCGATTGGTAGAAGCATACTCGCGAATGGATGAACCGCCGAAGTCAATTTCGCTTCGTTTTACATCAACAATGTGCAACCACGGACGAATATCAATTTCATCCATGAATTTCTCCATCACCCCGTCAATTTTACCGTCTTGTTGATCAAGGAGGTGCACAAACTCGTGGATTACAACATTTTGGTTGTCGGAATCATCTTTAAATCCACTAAGCACTGCTTTTCTCGACAACATCATCTTGCCTTCCATGGCCCCCCACCCTACAAGTCCATGTGCCATTTTATTGGATTCAGGAATCGGAAATTTATCAGCAAAAAGTTGTACTTCCTGGAGGTTGGCGTAATGCCATTTCGAAAAATAAAATATCGGAATAATGGCTCCAGCCGCAATTAGCACTTTGTCTTCATGCGAAACTTCGGTTTCCATGCCGCGAATTCTAACATTTAGCAGAAAGACATGAACTTTGCGTTCGAACTCACTTTTCTCTGGTCTGGAAAGGCTTTGATAGAATTTAACATTGTCTCTCAAAATTTGTCGCCACAAGTTCGGAAACGGTCGTTCCGGTTCATTTTTAAACCCCTCTCTGCTCGATTTTAGCTTATGATAGCCCAGGAAGATTCCGAGGACCGCCGCGATAATTAAATAAACCGTTGTATTTTGCATGGAATTAAAAATACTATTTCGTTGCTCAAATGCTCGAATTGACGCTCGAAATAAACAACTGTACACGCTTCAATTAAAACCCGAATGGCTGGTTTCTTTTTTATGATATGTATTTTATTGGCAATTGGCTTTCAAGCTTTGGTCAATAGGAATAATGACAAAGAATGGTATCGAGGGCTTTTTGAGTCCAATGATCATTATCAAAATGATGACGGTCGGCCGATAGACAGATTGCTGGAAGCTTACATCAGTTTGGGTGCGCTGATGGTACGCAAGGACACTGCTTCCTATGGTGAAAAAGTGCTCTATCTGAATAATTATTTCTCCAAAAACTTTCCGCGTACCCACTATAATTTTGGTCGATCATTTACGGAATCGTTGAAAAATCCAATTCGACCAAAAGCACTCACCAAATACCTCAGGCGCAGATTGCCTCAACGAAGGCATCGCATGCAGATTATGTACTTTTTGGCGGGACTTGCCACCGTAGATGGTTCGATGAACAAACGTGAAATCGAGTTGCTTCAGGAGGTAAATTCGATTTTAGAACTTTCTCCAAAGGATTTTGACAGCATAATCGCGATGTATACGCAAAAACAATCGAGAAAAGAAAGCACGCTTGATGCCATGCCGAAACTCACTGCCGTTCAGTTGGCGTGTAAAATTCTGGGTGTTTCGGAGCACGCTTCCAAAGAGGAAATTAAAAAGGCCTACCGCGATTTGGTGAAGCTCCATCACCCTGATCGGTTTGCCACACAACCAGAAGAACATCAGGAACTGGCCGAAGAACGATTTATTGAGATTCAAAAGGCTTATGAGGTTTTGGAGCGGTATGGGTGAGGAGTTTGATTGAGAAAAGACGCGATTTTAAATGATTAACTGTACTCTAAAAAATTGATAAATCTGAGAAAGGCATTTTGGATATTTATAACTAGCGCAATGGCCATAGCGATAATTGTGTTTTTGGTCAAAAGCATTTCAAACGATGACCAGAGAATTAAATATTAAACCGAAATTAATGACTCTATTTGTGAACTCATTTATGACAGGGGCTTGAGTAGAGTAAGGTTTTGTGATACCTCCAAAGTATATTACCTAAGTTCAAATGATTCAATTAATAAAATTATTATTGATTTTACGGACAAAGGAGCGACACGAGTGCGTAAAAATAAAAGAGACTCTATTATTTATTTGGAGCATATTTTTGTAAAAGATACCCTGCAGTTAAATTTTAGTTTAGATGATGAAAAGTGCTTGGATGAGATTGTCTCTTATCGGCGATTTTAGTGAATGTTCGAAAAGTTCCATTCACGACTGAAACACTATCTATTAAAGAACAAAGAAATTCAGTATTGGTAAAGGCTCTCTAGGAATTATGTAATAACCTCCATAGGATTGGAAACTTGATTGTACCTTATCTTTTTGACTATCCGTAAAAATTTGAAAAGCACGTTAACCCCACTCGATTCGCATGTTTGATTCTAATCAATGTGCTGAATCCAATCAAAATTTGTTTTGCCTACAATTATCTTAGCGGTAACAGATAAAAGAAAAACAACGTCTATTAAGACGCTGCTTTCTTTGCTCAGTAAAGTCCGATAATTATTGTTGAATAGTACCGCTATCAAAAATTGATGCACTTTTACAGGTCTCTTCTACTCTATTTACTCAATTATAAACCTGGAACTTAATGATTCGACATGTCCAAACTCATCTTCCATCATCACTGTTAATTGATAAATTCCAGAAGGTAATTCTCCAACATTTAATTGATCCTTACTCTGGTCTCCACTGACCGTCCTCTTTAAAACAACTTGGCCAGTGCTGTTGCGAAGTATTAACTCACGAATTGACCTCTTTTCTGAAATCTGAACCATTAGTAATGGGGAATCAAGAGGGTTCGGATACATCAAAAGACTATTAAAAGACATAGTTTCCGATTCATTCAATTGTTTCCATGATTGACGAGCTTCATCGTAGGAACAAATTAAACTGTCAATTAATGTATCCTCTGAGTAATTGATATTATAGGTGGTATAGACCGTATCAATGGAATCCAACAAAGTCCCAGTAGAGAAATCAATTGATTGATAACTGACTTCAACACTATCTTCACATCCGGAATCGCCTCGGAAGTCTGTCTTTAAAAGATAACCATCATTATCCAAACCTCTATAAAAGCCAGACATACCAATGAAATCACCAAGACCAGACACTTCATATATATCGATTGCCATAATACCACTATTACGTATACCTCCGAATTGTTTGTGAGTTTGAGGAGTAAAGGTATTATCTAATTGATAAAATACGCCTCTGTTATTTCCAACGGTTGGAAATGCTTCCCCAACGACATAATACTCCAAAGACCCGCTCGCTGAAGAACTTATTATGTCCCTACCTGAGTCTTCATTAAGTCCAGAATTAAGCCAAAGTGCGTTGCCAACTGAATTAGTACTTACATCGTATTGTAGCGCTAACATTCTACGCTTTATAGTGGTTTTACCGCGAATGATTTGACCTGCAATAATCAAATCATCTCCGTCCATTTCCACATGCCGAAACCACTCCTTATCGGTATTTCGTGCGAAAACTCTTCTTGAAGTGATGTAGGCACCGTTACTGCTGGACAATTTTACCACCAAGCCATCCGTGTTGGTGGCGCCTACCTTTTTTATTTTACCAACAGCCCAAACATTAGATCCATCCGAAACAAGATCGTATAACTCGCATGAGCTTGGGTCGCTCGTTGAAATATCTAAGTCCAATTCAGTGAGCCAATTAATATTCAGGGAATTATCAATTTCCATAACAAACCCCGTACTTATACCAAGAGAATCTATAACAGATCCACAAACAATATAATTATTCGCGTTGTAAACACTTGGCTTAATTGACCAAGCAACATCGTCTCCCTTTAAATCCACCCTTTTTTTTGCCAGAGTGTTGCCATCTGCATCTAACTTAAGCAAGAGAACATCCCCTCCACTATTGGCTTGGCTTTGGTAAAAATTGTTATTTGCCACTTTTCCAACAAGGATGAAGGCACTGGAATCTTTTACTTGTAAAAGACTGTTGGAATAAGCATCAAAAGGCTGGTCTTGCGAGTCAAGTAACTCATAATCTTTGGCCACCAGTCGGACACCGTTTCCATCGTGCCTTGTAAATACGATCTTGTTTACCGTAGTATCGTTTAGCTGATGAAAATCGTAATCTCCGGTTGTGAATAGATCTGAATCAACTACATTCCGACCAATACAGAGATCTTTTAAATCTAAGTCTCCGTCTTCATTGCTGTTTTGATTGTAAACTCTTTTCTCATAATATGACTGAGCACTCAATGAGCCTGTAGTCATCAGTAATAAAAATAAAATGTTGATCTTTTTCATGTGAATTGATTTGGTTAATATTCTGAGAAGTTTAGTCTTCTCTACATTCAAAATTAATTCAAACTAGCTTCCTTGTCAATACGATAAATCCCCTATTACGATTACATTTTTCCCCTGTTCGAAATCCATAATTGCAAATGACGCCGCAAATGAGGTACGAACTTTGATAGCCAGATATATTCGGGATGTACTGCTACAGTCTAGCGCTCTCGTTAAAACTTTAAAATGCAACTATATCAAATACATGACTTTCAATTCAACATTTTCAAATGGAGGTTCAGACGGCAACTATTAGGGCAATTTCATCTTTTTTGTTTAAATGTCATTTAGAGTTAAAGTTGAACGCCGAGCTTTAAGCAAAGAGAGCATCAGGGAATAGAAGATTTGGGAGTCAGAGAAATAGAAATTGTCAAAAGAGTAAGCAAGTGCTTTTACAGACGAAGAAGCGAGGAAAGATAATAGCGAAGCTATAAATTAGAGTGAAGTGGACAAAAACAGTGACAAGAACAAGTGATAGCTTGTGAAGACGCAACAGCAAGAAACGGTAGTGCCGTAGCTGTAAGGTACAGCGCAGCCAAGCCGACTTTAGCGGCGAGCCAGACAACAAGCAACGGTGGGCGTGCGCTTTGGCAGACGTTTACGGCAACAATGCGTACACACAGAGTAGTTGCGGGTGAACGAGACTCGCAGTGTGTGAAGTAAAACAAAGTAGGCGAAGGTGGCTGATCAGCGACCGAAGGCAACTGCTAAAAACAAGAACGCCCAAGCTGGATAGCCTGGGCGCTCTGTACTATGCTTGTTTTTATGTTTTACGGAACAAAAAGAGAACCAAATGAACACCTTATTTCCCTTTTCAAATCAAATCGCTTTTAACATCCCGGAAAGCCTGTAAACTTCCGGTAGCAAACATTCCTGATCCTGATAATGCCCAGCTGAGCTATACTGCCAATCCTCTGGTTTGTTTACAAAACCTTCCTCCACTGGGTTGTTGTGTATGTAATTGATCTTGTCCCACGTAAATCGTTCATTGTATAGTTCAATAGCATGATTACCTGGTTGCCAAAATTTATAACTCTTGTGTTTACTGCTTTCCCAGCCTGCTTTCACAAATTCTTGTAACATCCACTCCCTGCGAGACTCTGGTTGATCTTGTATTTGCTGTAAAATCTTCTTGGATGAAAAATTTTTAAAATCTCGGATTACATCTTTTAATTCAAACGGTTCATTTGCATTTACAATCAAATGTAAGTGATTGGTCATCAAACAATAGCTATATACATTCAAGCCCTTGTTCTGAATACAGTAACGCAGCGATTCGATTATCACATCTTTGTGATTCTTTCTAGTGAAAACGTCTCTCCAACCTACTACCGTTAACGTAAGAAAATAACTGCCGTTCTTTTTTATTGTTTGCTTACTGCCTGAGCGCATAATACTTAAGATAGTGATTCTTGAGCTAAAACTTAAGGCGCAGGATTACAAATCCAGCGCAGCGGGGGGAAGACCTTATTCCTCGCATTTAAATCGTCTTATTCTTTTAGACTTTACTAAAACACCAAATTTATACTGACTTATTTTTATTGGTAGACCGCATACATTGTAATATATCCAAACACCGTGTTTAACTTCTTTGTTATCAAAAACTGAATAGAATCCATTTTCTACAAGTCTTCCGTCTTCATCATAGAGATAATAATCCCCCTGCCTAAATCCTAGGTAGTCTATATTAAACTGCTCTTTGATCCGTTCGTTATCATGATAATTTCGAACTAAGATGTCGCGTCCATCTGAATACTCTTGAATATTGAAGACGGAATCAAGATGATAACTTTTAACGAGATTTAAACTAGAGTCCCATTCAACGACTGTGTTATTCAAATTAACAAGTATTTTATCCTCCGTATCTTCAATAAGAACTGCATTACCATTATCTGAGAAAAGTCGAATCTGACTTTTGTTCGAATATGGATTGAAATTATAACTAACGTAAGAAATACCATTAGCACTTTCATACCTCTCCTGAATTAAAGTAGCAACTTTATCAATTACTTCAATTATAAATACTTGCTCGGTGTCCAATACATGAATTACACCTGTTCCTCCATTAAAACTATCCTTTTCAAATGCATATCCTGAATATCTTTCTATTTGTACTGTCCCGTTTCCTGAAACCTTCTCATATGATTCATACTTCAATGTATCATAGTTGAAATCAAACTGTAAAAAAGAATTTGGAGGGTTAAATTTATCTCTTAAATATCCAGAACTATAATTGCTTTCGTCCTGACAGAGAACTTGAAACGACAAAAGTTTAATTAACAATATTATAAGTATACTTTTCATGGTCTAAAAATAGTTGATTGTATTCCGTTTCGCCCATCAGCATTGTGAAAATTCAGTTGAAAGGCATTCGCATTATTTAAATTATGGGACCTACCACTACGATCATTAGCATCCAGAACTCCACCCGTTACTCCCACTTCTGCAAAATCAATATTCGAATCGCTCCCATATACAGCCTGGAGTTGGTTTCGAATCCAAGTTTTATCTGCATTATTCAATAATCCCTGAGCGTAGGTAATCCTTAGATTTATTTTTGTTGTAACATTCGCTGCATCAGTTGCATTCGGTGCAATACCTAAATCATTCTGAACTAAGTTATTCACTGTGGAAGTTACAGTAAACAGAGTCGCGTCTACAATTGATTGTCTTGCATTCCAGCCAGCTCGATTACCTGGGTTATAATTAAAGACTGTTTGCCCCGCATCAGTGAAATAAGGGGTCGTTGCACGTGTTTCTCCAGGAATAACAGTCCTAATCGTGGCAGCTACCCCACCAGCAGGAGGAACACCTGGTGGAAAAAGCCTCTGAATATAACTCCCTCCTTGATTAACATTAGCTTGAACAGTGCGTCCTCTTTCGTAAACAATCACACCTAAATTATTCCCTCTTCCATCAGTCATATTACTTCCATCACTGTTTTGGGCCTGTATCCAAAAACCCATATAGTGGTTTTTTCCGACTGTCTTTATGTCATTTCCACCTGCAGTATATTGTGATGTAATAGTAGATGCGGTTTGAGGTGAATACCCTCCAAACGTGAACCCTTGATTTAACAGGTTATTGTATTGGGGTCTCGTAAGCTGTGGATAAGAGCCTTGAGGTACATAGTCATCTGGTGGAATATTTGAAGATTCTGTTACATCAATATTTGGTTTATCTTGATATGGACCGCCTTTTAATCCTAATGGATCAATAAAGAAGATCGGGTTATCATTAAAGGCATCATATGGACTTCGGTGTGGCTGAATAGTCATTAAAGGATCCAAACTCTTCCATCTCCCCAATCTAGGATCGTACTGTCTAAACTCTGTGGTGTAAGAATTTCCGTAACCTGACACCTCATTGTCCTGCTCCATGCCGTTGTAGGCATATCTGTACGTTTCGGCTCCTGATATTCCTACGTTTTGTCTGTCAGGCATCTGCATACCGAACGGATGGGGGTAATTAGTGGATGGAGCAGCGGAAACTTTCAAATTATTGACTCTGGATACCTTATGAAAACATTATTAAAATTACCCATAATTTTCACGCGTTCAAAAATTGCGGGACTACTGGTAGAAACAAGAACGTCCAATCCTAATATTTATCATCATGGCTAGGCGCAAAGTATATTCTTGTTTTTATGCTTCTATTGACTAAGTGAGGACGGTTTCGAAGACCTTATCCCCCCCCTTCAATTTCTAATAACGCAGCAGCACAACTACTGCGAAGCTGGGGACACTGCCTCAATTTCTTTCTGGCTCATTTGACTTTTTACCTTCCTTCCGAATTTCAATTTGTTTAATAATATTTCCCAACATTTGTTCGGTTGTGTTATCTGAATCTGAAAGCACCGCGCAAGATAGACGATTAACCTTAGGAAGAGAGGCGATTAATCCTAATTCTGTTGAGAAATACAAGTCTTCTTTGACTCCTATTTTATTGTCGATAACACTTGAAGTAGTGTAGTGATAAATTGTTAACTTTTCAGAATCAAAATCGAATCGAAACGAGTCTAGCAAAATATAATGCACTCTTGTATCAAGGTTTTTTAATGAAGTTTGAAACTCTTCTATTCGCAAAACACGCATATCATTGTATACCTTTAGAACCAAACAATTATCCCTTAAATTTCTACTTTTCGTCGTCAGTAGAATTGAGTCATTTCCAACATAAATAGAATCAGTATAGTATTTGTAAATCAAGGTGTCATTTTTTTTGACTTTCTTGAGCTCAGTAAAACGCTTTTCTAGATAAAAATCTGAATCAATTCGAGTTCTATACTCAATAGCGACATGAACCACCGTCGCTTGTGGTTCGTCAACTGTCTCATTTACATTTTTGTCAACTTTTCTTGAACAACTAAGCAAAAGGACAAGAACTAAAGCAGAGCACCCTAGAATAGTAATTTTATGAGAATAGTATATTTTAAGTCTAATCATTTTATGTAAAGTGTGTCCCAATCTTTAGTTTTCCAATCTTTAACATTGATCCATTCGTGATAAATTTTTGTAGTATCCAAAGAACGAGCTTTGATGTAATCAGAATTTACGTAGCCGGCCATAGAGTCTATCTTCTTTCTATCAGTAGTATATTGCCTTAATGTACCTATATGATGACTTTCTCGAAAGTTATATCCATTTATTGGATCTGTCCATTCTGCATGGAAAGGTGGGGAGCTGTAAACATTCGGGTTAGCACTATCCCTTGACCATCCACCCATTGGCGGGACGTACGGAAACTGTTCATTTTCTGAATCATTAGATGTTGGATTACCTGCCTTTTCGCCTGGTTCGGTCATTTGAAGAATCTTTTTCTGACTTCCTGTAAACCTAATTTGGGTATGGTGATTTTTTACTTTTCGTTGATAGTCTCCTTTCTTTCTTCTAAACACTTTAGTCTCAATTGTTAAACTTCCTACGTCCTTAACTTCATCTGCATAACCATCTCGATCTACGTCCGTTACAGATAGGTCGACATCCAAGTTGCCTCCACCAACGTTCACAGTTGCAATAATATCACTATCGTCTTTTGTAGACCTTCTAACCATTACGGATTCAGCTCCACTCTTAGCCGCATATCGCGCAGCTCTTTTCACATGTTTCAACCTACGAAAACGCTTAAAATCAATCTCTCTAAGCTCTTTTCGAACTTCCTTTTTCAAATGTCGATACTTCCGTCTTTCTTCTCTGCTCAGCTTTATCTTCGGCTCACCTTCCAAGCCTTTAGGATCAACAAAATAAACGGGGTTATTATTAAACGCTGTATATGGTGACATCATGGGATATTTCGCCATCAACGGATCCAAGCTCTTCCATCTACCCAACCTCGGATCATACTGTCTAAACTCTGTGGTGTAAGAACTCCCATTTCCAGACACTTCATCATCCTGCTCCATACCGTTGTAAGCGTACCTATATCCCGCAGCGCCCGTGATCCCAACGTTTTGACGTTCAGGCATCTGCATACCAAACGGATGGGCACATGAAAGAATTAGGACTCTATTTTTTCTCGATACGTAGATACTCCAAAATATAAAGAAATGCACAACTATCGCTCATAAATCTTGTCAAATTCTACTGTGGTTTTAAAGTAAGTCCTGTCATCGAATTACCATTTACTCCATCTTTAATTTCCAATAGTGAAAATCAAAATAGAGTAATACACAGGCCTCTAGCATTTTCTGTGATTTACTGAAACAAATCGTCTTTCTGGATAGCCGCTTCAAATGAGTTCGCAATGTTAAGTTCCCTCTTTCGATATGGCTATTGGAATACCGGTTCGTGTCATGATCAACGGGTTTTATTAAGTTGGGATAGATAATCAGCTTGTCAGTAATGATTTTCTTTGGATTCAATAATTTTATTGAACTAATTACCTTATTTAAATTCGCCTTCGTACGTCCGCCGAATGCAACCTCAATGATACAGTTTGTTGTTCGGTTAATCGCATACGTAATCCAACTATAGCTTGATGGATGATTTTGCCCAACATACGTCCACATTTCATCTACTTCGTACACCTGGTTTGATTCACAATAAATTGGTTTTGTAACTTTTGACGCCAAGTACATTATTCTGCGAATTATGGTTCCTCTTGAATATCCTAAGATTCTTGATATAGATCGAATACCTAATCCTTCAGCATTAAATTTCTTGATTTGAATATCATCTGAAGGATCATATTTTTTATACGAATAAATGTCCTGCTGATATTTACTACAGTATTTGCATTGATAACGCTGTTTGATTCCTATTTTTCCTTTACGTATCAAGGAATTACTTGAACAGTGATTACATCTCATTTTCAGGTCAGGTGCAAGTTGAACCACGAACTTAAAAAATTCTATTTTAATGCGATCTAATACACTTTCTACTACCAAGACCAATATAACTAACTCTTATTTCAAAGAACCAGAATTCTTATTACACTGTATTTCAGTGTTATAAAGGTCAATAGAGACCAAAAGTGCAAATTGGACCATTACCCCCGTTTGCTTCCCCCGTTTCTTCATTGCCACTAAACTAATGATATTAGCTTTCACGTTACTTTATTATAAATGATATTCGCATACCTAAGATAAAGTAAAATATTGCTGACTTGGGACTTAATTCTTTCTTTTTCAGAGACTTTTATTTTGGAATTCCAAGCGTGAAACACGCCAATTTAACCTCTATAAACACACTGATTTTTAAGAGAATGGGGAGAGTATGTAAAAATCGTGTAAAACCTCTGTATCTACTATCAATATTGACTTGTAGCAGATTAGAATATATGTTGATAACTTTTGTCAAACGCAGGAATACAGTTGCAACCAAAAAAGCCTACGTAAATGAATACATAGGCTTCTATATCTTAACTTTACGCAGCAGTGCAACTACTGCGAAGCTAGAGTGTAGCCCCTATAGATGTAGCTTTCTTTGATTTTTCTGATGTTTTTGAACAAGACCAAAAGATCATTTTTAATGTTCAAATAGTTCTGGTTTTCTAAAAAAGACTTCCCCTTTTCCTACCCAATATTCCCGATTCCTGAAATGAACTTCTCTGTATAACGGGCTTCTTAAAAAGTATAATGGTCTCTGATCCTCAAGTCTAAAATTTCTCTCCATTGAATCAACTTTTCCGTTGTATGTATCTCTATCAAGTAGTAAGGATTCATTACCTAGAACAAATAAACTGATCGATATGTGATAAGAACTATTTTCACGATGTACAATTAAAGTATCTATTGCATACAGCCCCGAAATTTTTATATTTCTTAATACCAGTTCATTAGTGTCTAGGTGATAGTCGAAATACCTCCCATTTTTCAAAGTCACAGAATCGCTTTCCACAAATTGAAAGCTAGAGGTTGGTATTACAATATCGACATATGGTATTCTTTGATCTTCGTAAAATAAAACAACGGAAGATTCTGAGACATTACAATACAAATCACGTTGCGATAGGCAACTGAATAGAGTAAGACTAAAAACACAAACACTAAAAGTTTTCATAGTTAACCAATTTCTAATTCTTTTCCTTTTTCGGAGTTGTATTTTGCATGTACTGACCTTTGTTTTCTCCTCTAACTTCCGCAGGTAATTTTATATTAAAATTGCTCATTTCAATGTCGTTATTCTCACTGTCTCCATCACAATCTATCAAAATAAACCTGTCCGATTTAAAATAAAATAACCTGTCGATATCATTATCAAACATTTCATTTGTATTAACAACTGCTGCCCTCTCACTTTCAACTCCATCTGTTATTCTCATCCCTAATGAAAGCAACCAAGCGTGATATAGCTCATGCCATAATATACGCCTTTTAATGTTAAACTCAGAATCCTCTAACATCATTTGACCACATACTACTTCATCTTGGTACGTTAAGTCCCATAAATAATCAATAACGACATCAACACCTACCCCATTAGTTTCATTTTCGTTATACTCGGTATATGTTGGCTGGTACATAAACCTCTCTTGAATACAAATTTCCATTTCATCCCATGACATCGGGCCAACTTCACCATCCTGTTGCTGTCTCAAGAGCTCCATTCGATAAAGGTGTTCTTCCCAAAAACGCCTTGGAACTTCTGCAGATGTTGTTTGGTTTGCTCCTCTGAAATTATATTCTCCTGTAGGTAGTCCAGGATCAACAATTTCCCAAGATTCTTCATCACGTACTTCGCCTTCCCAAATTTCAAAATGTTCACTACTGTGTAAAGCGATATAAAATTTATGAGGACCAAATAAAATGTCCCTCGCCATTTGTTTAGTTTGACTTGATCCATATAAAAGCCCTTGTCTTAACTGATTAAGTATAAAACGTCGTTCTTCAACAGATGGTACATTTTTACCAGTAACATCTCCCCAAACAATATCATCTCCCCTCCTATCCACAAATAAAACAGGGTTATTATCAAGTCCATTGTAGGGAGATAAGTGTGGATTGAAAACCGGATCAATCGACTTCCATCGTCCTAATCTTGGATCATACTGCCTAAACTCGGTTGTGTAGGAGTTTCCTGTACCTGACACCTCATTGTCCTGCTCCATGCCGTTGTAGGCATATCTGTACGTTTCGGCTCCTGATATTCCTACGTTTTGTCTATCAGGCATCTGCATACCGAACGGATAGTAACTTCCTACTATTGGCAAGGGATGTGAAGGCGTATCGTGGTAAGAAAATGTCAAAAAGTGCAATTTTCAGTGCTGTAAGTAAGACTAATTTACAACTTTTTAGCCGACTATCTTGTTAAAAACACGATCGGTTTCTGAATCGAGATAGGATTGCGACAATTCAACGTATCTAAAAAACTCTTTACTGTTCGGGGAATGACCTGATATTTTTCTAACCATGTGTTCTTGCATACCAAAGTTTAACATCGTAGTAATAGCTGTTCTTCGCATTGTATGAGCTGTAATATGATCAGAAAGTCTGTAATGTTCCTTTCTATCTTTATCCTTATAAACCACAACTTCTTTCCCTCTACGTTCTCTTTTTTTAACCATCACATAATTGTCTGGAATTAAACTCGCTAACTCTTTCAGCTTGAGATTAAAGTACCCTTTGCTAAATTGAGGTAAAAGTGTTTTATGCTTACCAGCGTACTTCTCTAGTATTTCAATACAATATTCTGGAAGCTTAATGGAAGTGAAAGTTTTGGTTTTGATCGACTTCACATTGATATAGTAGTTGCCGTCTTTTCGGATAAGATTGGACTTGTCTAAATGCATTAAATCAGATATTCTCAAAGCAACTGCACATCCAAACACAAAAATATCTTTGATTACCTCAAGATTGTTTTCTTTAGCAATTCTATTCATTTCCGGGTCAGAAATAAAATAACGGAGCTGCTCTGGAGTCAACACGACAATTGGAATAAGTTCAACTGGAACGTAAAAGGATTTGTGAAAGGTTCCAACAGGGTAATTCAACTCATTTGCGAGATAATTAAAAAAACTACGCAAGCATTTTATATTGAGTCCTACATAATTATCAAAACAATTCTTGTCGTCGTAAAGATATGCGGTAAAGGCTCTGTAAAAGTCTTGATAGTGCTTTTTAGCTCGTTCAGTTTCTCTGTGATTTAGTCTAGACGAATTATAAATGCGAAATTCTTTTGTCTTTGAATTAAGAAACCCAATCATGTTACTGTTAAAATATTCATAGTTGGTGATCGTACCCTTTCCTATTCTTGTGCCATTGCTTTTCGTGCGTCTTCCTGATACAGAATCATTAATAAATTGTTGCAGCAAAGAAAGTACCTTCTCTTGACTAATAAATTTATCTCTTCTATTAATTGTTACGCGCCTAGCCATTTTGAGCTTTTGAATTGATATTTCGTTGCAATTCTAAGAATTCTTAAATAAAGTCATGGATCAACAAAAAACAAACTCCACTCTCTTGATTTCCTTCCTGATAATGCGCATTCATTGCGTTTTAAATGTGCACACTAAGATATTTATCGTACTGAGCAGGGGATTTATCGTATTGACATCAACGCTTCTCTGTTTCATCTTTGGAGGGTACAATTCAGTACAATCTATAAACACTGAAAAAGATGACCACAAAGATTTCGAAAGAATTTGGTTTCACGCCAACATCCTTGATTTTGGTTTTAGGGATGCTTTTATTTGGAAGCGGAGCCTTTGCGCAATTAGACTCTGTTTCTGTAACATTATCGTTTACCCAAGAATCTTCACTGGACTCCACACAGACAAACGATACTATCGATGTTATGAACGTAGAGGTATATTTGGATGATATTGACTTCTTCAGTGAGGTCATTGTATCGGTCTACGATTTATCATCGGGACATCCAATCGCTCAAATTAAAAGTACCAAAGCGGAATTAATTGCGCTGAACTCCTTATCTGGTTCAGTTGCAACTATCGAATTTCCCGAATTTGCACCAATCACTGGAAGTTACAGAGTTGATGTACTCGCCAGGAATTTTCAAGGGGGCAATCTACCCATAGTCTCGGAGACTTACTAAAAGAAATATATCATGATAAGAAAGTATAAATATCTCCTTACGGTGATGTGTTTTTGCATGCCTTTTCTTGCGTTCAATCAGCTGCTCGATAGCACTGAGCTTACCGCAACCCAGGATACTTACGTCGATTCGAGATACCCAACTACCAGTTACGGAACAATCGACACGATGAAATCAGGTACGAATGTGGTATCTGGTAAGTTTGGTAGTAACATTTACTACCAAAGGATTTTTGTTGAGTATGATTTGAGTTCGATCCCATCGAATGCAATTATTTATTCCGCAGACATCTTACTTACCAGAGCTAATGGCATTACAGCAAACTTTGACTGGAAGACCAAGTTGGTTCGTGATTCATGGAACGAGAATATAACCTTGAACACGCAACCCACTATTTCGAATACCGCAGGAGACGTTTCTACAGTGGCCGCTACAACGGATGCAGTACAAACCATTGATGTTACTGATATGGTTCAGAGAATGGTATATGGAATTATTCCAAATAATGGATGGTCAATTCAGGTGGATGATGAAAACTACTCAGGCTATTCAGGTACATGGTTTTATACAGAAGATTATTCTTCACAAGATGACAGACCCAAGCTAAAAGTGAAATACTATTTACCTCTGAGTATATCTAATGTCAATATTCAGCATGAATCAGCTTCAGGACAAGAAGACGCGATTATTTCATATTCACTTTCAAACGGCTGTTCGTCTTCCTACTCTTATAGATGGGTAAACTCAAATGACTCGCTAATTTCTACGAATGATTCTTTAATCAACGTATCAGATGGTTGGTATGGGTTACAGGTTTCTGGATCTGATTGCAGTGACACTTTGTACCTAGGCTTTCTAGTGGGAACTGAATGCGAAGAGGTCACTATAACGTACTCTGACCTTGCAAATTTCGTAGAAAATAATCGTGTCTTATCGAATAACCCGGATAACTCGTACCCAGACGGAACGGTGTTAAGGGCGGAATCATGGACAAATGGCGCGTGGTATTACTCGAGTTCCTTTTTGAGATACTACACTTGGATGGATGATAAATTTGTCATAAACCAGGCAGATCTTGAGATGGATAACTTCCCTGCAGGATGGGCGCAACACTACAGCAGTACCAGTCCAACTAATGCTGCCAAAATGAATATTATAACTGAAGATTGGAACAAGGATTTTGTTACTTATAATTATAATCCAACATCTTCTACAAGCACTCACGCTGTATTGAGCACTACAGGTTCCGGATATTCAACGGCTAGCAAAACGATTGACATGACCGATCTCTGGGAAGAGTGGAAATCTGATAACAATTCCAATTACGGTTGTGAATTTATGTTGGATACATATGCAAATGTTTACAACAAACAGATGTACGCATCAAACCTTTATGCGGGAACTACTTATGATCCAGTTTGGACGTTCAAGTTGGAACTAAGCCATCCAAATAACCCATTATTGTGCGGCGGAGCTGAAGAACGTCCATACAACGAGCTAAGAAAAGAACTCGACGGTGGCTACGGAGAAAGCTACAACGACACTTTAAATTTTGCCTTGGATGAAAATTACGGCATAGACACACTGCAATACATAGAGGCGAAAATTTACAATGATGATAATGTACTGGTAGCTTCTTGCGATGCTTCAGGAAATACTTTTGGTGGTATGCCTGCACTGACGTATGTTTTTGACGATAACAGGTATGTGATGGACCTTAGTGGAATTACTATGACGGATCAGAAATTCTACACATTGGAAGTGAAAAATGCCAAAGAAGATCGCTTCTACCTCAAATTTAAACACAACGAATAACCCCATTATTATGAGCTTATTTCATAAGAAAGAAGGATTGCGCAAAGCAATTAGTGTGGTAACGCTATATGCTGTATTCATTCAGCAGATCATTCCATACGGCTGGTCAGCGAATAACGAACGGACACATTACTCGTATTCATACTCTTCAAAAACTTCGGGAAGGGTTGAGTTAAAAAGTGAACACAATTCAATAAAAGAAGAATACAATTCTGAGATTGAGAGTACAAATAAAAAGGAAGAGATAGAAGAAGTTCTTTCCCAAGTAATGATTGCATCCAGCGGAGGTGGACAAGCAGAAACTTCCGGGTTCTCTCTGGGTTCAACAGATGGAATGGTCAACAAGTTCACAGGAGATTTCAGCTATTCCATCCCACTCATGGACGTGGAGGGGTATCCGATCGTGCTAGCCTATAACTCAAACATTGGAATGAACTCTGAGTCCTCTTGGGTTGGTCTCGGTTGGGATCTAAGTGTTGGTGCCGTTTCTCGTGAAATGCGTGGAATCCCTGATGAGTTCAATGGGGAGCAGGTCATTGAAAAGGAGTTTAATCAGTTGGATGGTACTACAACAGGTACGAAATTAGGGCCATATCTAGCTGCAAGTTATGGTTTTGGTGGATTAGATCCTGAGAGAGACCCTTTGTATAATCCTAGTATTCAACTCACCGCTCTTTGGGGGCAGTATTACAGTCCTATGGTAGGCAATGGTAAAACATTTGATTTTGGTCTCCAATCTACCTTTTCTGTAGGGAATGAAGATACTAAATGGTCCGTAGCTCCTTCATTTGGAATAGGTTATTCTCGAGATTCTAAAAATGGGATCGGAACAAGCTCTAATTTTGGTTTATCTGTCGGTTATGGTGAGAAAGAAGAAGGGCAAGGAGAGCTCGGTGCTTCTTTTTCCAAATCCTTTAATTCTCGGGTGGGGTTAACTTCCAAATCAGTAGGATCAAATCTTTCTTTTGGTTATTTGGACAAAAATTATAACGGTGGTAATGGAGGAGTTTCATTAAGTGGATCGTTGCAGTATGGTACAAGGTCAATGACTCCATCAGTAGTATACAGAAACGTGACTTCCGGAAGTCAAAATAGTTTCAATCAATCATTGAGATACAAGTTTGGTAATTTGTCCACATCTGTAGGAATGATTGTACAATCGCATTCAATTGAAAATCAGATACAATTATCAAACGATAGAGTGTATCAACCAGCCATCGGCTATTTTCATAATGGCAAACGAAAATATCACAAATCGAATTCAGCCACGGCTCATTATCCAATTATGGATTTTAATAGAGGAACGCGAAACGAGTATTCCGATAACATGGGATATCTCGACTATTCTGCACAGATGTACGATATTTTCAGAGTATCAACAGGTAGTTACAGTGCTACTTTTCGAGGTAGAAGAACGGACATTGGAACGTATCATGATGCCGAGGTAAAATCAGAAACGGATATTAATTCAGTACAAGTAAGACTGGGGATAGAGCTACCTACTCCGAGATTGGTTGTAGGCTTTGTAGCTGGAAATAACACAGGCGAAGTAGCTTCTGGTAAAAAGGAAGCGGGTACTTCTCAAAGTAACATGCTCGAGTTCGAATCGGAGGTTACTATTGATCCGGTATCTGGAATACAAGGGTTAGACGATTTTGACGATGCTGTTTACTTCAAAAGCCTTTCCGAAATGACACCAGAAGATCAAGACGCTTTGAACTATTTTGGAGGCGAACAAGCGACGCGCTTTGCTTTGGAGGCGAATCAAAATGATAAAACCATTGATATTTCACCTACGTTACTTTCAAATAGCTCAAGCCTTGGCGCGAAATATGGTAACACAGCGAATTCATTGACAGATAAAATTGTGCGCTCCGCCTATGTGAAACCTATTACAGTTGCCGATTATAGTAGTAGCTCCCCAACTTATTTATCCTACGATGAAAACGATTTTAATTATGGGAATAACACTCATACAATTACACGAAACACAGGACATCGTGAAGATAATCACATTTCGGCGATTGAAACTATGGACAATAGTGGAACTCGCTATGTCTTTGGAATTCCAGCGTACAACCTAAGTACTGTACAATGCATGTTTGCCGTAGACCCGAATTCAAATACGGTTATTGATACTACTGGTCTTGTTGAATATACGGTTACAGATGCTTCTGTAAACAACACGAAAGGTCGTTCCCATTTATTTGAGAGAACCACAGTTCCTGATTATGCACATTCTTTTTTACTAACAGAAATGTTGTCTTCCAACTATTCAGATGTTACAGGAGATGGTCCTACAACGGATGATGTAGGGACATGGTATAAGTTTAATTATACTCAAGTCTACGGTAAGGATAGTACCAATGTTCCTTATGAATGGCGCTACCCAGTTGCTGGCGATACAGGAGGGAAGGAAGCATTTTATGACCCTGCTACCTTAGGTAGTGATCTGGATGACAAGGCCAATTACTCGTACGGAGAAAAAGAAATTTGGTACGTGCATACGGTCGAAAGTAAGAATATGATTGCGGAATTCCATTTGACCAATAGAAAGGATGCTTATGGTGTAGTGGATCAAAACGGACAACTTGATACAGGAATGCCTCTTAAGGCACTGGACAAAATAGTACTTTACAACCGCTCGGAACGCATTAATAACCCCAATGCTGAACCCATACAAACGGTTGAATTCGAATACGACTATTCACTTTGTAAAAATGCTCCAGCAAATTCAGAAACCTACGGAGGAACCTTTGCAAACTCTGGTAAATTAACGCTTAAGGCTATTCGGGTGTATTCTGGTACTTCAGAAGAAATGGCGTTAAGTTCTTATGAATTTACGTATAGCGATGTAAACCCGCACTTTAACTATGCAAATATTGATGGCTGGGGGAATTACAAGCCGAATGATCCCATCCGTCCTAACGCGCAATACCCTTATGCAGATCAAGTTAAGGCAGCAGCTGATGCTACAGCGCAAGCTTGGCGCTTGACATCGATCTTAAATCCAGCTGGAGGAAAAACTGACATTTCATACGAAGCGGATTCATATGGCTTTGTTCAGAATCAGGCGGCGATGCAACATTTTGATATACACGGAATGACAAGTGTTATTCATTTGCTTGATATTATTGATGGAGGAAATGGTGAATATACGGGACAAAATACTTGGTTTGATTACAACCGAGAAATTTCAGAGTTTGAGTTGACTATGTTGGGTGGTTTGAGCTTTATGAACGATGTCCTCTCGGAAGCACGTCCACATTCGATTTATACAGATGAATATGGGAGGTACAATGTAAATAATGCCGGAAATGCAGTAACCGTTCCAAATAACGTAATCATCTTTCCATTAGAAGATGAGTATGGTAATAACTTGACTTGGGAGCAAGCCTCTCAAAAAGTAGAAGACGAATACTTCAAACAGTTCGATGATTTTGGAACGATCCTTACTGGTGCTATTAATCCAAAACGACCTCTTTATTTTAAGATTCATTCTGAGATCGATAAGAACGGATTAGAAGAAGATTATGTACCATTCTTTGCTCAGATTGCCTCGAATTACAATGACTTTTTCAATGACGTACCAACGTTCGAAGACGATGTTAGAGCCATAGGTGCGTTGCCTTATGAAACGGGACAAAATTACAAATACGGGTATGTGATTTTAGAGCCTTCGTTTGTTGGGGAAAACATGAAAAAGGGTGAGATTCCATCGAAAGATCGAATTCAAGTACATCCGTTGCAGAAGGCAGTTTTAGAATATGCACGAATGAATTTGCCAGATGTTCTCTATGGCGCTTGTAATGGTTGTACACCAGACCTATCCATTGACCAAGGAGTGATGATGGGTAAGAAAGATGTGAACCGCATCATGATCGAGCAAGGGTATGCAGCAAGCATGATCGAAGATATGTCAGTGGTTCGATTAGCGTCTCCCGATAGCACCAAATATGGAGGTAATGGACGTGTGAGTCAAATTTCGTATTCAGACAACTGGAACGCTATTTCTGAAGAATACAATAGTACGTATACCTGGAAGTATGAGTACGGCAACCGTACCAGCACCACTGGTGTGGCTAGTAATGAACCAGGAGGAATTCGTGATGAGAACGCCCTTTATTTCTGGGCGACATATCAAAATGTGAAGGAAAAATTCCCTGATGAGTCAAAGTTTATGCCGCTTCCAGTGGCAGATCTTATTTATCCAGCTCCAGTTATTGGTTATGAAACGGTGCAGGTTGAATTTGAAGGAAGCAGAGACAAAGGGTACTCAGAATCAAATTACTATACAAGCAAGGATTTTCCAACAGTGTTCAAAGCAACGAAACTAGATAAAACTGAGCGCGTTGAGAAGAATATTCCAATACTCGGGTTTACCACAAACCTCCAGGGATTATCTCAAGGGTATACTGTAATTACCAACGACTATCATGGTAAAATGAAAAGCGCGGTAACTTATGATGGGCTGGGAAACAAACAGGCTCAGTCCATCTATGAATACTATGGTTTAGGTGACAAAGTGAACATGATTGACCGTGAAGGAAATGTTTCCGAAGAAAAGATAGCTATGGAGTATGACATTCATGCGGATGTGAATTATGCTACGAGCCTGACAAAAACGTTTGCGTTGGGTGCAGATGTCAAATTCTGGCCATTTCCGCCTAATTTGTATTTCATGATCTCTCCAGTCTTAAGCCTAGGTAAGTCATATGAAGGCTTCTGGTCTAACACGCTTGTGAAACACATCAACAAAAGTGCGGTCGTTAGAAACATTCAATCCTGGAACATGCAGTCTGTAAACAATGCGCGAAACCTGGCATTCGATCGCGAGACTGGAAATGTAATCGTATCCAGCTTACAAGATGAATTCGACGATACCTTGTATTCATTTGCTTATCCCGCGCATTGGTATTACGATCAATGCAGAAGCGTGAGCGAAGTAGATGGCTTTGAAGCAACAGGAAATATTTCATCCAACCAAATGGAGATAACTTCACATGATGTTGGCGATTATTTTGTGGAAGGAGACTACATCTCCATTAGTAATGGAACCACAACAGATTACGCCTATATTCTTTTCTTCAGTGGAGCAGATGCTACCTTGATTAACACGAACGGAAATATCTACAACGGTGTTTCGGGTACTGGTTTGACTATTACCATTTTAGAATCAGGTCGTGATAACATTCTTGGTGCAACCATGCAAAGTGCAGTCACAAAGAAAAAGCCAGACTTGTCGGTAGGTGCTTTTACTTTCCCGAAGGAGGAAGTAATCTCAATGAGTGCCATGACACTCAAAGACAGAGACAATTTGAAATGTCGCGGCGGAGAAGGTGGTTCGCATGGATCAGAGTACATTCTTGGGAATGTATTGAACCCCTATCCTCCTGGCATTAAAGGAAAACTGATTGGCGAGGCGCAATATGCTTATCAATCGGAGCGAATTAACGATTCTCACGCCCATGGGATCCGTTTCGACGGAACTATCGATACACTAGTGCCTTTCTATGAAATCAGCTCCGGTGAATGGTATCGTATCAATGAGTCGGGACACCCGGATCATGATGCAGGAGATCTCTATCAAAAGTGGAGAAACCTTGGAAATACAACCATGTTCGATCAGTTTGGAAAACCACTTGAGTCCAAAGATCAAATAGATATTCGCTCAACAGTACTCTACGGCTACAACCCGGAGTTAGAGATTGTTCCAATTGCTCAAGCAGTCAATGCTAGAAAGCAAGAAATTGCCTTCGACGGTTTTGAAGACTACAATTACTTCACTGATATTAGTCTTGGTTACGAAAAGAACCATTTTAGCTTTAGTGATGCACTTGGAGCGAATGTTACCATTGATACTACTATTCGTCACAGCGGCCTACAATCGCTTAAAATCACCAGCAGTAATTCTGCTGTAGTTTCAAAGGACGTTGGAGAAACATGGGAGAATCCATCCGATGGGTTCACGAGTACAAATTTTGTTGCAGATACATGTCTGTGTATTCCAATTTTTGCCCCGACGCCTGGAGATTATGTGGTTGGTGCATGGATTAAAGTGGGCGATGATCCGGATACAACGACTTCCTACACCACAGCCAATGTTGAAATAACGGTGAACTATACGGGAGGAAACACGGTTCAGAATTTCACACCATCCGGGCCTATTATTGATGGTTGGCAGCGTGTGGAAGGAAACTTTACTATTCCAGCAAACGGAACTTCGGTAGATGTACGCCTTGAGAATAACGATGGTAGTGACGCTGCCTATTTCGATGATCTGCGTATCCATCCCTTCCTTGCTGGAATGACCACCACAGTTTATGACCCCAAAACACTCTTACCGCTTGCTACGCACGACGGATACAACTTTACTACCTTCTACAATTACGATGAGAACCTGAATCAGGTACGTGTTCGTGTGGAAACAATAGAGGGCATCAAGACAGTTTCCGAAGTCGAAGGAGGAGGTCAAAAAAGATTTAACTAAGAAAAGACGCGTTCCCACTATCAAAATACGAAAAGATGAAGTATTTACTCTTTGTTGCTGTCTTGTGCAGCATAATTACCCCAAAATGGACCTTCGCTGGAGAAGAAATTTTCTCGGAAAGGGTTGAAGGTTCAAATATTACTGGTGCCGTGTTCCACGTCTACGATGGGAAGTACCTCGAGATGTATAACAACAGTAATTGGTCGAATGACTTTTCGAATTACAAAGTTCGAAATACCGTTCAATTGGGGATAAATCCAGACGTTTTACAAACCTCCAACTATACGTTGGGCAGTATGACAATACAAGTAGAGCATGAATATTGGGATGACAATACAAATGCCTTTGCTTGGGGAGCAATTGATACTATTACTTTGCAAGTTTCATATGATACGGACGGAACAAACCTGATCGATGACCTTTCAACCTTCTCATTTTCAGATGGACATCATATCAAAGTAACCGTACAGTCCATTACTGGTCTCAACGTAGATAATCTTTATTTGGAAGCCCAGGTGCAAGTGGAACGTTATTATACTTTTGATGGTGACATGGTTCTAAATGCCCAGTGGGATACCATTCAAAATGCCGAATTCATCAACTTTTATTGGGATACAAAAGTAGGGGCTGAGTCCTATGAATTAGAGTTTGTACACATCAATGATTATAAAGTCGATGGCACTTATTTTGGACAGTCTGACTTGGACTTTAACTTCTACCTAAACTCAACACGCGTTGAAGTCAAGGAAAGTCATTACATCATACCAAACATATTCGATCATGGATATGTGATTTATCGTGTTCGAGCTATTGGACGCAAAGGGGCTGATTTTAGTCATCGGTACGAGGGGGTATGGAACGTAGCTGAGTCAGGCGCTTTAAACAGCCTTGCTGCGACTCAACGCTTTTATAAAGATTCTGAATACGATCCGGACATGAACTGGTCCCATCAAGTAGGTTATACGGAGGATGGGAAACGTTTTGAAGGACTTTCTTTTGCCGATGGCTTGGGGAGGGGAAGACAAAGTATTTCTCACAATACGGAAACCGAACAAACGATTGTATCGAATGTGTATTATGATGAACTCGGCCGCCCAGTAATTTCTGATTTACCAACACCTGTAGATAGCGTTCGATTAAAACACTTTCCAGATTTTAACCGCCCGAGTACCCTTGAAGATTCAAGCTATCGCGCGGAGTATTTTAACCAGGTAATGCTAGACTCTTGCGATTTAGAAATCGGAACTGGCTTCTCAACAAATTACGGTGCTGGTAAGTACTATTCATCCAACAATCCTGACACGGAAGGAGCCAACGCATACATTCCTGATGCAAATAAGTATCCGTATTCACGTGTTGATTACATCAATGATTTCTCAGGACGCGTTCAATATACATCAGCAGCTGGAGATACATTGAGTCAGGGATTTGGACATGAAACGCGTTTTGTGTATCCTTCTCCAGAGCAATCGGATTTGAACCGTCTATTTGGTTCTGAGGTAGGTAATGCAAGCCATTACACAAAAATGATCACCATTGATCCAAACGGACAAGTTTATGTGCAGTACACCGATATGGCAGGGCGCGTTGTGGCCAGTTACCTGGAAGGACCACCTCCATCTAATACCGTTGCTTTAGATAGTGCGAATTTGGACACAAGTATCTCGGTTTTGATTGATGGACAACTGGCAGATCTTGGAACGAATTTCCCATCTACAACTTTTGAGCATACGATGTTTGTAGCGGAAGATGGAGAATCGCATACCTTCCAGTATGAATTCTCACCAGAGCAATACGAAAATGCTTGTCTGGACGCTTCGATTTGCTTTGATTGCATGTACGATCTTTCATTGACCATTAAAGACGATTGTGGAGTAACCTATTGGGACAGCACCGTCGTTGTGAATGGATCCACTTTTGATACTATATGCAATACCAACGATACATTGACATATGACACAACGATTACGCTTCCTAGAGGGCTTTACACGATATCGAAGTCATTATCCGTAAACCAAAGTGCGATAGATCAATACTGGTGTTATTACGTTGAGAATGATACATGCGCGTCCACGCTTCCCGATTTTTTCAATGATTACTATGCAAGTGAGTCCTTTTTAGAGTGCTATCCTGACAGTACTTATGAAGCACCAGATACATTGAACAGTTGCGAGAAGTACAAAGAAATGATGTTGGATGATATGTCACCGGGCGGACAATACGCGTTGTACGCGGATAGTTCGGGCTTCATGACATCCAGTGACCTTACTTCTATTTTTTATTCAGATGTTTGGGAGACTACAAGTTTCTTTGATGCAAACGGCGATACCATTTTTGTGACTAATACTGCTGGCGATACTGTTACTCCAGATCAACTTACCGAAAATGAATTCATAGGGTTCTTCGAAGATGACTGGGCGTTATCACTGTTAGAATACCATCCAGAATATTGCTATCTTGAATTCTGTGAAACAAACATACTCGGGGTATCATTCGACGACAGCTTGTTCTCAGTATACTCGTATGACGATGCTTGTACAGCGGGGTATCTCATGCCATTAGGCGAAAGTAGTGATGTTCCATTTGTGAATTCATGTGATTCTTCTCTGATAGACCCATTCTTTGACACGGGAGCGGGTGGCGCTAGTTTTTTTGATAGCCTCTCTGCAGATATGAATAATTACATGACACTTGGCTCAACAAATTATTCAATCTGGCAAACGGCATTGATCAGTTCTATGTGTTCTGAGGTCACGACTTCGGCTCAAGCCGATAGTTGTTTATCGACTCATGAAGATGCACCCGATTCATGTCTACTTGATTTATACTGGACTAGTTTCAGGGAATATTACGTAGACTTAAAAGCTGGGTACTATTACGATGCCATGCATGCACATGCCGTAACAAATGGTTGCGAGAACGACTGTATAGGATCAGATTCGACAGCCTGTGAAGATTATGCAGATAAAGTGCCACGATTCCTTAATTTGGAAACCTATTATGGCTATGATCCCGAAGCCAATCTGGATTCTTTGGAAAATGTATACTCAACAGGCTTGGCAGATGGTTGTCAAAGCAGTTGTGAACAATACGCAACAGATTGGCTCGCAGCCTTAGACAGTTGTGATTTTTCTGCTCTCGATTCGATAGATATGGTCAATTTATATGACGATCTTGTAGATCTGTGTATGGTAGGGTGTGATTCACTACATCCCGTTGGAGCAACAACAGCACCACCGGGCGATACGACCGCTGGAGGACATGCAACAATTGATGATGTTTTAACAGATTATCTTGGTTCAAACTACGAAGACGAATGGTGTACAGAATTATTGGTAAGTGCTCCAGGTCCTTATCAGTCCACGGACGATATGCTCGGAATATTAGAACAACCACTCGACACGTGTGCCTGTGATGCCATTTTACAAGCACAATACGATCTTGAGAATAACAATACCCAAGGCTTCCTCTATGTAGAAGAAATGCTTGCATTCAATACGGGAATATCCATGGCAGATGCAGATCATCTCATATGTGCTTGTGAAGATGCAGTGTGTTCTGACAGTCTACCGTGGTCTCCTGGGTACACATGGGCAAGTTGGAACTCGTGTGAGCCTGCTGTGCCGTTCCCATTGCCAAGTACAGAGTATAACATTCCAGCGTCACTTTCATGTAACCCAACAGACTGTGAAGTAGACTGCGCTGCAATTACTGCCGAAATGGATACGCTAGAGACACGTTTTTCATCAGGCTTTGATACCACTCAGAACTATGAAACTATTGTAGAGAATTACCTGAATGCTGAGTTCGGATACCATTTGTATTATGCAGACTACGCCGAGTTTATTGGAATGTGTGCAGCAACTCCTACGAATCCTTATTGTAACGTTTCTGAAGCAGCGATCGAATTACCAGCTGTATTAACGCTTCTTGCGAATCGAGGTCAATTAACAAACTCCAGTAGTGACGAAGTGGAGCTGGCCGATGCAAATATTGTGTATGCCAATTCAGAGGCATTGCAGTACTTGTTCTCATATGATGACTACTGGAGCAGTGAGGCAGATTCTACACTTACGTTAAACCTTGATAGCGGAAATTGTACCGTTTCCTTGACGGCCTTCGATGGATTTGATTTCACAAGCATTGTGCAATTTGGAACATTGGCACCTACGAGTGAATATTGCGAAGGGAATGGTGGGTTTGAAGTCTCAGTAACATATATTGACTGTGGTCAATTACAAAATACAGTGCTAACCGGCTATTCAGGTTGTTTTGAAGTCAACGACTGTATCACGAATGATTCAACCTGTTCCACCTCAGAGTTGCGCTTGTGTGACGACTGGATTGTGGATATCGAAGGGCCATGTTACGAGCCTTATTTATCTCAAATGTACATGAATGCCTGGAGCGATTATAACATCCAACTGGATAGCATGTATACTGATTTTACGGATGAATACAACACACAATGTGCAGGAGCGTTTGAGACAGAACAATTGGTGCATACAACACAGGTGCGTCGCTATCAAACTACCCTTTTCTACTATGACCAGGCTGGTAATCTTGTGAAAACAGTGGCGCCAGAGGGAATTAACGGAAACTTTACAAGTTCGGATACTGACATTAATAGCGCCAGAGCATCTGTTACCAACATGACTTCATTTGGCGCAGCAGATGTTCCTGATTGGGATTATGAAACCACCTACAAATACAATGCATACAATCAATTGGTTAGCACTACGAATCCAGATCAGGTGGGAGACACAAAATTCTGGTACGATCGCTATGGACGTATCGCTGCCTCTCAAAACCCAGTGCAAGCAGGGTCAGAGATGTATAGTTATACCAAGTATGACGCGCAAGGAAGACCCGTAGAAGTAGGACAAACAATCCGTCCTTCCGATCCAAGTGAAGCCGACTTGAAAGCGGACGACAAAGGAGCAGCCTTCGAAACGTGGGTAGATGCAGGTACGCGCTCTGAGGTAACGGTAACAACCTATGATAAAACTTTGAGTTCTGCTATTGACAATAAGTTTGCAACTGGAACACAAAGAAATCTAAGATTACGGGTTTCAACAGTTGCTTATTTTGCCAGTGTTTCAGGGTCCACAGATTATACATCAGAATACGAATCTGCTACGCATTATGCGTATGATATTCATGGAAACGTAGTTGAATCCATTCAAGATGTGCCGCAATTATCACCCATGCAACAAGATGCCAAATCTACCAAGTATGAGTTTGAATTGATTAGCGGAAATGTAAAACGTGTTATTTATCAGGACGGTGAAATTGATCAATTGGAACATTCATATGAGTACGACAAATTGAACCGACTTACAAGTGTATATACTGCAGAGGATAGTGTGCATAAAACACTAGAAGCGAACTATCGTTATTACGACTACGGTCCATTGGCTCGAAAGGAAATTGGGAAGAATAAAGTACAGGGCATGGATTTCGCCTACACCATCAACGGTTGGCTAAAAGCTATGAATGCTAGTACCCTGGACTCTACTCGAGACATAGGAAACGATGGGGCTGAAGGATATTTCACGTACAACAAAGAAGTACATGAGTTAACCGCAAACGACGTTGTGGCATATACAATGGGCTATTTTGATAATGACTATTCTGCCATAGGAACAAGCACCATGGAGATGACCTACAGTGGTACAACGTTTGGGAATGCTTCAGCCGACTTATACAATGGCAACATTCGCCATACGGTGACAAGCATTTATAACATGGGAACTTTTGGTGCTGTCTACGATTATGACCAGTTACAACGCTTGAAAGCAATGGAGGTATTTGAAGAAAATACAAATGCCAATACGTGGTCGGGTGTAAGCACTACTGCGGATTATGCGAACTCATATTCCTATGATCGTAACGGAAATATTCTTACCTTGCAGAGGAACGCCACTTCCACACTGGGCTTGGACATGGATAATTTCACATATCATTACCAAAATGTAGGCGGAGAGTTGAGCAATCAACTGGCCTACGTGAGCGATGCCGCCGTAAATGACGGGGTAGGAAATGATATTATTGATGGAATGGGTATCACCAATTATCAATACGATGAGATAGGACAATTACTATCGGATGCGAGCGAAGGAATTTCAGGAATGGTTTGGCGCAAAGGCGATAAGAAATTAAAAACCATTCAAAGAAACGATGCATCCTCTTCGGAGATTGAATTTGTGTACAATCCATTTGGGCAGCGTGTAATGAAGATCGAAAAGCCACGTTCTAGCTTCACTTTGACGAATCCGAGTGGTAGTGATTGGAAATATACGTACTACGTTTACGATGCCAATGGACAAGTCATGGCAGTGTATGACTTTACGGGTGCACCTGCTGTTAGTCGAACGGTAACTGTGGAAGAATACAATATTTACGGTAGTTCCAGAGAAGGTCAGATCAAGACTCAAGAGGTGGTGTGGCAGAACGGTCTTCCGAATGTGTCGACCACTGGAGTCCATCAGAATACTCTTGGAGCGCGAAGTTATGAAGTCACAAACCACCTTGGGAACGTGCTAGCTGTAATTACGGATAGAAATACCGTGGTTGATAGTACCTACGAAGCTGTGGTTGTGATGACTTCAGATTACTATCCGTTCGGTATGCAGATGCCTGATAGACAAAACGTAGGAATATCAGGAGCCGAAACGTACAGATATACCTACAACGGCATGGAGCAGGACAATGAGGTGTCAGGTTACGGAAATTCTTACACCACAGAGTTTAGACAGTACGATCCGAGACTTGGACGTTGGAAGAGTCTTGACCCACTCATGGCACAGTTCCCATGGCAAAGTCCTTACTGTGCGTTTGATAATAACCCGGTCTATTATGTTGATCCGATGGGACTTGCTAGTGAAGTCAAAGGAAATCCGCCACCAGAAAAACAAATTTTAGGGTCAGAGGGGCCTGATAAAAGCGTAATTGGAGAGTTACAAGCTTTATGTCCTCGATGTTTTGCAACTGAAGGAGAAAAAGTTGATGAATCTTTTGAAAATACAGCTAAGAATATTTGGTATAATGTTCGTCAGCCGGGCAAATCATATAAGGAAGGGCAATATGCTCCCGAACCATATATTGATGGAGATTGGTTAGTTGTAAACACAACTAATCTCAATGATGCGAATAAGTTGAGGGAACAATATTTTGGCGACAAAGAACCCGAGAATTCTGTTATTAATGTCCATGGTGCTGCTTCTCATTACAGTGCTTGGGAATCATCAATAAATGAAAATGAAGATTATAACATTGATGAGGAAAATTTGTCCAATTATTTACTCGGTAAAGGCGTTGATGAAAAAATTAAGAAAGAGATAACCGCCTTATCCAACATAATCAGTACAACAAATGAAAGTTGTGTTTTACTTGCATGTCAGGCTGGAAGAAGCGAAACATTTGTATATTTATTGAAGGAGCTATATTTGAGAGAGAAAAATAATAATGTCAAGTTATATATTAACGGAGACCTCTCAAGGTACAAATCGATAAAAAGGAGAAGTGGTTACAGCTACCCTATTATCTCCGGAAAACTAACGTCAAGAATAATTGTAGGTTGGATTAGAATTGAAAATGGTAAAGTACATTATATTAAAGATGGTGAAAATAAAAATGGAAATTTGTACATCGTCAATAGTATAGACGAGTTTGATGTAGATAAATCTCACGTTCGAGAGGGGGAGTCTAAACCAAATTAGAATATGAAATCACTTGTTTTTTTAGTCATTTTCTTTGGAGTTATATCCTCCTGTAGGGTGTCTCCTGCCGATATAAACCAAGGTGGCTCGGAATCAAATAAAACTGAACATTTAGATATTTTTTTAAAAGATTCAGCAACTATAAATTCTGAAATAAATAGGTTTATTAATGAAGATGCAAAACTGAATGAATACATGCAAGACAATATGATTGGTTTATTACTTAGATGTGACACTACCAATGGCGACATAATCTATGTTGCGCAAAAGTTCCGTCTACATCCAGACTCTTCTTGCATAGTTCTTATCGATTATTTTGAAAGTTTTGGATACATTAATTGTGCAAAAGATAAATATGGTAAGAAGATTAGTGAGTACTTTATTCTATTGCATTTAAGACCAAATAAACTGGTTTATTCCGTATCTCGAGATTAACTAGCGTCCGCTAGGGTCTTATCATAAGTAATGCTCCTAATTGTCCGCGCTACGCTGGATATGTAATCCTGCGCTATTAACCCCGCTGCGCTGGATTTTCAATCCTACGTTAACAGAATTTGAAAGGGGGAACTAAGGTGTTCACTCGGTTCTCGTTTCGTTCCGATAAAACCTAAAAACAAGAATTTAAAGAACAACGCCCTCCCGATAGCTATCGGGAAGGGCGCTGTTCTTGTTTTTAAGTTGTTTATTTCTTAAATAATAACTGCGTGTTTCCTATGTAAGTTCATGTAGGTCTCCAAGTCACATAGGAGAGAATTTTGAACACATAAATATTCCTAGAAATAGGTACGGCTCTACAAAAGCGGCATTCAAATTAAATTTAGTTAAAGAGTCCCCCCTACTTCCTCTCCACCACCTTCTCCAACTTCTTATACCGAATCGTTAAAAAATCTGGTTCGATGGCCTTGATGTATATGCTATTAAAAATTTCATCTCCCAAGCGTAGGTTGTACACCAATCCATCCACGCGAATGAGCGCCAGTGGCTTTTCAGATGTGCGGTTTCGGATGAGTCCGTGGTAAGAAATGTTGGGCCAGGCAAACTGTGGTTGGGTACTTCGCTTTACGGCTGCCCTCGGCGTTGTAGGTGGTTTCGGCGTTTCCGAAAGCAGGGGAATGTTTCGTGCCATTTTCTCGTAGTTGAAAGGATCACGGTAATCTGCGTGGAGCTGCACTGTATCGCGAGCGATAGCATGCACTGCAGCAATGGCCTGATTGGGCTTTGGGACTTCCGTGTCGTCGTCCAGAAGATTGCCCTTCACGCGGAAAAATACCTGATACCAGATGATTCCTACCACAATTAAAAGCACGTATGTCAACGCCTTGTTCTTCATCCTTAATTGATGGTAAAAGTGTACACTGAAGAGGCTAGAGACTCATTACCCGCAGCATCTCTATTAATCACACGCCAATAATAGGTGTCAGAGGCCGCTAAATTCTCCACGTGCGAATCGCCGGATAAAACGCTAATCAAAGTGGAGTTGGTAAAGCCAGTATTATTCGCAATTTCTAACCAAGAGGTAATGGCTGTTTGCACCGAGCCACCATCTGTACCGTTGTTCCATTCAAAGGTGATGTTTCCAGCGGGTTGGGTGCTAAAATCGAGCGGAACTCCTAGCACTGGTTGATTCGGAAGGGTGGTATCGATGACGAACGTATGCGTGCTGTACGGCGTTTCTCCCGACCCGAAATATGCTTTCACGCCCCACACATATTCTCCTTCGCTCAAAACAGCAGGTGAAGTGGTGCTGTTCGATATAATGTTATTGTCAAAGTCTACAAGTGTTCCAATGGTGAAGTCTGTTCCTTCCTTTAAAGCAAATTCGTAACTCGTGGCACCCGAAACAGCTTGCCACGTGAAAACACCGTTAAAATTGGCGTTTCCTGCGGCACCATCCAATGGAGAAAGTAAGGTTACACTGTTCGTCCCTCCTACCGTGTTTACCTCGAACGGAACAGGTCCGAGTGTATCAGAGGTATACCCACCGTTGATCGCTACCAGTTTTAGTTCGTACATATTCGAATCGAGCGTGGCTGTGAATTCTGTACCCGCAATAAGTGTATCGAGGATAAAGGCCTGTGGATTGGCAAAACTAGGAGTAACAACCATCAAATGATACCTGGTTGCGCCTTCCATTTCTTCCCATTTGAACTGCACGAGGTTGTCGGTCAGTTGACCTCCGCTTGCTGGTAAAATCAAAACGGGTGTTTCGCCTGTAATATCTTCAGCAATAATCTTCTCGCAACCTACAAGCACGGTGGAAAATGCAATAAATAAAAACAGATATTTCATCGTAAATAGTTTTGAATTAATAATGTGGTATACAGTGCCGGATCTTCCTGATTGTTCCCTTTTCTGAATTCGAAAGAAACATTTAGAATTTTCGCTAGAACAAAGTCTTTTTCCAGAACGTACAAGAACTTCACTGTCTCCAAAAATCCTCCTTTGAGAACTATACAATGCGTATTGATGGCAAAATCGGGATGTTCAAAATTAAGCACTTCATCAATTTGATGTACCAGGATATCCTCAGCATTGATCGCAAAGAAATTTAAGAATCCTTGTTGTACTTTCTCAACCGTGTTGTTCTCTTCGCCTAAGTATCGATTCAATTGCGCAATTTCAAATTGTTTTCGCTCTATATCTTGTTCTGCACTCTCGGCACGTACCAGTTTTTCCTCCAGCTCGCTTTTGTAACTTCTGGTATCAATGGTCACACTGAAGGCGCGTTTGTAGGCAACGGCAACAAGCAACACTGCCAAAACAATCATCGCTCGGTTCTTGACTTTGTAGCTATATCCATCAAAAAATGTCATGCAATCAATGTGATTTCTAATTTAAACTCTGCCTGCTTGTCCGAAACCTTTCCGTAATGCAACAATTCTATCGCTTTTACCCATTCAAAACGATCCATCAATTCCATCCAATCATCCAGCGTAACATTATCGGGGCTGGTGCCTTGAATGATGATGCGATCGGACTGAATGGAAACCTTTTGTTTGTTTTTCAATTTCCCGTCCAACGGGAACAGATACATCTCCTGTAAATCGACCGTTTCTGGGACAGTTTGACCTATTTCGTCCAGGTAATACGAAAGAAACTTGGGTGATGTCACCCCAGCATTGGCAACCAGCTGTTCTTTTCTTGTTTTCTCTTGATACAGTCGATCTAATAATGACAGATTTTCGTTACTCAGCGTAAGGTTCATTTCCAGTTCGGCAATGGTTTGATTCAAATGATTCTGGTAGAAATAGTTTCCGAGAAGTGAAAGCAATAAACCGGTCAATAAACTCAGTCCAAGCACCTTGAATTGCGTAAACTCTTTGTAATTGTCTAGAGCTTCTGACTTCCATTCGAGTTCTAATTTTGCTTCTTCGTCCAACGAATAACTTTCCACGATCGCTTGAGCAATTTCATTTCTATACCTGGACCTTGTTTCATTAGGGTTTCGCTCTACCGTTTCGATTTTTCCATCTTTCAAAAGAATGCGCTGCTCGCCATGAAAACTTCCATTTTCGTCTGTTGCACACAGCGGAATTTCACCGCAACTAATTCCCAACAGATGCCACTTGTTTTCTTCAAACAATGTCAATGATTCTTCTAAAACCGCCTTACGTACAAACGACGCGGCCACCTGAATGTCATCATTGTAGGAAGTGAAATAAAAATCGTTGGAATTGCCTCCAATTACTAGTTGCTCTCTAAAGTTTGGCAATGACTCCACTACTCTCGTCAGAACTCCTTGTCCCTGAACATGAAGATGATATCCGCGGGATTTACCCACAGATTTCACCAATGATTCCAAATCATCATACAAGCCAAATTCTTTTGATTTCTTACCAGCCAATTCGGCAATGAATTCCATCTCGCCATCTTTGAGCTTGACAAAGATCACGACCACTGTTTTCGGAGACCATATTTTTTTTAACCAATTCATTAGTAGGTAACTATCGGGCGAATTAATACGTGCAACTTCGACTTCTCCTTGGATTTGGATCGACTACTAAACAGCCATTTTAGGCCTGGAATTCTGGAAAGAATAGGGACTCCCGTACCTGTGTCATTTCGGCGCTTGTCTTCTAGTCCTCCCAATAAAATCATTTCTCCGTTTTTCACGCGCACCATCGATTCAAAGGTCTGTGTCGCAATGTTTGGCGGTGCCCCCTCGGCAATGAAACCATCAAAATCATCTTGTTCTACGGTGATCGTTAACGTTACATATTCATCGGCGCTTACAAAAGGTTTTATCGAAACAGAAAGATTTGCATCAATGGATTGCCACTGTCTTGATTGCACCACACCTTGCTGCGTGACAGATGTTTGAACATTTACCTGTACTTGCTCGTAATACGTGGTTCGACCGATGGAAATGGTCGCTTCATGACCGTTCAAAGTAGAAATTTTGGGTGTGCTTTGAATATCAAGCATGTTGTTGGATTCCATGGCGTCCAAGGTCACATAAAAGTTCTCGGTCACTTGCCCAAGATTAACCAATCCGAAGCCTGAAATGGCGTTCAAAATATTGTTGATCGACTCAGAGCCTAACGTAACATTCGGCGCTGGGAATACCGTTCCGGATGTTTCAGTCGGTGTACTGGAGATTCCAGCTGATATTCCTGTAGAAACCGTTGACGATTTTTCCGTCGTGAGCAGCATCACATCGATTTGAACCATTGGCACTACCACATCAATTTGCGAAACGAAATCGGCCAAAATGGAGATTTGATCCTTCGTTCCTGTAACAATCAATCCGTTCAATTCTTCAAATTCTTTTACCTCAACACCTTTAGTTAAGTCCGCTGGAATGGCTGTCTGAACTGATTCGATGGTTCTGTTCTCCAAACGAATGAGTTTCGTTGTGCGCAAGGTTCCTGTATTCGACTCCCCCAAAACATAAATATCTTCTTGCATTTTCATGCTGTACGGAGATCCTTCGAATACCGTCTTGATCAACTCATCGAAACGGACATCTTGAATGTCCATGTTCACCTTCCCTTGTAAGTTTGAGTAAAGTACGTAATGTACCCCCGTTTCGTCTGCTGCGGCTTGGACCAGTGCAGCCAAATCAACATCCCTTGCGAAAACGTCAATTGTTCCTACATCATTTTTGGTAAGAATAAAATCGCCGTTTTTAGAATTGGGCTGATAGGAACTACCTCTTCCCTGATTTCCATTCGATTGCTTTCCTGCCGGTTGCGTATTCTTTGCCAAACGGAAATACCCTTCCTCTTGAATTAATTCCAGGTTGTTCGATTTTGCAAACATGTCCAACACTTGCTCGTTCGGACGGTTGAGTAGATATGCATTAACAGGCTGTTCACGGACTTCAGGGTCTACGACAAAGTTGATTCCCGATTGTTGCGTTATTGCCTCTGTTACTTTCCAAAGCGTATCGTTTTTTAGATTCAGAGACAAGAACTTATTGGCGTTGTTGTATTTGACATCAATAGGTTTGGGAGGAATGACAACGACTGGCTTTTCCTTCTCTTTTCGGATTTCAATAGAGATAATGCTACCGACAAATTCATACTCCACTTCGAAATTGAGATACAAAAACACCAATACATCTTTGACTTGAGCGTCATAAAAGTTGTAGGAAATCAACTGACTGATATTCGGATCAACGCTGATATTCAAATTGTTTTCGAAGGCGATAGAATTGACCAATTCCGCTAACGGTAAACTGCTTACATTCAACTGCACTTCATTGTTGAGGCCAGGGTGCGATTTTGCCATGGTATCCAATTGAGCTCGCAGGCTCTCTTCGGAAAAACTTTGCGCCGACAACCCGAATGTTGCCAGGACAGAAATCATCGTTATTATGTGATGTAATCGTTTCATTAGAATCCTGTTAGTAATGGATACACCTCTTCTAAGGAGGTCTTTCCTTCTTTAAATATTTCGTACGCCCGAGTTGACAAAGATTGTATGTTTCGCTCCTTCAACTTGGCCGTGATATCGTGATCGTTTTGTTTGATGCAGCTCGCCAATTCCTGATCGATTGGGATGATTTCGTATAAAGCCACGCGACCTTTGTACCCAGTGTAATGACACTTGTCGCAACCAACAGGCGTATGGTGCTTCTCCGGTCGATTGAACGGAATGGTATAGGACCAATCTTTTTCTGTGAGAGGCGCTTCAGAAGTACAATGCGTACAAAGTTTTCGAACCAAACGTTGTGCAACCGAAGTAGAAATGGTGTTTGCCAAAAGAAAAGAAGGCACCCCCATATCAATCAATCGAGAGATCGTTCCCCAAGCCGAGTTGGTGTGGATTGTAGACAAAACCAAGTGCCCAGTCAACGCCGCTCGAATCGCCATTTGTGCGGTTTCACCATCACGGATCTCCCCCAACATAATCACGTCAGGATCTTGACGCAGAAACGAGCGTAGCGCACTTTGGAAGGTCAACCCGATGGATTCTTTCAATTGCACTTGGTTGATGCCTTTCAAAGTATACTCGACAGGATCTTCTACCGTCATTATGTTCCGCTTCTCATCATTCAAAAGTTTGAGCGTTGCGTACAAGGTTGTCGTCTTTCCTGATCCGGTTGGACCAGAAATTAAAATGATTCCGTTCGGTTTTTTGATCCCTTCGAGATAATAGGATTTATCCTGATCGGTAAACCCGAGGTTATCAATAGAAATCGATGACGCATCGTGACCAAGAATACGCATTACGATTTTTTCTCCGTGCAATGTTGGCAAAATGGACACACGGATGTCAAAATCTTGATATTGAATCCTTCCGTCTTGCGGCAATCGCTTTTCAGAAATATCCAGATTGGATCGAATTTTAATTTTGTTGACCAATTCTGGGTAATCCACTCTATCGATTGCGTAGCGTTCAATCAAATTACCATCAATACGAATGCGCACGCGCGCCTTTTCCTCAAAAATTTCGATATGGATGTCACTACTCCCTAATCGATTGGCTTCCTGAATGATGCGGTCAACAAAATCCGTATTCGCATCAAAAGTGATCTTATCGTTTTCAGCGTTGGTATTTCGATAATATCTTCCGAGCAAACGTTGAATATCGTTTGTAGGCAACGACTTGGTCTGGATTCCAACTCCTAGCAATGCGTTCAACTCCTCTTGTACCAGCCTTTGCTCCTGTTCTTCGTCGACGTAAAAAATAACAGTGTTCTCCTCTTTTGAGTGCGGAACTACTCGATAGTGCCAGGCGATATCCGAAGGGATGATCTGCTGAATTTCAGGGGCGATATGGATGTCTTCAATTATTGCCATACAATTGCGTTGAGGTATGCTTCCACTTGCGGTCGAAAAAATAAAATGAGCCCCGTGACGGCTGCCATGTATCCAGCATAGGGAACTGTTTTTTGTGGCTTAATTATGTGCGCCAGTAGATGAAGAAGCAGAACGGCCATTGTACCGAAAACAAAGACCAGCATGTACATGCGCCAATTGAATAAAGGTGTAAGCACCACAAGGAAAAGAATATCACCCCAGCTGAAATAGCCTTGGGTGATATTCACAAAATGGCCCTGTTTCAAGGACAGATACAACGTGAGAGCAGACATCAATCCAGCGAGGAACAGCAGGTTACGCCCAACATCTCGCCAAGCCAGTCCACTCCCATAAATCGCCGCACTTGCTAGCAATAAGAGGAAAACGGACCAGTGAACTCCCCGATACTTCACGTCCTGAAACAGGGTAATACCAAATAATATGTAGAGTATGTAAATCATTTATAATCTTGCTAGTACACTGAGCCTGTCGAAGTGCACCGGCCTTTTTAGCGTATTTGATAAATTCATTTTTTGAGAGATCATCTCGGCTCCGCTCGATGAACTCTACCCTAATTCGTTGTTATGCAAAGGGCATCGAGCGGAGCCGAGATGCCCTTTTCCAAATACTGTTTAATCAGGTTGGATTTCTTTGACCACACCCGCCTGATCAATTTCCCAAACATTCTTTTTGCCATCGCCATTGAAGTCGACGACGGCTTCGGCTTTTGCTTTATATCCTGTTGTGCTTGCTTCCAGCACTGTTATTTCATAGTTGGCCGTTCCTCCCGATGTCACTAATTTGTGTGGGATGTAGTTCAACTGTGCTAAATCCATCGAAAATTTCGAGTACTGCATGTGATATGCTCTTTGTAGTGTATGTACCATTTTCAATTCCTGTTGTGCTTCCAGACTTTTGGATCGCGTTGCTACACCAGCGTTGTTCGGAACCACAAGCATGATCAGGATTCCCATAATTGCAAGAACGATGAGTATTTCGGCAAGGGAAAAGGCTTTGATGAAACCTTTTTTAGCGCGGTTGATCCTCCCCCCAGCCCCCTCCAAAGGGGGAGTAATTCTTCCAAACAAAAAAAAGTTGTATCGCTGAAATTCAAAGGAATTTTGATTTGCTTTTCGATTATCTGATGTGGCGACTCCCCCTTTGGAGGGGGCTGGGGGGAGGACTCTAAATCTGACATCCAATAACATCTCTATTAAATTGTTAATCTTATAATTTCTCATTACTGAATAACATTACTTAGGTTAAACATTGGGAGGTACATGGATACCATAATTATGCCCACGATGCCTCCGATGAGTATGATGATTAAGGGCTCAATAATGGTCCCTATCAATTTTGTTCTGAATTCTATGTCTTCTTGATACTGTCCCGACAATCGTTCGAAAGTTGCGTCTAACTGGTTGGTTTCTTCAGCAATTTTGGTGAGGGAAACCAGGCGTTGATCGAAAATGGAAAAGCGTGCAAGTCCCGTGTGTAGCGATTCTCCTTTCATAATGTCCATGCGGATTTCAGAGAGCGCTTTTTCTACGGGATAAAATCCGATCATCTCGCGAACCAATTCAAGGGATGTTACCAATGGAGTACGAGAAGAAAGTAATAGCGAGAGGCTTTGACAAGTTCTTGCCAGGTAAATTTTGCGCATTAGGATGCCAAAAACAGGAATTTTCAGGACAATTTTTGAGGAGATATCACGGAACCAATCTTCCTTCCGTTGGGTATAACAATAGATAATTATTAGCGTCAGTCCACCAATGAAATACATCAGAAAGGTGCTAAAGTTCTGTGATAAAGCAATAATCTTTTTGGTCAGATAAGGCAGTTCCTGTCCGAATTGTGCAAACACGTCTTCAAACATAGGAACCACGCTATTCAGCATGAAGTACAACACTCCGATTGTGATGAGGATAACAAATGCCGGATAAGTAAAAACACTTACCAATTGACGCCGAAGCTTTACTTTTTCGGTGTAATAATCGGCCAAATGCTTGAGGATTTTAGGTAATCTTCCAGTTTCCTCCCCAATGTGAATACTTTGATATTCATATGAGGTAAAATGACCTGATAATGCTAATGCCTCTGCTAATGAACTTCCCAACACCAATCGTTCAGAAATGCCTTCCAAAATCGGGACAATGCGCTTTGATTTCTGCTCTTCAATAAGAATCTGCATGGTGCGTTGAATATCTATGCCGCTATCCATCAACGACCCAAACTCCTTGTAGAACTCTTCTTTCGATTTGTCCTTAAAAGCTTTGCCCAGAGAAATCTCCCGCTGAAATATGTTTTTTTGTTTTTCAGCCATCTCTCTTATCAAAAAATTGATTTACTCCTTCGCTAACATCAGGCAAATTGAAAAAACGCCATTCCATCGGCTCTCCTTTCCAGTTGAAAGTGAGTACCAGTTCTGATCCACCTTCTGCTTCCCGATTTTCGAGGCTTTGAATTGCCATTCCCAATTCTTGATCTGCACCGTGTTGGTTCCTATACAATGCTTCTTCTTCCAATCGATATTGAACAAACTTTCCGTCTGAGTACGTTAAAAATTGTTGGTCCTGAACGATAATAGAATCGGCAGTAACACAGTCGTACCAGAGCATACTTCGAACCTGATAGAAGTTATTGAGCTCGGTGTGAATTTCCTCAGTTACCTGCATTTGATGAAACAAGCGTTGAACTGAGAATGCTACCATTGAAACGATAACGCTCATGATCGCCAGAACGACGGTTACCTCAAAAATGGTAAAGGCTGGAACGATATGTTGTTTTAAATTACTCATCCTTTAACCAATGTTGTTGCCACAGCAATCGGTCGTTTAGCCCCTTAAAAACCAATACCGCTAACGAATCATTGAACAGATCATCCTCTTTCTCTACTGTAATTGGTTCGTTCGCGTCTGCTGGTTGATTCAATACCATTCGCTTCCATAGTTCAGACTGCAATTCGGTTTGCATTTTTACACTCTCAAAATCGGATGTTACCCCCATCGACCTCGTAAAAATCAGTGATGACACACCAATACATATAGCGATTACAGTAATGGCAATAACTACCTCAACAATGCTGGAAGCAGGTATGTGTTTATTCAAGTGCATGTGATAAGTATCGGTTTTGTGACTTTGCTGTCTTTGAGCCAATTCGGCATCAGGAATCGTTCTGGAAGTTGTTTGGTACTGATTACTGCATCGACTAAGTGCCCGCCATAAACACCACCTCCAGCATGTGCCACCAGCTTGTTCGTATACAAACTTCCAATGATCTCTCCTCTGACCTCTGATTCGCCTTGATTATAGACCAATCCACCTATCGTAGCGTCTAATACTTCGAGGAAAACAGGCTTTCTAAAATCGGGGTTTTCAGATGTTAATAGTACGCCTCCCAGCACACGAGCATCTTCCAAAAGGGTAATCCGACTCTGCTCTCCACGAGGTTTCTTTTCATACAACATTAGTGCCGATGGATAGTCAAGTTGGACTGATTCTTCGCAGAGAATATGTTCCGTGGCCATCACCTGTACCTTTCCTTTAAACCCTTTCTCAAAGATGACTCTGGGAGCCAAAAGGATCACATGTTCCAAACGAGCCGTGGCACGCACAAATATTTCCTCGAAACTTTGCAGAATCAAGTTACCTTTTAAATATTCTTGAATCTCCATTTTTTCACTCCTGCGAAACAGAGAAGTCTTTTCCCCGAAGGAGTATGAAGTATCCTTTGGTAACACTTCAATTTCAGACACATCATTCAATAAGTTTGCTATTTCGGCCTTAGTGATATTAGGATGTAATGGGGGTAAGTATCTTTCACTTTTGTACAATTTCCCATAAACTAATTTGTCAGCTTTGAGCGGCTTTCTATGGATGTTTCCGCGAGTTAAAGCACGTTCTGAAGCATATACTTTTCCTTCCAATCTTGTCTCACCCGCTAGTGCAATTTTTCTTTTTTGATCGGGCATGTACAAACATGGATATACGGCATCCGTTTCTTGCATGGTCAGTGCTTCACGCTTTACTTGTCGCTGTTTGTTATACGTCTGTACCACTGTGCTTCGAAGCATTCCCCAGTTTTTAACTGTGATGTTGCTGGTATCACCACTAGGATGAAAGACTTGATATGTTCCCTCACCATCTACAGAAGCTCCGAATAAAATGGCCGAGTAATTATCGAATAATAAATACTCCTGTCCTACAAAATGAGCTTCAATTCTTTTGTGCGTACTGGTAATAAAAATTACTCCAGAAGTAAAAAGTCCTACTAACAGCAAGAAGGAAATTGCATACCCTAAGGCAGATGCTGGGACGATATTTTTATTTCTCGCCCCCTGCATTCTTCCCCTTGCTATTGCGTTTTGACTCTCGTTTCTTCTTTTCCTGCTTCTCTCCTTTATCTTGCTTTTCCTTTTTGAAGAGTTTGTTCCATAGTTGCGCTATTTTTCCAGGCTCGTTATCATCATTGTCTTTGAATTGCTCATCGTTTTGACTTTCGGGTTCCTGAGCCTTCTCGATCTGTTCTCCCTTTTTAAAGCGTTTTTTACTATCTAACTTCCCATCTACAAATTGCTTCTGAGTACCATGGAGCTTACCGTTCTTTAAATGTTGAACTTCAGATATCTGACCTGTTGAATCGAATATCGTAATAGTCCTTCGGTTGAATAATCTCCATTGAATAACACTATCTGGCTGAACGATTTTCCGTCGTTTTTTATGAATGAACTCTGTTTGGATTAAGTTCCCATTCTCATCAAAGTATTGCTGCTTTCCTATGCGTGTTCCTTGACGCCAATTTTCTACCCGCTGAAATGTACCATTAGAATTCCAGTATCTCCATGTGCCGTGCTTTAATCCTTTGTGATATTTACCCTTTTTCGCCAACTGCTTGTCTGGGTAAAACGCCTCCAATAATCCATGAAGTAACAACCCTGATGACGCACCTTGTGTAGCGCGAACGTGCTGTGCCTTTGTCCAATAATAGAATTTGTTGGGTTTATGATGTTTGACACCTTTTTTGTCGGCATCTAATACCATGAATTGCAAATGGAGTCCATCTTGTTTCAGTGATCGCTTCAGCGTGAAGTCTTTCAAGTGGTCCTGCGCATTCACACGTAGGGTCGCAAGAAGCCCCAGTACGAGTACTGCGTATTTCATAATTTGGTCCGTTAATTTTGTCTAATGCGTTTAAAACATCAGAGCATTACAAACCTCAATAAAAGTTCATTGCAATTCAATACGTGATTTCCTCACCCCTGATACGATAATTATCGTACTCTACTTGTATGATATTGATATTAAGCCACTTAAAACTAGTCAAAGAAAACTCGTACACTTTTTCTTGTATTGGGAGCATAGCAGTAATTCACTTTAATCGTATTGGAAGTATGCGCATAATATCGAAGAGAAGCTGGTGATTCTATATTCTCTATCTCTATATACCCTTGTTTAATAGCAAATAGGATAAATTCTATATCCGAATGCACCTGCCATTTTTTCTTAATAATTCTTTTGACATCCTGGACGCGGCTTTCAGAGATACCTAATTCATGAGCCACCTGCTTTTGCAAGTAACCGGAGAGGAGTAATTTTAGAACTTGTTCCTCACGTTCTGACAGTTCATAATTCATAAATAAGAAGTTTCAGTGTTCAGTTCTCATTAGGACATAATCCTAAATTCAAACTGAGTAGTTATTGTTATTCAGCACAAATAACAAAATGTGCATTTTCTTAGTGGTTGAGTAGAAAACGCTAGACCCAATTTAAGCGTATTTTCTGCTTTCTACAAATAAATAACGCTAATGCATACCATAAGTACACCAATCAACTTTCCTTTGTTTCCACTATACTCAAGGGTTTTGTGAAAATCGTGGAACAACTAACAACTCAAAAAGTAAATGATAAAGTCTTGATTTCTATCCTCATAGTTACTACTTACTCTTACTTAAAAATTTGATTTATTTGCAGTCTGTAATGTAAGCGAGGTGTACTGATAACCGTTAAAAAGTTTACATAAAATTAATGTTGGAAACCTTCATTCTTTACCATAATCGCGTCGTTTTTTCACGTTTTTCACATATGTTTTGTTGTGCGTTGTGTAAAATTAGTTTGCGTGTACGTAATCTATTTACGATTTCTTCGGATGGTTATCACTCTTGCGATGCAAAACTTACAAAAGGAGTACCTGCTTTCACAAATCCTTGATTTACTTCAGGTCGAACAAGTTCGAATATCTGGAAACAAAAAAAGCCGCGATCATGGAGATAGCATCGCAATGAGCTTGTTGAGGTATCGAGATGTGCGAGGGCTTTTTTGTGATCCAGTCAAAGAACAAACGAAGTTCGTGAAGACCAAAGCCGAGCCCTAAAGCGAGATAGCTGAAGGGACGGAAACAGACAGGATTGCCAACCCACTCCGCTGCGCTTCGGGTTGGCTAAGAGGAATCAGCCACTGGCTAATTCCTCTTTCGAACAGGTTCGAATGTCTGGAAACAAAAAAAGCCCTCCTGTGCGCCTTAATTACGCAAGTCTCATTTGCAACATTAGGCCTGGGGCTTTCGTCTAATAAGAATTGACCTCTAGGAGTAACCCTAGAGGTCTTTTTGTTCTGTAGGATTTTGTAGTGAATTAACGTATGTGACGAACTCACTTGGAGTAAAGACCAACGTGCCAATATCCAGCTTCTCGAAGACTTCCTTGGCTTTGTAGTGACATTTAGAATCCAGAGTAATAAACACTTGACAATGCGCAGCATAGAAAGTATGGTTAGCATCATCAATCATGTTGATAAAATGCGAATCTGACTTAAATCCTTTAAAATCTATTTTAGAGTAAAGGGTCGTTATTTCATCGTATAGTGGGTTCTTACTGGTTTTTGTAGTAGGCTCATACTTTTCTTTTTCAGCCTCTATGTCCATTCCCTTGAGCGACTTCTTGAATTCGTGCTTATTGATTTCGGTTCCTGGAGGAAGGACTTTAGCAAACTCATTAAAGTTATTCGGATTCATTAAGCGCTTGAGGTCACGATAAATATCAGGGTTATCTTGCATTCTTTGACCAACAGTGAGTAAGTCATCCATAAACGCTCCCATGCTCTTGGTCTCAAATGCCTTGGGATACATTTGCTGAAAGATAGGATACTCGAACATCTGATTAAACTCTTCAGGCAGTTCCGTTTCATAGAGCTCAGGGATTTGAGTACCAAGTGCATCATTAGGAATATCTAGTCCATCTGTCAATGAGTTGAAGAGACCGCTGAAAGACGTGTAATCGTTTTCTGATTCTTCAAGCGAGCTATTGAAGAACTCAAGAACATCTCTCGTGTCAACTTTTACATCAGTCTCATTCCAGTACAGGCACATACAAAGATTCTTGGTTAAAGCACTCATATGCTCAATATGTCCATCGAGCTTAGAGGTATCTCCTGATGGGCTATTCTTGTGAGCTCTTATCAAATCACTGATGTGTGCATTAGAATATACTGCTGCCAAATTTCCATTCTCTATTAGCCTATGAATTAACTCGAATGGTTCTGCTTCTTCTTTGTTTAGCTGCTCTCGCTTCTCAATTCGGTCGAAAACATTCAAATCTAAGTATATGTAGTTCATAGACTAATCTTAAATAATATCAATCTCAAATTCAATACATTTTTGAAATTGAATTCAACTACTGCAATCGGAAGAATCTGTAACCTTCTTGAGAGTTGAAGGAGACTTTGTATGTAGCCGTCCTCTTTCCTGTAGGGCTATAAATTTCAATCTCACCATATTTGATAGTTGGTTTAATGGTATCAGCAGCGAAGCAATTTGGAACCATTGGCCTTAGGTCATCTATTATTGATTGTAGTACATCCTCCCATAACTCAGCTGTACGATTGGACATAGTTACATCTATGAAATGAGAGTCTTCGTTATAAACCTCAGTGGCAATTGCGATGAGACTTCCGTCCTTTCGTCTAATATAAAAGTCCACGGCATTGCCTCTGGTGGCGTAGCTAACATTGCCTAAAAAATCTATTTCGTATCCTTGTGCGCTAGTTAATGGATTCATGCTGTTTTATTTCTTTTTACCAAATTGAACTAAATAATTGCTTTCTCCTTTCCATTTCTTTTGCCCAGCCTGGACGTTCTTGCCAAAGCTTATGTCTTATTTGTTGCGTCACTTCAGCGTCAGATTGAGGCAGTCGCAAAATCCTTGGTGTAATAATACCCCTAGCATAATTGGTCATAGAAAATGGGTATCCCATATCTATCCCAACAAATGCTGAGTTCGCAGCAACACATATGATACCCTTATTTTGCAGTGCAATGACTGTTTCGTCTGAATAGGGAATCGAAATGGTATCTTTCCCTTGTATGTAGAATTCTCGCAGTAAAGCTACTTCGTGGAAGGTTAAAGTCCGAATATGCTCTTCTATCTCACTTTTACGTTTTTTTATAAGCTTATTGGTTACTATTCTGTCATTAAAAAAACGAGCTACCATCCACAGTAGTATTGCGGTAGAAATTAATGCTGTAGGGCCAATGTAAAGTCCTAAGACACTCTTAAACTCCAGAAGAGAAAGCCTTCCAAGAAATTTTTCTGGGAGGAACACTAAGACGCAGGATGAGAACCACAAAACGAAAATGAGCTTACCTGGGAGTGTCTTGAGGCTAAATATTCTATCTATCCAATTTTCCATTATACTTTGCTTCAAGCTTTTTGAATACTCCATACCATATTCCTACCCAAGTCAATCGGAAAGCGATAAAACCAAAACATGATACAACGAACCATTTGAATGATAAACCAATCCATAAGTTGATAAAAATAGCCATGGCCAAATATCCTATTGAGTAGATGTAGGATATTACAAAAACCTCGGAAAGCTCATCACTATCCTCGGCTTTTGCCTCATCAGCATCGTTTTTAAGTTCGTCCGATGAATCTTTGTTATCAGTATCATCTTTGTTGTCCTGTTTTACCCTTTCAATCCAATCTACAAAATCAACTGCCTTAATGGAGACGGTGAAATTCATAAAGAACCATAAAGTTGAAAGCGCTGCACAAATTGATAGCAAGAAATAAAAATCTATATCAGTTAACGCATTCTCTTGAATCTTTTGGATAAGGTCAGGATTAAAGAGATATGTCCCTATAAAGAAAAAAGGAACCGCACTTAAAATGTTTAGTATGGTTCCTTTAGTCCCAATGTTTAAATCGTTAAAATCTTTTATCAACGACATAATCGACCAAATTTATGGCAACTCGATTCCAGCAATCCAGATTCACGCGAAAATTGAAATCTTTTGCTGAAGTAATAGTCAGACATGTTTTCTACTTTTTAGTAATTAAATCATTGAGGGATGCAATATTATTTCGGTCGAGATAAGTTCCCAAGTGCATATCACTTCTAACACCTAAGTCAATACCATATTGCTTCTCAATTGTTCCAATGTGGGTGTCGCTTCGCTTTTGGCGAAGTTGGCCGTTTTGATTTCGACCTCTTGGCCCCTTCATTCCTGGAGCATCATTTTTTATTGCCATTTTATAATATTTTGAATTTCAGACATAAAGGTAAAAACTGTTTGTAGAATATCTGTAGAATATTTGGTTTTAGTTATCAACATTCTATTAACATCGCTATCGGGATTTAATCTAAAATCCTTAAATTCGACACATGAAAGCATTGCATCCTAAGCAGCGTGAGGTTCTTCAATTATTAAAGGAAAACAGTGATAATCCGTTAACAATAAAAGACCTTAGTGCAGAGGTTGGTATTGATTCTCCTGGTGTGCTGTATTATCATTTGGGACAACTAGAAAAGAAAGGTTACCTGAAGAAAAACCCCAGAAATTCAAAGGACTATATAGTTTTAGATTCTCCTGAAAAATCAGTCGTATATATTGGAAAGTATGGATTAGCACAGTGTGGCCCAGGAGGAATGCTACTTGAAAACTCTCCTGAAGAACATGTGCCGATTGCATCTAGTCTTTTACGGTTCCCTGCCAATGATGCTTTTATTGTTGAGGCCGATGGCGATTCAATGGAACCCAAAATACATGAGGGCGACATAGTGATAGCAAAAAGACAGAATGTAGCAGAAAGTGGAGATATAGTTGTTTGTTCTCTTAATGAACAAGTAAAAATCAAAAAGCTAATTCAGTCAAACGGGTTGGTAAGCTTGTATTCACTTAATAGTCAACATGACCCTATTCCCGTTAGCCAGAATGATATTCTTGTTATAGCTGGCGTTGTCAAGAATGTACTCAGTTATAACCTGCGCTAGGCTAACTTGAATTAAAAATTCATTAAATATTTATTCTTATCAGTATTTATTAATATATTTGTATTGATAATGCCTCCCAGGCTTAAGTATATATTTATACTGCTCAAACGGGGGGGCTTTTTTGTTTTTAGGCCTCTCGTTTCCAAATATCATAGGAGTCAAATGTGTCTGGAAACCCCATTTCACTGACATCTACGCCATATTTATCGACTTTACTCCAAAACTCATTTTTAAAGTTTATTGCTTCATCAGGAGCTATTTTGCTTAAAACTTTGAGAATGCAGGCAGAGACTCCGTAATAATATAAAATATGTTTATTCTCTGGATGGTTCTCAACACCATACAACATCGTTACAAATCGGTGTTTTTCTCTTGATGGAAAGGACAGGCCTCCTGGGAATTTCCAATTCCACGCTCGTTCGTGATGAGCCGATAGATTTCTTAAAACAACAAATGATTCAAGCCAAGAGGGGAAAGCATCAGCGTTTGCCGCTCCAAATAAGCGAGAGACACCTCTTCTCTCTGAAGGTTTCAACAAACCAAACAGTTTACTTAGTTTGCCAAAAGAAATACATTGCATCATCATCCATGATGGAACAGCTTCCATTTTGTCATATTTTTCTCTCAAATGAACTAAATACTCTTTACCCTTGTTTCTATCTACGTTTTCCTGAATTCCTTCGAGCAATCCTCGATAGAGATTTATGTCTTTTTTAACAGGAACAACTTCTACGTTACCATCAACACATTGATAGTCGTTTACCATCGCTTCCTTCTTTCTTGTAGAGTCAAACAGTTTAGGTTGAACATACCAATCACTATCATAGGATATAGACAATGTGTCAGATAGTGCGGCTTTAAGGTTAATTTCAATTGTTTTTAGAGCATGAAGCGACATTAGACGAAGCTCCTTATCGAAAGTGTAGAGGTCAATGATATGCTTATAATTAGTTCCATCGTTAAACCTACCGTCAGTTTTAAAAGGCTTAAAGTAACCCGAGAGCCTGTAATACCCAATTGAGCGAATATAATTTTTGAGAGGGATTTCATCCTCTTGACTAATCTCCAAATTTTTCTCCCTGAGCTTAACAATTAATTCATCAGGCCGCTTCGCTGGTTTCTTTTCTTTATATTTTGGTTTTTCTGCCTCCATTCAGCCAAATTTCTATTTTTTGTTTTTAAAAAATTAGAACAAATCACCAACTTCTACCTTGAGAGCCTTTGCAATCTTGAGCATGGTACTAACTTTCATTTCCTGCTTACCCTTGATATACTTTCTCAAGTTCTCAACATCCAAGTCGGCATCATGAGCCACCTCACGAGTCTTTAGCCCTTTCTCTTCTATAATTGCTGCAATGCGCTCGCCAAGGGCAATTACCTCCTTTGGCATCTCTGTTTTTCTGACTCTTGTCTCCATGAAGACAATGTAGATTCAATCAGATTATTTCAAGTGATTGAATTCAATCGGTTGTTTACAACTGTTTAATTTGTACTTTTGTTAAAAATCAGAGCCATGAGATTACTCGTTCTAATCATTCCTATTCTATCCTTAGCCTCTTGTTCTGGCCAATCGGATAATGATAAATTAGCTCAGCTCATAAAGCAGAAAATGAGAAGCAAGGCAAGCTATGCCAGTATTGAAGTTGAAAGCATTGAGTTCATTCAAGACGTCACGGTCGCTGACAGTCTGAAAATTACAAATGAGAGTCTTCAGATTATACAAAACACATATAACAGGCTGCTTAAAGACCTGCAGGCCTCAGAGAGATTGGCTGAGAGACCACGCTCGAAGCTGTATTACTCCAGTGGCAAGGTAAACAAATATCAAAGGGGTGAACTGGATAGGTATGTTTCCTCCATGAAGAAAACTTGTAACGCTATTTCAGAGCTCAATAGAGGATGGAATGGTGACTTAGCCAATAATCAATTCGCTCACTTGTTTGAGCCGATTATTAGCCTTAAAGGGCGTAAGTCCAATGAGGTCGTTGGCAAAATGTACAAGGCCAGAATCAAATACTCCTTCAATCATTCAGCTAACAAATCTGAGGCTAAGACTGAATATGTTCTATTTGACAAGGATGAAAAACAAGTGGTTGCGTTTCTTGGAGAAAGCGACTACGAAGACAATTTCAAGATTAATTCCGCTTCCACTGTTGAATTGGACATTAAGGAGTTCACAGTAACCGATGACGGCATTATCAAGCCAAAGAATGTAGCGGACCGTGAAAAGGAGAGCTACGCTGAGAGTGATGGAACCATGATTTTGAAGTACATCGGGGGAGAATTCTTGGGAAGCTGTATGACAACATTTGAGGACCAGAACGGTGATGAGGTCATCGTTTGGAACGCCAACCTTGGAGAGTATGAGAACCCAAGCAACTCATGCTCAATGCGAGATGACTTAGTTGGAAAAAGGTTCAAGGTTACCTACGAAGTGGGAACTGTTACTCTGTACATGGAAGACGTTGGTGAATCTCAGATTGAGAATGAGATTATTATTACAAGCATTAAGCTCATAGATTAAACACTCACCAACTCTCCGATTCCGATTCCGAGAGCATTCGCCAGTGCGACCAAGGATGTTATCCTGCTATCTTGGTCACCTCGCTCCATGCGAACTATGTATGTATGATTGGTTCCAAGGGCCTCAGCTAACTGGGCCTGCGTAAGGCCTTTCTCTTTTCTAATTGTCTTAATCTTTGTTGCTAGTCTTTGTAGGTATTCACTGTTTGTCATTCTCCACTAATATTTAATTCTTTCTACGGCCTAAAATAAAAAATGTTACGTAATTGTAACATTTTATTTTCTCTTGCGTATAAGATATTGTTGACACCGCACTCGTGCATTCCCCAAACGTCAACAACTCACTTCTTCTGGTTCTTGAAGAGGTTGAACAATTCAACAACGAAATCCTATCCAATCCAACTAAGTGATTGGTCATTGTTTAACCCGCTGCCTTTGCAGCTCAAAACCTTATAAGTCATGAAAAATCTAAAAATTAAATGCCCAGAGTGCGCCAGCACATTCGACCTAGACAACGCATTGGTCAACCAATTTCATCAGTCCATCAAGAAGGACCTCCAAATAGAGCTTCACAAGCGTGAGGAGGAACTTGAGGAGCAGAAAAGAGAACTCGCTTCCCTAAGTGAGCAATTCCAGAGAGACAAAATCGACTTTGATGCCATGGTCAACGAACAAGTTAAGTCAAGACTGAAATCTCAAGAAGAGAAGCTCAAAGAATCAATTCGGCAAGAAATACAACTCGAAAAAGAGAAACAACTTGCCGAACTTGAAGACGAGCTCAAGAGGAAGAGTTCTCAACTGGTCGAGCTGAATCAAACCAAGGCCAAGCTACAAAGGCTATCTCGTGAATTTGAAGAGAAGGAGGCCAAGATTCATCTACAAATGGAAGAGAAGCTCAATGAGCGTCTAGCAGCAATGAAAGCGGACCTTCAGGAGCAAATACAGATGGAGAGCTTCCTCAAGGTCAAAGAAAAAGAAGACGTCATAGAATCACTCAAGAAGAAGCTACAAGAGGCTCAACAGAGAGCAAGCCAAGGAAGCATGCAATCGCAAGGAGAAGCCCAGGAACTGGTTCTTGAGGAAATGTTGAGGGAGATTCACCCTACAGACTTGATAGAGGAAATTAAGAAGGGCGCCAATGGTGCTGACTGCCTACAAACCGTTCGAACACAAACTGGCCTAATCGCAGGAAAGATTCTCTACGAGAGCAAGAACACCAAGAATTGGAGTGATAGCTTCATCAAGAAGCTCAAGCAAGACAACCTCAAGAGCAAGGCAGACATTATGGTTATCGTGACCAAGACAATGCCGAAAGACGTGAGCGGCAAGTACGCGCTCATTGACGGAGTATGGGTTACATCGCTTGTCAATGTCAAGGATATGTCTCTCATGCTTCGCTACGGATTACTCAAGACGCATTCGGTGATGGCAACTCAATCTGGCAAGAGTGATAAAATGGGCTTGCTCTATGACTATCTAACCTCTGAGGAATTCAAGAACACCTTCGAATCAATCCTAGAGGGATTCAAGAGCCTGCAGGACAGTCATAACGATGAGCAAAGGAAGATGCAGCTTCTCTGGAAGCGCAGGTCAAAGCACCTAGAGCAAGTTCTTGCCAGCACCATCGACTTCTATGGAAATATTAAGGGCATTTCTGGTAGCTCGATTCCAGACATTAAGATGCTCGAATTCAATCAGGCTGGATAATCAGTCATTCATCAAATCAGGGTTAGGGATAAGAAGGCTAGTTGCCTGAGTTATTAGGTGTCATCAGGGGGTGAAGAACCTTTTGACCTCTGGGTCGAAACACCTAAGTTGACTCATAATAATTCAAGTACAATGAGTGGGGACTTGTTGCACTTTCTTATCCGCCCTGGAAATAAGACACACAAGCCATGATTTACTATAAGTTCACAGACCTATTGGTTTTCCTTGAGGAGTGCAACGATGAAGAATTCGGACCAATCATTGAGATTACGAGAGCATTGAATGACCGCAGTCTTACAGAAGAAGACCGAATGAATTACATTCTTGCCATCCTTCGGTATCACGGGCTTCATGAAACACTGCCCATGGTAGACGACTCAGAGAAGAAGATACTGCTTCAACCTCCGATATTCAAGAACACAATCAACCCTATTCAACTCTTCGACATTAAGTTTGAAAATGGCAAGATAGATTTCTGGCAGAATTTAAACTAAGTGGAACTTATGACAGAAGGGTTGCTATTGACCTGTCACTATGAGAGGTTGGAGATTCTGCCCTAAACATCAGAATCTCCGTAAAAGCTCAGCCAGCTTCCCTCTTCAACTTAAAAAGAGGTTGAAGTGAGAGCCCAATAATTCACTCTCACTTTGTGAAAGGCTAACGCTCATTGCCTTCCCTCTTTTTATCTAAATACAATCAAAAAACAAAACAATCAATCTATGTAAATACCTGACATGAAAACTCATGATAACATATTAACCACACGATACGGAGGTGTAATTCCAATAATTGAGAAACTATACTCACTTGGAATACCTCAGCTTATTGATTCAACAGCAAATGAAATAAGCCCAAGAGCGAAGCAGAGCAAATACAAATTCTCTGACCTATTCCTGACTTGGGTTTCAGCGGCAATGTGCGGAGCCATGCGCATTGACAACGTAACTAGTCTTAAAGAGCAATTAGAAGTTATTCCTGGGTTGAATGTACCGAGTCATGATACTGTCGGAAGACTAATGAAAAAACTTGCTACACCAATTGTTCGGCATGATAATGTATCCCAGAGGCGTGTAACACCAAACGAATATGATGACAACCTCCCACTTAACAGACTACTTATTCAAGCGACTTTGGCTAGTGGAGCATTGAAGAAGGGGCAGGAATATATTTTAGATGTAGATTGTACGTTCATTCACACAGCTTCTATTAATGCCTCTGCCTTAAACAAAGACAAAAGACAAGGGTTTAACCCAATGATTTGTCTGATTGGGAACTTGCCTGTGTTTATTTCAATGAGAAATGGAAACTCCGTTGCGGATTATAGAGAAGCTGAATGTATCGGTACTAGCCTTGATTTTCTTAAAGCAGAAGGTATAACTATCAGTCATGTCCGAACTGATGGCGCAGGATATAAAGAGGGCCTTACAAAAATGCTAAACGATAGGGGGATAAATTTCTTGACAGCTTCGCCAGTCAATAAGACTTATAAGAAAATGTTCAACGCCTTTGAGGAAAGTCCATGGGAGAAAGCGATTATTGAAACGGCTACCGAATTTAAAAATTGTGAGGTCGCTGAGATTGAGTATTCAATGACAAACCTAGATGAGAAGTGGCGAATTATTGCACAAAGGGTTCCTTTGAATGACTCGTGCTCTCATGAAGAGAAGAAAAGAAGAAGAGAGGTTGATGCAAAAATGAAAAAGCTGGCAGCTAAAAAAAGACTTAAGAGTCACCAAAAGAGATACGCTGAGGGAGACTGGAGCGCTGTTGTAGATTACAAGTATAAAATGATTGCTACTAATGATTTTGACACACCTATTGTAGAACTCATTAAAACATACAACGAAAGAGGTACAGCAGAGAGACAGTTTAGCTTTATGAAACAAGACTTCGGTTGGAAGTACCCTCCCTTTATGAGAATGAATGAGAATACTGTGTTCTTTATAATTACTGCTATTGCCAATAATATATTCAGAGCAATGGCAGAGAAGCTGAATGAACACATTGATGATATTGAACTTAATGCCAGAGTAAGAAGATTCCAAAAAGCATTTATCAATACAGTGGCAATTTGCCAAGACGGCCACAATTGGATTTTCTTTAGCGCAAAAATTGACTTTGAAAAAATTAAATAGATACGAATCTGTAGAATACTCCTTTCTCTTTAGACTGGAGCAATACCCCCTGCCCTAAAGTTTCACTTAACTAGGATTATTTCATAAAAAAGAACTTACTGAAATGCTGAAAAGCACCGAAGCCAGCGTAATTGCTGGCTTCGGAATTTGTTCTAATTACGACTTGCGTAATTAAGGCCTGTGCGAGGGCTTTTTTGTGATCCAGTCAAAGAACGAACGAAGTTCGTGAAGACCAAAGCCGAGCCCCAAAAGGCGAGATAGCTGAAGGGACGGAAATAGTCAGGATTGCCAACCCACTCCGCTGCGCTTCGGGTTGGCGAAGATGAATCAGCCACTGGCTAATTCCTCTTTCGAACAGGTTCGAATGTCTGGAAACAAAAAAAGCCTGTGGTCATCGAGCTTGTCGAGATGTGCGAGGGCTTTTTTGTGATCCAGTCAAAGAACGAACGAAGTTCGTGAAGACCAAAGCCGAGCCCCAAAAGACGAGATAGCTGAAGGGACGGAAATAGTCAGGATTGCCAACCCACTCCGCTGCGCTTCGGGTTGGCGAAGATGAATCAGCCACTGGCTAATTCCTCTTTCGAACAGGTTCGAATGTCTGGAAACAAAAAAAGCCCTCCTGTGCGAGGGCTTTTTTGTGATCCAGTCAGGATTCGAACCTGAGACCGTCTGCTTAGAAGGCAGATGCTCTATCCAGCTGAGCTACTGGACCATCAACGCAATTGGTACTATTGCGGAGGGCAAAAATAAACAACTTATTGCTTTTCGCAACAAATGAAAGACGATTTCCTTGATGTTTGAAACGAATTGGACATCATCATCCAGAACTTCCGTTGGGCTTAAAACAATCGCAATTGATCAGAAGGACGACGAAACAAAGACGTTTCTAAAACCGCTGACTTTTGATCAGGAAAGTATTTTCGAATGGCCAGTTTGCGCTGACTACGCAAATTTTCAGCTAAAACGCCCACTCCTCTTCCACGTACACCAAACTCAGAAGAACCCGTTCTTCCGTTGTGCAACGAACGAATTTGTTGCATCACTTTACCGGAGCGATCCGGAAAATGCGCATCCAACCAGCGCTCGAACAATTCTTCATTTTTTCCCATGAGTCGCACGATATGCGAACTAAAACTTGATGCGCCTGCTTCTTTTGAAGCCTTCGCCATCGGTAACAATTCATGATCGTTCAATGCGGGAATTGCTGGTGACATCATTACGTGAACGGGCACATTTAGTGAGCTCAATTGCCCCACCATCTCCAATCGCTTTTTAATGGTAGAGGTTCTCGGTTCCAATTTGCTCCTTAACGACTCGTCCAGTGTGGTAATGGACACATTGATAGAAATTAATCGCTTTTCTGATAGCTGCTCAATGATATCCAAATCCCTCAACAACAAAGCATTTTTAGTTATGATTCCTACGGGATGTTGATATTCCAAAAACACTTGCAACAATTCACGCGTAATTTCGAACTCCTTCTCTGCAGGCTGGTAACAATCTGTATTCCCCGAAAGCACAATTGGCTTGACTTCCCACGATCTTTTCTCAAAAGTATTCCGTAGTAACTCTTCGGCATTTTTCTTCACCAAAATGGTTTGTTCGAAATCTACCCCCGCGCTATATCCCCAAAATTCGTGCGTAGGTCTGGCATAACAATACGTACAACCGTGTTCGCAGCCTTGGTATGGATTCAAGGAATATTCCATACCGACATCAGGACTATGCACTTTGTTAACTATAGATTTTGGAGCAATTTCAATAAATTTTGTTTTTATCGATTTCTCCTCATCCTCTGGCAATTGTTCGTACGAATATCTTTCAAACCGATTTGCCGTATTAATGCTCGCTCCTCGCCCCTTTTTATATCGATTTCCAGAATCCATGTTTCGAATATAATTAATTTTTAATCATTTTTAGATTATTTTTTAATCAGTTTATTATTGTTGCGATTTAAAAAACTGTTACGTAAGTTTAACCTCACTAACACTGAAAATTATGAGTACTTCGAAACCAATTGGTCGTTTCACGGAACCGACCATAACTTCAAACACCACACATCCTGGTTTGCCCGCAGTCGAATGGAAAAAACACGGATTGGAGGGTCCTGAATTGGTCTCTACAAAAGATTGGAATCCGAATAAAGAGCCCCGAAAGTATCCTGTTGACATGATCATTATGACCTGGACCAGTGCTGAATGGGCAGCGTTTGCTCAAGTGATGACAGGACGCACAGATGAAATGCCATACAACGGTTACAGCGAAGAGGGGCCGTACTGGAAGGATGATTGGGTATCCTATTATAATTACTGGGATGACAATGTTCTTTCTGCAGGATCACCGTCCATTACGAATAGGGCTTGGGGAAGTTGTTGCGTGGTGAAATTCCCACAAAATGGTAAGTATGCCTTGTTATTCAAATCAGACATGCATATCAGTACGGACGGACCTACTATTCCGCTTCGAAACATGGTGCAAGAATTGTTAGATGCATTTGACCCAAATCTTGTATTAACCATAGGGACAGCTGGAGGCACCAACACTTCAGACAATCTTGGATCAGCAAATATCACCAACGGTGGACACTGTCAATTGTCTGGAGAATTTTCTGCATTGAATTTCTGGTTCAACAACCGAACTTTTCAAAGCGATTGGACCCCAAAAACAACGTACTTGACCAAAGCTCAGAACGAATTATCAAAATTGGTTCCCGTGACTCAAGAGTGGATCAATGCTATTTATGAATCAAAAAAATCAGAGTTAATCGATAATTGCACAGGCAAGCCATATCCACTGAGTGAACTGCAAAATGTCAACATAGGACCTGATAACATCACTGTGAAATTGAATGACATTTCGAATCAAAAAATGGTGCTTACCACCAACAGTTATGTGGTTGCTACCACGGATGGAAGCTACGATAAATACGCTGCGATGGAAATGGATGATGCGGTGATTGGTATGGTCTGCAACGCAAACAAAGTGAATTTTGGCGTGGTACGAAACATTTCGGACCCTGTTCAAAACAAAGGGCTGAATCAAACGGCAGCAGGAAACTGGGGCTCTGCGATTTACAGCGCTTTTGGATTCTACACCAGTTATAACGGAGCATTAGCCGCATGGGCAATTGCGGCAGCAGAGTAATGTGGAATGTTAAACTTTGTCTATGGTCAACAGAACACTGAAGACATACGACAGATTCAAAAATTAGTAAGGTGAGTAATAATCTTGTTGCTCACTATTTTTTCACAAACAAGGAATCGAAATCCATTTTACGTATTGGAAATTGCCCTTGTCCAGTTTTAACAATCCCATTAACATTTGGCGCTGCAACTATAACCCCATCTACAACATAGAAAATCTGTTCACCTAGATTTCTCCTCATAATATCTGCATATTGTTTAGCCCCTCTTTCGTCTAAGCGCCAGTCTACGCATAACTCTTCTGCAAAGCATTCATCTGAAATAATCATGGACTCGAATCTTTCGATATTTACAGTAGGTTCGTGCTTCAACTTGTAGCTCATAGAGTCTTTGCCAAGCACTAAATAGTCTTTCCCGTTCTCATCGAACTCAAATATGCCGGTTTGATCTGAAACTCTTTTAAAAGTAACTTCTTGATTACCGTTCGATTCTCCGTCTCCACCACATCCTGTCAGACTAAAGAGAATGATGAACATCATGAACGTTAAAATTGATTTATGCATTACTATATATATTAAACTTTATGTTTTCGTAGGCATGACTACAAAATATCCCTCAATTTGGTCATTGGTTTTTCATAGAGATAATAGATCACAGTGGAAAAAATGATCGTTGCCGTCCAGAAAATAATGTAGGCCAACCAATGTTGCTTTACAGTTAAAGGAGGCATGTCTTTGGCGATATTAATAATTACCTGTGCTACCAAGGCCAGGTTTACAAGGTACATTGCGTAAGATATTTTACTGATAAAGGTAATACCGCGGCCCACGGTCCCCAACGGATTGGATTTCAAAGATGCGGCCATTGGTAATAGTAACATCGCTGCAATTGAGAGCGCTGTAAAGTAGAACACCTTACCATAGAGCGTATCTATAGGGTGTGGTGTATACATCACTTGGTACATGAGAAACAGCCCAAGTAGAAAGGTAATCCATCGCGTTTTGTACCAAATCTCCTTGTAGTAATACGCAATGTAAGCCGCCAGAACTCCATAAATTATGGTGTCTAGTCGAACAATTACCACTTTACGGACCTCTACGTCGAACCAAAAAGCATCGTAATTCTCATCGGCTAGAGAGTATCTATATAACAATGGTGCAGCGATTAAGATAACGATGGACGCTAGTAACGTTGCTCGTTTCGAGAGAAAAAACCGTAATCCAATAATTATCAGTGGAAGTGAAATGTAAAACCATTCCTCCACAGAGAGACTCCAACTTTCCCAGAAAAAACCGTAAAATCCTTCGTATAAATTGTGTGCAAAAAATAAAAACTTCCAGTTGAACTGATCGAGAGAGTCCTCCCCTCCTATCACAGAGGTACTAACCAGAATAAAATTCACCAATAAAATCAGATAGTAATTCGGAAGCGTTCGAAACCATCTTCGCTTCCAGAAATGAACCAGTTCTCTCCAGCCAAACCGTTCTGATTCTTCCAAAGTTTTGATGAGAATGGTGCCAATGAGGAATCCGCTGAGGACAAAAAACAGTTCGACTCCGTCTGGCAATGGCACGTGTGGAAGCCAACTAAAAATAGGTCCAGAAAGCATGGAGCCATGACTGAGCACGACCAAAATAATAGCCACTGCCCGATACACATCCAAACCAAATACTCGGTTCTTTTCTCCCACTTTCAAGTTCTTCAATTTTCGTCCAAAGATAACAAAGCCAGCGGGCTACAAACACTGCTTCGAAGTAGAGACAAATTAATTCGTATTTTTTTTCTCAACCAAAAATGAGGGAAATGACGTATCTTAGCCGAAACTATTATTGAACAGCTATGAAACAATTACTACTATCCATTTCATTTTTAACCGTATTGGTTTTTGGTGCTAATGCACAATGTACACCAGACCCGCAATATACAATTGGCGGAGTTTACCCAGATAGCGCAACAGGATTAGCCCCTGCATATGTTGGACAACCGTACAATGAAGTAATTACGGTTATCGTACCCGTTGATACAACAATTATGGTAGGTCCAATTCCATTCACATTGGTTTTTGACTCCGTTGTCGTTTCCGATTGGCAAGGTCTTCCCCCTGGCTTTACGGTTGAGTACTACTCTCCGAACAATCAGTTCAGTCCGATTGATCAAGGGTGTTTCGAAGGAGCACAAACAGGATGTATTCTAATCTCAGGAACACCTACAGCGCAAGATGTTGGAAGTTACCAGCAATTAATTAGTACCGACGCCTATTCTACTCCGAATAGTCCACTCGGAGAGCCTACTTTGACGCTCGTTGATTACTATTACATCGACGTTATGGACACTACTGCTGGTGTTTCGTCACTTACGGATTCCCAATTTGCATTGTTCCCAAATCCAGCCAAAGAAGTTGTAACATTAAATGGCTTGAACAAAGTTGATGTTTCTGCGGTATCACTTTTTGACATGAATGGCAAACAACATGCATATTTTGATTCATTTACTGGTTCCTCGGTAGACATTACTATTGAAAATATGGAACCAGGGATGTATTTCGTTCGCATTGATTACAACGGTGTTTCTGAGACCTTGAAGTTTATCAAAGAATAAGAGCATCTATAACTTATACCAAGAGCCGGTTGTTCGTTGAACGACCGGTTTTTTTGTGTCGTACCATCTTAAAAATGAAGTACCTTTGCGCCGTGCTAGACAGCCTGGAAATAGCGAGACGAGAAGAAATAATCCAAGACAGCGGCCCCTTTTATCATGAGTTTCATGCCCACGAAACCATTATTGAACCGTGGAATGCTTTCTCCTCTTTGGTTTTCTTCATTCCAATTGTATACTGGATTATTAAGCTTCGTGGAGAATATCGTCAACATTTAATTATTGTTGCAATTTTACCGCTGCTATTCTTGAATGGGCTAGGATCAACCTTGTACCACGCATTCCGAAACAGTGAATTTTTCCTTTACCTGGATTGGGTTCCCGCTTCTATCACAACCTTTATTCTAGCGTGGTATTTCTGGACACAGATTTGGAAGAAATGGTATTGGGGAATCATAACTGTTTTGAGCATCAATGCCTTGGGTATGATTTTAATGCGTCTATTTCGGGACGTTCCCAACTTCGATCAATTTGCGCCAAATATTGGCTATTTCGTGGTCGGTTGTTCTATTTTCACTCCAATTCTACTGCTTTTGATCCGATACAAGTTCAAATACGCGTATCTGGTAGGGTTATCTGCATTATTCCTATCATTGTCGTTATTGTTTCGAACTCTGGACTACCCTACTCCAAATCCATTCCCATGGCTTCCACAAGGGACTCATTTTCTCTGGCATATTTTCAGTTCATTCGCTGTATTCAGTATGGGATATTATATCTATTATGTCAAAATACTGAAAATCAATGCGTCAAAAAAGAAGGATGAGATATCGTCAGAAGACGTGTAATTTTTTTTCATTTTTTTTTTGTCTTCAGTTGCCCCAGAAAGGATTTTTGTTTTACATTTGCACTCGCCTTCACAAGCAAGGCACACCTGCAACGGTAGGTTTGTAACAAATCTCAGAAGCTAACTGTTGTTAGCACCGAAAGGTTGAGAATTTGGTCCGGTAGTTCAGTTGGTTAGAATACTTGCCTGTCACGCAAGGGGTCGCGGGTTCGAGTCCCGTCCGGACCGCCAACAACACATTAAAGCCTCTCATTCGAGAGGCTTTTTTATTGCCCCTTCCCTACAAACTTGAGTTAGCAAAGCATTTCATTTTTCGACGATGTTAATTCGATCCAATTGAAATCAACGAAAATGGAGAAATCAGCCAGCAACCGAGCCAGCAAAATATAAATAGAACACTGCTGGCTGAAAACGTAAAAACCTTACGTAGTGCGCGTTTAATATTGCAAATTGTCCCGTAAATCTTTTGGATAGGCTCGAACGAGACAGCAATTTTAAACACAGAAATATGAGCACAAATCAAAAGTTCAACTTACTTATCTACCCGAACAAACAGCGGTCCAAGAACGGCCTAACTCCGTTGTATGTGCGAATCTATGTCGATGGAAAAAGATCAGAATTCGCTACTAACCACAAGATCAACTTTAAAGATTGGGATAAGGCTAATACGCGTTTGAAAAACAGCAGTCCAAAAGCCTATGCAATCAACAACTACATCGATGAAACCAAAGTACAGCTGAACAAGTTATTTGCTCTGGCCAGCCTATCCGGAGAAATGACGACACCCGTAGAATTGAAAAACAAGTTCCTAGGCAAAGAGGATAAACCACAGACAAAAACCCTATGTGACGCCATAGAATACCATAATACCAAGATGCGTGAGAAAGTTACGGCAGGATTGGTTTCGTCTGCTACCCTTTTGAAATACGAGATAATGAAAAGCAAAGTTGTGGAGTTTATGCTGCAGCGCTTCAGGAAAGACGATATACCACTTGAAGAATTGAAGTTTGCTTTCGTTACAGAATTTGAACATTATCTACTCACCCAAGACAAACTACAATCGAATACCGCTTACAAATACATCAAAAACCTAAAACGTGTGCTAAACATTGCTGTTGGTAATGAATGGATTCAGGCAAACCCATTCGCACAATTCAAATGCAGCTACAAAAGTCCCGAGAGAATTGTACTAACACAACAGGAAGTTCACACCTTAATCGAAACAGAAATTAAATTACCAAGGCTGGCAGAAGTGCGGGATGTCTTTGTATTCTGTTGTTACACTGGGTTCGCTTACTCCGAAGTACACAAGTTCAAAAGAGAAGATCTATCCATTGGAATTGATGGCGAAACTTGGCTAACAACCTACCGCAAAAAAAGCGGTGAAAGAGAAAGTGTCCCATTGCTACCTATCGCTATGCAGATCATCGAACGTTACAAAGAGAACGACTACTGCAAACAGCATGGAAAATTACTCCCTGTAAACAGCAACCAGCGATACAATGCCTACCTGAAAGAAGTAGCAACATTGTGCGGAATCAATAAGAAACTAACTACACATATCGCACGACACACATTCGCTACAACCATCACTTTGTCGAATGGAGTTCCAATTGAAACAGTATCAAAAATGCTCGGACACTCGAAACTAGCAACCACACAAATTTATGCGAAGGTGCTAGACCGGAAAGTGAGTGATGATATGCAAGTCCTTAAAAATAAACTGCACGGAGATCAGGAAAAAACACGGTTGAAAATTACTACGTAAATACTTTACGTTCTGATTGTGTAGGTTTGCTCTATACAGGATGATTGGGTAACAAATAAACCAATCTCTACCTCATTAAAATTTGTTACTCAATGGAATATTACAAGGCAACCGCAAAACAGTTATATGATGAACTTGAGCGGTTGCAATACTCCGTTTCAGATCAAAGTAATCGTGCAAATCAGGCGATCAACCTTATTTCAAAAACGCTTCGAATTCTCCGAAAAGCTGTTCGTGAAAGAGGATTTGAAACGGAGAAAGAAGAAATCTACTTCTTCAAACACATCAAGCCGCAAATAGCGGGACACCTTATCTTTTACCGTCTCATTTGTGAACTCGAATCCAAACGAATGGTGTACACTCCCGAAGAAGTCGAATTGTACATCAAGGACAAAAAGAAGCAGTTCAGCGAATTGATCAGAGACAACATGGAATTTGTGTTTTATTACCACAACCGATACCAACACATGGATAAGATGTACTTCCTGCGCGAAACAGATCGCATTCCACTCTGGCATCAAAACACAGATGCTTTTCACGATCCGGAATTTACCACTCCCTATGATCATATTGCAGCCAAACTCGTTGCAAAGGATCTGTTCTATAAATTCCTTCTGAAACCCATTGAGTCAGCCAGCACCGAAAGCGTTTCCAATCTTAAATGGACAGAATCCAAAACTGCACTGATCGAGTTGATCTATGCGCTGAATGAAAGCGGAGCCATTGACGAAGGACAAACAGACATCAAAACCATCTGCACCCAGTTTGAACGACTCTTCAATGTTGAGATCAAAGATATTTACGGTTCCTTCCGTGATATTTCCATGCGTAAGACCGGACAGACGAAGTTCCTGTCTAAATTATCGCTGGCAATTCAAGATAAAATCAACAAATCAGACGAATTATAATACCCCACCTGTGACACAGATGGGATTATTTCAATTATAAATTTCGCGTAGTTCTAGCTTTTTGATTCTCGAGTAAACTGCACCTTTCATTCTCCCAAGTACCTCGGCAATTTCGCTAGCTTTCTTTCCTTCACTAAATAGCACTTCAAGGCGATCATCCTCTTCTTTGCTCCAAGGCTTGTAAGCGTTTGGATGTTCCTTTTGAATTTCCTCCATTGTTCTGGGCTTCTTCTCTGCAGAGAACGGTAAAAAGTAATGATCCCCCTCCCTTTTCCATTTGAACGGTATGGGTTCATTCAGCTTTATGTAAAGTCCTTCATCGGTTTGAGTGACTTCAACAATTTCATTCTTTTTCATAAAAATAAGTTTGGTTAGTCTTCCGTGCGAGAAATCACATTTATCCCTCGCATGCATATTTAAGTTAGAAAAAATTATCCCTTCAAAATCAAGCTATTCAAAAAAATCTTTCCCCACCTGTGTCACAGCCGGGGAACAAATGCAATCAAACGACATCAACTTTGCCATGAACACAAAATCAAATCAAAATGGCAACACAAATTATTACGCCCGACGATCTGGAGGAATTCAAATGGGAATTGCTCGACCTCATCAAAAAAATGCTTGACAAGAAAGTGGACAAGCCTGTCGCGGACAAAGAAAAGCGAGTTTGGATCAAATCGCACCAGGTACAACGTATGTTAGGAATTTCTCCAGGAACACTCCAAAACTTACGAATCAACGGTACCATCCCCTATTCCAAAGTAGGTGGTGTCCTGTTCTACAACAAAGAGGACATCGAAAAGATTCTCGAGGACAACATGCGAAACCGAGAGCAATCAACCATTGAATACCCAAACTCTTAATCAACTCACAACTTCAGTTGAGGTGAATCCATTATGCAACGACCTGATGTAAACTATATCGTCCAACTAAACACGGCCTATTCTAGACTTGCAGAAGAAGAGAAAATCACAGCTGCACACCTAAGCCTGTACTGGACATTGTTTCAGCTATGGAACATGGGCAAGTTTCTAAACCCATTCTCAATTTGCAGATCGGAAACTATGAAGCTTGCCCGAATCGGGTCAAAAACCACCTATTACAAAACGCTTAAAGACTTGGCAAAAATGGGTTACATCGAGTACCACGCATCCAACAATCCCATGATCGGTAGTCAGATTAAAATGATCGTCTTCGAGACTAGTACACCACGTGTACCACATTCGGGACAACACTCGAACTCACCTGTAAAAGAGTTATCCCATAATCAGGATAACTCTAAAGACAACCTTGTACCATTTTCGGGACAACAGGTGGTACCTTCTATAAACAATAGAAACTCTAAACCTATTAAACAACAAACCAAGAAAACGGAGAAAAGAAACTTTTCTCCTCCCGCAATAGATGAGGTCAAAATTTTCTTTTTGGAACTGAAATCTAACCACGATCAAGCCGAACAGTTTTACAATCACTTTGAATCCAATGGATGGCTAGTTGGTGGAAAAGCCAAAATGAAAGATTGGAAAGCTGCAGCACGTAATTGGGTAAAGCGATCTCAGAACTTTTCCAGACCAAACAATCTCAACACCCCGTCACAATCAAATTACAATACACCACTATGAACACAGAATTAACACCTTACGAAATACGCAATGGAATTCGCTACTATGACTTCAAAAAGTCCTGTTACTTCCTGCAGTATCTCGGAAAACAGCATTACGGACCTAAATTCCGACTACACAACTCAGACAAGAAGATCCTCTACAAGCTTTTCATCTACGCAATTCGTGATGAAGAAAACTGCGCTAAACATGGAATTGACCTGAACAAAGGAATTCTTTTAACGGGTCCGGTTGGTTGTGGCAAAACCTCACTTATGACATTAATTCGTCACTTTCATTATCGTCCCAATATCTATCAGATTAAATCCACGCGTGAAATTGCTGCGGAGTACCAGAAAGAAGGACACACCACAATTGTGAAATACGGTAAAATGGAAAAGCCGATATGTCTGGATGACTTGGGAGTTGAAAACGCGATGAAGTATTATGGAAATGAATGCAATACGATTGGTGAGATTCTGCTTTATCGATATGATTTACTTCAACATTCTGGAATTGTTACTCATGCTACTACAAACTTAGATGCGGATCAATTGGAAGAACTTTATGGGAATCGAGTTCGATCGAGACTGAGGGCCATGTTTAATTTGATTTCCTTTGAGCAAACATCATCAGACAAAAGAAAATAAGGCGACTCTTTATAGGAACCGCCTTACCTTGTATTTTTCCAGAAAGCTACTTCACACAAATCTTTTTAATCGAAGAACTACCTTTTTCAGTTGAAATTGAAACAAAATAAATTCCTGCTTCCACTTGTAAATTTAATTGCGAAGAAGTGCCTTTGGTTTCAAATTCTTCCATGAGTTTTCCGTTAACGTCTCTCACCTGAATTACCCCCTCAACCAAGTAGTCTGTTTGAACAATGAATGAACCATTATTTGGGTTTGGGTAAACATTGATATCTAATGCAAGCTCTCCAACGCCGAGATTAGAAGTTTCCAGCCTGTACACACCATCAGTACTTCCATCGACAAACCAGATTTTACCTTCAGGACCTATTTTAATACCTTGAACACTATTTAGACCCGTGCTGATTCTTTCCAATTCTGTAGCAGGAAGCGTCGAAATATCATAAATAATGATCTCACCTGTCTGATATTCACTTACGATCAATCTGTCTTCTATCACATCAATACCTGCTGGTTTGTCCAATCCACTCACTACGAGTTCTTGGGTATACCCTGTGTATTCTGCGTACTCTGAAACTGGTTCGTTTTCAGGGTAATTCGGAGCTCCTCCCTGATCCGAACCGGTTGTTATGTCTATTCTAAAAACTCTTTGACCACCATGATCAACAACATATAACCATTTCTTATCTTTATCAAGAACCAAGTGACTCACAATTGTATTATTCGGATCCTTGGTTATGGCATCATCTGAAAATCGATGAACAATAGCATCCCCATGAAAGGAATTTCCTGGTCCGTGATCCTCCACAAAGTCATATCTCACAATATCGTTAGTGTACCCGTCTGTAACCCAAAACACGTTATCCTCTTCCGATGCTATACCTTGGGAATATGGACTCAAATGCAACATATCCAAATGACTCCCATTACCTCCTGATGGTTCAGCATAGATATTCATATCACTTGACCAAAGCGAAGGCCCGGTAAAAGCATCACCTCCATTGTGGTTTGCATCGTATACACCAGGCGAACTAGCCCAATTTCCATTTCTGCTAAACGCTAACCCTGTAGGTAATGACATAAAATGCCAAGCATTTCCATCTTGCTTGTAAGTCGAAGTTTGACCCGGTTCCCCTGCATTGAATATAGTGACTGTGCTCCCACCACTATTTTCCGTGCCTCTGTTTATAACCCACAACTCTTTGTTTGTAAGGACAGGATGAAAATCCAAATCGGTTGGATCATTAACCGAATTTCCAGCACCTGCAATCTGAGTAACTGTTACTGCAGATCCAATGTACCCATCTAAATAATTCGGTATCCCGGGGCCTGCTTCGATGATTACAGTTAGAGTGTCATTCCCATTATTCAAATCGGCACTCCCATTATTTAAATTATCTGACCAAATTTTTACTGTATACAGGCCATTTGCAGGAATATTAATTGGAATACTGTGATCTACGTGTTCACTAGAGTAATTTGTAAGGTTTGTGCCTACAACGTTATGTGTACTAACTGCTCCCCCATTAACTGTGTAATTTAAATCATAAGAGGTAATTGTGGTTGTTCCACCATTAAAAACCTGGGCTTCTAGATTGTAATTCCCTACTTCAACGTAATTGTATAAGTTTGAATTGAAAACACTCAAATCATACGCTGGTGGCTCCTGTGCCGTAAAAGTAAACGTAGCACCTAAACCAACCCCATCGAATGTGTATACCTGATACCCATTTACAATAATATCAAAGGAAAAACCACCATCGCCCCAGTCATCTGTATAAACTAAGTCGTATTGTGCCCCTTCTACAAGGCACCATGGCCCTTCATTTATTTGTTGATTATCACCATAGCCTCCAGGTGTTTGATTCTGTGCTCCAGCACCATTACAACCAACAGCAGCGTTACCGCCCTCATCAATTGTTCCTGTACCGCAGGAATTGCCTGAAGGTATTAATTGCCAATAGCCTTCATATCCGTAGTCATCCGTATGGACAATCATTGTTACTTCTACCTCTCCAGGCAAGCATTGAGAAAATGACCATCCAAAAATGAATGACATAATAGTTAATAGTCCTAGTTTTTTCATAATTAAAGAGATTTGCCTCAATATACTCAGATAGACCCTTAGATCAGAACCGTTCCTGTATGGTACATTGGATTCCTAGTAAGACAGAGCCGTCCAATGATATTAGCGTAGGTGATCGTTTACTTCTGTACTTTCTCAGTTCTATTTACGAAGACTAAGCTTCAACAACTGAGCATTAACAGCGCAGATAACAGTACTTAAGGCCATCAATGCTGCGCCGATTGCAGGACTAATATTCAACCCTGGAATAAATCCGGTGGCGAGAGGCAAAGCGATCACATTATAACCCGTTGCCCAAACGAGGTTCTGAACCATTTTTCGATAAGTCGCGCGCCCGAAAAGTATCAGCTTTGCAATATCTTTCGGATCACTATCCACTAAAACGATGTCAGCCGTTTCGGCAGCCACATCAGTACCAGAACCAATTGCAATACCGACATTCGCTTGAGCTAAAGCTGGAGCATCATTAACACCGTCACCTGTCATGGCTACGAATTCCCCCTCACTTTGTAACTCCTTTATTTTCTCCTGTTTCTTATCAGGCAAGACTTCGGCCATGAAATCGTCAAGATTCAATTCAGTGGCTACGGCTTTTGCAACTTGTTCGTTATCTCCAGTGAGCAACGTGCACTTCACTCCCTTGTTTTGCAATGTATTGACAGCGTCGAAAGAACTTTCTCTGATTTGGTCTTCAAATGTTACATAGCCGATCAATGCATCGTCAACGATAATGAATATTTTAGTTGCGACGGATTCATCTATATCTTCCGGTACCTCAATATTCAATTTCTCAAGTAATACAAAGCCCCCAGCCTGCACTTTTTGACTCTCCACATTACCACTAACACCTACTCCTGCTTGGTACTCAAATTCAGAAACCGCAGGATAGTCTAGATTTCGTTCATTGATTTTTCGGATGAGCCCTTTAGAGATGTGGTGTTCTGACTCACTCTCCACGGCAGCCGCAATTTTCAGAACTTCTTCTTCATTATAATTCTGATCAAGCGCTACAATTTTAGTTACTTCGTGTGACCCCATTGTTAGTGTTCCCGTCTTATCAAAAACAATCGTTGTTATTTTTCGCGCACTTTCGAAGGCTGTTCTATTTCTAATCAAAAGTCCATTTTTAGCCGAAACACTTGTTGATATTGAAGCAACTAAAGGAACTGCCAACCCCAACGCATGCGGACAACATATTACCATTACAGTAACCATTCTCTCGAGGGCAAATGTTAGATCCTTCCCGATGATTAACCATGTAAAAAATGTTCCAAACCCCAATACCATGGCTACCAAGGTCAACCATTTTGCAGCTACATCTGCAAAGCGTTGTGTTTTTGATTTTTGTTTTTGGGCCGATTGAACCATGCCAATAACTTTGGACAAAAAAGAATCCTCGCCAACCCCACTAACTCTAACTTTGATAGCACTACTTCCATTTATCGCTCCCCCAATAACCTCATCGTCCACGGTTTTACTTACTGGCTTACTTTCACCTGTAAGCATGCTTTCGTTTAAATCACTTTCACCTTCGACTATAACCCCATCAGTAGGCACTTTTTCTCCCGGCTTTACTAATATTAAGTCATCTACCTTCAGACTACTCACTTCAACCTTCTCCGTATGATCACCTTGAACTAAATTGGCTTCATTCGGCATAAGTTCGACAAGTGCTTCAAGTGCTTTACTCGCTCCTAAAACAGATCTCATTTCCAACCAATGACCAATCAACATTACATCAATTAAGGTTGCTAACTCCCAAAAGAAGGTTTTTCCCGGAAACCCAAACACTACGGCCCCGCTGTAGAAATAAGCTGCTGAGATTGCAACGGCAATCAAAGTCATCATTCCAGGTGTTTTTTTCTTTAATTCATTAAAAATCCCTTTGAGGAAGGGCCATCCTCCGTAGAAGAAAATAATACTCGATAACACAAACAAGGCAATATTATCGCCATAAAAGTCCCAGCTAAATCCGAACCAATTTTGAATCATGGGAGAAAGAAGTAGAACGGGTAGTGTGAGCAACAATGAAATCCAAAATCGTCGCTTAAAATCATTAATCATCATCTTGTGATGATTGTGTCCACCATTATTATGCTTGTGGTTATGCCCTTTCATTTCGCTATCCGAGTGCTTATGATGTTGATGTTCCATATCTTTATTCTTCCCGAAGTTGTTCATTTAATAAAAGCTTCTCTAGCTCGCTGATAAGCGCTTCACCATTTAAATCCTTTGCAATAATTACCCCGTTTGGATCTATCAAAATTGAAAAAGGAATACTGCGGACACCAAACATTCTTGCTACGGAATTCTCCCATCCTTTCAGATCGCTAACCTGCGTCCAAGTAAGTTCATCCTTTTTAACTGCCTTCAGCCATGCTTCCCGCTCTTTATCCAGAGAAACACCAAGCACTGTAAAGCCGTAATCTTTATATTCTTTATATGCCGCTACAATGTTCGGATTTTCGCGCCTACATGGTCCACACCAGGAAGCCCAAAAATCAATCAACACATAGCTTCCTTTATATTCTTCAATGGACCTCATTATTCCAGTTGAATCCGCCATTTTAAATTCAGGAATTTGATTGCCTACCTTTGACAGGTTAAGCGTTGTAATTCTTTTGTCAATATCAACAATGTATGGTGACTTCAGAACCGAAGAGGAAAATCTTTCTCGGTAACGTTCGAGAGCTTCAGGATCACCACCGTACATTTTGTACTTTACAACCAGGTATGGAGAAATGTAAGAATTTGTTCTACTTAAAATAATACTGTCAATAGCGGCATCTTTCAAAACCTCAATTGAATCATACTGTAAAACAAATTTATCCATTAATAATTGATTTTGTTTTGACTTAGCCGAATAGTAACGACTTCGGATGCTATCCAGCTCAGAATCATACGACTCAATGTCAGACTTTATTTCAGCCCATTCGTTGTGAATTCCAGATCCTGCAATAAAACAGCTGTCGATAGAAAATCCGTTCACCTCCACATCAATCTCCGAAGATTCAAGAAAAATTGGAAGTTTAAAGTTCGATTCAAAATCTAAATAGTACATCCGTGGGACTTGCAGCTGATCCGAAAAACGGACTTTACCGTCCACAACACTAGCAGAATCCACTAATTTAAACTTACCATCATTGTGACTTAGGAGTTTAACTGTGTTTGAACTAGTGTTGATACTTACATTTAAATTAAACCCCGCAACTGTTGGATCTTTTAAGTCTTGTCCATGTACAGAAATACCCACCAGTAGGAATACAGCAAAGATATGCGTGCCTTTTAATTTCATTTGTTCCATTTTAATAAAGCTCCAGCCGTAATCAACTGGAGCTCTTTTGAGCGAACGAGAGCAAGAAAATACGCTAAACTCACACTTCGCACACTACTCTATTTTTTTAAATCCATTCCACATACAGGGCAATCACCAGGTTCCTCATAAACCTTTTTGCCTTCACATTTCATAGGACATTGATACCCACTAGTAGCGTGTTCTTTACTTTCTGCATTGTCTTTTGAACTTTCACTTGAACAACTTATCAAAATACCTCCTAGAACTGTTGCCGCGATCATTAGTTTTATAATTGACTTTTTCATCTGACTATTTATTTATGATTGTGCTCCTTCATCGAAGCAGAATTAATTGAAATACTATCCTTAACCTCCCCGCAGGTTAACATTTGATCCCCGTAATATGGGTTTCTGATATGTTTATGTTTGCTCAACCAATACGCTCCTTTTTTACTATCTGCCATTGAGCAATATTGAATGTAGAGGTTATCGTTTGTAACCGTGAAAGCTTTGATAGCACTTATCATACTTACCGACAACTCATCAAAAGATGCACGTTGCAAATCAATGTTCTTGCTGGAAATAATTAACGCTATCGCCATTTTCATTTTTTCTGACTTTTCCATCCAATACATATGTGCTTCGCCATTCAATAATTTCATTTCCACATCGGCTAATTCCTTCTTGAATTGTGTAGCGATAGTTTTAGCGTCTGTGTATTTTGATTCAACCAAAGCATCTTTTAATTTCAGATACGTCCCAACAACTTCATTCAATTGTTTTTTAAATGTATCGGGAGTGTCCTTTAAATAATCTGGAGTATTGAATGTTGGCTTTGTTGGTTTAACTCCCAATAGATTTCTATTCATCATGCTATTTCTGTTGTTGAGCTGAGCTGATGCATCTATTACAAACGCTCCATTTGTCACAACTTCTTCACCAGAAGTCAACCCTTCTAAAACTTCATATTGCTTACCAACAGTATTTCCAATTAAAACCTCCCTGAATTCAAAGGATGGAATATCAGTACCCGGAAGTTTTACATACACAACTGATCTTTCGCCCGTCCAGAGCACGGCACTCTTAGGGACATACACTTGTTTGCGGGAATCCATTTCCACCCCTTGGATAGTCCCAGTAATAAACATGTCGGGTTTAAGCTGATTATTAGAGTTTGGCACCTCCAATCTAATCGAGGCTGTTCTTGTTTCGGGGTTAATCAGTGGATCGATAAATACAACCTTTGATTTGAAAGTTTTCCCTTTGATTGCTGGCGTTCTGAACGATATTTCATCACCAATTTTAACAGATGCCAGATCCTTTTCGTAAACATCAAACACAGCCCATAGCGAAGTCAGGTTTTGCAAATCAAACAAAACGCCTCCTTGTGAAACATAGTCTCCAACACTGACCTTTCTTTTCGTAACGACACCTGTATGTTCAGAATAAATGTTGAAGTACTCTTTAACTACTCTGCTTTTAATTATTTCATTGATTTCTGAATTTGGAATTTTCCAATAACGCAGCTTATTTTTCGCAGCCTCGAGCAGTTCAGGGTGTGAATCTTTTATCTTTAATGCTTCTAACAGTTCTCCTTGAGCGCTGATCAAGTTTGGAGAATAAACCATCGCTATTTTCTGTCCTTCATAAACACGTTCTCCCGTAAAACTCAAATACAATTTTTCAATTCTTCCGGGAATATGGCTCACCAAACTTGAGGCAGAAGTTTCATCTGTAGTGAGCCTGCCAGACACGACTAAGCCATCTGCTGATTGTTCTGCACTTCCCACAACAGTTGTTTGAATATTAGCTATTCGAATGGCGTCTTCTGTCATTGAGAACACCAAGGGATTGTCACCTGCATTATCTTCCAACGGAATTAGATCCATTCCACAAATAGGGCAATCACCAGGCTCTGTTTTTCGAATCTGTGGATGCATAGAGCAAGTCCATATTTGTTCCTTACTTTCCTTATCCTGAGAATTGTTTTCTTCAGCATCTCCAGAAAAAATAAAGAAGCCCATCAAAATTCCTAGAATCGCTGTTGCGATTGGTATTATAATTTCTTTTTTCATTGTTACCTTACTAATAATCCGTAATTCGTTCTATGTTGGATAGTGCTATTTTAGCATTCAATAAACTCTGTTTTTCCTGGAGTTTGTAATTCAGCATTTGGAGTTGTACTTCTAGTAATTCGTCAAACCCCTTTCCTGTAGAACTATAATCCTTGATCAACATGTTGTACACCAATGTTGATGTCTCAATTTGCCTTTGAGCCAAATTCTTATCCAAAACCGCAATATCATATTCAGTTTTGTATTGAATAAGGATAGAAAGAAGCTCAGCTACCAGCTGTTCTTTTGAAAAATCGAGTGATTCTTGTATCAGCAACTCTTCTTTTTCCTTCGACTTATACGCCTTGCGATAAATCGGCACTGACACCATCACTTTTGGAACAAGAATATCTCTTCCATTATTTGCGGGGTTCATATCTACTCTTTCATTCACCAGTGCGTAATCAAGTCCAATTCCAAACTTAGGTGCTCCCATTTTTCGATTTACCTCCAATCTGTTAAGCGATGCTTCTTTTTGCATATCCAACATTCGTATCATCGGAAAATCAGATTGAATTCTTTTTTGATACACTTCCAGATCAAAAGTCATCAATGGCAACTCCATTTCTCCTTCGGTTCGAATCACATTCGACCATCGCTGTCGAGTTATACCATTTATGACAGCATATTCCTTTTCTTTTTCCTGCTCGGTTTTGTCTAGCGTATTATTCAGATCATCAATCTTCAACTGAATACGTAGCACGTTTGTTGAAGAAGCTTTACCAGATTCAACATTGGCCAATGATACATTCTTCAGTATATTTAATTGAGACAATATATCAGTAAGAATCTCTTCCTTTTCGTTCAGAAACTGTAGTTTGTAATAAGCATTCTTCACTTGATTAAATAATACCAGCCGCTTTGCCTCAACCTGTTCAAACTTTGCTTTGGACATACTGATAACTACATCCTCTTTCGATTTTAACGTCCCGAACCAAGGAAACATTTGGCTGGCTGAAACCATAATAGTCTGTGGTCCTAATCGAGTTTCTGGTCGTAAAATTGGAACACCTACACCAAGTTGCGGGTCGGGTAGCTGACTGACCTGGTCAACCCTAAGTAATTCGGCTTCAAACTCTAATTGCAAGCTTTTCAATTCTCCATTATTCTCCACAACTCTCATTAAAATTGAATCTAGGGGCTGTGCATTTGTATGATTGATAAGACCTATCCCAATTATCGTCATTAAGACTTTTATCACCTTCATAGCCATCTCTTTTTAAAATTTGAATTTTGCCACTTTAGGACGGTTTCTTTCCACAAGCTATATAGTACAGGAACTGTGAACATTGTAATCATATTGAGAACCATACCTCCGAATGATGGAATCGCCATGGGGAGCATAATATCTGCGCCTTTACCCGTTGACGACAGTACTGGAAGTAGTGCCAGAATAGTTGTTGCAGTGGTCATCATCGCAGGCTTCACTCTTCGTTTTCCACCTTCAACAACTGCATCCCTTATTTGCCCGATTGTTTCAGGTTTATTGCGATTAAAACTATCCTTCAAAAATGTTCCAACCAAAACACCATCGTCCGTAGCAATACCAAACAGAGCAAGGAATCCTACCCAAACGGCCACACTCAGATGAATAGGATGCATTTGAAACATGTCTCGCATGTTCGTTCCAAATAGCTCGAAATTCATAAACCATCCTTGCCCATAGAGCCAAATCATAATAAATCCTCCGGCAAAGGCTATGAAAACACCTGTAAATACAAACAAAGATGTCATCACGGATTTGAACTGAAAATATAGAATCAAAAAGATCAGAATCAAGGCTATTGGAATTACTACGGCCAGTCTCGAATTAGCTCTCAACTGTTGCTCATAATTACCCGCAAAACGATATGAAACACCTGAGGGGACTTTTAATTTATTCTGTCGGATTTTTAAGTCAAGATAATCCTGTGCAGCTTGTACCACATCAACTTCGGAATAACCATCCATCTTGTCAAACAATACATATCCAGTTAAGAAACCATCTTCACTCTTAATTGATTGTGGCCCTTGCTCGTATCTGATATCTACAATGTCACCTAAAGGAATTTGCGCTCCCGTTGGGGTTTTCACATAAATTGCCTTTAATTTTTCAGGATCATTTCTCAATTCCATTGGGTACCGTAGCCTAATACCATATCTTTCTCTTCCCTCAACGGTAGTCGTCATAACCATACCTCCAACGGCGGCTTGAATTTGATTTTGAACATCTACAATAGACAATCCAAAACGACTTATTTCATCTCTTTTGATGTCAAGAAGTAGATACGGCTTCCCAACGATCCGATCCGCAAACACTGCTGATTTCTTTACGCCTTTAACCTCCTTCAAAAACATTTCAAGTTGCAAACCAAAGGATTCAATCTCTTCCAGAGAAGCACCTTTAATTTTAATTCCCATGGGTGCCCGCATTCCCGTCTGTAACATTACAAGTCGTGTTTCAATTGGCTGCAATTTAGGCGCTGAGGTCAATCCTGGAATGTTTGTGGCTTTCACAATTTCATCCCAAATATCATCGGGCGAGTGAATATGATCTCTCCATTGTCTGAAGTACTTACCGTTTTCATCTGGAATTAACTCACCATCTGAATTTCTTGAATAATTCCCCGTTTCATCTACTTGGTAGCGAATGCGCCGTCCATTTTCATCCGTCTTATATTCGGACTTGTAAGAAATAATGTTTTCATACATAGACATTGGTGCAGGATCGAGGGAACTTTCAACACGCCCAGCTTTGCCTACCACCATTTCCACTTCAGGAATAGATGAAACGGACATATCCAATATGCGAAGGTTGGCTTCATTCATTTCCATTCCCGCATGCGGCATAGACGTTGGCATCAGTAGGAATGAGCCTTCATCCAAAGCAGGCATAAACTCCTGACCTGTGTTCTTGAAAACTTGATAACCACCAAAAAGAATCAGAATTACGAGTGCAAGAAAAATTGTTTTGAACCTCAAAATCATTCGAAGAATACGTTCATAGAAATGAATGATTAGGAAGAAAACTCCGAGTAATATCCCAATAATCAGCGCAACAAAGAGGAAATTTGTTAACAGACTTTTCTCTACGCCAAGTGGCATCCAAACTTTCGCTAGTAACCATGCAACAATGATGGCATACATCGTATTTTTTATGTAATCAAACCTATTATTCCATCTATCGGATTTTCTATCCTTCATATAACCGGAAACACCCCCACTAAGTCCTACTACCAAGCCGAACAAACCGAAAAATGAATATGAAGAAAACAGAAGAAGTATTGATAAAGCGACTAAAACGCCATTCGAAAAATAGCTCGCGATTTTACCTTTCCTTTTAAACCTGAACAAAGTTTCCGCTAAAGGAGGGATCACTGTGAGTGCCAGTATAATTGATGCTAATAGTGCGAAAGTTTTGGTAAAAGCAAGCGGTCTAAACAACTTACCTTCTGCTGCTTCCATTGTAAATACAGGAAGAAAGCTTACTATAGTTGTCGCTACTGCCGTAACAACCGCAGACGCAACCTCTGTAGTTGCTAGATAAATAGTAGTTTTTAACGGCTGATCAGGTGGTGCAACTTTTAACTGAGCGACCATACTTTCCGTTAGTACAATTCCCATATCTACCATCGTTCCTACTGCGATTGCAATTCCAGAAAGAGCAACAATGTTAGCGTCAACTCCAAAATAGCGCATCGCAATAAAACACATGAGCACGGCAACTGGTAAAGACGCGCTAATCAATATCGATGATTTCAAATGCATCAACATCAGAATAACGACTATAATTGTGATTAACACCTCCAGTGTAAGTGCTTCTTCCAGTGTACCAATTGTTTCTTTAATCAGTTTTGTACGGTCATAAAAAGGAACAATTTCTACTTTAGATACTGTGCCATCAGCTAATGTTTTTGATGGAAGTCCGGCCTCAATTTCAACTATTTTTTTCTTGACATTATCAATAACTTCGAGTGGATTCGCACCGTATCTCGCCACAACAACACCTCCAACGGCTGGTGTTCCAGACTTATCTAAAACACCACGTCTTGTAGCTGGGCCTGAATGTACCACCGCCAAATCTTTAATCCGAACAGGAATGTTGTTATCTACTTTTACAACACATGCTTCGATATCTTCCAGATTTTTGACATAACCGATACCGCGTACAAAATATTCTACAAGGTTGATCTCCAATGTTTGCGCTCCAGCATCTAGATTCGACTGTTGAATAGCACTCATTACCTGCTGTATGCTAACTCCGTAAGAGCGCATTTTTTCTGGATCAAGGTCAACCTGATACTCTCTGACAAATCCACCAATAGATGCTACTTCAGATACTCCCGATGCAGATTGAAGACCATACTTCACGTAAAAGTCCTGTATTGAACGAAGCTCATCCAAATCCCATCCTCCTGTGGAATTACCGGAACTATCTCGCCCCTCTAATGTATACCAATACACTTGCCCTAGCGCTGTAGCATCCGGACCTAAAGTTGGCTGTACATCTGGAGGTAATAAGTTTGCGGGAAGCGAATTTAATTTCTCAAGAATTCGACTTCTACTCCAATAAAACTCAACATCCTCTTCGAATATGATATAAATACTAGAGAAGCCAAACATGGAGTTGCTTCGAATACTTTTGACTCCGGGAATTCCTAAAAGCGAAGACGTGAGCGGATAAGTTATTTGATCTTCGACATCCTGTGGGGACCTTCCCATCCATTTCGTAAATACGATCTGCTGATTTTCTCCAATATCGGGGATGGCATCAACGGCAACAGGGTCGCGTGGAATTAGTTCAGTTTCCAGGTCAAACGGAGCAGTTAACATACCCCAAACAATGAAAAGAACCAGGAGAATCCACGCAACCAGCTTGTTGTCGAGAAAGAACTTTACAATTCGATTAATCATTCTTTCGCTATTTTAATTCCTCAAGAAG